>CAVRWA010000013.1:0-52698 GCA_963724805.1 uncultured Actinomycetes bacterium
CACGCTGATCATCCTCGTCATCGCCTTCGGCGCACTCGTAGCCGCGGTAATAACGCTGCTGCTGGCGCTCACCGCCGTGTTCGCGACCTTCGGGCTGGCGGCTCTGCCGAGCCACCTGCTCCCGCTTGCACCCGAAGCGTTCGCCGTCGTCCTGCTCGTCGGGCTCGCGGTCGGCGTCGACTACTCGATGTTCTCCACCTCTGGGGTGAACGCAGGAGGAACGGGCCGCCGGGCGGAGCTGAGCAGGGAAGCGCTCGAGGCGGCCCCAGCCACCTCCGGCCGCTCCGTGCTCATCTCCGGCCTGACGGTGATGGTGGCGATGGCCGGCTTGTTCCTGACCGGCGACGCCACCTTCGCGTCCTTCGGGTATGCGACGATGATCGTCGTCGCGTTCGCGATGGTCGGCTCGCTGACCCGTTCTCCCCGCACTGCTCTCGAAGCTAGGCGACCGGGTCGACCGGCTGCACGTTCCGCTCGTCGGTCGCCTACGCCGCGACAACGGCGAAGGCCGCACCTGGGGAGCAATCGTCGACCGCGTCCTGCGCCGACCGCTGCTCTCGGCCGTGATCGCGGCCGGACTGCTGCTGGCACTCGCCGACCCTCCCCTGCAGCTGCGGATGGCGACGCCCGGTCCGGACACCTTCCCCAAGTCGCTCGACGTGGTGAAGACCTACAACCGCATGCAGCAGGCGTTCCCGGGCACGGCGCTCCCGGCCTACGTCGTCGTCAAAGCGCCGGACGTCGATGCGCCGGCAGTTCGCCAGGCGATCGGCCGGCTCAAGCTGGCAGCACTCGCCACCGGCCGCGCACGTGACCGAACGGTCGACACGAACAGCAACCATACGATCGCGAACATCACCGTCCCGATCCTCGGCAAGGGAACGGACGCCCAGTCGAACGCCAGTCTGGCGGCCCTGCGCCAGGACGTTGTTCCCAAGACCGTCGGCGCGCTCCCGAACGTCCAGGCGGGCGTCACCGGGCTCACCGCCAATGGAAAGACCAGAAGGATCAGCTGAAGTCGAAGCTGCCGCTCGTGTTCGCCTTCGTGCTCCTGCTCGCGTTCGCGTTGATGTTGGTCGCGTTCCGCTCGATCGTGGTCGCGATCAAGGCGATCGTGCTGAACCTGCTCTCGGTCGCCGCCGCCTACGGCGTGCTCGGCTCGTCTTCCAACACGGCATCGGCAAGGGCCTACTCGGCTTCAGCTCCACCGCCGGGATCGACCCCGTCACGCCGCTGCTCCTGTTCGTGATCCTGTTCGGGCTCTCGATGGACTACCACGTCTTCATCATCAGCCGGATCCGAGAGACGTTCGACCGCGGCGCAAGCATGGACGAGGCCATCGCGCACGGGATCAAATCCACCGCCGGCGTGGTCACGAGCGCAGCGATCGTCATGGTCGCCGTCTTCTCGATCTTCGCGACCCTCTCGATGCTGATCTTCAAGCAATTCGGCGTCGGCCTCGCGGTAGCGATCCTGATCGACGCCACGCTCGTCCGAGGCGTACTGCTTCCGGCAACGATGAAACTGCTCGGCGAGCGGAACTGGTACCTCCCCGGCTGGCTCCAGTGGCTCCCGCACTCCGAGCCCGAGGAGCCGTCCACGGTCCCGGAGGTAACACCGGTTCCCGTCTCCGCGTAGGCACTGCTCGGGTCCCGGCCGCGAATCGACGCGGTCGGGACCCGAGCGAGCCGAACGCCGCGGAGATACAGCCTCAGCCCACTAGAAAGTGCTAATCCCTATGACGATCTCGGACGCCGACCCCTTCCTTTTCATGAGACGCGACGGTGACGCCAGCGTCCCAGCCGGGAGCGCGTCCGCCGAGGGGCGGCCGGATCGAGTCGATGTCGAAGCCGCTGCGAGCGAGCAGCCAGGCGATCACCGAGTTGGAGTTCCACATCTCGCCGGCGTGTAGCTCGTCGCGTCCCCAGATGGGCGTCGGCACTTGGGGCACGAGGTCGAGCAGTCGACGTGCCTGCAGTGGATCGTCGCCGAGTCGACGGGGACTGTCGACTGCCTCGGCGATGTCGGCGATCGTGCCGTCGCGCCAGCGGCGGATCTCATAGCGGAAGAGCCGAAAGCGCCCCAGGGCTCGTAGGCCGACCGGGCCTTCGGCGACGACGCCGCGCCGCGAGCCTTCGCCCCAGGCGGGCGCCTGCTCGATCACGAACCGTTCTTCCGGGAGGCAAACCTGGAGCCCTGCGTGGTAGAGGTCGCAGCGCTCTCGCCGGCCGCGCCAGGCGGCGACAGACTCGAAGACCTTCCCGTTCAGGCGGACGGAGTGGCCGCCGGCGCCGAGCGGCAGCCAGTACAGCTCGACGCCCGCCTCGGCGTCGTCGCCGATGGGGTTGGCGCGATCCGGGGCGGGGTGGGCGGCGGTCATCGCGGCCTCCTGCCTCGAGAGGAAAGACGTTCGCGTGATAGGAGGCTACTGCCTTCGGGGGAGCGCCTGCTCCGTGCCCTCGCGAACCCGCAATAGCTCCGAGCCGTCAGCGTTATTCCGTCTGCAGGGCCGTGGCTGGCGCTTGTCGGGAACGCGGTCGGGATCGCTCGATCACCTGAGGATGCGTTCGACTACTGCGTCGACCTGACGCGCGAGCCCGAGTGGAACCCGAAGGCGAAGCGCGTGGGAAAGGTGACCGCGGGGCCGATCGGTCTCGGGGTGCGCTAAGCCGCGTTGGCGCAGACGCTGGTAAACGACGTTGCTGCCATGGCCCGTCGGTTGTCGGGAGACGCCGGTGACCGCGACGCGCTTGTTCGCGAGGAACTCTGCTGCGGCTTGCTTGATCGCTTGCATCGAAAGACACCTCCAGTGCGACGCTCTTTCTCTTGCTCATGATTGCGTCTTGATCCGATCCGTCCGAGCTACGCGGCTGGACGGCTCACGTCAGCGGCGAGTGACTCCGCTCGAGCTTTGATCCCGCGCAGCATCCTTCGGTTCATGGCGAAGTCGCCGAACTCCATAAGCAGCACGCCCACGACTGCCATCAGCGGGTGCCGCCAGTCATAGACGGCGTGGATGCGTGTGACCAGGCGGGTGCCGTTGTCGTCAGTAGGTGTCAGCTGCCACACCCAGCTGCTGTCGGGCTTGGTCCAGAGCAACCACTCGTTGACCTGGAATGAGTGGACCTTGAACGCGGTTCGCTCGGATGGGGCCGAGGGTGACATCGGGACCCATTGGCCGACCTCGAGGTGCTGAAGGCCGGGAACGATCGTGGTGGCACTGCGGCGGCCGAGGTTGTCGAGCAGGTCGTTGCTGTACCAGCCAGCCCGCAGACAGCCGACTTGGACCAGCCATGGCCACACGGCGCCTGGCGGAGCTTCGATGGTGATCGCCCTTGTCGCTTTGAACTGGGCTCTCGGCATGAGCTCGTCGCCGGGAAGGGATCGTCGGACCTCGTCGGGTGTGGCCCCCCACTGGAGGTGCCACCTCCGGTAGAGCGGAGCGGTCAGGAACGCCGGCACATCGCAAGCGACGTCGCCGATCTCTGCCAGCAGATCCCGAGCTGTTGGCCTTGGGGTGCCCACCATCTCGATCACATCCCCTCGATGACGACCACAACGGCCCTTTACCAACATCATAAGTCTGCGCTTTGGCAGCCCTAGCAATGCCGAACTGATCTGGACCCCGTCGGCCCGCTATCTGGTGCGTAGATTCCGGAGGCCGTTGCTGACGCCCTCTGTTTGAGAGAGGTGGTCTGTGATTCCTCGATCCGGGAGTCGATCGAGGAGGATCGAAGATGATTCAGCAAGGTCAGGTGTTCAAGCTGAAGGCGAAGGGCGCGGACGGGCAGGCGCTGTGGGCATATCGGTACCGGCTCGAGGGGCGAGGGTCGGCGAGGCCGCAGCTGGGCGGGTTCGCGACTCGCGCCGAGGCGCTGAAGGCTCTCGGGAAGGTGCTCGAGCGGCTCGGGCCTAACGGGCGGGCGGCGACGATGACGCTCTCCGAGCTTGTTGACGAGTACTTGGAGATGCATCAGGCGGAGCCGGTGACGATCTGCATGCTGCGGTGGCTGCTTGGGAAGGCCACCGCAGCCCTCGGCGAGACGCGGCTGGCCGATCTGTCGCCGAAAGACGTGTACGCGTGGCGGCTGACCATTCCCGGAAGGGCATCGCTTTGAAGCCACGCAAGCGCTCCGGCAGGTGCTGACTCGCGCGGGCGTGTGGGGGCTGATCGACGACAACCCCGCCAAGCGGGGCGTGCCGAACCCGCAGCGGCGGTCGAAGGAGAAGCGGCCGTTCGAGTCGTGGCAGCAGCTCGAGGCCGTCGCAGCCCGACTCGGCGCGGTCTACGGGTCGATGGTCGTGTTCGCGCCAGCGACCGGGCTCCGACCCTCGGAGCTGTTCGCGCTCGAGCATCGGGACATCGATCGAGCACTTGGAGTTGTGTACGTGCGGCGGGCGTACGCGAACGGCCGGGCGAAGCACACCAAGACGCGGCTCAGCACGCGGGCCGTTCCGCTGCAGGCGAAAGCGCTTGAGGCACTCGATCGTCTCCCGCCGCGTGGCAGTTACATCGACTTTCGCAGCTTCGGTCGCCGCCATTGGAAGCCGGCTCAGACGAAGGCTGGAATCGAACCGCTGCGTCACCTCTACGACCTGCGCCACACCTACGCCACCTTCGCCCTCCGCGCCGGCGTCTCGGTGTTCGCGGTCTCCCGTTTCATGGGCTCCAGCATCGCGATGATCGATCGTCACTACGGACACCTCGCGCGCGACAGCCGCGAACACGCCGTCTCGCTACTCGATGCGCTCGCGATCGAACGGGCCGTGGACGCTGGGTGGACGTCGCACCGAGAGGGCGCAAAAAGCCGCTCAGCGCCAGCGATTCCAAGCCTCGCAGGAAGCATTCGCGGCGAGCCGTGGACGCTCGGTGGACGTCGGGACGCCCTACCGTCGTCCCGTTGCGAACAAGAGGAGCTGAAGAGCAGGAACTTCGCAGAGCCCTCTGACGGACTCGAACCGTCGACCCCCTCTCTTTGAAGAAGGGCCGCGGGTCAAGGGTCGGTTGTCGGGGTGTACTGCTTTATTTGGGCGCGCGGGCGGTGTGGTGGTGGTGAGCGGTGGTCATCTCTCTATCGCCTCCTTGTTGGTATGCGCCCTTCGGAGCGCTGGCGAGCCAGTTCCAGCGTGCGGACTAGCCGCAGTCCCCGGCAGCGATCCCCACGATGTGAAAGTCGATTCCGGCGATGAGGATGGGGTAGCCACCTAGGAGGTGATTCTGATGACAGTTGCCCCGGCGCCGCTCGCCGTGCGGAGTCACGGCGAACATGCGAACCAGTGGGCCTGGCTCGGCGGAGGCGCCCTCTTCGCGTTCCTCGTGCCGTTCCTCTTCGCGGACGTGATCGGCTTCTCCCGCGACCTCTACTACGGGATCTACGCGGTATCCGTGTTCGTCTTCTTCGGCGCGTGGGTTCGGGCAAGCGGCGTGAATGTCCGGGAGTTCTTCGCACGGAACTGGAAATGGTCGGTTGCGCTCGGGCTCGTGGCCGGAGGCCTGCTCTCGGCGATCGTGTTCAAGGGCGCTGGAAGCGCACATCCGCACGGTGTGACGTTCGCTGCGGAGATTCTCTGGCGCGGTGTCGTGTACGGCGCGGCCGACGGGATCCTGCTCGGCTCGTTCCCGGTGCTCGCCGTGTTCGCGGCGATCCCGTTCATACGAGGCAGAGAGCACTGGCCGCGGACGCTCGCGACCGGCGTGCTCGCCCTGGCGATGGCGTTTGCGTTCACGGCCGTCTACCACGCCGGCTACTCCGAGTTCCGCTCCGGCAAGATCGGCACGCCGATCCGCGGCACGGCGTTCTGGAGCGCGCCGACCCTGCTCACGCTCAACCCGCTCGGGACGCCCATCGCCCATATCGCGATGCACATCTCGGCGGTCACCCACGACTACCAGACGGACACGTTCCTGCCGCCACACTGATTCGCGCGAGGTCACTTTGAGGATCCGGAGGTAATGGCCGTTATGAGGTCCCTCACATCGGACTCGATCGACCCCAAGACGAAGCCACTACTGGGGGTCCGCCGGCAGCCAGGGCGTCTCGCTCTCGCAGTCTTCCGGCTGCCGCTACCGCTGTATCGCCGGGGATGGGGCTGGCTCCTGGGCCACACGTTCCTGTTAGTGATCCACGCGGGACGGAAGACCGGAAAGCTCCACTCCATCGTCGCGATGGCCCTGACGTACGACCCGGACACCCATGAGGCGGTCATCTGCTCGGCTTGGGGTGAGAACACCGACTGGGTTCGGAACATCCGAGTTCGTCCGGCGGTTCAGATCCAGATCGGGCGGGAGTCGTTCACACCGGAGCAGCGCTTCCTTTCGAACGATGAGAGCTTCGCCGTGGTGGTCGAGTTCCGACGCCGACACCCGTGGAGAATGCGCCTCGTCAGATGGATCCTGGGCTGGGATCTCCGGTCCGATACGGCTGTTAGGGATTTCGTCGGCAGTCGGCCGTTCGTTTCATTCCGACCGGCGGCCCCTCCCGGCTCCGCCGGTCGAGCAGCCGCCCGATAGCGGCGAACTCTTCGGGTGTCCAGTTAGGCATCTCGCAGCGTGAAGGGTGCCATTACTCGTGTCGCGGTGGACGTCGTGCCGTGGCTGCGAGGATCGCGGGATGTTCTTCTTGTTGCTGTACCTCACGGTCCGGGCTCTGTTCGGGCTGCTCGTCCGTTGTCGCCGTGGCCCGGACTTGAAGGATGTCGAGTTGCTGGTGCTCCGCCATGAGGTCGAGGTGTTGCGCCGCCAGGTCGGACGGCCGAGGCTCCGCCACGCCGATCGCGCGCTGCTTGCCGCCGCCGGTTGCCAGCTGCCGCTGTGCTCTCGGTTGTCGCTTCTGGTTACGCCACGGACGCTTCTGCGTTGGCACCAAGCGCTTGTGCGGCGGAAGTGGCGGCAGCCAGGCGCAAGGCCGGGTCGGCCGAGGCTTTCGCCGGAGATCCGGGAGCTCGTGTTGCAGCTCGCGCGCGACAATCCGCATTGGGGACATCGCAGGATTTGCGGCGAGCTGGCCAAGCTTCGCGTCCAGGCATCACCGACGACCATCCGGCGTCTGCTTGCCCGGGCGCGTCTCGGCCCTGCTCCGCGACGCTCGGGGCCGAGCTGGCGCGAGTTCCTCCAAGCCCAGGCTGCGAGCATCGTTGCGTGTGACTTTCTCACGGTCGAGACGCTGTTCTTGCGCCGCTACTATGTGTTGTTCTTTATCGAGCACGCCAGCCGGCGCGTCTGGCTCGCGGGCTGCACAACGAACCCGCACGGCGACTGGGTCACCCAACAGGCCCGCAATCTGAGCTTCACCGGGCTCCTCGAACGAACCCGCTTTCTGATCCGCGACCGAGACAGCAAGTACTCCGGCCCGTTCGACGAGGTGTTCCGCAACGAAGGGATCCGGATCGTGAAGACACCCGTCCGGTCCCCGACAGCGAACGCGATCGCCGAACGCTTCGTCAGAACCATCCGCGCGGAGTGCCTCGACTGGCTACTGATCCTCAACCGCCGCCACCTCGAACACGTTCTCCTGGGCGTACATCGACCACTACAACACCCAGAGGCCGCACCGCGCGCTCAAGCTACAGCCGCCAGATCCGGATGAACCAGCGCCACCCGCAACCAGCAGCCCAATCCACCGCCGCGACCGGCTCGGCGGCATCCTCCACGAGTACTACCGAGCCGCCGCATGACCCGCGACACGAGTAATGGCACCCTTCAGGGGCGACGAGCCACCGTTTCGCGTGCCGGTGTTCGTGCTCACCCACCGTAAGCGCGCGTCGATCGAAATGGCCGGCGGCACGACGTTCCACTTCGTCAACGCGACTCCGCCGGAGGTCCTCGAGCAGGCCACCGCTGCCGCCGGCGAGAAGGACGTGCGAGTCGGGGGCGGCGCGGGCACCGTGCGAGAGTTCCTGAAGGTCGGCCTTGTCGACCAGTTGCACGTCGCGATCGCACCCATCTTGCTCGGCCGCGGGATCAATCTGTGGAACGACCTCCGCGGTTTCGAAGACGGCTACCGGGTGCGGGCCGAGACCGCCGAGGGCGGCACACTGCACGTCACATTCGCTCGCGCCTGAGAGGAGCCCAGGAAGTCGGCGCGTCACGCCGGGCTGGAGCTAAAGAGGATCGCGGCCAGGCAGTGGTCGATGCTTGCTGCCGCGCTCATACCTACGGTCATACTCTCGCTCGGCGCGGCCGACGTCATGCAAGAGAGCCGCGCGATCTGGGCTGCGCTCGGTGTGGGCCTCCTTACGCTTGGCATCCAAGGGGCGCGATATGCGCACGTCGAGCCGAGCGCACAGCGACCGTCGCCGTGCGCGCTCGCTGAAGACGTCGCAGAGGACGCCGACCGACCTTGCGGCAGTTCGCGAGCCGGGCCGCCGTCGCGTCCGGGGTGCGCCGCTGAACGAGGAAGCGGACCCCTCCGAGAAGCGCTCGACTGCTGATCAGGCGCAGGTGCAACAGCGGCCCCAACTGCTCCGTCGGGCACGACCAACCACGGGGAGCGGTGCTCATCTCACAAGTCGAGCACGAGATCGCCTAGCGGTTGCGCGCAGCAGACGAGCGCGCTGTCGGCACCAGGCGCGTCGACGGGGTCTGGGGCGTAGGCGACGCCGCCCGAGACGATGGCCGTCTCGCAGCTGTGACAGACGCCGGTGCGGCAGGACCAGCGCACGGGCACGTCACAGGCTTCTGCAAGCTCGAGCAGGCTGGCATAGTCGGGGTCCCAGCTCACGGAGAGGTCGCTGCGGGCGAAGGCGATGAGAGGGCCGCTTCCGGGCTGCCCCGCAGGTTGGTGGGGCGGCCGCGGTGGTGCGGCGGTGATTCCGGGTGTCTGGGACGGGGCGGCGCCGAAGAGCTCCGTGTGGATGCGAGGGGCGTCGAGGCCGAGCCCGGCCAGGGCGGCAGACACCTCTTGCATGAACGCGGCCGGCCCGCAGACGTACGCATCTGCGCTCGCGGGGACCTCGAGCGCAGCGAGAACCGCCGCCGACAGACGCCCCTCGGTCTGGTAGTCGTCGCCTGCGATGTCGTCGGGGCCGGGGCGACTGAAGCAGATGTGCCGGTGCGCGTTGGGCAGGGCATCGAGGAGCGTGCGCGACTCGGCGGCGAACGATTGGTCGGAGCCGTTGCGGGCTCCGTGTAGCCAGTAGATCTCCCGTTCGGAGCGGTCGGCTGCGAGGGCGTGCAGCATCGCGAGCACGGGCGTTGCGCCGACCCCGGCGCTGACCAGCAGCACCGGCGAGTCTCCCGGTTTGAGGGTGAAGGTGCCACGGGGGGCGGCGACATCGAGTTGCTCGCCGACCCGCAGGCGTGTGTGCAGGTACCCGCTGGCGGCGCCGTGCTGCTCGCGTTTGACGCTGATCCGGTAGCTGTCGGCGCCGGGTCGCCCGGAGAGCGAGTAGTTGCGCAGCAGCGGTTGCGCTCCGGGCTCGGTTTGGAGGCGCAGGGTCAGGTACTGGCCAGGGAGGGCGGCGGGGACGCTTGCGCTCTCGGGGTCGGCAAGGTGGATCGAGACGACCGAGTCGCTCTCCCGGTCGATCCGGCTTACGGCCAGCGAGCGAAACCCGGGCCACGCGGGCGGTGGGCTAGTCGCAGCCAGTCCGGCGTTTCCGGCTGCGTTCTCGTCGCCCTGGTCGAGCATCGCCTGGAACGAGGCTTGCCAGCCGGGGCTGAGCGCCGGTACCCGCAATGCGCGCAGCAGGTCCTGGCGGGGGTGGCCGGGCAGGTAGAGCAGCGCGTCGACTTCGGCGACCGTCAGCTCTTCGGGGCCTGCGGCGAGCTTTACGATCTCGTCGTCCGGCCGGACCTCTCCCTCGGTCAAGACCCGGAAGTAGAACCCCGGCCGGTGATGTGCCACCAGCAGCGCCGGTATCCGGGGATCGTCCATGCGGATGCCGACCCGGTAGCAGGTGACCCGCGGCTGGCTCACCTCGAAGACCGCGCCCCCGATCTGGTAGCGGTCGCCGATGCAGACCACGTCGTCGGCCAGACCCTCCACGGTGAAGTTCTCCCCGAACTGCCCGTAGACGAAGTCGTCCCGCTCGAGCTCGCGCTGCCAGTACTGGTAGGAGTCGAGCTGGTAGACGAACACCGCGCGCTGCTCGCCGCCGTGTCCGGCAAGGTCGCCCTGGCCATCGCCGTCGATGTTCAGGCGGCGCACCATCCGCGGACCGTCGACCGGCTCCTTCCACACCGCCGTGTGCACCGTCCGGCCCTGCCAGACCACTTCCCGCGGCAGACCCACGTTAACCGAGACCAAACGGCCGACGGGCTCGCCGGCGATCATCGCCGTCTCGAGATTCGTCCGCTCAGCCGTCTTCGCGTGCGTCGCACTGCGTCTACCTCGTGAGCGGGAAGGCAGGTACTCACCTCAAGCGCCCACGTTATAGGCACGCCGTTGCGAAGCGCGATCTGCGAGCTCCGAGATGACCGCACGCAACTGCGCGGGTTGGGCGGGAGCCGGCACGGCCGTGAATGCGACGTCGGCGTCGAGCGCTCCCAGCACTCGCTCGAGTGCCGCCCGCACGTACGCGCCGCGCCCGGGAGGCGAGGTCTTGATCACCGTCACGGGCTTCTGGTAGAGCGAGCCTCTCCTGACGGTCCAGTCGAGCGCGTTCTTGAACGAGCCGGGGATTCCGTGGGCGTATTCCGGAACGCACAGGAGCACCGCAGCGGATCCTTCCAGCGCCTCATGGAACGAGGTCACCGGCTCCGGCGGCTCGGCCTCGAGGTCCGGGTCGAAGTGAGGGAGCTCGCGGAGCCCCTCGTAGACCTCGACCTGCACGCCTGCCGGCGCGGCGGCCGCTGCGGCGCGCAGTGCGGCGCTGCTCGTCGAATCGCGCCGCAGGCTTCCCGAGATCGCGAGCAGCCTCACGCCGCTTTCCGACCGCGGCCGGCCTCCGGATAGGGGTAGTGCCTGGACCGGTCGCCGGCCTCCCAGGCTGTGCGCAGGCCCGGTGCGGTCAGGTCCCAGTCCGGGCGGATCTCACGCATCGCATCTCGAAGGTCGCGACGGAGGTCGTCGACCGACGGTCTGCCCCAGTACCAGTAGCCGTTGTAGACGCTGTGGATCACGAGTCCCGGCTTGAGCACGAGCGTGTGCGGGATCATCGGGTCGTGATGGGGGTCGGTGTACTCCTGGATCTCGAGGTCCTGCTGCACCTTGCGACCCGCGTCGGAGAGGAAGGTCCACTGGGCGCCGACCGAGGCGCGGAACTCGTTCGTCTCGACGATGTTGTCGGTCGAGATCGTGACGAGCCGGGTGTAGGCGACCGCGAGTTGCGGGTAGAAGGCCGCCAGCTCGAGGTGTTGCCGGTGGTCCTTCGGGCAGAAGTGGCCACGGGAGAGCACGAGGATCATCGGGTCGATCCCCTGCAGCTCGCTCAGTCTGCGCCGGGTCTTGGTGTGGTCGGTCAGCTCATAATCGGGAAAGATCCCGCCGGGTGCGATATCAGCGCGCATGGGTATGCTCCTCTCAGGCGACGATCTGGACGGCGACCGCGGGCGGGCAGCCCTTCGCGATCAGGTTCTCGAGCTCGTGGACATCGAGGTGGGAGAACGCCAAGACGGCAGCCTCGGCCAGCTCGTAGCCGAGTGCGACGAGTCGCTCGGTTCGCCAGAGTACGACGGTGAGCTCCTCGTCGTAGGGACCCGGCTCGACGCCGATGGTGTCGATGCGTTCCATGTCGGGCAGCGTGACGGACCGTCCTGAGCGGGACCTGTGTCGCGGCTCAGCGCGGCGATCGCTGGCGGTGCTCGCTACGGTCCTGGACGAGCCCGAGGATGTGCAGCCGGCCGTCGGTCTCGAGCCCGTGGAGGGAGATCTCGGTCGGGAGGAAGGTGCCGTGCTTCGTCCGGCAGGTGAGCTTGATCGTCGAGGCCCGCCCGTCCCGCAGGACTCGTTCCAGCAAGCTCCTGCAGCTCGGGCAGCTCGGCCGGATGGATGCAGGAGATCGGCGTCTCGAGCAGCTCCTCGCGCGTGTACCCGAGCAGTTGGCAGCCGGCCTCGTTTGCCGCGAGGATCCGGTCGTGCTCGGGGTCCATCACGTAGGCGGGCTCGTCTGCGTGCTCGAAGACGGTGCCCGAGATCAGGTCGCGTGCGGGTTGCATCGGGGGCTATCCGGCCTGCGAGCTCGTCGCCCGCCTGATCGTGAATGGACTGTCGACGGCTCCGAGGCGGGCGAGCCGCTGGTGGAGGAGGCGTTGCCTGGCGGGCGAGATGCTGCCGAGCAGCACCCGGCGCACGAGGTCGTAGCGGAAGCGGAAGCGGAGCCCGTCGATCCGCAGGATCCGTTGCTCGCAGAGTCGCTCGAGCTCCTCGGTGAGCTCGGCCGCGTCTGTGCCGAGCAGGTCCGCGAGCGGCTCGGGCTCGAACGGCTGCTCGAGCACGGAGGCGGCGACGAGGACACGGTGACCCCAATCGCCCTGGGCCCGGCTCTGAGCGAGCAGTGCCTCGGTGAGCGTCGGGGAGAGAGCGGCCGGGCGGCCGTACGCGAGCGCCTCGGCGACGAAGCGAGGATTGCCGCCCGTCGTGTCGTGAAGCTCGGCCATGCCCAGCGGCGCGAGCTCGTCGGGTGAGAGCGGCTCGAGCCGGACGAGCGTGTCCGGCCTCAGACGGCGGAGCACCTCGTCGGCCGCTGTCTCCGTGACTCGTGCCGCTGTCACGATCGCCGCGGGGATGCCCGCACCTCGGCGCTGCAGGTAGCCGAGCGCCGCGAGCGTCGACGGGTCCGCCCACTGCAGATCGTCGAGGAGGAGGACGAGTGGGGCATGCCGAGTGAGGAGTGCGACGAGCGCCTCGAGCGCCTCGACCTCGGGGAACTCCGGCTTTGCCTCACCGAGCCTCACTTCGGGCAGGATCTGGCCGAGAGCCGGCAGGCAGTCGGTCTCGAGCTCGATGCCGGCGAGCGCTTCGCGGAGCGCCGTCGCAAGCGGCACGTACGGCAGATGCCGCTCGAGCTCGGAGCAGCCCGCGCGTCCGACACGGACGCCGTCGAGCGAACCGACCAGCTCCTCGAGCAGCCGCGTCTTGCCGAGTCCGGCCTCTCCCTCGATCTGGATCAGTGCGACCCCTCCGCCGAGCGCGCTCTCGATTGCGAGTGCGAGCGTCTCGAGCTCGGACGTGCGCCCGAGGAGACGGAAGGCCGGCACGCCTGCGTCCGCTCGCGGCCGCCCGATTGGCCGAGGCAGCAGCGAGTGGAGATCCTCCTGGCGGATGACGGCCGACTCGAGCGCGCGTGTCTCGGCCGTCGGCTCGAGCCCGAGCTCCTCGTCGAGCCGCATGCGGAAGGAGCGGTAGCGGCCGAGCGCTTCGTGCGCACGCCCCAGCGCGTAGAGAGCCAGCATCTCGGTGCGGTGTGCGCGCTCGCTGAAGCGGTCGAGCGCCGCCGCCGCCTCGGTGTGGGCAAGGGCGGGGGCGAAGTCGAGCTCGGCCAGCGCCGCGTCGGCCGCGTCGAGGTGAGCGCCCAGAACCCGGCCCTGGTAGCTGCCACGCAGGTCCAGCGCCCAGACGGCGTACGGCTCGTCCTCGAGCACCTCGCCGCGTACGAGCGCGAGCGCCTGCTCGAGCGAGGCCCGGGCGAGGCGGGTGGGTTCGCCGGCCGAGCGCTCGAGCAGCTCGTCGAAGCGGTCGAGGTCGAGCGCAACCAACTCGGTCGCGAATCGGTACGCCTCCGGTTCGGTGACGACCAGCTCTCGCGCGCGTTCCCGGTCCGGGCTGAGGTTGCGTCGCAGCACCGAGACGAAGGTCTGGAGCGATCCGGCCACGTCCTGCGGCCGCTCGTCGGCCCAGACGAGCTCGGCGAGACGATCGGTGGGCACGAGGTGGCCACGAGCCGCCAGGAGGATCTCGAGCACCTGCTTCGGTCTCACCCCGCCGAGGTCGCGTGGCCCGAGTGTGCGCTCTCCGTCCTCGACCGAGAGCTGTCCGAACAGACGGATCACGGGCTGCCCCGTGGAATCGGCGCTCATCGCACTACGCTCCCGTTCGGTCGGACGACGAGCCAGAGCCCGCCGAACCTCATCGCGCTCGTGGTGAGCCAGAGGGCGGCGGCGGCGAGTGCGGCGACGATGATCAGCGCGCGCATGACTGTGTAGTCGCCCGAGGGAGCGATTCGTTACAGAGCATCGACTAGACCGAACGTGCGGAGCGCGCTAGCCTCGGGCCGTGATCGGGCCCGCCGGCCGTGTCGTCGTGGCGGAAGAGGATGCCGCGCTCGTCGCGCGCCTGCGCGACGGCGAGGAGCGCGCGTTCGAGGAGGCGGTCGTCGATCTCTACCCGGCCATGTTCTCGGTCGCGCGGGGCTATGTCCGCACGCGCAGCGTCGCCGAGGAGGTCGTGCAGGAAGCGTGGCTCGGGGTGCTGAAGGGGCTCGACCGCTTCGAGGGCCGCTCGACGCTGCGCACCTGGGTGCTGCAGATCGTCGCGAACATTGCGCAGAGTCGTGCTGTCCGCGAGGCCCGGTCGGCGCCGTTCTCCTCGCTCGGGCCTGAGGGCGCAGAGCCTGCGGTGGAGCCGGAGCGGTTCCGTGGCGCCGACGAGCCCTATGCCGGCGGCTGGAAGTCGTTCCCGACCGACTGGCGCACGCTGCCGGAGTCGCGGCTGCTCGCGCGCGAGACGTTCGATCTCGTCGGCCGCGCGATCGACGAGCTGCCCGAGGCGCAGCGGATCGTGATCACGCTCCGCGACGTGACCGGGTGCAGCGCGGACGAGGTCTGTGAAACGCTCGGGATCACGGAGGGAAACCAACGCGTTCTGCTCCATCGCGCACGGGCACGTGTGCGCGCACCAACTCGAAAGGCACCTGGATGAGTGAGTCGAAGCGCGACTTCGTAGACGGCTACGCGTGCCGGGAGGTCGTCGAGCTCGCCACCGAGTACCTAGAGGGTGCGATGACGCCGGAGCAGATGACCCGGTTCGAGCTCCATCTGAACCTCTGTGACGGCTGCTTCAACTTCGTGGAACAGGTTCGCACGACCGCGGCAATGGCGCGGGTGCTGTCGGAGGAGGAGATTCCCGACGAGACGCGGGCGAAGCTCGTCGAGGCCTTCAGAGACTGGAAGCGCCAATGAGGGCCTACAAGTTCCTCTCCGCCGACGGCCTGGGTGTGTTCAGCCGGTTCGCCTGGCCGCTCCCGGGCGCGGGGCCTGGGACGTGGGTCGAGTCGGACGTCGAGACCTGCAGGGCCGGTATTCATGCCTGCCGACCGGTCGACCTTCCGTACTGGCTGGCGCCTGCGCTCTACGAGGTCGAGCTCGACGGGCCGGTCGACGAGCAGCCGATGAAGGTCGTCGCCCCACGCGGCCGGCTGCTCCGCCGCATCGACGCCTGGGACGACGCATCGCAGCACGCGTTCGCGCAGATGTGCCTCGCGCGGGCCGATGAGCTCGCCGCCGACGCGCCGGCGCAGGTCGCTGCGTGGGCGCCGACGCCCGGGCAGCAGCTCGGCGGGCCGGCGGTGCTCGGCTTCATCGCGGCGAAGGTCGCGGACCTGCTCGGGGGTGCCGACGCCTATCTCGAGGAGCGGGAACGCCAGAGCGAATGGTTGGTCGAGCGCCTGGCGCTCGACTGATCGCGCCGACCCCGGTTCGCCCGGCGGCCACCGACTCAGGCCGCGCACAGTTCTCGCTGAGCGCCTCTTCGTACGGTCGCGGCCTAGCTATCCGGCCTCGCCGGACGAAAGGAGAAACAGAATGAAGGCACTGTCGAAGCGGAGGCTGCTGCTCGCGGCGGTCACGCTCGGAATCGTCGCGGCCGTCGCCGCGATGGGGAGCCAGGCGCTCGCCGGCTCGAAGGACGGGTCGCCCTCGGCCCAGGGACTCGGTCAGCTGACCGGGCTCCTGCCCGCGATCATCTGACCGAGGAGAGCGCGATCCAGGTCGACCTCAGCAAGGAGTCGGTACGCCTGCCGCTCTACAAGGGCAAGGCCAACGGCGAGACGGTCTGGTACGTCCTGCTCGACGCCTCTGATGCGGGGATCGCGCACGACCTGGGCGTGAACTACGCGCCCAAACTCGGCAACCTCGCCATCGGCGACCCGGAGGCCGTCCAGACCGTGACGCTGGAGTCGCCGACGCCGGACGAGAACAAGTTCGGCCAGGCGGTCGTCGACTTTCAGGGCGCGCCGGACTTCAGCCCGACCCGCATCGCGACCCCGGGGCCGACCGGCTTCCCGCTCGCGAAGTTCCAGCCGGGCGCCGTCGCAGGGCCCGGGTACAGCCCGTTCATCCGGATCGAGGGCTCGCCGACCGTGTACAGCGCGCCGATCGTGGCGACCGGGAACGGCCCCTTCGACGTCGTGCACCACACGAACACCGGTGACCGCGTGCTCGGGATCCACATCGCGGGCCCGTCGGCTCCCGGCCAGTACGCGGAGTCGTGGGTCGACCTGCTGTTCGTGAAGGGCTTCGACGCAGGCCAGCCGATCGTCTACATCAGCACGGACGCCGGCCAGCCGCTGAGCGCGGTGCTCGAGCGCTCGACCTACGTGCCGGCGCTCGACAACGCCCCGTACCACGGCGGCGACGACTTCCTCGGCTCCGCCCGCGAGCGGCTGTTCGGCTTCATCAACGGCCAGACCGGTGCGGACAACAAGGAGTCGCAGGGGTTCGTCCACCTGATCAAGGACGGCCACGCCTCCGAGGACGCCAGCGCGAGCAACACGGCGCTGATCGACGCGCTCCGCAACGGCGGCGACCTGCTCAACGTGTTCGGTGACTTCCCCACGGAGAAGGACCCGCGGCACGCGCACGCCTACAGCCCGCTGTGGGACGCCCAGCTCGGGCTCTGGACAGACAAGGCCGTCCAGCAGGGACTGAACAAGCGGCAGATCGACGAGGTGCAGGTCTTCAACCTCGCCGCGACCCGTCCCGACCTGCTCACCGGCGTCAACCCGGCCACGGGCCAGCCCGCCCCGTACGGCTCGGTCGGCGTCGACATCAACTGCGCGGTGATCGGGTTCATCGACAAGGCCCCCACGGCCAACCTCGCCGACCCGGCCCCGGGCTCGCAGTTCCCGCCCCGCTAGGCAAGCACCCCGAGGCGGCGGGCCCAGCCGCTGGGCCCGCCGCCTCATCGGAAAGAGACAGAAAGGAGCACTCACATGAACGCTGTCGGATTGATCGTCCGGCTCGAGGCAAGATCCGGAAGGGAAGACGAGGTGGTCGCGTTCCTACGAGACGCGCTCGCGCTCGTCCGGGACGAGCCGCAGACCGTCGCCTGGTTCGCCGTCAGGACAGGGCAGACGTCGTTTGCGATCGTCGACTTCTTTCCGGACGAGGCAGGACGGCAGGCACACCTCGACGGGCCTGTCGCGGCGGCCCTGTCGGCAAGTGCCGGCGAGCTGCTCGTCGAGCCGCCCGTGATCGAGCGGGCCGACGTGCTCGCGGAGCTCCTGTGACAGACGGACGCCCGAACCCGGTGCCGATCGGCGGACTCTTCGAAGCGCATCTCTCGGTGAGCGACCTCGACCGATCCGTCGCGTTCTATCGCGACGTCGTCGGGCTGCCACTCGCTTTCGAGGTGGCCGAGCGCGGTGCCGCCTTCTTCTGGATCGGCTCCCCCGGCGAGGCGATGCTCGGCCTCTGGACGCTCGGATCCGCGCCGATCGGCCTCTCGTTGCACGTCGCGTTCAAGACGTCACTCGCGGACGTGCTCGATGCCTGCGCGCGCCTGCGAGCGCTCGACGTCACGCCGCTCTCGTTCTTCGCGACGGAAACCACGGAGCCCAGCGTCATCGGCTGGATGCCCGCCGCGGCCGTCTACTTTCGCGACCCAGACGGACACCTGCTCGAGTACCTCGCCATGCTTGACGCCGCACCCCGTTCAGACGCGGGTGTTCTGCCATGGTCGCAGTGGACGGCGCGTGAGGACGTGACCGGTGCGCTGCCCGACGGAGTTCGGCTCGAACCTCACACGGGTCAGCGCAGCGAGCTTCGACGGCTCTTCGCAATGGCCGAGGACTCCGCGGCGGCACTCGATTCCTACCTCGACGAGGGGGAGGTGCTCGTCGCACTGGCAGGCGGTCGCGTCGTCGGTCACCTACAGCTCGTCGACACGTCGCAACCTGCGGGAAGCGAGATCAAGAACATGGCCGTGGAGCCGGCATACCGCGGCCGCGGGATCGGCCGCGACCTCATCCGGGCGGCCGTCGAGGCCGCGCGAGCCCGCGGCGCGTCGAAGCTCATGGTCGCCACGGCCGCTGCTGACATCGACAACCTGCGCTTCTACCAGCGTGCGGGCTTCCGGATGCGGTCCGTCGAGCGCGACGCGTTCACCGCCGCTGCCGGCTACCCGTTGCGTGCGAACGTCGACGGGATCGACTTGCGCGACCGCGTCTGGCTCGACCTCGACCTCGAGGACCACTGATCTGGGCGAGGCCATCGTTCGGCTGTTTAAGAAAGGCTTCCGGGTTTCGTAAGGCTCCCAAAAGGTCTCTGCCGGAGACTCGGTGTCTTCACCTGGGGGGTGGGCCTTCGGGGAGACGGGGAGGTTCGAGTATGAGACGTTGGGGCGTGTTCCTCGTCGCGGCGGCTGCCATGTTGGCTGTGGCCGCGCTGCTGTCGCCTGTCGCCTACGCCGGGGCGCCGCCGCCCGGTGCGCCGCCGCCGTTGTTCGGTCGTGGTGCCGATCATGCGGTGTTCGTCCAGACCGACGACCCGGCCGGCAACCAGGTCGTCGCCTACAGCCGAGCCGCGAACGGCACCTTGACCGCGGCGAACACGTACGCGACCGGGGGACTGGGAGGGGTGCTGAGCGGCTCGGTCGTCGATCACCTCGCCTCTCAGGGATCGCTCGCGTACGACCAGCGCCACGCGCTGCTCTACGCGGTGAATGCGGGCAGCAACACGGTGTCGGTCTTCTCGGTTCGAGGCAGCCATCTCAGCCTGAACCAGGTGCTGAGCTCGGGCGGAACCTTCCCGGTCAGCGTGGCCGTACACGGCGACCTCGTCTACGTGCTGAATGCCGAGAACGGCGGGAGCGTGCAGGGGTTCGCTGTTCTGCTGGACCGCCTGATCCCGCTGCCGGGCTCGAACCGGCCGCTCGGCCTCAACCCTGCGGCGACGCCGCAGTTCACGAACACGCCCGGACAGGTTGCCTTCTCGCCGGACGGCGATGAGCTGATCGTGACGACGAAGGCAAACGGCAACGACATCGACGTGTTCGGCGTCGGGTTCCTCGGATACCTGTCGGCCGGCCCGGTCGTGAACTCCGAGCCTGGCACCGTGCCCTTCGCGATCAGCTTCGACCGTGCGGGCTTCCTCGTCGTCGCCGAGGCGGGCACCAACTCGTTGGCGACGTTCAAGCTCAACCGAGACCGAACGATCACTCAGGTCGCCTCCGTTCCGACCGGCCAGGCAGCGACGTGCTGGGTTGCCGCTGTCGATGGGCTCTTCTATGCGTCCAACGCGGGAAGCGCCTCGGTGAGCGGCTACCGGTCCGGAGCGGGCGGGCAGCTCGCCCTGCTCGGCGCCACCGCTACCGATCCGGGAACCGTCGACGCCTCGGCCTCGTCTGACGGGCGGTTCCTCTACGTCCAGACCGGCGCGCTCGGGATCGTCGACGAGCTCGACGTCAATCCCAATGGCTCGCTCACCGAGATAGGAGCCGTGACCGTGCCGGGCGCGGTTGGCGGCGAAGGCATCGTCGCCTTCTGAGCCCCGGTGTGCTGCGGCGCCTCGCTCTGCGGGGCGCCGCAGCCGTCTAGCCCTCATGCTGCAGCCCGCGTTACAGTCAGCGGGTGGAGACCGCTCCGGGACTCGCAGAGGCCCAGCTGATCCGGGCGCTCCGTGAAGGTGAGGAGTCCGCCTTCATCGAGCTGGCCCGGATGTACCACGCGGCGATGCTGCGGGTGGCGCAGATCTACGTGGCCAGCCGCGCGGTCGCCGAGGAGGTGATCCAGGAGACCTGGATCGGCGTCTTGAAGGGGATCGACCGCTTCGAGGGCCGCTCCTCGCTCAAGACCTGGATCTTCCGCATCCTCGCCAACACGGCGAAGACCCGTGCCGAGCGCGAAGGCCGTGCGATCCCTTTCTCGGCGCTCCAAGATCCCGCACGGGTGCCCGAGGCGGCCGTCGACCCTGATCGGTTCCTGGACCAAGAGCATCCCCAGTGGCCGGGCCACTGGGCGTCTGAGCCGGCGAGCTGGGCCGCGCTACCAGAGGAGCGGCTGCTCGGGAAGGAGACGCGCGAGCTCGTCGGGCACGCGATCGATCGCCTCCCACCGAGTCAGCGGGCCGTGATCAGCCTGCGTGACATCGAGGGCTGGGACTCGGAGGAGGTCTGTAACGTCCTCGGCGTCAGCGAGACCAATCAGAGGGTCTTGCTCCATCGCGCACGTTCCAAGGTGCGCTGCGAGTTGGAGAAGTACTTCGACGAGGAGTCCGTGTGAGCGCGCCGGTCGAACAACTGAGCTGTCAGGAGCTCGTCGAGCTCGTGACGGACTACCTCGAGGGCTCGCTCTCGCCCGAGGAGCGGGCGCGCTTCGACGAGCACCTCGGAGTCTGCGAAGGCTGCCGCCGCTACCTCGCACAGATCGAAGCAACGGTTCGCGTGACCGGACGCCTCCGCGCCGAGGATCTCAGCCCGGAGGCCGAGCAGGCGCTGCTCGGTGCCTTCCGGCGCTGGAAGACCTCCTGAGCGGGGTGTAACGCCGGCGGGGGTCGGGACGACGGTAGAGCAGGCAACACCGCCGACCCAACAAGGAGGAGCAGTGAACGACATGATCATTCCAGGCGCCGTCTACGTTCAGACCAATGACGCCGATCGCAACGAAGTGCTCGCATTCGGCCGCAACGCCGACGGCAGCCTCGACTCGATCGGGTCCTACCCAACGGGTGGTCGCGGCAGCGGCGCTGTCCATCTCCCCTCGCAGGGCTCGGTCGTACTCACGAACGACGGGAGTCGGCTGCTGGTCGCCAACGCTGGCAGCCACGACCTCTCCGTCTTCGCGGTCGCTCCGACCGGTCTCGAGCTGATCGACACGATCGCCTCGGGCGGGCAGGACCCCCGGAGCATCGCGGTGAGCAAGAGCCTCGTCTACGTGCTGAACACGGCCGCACCCGCGAGCGTCGCCGGATTCACGATCCAGACGGACGGCAGGCTCCAGCCGATCGAGGGCTCGAGCCGGCCGCTGAGCGCACCCGACGCCGATCCAGCGCAGGTCGCGTTCAGCCCCGACGGGCGCTACCTCGTCGTCACCGAGCGCGGCACGAACTCGCTCAGCGTCTACGCGGTAGACGAGGACGGGCTTCTCAGCGATCTGCGCACGATCGCATCGTCGGGCGCGACGCCGTACGGGTTCGACTTCTCACCGCAGGGCGCGTTGGTGGTGACCGAGGCATTCGGCGGCACGGTGGGCGCGGCAGCAGCGTCGTCGTACGCGCTGGGTCGTGAAGGCATCTCGCCCGTGAGCCGCTCGGTCGGGAACACACGAAGCGAGGTCTGCTGGGCGGCCGTGACTCCCGACGGCCGCTTCGTCTTCGTGACCAACTTCGGCGACGGCACGATCTCGAGCTACGCGATCGGCGAGAGCGGTGCGATCGAGCTGCTCGAGCCAATCGCGGCGACGACGATCGAGGGAGAGAAGGGCGTCCGTGACGAGGCGCTCAGCAGCGCGGGCGAGTTTCTCTACGCACTCGACGCGGATGCCCGCCGGATCTTCGGCTGGAGCGTCGCTTCCGACGGGCGGCTGGAGCCGGTCGGCGCGGTCGACGTCGCCCCGGCCACGGTTGCCGGCCTCGCCGTCAGCTGAGCCCAGCTCGTCTGGCCGGCGCCGGAGTACGCGCATCCGGCGCCGGCCCGCATCAGGCTTCGGCAGCGGGCAGCGTGAAAGACACCCTCGCGCCGCCGGTTTCGCGCGGCTCCGCCCAGATCCGGCCACCCTGCGCCTCGACGAGGCCGCGGGCGATCGCGAGCCCGAGCCCTGCGCCGCCGGTCTCGCCCGTCCGTGCCGTGTCGCCGCGCCAGAAGCGGTCGAACATCCGGTGCGCGGCCTCGGGGGTGATCCCCTCGCCGGTGTCCTCCACGGTCACCTGGACCTGGTCGTCGGCCGGCGCGAGGATCACGGCGACTGTGCCGTCGGAGGGTGTGTGGCGGAGCGCGTTCGTGAGCAGGTTCAGGAGGACGCGCTCGACCTCTTCCGGGGCGCAGCGTGCGTCGGGTGTCTCCGCGATTCGCCGCTCGAGCCGGACGTTGCGGGCGCGCGCCTCGGCCTCGAAGCCGCGCACGCACGACTCCACGAGTGGCGCAAGCGCGATCGCGCGCAGCTCGTGGGCCAGGGCGCCGGCGTCGATCCGGGCGAGCTCGAACAGGTCCTCGACGAGCCCCGAGAGGCGCCGTGCTTGAGACTGGAGCGGTTCCAGGTACTCCTCCGGCGTGGCGAGCCCGTCCTCGATCGCTTCGAGCATCGCGGTGATCGAGGCGATCGGCGTCCTGAGGTCGTGGCTCGCCGCGGCGACGAGCTCACGTCGCGCGTCGAAGAGTCCTTCGAGGTTGGCGGCCATTTCGTTGAAAGAGCGGCCGAGCTCGGCGAGCTCGCGCGGGCCGCTGTCAGGGGCGCGGGCGCTCAGGTCGCCACTCGCCAACGCCCCCGACGCGGAGCGGAGCCGGTCGATTCGGCGTGCGATCGAGGTTCCGAGTGCGAGCGCAGCGGCGACCGCGACGAGCGCCGACGCGGCGGCGACCGCGAGGATCTTCACGTCGTCGCCCATGTGGAACATCACCCAGCCGGACAGCAGAACCGCGCCGAGCGGCAGCGCGACCGCCAGCAGCGCGAGCCCGGCGAGCTGGAGCCGGACGGTGGGGAGGAGACGCAGCAGGAACGTCGCCGCGAGGCCGACGGCGAGCGTCGCCGCGGCGACGATGAGGGCGAGCGCGATCACGGCACGAACCGGTAGCCGACGCCCCAGACGGTCTCGAGGTGTGCCGGGTTGGCCGGGTCGCGCTCGATCTTCGACCGCAGGCGGCGGACGTGAACGGTCACCGTGCCCGTGTCCAGGGCGGACGAGTAGCCCCAGACGCTGTGCATCAGCTGGTCGCGCGAGAAGACATGGCCGGGGTTCGAGGCGAGAAAGAAGAGCAGGTCGAACTCCTTGGCCGTGAGGCGGAGCTTGCGGCCGTCGAGCTCGACCTCGCGCGTGCCGGCGTCCAACGTGAGGTCGCCGAGCACGAGCCGCCCGATGGAAGTGGGCGCGTGGGCGGTGCGCCGCAGGACGGTGCGGACACGGGCGGCGAGCTCGCGCGGTGAGAACGGCTTGGTGACGTAGTCGTCGGCGCCGAGCTCGAGACCGACGATGCGGTCGGCCTCCTCGCCGCGGGCGGTGAGCATGATCACCGGTAGGTCGCCCTTCGTCCTGATCCAGCGACAGAGCGAGAGCCCGTCGGTGCCGGGCAACATCACGTCGAGTACGACGAGGTTCGGTGCGTCGCTCTCGATCAGCGCCCGTGCGGCCTCGCCGTCGCCGGCCTCGAGCGTGTCGTAGCCCTCACGCTTGAGGTAGCGCGCGACGACGTCGCGGACGATCGGCTCGTCGTCGACGATCAGCACCGTCGTCATCGCGGTCATTCTTCCGCATCCGTCTCGACCCATTTGCGGTGGTGGCGCCAGGCCCAGTCGAGCCGCACCGACCCCTCCGTCATCCCTCGGAGCGAGTGCCGCGTCGCGGGGTAGATCAGGGCGAGGTAGAGGTGGCCGACGAGCAGCACGACGGAGACGTACATCAGCCCGTCGTGCAGCAGGATCGTGCTTGCCCACTGGTAGGAGTGGTCGCGCTCCCCGAGCCAGAGGAAGAATCCGGAGACGGCGAAGAGCACCGCGAACGACGCCGTCAGCGCGGCGTTCAGCTTCTGGCCCGCGTTGAAGCGGCCCTGCGGCCGCGGGATCCGCCGCAGCCAGAGCCGGTCGTCCTCGTCGAAGAGGTCGAGGTCGCGCAGCGTCCGGCGCAGGCCCTTCCGATCGCCGAGGGCGACGACGAGCGCGAGCGCTACCGCCCACGCGATCGCGGTGTCGATGTGGATCGCCTTGACCAGCGGGCGCCGGCTGACGGCCTCGCTCAGCGATGGTAGGTAGAGGACCAGCCCCGAGCCGAGCAGGACGAAGAACGCGGACGCGTGGATCCAGTGGATCGCCCGCTCGGTCACGGAGAAGCGGCGGACGTAGCCCGCGCGCTCAGAAGCCATTCGACCGGCCCACCCAGGCGTCGACGTCGTAGCCCCGCTGTTCCCAGTAGCCGGTCTCGGCCCGGCCGGTGAGCGTGATCCGCTCCACCCACTTCACGTTCTTGTAGCCGTACATCTCGGGGATCACGACGCGAACCGGGGCCCCGTGCGCACGGGAAAGCGGTTTGCCGTCCATCTCGTAGGCGAGCATCGCGTCCTTCAGCCTGGCCTGGGAGAGCGTCAGCGAGTCGGTGTAGGGCTGCTCGGCCGACGTGAACGTCAACGCCGTCGCGCCCGAGCTCGGCACGGCCGCGGCGAGGAGGTCCTCGAAGCGGACGCCGGCCCAACGGACGTTGCTGACGGTCCAGCCGGTCACGCAATGGAACGTCGAGACCTGCTCGGCGCGCGGGAGGGCGCGCAGCTGGGCGTAGCTGAGCGAGACCGGTTGCTCGACGAGCCCGTCGATCCGGAGCCGCCACGTCTGCGGGTCGAACCTCGGCATCGTCGAGGCGACGGTATAGATCCGCCAGCCGGGAAAGAGACCGGGGGCGACGTCCTTGAACGGCTGTGTCGCGCCCGAGAGCGCGTTCCACACCGGCCGGCCCCAGACCAGCGACGAGAGCCCGACCGCCGTGACCGTGAGAAAGGTTCTGCGGCCGTACGCCCGGAGCTCGCGGGGCTCTTCGGGTCGGAGTTCCACCGCTCGCTCAGGCCTTGACCACGTACCAGCCGTCGACGCCGTTGCACAGGATCTTTGTGGGCGTGTCCCCGTGGTAGGTGTAGAGGGGCCGCCCGTCCCAGGTCACTTGCGTCTTGCCGCCTGGGCGGACGATCGTCCCGAAGGTTCCCATCGCGCCGGCTAGGTGCTTGGCGACCATGGTCCCGTTCGGGACGACGAGCGGGGGCCAGGTGGCCGCGCACGCGCCGGTGCAGTGCACCTTCTTGTCCTTCTCCTTGTTCCAGGTGTAGAGCGCCAGGTGGCCTTGCGTGGAAAGGATCGCGCCGAACTTGGGCGCCTTCACGACGACGACCGGCTTGGCATCGGAGCGCGCCGCGAACGCCTGTGCACTGAGAACTCCGATCACGAGAAATGCGATGACGAGGATCGGGTAACGCTTCATTCGGCCTCCCTGGTCTCTTCGAGGGTCGAACGAGTTGTACGGGCAGCCGCCGGCCGTCGCCAGGATTCCTGCTCGGGTTTAAGGGATCGTTCAGGATTGGGTCGCGTACCCGCTCTCGCCGATGCGAGACGTACGCGAGGGCGTGATCGCAAGGCCATCGGGGCTCGGCCCGCTCTCGTCCGATCTACTGCGACAGCAACGTGTCGACGCGAGTGACGAGGTTGCGCGACTCCTCACGGAAGGCCAGGCGATCGTAGAACGCGAGGGCGTCCAGGTTCGCCATCAGATGCACGTATACGGCACCGCGAGAGCGCGCAAGCTCAGCGACGGCGCGCACCAGCGCACTGCCTATTCCCTCACCGCGGTACTCCGGCGCGACGTACAGATCACCCAGCTGGACCGCATTCGGCCCTTCCAGCCAGGCAAGAGCGAGGCCGACAGTTTCGCCTCGACGCTCAGCCAAGAGGGCCCCGCCCGCGTGCACGATCTGCGTGATCTCCTCTGCGTACGTATCCCATGACTCGTCGCGCCAGGGAGGTGAGGGAGACTCGGCGTACAAGGCGTCGCGAAGCGCCTTGACCACCGATAGGTCAGCCTTCGATGCAACTCTCAGACGTAGTGCAACCGAGCCGTCCACGGTCCTTCCTCCTGTTCAGCGATCAGCGGTAGACATTCCCGACGCAGCCTGCCGTCCGTGACTGTCTCGCGCCTGTGTGGCGCCTGAGTCGCCACCGAGATTGCACCGAGTAAACGAGATAGAGGCGACCCGCCGCTCCGCATTGTCGACGGTTGCATCGCGAGGATTCACGAGCGATTCCTCGAGGGTTAGAGTCGGCCGAACTCTCTACAAGGAGGCAGTTATGTCGCTCGCACGAGTCGTGTCCTTCGATGGCGTCAGCAGCGAGCGAATGGCGGAGATGCAGCGGGAGATGCAGGGGAGCGAGCGGCCGGACGAGGTGCCGGCGAAGGAGATCGTCGTTCTTCACGACCCGGAAGGCGAGAAGTCGGTCGTGATCCTCTTCTTCGAGACCGAGGACGACTACCGGCGCGGCGACGCAGCGCTCAACGCGATGCCGGCCGGTGACACCCCTGGTCAGCGCAGCTCGGTCGAGAAGTACCAGGTCGCGTTCCGCATGACCGACTAGCTCCTCTCTGTCCGCAGCCGCTACGGCACGATGTTGTGGTTGGGGTGGAAGATGTTGTCGGGGTCGTAGCGGCGTTTGACCTCGACGAGGCGGTCGTAGTTGGGGCCGTAGGCGGCGCGGATGGCGTCGTTTGCTTGGTCGTCGCCGAGGTAGTTGAGCCAGCGGCCGGTGCCGAAGTGTGATCGCATCGCGGCGAACGTTTCGCGTCCCCAGGCGATGTTGGTGTCGTTGTCGGCCGGGTCCATTCAGAACGAGTTCCACTCCGTGATCGCCCGCGCGTGAACGGCGTTCAGTTCAGCGCGATCTCGAGTCCGCGCGCGCCGTTAGAAGACCGAGCATCGCCTCCGGCAGGCCGATCCGTGCACCGAGGCGATCGAGCGTGCAGGCGAAGACCCCGGCCGATCCGAGCGCCACCCCAAGAGATGTCGACGGGGGTCGGCATGAGTTCACGCCGACCAGACGTCCGGCACACCACGGCTGACCGTACTACGAGTCGCGCCGAGACGTCCAGATCTCGGATAGGCACGGATCCCAAAGGCGTATTAGATGCCCTGCGTCGGCATGAGCACGACCCGCCAGCCGTCAGGGTCCTCGATCGTGACGGCATCGTTCTCGTCCCAGTACGGGTTCTCGGCGGTGACAGGCGGGTACGCCATCGCGCCGAGGCGGTCGACGGTCCGCGCAATCGCCTCGCGGCTGGGTATGTAGAAGACGAGGAGGTTGTCCCTGGTCGGAGCCGGGCATGGAGAACCATCGACGTGTGAGGTGAACTCGAGGTGGTATGCGCTCCCGGGGAGTCCGAGCATCGCGCCGCTGTATCCGGCGTGGTCCTCGAACCGAGATCAGTTCGACCAGTCCGAGGCCGTCGCGGTAGAAGCGGACGACCTCGTCGAGGCGATCGGTCGGCCGCGCCACTCGCACCTGCTCGACCTGGAACCCGGCCGGCCACGTCTCGCTTTGAGCTGGCTGCACCTGACGCGGCGGCTAGGTCACGGTTTCGCGTACTCGGCTGCACTCTTGAACTCGACGCCGACGAACGGCTCGTCACCGACGACCCACGCGTCGTGTCCGGGAGCGATCACGTACGCCTCGCCGGGGCCGATCTCGAGCGATGTGCCGTCGTCATGGGCGACCTGGAGCCGACCCGAGAGAGCGAAGCCAAGATGGTCGGCCTGGCAACTGTCGGTGCCGACGACCGGCTTGATGCACTCCGACCACTTCCAGCCCGGCTGAAGGGTCAAGCGACCGACCTCGGATGCTCCGACGGTCACGACGTCGACGGTTGTCTTCTCGGGCGTGCGCACCTCATCCGGTGCGTCCAAGCTGCGTGACTCTACTCCAGCCATGAATCCTCCAATCCTCGACTGAGATGTCGGCGGCGGACGGAGCCTAACGCCTCCTGGACGTGGCGAGAAGCTCAGGGACGCCAGACATGATCAGCCGCTTCCGGTTAGATTTCGTCCGTGTCCACGACCGTCGAAGGAGATCGCCGACCTTCTACACGAGGCCGCCGAGACGCATCACGTCGTGTACCGGATTGTCGATGGCGATGATCCCGATTGGGCATCGTGGTATGCGGACTGGCTGCTGAACCTCTCGGAGTTGGCCGACCTGCTCAACAGGAAGCCTGTTCGGAGCGAGCTTGTCTACCTGCTTGTACGACTCGACAAGGAGTACACGGCCACTCAACCGGGTGAACCCTGGGAGGACGTGTACGCAAGGGAACTGCTTGCGACCTTCGGCGGGTCAAGTACACCATGAGCCGGGTCTGCCGGCCACTTGCGCCGCGCAGAACGAAACTCCCTAGCTCCGGGCGGGCGGATTTCGTACCGCCCTAGGGCCGCTGGGTGCGCGATTCATAGACTGGCCGAGTGGCTGAAGGATCCTCGGCCGGCGATGTAGCGCACGATCGTGGTCACGATGGCCATGGGCGCACGGGTCGGCGCCGGAGTGAGGAGGCGATTGAGATCCTCGAGGCGATCCTCTTGTCGATCGTGGCCGTCGCTATCGCCTGGAGCGGATACCAGGCCGCCCGGTGGGATGGGCGGCAGGCGCACCTGTACGGGCTGTCCTCCAAGTACCGGCTGCTGGCTTCTCAGGCGGCGACGCGGGGCGGGCAGGAAGAGATCTACGACACAACGACGTTCTCGTTTTGGCTCCAGGCGAAGACGACCGCGGACACGGAAGCGGAATTGGCGTTCGCGAAGCGATTCCGGCTCGAGTTCCGGCCCGCGTTCATTGCCTGGATGAAGACGGATCCGTTCCACAATCCGAAGGCGCCTCCCGGCCCGATCGTGATGCGCCAATACCGCAACGCGGAGCTGGCGCGGTCGGCAGCACATGAGAAGCAGGCGTCGGTGGCGTTCGAGTCGGGAACGGCGGCGAGGGAGCAGGGGGACAAGTACCTTCGCAACACGGTGCTGTTGGCGACGGTGCTGTTTCTCACCGCGGTCGCGCAGCGTTTCAAGGTCCGAAACGTCCGCCTCGCCTTGATCGGTGTATCGGGCGTATTGCTCGCGGTCGCGCTGTTCTTCGTCGGCTCGTATCCGGTCGCCTGAGCGGCTCAGTCCTCGTGTTCTGCTTCCGAGACGACGCTGGCGACGCCGCGGGGCTTGCCGGCGCGTGCCCACAGAATGTAGAGCGCAAAGGCGATCAGCATGGATACAGCGACCGAGGCGATCGGCTTGCCGCGGCTGATGTCGGCCGCAAGCGTGAACACCACGACAACCGCGCCGACCACGTTCATCGCGAACGGCTTCCAGCGAGCCTCCTGGTATGAGAAGCGCGCCATTGCGATCAGCCCGACGAGGAAGCTTATGAACACCGAGACGGCGTAGAAGAGGACGAGCTCTTGGTCACGTGCTCCGGCGGCTGTGGTCACAAGCGCCGAGGTGATCAGGAACACGACGACGCCCCAGTAGGGGGTGTGGTGGTGGTTGGCCCGTCCGAACCATCCGGGGAGGACGCCGACGCCGTGGCTTGGTGCGGTCTCGCTTCTCGACAGAGCCTTGAGCAAGCCCGGGCCTGCCTGAAACGAGGAGCTGGCCGCAGCGAGCAGTAGCAGCGCCGTCGCCAGCTGGAAGAAGGCGTAGACGTCGTGGCTTGTGCTGGCCTGGGCGAGGTTGCCGATCTGGGTGCTGTTCGGCGCGGGGATTCCGACCTTCAGGTGCACCGCTGCGGCCGTCAGTCCCAGTGTGAGCGTGCCGACGATCGCGAGGGTCAGCCACAGCGTGATCCGGCCGAAGCGCCGGCGGCCGGCGTCGTCGAGTTGGCCGAGCTGCGCGATCGCCGAGGACGGCGCCTCGACACCCGTCGCCAACGCCATCGCGACCGGGAACGCGAGCAGCACGGCGAGCACCGGCGGCCGTCCGCTCGTAGCCTGGCTGTAGCCGACGTTCGCGACCGGAGCGTGGATGCCACCGGCGATCACCGCGATCCCGGCGCCAACAAAGGCGAGCGTCATCAGCGCGAATGCCGCTCGCCCTATGTGCCCGTACCAGGTGAGTCCCGCGACGGCGACGAGCAGGAGAAGCGCAAGCGGGATCCGATCTGGCGCGAGGCTCGGCACGTACTCGATCAGCGCCGAGGCACCGGCCGCCACGCTGATCGCGATCGTGAGGACGAAGTCGACGATAAGGGCGCCGATCGGGACGAACGCCCACCCCTCCCCAAACGCCTTCCCCGCGGCTGCCGCCGCACCACCACCCTCCGGGAACCGCGCGACAAGCTGGTGGTAGTTGGTGATGATCAAAGCGATCACCGCAACAACCAATCCCATCGTCGGCAACAGCAGGCTGAGATCTCCATGCAGAGCCCGCAACGCCGCCTCGATGGCGTAGGCGACCGAGGAGACGGGGTCGGCCATCACCGCAAACGCAAACGCCAACAGGAGGATCGGCCGGCTGTTGAACAAGCGGCCGCCCCGGCGGGCTGGAGCCCTCGTCGGGGAAAGGGGCGGGGGTGTCGGGGCTATTTGGGCTCCTGCGGGGTCGGTTGACTGCCGCCGACCAGCCTTCCCGGCACACCACCGCTGACCGTACACCGAGTCGCGCCGCGGCGTCGATGTCTCGACCACCGCTCCTCTCGTCTTCTACGTACAGCCAGCCCCGCGTTTGAGCTGCGTGACGGCTGGGAAGCCTCCAGTTAGTCTCAGAAGATGGCCTTCGATGAGCGCCTCGCAGAGCGGGTGTCGATCCTCCTTGAGGACATTCCTGATGTCCGTGAGCAGCAGATGTTCGGTGGTATCGCGTTCCTCGTCGGCGGTCACATGGCCTGCGGCATCGTCGGCGACGAGCTGATGCTGCGCCTCGGCGAGGAAGGCGCCGACGCAGCCCTCGACGAGCGGCACGTCCGGCCGATGGACTTCACCGGCAAGCCAATGAGCACAATGGTGTTCGTCGAGCCGGCGGGGATCAGATCGGACCGAGCGCTGGCCGGCTGGATCCGACTTGCGTTGACGTACGTCGAGACGCTCCCACCAAAGACGAAGTGACGCTGAGACCCGCCGTCCCTACACATCGGCTCCTTCCCAACGACGGCAGGGGCGTGACGAAGATACGCGCGCCATGCAAACCACTTGCCTGCTGTGTGGTACGGCGGAAGGTGCGGTTCAGAACCATCTCCACAGCGCTGCCGCCGTTGCGGAGGTTGGCTCGGGTCTCCCACGTGCTGCCAGGCTCGAGGACGTTTGAGTCGATCAAGGTTCCGTTGACCGATCCCGGTTGCGACCACTCGTACCGGCGTCGTTCCCAGAACAGGCTGACCCAGGTGCTCTCCGGAACATCTGCGAAGTCTCGCCGCTTTCGTTCACCTTTGAGATGGTCCAGCTTCACATTCGTCCACACCTTTGCGCGCCGATCGAGCTCGCTCTTGCGCTCCTGATCACCCGGGGCGGCGTCCTGACGTCGCTGCTCGGCACCCAGGTTCTCACGGGCAGGCAATGGCTGACCGGCGCCATTCCCGCCGCCCTACTGCTCGCCGTCTGGGAGGCCGGCAAGCTGATCGCCCGTCGCGGAGCGGAGAGTGCGCCGGCGGCGGTATCCGCCGAGGCGACGCCCACCGAGGCAGCCGCGTGCGGGCTCGCCCGTGTGTCGGTCCGGTCAGTTGACACATGTGGCGAGAATCACCCGGGGGCGATGAGAATCACCGGGTACCTGGCATCTGCAGGGGTCGGCAGCGGACGAGGAGGTTGAGTTCGAACCGGCCTGCACTAACTCGATGACGTGCCTACACACGTTGTGAACGGCTAAGGGTCCGGCCCTCCTTTGAGGCGAGGACTGGATACAGGGAGGTGCCGGATGAAGGCGATTGTGGTGACAGACGCGGCCGCGGGAACGGCCGGGATGACGCTAGTGGAGCGGCCCGAGCCGAACGCGGCGGAGAACGACGTCGTCGTTCAGGTTCATGCGTCGGGATTCACCCCGGGTGAGCTGACGTGGACCGGGACCTGGACCGATCGCCTCGGCCGGGACCGAACACCGTCGATCCCTGGGCACGAGCTGGCCGGAGTGGTCAGCGCCCTCGGCTATGGCACGACGGGGCTGTCGGTGGGACGGCGGGTGTTCGGCCTCACGGACTGGCTTCGCGACGGCACCCTGGCGGAGTACGTGGCCGTCGAGGCGCGTAACCTCGCGCCGCTGCCGGGCGACGTCGACTTCACGGTGGGCGCGAGCCTGCCGATCTCGGGCCTGACCGCGTGGCAAGGGTTGTTCGTGCACGGCCGCGTCCAGGTGGGGCAGAGCGTCCTCGTGCACGGCGCGGCCGGTGGAGTCGGATCGATGGTGACGCAGCTCGCACGCGAGGTGGGCGCCTACGTCATCGGCACCGGACGTTCCGCCGACCGTCAGACGGCGCTCGACTTCGGCGCGCAGGAGTTCGTCGACCTTCAGAACGACTCGCTGGAAGACGTCGGCGGCGTCGATCTGGTTTTCGACGTGATCGGCGGAGACATCGGGAAGCGGTCTGCGGCTCTGGTTCGAGCCGGCGGGATGCTGGTGACCATCGCCGGGCCGCCCGAGGCGCAGCCGGCCGACGGCCTGGCGGTTGATTTCGTCGTCGAGGCCGATCGTGCGCAGTTGGGTGAGGTCGTCCAGCGGGTCCGGGATGGTCGGCTGCGGACGAACATCGGCACCGTTGCGGCCCTCGACGACGCCGTTGCCGCTTTCAACCCGACCGAGCGGATCAAGGGGAAGACGATCATCCGCGTTCGTCCATAGGGACGCGGAGTAGGACGCCGACGTGTGGCGTCGGTGATGCTGTTGTGAACCGAAGATGTCGCGTATGCGGGGACTGATTACAGAGGGGGATTCAAAATGAAAGCGATTGTGGTGACGGATCAGGCCGCGGGAACGGCCGGGATGAAGCTCGTGGAGCGACCCGATCCGGATGCGGCGAGGCTCGCCAGCCTTGAAGGCGCGAACTACGGCGATGTCGTCGTTGAAGTTCATGCGTCGGGATTCACCGGGAATGAGCTGGAGTGGCCCTCGACCTGGATCGATCGCCTCGGCCGTGACCGGACGCCTTCGATTCCCGGGCACGAGGTGGCCGGAGTGGTCACCTCCCTCAGCTATGGAGCTACGGGGCTGTCGGTGGGACAGCGGGTGTTCGGCCTTACGGACTGGACTCGCGACGGCACCCTCGCGGAATACACAGTCGTCGAGGCACGCAACCTCGCGCCGCTGCCGGGCGACGTCGACTTCACGGTGGGCGCAGGCGTCGCGATGACGGGCCTGACCGCGTGGCAAGGTCTGTTCGAGCACGGCCGCCTTCAGGCCGGCCAGAGCGTCCTCGTGCACGGCGCGGCCGGCGCAGTCGGCTCGATGGCAACCCAGCTCGCACGAGAGGCCGGCGCACACGTCATCGGCACCGGGCGCGCCGCCGGCCGGCAGACCGCACTCGACTTCGGCGCGCACGAGTTCGTCGATCTCGACAACGACACCCTGGAAGACGTCGGCGGAGTCGACCTCGTGTTCGACGTCCTCGGCGGCGACATCCAGAAGCGGTCCGCGGGTGTGGTTCGAGCTGGAGGAACGCTGGTGACCGTCACCGGCCCGCCGGAGGCGTGGCCCGCGGACGGCCTGGCGTTCGACTTCGTTGTCATGTCCGATCGCGCCCAACTGAGTGAGATCGCCCAGCGGGTCCGGGACGGTCGGCTGCGGACGAACATCGGCACCGTCGCGGCCCTCGACGACGCCGTTGCCGCTTTCAACCCGACCGAGCGGATCAAGGGGAAGACGATCATCCGCGTTCGTCCGTGAGGACTCGGGACGGCGAGCGGTCCTTTTGATGAAGGAGCCGTAAAGATGCCGACCCCGATCGACCGTGCCGAACTCCAGCGCCTCCTGCGCGACGAGCAGGCCCAACTCGTCGAGGCGCTGCTCGAAGCTGTGCGCCGCTTCGCCGATCGAGCCGGAGTAGACGAAGAACCGAGAGGGGCGCGGCCGTTAGCCCAGAGGGGCGAGCGGCCTTGCGCGGCCGCTCGAGGGCCGCACATTGAGCGAGCCCTGGCCGGAGTTCACTGCCGTCTGCGCGACAGGTCGACCCCCTCTCTCGCGGGGAAGTCTCGGGGGTGGTTTGATGGCACCGTGCGCCCGCGGGTCGTGCGTTTCCTAGCCGTTTCTCGCGCCGTGCGGTGACCGAACGCCTAGCGGGTCTTGGCCGTTGGAATCCCCTATGCGCCCATTGCGCGCCCATCCCAAAGAGTTTTCTGAGGGTCATCTGGGCGCTCTGACCATAGAAAAAGGCCATTTGCTGGCCTTTTGTGAAGCCCTCTGACGGACTCGAACCGTCGACCCCCTCCTTACCATTCACACGCGTACACGCGCGATCACTCGAGACGCAGTTTCTCCTGCAAATCGGCTGGTCCTGGCGCCGAAGATGCGTCGCGAGATGTCGCGCGTGTCGTTTCTGATGTGTCCGTTTTGTGTCCGCTTAGGGTTGGCGAGACCGACAACGGCGTCTATGCGATACCGGGTGAAGCGCGGTCATGGGCGCTGGTGCTCGGGTTAGAGCGCGGAGCGGCGCCACCTCAGCGGCGCTCGCCCGAGTTCTCTTCTGGGACATCTGAGTGCCGACAGCGACGCCGACTTCATGTTCGACCAGGCAACGTTCGGGGGGATGAGCCCGGCCGAGCTTCGCGACTACTGCCTCTCGCTTCCCGGAGCCGAGGAGACGTTTCCGTTCGGCCCCATGACCTCGGTGTTCAAGGTCGCCGGAAAGATGTTCGCCCTCTCCCAACTCGGCGCCGTCTCGCTTCGGGTCAGCCTCAAGTGCGAGCCCGAGCTCGGCCAGGCGCTACGCGCCGCGCACGCCGCGGTGCTTCCCGGATACCACCTCAACAAGCGTCACTGGAACACCGTGATCATCGATGGCTCGCTACCCGTCGACGCGATCCGAGACATGATCGAGGACTCATATGACTTGGTCGTGAGCAAGCTGCCGGGAGCTGGCCGGCGCGCACTTGACTAGCAGCGACGCCACGCCCGTGCCTCCCGTTATACCGCGGTGTTCACGCGGCTGGCAGCTCGCCGAAGCGCCGTTTGAGGTTCTCGAATTCGCGGAGGAGGGAGGCGTGCTGGTCTTCGAACTGCTCGTCGGGTTGGCCGGGCGCTTGGAACATCGTGAAGGTGTAGGCGCTGCCGCCCGCCGGGGTCGCGACGACGCGGGTGGGGAAGCAGATGAGGGCGTCTTCGTCCGGGCCGGCGAGCATGTCGATCACGCCTGATTCCGCGTCGGCGCGGATCTCGAAGAAGAACTCGCCGAGGCCGTTCACAACCTTGTACCGGCCGTCGACGAGTCTCAGTTCGCGCGCGAACTCCGTCGCCCACTCCGGCAGGGTCTTGACGTCGGCGAGGTAGGCGAAGACGTCGTCGCGGGGTGCGGCGAGCGTGGTGGTGACCGTGTGGTGTCTCATCTCTCGATCCACTCCTTCAGTGCGTGCTTGACAGAAGCGAGCCGCCGTTCGCCGAGCCGGTCGCGGGCGAGAGCGCCGAGCTCGGTCAGCGTGCGCTCCGCGACCGGCTCGAACCTGCGGGCCTTGGCGGTGAGGACGATCCGAAACGCGCGCCCGTCGTCGGGATCAGGCTCGCGGCGCACCAACCCCTCGCGCTCGAGCAGGCGCACCATGGTCGTCATCGTCTGCTTGCTCAGCCGCGCCCGGCGCGCGAGCTCTCCCATACGCAATCCGTCCTCCTCGAACAGCGGCACCAGGATCGAGCCGTAACTCGGCCGCACCTCGCCCCAGCCGGCGGCGCGGAAGCGCTCCTGCAGGAGCTCGTTCCAGCGTTGGGTCGCCTTTGCGAGCAGGAAGCCGAGATCGTCCCGATCCACATCTAGTCTTATATCAGACTAGTTCCATCAAGAACGCCTGCGGATCGTGCAGGCCTGAGGGGCGGGGACGCCGCCGGAGTCTCGCGGCGCTGCGCGGAAGAGAGCCTCAGCGCGGTTCCACACGATCGACCGCCGGCACGCCGCTCGGTGACAGTGGGACGTCGATGTGCATTCGGTGTCCGCGGCCGAACTGTGTCTCGCTCATTCCGTCCCAGACGAAGCCGACGCTCTCGTAGAAGGCGAGAGCGTGACCGTTCGCGGTCACCTCAATACGCGCTAGGCCCCGCTCTCTCGCATTGGCGAGGGCGTCGAGCACGAGTTCCGTGGCAATGCCGCGCCGCATCCAGTCGGGGTCGACGAAGAGGTCCTCGAGCTCACCGATCTGTCCGGTAACCAGCACTGTCGCGAAGCCGACGATTCGGTCATCGAGGACGGCGACTCGGACTCGGCCGTCCGCGACAGCACGGTCGGAGAGCTCGAGTGCGTCGGGATGGGCGAGCAGGCTCGCTCGATCGCCTTCGTTCGAGAGCGACGATCGTCGAAACACATCACGGAGTGCCGGCACGTCTTCCATCGCTGCGCGACGAAGGCGAAAGTCGGTCAAGTCGGTGGCGACCATGTCGCCAGAGTGCCGGACGCGGCTGAGTGGGATCTATGCGGCGGCTCAGTCGGCATGGCGCGTCGATGGGTCGGAGGCCGTTGGCCGCCGCATGTGGAGGATCGGGAATGGCCGACCGCCGTCGTCGAGGGGCGAGCGGCCGACGACTACGAAGCCGAGCGCCTCGTAGAAGCCGCGCGCCGCGGGGTTCTGCTCGTTGACGTCGACCGTCAGGTGGCCGTCGCGTAGCTGTTGGGCGTGTGCCACGAGCCGGCGCCCGCCGCCTTGCCCGCGGCGCGCCGGCTCGAGGAAGAGCGCCGCGATGTCATGGCCGGCGAGCCCCATGAAGCCGATCGGCACGTCTGTTCTCTCTGTGAGTACCCAGAGCTCGAGCGCGTCATCGCTAAGGGCCTCCCGGACGAGAGGACGCAGCGCGCCGATGTCGGTTTCCGTCAGGAACTCATGCGTCGCCCGCACCGAGCGCTCCCACAGCGCGACCAGCGTGTCGTGGTCCGCGGCACGCGCGCGGCGGATCTGCCGGACGTCGGTCATCGATCTTGCTGTCCTCTACGCCGCCAGGCCGAGTGCGCGTTCGAGGGCGCTCTTCGGCTGCGCGCCGATCGTTTGCGCCTTGGGTGCGCCGTGTTCGAACAGGATGATGCTCGGGATCGACTGGACGCCGTAGCGGTCGGCGAGGCCCTGTTCCTCGTCGTAGTTGACCTTCACGAGCTTGAGGTTGCGCTCTTCGGCGATGCGCTCGAGAACGGGTGCGACCGCGTGGCAGGGCGTGCACCAGTCGGCCCAGAAGTCGACGAGGACGGGTCCGGGGGCTTGCAGGACTTCCTGCTCGAACGTGGTGTCGGTGACATGGTGGCTCAAGGTTCGCCTTCCTTTCATTCGTGGTTTGAGTCGTCGTCAGACGAGCCCTTTCACGAGTCGAGCCTAGGCTCCGGGCCTCATCGGCCTCTGAGCGTGGGCTGAGTGCGTACGCGTCAGGCGAGGCTGCGGCGCATGGAGGTTCGCGGCCACACCTCGAGACCGAGCGCGCGCTCGCGCGCGCGGAGGGTGCGGAGTCCCGGTGTTTCCTCGTCGGTCGTGAGGTAGCGGAAGCCGAGCCGCTCGTAGTAGGGGCCGTTCCAGGGCACGTGGACGTAGGTGGTGAGCGTGAGGGAGCGGAGATCGCGGGCGCTCGCCCACGAGGCTGCGTGCTCGATCAGCGCCCGGCCGAGGCCCTTGCGGGCGTGGTCGGGGTGGACGCTCACCTGCTCGATGTGGGCGGCGCCGTCGACGAGGTCGAGGAGGAGGTAGCCCACCGGCGTGTCGTCGGCGTCGACCGAGACGAAGGCCCGGCCGCCGTCGGCGTACGGGGCCAGCTCCTCGACCGTGCCCGGGTCGTGGTCGGCGAACAGGTCCATGTCGAGCTGCAGGAATGTTTGCCCTGCGGCGCGCTCGATCTCGACCAGCAGGGGGAGGTCGTCGGAGCTGGCGGGCCGGATCGTCACTGGCACTCGCTCGTCCACTGGGACCACGGGACGATCCCGCGCTCGGGTTGGGCCGGCTCGTCCAGCATTGCCAGGTACTCGAGCAGGTGGCCGTCGGGATCGCGCAGGTAGACCGCGGCCGCCGGCATCCACCCGATCACGCTCGGTTCGGCCGTCTCGATCGCGTGGAAGGAGAGTGGCGTGACGCCGAGCGAGCGCAGGCGATCACACGCGCCCAGGACGTCGTCGAGCGACGTCGTGAACGCGACGTGCAGCGAGAGTCCGACGGGCGCGGAGCCGAGCGACCAGAGGCCGAGCATCGCCTCGCCGGGCCCGCCGATCCAGAAGAATGCGGCGCCGCGTGCGGGCAGCTCGAGCGCGAGTGGCAGACCGACGACGTCGCGGTAGAAGGCGACGGAGCGGTTGAGGTCGCTCACGGTCAGGTGAGTCTCGAACAGGCCGGCCACCGGAACGGGCTCGGGCTTTGCCGAGAGGCGATCACGCACGCCGGTCACCACGCCGCTTCGACTTCCAGGGTCGGTAAGGGCTCGTCGAATGTCCGCGGCAGGTGGGCGAAGGGGTGGTAGAAGGCCTCGAGGGCGTGCTCGTGGGCGACTTCGAAGACGAGCGTTTCCTCGGACGCCGCGTGCCAGAGCTCGACGCTGGTGGTGTCGTCGCGTTCGGACCAGTAGAGGGTGACCTCGATGCCGCCGCTGAGGCGGTGGGCAAGCTCGCGGCGGGAATCGAGGCTCGGCGCGGTGCTCATCGTGATCGCCTCGCTACGGCAGCTTCGCTGCGAGCACGTCGACGGGCTCGATCTCGGGCGGGGCGGCGAGGAGCTCGCCTGCTGCTTCGATCAGGGCTGCGGCGACCGCGCCGTCGAGGTGGGCTTGACGTCCGGCTTCGTCGGGGAAGACGTCGACGATTGCGAACGACGACTCGCTTGCTCTGAGTGCGAGCCAGGCGACGGTCTGCTGTTCGCCCTGGACGATTGGCAGCGCGTCGCGTAGGAATGCGGCGACCTCGTCTTCCTTGCCGGCTTTCGCCTCGAGCCGGGCGATCAGGCCTTTGGTGACCATCGTGTTGCTCCTTTCGTAGCGAGTTCGTTTCGCCGAGGGTCGCGCTCGCGCCTGTGTGGGCGCTGAGTGGGGCCTCAGTCGACCGGCAGGACGCGGCGGTGTTCGCTGCGGTCGTGAATCAGTGCGAGGACGAGGACGCGGCCGTCGCTGTCGAACGCCCAGAGCGACATCTCGATCGGCAGGCGCTCTCCGGAGCTCGTGCGGCAGGTGAGCTTGATCGTGGAGCCGTGACCGTCGCGCAAGACGCCGCTCACGAACTCCTGCAGCTGCGTGAGTTCGCCCGGGTGGATCCGGGAGACCGGCGTCGCGAGCAGCGCCTCGGGCGCGTAGCCGAGCATCGCGCAGCCGGCCGCGTTGGCGGCGAGGAAGCGGTCCTCGAGCGGGTCGAGGATGAAGGCCGCATCGCTCGTGTCCTCGAAGAACTGATCGAAGGCGAACGTGGGCGGATTCAAGCCTGCTTGACCCCGTCGACGTAGAGCTCGACCTTCTCCGGATAGAAGCTGATCAGGCCGGCGATCTTCTGGCTCTCGGGTAGCGGTGTCCGATACGACCACGCGATGTCCGCTTTGACCGAGTCACCGAGTGCGAGCGACCAGTACTCCGCGTCGCCCTTGTATGGGCAGTGGCTGGTGCTTTCGGTCGGGGTCAGGAGGTCCATGCGGATGTGCGTCTTGGGCAGGTAGTAGCGGACGGGGAGGTTGGTCTCGAAGAGGAGCGTCGGCTTCGAGGTCTCCGCGATCGTCACTCCGTCGACCTCGATCCGGACGTGTCGTGAGCTGGGGAGGATGTCGACGCGGGTGTACGGGTCGCGAGGGTGCGTGAACACCTGCTCGTCCTCCTCGAACCAGGCGTCCATCGCTGCCCAGTCGAGGCGGATCGCGTCGCGCAGCTCCTCGAACGGCGAGTCCTCGTAGCGGATCGCGGCGCCGGCGGCTTCCGTGTCTCCGGCGCGGACGGAGAAGGTGATCCCGTCTCCCCTGCTGGGCGAGTGGGCGACGCCGCCGTCGGCCCTGAGCTCGGCCTGGACGTCGGCCGCCGGGAAGTAGTAGGTCGGGTAGTACGGCTTCTCCCAGACGAGCAGCGGGTGGGTCGTGTCGGCGACCAACTCGCCGCCGAGGTAGGCCCGGACCCGTTTCGAGCCGTGCTCGACGCGCACGCGTCCGCGCCCCTGGGTCGTGTTTGCGGTTGTGGCGCTCATACGGGATTCCTCCTGTGGGTGGCGGTGTTCGTGCCGTCGAGAGTGACGTTCCCCGCTGTGTCGGCGCTGTCTGCGGCCTGAGTCGCACCTGCTCGACTTGGAGGCGACCGAGGGCGCTCGCTCTCGATCATGCGAGGCTCTTACGCGCTTGGCTCGAAGAGGGGCTCTCGGTGGGGAGGTGGGTGGCAGTGCTCGCTGCGGTCCTGGACGAGCCCGAGGATGTGAAGCCGGCCGTCGATTTCGAGCGCGTGGAGCGAGATCTCGGTCGGGAGGAATGTCCCTTGCTTGGTTCGGCAGGTGAGCTTGATCGTGGAGGCCCGCCGTGTTGCAGGACGCGTTCGAGGAGCTCGCTCAGTTCGGGCAGCTCGGCCGGGTGGATGCATGAGATTGGGGTCTGGAGCAGTTCTGCGCGCGTGTACCCGAGGAGTGCGCAGCCGGCTTCGTTGGCGGCGAGGATGCAGTCGTGCTGGGGGTCCATGACGTACGCCGGCTCGTTTGCGTGTTCGAAGACGGTCCCGGCGATGAGGTTGCGCTCGGCGTGCATCGGCGTCATCTGGCCTGGGAGACGGGAGCGACGTCCGAGCTGAGAGCGTCGAGCCGCCGCTGCAGCAGGCGTTGCCGGGCGGGTGAGATGCTTGCGAGCAGCACCTGGCGGACGAGGTCGTAGCGGAAGCGGAAACGGAGCCCGTCGATGCGCAGGATTCGCCGTTCGCAGAGGCGCTCAAGCTCTTCGATGAGTTCGGCTTCGTCGGCGCCGAGGAGATCTGAGAGCGACTGGGGCTCGAACGGCTGCTCGAGCGCGGAGGCTGCGACGAGGACGCGGTAACCCCAGTTGCCCTCGGCCCGGCACTGGGCGAGCAGCGCCTCGGCGAGCGTTTGCGAGCGGGTTGCCGGCTGCCCGTTGGCGAGCGCATCGCTGACGAAGCGAGGGTTGCCGCCGGTCGAGTCGTGCAGCTCGGGCATCCCGAGTGGCGCGAGCTCGCTCGGCGAGAGCGGTTCGAGCCGCACCACCACGTCGGGTCTGAGCTGGCGCAGCGGATGGTCGTCCGGCGCTTCGGCGCTTCGCACGGTTGTCACGAAGGCCGCGGGGAGCCCGCTGCCGCGGCGGCGCAAATAGGCGAGCGCGGCGACCGTCTGGGTGTCGGCCGATTGGAGGTCGTCGAGGAGCAGCACGAGCGGCGCATGCTCGGCGACGAGGGCTACGAGTGCTTCGAGCACCTCCACCTCCGCGAACTCCCACCGCTGCGCACCGAGGGTCAGCTCGGGCAGGATCTGCCCGAGCGCAGGCTGACACCTGCCATCGAGTTCGACGCCGGCGAGCGCGTCTCGAAGCGCGGCAGCGAGAGGCACGTACGGCAGGTGCCGTTCGAGCTCGGAGCTGCTCGCGCGCCCGACGCGCACGTTCGAGAGCTCGAGCTGCAGTTCGTCGAGCATTCGCGTCTTGCCGAGCCCGGCTTCTCCCTCGATCTGGACGAGCGCTGCGTCTCCGTCGAAGGCGCGACGAACCGCGTGCGTGAGCATCTCGAGCTCCGCCGCCCGGCCGATGAGACGAAGGGCGCGGCCGCCGGTATCGGCGAGCCCCCGCCGGATCGGCCGCGGCAGCAATGCGTGGACGCCTTCCTGCCGGATGACGGCCGCTTCGAGTGCGCGCGTCTCCGCGGTCGGCTCGAGCCCGAGCTCTTCGTCGAGCCGCAGGCGGAAGCTCCGGTAGCGGCCGAGGGCCTCGTGCTGCCGGCCGAGCGCGTACAGAGCGAGCATCTCCAGGCGGTGCGCTCGCTCGCTGAAGCGATCGAGCGTCGCAGCCGCCTCCGCGTGGGCGAGCGCCGGCGCGAAGTCGAGCTCGGCGAGCGCAGCGTCGGCTGCGTCGAGATGAGCGCCGAGGACCCTGCCTTGGTAGCTGCCGCGCAGGTCGATCGCCCACCCGCTGTACGGCTGGTCCTCGAGGACCTCTCCGCGCACGAGCTCGAGTGCCTGCTCGAGCGAGGCGCGGGCGAGGCGAGTCGGCTCGCGTGCCGAGCGTTCGAGGAGCTCGTCGAAGCGGTCGAGGTCGAGCGTGACGAGCTCGGTCGCGAAGCGGTACGCCTCCGGCTCGGTGACGACGAGCGAACGGGCCCGCTCGCGGTCAGTGCTGAGATGGCGCCGGAGCATGGAGACGAATGTCTGGAGCGAGCCGGCGACATTTCGCGGCCGCTCGTCTCCCCACACGAGCTCGGCGAGACGGTCGACGGGTACTCGATGGCCACGCGCTGCCAGCAGGATCTCGAGCACCTGCTTGGGCCTGACACCGCCGAGGTCTCCTGGCCCGAGGCGGCGCGCACCATCCTCGATCGAAAGCGACCCGAAAAGCCGGATCACCGGCCGTTCACGGGTCGCGGTTGCCCCGCCCGGGAGATCCCCCATATCTCCGAAGTCCCCTCCGGCCGGCGAATCGTTACGGAACGCCTCGAGCCGATGACTAGATCGGATCGGTCGAGTCAGCTAGCCTCGCGTCGTGAGTGGGCCGGCAAGCGAGGCTGTTCTCGGGACGGACGCAGAGTTGGTCGAGCGTCTGCGCGATGGAGAGGAGCGCGCGTTCGAGCAGGCTGTCGCCGATCTCTTTCCCGCGATGTTGGCGGTCGCCCGCGGCTACGCCAGGACTCGCAGTGTCGCCGAAGAGGTCGTGCAGGAGGCCTGGATCGCGGTTCTCAAGGGCATCGACCGCTTCGAGGGCCGCTCGACGCTGCGCACCTGGGTGCTGGGGATCGTCGCCAACATCGCACGGGATCGGGCCGTCCGCGAGGCTCGCTCGCTGCCGTTTTCGTCGTTGGAGCTCGAGGACGAGGAGCCTCTCGTCGACCCGCGGCGGTTCAACGGCGCCGACGAGCCGTATCCCGGAGGCTGGAGGTCGTTCCCGACCGACTGGGGAACGTTGCCCGAGTCGCGTCTAGTCGAGCGGGAGACCCTCGACCTCGTCGCTCGGGCGATCGCCGAGCTCCCCGAGGCGCAGCGCGCCGTGATTACGCTCCGCGACGTGATCGGGTGCGGCGCGCAGGAGGTCTCCGAGACCCTGGGGATCAGTCAGGGAAACCAGCGCGTCCTGCTCCACCGCGCCCGGGTACGGGTGCGCGCGCAACTCGAGAGGCACCTGGATGGCTGAGCCGGGAAACGAGCAGGCGCGCGATTACTCGTGCCGGGAGGTCGTTGGGCTCGCCTCTGAGTACCTCGAGGGCGCCATGACCAGCGAGCAGATGACCGCGTTCGAGGTGCACCTGAACTTCTGCGACGGCTGTTTCCGCTTTGTCGATCAGGTACGGGCGACCGCAGCGACGGCGGGCGCCCTACCGGACGAGGCGATCCCCGACGAGCTGAAATCCAAGCTTCTTACGGCCTTCAGGGACTGGAAGCGCGAATGAAGGCCTACAAGTTCCTCACCGCCGACGGCCTGGGGGTGTTCAGTCGCTTCGCGTGGCCGCTGCCCGGCGTCGGGCCGGGGGCGTGGATCGAGTCCGAGGTCGGGCTTTGTCGGGCCGGTATCCACGCGTGCCGACCGATCGACCTTCCTTACTGGATTGCACCCGTGCTGTACGAGGTCGAGCTCGACGGCCCTGTCGACGAGCAGCCGCTCAAGGTCGTCGCGCCGCGCGGGCGCCTGATCCGCCGCATCGACGCGTGGAACGCCGCCGCGCAAGAGGCGTACGGGCGGATGTGCTTCGCGCGCGCGGACGAGCTCGTGGCGGCTGCGCCCGAGCGGCTCGGCGGCTGGGCCCCGCCCCCCGAGATCCCGCTCACGGCGTCGGCCCAGCTCGGCTTCATGACGGCGCGGATCGCCGAACAGCTCGGCGGGACGGACGCCCACGTCGAGGAGCGGAAACGCCAGAGCGCGTGGCTCGTCGAGCAGCTCGAGCTCGACTGATCGGCCCGCCGGCTGGTCCCCGGCTGCCGACTGATCTCGCAGTGACTGATCTCGCACTCAGGTCGCGCTGAGCGTGCCTTCGTACGGTCGAGACCTTGCTACCCGGCCTCGCCGGACGAAAGGAGACTCGTATGAATGTGCTGTCGAAGCGCGGGCTGCTCGGAGCGGCCGCGTTCGTAATCGTCGCCGCCGCGGCCGTGACCGGGGGCGTGGCGATCGCCGGCTCGAAGGACGGGACGGCCTCGGCGAAAGGCCTCGGCCCGATCAGCGGACTGCTGCCTCGGGATCATCTGACCGAGGAGAGCGCGATCCAGGTCGACCTGAGCAAGGAGTCGGTCCGCCTGCCGCTCTACCAGGGAGTCGCCTACAAGGGCACGCCGAACGAGGAGAAGGTCTGGTACGTCTTGCTCGACGCGTCGGATCAGGGAATCGCACACGACCTGGGCGTGAACTACGCGCCGAAGCTGGGCAATCTCGCGATCAACGACCCCGAGGCCGTGCAGACGGTCACGCTCGAGTCGCCGACCCCCGACCAGAACAAGTTCGGCCAGGCGGTCGTCGACTTCCAGGGTGCCCCGGACTTCAGCCCGACACGCATCGCCGAGCCGGGCCCGACAGGGTTCCCGCTCGCGAAGTTCCAGCCGGGCGCCGTCGCCGGACCCGGGTACACCCCGTTCATCCGGCTCGCCGGCTCGCCGACCGTGTACAGCGCGCCGATCGTCGCGACCGGCGACGGTCCGTTCGACGCCACGCATCACACGAACACGGGCGACCGCGTGCTCGGCGTTCACATCGCCGACCCCGCACCGCAGGGCCAGTACGCAGAGTCCTGGGTCGACCTGCTGTTCGTGAAGGGGTTCGACGCCGGCCAGCCGATCGTCTATATCTCGACCGACGCCGGCCAGCCGCTGACCTCCGTGCTCGAGCGCTCGACCTACGTACCCGCGCTCGACAACGCTCCCTATCACGGCGGCGACGACTTCCTCGGCTCCGCCCGCGAGCGCCTGTTCGGCTTCATCAACGGCCAGACCGGCGACGACAACAAGGAATCGCAAGGCTTCGTCCACCTGATCAACGACGGCCATGCCTCCGAGGACGCAAGCGCCGGAAACACCGGGCTGATCGACGCCCTTCGCAACGGTGGCGACCTGCTCAACGTGTTCGGCGACTTCCCGACCGAGACCGACCCACGACACGCGGATGCGTACAGCCCGCTCTGGGATGCGCAGCTCGGCCTCTGGACCGACAAGGCCGTCAAGCAGGGCCTGAACACCAGGCAGATCGACGAGGTGCAGGTCTTCAACCTCGCCGCAACGCGCCCGGACCTGCTCACCGGCGTCAACCCGGCAACCGGCCAGCCCGCTCCCTACGGCTCGGTCGGCGTCGACATCAACTGCGCCGTGATCGGGTTCACCGACAAGGCCCCCACGGCCAATCTCGCCGACCCCGTCCCGAACTCGCAGTTCCCGCCCCGCTAGGCGGGCGACCCGTGCGGCGGGCCCAGCCTCCGGGCCCGCCGCCTCGCCAGGGAACGCCAAGCCACTCGCAAAGGAGATGAACATGAAGCACGCATCGATCATCGTCGCCGGACTCGCCGCTGCGCTTGCAGTCGCAGTCGGCAGCGCCTCGGCCGCGACCCATGCGCCCGGCCGTTCCGCGACCGTCGGCACGGCGGCCTCGTCGCTTGGCCGGATCCTGGTCGACTCCGGCGGCCGCACGCTCTACCTGTTCGAGAAGGACACGAAGGGCCACAGCACCTGCGCGGGCGCCTGCGCGGGCTACTGGCCGCCGCTGCTGACGACTGCCGAGCCGAGTGCGCGCGGCGCGGTCAAGCAGTCGCTGCTCGGCGTCACGCGCCGCGCCGACGGGACGAGGCAGGTCACCTACGCTGGCCACCCCCTCTATCGCTTCGTGCAGGACACCAAGCGGGGCCAGACCAACGGCCAGGGCCTGAAGCTCTCGGGCGCGGAGTGGTACGTGCTCTCGCCGGCCGGCACGAAGATCGACCGTGGCAACGGCGCGGCCGCGAGCGGCTACTGACACAACCGCCACCAACGAGAGGAGAGAACGTGTCCACCGCCATCATTCCGTTCGCCGGGACGTATGAGATCGACCGCACCCATTCGTCGGTCCAGTTCGCCGTGAAGCACATCGTCTCGACCTTCCGAGCATCGTTCGACGAGATCGAAGGACGACTCGTCGGCGGGGACACCGGGACGACGCTGACCGCGAGTGCCCGCGTCGAGTCGGTCTCGATCGTCGATCCGCCCGAGTTCCGCGAGCATGTCGTGCGGGGCGACGATTTCTTTGCTGCCGACGTGCACCCCGAGCTGACCTTCCGCTCGACCGGCGTCGAGCTCCGCGACGACGGCAGCGCGGTCGTCGAGGGCGAGCTCACCGTCCGGGGGATCACGCGCCCCGTGACAGCCGAGGGCAGCTACCGGGCACCGACTCAGGACCCGTTCGGCACCGTGCGGGCGGCGCTCGCGCTGCACGCGAGCGTCGACCGGCGCGACTGGGGCCTGAGCTGGCAGCTGCCGCTGCCCGACGGCGGCGACGCCGTCGGCTGGGAGGTCGAGCTGACCGCCGAGCTCGAGCTAGTCGAGGCCGTGTGAGATGAGGGTCGTCGGGATCTGCGGCAGCCTGCGAGCGGGCTCCTTCAACCGGGCGCTGCTCGAGGCCGCGGCCGCCGAGCTGCCGGCGGGCGTCGAGTTCCACGAGTGGACCGGCCTCGAGACGCTACCCGCATACGACGCCGACGTCGACGGCCGGTTCGCCGAGCCGGCCGTCGCCCGGCTACGGCACACGCTCGCGACAGCCGACGCGGTCGTGATCGCGACGCCGGAGTACAACGCCTCGATCCCCGGTGCGCTCAAGAACGCGCTCGACTGGGCGTCGAGGCCCTTCCCGGACAACTGCCTGCGCGGAAAGCCGGTCGCCGTGATCGGCGCCAGCACCGGCCTGTTCGGCGCCATCTGGGCCCAGGCCGAGCTGCGCAAGGTGCTGAGCACGGTCGGCGCTGCCGTGCTCGACTCGGAGCTCCCGGTGCCGGCCGCTCAGACCGCGTTCACCACCGACGGCCGGCTTCGCGATCCCGCGGTGGCGGCGGCGCTTCGAGCGCTCGTGCACGACCTGGTCGAGCGGACGCTCGCACTCGCCGCGTGACTAGGGGCGTTGCCGGCGGACCATGGCGAGGACGCCTTCGTAGTCCTCCGCGCACGCCGGGCAGTTCCGCAGATGCATGGCCAGGCCGGGAAAGAGCTCGTCGGCGTTCCGGCCGGCGAGCCCGACCTCCACGTACTCGGCGAGCACCGCCATGCCTCCCTCACAGCCCAGGTCCTCGCCGGGAGTGCCGAGCAGCCGCGTCAGCGGATCGCGTTCGTTCATCTCGTCTCCACAGGTTCCAGGTGTTCTTCGCGCTCGAGGCGCAGGCGGAGCTTCCGCCGTGCGTCGTGGAGCACCTTGTAGACCGCGCCGCGGGTCGACTGCAAGCGCTCCGCGACCGCGTCGATCTCGACCTCGTTCAGCGCGACCGCGATGAACACCTCGCGCTGGCGGGGCGAGAGCTCCTCGGCGACCGCGCGGCGGAGCGCCTCCAGAAGGTCGGTGGACTCGATACGCGCCTGGGCGGTGCTCCCGCCGGTGGCCAGCCGGTTCCACGTCGCGTCATCGTCGGCGGTCGGGATCGTGCGGCCGCGCCAGGCATGCCGCCGCAGCTTCACCGAGATCTCGAAGACGGCGAACCCGTAGGCCCAGGTCGTGAAGCGGCTGGCGCCGCGGTAGCCGTCGAGCTTGGCGGTCACCGCGACCACGGCGTCGTCGGCAGCCTGCCGGCAGACGTCCTCGAGCTCGGCGCCGCCGATCTCGGGGTAGAGATGGCGGCGGCGGTTGGCCTCGCTGTGCGCGGCGCGGAGCAGCAGGTCGTGCAGGCGCTCCAGCGCCAGGGTACGCCCGGCTCCCGTTGCCCGCAGGCCCTCGAGCCAGGCGCGCGATTCCACGTCGAGCTGATCGATCTCCACGCGCTCCGCTCCCACCGACGAGGCAAGCATAGTCATGCCGCCTGAGCGTCGTCCGCGGCCGACTTCTTACGCCCCGCGTAAGGACCGCGCCGGATCGGACGCAGACCGCCCGACACACAACGACAAGCAGAAAGGACACGACATGGTTTCTCACCGGACGATCCAGGTCGATGGGCTCTCCGTCTTCTATCGCGAGGCCGGCGACCCGGCGAATCCCAAGCTGCTGCTGCTCGGCGGTTTCCCCGCCTCCTCGCACCAGTTCCGCAACCTGATCCCGGCGCTCGCCGACCGCTTCCACGTCCTCTCTCCCGACTACCCGGGCTTCGGCAACACCGACATGCCCGACGACTTCGAGTACACCTTCGACCGGCTCTCCGAGATCGTCGAGGGCCTGCTCGTGCAGACGGGCTTCCACCCGTTCGGGCTCTACCACCAGGACTACGGCGGCCCGATCGGCAACCGCATCGTCGGCCGCCACCCGGACTGGCTCGAGTGGCAGGTGATCCAGAACTCGAACGCCTACGAGGAGGGCTTCACCGCTGCCTGGGACGGCATCCGGCACGCATTGTGGGTCGACCGCAGCCCCGAGACGGAGGCCGCCCTCATGCCGTTCCTCGAGCTCGAAGGCGTGAAGCTGATCTACCAGCACGGGCATCGCGAGCCCGAGCGCATCAGCCCCGACAACTGGAACATGGACGTCCACTTCCTCGAGCGTCCCGGCGCGCGCAGGCACCAGCTCGACCTGCTGTACGACTACCGCACGAACCCCGAGCTGTATCCGCAGTGGCAGGCGTTCCTGCGGGAGCGCCGGCCGAAGACGCTGATCCTCTGGGGCGAGAACGACCTCTTCTTCACGCCCGAGGGCGGGCGGGCGTACCTGCGCGACCTCCCCGACGCCGAGCTGCACATGCTCGACACCGGGCACTTCGCGGTCGAGGACTCGCTCGAGGAGATCGCCGCGCACATCAAGCGCTTCCACGCCGAGCAGGTTGCGGGCGCGGGAGAGCTGGTCGGGAGCGCCAGATGAGGGTGCTCTCGGTCAACGTCGGCCTCCCGCGCGAGGTGCTCTGGAGGGGCAAGCCGGTCACGACCGGGATCTTCAAGGAGCCGGTCGCCGGACGCGTGCCGCTGCGGAGGCTGAACCTCGACGGCGACCGGCAGGCCGACCTGCGCGTGCACGGCGGCCCCGACAAGGCCGTCTACGCCTATCCGTCCGAGTTCTACGAGCTCTGGTCGCGTGAGCGGCCGGAGCTCGACCTCGGCCCCGGTACGTTCGGCGAGAACCTGACCCTCGAAGGCCTGCTCGACAGCGAGGTCAGCATCGGTGACCGCTTCCGGGTCGGCACCGCCGAGCTCGTCGTCACCCAGCCGCGGCTTCCCTGCTTCAAGCTCGGGATCAGGATGGGCCGCGACGAATTCGTCACGGAGTTCCTCGAGCGCGGCCTGCTCGGCTTCTACCTCGCCGTCGCCCGCGAGGGCGAGGTCGCGGCCGGCGATGAGATCGTCGAACTTGAGCGCGACCCGCGCCGCTTCGGCGTGACGGAGGTCGCGCGGCTCTACGCCGCCGACCGAGACGACGTCGAGACCATGCGGCTCGCCGCCGACCACGACGCGCTTCCAGAGAGCTGGCGCGAGTACTTCCGCAGACGGGTCGACGCGAGAGCTGCATGACGCTGTCAGGCGGGTACGCGTTCGCGCATCCGCCGGCGGTAGCGCCCGGGCGCTTCGCCGCGGAGAGGCGAGAACGCGCGGGAGAAGGCGAACTCCGGTCCCGCCTGGGAGCAGCGAAGTCATTCTCGACGAAGTAGCCGCAGCGGAATGTCGAGCACCTCCTCAAGAGGAGGTGCTCGACATTCGGCTGGCGCGGTCTCCGGAGGCGCGCTACATCGCGCTTTTCCGCGAAAGCCGCTGGTGTCGAGGCGGGCGAACAGCCGCTGCCGTTGCGGTAATGCGGCAACCAGTTGCTCCCGGCTGACGACCGAAAGCCAACGAGCGAGCTGAAGCTGACCAACAGCTGCCCGAAGACGATCTGCGTGCGCAGGCGCCGGAGCAGGTCGAGCGCTTCCGCTCGTTCAAGGTCCATCTTGGCGCCTCCGTCCGCGGCATGTTGCTGCTCGCCTGCATCTAGGCGATCAGCGAATTCCACAACGCCAGCGGCTGGCCCGCGTCCGCCCGTGTCAGGCGGTGAGGGAGTTCTTGATCCGCTTTCGGTAGCGGCCCGGTGGTTCGCCGCGGTGCTTCGTGAAGGCGCGCGAGAAGGCGAACTCGGAGGTGTAGCCGACAAGGTGGGAGATGCGCCCGACCGGTTGCTCGCTCTCACGGAGGAGCCGGGCGGCGAGCTCCATCCGCCATCGGGTGAGGTACGCGGCCGGCGGTTCGCCGACGAGGTCGTTGAACCGGCGCACGAGCGTCGATCGTGACACGTGCACGGCGGCGGCGAGCTCGTCGATGGTCCACGCGCGTTCGGGCTGGGAGTGGAGGAGTCCAAGGGCGCGCGCGATGACCGCGTCGCGTAGCCCGGTCAGCCAGGAGGGCGGCGTCGAGTCGCCGGACGTAGCGAGCCAAGAGCGGATGACGTGCACGAACAGCACTTCGATCAGTCGCTCGACCGCGGCTTGAGATCCGATCTGGTGTCGGCTGAGCTCGCCCATCAGCAACCGCAGCGTCGACTGCAGCGGCGTGTCGGGGCCTTCGTCCGCGGGCGAGACGTGCAGCACCGGTGGAAGGAGCGAGAGCAGCGGATGCGCGAGCTCGTTGTCGTAGCTGAAGCCGGCGCAGAGGAAGCGGGAGGGGGAACCGGGCCCGGGGATGACGAGATCGCCGGCGTCGGTGACGAGCTCGGCCTTGAGGTCTGCGGCGTATCGCCGCGCGGCGACGCCCGGCGCGCTGAGCAGCAGATGGCGGAGACCGGTCGTTGGCAGCAACACGACGTCGCCCGGCATCAGTCGCCGCGCCGGCTCCCCCTCCACCTCTAGCCAAACCGATCCCGCGGTCACGGCGTGGAACGCCGCGCCGTTCTCGAGCGTGAGGTCGAGGCCCCACGGCTCGCGCGCGTGGACGTGCGCGAGAACGCTGCCCGAGATGCGGGTGACACTCAGCACATCGGCGAGCGCGTCCACACACCAAGACTAACCGTGCGGCTCCGACGAGCCCACGTTCGAGCCGAACAGACATAAGAAACGGGCTCCTCGGACATGAGCAGACCCCTTCGTGAAACGTAGCGTCGAGACATGACCACTCGATGCGACGGCGATCTGTCGCGTCCCGACGAAAGGAGCGGCTATGCCGCGCTTGACCACAATCGACCCCGCGACTGCGACCGGCGAGGCGAAGGAGCTGCTCGACGGAATCCAAGCCGCGTTCGGGAGGACACCGAACAGCTTTCGCGCGATGGCCAACAACCCAGCCGTGCTGAAGGGCTGGATCGAGCTGAGCGGCGCGCTCGGAACGACGCTCACGAGCAAACTCGGCGAGCAAATCGCGATCGCGATCGCCGAGCAAAACGGTTGCGCCTACTGCCTCTCGGCACACACCGCGGTTGCCGGACTACTCGGTATCGACGCGCACGAAGTCGAGCACAACCGCTCGGGCGACTCCGACGACGAGCGGGTCGCCGCCGCCCTCGGATTCTCGCTGACCGTGAACGCGAAACGCGGCGGCGTCAGCGACGACGACCTCGCCGAAATCCGCGCCGCCGGCTACGACGACGCCGATATCGCGGCGATCGTCGCGCACGTCGCGCTCAACGTGTTCACCAACTACTTCAACCGCGTTGCGCAGCCGGTGATCGATTTCCCCGAGATGACGCCGCGGCTGGCGGAAGCCGCCTAAGCGGTGACAAAGGCGGGCCTGCGCCCCACCGGTGCAGGCCTGCCATGCGCCGCCGCGAAACCATGATCCGTCACCGGCACCCGACCCTCGAGCGAATCGTGCGCCGGCTCAAGCCGTCTGCTGAGAACTTCGGCGCCGCAGCCGCGGTCTGCGGCGCCGAGTTGATGCTCCAGCTGGATCTGTGGAGCGAGCGAATTCGCGCGGTGATCGCCGGCGATACGCTGATCGACCTCGGCAACGGGCTGGAGATCCCCGCGAGCTGGCTACCGGAAGGCGTCACGGTCGAGCAGGTCGCGTGGCCGAGATGCGTGCTTTCGAGATTGAAGTGCTTGGCCTGCGCGTGGCGGGCGAGGACAGGGAGGACTTCGTCGAGCTCGCTTTGGCAGACGGTGCGAAACTGGAGCTGTTCGGAGCCGCGGCTGCCGCGGACGGCCCGTACCTCTTCGAGAACAATCCGGTCGTTGCCGGCTTCCTCGTCGACGATATTGACGCTGCGCGAGACGAGCTCGCTCGCGCTCCGGGTGTCGAATTGCTCGGGGACCTGTCCACCCAACCAGACGGGCTACGCGTGGCAGCACTTCCGCGCGCCCGACGGGCGCGTCTACGAGCTCACCGCTGACCCTTCCGCCGCATGACGACAACACTCACTATGGGAAACCCTCTCTCCGGTGCCGGAGGAAACGCTGCACCGGCGCGCGTCGTCTACTGCTGCCGCAACCTCACATCCCTCGGTGCGCCTCGGACAAGCCATTCAAGCGAGGAGCAGACGCCAACCGCTTCATCTTGGTGTGAAGCCTAAGCACTCTGACGGGACCCGAACTGTCGACCCCCTCTCTATGAGAGGGGTGGTCGCCGTTCCGGCTC
>CAVRWA010000014.1:0-1924340 GCA_963724805.1 uncultured Actinomycetes bacterium
GCCACCGCCTCGGCGCCCGCCTCGCCGGACGGCGAGCGCGTCCATGCCGTCCACCACGCGCCCGGGGATCCCGTAGGCCGCCGCGCGGTCGGCGACGTCGACCAGGGCCGAGACGGCATGGAAGGGCGTGGAGGCGCCGTAGAGGTTGTTCTCGCACACGAAGACGATCGGCAACCGGCGGACGGCCGCGAAGTTCATCCCCTCGTGAAAGGCGCCCTCGTTGCTGGCCCCGTCGCCGAAGAAGCAGACCGCGACCTGGTCGCTGCGCCGCAGTTGGCAGGCGAGGCCGAGGCCCGTGACGACGGTGTTGCCGGCGCCGACGATCGCGAGCGCGGGCAGCATCCCGACCGCAGGATCGCCGAGATGCATCGAGCCGCCCTTGCCGGCGCAGCAGCCCGTGCTCTTGCCGAAGAGCTCGGCCATCGCCGCCCGCGGCGTCACTCCTTGGCGAGCGCGTGGCCGTGCGGCCGGTGCGTGGAGGTGATCCAGTCGGTCGGCCGGAGCACGTCGCAGATCCCGACGGCGACCGCCTCCTGGCCCTGGTACTGGTGGAGCGTCCCAGGGATCTCGCCCTCGAGGAAGAGGTAGTAGACCGTCTCCTCGAAGCGGCGGATCAGGAGCATCTGCCGGTACAGCCCGGCGAGGTCAGGCTGCGCGGCGACTGCGCCATACTGCGGATCAGGTTCCGCACCGCCTCGGCCATCGCCGCCTTCCCGGCCTCGAGTACATCGGCCGGCCCGTGGGAGCCGGTCGCGGCGTGGACGTCCAGCTCGGCGGGCAGCGCCGCGGCGGCTCCGGTGAGCCCGCGGAGGAACGCGCTCCTGAGCACGGTGCCGACGTTGAACTTCGCCACTCCGGCGGCGATCGCCGGCGCGATCGGTCGCCCGGGAAGCCCGTTCCGCCGTGGATCACGAGCAGGACGGGGACCATTCGTGCACCGCCCGCAGCCGGTCGAGGTCGATCTCGGCGCTCCCGTGCGAGCAGGTGGACATTTCCGACCAGGCCGCGAGCTCGACGCCCGTGGCCTCGACGAAGGACGCGGCCTGCGCGGGATCGGTGAGGCTGGACGCGGTGCCGTGGACCGCGTCGGGCAGGTTGCCGAGCTCGGCCTCGACGGCCGCGCCGCGCGTGCGCGGCGGCCGCGAGCTCGGTCACCCCGGCGACGGCCTCCTCGTAGGCAAGGCCTCCCGTGTGCATCATTACCGCGTTGAACCCGGCGTCGAGGCCACGCAGCGACTGCTCGAGCGTGTGCGTCTCGTTGAGGAGCAGGGCGACCGGCACGCGGGCGCGGCGGGCGACCTCGCCGCCGAGGGCGCCTAACAGCTCGATCCCGCCTCCGTCGAACCAGGGCTGATGCCCGAGGAGGCAGCCGGTGCCCATGGTCAGGGGCGCCCGCTCGGCCTCCGCGGCCTCGACGACGGCCTCGAGCGAGTAGCCGTCCCAGGCCTCGAAGTACCCGAGCGCGTACCCGTGCGCGCGGGCGTCCGCGAGCAGGGTCGTCAGCGGGACGAGGGGCACTTCTCGAGGAACGCGTCGGCTTCGGCGCGGGTGAAGAGCCCGGCGGTGCAGCCGAGCCTCGTGCACGCCGAGGCGCCGATCACGCTGCCGAACTCGAGGCAGCGGCTGAGGTCCCAGCCCTGGAGCAGCCCGTAGACGAGCCCGGCGTCGAAGGCATCACCCCGCCGGACGGCTCGACGAAGTCGACGCGTGGGGCGGCAGCTCGATGGTCTCGTCGCGGCTCGCGGCGACGAGCCCGCTCGCCCAGCGTGACGATCACGGTGCCGGCGCCGAGCCCGAGGAGACGCTCGGCCTGGCGGCGCGGGTCGCTCTCTCCCGAGAGCTCGGCCGCCTCGTCGTGGTTCGGCACGAAGTAGTCGACCTCGGGCAGGACCCCGCGACGTCGTCGAGCGACAGTGCCCCGCCCGACGGAACGGCGACGTCGAACACGACGAGCGTCCGGCCCGTCGCGCGTGCCGAAGCTGCGCAGCGAGCTCGTCCTGCCGCAGGGCGGGGAGCACGAGAGCCGCCGATGTAGAGCACGTCGGGGGCGTCAGCGATCGCCGGCGCGATGTCGGCCGCACTGAGCGCCGCGTTGGCGCCGAAGGTGTGGATGAAGCGGCGGTCCTCTCCGCTCACCGGGACGATCACCGTCTTCGAGGTGCCGAGGCCGGCAGCGCGGCCGATCCCGGTCACGTCGACTCCGGCCGCGCTCAGCTCGTCGTGGACAAAGTCGCCGAAGAGATCGTCTCCCACCTTCGCCACGACGGCGGCCCGCACGCCGAGGCGCGCGAGCGCGATCGCGGCGTTGGCGGCGCAGCCGCCGGTCTCGACCACGAAGTCCTCGGTCGCGACCAGCTCTCCCGGCTCGGGCAGGCGCGGGAGGAGCGGCACGAACACGTCCGCGACGACGATGCCGGCGCAGACGACCGGCGCCCGGGCGCCGCTAGCCATCGGCGACGACCGTCGCGCGCCCGATCTCGGGATCGGTGAAGACGTCGAGGTCGTCGCGGCTCTCGGTCGAGAACTCGGAGACGATCGCGCCGTCGGGCCCGGCCTGGAACCAGTGCAGCGTTTCCGGCGGGATCGTGTGCTGGTCGCCGGGCTCGAGCCGATCTCGCGCCAGACGGTGTAGGCGCCGTGGTCGGCGCGAGAGGGGCGGCAGGCGGGCTTCGGCGTCGGCTGGCCCTCCGTGTAGAGGTAGACGCGGCCCTGGCGGCACCGGAAAGTCTCCTCCTTCCCGGGCGTCCCGTCGAACGGCGGATGCAGGTGCTCGGGGCACGTCTGCCCGGGGAACAGCACGAGCTCCTTCGCGCAGACGCGCGGGGTGTTCACGTAGACCACCACCTCGAGCCCGGTCGCTCGAGCTCGGAGAGGCCGAAGTCCGCCACCTCGATCTCGCGCTGCTCGGCAGGGGTGAGGACGATGCCGGCCTCCGCGAGCGCCGCGGCCGCGCGTGCCTGTGCCTGCTCGATCTCGGCCCGCGTCAGCATGCCCGAGGCGAAGGATACGAGGGATCCGGCCGCGTTGCCGGTGAACTGGGAAATCGTCGCGGCACTGTTCGGAAGGTCATTACCTTCGTATACTCGCCCTGCGAGACCGGAGGTGGGGTAAGTGGTTCACGGCGGGATCCTGTGGTGAGGTGCGCAAGGTGAACAAGCTTCGCGCCGCGCTGATCGTTCTTGCTGCGGTGTGTCTGGTGCTGCTCCCCGCTGCGACGGCGTCGGATACGCCGAATCCGGCCTCCGTGACGGTCGCCGGTTCGCTCCAGTCGGAGGCCGGCTGTCCCGGTGACTGGGATCCGGCGTGCGCGGTGACGCATCTCACCTACGACGCGAACGACGACGTGTGGCAAGGGACGTTCTCGTTGCCGGCGGGGGCCTACGAGTACAAGGCGGCGCTGAACGACTCGTGGACGGAGAACTACGGCCTGAACGCGCAGCTGGGCGGGTCGAACATCCCGCTCAGCCTGGCCTCTGATGCCAGTGTCAAGTTCTACTACGACCACGAGAGCCACTGGATCACCGACAACAAGAGCTCGGTGATCGCGGTCGCGCGCGGGGAGCTTCCAGTCCGAGCTCGGCTGCTCGGGCGACTGGGACCCGGGCTGTCTCCGTTCCTGGCTCGAGGACACGAACGGCGACGGGATCTACACGTTCGAGACGACCGCGCTTCCGGCGGGCTCGTACGAGACGAAGGTCGCGATCGACGAGGATTGGGCGGAGAACTACGGCCAGGGCGGCGTCCTGGACGGATCGAACATCCCGTTCACGGTTCCGCTCGACAATGCGAAGGTCACCTTCAGCTACGTCGCCTCGACGCACGTGCTGACTGTCACGGTGGCCGACCCGCAGGGTGCACCCGGCGCGCTTTCCCACTTCGACCTGGCCCGCAAGGACTGCCTGGGGACGGCGCGCAACACGACGTCGAAGGTCTGGTTCACGGTTGCGGGCGGCGTGCTCAGCGACGTGTACTACCCGACGATCGACAACACGAACGTCGAGACGTTGCGCTACGTCGTCACCGACGGTTCGACCTTCACCGATGTTCAGGGCCGCGACACCACGTACACGGTTGAGACGTTGGACGGAACTGCGGGCATGGGCTGCCGTGTCACGACGATCGCCGGCGAGTGGGAGGTACCGGATCGTGACCGACTACGTCACCGATCCGGCCACGAACGCGCTCCTGATGAAGGTGTCCTTCAAGCCGAAGAAGAAGACGGACAACCTGCAGCTCTACCTCCGCTTCGACCCGACGGTGAACGGCAACGGCGGCGGCGGGGGCGGGAACGGCGGCGCCGACTCTGCGGTGACGGACACCTCCACCGGCCATCCGGTGCTTGTCGCGTCCGACCCGAACACGGTCACGAACGCGGTCAACCGCGACTACGCGCAGCCGGTCTACGCGGCGCTCGACGCGCCCTTCGCGGAGACCACCAACGGCTTCGCGGGCGCCGGCTCGGACGGGCTCGTCGAGCTCGACGCGTCGCACGCGCTCACGACCTCGTACGCGAGCGCGAGCAACGGCAACGTCGTCCAGACAGCGCGCGTCGCGGGCAAGAAGGGCCACGACGGCGAGCTCGAGTTCACGGTCGCGCTGGGCTTCGGCTCGACACAGGCGGAGGCAGTCCAGACGGCAGAGAGCGCGCTCGGCGACAGGTTCGACAGGGCGCGAAACGACACGAAGAAGGGCTGGCAGGCCTACGACAGGACGCTGAACGACCCGACCAGGAGGCTTCGGGGAATCGAGCGAAGCGGGCCGACGACCTGCAGGACTCCTACTTCGTCAACGCCAACGTGCTGAAGGCGGCAGAGGACAAGACCTTCCCGGGCGCGATCGTCGCGGCGCCGGCGTCGCCGTGGGGCCAGGCGATCTCGGCCGGCGACCCGGCGAACACGTTCTTCGGCTCCTACCGGGAGGTCTTCGCGCGCGACCTGTACGAGATCTGGACCGGCCTGATGGCTGACGGTGACACGGCGACGGCGCGCGACGCGACGCTCTTCCTCTTCAACAGCCAGCAGCAGGCGGACGGCTCGATGCCGCGCAACAGCCTCCTCAACGGCAAGGTGGCGCCGGACTCGTTCGGCACCCAGCTGGACGAGACGTCGTACCCGCTGCTGATGGCGGACGAGCTGCACCTCACCGATCCCTCGCTCTACGCGAACCACATCAAGCCCGCCGCGAACTTCGTGGCGAGCCACGGCCCGGCCTTCGGCGTCGAGCGCTGGGAGGAGCAGAGCGGCTACTCGCCCTCGACGATCGCGGCCGAGATCGCCGGGCTCGTTGCCGCCGCCGACCTCGCCGACGCCAATCACGATCCCGTCTCGGCGGCCGTGTGGCGCGGCGTCGCCGACGACTACCAGCGCTCGATCAAGGGCTGGACGGTGACGACCAACGGCCCGCTCGCGCCGCGCTACTTCATCCGCCTCTCGAAGACCGGCGATCCGAACGCCGCGATCTCGTACAACGTCGGCAACGGCGGGCCGACGCTCGACCAGCGCTCGGTGATCGACGCCGGGTTCCTCGAGCTCGCCCGGCTCGGCGAGCTGCCCGCGACCGACCCGGACATCCTCGCGTCGCTGCCCGTCGTCGACGCGACGATCCGCTCCGACACCGCCAGCGGGCCGGGCTGGCACCGCTACAACGGCGACGGCTACGGCGACTACTCGGGCGACGGCAGCCCGTGGGCGCCTTCGGGCGTCGGCACCGGGCACGTCTGGCCGGCGCTGTCGGCCGAGCGCGGGGAGCAGACGCTGCAGACCGGCGACACGGCCGGCGCGGCGTCCCTGCTCGACGCCATGGACGAGTTCGCCGGCGGCGTCGGCCTCATTCCCGAGCAGGACTGGGAGCTCCCGAACCTCGCGGCTTCGCCGTTCGGCACGGCGCCCGAGACCGCCTCGATCGGCTTCGTCAACGGCGAGCCCGCAGGCTCGGCGAGCCCGCTCAACTGGTCGGCGGCCTCGTTCGTGCGGCTGTTCGCCGACATCGGCGCGGGCCGCCTGGTCGACCGGCCGCAGAGCACGTACCGGCGCTACGTCCCGCACACCCAGGGGACGACGCCGCTCACGGTGACGACCCCGGCCGACCAGAGCGCGGTGAGCGCCTCGCCGGTCACGGTCACCGGCACGACGGCGCCGGGCAACAAGGTGTACGTGTCCGCCACCAACACGGACGCGAACTCGGCCACGACGAGCGCGACGACCACCGCCGACGGGACAGGCGCGTTCAGCGTCGCCGTCCCGGTGACCGGCGGGACGACCGTCCTCAACGTCGTCGCGGTCAGCGGGAGCGGGGGCACGGCGCACGTGCAGCGCTCCGTCGTCTTCGACTTCGTGCCGGGAACGCTGCTCCTGGACGTGCCCGATCCGAGCGGCGACGACAACGGCCCCGGCAACTACGCCTATCCGACCTCGGACAACTTCAAGCCCGGCGCCTTCGACATCCAGGACTTCCAGGTCTTCGACGCCGGCTCCGACATGATCTTCCGGCTGAGGACGCGCGACCTGACGCCGACCTTCGGCAGCCCGCTCGGCGCGCAGCTCGTCGACGTGTACGTGCACGTGCCCGGCGCCGCCACGACCTCGACCGCCGCGGCGAATGCGACGCGCAACTTCCAGATCGCCGCGCCGTTCGCGTGGAGCCGGCTGATCCAGGTGCAGGGCTTCGGCCAGCGCTACGAGGACGCCTCGGGCGCGACGCTGGGCACCGTGGCGATCAGCGCGAACCAGATCTCGCGGATCATCACCTTCCGCGTCACGAAGGCGTCGCTCGGCACACCCGGCCCGGGCTGGGGCTTCACCGTCGTCCTCACCGGCCAAGACGGCTTCAGCTCGGACCAGGCGAGAGGCTTCCAGCCGACGCCGCAGGACTTCCAGTTCGGCGTCTGCGCGGCGGCGAGCTCCGACCCGCACTGCACCTTCAACCCCGGCCTAGTCCCGAAGGCGGTCGACGTGATCACGCCAACGGGCGTGCTCCAGTCGGACGAGCTCGACTACACGCTCCACAGCCCGGTCGTGATCACGGGCGTCAGCATCCCGTAGGCGGTTCGGCGCTGCCGATCAGCTCGCGATCAGCCTCGCGAAAGGGGGCAGCGTGACGAGCTTGAAGCCGAGCGCAAAGCGGGGTGAGCCCGAGCGGGATGCCAATGACGGTCAGGCACAGGATCGAGCCGACCGTCATCAGCATCACGCAGGCCGGGATGCCGACGAAGAGTGTGTAGACGAGGTTCGCCACGGTCTACGGCGCCGCGCTCGCTCAGGTAGCCAGCACGGGATGCTCGGCCAGGCCAAGGTCAGCCCAGACGCGCCGTTCGTCAGGTTCCACTTGCTGATCGACTTGAACGCTTCGTCGATCGAGCAGTCGAGGAGCGACCACCTTCCGCGGAAACCTTCTGACCGCGGACTTGTGGCGGCGGGAGGGGCATTTCGACGAAGCGACCGAGTCGGCAGCCGAGGCCGAGAGGCTGCTCGCTGCATGCGGCGAAGACGACGACTCTCGGAGCGGAACCACCACGATCGCCACCCTTGTTCGCGCGCTCGCCGAATCGGGTGACGACGCCGGGCTGCGGGCGAAACGCGCGCTCGCCCTCCGCGAGTTTGCCCTGGGGCCTTGAGCGAGGCGTCTCGGTGCGCGGCGACTACCTTGGTCGGTAGAGCACCCGAGAGGTCGACGCCGTTGCCGTAGAGCATCCTAGACTGGACATTAGGCCGCAAACGTGCGATGGATGTGGGATTGGCTACCGGCGCGTTTGGCGTCGTTGCGGCCGTGCGAGGCGCAATTGCGCGGCGAACGCGCTGGAGCCCCCATCTCGCGAGGAAGGGAGGGGGCGCGATGAGCCCCAGAAAACGAATACTCGCGTCCGTTGGCCTGTTTGTGTTGATCGGCGTCGCGATGACGGCTGGCGCACAAACGGCGAGAGGTACCGGGCGGTCTCCACTGGTCGCGAAGCCGGTGATCGGCCAGCCAATCACGGTTCCCGCACACCCGCTGGCCGGGAAGCGCTTCACCGTCTCTTTCAAGGTGACGCGAAGCGATACCGGCGCGACGTTGACGAGCGGGAGGATGATCTGCGTTCCCTCCGTCGCGGGGACGGTGATCACGCATGCTACGTCGTTCAAGGGCGGGGTAGCCCGTCTTACACTCGTCGTCCCGGCGAACGCCGCCGGCAAGTTGCTGAAGGTGAGAGTGACCATCACGGCCGGTGGTCAGTCGGCCACCAAGGTCGCCGCGTTCCGAGTGCAGGGGGCGGCAGCTAAGCCGTCGGTGTCGATCGACGACGTCTCGACCGAAGAGGGGAGCTCAGGTACGACGATGCTGTCCTTCCCGGTCACGTTGTCGGCTGCGAGCGCCCAGGCGATCTCCGTTAACTACTCGACCTCCGACGGGACCGCGACTGTGCCGGCCGACGTCGCCGCTGCGAGGGGCACTCTCAGGTTCGCGCCTGGTGAGACGAGCAAGGCCGTCCAGGTTGCGGTTGTCGGTGACACGATTTACGAGCCGGATGAAACGTTCGTTGTCGTGCTCTCAAACCCGGTCAACGCGACGATCGCGGTCGCATCGGCAACCGGAACGATAGAGAACGACGACCCGCTCGTACGGCCGGGCCACTACAGCGGGACGAACTCAATGTTGACGCTCTTCGCGTTCGACGTCACCTCAGCCGGAACCGGCGTCACCCACCTCGTCACCGGTCAGATCAACCAATCCTGTAGCGGTGGGGCGACCATTTCCCAAGGCAACCTCGATTACGGGGACTTCACGATCCCCATCGACTCTCAGGGAAACTTCACGTCCGACGAAACCTTCAAAGGCACGATCAGCGACGGCACTACCACCACAGAGACCTCCACGCACGTCGTGATAACGGGCCACTTCACCGGGGACGCAGCCTCGGGAACCCTGATCAAGACCAGTGGCTTCACCTTCCAGGGGACGGGCTACTCCTGCACATCGGGCAACCAAACCTGGACAGCCACTCGAACAGGCTGATCCTTGAGGATCGCCGTAGTCAAGGCGATTCTCCTGAGCCGAATTGACGGTGGGGCCCTCAAAGGGGCCCCACCGAGCGTTCCTCCGGGTGGAACGCTCGCTTGCGCGCTCACGACGTCGTCCCGGTTCCTCGACGAGTACGCATGTGCTCGTTTGCTCGACCGTTGTAGCGCGGGAAGCGCGACGGGTCGCGCAGGTGCACAGGGCAGGAGACGACGTTGTCGAGCGGGAGGCAAGGGTTCGGCGAGCAACGTCTCGGACTGCGGAAGACGTGTTCGGTTTGGGCCCGAGTTCCGTCGCGGCGAGGCCGCATTCGCCTAGAGTCAGGGCGTCGACAGGAGGCGCAACGCGCATGGAAGAGCCGTCCACACCGCCGCAGAAGCGGCCGAAGAAGATGAAGCACGACCCGGCGACCAAGTTCCCGCGCCAGGAGTACGAGCGCGAGCTCACGCGCCTCCAGGGCGAGCTGGTCAAGCTCAAGGAGTGGGTGCGCACCACCGGGCGCCGGGTCGTGATCGTGTTCGAGGGGCGCGACGCTGCCGGCAAGGGCGGCGCGATCAAACGGATCACCGAGTACCTGAACCCACGTGTCGCGCGCACCGTCGCCCTGCCTGCGCCGACCGAGCGAGAGCAGGGGCAGTGGTACTTCCAGCGCTACATCGCGCACCTGCCGGCTGCGGGCGAGCTAGTGCTCTTCGACCGGAGCTGGTACAACCGCGCCGGTGTCGAGCACGTGATGGGCTTCTGCACGCCCGATGAGTACCGCCGCTTCCTCCATCAGTGCCCGATCTTCGAGCGGCTTCTCGTCGAGGACGGCATCACGCTCGTCAAGTACTGGTTCTCGGTCAGCGACGAGGAGCAGGAGCGGCGCTTCCGATCGCGGCTCGAGGACCCGATGAGGAGCTGGAAGCTGTCGCCGATCGACCTCGAGTCGCGCGCACGGTGGGTCGAGTTCTCCCATGCCAAGGACGAGATGTTCGTGCACACCGACATCCCGGAGGCGCCGTGGTACGTCGTCGAGGGCGACGACAAGCGCCGTGCACGCCTCAACTGCATCGCGCACCTGCTCTCGATCATCCCGTACGAAGATGTGATCGAGCCGCCGCTCGAGCTGCCGCCGAGGCCCGGGCCAGGCGAGTACGAGCGCCCGCCGCGGTCGCTCTTCCGCTACGTCCCGGATTACGCGGCCACGCTGCTGAAGTGACGTCCACGCCAGGTGGTCACGGGGCGGATTCGCCATCTGCCCGGCCTCCGCGGGCCAGCGGCGGCTGAGGTTGCGGCGCGATCCACACGTCGGCGGCCGAGCGGTCATTGAACGTGAAGCCCCTACGCAGGGCTTCGTGAGTGAGCCGAGCAGGGTATTGCGCGAACCGCGACCTGGTCATGGCTGGAGAAGGCGGCGAGGTCGTAGCGGCAGCCGTCGCGATCTGAGTTTCTAGCTCCTCGCCCGGCTGATCTCACGGAGGAATGGGCGTACTGCCTCGGCGAGCTCGTAGGGGTGGTCGTGATACGCGGCGTGCGTGCCCGGAGTGCTGGTGACATCGACGCCCAGCCGCTTACCGAGTCGGCCGGCGATCTCGGCGAAGAAGGGGAGGCCGTTCTCGCTGACCAGCAGGCGCACTGGCGCGGAAAGCCCGGCCAGGGCCTCCTCGCCGGGCAGGTAGAGCTCGTAGGTCCCAAGCTCAACCCCGAACAAGGTGCTGGCGGAAGCGCGCAGGCGCTCACGGAGCGCAGGCGCCAGCCCGTTCCAGCCGTCGTCTCCGGCCACGTAGCACCAAAATCGCTCCACCGCAGCCGGCGGATCGCCGGCCTCCATCGCCTCCTGGGTCAGCGCCCTCACAGGGACTCGAACGGCGTCGAAGTCGTCGACCAGAGCGTACAACCCCGGGTCATGCAGGATCGCCCCGCGCACCGATCCGGGATGACGGACCATCAGACACAGCGCGAAATTGCCGCCGCCGCTCGTGCCGAAAACCGCCGCGGGACCCGTCCCGAGCGCATCCAAGAGCGCCGCCGCGTCATCGGCCTGCTCCTCCGGTGAGGTCGTCTCCCAGCCGTCCGGGACTGGGCTCCGCCCGTTCCCTCGCCTGTCGTAGCTGACGACGGTGAACTCGTCGGCCAGCAGGTCCGCGAGCTCGTCGAAGTGGCCGCCGTCCCCGGTCGCTCCCATGATCAAGAGGACAGGCGGCCCGGTACCCCGAATCTCGTAATAGAGCTCGGTCCCGTTGACAGCGACTCTCGGCATCGCAGCTTTCGATCGGCCTCTTCAGGCGGATTATCTCCCTTCTCCTCGTAGCAGTACAAGCGCTCCAAGCGAGGCCTCTCGCTCCTCTGTCTTCGTGCAATCGGCTTGCCTCAGCATGTACCCCGGGCAGCGGCCGCAGCTGCCTGCCCGGTAACGCTCCCAAGCCTTCCACTGTCAGCGAACTGTCAGCCGACTGTCAGCGTCGACAGCAACGATCCGTTCCGGAGGCCCTCCGCCGGCTCCGACAGCCGAGTGCCCGACCCTGACCCGTCGAACTGCGGCGGCGAGCTTGTGCCGCTGCGTCGGACAACCGATAGCAATGAGCTCAGGCTCCAGCCGCCAAGGCTTGAGCTGTTGACAACTCCACAGGAAGCCGAAGCCGCCGAGCTGCTCGCGGGCCTGTTCGCTGCGGCAGCCATCCGCCGAGCCATGCAAGGCCCGCTGAAGGAGGCCGCCTGGATGCCCCGTCCGTTCTGGGTGCCGTTCTGGAGTCCGTTCTGGGGTCCGATCCGGACCGGAACCCCCTCCGTGGTGGAAAAGCCGTGCACGGCGGCAGTTCCCGAGGGCGTGAAGAGCACGCGACAACGTAGTGGTTTACGCAAACACGGAGAACGAGGCACCGCCCGCGCGGGCGGAAAGCCCGGCGGCCGTCGACTTGCGCATGTCGGACGTCGATGGTCTCATGCACGACCCGCGAACCGACCTGGCGCCCGCAAGGAGGTGTCGGAATGACCCGGGTGTGCCTCTACCTGCGGATCTCGACCGACGAGGATCACCAGCCGACGTCGCTTCACACGCAGCCGGAGCGGCTGGAGCGCTACTGCCAGGCCATGGAGGACTGGCACGTCGTCCACGCCTTCGGAGACCAGGCGAGCGGCGTCACGCTCGACCGCCCTGGCTTGAAGCAGGCGCTCGGCCTCGCCCGCGAGCGGCGCTTCGACCTGCTGCTCGTCTACCGCGTCGACTGGCTCAGCCGGAAGGTGCGCCAGCTCGCTGGCCTGGCCGACGAACTCGACCGGCTTGGCGTCGTCTTGAAGTTCGCCACGGAGCCGTTCGACACCGGCTCGCCGGCCTGGCGGATGATGCTGCAGATGCTCGGCGTCTTCGCCGAGTTCGAGCACGCCACGATCGTCGACCGCGTCACCGCCGGCCTTGAACGTCGCGTCCGCGAGGGCCGCTGGATGAGTGGTCGGACCCCCTACGGCTACACCCGCGCAAACGCGCTGCTCGTCCCCGATCCGGTGAAGGCTCCGGTCGTCCGTCGCATCTTCCACCTCTACGTCGAGGGCAAGCGCGGCACGACCGCGATCGCCCGCCAGCTCGACGCCGAGGGCGCGCCGGCGCCGCGCAAGCACGGCTGGTCACCGAACGCTCTCCAGCTGATCCTTGCCAACCCCGCCTACCGCGGCCTAGCAGGATCACTCGCCCGAAGGCGTACGCGATGTACAGCATAGGAAGATTTGCTATACACCGGAGCAGTAGTTCGGTCCTGTAAATAAGACCCCGCGCGGCTGGAACCGCCGGGGTCGCGGCAAAGGAGGAGTTCGCTCCGATGCGAGTCATAGGTTACGTTCGCGTGTCAACCGAAGAGCAGAAAAGCAGCGGTGCCGGGCTCCAGGCGCAACGCCGCGCGATCATCAGCGAGTGCGAGCGCCGCGGTTGGCATCTTGTCGAGGTGATCGAGGACGCCGGCTTCAGCGCGAAGGACATGAAACGACCCGGGGTGCAGGAGGCACTCCGTGTCCTCCAAGAAGGGAAGGCCTCCGCGCTTGTGGTCGCAAAGCTCGACCGGCTCTCGCGCTCGATGATCGACTTCACCGCGCTGATGGGGACGGCGCAGAAGCAGCACTGGGCGCTCGTGGCGCTCGACTGCGCCGTCGACACCTCGACGCCGACGGGCGAGGCGATGGCGAACATGCTCGCCACCTTCGCGCAGTTCGAGCGCCGGCTGATCAGCCAACGCACCCGCGAGGCACTCGCGGTCAAACGCGCCAGCGGGGTACGTCTCGGTCGCCCACCGACAGTCCCCCAGCCGATTGTGCGCCGGATCCAGCGCCAACGCGAACGCGGCGACTCGCTACGCGCGATCGCCGAGAGCCTCAACCGCGACAACGTGCCGACCGCGCAGGGCGGGGCACAGTGGTACGCGGCAACGGTCAGAGGCATCCTCGCCCGATCAGACTGACCCGCGACCCGGGGAACCCCGGGTGCCCTCCCCCTCGCGAGGACACTCCCGCTGGGGCCTGCCTTCCGCCCCTCGCAAACCCGCTCCAGCAAGGGGATTGCGGAGGGGCCACATCATCGCCTCCGGCTCGGGTGATGTGTCTTGGCTGCAGGCTCGCTGAGTCGCGTTCTAGTTTCCTGCTCCCGCGCCTCTACGCACCTTTGAGCCCTGGATCGTCGCCGCTAGCAAACCGATGGTCGCGAACCCTCGTAGCCATCCGAATGGTGCGTAGGCAGTCAAGACTTCGATGGAGCGTCCCTCCGGGGCGCGCCGGCGGCCGCCGATCGTGGGTGCGACGGGCCCGCGTCGCGGGGCCCGTCGCACCGGACGCTCAGCGGGTGCAGCTGGAGGGAGCGGTCGCTGGAAGGTTCGCGGTCGCCCCACTCGGTAGCCCGAGGTACGTCGCGTACGCCGTGACCGTGGTCTTGCCGTCGTTGCGCGCGAGGTGGATGTGATTCGCGGGTTCAACGAAGGCCTGGCCCTTGTGCACCTTGAACGGTGCGCACTTGCCGACCGACGGGTCGAGGACGGTGAGCGTGCCCTTAGTCACGATGACGGCGACGGGCGATCCGTGCGTGTGCCAGCCGAAGCTCCCGCCCGGCTTGATCGTGAGCGAGTCGAGCACCATCGCCCCGGCCTTCGCGTGGATGACCGTAGCCGGCATCGCGCCGACCGCGAGTGGCTGGGCGAAGACGAGCGGGTCTGCTCCGATCGACGGTGCCGCAACGGCGAGGCCCGCGACAAGTGCGAGACCGAACAGCTTGATCTTCATGGGTCCTCCTTGGTGGTGGTCCATCACTGCGTCGTGCGGTGAGGACGTTAGGAGGAGCGGCCTTTGTCGCCTCTTTGCACGGACTTAGCGGCCTGGATGTTCCAGGCAAAGTACGAGGCCACGGGTGTCCCCGGCCCGCGTGAGCAGCCGCTCGGCCCGTTCGAGTCCTGCGTGCGCCGGATTGACTTCGCCTGTTGCCAGGAGCGCGTCTGCGGCCGCGAGCCACGCCCACCCGGCAAGATGACCGCGCAGGTGATGCTCAAAAAGGTCGGCGCCCGCGCTGAAGAGTTCGGCGGCACGATCGAGGTTGTCACTGCGCTCCTCGGCGAGGCCCCACATGACGAGGGCGGCTCCTTCTCCGGGGGCGTCGTCGGCGGCACGGAAGCGATCGCGGGCGATTGGGAAGAGCGCACGTGCTTCGGCGAGGTCGTCGCTGAAGGCGAGAGCGAGTGCGTAGTCGTTCTCGGTCATCCCGACCGCGCGCTGGTCGCCGCTGCGCCGGCGGAGTTCGAGCGACTGTTCGAGCCAGGCAAGAGCGAGGTCCGGCTCGCCGAAGGTCCGTGCGGAGTTCCCGAGCGCGCAGAGGGTGTGCGCCTCGCCTCGCGTGTCGCGCAGCTGCCGAAAGCGCAAGAGCGCATCGTCGAGCAGTGCGCGCGTCTCGTCCTGTCGGCCCTCGGTTCGGGTGAGCATTGCGAGATTGCAGAGGCAGTACGCTTCGGCCGCGTCGCGGCCGAAGCGATGGAAGTACATGATCGTCTCTTCGAAAAACGGGCGCAGGCGGCCTTCGGGCCCTTCTGGAAGGATCGCGAAGCCGAACGTGATGCCTTCGAAGAAGGGCGCCGTGCCGTCCGGCACCCGACTCAGAGCATGCAGTGAGTCCTCGAGGTGGCGTCGCGAGCAATCGAGGTCACCGAGGTAGTAAGGCACGAGCGCCGACACGCTGAGGATGGAGGCGCGCACCGGCCAGTCCGCGGCGGGCGCGAGGCTGAGCGCGCCCTCGCACGCGCGCGTGCAGTCGTCGAACGCGAGGCCCGCGCTGTAGAGGAGGCCCGTGCGATGTGCGACGTCCGCGGCGAAAGATGGTCGCATGTCGCGCGCAAGCGACTCGGCCTCGCGCGCACGTGCAACAAACGATATGAGCTCGCCACAGCGGAGCTCGAGGGCGGCTGCCGCGAGCAACGTTTCGGCCCGTAGCTCCGTCGCTTCCGGAGCGGCGTCGAGTACTGCGCGCAGCCTGCGGGCGCCTTCGGTGAAGTAGTTGCGGTCGAGCCAGAACGGCCACACGCTCGCCGCAAGGCGCAAGGCGCCCTGGGGGTCGTGCTGCAGTCCCGAGTCGAGCGCCGCACGAAGATTGTCGTGATCGAACTCGAGCCGTTCGAGCGGGTGCTCGGTTGCCGCGAAGGTTTGTGCCCAGTCTCGGAGGCGCGCCTCGATCGTGTCGCGCTCACCTGCAGCGCTCAAGCGTTCTGTCGCGAACTGGCGCACGGTGTCGAGCAGCCGGTAGCGCGCCCTTTCCGTGTCTTCGACCGCCACGAGCGACTTGTCTACGAGGCGCATCAGCAGCTCGACGATGCAGCGCCGCTCCAACGCGCCTCCAGCACAGACCTCGGCGACCGAAGCGAGCGAGAACGAGCCGGCGAACACTGCGAGTCGCCGGAAGAGAACCCGCTCCTCACCCGAGAGCAGATCGTGGCTCCAGGCAATCGTTGCGCTGAGCGTCCGCTGGCGAGTCCACGCGGTCCGCCGTCCGCTAGAGAGCACGTCGAGACTGCCCTCGAGGCGGGCCGCAATCTGTCTCGGTGCAAGCGTCGCCACGCGCGCCGCCGCAAGCTCGACGGCTAGCGGCATGCCGTCGAGCTGCGCGCAGAGCGCTGAGATCTCGGCCTCGTCGCTGACGGCGAACGACCCATCCGCCTCCATGGCCCGGGTCACGAAAAGCTCAACGGACTCAGCCGGGCCGAGACCCGGTACACGCCAGATCGTCTCGCCAGCGCACCGCAGAGGCTCGCGGCTCGTCGCAAGCACCCGCACCGACCGGCAGGTACGAAGGACCTCCTCGACCAGCCGCGCACAGGCCTCAACGACGTGCTCGCACGTGTCGAGCACCAGCAGCGCGCGCCACGTCGCGAGGTGCTTGGCAACTGCCTCGGCCGCCGCGCGCCTCGACGGGACGCGAATCCCGACCGCCGCCGCTGCAGCCTCCGCGACGAGCTCCGGCTCGGCGATGCCCGCGAGCTCAACGAAGAAGACTCCGTCCGGCTCGAGGTCGGCCACGCTCTCTGCAACCGCAATCGCAAGCCTCGTCTTACCGCTGCCGCCGGGGCCGGTCAGCGTGAGGACACGCGCGGCGGCGAGCCTTTCTACGGCGGCGGCGATCTCACGGCCGCGACCGATGAAGCTCGTGATCTGCGCAGGGAGGCCCGTTGCTAACGCGCGTGACTCATCGTCAGGCTCAATCCTCAGAAGCTCGCGGTATAGCGCGCGCGTCTCGCCATCCGGCTCGGCCTCGAGCGCCTGGCGCAGACCCACACGGAGCCGATGGAACTGCGCAAGTGCGTCCTGGCGGCGACCAAGTCGATCGTAGGCGCGCATGAGCGCGCGGTGCGATGGCTCGTGGAGTGGATCAGCATCGAGCGCCCGCTGGAGCGTCCGGACCGATTCCTGCGCCGGCTGCAGCTCGGCCAGCTCGAGGCAGAGCACGTTATGGAGATCGCCGAGGGTGGAGCGCCGGGCATCTGTCCACGATTCGTATCGATCCTCGGGCAACAGCTCCCCACCGTAGAGCTCGAGGGCCGCGAGATATGCGTCCGGGTCGGAAGTCGCACGGGCAGCTTCAGCGGAACGCATGAAGAGGTCGATGTCGACCTCGAGCGCGGCCGACAGCGTCACCATGCCGTCGCCAAGCGTCAGGCACTCCGCCCCGAGCACCCGCCGGGCGGCATGAAGCGCCTGATGCAAGTTGTTCTGCGCAGCGCGCGCGCCACGGTCCGGCCAAAGAAGCTCCATCACCTGGTCCCTGTGAAGCCGACGCGACGGCTGTAGCGCGAGCAGCTTGACAAGCGTACGAGCCTTACGTAGCCGCCAGGAGCGCTCGTCGACCTCGGTGCCGGCAATCCGCACACCGAAGCCGCCAAGAAGTCGCAACAAAACCTCAGCCACCAGACGGCGCGTCTACCTTCCTCGAACCCCCAGCCCGGCCCGGGACGAACGCCCCTCACTGCAAGCTCCGCTTCCCCGTCAGAGTAGCTTCTAGACCAGCAGCACAGGCCGCACAGGGCGTGGTCCTCACCATCGAACCGAGGTGGCCGTCTCCGCGGCGACGCCGACCAGGCGTCCGTCTTCCTGGCCGGCGCCCGCGAACGTTCGGCCGCGCGAGACGACGCATTCGGCGTATCGAGCGTCGAGGAACGGAGGGCGGTGGCGCCGAACCGAAGGATGAGCGTCTAGTTGAGCCCTTTCAGTTCCGAGTTGAGTTCGCGCTCGGCTGCGACGATCCAGTCTGAGTCGGGGCGGCTCCCGGTCGCCTGGGCCAACGCATCAACCAGGTTTCGCCGCACGTACTCGCCGGGAGTGATACGCCAGAGCCCGCGCAATCGGTCGAACTCCGCCGTCAGCGCGCGCCCCGTTGGAGACTGGATAGTCCAGTTCGGCCGGTAGGGATCCGTGCGTTCTGCCACTCAGACTGGAGTATCGCCGCAAAACCACGTTGAGGCATTCAGCCGACGTTCACTCAAAGGGGTCTTAGGAGAGAGTGCTCAAGGCCCGATAGGTCAAATCACCTATCTGCGGTCCTGTCCTCTTGAAGGAGAAGTCAACATGACTGGCTATCTGCGGCACGGCCTCGCACGCGAGGAGAGCGGCTTCACGCTGATCGAGCTGCTTGTCGTGATCATCATCCTCGGCATCCTGCTCGCGATTGCGGTGCCGTCCTACCTCAGCTTCCGCACCCGGGCAAACGTGTCGGCTGCGAAGGCCAACGTCCGCGCGGCGATGCCCGGGATGGAGGGCTTCAACGCCGACCACTCGACCGGCTACACCGGTGTGACGCTGACCAAGCTTCAGCAGAGCTACGACGCGGGGATCAAGAACGTGAAGATCGTGCGCGCCAACACGACCAGCTACTGCATCCAGAACACCAGCCCCGGCACGGTCACCTACCACAAGGGCGGCCCGTCTGGCGACATCGTCGCCGGCATTTGCTAGCCGGGCGAGAGCTGAGTCGAAAGATGTCTTTTCTCTTCCTGGCGGTGTCGTGGTGATCCGTGTAGAGCTGACCGGTTCGCGGAACTGTTCTGGGCTTCGAGATTACTTCCTGCGCCTTGGCGCGTCGGTCGCGGTCAGTGAGGATGGTGCGACGATCGAGATCGCCTTCCCTGACGGGTTGCTCGACGAGGACGAGAGCGCAGAGATGTACTACGAGACCTGGGCGCGAGCACACCAACTCGATGCTCGAGTCGTGGGCAGCAGTAGCGCGACAGTCGCTGCGAGCGAGAGGACGCTGGAGGTTGTCAGCCCCCCGTCCGATCCTGGGGCTGCTCCGCCTCCGCGGCTTGGGGAGTTGTTGGTTAGGAAGGGGCTCATCACCGACGAGCAGCTCTCGCAGGCTCTCGTTGAGAGCCGCCGAGGCGGTGATGTTGTCGGGCGGGTCTTGATCCGGAACGGTTGGGTGTTCGAGTCGGAGCTTGCACGTGTCTTGGCTGAGCAGTGGTCGATCCCCTACGTCAATCTCGCCTCACTCGGGGTTGATCGGTCCTGCCTCATCCTTATGTCGCCGGAGCTCGGCCGTCGCTGTGCGGCGGTTCCGGTGCGGTTCTTTGGCAGTGAGTTGAGGGTCGCCTTCGCGGATCCTTCCGATCCGGACACTGTGGCCGAGGTTCAGTCGCATATGGCCGCTCCGATCCAGCCTGCAATCGCGGAGCTTTCCGAGATCGATGCGATCTGGCGCTCGGTTGGCTTCTGAGATGCGCCGACCCCCACTCGGGGCCATCCGCTCGACAACGCTCGAGCCGCTACGCAGTGTTTTCGCGCTGTTTGCCGCGCTCCGTGCGCGCTCGACTGGGGCTTTGAGGGTACTCCTGGCTACCGATAGTGGTCTGGTGCGCACTGCGGCGTCAGGTTCTGAGCTCGAGGCGTACGGTTCGGAGCTCTTGCAGCGGATCGCTGGCACGGTCGCGATCATGCTGTACGAGATGAAGCTGTGGCCTGGTGGGCGCTACGAGTGTCTGACGTTTGTTGGGCTTGAGACCCTGATCGGGCCTGTCCCGGAGGGTGTGTCGCCGGAGGAGGCCTATGAGGCGGCGGTGCATCCGGACGATCGGGAGGCTTACGAGGCGGCGGTGGTGGCGCTCGGGCGTGGCGAACCGGTCGAGGTCGAGTACCGGCTGGTCGGCGGCGACGGTCAGATGCGTTGGGTGCTCGACCGGATGCGGCCTGGGAGCACCGCAGAAGACGGCTGTCTGCTCGTCGACGGCGTAGTCGCCGACATCACCGACCGCAAGCGCGTTGAGGCCGAGGCGATTGCCAAGCTCACCCATGCTGCGCTCCACGATTCGTTGACGGGTTTGGCGAACCGGACCTCGTTTCTGGAGCATCTCGAGTTGGCCCTCACTCGGGCTGCGCGCGAGCGTCACGGTGCGGCCGTTCTGTTCCTCGATCTCGACAACTTCAAGCTCGTAAACGACAGCTTCGGCCACCGCCGGAGACGAGTTGCTCAAGGCGGTCGGGTCGCGGCTGCAGGCTGCGCTCCGCAAGATGGACTTGCTCGCGCGGCAGAGCGGAGACGAGTTCCTGATCCTCCTTTCCGATCTCGAGCGGCACGAGGCCGAGGAGATCGCGTTCTTGGGTGTCGCCGAGATGGTCGCGAGCAACCTGCACACGATCCTGCGCACACCGTTTCCTGTTGAGGGGATCGAGATCTACGTCAGTGCGAGCATCGGGATCAGCCTCTACCCGATCGACGCCGACGACTCCGAGACGCTCCTCAAACACGCGGATATCGCGATGTACTCCGTGAAGGAGAACGGACGCGACGGCCACACCCTCTACCGCCACGGCGCAAACACAGCCCTCGAGCAGATCTCGATCGCCGGGCACCTGCGAAAGACCGTCCAGGGCGGGCAAGGCCTCGTCCTCCACTACCCGCCGCCCGTGGACCTCGAGACCGGCGCTAGCCCTGCACGCCACCCAGCGCCATAGCTCCTCGCGCGCGATGCAAGTCGACGCCCACCCCCGCGAGCTGTTACGCAGCGCCGGGGCCTCCGCCACCGCCGCACCGGTCAAACATCGAGATTAGGCACACTCAGATCCAACCGCGGACGCGGGCGACGACAAGCGTCGTGATCGCGCTCGCCGCGATCACGGAGACGAGCACCCAGAAGTAGGCGCCGTTGGAGAAGAACCCGAGCTTGAAGTTGACGCCCATCAGTCCAGCGAGGAAGGAGCCGGGCAGGAAGAGTACTGTGACGAGCGCCAGCACCTTCATGATTTGGTTCGTCCGGTGCTCGCTGCGCGCGATGATCACGTCGAAGGACGCGACGACGGCATCGCGTCCGTCGCGGGCGGCCTGTGCGGACTCCTCGAGCCGCTCGGCCAGCGCTGTGAAGCGCGAGGCAGACTCCTGCGTGGACAGTGCATCGAGCTCCGAGTGAGCGAGACCCCTCACGATCACGCGATGCCGGACGAGCTCGCGGCGCAGGCGGCCGACGTTCTGACGGTGCCGCACAAGGCCGCGAACTTCCTCGTCCGGGTCGCCGAGTCTGCCCTCGAGCGCGCGGACGTCGAATTCCTCCAGCTCCGCCTCGACCGCCTCGAACGCCTCGCGGTAGGCGTCGAAGACCCACTCGAGGAGCGTGGCCAGGAACGACGGGCCGTCGAGCGAGCCGAGCTCGCCGGAGCCCTCTGCCAGCTCGCGGAACCTGTCGATTACCACGGCCCGGCCGTCGTGCGCGGTCACGACCCAGTTGTGCCCGACCAGGCACCGCACCCCGCTGAACTCGTGGCCCTCGACCGGTACCTGCATCGTGACGAGGATCGCGTGCTCACCGGTGACGAGCGATGGCCGACCCGGCTCCTCACCGAGCCTCTCGAGGAGCTTTTCCTCCATCTCGAGCGCGTCCTCAGTCTCCGTCGGACCACCGTCGCCGCGATCGACCCAAAGGAGCTGGTCATCCGTGATTGCGGCAGGCGAGTCTCGATTAGGCGAAACCTCGGTCGAGCCTTCCTCGTCGAAGAGCAGGGCCGCGCGGGTCCGTACCGGCTTCTCGGTCAAGGCACGCGGCTGGGCCATCAGAGTGCCGTTCAGATCCGCCGGTAACGGGCGTCGCTGATCGAATAGATCGCGAATGCGATCAGCCCAGCGGCGACCACACCCAGTAGCAGAGGGCCTTGTGGACTGTTACTGAGCTTTGCCAGGGCACCGTCGATGCCGACTGCCTTCTTCGGCTGGAAGTCGATCGCGGCCTTGATCAGGAACACGCCCACGAGGCCGAAGACGACCATGCGGGCGAGATAGCCGAAGGTGGCGATCCTCGAGATCCAGCGCCTGGTGGCCGGGCCCATCTCCTCGGTCTTCGAGTCTTCGAGGAAGTCCTGTGTGACTCCCCGGTATCCCTGGTACAGGCCAACGCTGATCATCACCGCGCCGGCGATGCCGACGAGCCATGTCCCCGCCGGCCAGCCGAGGACGCCCGCCGCTGCCCTGTGCGGAGACGCCGAGCTCCCGCGAGACCCAAGCAGGATTTCGACGGCGATCGCGCACAGTCCGGCGTAGACGACGCCGCTGGCGAACGCGACGATGCGGTCGGCTCCGGTATCGCGGCCTTCGGGCCCGTGGCCCAGCGCCGCGCGGAGGAACCGCCACATCGCATAGCCGGCCAGCCCAACGGCGACGAGGGTCAGAAGCACTTTGCCGAGCGGCTGGTGGGCAACGGTCCGCAGCGCACCCTGCTGGTTCGTCGTCTTGCCACCGACACCGAACACCAGCTTGATCGCGAGAATCCCAATGATCCCGTAGATCAGCCCTCGCGCCACGAAGCCGGCGCGGGAGAGAGCTTCGAACGCACCGGTCCGGACGAACGCCTCACCCACACTCGTTGGGCTCGGAACGACCGTGTCGGGCGAAGACGTCATCGCGAGCCCTGACTACCCGCGGCGGCGAGTTCGGAAACGCGGTCGCCGCTCGGAGGGATCGGTGGGACGCACACGTCCAGGTGTGCCGATTGGACCTTGATCCGCAGCGACTTCGTCTTGGTTCGCGCGCCTCCGTCGAGCTCATAGAGAACCTCGCGATTCAGCTTGACCTTCACGGTACGGGCGTGGGTGGTCCGGACGAACGGCGACTCGCCGGGGCTCCCCGTCGCCGTGCGCGCGAGGGTACGGAGCCACTGAGTGAACCCATCGGCCGTTACCACGCCGAGCTCGAGCATGCCGTCGTCCGGACGCGCGTCGGCGAAGACCTCGACGCCGCCGAAGAGATCGCCCACGTTGCCGACGAGGATGCAGCTGGCTTTGCCGTGGTACCAGCGCGTGCCGTCGACCTGGATCGTTGCCTTGAACGGTTCGATCCGGAGGTTCCTCGATCCGGTCCAGATATACGCAAGCCGACCGAACGTGTCTTTCATGCGCCCACTGGCGTCCCCGATCATGCGCGCGTCGAAGCCCGCCCCGGCCATCACCGCGAAGAGTTCCCCATTTAGCTTGCCGAGGTCGAGCTTATGCCGTTCTCCGTGGAGCCCGATCCGAACCGCGGTGATGATGTCCTGCGGGATCCCGAGGTTGGTCGCGAGCAGGTTCGCCGTGCCGGCCGGAAGGATCGCAAGCGCGGTCTTCGAGCCTGCGAGCACGTTCACGCACTGCTGCACGAGGCCGTCGCCGCCCCACGCAAACACGAGCTCTGCGCCGCGGTCCAGGGCCTGTTCGACGCGCTTGGGAGCCTGCTTGCTCTTCGAGACTTCGAACCACTGCGGCTCGGCGACGCCTTCGGCTTCGAGTGCCCTGCGGAGCGCCAGCAGGCCGCCGCCGAACGTCTTCCCCGTATGGGCGATCACCGCGACGGAGCTCATGGCTTGCCCCGAACGCGCTCGGCGGCGCCGGCGGCCCGAGCGGCAAAGAGTGCGACCAGCAGGGCCGCCACTCCGATTGCGGCGCCGGCGAGAGAGTCGAGCGGATGGTGCATGCCGCGGTACATCCGGGCGGTTGCGACATAGATTGGTACGGCGACGGCGAGAATCCAGCATGGCACGCGAACCCAGGCATTTCGGAAGCGGGAGGCGAGCACGAGCGCCAGGCTGCCGTAGACGGCGACCGCGGCGGCGGTGTGGCCGGACGGATAGCTCGCGTTGGCCGGCAGGTGCTCCAGCCTGACGACTCCGGGGCGGGGGCGATGGACGATCCAGGTCGTGACCCGATAGGTCGCAACCTCGACGACGATCGCGGTGATCAGGAAGGCCGCCACGCGCCAGCGACGGATGCAGGCAAGAGCCACGGCCACGACGCCGACCAGGGCCGGAATCACCACCCCGCCGGCGATGATCGAGCCAATCAGGGATGCTTCGGTACGGGACGGGCTCCGGTGTGCGGCAAGCCAGGTCACGACCCACTCGTCGGCGCGGGCGACGCCGCCGGTGTGGAGCAGCACTCCAGTGAGCAGGAACCCGACGGCGATCGTCGCGCACAAGAGAAGGAGATAGCCAAGAGCCGCCGCGAGAAGGAAGACGGTCACCGCACGGTGGCCGCGGAGTGCATCCGCAAAACGCTCCGGCACGCTTCCGCCGCCCGCCTCGATGACCGGAACCCGGCCGCCCACAGGAGCGGGATGGGCCTGACCCGCGGTGGCGCCCAGTGAGGCTTGACCGACGGCGGTGGAGGACGCCACGTTCATCTCGCCTGTTTACCCACTGGCCCACTGCGGGAAACCCCGCCGCGAGACCGATGCCGCTGCTCCTTTGCCTGATCCTCGCTCTGACCGCCGCCGGCCTGGCCGGCGTACTGGCCGCGAGGGTTCCCCGCGCGAGCGTCGCTTCGCCCTCGTCCGTTGCTGCGGCGACACGTGCCGTCGAGGAGTCGGTGGGGCGCCATCGGCGGCTTCGGGCGTTTCTCGCGGCGCGCGTAGAGCCCGACGCTGCGACAGGCCTGGCGCTGTCGATTGCGCTCATCGTTGCGATCGGAGGCGGGCTCGTACTGGCAATCCTTGCGTATCTCATCCGAGGGAACGAGCAACTCAGGACGCTCGACAACGGCGCCGCCCGTTGGGGCCACGATCACGCGAGCGTCTTCTCCACCCACGGGCTCACGCTCGTCACGGATCTCGGCTCCTGGTGGACGATCGGAGCCTTCGCGATCGTCGTGGTCGCGGTGGAGTCGGTCCGTGCGCCGAGCCGCTGGATCGTGCCGTTTCTCGTCCTGCTGCTGGCGGGCGAGGAGGTTCTCACCTTGACCGTCAAGCACCTCGCGGATCGCGCCCGACCCGCACTCAACCCGGCCGCGGCCGCACTCGGCCCATCGTTTCCGAGCGGACATTCGGTGACGGCCGCGGCATTCTACACCGGCGCCGCGTTCCTGCTCGCGCGGCGGCGCACGAGGCTCTGGCGGGCCACGCTCGCTGGGGCTGCTGCCGGTATCGCGGTGGGGGTGGCGGCAAGCCGGGTGCTGCTCGACGTCCACTGGCTCTCCGACGTGATCGCCGGCGTGCTGCTTGGCTGGGGCTGGTTTGCGATCTGCAGCATCGCGTTCGGCGGCCGCCTGCTTCGCTTCGGTGCGCCTGCGGAGGCCATCGTCGAATCCGCCAGGGCGCAGGAGAGCAAGGCGAGCGGCAGGCAACACCGCGGGGGACCGCGCGTGACCGTCAGGTGACCGGCGCACCTCAGCTCCTCGTCGGCCCTTTGCTCCGCTACACCGGCACGACGACTGCGACCGTCTGGGTCGAGACGAGCGCCCCCGCCGAGGTCGACGTCCTTGGCCACCGAGCAAGGACATTCCACGTTGAGGGCCATCACTACGCGCTCGTGACGGTTGGTGGGCTCGAGCCGGGAACGGTCACGCCCTACGAGGTGAGAATCGGAAGCGAGCCTGTCTGGCCGCCGCAGGACGGCCGCCCTGGCTGCTCGATCCACACGCGCGAGCACGAGCGGCGGTCGCGACTCGTCTTCGGATCCTGCCGGGTCGGCATGCCGGAGCGAGAGCCCTACACGCGCTTGCCATCACAGCATCCGGACGGAGTCGGCAGGGACGCGCTTTGGGCCTACTCGAGGCGTCTCCAGGCGGGCTCGACCCCCTGGCCCGACGCGCTCCTCCTGCTTGGCGACCAGGTCTACGCGGATGCCGTCCCGCCGCAGACGGCGGCCTTTATCCGGAGCCGGCGCGACCCGTCGGTGCCGCCGGGAGGGGAGGTCGCCGACTTCGAGGAGTTCACCCGGCTCTACCGCGAGTCGTGGTCTGACCCGGACATCCGCTGGCTCCTCTCCACTGTGCCCTCGACGATGATCTTCGACGACCACGATGTAAGGGATGACTGGAACATCTCCTGGTCGTGGATCGAGGAGATGCGCGCGCTGCCCTGGTGGGACGAACGGATTACGGGCGCCTTCATGTCGTACTGGCTCTACCAGCATCTCGGCAACCTCTCGCCACCAGAACTCGCCGAAGAGGAGCTGCTAAAGCTCGTGCAGAGCGACGACGACGCAGGGCCGCGTCTCCGCGAGTTCGCCAGGCGCTGTGACCGGGAATCGGCATCGAGCCGCTGGGCCTACTATCGCGACTTCGGCCATTCGCGGCTGCTCGTGATCGACTCGCGGGCGGCACGTGTACTCGGCGACGGACGGCGGGAGATGATCGACGACGGCGAGTGGGAGTGGATCGTCGAGCACTGCCACGGCAGCTTCGATCACCTCGTGATCGCCGGCACACTCCCCGTCTTCATGCCTCATGGGATCCACCATCTCGAGGCGCTGAGCGAGGCGCTCTGCGACGGCGCCTGGGGCGGGCTTGCGGCACGCGCGGCCGAGCGTCTGCGCCGAGCAGTCGACCTCGAGCACTGGCCCGCCTTCCAGCGCTCGTTCCGGCTGCTCGTTGACCTGCGTGCGCGAGATCAGCCTCGGCTCGCACGGGAACGCGCCGGCCACGATCCTTTTGCTCGGCGGGGACGTACACGCCGCCTACGTCGCAGAGGTTGATCTCTGCGTCCCGCACGCGAGCCACGTCTACCAGATCGTCTGCTCGCCGTTTCGAAACCCGCTCACATCGGCCCAGCGAAGAGCGATCCGCCTCGGCGGCTCCCGCGCGGCCGCCGCTCCGCTCGGTCGCATCGCCCGCGCCGCGGGCGTGACGGACGTTCCCGTGAGCTGGAGGTTCGTCGCCGGGCCGACGTTCGAGAACTCCATCGGAACCCTCGAGCTAGACGAACGAGCAGCCACGCTCACGATCAGCAGCGCAAGCGGCCCCCCGCCGCTGCACGCTCTATCGCTCTAGCCTCCGGTGGCTGGCTCGGCGTGCCCGCACGAACGAGATCCCTGAGGTGGCGAGTTGAGAAGGGCCGCAAACGGGCAACAACATCCGACGACGGCCCCTTGGAGAAATGCGGACTTGCGTCTCTCTAGGGCTGGGAAGTGGGCGGGTCGGTCTGGGTGAGGAGGTCGAGGAGTTCGCCGATCTCGTGGTTGGTTTGGGCGGGGTGGCGCATTGTGATGTCGCGGTTGATGGTGTAGCGGCTGCGCCGGCCGAGTCGTTCGTTTTCGATGTAACCGGCTTGGATGAGGTCAGCGACGATGCGTTGCGCTGCTCGTTCGGTGATTCCGACGGATTGGGCGATGTCGCGGAGTCGGGTGTCGAGGTCACGGGCGATGCAGAGGAGCACCTGGGTGTGGTTGGAGAGGAAGTGCCAGGTCTTCGTGTGGGTGTTGGTCGGACTTGACATACGTGAAAGATTTTTCCTATATTTCGTATCGCTCTATGTGTGTCGCGGCATTATAGACGCTAACAGGCGTTCCGGATACCAGAAGTAGCCCTTTCTCTGTACGGCAGCGAGATGAAGGGGGCCGCCCGCGATGATTTCCGAGGTCTTGGTGCTGCAGGCTGGTCATCGCCGCGTTGTCGTCGAGCTACGCGGCGAACACGATCTGGCGACACGGCAGGAGCTCCACGATTTGTTTGCGAGGCTGGTCGAGCAGTACGACCTGGTCGTGATCGATCTGACCGAGGCCGAGTTCATCGACTCGACGGTCATAGGCATCCTCGCGCTTGCCGATCGGCAAGCGCGAGAGCGGGGCTCGCGGCTGCGCGTCCAGCTGAGAGCGGAGGGGATCGTCAGGCGGGCCCTCGAGATCACCGGTATGGTCGACCAACTCGACTGTGTCCTTGATCGCGACCAGGCGCTCGCAGCGTAGGTCTGGGGGCGGCTCACCGCCGGGAATCAGCCGAGAGTGGGGACGGTTCTCGAATCGGTGGGATCCGATCCACCTCCGCTTGGGCCGCCAAACGGAGCGGCTCTGAGCGACACGACCTCACGCAACTCGTTCCCAAGCAGCCGTCCTCGCCACCCCCCAAAGCCGCCTCCGGGATCAGAAACCAGCGGCGCCCAATACACGTCTCCGCGACCCATACCTACGACACACTCACGAGCCGACCTATTAGCTGCGCCGGAGCTCAGGGAGGCTCTGCTGGGGCGATTGCCTAGGGGGCTTGTCGAATCGTGCTCGACATGACCGACACGTGCTTTATCGCCTCGACGACCGTGGCCGTGGTGATCGGTGCCTCGAAGTGCCTTTCGGCTCGAGGGCGGGGAGCTGTTCCTGGTGGTCGATCGGCGGGCGATCCGGAGGTGTTCGAGATCGCTGATCGACCGGGCATTTCGGATCTTCGAGACGCGCGAGGAGGCGCTTGAGGACCGGGAGTGCCGCCCGTGTTCGTGACGGCCTCGGGCGGGGTACCTACAGGGTGTCAGCGAATTCAGCGTGATGGAGGTCCTCGGATGCCGCCACGTGGAGTCGAGAAGGGTTCGAAGCGGGCCCGCCAGTACGAGCACATCAAGGACAGCCTCGAGGAGCGCGGGCGCTCTGAGGACGTCGCCGAGGAGATCGCAGCCCGAACCGTCAACAAGGAACGGGCCCGGCACGGTGAGTCGAGGACCGCGTCGCGGACATCGACGCGCGATATCTCCTCGGGGCGCAGGGGCGGGCTCAGGTCCGGCACGAACCGGGCGAAGGGCCGCACGCGAGATCAGCTCTATGCCGAGGCGAGGAAGCTCGGGGTGGAGGGCCGGTCGAAGATGAACAAGGCCGAGCTCGAACATGCCGTGAAGGCAAAGAAGCGTTGAGATGACCGTCAGGCACCCCGCACGACCGGACAGTGCAGCTCTTGCACGGCACGAGGTCAGGGATCTGCTCGGCCCGGATGCCGCGGAGCCGTTCGCCAGCAGGTGCGTGCTGGTGGTGAGTGAGCTCGTCGCCGATGCGATCGAGCACAGGGCGGAGCCGGCGCAGGTCGACGTGGACCTGACGCTCGAGCTCACTCGAGTCGGGCTCTCCATGACCGTGAGCGACTCCGGCGAGGGTCTCTACATCAGGCCCGCCCGCCGGGCCGAGCGTAGGTTACGGCTCGACATCGTCGCGGCTCTGGCATACGACTACACGATCTCCTCCACCCCGTACGGCACCACGATCCGCGCGTTGGTGCCACGATCCGGTGCCTGAAGTCAGGGATTCCTCGAGGCGCGGGCGCCTGACGAGCGACCCGCTCTCAGCCGTCGACCGGCGCGCCGGAGCGCTCATCGCTGGGGCAGTCGTCGATCATCACCGCCGCAGGCTTCGGAGTGTCGGCCACGCGGGAGTGCTCGCAGCGCGTGGGAGGGATGGGCCGGGCAGGTGCGATTACGGCGTCGCGTCCTGGAACGCGATCGTTCCGAGCGCGCGGTCGTAGAACACCGCGAGCTCCGTGCGGACGCCGTCGACGAGCGTCCGGGCCGTAGGTCGGTGGAGATCGTGGTCGAGTCGGTGGTGCTGACCGAGGTGGTGACGGCGAGGGTCGAGACGACCTGCTGCTTCTCGGTCGGCCCGACGCCGATGATCGCGAGCAGGCCGGGGCTGAGATCGTCGCTGACGACCTTCGTGCTCGTCTCGACCTGGCTGTTCTCAACCACGACCTGCTGCGTGTACTGCACCCTGGTGAGGATGCCCGGCAGCAGGCCGATCCCCGTCAGCCCGAGGTACCGCGGGGAGGCGGGAGCGATGGGACTCGAACCCGCGACCTCCGGCGTGACAGGCCGATCAAAGGGTTCCACGATCCTCCACGAGACGACTCCGAAACGCCCGAATAGCAGGGAGATCTGGCTGGCAGACGCGTGTTGCCCGCCGATCTTCCACGACGTTCCCCGATCGTCTCACCCGATCCACACCGCATCGCTCTGTCGCGCCCGATCGCCCTGTCGTCTATCAAGACATGCGAGTTCGCGATCCGAGGCGATCGCGGCCTCCACGAGCGTCCACCCCTCGTCTTCGACCCGCCTCACGATCAACAGACGGCTGAACAGGGTCGTGCGAGCGTTACCGTGCAGTTCCATCCGGGATCCTCCTTGGGACTGGTGGCTTCGACACCCCCAGCCTCCAAGGAGACCCGGATGGAACAACGTTCCTAGGAATTACAACTAGGCCGCGCCGGACTTGTCGCTGGCGGGGCTGTCGTCGTCTGTGAACAGATAGTGCGGCAGGCCGAGCTGCTCGAACAGGCACGCGAGCGCCGCGCCTTGTCGGCAGAACGCATCCCTGACGCTGTCGGGTTGCGCGTGTGCGCAGACGTAGCCGTTGTCGTTTCCGGCCGTGTCGACGACCCGGGGCCGACTGTAGGGTCCTGCTGCTTCGAGCGCGGCTCCACCGATCTCATTCAACCAGGTTGGGTCAGGGAACATTCCTAAACACCGGGGCAGTGGAGCGTCTGCCTGCTAGCAGGCCCCGGAGCCGGGACGGCAGGTTGCGGGGTGGGCGTCAGCCCAACGTGTGTGTAGGCTCGGTGTCCGCTGCGCCGTCGATCGTGACGGCTGCGGGATCACCGGCCCGAAGGCCTTCAGTGAACCGCAGGGCAAGGACCTGCAGCTCTCGCCAGCTCATGGCCTGGATTGCCAGTGCATCCTCGGGCAGTCCAACGACCGGCTCGACCTGCTCGGGCGCTCGGCCGTAGGCGTGCTCGAACACGCCCAATGCGGCTCGCCAGGCCTCGGGGTTGACGGTATCGCCGTCACGGATGCGCCGTCGTCTGGGGGGCGGTCAGCTCGTATCGCGCGCGCGTGCGCGCGAGGGCGATCGACGTTCGCCGGCGGCCAGATGGTGTTCGTATCGCGGCCCCAGGGCTGACCTCGTGATCGCGGGGAGGGCGAGTGGCGGGCATTGCGGGCGACGCCCGCGGCGTTTCTTGAGGAACGCTGACGTTTCCTCTTTGATCCAGCCGGGAAACCCCTGGCTCAGTTGGAGCGGGAATGTACGTGCATCTTTGAGCGCTTCCCACCGGCCGCGATTCTTTTACAGAGGTCTTACCGACCGGTTGAACGATGTGGTGCAGTCATGAAGGTAGGAGTGGTCCCTCGCGAGCCCTTGGGGGAGCGACACCCATGAAGAGTGGCGATGAAGAGGTAACGGCACGGCTGGACGGGCCAGCGGTCGCCCAGAGCTTGCTCCCGCCTCGGTATCGCGAGGCGGTGTTGGTGGCGCGGGGTGGGATGAGTGAGGTGTATCGGGCGATCGATGGGGAGCTTGGTCGTGTCGTGGCGGTCAAGCTGCTCGATGATCGCCACGCCGCCGACGCGGAGTTGCCACGCCGGTTTGGCAGGGAGGCGCGTGCGGTTGCACGGCTTTCGGGTGAGCCGCACACGGTCACGGTCTACGACGTCGGTGTCTGGCAGGGCCGACCGTTCATCGTGATGGAGTATCTAGGTGGCGGTTCGCTCGGCGACGTGATGCGTGGGAGCGGTGCGCAGCCGCTGGCGTCGGCGCTTCGCTGGCTGGAGGAGGCGGCGGGCGCACTCGATCACGCCCACGCCGAAGGGGTTGTGCACCGCGATGTGAAGCCGGCGAACCTTCTTCTCGATGGGAAGGGGAGCTTGCGTGTTGCTGACTTTGGGATCGCGACCGCACTTGGGCTGACGGCGCTGACCCGGACGGGCACGGTGCTCGGTACGGCCGGGTATCTGGCGCCCGAGCAGGCGGAGGGGAAGCCGGCCGGGCCGGCAGCAGACCGCTATTCGCTGGGCGTGGTCGCCTTCGAGCTGCTAACAGGTGAGCGGCCATATCGGCGTGACTCGGCCACGGCCGAGGCGGCGGCCCACGTCAATGCACCCGTCCCTTCGGCATCGAGTCTCCGAGACGACATTCCGACACTCGTGGATCCGGTGTTCGAGCGGGCACTCGCAAAGGACCCCGGTGTGCGCTTCTCCACCTGTGGCGAGCTCGTCCACGCGCTACGCGCGGCCCATGCCGCGGGCGAGAGCACCACCCGAGTCGTGCCCGGCGCGATCGGGGTCAGGCGACCGGCCTCACGGCGTTGGGCGCTGCTCGCCCTCGCTGCACTGCTCCTGTCGGTCGGTGCGCTCCTCGCCGCCGTGCTCACCCGCGGACACGGAGGCGCAGCCGCGCAGCCGCCGCCCCGGACGGTGACCGTCACCACCACAGCGCCGGCCACCCCGAGACGGGCACCTGCCGCGAACACTCCCGGCTCGGATGAAGCCGCGACCCTCGCCAGCCAAGGCCAAACGCTTCTCGCGGAAGGCAGGCTCCAAAGCGCCCTACCGCTCCTTGAGCGAGCAGCTGGCCTCGTCTCCGGCTCCGGTACCCAAGCGGAGGTAAACGCCGATTGGAACCTCGCCTCCGTCTACGCCGACCTCGGCCGCTGCACCGACGCGCTCCCACTCCTCGACCGCGCTCAGACGATCAACGGGCCACAGTCGCAGTTCGACGACCTCCGCACTCTCTGCACAGGCCCACCGGGACACCAACCAGGCCATCATGGCCGGGGAAAGAAACGACCAGACTCAAGTGACTGAGCCGGTGTAGGCATCAAGTCGTCGTCCGCGGGCTGGGAGTTGGCTTCTATCGCGCGCGCGAGGGAGCGGCGCCGGCTACGACACCGATCATTAATTGCTACGAGGCTCCAGGGTTGACCCTCGCGATCGCGGGGGAGGGCGTGGCTCGCGCGTACGTGCGTGCGCCTGCGGGGTGACCCAGCGAGTCATGGGGGTCCCTCCTGTATGTCCGGGGCCCGACGGTGTCGATGGACTGACGGGGGAGGCCGGTCAGCCCACAGTTTCGCGGTGTGGCTCGGTAACCGTCGTCGAGCCGTCGATCGTGACGAACGTGGATTCACCGTCCCGAAGGTCGTCTGTGAACCGCATCGCCAGGACTCGCATCTCGCCGCACGACGCCTGAAGAGTATGCTCACGACCCGCGCGGCCTTGGAGCTCCGACCACCTGACCCGCGGGACGAGCGACGTCGTCACCGCCCGATCACTAATCTGGCGCGACCATGATCCGCTACCGCCTCGAGTTCGTCGGGCCTTCCGAGTTGACATGGCCCCCCGAGAACGTCTTTCGCGACGACCCAATCATCGCGGGCACGGTCGAGATGTATGCGGGGGAGCGGTACCTAGTCGAGTCGATCGTTGAAACAGAAAACCCGCCGGTGGTGGTGTTGCGGAAGCTGCTGGTCTAGGGCTGGTGCTTGTGCTCGGGGGCTGCGGCTGCGTCGTCGTATCCCCCCATCGAGGTCTGGCGCCCCATGCGACAGGCGACGATAGAAAGACTCATCTGTGGTTCCACCTAGTTGGGAGAAAGAGCGATGTTGGCTGGTCTGCGGCACGGCCCAGTAGGAGACGGGGGAACGCACGAGCGGAAGAGTTCGAGTCGGGCAGGTGTGACCCGCTACCTCTTCAGGTTCACTGGTGTCCTGCCGCTGCCAGAACCGGCATTGGCCGACCGGGCCTTACCGGTTGTAGCGGGGGCAGTCGAGCTCTACCAGGGGCAGCGGTACCTGGTTGAGTCCGTCGATTGCAAGGAACAGCCGCCCGTGGTTGTCCTCCGCAAAGTCCGCAGCTAGCCCAAGCACGCGAGCTAGTCGTTCTGGGTAAGCTCACTTTGCCCTGACCGATAGGGCGAGGAAGCCTTCCGGGGTGTTGCTGGCGGCCCAGCACACCCCGTTCTTCCTTGCGTTGCGGAGGACGGCTCGACTGGCGCAAGGAGGGAGGCCAGCCGAGCCCGGCGCAGGGAGAGAGATGTGCGCCGCTCCGCAGAGGGCGTGTTGGCGGCCCAACACACCCCGCCTAGCAAACCGGGGGCGGCAAGCTGCACGGCGCGCCTGTCGCCCCCCGTTGGGTTACCCTGGAAACACTAAGCGCGAAACGTCACGCGGCAACGATTCGCGCCGCCTAATTCCATGCCGTCGGAGCAGCGCGTCAAGAGCCTCCTCGGCCGTGCCGTCCGCGGGGACTCGATATAGCGTCAGCAACGCGTTCAGCGCGAGCGCTGACTCCTTGAGCGTCAGGCCGGGCACTCCAGTTCGAGCGGCGCATGCCACCGCAAGGGGCCCGCTCGAACAAGGTTGACCGTCTTCGCCGGTGCGCATTTCGGGGCGGTCCCTCTAGGCGTCCGAGCCGGGGTCCTTCTCGACGCTCGTCTGTTCAACCATGGCCTCGACGACGCGCTCCTCGACTGGGTGCGCTTCGGCTGCCTCGGCCTGCTCCTTCTGCGCCACCTCGACCCTGGCCGCCTGCCACGTCGACCAGTGCCCTGTAACCAGCGCCCACAACGAAAGCGCGGATACATAGGTGACGCTGCTAAGCCAGCCGAGCGAATAGGAGATCGGGATCATGCAGATCCAGAAGACCGTCATCCAGCCGTTGACGCGGCGCATGAAGACCCGGATCACCCTGCACCAACGCCCACAAGTTCCGCACGGCGCTCACCCGCACCCTCCCGGTGGTGTTCCTCAGCCTCGCACTCTTCGGTTGCGGGCCAGACTTCCCTACAAGACGAGGTTGAGAGCCGGGCCGATCGGGTACTCGACCGCCCAGCCATCAATATTGGAGGTCTGAGGATGCTTGCGATCGCAGGAACAGGTTATGGACTGATCGGGATCCTGGTCATCATCCTGCTCGTGGTGATGATCTTCTCTTTCATCCGCAGGGCTTAAAGAGTCCTGCGTTTAGGAGCAGTCGGTGGCTCGGTTGCCCGATCCCCCCAAATGAGTCTCGCGATCGGCGACGAGATGCCCGATAGGTGCGGTGCCACTGTTCTGACCACCTAGAAGGAGCACAGCCATGATTTCACTGTTGAGGCGTCGCCTCGTACGCGAGGAGAGCGGCTTCACGCTGATCGAGCTGCTTGTCGTGATCATCATCCTCGGCATCCTGTTGGCGATTGCGGTTCCGTCGTATCTGAGCTTCCGCACCCGGGCAAACGTGTCCGCTGCGAAGGCGAATGTCCGCGCCGCCGTGCCCGGGATGGAGGGCTTCAACGCCGACCACTCCACCGGCTACACCGGTGTGACGCTGACCAAGCTTCAGCAGAGCTACGACGCGGGGATCAAGAACGTCAAGATCGTGCGTGCGAACATCACGAGCTACTGCATCCAAAACACGACGCCAGGGACGGTCACCTACCACAAGGGCGGCCCCTCCGGTGACATCGTCGTCGGTGTCTGTTAGTCGCTGACCCGCCGTGTGGTTTGTTGGGGGCGCGGGTGACCGCGCTCCCTCTTTGCGCCGAGCGCCTGCTCGGCAGTGCGGTGGTCCGCTAGCGCCTCTAGTTCGTCCGACCCGGCGACCAGTCGTCACCGTGCCTATGAAGGGCCTTCACCTAAGGAACGTGCAGCCCTAGGCGGGAGAGGTGATGCCCAGGGCCACACGTTCGAGCCAAGTCGTCCCCACAACCGGCCCACTTCTTTTTACGGCCCCGACGATCCTCGCGGATTGCCGAGACGGAGACGCGCCCGGTCGCTTACGCGGCAACGATTTCGCGCCGGCCGAAGACCCTGTCGACGTAGCAACGCGTCGAGAGCCTCCTCAGCGATCCCATCGTCTGGAGCTCGACGCAACGCGAGGAGCGCGTTCAGCGCGAGCGCCGACTCCTCGAGGGTCATGCCAGGCACCTCCAGCTCGAGCCGTGCATGCCACCGCAACGCTGCCCGCTCGAACAGCTCGTCGTGCTGAGCGGCGATCAGCTTGAGGCCATCCTGCGGGAGTTGGATCATCTGTCTGCGCAGCGTCGGCGTTCGTTCCCCAAGTTCAACGGCTGCGAGGGACAGCACCGACGCCTACCCTTGTGGGAGTGCGTGAGGGCCTATACGTCTGAGGTGTAGGCAACGGTGCCGGTGCTCGAGTACCGTCATGCGACGCGACGCGGCCGGGGTTCTCTCTCCCTCCTGCGCCGTGGTCGGGGGTGGTGCTGTTTGTAGTCCTGGAGGGCCGCCTCCGAGGTGCGACAGCGCCGCCTCCATGGGAACTAGTTCCGTGCCGCCTCTGGGTCGCGAGCCTCACTCCACTGGACGACGGACTTGAGCCCCGCGAGCATCGTCTCCCAGTTGGCCCGCGAGTGCTCAGCCGCCTCAGGGCTCCGATTGTTGTCCTGAGTTAGCCTTACTCGCGTCCCGCCGTCGACCTCGTCGACTTCATACCAAAGCGAGTGGTAGTTCTCAGGGACATCCTGCTCCCCGCTGAGCGAGCTGAAATGGGTCATCGCGAGGAGTCGGTCGGGCTCGAACACAAGGATCTTGCCATGATCCTCGTAGCTCTTCCCCTCGTACTCGCCTCTCCAGACGATGCGGCTGCCGGGTTCCCAGTCAGTAACGACCTCCGAGCCAAACATGTACTGCTCTATTTCGGCCGGATCGGTCAACGCGCTCCACACGCGAGCTGGAGCGGCGTCGATTTGGATCTCTGCGACGGCAACGCAGCCTTTCATGAGTCCTCTCTTCCAAGCCTCTGCGAGGGGCTTACCCGGTTCAACACTGGGCGACACATCCGGGGAAACCACGCAAACCGGACGCTAGGAAACAGCGACGTGATCTGTCACAGTCCGAGCCTCTGAGGAGGTGAGGTCGTCCCCTGCCCTCGTGAAGCTGTTCAAGTCGCAGGACGAGAAGCAGGAGATCGCTGCGGCCCGAAAGCGAGACAGCTTCGTGGCGGGGCTGGCCGGGATCAAACGGTACGTCCGCGAGTATATGAGCCCCGCCGACCTGACACTTACTCGTTGGTTCCCGCCTCGTCGGCCTCATCGGTGAAGAAGCGATCGTGCAACGCCTCGACGAGAGAAACGCGACGTAATCGGCGCGGGCCGGGCTGCCGGAGGGCTAGCGACCGTTCCCGCTGTACTGGCGATGGATCGATTGCCGCGAGCGGCCGAGCGCTTCGCCGATCTCTCCCCACGATCGCCCTCGAGCGCGAGCGTCCGAGACGGCGCGGGCCTCGAGGAGATCGAGGAGACGGCGGAAGACTCCGAACGTCCGTAGGGTCACGAGGGGATTCCCGGAGAGGCGAGCCTCCTCCTCCGCTCGGAGCCACTCCCGGCGCTCGGCGGGAGTCGCGTGCTCGGCGAGCCACGGCACGCTCTTCTCGGCTCGAAGCATAGTCAACCGCTGGTGACAACGGATCGTGGACGCGGCTCGCACGCGACGCGAGACTGAGGAGACGACGGCGGAGCCGCGAGCGTAGGGGGACTTTCGCCGGGCTCCGCCGTCTCGAGCCGGACGAGGACGGTAGCGGCCTACCGTCCTCGTTCGCTACTCGCTGCCGAACTCGCGCTCGGCGCACTCCGGGCAGTAGACCACCGGCTGGTCATCGTCATTGAGGTAGACGCGCCACCCGCTCGCGTTGCCCTTAGCCACTAGGCCGCACTCGACACACACCAGGACGCGTCTCTTGCTCGGCGGCGGCTGGTCGCCCCGATCGCTCGGCGGCTCGAGCATCTGTCGAAGGTAGCTCAGGTCACTTGGAGCGTCACCCGACAGAAGGACGGTTTACAAGTGGTGTCCGCTGGATCCTCAGGGGGCGCGCTGTAGACGGTCGAGGTCGCGCTGGGCCTTCTCGGCTACTGCCCGGGCCCGCTCGAGCTCCTTCTGGGCCTGACTCCAGTGTCGCCGTGCCTGGTGTTCCTGCACCTCGGCGGCCGTGACCGCCTCTTGCGCTTCTCGTAGCTTGGCGCGGGCGGCGCGGTCATCCGGTCTCTTCGGCTTCGGTGAAGGTCGTTTGGCCGGGGTTGCGGCTGCCGGTTTCGCGTGGGTGACGAGGGTGCCGAACCCACGCGGCTCGAGCTCGCGCACCAGCCGCGCTTCAAGGAGTTCGCGTGCTGCCTCGTCGTCCACGGCAGCGGCCAGGAATGACTGGCGGACGGCCGCGCCGCCCAAGCGAACCAAACGGTCAAGCGCTTTCCGTTCACGGTCGCTCGCCCCTGCGGGGTCACCCTTGCCGGCGAATTGAGCATCGCGCAGGGAAGCCGCTGCCCTCAGAAATGCTTCAACCTCGAGACGGTGTTCGCGAACGAGCCGGTTCACCGCGCCAGCCGAGACAGTCGGCTTACGAAGAGCCTTTACCCGCTCAGCATCCTCGCGTTCTCCCGCTTGCCGAAGCTCACGCGCCGCCTCGTTCCGCCGCTGGGTGAACTCCTCCAGTGGTAGGCCGTAGAGCGCATCGATGATCTCGTCGACAGCCAAGTCCGCCATTGTTGCAGGGTCCGAACTGGACACTAGGCAGCCGTTGGGGTGCGGCGTAGGCTTTCGGGTGGCGCGGGGAAGCCGAGTTCCGGACGAGGTTCGACCCCGCGCCCCCTCCGGCTCGAGAGAGGGCGAGTCGTGCACAGTCGAATTCTGTTCCTCAGCGTGTTCCTGGCTCTCGCGCTACCGGCGCAGGCATCGGCGGGTGTGCGCCTCGTCAGGGTCACATCGCCGGTAGGCACGAACGACACGGCGTCGTTGACGGTGGCGGTGTCGCCCGCGAGTACGTGTTCGATCGCGGTGTATTACTCGACTACCCCATCGCATGCGAAGGGTCTTACCCCTAAGCGCGGTTCGAGGATCACCTGGACGTGGAAGGTCGGGTCACGCACGAATCCCGGACGTTGGCCAATCGTCGTCTCGTACGGATCAGCGGGGAAGCTGAAGAACGTCGTTCGTCGTGCAGTAACCGCGAGCCGAGCGACCGGGATAGAGCTTCGCGTGGCTAGGCTCTCAAGCGGGATGGGTCGGACCGGGCCAGGAGAGTGCGACGGTGGCGGGGCCGCACCGATACGGCAGACAAAGGAAGTCCGGTTTCGGCGTCACGTCGGGGCTGTGCGCGTACTGTGGGCGCAGGTTTAGCCTCGACAGGTTCGGGCTGATCCCACAGCATCAGCCGCCCGAGAACTTCAGCGTGAAGGCGGGGCCTCCTTCGTTGCCCCCCGAGACATAGCGGGCGAGTCTGCGACAGAAGAGGCCCGCCCTAGTCTCAGACTGAACCATCAGGAATAGCCCTCGGTGTCGGGGGACATTCCTGACACGTCGTGTAGCAACAGCTCTACTTCTTGTCGTCGTTCGGCCCGAAGCGCTCACGGCCCCACGCGAGTAGCTTGTTCTTGTCGTCCACCCCGTCGACCTCTAGGTCTGTGCTCGGTGTCCAGGTGTGGCCCACGTCGTCGCCGTCCGGTAGCCAGGTGATCCGCCATTCGGGCCGGAGGTCGTTCGGTCGTCGCCAGACCTCGAAGTATCCGCCCGTCGCCCTGACCCGGTATCGGTCCTCCTCCAAATTCTCGGTCACCGCAGGACCTCCGTCTCGTTCCTCTCAGTATTCCTCAACCGTAGGCGGGGTGTCTGCGGGACAAGAAGTAGTGAAGCCCAACAGCCGACGTGCGCGCGCGCAGCGTGGCCGACTCCCCACGCGGCTCTCCCCACCCCTTCGTGTTGACGCCAGAGCGGGGACTGGCTCGGGCGCGATCAGGCGCGCCTTACCGTAGATGCCGTGGCGCCCGGCACATCCGGGGAAACTACGCAACCGGATGGTAGGAAACAGCGACGTGATCTGTCACAGTCCATCGTCTCCAAGTAGGGAGAGGTCAGCCTTGCCGCGAACCTCCCCCTCTCCTGGTCGAGAACCCCGCTAGATGACTCCGTGGCGGGGTTCTCGCCTATTCGGGCAGTCGCAGGCGTCCGATACACACCATCCTGTGGACAGTTAGTCGTCGTTGACGAGCACAGCTATGGCCGTTGGCAGCGGCTTCGTGTCCCAGATGATCTCAGCGATCTCCCACGCCTTTCCGGGCACACTGCCCTCGAACCGCAACCCCACGTTGGCGTCGGCGAAATCAACCGTCCGATCGCTGACCTCCAAGCTCCCTCGTCGCGTCCTTGCTCCTTCACGGCTGGTGACCTGGAAGGGAACGACCGACTCGACCGGTTAGAGACGAGCGATAGTGCTGCTCTCAGGGTTTAGGGCCGAAGCTCCGTCGTTGGAGGGTTGTCGTGGAGAATCCTGATCGTCGCCCTTGGTGCCCGAGCTACAAGAGCCGGGCACCAAGTGCGCAGCGACACCGCGTGCCCTTACGGGGTGGCGCAAGCCGGCGGGTCGTCGTCGATCCGGAAGACGAGCGGGCTGAAGTTCGGGACAACGTACGTCACGATGTTCGTCGCCCCGTCAACGCTCGTGACCTGCCCCGGGTCATCGCCGCTCTCGACGAACGCGGAGCCAGCCCCGTACGTTTCCTGGCTGCAGTCCGAATTCCAGACGGTCACTGAACCCGACTTCACCGACACGATCACGACGCCTGGGTGGTGATGCCAGCCGCTGTAGCCGCCCGGACCGAAGACGACCGTCGCGACGCGGACGACGGTCGGATCTTTCGTCTGGAGCTTGATCCGGTCGCTGTTCACCTGGACCTTGTTGTCCAAGTTCGCGGTGACGAGAGTCGTCGACGTGAAATTGAACGACGGCGATCCGAGAGCGACGGCTGCGAGCGTTCCAATCGCCACAACTCCGATGATCGCGGCACTCCATCTCTTCCTCGAACGCAATACGCGCACGCTTCCTCCTCTTGTAGACACTCGAATATGTCACCTTTTGTGACATCTGTGCCAAACGTCTTGACATCTGTGTCAGATGGAGCAACACGCCGGGTAGCGAAGCGAGGTCATTCCGGGTTGTTGGCCTTCCCCGGGTGAGATGAGCGGCCCCGCCGCCCCGGACTGCGGTGTCCAGTGCGCCTCAGCAGAGGGGGTGAGACGCTACCTGCACCGAAAATGGGGTTTACCCTAGGTAGCGGATGAGCCCAGGACGCGCAAGGCACCACACCAACTCCGACTGCATCCGACCTCAACACGGGAGGGACACATGACAAAGCAGGAGTTCATCCAGAGGGTCTCGGCCAAGAGCGGGCTCTCCTCGAGAGACGCCGGGAAGGCCGTTGACGCGTTCCTTGAAACCATCACCGACGCCCTGGCAAGACGCGAGGAAGTCTCGTTCGTGGGGTTCGGCAAGTTCAGCGCGAAAGACCGTGCCGCTCGCATGGGCGTCAATCCGCGCAATCCCTCGCAGAGGGTTGAGATCGCCGCAACGACCGTGCCGAAGTTCAGCGCCGGCAGCCAGCTCAAAGCAGCCGTCAAGGGCACCTGAAACAGCGCATCACCGTTTACGCGCCGCCCGCATCCCGGCCTGCGACCCCACCGGATTATCCCGTACCGCAACTTCCACGTCATCCACACGGAGCCGCCGGCGAACGTCGATCGCCCTCGCGCGCACGCGCCGCGCGATGCGAGCGACCCCCACCCCCGCGAACTGCGGCTCTTGGCGGAGCCTACTGAGAGAGGCATCCATACGGCCCCAGCGCCATAGCTCCTCGCGCGCATGCGCGCGCGATGCGCGGGGTTTGCCTGGCTGTGGGAACAGTGGTGTGGTCGGCTCTGCCGCAGGAGTCTAGACCACAAGGGCCAGTCCACTTCTTCCCGGAGGGCCACACCCTGAGTGTGGCCCTCCCCTATACCTAACGTGTGATGTTGACCGGACGCCCGCGCCAATACGCGGTGCGGCTCGACCTGGTGCTATCCCAGCTGGGCCTGTGTCTGGGCGGCGAAGGCCGCGAGTTCGCGCTCACGGCGGCTGAGGCGTTCCTCGAGCTCGCCGAGCATCTGCTCGCGCTCCTCGATCTTCTCGAGCCGGAGGTCGGTCTCGAACTCGTGCCATGCGGCGTCGAAATCGAGTTCTGCCCTGGCGTCGTCCCTCACCGGCTCCGGATCAGCCCGCCGACGCCCCTCAGGGCCGAGGTCGGGCGCACCCGCCTCCAGGTCGGGCCGGCGGTCTTTCTGGGGCGTCGGCCGTCCGGGGCTCACCGAAGAACGCGAGACGTCATGCTCGAACTTTGTGACGCGCTCGACCAGGGCGCGCATCGCCTTGATCTGGCAGCCAAGCTCCCGTTGCAGCCACTGGGCGTCAGCGTTCAGGCGCTCCTGCCGCCCAAAGAGATCGGCGCCCAGCGCGTCGACCGAGCTGCGGACGTCGGCCAACGCCACCTCAAGCGCCACCTGCTGCTTCCCGAGCTCATGCGCGAACCCTTCCACCACCTCGCGCACGTGTGCGTCCCCGCCACCCCCGACGGGCTGCCCGAACACGAGGCCAACCCTCGCCCACAGCAGACGCGGCACCGATTCCTGCGGCCCCTCCCAGTCGAGCGGACGTCGCACCCAGACCCCAGCAACCAGCCAGACACAACAGAGCACCGCCACCAGCAACACCACGACGACAAGGACGCGCAGCACCACAACCAATGCGCCGAGCCAAACGACCGCAGCCCCAGCAACCACAACGCAGGCTGCGAACCGCGCGAACCATCCACGCGCGAGAAAGCCGCGAGCGACCGCTCGCATCCCCGCCACAGCGCTACGAAGACGAATACCCATTGCGTCCCGGAAGGCGTTGCGAGGTCAGGCCAGGATCCGAAGCGCGGTTTCGGATGGGCAACCGCACGCGTGGAGATCGATCGCATGACGGAGGTCGACGTCGGTCTTCACTGCGAGCAGGATCGCGTTCCCAAGGTCATAGCCGGCGCGGCGGAGTTCCTCGCAGCGCCAGCGCAGGAGTCGGTCGTAGTCGTCCTCTCTCGAGCGGTTGCACTCGATCGACGTGGTTGTTGAGCTCATTGTTGTTCTCCTTGGCCGGACGGAAGGGAGGGTCGGTTCTTGCGCCGACTCCGCTGGGAAATGGCAGATGGGGCGACGTCCGCCTCGACCTCGCAGGGGAGGGCTGCGAAGCCAAGGCGGGACGTCGTCTGATCGCCCATGCTTACTGGACGAGTTGGACGGCGCGGACGCCGAAGTCGGATTGGCTGCCGGGGTTGCTTCCCTGCAGGCCCTGGGCGATGAATCGCTTGAACTGGCCGTAGATCTTGGCGCTGTTGCCGCCGCCCGAGGAGCCGGTGATCAGGAAGCCGACCCAGCCGATGATGTTGAACTGCGCGTTGGAGCCGCTGAGCACGATCGGCGGCTTGTAGACGGGGAAGAGCACCTCCTGGCCGACACGGCCGGCGAGCGCACTCTGAAAGTTGTTGCCGTTGAACTTCGCGCCCGGCACCCCTTCGTACACCCCCAGCGGCATGTAGGCGTCGTAGCCGTTGGTGAGCCAGTCGGCGAGCGTCGAGTCGCCCACCGCGCCGCCCCCGTTGATCTCCAGGTCGAGCAGGCTGAAGTTGCCGGAGGCGTCGGGGCCACCCTTTGCCTTCAGGTCGACCATGTCCAGCTGGGTCGCACCCGAGCACGGCGGCGGTTTGCACCCCAGCATCGGGTGCTTGCTGGAGACCGCGACTGGTGCAACGTACTCGGCCGAGGAGACCCCATCCGAGCGCGCAGCCGCGGTGGCGTGGATCGTGACCGCGTTGACACCGAACAGCTTCGTGAACACCGCCGGCGCCTCCTTGCCCACCCGCACCGAGATCGTGTCGTTCGGGACCCGGTCGCTCGAGATCACGATGTCGTTCGGCGAAAGCCCGGCGCCGTTCGCGTCCGCATACCGCATCGCGTCCGCCGCGGCCGCCGTGGGGTCGTCGGGCAGCGCCTGGGCCCCCGCAAGAGCGGCCGCATCCGCAGTTGCCTGCTCCGCGCGCTGCTGGTGATACCAGCTCCCCAGATCCACCGAAAGCCCCGCAAAGCCGAGCAGCGCAACCATCCCAACCGCAACCAGCACCAACACCTGGCCGCGCTCCTCGCGAAGCCGTGTACCTGCAATACGTCGAGAAAGCCATGAGACCGACATCAGCACGTCCCTCCAGTCGAGCGATCACGAATCGTGGTCGCCCAGCAGATGCGCGCTGAGATCCGAACCTACGGTCTGCTCTAGAAAACCCCCCGGAAGGGGGACAGCCGCCTGCTACTTGTGCCCGTTGCCGCCGGCGTTCGACTGAGCGGGGGGAGCCGCTGGCGGCCCGGCGGGTGTGGCGGCGGGCGGCCCGTTACCGTTGTTCCCCTGGCCGTTCGCTGGTCGTTGCCCTGGCCGTTCGGTGCCCAGAGAGCCGCTAACGGAGCCCTCGCGCGAGAAGTCCTGCAAGACTGATGGAGCCAAAAGGGGGCGACGGTCTTCAACCGCAAGGGCGTAGCGGGGGCCTAGCATCATCGGCGGCGGCACTTACGCCTGAGTTCGGGCAACGGCGATGGCGTTGTCAGAACTGGCGAGATTCTGACGCCAGGTTGACGCCAGGTTGCCCGGATCCCACGCGAGAACGAGCCGAGTAGCCATCAGGGCCGGTGCAGCATAGTCGCTGTATTCATGCGACATCCGGCGCGAGCCGTCGTCGGCCGTCGCGGCCCGTTCACCGGCTCTCGCGGCCTGTCACGCCGGAGGTCGCGGGTTCGAGTCCCGTCGCTCCCGTCAAAAATCCCTGCAAATCAATGTATTCTGTTGCCAGAGCTGACACGGCTAGATCTGCTCCGGGCAGCAAACGATTCTACTGACCCCCGCCAGCACCTCGAGGACCTCGCTGTCCAAGGTGTTCACCTCCCCAGCCAGCCGCCGTCGACCGGAAGGATGACACCGTTGACGTAGTCCGAGGCCGCGGAGCAGAGGAAAAGGATCGCGCCTGCGAGGTCGCCGGCCTCGCCCCAGCGCCCGGCAGGGATCCGCTCGAGGATCTGTGCCGAACGCTCGGGGTCGTCTTGGAGCGCCCTGGTGTTGTCGGTGCGGATGTAGCCGGGGGCGACGGCGTTGACGTTGACTCCGCGCGAGGCCCATTCGTTCGCAAGCGCCTTCGTCAGCAGCGCGAGCCCGCCCTTGCTGGCCGAGTAGCCCGGTACGTTCACGCCGCCCTGGAACGACAGGAGCGAGGCGATGAAGACGATCTTGCCACGGCCCTGGTCGAGCATTCGGGCTCCGATCCCGCGCGTGAGCACGAACTGCGAGCTGAGGTTGACCTCGAGCACCCGGTCCCAGAGCGCGTCTGGGTGCTCGGCCGCCGGCTTCCGCTCGATCGTTCCGGCGTTGTTGACGAGCACGTCGATCCGCGCCACATCGCGGCCGAGCGCGGCTACGAGCTCGTGGACCGCCGCGCGTTCAGCGAAATCGCAGCGGTAGCCGCGGAAGCTCCGTCCGAGCGCCTCGACCTCGAGCCCGACGACGCCTCCGTCGGGCTCGAGCGACGCACTCACGCCCACGATGTCCGCTCCGGCGGCGGCGAGCGCCAGTGCGGCCGCCCTCCCGATCCCGCGCCTGCAGCCGGTAACGACCGCAGTCGTTCCGGCCAGGTCGAACATGTTCATTCTCGGCAATCCACCAGGACCTTCATCGCGGACGGGCTGCTCCCCAGCTCATCGAACACCTCGGGGAGCCGCTCGAGCGGCTCGACGGCGGTGATCAGCTTCTCGAGCGGCAGGCTGCCTCCGGCGAGTAGCTCGATCGCCTGCTCGTAGTCCTCCGGCTCGTAGACGCGAGCGCCCCGCAGCTCGAGCTCCTTCCAGAAGATGTCGAACAGACTCACAACCGCCGGCTGCGGGAAGATCGCGACGAGGACGATCCGCCCCCGCAGGCACGCGAGCTCGGTCATCGCGAGCGCGCCGGCGGCGGAGCCCGAGACCTCAAAGACCACGTCGGCCCCGGCGCCCGCCGTCAGCGTGGCGACGCTGTCGGCCAGGTCGCCGCCGTTGGGATCGACCGCCTCGAAGCCGAGCTCTCGCGCGAGCTCGAGCCGGCTCAGGTTGACCTCGCTCAGGACGACGCGGGCCCCGCGGGAGCGCGCGACAAGCACGACGAGGATGCCGATCGGTCCCCCTCCGATCACCACGGCCGTCTCTCCGTCGGCCAGGCCCGAACGCCGGACGTCGTGGCAGGCGACGGCGAGCGGCTCGGTGAGCGCCGCGAGCCGCAGATCGGTTCCCGCGGGCAGCCGGTGGAGCGTGAACGCAGGCACGGTCCATGAGCTCTGGAATGCACCGGGAGTGTCGATCCCGAGGAACTTGAGGTTGCGGCTGATGTGGCTCACGCCCTTGTCCGCAGGCGTCTCGCCGCGGCTGTCGAGCGGCCGAACGACCACCTCGTCACCGACCTCGAAGCCGTCGACCCCGGCTCCGAGCGCCGCGACCGTGCCGGACATCTCATGCCCGATCACCTGCGGTGTCTTGACCCGGTGATCCATCGCGCCGTGCGCGATGTGGACGTCGGTCCCGCACACCCCGCAGTAGGCGACGTCGAGCCGTACCTCGCCCTCCTCGGGCTCGCGAGGCTCGCACAGACCGATCGAGAATCGGCCGCCGCCCTCGTAGAAGACCGCCTTCACCACTCACGTCCCTTCGTGGGCGGAAGCTCGGCCGAGCCTGGGTCGCCGATCGTCTCGCCACTCTCGAGAACGCGGCGCAGCCAGTACTCGCCCTCCGAGAGGTGGATCAGATCGGCCGCGCTCGCCCGCTCGGCGTTCCCGGCCCGGAGCGCGACGTAGATGTCACGGTGGCGCTGCTTCGTGATCTCGACCGCACCCTCCTCGGAGATCGTGCGCCAGAGCCGCGCGCGCATCATCCCCCCGGAGAGGTTCTGGATGATCGAGGCGAGGGTGGCGTTCCCGGCAGCGGCGACGATGATCCGGTGGAACTCGTTGTCGGCGTCGATGAACGCTTGGGTCGTCTCGGCGGCATCCATCTGCTCGAGGCACGCCTCGAGCGCCTCGAACTCCTCCTCGGTCATTCGGGTCGCGGCCATCCCGGTCGCCACCGGCTCGAGGATCCGCCTCACCTGGTGGACCTCCAGCAGCGTCGCGCCGTCGAGCAGGTCGCCGACGAAGCCCATCCCGGTCAGCAACACGTCCGCGTCGAGCTTCGTGACGTAGGTGCCGTCACCGACGCGCGTGTCGAGCACGCCGATCAGCGCTAGTGCCCGCACCGCCTCGCGCAGCGAGTTCCTCGAGAGCCCGAGCTGGCCCGCGAGATCCTGCTCTCGCGGCAGCTTCGAGCCCGCCTTGAACTCGCCGGCGATGATCTTCTCCTTGATCTTCGCGATCGCCTGGTCGGTGAGCGGGGCGGGCATCAGTCCCCGCCGATCCCGTAGAGGCGCAGGGCGGTGCCGGCGAGGAGACGCTCGGCGTCGGCCGGGGCCACGTCCTCGACCACGCGGACGGTCTCTCGCCACACCTGCTCGTAGCTGCCGTTCAGGAGCGCGACCGGCCAGTCGCTGCCGCAGACAACGCGGTCGGGCCCGAAGGCGTCGACTGCCACGTCGACGGCTTCGCGGAGGTCGGCTGCGCCCCAGTCATCCGTAGCGAAGAGCGTATTCAAACCCGAGATCTTCGTCGCGACGTTCGGGTGCGCTGCTGCGGCGCGCAGCTGGGCCTCCCACCGTGGCAGGCCGCCGTCTCGAAGCGGCGGTTTGGCGAGATGATCGATCACGATCGTCAGCCCGGGCAAGCTCGATGCGAGCTCGGGGACGTCGCCGAGGTGGCGCGGGAAGACGCAGGGGAGCTCGAGGATCAGCCGCCGCTCCTCCAGCAGGGCCAGGCTCGCGAGCACCGGCTCCTGCAGGATCCAGTGCGGGTCGGGCTCGTCGTGGATCAGGTGGCGGACGCCCCGCAGCTTCGGCTGCAGCTGGAGCTCGTCGAGCCGTCGGCTTGCCTGCGCGGGCGAGCGCAGGTCGATCCAGGCGATCACCGCGCCGATCCACGACTGCTCCGACGCGCGCTCGAACAGGTAGTCGGTGTCGGAATCGGTGCAGGCCGACTGCACGAGCACCGTAGCGTGGATGCCGGCCTGCTCGAGCAGCGGCTCGAGGTCCACGGGCTCGAACGTGCGCCGGATCGCGGCGTGCTCGTCCGTCATCCAGGGCCGCTTCTCGCGGTCGAGATTCCAGAGGTGATGGTGGGCGTCGACGATCATCGCTGCTCGCGGCCCGAAGCCCCCGACGCCGCGTTGCGCAGTCGTCGAGGGCTCCTGGTCACGAAGGAGAGCCGGTACCTCCTAGCCGAACTGGTCGGCGTTCGCCTTGGTGACGAACGCGGTCCCGGTATCGACCTTCTTCGGCACCTTTTTGCCCTTGACGGCGTTGTAGAGCGTGGCGACCCCGAGCGAGCCGATCTTCGCCGGGAACTGCGCCACGCTGCCGGTCTCGTTCCCGGCCTTGATCTGCGCCACCTCGTCAGGAAGCGCGTCGAACCCGACGAGGATGATCTGGTCGGGCTTGAGCCCCGCGTTCTTGATCGACTGGATCGCGCCGAGCGCGGGCGGCCCACACGCGGCGTAGATCGCGGTCAGGTTCTTGTTCGCGGTCAGCATCGTCTGGGCGGCGGCCGCACCCTTGGTCTGGTCGCAGTCCGTTTCGAGCTTCGAGACGACCTTGATCTGACTGGCCAGAGAGCCGAGCCCGGCGAGCATGCCGGCGACACGGGCGTCGAGCGCGGGAACGCCCGGGACGCCTTCGAGGATCCCGAGCGTGTCGCCCGCCTTGAGCTTCGTCGCGAGGAACTTGCCTGCGAGGACACCGCCCTTCAGGTTGTCTGTCGCGACGACGGACGTCTTGTTCTTCCACGCGGGGATGTCGTTGTCCATCAGGACGACCTTGACTCCCTGCTTGATCGCCTTGTCGAGTGCGGCGGACACCGCCGGGCTCGTCGGCGTGATCGCGATCCCCTTCACGCCCTGGGCGACCATGTTCTGGATCGCGGCGATCTCGCCCGCGTCATCTGTTGCGCTCTTGCCCTGGGCGAAGATCACTTTCGCTCCAGGCGTGGCGGCGTCCCACTTCTTCGCGGCGTTTTGGAGGGTGAAGAAGAAGTCCACCGGGAACTTCGTGATGAACCCGAGCTTGACCGGTGCCGCCTGCTTCTGCGGCGTCGCGCTCGCCGACATCGCGAGCACCGATCCTGCTGAAACCACGGTCACGAGGACCGCGCAGCCCAACAGCCTCTTTCTCGACATCTTGTGCCCTTTCCTCAGTCGTGCATGTCAAAGGCGACAGGTTGGAATCCAGCACGTGGGAGCTCTACGGCCCGGTCATTCACCACCCCCCACGATCAGCGAGACGATCTCCGTGTACGTCTCCGCACTCGGGATCAGCTCGCCGACCTTGCGACCGCGCCGGAAGACGACTGCACGGTCGGCGACCTCCATCACGTGGTCCATGGCGTGCGAAATGACGACCACGGCCATGTTCTCGGTCCGGAGCCGGAGGATCAGGTCGAGGACCCGGCGTGACTCGCGGACACCGAGGGCGGCAGTCGGCTCGTCCAGAATCACAACCTTGGACGCGAACGCCGCGGCGCGGCTGACCGCCACCGCCTGTCTCTGGCCGCCCGACATCAGCCCGACCGTGGCCTTGAAGTCGGGAAGCGTGACCTGGAGCCGCTCGAGCACATCGCGGGTGGCGTCGGTCATCTGGCGCCGCTTCAGCAGGCGCAGTGACCGGGGAAGCCACGACGGCCCGGCGAGCTCGCGTCCCGCGTAGAAGTTGTCGGTCGGCCGGAGGTTGTCGAACAGCGCCAGATCCTGGTACACGGTCTCGATTCCCAGCGCGCGCGCGTCGGCGGGGGCGTGGATCGTCACGGGCGTCCCGTCCATCTGAATCGTGCCGCTGTCGAGGCGGTGGACGCCGCTCAGGCACTTGATCAGGGTCGACTTTCCGGCTCCGTTGTCGCCGAGCACGGCGAGCACCTCGCCGCGCCGGACCTCGAGGTCGACCTCGTCGAGCGCGGTGATCGCGCCGAACCGCTTGGTCGCCCTGCGGACGGCGAGGACGGGGACTGTCTCCGCCGGCGACAAGGTTGTCTCGGCTCCGGTCGCGGTCATCCGTGCCTCACCGCCTGAGCAACCCGCACGCGTCCCTCGACATAGCCCCGTAGCACGTCGGCCTCGACCGCCAGAAGCACGACCACTCCGATCGCCATCAGCTGGTAGAAGGCATCGACGTTGTGAAGGTTGAGGGCGTTGCGGATCACGCCGATCGTGAACGCCCCGACGAGCGCGTTGCCGACGCTGCCGCGGCCGCCGGCGAATGCGGCGCCGCCGATGATCACCGCGGCGATCGAGTCGAGCTCGGCGAGATCGCCGGCCGTCGGCGAGCCCGCATCGATTAGCCCGGCGGTGAGCAGGCCTCCGACGCCAGCCGCGAAGCCGCTGAGGACGTAGACCGATACGAGCACGCGGCGCGTCGGGATGCTGGCCCGCCGCGCTGCCTCCGGATTCCCGCCGACGGCGTACAGCCACCGGCCCCACACGAGCCGTGTCGTCAGGAGCAGGCACAGAAGCGCGAGCCCGATCACGACGAAGATCGAGTAGGGAAGCCAGCCGATCGAGCCGCCGCCGATGGTCTGCACGATTGGCGGCATGCCCGAAATCAGCGTCCCGTTCGCGGCCCAGAGTGCGAGCCCTCGCACGATGCTGAGCGTCGCCAGCGTGACGATGAACGGATGCGGCACCCGGCCGTAGACATAGATCAGCCCGTTCGCCGCCCCGACCGCGAGCCCGGTGCCGATGATCGCGAGGATGCACAGCAGCGCCGAGCTCGTGTCGCCGTAGACGATCGCCCCGACGACGCCCGAGAGCGCGATCGTCGAGCCGACGGAGAGGTCTATCCCGCGCGAAACGATCACGAGCAGCTGGCCGAGTGCGAGCACCGCGATCACCGACGTCTGCGAGAAGACGTTGCCGATGTTGCGGCTCGTCAGGAACACGGGGGTCGTTAGGCCGATCGCGACGATCAACAGGAACAAGATCAGCGCAGGCCCCGCCCGCAGGAAGACGAGTGCCAGCTGAAGCGGGCTGAACCGGTGGTCCAGGCGGGGCCGCCGTTTCGAGTCGGCCGCCGACACCGTCATCGACCGTCCACCGTGATCCCGGCCTCGGCCCAGCCCCGGCCGCCCGGAAACTCGTAGCGCTCGAGCGACTCGGGCAGCATCTCGATGCTGTAGCCGGCCGCCGTGGGGGCGACATAGCGGCCGTCGCGCACGACGGCGGGGTCGCGGAAGTGCTCGTGCAGGTGGTCGACCCACTCGACCACGCGATTCTCGAGTGAGCCGCTCACCGCGACGTAGTCGAAGATCGCGAGATGCTGCACGTACTCGCACAATCCGACCCCGCCGGCGTGCGGACAGACGGGGACGCCGAACTTCACCGCGAGGAGAAGAACGGCGAGCGCCTCGTTCACGCCCCCGATCCGGCAGGCGTCGAGCTGGCAGACGTCGATCGCCTCCGCCTGGAAGAGCTGCTTGAAGATGACGCGGTTCTGAACGTGCTCGCCCGTCGCGACCCGGATCGGTGCGATCTCGCGCCGGATCCGCGCGTGGCCCAGGACGTCGTCAGGGCTCGTCGGCTCTTCGATCCACCACGGGTCGTACTGCCCGAGCACGGCCATCGCCGAGATCGCCTCGTCGACGCCCCAGTACTGGTTCGCGTCCATCATCAGCACGCCGTCCGGCCCGAGCGATGCCCGGATCAGCTCCGCCCGCCTCGCGTCCGCAGCGACGTCCCTACCGACCTTCATCTTCACGTGGTCGAAGCCGTTCTCACGTGCCTCGAGGACCCGGGTGGTGATCTTCTCGTCGTCGTAGCCGAGCCAGCCGGCCGAGGTCGTATACGCGGGATACCCCGACCGCTCGATCTCGGCGAGCCGCTCGTCGCGACCCACGCGCATCCGCCCCAGCAGGTCGAGGGCCTCGTCCTGAGGGAGCGCGTCCTCGATGTAGCGGAAGTCGATCGCCCCCACGATCTGCTCCGGCTCGAGATCCGCGAGCAGCCGGTACAGCGGCTTGCCTTCGCTCTTCGCCCACAGGTCCCACACGGCGTTCACGACAGCGGCGGTGGCGAGATGGATCACCCCTTTCTCTGGCCCGAGCCAGCGGAGCTGGCCGTCCGAGGTGAGGCTGCGCCAGAAGCCCCGGAGGTCGGACGTGATCTCCTCGAGCGTCCGCCCGACAATGAGGTGCTCGAGCGCGTACGCGGCCACGACGACGATCTCGGTGCCACGCCCGTTCGTGAACGTCAGACCGTGCCCCTCGACTCCGGCGTCCGAGTCAGTGCGCAGGACGACATAGGCGCACGAGTGGTCTGGGCTCGGGTGCATCGCATCCGAGCCGTCGAGCAGACGAGAGGTCGGGAACCTGATGTCCCGCGCCTCGAGCGATGTGATTCTCACGTGCGCGTTACCTGGAGCACACGGCGTTTCTAACCAATCATCCGATCTTTGTCAATCAATCAAGCCGTTCTTTGGTACTAAACACGCTATTCCATTGATGTTGACCCGATCTTTAGCTCTTGGCCCAAGAACATTGGCGGCGCGGTGGCGGAGGCCGGTCAACGGCCCAGAGCGACCGCTAGCTGTAGTTCCTGAGAGCGTTGTTCCATCCGGGCCTCCTTGGAGGCTGGAGCTGCCAAGTCTCGAGATCGTCGGGGCGGAGAATCGCGCGTCCCTGGCGCTACCTCGATCTCAAGCGAGAGCGCTTCTCGGAGTCGCTCGAGGAGCTCTACGCCGCCGAGGCCGTCCTCCGAGCCGCCCACCGGCTCCCGAAGTGGCTGCAGGCGGTCCACGACATCGTGGACGCGATCCTCCCCGTGCCGTGGGGGAGATCCGAAGGGGAGCAGGCTGCTGCTGCCGCTGACCGGGTCACGCAGCTGCTCCGTGCGAGCGACAACGTGGTCGAGAGGGTTCCGGGATTCCTTCCGAGCCACTACCTGGCCTGCGCCTGGTTCGAGTGGGCAAGCGTGGAGTACCCGAGGGCGCGCCGGTTCCTGGCCGAAGGACAACGCTTCGCCGAGGAGTTCGAGAACCCCGGTGCGCTCGCGGACGCGGAGCGTCTCGAGGCACTGCTCGACGCGGCCCCGGCCGGGTAGCGTCGACGCCCCAAGGTGGCGCTCTTCTTTCTGGTCGTCGTGCCGCAGTTCGTCGACCCGGAGCGGGGGCCCCGTTGGGTTCGTCAATCTGGCAGCGTCTGCACGAGCTGCTGCTGGTGAGGCTGCAGGCGGCGGAGCTGATCGACTGGTCGAGAGCGGCGATCCACAGCTCGCACGTGCGGACCGCGGCGCTGCCGGCTGGGACGAGGAAGCTGCGCTTGTTCTCATGGGTGATGAACTTGACGTCGTTCAGGCCGAGAATGCCGTTGGGGTGCGCTACCTCGGTTCCGTCTTTGGGGACGAGAGCTGACGCCGTAGAGTCGTCGGCCCCGTTGATCTTCCGAGGAGCTTGTTCTTGTTCTGGTCGCTCTGCTACCTGCTGGTGCGCTGCCTGCTGCAGCTCGTCTTGCTTCGGCCTCGCTCGCAGGAGTTCAAGGATCTGGAGATCGTTGTGCTTCGGCATCAGCTGGCGGTGCTTCGCCGGCAGACAGGTCGTCCGCAGATGACGACGACGGATCGGGTCTTCCTGGCCGCGACGAGTCGATTTTGCCGCGCTCCCGCTGGACCGATGAGCGCAGGCCGATCGGGACCTCCGATAGCCCCCTGAGACCAACAATCCGATGCCTCGCGGCGTAGTAGTCATCGGAGAGCGATGTGGGGGACTACACCGTTCCTCCTGAGATCCCAGACATACGCCGCATCACAGGTCGGTGTCGTGTCGGGAATCTCCCCGGAGCGCGCAGAGGCGGCGGCCCGCCTCGCGCGCCCCGGGCCTTCAAACGGCGGCGGCCCCCATCATGTGACGATCACAGCATTGGTGCCGCCGCCCGACGGACTAGGGATCACGTATAGGGATGGTGGGATCTAGGAGGGAAGGGAGTGTGCCGGTGGTTGCGTCACAGCACACTCCCCCTGGGTGGTGTTCGCTGCCGTCAGCCGCTGCGGGGGGGTGAGCAGGAGACGACCGTTCGAACGTATCGCTTGTGCGGTTGGCCGCAATCAGTGAAAGCCCGTATCGGGCACAAGGGTTCACCACACAGCGGGATGCCTCGCCGGGAAGGTGTCCGGACGCCGTTCGCGAAACACGGCCCGGTGCGGATCTTCGGTTTCTGTTTGAACGTGATTGGTGGCCTAGCGTGCATTGGAGCCGGGGCGTACTTGCTTGTCCAGCAGAGCGAGAGCGGCCCGACGTGGCTCGAGGTGATCGCACACGGGAGTGGCGTCTTCTTCGCCGGATGCGGCATATTCATGATCGGGTCGTCCTTCGTGGCCGCCTCCGACCGATAACTCGCAGGCGGATTTTCCCTTCCCCGTGCCACCGGCAAGCCTATGCCGCGGCCGAACTGCTTCCTAGTGTCCAGTTCGGGCAGTGCAAGAATGGCGGGGCTTGGCAGCCCGACGAGAACATCGATCAGGTCACGGTGCGGCCGTCTGGGGTTCTCCTGAGGTGCCCGGTTGCGGGGGCTGCAGCGACACAACCTGTGCCGGCACAGAACCCGTCGTAGTGCCGCCTGACGGGTCATCACGCTCCCCCATCGAGCCGTAGAGGTCCCAGGCGAGGAACAGCACGAGTGCCAGCACGAGCGCGACCGTTCCAAGCGAGGTCTCAGTCACCGGGTTACTTGTGCCGGGTGGCGTGCCTGCTTTCAACCATCTCCGGTATAGGTTGAGCCAAGTCAATGAACTGAGACGACTCAGGCCCGCGGTTTGTGACCCGCAGCTCGGGGAGTAGGACCGAAGGCCGGGGCGGCAAGCGATTGAAACATGCGGCGAGCCTAGTCATGGAGTCGGGCCATTCCGTTGCCTAATCGAGCACCCAGTTCCGATGGTCGCCAGCGGCGGGGTTCGCGTCCGGGGCGAGACGGCCACGCCGCATACCGAACCAAACCGCAGCCCGTATGGCCTACTGACAAGGGACGCGTGTTTGGGTGCTACACCCTCCGGGTATTTCCCTAGTTGTCAGGAAAGACGGGCGGCAGGTTGCCTCCCTTCGTGCCGTCCGTCTCTACGAGGGAAGGCGTGTCCGAGCAGCAGACATGCCTCTCTGCGGAGCGGCGCATTTCTCTCCCCTCGCGCCGGGCTCGGCTGGTCTCCCGCCCTTTGCGCCGGCCGAGCCTCCTCCGCAAACCCTGAGCGCACCTCTCTGCGTGGTACACACGCTGCGCAGCACGGCGACGGGAGGCTTCTTAGTCGTACTCGACGGACTTGGCCAGGTACTGCTCGCACGAACACGGTTCGCGCGGCATGGCTCGTGAAGCCGGGTTAGAAACCAGCGCGCTAGTCTGGGCGTCCATGGATGAGAGGAAGAAGACAGCCGCTGGTGGTGGATGCGCAGGTACCGCGACTGGGAAGCAAACCGAAAGGAGTTCATCTACCCCGAGAACTTCATCGAGCCAGAGCTACGCGACGATAAGGCTCACTCGTTCGATGAGTTCGAGGGCACGCTCTCCCAGGACGAGCCCAAGCCAGAATAGGAAGATCCCGGGGCTAGCGTACGTCCTGCATTCGCTTCCACTCCGCCGTCGCCTGACTCTTGTGATGTAGGCCGAAGTAACGGCCAGGGAACCACCACTTGACCGCTCGACCTAGCGCGGTTCGCCGACACCAACAGTCAGGGTCGCAGCCGCATGTCCGGTTACGTGGATTGTGGACTCGCTGAACGAGGTTCCGCCCCATGCTTGGAGGGTAGCGCTCAGCCGCATCCGGGTCGTCGCGCGGTCGATCGTGACAAGGCCGGGATCGAAGCCCGGGAGTCGTCGCCTCGCCACCGAGCGAGAGCACGGTCGAGGACATCGGAGACCCATCCCGAAGTGCGAGAATCAGGTCCGTGCGCGAAGCGCAGCTCGAGGACTTCGGATCGGGGCTCACGCCCGTGACCCAGGGCTGGTTCGTCGTCAACGTGCGCGACGCCGAGTGGTGGTTTTCGGAGAGGAGGGGCGCGAGGTGCGCCTTCGAGAGCGAGTACGGCGATCCGCCGGTCGAGTTCGCCCAGTTCGGGATCAACGTCACCGTCCTGGAGCCGGGGCAGACGGGCCTCTACCACGCCGAGTCGAACCAGGAGGCGTTCCTCGTCCTTTCAGGGGAGTGCGCGCTGCTCGTCGAGGGCGAGGAGCGACGCCTGCGGCCCTGGGACTTCTTCCACTCTCACCCGTGGACCGAGCACGCCTTCGTGGGCGCGGGCGAGGGGCCGTGTGTGATCCTGATGGTCGGTTCGCGCTCGGGCCCGGGAGTGCACTACCCGGTGTCGGAGCTCGCCGCGCGCTACGGCGCCAGCGTGGTGGAGGAGACCTCCGACTGGAGGCAGGCGTACGCGACGGTCGAGCGGTTCCGGCGAGAGCGGCCGCCGAACTGGGCTCGTCTACCCTGGGCGTAGATTCTTCAGGCGTCATTCGCGCACTGGCACGCTGGCGCAGGCGCGTTGCCCTCTCCTATGGCCGACGACGTCTTGCCGTAGCAGCATCGGGGTTCCTTGTCCTAACGCTCCACGCTACTCAGGAGCTTGGCACCAAAGCGGACTACCGCCTTGATCCCATGGCGCCAGGGGAAAGGACGGTCGCGCAGGCGAGGTTCGTCACCTGACATGCTGGCCTGGTGACGAATGCCGAACTCGCTCGGAGCTACTTGGATGCGGTCGTGGCACGGGACTACGATCACGTCGAGTCGCTGCTCGCCGACGACTTCCGGCTGCGAGATCTAAGCCCGCCAGGGTTCACGGAGGTGACCGACGTCGGCACGGCACTCGCAGGTCTGCGGGAGTTGCTCGACATGTTCGACACGGTTCGGCTCGTCGACTCGGACGTGTATGAGATCGGCAATGTCACGTACGTTCGCGCGCGGCTGCACTTCGTCCATCCGGAGGCGGGCGAGCGGATGCTCGAGCAACACCATCTCCTCACGATCGCGGATCACCGAATCACATCGATCGACGAGCTCTGCACCGGTTTCTTCGTGCCCTGAATCGCACAAAGCTCGCTACTCAGCGCGGCATGCCCGACGAGCGATGTCAGGCGAGAGCAAGCTGGCCCAGGTGAGAGTCGTTTCCCCAGCTCCCGTTGAGTCGACGTTCTACGATTGGTCGCGTGGCCGAGTTCGTTCCGCCCGACTTCGAGGTCCCGCTCGGTCTCGAGACTTCCGAGTTCGTTCTCGAGCCGCTCGGGCCTGAGCACAACGAGCTCGACTACGACGCCTGGACGTCGTCGATGGAGCACATCGCGGCGACGCCCGGGTATCCCGACGGCTCCTGGCCGCGGGAGATGACGCGGGACGAGAACCGCGCGGACCTGCAGCGCCACGCCGACGACTTCCGCACCCGGAAGGGGTTCACGTACACGGTGCTCGATCCGGCCAGCCGCGACGTGATCGGGTGCGTCTACATCTACCCGCTACGCGACAGCGACAACGACGCCTGCGCACTCTCGTGGGTGCGGGCGAGCCACGCGCACCTGGACACCCCCCTTTGGCACGCCGTGAGTGAGTGGCTCGAATCGGACTGGCCATTCGCCAGCGTGGAGTACGCGCCGCGCGCGTAGGCGTCAGCGTACAGCTCGGCCGCGGGACATTCGCGAACGCTCGCGCAGGCGACTGTCCAGTTCTCCACTTCGCATTCGTGCCGCGGTACGATCGCGACGATTCGAACCGACGCGCGCTATACGGAGGTGATCGGATGAACGACAAGCCGAACTGGCGCGTCGCGCGCCTCGACGAGATCGAGCGGCGCGGCAGAGACATTCCGGTGCGCGAGCATCTCGGGATCCACGCATTTGGAATCAACGCCTACACGCCAGGCGAGGACGGCACGCTGATCAACGAGCACGACGAGTCCGGATCGGGCCAGGAGGAGCTGTACATCGTGCTCGACGGGAAGGCGACCTTCGAGGTTGACGGCGAGGTCGTCGACGCGCCCCCGGGAACACTCGTGTTCGTCGGGCCGGAGTCGCGGCGGAAGGCGACCGGGGACGGAACCGTTCTCGCCGTCGGCGCCACACCCGGCGAGGCCTACCAGGCGGTCGACTGGGGTGAAGCGTGGCCGTTTCATAGGGCCTCGATGACCGCCTACGGCGAACAGCGCTATGCCGACGCGCTCGAATCGGTCCGCGGTGGCCTCGCCCACATGCCGGACCACGCGGGCCTCAATTACAACTACGCGTGCTTCGCAACGCTCGCGGGCGACACCGGCGACGAGACGTTCGCCCACCTCAGGCGGTCGGTCGAGCTGCTCCCGCGGTTCCGCGAGGACGCGCGCAGAGACGACGACCTCGCGGCCGTACGCGACGACCCGCGGTTCGAGGAGGCTCTTCGCTGAGCGCCCAGTTCTCGACCTCGACCAGCTGAGACCAAGGTCTGCCCACGCCTGCGCTGATCCGTGGGTGACATTCGCGAATGGCCCAGGCGAGCCTCGCTCTTCCCTCAACCTGCCTGGGACCGAGATCGGAGGTGACGTATGCCTCGCCGCATCGCGCGGAACGCAGCGTCTGCCGCGATCACGAGCAGAAGCAACACCCCAATCGGGATACCAAGGACGACGAGAAGGGCGCCACCTTCTTGGTCGCCGTGCCCGCCGCCCGCCACCGCGTTGGCGATCACACCGGCAGCCGCAAGGCCACCGAGGACGAACGCGACGAAGGTGAACGCGATCCGGCCGCCCAGCGTGAGCTTTAGCTTGTCCCTGAGCCAGCGCCAGTATCCGCTCACGTTCTGCAAGAGTACTTGCGCCGAGTTCGACTCATAACCTTCCTGGGCAAAGGGAGCATTCCTGGACTTGGGCAGCCGACGGTCTCGTAGCTGACGCTCGGGGACTTCGTTAGGCACGTTGCGACCCGCCGAATGCGCCGTTCTTCTCAGAGCGTCCGATCCACGCGGGATGATCTCCCGCGGCGGTCTCGTCGCGCAATCGCCCCGATCACGCGACGAGGGCGCCCCCGCGGGCGCCCTCGCGCGGGTCGTAGATGCGTCAGCCGTTTACGCGGGACACGGGTTAGAGTCGAGGACGTTGCGGAAGTTGTTCGTGCGGAGGCGCACAGCTGGATTGGGGCTAGGGTAGAAGCTGAAGAGCAGCGGCCCGAACTCGGCTGCCGAGTTTCCGCCGAACGTGTTCGTCGTTCCCTTGAGCTCGGTCCCGCCGAGCTGCCAGACGCACGATTCGGCGACCTGCTTCCCCCCTGAATCGACGTCCTTCCCCTTGGCGGTCGAGTAGATCGGATAGAAGTTCGAACCCGGCGGCGGGTTGACGCAGTTGGCGCCGGTGAACCGGTTGCAGATGCCGCCGAAGTCCGCGGCCTCGATCCGCGGCAGATCGGCCTCGAAGGCGACTCGGCTGTAGTTTTCGTGAAGGTTGAAGAGCGGGCTCGTGAAGATGACCGAGCTCGGGTGGTACTTCTTGTCTTGGCCGCGGTTTGGGTCAGTTCCCGGCCACACCGGCTGGTACGAGACCCCGTCGAAGTCATTGTCGGTGGCGATGCAACCTCCGATCTTGACGAGGGTCGAGAAGTTAGGGCTGAAGCACACGGTGTCGTCGTCATCAAGGCTGGGCTCACCGTTGCTCGTGCAGTCGCCGCCCTCTTCGGAGACGGCGTTGCAGTACTCGAAGTGCCCGATCTCGTCCGAGAAGGCGACGTTGTAGCTGTGCGCCGCCCACGGGACACGCGTGTGCTCGCTCGAGGTCGCGTACATGGGGCGGAACGTGTAAGGCGCCTCGTGGCAGGTGGACGAGTTCGGCTCGAACAGGACCTGGGCGAAGCCGTTGGCGGCGCTTGCTGTCATCGAGCCCGTCTGGCCCGTCGTTAGATCGTGGACCATCGTTGTCAGCCCAGCAGCGCCGTCGTGGATGTCGATCGTGAGCACGTCGCCCGAGCTCATGAACAGGTCGGTCGTCGAACTCGGTGTAAACGAGCCGAGCGTGAGGTCGAGCGGACCGGCGGGCGCGTGAGGGACGCCGCTCTTCGTGATGAAGGCGAAGTTGGCCGGCTCGATCCCGACGGTGTTCAGGCAGTCGGCGTTGTTGATCGTGCCGGTGTTCTGATCCTGGTTGAGGCTGAAGATCGCCATCGCGGCGCACCACTTGGTTGCGTCGCAACTGACCCCGGGCGGCCAGGGCGCCCAGCCGGGCGGGTAGAACTGCAGCTCCAAGAACGCAGTGCCCGGGTGCTTGCCAATGTAGTCCGCGCCGGCCGGATCGGTCCCGTCGAAGATGTTCGTGTCGCTGTCGGCCGTGCACGGAGCGTGCGTGAACTCCGGCGCGGACTGATTGTCGCAGAGCGCCATGCCGAGCCAGAACGCCGGATGAAGCTGAAAGTTCCAGGTGCCCGCCGTGCCGTTCTGGTTCGGCAACACCTTCGGGTCGGTCGGCAGCTGCAACCGGTAGAAGTTCGAGTTCCCCGAGCCCGCCACGTTCGAGTAGAACAGAAGCGAAGGCTCATCGTGACCGGTGTACGCGCCGGCGTAGCCGACAGAGTCGTTCGCCTCGGCACACAGCGCACCAGGTTCATCGCAATCGAGCGGGGCCGCGCGCGCTACTCCGGTGAAGAGACCGAGCGCGAGCACAGCGCCCACAACGAGGAAACCCACGAGACGACTCATTACGCCCCTCCCAGCTGACCCCTGATGCGAGCCGGCTCTTCGCCGTCTCCGACGCTGGGGTTCTACGCCGCCCGGGACACACGTGTCAAGCCCCTATCCGCAGCCATCTGTCAGTGCGCTACGACAACGCGGAGCACGTTCGACCAGCGCTCGGCGCAACGCGACCTGATCGGGACACAGCCCACCGGAGGCTCCTGCACGACACCGGAGACGACGACGTAGTAGACCCCAAGCGGAACCCTCCCGTGCGTCCGAAAGCGCACCATACCCGACGCCGCGTCGGGCCTCGCCGTGATCCGTTCGCTCAGCTTCACGTTCGCGCGGACGAAGCCGCCGTTCGTGGTACGAGTCGCCTGCGTTGCAACCGCGATCTCGCCCGGGAAGAACTCGGCAGCCGAGAAGGCCACGACAATGTGACCGCCCGAGGAAGCCGCGGCTCGAAGCGTCGGCCCTGGCCCCTGGTCGGCCAACGCGACGCCGACCCAGGCGAGAGCTGCTAGCGACAGGACAAGCCAGCGCATCATCGGCAGCTCCAACGTCGTAGCAGATGACGGTAGCACTCACCGGGCCGATTTGCCGTCAAGACGGCTCAGCCGTACGGTTTTCGCCGGATCCTACGCATGTGACTGATCGTCCCTCCAAGTCGCCGGCGCCACGCGGCGGTACGGTCGCCCGGATCTCGAGATTCGCGTTCGAGACCAGCGGGGCGGCCTCGCAGGACGCAAGCGTGCTCTATCTGGCGAGGAGCGTGTGGTCGAAGAATGCGATGACCCGTCTTTCGTACTCGTGGGGGTAAGCGTCGATACCACCAGTGTGTGAAGCGCCGGCGACCTGCCAGACCGCTTTCGGCTCGCCTGCCGCTGCGTAATAGGTGGAGGTGAGCTCGATCACGTTGGACTGATCGCGCTCGCCGTAGATGAAGAACACCGATCGGGGTGCGATCCGGGCCACGAGACTCTTCAGATTCGGCGGGGGCGCGTGGTTCGAGAAAAGCGCCGTTCCCGCCGTGATCACCAACGAGGTCGGGATTTCCTGCCACTTTGCAGCACCCGGTCTGGCGAGATCCTCGCGGATCGAGCGGGCGCCCGCACCGTCGGACACGACCGCCTTGAGGCCGTCCGACTCGGCCGCCGCCTGAAGCAGCATCTCGCCCCCGACCGAGAGACCGATGCCACCGATCCGGTTTGGATCGACGTCGACGCGGCCCTGTAGGAAGTCGACGGCGGCCTTCAGGTCCTTCTCCCCCGACCAGCCGAAGGCATTCGGATCGCCTTCGCTCTCACCCTCGCCCCGCCGGTCGAAGAGAAGGACGCCGTAGCCATGACGAACGAGCATCCGCGCCTGCTTCTGCGGGCCCTTGCGGCCGGGGAACGCGATCACAGCCCCGCGGTTCTTCGAGGGCACGTACCAGCCCCTGAGTCGGAGTCCGTCGCTCGTCGTGAACGCCACCTGCTCGTACGCCGCCCCCAACTCGGCCCGGGGTACCACCGCGCGCGCAGCATGCGTGAACACGTACGAGAGGGAAAGCGGAAAGAGTACGAAGGACGTCACCACGAAGGCGCCCACTGCCAACAGGAACCGACGCACGGAGCGTCGGGCGAGACTGTCGTCCCTCCGTCGTGTCCTCCCGAGGGTCACGGCCCCCACGCCGATGAGCAGGAGGCCGGCCGGAATCGCCAGGAGTCCAGTGTAGTCGTCGCCGGATGGTCCGACCGCGCGGACGTAGTGAATCGCTTCGGCGCCGGCCACGATCCCGAAGAGGCCGAGCGCCAATGCGATCGAGGCACGCGCGCCGGCTCGAAGCCGAGGGTACGCCCAGGCGGCGAGCGCGACGACGGCAATCGGTACGAGGCCGCTGACGACATGATCGCCGGCGGAGGTGCCCGGCTGCGGCTGCAGGAAGCTGTCGTCGACGATGTGGATGCCGATGGCACCTACGGCAAGCGCGAAGACGACGCTCTCGCGCCGGACGGCACAAGACAAGCGGGCGAGCGCTTGTTCCCGCCGAGGCAGGTCCTGTGCGGCCGATTCGCTCATGGCCGCCTCCCGGCGGTCAGTTGGCCGCGTCGCACCGTTAGCCCGCCTCGACGTTACGGCGAAGGTTCCCGTGGTAGCCGGCCATCTGCCGAGCCATGACGCGCTTCGTGATTGGCTGCAGCACCCGCATCACGCCGCGCAGCTCGCCTTCGGCCACGAAGTGCACCCGCGTTCCGTCGCCGTCGGGCTCGAACGACCACGTTCCGTCGATGGGGTAGGGCCCCTCGACGATGTGCGCGTGAACGCGCGCCGGCCGGTCGAACTCGGTGAACTCGACGATCTGCTCGAACTCCTTGCCGCCCGGGGGCTTCGTGCGCTCCCGGACACGCGTTCCCAGCCGCGGGGCTCCGTCGGTGAGCTGCTCGACCGACGTCTTGGACGTCTGCCAGTCGGCGAGGTTCGACGGGTTCGTGAGGTAGTCGAAGACGACCTCCGGCGGCCGGCTCACGAAGAATGTCTGTTCGATACGCATGTCGAGCCTCCTTATCGATGTTCACAACAGCTCTGCCATGGGAGGGGATGTGGCCAGCTGGACGCCGCCGCGTGTGCGGAAGGCAAAGCACGCCCAGACCGTTCTCAGGACTCCCCATCCAAGTGCGACGATGCCGCTTACGAGCAGTGCATAGGCGAGGTCGGGCATTCCCTGCGCCAGGGTCAGCAGGGGTAGCCCAAACTGCTTCGGCAGCAGTACCAGGACGAGCACCGCCCACGCGAGGTTCAGCGCGAGTGCCAGCCCGGTGCGCGACTTCCAGCCAAACCGGCCGGTGGGAAGACGCCGACGCCGCAGAGCTGCCGCCGACCGGATCATCCCGCCGGCCTGGAGAACGATCACACCTAGCAGGGCCGCGTAGACGACGAAGATGCCGGTGTTCGACGGCGGCGATGGTGGCTCTTGCCCCGCCAAGAGGCTCGCTACGCCCTCGGCGACCGTTCCCATGCGACCGCGGACGAAGAGATCCACTGAGTTCTCGGCGTTCATCAGCACCACGACGCCCTGGTGGCTCCCGGGCATCAGCACGATGTTCGCGTGGTAGTTGAACGTCTCTCCCTGATGAAAGACCGCCGGGATGCCGTTGACCGGCCCGACAAACCAGCCCATGCCGTACGACGTGTCGGCTTCGGGTGTCGGGACGGCGGCGCGATGCAGCTCGGCCGTCCCTGACGCCGAGAGGACTTCTGCGCCCCGGTACTGCCCGTCGTTGAGTTGGGCGATCAGATAGTGAGCCATGTCCTCCGCGCTGGAGATGAGGTAGCCGGCGGGGAGAAGGCCACGGTTGTAGGGCAGGTCGGCGACTGCCGGCCGGCCGAACCAGTAGTGGTGACCGGTGGCGAGCCCTTGTGGCTCTGCCTCGGCCTCGGAGGTGAAGGAATGGCGCATCTCCAGAGGACCGAAGATGTGCTCTTGGATGTAGCGCTCGTAGGACTGTCCGCTCACGGTTTGCACGATGAGCCCGAGCACCGAGTAGTTGATCGTGCTGTATTGGTGGGTCGCACCCACCGGCTTAGTCAGATTGGCGGTGCTCAGCTTGCGGACCGCCCGTTCCAGTGCGTCGTCACTCGTATCCCCGCTTCCCTGGAACGACCTCCCTGTCTTTGTCGACAGACCGCTGGTCTGGTTCAGGAGATGGCGGACGGTGATCTGGGCGGAGGCCCGTTCGTCGGCCACACGGAACCATGGGATGTATCGCTGCACCGGCGCGTCGAGGTCGACCTTCCCCGCTTCGACCAGCTGCATGATCGCCAGAGCAGTGACCGACTTGCTCAGGGAGCCGATGATGAAGGGCGTCTGTGGCGAGACGGCCCGCCCCGACTCGTCGGCCTTGCCGAAGCCGCGCATGTGGACGATTCGATCGCCCTCCACGATCCCGAGGGCAAGGCCGGGGATGCGCTGCGCATCCATCTCCGCCTCGACGAACGTGTCTATCGCGCGAAAATCAGGCGCTGTAGCAGGTGCGCCTCCGGCAGCACGAGTGTCGGAAGCCCCGGGACGGCTGGCCAGAAAGGCTCCAGCGAGGACCAGTGCCGCGAGCAGTAGCACGACGGCGCTCTTGGTGGGACGCCGCCTCATGCTGCTTCACCGGGGTCGGCGAGCGGCTGCACGGTGTGCTTGGCCGCTTCGGCTTCTGCGGTGGCGGGCTCGCGGTCGGGAAGGAAACGAGACACGATCACCGCCGTGGTGGCAGCGAACGCCGCGGCGACGAGGAGGCCGACGCCCATCGCCTGGGTGAAGGCGTCACTGGTCGTGGCGAGCAGTTCGGAGGCCGCATGCGGTGGGAGGTGGGCCGCGATCGCGCTGGCGGCGCCGATGGAGCCTTCGGCTCGTGCCTGTGCCTCGGCCGGCAGCCCGCCGAGCGAGCCTTCCACGTCGTTCGTGTAGAGCGAGCTGACGAGCGAGCCGATCACGGCCACGCCGAGCGCTCCCGAGACCATCCGCGCGACGGTGTTGGTGGCGGAGGCGACACCGGACTTGGCGGGCGGCACCGCGCCGACGACGGCTTCGGTCGCGGGGGCCATCACCCAGCCCATCGAGAGCGCGATCCCGAAGAACCAGGAGGCAAGCGCGAGCGCGCCGGTGTCCGGCTCCCAGAGCATGGTCAGCGCCAGAAGGAGCGCGAGGCCGGTGAGGCCCGTGGCGACGACGCGTGAGGTGCCGAGCCGCCCCACCGCCTTACTCGACGAGCCGGCGCCCATCATCAGGCCCAGCGCCATCGGGCTCATGACGGCGCCGGCCTCGATCGCGCTGTAGCCGTGGGCGAACTGCAGGTACTGGGTGAGCGCGAAGATGGCGCCGAGCAGGGCGAAGAAGGCCACGCTGACCGCCGCAGTGCCGACGCTGAAGCGGGCGCTGCGGAAGAAGCCCAGGTCGAGCATCGGTTCCGCGATACGACGCTCCCACCAGAAGAAGGCGACCAGCAGCAGGACGCTCGCGGCGAGCGATCCGAGCACGACGCCGCTTTGCCAACCCTGCTCGGGCGCCTCGATGATCGCGTACACGAGGATGCTGAAGCCTGCGGTGGAGAGCGCTGCTCCGAGCAGATCGAACGAGCCTGGCCGGGGGTCGCGGCTCTCGGGCACGTAGCGAATGCCGAGCAGCAACGCGACGGCCGCAACCGGTACGTTGACCAGGAAGACGGACGGCCACGCGAACCACTCGAGCAGCAGCCCACCGGCCAGCGGTCCGAGCCCGATCCCGACCGCGGCCAGGGCGGCCCAGATCCCGATCGCCTTGCCGCGTTCCTCGCCGGTGAAGAGGTTGGCGATGATGGAGAGAGTGGCCGGCATGATGAGTGCAGCACCGACACCCATGACCGCACGGACGACGATCACCTGGTTGGCCGAGTCGGCGAAGAGGGCGCCGAGGCTGGCGAGCCCGAAGATCGACACGCCCGCCTGCAGCGCAAGCTTGCGGCCAAAGCGGTCGCCGAGCGTGCCGAACACGAGCAAGAGGCCGGCGAAGACGAGCAGGTAGGAGTCGACCATCCACTGCAGCTTCGAGGCGGAGGCGCCGAACTCGTCCTGTAGCGTCGGCAGCGCGACGTTGAGGATCGTGTTGTCGAGCCCGATGATGAACAGGCTCAGCGAGAGCACGCCGAGCGTCTTCCAACGGCGTGCGTACTGGATGGGGTCGATCGTCATCAGGCTGCACTCCTTTCAAGGACGGCTGCGGAGCCGAAGCCGAGGCCCCGGACGGCTGCGTACGCGAACGGGTGGTGGAAGGCGGCGAGCGCGTGCGCGCCCTGGACGTCGAGGTCGAACTCCTCGTCGAACCTGTCGTCCGCGACGGTGACCCTGACTCGGTCCGTCGCCTTGCTCCAGAGGAGCGAGACTGCGAGGCCGTCGGTTCCCCGACTTGCGAGCTCCTTCCAGTCGTCGATGGCGGTGGTGGTCACGATCAACCTCCTTGATCCGTTGAATGCTCGGAGGGATCGTCCGTGGCGCCTGGGTGGCCTGACTTCACCCAGCGGCGAGATCACCCTGGGTGAAATCGCAGCTGCGGCGATGTACCCTCCGTCGTCATGTCGACGTCCACGTCGACGGAGGTCGCGGACGCTGCGCGCCCGCTCATCCAGTCGAAGCTGGAGGCTCCCGTCCCACGCCAGCGTGTCTCACGCCGCGAGCTTCTCGCGCTCTGCGCAGGCCCGCCGCGCAAGCTGACGCTGATCCGTGCCCCCGCCGGCTGGGGTAAATCGACGCTGCTCGCCGACTGGCATGCTCTCGAGAGCGAGAAGCGCCCGTTCGCCTGGGTGGCGCTGGACAGCGACGACAACGACCCGGTCCGGTTCTGGACCTACGTCATCCATGCGCTTCACACACTCGACCCGAGCGCCGGCGAGACCTCTCTTCCCATGCTGCGCGCTCCGCGGGTCAGCGTCGTCGACGACGTTCTCCCGGCGCTCTGCAACGAGCTCACGGCGTTACCACGCCAGATCGTGCTCGTGCTTGAGGATTACCACCTGGTCGGCAACGCGGAGATCGACGAGGGTCTTTCATTCTTCCTCGAGCACCTTCCCCGGACCCTCGAGCTCGTGCTCTCGAGCCGTTCCGAGCCGGCTCTCCCGCTCGCGCGCCTGCGCGCCCGCGGCGAGCTGGCCGAGATCGACGCGCAGCAGCTTCGCTTCTCCGACGAGGAGGCAGACCTCTTTCTCAACGGCCTCCACGGGCTCGGGCTCGACCGTGGGGACGTAATCCGGCTACGCGAGCTCACGGAGGGATGGGCAGCCGGTCTCTACCTCGCCACGCTCACCATCCGCGGCCGGGCGAGCGCGCACGAGTTCATCGAGGCGTTTACGGGCGACAACCGCCACGTCGTCGACTACCTGAGCTCGGAGGTGCTGGCCGGCCTCCCCGAGGAGATGAGGGGCTTCCTGCTCCAGACGTCGGTGCTCCAACGCCTCTGCGCTCCCCTCTGCGACGCCGTCACCGACCGACCCGGCTCGACGCGAATGCTGCACGAGCTCGAGCGTTCGAACTCCTTCCTCATCCCCCTCGACGCGAAGCGCGAGTGGTACTGCTACCACCAGCTCTTTCGCGAGCTGTTGCGCCACGAGCTCGCGCTCGCCGAGCCGGAGCACGCTCGCACGCTGCATCGCCGGGCGAGCGCCTGGCACCGCGAGCACGGGGATCCGTCCGAGGCGATTCATCACGCCACGGCCGCGGGGGACGTCGCCGATGCGTCCGAACTGATCCTTCGCCACTGGATCGAATTCCGGAACGAGGCTCGCCTCGAGACCTTGCTCGCCTGGCTCGACGGCCTCCCGCCCGAGGCGGTGGCGGGTGATCCCCGGCTGTGCCTCGTCCGGGCATCGACACTGCAAGAGGTCGGCCGGATCGCCGAGGCCGATCACTGGCTCGACGCGGCCGCGCGCCGCGCGGCCGGCGGCTCACTCCTGGCCGGCCCGGCATCGGTCGCGTCCGGGGTGGCCGCGTGCCAGGCGATCAATCAATACTTCCTCGGAGACGTGAGTGGGATCGCCGACACGGCGCGACCCGCGCTCGAGCTCGAAGAGGCCGGGTCCGACTACTGGCGGAGCGCTCTCCTCACCACCTTCGGCGTCTCGGTCTTCCTCGGAGGGGAGGGCCGGATCGCGTCCGCCCTACTCGACGAAGCGGTGACGTCGAGCGAGGAGTCCGGCCACACCCTTGCGCTGATCCACGCCCTCGGCTGGTGCGCCGTCGTCCATGCAGAGATCGGTGAATCGGGGCGCGCCGAACGGGTGCTCGACGACACTGAAGCGCTGCGGCGAAGGCAGACCGGGCTGACGAAGTACTTCGGCATGTCGATGGCGCATGTTGCGCGCGGGAAGCTGCTCGAGAGCCAGGGCAGGCTGAGCGAGGCCGACGACGTTCTCGCCCGAGGCATAGAGCTCGCTCGACGAGGCGACGCCAAGTTCGACCTCTCGTACGGGCTCCTCACTCAAGCGAGGGTGAAGGGCGGTCTCGGCGATCGCCGCGCCGCGAAGGACATGCTGCACGAGGCCCGCCAAACGGCCGAGTCGTGCGCCGACCCGGGCGTGTTGCCGGAGCTGGTGGCGGGGGCCGAGCGCAGGCTCCGTCTCGCGCCGAGCCGCGCGACGAGGACGCCGTATGCGGACGATCTCAGCGACCGGGAGCTCGCCGTGCTCCGCCTGCTGGCGACGAACCTCACCCAACGGGAGATCGGAGAGGCGCTCTACGTCTCGTTCAACACCGTCAAGACTCATGTGAAGAGCATCTTTCGCAAGCTCGACGTCACCACGCGCCCAGACGCGGTCTCGCGTGCCCGCGAGCTGAGACTGCTCTAACCGTCCAGTGGAACTGGTGGCTACCCCGCTGGCGACAACGCCTGCCGCGGATCACCTTCGAGGACCGCGACGCCGCTCGCGCCCGGCGTGACGTCGTCCAAGAAGACAAACTCCCGTGGCCCACTCGTGGCCCGAAACGTCGGTTTGGACGATAGCCGTAGCCATGCGGAGCACAAGCGGCGGCGAGGCAAAACGTGCCTGCAAATAAAGTTGTTCTTCGAGGTTCGTCGCGGCCGTCATCGTGCCCGACTCGCCTGTCACGCCGGAGGTCGCGGGTTCGAGTCCCGTCGCTCCCGTCAAGAATTGACACGGATCGGTCAGCCGATCGGCTTCCGGCCCGGAGCGACTGGCTCCGGGCCGGGACGGGTGTAGGTGCCTAGGCCGCTGCCTGGAGCTCGGGCGCGAGCTCACGGGTGGGCACGGGGTGTGCGGCTTCGGCCTGGGGCTTGCGCTTCCGCGGGATGAACAGGGCGGCCGCTGCTCCGATGGCGACGATGGCGGCGCCGACGTAGAGCGCAGGCGTGACGCCGTGCACGAACGCTGAGCCCGTCTGGTAGCCGCCGTAGTGGGAGAAGATCGAGGCGAGGACTGCGACGCCGAAGACGCCGCCGAGCTCGCGGATGGCGTTGTTGGCGCCCGATGCCTGGCCCTCTTCCTCGGGCTTGACCGCGGAGAGGACGACGTTGGCGACCGGAGCGAAGTACATCGCCATCCCGATTCCGGAGAGCGCGAACGGGATCACGATGCTCGAGTAGGGGAGCGTCGTCGTGAGGATCGCTCCGATCCAGGCGAGCCCGGTTGCCTGCAGGGCGAGACCGGTGGCCATGATCGGGCGGCCGCCGATCTTGTCGGAGAGCAGACCGGCGATCGGGGCGATGAAGATGGGCATCGCCGTCCAGGGAAGGATCCGTAGGCCCGACTGAAGCGGGGAGGCGCCCTGCACGGTCTGGAAGTACTGGGCGAGCAGGAAGATCGAGCCGAACATCCCGAAGAACATGAAGAGCGAGGCGATGTTCGCTGCCGTGAAGGTGATGTTCCGGAAGAAGCGCATCGGCAGCATCGGCGCCTTCGCGCGGAGCTCCCAGACCACGAACAGCGCGAGAACGACCACGCCGGCCGAAATGCTCGCGACGATCTCGATCGAGGCCCAGCCGGCCTGGTTGCCGCGGACGAGGCCCCAGACGATCGCGAACAGGCTGGCGGCCGAGAGGGCGAGGCCGGGCAGGTCGAGCCGGCGGTTGGAGCCGTGGGTCTCCTGCAGTCGCGTGAGGGCGAGCGGGATCAGGATCAGCCCGAAGGGGACGTTCAGCCAGAAGATCCACTGCCAGGAGAGGCCCTGAACGACCGCGCCCCCGACCAGCGGGCCGAGTGCGACGGCGAGGCCGCCGATCCCGCCCCAGGCGCCGAGCGCGAGGCCGCGGCGCTTCTGCGGCACGGCCGCCGAGAGGATCGTCAGCGTCAGCGGCAGCACGATCGCACCGCCGAGGCCCTGAATCGCGCGGGCGACGATCAGTTCATTCGCGGAGCTTGCGAGCGCCGCCATCGCGGAGGCGCCGGTGAAGATGCCGAGCCCGATCACGAACAGGCGTCGCCGGCCGAACCGGTCGCCGAGCGCGGCACCCGTGAGCAACAGCACCGCAAAGGTAAGCGTGTATGCGTTCACGGTCCACTCGAGCCCCTGCAGGCTCGCGTGCAGGTCGCGGCGGATCACCGGCAGCGCCGTCGTCACGACGAGGTTGTCCAGCGTGGTCATGAACAGCGCGATCGAGGTGATCGCGAAGGCCCAAAGCATCCTGGCCTTGTCACTCATTTCGATTCTGCGAATGGTCATTTCCGAGTCCTTTCTCGACGGTGTCGGGGTATGCGTTCACGCTCGCACCCCGGCGACTGCGCGGAAATGAGGCTCGCTCGCGACGTTGGTGTGGCTGACCACACCGTTGACGCGAACGGCTAGGACTGCAGAAAGGCGACGACCGCGAGGACGCGCCGGTGGGTATCAGCGGCGACAGGGAGCCTGAGCTTCTGGAAGATGCTCGTCACGTGCTTCTCGACGCCGCGCTCGCTCAGGAACACGCGCGCGGCGATCGCCGAGTTCGACAGCCCTTCCGCCATCAGCTCGAGCACCTCCCACTCGCGAGGGGTCAACTCGGCGAGCGGGTGATCGCGACGTCGTCGGCCTACGAGCTGCGACACAACATCGGGATCGAGCGCCGAGCCGCCCGCGGCCACCCGTTTGACCGCAGCGACGAAGTCAGCGAGGTCGTACACCCTGTCTTTGAGCAGGTAGCCGACCCCTTCCGCACTCTCCTCCAACAGCTCGAGCGCATAGCCCTCCTCGACGTACTGGGAGAGCACGAGCACTGCGGTGTCAGGGTGCTTCTCGCGGATCTCCTTGGCCGCACGCAGCCCCTCGTCCGTGTGCGTCGGCGGCATCTTGATGTCCACGATCGCAACGTCGGGCTTGTACGAGCGGACCTTCAGCATCAGGTCCTCGGCCGTGGCGCTCTGCCCGACGATCTCGAACCCCTTGCCCTCGAGCAGGCTGGCGATGCCCTCGCGCAGGAGCACCGAGTCGTCGGCGAGGACGACGCGGATACGCGCCGTTTCGCCTCGCTCCTGATCAGGGCCTTGCGCGTCGACAAGGGGAGTCTCGCCGACGCGCGCCGGTGCGACAACGGCAAGTGCCGGCTTGAACGGGATTGGGTTGAGAATAGGGTGGCGAGGTGAAGGTGACCGGGAGGGACGCGCAGATGGACGAGAGGGCGATGGGGCATCTCTTGGAAGAGCATGCTGCGCTCCGTCGTGTCGCCACTCTCGTCGCCTCGGCGGCGACGCCCGAACAGGTCTTCCAGGCAGTCACGGAAGAGGCGGGCCAGCTGCTCGGGGCGCGGGCATCGGCGACCGTGCGCTTCGACGCAGAGACGGCAGTCATCGTGGGCCGCTGGAACGATGGTGAAGGCGGCGGCTTCGAAGTCGGGACACTCGTCCCCTACACCGATCCCGACGGACCGACAGCCCGCCTGGCCTTTGAGGGAGGCCGTATCGACGAGTACGCTGGTGTACCGGGCGAAGCGGCCAGGATGATGCGTGACGCCGGCTATCGGTCGTCTGTTGCCGCGCCGATCATCGCGGCCGGACGTACCTGGGGCGCACTCTTCGTCGTGTCGGTGGGAGCGCCGTTCGGTGCCGATGCGGAGCAGCGTTTGCGCGACTTCGCGAAGCTCGTAGCACTCGCGCTCGAGAGCGCCGAGGCGCACGATCAGCTGATGGCCTCACGCGCGCGCATCGTCGAAGCAAGCGTGGCCGAACGGCAGCGACTCGAACGCAACCTCCACGACGGCGCCCAACAACGCCTCGTCACCCTGGCCGTCCAGCTGCGAATCGCCCAGGAGTGCTTCCGCGACGACCCGGCCGCCGCGGAGGCAATGCTCGCCGACCTCGGCGAGGAACTGAAGCTCGCGCTCGAGGAACTCCGCGAGCTCGCCCGCGGCCTTCACCCGGCCGTCCTCACCGATCGCGGACTCGAACCCGCGCTCCGGTCACTCGCAAAGCGCGCCCCGTTCCCGGTCAGGATCGTCGGGGTCCCGTCGCTCCGTCTCGGTGAAGCAGTCGAAGCGGCGATCTACTACGTCGTCGCCGAAAGCCTCACCAACGCAGCCAAACACGCGAACGCAACCGAGGCACACGTCGAGATTTCCACGACCAAGGAGACCGTCGTCGTCGAGATCCGCGACAACGGGAACGGCGGCGCGACCCTCGCTCTCGGCTCAGGCCTGCAAGGGCTCGCCGACCGCGTCGAGGCCCTCGGCGGAGAGTTCGCGCTCCACAGTCCCGCACAGGCGGGAACCGTTGCGCGGGCGGAGCTTCCGCTGCCCTGAGCTGGCTCGCGACTCCGTCGAGGATCAGATCGAGCCCGAATTCGAACTCGTTGCCGTGGTCGTAGCCGGGCTGGAGGACGTGCTCGAGGGCCAGCTCGGTGAGGTGGGCGTACTCGTCGGCGGGGAACCGGCTCATGATCGTCTCGGCCACCTCGGCCGTCTCCTCCGCGGTGTTTAACCGCACGCGCACGCCCGCACAGCTCCTAAAGGCATACCCCTCCGGGTAAAGCCGCAGCAGAAGCCGCGGTTTCCCGGACGTGGGTCCCGAGGGAGCCTGGGACAGTGTGTGGAGCCAACGACCCGGAGGTCGTGATCATGCGCCGGATCAAGCGATTCGCTCTCTACGAGGAGGTGACGAAGCCGTGATGTACTGGCACGACGGCTGGGCATGGTTCTGGATGATCCCGATGACGCTCCTATGGGTGCTCGTGCTCGGGGCCGTGGTCTACGCCGCAGTCAGGCTCGCCAACCGCGACTCACACCAGCACTAGGAATCGGTTGATGCTACGCGCCCTCGCCATCACCTCTCTCGCGGCGCTTCTCGGCCTCAGCGTCGCAGCCGGCGCACGTCCGGCGGCGACAGTGCATCTCACTCAAGGGAAAGCGCTCCGCACGGTCATCGTCGTCCCGAAAGGCGCACGGTTCGCGCCACAGGCCCTCGGCCGACGCGACTGCATCGCCTACCCGCGCGACTGCGTCAACGGAGTCGCAGGCATCGACGTCGCATACGCAATCAGCGGCACCCCACCTGCCCGCACTCAGCTCGGCACCGTCCTCACCGACACCAACTGCCAACCTGACAGCTACGGCATCTCCCACTGCACCAACCGAATCCGGCTCGCCAACGCGCGCGTCCTCACAGTGCGCCACGACCACTCGATGATGAACGATCCCTGCTTCTCCCCGGGCGAGCGAGTGCACGTCCGCGCCGCAGCGCAGACGTAGCACGAGGTCGCCGCGGCTCGGTCAGGCGAGGGGGCGATCGACTAGGTAGCGCCAGAATCGCAGCATCTGTACGCCGCTCCAGCGGCCGGCGCGGCCTGTCAGGTTCTCCGCGTACTGCATCGGGTCTGCTCCAGTTCTTCGAGGGTCCTTCGCGGTACGGGTTGAGAGTCGCACCTCGATACATCCAGGGGAATGGGGCCTCCACCCGCTTGCAGTGCGGCTACCTCCACTCTTGGATCTGCGAGGCTAGGCGTCGACGTGGAAGCTGAGCATCATTCCGCTCTCGTGGTGCTCGGCGATGTGGCAGTGAGCCATCCAGACCCCGGGGTTCGTGACGTCCAGGAGGATGTCCACGGTCTCGCCGGTCCTGACGAGCACCGTGTCCTTCCAGACGAGGTTGGGCTCCTCGACGCCGTCGCGGCTCAGGACGAGGAACCGGCCCGCGCCGTGAATGTGGAACGGGTGGTGCATCGGATGGTCGGAGTCCATCTCGTTGACGAGACAAATCTTCACCTGGTCGCCGACCCGGAACCGCCAGTCGATCTCCTGGTTCTCGGCGCCGGTCACCCTGTCGACGAGCTTCCAGCGCATGTTGGCCGGTGTCGTGATCCTGTTGACCTCGACCATGTCGTCCTCCCACTCGATCCCACCGGCGGCCTCGTGCCCTCCGCTGGCGTGCTCGTGCATCGGTGCCGAGTGGGCCGCCGTTCCGCCGACGAACTGCGAGGGCAGTAGCTTCATCCCGCATTCTGGGCAGCGATCCGGCGTCTCGCTGACGACCTCGGGGTGCATCGGGCAGGCATACGTGATCGCTGCTGCCAGGAGCTTCATCCCACAGTGAGGACAGCTCCCCTCGTCCACACTGACGACCTCGGGGTGCATCGGGCAGGTGTAGGTCACTGCGACCGCAGTCGCGAGGAGCTTCATCCCGCACTCGGGGCAGCTTCCCTCCTCGGCGCTGACGACCTCGGGGTGCATCGGGCAGGTGTAGACGACAGCGCCCTCGGGGACGCCCATCTCCATCTCGGCGACAAAGGCCAGCGTCTTGTCGGGCGCCGCGGCCAGATAGGGGGTGATCCGCTCCCGCTCGGCCACCATGTCCACATTGCTCCGCATGACGTCGAACTGCGCTGCGAGTGACGGCTCCGCCTCGCCCTCGCCGACGGTGATCACGGCGAGCGGATAGCGACGGTCCGGGGTGTTGTGTCCGAGGGTCACCGGGCCCGTCTTGTCGAACAGGACATCGACGACTGCGCGCTCCGACGGAGCCAGCAGGACCTCCTCGACGAGCTCCTCGTGCTCGTAGTGGCCGCTGTCACCGCCGACGAGCTTCATCCGCGCGCCCTCGAGCGTCACGTTGAAGACCCGGGTGTTGGCGGTGTTGGTCAGGTAGAAGCGCACCACCTCCCCGAGCCGCGCGGACAGCTCGAGGTCCGGTTCGCCGCCGACGAGCAGGACGTTGCCGAATCGACCCATCGCCACGTAGGTCGTCTCCTCGCGGCTGAACGGCGCGATCTTTCCGTCCTCCAGGAGGATGTCGTCGAGTGTGAGCACGACGTCGCGGTTGACCGGCGCCCAGTAGTCAGGGTCGGTCGGGACGACGAGGATGTTTCCGTAGAGGCCGAGCTCCTGGCCGTAGTCCTCACGGGTGTGCGGGTGGTACCAATACAGGCCAGGATCGAGGCACTGCACCCGGTAGGTGAAACTCCCCCCGATCGGCATCGGCGCCTGGGTCTGGTGGGTGCCGTCGTAGCGGTTCTCCAGGCGCAGGCCGTGCCAGTGGACGGTCGCCTCGAGGTCACCGTCGTTGACGACGTTGACGACCACCTCCGATCCCTGCTGCACCTTCATCGTGGGGCCGGGGATCGAGCCGTTGTAGGCGAGCATGCGGACGGTCGCATCGCCGACCTCCTTCGTCACCGGCGCGATCCGAAGTGCGAACTCCTCGGCGTCTGACAGCTCCACCACCTCAGAGGGAATCGACACGGGAAGACCCTCGATGTCCGTCGGGAACTGGGTCATTTCGGATCTCCCTCCTGGTGAAGTTGCTCCACGCCGGCGGATCGAATCTCGAACACGCCCTCGACCTCAACCGCCACGTCGTAGGGCAATGCCGCGACACCGACGGCCATCCGAGTGTGCCGACCGGCCTCGCCGAAGATCGCGACGAAGGTGTCGGAGGCACCGTTCACCACCTGTGAGTGACCATGGAAGTCGGGCATCGAGTTGACGAAGCCGGCAATGCGCACGCACCTTACGACCCGATCGAGGTCGCCGTCCAGCGCAGCACGCAGCTGGGCGATCACATTCAGCGCGCAGAGCCGCGCCGCCTGCTGCCCCTCCTCGACGCCGAACTCGCGACCGAGCTTGCCAATGAAGCGGCGCTCCCCGTTCCACTGCGAGAGCTGACCGGTCACGAATATGAGGTCGCCCGTCTGCACAAACGGCACATAGTTGGCACCGGGCGCAGACGGCTCGGGCAACTCCAGTCCCAGTTCGACGAGCCGCTCGTCGATCTTCACGCGGACGTTTGCGAGGAACGCTCACCGATCCGTCCGGCGAGGTACTCGGCGTCGTCGTTGACCCAACCGAGCAGGGCTGAGCCGCGCGTGTGCTGCCAGGGCAGCCCGAGGAAGTAGAGCCCCGGGATCTCCGTGACACCGCGACGATGGCGAACCGCGCCATCGGCGGTCGCGACAGGAGGCTGGATCCAGGAGTGGTCGAGCCCGAACCCGGTCGCCCAGATCACCCCATCAACCGATAGGTCGCTCCCATCCGCGAAGCTGACCGTCCGTCCCGAAGCGTCCGACACACGTGGCTTGATCTTCACGCCCGCCCGCTTGAGCGCGCGCGGGCTCGAGCCGATCAGCGTGTCGCGACGACTCAGCTTCTGCCCGAGCCGCGAGTCGACCGTCGTCTTGAGGAGTTTCGTCGTGATCAGCCACCAGAAGAGGTCGCGGCCGAGGAACGTCTGCGGAAGCGGAGTTTGGCGTCCACCGACGGCGAGGTGGACGTCATGCGTCGCCGAAAGCTCGCGGGCGACTTGATAGCCGGTGTTGCCGCCGCCGACGACCAAGACCGTGCCGTCAGGAACCTCGCTCGGTGTCCGATAGCCCAGACTGTGGGTCTGGAACACGTCGGGCGCGAGCCGACTGGCGAAGCTCGGCACGCGCGGCGTCTGAAACGGCCCCGTCGCGACAACGACCTGGTCGGCCTCGATCGTGCGGCCGTCGAGCTCGAGCCGGAAAGTCCCACCGCTCATCGCCAGCGAGCGCACTTCGCTGCCGAGTTCGAGCGGGAGCTCGAATGTCTTCGCGTACTGCTCGAGGTAGGCGACGACCTCGTCGCGTGTCGGGTACCCGTCGGGGTCACCGGGGAATGCGAGTCCTGGAAGGCTGTCGTAGCGCCGAGGCGTGAACAGGACGAGCGAGTCCCAGCGGCTGCGCCAGGCGGCGCCGACGGAGTCGGCACTGTCGAGGATCACGAACCGCCGGCCCTGGCGCGCCAAGAAGTATCCGATCGCAAGGCCCGCCTGGCCGGCGCCGATCACGGCGACATCGAACTGTGCCGGCGAGCCATTGTCCGTCATCTCGGAGCTCCTCCTTCAACCGCTAGTGGTGGAACGGGACGCCGGCGACGATCTCCACGGCGATGATCGCCGCAGCGGTCCAGTCGACTACGAGGCAGAACGGCGGCCACCAGCGGGTGTTCGCAACGAACTGGCGGCGATGCTGCCACAGATCCTTTAGCCCGTGGCCCGCAAGCCCGAGAACGAGCAGCCACGGTGAGCCGGTAACGGCAGCTGCAGCGACAAAGACGAATACCGTCGCGACGCCGCTCTCGGCGATCAGAACGCCTCTGCGCCCGTCGGCCACTGCGAAACCGATATAGACCGACGCAATCAGCACGAGACCGATGGCATAGACCGTGGCCGTGTCGAGCCACCAGAAGGCGAGCGGGGACGCCGCTTGAACCGCTCCAAAGACGAGCCCCCAGACAAGGGGCGCACGCAGAGGCGCGCGCAACGGCTGCCGAGCCGCGACGGTCATCCGGAGGGACGATCATGGGTGTGCCCCAGGAAGCTGGTGCTCATCTAGCCGACCGTGGTTTTCGTCCCTCGCACCACCAACCCCGCCACCGGATCGCCGGCTTCGAGACGCAGCTCCGCCGACACGATCTCCGGGCTCAGATTCGCATTCGCCAGCACGCGCTCGAGGTACGGGCGCGTGTGGCAGTAGCGCCCGTTGAGGCTGATGGCGTACCCGGCCTCGGACCCGGCGTCGCTCAATTCCTCAACGGTGAAGATCAGCCGTCCGCCGGGTCGCAACGCGTTCGCGGCAGCGCCAACGACGTCTTCGAGCGGTCCGAAGTAGACGAGGGTGTCCGCCGACACGATCACGTCGAACGCACCGGTCGAGTCGCCCAGGTAGGCGGTCAACTCACGTTGGATCAGCTCGTCGTAGACGTTCCGTGCCCGGGCTTGCGCAAGCATCGGTTCGGACAGGTCGACTCCCACCAGTCGGCGCGCGTACGGAGCGATGAGCGGCCCACACAAACCGGTGCCACAGCCGGCATCGAGCAGGTCGAGGCTTTTCGCCGCCTCGACGTCCGATTCCGTAAGCATCTCGGCGACCAGAGCCGGCGCGCGGTACAACAGCTTGGCGAGCTTGGAATCGAAGCTGGCGGCGAAGCTGTCGAAGGTCATTTCGACGAATTCGTCGGAGGCCCGTGGCGGGACATCGCGGCCGGAGCAGGCCGCCAGCATGTGCCGGGCGATGGGATTGTCGGGCTCTTCTTCGAGCCACTCCTCGAAGAGTGCCACCGCCTTGTCGACTTCACCGAGTGTGCAGTGCGCGAGCGCCAGCAGTCTCCGAGCTTGGGGATCGCTCGGCCTCAACGTGATGGCTTTGGAGAAGCAGACAGCCGCCTCGTGCGACCGCTTCTGCCCGTTCAGCAGGATGCCCAGGTTGTTGTAGGCGTCCGAGTACCCGGGATCGATGCGAATGGCGACGCGATATGCCGCTTCGGCTTCGGCCACGTTGCCTTTGGCCCTCAGGACCACACCGAGATTGTTGTGCGCGTTGGCGTGATCAGGATCGAGCGCAATCGCTCGCCGGTACGCGACGATCGCTTCGTCCAGCTTGAGTCGATCCTGCAGCACGATCCCCAGGTTGCTGTGCCAGTCCGCCCGGTCGGGCTCGAGTTCGAGACTCCTCTCGATCAGCGCGACTGCCTGCTCGCTCCGTGCCTGCTGATGGGCGAGCACGCCCGAGAAGTGCAGCGCGTCTGCGTGGTCGGGCGCGACCTCGAGGATGCTGCCGTAGATGTCCGCGGCGGCCGACCACTGCTCGTTCTGCTGCAGCAGGATGGCGATCGATAGCGCCTCGTCCAGGCTGAGGGCGCGGTCGTCGTTCAATGCGAAGCCGGCGGCCACGGCCAGGCGCCGCCGCTCGGCCTACCCTTCCTTGTTGCCCTTGATGTCGTACTTGAAGTGAATGCCGGCATCGAGCGACCCGTCGCGCTTCTGCGGCTTGTATTCGAGGTCGACTTTTCCGAAAGCCATACTCACGGACTCCGTACCATCGCCCCCGGCACTGTCGCCTTGGGTCACGCTGGTGATGATCACGTCGCTCATCTTGATGATGAGGAACTCCTGCTGGCCCTTGCCCGCTTTCCGATGGGTGATCGTCGCTTCCTTCATGTGCACACCGGTAGCGCACCCTCGCAGCAAGAGCGGCGACGCCTTGTCGATGCTGTGGGTAAAGGAGAGATCCTGGAAGCTCGCCTTGCCCTGCCCCCCTCCGCCACCCCTGACCGGGCCGGAGTTCGCAACACCCCACGACCAGCTCAGGACCTCGATCTCGTCCTTGTGTTTGCTGTCCAGCGACTCACCCTTGATGTCGCCGATCTTTGCGAAAATGTCTGATGCCAAGACGGACCTCCTGCCTTCCCGTACGTTTGCGTGGACGGACGCGAACGATCAGCCGGCTCCGCTCACCTCACCCGGGGGTGCCCCCCGAGGTGTCCGATCCGCGTCGCCGCCTTCCCTGGACCGGCAGTTCTTCGACACAACCCCGCACCACAGCGTCCCTTCGTAGCGTTCACGCGAGCCGCAGAGGCCCCCCGCACTCGGGCGGTGAGCGTTCGCTACATCGGCTGCACTCTACAACCCTCCGAGCGTCACGTTCAAGCGATTCTGGCGCTAGCGCTGGCCGTAGACGTTCTGGTACCGGTCGAAAAGCGCGTCGATGTCGTCGTCGCCGAGTAACACCGGATCGCCGAGCGCGCGTGCGAGATGCACGGTCCGCGCGACGTCCTCGCACATGACAGCGGCCTTGATCGCATCGCGCGCGGTCGCGCCGAGCGTGAACACGCCGTGACTCTGCATCAGCACAGCCGGGGACCGGTGGCCGGACAGGGTCTCGACGATCGCGCGCCCGATCTCCTCGTCACCGATCCGCGCAAACGGGCCGAGGGGGATCTCACCGCCGAACTCGTCGGCCATGGCGGTCAGCACACACGGGATCGCTTCCCCGCGTGCGGCAAAGGACGTTGCGTACGCACTGTGTGTGTGCGCGACCGCGCCCACCTCGGGCAGGTGCCGATACACGTAGCCGTGCGTCGCGGCGTCGCTGGAGGGAGAGAGCCCGCCTTCGACCAACCTCCCGAAGAGATCGCAGACGACGATCGAGTCGGGCGTCATCGCGTCGAAGTCGACGCCGCTCGCCTTGATCACCATGAGGTCCTCCCCGGGCACGCGCGCCGAGAGGTTCCCACTCGTCCAGGCGACGAGCCCGTGCCTCGGCAGCTCGGCGTGGAGCGCGCTGACCGCTTCCCGGAGCTCGGCGATCGTCTCCGACAGCTCCGGCTTTCGGAGCGGCCGACGGCGGAGCGCGTGCATCATCTCGCCGCGCCCGAAATGGTCGTGCAACGCCGAGTAGTGCTCATAGAGCTCGTCGTACGCGTCGGCGCGCTCTTCGTCCGGCAGGTACGCGTTGCGCCGTACCCTGCCCATCGCGTCCGAGGCGGTCTTGATGTCCGGATGCACGCCGGCCGCGACCGCGGCGTGCATCGCCGCGCCGAGCGCGGGCCCTTCATCCGACTCGATCGCGTGCAGAGGCCGACGCAGCACGTCGGAGTAGATCTGCATCACGAGTGCGTTCTTGAGCAGCCCGCCGGCCACGGTGAACTCGAGAACAGGCAGGCCTCGACTCTCGAAGCTCTCGATGATCTTGCGCGTGCCGAACGCGGTCGCTTCGATCAGCGCGCGGTAGATGTCTTCAGGGCGCGTACCGAGCGTAACTCCGAGGAGCACGCCGCTGAGCTCGTGGTCGACGAGCACCGAACGGTTGCCGCTGTGCCAGTCGAGCGCAACGAGACCGTGTTCCCCCACCGTCTGCCCGGTCGCCAGCTCGGAGAGGAGACGATGCACGCTGACACCCCGTCGCTCGGCTTCCGCGTAGTAGTCCGGCGGCACCTGCCTTTCGACGAACCAGCCGAAGATGTCTCCGACTCCGCTCTGTCCGGCTTCGTAGCCGAGGAGCCCGGGCGTGATGCCGCCGTCGACGACACCGCACATACCCGGCACTTCGACGAGCGTGGTGCCGTTCATGACGTGGCACGTGGAGGTTCCCATCACCGCGAGCATGTGACCCGGCTCGATCGACCGCGCCGCCGGCGCGGTCACGTGCGCGTCGACGTTTCCGACGGCGACCGCGATCCCATCGCTCAGCCCGGTCCACGCAGCCGCCTGCGCCGTGAGGCTCCCCGCGCGCCGGCCGAGTGAAGACAACGGATGCTCTACCTTCTCGTTGACGAAGCCGGCGAATCCCGGGTTGAGGGCGCCGAGATACTCCTCGGAGGGATAGCGCCCGTCCTGGAAGATCCCCTTGTAGCCGGCAGTGCAGGCGTTGCGTGTCTCGATGCCGCAGAGCTGCCAGACGATCCAGTCCGCCGCTTCGATCCAGCGGTCGATCGCCGCATAGATCTCCGGGTCCTCCTCGAGAATCTGGAGCGCCTTTGCGAACTCCCACTCCGACGAGATCCGGCCGCCGTACCGCGCGAGCCACGGCTCGTGCCGCGCCCTGGCCAACGACGTGATCCTGTCCGCTTGCTCCTGCGCGGCGTGGTGCCGCCACAACTTGGGATAAGCGTGCCGTCGCAGCTCGAATGCCTCGACGCGGCAGAGCGGCGTCCCGTCGGCGAGGACCGGCAGAGGCGTGGACGCAGTGAAGTCCGTCGCGATTCCGACGACGTCCTCGGGGTCGACGCCGGCGCCACGGAGCGCGGCCGGGACGGCATTGCGCAGCACGTCGAGCCAATCATCGGGATCCTGCAGTGCCCACGACGGTGGAAGCTTCTCGCTCGAACGTGGCAGTTCGGCGTCGATCACACCGTGCGCGTAGTCGTGAACGGCGGACCCGAGCTCTTCCCCGTCCGTTGCCCGGACGACGAGAGCGCGACCGGAGAGCGTTCCGAAGTCGACACCGACGACGCACGGCGCCCTAGCCACGGGGCGCAGCCGTGCTCTCGCGGATGATCAGCTGCGGCGCGACGGTGGCGCGCGTGGACGAGCGGGCCCCGCTCTGGATCTCGCCGAGCAGGAGGTGGACCCCCCGGCGGCCGACCTCGGCGAAGTCCTGCCGGACCGTGGTGAGAGGCGGCGTGAAATACGCGACCTCCGGCATGTCGTCGAACCCGACGACGCTCAACGAAGCCGGCAGCTCACGGCCCTCCTCGTGCAAGACGCGGAAGAGCCCCAGTGCCATCAGGTCGTTGCCGGCGAACACCGCGGTCACCTCCGGTTTCGCCGCCAACTGCCGGCCGAGCCTGTAGCCCGACTTCGCGCTCCAGTCGCCGACCGACACGGGAGGAACCGGCGCGCCGGCAGCCTCGAGCGTCGAGCGCCAACCCTCGATCCGTTGCTGCGCCTCCAACCAGTCGGCCGGCCCGGCGATGTGCCAGACCGTGCGATGGCCCAGATCGAGGAGGTGCTGCGTGGCGAGGGCGGCGCCTGCAACCTGGTCGACCGATGCGACCGGAACGCCCCGGTCGGGCCCCGCTTCGACCGCGACGACCGGGAAGTCGTGCGGCAGCTCCGACACGGCGCGCACATCGGCTGTCTGCGGCGCGATCACGAGGACCCCGTCGACGCCCTGCATGCGGAGTCGCTCGACTGCGTCGAGCACGGCGCTGCGGTCGAGCGAGAGGAGGCTGACGACGCTGATGGAGTAGCCCGCCTGATGAGCAGCGCGCTCGACCCCGACGAGCGTCGAAGCAGGCCCGTAGAGCGTGTTGTCGAAACTCAGGATGCCGAGCGTCTTCGACCTTCCGGTGGCCAACGCGCGGGCGACCGGGTTGGGCCGATAGTCGAGCATGCGCATCGCGGCGCGCACCTTTTCGCGCGTGTCCTCCCTGACCTGCTCGCTGCTGTTGATCACGCGAGAGACCGTCTGATGCGACACGCCGGCGAGCTTGGCGACGTCGGCCATCACCGCCCGGCGGGCCTTTGTTCCCGGGTCTCCGGACTCGGTCATCGCGCCGTCCGACGCATCAGGACCAGCCTCTGCAAGAGGATGAACGCGAACAGGAGCAGGCCGATCACGATCTTCGTCCACCACGAGCTCAGAGTGCCCTGGAAGTTGATCAGGGTCTGGATGAGGCCGAGAACCAGGACGCCCAGGACGGTGCCTGCGAGGTAGCCCGTTCCGCCGGTGAGCAGCGTCCCGCCGATCACGACCGCCGCGATCGCGTCCAGCTCCATCCCGACCGCCAGGCTGCCCGAGCCCGAGAGCATGTAGAACGAGAGCAGGACGCCGCCGAGCGCGGAACAGAAACCACTGATCGTGTAGACCGCGATCCTGGTTCGGCCGACGGGCAGCCCCATCAGGAGCGCGGACTGAGCGTTCCCCCCGATCGCGTAGACGTTGCGGCCCAGCCGCGTGTAGTGCAGGACGTAGATCCCCACCACCACCGCCGCCACCGCGACGAGCACCGCGGTCGTCACGTACATGCCGCCGGGAAGGTTGAAGGTGTGCTCGGCGACTGCGACGTACCGGGGCTGGGTGATCGAGACGGCTTCGACGGTGATCGCGTAGCAGAGCCCGCGCGCGAGGAACATCCCGGCCAGCGTGACGATGAACGGCTGCACCTCGAAGTAGTGGATCACGGCGCCCATCAACCAGCCGAGCACCGAGCCGATCACGAGCACGGCCGCGATCGCGGCGAGCATCGGCCAGCCGTGCTTGACGAGCAGCGCCAGCATGAGGGACGACAAGGCGACCACGGAGCCGACCGAGAGGTCGATTCCGCCGGTCAGGATCACGAACGTCATCCCGATCGCGACGACGAGCAGGAACGAGTTGTCGATGAAGACGTTGAGGATCACCTGACCCGTCGCGAACCCCGGGTACCGCACGGCGCCGAGCGTGAACATCGAGACGAGGAGAACGAGGGTCGACAGGACGGGCACGTACTTGGACGGGATCCTGAAGGAGGGGCGGCTGCGCTCGCCCGTCACCGGCGTCGCGGTCATGCCGGCACCTCGCTCGGACGATCCTTGTCGGGGGCCGGCTGCTTGAGCCTCGGCCGGCGCGGGCGCCGAAACATCTTTTCGCGGAACGCCGGCGACTGGATCAGGCAGACGGCCGTGACCACGAGCGCCTTGAAGAGCAGGTTCGTCTCGGGAGGAATGCCGATCGAGTAGATCGTCGTCGTCAACGTCTGGATCAGGATGGCACCGACCATCGTCCCGGCGAGATAGAAGCGCCCGCCGGCGAGAGCGGTCCCGCCGACCACGACCGCGAGGATCGCGTCGAGCTCGATCCACAGCCCCGCGTTGTTGCCGTCGGCGCCCGCGACGATGGAGCTGATCATCAGCCCGGCGATCCCTGCGCACAGCGCGGAGTAGACGTAGACGAGCATCACCATGCCGCGCGCCCGGATCCCCGCGAGCCGGCTTGCTTCCCGGTTGCCCCCGACCGCCTCGAGCAGCATGCCGAGCGCGGTTCGTCTCGCGACCAGGGCGGTGACGGTGAACACCGCCGCGACGATGAAGATCGAGAACGGGAGGGTGAGCAGGTAGCCGGCCCCGATGCGCTCGTAGGGCGTGCTGTTGACCGTGATGATCTGTCCACTCGTGATCAGCTGGGCTATCCCGCGGCCGGCCACCATCAGGATGAGGGTCGCGACGATCGGCTGGATCCCGATCACGGCGACGAGCACGCCGTTCCACAGCCCGCAGAGCATCGAGACCCCGAGGGCGACGGCGCAGGCGACGAGCACCACGCTGACGCTGTTCTGATTGTGCGCATGGCTGATGATCAGGCACGCCGTGGCTCCGGAGATCGCCGCCACCGCGCCGACCGAGAGATCGATGCCACCCGTCGCAATAACGAGCGTCATCCCGAGCGCAACGAGCATCAGCGGTGCGCCGAACGCGAGGATGTCGATCAGGCTCCCGTAGAGATGGCCGCCTCGCATCTCGACGTGGAAGAAAGCGTTCGCGACGAAGAGATCCGTGACCATGAGGGCGGCGATCGACAGCACGGGCCAGAACAGGCGCTGCTTGACGAGGCCGCTCATGCGCGCCCCTCGCAGGCGGCGGCCCCACCGGCGATCGTGTGCACCAGCGTGTCGAGTGTCAGGTCCTCGTCGTTGACGAGGTCCGCGACGAGCTCGCGGTCGCGCAGGACTTCGACCTTGTGGCTCAGGCGCAGCACCTCCTCGATCTCCGCGGAGATGAAGAGCACGGACATGCCGTCGTCACAGAGCGAGACGATGAGACGCTGGATCTCGGTCTTCGCGCCGACGTCGATCCCGCGCGTCGGCTCGTCGAGGATCAGGAGCTTGGGCTGCATCAGCAGCCAGCGGGCGAGGAGGACCTTCTGCTGATTGCCGCCGCTCAGGGAGCGCATCTGCTGCTCGGCGCTCGCGACCCTGATGTCCAGCGCGCGGATCCAGTGCTCGGCGAGCTCCTCCTGGCGCTTGCGGGGAATGGGCCGCGTCCAGCCCCGAGAAGCCTGGAGAGCGAGGAGGATGTTCTCCCGGACGGTGAGCTCCTCGACGAGCCCCTCCGTCCGTCGGTTCTCGGGGCAGAACGCGACACCGTTCGCAGTCGCGATCCGCGGATTCCGGATCGTGACCCGCTTCCCCTCGAGGAAGACTTGCCCGGAGTCGGAGCGATCGGCGCCGAAGAGCAGGCGCGCGAGCTCCGTACGTCCCGAGCCGAGAAGTCCTGCCAGCCCGACGACCTCGCCGCGGTTCAGTGCGAGATCGAACGGCGCGATCGCCCTCTTTCGGCCGACCCCTGTGGCGTCGAGCACGGGCGTCGCGGTCTCGGGCGAATCCCCCGCCTCCCGCGTCTTCCGTTCGAGCGCTTCGAGCGTCTTGACCTCCCGTCCGAGCATCTCGGAGACGAGCTTGACGCGGGTCAGCTCGGCCTTCGGCCACTCGCCGACCAGCTTGCCGTTCCGCAGGACCGTGACGCGGTCGGCGATCTCGAAGACCTGGTCCAGGAAGTGCGAGACGAACACGACCGCGATCCCCTGGGAGGTCAGCTGCCGGATCAGGTCGAAGAGCCGCTCGACCTCGCCGGTGTCGAGGCTCGACGTCGGCTCGTCGAGGATCAGCACGTCGGCCGAGATGTCTATCGCGCGCGCGATCGCGACCATCTGCTGCACCGCGAGCGAGTGCGTCGAGAGGAGAGCCGACACGTCGGCGTGGACGTCGACGCGCGCGAGCGCCTCTGCGGCCTGACGGCGCATCACACGCCACTGGATCCGCCCGAGGCGGCGCGGCTCGCGGCCGATGTAGATGTTCTCTGCCACCGAGAGGTTCGGGCAGAGGTTCACTTCCTGGTAGACGGCGCTGACGCCCCCGCGCTGCGCCTCGTGCGGGCTGGCGAAGAGCACGCGCTCGCCCTTGAGCTCGATCGTGCCGCCGTCGATCTCGTACGCCCCCGTCAGCACCTTGAGCAGGGTCGACTTGCCGGCGCCGTTCTCCCCGAGCAGCGCGTGCACCTCGCCGGGGAACAGGCGGAAGTCGACACCGTCGAGCGCCTTCACGCCCGCGAACGCCTTCTCGATGCCGGTCATCTGGAGGACCGGCATGGCGGTGGCGGTGGCGGTGGCGGTGGTTGTCATCTGTTCGCTGGGCCCTCACTAGCCGTCGTGCCGGGAACTGCCTGCCGACGAACTGCTGCAGCTCCCGGCACGGCCGGAACGTCCTATGGCGAATCTAGTACTTGCGCGTCGGCAGCGCCTTCTTCGCCTGTGCCTGGTTGAACGTGGTCTCGACGGTGACGATGCGGTGAGGCACCTTCTGGCCCGCCTTGACCTTCTTGACCAGGTCCATCAGCTGCGGCCCGAGGAGCGGGCTGCACTCTGCGATGAAGTTGATCTTGCCGGCTGCCAGCGCAACCATGCCGTCGTGCACGGCGTCGATTGTGACGATCTTGATGTCCTTGCCCGGCTTCAGGCCGGCTGCCTCGATCGCCTCGATCGCGCCGAGCCCCATGTCGTCGTTGTGCGCGAAGAGCAGGTCGATCTTCGGGTGCGCCTTGAGGAAGGCCGTCATGACCTCCTTGCCCTTGGCGCGGGTGAACTCGCCCGTCTGCGACGCGATGACCTTCAGGTTCGGGTTCGCCTTGATCACGGCCGTGAACCCCTTCTTGCGGTCGATCGCGGGTGACGAGCCCGTCGTGCCCTCGAGCTCGACGATGTTGACCGGGCCCTTGGCGTTCTTGTAGTTGTTCAGCACCCACTGTCCGGCGTAGCGGCCTTCCCTGATGAAGTCCGACCCGAGGAACGTCTTGTAGAGCGTCGGGTCCTTCGAGTCGACCGCGCGGTCGGTGAGGATGACCGGGATCTTCGCCCGCTTCGCCTCGTTGAGGACGGCGTCCCAGCCGGATGCGACCACGGGCGAGAACGCGATCACGTCGACGTGCTGCTGGATGTACGAGCGGATCGCCTGGATCTGGTTCTGCTGCTTCTGCTGCGCGTCGGAGAACTTCAGGTTGATGTGCGCCGCCTTGGCGGAATCCTGAATCGACTTGGTGTTCGCAGCGCGCCAGCCGCTCTCTGAGCCGACCTGCGAGAACCCGAGCGTGATGCCAGCGGCCTTGGCGGTCGTCACGCTCGGCTTGCTCGAAGCTCCGACCGCGAGAACCGACAGGGCCAAGATCGCCGCGCCGGCCAACGCTACGGCAAAACGATTCTTCCTCGACACTTGAACCCTCCTTTGGATTCTTTCACCGGCCCGGCCTCGGGCTGATGCGGGCGATTGTTATCGCTAACAGTTTGAATGTCAAGGGATGTCCAAAACTCACCTGCTCATGTCCACCTTTTGGCTTGATTCAGGCACCCGCTCTCCTATTCCGGGCCCGAATCGACTTGACAACGATCGAATGTGAGCGACAACATAGAAGGATGCGAAGCTCCGAGCCGAAAGGAATCTCATGAGCGTGACGCCCGCGACCAGCAGGGCGACAGATCATCCGAAGGCCCTCCCCGCGCGACCCCGGATCGGGGTCCTCGGTGTCACCCAGGCCCTCTACGACGAGATGCTGCCGGGTATCACCGAGCGCCAGGAGGGGTACGCCCGTGAGATCGCCGGTGCCCTCGGCGAGGTCGCCGAGTTCTCCGTCTCACCCGCGGTGAAGGACCGCGCTGCCCTCGAGGCAGCCGTTCGCGAGTTCGAGCGCGACGACCTCGATGGACTGCTCGTCGTGATGCTCACCTACGGCCCGGCGATGCATGTCGCGCGTGCGCTCGCGGAGACCCGTCTCCCGGTGTGCCTCGCGAACGTTCAGCCGGTGCCCGAGGTGACGACTGCCTGGGACATGGCGGACCTCACCTACAACCAGGGCATCCACGGCGCCCAGGACACCGCCAACGCGATGGTGCGCGCAGCTCGCCCGTTCGAGGTGATCACGGACGACTGGCAGTCGCCCGCATTCGCGGACGCCGTCGGACGGTGGGCGCGAGCGGCGGCCGCCGTCACCCGCTGGCGCACCCTGAAGGTCGCTGTCTTCGGGTACGCCATGAACGCGATGGGCGACATCCGCGTCGACGTCCACACCCTGCTCCGCACACTCGGCCCGCAGGTCGACTCGGTCGCAACCGGCGACCTTCATGCCGCCGCCGAAGCCGTCGAGCCGACCGCGGTCGCAAGCCTCATCGCAGAGGAAGACGCCCGGTTCGAGATCGACCCGCGCCTCACCGCGACGGAACGAGAGGACCACGTGCGGATGCAGCTCGGGCTCGAGCACATCCTCGATGCGAGGGGATACGGCGCCTACTCGACGCACTTCGGCGCGATCGCCGAGGACGGCAGGTTCCGACGGCTACCGCTCGCCGCAGCGTCGAGCCTGATGGCGAAGGGCTACGGGTTCGCCGCCGAGGGCGACTCGATGACCGCAGCTCTGATGTCCGCCGGACGCGACCTCTTCGGCGAGGTGCAGTTCACCGAGATGTACGCCATGGACTTCGCACGCGATGCGTTCCTGATGAGCCACATGGGAGAGGGCAACTGGGCCTTCGCACGCGAAGATCAGCCCGTCCGGTTGATCAAGCGCAGCCTTGGCATCGGAGGTCTCGAGGATCCGCCGACGTTCCTCTTCCAGTACCGCCCCGGGCCGGCAACACTCGCCGCGATCCTCAGCCTCCCCGGCGAGAGGTTCCGGCTCGTCGTCGCTGAAGGCGAGATTCTCGACACCGACGAGCTCCCGGCGCTCGAGATGCCCTACGGCTTCTTCCGTCCCGTCGGCGGGTTGGGTGCGTGCGCGAACGCGTGGCTCAAGCTCGGCGGTCCACACCACCAGGTACTGACCGACGGCCACAAGGCTGAGGAGTGGCGGCTGTTCTGCGATGCCGCCGGGATCGAGCTGACCTTGGCCTGCTGACGCGCGGCGAAGCGAGTGACGCACTCTCCGACTCGCCCTCGGCCTTAGACTCGTCTCGATGTTCGACTACGCAGGGCGGCGCAAACGCCTCACCGAGCGGATGGAAGCGGAAGGAGTCGACGCGCTCTTCCTCGCCCCGTCCGCGGACCTCGAATACCTGACGGGCGTCGAGCGCCAGATCCCGAACTTCGGCGAGGTGGCGTATGCGCACGGCTGGGTGACCGGCGCCTTCTTCAGGCCGGGCGGCGATCCGGTCTTCCTCTTCCCGCGGATGTTCGCGGCCTTCGACGTGCGCGAGGAGCCCGAGGGAGAGGTCGTCGTCGTGAACGAGACCGACGATGGCTTCGCGGCCTTCGAGCGCGTCGCGCGGGGCCTCGGCGCCACGGCGGTCGCCGTCGGCGATCGCGTCTGGGCGGAGACGGTGCTCAACCTCGGACGCATCCTCGGCTCCGAGCGGTTGCGGACCGGCTCGCGGCTCGTGAACGAGCTCCGTCGCATCAAGACCGACGAGGAGCTCGACGCGATCGGCCGGGCAATCGTCACCGTGGAGCGCACGATGGCGGCCGTGGCGCCGCTCGTTCTCCCGGGCTTGACGATGGTCGAGCTCGCCGAGGCGGTCGAGCACGAGCTGCGCGCCGCCGGCTCGCGCTGCCCGTCCTTCACGACCCACATCTTCACCGGCCTCGGCGACGACGACTTCGACTCGGGGACGGCGAGCGGGCGCAGGCCGATCTCCGAGGGGACCTCCGTGATGTTCGACTTCGGCGGAGTCGTCGACGGCTACTGCTCCGATTTCGGCCGCACGATCTACTGCGGCGAGCCGACCGAGGACTTCCGCGACGCCTATGACGTCATGCTCGCCGCGCAGGAGGCAGGACGCGCCGCGGCGAGAGCGGGAGCCCTCGCGCGCGAGGTCAACGCCGCGTGCCGCGCGCCGATCGAGGACGCCGGCCTCGGCGAGCACTTTCGCCACAGGATGGGCCACGGGATCGGCATGGATGTCCACGAGCGGCCGTTCATCTCGCCCGAGGACGAGACGCCGCTCCAGCCGGGGATGACCTTCACCGACGAGCCCTCGATCATCATCCCGGGCCGCTACAGCCTCCGGATCGAGGACATCGTCGTGTGCGAGGAGGGCGGCGGGCGCACGCTCAACGCGTATCCCGCCGCCCTCGTCGCGAACGCGTAGCTACTTGGGCGACACCTGCGTGACGTCGATCGAGTACGTGGCGTTGTACACCGCGTTCTTGAGATCGGAGGTCGAGACGAAGACCTGCGTCGGCTGCATCAGCGGGAAGTACGGGCCCCGCGCGTTCAGCTGGGTCTGGATCTGCTGGTAGATCGTCTTCCGCTTCGCAGCGTTCGTGGTCACGAGCGCCTGCGCGGCGAGCTTCTCGACCGCCGGGTCCGCGCCCTTCGGCCAGCCGACACGCAGGCCGACGAGCTGCCCCGGCGTGAAGGTCAGATAGTCGGCGGGATCGGGATAGTCCGGCCCCCAGAGCGAGAGCCCGAACGCCATCTTGCCGTCGCGGTACTTCGTCAGCCAGTTCGAGGTCGGCGCGCCCGAGAGCTGGATGTCGAAGCCGGCGGCCTGGAGATTGGCCTGGACCCTCTGCGCCAGAGTGGTGAACGGCACACCGTTGATGGTCAGGTCGCTCGGATACTCGAGCGTCACCTGCTGGCTAGCGGCGCCGGAGGCTGCGAGCGCGGCCTTCGCCCTCGGCAGGTTCTGCTTGACGGCGGCCGACTGCGGCAGCGCGCCGAGGAACATCGACGGGATGATGCCCGGCGCCTGGATGGCGCCCGGGCCCGCGACCGCCACGATCGACTTGTAGTCGAGCGCGTAGCGGACGGCCGTCTGGAACTGCTTGTTCGAAGTGATCGACGAGACCTGCGGGTCGTTGTTCGCGAACAGCCAGAAGGTCCACGTCGACGGCTGAAGCGAGACGCGCAGCTTCGAGTTCCCCTTGAGGCCCGACGCCTGATCGGACGCGAGATCGATCGCCACCTCGTGCGAGCCGCGCTGGATGTTGATCAGCTGGGTGGCGGCGATCATGTTGCGCACGACGACGCTCGAGAACGCGGCCTTCTTCGTGCCCCAGTAGCGCGTGTTCGGAGCGAGCGTGATCTGCGAGGTCGTGCTGAAGGACTTCAGCACGTACGGGCCGCTCCCGGCACCGGCCGAGGCGGAGGTGTTCAGCCACTGCTCGGCCTTGTCGGTGGTGGCGGCGTTGGCTCCGGCCGAGCCGCCGTTCGCCCTGACGAGCCTCGCGTTGACGATCCCCGTCGACGGGTTGGCAAGGATCGCAGGCAGCTGGGTGGCGGGCGTCGTCGACTGCATCACGACCCCGTACTTGCCGGCCGCCCTGACGGTGACGCCGCTGAGCAGGAAGGCCGGATTGCCCTTGAGGTTGATCAGCCGGTTGAGCGAGAAGACGACGTCGGCCGACGTGAGCGGCGTGCCGTCGGCGAAGCGGACGTTCCGCTTCAGCTGGAAGGTGAACGTCCTCGCGTTGCCGGTCGCCTTCCAGGACGAGACGAGGAGCGGAATCGGATTCGCGAGGTCGCCCCCCTTGTACGTGAAGAGCGTGTCGTAGAGGGCGCGGTCGATGATCGACGCGGTCGGATCGAACGCCCGCTGCGGATCGGACGTCTTGATCGTGAACGAGTTGTCGACCACGAGCGTGGGTGCAGCCGCCGAGTGCGCGGTAGCTCCGTACGCTGCGGCGGCCAAGGCGAGCACTGCGGCGGCGGCGAATGGCAAGAGCCACATCGACCGCCGAGGAAGGTAGTTGCTCATCGTCTCCTCCTGACGGGGTGTGTTGGCATCGTATGACCCTATTCGACGGCCGCTGTACCCGCGAGGTTGGCGGCGCGGTCCGCGGGCCGAGCAGGAGCCGAGCCTTCCGGGTGCAGCCAGCAGGCCGCGGTCCTGCCCTCGCCGAGCGCGACGAGCTGCGGCTCGTCCGTGCGGCAGCGGTCGAAAGCGTACGCGCAGCGAGGGTGGAAACGGCAGCCGCTCGGCGGGCGGGCGGGGTCGGGAACCTCGCCCGGCAGGCTCTCCGGCAGGAACCCCCGCCCGTCCGGGCGCGGGACGGCCGCGATCAGCGCCTCGCTGTAGGGATGGACGGGCAGCGTCCAGACGGGAAGGGTCGGGCCGGTCTCGACCATCGTGCCGAGGTACATCACCGAGACCACGTCGGCGACGTGCCGCACGATCGAGAGGTCGTGGGAGATGAGCAGGATGCCGAGGCCGAGGTCGCGCGACAGGCCTGTGAGGAGGTTCGCGAGCTGGGCCTGCGCCGACGCGTCGAGCGAGGCGAGCGGCTCGTCGAGGACGATCACCGACGGGTCGGCGGCGAGCGCACGGGCGATCGCGATGCGTTGTCGCTGTCCCCCGGAGAACTCGTGCGGGAACCGCTGCGCCGCGGCCGCCGGCAGACCGACGAGCTCGCAGAGCGCGCGGACGCGAGCGTCCCGTTCCGCGCGGGACGCAGGCTCGAGCCCGTCCGCGACCTGCGACCCGAGCGTCCGTCGCGGGTTGAGCGAGGAGTAGGGGTTCTGGAAGACGAGCTGGAGCCGGACGAGACGGCGCGGGCGCGCACGGCGCGTGAGCGGCGTCACCTCCTCGCCTTCGAAGTGGACGGTCCCTCCCGCCGTCGCGACGAGGCCGACCGCGGCCCGCGCGAGGGTCGACTTGCCGCACCCGGACTCGCCGACGAGCCCGACGATCTGTCCCCGCTCGACGGAAAGGCTCGCACCCGCGACTGCGCGCACGCGCCCGCCGCCGCGCCGCACGTAGTCGACGACGACGTCGCGGAGCTCCAGGACACTCATGCGCGACACTCGCCGGGAACGCGCGAGCACCGAGTGACACCAGGACGTCTCATGTGGCAAAGGGATCGACGGGGCAGGCCAGGCGTCGCCGGCCGACCTGCACGAGCGGTGGGACCTCGACCCGGCAGTCGTCGCGCGCGAACGAGCAGCGTGGATGGAAGGCACAGCCCGGCGGGATGCTGCCGGGGCTCGGCGGCGCGCCGCCGATCGCCACGAGCGGCTTCTCCTTCGCCGCCTCTGGATGGGGCAACGCGTCGAGGAGCGCACGAGTGTACGGATGCCGCGGCTGCTGGAGCACCTCCTCACGCGAGCCCGACTCGACGACCCGGCCGGCGTAGAAGATCGACACGCGGTCCGCGATCGCGGACAGAACGCCGAGATCGTGCGTGATGAGCACGACGGCGAGCCCGTGCTCTCGGCGCAGCTGGTCGAGCAATTGCAGGATGCCGGCCTGGACCGTGACGTCGAGCGCGGTCGTCGGCTCGTCCGCGATGAGGAGCTTCGGCGCACAGGCGAGCGCGATCGCGATCGCGATCCGCTGGCGCATCCCGCCGGAGAACTGGTGCGGGTACGCGCGAAGCGCCGCCTCCGGATCCGGGATCGAGACGTCGGCGAGCAGCTCGGCGGCCCGCTTGTCGGCGGAGCCCCGGCTGACCCCCTGGTGCTTCTGGATGTGCTCGGTGAGCTGGCGTCCGATCGAGAGCATCGGGTGGAGCGAGGTGAACGGATCCTGAAAGACCATCGTCAGCTCCTGGCCCGAGATCTCGCGCAACTGCTTCCGCGGCATCCCGAGCAGCTCGCGGCCGTCGAAGAGGGCGCTGCCCTCGACCGAGGAGCGATCGGGGAGGAGGCCGAGCAGCGCCAGCATCGAGATCGTCTTGCCGCTGCCGCTCTCGCCCGCGATCCCGAACACCTCGCCCGGCTGGACCTCGTAGTCGACGCCGTCGACGACCGTGACCGCGCCCAGCCGGCGAGTCAGCGCAGCTCGCACGCGAGCGCAGCCCCTCCGCACCGCCGAGCAGGCGACAGGACTACACGGCGCCTCTGGACCGTCTGCTCCACCCGCCGGGCGGTCCGCGGGTCGAACACGTCGCGCAGGCTGTCGCCGATGAAGTTGAACGCGACCACGACGGTGAAGATGGCAAGACCGGGGAAGGTGCCGATCCACCACCACTGGAAGTACTGCGTCCCCTCCGCGACCATCGAGCCCCATTCGGGCGTCGGTGGCTGCGCGCCGAGGCCCAGGAACGAGAGGCCGGAGAGCAGCAGGATCGCCGTCGCGATGTCGAGCGTGGCGAGGACGAACACCGGCCCCGCGACGTTCGGAAGGATGTCGCGGCGCAGGGTCCGGCTGCTCGACGCGCCGAGCAGCCGCGCGGACTGGACGTACTCCGAGTCGCCGACCGAGAGGACGAGCCCACGGACGACGCGCGAGTACGACGGCCAGGCGACGATGACGATCGCGAGCGCCGCGTTCTGCAGGCCGCGTCCGAGCACCGCGGCGACGACCATCGCGAGGATGATCGGCGGGAACGCGAACACGAGATCGGCGCCGCGCATCAGGACTCCGTCGACGGGCCCGCGGAAGTAGCCGGCGACGGCGCCGATCATGCTGCCGATCGTCGCCGCGACCGCGACGAGGAGCACGGCGATCGGAATCGAGATCCTCGAGCCGTAGATCACGCGGCTGAACACGTCGCGGCCGAGCTCGTCGGTCCCGAACAGGTGGCGCGACGACGGCGCCTGCGCCGCCGGGAACGACTGCGCGAGCGGGTTGTAGGGCGCAATCAGCGGCGCGAAGATCGCGATCAGGATCCACAACGCGGCAATCACGACGCCGGTGATCGCGAGCGGCTGCCGCCAGGCCGGGGAGATCCGAAACCAGCGCTTCCGTTGGATCGGCCGAAGCGCGACGTCGCTCACGTGATCCGGATCCGCGGGTCGATCACGCCGTAGAGCACGTCGACGATGAAGTTGATCGTGACGTAGACGACGGCCACGAAGAGGCTCACGCCCGCGATCGCGGGCACGTCGACGTTGACCGCCGCCTCGTAGGCGTACTGGCCGATCCCCGGCCAGGAGAAGATCTTCTCGACGAGCACGGCACCCGTGAGCACGTTGGCGAACACGAGCCCGAGGACCGTCACGACCGCCGGCAGCGCCGCGCGCAGGATGTGGCGGACGATCACGACGCGCTCCGACAGCCCCTTCGCGCGGGCGGCGCGCACGTAGTCGTTGCCGACCACCTCGAGCACGGCGGAGCGGGAGAAGCGGGTCAGGAGGCTGACGCTGAACGCCGCCAGCACGAGCGCCGGCAGCGCGAGGTGGTGCAGCGCCTCTTCGAAGAGGCCGACGTTGCCGGCCAGCAGAGCGTCGACCGTGTACAGCCCCGTCACGTGCGGCGGCGGGTCCGTCCCGGGGTCGAGGCGTCCCGCGCCCGGGAACCAGCCGAGCCGGTAGAACCCGACGTAGAGCGCGATCAGGGCGATCCAGAAGGTCGGCATCGAGATGCCGGCGAGCGAGGTGACACGGAGGACATGGTCGGTCGGCCGGTTGCTGCGTAACGCGGCGATCACGCCGAACGTGATCCCGAAGACCGCGGCGAGGAACACCGCGAAGATCGCCAGCTCGACCGTGGCCGGGATGAACTCGCCGAGATCGTGCGTCACGGCGTCGTGCGTGAGCGAGGACTGGCCGAGGTCGCCGTGGACGAGGTGATCGAGGTAGATCAGGTAGCGCAGCGGCAGCGGCCGGTCGAGGCCGTAGTGGTGCTCGAAGGCGGCGACGGCCGCGGGATCGCCGGCGGCCTGCTCGCCGAGGTTGGTCGCGACGGCGTTCGACGGCACGAGCTGCGTCAGCGCGAAAACGACGAGCGTCACCCCGAGGCAGAGCAGCACGAGCGCCCCGAAGCGTCGCCCGACGAACCGCACGAGCCCCCTGGACGGGAGCCACCGGCGGCGGCCCGCGCCCGGCGTCTCGGTGACCGGCGGTCGGAGCCGTCGTCATGGGGCTACGGTAGCGGCGCCCGCATGCCTGCGTGACGCTTGCAAGAGATCGCTCTTCCGGTCAGGGTTGCGCGATATGGCTGCCTCCAGGCTCGACGTCGCCGTGGTCGGAGCGGGCGTCGTCGGTCTTGCCATCGCCCGAGAGATCAGCGGCCGCGGCGCGCGCGTCGCCGTCTTCGAGCGCAGCGGGATCGGCGCCGGTGCCTCCGGCGTGCAACCCGGCGGCGTTCGCCAGCAGTGGGGGACGCGGGTCGCCTGCCGGCTGGCGCGGGAGTCGGCTGCGTTCTACGCCGACGCGGACGAGCGCCTGGACGCGCCGGTGCCGCTCGGCTTCCGCGCGTGCGGGTACCTGTTCGTCGCGCACACGGAGGCGACCCTCGCGAGCCTGGCCGCGAACGTCCTCGTGCAGAACGACCGAAGGCGTGCCTTCGAGGCTGGTCTCGCCCGGCGAGGCGGCCGAGCTCGTCCACGGCCTCCGTGCCGACGGACTCGCAGGTGCCGCCTGGTGCGCCGACGGACGGCTACTTCGACCGGCCCCAGGGCGTCGTCGAGGCGTTCGGCCGCGGCCTCGACGTCCGGATCGGCGAGATCGCCTCGCTCGAGCCGCGGCTCGCCGACGCCGTGGTCGTGGCGGCGGGGGCGGAGACCGCCGACCTTCTGCGACCGCTCGGATTCGAGCTTCCGATCGAGCGCGAGGAGCGCTACCTCTTCCTCAGCGAGCCGATCCGCGAGCGCCTGCTCGAGCCGCTCGTGGTCTCCGCCGAGCGTCGCTTCGCCGCAAAGCAGCTCGCAGACGGGCGGGTGCTCGCGAGCGATCTCGGTGCGCGCGGCGACGACGCGCAACGGGAGGCGTGGCGGGCGAACGTGCGGTCCGGGATCGAGGAGCTGCTGCCTGCACTCGCGTACGTCTCGTTCCCCGGGCTCGTCCGAGGCGAGTACGACGTCACGCCGGACCACCAGCCGCTCCTCGGGCGCGTCGACGACGGGCTCTTCGTGGCTGCCGGCTTCAGCGGCCATGGCTTCATGATCGCGCCCGCCGTCGCCCGCATCATCGCCGACGCCGTGCTCGGGGCGCCCCCTGACGAGACCCTCGCGATCCTCGACGTCGCGCGCTTCGCGGAGAATCGTCCCGTGCCCGAGCCGCAGCTGGTCTAGGTCGCCCATGTTCTGGCAGCTGCTTGCAAACGGCCTCGTGACGGGATCGGTGATCGCGATCGCCGCGGTCGGCGTCTCGCTCGTCTACGGCATCCTGCGGCTCGTCAACTTCGCCTACGGCGACTTCATGGCCTTCGGCGCCCTCGCCGCGTACGCGTGCAACGGCCCGCTCGGGCTCGGGATGGTGGTCTCGACACTGCTCGCGATGCTCGCCACCGCCGTCCTCTCGCTCGGGCTCGACGTCGTGCTCTGGCGGCCGCTGCGCGCGCGCCGCGCAGGCTTCATGAGCCTCTTTCTCGCTTCGATCGGACTCGCGCTCGTGCTGCGCCAGGTGCTGCTGCTCGCGTACGGCCCGCAGCCGCACACCTACAGGGTGGACCAGTACAAGGTCTACGTGATCGGCAGCGTGAGGCTCTCGCAGGCGCAGGTGATCACCATCCTCGTCGCCTCCCTGGCGATCGTCGCGGTCGGCCTCTTCCTCTCGCGCTCGACGATCGGCCGGACGATGCGCGCGCTGTCCGACGACCGGGCACTCGCGGCGATCGCGGGCATCGACGTCGGCCGCGTGATCGCCTACACGTGGATCCTCTCCGGCCTGCTCGCCGGGCTCGGAGGCGTGCTCGCCGGCCTCGTCGAGACGACCTTCGACCCGAACTTCGGCTTCGCGCTTCTGCTGCCGGTCTTCGCAGCAGTCGTCCTCGGCGGGATCGGCAACGCGTACGGCGCTCTCGTCGGCGGGCTCGTGCTCGGGATCGCCATGGAGCTCTCGACCTGGCCGGCGCTCCTCGGCGGAGTCGACCCGGTCTACAAGCCGGTGGTCGCCTTCGCCCTCCTCATCGGTGCGCTGATGGTGCGGCCGCAGGGCCTGTTCGGCCGGGCGCGTGTCGTGTGAACGCGCTCGCGAGCGGCGGCTTCTGGGCGTTCGTCGGCGTGGTCGCCGGGATCTACACGATCTTCGCGCTCGGGCTGCAGCTCCAGTTCGGCTTCGCGGGGCTGCTGAACTTCGGCCAGGTCGCCTTCATGGCGATCGGCGCCTACACGATGGCGATCCTCGTCGTGAAGGAGGGCTGGAGCACCTGGCTCGCCGCCCCGCTCGGAGTGGCCGTGGCAGGGGCGGCAGGCCTCCTGCTCGGGATCCCGGCGCTGCGGCTCCGCGCCGACTTCTTCGCGATCGTCACGATCGCCTTCAGCGAGATCGTCCGCTACGTGGCGACGAACGAGGACGGGCTCACGGGCGGCTCGCAGGGGACGATCGCGCTCGGCAAGATCGGCACGGCGGCACAGTACAACGGGGAGTGGGAGCGCTTCCAGGCTCGGGTTCAGGGATGGCTCGGCGTCTCCTCGAAGGACGTTGCGATGCTCGTGATCGTCTGGACCGTCGCAGTCGTGCTGCTCACGCTCGTCTGGCTCGCCGTGCGGACGCCGTGGGGTCGGGTGCTGCGTGCGATCCGCGAGGACGAGGATGCGACCGCCTCGCTGGGCAAGAACGTGCTCGCCTACAAGCTCCAGGCGCTCGCGATCGGCTCGGCCCTCGCCGGGGTCGCCGGGTGCTTCTACGCCTGGCAGTTCTCGTTCTTCAGCCCCGACGACTTCGCGCCGCTTCTGACCTTCTTCGCCTGGATGATCGTGCTCATCGGCGGGCTCGGGCGGATCTGGTCGGTGCCGGTCGGCGCGCTGGTCTTCGGCTTCCTGTTCGCCGGTACGCGTTTCCTCGACTTCCCGCCGCTCTCCTACCTGAGCGGCGCCGACCGCGCCTACGTGCGACTGATCGTGATCGGGCTCGTGATCATCGGGCTCGTGCTCGCGCGGCCGCAGGGGATCCTCGGCAAGCGCGACGAGATGGTGCTCGAGTGAGCGCGATCCTGGAGGTGCGCGAGGTGGTGCGCGCGTTCGGCGGCGTCCGGGCGGTCGACGGCGCGACCCTCGACGTCGAGGCCGGCTCGATCACGGGGCTGATCGGCCCGAACGGCGCCGGCAAGTCGACGCTGTTCAACTGCATCTCCGGCTTCCTGCGGCCTCAGTCCGGCACCGTGCTCCTCGACGGGAAGCGCATCGAGCAGCGATCGCCCTACCTGATCGCGCGGGCCGGCCTCGTCCGCACCTTCCAGACGCCGCGCGCGCTGACGCGGATGACGGTGCTCGAGAACGTCATGCTCGCTGCGCCGCGGAACGGCGGCGAGCGGCTGGGCCGCGGGCTCGCGCCGAGCGCGCGCAGGCGGGAGCGCGCGGTGCGTGCCCGCGCGCTCGAGCTGCTCGAGCTCGTGCGGCTCGACGGGCACGCGGACGGCGCTGGCGGGCACCCTCTCGGGCGGCCAGCGCAAGCTGCTCGACCTCGTCCGCGCGCTGATGGTCGAGCCCCGGATCCTGCTGCTCGACGAGCCGATGGCCGGGGTCAGCCCCACGTTGCGCGTCGAGCTGCTCGAGCACGTCCTGGCGCTGCGCGACCGCGACGGCGTCACGCTCCTGATCGTCGAGCACGACCTCGACTTCGTGATGCGTGCGAGCGACCGGGTGATCGTGATGAACGACGGACAGGTGATCGCGCAGGGAGCGCCCGACGAGGTGCGGGCCGACGAGCGCGTCGTCGACGCCTACCTCGGCGCCCGCCACGAGGTCGCATGAGCCTCTCGGAGGTAGACGGGCTCGAGGCCGGGCTACGAGGACGCCGTGGTGCTGCGCGGCGTCTCGCTCCGCGCGGACGCGCACGAGATCGTCGCCGTGATCGGGCCGAACGGCGCCGGCAAGTCGACGATGCTGAAGGCGGTGTACGGCCTCGTCACGCGCTACGCGGGATCGGTGCGCTTCGCCGGCGAGGACGTCACCGGCCTGCGCCCCGACCGGCTGACCCGGCGCGGGCTCAACTTCGTCCCTCAGACCGAGAACGTGTTCCCGTCGCTGACCCTGTCCGAGAACGTCCACGTCAGCGCGCTGGCGGTCCCGAAGGGGGAGCGCGGCGCCGCAGTCGAGCGCGCCCGCGAGCTCTTCCCGATCCTCGCCGAGCGCCCGAGGCAGCGCGCCGGCACGCTCTCGGGCGGCCAGCGCAAGCTCGTCGCGCTCGCGCGCGCGCTCGTCACGCAGCCCAAGCTCCTCCTCCTCGACGAGCCCTCCGCCGGGCTCTCGCCCCAGGCGATGGAGACGGTCTTCGAGAAGCTCGTCGAGATCAACGCGATCGGGATCGGGATCGTGATGGTCGAGCAGAACGCGCGCCGCGCGCTCGCGCTCGCCCACCGCGGCTACGTGCTCGACGCGGGCCGCAACGCGATCGAGGGGAGCGGCGCCGACCTCCTCCGCGACCCGCAGGTGGCCGAGCTCTACCTCGGCGGCTCGAGGACCACCGCGTCGAGCTCGAACTCGACCAGCACGCCGTCGGGGATGAATCCCGAGACGAAGTAGGTCGTGTTCGCCGGATCGATCCCCGCGAACGCCTCGGCGTGCGCGCGGACGGCGCCCTCCCAGTCGCAGCCCGGCGCGAGCAGGAGCCTCGTGCGAAGCACGTCCTCCTTCGCCGCGCCGAGCTGGCCGGCCGCCGCGAGCGCGCGGCCGATCGCCTCGCGCGCCTGCGCGTAGGCGTCGCCGCCCTCGCGCGCCGCGGTGCCGCTCACGGCGACGTGCTGTCCGATCCGGACGGCACGGGAATAGGCGGCGACCTCTTCGAAGCCGCCGCCCTCCCTGTAGGTCCTCCGCATCAGCCCCTGAAGGTGACGGTCTTCAGGGTGTCGATCTTGCCGGCGGCCGAGTACTTCCAGATCTCGAACACCGCCGAGCCGATGTCGCCGGCCCTGTCGAAGTCGACCGGGCTGAACGCGCCCTCGTAGTCGACCTGCTTGCCCGCCTGGATCAGCTTGATCGCCTTCGCCATCTGCAGGTACGTGACCTTGACGCCGGGCGGCCCGGAGACCGAGACCAGGTTGGCCTTGATCTTCGCGGGCGACGAGGAGCACGCCTGCATCGCCGCGAGGAACGCGACGTTGGCCGCATCGAGCGCGGTGCCCTCGAAGCCGGTGTACGGCTTCGCTCCCTTGACGACCTTCTTCCAGTACGCCGCGAACGACGCGCCGGCCGGGCCGCCCGCCGCACTCGCGGCGGTGCCGCGGAGCCCGACGACCGGGTTGCCGATCGGGTCGAGGACGCTCGTGTTCCGGAGCGCCTCGGTCATGAACGTCTGTGAGGCGTCCCATTTGCCCGTGCGCACGAGCGACGCGACGTACTTCTGGAACGTCTCCGGGAAGTCGATGATGACCCAGCCCTTCGGGTTTCCGCCGACGAGCTGGCCCATCTCGCTGTCGAAGTTCGCCTGGTCGGGATTCCAGGCGATGTTGACGCCGACCTTGCCGCCGAGCTTCGTGTACTGCGCGACGAACAGCGCCTTGAGCGCGGTGCCGAACGCGTCGTTGCGGGCCCCCACGTTGACCGTGGCGCCCTTGCCGAACGCGTCGACCACCGCCGCCGCGAGCACCTTGCCCTGCAGCGTGTCGGAGGGATACGTGCGCCAGAGATAGCCGTTGTCGGCGATGTCGCTGATCTGCGGCGCGCTCGAGGTCGGCGAGATCTGGACGATGTGATTCGGGATCGTGACCGACTGCGCCATCGGGATCGTCGCGCTGGAGGCCATCTCGCCGATGATCACGTTGGCCTTGTTCGACTTCACGAGCTTCGTCGCCGCCTCGACGGAGGCGGCCGCCTGCGTCTGCCCGTCCTCCGAGCCGACGAGGGTGACCTTGATGCGGTTCGCGAGGCCGTCCTGCTTCAGCGCGGCATTGTCCAGGTTGACGGCGACCTTGACGGCGCGGTCGAGGTTCGCCCCGTAGGCTGCGAGGCCGCCGGTGAACGGCAGCACGTCGCCGATCCGCAGGTTGAAGGCGGCGCAGCTCTTCGCCGGCTGCGCCGTGCGCGCGGTCCCGGCCGTCCCCACGGTGGCGGCGAGGGCCGCCGTCACGCCGGCGACGACGGCGAGCGCGACAATTCCCCTCTTCCTCATGGTTCCTCCTCGGCGGCTCAGGTCGGAATCTCGCAACTCTGACCGGTATTTCGTTCTCGTGCAAGGCCCGGAGTATCCTCCGCCGGATGACCGAGATGCGCCTCTACGACATCCGCGTCACCGTCGAGCGGATCGAGGGCCGCTCGGTGTGCGGGCTCGAGGTCGGCGACTGGTTCGAGGTGACCGAGTCGAACCGCCTGCGGATCCCGCCGGGCCGCCACTTCTGCCTCTACGCGCTGCAGGCGGTGCTGCCCCTGATCCCGGCGAAACAGCGACGACTCCCCGCCGAGGACTGGCTCGAACAGGACAGTCTCGTCTGCTGCCCCGACCCGGAAGAGCGCGTGGTGATGCGCATCGAGCGGATCGGCGAGCGGACGCTCACGACCGAGGATCTGACCTGAGCGAGCTCGGCCTCGGGCTCCAGTCGGACAAGAGCGCGGAGGAGTACGTCGCGCTGGCGCGCCGCGCCGAGGCGGCCGGCTTCGATGTGATCTCGGTCTTCCACGACCTGCTGTACCAGCCGGCGATCTACCCGCTGCTGCTGATCGCGCGCGCCACCGAGCGCGTGCGAATCGGGCCGGCGGCGCTCAATCCCTCGACGCTCCACCCGGTCGAGCTGGCGGGCCAGGCTGCGGCGCTCGATCTCGCCTCGGGCGGCCGTGCCTACCTCGGGCTGGTAGCGGGGGCGTGGCTCGACCGCCTCGGCCTCGACGAGCGCCGTCCGGTGCAGAGGATGCGCGAGGCCGTCGAGATCGTGCGCCGGTTGCACGCCGGCGATCGCAGCGGCTTTTCCGGAGGCATCTTCACCCTCGCGCCCGGCGCAGGCCTCGAGTACGAGCCGGCCCGCCGGCGCGTCCCGCTGATGATCGGCACCTGGAGGCCGCGCATGGCCGCGCTCGCAGGCGAGCTCGCAGACGAGGTCAAGATCGGCGGCTGCGCGAACCCCGAGATGGTGCGGTTGATGCGCGAGTGGATCGGGAACGAAGGGGTCGGGATCGTCGTCGGCGCAGTCACAGTCGTGGACGAGGACGGAGACGCGGCGCGGGCACGCGCCGCGTCGGAGGTCGGGATGTACCTCGAGATCGTCGGCGGCCTCGATCCGACACTCGGCGCCGGGCCGCCGCCGCTCGAGAAGTTCGTGCTGGCCGGGACGCCGGACGAGGTCGCCGCGCAGGCACGAGACCTGCTCGACGCGGGCGTGAAGCGCGTCGAGTTCGGCACGCCGCAGGGGCTCTCGACCGCCCGCGGCGTCGAGCTGCTCTGCGACCGCGTGCTGCCACTCGTGCGCGCATCGGGCTAATTGTCCTTCCTGTGGCCGCCTGATAGAAGGCTCTGCTTACGGCATTGCACACACATGCGTCGAACGTCCAGGATCCCCTACACCGCGTTCAGATCGCCGTTGGAGGTCACCCGTGAACGAGTCCGGCTCGCAAGACGCCGTTAGCGCCGACGGGACGTCCGATCCACGCGCAGGCGAGGCCCGGAAGCGGCAACTCACGGGGCTTCCGCTCCTGATCGTGGCACTCGGCGTCGTGCTCTTCGTGCAGGCGGCCTTCGTGAACTCCTACGTCGGCGCTCTTCATTCTCCCAAGCCCCACGGCGTTCCACTCGGAGTCGTCGGCGCATCGCCGCTGCCGATCGCGGTCGGGAAGCAGTTCTCTCTGAAGCTCACCCGGTACTCGAGCGAGTCGGCCGCGAGTGCCGCGATCGATCGACGGAAGATCGTGGGAGCGTTCGTCGCCGGCCCGACCGGGGCGAAGCTGATCGTCGTGCCGGCGGCGGGGCCGGCCGTCGCCTCGGCTCTCGGCAACGCCTTCGGGACGGCGGCAGCCTCCGTCGGCCAGAAGCTCGCCGTCGTCCAGGCTCACCCCCTGCCGGACCGTGACTCGGGCGGGATCGTATCGTTCCTCGTGGTAATGGCCCTCATCGTCGGCGGGTACCTCTCGTCGACCATCATGATGGCGGTCGGCGGCCCGGCGACGCGGCACGGGCGCCTCGCGGCGCTGGCCTGTGTCGCGGTGATCGGAGCGCTCCTCACGGACACGTTCGCGGGGCCGGTCATCGGAGCCCTTCCCACGTCGAAGTTCCTCGTGTTGTGGGGCCTCTTCATTCTCGTGATGATGGCCGTCGCGTTCGCGACGGCCGCGTTGCAGACGGTGCTCGGAGCGGCGGGCACGCTCGTCGTGATCGTCGTCTTCGTGATCTTCGGAGCGCCGGCTGCGGGCGGTGCCGTGCCGAGCGTGTTCCTGCCCACTTTCTGGCGCGTCCTCGGCCCGTATCTTCCGGCCGGCGCAGGCACGACCGCGGTGCGGAACACCGTCTACTTCGACGGCAACGGGATCACGAGGTCGCTGCTCGTCCTCGCCGCCTATCTGGTGGTCGGAGCGGTGGCCGTGCTCGTCATCCGCCGGCGGCGCCCGTCGAGCGGCGGCGCGGCCGAGGCCGAGGCGTCCGCGGCGGCCGCTGCGGTTGTGTAGGTTCGGCCACCAGCTCGGCCGCCTTCACGGGGAGGGCCCGCAGTCCGGGCCCTCCCCGTGCCTGAGACTCCACACTGCGACCTCAGCCGGCTAGTGCTTCGACCTCTGGAAGTGGTGGTCGAGCACCTGGTTCACCGTCCGCTTGGAGATCATGATCCCGTCCTCGACTGCGGAGCGGTAGTGGATGCCGCCCCAGATCCGGGCATTACCGACCTCGTCCTGCAGGTCCTTGGTACGGGCGAAGTGACGGTCGCCCAGACCCGTCAGGCTGGGCACGGTGAAATCGATGTGCTCCGTCCCCAGGAATCGGGCGATCACGCGTCCGCCTGCCGGCGTGACGCAGGAATGCGCGCTCGGGTACTCCGGATGGTTCGGCGTGGCAGGGAGCAGCGGAGACCACGCCGGATCGCCCACGGTTGCCGCGTTGTCGTCCGTATTGCCGGCGCGGATCGCCGTGATCGGCCGCCAGAACGCGTAGTGGTACTTCGCGTCGAAACAGGCGATGAGGGCGTCGGCGTAGGTCACGGACATCATTCCCATGAACCGTGCCGCCCCCACGACGTCCAGATCGTGGTCGAGGACGAACTTGCGGAAGGAGCCGCGCGCCTGCTGCACCGGGGGCTCCGCCCAGAACCGCGCCGCCAGGGTCTGCTCGGCGGTTCGCGTCGTGCTCGTGCTCGAGCCGATCTCCTTGACCTCGTTGTAGTCGCGTGCCCACCTCCTGCTGTCGAGCGCCGGCGGTCCGTCGGGCCGGAACTGGTCGGCGGACTTGAGGCTGAACGGCCGCATCCCGCCGAGATAGGTACCGATCGGCGGCGTGGGCGCCGTCGGGATCCAGACGCCGGGAATCGGTGGGCTCGGCGGCGTGTAGGTCACCGGCGCCCGGAAGCCGTCGCCGGCGCGGACGGCGATGACCAGTGAGGCGATGGCGTCACCGACGGCGATGCCGTCCGTCTTGCCCTGCCCGTCCGGGATCGTGGCCAGCGAGGCCATGAACGCCGGCTCGACGATCGTGGGCGCCTGAGCCGGCAGGTAGTGGACGAGAATCCTGTGGGCAGCGGCGGCCACCGCCGCTTCCGCCGAGGTTCCCGGCGGCGCGTCGACGCCGACCGCGAAGGGCTCGTACCCGCCCTCCACCGCCATGACCGAGTCGTAGACCGCGATCGCGACGTAGGCGAAGATCGTGTGGCCCTCGGTTGGCGTCAACGCCGCGGCGGTGAAGGCCTGGGTGCCGATCGCGTCCCAGTCGGTGACATAGGTATCCGGTGGACCGGCAGGATGACCGCCGGCGCTGCTCGTGCGCGGCCCCGCCGGCCACGACCAGCGCGGCGGCGAGAAGTGCCAGAGCGATGAAGCGTCTGCTCATGAACGTCCCTCCTTCAGGACTGTCGAAGTGGCATCGATGCTCTTCCCGGTCCGTTTCAGGCCCGTTTCAGGCGCGCAACAGCTGTTAGCGTCCCGGGCCGGGAGGCAGTCAGATGGAGTTCCGGATCCTGGGACCGCTCGAGGTGCACGACGGAGACGGCGAGGTTTCCCTCGGCGGGCCCAAGCCGCGCGCGCTCCTTGCCGTGCTCCTCCTCCACGCCAACGAGGTCGTTCCCACCGACCGCCTCATCGACGAGCTCTGGGGCGAGGACTCGCCCGAGAGCGCCGACGCCGCACTGCGGGTCAACGTCTCGCGACTTCGCAAGGCGCTTCCGCAGGACGTGCTGACGACCAGATCGCCCGGCTACCTCGTGCGGGTCGAGCCTGACGCAGCTCGATCTCCACCGCTTCGAGCGGCTGGTCGACGAGGGGAGGAGCTTGCTCGCTCGCGGCCTTGCGGCCGGCGCGTCGGAGCGGCTACGCGACGCGCTGTCGCTGTGGAGGGGCCCGGCGCTCGCGGACTTCGCCTACGAGAGCTTCGCCCAGGCGGCCATCGCCCGGCTCGAGGAGATCCGTCTCGCGGCGGTCGAGCTTCGGATCGAGGCGGACCTCGCACTCGGGCGGCATGACGAGCTGGTCGCGGAGGTCGAGGCACTGGTCGCCGAACAGCCGCTCCGCGAGCGCCTGCGGAGATATCTGATGACGGCGCTGTACCGGGCGGGCCGGCAGGCAGAGGCCCTGGACGCCTACCAGGATGCGCGCCGGGCCCTCGTCGACGAGCTCGGGATCGAACCGAGCTCCGCGCTCCAGGAGCTGGAGCGGACGATCCTCCGGCAGGACCCGGCCCTGGATCTCGACAGCGCCGGCGCCCGCCGGTGGGCGGGAGGGCACGGAGCGGTCGATTCTCGTCGCGATCACGGACGAGACGCGCGTCGACGCGCTGCTCACGGTGGCCGAACAGCTCGTGCGACACAAGCCTCGCGTCGTGATCCTCGCCAGGCTCGTCTCGGACGCAGCCGAGCTTCGGTCGGCGTCGGCTTGGCTCGAAGAGCGACGGTCTGCACTCGCGGCGCGCGGTGTCGTGGCCCGCGCGGCCTCGTTCACGTCGACGGCGCCTGGCGAGGAGCTGGCTCGCCTCGCGACCGAGCTCGACGTCGACCTCCTGCTCGCCGACGCCCCCGACGAGCTCCTGACCGACGGGCGCTCCCGACGAGCAGCTCAGGGCCATCCTCGCGCGGACGCCGTGCGACGTGGCGCTGCTCGTTCCTCGCGACGCGACGCACGAGGGCCCCGTGCTCGTCCCGTTCGGAGGCGCAGAGCACGACTGGGCGGCGGTCGAGCTCGGCGCCTGGCTGGCGCAGGCCCGTCACGCCTCGCTCCGGCTTGCGGGCGCCGCCGCAGTGCCGGAGCAAGGCAAGCGCGACGCGAGCCGCCTGCTCTCGCACGGCGCGCTCGCCGTCCAGCGCGTCCTCGGCATCTCGGCGGAGCCGCTGCTGACGCCGCCGGGCGAAGAGGGCATGCTGGAGGCGAGCCGCGACGCCGGCCTGCTCGTCGTCGGGCTGTCGACGAGGTGGCACCACGAGGGCCTCGGCTCGGCTCGGCTCAGACTCGCCAGAGAAGCGACGCCGCCCACGCTGCTCGTCCGCCGGGGCCTGCGCCCCGGCGGCCTCGCTCCTCCGGCCACGCTCACGCGCTTCACCTGGTCGATCCGCCCCTGAGTCGGACTCGGTCCTAGCAGCCCGGCTCGAACGGCACCGGCGCGATGCAAACCTCGCCGCGCACGACGTCCGCGTAGATCGTGTGGTCGTCGTACTCGTACCGCCACTTGTAGAGGCCCGGCTCCTGCGGCGGGAAGACGTAGTAGGACTGTCGCTTGATCAACCCATCGTCCTCGTGGAAGGTAGGCCCTCGCTGCAGCTTCAGCTCCGTCAACTGCGCATCCGGCGTGCTCGCCTTCCCCCAGAACAAGCGCTCCTCGATCTGGCCGAGGTACTTCATGACATCCCCGACGCTCAGGTCGCGCTCTTCGACGTCCGCGAGCTCGAGCCACCAGAAGGTGCCGCCGAAGAAGTACTCGTCCTCGGTCCACCTCAGGGGGTGCCCGAGCGCGGTGCCGAGGAATAGCCGGAACTCGCAGTCCCTCGCCGACGGGGTGTCGTCAAACACCGCATACGAAACGGTCTTAAGTGTGTTCATGTCCTTCTTGTCGCACACGTGCCCATCGCCACCGCTGACGGCGATGGCGGAAACGGCCACCACAGCCGAGAGCAACGTTGCCGAGAGCAGTGCGGCCAGCGCTCGCTTCATGTCCTGCCTCCCTCGTGCTCGAATGTCGTGAGAGCGTGCCCTCGTCGCGTTTCAAGCTCGTGTCAGCGCTGCAACAGCCGGCGTCTGGAACGGCGGCTCAGGTCGCGCAGGCCGGCTCGTACGGCCGACCCGGGAGGAACTCCTCCCACTCGTCGCGCGTCAGCGTGCGGTTCGCGAGCGTGCAGGCGCGCTGCGCCCACGACGCCGGGTCGACATCCCAGACGGCCCCCTTGCCATCGCCGTGCGTCATCAGCAGACGGCGTCCGTCGGGGGACAGGTCGATCGTCGCCTCGCGGCTGCCGACGCCGCCCAGCCTCGAGCCCTGCGCTTCGCCGGTCGCCACGTCCCAGAGGGAGGCGTAGGGATCGCCGCCGGAGATGGCGAGGACGCTCCCGTCGGGGCTGAACTCGAGCGACCACACGGCATTGCCCACGTTCTGCTCGAGCTCTCGAAGGAGCTTGCCAGTGCGAACGTCCCAGAGATGCACGAGAGGGTCGGCGCCTCCGGTCGCGAGCGTGCGGCCGTCCGGGCTGAACGCCACGGTCCAGCCGAGGACATACCCCTCGTGCCCGGCCACGGTGTCGACCTTCAGCGTCGCGATGCGGGCACGCCGGGCGACGTCCCAGATCTCTGCGTCTCCTCCACCCTCGGCCGGGCCGCCGTGAGCCCAGCCACCGTTGACGAACGCGAGGACGGGCTCGGTCGGGCTGAACGCGACGGCACCGGGGTCGCCGCCGCTGCCCTCTCTGATCCGGCCGAGTGAGGCCCCGGTCGCGGCGTCCCAGAGCGTCACGCCCTTCCGGGCGGCCGTGGCGATCATCGTCCCGTCCGCGCTCATGCTCACGCTGGTCTACGAATCCCAGGCGCGGAGCGTCCCCAACGCCGTGACCGTGAGTCGACGTCCCAGGCCGTCAACATGCCGGTTTCTGGTGACGGCCGCAAGCGTCTTCCCGTCCGCACTGAACGTCAGGTCGCTCACCTCGCCGCCGGTCTCCAGCGGGGGCACGCCGATCGGGCTCGAGCGTCTTCGCGTCCAGGAGCCGAATCCCACCGTCGTTGAGCCCGACTGCGATCAGTTTGCCGTCCGGGCTGAACTTCCCCGGATGGGTGTCCGGCCAGTGGTAAAGCCCTCGGTCGTGCGTGAACGTGAACGGACGTTCAAACCGCCGCTCTCGGCTGAGGTCCCAGACGATCGCGCTCCCGTCGGTGCTCGTCGTGTACAGCGTCCTCCCATCGGGGCTGAAGACCGGCTGCCAGACCGAGTCCGAGTGCCCACGCAGCGTCTCGCGGGGAGTCAGCGCACCGGCATCCCACACGGTGACCGTCCCGTCGCGGCTCGTCGACACGATGGTCTTGCCGTCCGGGCTGAACTGGAGCCAGATCGGGCTCGGACCCGAGGGTGCCCACCGACTCTCGCTTCGCCCCCGTGCGCAGGTCGATCAACTGGATCCCGTCGTCGAGGCCGATCGCCGCGCTTGCGCCATCCGGGCTGAGGCCGAGCGCGCGATAGCCCTCTGCGACCTGGAGCGTCCTCGTCGGCTTGCGGCTCTCGAGATCCCACCACGTGAGCTCACCCACCTGCGAGGTGGTGACGAGCGAACGGCCGTCGGGGGTCAGCGCGATGCTGGGATCCGTCCACAACTGGGAGAGCCAGCGGCCGGTGAAGCCCCGCGGCTCGATCCGGGCTCCGATCTGCCGGAGCGTGGATGCGTCGCGGATCGTGATCCAGCTCGCGCCTTCATGCACCGACTCCACCACCGCGAGCTGCGCGCCGTCCTTTGTGAACGCGAGGCGGGTCGCCTGGGCTTTCCCCAGCCGAACCTGTGCCAGTTGCTTCTGCGTGTGCGCGTCGACCAGGCGAAGGTAACCGACCCCGTCGTACCCGACCCACCCGCCGATCGCGAGCGTCTCCCCGTCCGGGCTGTAGGCGAGCGTTTCCGGGCTGAACGGCAGCGGCTTGCCGAGTTGCTCGAACGTCCGGGCGTCGAAGATGCGCAGCCCGTCGCCGAGAAGACCGACCGCGAGCGCCTTCCCGTCGGGACTGGCGGCGATACCGCGGGACCCGCCGGCGTCGCTTTCGCCGGGCAGGATCCTGACCACGGCCCGCGAGCGCTGGAGGTCGGCGAGCAGGTAACCGCGGGTCTGCGGTGAGTCGTCGATCGCGACCGCCTGGCGGGCGAGCAGGAGCGAGCGGCCGAGGTCCTCCTCGACGAGCGCCTGCGCGCCCAGGCGCTGGGCGAGCTGGGCGGTTTCGGCGTCGCGCGCCTGGCCGCGCTGGATGACGGCGAAGATCCCGCCCGCCGACGGCCGCGACGAGCAGGACCGCGACCCCGGCGAGCAGCGCGCGAAGGCGCCGGTTCGTGCGCCGAGCCCGCTTCGTCTCCTGCTCCGCGGCCTCGCGGCTCTCGGTGACGAATTCCCGCTCGCGCTCGTTGAGGTCGAAGCGCATGATCGGTGCTCCAGTCGAGCGCGGCGGCGAGGCGGGCGCCGCGGTAGAGCTCGCCTTGATCGCGCGCCGCCGCGTCCCACTCGGTCGCCGCCTGGGTGATGTGGCGGCGAAGCCGGCGCCCTTCGGTGTCCTCGTCGATCCACTCGCGCAGGCGTGGCCATTCGCGCAGCAGCGCCTCGTGGGCGACCTCGACGGTCCCCTCGACACGGTGACGAGGCGGCTGTCGGCCAGCGTCGCGAGCACGTCGGCCACGTCCTCGTTGCGCTCCAGGTCGAGCTCGGCGAGCGGCGCGCGGCGGCGCACCGGCGCTTCGCCTTCGCCCTCGCCGACCAGCCGCAGCATGAACGCGCGCACGAGCGGCTTGCGCCCGTCCGGGATGCGGGCGTACGTGCCCTCGGCCAGCCGCGCGACGGCGCCGTGTACGCCGCCGGACTCGCGGTAGACGGCGAGGGTGAGCGTGCTATCTTGCCGCTTCTGCCAGAGCTCGAGCAGGGCGGTGGAGAGCAACGGCAGCGCGCCCGGCTCGCCCTCGACGTCGTCGACCAGCGCGTCCGCCAGCTCCGGCTCCACCCGCAGCCCCACCCGGCCGGCGGGCAGCTCGACGACACGCCGCAGCTCCGAGGCCTGCAGCGGGCCCGACCAGCACGTGGTTCGCACCCAGCAGCTCGGCGAGGGCCGGGTAGGCGGCGAAGCGCCCGTAGAAGTCGGCGCGGAGCGCGACCACGACGACCGCGCGACCGTCCGGATCGGCGGCCGCGCGGGCGAGCGTCTCGGCGAAGGCGGCACGCTCGGCGTCGGAGCGGCAGGCCGTGAACAGCTCCTCGAGCTGGTCGACGGCGAGGAGCAACCGCGCGTCGGAGGGCAGCGTGTCGAGTGCCTCGGCGAGAGGATCCTTCGCCCCCGACACGAGCACGCGGCGAAGCTCTTCCAGCGGCCGCTCGCCGGGACGCAGCAGCAGGCGCCGCCAGCCCGCGCTGCCCGGCAGCACACCCCCCGCGAGCGCCGGGAGGAGACCGGCGCGGAGGACGGACGACTTGCCGCTGCCCGAAGGGCCGACGATGCCGAGGAAGCCGGCGCCGACGAGGCGCGCGACGAGCTCGGCGACGAGCCGCTCGCGGCCGAAGAAGTAGTCGGCGTCGACCGGCTCGAAGCTCGCAAGGCCCTTGAACGGGCAGATCCCCTCGGCGGCCACGCGGGCCGGGGTGGCCGGGCCCGAGAGCGCCCGCGCCTGCTCGCGCGCGACCTGGAGGTCGACCACCTTGCCCGCCAGCTCGGCCTCGACCTCGCTCAGGTCGCTCCGGCCTGCGGCCGCACGGGAGGCGACGTCGACGAGCACGCGGCTCGCCTCGTCGACCGCGACCGCGAGCGCCGCCCGGGCAAACTCACGGCAGCTCGGGTAGCGCTGCTCCGGCTCCTTCGCAAGCGCCCTGGCGATCACGGCGTCGAGCGCCGGCCGGCAACTCCGGCCGCCGGGCGCTCGGCGCCGGCGGGTCCGCCTCGAGGTGCGCGAAGACCACCGCGAGGTCCGAGTCGCGCCGAAAGGGCGGCTGCCCGACGAGGCACTCGTAGAGCACGCAGCCGAGCGAGTAGACGTCCGCCCGCCCGTCGATCTCCTCCCCGGCGATCTGCTCGGGGGCGACGTAGTCGATCGTGCCCAGCAGGTGCCCGTCCTCGCCGACTCCGGTCTCCTCGGAGACCCGCTTGGTGAGGCCGAAGTCCGCGAGGTAGACGTGGTCGGAGCCGTCGGGACGGGCGCCCGTGTCGAGCAGCACGTTGGAGGGCTTCACGTCACGATGCACGAGACCGCGCGCGTGAGCCGCATCGAGGGCGCTCGCCACTTGCGCGAGGACGCCGGACGCGTCCGCCGGGTCCAGACGGCCGCGTTGCAGACGCTCTTTCAGGTCCCGCCCCTCGACGTAGCGCATGGCGATGAAGAGGAGGCCCTCGATCGCCCCGGCCTCGTAGATCGGGAACGATGTTCGGATGGTCGATCGACGCGGCCAGCTCCGACTCGCGCAGGAAGCGGTCACGGAACGACTCGTCCTCGGCGAGGCCCGCAGCGAGGAGCTTGAGCGCAACTCTCCGCTTGAGCCGCAGATCCTCGGCCAGGTAGACGACGCTCATGCCACCCCAGCCCAGCAGAGACTCGATCCGATAGCCGGCGAGCTCGGTGCCGACGCGCGTTTCGTCGCTCACTTGCACGTGCGCATCTCTTTCGGCGGCCTGGAGGAACGATAGGACGACTCGGGGGACGTGTACAGGCGGCGGGTTACAGCACGGTTTCAGGCTTGCAACGCTGCGTCTCGCTACGTCAGCAGGACGCCCTACGGCGTCGACGACGAGGAACCCGGCCAGGACCAGGAGGGCGTAGACCGTCACCTCCGGCTGCCGGCGCGCGACCTCGTCCTGGGCGCTCTCCATCAACGCGATCGCGCGCTCGCCGAGGACCACGTCGAGGACCACCGGGCCCCAGACGAGCGCGGTCGCGACCGTCACGTACACGACGACGAGCACCGCCTCGCCCGCGTCGCGGGAGGCGGTGACGATCGTCGTGGCGGCGAGGGCGGTCAGCACCAGCCGCTTCGGGCCGCCGATGCCGAGGAGGAATCCGGCGGCGACCGTCGTGAGGAAGTGCAACCGCCCGAGGCGGTCGAGCAGGGCCTGCGTACGCTCGTTCGAGCTCTCCTTCGGGGTCGGGGGCCTACGGCGAACCCTGAGGGCGAGCCCGATCAGCGCGAGCGCGAGCAGGATCTCCAGAGTGGCCTGGATGCCGGGATGGCTCTTCCTCTTCGAGCCGGTGGCGGCGACGCCGAGGATCACGAGCACCGAGCAGGTCAGGATCTGCGCCACCACGAACCCGGCGCCGAAGCCGACCGTCTTCAGCCGCCCGGCCGGCATCACCGCGATCGTCGCGGCGAAGGCGAGCGGACTGAGGCCCGCCAGGAGCCCGTAGAGGAGCACTTGAATCCCGGCGTGGAGCATTGGCTAGGGGTACGTCTCGACTAGGTGAAGGCGTTGACGGCGCGAGCCACGATGAGACCGAACAGCGCGAGCGCGACGGTCGATTGTACGAGCATCGTGTACTTGGCGCGGTGGGTGAGCGGCATCACGTCCGTGGGACTGAATGCGGTCGCGTTGGTGAAGCCCAGGTGCAGGTAGTCCAGGAAGACAGGGCGCCAGCCGTCCGGGGCGAGCTCCGGGCTCATCTGCTGTGTGAAGGCGAAATCGACCGGGATCGACTGTCGGGCGCGCGCGATCGGCCCGCCGCCGTCCATCAGCCAGTAGAGCAGCGAGAACGAGATGTTGTTGCCCAGCCAGACCACCGCGCCGGACGCGAGGAGCTGACCGGGCGAGTTGGTCACGCCCAGCCCCTTGATCAGGTCGTAGACGAGGAGCCCGGTCGCCCACAGTGCCGCCACGACGAGCACGACGACCAGGGTGACCGCGGTGCCGCGGAGCACTCTCGCGTGCCTGGCGGCGGTGGCCGGGCCTGCGAGCAGCAGCGCGAGCAGCACGGCTTCGACGGCCGGGATGAGCCAGGGCACCCGGACCGCTCCCTCATTCGGCAGCCAGACGCGCAGCCCGATGTTGAGCGCCATGAAGGCGAGCAAGCCGAGAGCGGGAGGCCAGCGAGACTCGCCGATGCCCAGCTCGGCCGCAGAGTCGGCCGGGGGCGCTGTGGTCGCCGCTTGGCTCGGAGCGGTCACGACCCGGATCGTCGCACATGCTGCCTCACGCCATGCCCACGGCCTCCCTGATCGCGTCGATCGCCGCAGTCTCGCCGCCCTTCGTTCCGCCCTTCGCCTCGGCGACGGCCTCCGCGACGTCCACGACCAGCCGGCGGTAGGGCTCCACCTCGTCCGGCGCCTTCGCGGCCAGGGTCGCGACCGCGGAGCTCAGGGCCTCGAGCGTCTCCGCCTCGACCTTCTGCGCCGAGGCGGTCATCCCGAAACCGCTCCCGTGGGCATGGCTGAGCTCGCGGATGAGCTCGGTCTCACCCTTCTCGCGCTGCCCGGCGAGGTACTTCGCGAGCGCGCTTGCCTCGCCGAAGCTGTCGGTGAAGTCGGCGTCGCTCACCGAGACGAGCAGGCCTGCCCCGGTCACGCCCTTTTGCATCGTGCTCCACTCGTCCTCGGTGAAGTCGGCTTTGGTCGCCATCGTTCCTCCCTTCCTCGCTTCTGTGCGTTGGCATTAGACCGCGATGCTGACCGGGAAGGTGGCGAGCCAGATCACCGTTCCCAGGAAGACGACGTATCCCAGCGCAATGATCGCAGCCCGTTGGCCGCGCCCATGCAGGCGGGTGCTGATACCCGCGAAGAAGAGAGACGCGGCGAAGAGCACCACGGCGAGGACGTAGTCGTCCGCACGCTGGATGTATCGCCCGACGAGCACCGAGTAGGCAGCGGCCTGGGCCTCGAGGCGCTCGGCCTCGGCGGTGGCCGCGAGCTTGTACTGGGGCATCGCGAAGGGCGAGAGCGGGGCGTGCGGGTTCGTGCGCGGCTTGGTGGCCACCCACGCGTCGAACGCCGGGACGAACTCGCTCCTGAAGCGTTTTCGATAGAAGTCGGCGAGCACGGTCTCGTCCCGTGCATAGGCGTCGACCCACTGGGTGAAGAGCGCGACGTCGATCTGCGCCTGCCGGTTTGCCACGTTGTCCGCCCGTGTCGACTCGACCCGCGCCGCGATCGAGGCGCTCTGCGCCTTCGCCTGCTTGCCGTGCCAGCGCGACGACTGGTAGGTCGCCCACGCGGTCGCGACAGCGGCCAGTGCGAGCAGCACCGTAGCCGCCAGCTCGAGGCGGTGATCCATGCGTGTCCCCCGCTCGTCCGTCACGACTCGACCGGAAGGCCCGCTCCGTCGCACGGAAGCGGGGAGCGATCGTGGACGACCGTCCGCGCCTGATCGATGAGTCGGAGCGTGCGCTCCATCGCAACGGGCCGGATGCTCCCGACGCCGGGCCGGTAGGGATTGTTCAGCGCGTTGATCGCGAGCAGCGTGACCACGACGATCGTGGTGGCAGAGCCCATCAGCATTGCCTGGGAGCGCGCGAGCTCGCCACTGTCCGCGAAGAACAGCATGTACGCGAAGACCACCACAGCCGTGAGGAAGAGCACGATCCAGAGCGAGGTGGGGATGATGCCGGAGGCCCCGTGGAGCCGATCGCGCCGGGCCGTCTCGCGATCGGAGGTCTGGTCGAGCCACTTGCCGTACGCCGCCTGCTCCGCAGCCGTCGTCGGCTTGGCCAGCTTCAGAGTGGTGAAGAGCGCGACCGCCCAGGGGCTTATGGACTCGCCACTGCTCCCCGCTTCCATGCCTGGCCACTCCTGGTGGACGACAGAGCGCCCGTAGCAGACGAGCTCGCCGGTCAGACGCGTGCGGACGGCGACGGGCAGGAACTGTGCGGTCTCGAACTGTTGCACCACCGTCATCGCCTCGGCCTCGGAGCCGCTGCGCGACTGGTCATAGCTCGTGAACGCCAGAAAGATGACGAACCCCGCGAAGATCGCGAATCCCGTCGCCAGGACGCCGAACACACCGGAGGCGCGGTCACCATCCGAGAAGTAGCTGCCCTCCGGCGCCCTCCGCCGGACCAGGAGCATCGCGGCGATCGCAACCGCATCGGCGGCGACGAGTATGACCAGGCTCCAGAGTATGTTCATCGCGTGCGCCGCCTTCTGTGGGACCCGAGCAGTTGATCCGCATCCTCGCGCATATGACGGCGCAATGATCTAGGAATTTGCGAAATCGCCGCGATAGTGTCTCGGTTGTGGATGTGGAGCCGGCGCACGGGCTGAGGTCGATCGAGACGTGACGGACGTCGCCGCCGAGCCGATGGTCGAGATCCGCCCGCCCCGGCGCCGGCGGATCAGGAAGATCGTGCTCTGGCTGGTCGGGCTGGCGCTCTTCTGGCTGATCCTCCAGCTGCTCGGGGTCGACGTTCGCGGCTGGCTGTCGGAGCTGTGGGACCAGATCAAGGCGATCCCGGCCGGCTACCTCATCGCCGCGCTGATCTTCCAGACCGGGCAGACGTTCTTCGCGGGGCTCTCCTACCACGGGATCCTCTCTGCGGCCTACCCGGGCGAGGTGTTCCTGTGGCCGATCGTGGCCGCCTATGCCGTCGGTGTCGCGATGAACGGCTTCCTGCCGGCGAACATCGGCACCTTCGTGACCCTTTTCATGTTCGTGGCGATCATCCCGAGCTGCACCATCGGCGGCTCGATCGCCGCCTACCTGGTGCAGAAGATCTTCTTCACGATCGCCGGCACATTCGTCTACCTCTACATGTTCCTCAGCGTGCCGGGGGCCTTCGACATCAGCTTCGGCAGGGAGCACGACCACCCCGTCGCGACCCTGATCGTCGTCGTCGGCGTCGCGATCGGCATCGCCGTGCTCGTACGGATCTGCTGGCGCTGGGTGAAGAAGCTCTGGGCGCAGGCGAAGCAGGGCGGGGTGATCCTCACCCAGCCCAGGCGGTACTTCACGCGCGCGTTCCTGCCCTCGTTCCTCTCCTGGGCGTGCAAGCTGATCGTGATCGCGATCTTCCTGGCCGCCTTCGCGATCCCGGTCACCTTCGAGTCGGTGATGTGGGTGGTCGGCTCGGGCTCGCTCGCCAACACGGTCTCCTTCACGCCCGGCGCGGTCGGTGTCACCCAGGCGACGAACGCGCTCGCGCTCAAGACGTGCTGCCACGTCCCCAACTCGCAGGCCGTGGACTACTCGACCGCCCAGCAGCTGATCACGACCGCCTGGAACCAGATCGTCGCGATCGTCCTCGTGTGCTTCGTCTTCGGCTGGACCGGCGGCAAGCTGCTCGTAACCCAGTCCTACTCGGAGGCCAAGACGAAGACCGCCGAGACGAAAGAGGAGCACCACCGCAAGCGGCTCGAGAAGAGGGACGCCAGGCGGAAGGCCAGGGCGGAGAAGAGACAGAGGGACGACGCGTAGCTGCTCGGCGCGGCCGGATTGAAATATCGGTCGATTTGCCCGAGGATAGGCGATCGCGGTGATCTGAAGGAGGTCGCATGGAACAGCAGACGTCGTCCGGGGTGCTGGGGTATTTCGACCGCGAGGTCGCCGAGACGCTGGCCGATTTCCAGGATCCGAGCCGGGAGTGGCGCCGGCTCTTCTCCGAGCTGCTGGGGACGTTCTTCCTCGTGCTCGTCGCAGCGGGCGGCGGGATGATGGGGCAGGCGTTCCCGGACACGATCAGCCGCACCGCCGCAGTCACCGCGCCCGGGCTGATGGTGATGGCGATCATCCTGTTCATGGGCAAGGTGTCCGGCGCGCACCTGAATCCCGCAGTCAGCATCGCCTTCTCGCTCCGCGGCGACTTCCCCTGGCGCCGCGTCCCGGGCTACATCGTGGTGCAGCTGGTCGGCGCAACGCTCGCGGCGTTGTTCCTCCACGCCGTGGTGAACGTCTCGGCGACCTACGGGTCGAACTACCCGGCGGCGGGCTATTCGGGCGGCAGCGCGTTCCTGATGGAAGCGGTGCTGACCCTCGGTCTCGTCAGCGTCATCCTCGGCACCGCCTCCGGCGCGCAGAACATCGGCATCTTCGGCGCGATCGGAGTGGGCGCCTACATCGCGCTTGCCGGCCTCTGGGGGAGCCCGATCTCCGGCGCCTCGATGAACCCTGCCCGCACGTTCGGGCCGGATCTCGTCGGGACCGACTTCACGAGCTACTGGGTCTACGTCGCCGGCCCGCTGGCGGTGTCGTGCTCGCGGTCGGAGCGGCGTGGATGTTGCGAGGCGCCGGCGGCGGGAGGTCCGGCTCGCATGCGGCGCAAGGGCGATCTGGGCACGGAGGTCGCGCGACCCGAAAAGGCCTGAGGGAAGCGATAGACCCCTAAAGGTCCTTGCGGTACCAGCGGGCGGTGCTGCCGGCGGGGCAGCCCTCGATCACGCCGACGGTCTCGTAGCCGAGCCGCTCGTAGAGGCCGGGCGCGAGCAGGTCGTAGGCGCGGAAATGGACGAGCGTGCAGCCCCGCCGCCGGGCCTCGGCCTCCGCGCCGGCCATGAGGGCCCGCGCCAGCCCGCGACCGCGGAGCGGCTCGTCGACCCACATCGCCTGGAGCTCGCAGCACCCGCCCCAGACGATGCCGGAGATGCCCGGCGACGACCCGGCCGTCGTCGTCGCGGACGAAGATCCCGAACTCCTCGTCGTCGCCCAGGCCGGCGGCGGCGATGGCGGCCTGGGCGACCCGCTCCTCGAGCAGCGCCAGGTCGGCCGGGTCCGGTGAGCCCTCGACGACGAGGCGGTGCGAGGCGCCCACCTACGGTACGACCAGCTGCTCCAGTAGCGCCACGTTGTCGAAGTAGACCCGGAACGCAGAGATCGCGTCCCCGTCGAACTCCGCCACGACGGCACTCCCGAGCAGGAGCTCCCGGCCGTTGGGCTCGATCACCGTGTCCTCGTCGATCACGAACGGGCCGGAGAACGTCGCGCTCACCCGGAACTCGGCGTAGCCCTTGTTCCCGACGACGTCGAGGGCGTCGATCCCCAGCGACACGTTCGAGAGGCTCGCGTCACGCTCTGCGACGACCTCGGCCAGCTCGCTGCGCGAGGTGGCCAGGAAGTTCGGCGACCAGGCGCTCACGTCGTCGGCGAACAGTCCCGGCAGTGCGTTCGACATCCCCTGTGAAACAGGCCTCCAGGGCGCGCTCCATCACGCCGGCACGACCACTCCGAGCCATAACCACTCCTCCCTCTACGGCGTTGCGATTAGATGCCGAGGACCTTGGCCTTGGCGGCCGCGAACTCCTCGTCGGTCAGTGCGCCGGACTCGTGCAGCTCGGCCAGGTGTTGGATCTGGTCGGTCTCGCTCTCCTCGGGTCGGGGCAGGAGGCGGCGGCGCCGGCGGGGCCTGCTCTTCCTCGTACCCCTCGTCGTAGTCGTCCTGCTGCTGGTTCCCCCGGTGCCTACCCGCCGCGTACGCGGCTCCACCTGCGACCAGCGCCGTCCGGCGGCGTGTTCGGCGACGAACCATTCCCATTTTCGGCCTCCCGTTCGGATCTTCGGATCATGTCCCCGGATCGTATAACGGATGCGAAGCGGACCACCTCATCCCATCTGGATGATCTCGCAGGTGAGCCCGTCCGGCGCGTCCCGCGCTCTGCGGCGTGTACCGCACCCGCAGCGCGGACCCCTCTCCGAGCTCGAGCGGCTCGGGGAGCACCCACACGGAGGTGGCCCAGCTCGAGGTCGGCCACGTCCAGGGATCGAGCGTGTGCTCGATCGTCCCGTGGAGGGCGGCGCGGAACGTGACGGCGACGGCGTTCACCGTGCCCGGCTCGTCGACGGACGAGGTCGGCCGAGGCGCGCACGGAGGCGTCCGAGAACGTCGCCAGATCCACCTCGTGGAGGACGGCCGGCGGGCCCACGGGCGGCCAGGCCGCGACCACCTCCGCCTCGGTCGGCATGTTGACGGGGCCCGGGAGCGGCGGCGTCCAGCAGCGGCTGGAACTCCATCTCGTACAGCCCCCGCCAGCGCTCGACGGCCGCCCGCCCGATCGCGCGCTGCCTGGCCTCGCCGTCCGGGAGGCGGAGCGGCCGTGCCAGCAGGGTCAGCCGCGTGCGGGATCAGCCGCGCGTCGGGCTTCAGCAGGCGGCGGCGGGCGTCGAGCGTCGTCTCGAGGATCTCCTCCTCGAGCGGCTCGTTGCCGATGATCTCCGCGACCAGCAGGTCGGCCGGCTCCGGCAGCTCGATCTGGCGCGACCAGCCCGGAACGAGCGTGACCGTGTCGGTCACCCCGTTGGCGGCGAAGACCCGCCCCGCGACCTCCGCGATGTCGCTGGCCTCGACCGCGTAGACGCGGCGTGCGCCCGCCCGGGCCGCCGCGACGGCGAGCACCCCGCTCCCGGTGCCGATGTCGAGCACGACGTCGCCCGGCCGCACCGCCGCGGCGAGCGCGGCGAGGTAGTCGCCCGTCCTGCGGTCGTCGTGCAGCATGCGGCCGTGCTCCACCGGGTCGGCCCAGCCGCTCGCCGGCCCCCGGCCGGCGTCCGGCCGCACGAGCGCGCCTTCCTCGATCAGCATGTTGAGGACGTGCATCGTAGGCGCGAAGTCGGTCGCGGGCGCCTCCCGCTCGAGCCGGTCGATCGCCTCGCCGAGAGCGAGCGGCCGCACGAACAGCGACAGCGTCGCGTATCCGCGGGGCCCGAGGTCGACGACCGTCCCGTCCGGCGCGTCGAGCAGGACGTGCCCGGCCGCGTCGAAGCGCGTCCGCACTCCGGGCGCGAGCTGCAGGAGCGTCTCGGGTGACAGGCTCGGCGTCGGGCAAGGTGCCGGATTCTCCCACGGTTTCATCCCTTCTGGATGTTGCTTCCGGCGCTCCTGAGCGAGATGCTCTGCGCGATCATCGAGCTCGAACGGAGGGACGAGTGAACGCCGAGAGGAAGCCGAAGGTGCTGATCGTGTACTTCACGCTCACCAAGCAGGTCGGCCGAGTCGCGGACGCGATGGCGCAGTCGCTCGAGGCGCGGGGCTGCGACGTAACGAAAGCGTTGATCGAGTTCACCGACGAGCGCTACATGCCGCACCTCTCGCAGTTCCCGATGAAGCATCCGGTCCGCCAGCTCGTCTCGATCCTCCCGGCGCAGCTCCGCCACATGACCGGCGCGATCGTCATTCCGCCGGAGGCCAAGATGGGCGACTACGACCTTGTCGTGCTCGCTTCTCCCACCTGGTGGTTCCAGACGAGCATGCCGATCCGCACGTACCTCGAGTCCCCCGAAGCGAAGACCGTCCTGAACGGCAAGCCGTTCGCCTGCGCCTCGGTCTCCCGCCGCTACTTCAGCATCAACCTCGGCCAGCAGAAGAAGCTCGGCGAGCAGAACGGCGGGCGGTTCATCGACAAGACGCACTTCGTCGTCGCCGGCGGTCAGGTCAAGTCGATGCTCGCGTGGCTCGGCTACATGAAGCACGGCGAGCCGCAGGAGCGCGTGATGGGGCTGAAGATGCCGCCGCCGAACCTCAAGCCCGACTACGAGGAGCAGGCGCGGACCTTCGTCGACGGCGTGGCGGACAAGGTCTTCGGGCCTGCCGCCGCGGCTGTGGTGGCCTGAGGCCGAGCCGGTCGGCTACCTCGGCTTGGGGAGCCCGAGCTCGCGGGCGAGCGCCTTGTCCCTCGCCCGGTCGGGAAGCGCTGCGACGACCGCGACCTCCTTCCCGCCGTGGCCGGCCAGGTATCGGGTCTTCGGCTTGTCCGAGGTGAGCGCGTCGAGGATCGCCTTGGCGATCACGACGGGCGGATCGGCGGTCGCCGCCGCCTTCTCGGTGGCCTTCCTGACGGCTGCGACCTGGTCCTTGTACAGCGCGTAACCGGCCTCGCCGAGCCTCTTCTCGAGCCCGTCCAGCTCGGCATAGGTCTTCCCGAAGATCGCGGTCTCGACGGGCGCGACCTCGATCAGGGACACGTGGATGTTCCACTGGCGGAGCTCGAGCCGCAGCGCGTCGGTGACGGCCCTGATCCCGAACTTGGACGCGCTGTAGGCGCCGTTCAGGGGTAGTACGAGCAGGCCTCCGATCGAGCCCACGTTCACGATCCGGCCGCTGCCCTGCCGGATCAGCGGCAGGAACGCCTGGCCATCGCGACGGGGCCGAACAGGTTGACCTCGAGCTGCGTCCGGAAGTCGGCGATCGGCTGGAACTCGATCGGCGCCGGCTTGGCGATCCCTGCGTTGTTGACGAGGCCGGCGAGGCCGCGATCCCCCACAGCAGCCGCGACGGCGGTCGCCGCCGCCGAGATCGTCGCTTCGTCCGTGACGTCGATGACCAGCGGTGTGAGGTCGTCCGCCGGTTTGCGCCTTGAGCGCCTTGCCGTCGGCGTAACGCCGCACGCCGGCGAAGACCCGGAACCCTTCTTCGCGAGGTGGAGCGCGGTGGCGGCGCCGATGCCCGTCGACGTGCCGGTGACGACGACCGGGCCAAGATCTTTGTCGGACACGAGTGAGCCTCCTTGTCTTGCTAGTGATCTTGGGACGCCACTATCCCTAACCGCTCCAGGTCATCTCGAACGAGACGGGCCTCCCCCACGCGGTGCGAGGGGAGGCCCGTCCCGTCGTTCCTAGCGCCGGCGCGCCGTGCGCCGTGACGTGCGGCGGGCAACTCTGCGAGCCATCATCTCTCTTCCACCTCCGTTGCTTGACTGTCGAGGACTCAGACCGAGGTCTCGGTCGGATGCATTGCGCCGAGCTCCTCGGCCTCCGCCGCACTGACGACGCCGATCGCGATCAGATCCTGCGGATGGATGAAGCCGTCGGCGAGGCCGATCCCGCCCGTGCGCAGGATCGCGTCGCGCAGCGGCACCGCCCAGTGGTGCTCGAGCAGGATCAGCGCCGCCGCGGTGTCGTTCGGGATCTCCTCGAGGATGTCCCACGCCTCCTCGTCCGAGAACGCGTGGATCCCTTCGGCTGCCATCTCCGCGCCGAGCTCGGCGCCCTTCTCCATGCCCTCCTCGCCCTCGATGCCGAGGCCGATCAGCGCGGCCACCTTGCTGCCGAACTCGATCGCCTCCTCCTTGCTGAGGTTGCTGAGGTGCAGCACCTCCATCTCGCCCTCGGCGTCCTTGTGCACGGCGAGCGCGTCGATCACGCGCACCGTGTCGCTCTCGCGGAGCTTCTCGAGCTCCTCGATGATCTCGCCGTGGAACTCCGGGTGGTCGAACCCCAGCACCAGCAGCTGAACCGGTCCGATTGCCATCTCTCCTCCTCTCCTTCAGTTGTTTCCGGTCATGAGGGATCAGCCGCTCAAGCCGGCGGAAGCCTGTTCGAGACCTTCCTTCAGCTCCTTGGCGTCCTTGCCGTCGATCTGGGCGACCGAGCTCCTGATCGCGTTCGGGATCGCCTCCTTCACCTTGTCGGCGTCGCCCGAGTCGTAGATCGCGATCAGCGCGGCCGAGCCGTCGGGCAGCACGCCGTCCAGCTTCTCCCCGATCCCGCTCTCGACCCGGTGCTTGGCGAACTTGCCGGCCACCGCCCCGAGGCCTGCGCCCACGGCCGTGGCCGCGAGCAGCGGGGGTGCGAAGAGGCCCACGACGAGGCCTGCGCCGCCGAGCATCGTGGCGCCCTTTCGCACCGCGTGGTCACCGGCCTCGATCACCTGCATCTCGCCGTGCTCGTCCTTGCTGGCGAGCGACCACGCCCTGGACCGCGATCGCCTTCTCCTCGACGAGATCCATGACCGCGTCGTAGTCCTTCCTCCCGAGATCCTCGAAGAGGTAGAGGGCGATCAGAACGTCCATCTGCTCCGTCTCGCTCATCGTTGCTCCTTCCTCCTCATGCACTCGCAGCGTGGGCCGCGAGCGCCTGCGCCGCGTGCTCGTGGAGTGCCTTTGCGTCTTCGTCGCTCAGGTCCCGGGGCTATGTCGAAGGTGACCTGCTTGATCTCGCCGGTGAAGGCGAACGGCGCCTTGTCGGCGTAGCTCCGGTCGACGACGAGGCCGTTGTCGCGGCCGATGTCCATGCCGGAGTAGCCCGAGAAGCGGCCCGGCACGGTGTGCTCCATCCGCCCGCTCGCGACCGGCTCGCCGTTGACGAGCAACGTCACCTCGCCGCCCGTCGCCGGCTTCGGCGCGTCGGCGGCGAAGACCATCTCCACGCTGACCTCTCCGGTCGGCAGCGGCTGCTCGGCCGCCTGGGTGTACTCGAGCACGCCGAGCATCGAGTAGGTGTGCTTGAGCTTCCCGTCCTGGACGAAGAGCGCGAAGCCGCCGAGGTGGTCGGCCTCGGCGACGATCACGCCCTCGGCGCCGCCCTCGGGGATCGACCAGGTCGGCGCTGATCGTGTACGAGTGGTTGTAGATCCGCGGGATCATCCCGCTCGGGACGTTCTGGATGTCGCCGCGGAAGACGAACTTCGACTCCTCCGGGATCGGCGGCACCATGCCGAAGAAGGACGTCAGGCCGCCGAGCAGCGGCAGCACGTTGTTGGCCTCGGCCTCCTCCCAGAAGAGCTCGCGCAGCTCCTCCACCTTCTCCGGGTGCTCGGCCGCGAGGTCCTTCGACTGCGTGAAGTCGTCGGGCAGGTAGTAGAGCTCGACCGGCTCGTCGTCGGGATCCCAGCCCGGGCCGAACGCGCGCAGCTCCTCCGGGTCGAGCGTCCCAGGGGATCCGCTGCAGCCGCTGGGCGAGCAGCCAGCCGTCCTTGTACATCCCCCGGTTGCCGAGGATCTCGTAGTACTGCTGCGTGTGCCGCTCCGGCGCGGCCGCGTCCGAGAACGAGTCGGCGAACGTGACGCCGTCGAACGGCTGCTGCTCGATGCCGTCGATCGAGTCGGGCATCGGGATCCCGGCCAGGTCGAGGACGGTCGGCGCCGACGTCGGTCACGTGGGTGTAGTGGCTGCGGACCGCGCCCGCGTCGCCGATCCCGCCCGGCCAGTGCACGACCAGCGGGTTCCGCGTGCCGCCGAGATGCGAGGCGACCTGCTTGCCCCAGTCGAACGGGGTGTTGCCCGCCCACGCCCACCCGGCCGAGTAGTGCGGAGCGAGCTGCTCGCCGCCCCAGGCCTCGAGGCCGCCGTGCTTGAAGAGGAGCCCCATCTGCTGCTCGGGCGTGAGCGGGATCCCGTTCAGCGTCGTCAGCTCGTTGAACGTGCCCGTGAGCGTGCCCTCCATGCTGGCGCCGTTGTCGCCCCAGATCCAGATCACGACGGTGTTCTCGAGCTCGCCCATCTCGTCGATCGCGTCGATGATCCGGCCGATGTTCCAGTCGGCGTTCTCGGAGTAGCCCGCGTAGACCTCCATCTGACGCGCGTAGAGGCGCTTGTGCGTCTCGTCGAGCGAGTCCCAGCGTCGGGAACGCGTCGTTGCGCGGCGGCAGCTCCGCGTCCGCGGGGACGACGCCGAGCTCCTTCTGCCGCGCGAACGTCTGCTCGCGCATCACGTCCCAGCCCTCGTCGAACGTGCCCTGGTACTTGTCCGACCACTCGCGCGGCACGTGGTGCGGCGCGTGGCTGCAGCCGGTCGCGACGTAGGCGAACCACGGCGTCTTCGGCTTCTCGGAGCGGACCCCGTGAAGCCAGTCGATCGTCTTGTCGGCGAGGTCGTCCTGGAAGTAGTACTGCTCGCCGTCCTTGGCCTCGGGCACGCCGATGATCTTCTGGTTCTCGGCGATCAGCGGGTCGTACTGCCCGGCCTCGCCGCCGAGGAAGCCCCAGAAGTAGTCGAACCCGAGCCGGGTCGGCCAGCGGTCGAACGGCCCCGAGTAGCCCTGCTGGTTGTCCGGGGTCAGATGCCACTTCCCGAACCCCCCGGTCAGGTAGCCGTTCTCCTGCAGGATGCGCGGGAACGGCGCGCAGTCGCGCGGGATGGTCGCGTTGTAGCCCGGGAAGGGCCCGGAGAACTCGCCGACCATGCCGAAGCCGACGCGGTGGTGGTTGCGCCCGGTCAGCAGCGCCGCCCGGTCGGCGAGCAGAGCGCCGTGACGTGGAAGCGGTTGTAGCGCAGCCCGTTCTCCGCCAGCCGCGTGTAGTTCGGCGTCTGGATCGGCCCGCCGAACGTGCTCGGGTTGCCGAAGCCGGCGTCGTCGATCAGGACGAGCAGCACGTTCGGCGCGCCCTCCGGCGGCGTCGACGTGCGTCGCCTGGTTCCAGTCGGGCTCGGAGCCCTCCAGCGTCTTCTTCGTGACGCCGCCGAACGGCGGGCGCCGGATCGGCAGTGCGCTGCGGTCGACGTCGGTGTCGTCAGCCATCGCTTCTCTCACTGGGTGCTGACGCCGCGGCTGCCTCGACGCTTCCCACGCACGCGAGCCTGAGCATCACGGCAACGGCGACATCGGAGCTCCTCAGGCGTCGCTACGCCGGGACACCGCCGGCCTAGCCAGGCGCGGGTCCTGCGCCGGGGCCGCCGCGGACCCCGCGGCTTCGCCTGCCGTGTCTTGGCGCGGACGAAGCGCGCTCTCTCGGCGTCCTTCTTCGGGAAGAAGCGGTAGACGAGCCCCATCCCGATCAGGATCGCGATCATCGCGGCCAGGTAGGCCCACTGGTCGCCCTTCAGGAACGACGACTGGGCGGCCGCCGTGATCTGGCTCGCCTGGGCCGGATGCTTCGCGGCCAGGTCCTCCGCGCTCGAGTAGGAGAGCTGCAGGGTCGCCTGGGTGCTCTGGGTCGTGCGAGGAGTCGACGTCCCGCCATCGCCGTCGCGTAGCCGGCGGTGAGCAGCGCGCCGAAGATCGAGGTCATCAGCGCCCCGCCCAGGTCGCGCTGCAGGTCGGCGGTGCCGGAGGCCATGCCGACGCGGGTCACCGGCACCGATCCCGTGAGCGAGTTCGAGGACGGCGTGCCGGCGAGGCCCACCCCGACGCCCGAGGAAGATGTACGGGATCGCGACCTCCCAGTACGGAGATGTTCTCCTTCCAGAGCAGCAGCATCAGGACGAAGGCGACGAAGAGGAACGACTGCCCGGTGAGGAGCGTTCGCCGCGACCCGTGCAGGCCCACGAGCTTCGCCGAGCGCGGCGCGACGAGCGACCATGAAGAGGCCGGCGGGGATGATCGCGGCGCCCGCCTCGAGCGTCGAGTAGCCGAGCACGTTCTGCAGGTACTGCTGGCTGATGTAGGCGGCGCCCATCAGCGAGCCGAAGACGATGATTCCGGCGCAGGCGGCGACCCAGAAGGTCGGGCGGGCGGCGACGTGGAGGTCGTAGAGCGGATTGGCGGCGCGGCGCTGCCGGACGAAGAAGAGGACCGCGGCCGCGGCCGCGACCACGAGCAGCACGATCGCGACCGTCTTCTCGCTCGGCACCGGCAGGAAGTTGATCGCGACGATCAGCCCGCCGACGAACACCGCCGAGAGGACGCCGCCGAGGTTGTCGACCGGCTCGGTCCCCTCGTTGACGTGGCTCGGGACGAAGAAGATCGCCATCGGCAGCGCGATCGCGACCAGCGGCAGCGTGACGAGGAACACCGAGCCCCAGCTGAAGTGCTCGAGCAGGGCCCGGAGATGAGCGGCCCGAGCAGCGCGATCCCGCCGCCGAGGGCGGACCAGAGCGCGATCGACTTCGTGCGCCCCGGCCCCGACCACAACGCCGTGATCAGCGCCAGCGTCGTCGGATAGGCCATGCCCGCCGCCAGCCCGCCGAGCACGCGCGCGGCGAACAGGACGCCGGACGACGGCGCGAAGCCGGCGAGCAGGCACGCCGGGATCGTCAGCGACATGCCCAGGACGATCATCAGCTTGCGCCCGTACCGGTCGCCCAGCGCCCCGAACCAGAGGACGGAGGCGGCGAGCCCGAGCGAGTAGCCGACGGCGATCAGGTCGAGCATCGTCTGCGACGCGTCGAACGACTTGCCGATGTCGGGCAGCGCGACGTTGGCGACCGACAGGTTCAGGTTCGCGACCCCGGCGACCAGGATCAGGGTGCCGAGCACGAGCCCGGCGCGTGCCGGTGCAGCGGACGTGCCGGTGCCGTCAGTTCTCGAAGTCATGACCGAGGTTGATTTTCCGATCCGACATCCGAACTTTCATCGGACGAATCGGGTGAAATCGGCCGGATCGGTCAAAGCCCGGTCTGCACCTCGATCCGGCCCGAGTCGGCGGCCGCCTTCAGCGCGGCGTAGTCCCTCTCGTTCTGGTCGGCGTACACCTCGGCGAAGGCCGCGAGCGCCCGGTCGAAGGCGTCGCTCGTGCCGAGGTAGCTCGAGATCGCGACCGCGTCGCCGGATCGGGCGTGAGCGCGCGCAAGGGTCTGCCCGCAGAGCGTCGCATACGCGACCATCGTTCTGGGCTCCATCACGTCGATCAACGCAGATCCCTTCGAGTCCCAGAGCTGGCGAAGGTAGTAGTCGCGCTCGACGCCGTCGAAGCCGGTCACGTGGATCCAGCCGAGCATCATGTCGCTCGCGGCCTGCATGAGGCGCTGTCCCTCGACCACCCGCTGGCCGTGGCTGGCGAGACCGCTCTTGCCGAGGAACGGCTCCAGCACCGACGCCTGCGCCTCCTTCATCTGGAGGAACAGCGGATCCTCGTCGTCATGGCCGAGGAAGAGCAGGATGAACGCCCTCGTCCCGACGCTCCCGACGCCCACGACCTTCCGGGCCGCGTCGACGAGCCGGAACCGCTCGAGCAGGTGACGGCGGTCGCCCTGCAGCGTCCGCCGGTACTCGCGGACCACGAGGTGCGCGCCCTCCATCGCCTGCTCGCCGGTGAAGAGCTCCGAGATCGGGACGATCAGCGGCGGGTCGCTGACGATCCGCGGCTCGCCGTCGACAACGCGCGTGAGCTTCTTGAACGCGGCCAGGCTGTCCTTGGTGCGCGCCTTCGCCTCGTTCCGCTCCGCCCGCTTGACCACCTTCGCGCTCACCTGCGACGAGAGGCGCGCGAAGATGTCCTCGATGTCGACGCGCGAGTACCAGAGGTCGAGCGTCCGCATCGAGGCGAACTCGGCCATCGCGTCGCGGTAGGAGCGGCTGACCGCGCGGTTGATCTCCTGGCGCCGGCCCTCGTCGAAGCCGCGGTCCCGGCCGGCCACCGCGAAGCTGGCGACGAGCCGCTTGAGATCCCATTCGAACGGCCCGGGCAGCGTCTCGTCGAAGTCGTTCGTGTCGAACACGAGGCGCCGGTCGGGGGCCGCGTAGACCCCGAAGTTCGAGAGGTGCGCGTCGCCGCACAGCTGCACGTGCAGCCCGGTGCGGGGCATGCCCGCGAGATCGGCGGCCATGAGGTATGCCGCCCCGCGGTAGAACGTGAACGGCGAGACGAGCATCCGCCCGTACCGGATCGGCACGAGCTCCTCCACCCGCGTCTTGGCCTGCTCCTCGAGCAGCGCGACCGGGTCGGCGCGTACCGGCGGCGCCTCCCACGAGGCGTGGGAGCTCCGCGGCACCTCGCTCCGGGCCGCCTTGCCCCTCGCAGCCCGCTCGGCAACCGTGAAATGCGCGACCGGTGAGAGCGGCGACCTGTGCGTGCCTTCACTCGCAGGAGTGCCGGTGTCTGTCTTCGTCGAGCTCATAGCCGCCCCTTTCCGCCTCGCTTTTCGCGTCGGTGCGGCCCGGGCGAGCCAATCGTCGCTCGACCGGGGGGACGCCGCCATCGGGACCCTAACCCAATGCGGCTGCGGAGCACTACACTAACGCGGAGCGCGCCGAGCGGCTTGCCTCTCTCGTTTCGAGTTCGACGAAGCGATCACGAGCCTGGCGATCCCATGCGATGTCGAGGAGGAGCAGGGTGAGGTTCGCACCGACGGCCGCTCCGACGATCGTGGTGATGAGAGCAAGGAGCCCTTCGGTTGCGTTGAACCCGAGCCACGCCGCCGACGAGGGCGCCTCCAACCGCCGCCGCGAATCCCGTCGGTCTTGGTCCGGGCGGACCAGTCGCGGTTCACCCAGGCGAAGTAGATCCCGAGCCCGATCGGCAAGCCCACCGAGAGAGCCGCGAGCAGCTCGTTGTCGAGAGGGACGCCGGGCATCGTCGTCAGCACGATCAGGACGCCGAGGAACCAGCCGCCCAGGCCGAGCACGAGCGGGTACAGCGACCGCAGCACGGCGCTCGCCTTGCGCCCGAAGCGCGCCCCGCTTGTGCACCCGGCGCGCCATCAAGAGCAGCGAGAGCACGGCGAGCGACCGCGAGGCCGACCATCGCGCCGGCGACGCTCTTGCGCGAGCGCCGTCTGCGTCGACGTCGGGCGTGAAGTCGACCGTCGCGCGCGTGTAGAGCGAGTCGTCGACCTGGCCGCTGTCGAAGAAGGTGTTGATCAGGCGGCTGCTGGCCTCAGGCTGCGTACGTCCAGAAGCTGGTCGGTGTGCCCGAGCCCGGGCAGCACGACCTGGTGGCCGTTCGGCAGATACGGGAGGAGCTCCTTCGTCGCGACCTGCGGCGGCGTCGCGAAGTCGAGCGCCGCCGCCGATGAGGAGCGTCTCCACGTTCGACGTCCGCACGCGGCTGTACTCGTCCTCGTCGCGGCTCGGCCGGCCAGGCGTCGGCCAGCGGCCCGCCGCCCCAGACGAAGTCGGTGCCCGGGCTCGCCGAGGATCGAGCCGTGCGATGCCCGCCCGAGGCGAAGTAGTCGCTGCGCGACGGCGGCGTCGGCCCTCGCCGATGGCGGCGCATCTGGCCCCAGACGAACGACTTCGGGAACACCAGGTCGGCCGAGCAGCGACATGGAACCAGAACCCGCTCGCGTCGCCCTTCGCCGCCGAGAGCCAGCGTGTCGAGCGTCATCGGCGCGGAGAGCGGCGCCGCCGTCCGACGTCGACTCCATCAGCCCGAAGAAGGAGGCGATCCGCACGTTGCCCTTCTTGATCGGCAGGAAGCAGCCAGCGGTCGGGCATGTCGCGGCCGTCGTCGTGCATCGAGGCGGCGAGGTCGTCCGTCCGCTTGCGGCAGGACGTCGTCCTTCGCGCAGAGCGCGGAGTAGCGGCGCGATCTGCTCGTCCGTCGTCTTCGCGTCCCAGAGGAAGTTGCCGGGCGGGTTGACGCCGATCATCACCGAGCGGTGGATGCTGCTGCGGGTAGCGCCAGGAGTAGATCATCGCCGTGCGCGTCCCGGCGCTCTCGCTGAGGAGGTCGATGCGGCCGTAGCCGAGCGCGACGCGGGCGGCCTCGAGGTCGTCGACCTGCTGCGGCAGGCGCGTAGCCGGCGAGGTCGACGCCGTCGGCCTCGCAGCCGCGTCCGCGCAGGCCCGGAACGCCGTCGCCGTAGGCGCGGCAAGGACTTCTCGCCGAGGAAGTCGGTCGAGTGCTTGCAGCGCCGACTCGACCTCCGGGCAGTCGAGCCGGACGGAGCCGTCGACGCCGCGGTAGCCGACGAGGACGACGTCGTGGTTGTCGGCGAACCGGCTCGCGTCGGGGAACTTCATGTTCGTGATGCCGGGGCCGCCCTCGAGGCGGAAGATCGGCTCGCCCGGGTGCGCCGACCGGGCGCGGATGCGGACGACCGGCAGCGCGATCAGCCGCGAGCGCGGGTCGGCGCGGTTCTCGGGCACGACGAGCGTGCCGAAGTCGGCGGCGTAGCTGCCGTTCTCCGTGGCGTAGCTGGCAGGCATGCAGGATCAGCTGGCCGGCGTGCGCGCCCTGCGGGCACGGAGACCGCGCCGTCGGCGGAGCGCGAACGCGGAGGTAGCGCGAGGCCGAGCACCAGTAGCGCGATCGACGGCGAGGGCGACGATGCGGGCGGGAGTGAAGACCCGCGTCGCCTCGGCGACGCGGCGTCTCGTTCTGATTGTTGGCTGAAGCGGTCATGCCGGGATCCCTCTCTTCCTCGCGTCTAGGCGGAGACGGGGGCCGGCTCGGGCTCGGGCAGAGCCTCGGGCTCGGAGTGATCGAGCCGAGGAAGCCACTGGAGCCAGCTCGGCAGGTACCAGTTCCAGTCGCCGAGCAGCTTCATCGATGCGGGCAGGAGCACTGCGCGGACGATCGTGGCGTCGATCAGGACCGCGATCGCGAGCCCGACGCCGAACTGCTTGAAGAACGGCATCGAGAGTACGGCGAAGATCGCGAACACGGCGACCATCACGGCCGCGGCGCTCGTGACGACGCCGGCGGTGGACTTGATCCCGTGCGCGACCGCGTCGTCCATGCTCGCGCCGCGATCGAACGTCTCCCGGATCCGGCTGATGATGAACACGTGGTAGTCCATCGAGAGGCCGAACAGGATCACGAACAGGAGCAGCGGCACCACGGGGCTGATCCCGGCGGTGGAGCTGAAGCCGAGCAGACCCTTGCCGACGCCGTGCTGGAAGACCAGCACCAGCACGCCGTAGGCGGCCGCGACCGAGAGCAGGTTGAGCACGATCGCCTTGCCCGCGACCACGAGCGAGCGGAACGCGACCAGCATGAGGCCGAACGCGAACAGGAGCACGAACCCGACGACGAGCGGCGTCTTCGACTTCAGCACGTCGCGCTGGTCCTTCCACTCGGCCGTGAGGCCCGTGACGCCGGCCTCGGTGTCCGGCAGGGCACCCACGGTCGTCGGGCACGAGCTCGTTCCGCAGGAGCGCGAGTGACGCGTTCGAGGCGGAGTCGGTGCCGCTCCCTGCGATGGGGACGGTGATGTTCGCGACCGTGCCGTCCTCGTTCACGTCGACCGTGATCGGGTCGTACATCAGCCCGCTCGCAAGCGCCTGCTGCTCGAGCCGGCGGATCGCCCCCTGCACGACCGGCGCGTTCACGTTCGGCGCCTTGACGACGACGCTCGCCGGCAGCGCCGTGCCGGGGAACGCCTTCTCCATGCGGTTGTACGTCTTGATGACGTCGAGCGACTGCGGGAACGAGCTCGGCCCCTGCGGCGCGAGATGCAGCTGCAGCGCGGGCGCAGCCAGCGCCAGCAGCAGTCCCGCGGAGAGGACCGCCGACAGCCCGGGCCGGCGCAGGACGCGGTCGACGACCGCACCCCAGAACCGCCCTTCGCCGTCGTCGCGGCGGAGCCGGCCCACGAGCGGGACGCGCAGCAGGTCGACCTTGTCGCCGAGCCTCGAGAGCACGGCGGGGAGCACGGTCAGCGAGCCGATCACCGCGACGGCGACCACGAGGATCGTCGCCAGGGCGAGGGAGGCGAAGGTCGCGTCGCCGGTCAGGAACATGCCGGACATCGCCACCATCACCGTCAGCCCGGAGATCAGCACCGAGCGGCCGGAGGTCGCGGCGGCGGCTTCGAGCGCCGCCCGCTCGCTGCGCCCGGCGGCCCGCTCCTGACGCTCACGCTTCAAGTAGAACATCGAGTAGTCGACGCCGACCGCGAGCCCGATCAGGAGCACGAGCGCATCCGCCTCGAACGCGACCGGCACGAGGTGACTGGGCAGCGCCATCAGCCCGAACGTCGCGAACACCGCGCTCAGGGCCAGCAGCAACGGGATGCCCGCCGCCACGAGCGAGCCGAACGCGAGCACGAGGATGATCAGGGTGATCGGGAGCGACAGAGCTCCGGCCTTCCCCAGATCGTTCCCGTAAGCGGTCTCGACTCCCTTCTGGGCGCTCGCGTCGCCGAACTCGCCGATGAAGAAGCCCGGATGAGCCAACTGCGCGGCGGCGACGCGGTCGAGGACGGGGCCGATCTTGTCGACAGCCTTGTCCTTGTCGCCGCGGATCTCGAACTCGACGAGCGCCGAACGCCGGTCCTTGGAGATCTCGCCTCGGTGCACGTTCTGAACCGCCGTCACCTTCGAGACGCGGGCGACGACGTCCGCGACAGCCGCCGCGAATGCGGCATCGCCGACGCGAAGCGAGCGGCTCTGAATCAGGACGCTCTCGCCGGCAGGCTGCTTGAAGCCGGCGTCGAGAATGCGGTCCATGCGGCCCGACTGGCCGGGCCCGGACGTGGTCTGGTCGACGTTCTTCGTCCCGACCATGCCGCCGAGTGCGAAGGCGACGAGGACGAAGGCGAGCCAGCCGAACGTCGCGGTCTTCCAGTGAGCGGCGCTCCAGCGGCCCATGCGGGCCGCGAGGTTCTTGGACGTTGTTGCGGACATGACCTGCCTCCTTGCGTCGAGAACTTCTTGTGATCGACGCTAGGGGCCAGGCGGCGCGGCGGCGTCGTCGGAAGGCCGGATTCGCACTCGGACCAGCCGACGATTCCGCGTCCTACTCAGGTAGGAGGCGGCCGGCGCGGGCGTGCAGTAGGTTCAAGCCGTGAGAAGGCTCGGGACGCTCGCGCGCAAGTACTGGTTCGACGTGGTGATCGTGCTCCTGGCGATCGAAGCCATGCTCGAAGTCTCGGTCAGACACGGTGCGCGGAACGCGCCGCGCACGACGCTGTGGTTCGACCTACCCGCGCTCGCGATCATCATGGTCCTCCCGCTCTTCGCGCGACGGCGGTATCCCTTCGCCGCGCCGGCGGCCTACTGGGTGCTGGCCACGGCGGTCTCGTTCGTCGACGGGCGGCTCGTCACGTTCATGACCAGCGTCTTCGTCCTCGGGATGGCGGCCGCGTTCCTGCTGGGGGACCTGCGCGACGCCGTGAAGGCGCGGATCGGCCTGGCCATCGTCGTCGGCTGTGCGGCGATCATCGTGTACAACGCCCCCGATCACTCGGCCAGCGAGCTCGTCTTCATCCCGCTCCTGTTCGGGATCTGCTGGCTAGCAGGCTTTGCGCTGCGCGAGCGGGAACGTGACGCCGAGGCGGCAGAAGAGCGCGCGACCCGGGCCGAGCGGGATCGGGACGCAGCGGCGCGGATCGCAGTGGCGGAGGAGCGTGCGCGGATCGCGCGCGAGCTCCACGACATCGTGGCCCACGCCGTGAGCGTGATGGTGCTCCAGGTCGGCGCCGTCCGGCACAAGCTCCCCGAAGAGCTCGCCGAGGACAGCGATGCACTCCGAGGCGTCGAACAGACGGGCCGGGCGGCGCTCGGCGAGATGCGCCATCTCCTGAGCGCGATGCGCCGCGACGGCGACGACCTCGAGCTCGCGCCCCAGGCCGGCCTCGAGAGGCTCGACTCGTTGCTGGAAGAGATGGGCCACGCCGGCCTTCCGGTCCGGCTGCACGTCGAGGGCGAGCCGTTCCCGCTCCCGCGGGCGCTCGACTTCGCCGCCTATCGAATCGTTCAGGAAGGGCTGACCAATGCGCTCAAGCACGCGCACGCCGGCCAGGCGGATGTGACCGTCCGCTACCGGCCCGATCGGCTCCAGGTCGAGGTGCGCGACAACGGCCGGGGCACGACGACGAGCGACGGCCTGGGCCACGGGCTTGTCGGTGTCCGGGAACGTGTCAAGATCTACGGCGGCGAGATGACCGCGGGAACGGCAAACGGTGGCGGTTTCGTCCTCAGCACGACCCTCCCGCTCGGCGGCAACGGGCGATGACGATTCGCGTGCTCGTCGCCGACGACCAGTCGATGGTCCGTGCGGGGTTCCGCATGCTGCTCTCCGGCGAGGAGGACATCGAGGTCGTGGCCGAGGCGAGCAACGGGCTCGAGGCGGTGGAGAAGGCGGCGCGGTTTCATCCGACCGTCGTCCTGATGGACATCCGCATGCCCGAGCTCGACGGCCTCGAGGCCACCCGCCGCATCCTCGCCGAGGACGACGCGGCTCGGGTCCTGATCCTGACGACCTTCGACCTCGATGAGTACATCTACGAGGCGCTGAGAGCCGGGGCCAGTGGGTTCGTGCTCAAGGACGACCCCCCGGAACAGCTGATCGCCGCGATCCACACGGTCGCCGCCGGTGACGCGCTTCTCTCCCCGGCGGTCACGAAACGGGTGATCAAGGAGTTCGCTCGAACCCCCCGCCCCACACCTCCGAGAGAGCTCGACGAGCTCAGCGAGCGCGAGCAGGACGTCTTCCGGCTGATCGCGCGCGGCCTCTCGAACGCGGAGATCGGGCAGGAGCTCTACATCAGCGAGACCACCGTCAAGACGCACGTCACGCACATCCTCCAGAAGCTCGGCCTGCGCGACCGTGTCCAGGCAGTCGTGCTGGCCTACCAGACGGGCATCTTCGAGACGGAATCCGTCAGAGGGACTCCATAGGAAACCCGGAGGGACGGGGGAGCGACCCACGGCTCGAGATCGCCGCCCGGCGGCTGGTCAACCAGCGACTGGCGGGCACGCCGCTCGACGGCGCGGCGGAGGTGGTCCGCTGGCTCGGCGCCGTGCAGGCCCAGGACTACCCCGTCGCCAGATGGTCGATCGGACAGCGCGGCAACGGCCTCGGCGAAGCCACAGTCGACCGCGCCCTCGCGGACGGGCACATCCTGCGCACCCACGTGCTGCGCGACACCTGGCATCTGGTGTGCGCCGAAGACATCCGCTGGCTGGTCGAGCTCACGAGGCCGCGCATCCAGGCGCGAAACGCGACGATGCACCGCCGGCTCGGCCTCGACCCCCGGACGCTCGCCCGGACGGACGCCCTCCTCGTCGGCGCCCTGGAGGCCCATGGCGAGCTGACGCGCAAGCAGCTCGGCTCGTCTCTGCGTGAGCACGGCATCGAGGCCGAGGGCCCGCGCCTCGGCTACGTCCTCATGCACGCCGAGCTCGAGCTCCTCATCTGCAGCGGCGCAATGGAGGGAAAGCAGCAGACATACGCGTTGCTGGAGAAGCGTGTGAAGGAGTCGCCGCCGGTGCCGCGCGACGAGGGGCTCGCCGAGCTCACAAGGCGGTACTTCACGAGCCACGGCCCGGCCACTCTGAAGGACTTCGGCTGGTGGGCGAGTCTCACCGTCGTTGACGCGAAACGTGCGATCGAACTGGTGGGCGCCGAGCTCGAGCCCGCCGAGGTCGGAGGACGGAGGTACTGGTCGGCTTCGGGCTCCTCCCCCGCGAAACCGGCAATCGCGGCGGCGGGGGCACCCACGGCACGCCTTCTCCAGGGCTATGACGAGTACGTGATCGCCTACTCGGAGAGCCGAGACGTCCTCGACGTTCAGCTGCTCGCGGCGCTCAGGCCGGCCGGTTGGGGGATGTACGCCCACGCCGTCGTTCTCGACGGACAGGTCATCGGCCACTGGCGGCGGCGGCTCACGACGAAGGCAATGACGATCGACATGCAGCTGGCCCGCCCGGTCGGCGATGCCGAGCGGAGCGCACTGGACGACGCGGTCGGAAGCTACGGGCGGTTCGTGGGACTGCCGGCGAGTCGGTCGACGTAGTGCCTCAGCGAAGGGAGCCCGCGACCTGCTCGAGGAGGGCGAGCGCGTCCTGCAGGCCGTCCTCCATCCCGGAGTCGACGTGTGCGTCGCGGTCCTCCCTGCTCGTGTGCTCGACGAGGAGGGTGAGGGTAGTGCGCCCGTCTTTCTCGGTGAAGGTCGCCGTGTTCAGCGCCGCGTGCTCTTCGGGTTCGGGGATGCCCTCGTAGACCTCGGTCGAGACGATCCGCTCGTCGGGGACGATCTCGTGGTACTCGCCGTGGAAGGCGACTTCGAAGCCGCCGTCCGTCACCATCGCGTAGCGCCAGCGGCCCCCGACGCGAAGGTCGATCTCCACGATCGTGACCTCGCCCCGGTTCGCGTGCCACCAGCGCTCGACCAGCGCGGGCGTGGTCCACGCCTTGAAGACCAGGTGCTTGGGCGCGTCGAACTTGCGCGTGATGAGGATCTGCTCGTCGGTGGGGAGCGTCACCGTTGCCGTCCCGCTACTCGTCACTGCCATCTCCTTCCTCCTCCTGCTTGAGCTCGTCCAGTACGACATCGAGCCGGTCGAACCGCTCCGACCAGGAGCGCTCGTAGTCCTTCACCCAGTCGTGGATCGGCTTGAGCGCGCGGCCGTTCAGCCGGTACAGCCGCCGGCGCCCTTCGTCACGCACCTCGACCGCCCCCACTTCCCGGAGCACCCGCAGGTGCTTGGACACCTGTGGCTGAGCCAGCCCGAGCAGACGAACGAGATCGTTCACGGGGCGCTCCCCGTCAGCGAGAGCGTCCAGGAGCTGTCGCCGCCTCGGCTCGGCGACGGCGTTGAACGCGTCCGCCGTCGTCGGTGCTCGCGCCATTCGGTGAATCATATTCTCATATAGGAATATGTCAAGCCTCTTCCTTCCAAGGGGACTTCTCGATGCGCACGCGGCGCGACCCCCACGAGGGTGTCCCGGGCAGACGACGAGCACGCTCGGAAGGACGGTCGGCTTCAGCCAGCAGTACATCGAGCTCGGGTACGGATTGACGGCAGACGCCCAGACGGCGTTGCTGAACGAGTGGCGCAACCGATACGGCAGCTGAGCCCGCGCGACATGGCATCAGCAATCTAGGCCGTCTGCCGCCCGCCGTATCGTCAGGCGGGTTGGCCGGTCACCTGAAGCTCTATCCGGACGTCCCCGCCAAGCGCAGGTCGACGATCATCCGCGACCTGGTCCTGCTCGGCCTCGTCGTGCTGTTCGCGTGGATGGGGATCAAGGTGCACGACGTCGTCAACGAGCTGGCGGTGCTCGGCTTCGGCGTGAAGGATGCCGGCACCTCGGTCCAGAACGGCTTCAGCTCCGCGGCAGGGGCGGTCGGAGGGATCCCGTTCGTCGGCGACAGGCTCGCCGGCGCGCTCGAGAGCGCCGGGCAGGGCAGCGGCGGGAACGTGGCTGCGCTCGGTCAGTCAGGGGTGGACAAGGTGCACCGGCTCGCCCTGCTGCTCGGCTTCATCGTGTTCGCGCTTCCGACGATCATCGTGCTGCTGATCATGGTGCCTCCGCGCATCCGCCAGATCCGCCAGCTCGGGGCGGCAAACGCGGCGCTCGTCGACACGCACGACCCCGAGCGCCGCCGCCTGCTCGCGATGCGCGCCGCGTTCGGACTCTCGTACCTGACGCTCCTCGGCTACACGAAGGACCCGATCGGCGACCTTGCCGCCGGGCGCTACGACCCGCTCGTCGCCGCCGCGCTCGACGACGTGGGGATCCGTCGGCCGCCGCCGCCACCGGCGGGGTAGGGTTCACGGCGTGATCGCACGGGCTCCCTTCGGCAGCAGCAGGGCACGAGAGCAGCCGCACGATCTTCGGCGCCGCGGCGGTAGGGGAGGTCTCCCGAGCCGATTCCGGGCGGACGCTCGAGCTCCTGCTCGAGCACGGCGTCAACCACATCGACACGGCAGCTTCATACGGGGATGCCGAGCTGCGGATCGCCCCATGGCTGAAGCGCGAGCCGGGGCACTTCTTCGTCGCCACCAAGACCGGGCAGCGGGACTACGCAGGGGCGAAGGAGGAGATCCACCGCTCGCTCGACCGGCTCGGCATCGACCGGATCGACCTGATCCAGCTGCACAACCTCGTCGACGTGATCGACTGGGAGATCGCCCTGGCGGCGGGTGGCGCGCTCGAGGCGGCCGTGGAGGCGCGCGAGGAGGGCCTCGTCCGCTTCATCGGCGTCACGGGCCACGGGCTCTCGGTCGCCGCGATGCACCGGCGCAGCCTCGAGCGCTTCGCGTTCGACTCCGTCCTCCTGCCGTACAACATCCGCCAGCTGCAGGATCGCCGCTACGCGGAGGAGTTCGACGCACTGGCAACGGTGTGCGCCGAGCGCGGCGTCGCGATGCAGACGATCAAGAGCATCGCGCTCGCGCCGTGGGAGGGACGGGCGAAGACCGCCTCGACCTGGTACGAGCCGCTCACCGACCCCGCGGACATCGAGACCGCCGTCCACTGGGTGCTCGGCCGACCGGGGATCTTCCTCAACACCGTCGGCAGCGTGGAGCTGCTGCCGCACGTGCTCGCCGCCGCCGAGCGCTTCGACGGGGAGCGGCCGTCCGACGAGACGGTCGACGCGCTCCTCGCGCGCAACGCCTTCGCGCCGCTCTTCGTCTGACGAAGACCCGGGCGAAACGCCCAGGTGCGACGTTCCGAGACTGGGAATGAACGACTGAGGGCCGCTCGCGCGGCCCTCAGTCGTTAGGCGGCCTGCCGCGGCGGCTGCCGCTCGGGCCGTGCCGCTTCGAGCCGCGCCTGGCGGCGCGCCTCGAGCACGATCACCTTTGCCGGGCGCGGCACCTCCTGCGGGCGTGGTGCGACCGGAACGAGGTATAGGCGCATCTCACCTCTCCTCTCTTTCTCGGAAGGCGCCTCGCGGCGCCCCGTGTCAGAGGGCCCCGCGGGCGAGGTCGGAGACGAGCTGCGGCGTCGCGGTGTCGGAGCCGACGACGTCGAGCGTCTCCGAGTCGGCCGGATCGGCGTTCGAGGAGCCGTTCGCGGCCATGCCGGCCACCGGGTTCGGGACCCGGTCTGCCGGCGGCGCACACTGCGGCACGCGCCGCGTGGCGAGACTCATCGGATACGGCACTGCTCACCTCCTTTCGGTGGGTCGGGTGGTTGCTGCGGTTCAGCGCAGCACGAGCCGGACTTCCGGCCCTAGTGCGCGGGTGGGATTCGAACCCACGGTCTCGAGCTCATGAGGCTCGTGAGGACAGCCGCTCCTCTACCGCGCAAGGTCTGGCCGACCGGAGCCGGCGCCAGCCTCTTCGTCCATCCCCCTCTACGGGAGATCGACGCAGCAGGCGAACGCCGCTTCGGCGGGGCCAGGTGACGTGCTCTGTCTCGTCCGCGTGAAGCCGGACGATGTTTTCCAAGCCGCTCGCCTTACCCTTCGACCCTGGATCGCCGACCGCCGCTTGCGCAATTCCGAAGCGGTCGCCGTCCTACGTGGAGGGGCCTTGGAGCCCGAACCTCACGAGCCGCAATTGGAAATTGGCAGGCTAAAGCAGACGCTTATTGCCGACGTGTATTCCCAGCGCGTGCGGCGCTGAAATTCTTTCTCTCTCAGGCGGGGCCTCGATTCGATCTCTGTTTTCTCAAGCTGAGCATCACCTCTCGTTCTACATCGACTGGCCGCCCTTGGAAACGAAAAAGGCGACCCGGTTGGGTCGCCCTCGTCTGGCTTGCTATGCGCCTAGATATCTAGCGCGCACACCTCCCAGCGAGGGCGAAAACGGAACCGTTCCAGCGCATCCCATCGAGGCTGTGCCGGTACGGCTGCACCGACGCGATGCACGTCGCGTCGGCGAGGAACGGTGTGGTAGTGGGAGTCATCGGCATCATCTCGGTGGTAGTCGGAGCGAAGGAGAATAGACCATGGATCCGTAAAGCGCAAGTGTTCCAATCAACGATCTAACGGCGCTGAGCATCCCGCGGTTGAATAACCGTCGGGGGAATGGGCCGGTTCGATTACTCGAGCACGAGTGGCTAGCCCTGAGGCCAGCCGAGCGGGGTCTTGATCGGCTCGCGCCAGAGCGCGTGGAACGCGGGACCGAGCGGCGCCAGGCCGGCGACGCGGGTGTTGACCGGGTCCGGTCCGTGGAAGTAGTTCGCCTCGCCCCACGTGCCGGGGAACTGCATCCACTGCGGCTTCGCGACGGTCACGACCACGATCGGCGGCCGCACCAACCGCCCGCGGCCCGCCTCTTCGAACACGCCGGCCGGGAAGTACGCGTTGAGGAGTGTCGCGCCGAGCGCGGGATAGCACTGCGGGCGCAGGTCGAGCGGCAAGTGCCCGGGGGCGTAGTAGTTGGCATGGGTGCCGAGGGCGACGTAGACGAGGGGATGGGTCTTCTGGGTCTTCGGCACCCGCGCCCAGACCCGCCGCTTCCCGCAGCTGTGCTGGCTGTACGCCGCGAAGAGAGGCTTCTCGGCCTTCGTGAGGACGACGGCGACGGCCTCCCAGTCGCCCTCGTGCGCCTGCCAGACGTAGTCGGTGAACGGATACTGGCCGCTCCAGAAGTCGTCCCGGTACCAGTACCAGTACTGCAGCGCGATCCGGTCGCCGCGCCGGAAGACCGCGCCGTAGACGGCATTCGTGGGCTGCTCCGCGGACTCGAGCCCGGCGAAGCAGTCGATCGAGGCGAGGCCGGTCGCCGCGGAACAGCGCGTGTCGTGGAGCCGCCAGCACGTCGAGTCCGAGGTGCTCGTGCAGCCCGCGGGGTCGGCGGTCGGCAGGCTCGCCGGCGTCGGCGTGACGGTCGTCCATGCCGCCGCGGCGCGCTGCTCGAGCTGCGCCGCACCGAGGAACCCGTCGACCGCGACGGGCGCGAACCACTCGTCCGGATGGAGCACGGTGACGGGCTCGTAGCGCGCGAGCAGCTGGGCCGACGAGAGCGCATGTGCGGGCGCCGCCCACAGGAAGACGACTGCGACGAGCGAGCTGATGAGCACTCCGCGTCTCGACACGAGTCAAGTGTCACATGTCGGCTGGCCGGACGTCGAACGGGACGACCACCGGCTCGAGCGCGTCCGGATAGCCCTCGGCGAGGAAGCCGAGGATGATCCCGCCGACGCTCGACGGGCCGAGCGGCCACGGCTTGAGCGTGATCCCGCCGTGGCCGTCCACCGCGTATTCGACAGCGGTCGGCGCGACGTCGACCCGGCCGCTCGCCGGCACCTCGAAGCAGAAATCGAACGCGATGCGGTCGCACAGATCCGCGATGCGGTCGGCCTCCGCAGCATCCGCCTCGTCCACCCCGGCGGCTCGGTGCAACCCGGGCAACGCCGCAGTCATCGCCTCGTCGCCGCCCACGAGGCGGTGGACGTGGAGCGCGACGATCAGGTCGACGACGGGCTCCTCGCCCCTGGGAGCGAATCCGGCCCGCTGGATCGCGAGCCAGCGATCGCGCGCCACCTCCCCTATCCCGTCCGCGTCGAGCTGGCCGTAGCCGCGGTCGTGGAGCGTGACCCCGCGCACGAACGCGTCGAAGGGCAGCGCCGGCCGCGCGAAGCGCTCGTTCCCCCACGCGAGCGCGATCGCACCCGCGAGCCGCGCATGCTCGGCCTGGGGGAAGACCACGTCGCGTCGGCTCGAGCGGAACATGCGAGACACCAGTCTAGAAATCGTCTCCGGTGCCCGCCGCCGACCGCTGGTGGGGCGGATACTTCTCTCACGCTTCGGCGTCGGGCTGCGGCGTGCGCCGGGTGCGCACACCGAAGTAGATCGCAACGCCGCTGCCCACCGCGACCAGCGCGCCGGCGCCGAGCAGGCCGACGCCGAGCCAGAGGATGAACGGGACCTTCGCGCCGACGCTGACGTCGGCCTCGACACCGCGGGCCGAGTCGGCGTTCATGACCACCACGGCCCACGCGCCCTTCTGGACCGGCCACGTCACGGTCTGGCGCCCACTCCCGGAGGCCTGGGCCGCCCAGATCGTATGAGTTCCCGGCGCGGCAGGCGTCGTGTCGCCCGCACGCCGCGAGTACGTCACCGAGAACGGATCGACCTCGAAGTCGGTCACCGCATCGTGCTCGACGGCTCGAAGATACGAGTCGACGTCCGACTGGCGACCGATGCCGACGAAGATCGGATGCGCCGAGGCACCGTTTGCCGTCACCCGCACCGTGCCGAGCCGACCGCGACGGAAGAGCCAGTCGGGGCCTTCCGTTCCTACGTCCAGCCCATCCGAGACGAGAGCGTAGGTCGGTGTCGCGAGCGACTTGAAGCCTGTCGCGTAGTAGCCCTTGGCGTCCCGCTGCGCGGTGTGACCCCACACGAGCGCACCGCCCCCGGCCAGCAGCGCCAGCGCGAGCAGCCCGGCGAGCACTCCGACGACGATGAGGACGATCTGCCCGCCGCTGCGGCCCTGGCTCGACTCTGTTCCAGGCGCGTTCACGACGTCACGCCGCGTACGCGAAGGGGTGGTAGAACGCGTCGAGTGCGCGGTCGCGGTCGACCGCCAGCTCGAAGCTCCGCCCGGCGCGCGAATCGTCCACGGTGACGGTCACCGCGTCGTCGTCTGGATGCCAGAGCAGCAGGACGAGGACGCCGTCGCTCTCGCGGGATGCCAGCTCGCGGCCGGTGCTCGGTTCGCGGGCTTCCGATTCCATTGCAGTCATGACGCCCTCCTTCGTGCTTTCGTCTCGGCTTGGAATGACTTCCTCACCGTCGCACGCGCAGCGTCGACCCGGAAGGCGGGATACCAGTGATTGATGGTGCGGTTAACCGGTGTCTTTGCAGACCGCGGCCGCGCGGGTCAGGCCCGCGTCAGCTGGGCTGCGGCACGATCCGGATGTAAGGCTTCGGCTCCTCCCAGCCGTCTGGGTACGTCTCCCTGGCCTCGTCGTTGGAGACCGAGCCGGCGATGATCACGTCCTCGCCCTGCTGCCAGTTCACCGGTGTCGCGACCTTGTGCGTGGCCGTGAGCTGCAGCGAGTCGATCACGCGCAGCACCTCGTCGAAGTTGCGGCCGGTCGTCATTGGGTAGACGAGGACGAGCTTGATCTTCTTGTCGGGGCCGATCACGAAGACGTTGCGCACGGTCTGGTTGTCGGCCGGGGTGCGATCGGCCGGATCGCCGGAGACGGCGGCGGGAAGCATCCCGTATAGCTTCGACACGTTGAAGTCGCTGTCGCCGATGATCGGATAGTTGGGCGCGTACCCCTGCGTCTCCTCGATGTCCTTGGCCCAGTCCTCGTGCTTGCTCGCCGGGTCGACGGAGAGGCCGATCACCTTCACGCCGCGACGGTCGAACTCCGGCTTGATCTTGGCCATGTAGCCGAGCTCGGTCGTGCAGACGGGAGTGAAGTCCTTGGGGTGCGAAAAGAGCACGGCCCACGAGTCGCCGATCCAGTCGTGGAAGCTGATCGGGCCTTCCGTGGTCTCCGCCTGGAAGTCCGGTGCGGTGTCGCCGATGGTGAGTGCCATTTATCCCTCCTATGAGTCGCTGCAATAAATATAGCTTTAGCGACTCGGGGGGCGGAAGGGCGGATCGGCGCGGAGCCCGGAACGGCCCCGCGCCGACCGCCTCGTCGTCATCCGACCCTGAACGAGCCGTTCAGCGCCGCGGACGCATCCGACCGGTACGTGTACGAGCCCTTCCTGAGCGTGAGCGTCCAGGTGGTCCTGCCGGTCTTCCCGACCCTTGTCTTCTTGTCCACCCCGGGGCCGCTGAGATGGAAGTTCTCGGTCTTGGAGTTGTCGGTGGCGACGATCGTGTACTGGCCCGTCTTCAGTGTCGACACCGGCTTGCCCTGCAGCTTGAGCGAGATCGTGCGGCCGACGGTGCCCTGAAGCGTCGCGCCGTTCACGATGTAGCTCGGCACGAGCTGGGCGAAGTTCGGCAGCGTCTGGATCACGCCGTACTTCTTCGCGTACACCGCGAGCTTGAGCAGCTGCTCGCGATCGATCAGCGGCGACCAGAAGGCGAGCCGGATGTTCTGCGTCGCGGCCGGAAGCAGCGCGCGGATCTCGTCGGGGTGGCTTGCCGCGTAGACGAGCGACTGGTTCATCGCCGTCCGGAACTTCTGGAAGAGGCCCGGATTCTTCGTCGTCCACTCGTGCAAGGCGACGTAACCACCGTTCGGAAAGTACTTCCCGAGCACGGGCCCGGGCGCCATCACGATCCGGGCGCCGTCGATGTTCAGCGCCTGGGACATGAACGGCTCGGGCGTCCAGATTGCGTCGACCTGCCCGTTCGCGAGCGCCGTGCGCATCGTCGGGAACGGCATCGCGAGCAGCTTGATCGAGTTTGGATCGACGCCGCTCTTCTCGAGCGCGGCTTTGATCGCCACCTCGCCGACGCCCTTGAGCGCGTTGACGGCGATCGTCTTGCCCGCGAGGTCCGCGGGCGTGCGGATCGAGCTCGAGCCCTTCACGAGGATGTTCTGCCAGTTGTCGGCCTCGGAGGTCCCCTCGTTCTCGCTTGCCGCTACGACCGTGATCGGAATCCCGGACGTACGGGCGATCATCGCCGGCACGTAGCCGACGTAGCCGATATCGCCTGAGTGATTCGACAGCGCGAGCACGATGTCGTTGCCGCTCTGCAAGACGGTCTTCTTGATCTCGATCCCCTGCTGCGCGAAGAACCCCTTCTGGATGCCGAGGTCCATCGGCAGCGCGTTGGCGATCGGAAGCGTGTCGACGGTGATCGTCACCGCCTGGGCCCTGTGCTCGGCACCCGGCCTGCCGGCTGCCGAGCCGCTGAACACCAGCAGCGCCGCCGCCAGCACGAGGATCGTCCCAGCCCCGAGCAGCCTCGTGGGCCGGGGACGCATCTCTGTACCCATCACCGCTCCTCCCGTCGATCTTCCCCGAGGCGGAAGCGCCTATGTGTGACGACGCTGGTGCCGTGGGCTTGGAGGCACGATTATTCGACCCGGCCCTGAACAAGTCAAATCATTTGCATTAGGGTGTCGAAGCGGCAGGACGCAAGAATCTCGGCCCATGACGGAGAGCAGACCCCGGACCAAGTCGCAACCGCCGGCCGCGCCGACGCGGTTCGCCACGCCCCTCCGTGGCGACACCAGCGAGCAGATCGCGCTCGAGATCCGTCGCTTCATCGCGCGGCAGGGGCTTCGGCCGGACAACCGGCTCGGCACCGCGCACGAGCTCGCGATCGAGTTCGGCGTGAGCAGGCAGACGCTCCGTGAAGCATTGCGCCTCCTCGCGAGCTCACACCTGATCCGCTCCTCGAGGGGCCCCGGCGGCGGCATCTTCGTCGCCAGCACGCCGAACGAGGGCATGGGCCTCAACCTGAGCGAGTCGATCGCGACCATGCTCGAGACGGAGAGCGTTTCGCTGCGTGAGCTCGTCGGCGCACGCATCCACCTCGAGGTTCCCCTCGCCGGGCTTGCCGCCGTGAACGCGACCAAGTCGACGGTGCTCGAGCTCCAAGGGGCGATCGCGGAGGCGGAGGGCCACGATCCCGCCTCCGTCGAGTTCGGCCTCGCCGACGCCCGCTTTCACCGTGAGATCGCGCGTGCGGCGGGCAACGAGCTGCTTCGAGCCTTCACGAGCTGGACGCTCGACGTGCTGATGCCGTCGCTGACCGAGAGGATCGGCGTCCGAGTCGACGGCGCGACGATCCTGGGTCAGCACAGGGCGATCATGCGCGCAATCGAGCGCGGCCGGCCTGCGGACGCGCAGCGCGCGATGCGCCGCCATCTCGAGTACCTGCTCGTGATGGTCAGCGATCACGACCCGGCGGTCGGATGACGTCGCAGCCCCTCGAGAGCACGTCGGCTTCCGCGCAGCCCGGGAGATCGAGGACGGCACGGCTCGCGTACCGGCTCCTGCCACTCCTCTCGATCGTCGCCGCCCTGGTCTTCTGGGAGCTCGTCTCGCGCACCGGGACGATCTCGCAGCGAGACCTGCCGTCGATGAGCGCGAGCTTCCAGGAGCTCTGGTCGCTGATGGGGACGAGCGCCTTCTGGCACGACTACCTCGCGACGATCCGCGGCTGGGCGATCGGGCTCACGATCGCGACGGTCCTCGCAGTGCCGATCGGGATCGCGCTGGGGTCGAGCGACTTCGCCGCGAGCGCCTTCCGCGTGCCGGTCGAGTTCCTGCGCCCGATCCCGTCGGCGGCGCTGATCCCGCTGCTGTTCCTGACCCTCGGCACGACCCTCAACAGCGAGATCTTCCTGGCGGCGTTCGGTGCGTTCTGGCCCCTCCTGGTGCAGACGATGTACGGCGTGCGCGACGTCGATCCCACCGCGACCGACACGGGCCGCTCGTTCGGGCTCAGCGCCCGGGAACGCCTCTACCGCATTACCCTCCCGAGCGCCGTCCCGTACATCGCGACGGGGCTCCGCATCGCCTCGACGGTGGCGCTGATCCTCGCGTTCACGGCGGAGCTCTTCATGGGGACGCCCGGGCTCGGCCAGGAGATGAACTACGCCCAGTCGTACGGGCTCAACGAGGAGCTCTACGCGCTCGCTCTCGCGACGGGGTTCCTCGGGGTCGCGATCCACGTCCTCTTCACCGCGATCGAGCGCCGCGCCCTGCGCTGGCATCCCTCCCAGCGGATCGCGATCCCGTGAGCAGCCGCACGTACAAGACGCTGAAGGTCGCTGCCGAGATCGCGGTTCCGCTCGCGATCCTCGCCGCGTGGCAGCTGTGGACGGCGAGCGCGCACTCACCGAAATTCCCGAGGCCGTCGACCATCCTCGTCGAGTTCCAGCATCTGTGGCTCTTCTCCCAGTTCGGCACGAATGTCGTCCCCAGCCTCGAGCGGATCTTGGTGGGCTTCGGAATCGCGACGGTGGTCGGGATCGGGCTCGGGATCCCGATCGGCCTCTCGGCCTGGGCCCGCGCCTGGACGATGCCGCACGTCGAGTACTGGCGGGCGATGCCGCCGCCGGCGCTGTTGCCGATCTCGATCGTGCTCCTCCACTCGATCGGCAACCTCCAGAAGGTGTCGTTCATCGCCTTCTTCTGCCTGTTCCCGATCCTCCTCAACACGATCGACGGGATCCGCGGGATCGACCCGACGATGATGGAGACAGCGCGGTCGTACAACGTGCCGAGGCACGAGACGATCAGGCGTGTGGTGCTTCCCGCGGCCTCGCCGCAGATCGCCGCGGGGATGCGGACGAGCCTCTCGCTCGCGGTGATCATCATGGTGGTCAGCGAGTACTTCGCGAGCACGAGCGGCGTCGGCTACGTGCTCCTCATCTCCAAGAACACGTTCCAGATGAGCCCGATGTGGGCCGCGATCGTCCTGATCGGCCTGCTCGGATACGGGCTCAACCTTCTCTTCATCCTCTGCGAGCGGCGGGTCCTGGCCTGGCACCGGGGCTGGCGGGCGGCGACGCCGCAGTAGGCGGGCTCAATGGCTGTCCTCGAGATCAAGAACGTGGGCAAGACCTACGGCGTGGGTGAGAAGGCGACGGAGGCGATCGCCGACATCTCGTTCACCGTCGAGGAGCGGGAGTTCGTGTGCGTCGTCGGACCGTCCGGGTGTGGCAAGACGACGCTCCTCAAATGCATCGCCGGCCTGATGGAGCCGAGCCACGGCACCGTCGTCCTGAGAGGAAAGCGGATCACCCAGCCGCCGGAGGAGATGGCGCTCGTCTTCCAGGAGTACAACCGCTCGCTGATGCCGTGGAGCACGGTCCGGAACAACGTGCTCATGCCGCTCCGGCACAAGCGGCTGACGCGGAGCGAGCGGACGATCCTCGTCGAGGAGTCGCTCGAGGCCGTCGGGCTCACGCGCTTCATCGACCACTACCCGTGGCAGCTGTCGGGCGGGATGCAGCAGCGAGTCGCGATCGCCCGCGCATTGGCGTACCAGCCGTTGATCCTGCTGATGGACGAGCCGTTCGCCTCCGTGGACGCACAGACACGGGGCGACCTCGAGGACCTCGTACTTCAGGTTCGCGAACAGTACGGGATCACGATCCTGTTCGTCACGCACGACATCGACGAGTCCGTCTACCTCTCCGACCGGATCGTCGTGCTCACGCACTCGCCGACCACCGTGCGGGAGATCCTGCCCGTCGAGATCGCGTTCCCGCGCGATCAGATCGCCACCAAGGAGCAGGCGGAGTTCACCCATCTCCGGGCGCACGTCTACCGTCTGATCAGGCGCGAGCTGGCATCAGAGCCTGATGGGCTGCCGGCGGCAGAGATCGCCGAGCCGTCACACGGCGCGACGTAAGGTCTCCCGTCAGCCGACCGCGAGCCGGCGGTCGACGGCGGCGGCGCAGCGCCTGCCCTCGTCGATCGCCCACACGATGAGTGACTGCCCGCGGCGCGCGTCCCCGGCCGCGAAGACGCCCTCGACCGACGTCTCGAACTCGGAGGCGTCCGCGTTGCCGCGGGCGTCGCGCTCGACGCCGAGCTGCTCGAGCAGGCCCGTCTCCGGCCCGAGAAAGCCCATCGCCAGCAGCACGAGCCCGGCCGGATGCGACTCCTCGGTCCCCGGAACGGGATCGAACGGCGGCACGCCGGTGTTCTGCGTCCAGTGGATCTGCTCGACGCGGCCGTCGCCGCCGGAGAAATGGGTGGTCGAGATCGCGAAGTCCCGCTCGCCCCCCTCGTTCAGCGCATAGGACATACGCAGCTTCATCGGCCAGCGCGGCCAGGGGGTGATGTCGTCCGGTCGCGAGGGCGGCGGCTCGCCGACGAGCTCGATCTGGGTCACCGAGGCGGCGCCCTCGCGGTGAGCGTTGCCGACGCAGTCGGCGCCCGTGTCGCCGCCGCCGATCACGATCACGTGCTCGCCGGCTGCCGAGATCACCTTGTCCGGCGCGGCCGCCCCGGCGACGAAGCGGTTGCGCTGGTAGAGGTACTCCATCGCGAAGTGGACGCCGTCGAGGTCGCGCCCGGGCACCGGCAGGTCGCGCGGGACACGCGAGCCGGTCGCGACCACCACCGCGTCGAAGCGCTCCCGCAGCTCCGCCGCCTCGACGGTCGACACCCACCTCGACGCCGTAGCGGAGCTCGACTCCCTCGTCGACGAGCTGCTGCACGCGCCGCTCGACGAGCCACTTCTCGATCTTGAAGTCCGGGACACCGAAGCGCACGAGCCCGCCCGCCGCCTCGTCGCGCTCGAACACGGTGACGGTGTGGCCGCGGCGGTTCAGCTGCTGGGCGCACGCCAGGCCGGCCGGGCCCGAGCCGATCACGGCGACCGTCTTGCCGGTGCGGGTCTGCGGCGGCCGCGGCACGATCCACCCCTCCTCCCAGGCGCGGTTCACGATCGCGACCTCGATCTGCTTGATCGTGACAGCGTTCCCCTCGTCGATCTCGAGCACGCACGCGGCCTCGCACGGCGCGGGGCACAGCCGGCCCGTGAACTCCGGGAAGTTGTTCGTACGGTGCAGCTGCTCGATCGCCTCGACGAAGTTGTCGCGGTAGACGAGGTCGTTCCAGTCGGGGATCAGGTTGCCGAGCGGGCAGCCGTGGTTGCAGAACGGGACGCCGCACTCCATGCAGCGCGCCCCCTGCGCTCGGAGCTCCACGAGCGGGAGCGAGCCGACGAACTCCTTGTAGTCGCCGACGCGCTCGGCCGGGTCGCGTTCGAGGCTCGTAACCCGGTCGAATTCGAGGAAGCCGCGGAGCTTGCCCATCAGGCCGCGCCCTCCGACTCGACGGTGAGGAACCCGTCGCCGCCGCTCGAGACCGTGTGCTCGTCGACGTCCGCGAGCGCGGCCTTGTAGTCGCGCGGCATCACCTTCACGAACAGCGGGAGAACCAGCTCCCACTCGTCGAGCACGCGTTCGGCCAGCTGCGAACCGGCGAGCTCGAGGTGCTCCTCGATCAGCGCTCGCACCGTCTCCACGTCCTCGGCCTCGAGCGGCTCGAGCTCGACGAGCTCGAGGTTGCAGCGCGACGCGAAGGTCGCGTCGGGGTCGAGCACGTAGGCGATCCCGCCGCTCATGCCCGCGGCGAAGTTGCGCCCGGTCGGCCCGAGCACGACTACGCGGCCGCCGGTCATGTACTCGCAGCCGTGGTCGCCGACGCCCTCGACGACGGCGCTCGCGCCCGAGTTGCGGACGGCGAAGCGCTCGCCCGCACGGCCGGCGAAGAACGCGCGGCCGGCGGTCGCGCCGTAGAGGACGGTGTTGCCGACGATCACGTTCTCCTCGGCGACGAAGCCCGCGCGAAGCGGCGGCCGCACCGTGATCACGCCGCCGGAGAGCCCCTTGCCCGCGTAGTCGTTCGCGTCGCCGAACAGCGTCAGCTCGACCCCGGGCGCGAGCCAGGCTCCAAACGACTGGCCCGCGGAGCCGTGCAAGGCGTAGCGGATCGTCCGCGGCGGCAGGCCCTTCGCGCCGTGGCGCTTCGTCAGCTCGTGCGAGAGCAGGCCGCCGACGGTGCGGTTCACGTTGCGGACCCCGAACTCGCCCGTCACGGGGAGACCCGACTCGAGCGCCTGTCCAGCCGCCTCGATCAGCTGCCAGTCGAGCGCGTCGGCGAGCGGCGAGTCCTGCGGGCGGGTGCGGCGCAGCGGGGACCCCGAAGGGTTCTCCGGCACGCGCAGGATCCTGGAGAGATCGATCCCGCGCGCCTGCCACTGCTCGATCGCCTCGTCGGCCTCGAGCAGGTCGACGCGGCCCGTGAGCTCCTCGAACCGCGCGATCCCGAGGCGGGCCATGATCCGGCGCACCTCCTCCGCGACGAAGAAGAAGAAGTTGACGACGTGCTCGGGCTGCCCCTTGAAGCGCCGGCGCAGCTCCGGATCCTGGGTCGCGATCCCGACCGGGCACGTGTTGAGGTGGCAGGCGCGCATCATCACGCAGCCGGTCGCGATCAGCGGCGCGGTCGCGAAGCCCATCTCGTCGGCGCCGAGCAGCGCGGCGACGACCACGTCGCGGCCGGTCTTGAGCTGGCCGTCGGTCTGCACCCAGATCCGCGAGCGGAGGTCGTTCAGCACGAGCGTCTGCTGCGTCTCGGCGAGGCCGATCTCCCACGGGATCCCGGCGAACAGGATCGAGGAGAGCGGCGAGGCGCCCGTGCCGCCGTCGTGCCCCGAGATCAGGACGTGATCGGCGTTCGCCTTCGCGACGCCGGCGGCAACGGTGCCGACCCCGACCTCCGCCACGAGCTTGACCGAGATCACCGCCTTCGGGTTCGCGCAGCGCAGGTCGTAGATCAGCTGCTTGAGATCCTCGATCGAGTAGATGTCGTGGTGCGGCGGCGGCGAGATCAGCCCGACGCCGGGCGTCGTCAGCCGCACGCCGGCGATGTAGCGGTCGACCTTGTGGCCCGGGAGCTGGCCGCCCTCGCCGGGCTTGGCGCCCTGGGCCATCTTGATCTGCAGCTCGTCGGCGTTCGTGAGGTAGTTGATGTTGACGCCGAACCGCCCCGAGGCGACCTGCTTGATCGCCGAGCGGCGCGAGTCGCCGTTCGCATCCGGGATGTAGCGGGCCGGATCCTCGCCGCCCTCGCCGGTGTTCGAGCGGCCGCCGATCCTGTTCATCGCGATCGCGAGCGTCTCGTGCGCCTCACGCGAGAGCGAGCCGAGCGACATCGCGCCGGTGGCGAAGCGCTTCACGATCTCGGACGCGGGCTCGACCTCCTCGAGCGGGATCCCACCGTCCTCGGCGTAGCGGAACGCGAGCAGGCCTCGGAGCGTGCGGCGGCGCGCGTTCTCCGCGTTGACCGTGCGCGAGTACTCCTCGTAGGTCTCCCAGCCGCCGTGGCGGACGGCGTGCTGGAGCAGCGCGATCGTCTCGGGGTTCCACTGGTGGTGCTCACCGTCGCGCCGCCACGAGTAGATGCCGACCACGGGCAGGAGCTCGTCGGGCGAGCCGGGGTACGCGCGCTCGTGCCGGGCGAGCGCCTGCGCCGCGAGCGTCTCGATCCCGATCCCGCCGATGCGCGACGCGGTTCCCGTGAAGTGCCGGTCGACGAGCTCCGGTGCGAGCCCCACGGCCTCGAAGATCTGCGCGCCGCAGTACGAGCCCATCGTCGAGATGCCCATCTTGGACATCGTCTTGAGCAGGCCCTTGGCGATGCCCTTCACGGCGCGGTGCTGCGCCTCGTCCCTGGTCATCTCCTTCGGCAGCCGCCCCTGGTCGACCAGGTCGGCCAGCGTCTCGAGCATCAGGTAGGGGTTGACCGCGGCCGCGCCGTAGCCGACGAGCACGGCGACGCTGTGCACGCTGCGCGGCTCGCCCGACTCGACCACGAGACCCGCCTGGAGCCGCGTGCCCTCGCGGACGAGATGGTGGTGGACGGCGGCAACGGAGAGCAGCGACGGGATCGCGACCCGTTCGGGCCCGACGGCGCGGTCGGAGAGGATCAGGATGTTCGCGCCGCCGACGAGCGCCGCGTCGGCCTCGTCGAAGACGCGCTCGAGCGCCGCCTCCATCCCTACAGGGCCGTCGGCCGCGGGCCAGGTGATGTCGAGCGTGTGGGACTTGAAGATCGCCGAGCGCACCTGGCGGAGCTGCTCGAGCTCGGAGTCGAGCAGGATCGGGTTGTCGATCACGAGCTGGCGCGCGTGCTCGGGGGTCTCGTCGAGGAGGTTCCGCTCGGAGCCGACGCTCGCCTGGACGCTCATCACGACCGCCTCGCGGATCGAGTCGATCGGCGGGTTCGTGACCTGTGCGAAGAGCTGCTTGAAGTAGGAGTAGAGGAGCGGCTTGCGGTCGGAGAGGACGGCGAGGGACGAGTCGTTCCCCATCGAGCCGACCGGCTCCTCGGCGTTCCGCGCCAGCGGCGCGAGGATCACCTTCATGTCCTCCTGCGCGTAGCCGAACGCGAGCTGGCGCTGCCGGAGCGGCTCCGAGGGCCCGGCGTTCGGCTCGGGCTCGGGCAGGTCGGCGAGCCGCACGACCTCCTCCTCGTACCAGCGCCCGTACGGCTTGCGGCCCGAGACCTCGGCCTTCAGCTCCTCGTCCTCGACGATCTTCCCGCGCTCGAGGTCGACGAGGAAGAGCTTGCCCGGCTGCAGCCGTCCCTTGCGGATGATGTTCTCGGGCGCCTCCTCGAGCACGCCCGCCTCCGAGGCGAGCACGACCCAGCGGTCCTTCGTCTCGAACCAGCGGCCCGGGCGCAGCCCGTTTCTGTCGAGCGTCGCGCCGATCACGCGCCCGTCGGTGAAGGCGATCGCGGCCGGCCCGTCCCAGGCCTCCATCAGGCACTGATGGAACTGGTAGAAGCCCCTCAGCTCGTCGGGCACGTCGGCGCGGCCCTGGTATGCCTCGGGGATCATCATCATCACCGCGTGGGGCAGCGAGCGCCCCGCGAGCGTGAGCAGCTCGAGCACGTTGTCGAAGACGGCCGAGTCAGAACCGGCCGGCCTGACGACGGGGAGCACCTTCCGGAGATCGTCGCCGAACAGCTCCGAGGCCAGCTGCGACTCCCGCGCCCGCATCCAGTTCACGTTCCCCTGCAGCGTGTTGATCTCCCCGTTGTGCGCGATCAGCCGGTAGGGATGGGCGAGCTCCCAGCTCGGGAACGTGTTCGTGGAGTAGCGCGAGTGGACGAGCGCGAGCGCGCTCGCGAGGCGCGGGTCGCGGAGATCGGTGAAGTAGCGCGGCAGCTGCGGCGCCGACAGCATCCCCTTGTAGACGATGCGGTACGACGAGAACGTGGGCACGACGAGATCCGGCCCCGCGGCGAGCTCGGCCCGGCGGCGGATCACATAGAGCTTGCGCTCGAAGGCCCCCTGGTCGGCCTCGTGCTCCGGGCCGGCGGCGACGAACAGCTGCCGGATCCGCGGCGCGACCGACCCCGCGGTCCTGCCGACGTGCGCCTCGTCGACCGGCACGTCTCGCCAGGCGACCACGAGCTGCCCCTCGGCGACGACGGTGTCGGTGAGGAGCTGCTCGAGCTCGGCCCGGCGCGCCTCCTCGTGCGGCAGGAAGCAGACCGCGACCCCGTAGCGGCCGAGGGGCGGCAGCTCCGCGTCGAGCGCGCCGCGGAAGAACGCGTCGGGAAGCTGCATCAGGATCCCCGCGCCGTCTCCGGTCAGGCCGTCCGCCCCGGCGGCGCCGCGGTGCTCGAGGTTCGCGAGCGCGGTGAGGGCGCGCACGATCGTCTCGTGCGAAGGGACGGCGTCGAGATGCGCGACGAGCGCGACGCCGCACGCGTCGTGCTCGTAGGCAGGGTCGTAGAGACCAACGCGGCCTGTCACTCGAGCCCCCCGCCGGTGGGATGTGCGCTAGTCGGGTGAGGCGGGAGTGAGGAGCCGACTAGCGTGATGTCGGGCGCGCGGGAATGACGGCGATAAACGCCGAAACGGAGTTCGTCTTCGCGCGCGAAACGTCCACGCTTCAAAGAATAAAGCACCGCGCCGGGGCGGGCAAGGAAATCTCAGTCGGCGCTGACGGCGGGCTCGGCTGAGCGGTGCACCGTCGTCCGTAGCGGCACCTCTTTCAGGAACCACGAGAGCGCGAACGGGATCACCGCGATCGCCAGCCCCCAGATGAAGACGCCGTTGAGCGCGTGGGAGAACGCCTGCAGGAACTGGGCGTGGACCTCCGGAGGCAGATGCTTCGCCTGCTCCGGGTTGATGTGGACGCCGCCGGCGAGGTACTTGAGCGAGCCGGCCGGCAGGAGCTCGAGCTGGTCCGCGAGGCGCGAGGCGAAGATCGCACCGAACAGCGCGACCCCGAAGGAGCCGCCGACCGAGCGGAAGAACGTCGCGGTCGCGGTGGCGACGCCCATGTCCCGCGGCGGCGCGTCGTTCTGCACGACGAGCACGAGCACCTGCATCACGAGGCCGATCCCGACGCCGACGACGATCATGTACGCCGAGGCGAGCCAGGGCGCGGTACCGACGCCGAGGCGCGAGAGCAGCGCCATGCCGACGATCAGCAGCGCGGTCCCGGCGATCGGGAACGCCTTGTAGCGGCCGATCCGGCTGATGATTCGGCCCGACGCGACCGAGGCGACGAGCAGGCCCGCCATCAGCGGGATCATCGCCAGGCCGGACTTGGTGGCGCTGTAGCCGTAGACGAGCTGGAGGTAGAGCGGGATGAAGACGATGGCGCCGAACATCGCCATCCCGATCGTGAAGCCCATCGCCCCGGACACGTTGAAGATGCGGGACTCGAACAGCCTGGGCGGCATGATCGGCTCGGCGGCGCGGGTCTCGCGCCAGACGAAGAGCGCGAGGAGCACGACGCCGGAGACGGCCATCGCGTAGATCGGCTTCGAGCGCCAGGCGAACTCGTTCCCGCCCCAGCTCGTCAGCAGGATCAGAGCGGCGACCCCGCCGCTCAACAGCAGCGCGCCGAGGTAGTCGATGCGGTGGCTCGTCCGCCTCGACGGCAGGTGGAGCCGCGTCACGACGATCAGGAGGGCGAGCGCGCCCACCGGCAGGTTGACGTAGAAGACCCAGCGCCACGAGAGGTTGTCCACGAAGAAGCCGCCGAGCAGCGGCCCCGCGACGGAGGCGACGGCGAACACCGACCCGATCAGCCCCATGTAGCGCCCGCGCTCCCGGGGCGGCACGATGTCGCCGATGATCGCCTGCGCGCCGACGATCAGCCCGCCGGCGCCGATCCCCTGGAGTGCGCGAAAGCCGATCAGCTCGGCCATCGTCTGGCTGAGCCCGGCGAGCATCGAGCCGACCAGGAAGATGACGATCGCGGCCAGAAACACGGGCTTGCGCCCGTACATGTCGCCGAGCTTGCCATAGAGCGGCGTCGAGACGGTCGAGGCGAGCAGGTAGGCGGTGACGACCCACGAGAGGTGGTTGAGGCCGCCGAGGTCGCCGACGATCGTGGGTAGCGCGGTCGAGACGATCGTCTGGTCGAGCGCGGCCAGGAACATGCCGAGCATGAGCGCCGCGAAGACGGCCCGGAGCGCCCGCCCGCTCAGCGGCGCGTCAGCGGGGTTCAGCTCGACCTCCTTCCGGTCGCGCGCTCGAGCTCGGTGCGCGTGAGCGGAGGATGCGGCAGCGGCGTCGCGGCCCCGGCGCGCAGGCCGTCGAGCAGGAGCCCGAGGTAGCGGCGCCAGAAGTCGGGCGCGACCTGCGAGGTTGCCTCGATCACGCGCCCGGCGGTCCAGAACACGACCGGCACGTCCTCCGGGGTGAAGTCGGAGCGCAGCGTGCCCTGCTCCTGAGCCCGCTCGACGAGGCGTCGGATCAGCGGCCGCAGCCGCGCGCGCATCGCCTCCGTGCGCGCGAGGCCGTGCCGGCTCGACGCGACGAGGTCCTTCAGCCCCCGGTCGGCGCCGTGCAGGGTGAGCGCGCCCTCCAGGAAGCCGGAGAAGCCGACCCAGGCGTCCTCCTCGGCAAGCGCCTCCTCGGCCACGCGGACGAACTGCCCGAAGGCGTCCTCGAGCACCGCGTCGACGAGATCCTCCTTGGTCGGGAAGCGGCGGTAGAGGGTTCCCATCCCGACGCCGGCAGCCCGCGCGATCTCCTCCACCGGCGCCTCGATGCCGCCCGCCGCAAAGACGGCCCGGGCCGCGGCGACGATCCGCTCGCGGTTCGCCTGCGCGTCGCGGCGCAGGGGCCGCTCCTTCGTGGCCGGGCTCGTCATCTCCCCAGTATGCCAGAAGCGGAGCGTGCGCTCCGCTTCGCTACTCGGCGATCGAGACGACGATCTTGCCGCGCTTGCCGCGCGGGAACTCCTCGACGGCGGCGGGAACCTCCCCGAGCGGGCGAGCCGAGTCGATCAGGACCTTCAGCTCCCCCGCGGCGGCGGCCTCGGCGAGGCGCGCGAGCCCGGCCGGGCCGGGGTGCGAGCCCATCACGTTCGTGCCGGTGATCTGGCGCGCAGCGAGCCCGTCCACGTCCACGGCGCCGAGCGGCGAAGCCGCGCGGCCTCCGGCCTGGATGAGCTCGGCGCCCGGCGCGAAGCCGTCACCGTGGTTGACCAGGTCGATCACGCTCCGGACGCCGTCGGGGTGCCGCTCCCGCACCGCAGCGACGAGGTCCTGTCCGGTGTAGTCGATCGTCTCGGCGGCGCCGAGGTCGAGCAGGCGCTGCTCGTCGCCCGGCTTGGCGGTGGTGATCACGCTCGCCCCGCGCTGGGCGGCGAGCTGGACCGCGAAACTGCCGACGCCGCCGCCGGCGCCGATCACCAGCACGAGGTCGCCGGGCCTGGGATCGACCGCGTCGACCGCCGCCAGCGCCGTGAGCGCCGCGACGGGCAGAGCGGCGGCCGCTGCGAAGTCGAGCGCCTCGGGCTTGGGCACGACGAACCCGTCGACGGGAACGGTCAGGTACTCGGCCCAGGCGCCGTCGTGGAGGGTCGGCTTCGTGAGGAAGCCGAGCACGGCGTCGCCGACCCGGGAGCCGACGACCTCCGAGCCAACGCTCTCGACGACTCCCGAGAAGTCGCGGCCCAGGACGACGGGGAACGTGTACTCCATCATTCCCCTGAGCGCCCCGGCCGCGGCCAGGACGTCGACCGGGTTGATCGAGGACGCATGCACCCGAACGAGAAGCTCGTCCGCGGCCGGCTCGGGCTTCGGCAGGTCGTGGAGCGCGAGCCCGCTGTCGAAATCGGTCATCGCGATCGCGCGCACGGCACTACGCTAGCTGCTGGATGAGCGGTGAGACCGTGTTCGAGTCGCTCGACTTCGTCTACGTCCCGACGGAGGACGTCGACGGCAGCGCGGCACGCTACGTCGAGGCGCTCGGCGCCGAGCTCGTCTGGAAGGTGCGCGGGATGGGCACGGTCGTCGCGTGCCTGCGGGTCTCGGGCACCGGGCCGGCGATCCTCCTGACGAGCCATCTCGAGGGCGAGACGCCGATCCTGATCTACCGCGTCGCCGACTACGGCCGCGCGGTCGAGCGCCTGCGCGACGCCGGGATCACCGGGATCCGCGAGCTCGAGATCCCGCACGGGCCGTGCGCGAGCTTCCGCGCTCCCGGCGGGCAGCGCTTCGGGCTCTACGAGCTCGTCCGGCCCGATGCGGACGCGCACTTCGCCGGACGGATCGACGAGTAGGAAAGCCGCCCCCCGCCCCATTGCTGGGGCGGGGGACTCTGGCATTGTTACCCAGCGGCCTTGAAGACGTTCGCCTGAACCTCCGCGCCCGTGTTCAGTGTGATCAGCTCCGCGAGGGTGTGCCGGTAGCTGATCCCGTAGACCTGCTCGATCGCCCTCAGCGCGGGATCGTTCGCGTAGAAGAAGCGATCGCCGTCGCGGAGAGCCGAGAACTGCTGCTTCCAGATCTCGAGCTGCAGCTCACCGAACTCCGTGCCCTGAACGTGACGCTCGGAGACCATGCCGACGAAGGCGTCGAGCTTGTCGACCGACCCGTAGATCGCCTTCAGCCGCGCCGCGAGGGTCGTCCTGCGGATTCCGACCACCGCCTCGGCCTGTGCGTCCGGGCTGTCGAGCGGGATCACCTTGCCGTTGATGTCGCGGAGCTGGACGAAGTCGAGGATCCGCGGATCGTTGATCGGATCCGTCGAGCGGAGCCCCTGCGGGAACCGCTCGGTGTCCTCACCCGTGATGTCGGTGAACGACCGCGCAGGCCGGAGCCCGTACGCCCGCCTGAGCTGGTTGTACGACGGCATCCCGTGGTCACGCCCACGCTCGACGTCGATCGCACCGAGATCCGAGACCCCGGTGAAGCAGTCCGGGTTCACGACGGGCTCGCCGCACACGCCCGGATCCGGGATGCCGGGCTTCGGCACCTGGAAGAGCACGCTGCGGAGCGAGTTGTCGATCTGCTCGTCGTTCTTGTACTCGGGCTCGGCCCCGAGGCTCTGCAGCACCGGGCCTTCTCCGACGGCCTGCAGGAGATCCGGGTTGCCGAACGCGACGTTCAGCGGGATCACCAGAGTCACCTGGCCGCCGTCCCGTTCGACCTCGATCCCCTGGCGCTCGAACGCGGCGAGCTGTGCGTCCGAATAGGTGCCCGCCGGGACCGTCGGCTCGAACTCCCCGTGGATCTGGCTGTGCGCGCGGTATCCCACGACGGCGAACTCGTTCGCAAGGCCGGCGTTGACCCCCGGATCGTACCCGCGGTAGTCGCGAAGCCTCACTCCCATCGCGGGGAGGAACTCGTTGTACGTCACGTACTGCTCCTCGGCTCCGACGATCCGCCGGGCGAGCTGGAACTTCACCTCGTCCTGCAGCGACCGCGGCAGCGCCGCGACGAGCCGGTTGTGCTCACGGGCGAACAGCGTCTGGAGTGCGGTGAGCGCGATGTTCTCGTTCGCCCGCACGTCGCCCGCGACCACGGCCCTGGCCGGCGTCCCCATGAGCGCGCCCATCAGGTCCATGGGCGGAGCCGGCGTCGAGCCCCGCGCATCGGCGCGCGGGAGGTAGCCGTCCCCGGTCAACATCAGGGTCGCCTTGTTGTTCGAGCTCTTGCCGTCGACCGGTCCGTCACGCAGCCAGTCCAGCCGCGAGTCGGTCACGCCGTAGACGTTCGAGCCGTCGATGTAGCTCGAGAGCGTGTTGATCTGCTGACGCGGCGAGCTCACGCCGGTTCTCTGCGCGGCCGGGGTCCGGGCGAAGTCGATCGCGCCGAGGTCGTTGTTGAACGACTCCAGCAGATCCTTCTTGTCGTACGCGATGGGCGTCGACTCGGCCGCCGTCTCGTCGCGGAGCCCGAAGTCGTGGTCCATGAACTGGCCCCAGGCCCAGCCCCACTGCGAGACGTCGTTCTCGGAGAACAGGTTCTGGCCGACGTCGTTGAAGATGCGGTTGCTGACGAACCGCGTCGGCGGGCCGGACACCTCCTTCGAGACGCCGTCCGCGTAGTTCGGAGCGGCAACACGCAGATACTGCGTGCCCGCGCTCCCCCAGTCGTCGTGCCTCTGGTTGTTTCCACTTCCGTCCAGCGACCGGGGCTGCAACGGCGCTGTGGCTGCGGCCCCCGACGAGACAAAAATGGCTAGCAAGAGCATGCCGGCAGTGATCAGCCGATACATGCAGGCCTCCCCTCTCACGGCGAAGAGGACGGGCCGCGCGTCAGACACCGTGCGTGTGTTCCAGCCAGGCCCCTCCCGGCCGGTTCGCCCTCTTATCGATGGGTAAGCCCATCTTCCTGTAAGACCTCGGTAAGGGGGCCGTAAAATATCCTTTCTGAAGCGTAAAATTCACTCGTCCGGGCGACGTCCGCGCCCCCCCATGAGAACTGATTTCGGAATTTGGCGTCTCAGCTCTCGTGCAGGCGAACGACCCGAGCCCCGACGAGCTGCGCCGCGCCCAGGAGCGGGACGTCGCGGCGAGCCACTCGCTCACGGGAGCCGAGTACGCCCTCGGGTTCGAGGCGTTCGTGATCGGCCGCGTGTTCGCGCGTGCCGGAATCGCCTTCGACCCCTACACGTTCATCTCGCTGCGGATCATCGAGGCGACTCTCGACGGCCCCGCCGACCCGGTCGACGCGCTCACCATGCTCACGGAGACGGGAACGGTCGACCGCGCGGTCATCCTGGCGAACGGCATGCTCGCCGACGGCGAGCTGCTCGCCGGCGCCTGATCAGCTCCCCGCGGCGTGCTCCTCCTCGAGCAGCCGCCAGAGGAAGTAGGCGAGCGCGGCGAGGAAGACCGCTGTCTGCTCGCCGTTCATCAGGATCCCGCCGAGGTTCTGGTCCTTCGCGGGTGAGAGCCCCCAAAGGCGCGGCGCCTGCGCATAGAAGTCGTAGAACGGGCTCGTGGAGAAGATGAACGCGAGCCCGAGGAACGCGCTCACGACGAACGCGGCCCCGAGGTAGGCGATCTTCACCGGGACGGTGAGCCGGCGCGGCGCATCGGAGAGCACCGGCCACCAGAAGAGGAGCCCGATCGCGACGAGGATCAGGTGCTCGACGTTCAACGCCGCCGGATGGCGCAGCGCGAAGTCGTAGAAGACGCCCCAGTGGATCGCATACCACCCGACGAGCCAGACCGGCAGCGAGACCACGGGCCGCGTGATCGCCGCGAAGGGCCGGCCGCCGGCCCGCGCCACGGCCGCCCGCATCGCCGGGGTGAGCCCGAGGATCAGGAGCGGCGGCGCCCAGTCGGAGAGCATCACGTTCTGCAGGAGGTGGACCAGCAGCAGCCGCTCGGTGGCGATCGTCTCGAGCGGCGAGTTGACCGGGACGACGACGAGCGCGAGCCCGACGCAGAAGAGCGCGATCCGCCACCAGGGGCCCGGCCGCGCTCGGAAGTAGGCGACGAGCGCGACCGCGCCGAGGACGAGGAAGAGCGGCTCGAAGCTGAACGCGTAGGGGCTGTTCAACGACTCACGCGCCGACCTTGATCTGCTGGGCGAGCACCCACAGCCCGATCATGGTGTAGGCGACCATCAACAGCACCATCGGCGCCTGCGCGATGAGGGCGCGGGTGGGCTCTTCGTGGCGTCGGAGGGCGACGCGATGCGCCGCGAGGACCGCAACGACGTGGCCCCACACGATCAGGGCGACTTGCGACCACCAGACCAGGGCGGCAGGAGCGATCCCGCGCCGGATCGGATACTCGCCGAGGCCCCACGGGTTCCAGCTGTGCCCGAACGGGTCGACGAGCGTCCCGAGGGTCGTCTGCCCCGCGAGCAGCAGGTACGCGAGGTAATGCGCCGCGAAGTAGACGGCAGCGATCGGGATCAGCGTCGGCGCATAGTCACGGGCCGCGTCCGCCGAGCCGCACACGAGCAGGTAGGCGAGGACGAAGAGCGCGACGATCGCGGCCATCAGCGCGGTGTCGAGCACCTGGACGTGGAAGCCGAGCCAGTGCCAGCGCGCGAGGAATGACGCCTCGAGCGAGAAAAAGCGGCCCGTCTGCGAGAAGCCGTCGTAGACCACCGTCGCGAGCAGCGCCACGACGAGCGCGCCGCCGCCCGCCGGCAGGTCGCCATCCGTCCGGATCCCCTGCCCGTATGGGCGCAGGCGCACCGAGTCGGGCTTCACGCCGAACGGAGCGAACCGGCCGAACGTCCGCGCGACGACCGTGAAGAGCTCGACGTTGCCAAGCCACGTCTTGACGCCGAAGAGAGCCGAGCCGATGAGCGTGAAGGCGCAGTAGCCGACGGCCATCAGGGCAAGGGTGTGCGGGTCCTTGGCCGGGCCCCAGATCAGCTCCGCCCAGGTCCAGCCGAGCACGAGCAGGACCGCCGGCCACTGGCCGAGCCGCTCCGGGTAGAGCGCCTGCGGGACACCGAGGCGCGCGAGCGTGCCGTCGAGCGCACGGGCCGCGAAGCTGAGCGGACTGACGGCGTCCCATACGTTGCCGACGAAGGCCGAAACGATCCCGAGGCCGATCCAGAAGTCGATCCAGACGAGCACCGTCATCGGGTTCTCGAAGAACTCCCTGCTCTGGATCGTCGTGCCGCCGAGCCCGCCCACGAGCGCCCAGACGAAAAGGACGGTCGAGAGCGCGAGGCCGATCTGCCCTAGGTGGAACCGGCGCAGCGAGGGCAGAAGGTCGCGCGACTCCCGCACCGCCGGTTCCCGGCGAACCGCGAGTGCGGCGGCAGGCGCAGAGACTGCTACAGCCGTCCCCCCGGCGACGACGTAGATCCAGATGGGCAGCGGGAAGCGGTAGCTGATCGGGGCAGCATGCGCGAGCAGGGTCAGCACCTCTGCCTACCGTAACCGGAGCACTGCGGCTCCGCGCACCGCGCCCGAGCGCAGCCGCGCGAGCGCCTCGCCGGCGTCCTCGAGCGGGTGCTCCTCCACCTCGGTGCGCACCGGCACGAGCGGCGCGAGCGCGAGGAACTCCTCCCCGTCGCGCCGCGTCAGGTTCGCGACCGAGCGCACCACCCGCTCGCCCCACAGCAGCTCGTAGGGGAACGAGGGAATGTCGCTCATGTGGATTCCCGCGCACACGACCGAGCCGCCCTTCGCGAGCGCGGCGAGCGCGGTCGGGACGAGCTCGCCGGCAGGGGCGAAGACGATCGCCGCGTCGAGCTCCTCCGGCGGCGCGCCCGAGCCCGCCCACTCGGCGCCGAGGGAGCGCGCGAACGCCTGGCTTTCGCTGTCGCCCTCGCGCGTGAAGGCAAACACGCGCCGCCGCTGCCAGCGGGCGACCTGGCAGACGATGTGCGCCGAGGCGCCGAAGCCGTACAGCCCGAGCCGCTCGGCGTCACCGGCGAGCGAGAGCGAGCGCCAGCCGATCAGCCCCGCGCAGAGCAGCGGCGCGGCCTGGACGTCGGGGTAGCCCTCGGGGATCGGGAAGCAGAAGCGCTCGTCCGCGACCGCGTACTCGGCGTAGCCGCCGTCGATGTCGTAGCCCGTAAACCGCGCGCGGTCGCACAGGTTCTCGCGACCCGAGCGACAGTAGCGGCACTCGCCGTCCGTCCAGCCGAGCCAGGGCACGCCGACGCGCTCGCCGCTCCCCTCGACGGTGCCGACGATCTGGTGCCCGAGCACGAGCGGCAGCTTCGGGTGCGCCAGCTCGCCGTCGACGATGTGCAGGTCGGTCCGGCAGACCCCGCAGGCGTGGACGCGGACGAGCAGCTGCCCCGGCCCAGGCTCGGGAGCGGGCAGCTCGGCAGCGACAAGCGGCCGGCCGGCGGCCTCGAGGAGCATCGCGCGCACGCCTGTAGATTTGCAGGGTGGAGACCTATCCGTGGGCCTGGTACACCGACCCCGAGGTCTTCCGACGGGAGGACGAGCGGATCTTCCGGCTCTCGTGGCAGTACGTCGCCCACGCGGGTGAGTTGCCCGAGCCCGGCACCTTCGTCACCGGCCGCGCCGGCCTTACCCCCGTCGTGCTCACGCGCGGGCGCGAGGGCGAGCTGAACGCGTTCCTCAACGTCTGCCGCCACCGGGGCTTCCCGGTCGCACAGGGCTCAGGGCGCCGCGAGACGCTCCAGTGCGGCTACCACGGCTGGACGTACGGGCTCGACGGCTCGCTGCGCGCCGCGCCACGCTCCGACCGGGAGCCCGGCTTCGAGAAGGACGGGCTGTGCCTCCGGCGCGTCCAGATCGACGGCTGGGGGCCGTTCCTCTTCGTCAACCCGTCACCCGAGGCGCCCCCGCTCGCCGACACGCTGCTCGACCTGCCGGAGCGCGTCGCCGCGGCCGGAGTGGACGTCGACGTGCTCGAGTTCCGCCTCCGCTCCGAGTGGGAGAGCGAGGCGAACTGGAAGATCGCGTGCGAGAACTTCCTCGAGTGCTACCACTGCCAGATCGCGCACCCCGGCTTCAGCGCGATGATGGACGTCTCGCCCGATGCGTACCTGCTCGAGGCGGGGCCGACGTACTCGACCCAGCTCGCGCCGCTGCGGCCCGACGGCGTCCACGCCTACGACCCGGCGGGCGAGGTCGAGCGCGGCCAGTTCCACTTCGTCTGGCCCGGCCTCGCGATCAACATCGTCCCCGGGAAGCCGAACCTCTCGATCGGGCCGGTGCTGCCCGTCTCGCCGAGCCGGACGAAGCGCTTCCTCGACTACTTCTTCGCCCCGGGCGCGGACGAGGCGTGGATCGACGACCTGCTCGCCTTCGACAGCCAGGTGGGCGCCGAGGACTCCGTGCTCGTCGAAGGCGTGCAGCGCGGCGTCTCCTCCGGCGGGCTCGACCGCGGGGCGCTGCTGCCGCGCAGCGAGGTGCTGATCGCGGACTTTCAGCAGCGGGTCGCAGCCGCTCTCGCGGCGTAAGATTCGCGATTCACCCCGCGCTTTCGGACAGGAGGAGTCCCCCATGAAGCGTCTCATCGCTCTGCTCGCCGTCGCGGCTCTCGCGTCGGCGGCGGCGGTCTCGGCCCGCACGGCCGCACCGCCGACGCTCACCCCCGGCACGCTGACGGTCGCGTTCGGCGACCCCGCGGTCGGCTTTGCCGTCGGCACCGTCCGCGGCGGCACGATCACGAACCCGCGCGGCTACGAGGTCGATCTCGCCAAGGCGATCGCCGCCCAGCTCGGGATCACGACCATCAAGTGGGTCTACACCCCGTGGACCGGGCTCTTCTCGCCCGGCAACAAGAAGTTCGACTTCTCGCTGCAGGAGGCCACGATCACCGACCAGCGCAAGAAGACGGTGTCGTTCTCGACCTCGTACTTCGACGCCAACCAGGGCGTGCTGATCCGCAAGGGCCTGACGCCGCCCAAGAGCATCGCCGACCTCAAGAAGCTCCAGACCTGCGCCCAGGCGGTCACGACTGGGCTCGACTGGATCAAGACGCGGCTCCACCCCGACAAGGCGCCGCTGATCTACCAGACGACGGCCGCCGCGTTCACCGCGGTGCAGATCGGCCGCTGCGACGCGATCGTGCTCGACGTGCCGATCGTCGCCTCCGAGAAGAAGGCCCGCCCGACCCGCTACGGGCCGGTAGCCGGCCAGATCGTCACGCACGAGCAATACGGAGCCGTGTTCCAGAAGGGCTCGGCGCTCGTCGCACCGGTCGACGCGGCGATCAAGACGCTCTGGACGAACGGGACGATCGCCAAGCTGCAGAAGAAGTGGTTCGCAATCGACTTCGCGAAGGTGCCCGTCCTGAAGTAGAGAGATGGACGCACTCCAGAAGGTCCTCGAGTCCTACTTCAGCCCGTACTACTTCAGGCTGTCGTTGCCGGACGTCTGGGCCGGTTTCCAGCTCAACGTGAAGATGATGATCACCGCGGAGCTGCTGGTCCTCTGCTTCGCGCTCGCGATCGCGATCGTCCGGGGACTGCCGGGCCGCGCAGCCGCACCGCTGCGCGGCCTGGCGATCGTCTACACGGACTTCTTCCGCGGCACGCCGCTGATCCTCGTCGCGTTCCTCGTCGGGTTCGGCCTCCCCGGTCTTCAGCTCGGAGCGATCTCGAGCCTCTCGAACTTCGCGTACGGCGTGATGGCGCTCACGCTCGTCTACACGGCGTACGTGACCGAGGTCTATCGAGCCGGGATCGAGTCGGTGCACCCGAGCCAGCGGATGGCGGCGCGCTCGCTCGGCCTCTCGTACATGCAGGCGATGCGCCACGTCGTCGTGCCGCAGGCGGTTCGGCGGGTCGTGCCGCCGCTCCTCAACGACTTCGTCGGCCTGCAGAAGGACACGGCGCTCGTGACCGTGATCGGCGTCGCCGAGGCGGCGCAGCAGGCGCAGAACTTCTCGACCACCTACGCGAACTTCACCTCGTACGTGGTCGCGGCCACCTTCTTCATCCTGCTCACGATCCCGCTGGCGCGGTTTACGGACCACATCATCGCTCAGCGCGAGCGCAAGGAGCGCGCGACCGCATGAGCGAGAACGGCGAGGCCTTCGTCTCGGTCGAGGACGTGAGCAAGTCCTTCGGCGAGCTCCGGGTGCTGAACCAAGTCAGCCTGAGCGTCGAGCTGCACAACGTCGTGTGCCTGATCGGCGCCTCGGGCTCGGGCAAGTCCACGCTCCTGCGCTGCATCAACGTGCTCGAGCAGGTCGACGAGGGCACGATCGTGGTCGACGGCGAGGACGTCACGAACGGCCAGGTGAACGTGAACGCACTGCGCCGCAAGATCGGGATCGTCTTCCAGGCCTACAACCTGTTCCCGCACATGACCGTGCTCCAGAACGTGACGCTCGCGCCGCGCAAGAGCCGCGGCTTCTCGAAGTCGCAGGCCGAGGCGCGGGCGCGAGAGCTGCTCGACCGGATCGGGCTGAGCGACAAGGCCGCCGAGTACCCTGACCGGCTCTCGGGCGGGCAGCAGCAGCGCGTCGCGATCGCGCGCGCGCTCGCGATGGAGCCGAAGCTGATGCTGCTCGACGAGATCACGAGCGCGCTCGACCCGCAGCTCGTCTCAGAGGTGCTCGAGCTCGTACGCGAGCTCGCGAAGAGCGGGATGACGATGATCATCGCCACGCACGAGATGAGCTTCGCGCGCGAGGTGGCCGACCGCGTCTGCTTCCTCGACGCGGGCGTGATCCTCGAGGAGGGCCCGCCCGAGCGGATCTTCTCGGCGCCCACCGAGCAGCGGACGCGCGAGTTCCTCGCGCGCGTGATCGAGGCGGGGCGGCTCTAGTGCCAGTGCGGACGCGGTGGAGCCGTCACGGGAAGGCGCCGTTCTTCGTCGCGCTCCTCCTCTCCGCGCCGCTCTTCTTCTGCGCGCTGATGGGGTTCTCGCTCTGGCTCGAACAGCCGGCCGTGCAGACGTTCACCAGGAACGGCCATTCGGTCACGATCTACCACCAGGCGGAGGCGTGGATGGAGGCGCGGATCTGGCTCGCCGCCGCCGTGGACGCGTTCCTGCTCGTCCTGATCGGGGCCGTCGCGAACCTCTACCGGCGCGGGATCTACGTCTCGGCCGCCGGGGCGATCGTGCTCGCCCTGGCGACCGTGCACCGGCTCGACCACTGGACCGCGCTCCACAAGCTCCGCTACCCGCTCGGGATGGACCTGATCCGCGAGTCGAGCACCTCCAACACGCTCAGCAGGGGCCAGTGGGAGGCCACGGCGCGCGTCACCTCGCTGAGCTTCGCGCACTGGACGATCGTGCTCGCGATCGCCGTGGTGGTGATCTCGATCGTGCTCGAGCTGCGCCGCCGCCGTGCCAGACCGGCGCCCGCCCTGCCGGTCGAAACGACACCGCAACCCCCGGGGATGGCACTCTAGGACGATGACGCCCAGCGCGATCCCAGTCGCGCTCGCGGCATTGGGCCTCGTAGGGGCGGCCCCGGTCACCCATGCCGGCAGCGCCGGCGTCGAGGTCGTGCTCCCGCAGGGCTGGAGCTCCATCCCGCAGATGGTGCCTCCGAAGGACATGCAGGTCGGCGACCCCGTGACACGGATTGTGGTCGCCTCGGCTCCGATCTCGTTCGGCAAGGGATGCAACGTCGCGACCTACGCGTTCCCGAGCACCGCAGTCGCCCTCGTCGTGGTGGAGTGGGTCCGGCTCTCGAAGACCGCCCGCTGGCCGGCCCGCCCTCACCGCTTCACCGCCACTACCTTGCCCGTCCAGGCGCCGCCGGCGATCGAGTGCTTCGCCGGCGCGGGAGGCAGCGTCCAATTCGCCGACCACGGCCGCCACTTCGGCGCCTACCTCCTACTCGGGAGGAACGCCTCGCCTACGCTGGCCGACCGTGCCCGCGGCGTGCTCGACACGCTCAGGGTCGCGGCAGCGCCGCCGTACATCATGGTGAGCGGCCCCAGGCTCGCGAAACCGGTGCTCCTCTCCGACTGGGAGGAGAACCTGGCCCTCCTCCTGGCGGTGGACGCGTCCCCTCGCCCAAAGGCGAGCGAGCTCCGCGGGCTGAGCACCAGGCCGCGGCTCGACCTCGCGCTCTTCTGGGGCTGGTCGCTCGACTCGCCTCCCCCGACGAAAGCGAGCGACGCCAGCGCGCACGGCTCCTTCTATCCGACCTACAGAGGCCGTCCCGCCCTGATCCGGATGAAGGTGAACGGCGAGGACCACGTGCACGTCGCCTCGCCCAAGGTTCTCCGCATCTTCGCGAAACACGGCATCCCGACCCGGATGTAGCGCCGGATCTCCCCCCTCCGGGTGACGTGGAGAAAGGGCTATCGGCCGATGCGTCGTCTGAGGGCATTCGCTCTCGACATCTGCGGCACCAAGAGAGGAAGGAACCACACGTGTCAGACATCTTCGACGGGGGTGGCGTCGGAGCCACAGCGCCCTCCGAGCAGTTCGGCGGGTTGCTGTCGCAGCCGCCCCTCAGCCCGTCCGTGGAGCGGCCCGCGCCGCTCCCGACGCTCAGCGAGCCCGAGCCCGCACCCGCGGAGCCCGTCGCTGCGGAGCCCGTCGCTGCGGAGCCCGTCGCCGCCGAGCCCGACCCGAACGCGCCGGGGATGCTGGAGCGCAAGCTCCTCCAGTTCGGACTGGTCACGATGGATCAGCTCGGCGAGGCGATGCGCGAGGAGGCCGCGACCGGCAGCCCCGTGGCGGGAATCCTGATCGAGCGCGGCTGGGTCTCGCAGGAGCAGATCGCGCAGCTCCTCGACCCCGCTCCGCCGCTCGTGGCGACGCCCGAGCCCGTCGCGGCCGCTCCCGCCCCGGTCCCTGTCGCCGAGCTGCCGCCGGAGCCGGAGCCGGCTCCCGAGCCTTCGTTCCTCAGCGAGCTGCCGGCGGATCCCGTCCCGGCGCCTGCGCCCGCACCGGTTGCGCCGCCGGCGCCCGCGCCTGCCGCCGAGGTCGTCCCGCCGGAGCCCGTCCACGCCCCGCCGGAGCCGGCCCCGAGGCCCCAGGCGCCCAATCTCTCGTCGCTCGCGTTCCACCTCTACATCCGACTCTCGACCGGCGAGCGGATCGACGCCAACGTGTTCGACGACCTCCACGATGCCCGGCTGCACGCGGAGGACCTCGTGAAGAAGCTCGCGAGCAACAGCCACGTGTGGCCCCACTTCGGCGGCCGCTACATCCGGCCCGAGGCGATCATCTCGATCGACGTGGAGGCGGCTCCGGTCTAGTGGTTTGGCCGGTGACGTTGCCCGGTTCCTGGGCTGCGAGCACCAAGCCAGAGTCCGTCATCGCCCGCGGGCAAGGCCGGTTAGCCTTGTCAAGGGCGAGGGTGGGCTCTGGCGCAGCGTGATCGCGGGCCAGGAGCCCGGCGAACGTTGCCGGTCAAGCCACTAAGTCGACTGCTCTGGCGGTTCGCTGTAGCACTTGCTATAGTTAACCGTGTTAATGAGTAACGACGTTATCAAGAGCACGGACGCAATCGAGATCGCGGATCGGTTGCGTCCCGTCCTGCTCACCATGGGCAGGGAGCTGCGGAGAGAGGTCGCACCGCTCGGAGTCACGGGCGGCCAGGCGAGCCTGCTGGCGGCGATCCACCGCGAACCGGGGATCGGCGTCCGTGACCTCGCGGACCTCGAGCGCATGTCCGCGCCGGGTATGTCGGCGAACCTGAGCCGGCTCGAGCGGATGGGCTATGTGATCCGCACGCGCGGCGCGGGCGGCGACCGGCGCCGCGTTGGCCTGACGCTCAGCCCGGAAGGCGTGAAGATGCTGCGGAGAATCCGCTCGCTGCGCACGCGCTGGCTCGCGGAGCGGCTCGAGGGCCTCTCGCCCGCCGAGCTCGCCGCCGTCGACGCCGCGATCGAGCCGCTCAGTCGCCTGCTGCAGGAGAAGCGGTGACCCAAGCGCTCGTCCGGCTGAACCGGCGCACGTTCGCAAGCCTCCAGCAGTACCCGAACTATCGACTCTTCTTCGGCGGACAGGTGGTCTCGGTCACCGGCTCGTGGATGCAGAACATCGCGAGCGGCTGGCTGATCGTCACGCTGACCCACTCGCCGGTCGCGGTCGGCGTGCTCGCGCTCGCGCAGTTCCTTCCGTTCACGATCTTCGGCCTCTTCGCGGGGGTGATCGTCGACCGCTTCGACAACCGCAAGCTGATCATCGGCACCCAGGCGGTGCAGATGGCGCTCGCGGCAGCGCTCGCCGCGATCGCGCTCGGCGGCGTCGCCGTCCCGTGGATGGTCTACGTGATCGCGTTCCTCCGCGGCTCGGTGCTCGTCCTCGACGTGCCCGCTCGGCAGTCGCTCACCTACCGGATGGTCGGGCCCGCGGAACTGCCGAACGCGATCGCACTCAACTCGAGCCTCTTCAATGCATCCCGCGTGATCGGGCCCGCGCTGGGCGGTCTCGTGATCGCTGCGATCGGGCTCGGCTTCTGCTTCGTCGCGAACGCCGTGAGCTTTCTCGCGGTGCTCGCGAGCCTGCTGCTGATGGACGAGCGCAAGCTGTTCCCGGTGCGACGCCCCGACGTGATGCCGACGATCTGGCGCGGCACGCGCGAGGGCCTCGGCTTCGTGCGCCGGAACCGGCGCGTGCGCATCACGCTGCTGATCGTCCTCGTGATCTCGACCCTCAGCTTCAACCTGAATGTGGTCCTGCCGGTGCTGGCCTCGACGACGCTGCACGCAGGCCCGCAGACGTTCGGGATCATCTCCGCGTGCTTCGGCGCCGGCGCGCTGATCGGCGCGCTCGTGTCCGCCTCGGTCGGACGGGCGAGCTGGAAGATCCTCGCCGCCGGCACGGGCCTGTTCGGGCTCGCCGAGCTCCTGCTCGCGCCCGAGCGCTCGGTCTGGGCGGCCGGCGTGCTCCTGGTCGTGCTCGGCGCGGCCTTCACGACGTGGACGTCGAACGCGAACTCCGGCGTCCAGCTCGAGGCGCCCGACCACCTGCGTGGCCGCGTCGTCGGCCTCTACTTCTACGCCTTCAACGGCGCCGCACCGCTCGGCGGCCTGCTCGTCGGCTGGCTCAGCGCCATGGGCGGGACCGAGCTCGCGCTCGCGATCGGCGGGCTCGCGGCGCTGGCGATGACCGCGGTCTGCTTCGTCGCGCTCCGCGACGAGCCTGCGCGGCCCAAGCCTCTCGCGGAGCGGGCCGAGCCCACCGCGCTCGCCGCCTGACGTCTTACCGAACGCTTGCACGGCACCTGATCGCCGTCAGACGGAACGCGCCTTCTGTGAGAGGACTGCGACCCCTCTCCAGGAGGTACCACACATGAACGTCAGGCTCCTCATCCTGGCCGTCCTTGCGGCCCTCATCGTGGGCGTGAGCGCGGCGGCGGCGGCCACGATCGTCGGCGCCAACGGCCCGGACCGGCTCCACGGCACCGTGTTCGCCGACCGGATCGACGGCAAGGCGCGCGACGACGCGATCTACGGCCATGCCGGCGACGACCTGCTGGTCGGCGGTCTCGGCGACGACGCGATCTGGGCCGGCGACGGCCGCGACCGCGAGTCAGGCGGGCCCGGCAACGACACGCTCCATGCACTCGCCGATGACAACCAGCTCGACGTGCTCGACTGCGGGCCCGGCGACGACGTCGCCTACCTGAACGCGTCCGAGCGGGCACGGACGATCGGCTGCGAGAAGATCCGCGTCCTCTCGCCGGCCGAGGCTGCGGCGCAGGCCGCCGCGGCAGGGGACAACTAGACGCCTTCTCCCTCCAGGGCCGCCGCCGCACTCCGAGGGCGGCGGCGGCTCGATGCCGCCGTGACGAGCGCCCCCGCCCAGACGAGTGCCGCGAGCCCCCAGTAGACGCCCGCACTGCCCGGCTTGTGCGGGTACGCGAGCGAGCCGATCCCGAACAGCGCGGCGGCCGCGGCGGCGCTGAGAGCGCCGATTCGGCCGCAGAGCGCGGCGAGCGGGAGACCGAAGGCCATCGCCGCGAGACCCGTCCACTGGTCGAGGCCGACGTGCGAGTCGTACGGCGGCTTCCCGTCCGCGTAGTTGTGTGCCATGCGGACGCCGTAGACGACGAGCGGGACCGCTGCTGCGGCGGCGAGGACGACGAGCGCAGGAGCCGGCCGCACGGCGAGGATCGCGCGCCGGTCCGGCACGAGCGCGACGAGCACGAGGCCGGCGAGAGCGACCAGAGCGCCGAGCCCGACGTAGCGGTGGTCGCCCGAGACGAGCCCGGCGAGCGCGTATGCGACAGCAGCGGCGAAAACCTGGCGGAGTGCGCGGGCGTCGCGCCAGGCGAGCAGGAACCCGACGGGCACGACGATCCCGCCGAGCGCCCCGTAGCCGAGGTCGGAGACGGTGCCCGGCTCGCCCAGGAACCACGTTGCCGTCAGATCGATCAGCGCGAAGGCGCCGAGCCACATCCCGAGCGAGAAGACGATCCCGAGCGCGAGTGCGAGCCGGCGCACCCTACGGGACGACGGCAGCCGCCGGTTCACCAGCGCTGGTGGACGAGCGGCGCGATCTGCTCGTCGTAGAGCTCCGCGATCCGCCGCATCGTGCCGTGGTCGAGCTCCGGCAGGTCCGAGGCAGCAGCGTTCGCTCCGGCCTGCTCCGGCGTCTTGGCGCCCGGGATCACCGTCGAGACCGCGTCGAACATCAGGATCCAGCGCAGCGCGAGCTGGGCCAGGGTCGCGCCCTCGGGCACGTACGAGCGCAGCCTCTCGACCGCGTCGAGGCCGGTCTCGAAGTCGACCCCCGAGAAGGTCTCGCCCATGTCGAATGACTCGCCGTGACGATTGAAGAGGCGGTGGTCGTCGGCCCCGAAGCTCGACTCGCGCGTGAACTTGCCGGTCAGGAGGCCTGATGCGAGCGGCACCCGCACGATCACGCCGACGTCGCGCGCTTCCGCCTGCTCGAAGAAGAGCTCGGCGGGCCGCTGGCGGAAGATGTTGAAGATGATCTGCACCGTCGCGACGCCCGGGTACTCGATCGCCTTCAGCGCCTCCTCGACCTTCTCTACGCTGACGCCGTAGGCGCCGACGAGGCCCTCCTCGACCAGCCGATCGCAAGCCTCGAACACCGACGGCGTGTAGTAGACGTCCCAGGGCGGACAGTGGAGCTGGACGAGGTCGATCGTCTCGACCCCGAGGTTCTCGCGCGAGCGGTCGAGCCAGCCGCGGAGGTTCTCGTAGGTGTACTGGGCGACGTCGAGCGGCGCGCGGCGGCCGAACTTCGTCGCCACGACGAGCGGCTCGTCGCGCTCGCCGAGCAGCTGCGCGATCAACCGCTCCGAGCGCCCGTCGCCGTAGACGTCGGCCGTGTCGAAGAACGTCACGCCCGAGTCCACCGCAGCGTTCATCGCCGCGAGCGAGGTCGCGTCGTCCGTCTCGCCCCAGCTCCCGCCGATCGCCCAGGCGCCGAAGCCGATCTCCGAGACCTCCCGGTCCGTCTTGCCGAGCCTGCGCGTCTTCATGACCGGATCATGTCAGCCGCGTGCGCTCGCCGAGGGCCTGTAGGCATGCGCAGGACCCTCGGCTACCATCGTGGCCCGTGCCTCGGTGGCTTCTCGCCGCATTGATCGGCGTGCTGGCAACGCCCGCAGCGCTGAGTGCGGCCTCGGTGCAGACGCGCATCGGCACGCCGGGGCCTGACCGGCTGATCGGAACGCCGTTCGCCGACCGGCTGAACGGGCTCGGCGGCAGCGACCTTCTCGTCGGCGCGCGCGAACGGGACATCCTCACCGGCGGTGGCGGCGACGACCGGATCGCTGCAGCGCAGGACGGAGCGACCGACACCATCCGCTGCGGGCCGGGCCGCGACATCGTCACGGCGGAGTCCCTCGACCGCGTCGCGCCCGACTGCGAGGTCCTGAACCTCCAACTCTCTCGCGACCTGCTCTTCGGCCCCGATGCGCAGCACCGGACCGAGGTCGAGCCGGACAGCTTCGCCGACGGCTCCACGCTGGTGACGGCCTTCCAGTCCGGCCGGTATATCGACGGGGGCGCGGCGGCGATCGGCTGGGCGACGTCTCATGACGCGGGGCGAACCTGGCGCTCCGGATTCCTGCCGCACCTCAGCTCCTGGTCGTCACCGTCGGGGGTGTACGACCGCGTGGCTGACCCGGTCGTCGCCCGCGACGCGGCGCACCGGCTCTGGCTGATCGCCTCGATCGGGTCAAAGGAAGGCGCCGCCAGGCTCCTCGTCAGCCGCTCGCCGGACGGGATCGCCTGGAGTGCGCCGGTCACCGTCGGCCGCGAAGACTCGGGCGGCATCGACAAGGAGTGGGTCTCGTGCGACAACTGGCCCCTGAGCAGGTTCCGCGGACGCTGCTACCTCTCGTACCTCGACGAGGACAGCAGGCGGATCGCGACCAGGAGCTCGTCCGACGGAGGGCTGACCTGGTCCGAGCCTGTACTCGCAGCGGTGCCCGAGCCGCAGTCGAACCCCAACGGAGCCCAGCCGGTCGTCCGCCCGGACGGAAGCCTCCTCGTCGTCTACGCCCTCGAGGACACCCGCCTCGACCACAGCGAGATCGCGGCCGTGCGCTCGATCGACGGCGGCGCGTCGTTCGGTGCGGAGACCCGCGTGGCGGCGCTCGAGACGGAGAGCATAAGTGGCATGCGCGCGCCGCCGCTGCCATCCGTCGACGTCGACCGCGCGGGGACGATCTACGTCGCCTGGAGCGACTGCCGCTTCCGCCCGTCCTGCGCGGCCGATGACATCGTGCTCGCCCGGTCGCGCGACGGCTTGACGTGGTCGGACCCGACGCGTGTGCCGGCCGGGCCCCCGGGGTCACGGATGGACTACTTCGTGCCGGGCCTCGCGGTCGACCCGGCGACCTCGGGCGCGCGGGCTCGCGTCGCAGTCGCGTACCACTCGCTGCTGCAGCAGGGCGGCTGCGACCGAATCACGCAGTGTCCGGGCCTGGACGTGTGGCTCGCGGTGTCGGACAACGCCGGCCGCACGTGGGCGACGCCGCAGCGGCTCACGCCGCAATCGGTCAAGCTGGCCTGGATCGCCGACACCGGGATCGGGCGGATGGTCGGGGACTACATCTCGACGTCGTGGACGGGCGGGCGCCCGGTGCCGGTGTTCTCGCTCGGCTCGGCGCCGGAAGCCGGCGAGCTGCGGCAGGCGATCTTCGCGACGACGCGGTCGACGTCCTCCTAAGTGATCTGCCAGGTGTCGCCGGAGTGGAGCAGGGCCTCGAGGTCGCCCACGCCCTTCTGCTCCACCGCGCGGTCGAGCTGCTCGGCCATCAGCTCGTCGTACACCGGCCGCTGGACGTCACGGAAGACGCCGAGCGGGACCGCGCCGGCCGTCGCGTTCGTCAGCCGCGACAGCGCGAAGGCCTGGCTCGGCTGCTTGTGGTGCGCGTCGTGCACCATCAGCGCGTCCTCGCCCACATCGGCGACGGGCACGACCTCCGCAGAACCGTCCGGCAGGAGGCGCACGCCCTTCTCCCCGTCGGCGCCGAAGCGGATCGGCTTGCCGTGCTCGAGGTAGATCCGATTTCCCTCGTCCTCGCGCACGTAGTCGAACGCGCCGTCGTTGAAGATGTTGCAGTTCTGGTAGATCTCGACGAAGGCCGCGCCCCGGTGGGCGGCGGCGGCGCGCAGCACCTCGGTCAGGTGCTTGCGGTCGGTGTCGATCGCGCGCGCGACGAAGTCCGCCTCGGCTCCGATTGCGACGGAGAGCGGGTTGAACGGCCAGTCCAGCGAGCCCATCGGCGTCGACTTCGTCACCTTGCCCAGCTCCGAGGTGGGCGAGTACTGGCCCTTCGTGAGCCCGTAGATCTGGTTGTTGAAGAGCAGGATCTTCAGGTTGACGTTGCGGCGCAGCGCGTGGATCAGGTGGTTGCCGCCGATCGAGAGCGCGTCGCCGTCGCCGGTCGCGACCCAGACGGACAGGTCCGGCCTGGACGTGGACAACCCCGTCGCGATCGCGGGCGCGCGCCCGTGGATCGAGTGCATCCCATAGGTCTGCATGTAGTACGGGAAGCGCGCCGCACAGCCGATCCCGGAGATGAACACGATCTTCTCGCGCGGAATCCCGAGCTCGGGCATCAGGCTCTGCATCGAGGCGAGGATCGCGTAGTCGCCGCAGCCCGGGCACCAGCGGACTTCCTGATCGGTCTTGAAGTCCTTCGCGGTCAGCTTGCCGTTGCCGTTCCCATTGCCCTCGGTCACGCGCGCCCCTCGCCGGCGTCGGCTCCCGCCGAGCGAAGCCCGGCTCCGCCGCCGCCTGACGCCGCTCGCGGCACCGTGCTCTCCGGAGCCGTATTACCCATACTGTCCCCTCCGGCCCGGCACCCCGAGCGGCGCCCGAGGAACGCGCGGGCAGAGACGGTCGATCCAGAGCAACTCATTCGATCACCGCATTGATCGCGTCGGCGATCTCGACCCACTTGAACGGGGAGCCGCTGACGCGGTTGTAGCCGACCGCGTCGACGAGGAACTCGGCACGCACGAGCTTGAGGAGTTGGCCGAGGTTCATCTCGGGGATCAGCACGCGCTCGTAGGAGCGCAGCACCTCGCCCGTGTTGCGCGGGAACGGGTTGAGGTAGTGGAGGTGGGCGTGGTCGACCTTGCCGCCAGCCTTGCGCACCTTGCGGACGGCGGCGGCGATCGGGCCGTACGTGCCGCCCCAGCCGAGCACGAGGGTCGTCGCGCCGTCCTGGCGGTCGACCTCGAGCTCGGGGATGTCCGCCGCGATCCCGGCGACCTTGAGCGCGCGCAGGCGCGTCATCAGGTCGTGGTTCTCGGGGTCGTACGAGATGTCGCCGGTGACGTCGGCCTTCTCGAGCCCGCCGATCCGGTGCTCGAGCCCGGGCGTGCCCGGCACCGCCCACGGACGGGCGAGCGTCTCGGGGTCGCGCAGGTACGGCATCAGGCCGTCCTCGGAGTTCGGCTCCGTCGTGAAGTCGGGCGAGATGTCGGGCAGCGAGGCCACGTCGGGCAGGAGCCACGGCTGCGAGCCGTTGGCCAGGTAGGCGTCCGACATCAGGTAGACGGGAGTGCGGTACTTGAGCGCGATGCGCGCGGCCTCGATCGCGGCGTCAAAGCACTGCGCGGGAGTCGAGGCGGCGAGCACCGGCACCGGAGACTCGCCGTTGCGGCCGAAGAGCACCATCATCAGGTCGCCCTGCTCGGGCTTGGTCGGCATCCCGGTCGCGGGCCCGGCGCGCTGCACGTCGAGGATCACGAGCGGCAGCTCGAGCATGATCGCGAGCCCGATCGTCTCGCTCTTCAGCACGACGCCCGGACCCGCCGAGGTCGTGACGCCGAGCGCGCCTCCGAACGAGGCGCCGAGCGCCGCCCCGGCCGCCGCGATCTCGTCCTCCGCCTGGAAGGTGCGAACGCCGAAGTGCTTGTACCCCGCCAGCTGCTCGAGCACCGAGGAGGCGGGGGTGATCGGGTAGGCACCGAGGAAGAGCGGCAGCCCGGAGAGCTTGGAGGCGGCGACGAGGCCCATCGCCATCGCCTGGTTCCCGGTGATGTTGCGGTAGGTGCCCGGCTTCAGCTTCGCCGGCTTCACCTCGTAGGAGACCGCGAAGGTCTCGGTGGTCTCGCCGAAGGCGTAGCCGGCCTGGAAGGCCTTCACGTTTGCCTCGGCGATCTCGGGCTTGCCCGAGAACTTGTCGCGGATGAACGCGACCGTGGCCTCGGTGGGGCGGTGGTAGAGCCACGCCATCAATCCGAGCGCGAACATGTTCTTCGCCCGCTCGGCCTCACGCTTCGAGATCCCCGCGTCCTTGAGCGCCTCGAGCGTCATCGACGAGAGCGGCACCGCCTGCAGCTGGTACTCGTCGAGCGAGCCGTCCTCGAGCGGGTTCGACTCGTAGCCCGCCTTCTCGAGGTTCCGGTCGACGAAGGCGTCGGAGTTGACGATCAGCGTGCCGCCCTTGACCAGGTCGTCGATGTTCGTCTTCAGCGCCGCGGGGTTCATCGCCACCAGCACGTTCGGCGCGTCGCCGGGGGTGAGGATGTCGTGGTCGGCGAAATGCACCTGGAAGCCGGAGACACCGGGGAGGGAGCCGGCCGGGGCGCGGATCTCGGCCGGGTAGTCGGGGAACGTCGAGAGGTCGTTGCCGAAGAGGGCGGTCTCGCTCGCGAAGCGGTCGCCGGTGAGCTGCATCCCGTCGCCGGAGTCTCCGGCGAAACGCACGGTCACGCTCTCGATCTGCTCGACGGGCTTGGCCTTGGCCATATCGACTAGTTGTAGCGCAAGAACCGGGCGGAGGCGTCAGTAACAACCACGACCAGAACCACCAGTTACCCGCGCCGCACGGCGACGAGGTCCCCGCGCTCGACCGGCCCTTTGACGGCCTGCTCCCGAACCATCCCAAGCCCTCGGACATAGAGCTTGTGGTCCAACACGCCCGGCTCGAGCGGCGTCCACTCCTCGGTCAGGAGAGCGCGATGGGACGTCGTGTAGGGGACTGCGACGGAGGCTGTGAGCGCCAGGACGCGGAAATGGTCCTCGGCGTGCCCCTTGTAGTACTCCTGCGCGAACGACTGCCCGACGCGAGGGTGGGCCGGCATGTAGATCCCGGCCCGCGCCCCGTCGACTCCGGCCCGCCACGAGCCCTCGGTGCTGTTGACGCGGCCATTCACATCGAGCTCGGCGGTCGACTCGCCGAAGTACCAGACGTTCCCCTGCCGGTCCTGCGCGTACCAGTCGGTGGTGCGCTCCGCGAGCCGCCCGCTCTCATAGCCGCGGTCGTCGATCACCGTGCAGCGGACGCCCGCGATCACCGCCGTCCTGTGCGTCACCTTGGTCACGCCGCGCAACGGGCGCCCGTCCTTGACACCGGAGTACACCCATGTCGTGCCGGGCGTGAGGGGAAACCACGGGTTGTCGACTCGTGGGACGAAGTCACCGGCCGGAGGTGCTGCAGCAGAGGCGGGAACGAGGAGGGCCAGCGCGACGAGTGCGACGGCCGCGGCCCTCATTTCACGAGTTCACGTACCACGGTGATACCCCAGGCCTCGCCCGAGGCGAACAGCGCGTCTGGGTCGAGCTCGTCCGCCCAGCCGAGAAAGTGACGCTCCGGCTGCGCCTCGGTCGAGCCGTAGACGGCCGCCCGCTCCTCGTGGGCCTCGTCGCGCTCGCCGCGCTCCAGCGCCTCGAGTCGCCGCTCGGCCTCCTCGGCCGCCGGTCCCTCTGCGTAGCCCTTCGGCATTCCCCGAGTGTACGTCTCCGCAGTTCTCACCGATGTGCGCCGGGTCGGGTCGCGCTTCGCTATGGGTGACGAAAGGGGGCAGCGATGGCGATCGACGTCCTCGTCGCGTACGCGACGAAGCACGGCTCGACCGAGGAGGTCGCCGAGGCGGTCACGGAGGAGCTGCAAGGCCTCGGCCTCGAGGTCGAGCTCGCGAAGCTCCGCAAGGCGCGCAACCTCGACGGATACCGCTCGGTCGTGATCGGCGCCCCGCTCTACACGGGGCGCTGGCACAAGGACGCCCGGAAGTTCGTGAAGCGCCACGGCAAGGCGCTCGAGGCGCTGCCGGTAGCGGTGTTCGCGCTCGGCCCGCTGAAGCTCGCAGAGGAAGACGTCGCCGGCTCGCGCAACCAGCTCGACCGGGCGCTGGCGCTCGTGCCGGAGCTCCGGCCCGCAACGGTGGAGGTCTTCGGCGGCGTGATCGATCCCGGGAAGCTGCGCTTCCCGTTCAACAGGATGGAGGCGGGCGACGCCCGCGACTGGGACGCGATCCGCGCCTGGGCGCGTTCTCTTCCGGGCGAGCTAGGAGGGGCGCTCGGCCAGCGTCACGGTGACCGTCCGGGTATGGCCGTCCCGGAAGACTGAGAGCTCGACCTTGTCGTCGGGCTTGTGCCCGTCGATCAGCGTCCGGAGCTGATCGGCCCGGGTCACCTTCGTGCCGTCCACGGCGGTGATCACGTCGCCGCCGGTCGGGTAGGTGGCGCTGCCCACGGGCTTCCTGGTCTTCGCGGCCTTCAGGTGCGCTTTCGCAGCGGGGGTCCCGGACTGGACGCTCACGATCGCGACCCCCGGAGCAGTCTTGAGCGCGGCGGCCGCGGCCGCGGGGATCGTCTCGACCTGGACGCCGAGGAACGCGTGCACGACTCTCCCGGTCGCGAGGAGCTGGGGCACGACCTGGCGGATCGTCTCGGAAGGAACGGCGAAACCGACGCCGTTGTTGCCGCCCGACGAGCTCTCGATCTGCGCGTTGACCCCCACCGCCTCGCCGGCCATGTTGAGGAGCGGGCCGCCCGAGTTGCCGCTGTTGATGGGCGCGTCGGTCTGGATCGCGTCGGTGATCGTCGCCTGGTTCGGTGCGGTGATCTCGCGGTGCAGCGCGCTCACGATCCCGGCGGTGACCGTCTCCTCGAGCCCGAACGGACTGCCGATCGCCACCACCTCGTCGCCGACCTGGAGCACCGTGGAGTCGCCGAGCGGAATCGGCGCCAGCGCACTCGTCGGGGCGTCGACTTGGAGCACCGCGAGGTCGGTGGACGTGTCCGCGCCGACGAGCGCCGCCTTGTACCTCGAACCGTTCGGGAAGCGGATCGAGATCGAGGTCGCGCCGTCGATCACGTGCTCGCTGGTGACGATGTGCCCGCTCGTGTCGTAGACGAAGCCGGAGCCCTGCGCCTCCTGCGTCTGGGTCGAGCCGCCGAAGCCGAAGTTCGACGAGCCGCTCGTCGTCGTCGCCATGATCTCGACGACGCCGTTCTGGACCTTCCGGTAGACCGCGCCGACGCTCGACTGCGTCGTGCTCGCCGCGGTCGGCTGCCCGGCCGGGACGACGTCGTGGACGACCGTCGTCGTCTTGCCGCCGAGCCCCGCGTACGTGAGGGCCCCGACCGCCGCTCCGAGGAGCACGGCGGCGAGGATCACGACTATTGCAAGACCGGTGCGGCGGGGCATCGTGCTCCCATCTGAGCAGAGGCGACTAAGAGTGGACCAAGACCGAACTAAGAACTCGCTGTGGACACAACCGGTGCTTCGGCAAGCAGCGCCCTCAGGTCAAGCGGCGCCGTCACCATCTCGAGCCTGCCGTCCTCCGTCCGCGGCCACTCCTCGCGGGGGCGGTCGCGGTAGAGCTCGACGCCGTTCCCGTCGGGGTCGCGCAGGTAGAGCGCCTCGCTGACGCCGTGGTCGCTGGCGCCGTCGAGCGGGACGCCGGCCTCCAGCAGGCGCCGCAGCGCTTCGGCGAGCGCGGCCCGGTCCGGATAGCGGATCGCCGCGTGAAAGAGGCCCGTCCGCCCGGGCGGCGGCGGCGAGCCTCCCTTGCTCTCCCACGTGTTCAGCCCGATGTGGTGGTGGTAGCCGCCGGCGCTCAGGAACACCGCCTCATCGCCGTAGCGAGCCGTCTCCTCGAACCCGAGCACGTCACGCCAGAACGCGAGCGCACGGTCGAGGTCGGCCACCTTCAGGTGGACATGGCCAATGTCAACTCTGGGGTCGATACTCATCTCTCTCCACGGTAGCGAACAGCATCCCGCCCGCGAGGCCCCACACGCAGTAGGCGACCCACGGGTCGCCGATCACGTCGGTCTGCACGGCGAGAGCGAGCACGGCCCCGAATGCACCGGCCATCCCGGCGATCGTCGCGCTGCCGCGGGAGCGGGCCGTCGCGACGAGGCCGACCAGCACGGCGAGACCCCAGGCGAGCCAGAGTGCGGCGCCCAGCAGGCCGGTCTCGGCGCCGATCTCGGTGTAGTTCGACTCGCCCGCCTTCAGCTCCGTCCCGGCGCGCGAGGCGGTCTGCCCCGCGTTGCCAAGACCGAAGCCCTGCGGGTGGTGGATCACCGTCCGAATTCCCTGCTTCAGGTTGGTGAGGTGGCTCCGGATCGACGGCTCGCGGTCGGAGATCGCGCTTCCCGAGGCCGGGCCCTGCTGCTTCGAGATCTGGTGCTGATAGACGAGATCGGCCTTCGTCCAGTGCCCCGTCGGCCCGATCTTCGGGAACACGGACGCCCAGCCGACCCCGATCGCGACGACGGCCACGGCCACCGCGACCGGGACGAAGGCGCGGCGCGCGATCGCGACGACCACGAGCCCGGCCGCCAGCGCGAGGAGCGAGGAGCGCGAGAAGGTGAACAGCAACCCGACGAACGCGACCGCAGCAAGCGGCAGGGCGAGCCAGCGGCGGGGCGCGACCAGCAGCGCGACCACGATCAGGTAGGCCGCGGCGAGCGGGCTGAGGAAGACGGAGACGAGGCGGCGCAGGAAGTGCGCCTCCGAACCGGTGTTGTAGATGAAGTTTTCGGGTAGACCACCCGTGCCGTGGTAGTCGTAGCCGAGGTGCTTGTTGAAGTAGTCCGCGACGCCGCTCCCGCGCCACCAGCCGATCGGGACGGCGTAGACGTCGACGAGGCCGATCGTGGCGACGGCCGCGGCCGTACCGAGCACCGTCCACGCGAGGCGCCTCCGCTCTGCCCTGTCGAGCCCGAGCGCGCGGAAGAGCAGGAACGCGACCACAGGCACGACGTCGTGGCGCAGCCCGTACGCGACCGCCTTGTGGTCCGCGAGGCCGCCGAGCACGCTCTGCGGGATCAGGGCGTAGACGACGGCGAGCGCGCCGAAGGCGACGGCGAGCCAGTCCGCCACTCGGGGCCGGAACGGCAGCCGTCGCGCGCGCACCGCGTCGAGCGCGACCCGCGCGACGGCGACTGCGAGCAGGATCTCCTTCCAGGCCTGGATCGCGGTCAGCGCGCCCCCGCGCACGCCGCCCACGTAGAGCGCGGCCATCACGGCGTTGTGCGCGGCGAGCCCGACGACGAACGCGTAGAGGGCCAGCGTCGGGCGCCGCCAGACGACGAGCGCGGCGCCGGCCAGCAGCACGGCGTAGACGGCGAGCGCGAGCGCGGCGGGCACGGGCCGCAGAGTACAGCGGGCGGAGACGTGCTCGCGCCGCCCCCGCCCGCCTATCTGCCTAGGGGACTACGGCCCCCACGGGCCGGAACCGTTGAGCGCCGAGAATACGACGGCGGCGACAACGGTGACGACCGCCAGCACGAGACGGATCCGGTGACGGAGCATGCCCTCCTCCTTTCCTCTCCGATGGGGACACCCGGATGGCCGGAGCGCTACCCGGAGACCAACCATAAGCGACTTTTGTCCTCGTATCACTCGATGCAGCGTTGACGCAGTAGGCGGTGACAGCGAAGATGGATTCGGTGAGCACCAGCGACGACCGGCCGGGCCTGGAGACGATCGGGCAGCGGCTGCGGCGGTTGCGCCTCGAGCGCAGCCTTTCGCAGCGCGCGCTCGCCTCCCCCGGGGTCTCGTACGCATACATCTCGCGCATCGAGGCCGGAACGCGGCAGCCCTCTGTCAAAGCCGTACGCATGCTCGCGCGCAAGCTCGGCGTCTCTCCCGTCTATCTCGAGACCGGCTCGGAGGTCGACCCGGCGGAGGAGCGCGAGCTCAGGCTCGCCGCAGCGGAGCTCGTCCTGCGGCTCTCCGACGACCCGAGCGGGGTCGACCGGGACCTCCGCGGCCTCGTCGAGGAGTCGATCCAGGCCGGTGACCTCGCCGCGGCGGCGCGCGGCGAGACGACCCTCGGCCTCGTCGCCTTCGGCGAGGGCGACGTCCCCGCGACGATCGAGCTGCTCGAGCGCGCGCTCACGCGCACCGACCCCTCCCCGTCGGCACAGCCGGATCTCTACGCCACGCTCGGCCGCGCGTACTCGATGCACGGAGAGCCCGACAAGGCCGTTGCGCTGTTCCGCGGCTGCCTCGAGCGGCTCGCCGCCGAGGAGCCCGACAACACCGTCGCCTACATCCGCTTCGCGACCTATCTCAGCTACGCGCTCTCCGACCAGAACGACATCCCGGGCGCGCAGGCAGCCGTGCGCGACGCCCTCGCGCGGGTGTCCGAGGGCTCCGATCCCTACACGCGCGTGCGCCTGTACTGGGCGCAGGCGCGCCTGGCCGAGGCACGAGGGCGCGGGCTCGAGGCTCTCGACAACGCGCGGCGTGCGATCGCGTTGCTCGAAGCGACCGAGGACACGCTCCACCTGGCCCGGGCGCACCTGCTCAGTGCGAGCATCCTCATGCTTCCGGGCGGCGATCCCGACCAGGCGCACGAACAGCTCGAGCGGGCCGAGGAGCTCTTCGGCCCTCGCGCCGCGTCGGGCGACCTCGGCCACCTGCGCACCGTGCAGGCCCGGCTCGCCGCCTCCACGGGCGAGAACGCGACCGCGCTCACCCTCGCCCACCAGGCACTCGAGCTGCTCGGTGACGACGACCCTTCGAACCGGGGCCAGGCGTGGTGGGCGATCGGAGAGGCCGAGGCCAACGAGGGCCGAATCGACGCTGCGAACGAGGCGTTCGCCCGCGCCGCGGGCGAGCTCGACGAGCAGAGCCAGCTCCGGGAGCGGATCGAGCTGCACAGCACCTGGGGACGCGCTCTGCGCAAGGCAGGCCGTGAGGCAGAGGCGCTCGACGTGCTGGAGCGCGCGGCGGACCTCGCCGTTCAGACCGGCCACGCCGAGGCACGCAGCGAGCGGTGACGCTCGCGCTCGACGTCCGACCGCGCGGCCCCTACTCACTCGCCCTCACCGCCCGCTTCGCCTCCGACGCGACGCGGCGCTTCGCCGGCGGCCGCCTCGACGCGCTCTTGCCCGAGCCCGCGTCGGCTGCGCAGCTGCCGGACGGAACGGTCCGGCTCGCGGCGCAGAGCGAGGCCGGGCTCGAACAGCTGCGCTTCGTGCTCGCGCTCGACGACGACCACTCGGAGCTCGTGCGCCGCTTCGGGGACGACCCGCTGCTCGGCCCGTCGCTGCGGCGCCTGCGCGGGCTGCGCGTGCTGCGGGTCCCGACCGTCGCGCAGTCGCTCCTCCGAGCGCTCTGCGGCCAGCTCGTCACCTCACGCGAGGCCCGCGCTCTGGAGCGCCGGATCCTGCGCGGGACGATGCCGCGGGGCCCGGGCGGGCTCTGCGAGCCGCCGACGCGCGAGGCGCTCGGCGCCCTTTCGCCGCTGCGGCTGCGGACTCTCGGCCTGGCCGAGCGGCGAGCCGCAGCGCTCGTCCGCGTGTGCCGCACGCTCGACCTCGAGCGTCTGCGCGACGTGCCCACCGAGGCGGCCGCGACCCGGCTCGAGCGCGAGCGCGCGCTGGGGCCCTGGTCGGCCGGCGTGATCTGCCTGCAGGGGCTCGGCCGGAGCGAGCGCGGGCTCGTCGGCGACCTGGGTCTCGTCAAGCTCCTTGCCGCCCTGCGCGGACGGCCGGTCGAGGGCTGGGAGACGCAGGAGCTGCTCGAGCCCTACGGCGAGTGGGCCGGGCTCGCGAGCGTGTACCTGCTCGCCGGGATGGGGGCGGGGCTCGTCCCCGGCGCGCCTGCCCGCCGCCACGCAGCCTGAATACACTGAGCACATGACCGTGGACGCTCGGCGGGTGGCGATCATCGGGTGCGGCAAGATCGGCGAGTCGCTGCTGCGCGGCCTGCTTTCGTCCGACTGGAGAGCGCCCGGCGAGATCGTCGTCACGGCACGCCGCGAGGAGCGCGTGCGCGAGCTGGCCGACCGTTACGGCGTCGAAGGCGCGATGTCGAACACCGAGGCGGTCGCCGGCGCCGCGCTGATCGTGATCGCCGTCAAGCCCCAGGACTTCGACGCCCTGCTGGGCGAGATCGGCGGCCTGCTGACCGAGGAGCAGACGGTGCTCTCGGTCGCGGCCGCGATCCCCACCGCCTACATCGAGAAGCGGATCGCGCCGCGCGTGCCCGTCGTGCGTGCGATGCCGAATGCCCCGGCCGTCGTCCACGAGGGGATCGCGGGCGTCTGCGCGGGCGCGCACGCCGATGACGCGCATCTCGCGCTCGCCGAGGAGGTGCTCGGCCACCTCGGCTACGCCGTACGCGTGCCCGAGAAGGCGATGGACGCCGTCACGGCCGTGTCCGGCTCGGGCCCCGCGTACTTCGCCCTGCTCGCCGAGGCGATGATCGAGGCGGGGATCCTGCTCGGGCTCACGCGCGAGACCTCGACCCAGCTCGTGGTGCAGACGATGTTCGGCACCGCGAAGCTGCTCCGCGACGAGGAGATGCACCCGGTCGTCCTCCGCGAGGCGGTCACCTCACCGGGCGGGACGACAACGCGGGCGATCCACGAGCTGGAGCAGGCGGGCGTCCGGGCCGCGTTCATGAACGCGATCCAGGCCGCGATGGAGCGCTCCCGCGAGCTAGCCGCGGGCGAGCCGTAGAATCGAGACGATGACGCGAGAGCGACGGGAGGTCGTCTTCGTCGACGGTGTGCGCACCGCCTTCGGCAAGGCGGGGCCGAAGGGCCTCTTCTGGAAGACGCGCGCAGACGACATGGCCGTGAAGGTCGCGCGCGAGGTGCTGCGCCGCAATCCGCAGCTCCCGCCGGAGCGGATCGGCGACGTCGTGATGGCGGCGACTGCACAGGTCGGCGACCAGGGCCTCACGCTCGGGCGCGACGTCGCGCTGCTCGCGGGCATCCCGGCGACCGTCCCGGGGATGGCCGTCGACCGCATGTGCTCGGGAGCGCTCACCGCGGTCACGACCGGCGCGGGCGAGATCGCGATGGGCGCGGCCGACGTCGTCCTCGCCGGCGGCGTCGAGCACATGGGCCACCATCCGATGGGCGAGGACGTCGATTTCAACCCGCGCTTCGTCGCCGAGCGCCTGATCGACGAGTCGGCCGCCGTGATGGGCGCGACGGCCGAGAACCTGCACGACCGCTTCCCGGAGCTCACGCGGGAGGACGCCGATCGCTTCGCCGCCGAGTCGCAGCGCAAGGCCGCGGCGGCCTGGGAGAACGGCGTGATGCGTGCGACCGTGGTACCGATGGCGGTCTTCGGCGACGAGGGCTGGCGCGTCGCCGACCGCGACGAGTTCCTGCGCCCCGACACGACCGTGGAGGCGCTCTCCGGATTGAAGACGCCCTTTCGCGCAGGCGGACGCGTGAGCGCGGGCAACTCGGCCGGGCTCACCGACGGCGCGACCGCGTGCCTGCTCGCGGCCGCGGAGACCGCCGAGGAGCTCGGGCTCGAGGCGAAGATGCGGCTTGTCGGCTTCGCCTATGCGGGCGTCGAGCCCGAGGTGATGGGGATCGGCCCGATCCCCGCCACGAAGCGCGTGCTCGAGCAGGCGGGCCTGACGATCGACGAGATCGGCCTGTTCGAGCTCAACGAGCCCTTCGCGGTCCAGGTCCTGACCTGGTGCGAGGGGATGGGAGTCGCGCCCGACGACCCGCGCCTGAACCCCTACGGCGGCGCGATCGCCTGCGGCCATCCGCTCGCCGCCACCGGTGTCCGGCTGATGGCCCAGCTCGCCTACGGCTTCGAGCAGCGCCCCGAGGTGCGATACGGGCTGACGGCGCTCTGCATCGGCCTCGGGATGGGCGCAGCCCTCCTCTGGGGGAACCTCTCGAGCCCTTGGCCGGAGCCCGAGGAACGTGCCTGAGACGCAGTTCTTCCTCCAGCGCGTCGAGACGCGGCTCGGCCCGCTCGCCCTCGTGACCATCGACAACGGCGAGGACTACACCAAGCCGACCGTCTTCTCGCGCGGCGCGATCGAGTCGGCGCAGCGGGTCGTCGGTGAGCTCGAGTCCGGCGACTGGGTCGCGATGGTGGTGACCGGGAAGCCGTTCGTGTTCGCAGCCGGCGCCGACATCACCGAGTTCCCGAAGGTGCGCGACCGCGAGACTGCGATCGAGGGGAGTCGTGCCGGGCACGACCTCTTCGGCCGCATCCGCGCCCTGCCCTACCCGACGGTCGCCGCGATCAACGGCGCCTGCCTCGGCGGCGGCCTCGAGATCTCGCTCCACTGCTCGGCGCGCACGATCTCGACCTCGGTGCGCCACTTCGGCTTCCCCGAGGTCTTTCTGGGGATCATCCCCGGCTGGGGCGGCACGCAGCTCGCGCCACAGCTGATCGGCCCGGCCCAGGCGGTGAAGCTGATCGTCGAGAACCCGCTGCGTCAGAACCGGATGCTCGACGGCGCGAAGGCGTTCGAGTGGGGCCTCGCCGACCGCCTGCTCGAGCCGGTGGAGTTCGTGGACGAGTCGATCGCCTACGCGCTCGAGCTCGTCGAGGGCGGGCTGCCGGAGCGGGCCGAGCCGGACTGGTCGGACCTCGAGACCGTGCTCCGCCGCGCACGGACCGCCGTCGACGACGCCGTCCACGGCGCCGCGCCGGCGCCGTACGTCGCGATCGACCTGATCGAGGGCGCAGGAAGCTGGACACTCGAGGAGGGCTACAGGCGCGAGGAGGAGGCGATCGCAAACCTGATTCTCTCGCGCCAGGCGCAGGCGTCGCTCTACGCGTTCGACCTCGTCGAGCGGCGCGCGAAGCGCGGAGTCGGGATCCCGGACGCGAAGCCGCTCCCGGTGCAGAAGGTCGGGATCGTCGGCGCCGGCCTGATGGCGACCCAGCTCGCGACCCTCTTCCTGCGACGCCTCGAGGTGCCGATCGTGATGCGCGACATCGATGCCGCGCGCGTGGAATCCGCGCTCGAAGCCGTGCGCGACGGACTGCCCGCGAACCGCTACGACGAGGGCAAGCGCCGCTTCCTCGGCTCGCTCGTCACCGGCTCGACGGAGCTGGACGTGTTCGAGGGCTGCGACTTCGTGCTCGAGGCGGTGTTCGAGGAGCTCGCGGTGAAGAAGCAGGTCTTCGGCGAGCTCGAGGCGATCGTCTCGCCCGAGTGCATCTTCGCCACGAATACCTCGTCGCTCTCGGTGACCGAGATGGGCGCGGGCCTCGAGCATCCCGGGCGGCTCGTGGGGATGCACTTCTTCAACCCCGTGGCGATGATGCCCCTGCTCGAGCTGATCCGCACTCCCGAGACCGGCGACACCACGCTCGCGACCGCCTGGGCCCTCTCGCAAAAGCTCGGCAAGCGCGGCGTGCTCGTCGAGGACGCGCCCGGCTTCGTCGTCAACCGGGTGCTGACGCGGATGACGCGCGTGCTGATGGACGCGATCGAGCACGGCTCCTCGGTGGAGGACACCGACGAGGCGATCCTCCGGCTCGGGATGCCGATGGCACCATCGGTGCTGCTGCAGATGGTCGGGCCCCGCGTCGCCAACCACGTGCTCGAGACGCTGCACGCGGCGTTCCCGGACCGCTTCCCGCTCTCGCCGGCGCTCGCGGCCTACGCAGAGGGAGCCGAAGAGCCTGTGATCGTCGAGCCTGCACCGTGGTCGATCGAGGAGATCCAGGAGCGCGCAATGGACGCAGTCGCGGACGAGATCCAGCACATGCTCGCCGAGGGCGTCGTCGCGGAGGCGGCCGACGTCGACACGTGCCTGCTGCTCGGTGCCGGCTGGCCGTTCTTCATGGGCGGCGCGACGAGGTACCTCGACCAGACGGGCGTCTCGGAGCGGCTGTTCGGCCGGCCGTTCGCCGAGGCCGGCGCTAAGGTGGTCGCCTGATGGCCTCCGACGACTTTCGCGTCAGAGTCACGTGCGAGGACGCCGAGGGGCTGCTCGAGAACCTGCACCTCTCCGCGACGTCGGCCGAGGAGCTCGCCGATGAGCTGAAGGGCCAGCGGCTTGCGGTCACCCGGGACGACGACACGGTGTTCGTCTACACGGACACGCGCGCACAGGCCGAGGCGGTGCTGCCGTTCGTCGAGGGGCAGGGCGACGTGGTGATCGAGCACTGGCTCGCCGACGAGGAGCGCTGGGACGACGAGCCGACGCATCCGAGCTCCGACGAGGACCTGATCGAACGGGGCTACGCGCCCTGGGAGGTGCACGTCGAGTGCGAGTCGGTCGAAGCAGCCCGCGTGCTCGAGGCCCAGCTCGAGGAGGAGGGATACTCGGCGACACGCAGCTTCAAGTTCGTGATCGCCGGCACCGAGACCCGTGAGGAGGCCGTCGCGCTCGCCGAGCGGTTCCACGGCGAGGCGGAGCCCGGCGGCGAGCTCGTGTGGGAGGTCGCACCGCAGAACCCGTTCGCCCGGATCTTCGGCGGCCTCGGCGGCAGCGGCACTCCCATCTAGACCTCCTCCCGCCCGGGGCCACCCCGTGCCACCACCCGCTGGCGATCGTAGTCGGGAAAAGCGCGCGTATCTGCGACAGAACTGTGACAACAAAGCGCGGTCACCGGACCGTCCAAATTCCGGTATGCTGCGGTTGCGGCGCGGCCCGGCTGACTCAGCGGTAGCGCCCGCCCTCTGTTTCAAGCCTGCAGCACACGAGATGTGCTGCGCACATGCAGAAAACGACCGAGAATCCGACGACGATGCCGGAGACGGCGGACGGCCTCGTGGCAGCCGCACTCCGAGCCGAGGGCTGGGCCGGCGAGCCCTTCCTCCACCCTGGTGAGGATCCGGCGCTGGCGCTCGGACCGGGAACCGCGCGCCGGCTCGCGCTCGACGAGGCGCTTGTCGAGATCGAGGCCGGGCGCCGTAAGCCCTCGCCGGGCTGGAAGGTGCGGTTCGCCCTCATGTTGGGGCTCGAGCGCGTCCTCTCCGACCCCGCCCCGCACCTAGCGTCCGGCACCGAGCTGCGCCGGCACCAGATCGACGCGCTCGCCGGGATGCTGGCGGAGCTGATCGCCGCGAATGAGCTGGTGGCGGAGGCCAACGGCAACGGCCACGGGGTCGTGGTGGCCGAGGACGCGGCGATCGAGGACGACGACGATGACGACGAGGTGACCGACGTGGACGCCGAAGAGGAGGAGGACGACGAGGAGCCCGAGCTTCCGGCGGACGCCGACCCGGGCGCCGTGCGCCGCTACCGCTTCCGCCACCCGACGGCCTCCGGCAAGACGATCGCCGCCGCCGGCTTCGTCGAGGCCGCGCGCAGCCTCGGCGTCCTGATCCTGACCCACCGTCGTCTGCTCGTCTCGCAGTTCGAGCGCGACCTCACGACCGAGGGGTACGGCGACAGGTTCGCACCGGCGGTCGAGGCCGGCACGGATCCGCTCCGCGGGAACCCGCTCACGATCCAGACGTACGCGTGGTTCGCGCGGCACGTCGACTCGGTCTCGCGCGACGCGTACCAGCTCGTGATCGCCGACGAGGCTCACACCGCGCTCGGCGAGAAGACGAGCGCCGCGATCCGCAGCTTCCCGGAGCCCATCTACATCGGCATGACCGCGACCGAGCAGCTGATCGCCAAGCAGGTCTCGGACGTTTTCCCGGCCTCGGTCGACGACCTGCCGCTCGCAGATGCTGCGCGGCGCGGGCTGATCGCGCCGCTGCGCTCACTGCGGGTCCCGCCCGCAGCAGCGATCCACTCCGTTCCCATCGTCGGCGGCGACTTCGACGAGGGCGCCCTGGCCGCCGCTCTCGACCACCAGGCACTCAACCAGGCGGCGGCGAGCCTCTACCGCGACCGCTTCGACAACACGCCCGGGATCGTCTACGCCGCCGGGGTCGAGCACGCCTACAACCTCGCGCAGGAGTTCCGCGCCGCCGGGATCAAGGCCGAAGCCGTGAGCGGACGCACGCCGCCGGTCAAGCTGGCCGAGACGCTCGCCGCCTACGAGCGCGGCGAGATCAACGTGCTGATCAACGCGATGCTGCTCGCGGAGGGATGGAACTCGCCGCGAGCGACCGTCGTCATGCACCTGGCCCCGACCGCGTCGAAGCGCGTGTACCAGCAGCGGATCGGCCGCATCATGCGGACTCACCCGCGCAAGGAGGCCGGCATCGTCGTCGACTTCGTGCCGAAGAACGCGACCCACAACGAGCGCGTCGTCTCGCTCCACTCGCTCCTCGACTCCGACTTCTACCGCGAGGGGGCGCGCGTAACTCCGGCGCCCCGCCGTCGCGTGCAGCGACGCGCGCGCCGCAGACTCACCCCGGCGCCGTGGCTCGTGCCCGTGACCCCGGACGTCCGCCGTCGGCTCGCCGTGATCCAGCGCGAGTGGCAGCGCGTCGACCCACGCTTCCTCGACGAGGACGAGCAGCGGTACTGGGCGACGATCGCCGCGCGCCAGGTGCGTTACGAGGACCGCGCCGAGTTCGTCAAGAAGCTCACGGACGGCCGCGCCTCGCGAGCCTGCCTCGAGCAGTTCCTCGCCACCTGCGCCGCCGAGAACCCGAACCGGCGCCTGCGCATGACCGCCCTCGCCGACCGCGTCTCGATGACCGTCGAGCGCGCCGACTTCGACGACCTCGTCACGCTCGTGACCTCCGCCCCTCCATGGGAGAAAGACCGTATGCAGGGGATCCGGATCCTGCTCCGTGCGATCGCCGAGGGACACGCGAACGCGCCCGAGCAGATCCAGGCGCGCTGGACGTGGAAGCTCGCCCGCGCGAGCCGCAAGGTGCAGGACCGCCGCGCGAGCGCGGAGTACCCCGAGGCGAAGCGCCTGCTCGGCGCCCTAGCGAACTCCCGTGGCCACCGGCACGAGGAGAACGCGGCGCGGCTCGTCGCCGAGGCGATGAAGCTTCCGCTGCCCGTCGGCGTCGCGTTGCTCGCCTCCGCCGAGGCCTACACGCCCCGCGCGTCCAAGCTGCTCGACGCCGCGCGCGAGGAGATCGCGCCGCTGCCCGAGATCGCCGCGGCCCTCGCCGAGAACCTGCCCGCGCCGAAGGCGACACCCGGGCGATCCCGCAGGCGCCGGCGCAAGAAGAAAGGCACGCAGGCGACGGGAGCCGGAGCGGTCGCGCAGCCCGGCGAGAACGGAGCTCAGCCGTCGCCGGCGACGGGCGACGCGCCGACGCGGCCCAAGCGTCGTCGCCGCAAGCCTCGCGCCCGCACCGAAGCAGCGGCCGACGCGCCGGCCGTCGTCGAGCCGCAGCCCGCCGCAGCCGAGCAGTAACCCTCGCTACCCTCCCGGAGAGATGCTCCTGCTCCTCGGGATCGGCTTTCTCGCGGGGGTCATCACCGCTCTTTCTCCGTGCGTGCTGCCGGTGCTGCCGATCCTGCTCGCCGGCGGCGCGACGGGCGGACGCAGGCGGCCCTACGCGATCGTCGCGGGGATCGTCCTCAGCTTCACGGTCTTCACTCTCGCGGCCGCGTGGCTCCTCGATCTGCTCGGCCTACCGGAGGACGTCCTTCGCAACCTCGCGATCGCGCTCCTCTTCCTGCTCGCGGCGACCCTCGTCTTCCCCCGGTTCGGCCTCCTGTTGGAGCGGCCCGTCGCACGCCTCACCAGGCGCCGAGGCGGCGACCTCGGCGGTGGCTTCCTCCTCGGCGCGAGCCTCGGGCTCGTGTTCGTCCCGTGCGCCGGGCCGGTGCTCGCGACGATCTCTGTGCTCGCGGCCCAGCACAAGGTCGGCCTCGAGGCCGTGCTGCTCACGGTCGTCTACGCACTCGGGGCAGCCGTGCCGATGCTGCTCGTCGCGATCGGCGGCCAGCGCGCCTCGGGCCGCCTGCGCGCCCACGGCCTCGCGCTGCGCCGGGCGATGGGCGTGGTCGTAGCCCTCGCGGCGCTGGCACTGGTGTTCGACACCGAGCAGAGCCTCCAGGTCGCGCTCGGCGGCTACACGAGCGCGCTCCAACGCCACACCGAGGCGACCGCCTCGGCGCAGGCACGGCTCGCGAAGCTCCGCCATGCGCCTCAGAAGCCCTCGACCGCCGGCTACCGCCGCGCGCCCGAGTTCAAGGACATCGCGCACTGGCTCAACACGCCCGGCGACCGCCCACTCACACTCGCCGGCCTGCGCGGCAAGGTCGTCCTCGTCGACTTCTGGACGTACTCGTGCATCAACTGCATCCGCACGCTGCCCCACCTCCGGGCCTGGTACGCGGCCTATCACTCGCGAGGGCTCGAGATCGTCGGCGTCCACACACCCGAGTTCGCCTTCGAGCACGTGCTCGGGAACGTCCGCCGGGCGACCCACGACCTCCACGTGACGTGGCCCGTCGCGCTCGACAACGACTTCGGGACCTGGAACGCGTACTCCAACGAGTACTGGCCCGCCGAGTACCTGATCGACCGGTCGGGCCGTCTCCGCCACGTGCACTTCGGCGAAAGCGACTACGACGGCTCCGAGCGGGAGATCCGCTCGCTGCTCGCCCGGGGCGCCGGACTGCCTGCTCGTCTGACGAGCGTGGCCGACCGCACCCCGACCGAGGCGACGACGCCCGAGTCCTATCTCGGCTACGAGCGGCTGCAGCGCTATGCCGGCTCGAGGATCGTCCCCGACCAGGCTGCGTCCTACCGCTTCCCGTTCGGCCTCGGCGACGACGAGCTCGCCTACGCCGGCGTCTGGACTGTCGGGCCGCAGGCGATCGCTGCGGGCCTCGGCGCCCGCCTTCGCCTCCACTTCCGGGCCCGGCATGTCTACCTCGTGCTGGGCGGACAGGGCCGCGTCCGGAGCCTGATCGCCGACAAGCCCGCCGGGACGGTCGACGTGAACGGGTACCGGCTCTACACGATCCGCAGCGAGAAGACGGCCGCGAACGCGATCCTCGAGCTGCAGTTCGACCCGGGCGTGCGCGCCTACGCGTTCACGTTCGGCTAGCGGCCACTACTGCTCACGGGCCGCATCGTCCTCGCCGTCCTCCTCGTCGCGCTCGCGCAGGAACTCGGTCAGCTCAGCCGCGAGCGACTCGCCCGAGGGGAGCTCCTCGGCCGCCTCGATCGCGTCGGTGCGCTGCTCGAGCTCCTCGACGTACGCCTGGGTCTCGGCGTCGCTCGAGACCGCCTCGGTCACCTGTTCGGCGTACTGGTCTGCTGCCTCCTGCAGCTCGGCCGTGTCGATCTTCGCACTGAGCAGCTCCCCGAGCTTGTCGCAGAGCGCGAGCGCCGCGCGCGGGCTGGGGGCGAGTGAAACGTAGTGCGGCACGGCCGCCCAGATCGAGACCGACGCGATGCCGGCGCGGCGGCACGCGTCGTGGAGCGTGCCGACGATTCCCGTCGGCCCCTCGTAGCGGGACGGCTGCAGGTCGAGCGCCTCGATCAGGTGCGGATCGCTCGCGCTCGCGGTCACCGGCGACGGCCGTGTGTGCGGTACGTCCGCGAGCAACGAGCCCATCGTCACCGCCAGCTCGACCTGGAAATCGGTCGCGAGCCCGACGACGAGATCCGAGAACGAGCGCCAGCGCAGGTTCGGCTCGATCCCGAGCAACAGCACGGCATCACGATCCGTGCCCGGCACGCGCGTGTAGTAGAAGGCGTTTTCCGGCCAGTCGATCCGCCGCGTCAGCCCTTCGATGAGCGAGACGTGCGGCCGCGTCGCCTGGAAGTCGTAGAACTCCTCCGGATCGATCTCGGCGAAGCGAGTCGCGTCCCAGGCGCGCGCCAGGTAGCCGCCGGCGAGCGAGGCGCCCTGGCCGCCGTCGTTCCAGCCGCGGAAGGCGGTGATCAGCACCGGCCGATCGAGGGACGGCCGCTCGAAGATGCGAAGCTCGTCCGCCATCTCCTCAGTCTACGGATGCGGCCGCAGCCAGGCGATCGGCCGGTAGAGAAGGGTCACGAGGCCCACGATCCCCGCCCAGACGAGTGCGGCGAGGAAGACGTGCACGAGCACGAGGCCCCAGGGGAGGTGCGTTCGATACTGGAGCTCGCCGACCACGATCTGCACCGCGAGCAGCCCCGTGAGCGCGAGCGCGAGCCCGAACAGCCGGGGCGATCGCTCCCGCCGTGACCAGAGCGCCCCGAGGAGCCAGACGAACGCCGCGGTGAAGGCCGCGACGATGTAGGCGTGCGTCTGCAGCGAGGGCTCGAAGCTGCCGAACCGCTTCACGTCCTCCCCTCCCGAATGCGGGCCTGCCGCCGTGGCGAACGTGCCGCTGACGACCAGCACCCCGGCAGCGCCGGCGAACACGAGCCCGATCCGCCGCAGCCGGAGCGGCACGAGCGGCGGCACCGCCCCGAGCTCCAGCCGGAGCGCCTCGACGAGCAGGACGACACCGCCGGCGAGCACGACCGCCGAGAGCAGCAGGTGCGTCATCACGATCAGCGGATGGAGATGGAGCTTGACCGTGATCAGGCCGAGCGGCGCCTGGGCAAGCGTGCCGAGGAAGACGCCGAGCGCGAGCAGGCGTGCGCCGCGCACCAGGCCGGGCGTCCGCAGGGCGGCGAGCCAAGCGACCAGCGTCACCACGATCGTGATGAAGGCGACGACCCGGTTCGAGAACTCGATGAACGAGTGGTAGCCGTTCGACGGGAACGGGTCGCCCGCGGTGCAGCCGGGCCAGTGCTCGCAGCCGAGCCCCGAGCCCGTGAGGCGCACCGCCGCGCCCGTGCCGACGATCAGCCAGAGCATCACCGCCGACGCGAGCGCGACCCGCCTGAATGCCGTCGGCGAGAGCGAGAGCCCCCGGACACGCTGGAGCTGCGTCGACTCGACGTGCACGGGCTCAGGCTAGCGTGACGCCCGCGCCGGCGCCGACACTGCCGATCCGCCGGAGAAAGAGCCCGCGAGAGGCGAATGCCCCCTCGAGCGTGAGGGAGCGATCGGCCGGGAGCGAGACGAGCAGCCCACCCGAGGTCTGCGGGTCGTAGCCGAGCGCGAGCAGCTCGCCGGACACTTCGCCCGTGTCGACGTGCGCCGCCGCGAACTCGCGGTTTCGCGGATCGCCTCCGGTCCGCTCGCCGGCGCGTGCCACCTCGAGCGCGCCGTCGAGCGCGGGCCAGCGCGCGGGCTCGAGGCGCAGCTCGACGCCGCTTCGCTCTGCCATCTCGTGCGCGTGGCCGAGCAGGCCGAAGCCGGTCACGTCGGTGACCGCGTTGGGCTCGAACGGCCGCAGCACGTCGGCCGCCTCGCGGTTGAGAGTCCGCATCCACTCGACCGCGCCCGCGAGCTCCCTGTCGCCGCCGAGGCCCCGCTTGACGCCGTGGAGGACGAGCCCGGTGCCGAGCGGCTTCGTGAGGAAGAGCGCGTCGCCCGGCTGCGCACCGTTCTTCGGCCAGATCCCGGAAGGATGGACGGTGCCGACCACTGCGAGCCCGTACTTCGGCTCGGGGTCGCGGATCGTGTGGCCGCCGGCGAGCAGGGCTCCCGCCGCGCGCACCTGCGAGTCGGCGGCGGCGAAGACGGCGGCGAGCGTCTCGACCGGAAGCTCCTCGGGGAAGGCGGCGATCGAGAGCGCGAGCAGCGGCGAGCCACCCATCGCGAACACGTCGTTGAGCGCGTTCGTGGCCGCGATCGCGCCGAAATCGGCGGGGTCGTCCACGAGCGGCGGGAAGAAGTCGAGCGTGAAGATGAGCGCACGCTCGTCGTCGAGCTTGTACACGGCCGCGTCGTCGGCGGGCGCGAGCCCGACGAGCAGATTCTCGGCCTCGACCGGGACGAAGCCCGCGAGAAGAGTCTCGAGCCTGGCCGCGGAGTACTTTGCAGCACAGCCGCCGGCCTTGGTCAGATCGGTGAGCCTAACTGCGCCCGCTTCCACCCGTCCCATGCTAGATGGGCGGTGCCGTGCACGGGTATGTCTGAGTCATCAGCCGGACGCGGGCAGGCGTGGCGTCAACCATCCAGGGGAGGGTTCGTCCGGCGGCGCGGCGGCCGAGGCCGCCGACGCCGCCGGGGGGAGAGGAGGAGCCTTCACGGGTCCTCCAGACGCAAGTTTGACACAGCAGCCACTTGACCTTCCAGCGGAGAGCCCGTAGAGAGGCACCATGCAGAAGGCGGCGCTCGTCACCGGCGGCTCGTCCGGGATCGGCCTCGCGCTCGCGCGCATGCTGCGCGACGAAGGCTACGCGCTCACGCTCGTCTCGCGCACGGCCGCAAAGGTCGAGGCCGCAGCGGCCGACCTCGACGCGGTCGCAGTCGCCGCCGACGTGTCCAGCGAGGAGGACTGCGAGCGGGCGCTCGCCGCGCACACCGAGAGCCACGGCCGCCTCGACGTGCTCGTGAACTCGGCCGGGCTCGGGATCGGCGGGCGCATCGAGGACATGACCGCCAAGCAGTGGGATCTCCAGTTCGGGGTCAACCTGCGCGGCCTCTTCCTCCTGACGCGCGGCGCGATCCCGCTCCTGCGCGAGACGCGCGGCCACATCGTCAACCTCGCCTCGATCGCGGGCACCCTGCCGACTCCGGCGCTCGCCGCATACGGCGCGACGAAGGCGGCAGTGATCTCGTTCACCCGCTCCCTGAACGCCGAGCTGGACGGCGACGGCGTGCGTGCGCTCGCCCTCTGCCCGGCCTTCGTCGACACGCCCATGGCTGCGTGGGCCCCTATCCCCGGCGAGCAGATGATCCGGCCGGAGGACTGCGCAGAGCTCGTCCGGGCCGTGCTCCGGCTCAGTCCGTACGCGCGGGTGCCGCAGATCGTGATCGAGCGTCTCGGCGCGGGTGACCTGCCCGGCTAGATCCAGGGAGGCGGCTTGCGCCGTTGACGCGCGAGGAGCTCGTCGAGCGCGGTGCGCGGCACGAAGAGCGCCCCGCCGATGCGGACCCCTTCGAGCTTTCCCTCGTGGATCAGGCGCCGGACCGTCTGGGGATGCACGCCGAGGAGCTCCGCGACCTCGCGGACGCTGGGCGGCCCTTCCGGATCGACGGCGCTCACACGTGAACCATCGCACGCGTTAGGTTTCGCTCGCGATGCCGGGCTTTCTCGGTACCCATACGGACGCGCTCGCCGTCCTCGTCGCCTCGATCGTCGCCGGCGGCCTGCTCGAATGGATCGTGACCCTCCGGGAACGGGCGGCGACGACGCTGCCCTCGCGTCCCGGCGCGGCGGCCTACGCCCGGCTAGCGCTCGCGACCCTCGGCGAGGTGACGCTGACACGGACGAGCGGGAGCGCCCCGGAGGACCGCGGGACGAAACGGCTGATCGTCGTCTCGGCGGCGGCAGCGCTCCTGCTGGCCGTGCTCGCCGCCCGCCGCGTGCCCTCCCTGGCGCTGCCGGGCACCGGCTGGGGCTGGTTCGTGCTCGGCCTTGCGCTCGTGTGGGCCGGGTTCGCCCTCAGGATCTGGGCGATCGCCACGCTCGGGCGCTTCTTCCGCCGGGTGGTGGTCGTACAGGACGCGCACGTCGTCGTGCGGACAGGCCCCTACCGGCTCATCCGCCATCCGGCATACGCCGGCAACCTGCTGCTGTACGGGGGGCTCGGCTTCGCGCTCGGGAACCTGCTCTCCCTGGCCGTGCTGATCGTCCTTCCCGTTGCAGGCCATGCGCCGCGGATCCGCGTGGAAGAGGCCGAGCTCACGCGGGGGCTCGGCGAGCCCTATCGTCAGTACGCCGAGGAGACATCACGCCTCGTGCCCGGAGTCTGGTGAGACTCAACGAGGGGCCGGGCCTCCCAGGAGGGAGGATCGATGCGTTACGAATCTTCCCCGCAGTGCGGGCGTCCACGGGCCTCCTTGACGCCATGAGCCCGGGACGCGCGTCCCGAATTAGCCGTTGCCAGTGGAAAAGCCGCTGTCGCCGCTTGCGAAACCCGCGACGTGCGCGATCGGGAACCTGCACACCGACGCCACGTAGAACGCAAACACTGATGCGATCACCAGTAGGTAGATGAGACGAGCCTTCGACATATGAACACCTCCTTTCGTGTCTGTTTGGTTAGAAGCGGAAGTCCTGGAGAGCCTCGGCGGCGGTGCGATACAGCCGCGCCGCCGTGCGATCGTCGCCGCGGGCCGCGGCCAGATCGCCCTGTGCGACCCACGCGGCCGCCCGGTGGCTGGCCGACGAGAGCTGGTCGAAGCTCGCGGCCGCGTCACGGAAGGCGTCTTCGGCCTCGTCGAGGCGGCCGACCTCGAGCAGCGCGCGCCCGAGGACGAGCTGCGCGTTACCGATCTCGTCGAGGTAGTCCTCACGGCCGTCGAGGAGCCGCAGCGCGTGCCGCGCCTGCTCCTCGGCCAGCTCCTGGTCTCCCATGCGCAGGTGCACCTGGGCGAGCGAGGAGACGGCACGGGCCGCGTCGGCGTCGTTGCCGACCTCGAGCGCGACGCGGAACGAATCCTTGAGCAGCGACTCCGCGTCCTCCGGCTTCCCGAGCAGCAGGTTGAGGCCGCCGAGGTTGTTCAGGAGCCGGCCGACGCTCTCGAGGCTCGAAACCTCCTCGTACTGCGTCCTCGCGCGCTCGGCGTACGTGCGCGCGAGCACCCAGTGGCCCTGGCGCTCGGCGACGATCGATGCCTGGAAGTTCGCGTTCGCGAGCGCGCGGCGGTCGTCGAGCGCCTCCGCGAGCTCGAGCGCGCCCTCCGCGTCCTCCCGCGCCGCCTCGAAGTCGCGCATGTGCCGGTAGCCGCGCGAGCGCCAGTTGAGAATGTCCGAACGGAGACGGTCACACGGAAGGCCCGAGCGCTCGGCGAGCGAGAGCGACTCGGTGAGCAGGGCGATCGAGGTCTGGATGCTCGAGAGCTTGAAACGGCAGACGCCGAACATGAAGAGCACCTCGGCACGCTCGACGTCCGAGAACGGCGGCGCCTCGACAATCGTGCGGACGCGCGCGAGCACGTCGAGCGCCTCGCGCACCTCGCCGAGCCGTGACTTCACCTTGGCGTCGTCGAGGAGCATCCGAGCCTCGAGCTCGATCACCCCGGTCGCCTGCACGGCCGTACGGACGTTCCCGATCTCCTCGGCGGCCTCGGTGACCGCATCGGACTCGAGCAGCGCCTCGACGCGCGCGAGCGCCGACTCGACCCGACCACGCTCGTCGGTGGAGACGCCGTTTGCCAGGAAGCCTGCGTCGACGCCGAGCCGCGCTGCGAGCCACTCGACGGTCTCGCCGGTCGGGCGCGTCTTCCCGCGCTCGATCTGGCTCACGTACTCCTTCGAGAAGCGCTCACCCGCGAGCTCGGTCTGCGTCAGCCCCGCCGAGACGCGAAGCTGGCGGAGACGCTCGCCAAGCCGGATCGAGCCCGGCTGGGCGGCACTGGTGCGGATGCGGATGCGGGTTTCTGGATTCACTGCGGCGGCTCGCTTGAAGTGAAGCTGTTAGTTCACCTAAGTGCAAGTCGGTTCCCTTGGGCATCACCCAAAAGGGGCATTTTCGCAGGGAAAACCCAGTGAAGTAGCCATTTTCAAAATCACTTGACTGGGGTACTTGACGGACCTGGGAGAGCACGCCTATAGTGAGCCCACTTGCAGCCGGGCCGGACGCCAGGTCAGGATGCAGGGGGAGCGCCGCAGTCGGGCGACAGAAGATCCGGAGGCGTGGCTGGGCCGCAGAGCCACAACCGCCGGATCGTCACCCAAAGTGTGGCGATCCTCTTCGAAGGATCGACCCCCGGGGCCGCAGCCGGGGGTCTCCTTCGTGGTCCGACGCCTACGGGGTGAGACCGAGCATCCACTCGGCGCGCGCCGCGCGGATGCGGTCGAGGTCGTCGGGCCCGAGGAGCCCCCCAAGTCGTCCCGCCACGGTGCGCAGCAGCCCGACCGAGACGAAGATCCAGGCCTCTGCTTCGGGATCGCGCGCGCCCACCACTCCGCCCGCCGCCTGCGAGCGACGGATCAGGCCGGCGACGTAGTCGTGCACCTCCCGCATCTGGGCCGAGAGCGCGGCGGCGATCACGGGGTCGTCGTTCGACACGGAGAGCGCCTGCACCCAGAGGTCTGCGAGCACCGCCGGGCACTCGCGCACCTCGAACGCCTCGACGGCGATCGCGGGTATCCAGCGGGCCGGATCCGGCTCGGCGGCCACGCGCTCCTCCCACCGGCCCCGGGTGTCCGCCCACGCAGCCTCGAGGCACGCGAGGTAGAGCTCGCGCTTCGACGCGAAGTGCCGGTACAGGATCGGCTCGGAGACGCCGCTCTCGCGCGCGATCTCCGCCGTCGTCGTGCCGCGGTAGCTGCCGTCCGAGAAGATCCTGCAGGCCGCGTCGAGCACCGCCTGCCGGCGCTCGGGCGCCGAGAGGCGCGCCGAGGTCATGCCGCTACCGCCTCCACGGCCTCGGAAGCCGGAGCCGGGCTGTGCTTGCGGATCGTGACCGCGGCCACGAGCGCCGCCGCGAAGGCGATCCCTGCGCTCGTATACAGCGCGTGGTGCAGGCCCGTCACGAACTGATCGGCGAACTGCGGGCTCCGCGGGCCCACGGAGACGTAGGACGCGAGGATGGCGCCCAGGACCGCGATCCCCAGCGAGCCGCCGACCTGCCGGAACGTGTTCAGCACGCCCGAGGCGACGCCGGCCTTGTCGACCGACACAGCCGAGAGCGCCGCCGAGGTCATCGGCGACATTGTCAGAGCCATCCCGACGCCGCCGATCAGGAGCGCGGGCAGGATGTCCCAGAAGGTCGAGCTCGTGTCGAGCTGCGCGAAGAGCACGAGCGACCCGGCAACCAGACTCATCCCGCCGGCAATCAGCCAGCGCGAGCCGAGGCGGTCGGACAGGGCTCCTGCGAGCGGCGCGACGAGAATGATCAGGATCGTCATCGGCAGGAACGTCGCTCCGGCCTTGATCGCCGAGTAGCCGAGGATGTTCTGCACGAAGAGCGAGATGAAGAAGAAGACCCCGAACATCGCGAGCGAGACCATCAGCGCCACCGTGTTCGCGCCTGCGAACGTGCCGTCCTTGAAGAGCGCGAGATCGAGCATCGGCGCCCGCTGGCGCAGCTCGAGCGCGATGAAGGCGGCAAGGGAGAGCACGAAGAGCCCGAAGAGCGCGAGGATCCGCGCCGACGTCCAGCCGTACGTGTTGGCCTCGATCAGGGCGTAGGTCAGCGCGAAGACGGCGACCGCCGAGGTGATCAGACCCGGGAGATCGAGCCGCTGCACGGCGCTCGTGTCGCGGGACTCGGGCACGAGGATGAAGGCGGCGACGATGCCCAGAGCTCCGACGGGGACGTTGATGAAGAAGATCCAGTTCCAGTTCGCCTTCTCGGCCAGAACGCCGCCCACGAGCGGGCCGATCGCGAGCGCCATCGCCGAGACACCGGCCCAGATCCCGATCGCGGCGCCGCGCTCGCGGGCCGGGAACACGGCCGAGATGATCGAGAGCGTGGCCGGCATCATCAGCGCCGCGCCGATGCCCTGGACGGTCCGGGCGCCGATCAGGAGCCCGGCGCTGCCCGCGAGGCCGCAGGCGAGCGACGAGACCGTGAAGACCATGAGCCCGATCAGGAAGATCCGGCGCCGCCCGTAGCGGTCGGCGAGCTTCCCGCCGGTGAGCAGGAACACTGCAAAGGAGAGCGCATACGCCGTCACGATCCACTCGAGCTCGGAGATCCCGATCCCGAGATCGCGCTGGATCGACGGGAGCGCCACGTTCACGACCGTGTTGTCGAGCATGATCATGAAGAGAGCGAACGAGAGCGCTGCGAGCGTCCACCACTTGCGGTTCTCGGGCGCGAGAATGCGTGCCTTCATCGGTGCGTGTCCTCTCCGTCTCGGAAGTTAGCAACCACTAAGTTAGCGGTCCGCCGTCACCGCGGGTCGAGTAATCTGGCCAAGCCTTGGGGGACTACGTCTGGGAGCCGAGCGCCGAGGTCGTCGAGCACGCCAACGTGACGCGGCTGATGCGCCGCCTCGGCTGCGCCGACTTCCACGCCCTGCTCCGCGTCTCGGTCGACGAGCCTGACCGTTTCTGGCCGGCGGTCGTGGAGGACCTCGGGCTCGAGTTCTCGCGGCCGTGGGAGGCCGTGCTCGACGAGTCCCGCGGGGTCGAATGGGCGCGCTGGTTCACGGGTGGCCGGCTCAACCTGGCGTGGAACTGCGTTCACCGCTGGGCGGGCCGAGAGGGCGAGGCGGCTGTCTGGCAGCCCGAGGACGGCGGACGGCGCGCGCTCTCGTGGGCCGAGCTCTCGCACGAGGTGTACCTGCTTGCAGAGGGCCTCGCGGCGCTCGGGATCGGCGAGGGCGACGTCGTCGGGACGTTCCTGCCGATGGCGCCCGAGGTCGCGATCGCCTCGCACGCGCTCGCCCATCTCGGCGCGGTGCAGGTGCCGATCTTCTCCGGGTTCGCCGCCCACGCGATCGCCGCACGGCTCGTCGACGCGGGCGCGACCGCGCTGATCACGGCCGACGGCTCGCTGCGCCGCGGCCAGGTCGTGCCGATGAAGGAGGTCGCCGACGAAGCGCTGCGCACGGTGCCGTCGGTGGAACGCGTGGTCGTGTGGCGTCGGCTCGGCACGACCGCGCCCATGTCGGAGGGACGCGACGTCCTCTGGGACGAGCTCGTCGCGGGCCGCGCCGGCACCGTGGAGCCGGTGGAGGTCGACTCGGAGGCGCCGTACCTGCTCGCGTACACCTCCGGCACGACCGGCCGGCCGAAGGGCGTGCTCCATGTCCAGGGCGGCTTCCTCGTCTCGGTCGGGCGCGAGGCTGCCTACCAGTCCGACCTGCACGCCGGCGACCGCGTCCACTTCTCCACCGACATGGGCTGGATCATGGGACCCTGGACCGTCGTCGGAGCCGGAGCGGCCGGGGCGACGGTCGTCTACGCGGAGGGCGCCCCTGATTGGCCCGGCGACCGGCTCTGGAAGCTCGTCGAGTCGGAGCGTGTGACGATGCTCGGAGTCTCGCCCACGCTGGTGCGGGCGCTGATCCCGAAGGGCGAGCCCGACGCCGATCTCTCCTCGCTGCGAGCGATCACGACGACAGGCGAGCCGTGGAACCTGGGCCCGTATCTGTGGCTCGCCGAGCACGTGTGCGGCGGACGTGTTCCAATCGTCAACATCTCCGGCGGCACCGAGGTCGGGGCCTGCTTCCTCTCGACCTGCATCGTGGAGCCGATCAAGCCGGTCGCGCTCGGGTTCCCCGCGCTCGGGCAGGCGATGGACGTCTTCGACGCCGACGGCCGGCCCGTGCGCGGCGAGGTCGGCGAGCTCGTGTGCACGCGCCCCTGGCCCGGAATGACGCGCGGGATCTGGCGCGACCCCGAGCGGTATCTCGACGCGTACTGGCGCCGCTTCCCGGGCGTCTGGTGCCACGGCGACTGGGCTTCCGTCGACGCGGACGGGTACTGGTATCTGCACGGGCGCTCGGACGACACCCTCAACATCGCCGGGAAGCGGATCGGCCCCGCCGAGCTCGAGTCGGCGGCCGTGTCGCACCCGGACGTGGCGGAGGCGGCTGCGATAGGCGTACCGCACGAGGTGAAGGGCGAAGTCGTCTGGCTCTTCTGCGTCGCCGCTCCGGGCCGCGAGCCCGATCCGGCCGAGGTCCGCGCGGTCGTCGCGGCGGAGCTCGGGAAGGCGTTCGCCCCGGAACGGGTTGTGCTCGTGGCCGCGCTGCCGAAGACGCGCTCCGCGAAGATCGTGAGGCGCGCGGTTCGGGCGACGGCGCTCGGGCACGATCCCGGCGACCTGTCGGCGGTCGAGAACCCGGAATCGCTGGACGAGATCAAGGAGGCTGTGGATGGCTGATGCACTGAGCGGAGTGGCGCTCGTGACCGGCGGCGGTCGCGGGATCGGCGCCAACGTGGCGCGTGAGCTGGCCGGAGCGGGGATGGACGTGGTCGTGACCGGGCGGACGCGCGAGCAGGTCGAGGCGGTCGCGGATGAGATCGGTGGGCGTTCGCTCGTCGGCGACGTCGCGCGGCAGGAGGACGTCGAGCGCTGGTTCGCCGGGTTCGGCGAGCTCGATCTCCTCGTCAACAACGCCGGCATCTCCGGCGCGCAACGCCTCGCCTGGGACGAGGATCCCGAGGCGTGGTGGCACGTCTTCGAGGTCAACGTGCTCGGCACGTTCCTCTGTTGCCGTGCGGCGCTGCCGGGAATGATCGAGCGCGGAAGCGGCCGGATCGTCAACGTCAGCTCGGGAGCCTCGTACCTTCCGATCGAAGCCGGAGTCGCCCTCGGCTCCGCCTACGGACCGAGCAAAGCGGCGCTCAGCCGCTTCACCGAGGCGCTCGACGCGCAGGCTCGGGAGCACGGCGTCCGCGCATTCCACATCTCACCGGGGATGGTGCAGACGGACATGACTGCGCCGGTCTTCGGCGACGACGCGCCGTGGACGCCGCCGGAGCTCGCGCCGCGGCTCGTTCGGGTGCTGGCCTCGGGCCGCGCCGACGAGCTCGGCGGCCGCTACATCCATGCCGAGCACGACGACATCGAGGAGCTGATTCCCCGCGCCGACGAGGTGGTCGCCGGGGATCTCAACTCGATCCGGTTGCGGCGCGGCGCCTAGGTCCGGTCCCATCCCCACCCCCCACCCGCCCACGGGGAAGTGACGGTAGCGGGCGGCGGCGCACGGCTCTGTGCCGGAACCGTGCCTGAACCGTGCCGATTTCGGGCGCGACCATCACGGGTATTCTCGCGGTGGGATGCGGCTCGCCCTCGCTCAGATCAACACGGTCGTCGGCGACCTCGAGGGCAACCGCGACCGGATCGTCGCCCGGCTCGAGGAGGCGCGCGACGCGCAGGCCGACCTCGTCCTCTTCCCCGAGCTCGCGGTCACGGGCTATCCACCCGAGGATCTCCTGCTACGGCCGGGGTTCGTCCGGGCCGCCGAGCGGACGCTCCGAGAGATCGCCGCGGAGGTTCGCGGCACCTCCGCGCTCGTCGGCTTCCCCCACTTCGACCGCGACCTCTTCAACGCCTGCGCCGTCTGCGCGGACGGCGAGGTCAAGGCCGTGTACCGGAAGCGCTTCCTGCCGAACTACGGCGTGTTCGACGAGGACCGCTACTTCGCCGCAGGCCGCGACCTCGTCCTGCTCCAGCTCGGCTCGACGCTCGTCGGACCGACGATCTGCGAGGACATCTGGCAGCCGGGGCCGCCGGCGACGGATCTCGCGCTCGCCGGCGCGCACATGATCGCGAACATCTCCGCGTCGCCGTTCCATGTGGGCAAGGACCGCGAGCGGGAGGAGATGCTGGTCACGCGGGCCCGCGACAACACCTGCTTCCTCGCCTTCTGCAACGCGGTCGGCGGCCAGGACGAGCTGATCTTCGACGGCCACTCCGTGGTGCTCGACGACGAGGGCGAGGTAATCGCACGGGCGCCGGGCTTCGTGGAGTGCCTCCTCGTCGCGGACGTCGAGCCCGAGGCTGTCGTCGCCCGCCGCCTGCGGGACGTGCGCCGCCGCGCCCTCGCGCGCGAGCTCGAAGCGGAGCCGGCGCCGTTGCTCGTCCCGCTCGCCGAGCCCGGCACCAAGAGCGCACCGGCCGATGCGACCGTCGCCCCGCTCGTGGACGACCTCGAGCAGATGCGACTCGCTCTCGAGCTCGGGCTCGGCGACTACGTGACGAAGAACCGCTTCGCGGACGTCGTGGTCGGCGTCTCCGGCGGGATCGACTCGGCGCTCGTCGCGGCGCTCGCCGCCGAGGCGCTCGGGCCGGAGCGCGTCCACTGCGTCTCCATGCCGTCCCGATACTCGTCCGCCGAGACGCAGTCCGACGCACGTGCGCTCGCGGAGAGCCTCGGGTGCCCATTCCTCGAGCTTCCGATCTTGCCCGTCGTCGACGCGTTCACGGCGACGCTCGCCGAGACGTTCACCGGGCGCGACGCGGACCTGACCGAGGAGAACGTCCAGGCCCGCGCGCGCGGCGTGCTCCTGATGGCGCTCTCCAACAAGTTCGGCTGGCTGCTCGTCGCGACCGGCAACAAGTCGGAGCTCTCGGTCGGCTACGCCACGCTCTACGGGGACATGGCCGGCGGCTTCGCGTTGCTCAAGGACGTCTACAAGTCGGACGTGTTCCGGCTCGCCCGCCACCTGAACGAGCGCGCGGGTCGCGAGCTGATCCCCGCTTCGATCATCGAGCGGGCGCCGAGCGCCGAGCTGCGCCCGGACCAGCGCGACGAGGACTCGCTGCCGCCGTACGAGGCGCTCGATCCCGTGCTCGAGGCCTACGTCGAGCTCGACCGGACGCGCGACGAGCTGCTCGCCGACGGCTTCGATCCCGACGTCGTCGAGCGTGCGCTGCGGATGATCGACCGAGCCGAGTACAAGCGCCGCCAGGCGCCGCCCGGGGTGAAGCTGCACCCCAAGGCCTTCGGACGCGACCGGCGCACGCCGATCACGAACCGGTGGAGCGACTAGGAAGAATCCTGCGGAAGGGCCGAGCGGTGGGCGCGAGCGTGGCGGGCTCGCTTGGGGAGACCGTAGCCCGGGGCGAGTGACCGTTCCTCCCCCAACCGGGGGGATCGCCCGAGATCACTCGATCGAGCGACGGAAGGCGCGGAACCATCGCAGCCGCTCGTCCCACGGCACGGCTGCGTTGGCGGGCGAGGTGGACGGGAGCACGAAGAGCCGCGTCTCGCCCAGGCGGCGTTTCTGGGGCCCGAGCTCGGGCCGCTCGCCGAGGGCGCCGCGGTAGGCCTCCTTCCCGACGAAGCCGATCGCGCCGGGCCGGAGCTCCAGGGCGATTCGCTCCAACCGCGAGGCCGCGCCGGCGAAGTCCGCCCGGCGCAGGTCGCCCGAGCCCGAAGTCGTGCGATAGGCGGCGTTCGTGATCCCGAAGCCGTAGCCGGGCAGCGAGCGCTGCTCGGACGGCTCGAGCAGACGCGGCGTGAAGCCCGCCGCGTGGAGCAGCCGCCAGAAGTCGTTGCGCGGGTTCGCGAAATGTGCCCCGGCAGCCGCCGAGACCCGGCCCGGGTTGATGCCGCAGAAGATCGCCGAGAGCCCCGCCGCGAGCACGTCGGGAACGGCGCTGACGCTAGGTGGTGACGACCGGATAGCCACGCTCGAGCCAATCGACGATCCCACCGGTCACGAGCCTCGCGTCCCTGCCCTTGCGCTGCAGCATCGAGGCGACCGCCGCGCTCCGGATCTGGTCGTCGCAGATCACGGCGATCGGACGGTCGGACTCGAGCTCCTGCGCCCGCTCCCAGGCCTCTGCGGTCGGCAGGAACACCGAGCCCTCGACGTGGCCGTTGCGGTACTCGAAGCCCTCGCGCACGTCGAGCACGAGGTAGGCGCTCGTGCGCTCGTGAAGCTCGGTCACGCTCATGAGTGGCAGCGCGGCGACCGGCTCGCCCGCGGCCCTCCAGGCGGCGAGCCCGCCCTCGAGGTGTCCGACGACGTGGAAGCCGGCCGAGCGGAGCAGCTCGACCGCAGTCCGAGCCTCCGCCTCCTGCTCGTCCTGGACGACGAGCTCCTGCCCGTGCGGCAGGATCAGCTCGGCCCGGTCGGCGAGGTCGGCCCGGTTGAACTGCATCGTCACCGCTCCCGGCACGTGAGCAGCTGCAAAGGCGGATGGGGCGCGCAGATCGAGCACGATCGCGCCCGCCGCAACTGCCTCCTTGACCTGTTGGACGTTCACCTCAGGTCGCCGCGATCACGAGGACGACGGTGAGCACTCCGAGGGCGGCGCCGAACACCGCCAGCACGAGCACCGCGCGGGGGTCGGGCCGCTCGAACTCGCCGCGCGCAATCGCACCATCGACTGCCTTCTGGCGCACGAACCCGTACGCGATGAAGGCGATCCCGAGCACGGCGTAGAGAACGCCGAGGATCACCCACGGCCAGCGCTCTCCGCCCGTGATCCCCGGCACGATCTTGCCTGCGCCGAGGCTGACTGCGAGCGCGGTGAGCCCGGTCCGCCACCACGCGAGGTAGGTGCGCTCGTTGGCGAGCCGCGTACGCCGCGTCGCGTCGCCGGCCTCGTCGAAGCGTGGGGCCGGCTCGTGATCGATGGTCCCACCGCCGGACACTGGCTGACTATAGACCCGCTACGCCGCCTCGGCGGGCTCGTCCGGCGCGCGCGCGTCGAGCCTCTCTTCGAGCTGACGCCGCAGCTCCTCGCCGGTCACGTCGAGGTCGTAGCGCGAAGGGCGCGGCTCGAGGCGGACGATCTTGACGGTCGGCTCCCAACCGCCGTAGCAGCGGGCGTAGCACTCTTCCTCACTGAGGGGCCGAAGCCTCACTGGGCCGCACCATAGGCGCAGGACCGGACGGACCGGACCGGTTATAGCGTCTCGACCGACTCGATCCGCAGCAGGTCTCCGGCGGCCTCGATCAGGGCGCGCGCATCGAACGCTTCCGACGGCGCGAGCGGCCCGACCCGGCGCGGGTCGAGACGGGCGCCCGCGACCAGCAGCCGCGCGGTGAGGAGGTAGGGGTCCGAGCCGGCGAGCGTGACGCGGCGCCCGCCCTGCGGGCCACGCGCCTCGGCGACGACGACGAACCGCGTCGCCGCGCGCTTCCGATCGTCAGGCCCGATCCCCCGGAGCCCGGCGCTCGCCCTGATCAGCGGGGCCAGGAACCGTGCCGCCCGCGCGGCCTTCACCGCCGGCTTCGCGAGCCGCATGTACGAGCGCACGGTGCGGACGTCGGTGTGGCGCGGCACCGTGAGCGGCTCGGCGCCGCCGAACTCGGCCACCTCGCGGGCGCCGAACGGGAACACCACCGTCCGCGTCGTCGCACCGAGCCGGGACGCAACGAGCCTGCCCTCGTGCCAGGCGACCACCGGTTGGGCCATGATCTCGCCGACCGTCCTTCGGGTGCCGCGGCTCGTCGCGACGGCCGAGGCCGAGTAGGCGACCACGATTTCGTCGAGCGGCTCGAGCTCCTCGGCGGCGAGCCTGGCGGCGACGTCGCCCGGGACGTAGTCGAACCCGAAGCACGGCAGGACCGCGGTCTCGGCCTCGCGGAAGCGCTCGAACAGGAGCCTCGCCCAGGCCTGCTCGCCGCTCGAGTCGAGGTAGGCCGCCCCGGCAGCCGTGGCCGCCGCGACCGGCGCCGCACCGATACGCAGGAACGGGCCCGCGCACGAGAGCACAGCGGCGCAGCCGATGAACGCGTCGCCTGGCGCGGACGCGTCCGCGACGCGCAGCTCGTCGCCGGGGAGCGCGAGCTCCTCGAGCGCCTCGCGGCGGCGCCCGACCAGCCGTAGCGGCACCTTCGCTGCTCGCGCCTCGGCCAGCACGAGGCGGCCCGTGAAACCGGTAGGGCCCAGCACGGCGAAGCGGGGCTCGTCCACGGCCCGATCCTGTCAAATAGGCTGAAGGGATGAGCGCCCAGGCGAAACAGTTCGAGTACCGCGCCACGCTCGACCGCGCCGGCCAGGCCCGGGCCGAAGACGCCTCGCCGCTCGAGCTCCCGGGCGCGTGGACGCCCGAGCATCTCCTTCTCGCCGGGCTCGTCGCCTGCTCGATCAAGAGCCTGCGCCACCACGCACGCCGCGCCGGGCTCGAGCTGACGGCGGATGGATCGGCCCGAGGCACGGTCGCCCGCCGGGAGCAGGACGGGCGCTTCGCGTTCGTCGAGGTCGACGTGCGGATCGAGGCGGAGCTCGAGCCGCTGCCCGAGAGCCTGCACGAGCTGCTCGACAAGGCCGAGCGCGACTGCTTCATCGGCGCCTCCCTGACCGCGACCCCGAGCTACGAATGGGTGGTCAACGCGTGAGCGCGGTCACGTTCGACGTCGAGGCGATCCGTGCACGCTTCCCCGCCCTCCGGCAACCGCTCGTGTTCTTCGACGGGCCGGGTGGGACGCAGGTGCCGGACTCGGTGATCGCCGCGATCGCGGGCTACCTGCGCGACTCGAACGCAAACAGCGGCGGCGACTTCGACACGAGCCGACGCACCGACGCGCTGATCGAGAACGCCCGCGAGACCGCGGCCCGCTTCCTCGGCTGCGCCGCCGACGAGGTCGCCTTCGGGCCGAGCATGACGAATCTCAACTTCGCTCTCACGCGCGCTCTCGGCCGGGAGCTGAGACCGGGCGACGAGATCCTCACTACGAAGCTCGATCACGACGCCAACGTCTCTCCGTGGCTCGAGCTGGCGCGCGACCGCGAGCTCGTCGTTCGTCTCGTGGACGTGAACGACGACTGCACCCTCGATCTCGACGACCTGCAGCGACTGCTCTCGGAACGCACCCGGGTGGTCGCGTTCCCCGTCGCCTCGAACGCCGTCGGCATCGTGACTGACCCGCGGCTGATCGCCGAGCTCGCGCACGAGGCCGGCGCGCTCGCGTGGGCCGACGCGGTCCATTACGCGCCGCACGGGCCGATCGACGTCGCGGCCTGGGGCCTCGACGTGCTCATCTGCTCGCCGTACAAGTTCTTCGGCCCTCACCAGGGGCTCGCCTACGGCCGGCGCGACCTGCTCGAGTCGTGGCGCCCGTACAAGGTGCGGCCGGCGCCGTTCGAGCCGGTCGGCCACCGCTTCGACACGGGGACGATGCAGCACGAGCTGCTCGCGGGCTTCGTCGCCGCGGTGGAGCACATCGAGTCGTTCGGCTGGGACGCGATCCGCGCGCACGAGCGCGGGCTCGGCGAGCGCTTACTCGGCGGGCTCCCGGCGAACGTGACGCTGTACGGCCCGCCGACGATGGATGGCCGCGTGCCGACCTTCGCCTTCAACGTGTCGGGCCGGAGCCCGGCCGAGGTCTCGGCGGTGCTCGGCGAGCGCGGCTTCGCGCTGTGGCACGGCAACTACTACGCGGTCGAGATCATGGAGCGGCTGGGCCTGCCCGACGGCGCCGTGCGGGCCGGGTTCGTCCACTACAACACCTCCGGGGAGGTCGACCGGCTCCTCTCCGAGCTCGCGGCGCTGTGAGGCTCCTCCTCCTCGGCGGGACGAAATTCCTCGGGAAGCACGTCGCCGCCGCGGCGCTGACCTCGGGCCACGAGGTGACGCTCTTCACGCGCGGAGAGACCAACCCGGGCCTCTTCCCCGAGGCCGAGCACCTGCGCGGCGACCGCGACGGGGACCTGGGCGCGCTCGAGGGGCGCGAATGGGACGCCGTCGTCGACACCTCCGGCTACGTGCCCCGCGTCGTCGCCGCGTCGGCGCAACTGCTCGCGGGCGCGGTCGAGCGCTACGTCTTCGTCTCCTCGATCTCGGTCTATGCGGACTTCGCGGAGCCGCGTACGGAGAGCTCGCCGCTCGCGAGGCTCGAGGAGCCGACCGAGGAGTTCCGGGGCCCGGCCTACGGAGCGCTCAAGGCCCTCTGCGAGGAGGAGGTCGAGCGCGCGCTTCCGGGACGGGCGCTCCTCGTGCGGCCCGGCTTGATCGTCGGGCCGGATGACCCGACCGACCGCTTCACCTACTGGCCGCAGCGGGCGCGGCGCGGGGGCGAGGTCCTCGCGCCGACCCCGCCGGAGCGTCCGGTGCAGTTCATCGACGTGCGCGACCTCGCCGAGTGGATCGTGCGGATGGTCGAGGCCGGCTCGACCGGGCCGTTCAACGCGACGGGCCGGCCCGGCGAGGTGACGTTCGGGGCACTGCTCGAGGCCTGCGGCGCGGAGCAGGTGACCTGGGTCGACGAGGCGTTCCTCGTCGAGCAAGAAGTCGGCGAGTGGATGGAGCTGCCGCTCTGGATCCCGGCGGGCGACGGCGAGTGGCGCGACTTCCAGCTCGTCGACGTCTCGCGCGCGCTCGACGCCGGGCTGACCTTCCGGCCTCTGGCCGAGACGATCCGCGACGTCCCGGAGTGGACGGCCACGGCGGGGTTGACCCCCGAGCGCGAGGCCGAGCTGCTCGCGGCCTGGCATGCCCGCTAAGGACTATTCGGGCACGCCGCTCGCGGCCAAGCTCGGTGCGAAGCCCGGTGTCGAGGTGCTCGTGCTCTTCACCGTGAGCCGGGCCGAGCTCGAGCGCCGCTTCGCCGCGCTGAAGGCGACGCTCGCACCGCACGACGGGCTCTGGGTCGCCTGGCCGAAGAAAACCTCGCGGATCGAGACCGACCTCAGCTTCGAGACCGTCCAGGAAACCGGTCTCGCACACGGCCTCGTCGACAACAAGAGCGCGGCGATCGACGAGAGCTGGCAGGCGCTGCGCTTCGTGTATCGCCTCGAAGATCGATCGTGACTCGCCTGTGGAAAGGGGTCAGACCCCGAAACGATTGCGTGACGCTTCGTCCACAGTCGCCGACCGCCGGGCCCTGTCGACTCAGGGCATCAGTTGCCCCGCAGCCCTGTGCCGAGCGCGATCCGAGCCGGGGTGACCGCGCGAGCCATGTCCGGGGTCTGACCCCGGGTTTCGGCCCTAGGCGGCGTTGTCTGCCTTGCCGGCCGCTGCCGCCCGGGCCCAGCGCTCGTCGTCGCGGTGGATCCGGTCGGGGTCGACCCCACGGAGCTCCGCCAGCGCGACTGTCAGCTTCTGGAACGGGACGATGTCCACCGCCGGGTGGCGTGTCGGCACGAGGGTTACCTCGCAGCCGAGCTCGCGCAGCGCCGCGGCCGCCGCCGCCGCGCGCTCGGCCGCCCGCCCCTCGCCCTCGAGCACGAAGGCGCGCACCGACTCGTCCACCGCGGCCAGGAAGCCGTGCAGGAGCTGCTCGGTCTCGTAGGCCTCGGCGGCGACGAAGGCGCCCTCCCGCAGCTTCAGCACCGCCTCGTGCGCCGTCGGCCAGTCCCGCCCGGCGCCGGCGACGAGGAAGCGCTCGTGCGCGGAGGCCGGAAACCCGTCCGCCGCTGCAGCCGCGTCGCCGAGCCACCCGATCTCGTTGCCGGCGAGCGCGTCGATCGCCGCCACCGCGCAGGTGTAGCTCGCCGTGTGGCACCAGCTCCCCTCCACCGCGGGCGTGCAGACCACGACCTCCTCGCACAGCGTCGCGAGCGGGCTCTCGGCCTTGCCGGTGACGAGCCACCGCGGGCCGCGCCACGCCCGGGCCGCCTCGAGGGTTAGCGGCGTCTCGCCCTCGTGGCTGACGAGCACGAGCAGCTCTGCGTCGCGTTCCGGCCTGAGCACGAGCTCGAGCGCCTGCACCGCGTCCCCGCCCGTCTGCGCCGCGTGGAACGAGGTGCCGCAGCCGGTGAAGAGCCTCCGCACGCCGTCGGGGAAGCGGAGGCCGGTCGGCACCGCACGCAGCCAGTCCGGCTGGGCGGCGATCGCGGCACGGGTCAAGTCACCAGACATCGGGTGGGTAGCATGCCTTCTCGTGAGCGCGTTCGAGCGACAGACTCTCGGGAACGACCTACGGGTCGTGACAGCACCGATGCCGCAGGCACAGTCGGTGACCGTCTCGGTGATGCTCGCCGCCGGCTCTCGCTACGAGACTCCCGACACGAACGGGATCGCGCACTTCGCCGAGCACATGTTCTTCAAGGGCACGAAACGCCGCCCGACCGCCCGCGACATCGCGGGCGAGATCGACGCGATCGGCGGCGAGTTCAACGCCTTCACCGGGAAGGAGTACACGGGCTACTACGTCAAGTGCGCGGCCGAGCATCGCGACGTCGCGCTCGACGTGCTCGTCGACATGCTCCGCGACTCGAAGTTCGAGCCCGAGGAGATCGAGCGCGAGAAGGGCGTGATCGTCGAGGAGATGAACATGTACTTCGACACGCCGCGCGACTTCATCGGCGGCGTCTACGACGAGCTCCTCTACGGTGACCAGCCGCTCGGCTGGGACATCATCGGCCGCAAGGAGACGGTCCGCGGCGCGACCCGCGACACGTTCTTCGGCTACCTCGACCAGTGGTACAAGCCGTCGCGGATGGTCGTCGGCGTCGGCGGCCGGATCGACGGCGACCTGCTCGGCGAGATCGAACGGAGGCTCGGCGACCTCGAGGCGGCCGAGACGGGCGAGGTCGCCCCGGTCGTCCTCCCGCCGGAGAACGGCTCGCAGGTGAAGGTCTTCACGAAGCAGTCCGACCAGGCGCACATCTGCGTCGGAGTGCGCAGCTACCCACTCGAGCATTCCGACCGCTACCCACTGCAGATGGTCGCGAACGTGCTCGGCGGCGGCATGTCGTCGCGCCTCTTCACCGAGGTGCGCGAGCGCCGCGGCCTCGCCTACTACGTCTTCGGCGTCAACCACAGCTACACCGACGCAGGCTCGCTCTACTCCCAGGCCGGCGTCGACATCAACCGCATCGACGACGCGGTCACCACGATCGTCGCCGAGTTCGAGCGGATCGCCGCGGAGCCCGTCCCCTCCGACGAGCTCGAGAAGGCGCGCAGCTTCGCGAAAGGCCGCTTCGTCCTCTCGCTCGAGAGCCCACAAGGGCTGATCATGTACGGCCTCCGCCGCGAGGTGCTCGAGGGCGGCGCCGTCGATCCGCAGGAGGTGCTCGACGCCCTCGACAAGGTCACCGGCGAGGACGTGCAGCGGGTCGCGCGCGACCTGATCGAGAACCGCGGGATCAAGCTCGCGCTGATCGGCCCGTTCGACGACGCCGAGCGCTTCGAGAAGCTACTGCCCTAGCCTGGAGAGAAAGAGGAGGATGCGCGCCCACGAGTCGGTGTGCGCCCTCAGATTGCCGTCGAGGGTGCCGCCGAGCTCCTCGTAGGTGCCGGGCGCGACCTCGACGGTCCCCGACGACGGGCAGTTCGGCAGCGCGAGCACACCGTGCCCCGCGCGCGGGTAGACGACCCCGACGACGTCGTTGCGGCCGTACATGCGGGCGCGATCGACGATCCGGGCGACCGCGCCGGCCGAGTCCCAGACCTCGTCCTTGCGCCCGCCGAGGGCGAGCACCGGCCCTGCGATCTTCTCGACTGCGATCGGCCCGTACGGCACCGGCTCGCCGGCAAGCGTCCAGGCGTAGCCCGGGCCGGGGTACGCGCCCACGACCTGGTCGCTCGGCACCGCGGCGACCACGCCGCGGACGAGATCCGGATACGTCGAGCCGATCAGCAGGGCACCCTCGCCGCCGCGAGAGGCGCCGAGAACGACGACGCGCCTGGAATCGACGCCCGGCTGCGACCCGAGCCAGCGGAGCGCCTTCGCGAAGTACTCGAGTGGGATGTCCTTCAGAGTCTGTGGCAGGCCCGGCTCCTTGAAGTACGCGAGTGCGAGCGACGGGTAGCCGTGCGAGGCGAGCAGGCCCGCGAGGTACGGGGAGGCATAGCCGCCCCCGGAACCGCCGATCAGGAGGACCGCCGGGGTCGCCGCGGCCGAGGAGGACGGTGCGAAGTACCTCCCGAGAAAGCCCTGCTGTGTGAGCGTCGCGTCGGTCGAGCCGAGCCCGGCGGCCGCTGCGCGGCGCCGGAGGACGGCATGCGCCGCCGCGCGACCGGAGCCGATCACCGTGAGGCTCACGTCGGTCGGCGCGACCGGCGGCGCGAAGTACCAGCCCGTCCAGCTCTGAACGGGGCGGATCGACCAGAAGAGCTGCATCGACCGGTGCGAGTCGTAGACCCCGTGCGCGTTCGCCCGAACCGAGAGCCGCCCGCGCCAGAGCTTGCCCAGGTAGTCCTTCGTCGTCGCCTGGAGCGTCACGGTCGCGCGCGGCGAAAGCCCGGTGACGCGGACGTCGACGGGCTCGTCGATCAGCGCAGTCGACGGGGACACGGCCACGCGGACGGCCGCATGTGCGGTTCCGGTCAGAGCGAGTGCGGCGGTGACGACGACGGCGAAGCCGAGCTTCACGTCGACAAACGGTAGCCGCTACTCCTCGGACTTCTCGGAGTCTGCGCGCTCCTTCAGCTCCGTGACGACCGCTGGGTCGGCGAGCGTCGTCGTGTCGCCGAGCGGCCGGTTCTCGGCCACGTCGCGCAGGAGGCGGCGCATGATCTTCCCGCTGCGCGTCTTGGGCAGCTCGGGCGTGAAGACGACGTTCGCCGGCTTCGCGATCGCGCCGATCTTCTTGCCGACGTGGTTGCGGAGCTCCTCGAGCATCTCGACCGACGGCTCCTGGCCGCCCTTCAGGGTCACGTAGGCGACGATCGCCTGGCCGGTGGTCGCGTCGGCGCGCCCGCACACCGCCGCCTCGGCCACCGAGGGATGGTCGACCAGCGCCGACTCGACCTCGATCGTCGAGATGCGGTGCCCGGAGACGTTCATCACGTCGTCGACGCGGCCGAGCAGCCAGTAGTCGCCGTCCTCGTCGATCCGGGCGCCGTCGCCGGCGAAATACGTGTTCTCCATCCGCGCCCAGTACGTCTGCCGGTACCTTGCGTCGTCGCCGAAGATCCCGCGCAGCATCGCCGGCCAGGGGCGCTTCAGCACGAGATAGCCTCCGCCGCCCGGGCCGACCTCCTCGCCGACCTCGTTCACGACCGCGGCCGCCACGCCGGGGAAGGGCTTCGTCGCCGAGCCCGGCTTCGTCGTCGTCACTCCCGGCAGCGGAGTGATCAGGATCATCCCGGTCTCGGTCTGCCACCAGGTGTCGACGATCGGGCAGCGGTCGCCGCCGACGTGCTCGCGGTACCACATCCACGCCTCGGGGTTGATCGGCTCGCCGACCGAGCCGAGCAGCCGCAGCGAGGAGAGGTCGTGGCGCGCGGCGAACTCGGGCCCCCACTTCATATGGCTGCGGATCGCGGTCGGCGCGGTGTAGAGGATCGTGACGCCGTAGCGCTCCGCGATCTCCCACCAGCGGTCCTTGTCGGGATAGTCGGGGGTGCCCTCGTAGATCACGCTCGTGGCGCCGTTGCAGAGCGGCCCGTAGACGATGTAGCTGTGACCGGTGATCCAGCCGATGTCGGCGGCGCACCACCAGACGTCGGTCTCGGGCTTGAGGTCGAAGATGTAGTGGTGCGTCGTCGAGACGCCGACGAGGTAGCCGCCGGTCGTGTGGGCGATCCCCTTCGGCTTCGCGGTCGTGCCGCTCGTGTACATCAGGAACAGCAGGTCCTCGGCGTCCATCGGCTCGCACGGGCAGGTCGAGGCGTCGTCGCTCTCCCCTGCGGTGACCTCGGCCCAGGTGCGGTCGCGGCCCTCGGTGAGCGGCACCTCGCCTCCGGTGTGCTCGAGCACGACCACCGTGTGCACCTTCGGCGCGACCGCCACGGCCTCGTCGGCGATCTTCTTCAGCGGCACGAGGGAGCCGCGCCGCCGTGCTTCGTCCTGGGTGATCAGCACCTCGCAGCCCATGTCGACCATGCGGTCGGAGAGGGAGTCGGCCGAGAAGCCGCCGAAGACGACGGTGTGCGGCGCGCCCAGGCGCGTGCACGCGAGCATCGCCGCAGGCAGCTCCGGCACCATCCCCATGTAGATCGCGACCGGAGTGCCCTTGTGCACGCCGAGCGCGCGCAGCCCGTTCGCGAAGCGGACGACCTCGCGCTGCAGGTCGGCGTAGCTGATCGTGCGCCGGTCGTTCTCCGGCTCGCCCTCCCAGTGGTAGGCGACCCTGTCTCCGCGGCCGGCGTCGACGTGGCGGTCGACGCAGTTGAAGCAGACGTTGAGCGTGCCGCCGAGATACCACTTCGCGTAGGGCGGCTCCCACTCGTAGAGCTTCGTGAACGGCTCGAACCAGGTGACGCGCTCACGCCCCTCCGTCGTCCAGAGCTCGTCGAAGTCGCGCTCGTAGATCTCCGACCGCGCGTTCGCAAGCGCCGCGAACTCGGGTGACGGCGGGTAGCGGCGGTCCTCCTGGAGCAGGTTGGAGATCGAGGTCACGGCTGGAGCTCGTACGGGTATCGGGTCAGGTTCTGGTAGCCGTCGTCGGTCACGACGACCAGGTCTTCGAGCCGGCAGCCGCCGGTGCCCGGACGGTAGAGGCCGGGCTCGACCGTGACGACGTCGCCGGCCCGGAGCACGTCGCTGCCCGCGAATCCCATTCCCGGCGCCTCGTGCACCTCGAGGCCGACGCCGTGGCCGAGCCCGTGGTAGAAGCCGTGGTCGAGGGGAGCAGCGGGATCCTTCGTCCGCTGGGTCGCGTGCCCGGCGGCCTCGAATACCTCGCAGGCCGCGTCGAACACCTCGCGGCCCCGCACTCCCGGCCGGATCAGCTCGAGCGAGCGGTCGAGCGCCTCCTTCACCAGCCGGTGCCACTCGACGAGCTCGGCGGTCGGCTCGCCGATCACGAAGGTGCGCGTCATGTCCGCGAAGCACGCCGACTCGCGGTCGCGCGGCCAGATGTCGATCACGACCGGCTCGCCGGGCTCGATCTCGCCGAAGCCCCCGTGGTGCCCGATCGCCGACTGCGCGCCGTGGGAGACGATGAACTCGTCGCAGCTGCAGCCGTGGGCCATGAACTCCGCGTCGATCGCGGCCTTGATCGCCTCGGACGTGACCGGACCGCCGGCGCGGAGGAGCTCGGCGGCCGCGGCCATTCCCGCGTCGGCGGCGGCCTGAGCGCGGCGGATCCCGGCCAGCTCGGCCGATGTCTTGGCGCGACGACGGAGATCGAAGAGCTCGTGCTGCGGCTCGAGCTCGATCCCCTCCGCGCGAAGCCGGTCGGCGACCTCGAGGGGGAATGTCGCGGGGACTACCGCGCGCTCGACCCCGAGCGCCGCACAGGCGCGGGCAGCGATCTCGAGCAGGGCGGCATCCCGGCTCACGCCCGAGCGGACGACCTCGTCGTAGCCGAACTCCTCGGGCGGGTGCAGCTCGAGCCCGTCGAGCGCGGCGAGGCGCGGGATCTCCATCGCCGGGACGACGACGTGGCGGACACCGTCGCGCTCGGCGTAGAGGAACGGGTCGCCGATGCCGATCGGCAGCTCGTGCCGCAGCTCCGGCGAGCGCTCGGTCGAGTCCCAGATGAGGACGTCCGCCATCGCGACGGCATCGTAGTCGGAATCCGTAGAGTGAAGCCATGCCGCTGTTCCGCGCCGACGAGGAGCAGGCGGTACGAGAGCTCTTTGCGCGGCTCGACCGCGACGTCGAGCTCGTGCTCGTGCACGGGCCGGAGGAGACACCGCTTCCGGGCGCGCGCGACATCGACTTCGGCGCCGAGGCGCAGGCCGTACTCGAAGCGCTCGCCGGCCTTGGCGAGCGGGTGACCCTTCGAGCGACCGACAACCCGGAACTCGACGTCGAGCGCTTTCCGGCGATCTGCGTGCTCGCCGGCGGAGAAGACACGCGCATCCGCTACTACGGGCTCCCCTGGGGCTACGAGGTCGCGTCGATCGTCGGCGCGGTGCTCGAGGCGGGTCGCACCGAGTCGAGCCTGGCGCCCGAGACCCTCGCGCGACTCGACTCGCTCGAACGGGACGTCGCGCTCGAGGTGTTCGTCACGCCAACCTGCCCGCACTGCCCGCCGGCCGTGCTGCTGGCGTACCGAGCGGCGCTCGCAAGCCCTCACGTGCGCGCGGCTGCGATCGAGTCGACCGAGTTCCCGCAGCTCGCCGAGGAGCACGGGGTCTACGCCGTGCCCGCGATCGTGATCGACGGCGAGCACCGCTTTGCGGGCGCCGTGCCCGAGCGAGTCTTCGTCGAGCGGCTGCTCGCCGCTGTGGGCTAGCCCACTTCCCACATGGCCCAGCGAGCCAATTGACAGGCTCGCGTGCCTGACCGAAAGTGTCGGCCATGGCCAGACTCGGCCGGTACAAGGTGTGGATCGCCGTGGCGATCGTGGTGTTCGCGGTCGGTGTGATCCTCCCTCTCATGCTCTACGGTTCCGGAAGCGGCACGAGCGGGACCGGCACCGTCCTCCCCTAGGCGGTCATGGCTGAATCAGCGGATTGACAGCCGCTCACGTCGTGCGACACTTCTGTTGTCAAATCAGACAACAGAGGAGGAATAGAATGAGAAAGATCCTCTTGCTGGCGACCTTGCTCGCCCTCTTTGCCGCATCGAGCGCTCTCGCGGCAAGGCCCGGGGCTGTGCCGCCGCCGGGCCACGCATCACCGCAGTGCTTCGTGGACGACTATGGCCACTGCATCCGGACGCCGCCGCCCCCACCACCACCGCCGCCACCACCCCCGCCGCCGCCTCCGCCCCCACCACCACCGCCCCCACCACCGCCGCCCCCACCACCCCCGCCGCCGCCTCCGCCTCCTCCTCCGCCTCCTCCTGCGGATTTCACAGCGGACGTGACCACGGAGACGGACGCCGGCGGCTACACGTTCGACGCGGTCGGGTGCAGGTCGGCCTGGGTGATCCGAAAGCAGTCCGCGCTGGTCTTCGGCACGCAACTGTGGGCGATCAAGCTCGTCGTCGACTGGTGCTACGCGCTCGGCGTGGTCAGGTCGATCGAGCAACACAGATACGTCGAATGCTGCGGCTCCGCGTGGGCGTTCGACCGATGGATCACTACCGAATACGACGGCCCCGGCGGCGCCTCCGCACGATCGTATGTCCAGGCGCAGTTCAAGTACTCGCTTGCCTGGTTCCAGGGGGGAAAGGCACCCTGGATCTCGATCACCGTCCACGGAGACGGCACGGCCGACCGGACCTGGGGATGACATTCCGCCGAGTCGCGATCGCGGTGCTCGCTCTACTCGTGATCACCGTCCTATACGTCGTCCTCACGTACTTCGGCACGACCTCCACCGAGACGGGGACAGGGCCCATGCCAGGCTGAACCGGCTCACATGCGATGGCGGCCCGGGCCCGAGCCGGGCCGCCACCGTGGCCGTAGACTTCGATCCGTGGAGGACGCACTCGCACGCTCGGCCGCGTTGATGGCCTTCTGGGACGAGGAGCTCCGCAAGATGCTGCCCGAGGGAGCCGAGATCTTCGATGCGCACGTCCATCTCGGCCACGACATCGACGGCATGATCGGTCTCTACGAGCAGCTCGAAGGGCGCCTCGACGAGTACAACATCTCGCGCTGCTTCATGTTCTGCATGGACGAGCACGACCGGCACCCCGCCTTTCGCGTGCCGAACGACCGTACGCTCGCCGCCGCGGAGCGCTCGAACGGGCGGATGGTGCCGTTCGTCCGCCTCGACCTGAACGAGGATCCGATCGAGGAGGCCGTCCGCTGTCTCGACCGGGGCGCGAGAGGGATCAAGCTCCATCCGCGTGCGCAGCGCTTCGCCCTCAACGACGAGCGGCTCGCGCCCGTGTTCGAGCTGGCCGCCGACCGACGGGTGCCGATCCTGATCCACGGTGGAAGGGGTTTGCCGCCGATCGCCGACAACCTCGCGCACCTGGTCGACCGGTACCCCGTCCAGCTGATCATCGCCCACGCGGGAATCGCCGACCTCGCCGCGCTCGCAAGGGTCTTCGCCGGCCGCGAAGGAGTCTTCTTCGACACCTCGGTCTGGAGCCCGATCGACCTGCTCGACTTCTTCCGCCAGTTCTCGCCCGAGCAGGTCGTGTACGCCTCCGACTACCCCTACGGGCAGCAGCCGACATCGCTCCTGATCGCTCTGCGAACGGCACGTCTCAGCGGCTTCGACGACGAGCACACACTCGCGATGCTGGGCGGCAACGCGCGCCGGATCGCGGACGGCGAACCACAGCTGAAGCCGACGCCCGCGACCGGGCCGAACACGTTCATGCAGCCGATCGTGCTGGCGCGCATCCACCAGTACCTTTCGATGGCGACGCCGATGCTCTGGACGCGGCAGGCCGACACGGTCGGCGCCCTCGGGCTCGCGCTGAACGCCTGCGACGAGCACAGCGGCAACCACGACGTCGAGCTCGAGCAGATCCGCGAGCTGCTCCTGCCGGCCCGCGAGCTGTGGCGCGCACTGGCGGAGCTCGAGGACGAGACCGACCGCCGCGATGTGGCCCGCGTGACGTTCCGCCTCATCCACCTCGCCGACATCCTGGCGGTCACCACTGGCCACTGAGCCGGTGCCGGTAGCCCTCGACACCGGACCGCGTTAGCATCACGATCCGGTCATGAGGCCACGACTCCTCACCCTGCTCCTGATCTCGATCGTCTCCGGTCTCGCCGCCGCGGGTGTGAGTGACGCGCGCTCACCGAAGGAGGCCGTGCTCCCGGCACGGATCCCGGCGCTGCCACCCGTGGCCCAGGCGGACGCAGCTCACCGCCAGTGGCATGCCTCCGCGTGCCCGATCCCCGCTGCCTGGAGACCCGCCTTCGAGCGGGCGTCCCGCGACGTCGGCCTGCCGCTCGCGATGCTCGTGGCCGTGGCCCAGGTCGAATCGCGCTTCGAGCCGAGCGCCACCTCGGAGGCCGGAGCCACCGGGCTCATGCAGGTGATGCCCGCGACGGCGCGTTCGCTGCAGCTCACGGCCGACGAGCCCGACTCGAACGTGCTCGCCGGAGCACGGTTCCTGCGCCAGATGCTCGACCGGTTCCGCTCGTCCGATCTCGCGCTCGCCGCATACAACGCGGGCCCGACCGCGGTCGAGCGGGTGGGCGGCGCGCCGACCGGCGTGACGATGTCGTACGTCCGGAACGTGACGTCGCTCTGGCGCGAGTTCAACGGCTGCACCTAGACGGTGCCTCCGATGATCGCCGTCGTCGTGCTCGCCGCGGGCGCCTCGACGCGGTTCGGCTCGCCGAAGCAACGACTCCTCCTGAGCGAGGTGCTCGAGCGCGTCCGCGGCGCCCGCTCGGTCGACGAGATCGTAGTCGTGCTGGGCGCGCACGAGGTCGCGACGGACGCCCGCACGGTTCGGTGCGCCGAATGGGAGCAGGGGCCCGGCGCGTCGCTCCGCTGCGGGCTCGCGGCGCTCGGCTCCGACGTGGCGGCCGCGGCGATCGTCCTGGCCGACGGCCCCGACCTCGCGCCGGAGGCGCTCGACCGGGTCGTCGAGGCCTGGCGGGAGGGACGCGGCGAGGTGCTGGCGGCGTCGTACGGCGGCGTCCGCGGCCACCCGGTCGTGCTCGGACGCGCGTCGTGGGGACGGGTCCCGGACGAGGGCGCCCGAGCGCTCGAGCCGGTTCTGGTCGCCTGCGACGATCTCGGCACTCCAGGAGACGTCGATTTTGCCGATGACCTCCCAGGAAGGCTGCAGCCCGACGACGGAGAACAGATGTGAGGCACATGGAGCTCGTCCATTCGCTTGAGCCCGCAGGCGACACGTCGCCCCTCGCCGCCGCGCGCCTGCACAAGGGCCTCACGGTCGAGGAGGCCGCCCGCAGGACCGGGCTCTCGGCCGATGAGGTCGAGTGGCTCGAGGCCGGACGCGTCTACCGCTTCCCGTCCACGGATGCGGCGATCGTAGCGACACTCCTCTACGCGACCGGGCTGGGCCTGGATCATCGCGAGGCACGGATCGTGGCCGGGCTGCCCGTGCCGCCGCGCGCGGTCGAGGTCGCCCGCCGCGGCCGGCTCGTCGTGCTGGTCGCGGTCGCCGCGACCCTCGGCGCGCTCGTCTCCGCGGTCGTCATGCCGCACGGCCACGCGGCCGCCCCCGCGGCCGCCGCGAGCCAGCTCACCCCGCCGTGGAAGATCGCGGTGGACGTCCTGAACGGCGGCGGCGACATCACCTACACGCGCCGGGTCGCAAGCCGGATCGGCGCCCTCGGGTACCACATCGGGCACGTGCGCCGTGCGAACCGCTTCGACTATCCGCAGACGGCCGTGTACTACGAGCCGGGCGGCGAGGCGATCGGCCTACGGCTCGCGCGCCAGCTCGGTGTGCCGCTGAAGCCGCTGCCGGGCGGAAGCAACCCGAACCGGCTCGTCGCGATCGTCGGCCCGCCGCGGGTGAGCGGGACCTAGAGAGCTCTAGATGAGCGGCGTGCGAAGTGCCGCGAGGCGCTCTTTGAGCTCGGGCGGCATCGGCTCGTCGACCGCAGCCTGCCGCACGTAGACGCGGAGCGTCTCCTCGAACCGGTAGCGCTTCCTGCAGTACGAGCAGTCGTCGAGGTGGGCTTCCGCCTCGAGTCGTTGCGCCTCTGTGAGCGCCTTGTCGAGGTAAGGCTGCATCATCTGCTCGCAACCGTCACAGTCACACATCAGTCGGCCTCCATCGCCGTCTCGGCCAACTCGCGCTTGAGGACGCGGCGCCCGCGGTGCAGGCGCGACATAACTGTACCGATTGGGATGTCGAGAATCTGCGCCGCGTCCTGGTAGCTGAAGTCGCCGAGGTCGACGAGCACGATCACGTCGCGGAAGTCGTGCGGCACCGCGGCGAGGGCGCTGACGATATCGTCCTGCGAGAGCCGCTCGATCACCTGCTCCTCGGCGGCAGGCCCGCCCCCGTCGCCGACAGCCTCCTCGAGGCGGTTGTAGAGGAAGTAGTCGCCTTCCTCGAGCGGCTGCGTCTCGGGCGTGCGCTGCTGCTTGCGGCCGCGGTCGATGTTCAGGTTGGTGAGGATCCGCAGCAGCCAGGCGCGCAGGTTCGTGCCCGCCTGGAACGTGCGCCAGCTGCGAAACGCGCGCGCGTACGTCTCCTGGACCAGGTCTTCGGCCTCCTCGCGGGAGCCGACCATGTGACGGGCGACCCGGTACACCTGATCGGAGAGCGCCAGGGCGTCCTCCTCGAAGCGCACACGGTCACGCGCCTCCGCGGCCACCCGGCGCGCGGCTGTATCTGAGCCTGTATCGCTCATCCTCGGCGAGACTAGCAGGGCCGTTCCCACAGGTGCGGAAACGCCCTTTCGGGGCGCGCTATTCCCCCGCCGGGAGCTCCCTGAAGCCTCCACGGGCCATCTCGGCGAGGATCGCAGCGCGGCTCGTGCGCTCGTCGTCCCACTCGAGGACGACCTGTCCGACCAGGTTCGCGTGGGCGAGCTCGAGCCCCTCGTGACCCTCGAGCACGTGCCCGAGGCGCATCACGCAGCGCTCGCAGCGGATCCCGCTCACCTGCACCGTTTCGCTCTGGAGCGCCACCTCGACTCGATGCTACCGCGCGCGCACACCGTGGACGGGGCGTCCTGCCGCCTCCCACGCGTAGTACGACGCGCTCGGCCCGAACGAGGTCTCGTAGGCGACGATCCGCGGGTTGCGGCCGACCTCCTTCGCCCGCTGCGCGTGACGCAAGAGGTTCGGGTCGTCGCGCTGCTCCCAGACGAGGATCAGATGCGCGGCGGTCATGAATTCGGCGACGAAGGTGCACCCTTGGGCGGGGCACGGAAACGGAGCGGTGCTCACACACGACCAGCCGGCGTGGTCGTCTCCGCCCTCGTCGATCCAGAGCTCTTCCTCCTCCACGAGCTCGACGTCCTCCAGGAGAACGCGGCCGGGCTCGATCCGCTGCTCCTCCATCGCGCTCACTCCCGCACGAGCAGCGCGCGCGCGGGCGCGCCCTCGGTGCCGGCGACCTTCAGCGGCAGGCAGAAGAGGGTGTACGGGCCGGGCTCGACCTCGCGCAGGTCGAGGCCCTCGAGCGGGACGACTCCGGCTCCCAGCAGCACGTGGTGGGCGTCCTCGTCGCCGATCGTGAGGTAGTCGATCCCCGCGAGGCGGACGCCGAGGGCAAGCAGCGCCTCGGCGCCGTCGCCGGTGAAGGCCGTGTAGTCGGGTGCAAAGCTGTCGCGCTCCCAGAGCGCGCCGTTTCGAGTCTTGAAGAGGAGCCGGTCGGCGACGGGCGGCAGCTCGAGGCCCGCGAGCGCCGCGGCGTCGATCTGTCCGGCGACCGCGGTGGCGTCGACGACGTGGCACGGGCCCACCAGCGTCTCGAGCGGGATCGAGTCCACCGTCGCGCCGCCGGCGACGAAGTGGAGCGGCGCGTCGATGTGGGTGCCGGTGTGGGTGCCGAGGTCGAGCCGCGTGCCGTTGTAGCCGTCGCCTCCCTCGACCGTCGCGACCTGGTCGATGCGGAAGGGCGGGTCGCCATCCCAGACGTGCATCCCGGGCCGCACGGGAACGCTGATGTCGATCAGCTCCACTCCGGCAGCCTAACCCTGCAGAGGACGCCTACGCCGCCTTCGAAGGTGACCTCCGGATACCAGAACGACCGCGTCACCTCCTTGAAGCCGAGCCGGCGGTGGAGCTCGAGGGAAGCCGTGTTGCGCGCGTTTGCGAAGTACCAGGCCTCGCGCGCGCGGTCTCCGATCCAGGCCAGCCGTGCCTCGGTGAGCGCCCGGCCGACGCCGAGCCGCCGCGCCCGAGGGGCGACGGCGACGCCGACGAGGTAGTACCCGCGGGGCGCCACGTCGCGGGGCGCGTCGGCCGGCGGCTCGAACCACGCCACACGCCCGTAGCCGACGAGCGCGCCGGCGAGCGATGCGACGAGGAGGAGGCACGCCGGATCGTCCAGCTCCCGGCCGAGCCTGTCGCGCCAAGAGTCCGGCTCGCCGCCGCTCTCGGCAACCGCGAGGGAGACGCATGCCGCAAGGTCGTCGCCAGTCGCCGGCCGGATCACGAGAGCGGCTGTCATCCCGCCGGAGATCCTAGGTCTTGACCAATATAGCTTTACGCTATATCGTTCCGATACATGAAGCCGACCGCAGTGACCTGGGCCGTGCTCGGGCTGATCGCGCTCGAGCCGAGGAGCGGGTACGACGTCAAGCGCATCATCGACAGGACGATCCGCCACTTCTGGGCGGCGAGCTACGGCCAGATCTACCCCGAGCTCCGCCGCCTCGTGGAGGCCGGCTGGATCACGGGCGAGGACGCCTCGACCGGCGGCCGCCGACGCCGCCTCTATCGAATCACCCCCGCGGGCAGCGAGGCCCTGCTGGGGTGGCAGCACGGCCACGAGACGCGGATCGAGCTGCGCGACGAGTCCCTGCTCAGGCTGTTCTTCGCCGACACGCTGCCCCGCAACGAGGCGCTCGGGCTCCTGCAGGCGCGGCGCGAGGGGTACCGCCTAATGCTCGAATACCTGCGCGGGCTCGACGACGGGAAGGGCCCCGACCCGGACTTCGTCGATCTCGTCTATCGCTGGGGCCTCGACTACTGCCAGTGGGGGATCGAATGGTGCGACCGGCAGGAGCGCCGCTTGCGCCCGGCAGCCTGAACGACCTGCCCGAGCCGAGCTGGAGATCGCTGCTCCAGCGGGGGCTGCCGACGTTCGCGGCCGAGGGGTTCGTGCCCCTGCTCGTCTTCTACGCGACGCTGACGGCGGCGGGGCTCGCGCCGGCGATCGTCGCGTCGACCGTCGTGTGCGCGGCGATCGTCGTCTGGCAGCTCCGCCGGGGCCACGACGTCGGGGTGGGGGTGGCGACGCTCGTCTTCCTGCTCATCCAGGCCGCAGTCGGGCTCGCAGCCCACAGCGCGACGGTCTACCTCGCGCAGCCGGTCGTGCTCAGCGCGCTGTGGGGGATCGCCTACCTCGGCTCGGTGGCCGTGGGCCGGCCTCTGATCGGCGTGTTCGCGAACGCGTGGTACCCGTTCCCGCCGTGGTTTCGCGCGAGCGCGCCGTACCGGCGCGAGTTCGCCATGCAGTCGCTCGTCTGGGGCGTCTACTGCCTCTCGCGCGCAGGCCTGCGGCTCGCGATCCTGCTGACCTCCGGAGTCGGCGGCTTCGTACTCGTCTCCGTTGCGACCGGGACGCCGCTCCTCGTGGCGCTCGTCCTGTGGGGGATCTGGCACGCGAGGCGCGTCTTCGTCCACCTCGCCGTAGTGGCCGACCACTAGTCCGGGCCAGGCGATCTGCCCCTTCGTTCCCGGGGCGCCGCCCGCGGTGCGGGGCCGGAGGGAACAGTATGGAAATACGGGCCCGTAGAGCACCGTGCCGCGGGCGGTGCCAGGCGGCGGCGGAGCCGGGCTCCGCCCGGCGGGAGCCGCCGCCGGCCGGGGACGAAGAGAAACGAGCCGAAGCCCCGGGCAGGCGGTCGGGGCTTCGGCTCTTGTGACGCTTCCACCGGCCACGCTGGCGACTAGGCCTTCTGGCGGAAGCAGGCCCCTCTTAGGGGATAGGGGCCATCTTTGGACGGCTATCCCTGGGGAGAGGCAGGCTGCCGTCCAAGCTTGACGACGATGGTCATCTTCGTCGTACCTCGAATGATCTTCAGCTTCATGGTGTCGCCCGGCTGCTTCGCCGCGACCGCATCGCGGAGCGCCGCGATCGACGAGACCGGGACGCCGTCGGCCGCGACGATGATGTCGCCACCGAGCGGCCAGGTGTCGCCCTGGACGGTCATGTGCGAGGTGCTGCCGTGCAGGCCGGCCTTGGCCGCGCCGGTGCCCGGCTTGACGCTCTGCACGAGCAGGCCGTGGGCGGTCGGGAGGTGGAACTGCTGCACGACGCTCGACTCGATCGGCTTCGCGCTGATCCCGATGTACGCGTGCTCCGCCCGGCCGTTGCGGACGATCTCGGCGACCACGGTCTTGACGGTGTTGATCGGGATCGCGAAGCCGACGCCCACGTTGCCGTCGGTCGAGCCGCCGGTCTGGATCTGCGCGTTGACGCCGATCACCTGGCCCTGCGCGTTCAGCAGCGGGCCGCCGGAGTTCCCGTGGTTGAGCGCGGCGTCGGTCTGGATCACGTGGTCGATCTGGTAGTTGTTCGGGGCCGTGATCCCGCGCTGAAGCGCGCTCACGATCCCGGAGGTGATCGAGCGGTCGAGCCCGAACGGGTTTCCGATCGCGACCACCTCGTCGCCGACCTGGATCTGGTCCGAGTTCCCGAGCGGCAGCGGCGTGAGCGCGCGCGAGTGGGCGTCGACCTGGAGCACGGCGATGTCGGTGGACGGGTCGACGCCGACGATCTTGGCTTTCAGGGACTCGTTGTCGGAGAAGCTGACCTCGACGGACTTCGCGCCCTGGACGACGTGGTAGTTGGTGATGATGTGGCCGGCCTTGTCGATCACGAACCCGGAGCCGAGGGCCTGCTGGGTCTGCGTCTGGGGCTGGCTGAAGGGATTGCCGAAGAAGGAGCTGCTCGGCGAGCTCGTGACCGAGGTCGAGGTGACCTGGACGACGCCGGGAGCGCTGCGGCTGTAGACCTCGGCGATCGTGAGCCTCTTGCCCTGCGCGAACGCTGCCGGCTCGGTCGGGCCGGCTACCGGAGCGACCATGCGGACGGTGTTCGTGCCGCCGCCGACGCCTCCCAGGAGTGCAGCGCCGCCGAGCGCGACCGCGCCACCGATCACGGCGGCGGCAACCAGCCCGGCGGCGCCGGAGAGAGGGAGGGTGCTCCGTTGCACGAATCCTTTATAGACGGGCGGTCTTAACCGGCCGTTGGGCCATTGTTAAGCAGTGTTAGCGTCCCCCCGCCGCGCCCATGCGCAGGGCTACCGTCCGTGGATGGACGCGGGACCGCAGGAGCGCGGCGAGCTCCGGGCGTACGGCCGCAGAACCTTTCTCACGGTCACGGCGGTCGGGCTCTCGTCGCTGGTCTGGGGCCGGCCGGTGTGGAACGCGCTCTCGGGCGCGACACAGCCGTTCAAGGACGTCGCCCCCGGTCTCTTTCCCGGCTGGCGGATCTATACCGTCGCCTCGACGATGCCGAGGTTCGACCCGCAGACGTGGCGGCTCCGGATCGACGGGCTCGTCGAGCAACCGGTCTCGCTCAGCTACGCCCAGCTGCGCGCCCTCCCGCGCGCCGAGCAGGTCTCGACGTTCCATTGCGTGACCGGCTGGACCGTCAGCAACGTCCGTTGGGCCGGCGTCCGCTTCGAGGACCTCCTCGCCGCGGCCGTGCCGAGCTCGGGCGCGACGGCGTTGACGTTCACGTCGGCCGAGCAGCCCTACACCGACTCGCTGACGCTCTCCCAGGCCAGGCTGAAGGACGCGATGCTCGCCTACGAGATGGACGGCAAACCGCTTTCCCGTGCGCACGGGGCCCCGGTTCGCGTCGTGATCCCCGAGATGTACGGCTACAAGAACGTGAAGTGGGTGGAGCGGATCACGCTCACCGGCCGGGCCGAGACCGGCTACTGGGAACAGCGGGGCTACGACGTCGACGCCTGGGTGGGCCGGTCGAATGGCTTCTGAGCGCGCGGGCTACGTCCGCCGCTTCTCCGTGACCGAGCGGGCGATCCACTGGATCCACGCGTCCGCGTTCTTCGTCCTGCTCGGCTCGGGGCTGGTCCTCTACCTACCATCGCTGAGCGAGGCCGTCAGCCGGCGCCCGCTGGTCAAGGCGATCCACATCGACACCGCGATCGCGTGGGCGGTAGCGCTCGCGCTCGTCGTCGCCCTCGGCGATCGGAAGGGCCTGCGCCGGACGCTGCGCGACCTCGACCTCTTCGACGAGGACGACCGGCTCTGGCTGAGGCGGATCCCGCGGCCGCAGGGCCGCTTCAACGCGGGCCAGAAGCTGAACGCCGCGCTGACGGCGTCGTTCGCGGTGCTCTTCACCGTCTCCGGATTCTTCCTCTGGCTCGGGGAGCGCGACCACTCCTACCAGTGGGCAAGCACGATCCTGCTGCACGACGGGCTGATGTACGTCTCCGTCGTGCTGCTCGTCGGCCACCTCTACCTCGCCCTGATCTACCCCGCGACGCGGCACTCGCTCCGAGGGATGACGGAGGGGTCGGTGCGGCTCGACTGGGCCTGGCGCTACCACCGCAAGTGGGTCGAGCGCGACGCGGACGAGTGACTGCCGCCGCGGGTCTTACCGACTCCTTTCACGCCCTTGGCAATTCCTTCCCGGCACTTGTCCCACCCAGTGCCGGCCGACGCGTACACCTGAGGGCACGTGAACGAGCCCAAGCCTCCAACGATTCCGTCTCTCATTCGTCGCACGGCGAGCGTGCCCCACTCCGCCACCCGTCCAATCGAGCGGCGCGTGATCTCGAGATGTCGAGTCCCATCCCCCGGAGGCGCCTGCCCTCCGGAGAGGAGCACATGACCCATCCCCTCAGCTTCGACCACACGCCCAAGGAACTCGCCTCACGGCACTCAGGCACCACGGAGGGCGCGCTGCTCTGGAGCAGGCGACGGCACGGTGCCGCCGTCGCCGTGTTCGACGAGGCGACCGGCGATCACTTCGAGCTGCCGATCGGAGAGCAGGACGATCCGCTCGAGCTGTTCAACCATCCCTTCGCCTACGCCGCCTTACGTGGTCTCGCGACATCCAGCACGGCCGCCGCAAAGCGGGCCGCCTGAGCGGCGGTCAGCGGGCCCGCCGGTAGCTCCACCACGAACGCCGTCCTCCCCGGCAGCACGTGGTTCTCCCACGTCGTCACGCTGCCCGGGTACGGGGAAAGGCGGACGAAGGGCAGCCTCACGAGCCGCGCGAAGCGCCGCTCCAGCGCCGCGTCACCACCGGAGCCGTCCACGAGGCTCATGTGCTGGTGAAACCAGATCGAGACGGCCGGGTGCAGACGGAGGATGAGGTGGTAGGCGGTCCGGCTCTCCGGTTCCGAGAGCGGCGCCGCACCGGAGTCGAAGACGCCGTCGAGCCGCAGCCAGCCCACCGGGAAGTTGCGGTTGAGATCGACACCACGCGCGCTCACGCGCGTCCCCGCGGCACGGCCGTCCGGGTTGAAGCTCTCGACGAGCCAGAGATCGACGCCTCTCGGCGGGACCATCCTTTCGAGCCGCCGCACGATCGCGACGCCCGCGCACTCATTCCCGTGGATGCACCCGACGACGAGCACCTTCCGCGCCGCGGACGGGTCGCCGAGCTCCACCGCCTCGATCGCGCGACCCTGCGCCGAGTTGCCGAGCTGAAGGTGGCGGGGCCCTTCGCCGCCGGCAGCCGAGCCGACGAGCGCGAGGCCGAGGAGAGCCGCAACCATCACCCGCGTCATCGGCGCAGGCTAGCGTTACGGCCGATGCAGGCGCGCTGGACCGACTGGCCGCCGCGTCGCCCGCGCTGGCAGCAGCTCGCGATCGCGGCGGCGGCGAGCGTGGCCGCGGTCGTGGTGGTCACGATCGTGATCGAAATCGTCAAGCGTTGGGTGCCGGTGCTGAGCCTCGGCGTGCTCTACGTGTTCGCCGTCTTGCCGATCGCGGTGCTCTGGGGGCTCTGGTTCGCCCTTCCCGTCTCGGTCGCGAGCATGCTCGCGTTCAACTGGTTCTTCCTGCCGCCCGTCCACACCTTCACGCTGGCCGACAGCGAGAACTGGTTCGCGCTAGCCGTCTACCTCTGCACCGCGGTGGTGGTCAGCGACCTGGCGGCACGGACGCGGCGGCGCGCCGCAGCCGCGGAGCAGCGCGAGCGCGAGTCGGCGCTCCTCGCGGAGCTCGCCACCGAGTTGCTCGGAGGGCGCGAGCTCGAGGACGAACTGGGCGAGGTCGCGAGCCGCGCGGCGGACGTCCTCGGCGTCGACCACGCCGAGATCGAGCTCGGCGCGTCGCGCCGCCCGCCCTCCGGGGAGGCCCCATATCCGCTCGAGGTCGGCCGCCATCCCGTCGGGACGATCTACACGCCTGAGGGGTCCGAGCCGAACGTGGCCGTCCGCGGCCGGTTTCTGCCGGCGCTCGCGGCGCTCCTGGCCGTGGCCGTCGAGCGCGACAGGCTCGAGCGCGAGGCCCTGGAGGCGGAGACTCTCAGGCGCAGCGACCTCGTGAAGACCGCGCTGCTCCGCACGGTCTCGCACGACCTCCGCTCGCCGCTCACGGGAATCGCGACGGCGGTCGGGGCGCTGCGAAACAGGACGCTGCACCTGACTCCCGAGGATCGCGACGAGCTGCTCGAGACGATCGATCTGGAGTCCGGGCGCCTGAACCGCCTCGTCGCGGACCTGCTCGACCTCTCGCGCCTGGAGGCGGGTGCGGCGGCGCCCGAGCGGGAGGTCTGGGCCCTCGACGACCTCGTCCGCCAGGTGATCACCTCGCTCGCGGCGGGCACACAGGTCGAGCTCGCCGCCGGCGAGTCGCCGCTGGTGAACGTCGACGCCGCGCAGATCCAGCGCGTGCTCGCCAACCTGATCGAGAACGCGCTCAAGTTCTCGCCGCCGGACGCGTCCGTGCACGTCCGGATCACCGCGACGCGGAACGAGGCGATCGTCCGCGTCGTCGACCAGGGCCCGGGGTTGCGCGAGGACGAGCTGGAGCGGGTCTTCGATGCCTTCCACCGCGGGAGCGGAGAGCCCGGTGGCGGCGCGGGCCTCGGCCTCGCGATCGCGCGCGGGTTCGCCGAGGCGAACGGCGGGCGCGTGTGGGCCGAGTCGAGGCCGGGTCAGGGCGCGTCGTTCGCGCTGGCGCTGCCGACGGCCGAGCTTCCCGCGGAGCTGCCAGCGTGAGTGCCCGGCGTCACCTTCTCGCTCGCGTGTTCCTCGGGCGCCGCTGGTGGTGCGGGGCCAGAGGTCACAGTGTGAACAACACGGGGCCGGAGAGCACCGTGCCGCCAGCGGCGTCAGGCGGCGGCGGAGCCGGGCTCCGCCCGGCGGGAGCCGCCGCCGGCGAGGGACGCTCGTGAGTGGTCAACGAATTCTGGTGGTCGACGACGAGCCTCAGATCCTGCGTGCGCTCGGGACGACTCTGCGCGGGGCCGGCTACACGGTCGAGACCGCTGCGACCGCCGAGCAGGCTCTCACGGCCGCGGCGGCGCACCCGCCGGAGGGTGTGATCCTCGACCTCGTCCTCCCGGACGGGAGCGGGATCGACGTCTGCCGCGAGCTGCGCCGGTGGAGCGACGCGCCTGTGATCGTGCTGTCGGCCGTCGGCGAGGAGCGCGAGAAGGTCGCCGCGCTCGACGCGGGGGCCGACGACTACGTGACCAAGCCGTTCGGGGTCGACGAGCTGCTGGCCCGGCTCCGGGCTGCGCTGCGGCGGGTGATGCCCTCCGCCGAGCCGGTGATCGAGATCGACGGGCTCAGGATCGACGTCGCCGAGCGGAAGGTCACCGCCGAGGGGAAGCGCGTGAAGCTGAGCCCCCACGAGTTCGACCTCCTGCGCGTGCTCGCACAGAACCAGGGGAAGCTCCTGACCCACAAGATGCTGCTGCGCGAGGTATGGGGCCCCGCCTACCAGGTCGAGGCGCACTATCTCCACGTCTACGTCTCACACCTGCGCCGAAAGATCGAGCCGGATCCGTCGAAGCCGCGCTACCTGCTGACCGAGCCGGGCGCGGGCTACCGCCTCGTCGATCCGTCGGCAAACGCATCTTGAGAAGACTTTAAGAGCGGCTCCCGAAACCCTGAGGCGCCTTTGAGGCTGGCGGTCGTACGTTCACGGCATGCACGTTGTCCAGTCCTGGCATTCGCACGCCCGGAGCGACGCGCCCGCGCGCCCGTTTCCGGCTCTGCTTCCCTGGGCCGCGGCTGCCGCCGTTGCGCTCGCCGCCGGCTGGGCCGTCGGGCTGAGCACACCCGACTGGGTCGTGCTCCCCCTCGCGCTCGTGGTGCTCGGTCTGATCAAGACCGGCCGGCGCTGGATCGTGCGCCATCGGCGCTGCACCGTCGCGGATGCATGGCTCCGCAGCGGCGGCCGCGCCTCTCAGTTCCAGTGGCGCGCCGACGAGCTGACTTCCCGCGGCGAGCGGAGCATGCTCGCGCGCTCCGTGCGCAGCGTCGTGCGCGAGCTCGGCCCGCCCCCCGGATTCCGCAGCACCGCGCCGCTGAACCGGAAAGCGCTTCGGCCGCACGCGGACGAGCTGCGCGCGCTGGCCGAGCGGCTCGGCGACCTCGAGCGTCCCGTTGCCCCCGCCGGGATCCTCGAGGTGCATTACCTGCTCACGAGCCCGGGCAGCCCTCTCCATCTCTACGCCCCGGAGGCCGACTTGTCCAAGACGCTCACCGCTGTCCAACAGAAGCTGGAGGCCCGCTGATGTACGACCTCGCCGCAATCGCCATCGGAGTCGCGTGCTTCGCGTTCGCCTTCGGCGTCCTCTACCTCCTCGAGCGCGTCTGATGTCAGCAGCGAACATCTTCGGGCTCGTCGTCTCGATCCTGATCTTCCTCTACCTGTCCTACGCGCTGTTTCGCGGGGAGAAGTTCTAGATGAGCGGACAGGGCATAGGGCAGATCCTCTTCTACGCAGCCGCGCTGATCGTGCTCGCGTACCCGCTCGGCCTCTACATGGCGCGGGTCTACAACGACGAGCAGTTCGGCATGCGCGGTCGGCTCCGCTTCCTCGGCAAGATCGAGAACGCGTTCCTCCGCCTCCTCCGCGTCGACGTCTCACAGCAGCAGGACTGGAAGAGCTACGCGAAGACGGTCCTGATCTTCAGCGCGGTCTTCTCGGTGCCGCTCTTCGTGCTGATGCGCCTCCAGGGCCACCTGCCACTGAATCCGGACCATCTCCCCGGCGTTTCGTCGCATATCGCGCTCAACACCACCGCCAGCTTCATCACGAACACGAACTGGCAGTACTACGGCGGCGAGTACACGATGTCGTACCTCTCGCAGATGGCCGGGCTCGCCGTGCAGAACTACGTCTCGGCCGCGGTCGGGATGGCTGTCCTCGCCGCGGTCGTGCGCGGCCTCTCCCACCGTTCGAGCAAGAGCCTCGGGAACTTTTGGCGCGACCTCTACCGCGGCCTCGTCTACATCCTGCTGCCGCTGGCCGTCGTGCTGGCCGTCGTCCTCATCTCGCAAGGCGTCGTCCAGACCTTCGACGGGCACGCGACGGCGACGACGCTCCAGGGCGCGCAGCAGACGATCGCGCGCGGCCCCGCCGCCTCGCAGATCGCGATCAAGCAGCTCGGCACGAACGGCGGCGGCTTCTACAACTCGAACTCTGGAGTGCCGTTCGAGAACCCGACCGGGCTCTCGAACTTCCTCGAGATGCTCGCGATCCTGCTGATCCCGGCTGCACAGGTCTTCATGTTCGGGAAGATGGTCGGCGCGCTGCGTCAGGGCTGGGTGCTCTTCGCGGCGATGTTCGCGATGTTCGCGATCGGCGTCGCGATCGCGCTCCCGGCGGAGCAGCACAGCTCTGCCGTTCTGCGCGACTCGGGCGTGAACATCACGCAGGGCAACGGCTCGAGCGGCGGCAACATGTCCGACAAGGAGATCCGCTTCGGAATCGCCGCATCGGAGAACTGGACCGTGTCGACGAGCGACGCCTCGAACGGCTCGGTCAACAGCGGCTTCGACGCGCACACGCCCGCCGGCGGGGCCGTCCCGCTCGTGAACCTGTTCGTCGGCGAGGTGATCTTCGGCGGCGTCGGCTCCGGGCTCTACGGGATGTTCTTCTACGTCGTGATCGCGGTGTTCGTGGCCGGGCTGATGATCGGCCGCACCCCGGAGTACCTCGGCAAGAAGATCGAGGCGCGCGAGATCAAGTACGCCGCGATCGGTGCGCTCTTCGTGCCGACGATGGTGCTGATCACGGCCGGCGTCTCGGTGGTGACGAAGCTCGGGCTCGCCTCGATCTTCAACCCCGGCGCGCACGGCTTCACCGAGGCCCTCTACGCCTACACCTCGCAGTCGAACAACAACGGCAGCGCCTTCGCCGGCTACGGCGCGACGAACTTCTCGGCCGAGCTCGGCACGGTCTGCCTCTACCTCGGCCGCTGGGTGCCGCTGATCGCGGCGCTCGCCCTGGCCGGCTCGCTCGCAGGCAAGAAGACGGCGCCCGCCTCGGCCGGCACGTTCCGCACCGACGGCCCCATCTTCGTCGTCCTGCTCATCGGCGTGATCGCACTCACCGCCGGGCTGATGATCTTCCCAGCTCTGACGCTCGGCCCGATCGTGGAAGGACTGTCCAACTGATGCGCGCCTTCATCAGCTCACTGATCGCCGTCGTCGTCCTCACGGCCTTCTTCGGCCTCCTCTATCCGGCGGTGATGACAGGCTTCGCCTCCGTCGCGTTCCCGGACAAGGCCGGCGGCAGCCTGATCAAGCAGGGCGACCGGGTGGTCGGCTCGAGCCTGGCCGCCCAGGAGTTCAAGGCCGATAAATACTTCCACGAGCGCCCGTCGGCGACCTCGCCCGCCTACAACGCCGGCGCGACGACCTTCGCCAACCTCGGCCCGACCAACCCGCAGCTCGCCAAGAACGTCGACGCGGCCATCGCGGCGATCCTCGAGCTCGAGGGGCCGTACAACCCCGGCCTGACCAAGGGAGACATCCCGGTCGACGCAGTGACCACCTCCGCCTCCGGAATCGATCCTCACATCTCGCAGGCCTACGCCCAGCTGCAGTCCCACCGCATCGCAGCGGTCCGCAAGCTGCCGCTCGCGACCGTCCAGAGCCTGATCTCGCAGAACACCGACGGCCGTAGTCTCGGCTTCTTCGGAGAGCCCGGCGTCAACGTCCTCGAGCTCAACCTCGCCCTCGACAAGGAGACCGGTCAGTAATGGCGCGCCAGTCGTCCAGCATCTTCTCTCGCGAGCTCACGCTCGCCGCCGTCAAGGACTCGTTCCCGAAGCTCGACCCGCGGTTGCAGTTCAAGAACCCGGTCATGTTCATCGTCGAGATCGGCAGCTTGATCACGACCGGCATCTTCGTCCTCGAGCTCGTCCGCGGCGATCACGGGAACCTCTGGTTCGTCGGCGTGATCGCGTTCTGGCTCTGGCTCACGGTGCTGTTCGCGAACTTCGCCGAGGCGATCGCCGAGGGACGCGGCAAGGCACAGGCGGCGACGCTGCGCGCCACCCGTACCACCACGCTCGCTCGTCTCCGGGACGGGCGCGAGCTCCCGGCAGCCGAGCTGCAGCGCGGCGACGTCGTGATCGTCGAGGCCGGCCAGGTCATCCCCGCCGACGGCGACGTGATCGAGGGTGTCGGCTCGGTCGACGAGTCGGCGATCACCGGCGAGTCCGCGCCCGTGATCCGCGAGTCCGGCGGCGACCGTTCGGCCGTCACCGGCGGCACCAAGCTCCTCTCCGATCGCCTCGTGATCGAGGTCACCCAGGAGCCGGGGCAGTCGTTCCTCGACCGCATGATCGGGCTCGTCGAGGGCGCCGAGCGGCGCAAGACCCCCAACGAGATCGCGCTCAACATCCTGCTCGCGGGCCTGACGATCACCTTCCTCGGCGCCGTCGTGACACTCAAGCCTTTCGCCGTCTACGCGGGCACCCCGACCTCGCAGACCGAGCTGATCGCCCTGCTCGTCGCCCTGATCCCGACCACGATCGGCGCGCTCCTCTCTGCGATCGGGATCGCCGGGATGGACCGCCTCGTGCAGCGCAACGTGCTCGCGATGTCGGGCCGCGCCGTCGAGGCCTCCGGCGACGTCGACGTGCTCCTGCTCGACAAGACCGGCACGATCACACTCGGCAACCGCCAGGCCGCCGAGTTCATCCCCGTCCCGGGCGTCGACGAGCGCGAGCTCGCCGAGGTGGCCCAGCTCGCCTCGCTCGCCGACGAGACCCCTGAAGGCCGCTCGATCGTCGTGCTCGCAAAGGAGCGCTTCGACGTCCGCGAGCGCGAGCTCGGCGAGCACAGCTTCATCCCCTTCACCGCCCAGACGCGGATGAGCGGGATCGACATGAACGGCACCGAGATCCGCAAGGGCGCCGCCGACGCCGTCAAGGCCTTCATCGCGGAGCGCGGCGGCCGCGCGCCGGCCGAGCTCGACCAGATCGTCCAGAGTGTGGCGGAGCAGGGCGGGACGCCGCTCGTGGTCGCGAGGGACAACTGGGCACTCGGCGTCGTGTACCTCAAGGACATCGTCAAGGGCGGGATGAACGAGCGCTTCGACGAGCTCCGCAGGATGGGCATCCGCACGGTGATGATCACCGGCGACAACCGCGTCACGGCCGCCGTGATCGCGCAGGAGGCGGGCGTCGACGACTTCCTCGCCGAGGCGACCCCAGAGGCGAAGATGGCACTGATCAAGGAGGAGCAGTCCAGGGGCCGGATGGTCGCGATGACCGGCGACGGCACGAACGACGCCCCCGCCCTCGCGCAGGCCGACGTGGGCGTGGCAATGAACACCGGCACGACGGCGGCGAAGGAGGCCGGCAACATGGTCGACCTCGACTCCAACCCGACCAAGCTGATCGAGATCGTCGAGGTCGGCAAGCAGCTCCTGATCACGCGCGGTGCCCTGACCACGTTCTCGATCTCGAACGACGTCGCCAAGTACTTTGCGATCCTGCCGGCGATGTTCGCCTTCACCTATGCGGCGAAGCCCGGCGAGCGAGGGCCGCTCAACACGCTCAACGTGATGCATCTCGGCACGCCGCAGAGCGCGATCATCTCGGCCATCATCTTCAACGCGCTTGTGATCCCGGCTCTCGTTCCGCTCGCCCTCCGCGGCGTGCGCTACCGCGCGATCGGCGCGTCCGCTCTGCTGCGCCGCAACCTGCTGATCTACGGGCTCGGCGGGATGATCCTGCCGTTCGTGGCGATCAAGCTGATCGACCTCGTGGTCCACAACGTCTTCGGCGCGTGACGTGAGGGGCCACTACCGGATCCTGCTCGGGATGGCCGCGGGAGTCGGGAAGACCTACCGGATGCTCCAGGAGGGCCGGCAGGCGCAGGCCGAGGGCCGCGACGTCGCGATCGGCTACCTGGAGCCGCACGACCGGCCCGAGACCTCCGCGCTCGCCGAGGGGATCGAGGTCGTGCCGCGCCTGCGCGCCCAGCACGGCACGCTCGAGCTCGAGGAGATGGATGTCGATGCCGTGATCCGGCGCGCCCCCGAGCTGGCGCTCGTCGACGAGCTGGCGCACACGAACGCGCAGGGAATGCGCAACGAGAAGCGCTACCAGGACATCGACGAGATCCTGAACGCGGGCATCGACGTGGTCTCGACCGTCAACGTCCAGCACCTCGAGAGCCTGAACGACTCGATCGCCGAGCTGACCGACATCCGGGTCCGCGAGACCTTCCCGGACCGGATCCTCGAGGAGGCGGACGAGGTCGTGCTCGTCGACCTGACGCCCGAGGCGCTGCAGAAGCGCATGCTCGCTGGCAAGGTCTATCCCAAGGAGCGCGCGGAGATCGCGCTGCAGAACTTCTTCAGGGTCGAGAAGCTCTCGGCCCTGCGCGAGCTGGCGCTGCGCGAGGTGGCGGAGGACGTCGGAGCGCGGAGGCAGTCCACCGTGCTCGACCCGCTCTCGAGCCAGGCCGTCGCCGAGCGCATGCTGGTGCTCGTCACGCCCGAGCCCCGCTCGCAGCGGCTGCTGAGGCGCGCCTGGCGCTCGGCCGAGCGCCTCGGCGCCGAGCTCGACGCGCTCTGGGTGCACAAGCCCGGCAAAGCACTCACCGAGGAGGAGCAGGTGTCGCTCGCCGCTCTCCGTCGCCTCGCCATCATCCTCGGCGCCCACTTCGTCGAGGAGGAGGACGGCGACCTCGTCGCGACGGTGCGCCGCGTCGTCTACGAGCGCGGGTCGACCTACGTGTTCCTCGGCACGCCCGACGAGCGGCGCTGGATCGAGGTCGTGCGCGGGTCGCTCGTCTCCGCGCTCGTGCGAGAGCTGCCGGGAATCGACATCCGCGTCGTCGCGAACCGCGCCGACCGCAAGGAGCTGAGGCCGTGAACGCTCTCGTCGTCGTCCTGCTCGTCATCCTCGTCGCGCTCGCCGCGGCGCTCGTGACGCTGCTCGTGCGCCGCAATCGTCGCCCGCGGCGGCTCCCCGTCAACCGCGGTGCCCGTCGCGTGCTCGTCGCGTTCTCCGGCAGGCTCGATCCCACGGTCGTCGATGCCGCAATTCGCATCGCGCACGCGGAGCAGGCGGTGCTCGTCCCTGCGTACCTCCTCGTCGTCCCGCTCCGGTACGCGGAGGACTCACCGCTACGTGACGAGGTGGAGGTGGCAATGCCGTTGCTCGAGGCCGTCGAGCACGCCGCGCTCCGCGCGGGGGTTCCCGTCGACGCCAGGATCGAGAAGGGCCGCACTCTCACGCACGCCCTCAAGCGACTGTGGGAGGTCGAGCGCTTCGACCGGATCATCGCGCCGGCGCCCACGAACGGCCACGGCGGTTTCACCGAGAAGGAGCTTGCATGGGTGCTCACGCACGCGCCCGCGGAGACGGTCGTCCTTAAGCCGATGCCTGCCGCGGCCTAGACGGGTCGTACGCGAATCCTCTGACCCGATAGGGCGGCATCTCCGCAGCCAGGTTCAGAGCCTGCCCCGATTGCCCGTACGCTTCCCGCCAGCAAAGTGGACGCATCGGTACGTAACTCGAAGGGAGCAGAAGATGCGTAAGGCACTTGAAATTGGAGGTTACGTCGCAGCCGTCGTCTTGATTGCGTTCGGCATCGCGGCGATCTACATGGGCGTCCAGGGGCGCACCACGGTCAGCAACAGCATCAAGGACGAGCAGATCGTCGGCTCGGCCGACATGACGCCGAGCGGGATCGCGGCCGAGGTCAAGGCCTCGGGGCTGAAGAACGTGACGATTCCCTCGTGCAGCGTCGCCAACAAGGCGATCACGTCCGGCTCGGATGCGCGGTGCTTCGCGGAGTACATGCGCATCCACGCGCTCGAGTCCAGCGGCGGGCTGACGTACTCGCAGATGCCCCGCTATGCGACCGCCGACGGCAAGGGCACGAACGACGCGGCCGCCGCGCAGAAGGGTCCGAGCGGACAGCCGCTCGACAACGCAGGTCGCAACGTCTGGGTCACCGAGACGGCGCTGGCAACGGCTCTCAACACGTCGTACCTCGCCACCCAGATCGCGAACTTCGGGATCGTGGTCGGAATCGCGCTGCTGCTGACGGGGATCGGGTTCCTGGTCCTCGCGCTCGCAGGCGCGCTCCGCAGTAAGGACTCTGTCCTCTTCGGCAAGAAAGAGACCGCAGAGAAGCCGGCGACCACCACGCCGGTCTCCGCGTAGCAGCTTCTGCTCCCGCGGAAGAGGCGAAGGGCCGTCCCCCCGGGCGGCCCTTTGTCGTTCTCGGCTTCAGCGCCTCACGGCGAGCTTGGCATGCTCGTTCGTGCGCACGCCGTCGAACGGAGTCCCGCCGGCCACGAGCACGCGGCAGGGCGCGTGCTTGAGGATGTACTCGACGATCTCGCTGAACACCATCGGCCGGCGGCGGCGCAGGTTCCGCTCGGCGCCGACGACGATGATCTCGGAGTGGCGGGCCTGCGCCTCCTCGATCACGGCGCGGCCGAAGCTACGCGCCCGGATCAACCGCGGCACCACGCGCACTCCGTACGACTGGCCGATCGCCCGCGCCTCGTCGAGGAGGGCGTTCCCGACCTCCAGCTGCTCGGGCATGGCGGCGTCGATGGGAAGCTCGAGCGGGATCTCGATCACGGTCACGACGACCATCCGCGCGCCCTGCTCGGCCGCGAGTCCCGCAGCGTAGACCAGCGCCAGCTCCGACTCCGGGTCGTCGCCGATCGGGACGAGGATGTTGCGGTACTCGAGCTCCGCCGCGGGCCCGCTCCAGGGCGGCGCGACCACCGTCTTCGTGAGCGGCTCGTGGATCACCCTCGTGCGGTAGACGATGTAGGTGGCGAACCCGATCCCGAGCCAGGCGAAGCCGACCCAGCGCGTGACCGGCCGCTGCACGATGACCACGAGCCAGGCGGAGGCCGTGCCGAGGAAGCCGAGGATCGCGAAGAGCGGCCAGTCGACCTTCCCGATCCTCAGGTTCGGCCGGCCCTTCACCTGGAGCTCCGCGTCGGGGAAGCGGTAGCGGAGCGCGATGATCGACGCGTTCGCGATCGCGAACGAGAGCATCGCGCCGAAGCTGTACATCGTCCCGAGGAAGTCGATCTTGCCCGGCAGCAGGGTCAGGATCGAGAGCAGGCCGGAGAAGAAGATCAGCGACAGCCACGGCGTCTTGAAGCGCGGGTGGAGGCGCCGCAGCCGTTCGGGGAGCTGGCGGTGGCTCGACATCGAGTAGGTGATCCGCGAGGAGCCGATCACGCCCGCGTTGGCGGCGATGATCAGGATCGTGCCTGCCAGCACGCCGACGTAGTAGCGCAGCCCCTGGAGCGCGAAGCCGTGCAGGCCGATGTTGTTGACGATCCCGAGCACCGGGTCGTTCGCGTAGCCGCGCGGCGGGTTCTGGCCGAGCAGCGTGTCGTACCCTCCGCCGGCGACGCGGTGCACCGGCAGCGCCATCAGCGCGATCGAGGGCAGCGTCAGGTAGATCGTGAACACCGCGCCGGCGACGTACTTGTAGGCGAGCGGCACGTCGCGTACCGGGTCGCGGGTCTCCTCCGCGAGGTTGGAGATCGTCTCCATCCCGGTGTAGGCGATCATCCCGATCGGGATCGCGAGGAAGAACTGGCTCCAGGCCGGCGCGACGCCGAGATGGATGCCGGCGATCAGGATGTGCGGGTTGAAGACCAGCGCTGCGCCGAGCGCAACGAGCAGTACCTGCGTCGAGAAGTCGATCACCGCGAGCACGACGTTCAGGCGCACCGCTTCCTTGACCCCGAACACGTTGAGCGTGACGAGCAGGACGATCACGATCGCGCCGCCGACGATGTCCCAGGGGTTCTCCCGGAGCGGCCCCCAGAAGACGGACAGGTAGTGAGGGACGAAGAACGCCGAGATCGAGATCGTGACGACGTAGTTGAGCAGCTGGGCCCAGCCGGCCCCGAACGAGAACACCTCGTTGAAGGCGTGGCGCGAGAAGCTCGACGAGCCGCCGGCCTCGGGGTAGCGCACGGTGCCCTCCGCATAGGTGATCGCGGTCGTGACGAAGAAGACGCCCGCGATCACGAAGACGAGGGGTGTCAGCCCGAGCGCGAACGACGCGGTCAGGCCGAGTGCGTAGTAGATCGACGAGCCGACGTCGCCGTAGGCGGTGGCGAAGAGCGCGGGCGTCCCGAGCACGCGCTCGAGCACGTTCTGCTGCTGGTGCCGGGTGCGCCACGAACGGCGCGGCTCGGGCGTAGGCGCCGGCTCGTCGGCCACACGGCGAGGCTAGCGGATGTGCCTGCCGGGAAGAAGCCTCAGGGGCCGGGCGTGCCGTGCGCGAGCAGCACGACGACCACGACCGCGACGGCGCCCGCTCCGAGCGCCACGAGGGCCGCGGCCAGGCGGATCCAGACGGCGTTCACGACGCGCGGGCCCTACGCATGCGACGGCGCACGCCCGGCAGGAAGAGCAAGACGAGGAGCGCGATCAGGACGACGGCGACCACGATCACGATGCGGTCGCGGGTAGCGTTGCCCGTCCTGTGCACGGGCTTCGGCAGCTGGTTCCCGGACGCTGCGGCCAGTGCCCGCACCGCATCCGCGGCGCTTCCCGTCAACCCGTCCCCGCCCTTTCCGATCGGGACTCGCTCGAGCAGCTTCCGCTCTGCCGCCGTGCCGCGGTTGAGGCCGAAGCCGTTCGGCATCACGATCAGCAGTCGGCCTTTGTAGAGAAACGCGAGCTCCGAGCCGAGGAACTTCGAGTACGGCTGCGGCTTCTCCCAGAGCGCACCGACCGAGCCGAGGTCGTACGCGGCCGAGATCACGGCGACCTTGATCGGGAAGCCGGCCTCCCAGGCCGCGTCGACGACCTGCTGGAGGTCCTCCTGCTTCTGCGTCGAGATCTTGGTCTCGAACGGAAAGAACACTCTGCCGTTGTAGAGGATGTCGCTCGCGGGATCGCCGTCTGCGCGCGCGGCAGCGGGGACGAGCGCAAGAGCGCCGAGCGCGAGCAGGAGCACGAGCGCGCGCCTCATCCGCCCGCCCGGTCGACGACGAGCACGGTGAACGGCTCCGCGCCGGGCGGCCGCACCTCGAACGAGAGACCCCAGTGGCCGACCATCACGAGCGCGGGCTCCGAACGCCCGTACACGCCGGGCGCGGTCTCGGGCAGGTGGTACGAGATCTGTCCCATCTCCATGTCGAGCATCGCGAAGGTCATGGTGACATCAGCGCCGCGGACGGGCCGGCCGCCCTGCGTGATCGTGACCGAGAAGGTGTTCGGGACGGCGGCCTTGTTCGGGATCACGCGCACCGCGAGCCGGTAGTCGCCGTGGTGGACGACGGCCGCGACCGGGCCCGGGCCGACGTGAGCGACCGCGCTCCCGGCCGAGGCGAGAGCCTTCGGCGGCGGCGGCAGGCTCGACAGGATCCCGGCCGCGAAGATCGCGCCCACCACGAGCAGCACCTCGCCGCCGACGAGGCGACGCAGGTCGCGCACGGCGCCTGGCCCGAGCTCCGGCCGGGCATTCGACGCCTCGAGCCGCGGCTTCGTGCGCACGAGGTTGACGGACGCGAGCAGCATCGCGAGCAGGAGCAGCGCGACCTTGACCAGGAGGGTCTGTCCGTAGGAGGTCTCCCAGAGCGAGGCGAAGGTCGGGAAGTGGATCACCGAGGCCCAGATCCCGGAGGCGATCAGCAGCATCACCGAAGCGAACGCGACGCGCGAGAATCGCGGCACGGCGACCGCGAGGCCGGGCACGCGGCGGCTCGAGCCGAGCCCCCACCAGAGCACGATCAGGCCGATCAGGCCGCCGATCCAGATCGAGCCGGCAAGGAGGTGCAGCCAGTCGAGGGCGAGCGAGAGCGCGCGCGGCGCGGTCTGCGCCGCGTGGCCCGTGAGCCCGGGCACGAGCAGGGCGGCGGCGGCCGCGGCCACGGCGCCGACCAGCGCGAGCAGCTCCGCGACCGAGCGCTGCTCACGCTCGGGCCGGTCGACCCAGATCGCGACCGCGGCGGCGACCGCGAACAGGGCCAGCACGAGCTCGAGGTCGAGGTAGCCGCGCCCGAATGCCGTGGCGCGCGCGAGCGGGACGATCGTGCCGAGGTCGAACGCCGACTGCAGCGCGAACTTCGCCGTCGCCGTCGCGACGTAGATCGGCGTCGCAACGAGCGCGACTGCGATCGAGACGCCGAAGGCGATCGAGACGGGCCGCAGCGACGAGCCGGGCACCCTCCGCGCCACCGGACGCGCGATCGCGATCCGCAACGCGAACAGGCCGATCGCCGCCATCATCGAGAGGAACACCGCCCAGCGCGCGACGAGCAGCGGTGGAGTCGCCGCCGTCTCGGAGATGGACGGGATCACGAACTGCGGCGCGGGCCCCGGGTTCGGCCCGACGGCGAACGTGAAGGCTCCGCGGACGGGATGCCCGTCGACCGAGATCACCCGCCAGAAGACGAGGTACCAGCCCTCGGGCAGGTGTTCGAGCGGCACGACGAGCGTGTCGGGATCCGTCGCCGAGCGCCTCGGCGGCCCGCTCGTCTCGTCGTGGCCGGCGGCGTCCGTGACCGAGACGATCGCGAAGCGGGGCTCGACCGCCTCGCTGTAGGTGAGCCTGACCTGCGCGGGCGGGCGGTTCACGACGCCGCTCGCCGAGGGCGAGGTGCTGAGAAGCGCGGCGTGAGCCCAGGCGGCGGCGGGCGCCAGGAGCGCCGCCGCCGCCGTGACGAGGACGAGGACGACTCGCCCGTGGAGCCTCATGCCAGCGAACGCCTCCCCGAGAGGAGCGCGACGATCCCGAGCACGACGCCGATCGCGCCGAGCACGAGCGCCACGATCGTGAGCGTCGAGTTCCCGCCGCCGATCGAGCTCAGGCTCTTGACCGTCGGCGACGGTGTATCCGAGCTCTCCGACCCGTTCCAGTCGACGACCTTGCCGTCGGCGTAGGTCTGGCGGACGCCGAAGGTGTAGGTCTTGTTCGAGTCGGTCTGGCCGAGGAACTGGAAGAAGGCGTCCTCGCCGGTCGGCACGGAGCCGCCCGACCAGATCACCTTCGTGACCACGGCGTCCTCGCCGGAGCCGGTCGACTCGACCGTGCGGTGCCATCCCGGCGAGGGGACGAACGAGTCGATCGAGAAGCCCGACGGCGGCGTGAGCTCGACCTTCGTAGTGGTCGAGTCCTCCTCCTCGGTCGGCACGGCCAGGCTGAAGATCTGGCCGGTCTTCGAGAGGACGACGGGCGGGCCGACCTGCGCGTGGGCCGACGCGCTCGCGGCGATCACGAGTGCAGCAGCGGCGGCGGTCAGCCCGACGGCGACGAGCCGCCGCCTCGTGCGATGGCGGTGCATTCGATGAGCTCCTTTCTCAGGCGGTTTACCGGCCGGTGGCCGGGAACGGACCTACGGTCCACCTGGGAGGAGCACGCGAGCCGAGCGACGAGCGGGCCGCCGTGGCGACGCAGAGGCAGCCCTTTAGCACGGTGGGTAGCAGCGGCGGCGAGCCGGCCGGCAGCGAGTCGTCGAGCCGGGCGAGCGTCCGCCCGAGCCACGCGAGCACGTGCCGGCACGCGGCGGCGACGGCCGCGGCGAGGAACGAGAGCGCGAGCAGGACCGGTACGGCGTCGGCGTGCGCGGGCCCGACGAGGCAATGGAGCCCGTGCCAGCCGAGACCCGCGCGCCAGTGGATCGTCGACTCGAGAAGCGCGAAGGCGAGGCAGGTCGCGCCCCAGAGCGCGAGCGAGCCGACGGCGAGACGCACGAGCCTCAGCCGCGGGCGCTCGAGCACCGGCCGGGTCTCGAGCAGCCCTCGCTCGCGGACCGCGAGCGCCGCGAGACCGACCACCGCGGCGCCGACCGCGAACGCGAGCCCGAGCGCGACTCCGGCCACGACGAGCAGCCGGGGCCCACCGGCCTGCCGCTGGAGCTCGACGGCGAGTGGGCTCGGCGCGAGCTGGTAGACGATCCAGCGGGCAGCGAGCACGACGAGCGCGCCGACGGCGAGCCAGAGCGACGCGGCGCGGACGACGGTCCTCATGCGACCCGTAGTGTGAACGGCGCGGTCAGGACGTGCCCGTTCACCTGACACTGCAGGAAGAGCCGCCAGGTGCCGGGCACCGGTACGAGCACGCCCACCGTGAGCTTGCCCGGCGTCGTCGAGCTCCCCGTCACCTTCGTCGTGCCGAGGACGCTCGTACACCCTGCGGCGCCCGCGCTGCAGACGTGGGTGTGGAAGTAGTCGAGCGAGCCCTTGCGGAAGAAGATCGCGTGCGCGAGGGCCCCGTACCACGGCGTGAACTCCGCGGGTCGCCCGCTCGGGTCGCGCACGGTGACCGTGAGGAACGCGGGCTGGATCGCGTGCAACGGCGCGTGCGGGTGCAGCGTGAACCGGTAGCCGTCGACCGTGACGGCTTGCGCGGAAGCCACTGCGAGCGGTCGGGGATGGAAGGCGCCGCTGACCGTGATCCTCTCGAAGAGCTGGAAGTTGGTCTGGCCCGTCGGCGTGCTCGCAGGGTAGGCGTCGACCACGACCCGATAGGGGCCTGAGGAGGGCAGCACGACGGCCTGGCGGATCCGCCCGTCGGCGCCGACCGGGGGATGGCGGTGGACGATCGTCGAGAGATCGTCCTTGACGATGATCAGATGGACTCCCGTATGCGGCCCCGGGCCGCGCTTGTAGTCGCGGAGCGGCGTCCCGTCGGGCTGCGTGATCGTGAAGGCGATCACCGTCGGCTTCCCGGGGGGAACGGGCGCGGCGGGACGGAAGCCCGTCAGCTCGTAGGTTCGTGCGGCGCCGACGGTGATCCCGCCGGAGCCGGAGGAGCTCCCGCAGCCGGCGGCGAGGAGGGCGAGCGCAGCCGCAGCGACGAGACCGGCCCGCGCCACCTAGAGGCCCTTCCGGAAGAGGAAGGTCGTGTGCGGCGGCACGTAGCCGCCGAGCTCGAGCACGATCTCCGCGTGCGGGCGGAGCGGGATCGCGCGTGGGTCGCCCCGCCAGCGGCGCCCGCCTACGAAGGCCAGGACGGGTGTACGGGAAGAGAAGCCCACGAGGCGCGTCCTCGACAGGGGCTGCCTCCACACCTGGAACAGCTGCCCGAGCGTCAGGCTCGCGCCGCGCTCGATCTCGACGACACCGGTCGGCTCGCGCGTGCGAAGCGGGTAGGAGCAGCCCCCGCTCAGCACATAGGCGCCCTGACGGCGGTGCGGCGGCGCGATCCCGATCCCCGCCGGGACGATCACGACCTGCCGGTGGGCGAAGAGCTCGACGTGCGCGCCGAACCGCGGGCGCTCGGCACTCGCGCAGTGAAGCCCTGCGACGGGCACGGCTCCCGGAGCGGGGTGGTAGAGGGCGCCGACGCCGATCGGCGTGGGAATGGGGCCCGCGGCGACCGCCGCGGCAGGGATTCCGACGGCGAGCACACAGGCGAGCGGCGCGAGCCGGAGACCCCGAACGGGACGCGCTGGCATCCCCGCAAGGGTGCGGATCGCCCGGAGGCACGTCAAGTGGGAACCGACTCGGGCTTCGCACTCCTCTGGCACGATGACCCACATGAGAGGTGCTCTTACCGTGCTAGCCGCTGCGACCATACTCGTCAGCTCGGCGTGCGGCGGCTCAGGGTCGAGGGTTTCGGAGCCGGCCAGGACGACGACAACCCCGTACCGCGGCGCGACTCTGCCCGACTCCTCCGAGGCTCCCGACTTCGCACTTCGCGACCAGGACGGAACCACGGTCTCGATGTCGAGCCAGCGTGGCCGATTCACGCTCGTTACGTTTCTCTACACGAACTGCCCCGACGTCTGCCCACTGATCGCCGAGCACCTGAACACGGCATTGAGACAACTCGGGGCGACGCGCGCCGACACCCGCGTCCTCGCCGTGAGCGTGGACCCGATCGGTGACACGCCGTCGGCGGTCGGCAGGTTCGTCGCGGAACACCACCTGCTGCCACAATTCCGGTATCTGAGCGGCACCGTGGATCAGCTTCGGCCGATCTGGGCCGCCTATCACGTCGCGGCCGACCCGCAGAGCGGGACGACGGCGATCGGCCACTCCGCTTACGTCCTACTCGTCGACCCGCATGGAACCGAGCGGCTGCTCTATGACTCGCGGGTCCGGGCCGCGGACATCGTTCACGACATCAACGCCCTGAAGGAGAAGTAATGGGTAAGGCCAGCCGACTCAAGGCGGAGAAGCGGAAGGCCCCGCCGCCGGTCGGAAAGCGGCCGGGGCCGTCCCAGCGGGCCGTCCTCTTCGGCACCCTCGGCCTGCCGAGCCTCGCGATGGCGATCTGGCCCGCGCGAAAGCTCTCCCTGGACTCGTACTGGCTCGGCCGCACGGACCGCTTCGCGATCGGCGACGCGTGAGGCGGCTCAGGCTCGCGGCTCTCCTCGCAGCGGCCTGCGTGGCCGCCGCCGCCGCTCCGGCCGCGCTCGCGCACGGCGGCACCCAGAGCGCCACGATCCGGGCGGGCGGCTACACGGCTCGGGTCGACGCGCTGCTCGTCCGGCTCTCGCCGACACGCACGGTCGTCGACTTCACCACCTACCTCCGCGACCGGCGTACCGGCGCGCCCGTCAGCGGAGCCGACGTGCGCGTCACCGCGAGGACGCCCGACGGCAGGGTCGGTCCGCTCCGCGCACTTCCCGCCGGGAGCACCTACGAGGTGCTCGTCCCGATCGCCAACCCGCGGGAGTGGCGGCAGATCAGGCTCCACAGCATGATCAGCGGCCCCGCCGGTACCGCGTCCTTCGGCTATGCGGCGCCGTCGCTCGCCTCCCACTGGCGCGCCGAGCCTGTGGTCGTCGCCGGATGCGTGCTCGCGCTCCTTCTCTTCTTCCACGGCTTCGTCCGCCTCCGGCACCGCGGACGCAAGGACCTTGCCGGGTGGGGCCGGGCCGCGCTCTTCGTGACCGCGGTCGTCCTGACCTACCTCGCCCTCGACTCGCCGCTGGACGCGATCGCCGACGACTACCTCCTCTCGGCCCACATGCTCGAGCACGTCGTGATCGGAGACATCGCGATCGCGCTCGCGATGCTCGCGGTGCGAGGGCCGCTGATCTTCTTCATGCTGCCGGCGGCGGTCCTCTCACCGCTCGCGAGGAACAGGCCCGTGCGGCGCTTCCTCCACTGGCTGACCGGGCCGTGGGTGGCCCTGGCCGTCTGGACCGCGGCGATGTGGGGCTGGCACGTGCCCCGGATCTACGACTACGCCGCCACGCACCAGGGGGTGCACAACCTCGAGCACCTCTCGTTCGTGCTCGGCGGGATCCTCCTCTGGAACCTCCTGATCGACCCGGCCCACACGCATCGGCTCACGGTGCCGGGGAGGATCCTGCTCGCCGTGGCCGTCTTCCTGCTCGGCGACCCGGTGATGGCGACGCTCTTCAGCGGCGGCGCGAACTACCCGCACTACGCGGCGCAGCCCGACCGCCTGCTCGGGATCGGCCCGCAGGTCGACCAGCGCCTCGCCGGCACGGTGATGCTCGTCGAGCAGATCCTCACGCTCGGAACCTGCTGCGCCGTGCTGCTCTGGCCCTACCTCAGAAACGGCCCGGTCGGGGTCGAGGAGTCCGCTCTTTCGTAACTGCGAGCTCCCCGCGGGTGTGCATTCGAGGCCCGAGCGCCACTCTCGACTGGATCCCGCGGCGCGATCAGGAGCCCCTCCATCACCCGTGTCGTGAACCTATCGGCCTTTCGGCAGGAGCTGGGTCACGGTCCGGAGACAGAGCGGTGTCCACCCGGTGGCGGTTTTTCGAACCGGAATCGCGATGCGGCTAGGATGAGACCGGATGCCCAAGACACAGACACTTGCGGCGGGGCCCCAGCTCCTGAACCGTGAGCTCTCCTGGCTCGACTACGACGAGCGGGTGCTCGAGCTGGCCGACGACGAGTCGGTGCCGCTCCTGGAGCGCGTGAAGTTCTGCGCGATCTTTTCCTCGATGCTGGACGAGTTCTTCATGGTCAGGGTCGCCGGGCTGCTCGACCAGGCCGAGTCGGGCCTCTCGGTCCGCTCGGCCGACGGGATGACGCCGCGCGAAGCGCTCGCCGCGATCCGCCCCCGCGTCGAAGAGCTCGTGATGAACCAGTCGCGCCTCTGGCGCAAGCGGCTCGTCCCGGCGCTCGCTACCGAGGGAATCACGGTCGCCCACGTGGACGACTGCAACGACGACGAGCTCGACGAGCTGAAGAAGCGGTTCGACCGCGAGATCTTCCCGGTGCTGACGCCGCTGGCGGTCAGCCCCGGCCAGCCGTTCCCGTTCATCTCGCCGCTCTCGCTGAGCCTCGGCGTGCTCGTCCGGGACCCGGATTCCGCCGAGGAGCGCTTCGCGCGGGTCAAGGTTCCCGAGGGCCTGCCGCGGTTCCTCGAGCTGGGCCCGCGCCGTCTCCTTCTCCCGCTCGAGGACGTGATCGCGCACTTCCTCGACGAGCTCTTCCCGGGGATGGAGATCCTCGAGCAGGCCGCCTTCCGCATCACCCGCGACGCCGACCTCGAGCTCTCCGACGACGCCGACGACCTGCTCGAAGCCGTCCGCGCCGAGGTCAGCCGGCGGCGGTTCGGCGACGTCGTGCGAGTGGAGGTCGCCTCGACGATGTCGAAGAAGATGATCGACCGGCTCAGGGTCGGGCTCGGCGTGCCCGAGGCCGAAACCTATGCCGTGCAGGGGATGCTCGACCTGTCGGAGGTGATGGAGATCGCCGCGCTCGACCGGCCCGAGCTGAAGGACGACCCCTGGATGCCGATCACGCAGGCGCGCCTCAAGCAGCCGCAGTCGGACGGCGACCTCTTCTCGGAGATCCGCCGAAGCGACATCCTCGTCCACCACCCCTACGAGTCCTTCACGACGAGCTACGAGGCGTTCATCCGCACCGCCGCTTCCGACCCCGCGGTGACCGCGCTGAAGACGACCGTCTACCGCACCAGCGACGAGTCGCCGATCGTGCCGTCCCTGATCACCGCGGCCGAGGCCGGCAAGCAGACCGTGTGCCTGGTCGAGCTCAAGGCCCGCGGCGACGAGCAGAAGAACATCGAATGGGCGCGCAGGCTCGAGCAGGCCGGCGTCCACGTCGTCTACGGCTTCCCGGACCTGAAGATCCACGCGAAGACGACGCTCGTCGTCCGGCGCGAGGGCGGCCGCCAGCGCCGGTACGTCCACATCGGGACGGGGAACTACCACGCGGTCACGGCCCGCTCCTACGAGGACCTGAGCCTCTTCACCGCCGACGAACGGATCACCGCCGACGTGGCCGACCTCTTCAACTTCGTGACCGGCTTCGGCCGGCCGACGAAGTTCCGCAAGCTCCTCGTCGCGCCGCTCACGCTGAAGCCTCGCCTGATCGAGCTGATCCGGTCCGTCGCCGCGGCCGCCCAGGCGGGCAAGCGCGCGGACATCGTGCTCAAGGTGAACGCGCTCACCGACCCGGCGATCATCCAGGAGCTCTACCGCGCCTCGGAGGCCGGCGCCTCGATCGACGTGATCTCGCGCGGGATCTGCATGCTGCGCCCGGGCGTCCCCGGCCTGAGCGAGAACATCCGCGTCCGCAGCGTCCTCGGCCGCTACCTCGAACACAGCCGCCTGTTCGCGTTCCACGCCGACCATACGTCGAGCTACTTCATCGGCAGCGCGGACCTGATGCCACGGAACCTCGACCACCGCATCGAGATCACCGTCCCCGTCGAGGACCGGCGCGCGCAGGCGGAGCTGAACGCGACGCTCGAGACGCTCCTCAGCGACACGGAGCAGGCCTGGGAGCTGCGCGGCGACGGCACTTGGCGCCGGCTCGAGCCGGCGAAGGGCGAGCGCGCCCGGGTCGCGCAGATCGCGCTGATGCGCCGGGCGCGGCTCCGCGAGCGCCGTCAGGCCGCCTACAGGAGTCGTGAGCGCTAGCAGACTGCTCCGCCGCCGGCGGGCACCGACCGATGCGTCCGTAAAGATCCCGCCCGTGCGCGCGGCCGTTCTCGACATCGGCTCGAACACTGCGCGGCTACTCGTCGCGGAGGTTCGCAAGGGCAGCATCGTTCCGGTGCGCGAGGAGAGCGTGTACCTCGGCCTCGGCGCGGAGATCCTCGTCAACGGCTCGGTCGGCGCGGCGAAGCTCTCGGAGACCGCCGAGGTCACGCGGTCGTTCTCGAGGCTCGCGCGCAAGTGCCGGGCCGACGAGATCGACGTGATCGTGACCGCACCGGGGCGCCAGGCCCGGAACCCCGACGAGCTGCTCGGGACCGTGGCCCGCGCGAGCGGCACCGTCGCGCGGATCCTCTCCGCCCGCGAGGAGGGCGAGCTCGCCTACGAGGGCGCGCTCACGCGAGAGAACGTCGGTGGGCGCCGCGTCGCCGTGTGCGACGTGGGCGGGGGCTCGACCGAGATCGTCGTCGGCGACGCTGGGCTGCCGTCGTTCTGGTGCACGTCGGTCGACCTCGGCTCGCTCCGCCTCACCACCGCCTGCTTCGGCAACGACCCACCGTCCGGCAAAGCGATCGCGGCGGCCGAGCGGCTCGCCCTGGACATGTTCGTGGACGTCGATCCGCCTGTTGCCGAGCTCGCGCTCGCGGTCGGGGGAAGCGCCCGTGCTCTTGCAAAGCTCGTGGGGCCGATTCTCGGCGAGGACGACCTGACCGCCGCACTGCGGCTCTCGAGCGCGAAGCGATCGGCCAAGCTCGCCCGAACCTTCGGAATAGACGAACAGCGTGCCCGCGTCCTCCCGGCCGGCGCGATCGTGCTGCGCGAGGTGACGCGTCGGCTCGGCCGGCCTCTGCGGCTCGCCCGCGGCGGCCTCCGTGAGGCAGCCGTGGGGCGGATGCTCGCCGAGGCTCTCGCTGCCTAGTACGGGGAACTAGACCGCGCGACCGGCGTGGTCGAGCTGCTTCCAGGCCGCGCGGTACGTCCGCCTCATCTCGACCCGCCGCTGCCGCTCGCGCTCGATCAGGCGCCCGACAGCCACGCCGGCGGCCGGCTGGGCGGCAACGCGCTCCCGCAGCACCTGCTCGGCCACGACGGCGTCCTGGTGGGTGCCGAGCACGTCCTGGAGCTCCTTGGCGGCCTCGAGAAACGGCACCGCGCGCTTCCCGAGCGCGGGCCGTGCGAGCTCCGCGGCGTACCGGGCGCGCTTCGCGTGGATCCGGACATCGTGGAGCGCGTCGTCGACCGGCGAGGGCCCAAGCTCCTTGACTGCGCGACGGAGACGCCGGAACTCGCGCCGCCAGATCGCCTCGAGCGTGATCGTCGCCTCTCGGATCGGCGGATCGGCGGTCTCGAGCCGGTCGAGCAGAGCCAGGTAGCGGTCGCTCTCGAGCCCGCGCACGAGCGTCCTCCGCTGGCGGCCTCGCTCGCGCCCGAGCGCCGCGAGGACGGGCCTGAATGCCTTCACCTCCTCGCGCTCGAGGGACGCGCTCTCCTCTCGCAGGTGCTCGATCAGGACGTCGAGATCGCGAACGCGGCCGAGCTCGGCGCCGAGCCAGCCGAGCTCCGCGCGGAGCTCCTCGGCCCACTCCTCGTCGACGAAGCTCCGCGACGCGCGCAGGAAGGCACGGAGCCGCCGGGTCGCCACGCGAAGCTGGTGCAGGTCCTCCTCGTCCGTGCCCAGCCGCGTGCCCGGGTCGTGAGCGAGCACCTCGGCGAGCTGGTCGCGCAGCGCGGCCCGCAAGGCATCGCCCGGCGACGCGTCGGGACCGAGCTTCGTCCGCCGCGGAGGCTCCACTCCGAGCACGCGCGCGAGCTTCGTGGAGGACGGCGCATCCGTCGCTCCGGCCCCACGGAGCAGCCTCTCGAGGCGGCGAAGATCGTCGTCGGTTCCCTCGAAGAGCTCGATCTCCAGCTCCTCGAACGCGCCCGCGACACGCTCGCCCTCCAGCACGGACACGCCGTCGAGCACGACCTCGGCGAGGACGCTGCCGTTCCGGTGCACCGCCAGCGTCTCGCGCCGGGTGCGCAGGAAGGCCACCGGCACGAGCGGCCGGCCACGGGTCAGGCCAACGAGGAGCGCGACCGCGCGATCCGGAATCGTCTCGTCGCCCTCGAGCTCGAGCTCGAGACGGGCGGCGCCCTTCGGAAGCTTGAGCTGCCAGGCGCCGACGCCGTTCTCGACGCGGCGCCGAAGCGTGACGCCCTCGTGAGCAAGCCGCCGGTCGTCGGTGTCGTGGTAGGTCGAATCGAACAGGCGCGGCTCGCGGCGCTCGCCGTCGAGCCGGGCGAGCTCGAACCCTTCCGGCGGCTGCAGCTTGATCTCCCGCTCGAGCGTCGCCTTCACGGGCAGACCCTAGCGCAGAGCAGGACTTTTTGGGTTTCCGGCTGTTCACCACCTTGTAACCACTTTGCCCTTCCGTGACGGTCCGCCGTACCGTTAAGGTTCGGTCCATGAACCAGCTGAAGGAACTTCACCGCGAAGTAGTCACCACGCGCTGGCTCTTGCAGCGCGCGGTGGACGATCCCGCACCGAGAAGCGAGTTCAACGCGGTCCAGGAGGACGTAAGGCTCGTGGAGCGCGCGCACCTGAGGCGGATCCAGCAGCTCGTCGAGGAGCTTCTCCTCAACGCAGAGCGCGCCGGCACCGCCACCTGATCCAGCCGGTAAACGAGCGGTGAGAAGCTGGGTTCGGTATCCGGCGGCCACCGCGTGCCGCGCGAGCGCTCTACCTCGCGCTCACATCCCGCGCGAGCGCATCTTCTTCGTCCCGCGCAGGACCACGTACGCGATGGAGCCGATGTACGGGAACAGCAGGATCGCCACGAGCCACGCGATCTTTCCTCCGGCCGAGTAGCCCGAGTTCCGGAACAGGTCGTAGAGCGCGTACACGACCAGCAGAAGCCAGGGGATGATCAGGATCACGCCCGCGATCGTCCAGCCGGTGCTATAGGCGAGCAGGGAGGTCATCCGCGCGAGCATACAGCCGGGCACAATGGGCAAGTGGACAGGCGCGAGCGGGAGGCGATCCTGGGAGAGTGGCGGCGGGCCGAGACCCCGCGCGACCGCCGCGAGCAGCAGGCGCTCGCCGACGACCTCGCCGACAGCCCGCTGCGCGGTAAGCCTCTGCGCAGGCGGTTGCGCAACTTTCGCCCGGCGGCCGACAGCTACATCGCCGCGCTCGGCGGGCCGCTCCCGTGGATGCAGCGGCTGCGCGAGATCGAGACGCTGATCGAGGAGCACGAGCGCCGGCTGGCCCAGGCTCGCGAGGAGCTTGGACCGGGGTCGGCCTGGCAGGAGGCCGTGGAGCGCTGGGACTTCGGGAACGTCAACGAGCTGATCGACCGGCACAACCGCTACTACCCGGCCGAGTCGCGCCTGCCGATGGATCCGCGCACCGGCGACTTCGTGCTCGTCAACGGGCATCCGTACCGTCGCGCGCCGCTCGACGCTGCCTGGGCATTGGATCGCTTTCCCTCCTGACTTTCGCTACTCTCCCCGGCGTTCTGGGATTGGTTTCGGTTTTCCGCTGACCCTCCCGATCCGTTCGTGAACTGGCAAGGGAGGTGGAATTCATGGCAACCGGAACCGTCAAATGGTTCAACGACGCGAAGGGCTACGGCTTCATCGCGCCGGACGACGGCGGCAAGGACGTCTTCGTGCACTTCAGCGCGATCGCAGGCGACGGCTTCAAGTCGCTCGCCGAGGGCGCGAAGGTCGAGTACGAGGCAGCCGAAGGGGCGAAGGGCCCCGAGGCGCGCAACGTCCTCGCGCTCTGACAAGTCCTGCAGTAGGGGCGGCCGGGCCGCCCCTACTGCTACCCTGACCTCACGGACGGCAATCCGGTCGTCCAGTGAGGAGTTGCTCTTCGGTCTCGGCTGTCGGGTAGGTCCTCGTCCGACATATAGGAGAGCAATTGACCACGCACACCTTCCACGGTCTCGGCGTGTCCGAGCCCGTATCCGAGGCGCTCGCGCGCCGCGACATCGTCGCACCCTTCGCGATCCAGCATCTCGTCCTCCCGGACGCGCTCGCCGGGATCGACATCCTCGCCAAGAGCCCGACCGGCTCCGGCAAGACCCTCGCGTTCGCGATCCCGATCGTGGAGCGCCTCGAGGCCGGGTCGCCGACCCCCTCGGCGCTCGTGCTCGTGCCGACGCGCGAGCTCTGCTCGCAGGTCGCCGAGGAGTTCTCGTACATCGCGCCCGCCAAGAGCATCAAGATCGCCGCCGTCTACGGCGGCACTCGAGTTCAGAGCCAGGCGCGGGACGCCAAGGGCGCGCACGTGCTCGTCGCGACGCCCGGCCGCCTGCAGGACCTGATCGAGCGCAGGCTCGTCTCGCTCGACAACGTCACCGTCCTCGTGCTCGACGAGGCCGACCGGATGCTCGACATGGGCTTCCAGCCGCAGGTCGACAAGATCGTCCGGCGCCTGCCGAAGAACAGGCAGACCATGTTCTTCTCCGCCACGCTCGACGGCGTCGTCGGCGAGCTCGCGGCCGAGTACACGACCGGCGCGGGCCGCTACGAGGGCTTCCTGCCGCCGGAGGACGTCTCCCAGGTCGAGCACCTCTTCGTCCCGGTCACCGCCGACAACAAGGTCGAGAAGCTCGTCGAGCACCTCCAGCACGACGGCGAGCTGACCCTCGTCTTCGTGCGCACCAAGCGCGGCGCCGACCGGCTCGTGCAGAAGCTGCGCCGGCTCGGCACCGACGCGGTCGCGCTGCACGGCGACATGAACCAGAGCGCGCGCGAACGCGCGCTCGCCCGCTTCGAGTCGGGCAAGGTCGACACCATGGTCGCCACCGACGTCGCCGCACGCGGCCTCGACCTCGACCACATCACGCACGTCGTCAACTTCGACCCGCCGGAGGACAAGACCGCCTACATCCATCGCGTAGGCCGCACCGGCCGCGCAGGACGGGCCGGCACCGGGCTCACGTTCGTGCTGCCGGACCAGCAGGCCGACGTGAGCCGGATCGCCGCGAACCTGGGCCACCAGGAAGCGTTCGTCGAGGTCGGCCTGACCGTCGCTCCGCCGAAGCTGGTGTACACGTCGCGGAGGCGCAACTCGAAGTGGGGCGCGCCGTCGCAACGCCGGAAGATCTGAAGCCGCTTCTCCGCGGCGTCTTCCACAAGTGGGCGTTCTTCGCCGCGCTCGTGGCCGTGGGAGTCCTGGTCGGCGTCGCCGGCTCGGCCACGGCCCGGGCGGCGGCAATCGTGTACGGGGTGGCGCTCTCCGCGATGTTCGGGGCGAGCGCCCTCTACCACCGAATCGACTGGTCGGAGCGGCCGCGCCGCTGGATGCGTCGGCTCGACCACTCCGCGATCTTCCTCCTGATCGCGGGCACCTACACGCCGTTCTGCCTGCTCGTCCTGTCCGAACCGCTCGGAGCGATCGTGCTCGCCGTGGTCTGGGGCGGGGCCTTCGCGGCAGGAGCGATCAACTTCGCGTGGATCGACGCCCCGAAATGGGCGACCGCGGCGGTCGGGATCGCGCTCGGCTGGATCAGCGTGGTCGCACTGCCCCAGATGCCCGGGATCGAGGCGATCCTCCTCGCGATCGGCGGCCTCTTCTACACGGCCGGGGCGCTCGCCTACGCGCTGAGACGGCCCGACCCGGTCCCGCACGTGTTCGGGTACCACGAGGTCTTCCACGTGCTCGTGGTCGCGGCCGCCGCCGTGCAGTTCGCCGCGGTCGCGGTCGCAGTGTCCGGCTAGCCGGGCACGCTGAGGACGATCTTGCCGCGGGCGTGGCTCTCCCGCAGGTACCGGACCGCGTCGGCTGCCTCGCTCAGCGGGAAGATCCTGTCGACGACGGGCGTGACCTTGCCGGCCTCGATCAGCTCCCGCAGCACCTGCAGGTCGTCCGCGCGGACTGCTCCGATCAGCGATCGCAGCCGCTGGCCGACAAAGAGCGACAGCACGGGCGCCCGGACAGCCTGGCGGTCGAAGCCGCCGAGCCACCGCCCGCCCCCTTCGCCGCCGACGATCACGAGGGTCCCGTGCGGCGTGAGCGCGCGTCGGAGATGCGACAGCGAGCGGTTTCCGGCCGTGTCGAGGATGACGTCCCAGCGGTCGCGGCCGTCGGCGAAGTCCTCCTGCGTGTAGTCGATCGAGTGGTCGGCGCCGAGCGAGCGAACGAGCTCCTGCTTCGCCGCGCTGCAGACGCCGGTCACCTCCGCTCCGAACGCCTTGGCGAGCTGCACGGCGAAGGTGCCCACGCCTCCGCCCGCGCCGATGACGAGGACGCGCTGCCCGGCTCGAACCTCCGCCCTGTCGCGAAGAGCCTGGAGAGCGGTGACGCCCGAGACCGGGACGGCGGCGGCCTGCTCGAAGCCGAGATTCGCGGGCTTGGGCGCGAGCCGGTCCACTCGCGCGCAGGCGTACTCTGCGAATGAGCCCGAGCCCTCGCAGCTGCCGAACACCTCGTCACCCGGCTGGAACCCGGCCGCGTTCCCCCCGGCCGCCTCGACCCTCCCCGCGACTTCGAAGCCGCGGACGGGGACCTTGGGCGCGCGGAATCCGACACCCATCAGGCGTGCCAGGTACGGCTGCCCCGCCATCAGGTGCCAGACGCCCTGATCGACGCCGGCGGCGCACACACGCACGAGCACGTCGTCCGGCCCGGCCACCGGCCTGTCGATCTCCCTCAGCTCGAGGACGTCGGGCGGGCCGTACCGGTCTTGGACGATCGCCTTCATCGGGCCGGCCTACAGAGTCTCACACCTCGGACCTCTAGTAGGCTCCGGGCGATGGGCTACTCCATCTCGCACCTCGACGAGCTGGGCGACGGGTACGGCTTCCGCAAGGTGCGCGGGCCGCTCGGCGTCACCGCGTTCGGGGTCAACGGCGTCGTGATGCCGCCCGGCTTCGTCGGCTTCCTCCACTTCCACGACGAGCAGGACGAGCTCTACTTCGTCCACCGTGGCACGGCCCTCGTCGAGATCGACGGCGAGGTTCAGTGAGCTCGGCGCAGGCGGCCTGGTCCACGTCCAGGCGACCACGCCTCGGCGGATCTCGAACGCGAGCGAGACGGAGGACCTCGTCCTGCTCGTCGTGGGCGGCAAGGGCGGCTACGTCGAGCGGGACGGCCACCTCGTCGACCCCGACGACGCCGGGCGTCGCGCCTCGTTCGGCCGCTAGACCGCGTAGAGTCCCGCCGATGCGCAAGTGGATCCCCTTGATGATCCTCGCGTCGGCCCAGTTCATCATGGTGCTCGACTCGAGCGTGATGAACGTCTCGATCTCGCAGATCGTGGCCGACCTGAACACGACGGTCACCGGCGTGCAGAGCGCGATCACGATGTACACCCTCGTGATGGCGGCGTTCATGCTCGTCGGCGCGAAGCTCGGCGACATCCTCGGCCGTGACCGCGCCTTCGGCCTCGGCCTGGCCGTGTACGGGCTCGGCTCGCTGATCACGGCGCTCAGCCCGAACCTCACGGTGCTCCTGATCGGCTGGTCGGGGATCGAGGGGCTCGGCGCCGTGCTGGTGATCCCGGCGATCGCAGCCCTCACCGCCGCGAACTACGAGGGCAAGGAGCGTGCGTTCGCCTACAGCATGATCGGCGGCGCCGCGGGCGCGGCGATCGCAGCCGGCCCGCTGATCGGTGGCTACGTGACGACGACCTGGAGCTGGCGGTACGTCTTCGTCGGCGAGGTCGTGGTGGTGATCGCGGTGCTCATCGTCCACCGGCGCATGAAGCGCGCGCCGAAGCCCGACAACCCGCCGAAGCTGGACTACGGCGGCGCCGCGCTCTCGGCCGTCGCGTTCGGGCTGATCGTGTTCGGGATCCTGAAGAGCAGCACCTGGGGCTGGATCAAGCCGCTCGACGCACCGACGATCGACGGGCACGAGATCACGCCGCTCGGGTTCTCCGTGGTTCCGTTCCTGATCATCGGCGGCTTCGTCGTCCTCGGCTCCTTCCTGGCCTACGAGGAGCGCCGCGACCGGCTCGGGAAGAGCACGCTCCTCAACCGCGCGCTGATCAAGATCGAGACGCTCCGAGCGGGGCTCTCCTCGCTCGGGGCGCAGCAGCTGATCGTGATGGGCACGTTCTTCGTGCTGCCGGTCTACCTCCAGGTCGTGCTCGGCTTCGATGCGTTCGAGACGGGCAAGCGCCTCTTCCCGATGTCCGTCTCGATGCTGATCGCGGCGCTAGCCGGACCGAAGGTGGCCGTGCGGTTCGGGCCGCGGGCCGTCGTCCAGGTCGGCCTGGGGGCGATGGCGATCGCGGCGCTCGTGCTCGTCGGGACGATCGACGTGACCCTGAACGGGACGGCCTTCGCTGTGTCGCTCGTCTTCTTCGGAATCGGCGCCGGGCTCCTGATGTCGCAGCTCGGCAACGTGATCATGTCCTCGGCCCCGCCGGAGGAGACGAACGAGGCCGGAGGGCTGCAGGGCACGGCCCAGAACCTCGGTGCGTCCCTCGGCACCGCCCTGATCGGATCGGTGCTGCTGCTCGGGCTGCTGAACGGGTTCAACGCGCGGATCCAGGACAACCCGGCGGTGCCGTCGGAGACGAAGACGCAGATCGCCGCCGCCACGGAGAACGGCATCCCGATCGTCACGACCGAGCAGGCGCACCAGGCGCTGCTGGACGCCGGTGCGACTCCCGCCGAGGCGACCGCGATCACGGCCGACTACGCCGACGCGCAGCTCGAGGCCCTGAAGACGTCGATGCTCGCAGTCGCGTTCCTGGCGGTGCTCTCGTTCTGGTTCACGCGCCGGTTACCCGGAAAGCGCAAGGAGCCCGCCTAGTCGAGGTCGAGCCAGGTCGCCAACGCGGACCCGTCCTTCCTAATGCTCATGAGCACAAGGTCTTGCCGGCAGCCTAGTAGGCCGGCTCGTCTCCGAGGTCGACCTTCAGGCCCGACGGGTCGGCGAGCCCGAGGTGCTCGAGCAGCCAGAACGAGGCCTCGACCGCAGGGCCGATCAGCACCGCGAAGGCGAGCGTGCCGAGCCCGACCGTGCCGCCGAGCGCGAAGCCGATAAGCAGAGCGAGGCCCTCGAGCGCCGCCCTGACGACCCCGATCCGGAAGCGCGACCGCTCGGAGAGGACGAGCATCAGCGAGTCGCGCGGGCCTGCGCCGAGCGAGGCGCCGATGTAGAAGCCACTGCCGAGCCCGATCACGGCGATCCCGCCGAAGAGGAGCACGATCCGGACCCCGAGGGCCTGGCCGGAGAGCCCGTCGACCCACCCGATCGCGAGGAGCCGGTCGACGAAGACGCCGATCAGGATCGCGTTCGCGACCGTTCCCGCCCCGATCGGCGCCCGCAGCGTGAGCCCGATCAGGAGCACTACGACCGCGATCGCGATGTTCGCCTGCCCGAAGCTGAGCGGCGTGTGACGCGAGACGCCCTGGTTGAGCACGTCCCACGGAGAGAGGCCGAGCTTCGACTCGAGGATCGCGACGATCCCCGCCGCGAAGAGGAAGAGGCCGACCACGAGGCTGGTCCAGCGAACGGCGGTGCCGCCGCGCACGACGGGGGGAGCGCGCATCCACCCATCCAACCACGGCGTACACTCGCGCCGTGTTCGGCAGTCCTCTCCACCGCGTCGCGAGCTGCGAGTCGACCCAGCTCCTGCTCGGCCCCGACGATCCCGAGGGAGCCGTCGCGGTCACCGACTTCCAGACGGCCGGGCGAGGGCGGCTCGGGCGGGCCTGGACGGCCCCGCCGGGCGCCGCGCTCCTCTGCTCCGTGCTCCTCCGACCACCCGCCGGCCGCAGGATCGCGCAGCTCTCGCTCGTCGCCGGGCTCGCTGCCGCGCAGGCGGTCGAGGACGCGCTCGGGCGGCCGGCCCAGCTCAAGTGGCCGAACGACGTGCTGGTGCGCGGGCTCAAGGTCGCGGGCGTGCTCGCCGAGGCGCGCGACGGCGTGGTCGTGACCGGCGTCGGGCTCAACGTGAACCAGACCGCCGACGAGCTTCCCGCGGACGCGCGGATCCCGGCCGCCTCGCTGCGGAGCCTCGACGGCGTCGAACGCGACCGCGAAGCGCTCCTCGCCGTCCTGCTCGAGCGGCTCGAGGCAGCCTACGGCTCCTGGCTCTGCGGCAGTCTGGCCGAGCTCCACGCCGAAATCGTGTCGCGCGACGCCCTCGCCGGCCGGGCCGTGAGCGTCGACGGGCGGAGCGGCCGCGCGCTCGGAATCGACACCGAAGGGCGGCTCGTGCTCGATACCGGGCCGGTAGAGAGCGGTGAAGTCACGCTCGTGTCATAGACTTGCGCGCGATGCGTTACACCTTCATCGGCACCGCCTCCTCGCCCAACCACCAGGCGTTCGCGGACGAGCTCAGCGCAGCGCTGCAGCGCTCCGGCTTCGAGCGCGCCCCGGACGGCGAGAACGACGTCGACCTCGTGATCAACGTCGCCGACTACGAGACCGCCCGGCCCTTCCGCCGGAAGTCCAAGGGAACCTACGTCGCGGCACTGCACGAGCTCGACGAGACGCCGGAGACCCTCGAGGACGGCCTCGCCGCCTCGTATCCGATGCTCGTGCGCGCGCTCGCGAACATCGTCCTCGCGCTCACACCCGGCCCCGCCGTCCGCTTCACCACGATGGAGCGCGGCAACTATGTGGTCGAGGCGCCGAACGACGCCGAGCTCGCCGACCGCGTCGTCGAGCGCCTGAAGCCGCTCGCGCTCTCGCGCCTCGTGATCGACAACGAGTTCCGGCCCGACCTCGAGCCAGAGCTGTGGGACGGCGACGAGCTCACGGCCGAGCTCTCAGAGGTCGGCGCGCGCCTCGGCACGCTCGACCTCTTGCCGAGCCCGTTCCCGATCGAGGACCTCCTGAACGAGCGCGACCTGCGCCACGTCAAGCGCCTCTACGGAGTCGGCGGGCTCTCGTACGGCAACCTCTCGATCCGCAAGGACGAGCGGCGCTTCTGGATGAGCGCGAGCGGCGTGGACAAGAGCAAGCTCGAGCAGCCCGGCCGCGACATCCTGCTCGTCTCCGACTACGACGAGGTGAACGGGCGGATGGTGCTCTCCGTGCCGCCGGGTGTCGAGCCTCGCCGCGTTTCGGTCGACGCGATCGAGCACTGGATGATCTACCAGGCCCACCCCGACGTCGGCGCGATACTCCATCTGCACGCCTGGGTCGAGGGGATCAGGGGCACCGAGATCAACTACCCGTGCGGCACCGAGGAGCTCGCCGAGAGCGTCGCCGAGCTGATCGACCAGGAGCCGGATCCCGGGCACGCGATCGTCGGCCTGCGCAACCACGGCATCACAGCCACCGGCGAGAGCCTCGCCGAGACGCTCGACCGGATCGTGCCGCGCCTGTTGCGGCAGGTCCCGATGGCCTGAGCAGCTCGGCTCTTTCGCTTGGGACGGTGCTTCGGGGCGCCGGCTCGACCTACCGGATCCACCCGCGGACGGTCGTGGGCCTCGCCGCACTCGTGTTCGGCGTCTCCGCAGCGCTCGACACGCTCGCAAGTCGCGCCCTCGACGACCTCGCCGGGTACTCCGTGCCGGTCGCCCTGCTGACCGGGCCGCTGAGCGTCAGCATGGCCGGGATCGTCCTCTACGCCGGGATGCTCGACCGCGTGGTCGGCCACCACCTCTACGGGCATCGGCACCCAACCGTGCGCGGCGCGCTGCGGACGCTCCCGTGGGCCCGCCTGCTCGCGGCCGACGCGATCCTCGTCGCCGCGACCACGATCGGGACCGCCCTGCTCGTCGTCCCGGGCCTGATCGTCTTCACGCTGTTCTGCCTCGTCGGCCCGCTCGTGAACATCGAGGGGATCGGCGTGGCCGCGGCGTTCCGCCGCTCGGCGTCGCTCGTCCGCACGGCGCCGTGGCCCACGGTGTTCCTCGTCACCGTGCCGACGTACGTCGAGATCACGCTGCTGCACGGCTTCCAGTTCGCCGAGGCCGACTACCCGTACCTCGCCGCATTCGGCGTGAGCGCCGTGATCGGCGCCACCCTCGGCGCCTTCGTCGGCCTGTTCGAGGTCACGCTCGCCTACGAGCTGCTGCGCGTCGAGCGCCAGCGCTGAGCCGGCGCGTGCACGCTCTCCATCGGGGGGCGCTGGTCGTCCGGGCTGGACCTGTACCAGCCCGCATAGCGCGCGGCGAGCGGCGCTGCGGAGAGGCCGTGTGCGAGCACCGAGAGCCCCACCGTCACGTACGTCACGACGAGGATCGTCCCGGTGTGCGGGAGGTTTGCATCCTCGACGACGATCACGCCGAACACGATCGAGGCCAGGCCGCGCGGGCCGAACCAGCCCAGGAACGCGACGGTGGGATGTTGCGCCTTCGACCCCCACATCGCGAGCGCGACCGGGGCCATGCGCACCACGGTGAGGCTGAGCACCGCGTAGAGCACCACCTGCCAGGTGAGGTGGCCGAGCGAGGGCCCCAGGAGGATCGCGCCGAAGAAGAGGAACGTGACCGCGTCCAGCAGCCCGCCGGCCTGGTCGAGGAAGTACGTGTCCTCGGCGCCGCCGCGGCGGCGTAGGCCGCCGAAGATCACCCCGCCGACGAACGCGGCGATGAAGCCCGAGCCGCCCAGCGGAGCGGCAATCCCATACGCGAGCAGGGCCGCGGAGACGGGGACCAACTGCAGCCAGGCCCGCTCGATCAGCCCGCGGCGGCCCGCCTGCACGACGATCACCGCCGCGAGCGTGCCCGCGACGATGCCGCCGAGCAGCCCGTACCCGATCTCCTCGGCCACGACGGTGGTCGCATGAGAGGCCGTCGTCACGTCAGCCTGGGTCTCGGCGGCGGCGAGCGCGATCAAGAGCAGGGGTACGCAGATCCCGTCGTTGAGGCCGCTCTCCACGTTGAGGCCCTGCCGGATCCGCGAGGGCAGATCCGGCAGCGTCACGACTGCTTGCCCGAGAGCGGCGTCGGTCGGCGCGAGGAGGATGCCGACCACGACCGCCTCGATCAGCGTGAGCCCCGAGAAGAGCGCCGCCGCCGCGAGGGTCCCGGCGACGATCGTGAGCGGCAGCCCGATCCCGAGCAGCCGCACCGGCACGGCATACTCGCGCCGGAGGGCACGCAGGTCGATCCGCGAGGCGTCGAGGAACAGGACCAGCGTCAACGTCCCCTCTGCGAGAAGCCGCACCGAGTGGCCGGTCGGAGCGGCGTCGAGGCCGTCGAGCGCCCGCGGGCCGACGAGCAGCCCGATCCCGACGAAGACCATCGCCGCAGTGACCGACGTTCCGGCGAGCCGGCGCGAGACGGCGGCGTAGCCGAGCAACGAGACCGCGATGATCGCCAGGGCCCAGGGGGTCATCGCGCGCCCGCGGCCTCGACCGCCGTGCGGACCGACGGATGGAAGTTCTCCTCGCCGATCACCTCGGCGAGCCCCATCTCGCGCAGGTGCCGCCGCAGCGGCAGCGTCGCCCGCGCGACGAGGAACGATGCGCCCCGCTCCGTGACGGCGGAGCGCAGCTTGTCGACCGCCCGCGCCGCGGTCACGTCGATCGTCGTCACCGCCTCGACGTCGAGCACGAAGCAGTGCAGCGGCCTGTTCTCGATCAGGCGCAGGGAGCGGGAGAGGAAGTAGTCGGCGTTCGCGAAAAAGAGCGGCCCGTCGAAGCGGTACACGACCACGCCCGGCGCGGCCTCGGCGCCGCGCGCGCTCACCTCCTGGAACCCGTCGACGCCGTCGACCGGCCCGAGCACCGCGTCGTGCGGACGCACCACGCCGCCGAGGAACACGGCGAGCGAAAGGCCGACGGCGACGAGGATCCCCGTCAGCATCCCGAACAGCACCACGCCCACGAACGTCGTGATCGCCAGCCCGAACTCGACCCGGTCGACGCGGTACAGCGCGCGTAGCTGCCGTTCCTCGACCAGCCCGAGGGCGGCGAAGATGATGATCGACGCGAGCGCGACCTGCGGCACGTTCCTGAGGATCCCGGTGAAGAAGAGGAGGAAGACGCCCACGGCGATGCCGGCGAGCATCTGCGCCAGCTGCGTCTTCATCCTCGACGTGTCGGCGACAGCGGTGCGCGACTGGCTCGCCGAGGTGGGGAAGCCCTGCGTGAAGCCGACCCCGACGTTGCCGATCCCCAGCGCGATCAGCTCGTGGTTCGCGTCGACCGTCTCGCCGTGCTTCTCGGCGAAGGCGCGCGCGGTGAGGACCGCCTCCGAGAACCCCACGAGTGCGAGGCCGGCGGCGAGCGGCACGAGGTCGCCGAACGCCGCGAACCCGACGTGCGGATAGTCGAGTGAGGGGAGGCCTGCCGGCACCGAGCCGACGACCCCGACCCCTTTTACGGCGAGGTCGAGAGCGACGACCGCCGCGGCGCCGACGACGAGAGCGAGCAGCGGGCCCGGCACCTTCGGGCCGAGCCGGGCAGCCACCGCGAGCACGCCGAGCAGGACGAGCCCGAGCGCGACCGTCCGCCAACTCGCGCCGCCGAGACCGGTGGTCACGTCCCAGAGCTTCCCGAGCGTGCTCTCCCGGTGCGTCGAGAGCCCGAAGAAGCGCGGGAGCTGGCTCACGATCAGGATCACGGCGACGCCGTTCATGAAACCGACGAGCACCGGCCGCGAGAGGAAGTCGGCGAGGATTCCGAGTCGGAAGATCCCCCCGACGACCATCATCACGCCGACGAGGAGCGCCAGCATCGCCGCGAGCGCCGCGTAGTCGGAGGTGCGCGCCGCGGCGAGCGGCGCTAGCGCGCTCGCAGTCAGGATCGCGAGCCCCGACTCCGGGCCGACCATCAGCCGCCGCGAGCTCGCGAAGATCGGGTAGAGCAGGAGCGGCAGCAGCGCCGCGTACAGCCCCGCGACGGGCGTCAGGCCGGCGAGCTCGCCGTAGGCGAGCCCCTGCGGCACGATCACGGCGAGGATCGTCACAGCGGTCAAGACATCGCGGGTGAGCCAGGGGAGGCGATACGCCTTTGCCTGCTCGACCGCCGGCGCGACCAGCCGCGACGGCTCGAGCCCCCGCAGGACTGCGGACAGAAAGCCCATCGCGCGAGCTTATGCCGTGGCTCTGATTGAATCCATGAGATGGCAGCGGCGTCGAAGCTCACCGTCGGAGACGAGACCTACGAGATCTTCCGCGTCGACGCGCTCCAGGCCTCGCACGACGTCGCGCGCCTCCCCTACACGCTGCGGATCCTGCTCGAGAACGTGCTCCGCAACGCCGGAGACGAGGAGGTCGAGGCCGTCGCCGGCTGGGTCGCGGACGCCGAGCCGAGCCGCGAGATCTCCTTCACGCCCGCGCGCGTCCTCCACCAGGACTTCACCGGCGTCCCGGCGGTCGTCGACCTCGCCGCGATGCGCAACGCGATGCAGGTCTTCGGCGGCGATCCGGCGCTGATCAACCCGCTGCTCCCGTCGGAGCTCGTGATCGACCACTCCGTGCAGGTCGACGCATTCGCTTCGAGGTTCGCCTTCGCGCACAACGCCGAGCGCGAGCTCGAGCGCAACCGCGAGCGCTACGCATTCCTTCGCTGGGGCCAGACCGCCTTCGACAACTTCAAGGTCGTCCCGCCCGACACGGGCATCGTCCACCAGATCAACCTCGAGTACCTCGCCCGCGTCGTCGAGGCGCGCGACGGGCGGGCATTCCCCGACACCCTCGTCGGCACCGACTCGCACACGACGATGGTGAACGGACTCGGAGTGCTCGGCTGGGGCGTCGGCGGGATCGAGGCGGAGGCGGCGATGCTCGGCGAGTCGCTCTCGATGCTCGTCCCGCAGGTGGTCGGCTTCCGGCTCGCGGGCCGGCTGCCCGAGGGCTCGACGGCGACCGATCTCGTGCTCACGGTGACCGAGATCCTTCGCAAGACCGGTGTGGTCGGGAAGTTCGTGGAGTACTTCGGCCACGGCGTCTCGCAGCTCTCGCTGGCCGACCGGGCCACGATCGGGAACATGTCTCCTGAGTACGGCGCGACCTGCGGCTTCTTCCCCGTGGACGACGAGACGCTGCGCTACCTGCGGATGACCGGCCGCGACGAGCGCCGGCTCGCGCTGGTCGAGGCCTACTGCAAGGAGAACCTGCTCTGGCACGACCCCGACGACCACCCCGTCTACACGCAGGTGGTCGACCTCGACCTCTCGACGGTCGAGCCGAGCATCGCCGGCCCGCGGCGCCCGCAGGACCGCGTCGCGCTCGCCCATGCGAAGGAGGCGTTCGTGGAGGCGCTCGGCTCGTTCGGCGTCGACTACCCCGACGGGAGCTACGACAAGGAGGTCGCGAACAGCTTCCCCGCGAGCGATCCGCCGACCGGCGACGCGGCGCACGAGAGCGCGCAGGTCGTTACTGCGGCGCCTCCGGCCGCTTCGGTCACGGTCACCGGCGAGAACGGCGAGAGCTTCGAGCTCTCGCACGGCTCCGTCGTGATCGCCGCGATCACGTCCTGTACGAACACGTCCAACCCGAGCGTGATGATCGGCGCCGGGCTGCTCGCGAAGAAGGCCGTCGAGCGCGGGCTCGTGAGCCGCCCATGGGTGAAGACCTCGCTCGCCCCCGGCTCGAAGGTCGTGACGGAGTACTACGAGCAGGCCGGCCTGACCGCGCACTTGGAGGCGCTCGGCTTCCACACGGTCGGCTACGGCTGCACGACCTGCATCGGGAACTCCGGCCCGCTGCCCGAGGAGGTCTCGCGCGCGGTGACGGAGAACGACCTCGTCGTCTGCGCGGTGCTGTCCGGGAACCGGAACTTCGAGGCCCGCATCCATCCCGAGGTGAAGGCGAACTACCTCGCCTCGCCGCCGCTCGTGGTCGCCTACGCGCTCGCGGGGCGGATGGACCTCGACCTGTCGACGGAGCCGCTCGCGCACGACCGGGACGGCGAGCCCGTCTACCTTCGCGACCTCTGGCCGAGCGCGGAGGAGGTCGCCGACACGATCGCCGACGCGGTGCGCAGCGAGATGTTCAGCCGCACCTACGCCGACGTCTACACGGGCGACGAGGCCTGGCGCTCGCTCGACACGCCCGAAGGCGACCTGTTCGCCTGGGAGCCGGGCTCGACCTACGTGCGCCGGCCGCCGTACTTCGACGGCATGACCCCTGAGCCGGCCACCGTCCCCGACATCGCGGGCGCCCGCTGCCTGGTGATGGTGGGCGACTCGGTCACCACCGACCACATCTCGCCCGCCGGCTCGATCAAGCCCGACTCGCCCGCCGGGCGCTACCTGGTCGAGCACGGCGTCGAGCGCGCCGACTTCAACTCGTACGGCTCACGGCGCGGCAACCACGAGGTGATGGTGCGAGGCACGTTCGCCAATGTGCGGCTGCGCAACCAGCTCGTCCCCGGCAGCGAAGGCACCTGGACCGTTCACCTCCCTTCGGGCGAGGAGGGGACGATCTTCGACGTCTCCGCCCGCTACCTCGCGGAGGGCGTGCCGACGATCGTGATCGCGGGCAAGGAGTACGGCTCCGGCTCCTCGCGCGACTGGGCGGCGAAAGGACCGAAGCTGCTCGGCGTGAAGGCGGTGCTCGCGGAGAGCTACGAGCGGATCCACCGCTCGAACCTGCTGATGATGGGGATCCTCCCGCTCCAGTTCGGCGACGGCGAGACCCCAACGACGCTCGGTCTCACGGGACGCGAGGAGTTCTCGATCGCGGGCGTGGAGAACGGCGAGGCGCGCGAGGTGACCGTCCGAGCCGACGCCAAGGAGTTCACCGCGCGGCTGCGGCTCGACACGCCGCGCGAGCGCGAATACGTCCGCCACGGCGGGATCCTCCCGTTCGTGCTGCGGCGCCTGCTCGGCTAGCCGGACTGCTGCTGTTCTCTGGCCGCGCGCTCTTCCGCGAGCTTCCGCGTGTGGTAGTCGATCCGCTCCTGGAGCTTCCGCATCACTTCCTCTGTGCGGGCGATGTCCTCAGGCGTCCGCTTCCGCTTCTTCTTCACCGTCGTCCTCCAGTAGACGAAGGATCTCGACTACGTTCTTGTTGATGTCGAACAGCGTTCCCAGGATAACGTTCACATCGTCGCGATCGAGTGGCAGCTCCACGAGCGAATGGTGGGACCACGGCCCCACCGCGACAAGATGTCCGGACCGGACTAGGTCGAGGGCAGGAGCCGCGTCCCGGTCGCCTTGAAGCTCACGACGACCTCCTCCCCGGGTGCGAGGCGCAGGCGCTCGGCCGAGGCGGCGGTCACCTCGGCGGTCAGGGGCCCGACCCGCACGCGCACACGGTTCCCAACGGGGACGAACGACTCGATCGGCCCGCTCAGATGGTTGAGCGAGGAGTCGACCGGCGCGGCGCGCGCGACCGAGACCTCCCACGGGTAGACGACGACACAGACCGCGCCCTCGGCCTCGTCGGCCGAGTAGACGACACTGCCGTCGACGAGCGCGACGCGCGTCAGGCCGGTGTCGCCGCGAAGAGCGATCCCGTGCACGACGTTGCCGCCCGCCAGCTCGGCTACGAACGGATCCGCCGGGGAGGCGACGAGGTCGGCGGGTGCGGCGAGCTGGCGCAGCCGCCCGGCGACGAGCACGCCGACCCGGCCCGCGAGCGCGGCCGCGTCCTCGAAGTCGTGGGTGACGAGGAGGGTCGGGAGGCCGAGCTCCGCGAGCAGCTCGCCCAACTCGACGCGGACGACGGAGCGCGTGTGCGCGTCGAGCGCCGCGAGCGGCTCGTCGAGGAGCAGCACCTTCGGCTCACGCGCGAGCGCCCGCGCAAGCGCGACCCGCTGCCGCTCTCCGCCCGAGAGCTGCGGCGGCCGCGCCCCGGCGAGGTGCGAGATCCGCAGCCGCCTCAGCAGCTGCGGCACGAGGCGGCGGCCGCCGAAAGCGACGTTCTGCTCCACCGTCAGATGCGGGAAGAGCGCGTAGTCCTGGAAGAGCATCCCCACCGAGCGCTCCTCCGGGCGGAGCTCGACTCCCGGCCCGAGCCAGACCTCGCCGTCGCACGCGATCGTGCCCCGCACGTCCCGCTCGAGGCCCGCGACGGCGCGCAGCACGCTCGTCTTGCCGGCGCCCGAGGGGCCGACGAGCGCGACCGTCTCCGGGCCGAGCTCGAGCGCTAGCTCGAGCTCGAAGGCGCGGCGCGGAAGGGTGAGGTCGAGACGGAGCGCGTCCATCGGGGGATCAGCTTGACGAGCAGCAGGATCGCCGCCGATAAGACGACGAGAAGTGCGCCGAGGGCGATCGCGACGTCCAGGTTGCGGTCGAACTCGGCGTAGATCGCAAGCGGCAGCGTCTGGGTGACGCCCTGGAGGCTGCCGGCGAACATGATCGTGGCGCCGAACTCGCCGAGGCCTCGCGCGAACGAGAGCGCCGCCCCCGCGCCGAGCCCGCCGACGGCGAGCGGCAGCGCGATCCGGCCGAACACCCGCGCGGGACCGGCGCCGAGCGTGCGGGCCGCGTCGAGCTGCGCCTGGTCGACCGCCTCGAACGCGGCGATCGCGGGACGGACGTAGAACGGGCCGGCGACGAAGCAGATCGCGACGACCACCGCGGCCTGGGTGAACGCGATCCCGCCGAAGCCGTGCAGCAGGCCGAGGCGGCCGAACGTGACGAGCAGCGCGATCCCGCCCACCGCGGGCGGAAGCACGAGCGGCAGCTCGACCGCGGTGATCGCCAGCGCGCGCCCGCGGAAACGGCGACGGGCCAGCAGATACGCGGCCGGCGTGCCGATGCCGAGGATCAGCGCCTCCGCGATCGTGTTCGTCTTCAAGCTGACGACGAGCGCGTCGCGCGCGGCCTGCGAGCCGAGCAGCGAGAGAAGCCGGCCCGGCGGCATGTGGATGAAAAGCGCCAGCACCGGCACGAGGAAGAACGCGAGCGCGAGCACGGTCGCAGCGACGAGCACGACCGGGAAGAGCCTCCTCATCGGTCGATCATCACCGAGGTCGCCTTGACGACCGCGGCGGCGCTCATCCCCGGCTCGAGCCCGAGCTCCTCGGCGGACTCGCGCGTGATCACCGCGACGAGGCGCGACGGCTCCGTGACGTCGAGCTCGACCTGGGCGAGAAGCCCTTCGACCTTCACCGCTCGCACGACGCCGCGAAACCTGTTGCGGGCAGACAGCCCATGGCGCTCGCGGCCGAGCAGCCGATCCACCTCGGACACGGCAACCAGGCGCCGGTTGGCGGAATCCCGCTCGACGCGGATCCGCCCCTGGCGGTCCCAGCGGCGCAGCGTGTCGAGGCTGATCCCGAGCGCCCGGGCCGCCTCGCCGGCAGAGAGAATGCGGTCGTCCATCTACCGATTATTGCATAGGTCTTGCCTATGCGTAACTTGTTGTGGTGTCCAGTGCTTGTCTAGTTTATGATTCCGGGTCTAGGCCAGGCAGAACGCGCGCCTGCGCACAGGCCTATCCCAGAGCGGGGGCTCCGGGATTGGAAAGTGGGGGGCTCCGGTAGGGGACACCGGAGACCCCCACTATTTCTTCGGTCCCCGAGTCGCCGAGGAGCGCGCTACCCTGCGCGTACCGGGGTGCCCCGAAGGGGGCTGAGAACACACCCGCCGAACCTGATCTGGGTCATGCCAGCGAAGGGAGCTGCGTGAGCGAGAAGACGCCCGCCTGGGGAATCGAGCCGGTGCCGGACCGTCTCCGTGTGCTCGGCGGGGTCGACACCTTCCTGCTCTGGTTCAGCCTCTCGGTCTCGCTGCTCGTGATCGTGGCGGGGACGCTGCTCGTGCCGGCGCTCTCGCTCCGCGACGCGCTGCTCGCGATCCTCGTCGCCGCGGCCGCCGGCAACCTGATGCTCGGGCTCGCCGGCCTGATCGGCGCCGACGCGCGCGTGCCGGCGATGGTGGTCCTGCGCGCGCCCCTCGGTCAGCGCGGCTCGTACGCGCCGACCGCGCTCAACATCGCCCAGTGCCTCGGCTGGTCGGTGTTCGAGCTGCTGATCATCGCCACCGCTGCGGCGGCGCTCTCCCAGCGGCTGTTCGGTTTCGAGGCCCGCTGGCTCTGGACGCTCGCCTTCGGCGCGCTGACCGTCGTGCTCGCCTTCCTCGGCCCGGTCGGCTTCGTGCGCCGCTACGTGCGGAAGTTCGCCGGCTGGGTCGTGCTCGCCTCGCTCCTCTACCTGACCTGGTGGGCCCTCCACGACGCGCCGCTGCGCGCGCTCTGGGCGCGTCACGGCCAGGGCGGCCTGCCGTTCTGGGCCGCGGTCGACCTCGTCCTCGCGAGCATCGTCTCGTGGACGCCGCTCGCCGCCGACTACACGCGCTTCTCGCGGAGCCGCCGCGGCGCGTTCTGGGGCGTCGGGCTCGGCTATCTCGTCCCCACGCTCTGGCTCTTCCCGATGGGCGCACTTCTCCTGCTCTCTCGGGACCTGTCCGATCCGGCTGCGCTGCCGGCTGCAGTCGCCGCGGGCGGGCTCGCGTCGGTGCTCGCACTCGGAGCGCTCACCGTCGACGAGTCGGACGAGGCGTTCGCCAACGTCTACTCGACCGCGGTCTCGATCCAGAACCTCTTCCCGCGGTTGTCGCAGCGACTCCTGATCGTCGTGGTCAGCGCCGTCGCAACGGCCGGCGCGCTGGCCGTCGACCTCCGCGACTATCAGCCGTTCCTGTTCCTGCTCGGCTCGTTCTTCGTGCCGCTCTTCGGCGTCCTGCTCGCCGACTGGATACTCGCCGGGCGCCACTACGGGCGGGACGATGTGTTCGACGGGCCCGCGGTGCGACCGGGCGGGATCGTCGCCTGGCTGGCAGGCTTCTCCCTGTACCAGTGGATCCAGCCGGTCGGGCCGGGCTGGTGGACGTCGCTGGTCGCCCACGCGCATCCCGGCGGGCTGCACACCGGCGCCTCGTTGCCGGCCTTCGCGGCGGCCTTCGCGCTGACGGTCGCGTTCACGCTGCTCGAGCGTGTAGTCGCCGCCCGCGAGGCCATGGCCGACTGACAACCGGGGTCAGGCACTCGGCCCTGTCCCGACAGGACGAACGGCGATTCTACGAGCCGGTTTCCGGGTCGGCGCTCGGCGGCGACCGCCGGCCGAAGTGGCCACGTCCCGGGGTCAGGCATCGGGACCTGGCCGTTCGGGACGTCTAGGCTCTGCCGATGCGCCCCATCGCAGTCGCCGGCAACCTCGCCATCGACATCGTCGAGGGCGCGCCCGAGCGCGTCGGCGGCGGCGCCTTCCACGCGGGCCGCGCGCTGCGCCTTCTGCACACGCCCGCCCGCATCGTGACGAAGTGCGCGACGGCGGACCGCGCCCGGCTGCTGCCGCCCGTGTCTGCGCTCGGCCTGCCGGTCTCCTCGCGAGGGGGCGACTCGACGGTGACCTTCGGCATGCACTACGACGGCGACGTGCGCACGATGGAGGTACTCGCACTCGGTGACCCGTGGACGCCCGAGGAGGCGCGCGGCTGGGTCAAGGAGGCGCTCGCCCGCGTCGAGTGGGTGCACGTGGCGCCGCTCCTTCGCAGCGACTTTCCCGCCGAGACGCTTCGCGAGCTGGCGCGGGGGCGGCGCCTCTCGTACGACGCGCAGGGGCTCGTGCGCCCGGCACGGACCGGGCCGCTCGTGCTGGACGACGACTTCGACCCCGAGGTGCTCCGCTACGTCTCGGTCCTCAAGCTCGCCGACGACGAGGCCGACGCGCTCTTCGGCGGCGAGCCGAGCCTGGCCGAGCTGGTGGAGCTCGGCGTGCCGGAGGTGCTCGTCACCCAGGGCTCCCGCGGCGTGCTCGTCTTCGCGGACGGGCAGCTCGAGCACGTCCCGGCCCGGCCGCTCGCGGGCGAGGTCGACCCGACCGGGGCCGGCGACGCCTTCTCGGCCGCGTACCTCTCCGCACGCAACGGCGGCCACGCGCCGGTCCCGTCGGCGCGTCGCGCCGGAGCGCTGGTGGCCCGGCTGATCGGCGTGCCCGATCCCGAGCCGGAGTGAGAGCCGAGCTCCAGACCGAGCACGGCGTCTACACCGTCGACCTCGAGGCCGAGGAGGTGCTCGGGCTCGACGAGGGCGCCGAGCTGCCCGAGTCGCCCGAGCTCGAGCTCTCGCTGCCGTTCCTCCTCGCCGCGGCCGCATCCGGGCCGACCGTCGTCGCGCTTCTCGAGCGGCGACCTCCGCTGGCCGTCTCGCACGACGGCGGCCTGACCTGGCGCGAGGCGGGCGCCGGGCTCCCCCGCGGCGTCGCGGTCGCCGTCTCCGCCGACGACCCGGACTTCGTCCTCTACGCCGCGCGCAACCGCCTCTTCCGCTCGGTCGACGGCGGCCGCTTCTGGCAGGCGCTCACGCTCGAGCTGCCCGAGATCTCCGGCGTACGACTGATCTAGGTCGCGTTCGGCTTCGGCTTCGGCTTGCGCTTCGTCAGGGCCGCGGCCGACTCGAGCGCCTGCCAGGTCGGGTCGCCGACCTTGCCGGTCGGCTTGATCCCGTTCGCCTTCTGGAACGCCTTGACCGCCGCGGTCGTCGCGGGGCCGAAGCTCGGAGTGTCTGCGAGCGGCTGCGGCAGCGCGTGGCTGAGCCCCCAGGTCGTGAGCAGCGCCTTGAGCCGAACCACGTCCGGGCTGATCACGCCCTCCGTGAGCGTGTCGCCCCTGGCATCGGCGGCCTTCTCGAGCGCCTGGGCGAGCCCGCTGAACCGATCCCAGCCGTTGAGGCCGCCGTTCACGCCGCGGCGGACGCCTTCCCAGTCGCCCTTCCGCGCGAGCGCTGCGAGCCCGTGATCCTTGAAGTACAGCGCGAGGACGCGGGCGGCGACACCGGCGCCCAGCGCCAGGTCGGGATCGTCCTCGAGCGGGACGCCGAGCGCCTTCCCGTACTTCGCGTAGTTGGCCCTGCCCGTGAGCTGGATGAACCCTCGCCCGTGGTACCTCACGCCGTCGCCGGATTGCTTGTTGCCGAGATCCGTTCGGCCCTCGTACATCTTCGTGAAGTACGTCGTCCCGCCGAACTCGTTGATCGGAGCGAACGAGCCGACCTCGGTCCCGATCGTGGCGAGCACGGCGACCATGGTCGCGCAGTCGGTGAGCCCGTTCTCGGCGCACGCCGCGTAGACGCCGGGCCAGTTCTGCTGCACGTTCGCCGGCGGGCTCCCGAGCAGCCCGGCGATCTCGGACGCGGTGAGGTTGAAGAACTGCGTCATGACGACAGCCTAAACTCTCCGCGCGCGACGATCACGGCGCAGCCGCCGACCTCGACGCGCTCTATCGACTCCGCCGCCCCCTCCGCCCTGGCGAGGAGCGTGGAGGGACGACCGATCTCGACGCCCTGCGTGAGCTCGATCTCGTCGCCCCACGCGATCAGGCCGTTGCGCGCGAGATGACAGGCGATCGGCCCTGCCGCCGAGCCCGTGGCCGGATCCTCGTCCATCCCGATCGACGGTCCGAACATCCGAGTCTTCCAGCTCGAGCCCGACCCGGCGAAGCAGTTGACCGCGTCGCCGGGGAAACGCTTCAAGGCCGCGAGGTCCGGCTCGAGCGCGGCGACCTCCTCGCGACTGCCGAGCAGGACGAGGACGTGGCGGACACCGTTGTCGTAGAGCTCGACGGGCGCGCGCGCCTCGACCCCGAGCACCACGAGCAGCTCGTCGGCCTGCGGATAGTGCTCGATCGCCGGGATCGGTTGGGTCATCCTCCCCAGCTCGAGCCGGCCTTCCTCGCCGCGCTCGAGCGTGATCGGCACGATCCCCTTCCCCGTCTCGAGCCAGATCTCGGGCAGCTGCATCGGCGCGCCGAGCACGAACGCGGTGCCGAGCACCGGATGCCCGGCGAACGGCAGCTCCGTCGCAGGGGTGAAGATGCGGATGCGCGCGTGCCCCTCCGACTCCGGCGGGTAGACGAACACGGTCTCGGACAGCGCCAGCTCCCGCGCGAGCTGCTGGAGCCGGTGCTCGGGGATCTCGCGCGCGTCCGTGAACACCGCGACCTGGTTGCCCTCGAGCGGGCGGCGGGTGAACACGTCGGCGACGGCGTAGCGGAACGAGGGCACGCGCCCAGTCTAGAAGGCGCCGCCCTCCTGCTTGCCCGGCAGGTAGTAGCTCGGCGTGATGAAGCGGAACGCGCGCGCGAAGCGCTGCGAGCGCTCGAGCTCCGCCTGCGACTCGGCATGCCCGGCCGCGAGGTCGGGGCCGAAGACGTCGGCGAAGTACTCGTCGGCGGCGGCGTGGCGCGCCTCGTCGGTCGGGAACTCGGTGCGGATCGCCCGCAGCTCGCCCGCGTCGAGCCAGATCCCGCCGCACTCCGCGCACTCGTCGATCGTCACCTTGCGCTCGACGCTCGTGAAGTGACGCATCATCACCACACCGTCCGTGCACTTCGGGCAGAGCCGCCGCCGCTCGAGGTCGACCTCGAGAGATGCGTCGCGCTCGACGTCGAGCAGCCCCTCCCCGGCCGCCTCCGCGGCCTCGTTCACCTTCGCGAGCTCGTAATGGTCGAACCAGATCCCACCGCAGCCGCCGTCGCACACGTTCACCTCGAGCACGGGCGACGTCCAGCGGGTCAACTCATGGTTGCAGGCCGGGCAGGTCACAGGCGGAAGCGTACGCCCTATGCTGGGTGCCGACGTGCGCCTCTACCTGGTCCGCCACGCGAAGGCAGCCCCCGGCGATCCCGACGAGCTGCGCCCGCTCACCCCGGAAGGCCGGGAGCAGGCGCGCCTGCTCGGCGAGCGCCTCGCCGGCGAGCGGCCCGACGCGGTCGTGACGAGCCCACTCCTGCGCGCGCGGGAGACCGCTGAGGTGCTGGCCCGTGCCTGCGGCCTGGAGGCGGTGCCCGACGAGCGGCTCGCGCCCGGAGCGACCTCGGGCGACGCGCGCCTCGCGGCCGCGGGACTAGGCGAACGGATCGTCCTCGTCGGCCACCAGCCGGATTTCGGCCGGATCGCGGCCGCCCTCACCGGCGACGAGGAGCCTCCGTTCCCGACCGCCGGCATGGCCGTGATTGACTTGCCTTAGTGCCTGCCGCGATCGAGGTCAAGGAGCTCCGCAAGTCCTACGGCGCGTCCGAGGTGCTGCGCGGGATCAGCTTCTCGATCGCCGAGGGCGAGGTCTTCGGGCTGCTGGGCCCGAACGGGGCGGGCAAGACGACGACGGTCGAGATCCTGGAGGGCTACCGCTCCCGCAACGCCGGCTCGGTGAGCGTGCTCGGGCTCGATCCGGGCAGCGCCACGTCCGCCTGGCGGGAACGCGTCGGGGTCGTGCTCCAGTCGTCCTCGCTGTACCCGAACCTCAGCGTGCGCGAGAGCCTCGCCCTCTTCGCCGGCTACTACTCGGCGCCCCGCCCGGTGGACGACGTAGTCGAGATCATCGGGCTCGGAGAGAAGCGCGACGCCCGAGTGCGGACGCTCTCCGGCGGCCAGCAGCGGCGGCTCGACCTCGGCCTCGCGCTCGTGGGCGACCCGGAGCTGATCTTCCTCGACGAGCCGACGACCGGCTTCGACCCGAGCGCCAGGCGCGCTGCGTGGGAGACGATCCGCGGCCTCCGCTCGCTCGGCAAGACGATCCTCCTCACCACGCACTACCTCGACGAGGCGGCCCAGCTCGCCGACCGCGTCGCGGTGCTCGCCAGGGGCGAGATCGTCACTGTCGGCTCGCCCGCCGAGCTCACCTCGGTGCGGCCGGAGGCGCAGATCCGCTACCGCCGCAGCGGTGAGGAGGTGGTGCTGGTCACCGAGGAGCCGGGTCGCGTCCTGCACGACCTCTACGAGGCAGAAGGAGAGCCCGAGGGGCTCGAGGTGAAGCGCGCGACGCTCGAGGAGATCTACCTCGAGCTGACCGAGGGCGAGGAATGAGCGCCACCGGCTTCCTCCCGACCCCACCGACCTTGTGCTCATGAGCACAAGGATTGGTGCCCGGCGCCGCGTGAGGCTGTTCTTCCACGAGCTGCGGGCGGGGCAGCGTCTCTTCTGGCGCAACCGGGAGGCCGCGTTCTTCACCTTCATGCTGCCGGTGATCTTCTTCCTGATCTTCGGCTCGATCTACGGCAACGACCGGATCGGGATCTACAAGGCCTCCTCCTTCCTCGAGGCCGGGATGATCGGCTACGGCGTCGCCGCGACCGCCTTCGCCGGGCTGGCGATCACGATGGTGATCCGGCGCGAGTCGGGCGTGCTCAAGCGCATCCGCTCCACGCCGCTGCCGCCCGCCACCTACATCGCGGCGGTGCTGGGCTCGACGCTGATCGTCTTCGCGCTCCAGACGGCCGTGCTGCTCGCGCTGGGGCGCATCCTCTTCTCGGTGCCGTTCCCGGCGCGGTGGATCTCGCTCGTGCTCACCTGCCTGCTCGGCGCCGCCGCGTTCGCCGCGCTCGGGCTCGCGATCACCGCCGCGGTGCACTCGGCCGAGGGCTCGTCGGCCGTCGTGAACGCGATCTACCTGCCGATGGCGATCATCTCGGGCACGTTCTTCTCGCCGCACAGCTACCCGCCGTTTCTGCGCGCGGTCGCCGGCGTGCTGCCGCTCACGTACTTCACGCAGTTGACCCGCGACGTTCTCCTCAACGGGAAGGAGATCTGGGAGGAGCCGTACGCCGTCCTCGTCGTCACGGGGTGGGGCCTCGTCGGCCTGATCGTGGCCGTGCGCCGGTTCCGCTGGGAGCCCCGCGGAACCTAGTGCCCCGTCCAGTGATGCCGTCGGACGTGTAGTGCTGGGCGGGGCACTAGGCGGGCTCAGGAACCTCCGCCCGGGTCAGCGCGACCACGGCGAGCACCGCCAGCGCGAGTCCCCCTACGGCGACCGCGAACGTGCCCGTGCCGTGGCTGAGCGTCTCCTCGAACACGAACGCGCCGAGCACGACTGAGACAACCATGTTCGCGACGTTGGTCGAGGCCATCGCCGGCGCGAGTACGGCCGTCTTGAGGGCGGACTGCTGCAGCACGAACCCCACCACCGCCGAGACGATCAGCGCATAGGTCGACCACGACGAGAGGATCCCCGAGAGCCCGTCGCCGACCACGCCGACGAAGACCTTCGTCGCCGCCGCCTGGAACCCGAAGCAGACGCCCGATGCGGTGCCGAAGAGCACAGCCGAGACGGAGACCGACGGGTGACGCAGGCGCTGGACGGCCGTCAGCGCCACCACGATCCCGACGACGGCGACGACCGAGACCGTCCACGCCGCCGTGCTCCCGGTCTCCGTCCCCTCGGCGGGGTTTCCGACAGCGACGAACACCGCCAGTCCCAGGACCGCGGCACCCGCGGCAAGCCACTCCCGCCGACCGACCCGCTGGTCGGTGAGCCAGACGCCGAACGGCAGCGCGATCACGAGGCTGAGCATGATGATCGGCTGGACGACGACGAGGGCACCCAGGTCGAGAGCGACCGCCTGGAGGATCCACCCGACCACCATCAGCCCGCCGCCGAGCAGCCAGACCGGCGTGCGCAGGAGACCGGTGAAGAACCGCGGGTCGTCCGATGCCAGCGGCACCTCGAGCGTGCCCTTCTGCTGGAGAACCGTGGCGACGCCGAAGGCGCACGCCGCCAGGAGGGCGACGAGACCTGCCAGCTAACTGACCCTCGTGGCGGCGCGCGCCGCGAACCCGAGGGTTGCACGCGGGATGCGCTCGGCCTTGCCGATCGCCTGCTCTAGCGCCTCGGCGAACCATTCGATGTCCGACTCCGTGACGACGAGCGGCGGGATCGCCTTGATCACGTTCACGTGGTGCCCGGCCACCTGGGCGAGCACGCGGTGCCTCGAGAAGAGCGGCCCGATCACGAGCTGCGAGAAGAAGCCGGGCTGGATCCGCTCGAGCAGCCGCCAGGAACGCTGCCGCGAGGCCGGCTCCTCGAACTCGATCGCCCACAACAGGCCGAGCCCTCGGACGTCCTTCACGGACTCATACCGCTCCGCCAGCGGCCGCGTGAGCTCGAGCAGCAGCTCTCCCATGCGCGCGGAGTGCTCGATGAGGCCCTTGTCGGCGAGCTCGTGGAGGGTCGCGAGGCCGGCCGCCATCGCGAGATCGTTCGGCGCGAAGGTCGAGCCGTGCGCCGTCCCATGCTCGAGTGAGTCGAACACGGCCTCGTGCACCTTGTGCCGGAGCAGCAGTGCCCCCGTGGCGACGTAGCCGCCTGAGAGCGACTTCGCGGTGGTGACGAGGTCGGGCTCGAGCCCCCAGTGCTCCAGGGCGAACAGCTTTCCCGTGCGCCCGAACCCCGTCTGCACCTCGTCGACGCAGAAGAGCGTCCCGTAGCGCCGACAGAGCTCCTGCGCGCCCTCGAGGTAGCCGGGCTCGGGCAGGTGGACGCCGTGGCCCTGCACCGGCTCGACGACGAAGAGCGCGACGTCCTCACCGCGCAGCTCGGCCTCGAGCCCCTCGAGGTCGTTGAACGGGACTAGCGCCACGCCCGGCAGCAGCGGCTCGAACCGCTCACGGAAGACCGGTGAGCCGTTGATCGAGAGCGCCCCGAGAGTGAGGCCGTGGAAGCCACCGAGGTTCGCGACGACCCGCGTGCGGCCAGTGGCCGTCCGGCCGAGCTTGATCGCCGCTTCGATCGACTCCGCGCCGGAGTTCGTGAAGAGGACGCGGTCGGTCGAGTCCGGCGCGACCGCGCAGAGCGCCTCGGCGAGCAGGCCGGGCAGGTCGGAGAGGCCGAGCTGCGGCAGGTTCGGGGTGTCCAGCGCGAGCGCCTCCTCGAGAGCGCGGCGCACGGTCGGGTTGTTGCGCCCGACGTTGAACATCCCGAAGCCGCCGAGCATGTCGAGGAAGCGCGTCCCGTCCCGGTCAATGAGGTACGCGCCCTCGGCGGAGGCCCAGTCGCGGTCGAAGCCGATGATCTTGAGCATCCGGACGAACACCGGGTTCGAATGCCGCGCGTAGAGCTTGTAGCCCTGCCCCGCGCGCTCCTCCAGCAGCTCTCCCAGGCGGAACTCGCTCACGCGTGCAGCCTACGCCACGGCGGCGAGAACGCCGAGGGGCCGCCCGGAGGCGGCCCCTCGAACCGTCCTGTTGCCGGTGCTCCGTTACGGCGTGACCGTCACCGCCTGGGAGACCGCCGTGACACCGGGCGTCGTGTCCGACGTCATCGACGCCACCGAGTGATACAAGCCGTCCTTCTTCGAGAAGACGTCGAAGTTGATCGTCACCACTCCACCGGCAGCCGGCGGTGTGGTCCTCACGGCGAACTCGGAGTTGTTAGCCGGCTGGGAGGCGAGGTTCACACCACTCGAGCCGGTGCGGTTCTCCGCGCCCCAGTTGGAGCCCGAATCCGGGTCCCCGGCACCGGTGCTCGTGCCGTAGGTGAACGTGATCTGCTCACTCGAAGCGCCGGTTCCGGCAGCGCCCTGGGCGAGCTGGATCCAGGTCTCGAACGTGTGTGTGTTCGCGTCGCCGAAGTTCTTCACTCCGGCCCAGTCGACCACGAGCCACGTCCTCGAGCCGTCGGTCAGCGTGCCTATCCTGATCGCGCCCGCACCCGATGCGCTCGGGTTGAGGTCGGACCACCAGAGAGCCAGCACGTTGTTCGGCCGGTTCGGGTTCGGGAAGTGCTGCGGTGTGAACACGATGTCACCGCTGTCGCCTCCTCCGACCACGAGGTAGCCGTTCGAGACGACGCCGACCCTCGTGTACGGCTCACCGCCGTAGTAGAACGTCGGCACGTTGAAGTTCGTGATCGTGTCGTCGCCCACACCGGCGATCGGCGCGATCCCAAATGCCGACAACGGCAGGTACCCGCCCGCCGGACCGGTGGTCGGGGTGAGCGAGTTCACCTGCGGAGGAACCGCAGGCGATAGCGGACCGCTCCACTGCACGCCCTCACCGCTGCCGACGACGGAGCCCGGCAGGGTGATGTTCTTGTACTTGAGCGCCTTGCCCTTCTCGGCTTGCGCGACGCCGAGCGTCACGTTGCTCGTCGTCGAGCCGAGGTTGGACACGCTCACCGTGCAGTGAGAGAGACCGGCCGTGAACGTCCCGTTCGAGGCTGGGATACTCGTCGGCGAGCACGAGTTCGTCATCGTGGCCGTGCCCTGCTTCTTCACGAAGGCGATCGGCATGAAGACAGGGTTCGCGCCGGATCTCGGCACTAGCTTGATCCAGCCGAAGTACTGCCCGTTGGGCACGGCGGTCGCGTCGATCTTGATCGCGAAGTCGACCGGCCCGCCCTTGGTGACGTGCAGGGTCTTCGGGTTGTCCGGCTTCTTGTTGTCCCCGACGTAGATGTTCACCCCGGCGGGCATGGACGTCTGGATGTCCAGGTTCTGGTTGTGGTTGGTGACGTTGATCGCCGTCCTCTGCGTGGTCAGGACGCCGGGCATCGTCGTTGCGTCGAGGCTCGGGAGGTTCAGGTCGATCCGGTGCAGCGGATCGGTGCCTGCCGCGACGAAGTTGGCGTACGTCTCGTCGAAGACGAGCGTCGGGTTCACCGCGCGGTCGGCGCGGATCGACCCGGCGCCGTCGTCGAACGGAGTAGCCGGCGTCACACCGTCCTCCTTGACGACGGTCTGGACCGACGAGGTCATCAGCGCCGACTTGATCTCCGCCGGCGTCCACGAAGGATGAGACGCCTTGACCAGCAGCGAGACGCCGGCCGCGTGCGGGCTCGACATCGAGGTGCCGGCGATGGCCTGGTACAGGTTTCCGCTCGGCCCGTTCGTCGGAGTGGTCTGGTCGGGCTGCGGCGTCATACCGGCGAGCACCTGGACACCCGGCGCGGTCACGTCGGGCTTGAGGAAGTCACCGACCGGGCCGCGGGACGAGAACGCCGCCATCACGTCGGACGGCGTCGACTGCGGGTTGCCCTGTGCGAACGTGCCCATCACATTGGTATGCCCGTTGATGAACGCGAGCAGCGCCGTGGGAGGCCCGTTGACCATGATCGTCGGGAGCCAGTGGTTGTCGGTCTCGACGTCCTGGTTCGCCGGGTTGTAGAGGATCATCCCCGCTGCACCGCCCGAGAAGACGTTGAAGCCCTTGTCGACGCGGGCGTTCACGCCACGCTGGCAGGCGACGATCTTGCCCGCCGCCGAGCCGGCCGTCAGCTTCGTCTGGCAGAGGGCGTCCTCGCCCGGGATGTTCTGGGCGAGCACGACTGGAGTCGCCGACGAGATGCCGTTCGTAAGCGTGTCGCCCGACATGTCGAACGCCGCGCCGCCGTCGGCGGTCAGGTGCAGCGTGGACTTGAACGAGCGCGGGCCCGTCGAGGCGGCCACGGTCGTCGTCCACGGCCCACCGTGATCCGAGGTTCCTGCGCCGGGGCCGGCATTCCCGGCCGAGGCGTTGACTGAGATCCCTGCGTTGGTGGCGTCGAGGAACGCGAGTTCGACCGGATCCGAGTACGGCTGCGCGCCGCCCGAGATCGAGAAGTTGATCACGTCCACACCGTCGACAATCGCCTGCTGCACCGCGGACACGGAGTCGGAGCTGAAGCAGCCCGCCGCAGCACAGACGCGGTACATGATCACGTGGGCTCCGGGTGCGATGCCGCAGACCGGGCCCCGCTCGACGCCGTACAGCATGGCCGAGGAGACGCAGTCGCCCGCGGCGGTCGAGCTGGTGTGCGTGCCGTGACCCTCGGGGTCACGAGGCGAGCACACGTGTGTCGCGTCGTTGCAGAACTCCTGGCCGTCAGAGCCGTGAACGGCCATGTAGGTGGCCATCTTCGCGTACGCACCGATCAGCTTGTTGTTGCAAGCGAACGTGGGTCCGAGATGCGCGACGTCGCTGCCGTCACCGAACTGGCACCCCTTCAGGCCTCCGGCAGGAGCCGGCAAGTCACCTGCGGCGAACATCGGGTGCTCCGGCCAGATGCCGGTATCGATCACGCCGATCGTCGTGTCCTCGCCCGCGTGGGCCGAGCCGCCGAGCGACGGCCAGACGGTGGTCGCGCCGACGAACGACGTGTTGTCGTCCTGCGGCTGGTTGAGCGTGTCCAGCTGGACCGCTGCGACACCGGGGACGTTGAGCAGCTCGTCCACGGTGTTCGCCGGGATCGTCGCAGCCACGCCGCCGTAGACGGTCTGGTAATCCAAGCCGATCTGCGCCTCGGGAACCTCGGCCTGGACCGCGCTGGTGATCAGGGCAGTCTGCCCTTCCGCATAGTTGTCGTAGGCGGCGACCGCGCCGGCGTTCTCATCGAGCGGAACACCGGTCACGGCCGGGCTCGTCGCGGCGAGGCCGGCCAGGTCACCCGTGTAGGACGCGGTGGCGTCGAAGTCGTACTTGATCATCACGGTGACCGGCGACGCGTCGGTCCGACCCAGCAGGGCGGGATCCGTCTGCGCGAGGTTCCCCGACGGAGACTTGGATGCGCTGAACGTCGAGTCGGGTTCGAGCGGTGTGGCCGTGAAGTTCGGCCCTTCGCCGGATGCAGCGCCGGCGGCGACGAAACACACCGCGCCGATCAGTACGAGCAGCGCGACGAACGTGGGCAGACGCCTCGAACGGCGAGCCCTTTGAGTCCCGTTGTGCACAGTAGTTCTCCTCTCCCCGAACACTGGCTCCCGCGACGACGCCAGCCGCCGCCCGCGGGAATCTTGCGATATTGACACATTTCGGTCAAGCGACACTGTCCTTCGACGCCGGCTAGTGCCTCGCCGAGAGCGAAACCATTCACGAATAACGTAGGTGCGTCAGGGTTAGACGACTGCCACGCCTCAGCCGTTAGAACCGGACCGGCGCGCGGAGGGTGAGCTCGTCGTTCCGGCATCTCGGGGGCCGGAATCGTCGCACCCGGGAGCGTGAAAGAGACGCCATCTGGCCGATGCTACGCGAATGCCCGCGGGCGGGTAGAGGCCGCATCCTCCCCGCCCGCGGTGTAGAGGCCCGGTCAGCCGCCCTGCCGGGCCACGGGCCGAGGGGGGCCCGATCGTGAAGCCTCAGTCGGCGATGTGCACGATTGCCGAGAGCCACCTGAGAGCTCCTGCTGCCAGTACGCGATCGCGAGTCTGCTCGCCTCGAGCAGTGCCCCGTCCGCACCGGCGCGCCGAAGCCTCGCGCGCTCCTCGACGAGCGATTCCAGCACGCGTCGAATGCACGCCTGCCTCTCCCCTCCGATCGCGGGAGCCTGCACCGTCACGTCGCTACGACCGCCAGTAGAGCGCCAACGCGCCGGCGACGAAGGAGAAGGCAGAAAGAAGTGCAGCTACGACCCCAACCGTCTTCGTCATGGCCGACGAAGTATTGGGCCGCTTGTGCCGGTTGTCACCTGAACGGGAGTACAGGTCGCAGGAACCTGAACCAACGGCCTAGAGGCGCGGGTCGCCCTCGACCATGCCGTGCGGCTCGCCGTAGGCGGCCAGCAGGTCGAGGAACGGCTTCGGCGGGAACGCCTCCGGGCCGAGCACGCCCGCGCCGCTCCAGGCACCGCTCGCCACGAGCTCGAGGGCGACGATCGGGTTCAGGGCGGTCTGGAGCACGACTGCCTGGTGGCCGTACTCGCGCATCGTCCGCTCGTTGTCGGCGACGTGGTAGAGGTAGACCGAGCGCGGCGAGCCGTCCTTCCCCGCTCCCGTCACGAGCGTGCCGGCGCAGGTCTTCCCCCGCATCCGCTCGCCGAGGGTGGCCGGATCGGGGAGGCACGCGGCGACGACGTCGCGCGGCGCGACCTCGACCCCGCGCACCGACACCGGTTGCACCGAGTCGAGCCCCAGCTTGTGGAGTGTCCGGAGCACCTCGATGAACTCGCTGCCGAGGCCGTACTTGAACGTGACCCGCCGGCAGTCGAGCTCGCGTGGGACGAGCACGACCTCCTCGTGCTCGACGTTGACGCACTCGACCGGCCCGATCCCTCCGGGAAAGTCGAAGAGCTCCGGCTCGGAGAACGGCTCGGTCGTGTAGAAGCCGCGCCCGCGCTCCCAGACGAGAGGCGGGTTGAGGCACTCCTCGATCGTCGTCCAGATCGAGAAGGTCGGCGCGAAGTCGTGGCCCTCGACCTCGAGGTTGGAGCCGTCGCGGATCCCGATCTCGTCGAGCTCGGAGAACAGCTCGTCGGCGGCGTAGCGGGCGAACACGTCGGCGAGACCCGGCTCGACGCCCATCCCGAGAAGCGCGAGCTGGCCCGTGTCGAGCCAGCGCTCGTGGTCGGCGAACTGGAGGTCGCCGAGGATCACGTGCGGGTCGGAGTACGGGCGGTCCGGGTGCGGCTCCGAGAGGATCATCGCCATGTCCAGATAGACGCAGCGGGCCTCGAGGGCGGCCGCGAAGATGGGCGGATTGAAGCGCGGGTCGGTCGCGTTGAGCACCGCGTCCGCATCACGCATCAGTGCGACGAGCGCAACCTGATCCGAGGCATCGACCTGCGCCGCAGAAAAGCGCCCGTCGTCGAGCCCGTCGACGACCGCGCGCGGCCGCGCCGGATCGAGGTCCGCCAGCGTGACCGATTCGAAGAAGTCGCGCCGCGCGGCGACGGTGGCGGCGGCCGCCCCGACCCCGCCCGTCCCGACCACGAGGATCCTCATCAGTCGGGGTTCGGAACGACGAGCACCGGCACGGGTGAGACGTGGAGCAGCTTGTGCGGGACGGAGCCGAGCACGACGCCCTTGATCGGGTGCTCGCCGTTCGTACCGATCACGATCATGCCCGCGCCCGTCTTCTCGGCGATCTCGACGAGCCCCTGCACCGGCCGCTCGGGCACGAGCTCGATCTCGTACTCGACCCCTGCCTCCTCGAGCCGTGGGACGGCCGCCGCCGTCGTCTCCTCGGCGAGCTCTCGCACCGCACGGCGGTAGTCGCCCGTCTCGCCGCCATAGGCGGCCGGGATCTCGTAGGCGAACACGACCACGATCCGCGCGCCCTCCAGCTTCGCCAGCTCGACAGCCTTGTCGAGCGCGTGGGTCGCGCCGACCGAGCCGTCGTAGCCGAGCACGATCGTTCTAGTCATGGGATGCCTCCAGCACTGCGGGGTCTGCGACCTCGGTCTTCCAGCGGAAGAACGGCTCGGGCGCGACGATCCGCTGGGCGACCAGGATCACGATCCCGATCGCGAGCCCGAGGAGCGCCATCGCAAGCGGCGGCGAGATGCCGAGCCACGCGCTCCCCGTCTCCGAGCTGGCGGGGCTCCACGCCTCGTAGCCGCTGTCGCCGAGGATCGCCAGGAGGATGATGCCGCCGAGCAACGGCAGCAGGCCGACCAGGATCAGGTTGCGCGCGCTCTTGAACAGCTCGTGCCGGAAGAACCAGGGGCACGCGAGCCCGGTCAGCCCGTAGTAGAACGCGATCCCGAAGCCGGTCGCGGTCACCGAGTCGGCCAGGATGTTGCTCGACACGGTGTTGAGGACGACGAAGACGACGATCGAGACCGCACACATCCAGATCGTCGAGACGCTCGGGGTGAGGTGCCGCGGGTGGATCTTCGCGAACGTCTTGGGCAGGGCGCCGTGGCTCGCCATCGAGAGCGTCGCGCGCGTCGTCGGCAGGATGGTCGTCTGCGTCGACGCCGCCGCGGACGTGAGCACGGCGATGATCAGCAGCTTGTCCCAGGGCGAGCCGAGCACGTCCTCGCCGAGAGCGCCGAGCACGTCGTCGGAGTTGTTGCTGAGGAAATCGATCCCGTGGAAGGCCTGCGCGGCGAACGAGACGATGACGTAGATCGCGAGCAGCACGAACGTGCTCGCGACCGCCGCGCGGCCCGGCGTCTGGGTCGCGTCCTCGGTCTCCTCGTTGACCGAGACGGACGTGTCCCAGCCCCAGTAGATGAAGATCGCCAACAGGAGCCCGCTGCTGAGCGCGCCGAACGACTCGATCTCGAACGGGTTGAGCCAGGTCCACGACGGATTGACGCTTCCTGGGGCATGTCCGGTCCAGACCTTGATCAGCGCGACGACCGAGAAGAGGACGATCACCACGATCTCCGCGCCGAGCAGGCCCCACTGGGTGCGCGCCGAGGCCTCGATCCCGACGTAGCAGATCGCGCCCATGAGCACGATCCAGATCACGCCCGCCACGCCGACCCACAGCGTGCTGTTCGCAAGGCTCGTCGCGCCGAAGAGCTGGAAGGTGTAGATCCCGGCGATCTGGGACAGGCTCGCCATCACGAGCACGTCCGCGAAGATCAGCCCCCAGCCGCCGAGCCAGCCGGTGATCGGCCCGAAGGCCCGCGAGCACCAGGTGAAGGTCGTCCCGCAGTCGGGGTCGGCCTGGTTCAGGTACTTGAAGCCGAGCGCGACGAACAGCATCGGCACGAAGGCGAGCACCATGATGATCGGCGCCTGGAACCCGATCCCGGCCACCGCCGTGACCGCGCCCAGCGTGGCCGCGAGGCTGTAGGCGGGCGCCGTCGAGGCGACGCCGATCACGACGCTCGAGACGAACCCGAGCGCGCCTGCCTTCAGCCCCTTGTCGAGCGGGTCCGAATGGTCGACCGGGACGGCTGCGTCCATCCCGGCAACGATCTCAGATCGGCGTCAGGCGCGTCTACGGCTTCGGCCGGCGCCCGAAGCCGTACTTCACCAGCACACGCTGGGCGTCGGGGCGGATCAGCCGCGTCACGTACGCGTACGCCGCCTTCAGCGACTTCGAGCTCTTGACCACGGCGACCTCGTAAACGACGTGCGGCTGCGCCGACTCGCGGATCGCGATCGCGGCCACCTTGCCGCGCACGGGAGCGACGTCGGTCACGTAGACGAAGCCCGCGTCGGCCTCCCCGAGCGCCACCTTGGCGACGACGCCCTTCACGTCGGTCTCCTGGCTGACGACGTTCTTCAGCACCGCCGCGGAGATCCCGAGGTTGCTCAGCACCGTGCGCGTGTAGGAGCCGACCGGCACGGACGGGTCGCCGATCACGATCTTCACGCCCGGCTTCGTGAGGTCGGTGACCGAGTGGATCCCGGCCGGGTTCGACTTCGGCACGATCAGGACGAGCGTGTTCGTCGCGAACGGGATCGGCTTCTCGACGAGCCCCCGCTTGTAGAGGGCCTCCGGGTACTTCGGGCTCGCGGCCGCGAAGACGTCGGCGGGGGCGCCCTGCTGGATCTGGAACGCGAGCTGGTCGGAGCCGGCGAAGCCGAAGCGCGGGCGAGGGTCGATCGCGGGGAAGACCTCGGTCAGCGAGGCGGCCGCGAACACGGTGAGGCGGCCGCTCGCCTCAGGCCGCGCGGAGATCGCGCCCGGGAGGGCGGCCACGATCGTGGCCGCGATCGCACCGACGATGGCTGCCCGCCGCATCGCATCCGAATCTAGCCGCGGCCGCCGCCGCGACACAAGCACTGCCTAGGCGATGCCCAGGTGCTCGTCGCGCTTCGGCGTCTTCCGCCCGCCCTCGTCGGGCGTGAGCGAGGGCACCCAGTCGAGCCAGTGGGGCATGTACCAGTTCCAGTCGCCGAGAAGCTTCATCGTCGCCGGAAGCAGGATCCCGCGGATCACGGTGGCGTCGATCAGGATCGCGAGCGCGAGCCCGACGCCGAGCTGCTTCATCTGGATCAGCTGCAACGTGCCGAAGATCGCGAAGACGGCGACCATGATGATCGCCGCGCTCGTGACGGTGCCGGCGGTGCGCCGAATCCCGCGCGAGACCGCGTCCTCGGTCGTGGCGCCGTTGTCGCGGAGCTCCTTGATCCGGCTGAGGATGAACACGTTGTAGTCCATCGAGAGCCCGAACAGGACGACGAAGAGGAACATCGGCAGCCAGGAGACGATCGCGCCGTTCGAGGTGAAGCCGAGCAGCCTCTCTGCCCAGGTGTGCTGGAAGATCAGCACGAGGATCCCGTACGCGGCGCCGACCGAGAGCAGGTTGAGGCAGATCGCGGTGAGCGGGATCACGATCGAGCGGAATGTGGCGAGCAGGAGGATGAACGCGAGCCCGAGCACGAACGCGATCACGAAGCCCATCCGCGCCTTCATCATGTCGTTGAAGTCCTTGGTGGCGGCGGTCTGGCCCGTCACGGCGTACTGCACCCCGTCGAGGTGGCCGAGCGCGGCCGGCAGCACCGTGTGCCGCAGGGTGCCGAGCGCCGCAAGCGACTTCGGATTGTCACCGTTCCCGGCGAGCGGGATCGAGACCCGCGAGACCGTGCGGTCGGGGCTCGTGCTGACGAAGATCGGCCTGTACATCACGCCCGTCGCAACCGCCGCCCTTTCGAGATTCCGGATCCCCGCGGCCACCGCTGGGCTGCGGACGTCGTCGGCGCGGATCACGACCTCCGCGGGAGTCGGTGCGCCGGGGAACGCCGTGATCACGCGCTCGTAGGTCTTGACGATCGGCAGGTCGCTTCGCATGTCGGTGAAGCTCGGCAGCTTCGTGTGCATGCTCAGGATCGGCGAGGCAGCGAGGAGCAGGAGGCCCCCGGCCACGACCACCGAGGTCGCGGGGCGTCGCAGCACGTGACCGAGCACGAACGCCCAGAAGCGCGAGTCGCCCGCGGCCTGCTTCCTCCGCCCGATGAACGGGACACGACCGCTGTCGATCCGGTCGCCGAGCCTGCCCATCGCCGCCGGCAGCACGGTCAACGACCCGACGATCGCGCAGAGGACGACGAGCATCGTGCCGAACGCGATCGCGGTGAAGATCTTGCTGCCCGCGATCAGCATCCCTGCCATCGCGACGAGCACCGTCAGCCCCGAGATCAGCACGGCCTGGCCCGACGTCGACGCGGCCCGCAGCAGAGCGGGACGCGGCTCGCGTCCGGCCTGGCGCTCCTCGCGCTCGCGGCGGATGTAGAACAGCGAGTAGTCGACCCCCACGGCCATCCCGATCAGCAGGATCACGGACGAAGTCGTCTGGTAGTCGCCGCTGTAGGCGTGCGTGAACAGCGCATAGAGGCCGAGCGAGGCGAGCACCGCGGAGAACGCGAGCACGACGGGGAGGCATGCCGCGACGAGCGAGCCGAATGCGGCGAGCAGGATCAGCAGCGTGATCGGAATGGTCATCCGCTCCGCGCTCGCGAAGTCCTTGGAGAACTCCTTCATCAGCACGTAGGTGGCGCTGGCCGCACCGACCTCCTCGATCCGCAGGCTGGGGAAGGCGGTCTGCACGCCGGCGACCGCGTCCATGATCGGCTTGATCTCGTCCTTGGCCTTGTCGGGGTCGCCCTTGACATCGAACTGGACGAGGACGGAGTGACCGTCGGCCGAGACGGCGCCGCCCTTGGTCGGGTCGACGAGCGGGTTGCGGACGTTGGCGACCATCGGCTGCTGCTGCAGCGTCTGCACGACGCTGCTGACGGCCGAGACGAAGAGCGGGTTGCGAAGCGTGTCGTTCCGCGCCTGGATCAGGACGCTCTCGGAGGCAGGCTCCTTGAAGTTGGCGCGCTCGAGCATCGCCTGTGCCCGCGCAGCCTCGCCGGAAGCGCCCTCCGAATCGGGCATCTGGACGTGGCCGAGCACGTTCCCGAGCACCATCGCGCCGACGGCGAACGCCAGCCAGCCGAACACCGCCTTCTTCCAGTTCTCGGCGCTCCAGCGGCCCGCGCGCCCTGCCAGGTTCATCTCAGGCTCCCCCAGAGTGTTCCGTGGTCTTCAGTGGTGACCTTGCCGGACGGGCCACGCAGGCACATCCGCGGGCCGACGGACCCTCTGTCAGGGCAAACTACGGAGCGGGCGAACTAATGGTGGCCGCTGCCGCCGTGGCCGTCGCCGTCGCACTGATGACCATCCGAGCCGCCGTCGCCGTGGTGGTCGTCGTGGCCGCCGTCATGGTGCTCGTCGTTGTGGCTGTGATCTCCGTCGTGGTCGGACGTCGGCGGCGGCTCAGGTGAGGGGACCGGCTCCGGCGTGGGGGTGGGCCCGGGTGTGAGCACCGGCGGCGGGCTCGCAGCCGGGACGCGCTCGGGAGGCGATGCGGCGACCGGCTGGGGCGCGGTCGGCGCGGGAGCCGGAGCGGGGGTCGGGGCCGGGGTGGGCGCCGGTGCAGGGGCCGGCGCCGGGGTCGGCGTCGGAACCGGGGCGGGGGCCGGAGTCGGCGCGGGCGTCGGCGCGGGCGTGGGGGTCGGCACAGGCGCCGGGCGAGGCGAGATCGGCCGGTGCGCACTGGCAGGCGCCGGCGAGTCACTCGAGGGTGCCGACACGGTGACCGGCGCGGAGACGAGCGCGGTCGAGCCCTGCGATGCCGAGCGCACGGGCACGGCGACGACACGCGGACGCGACGGCCTGACGACCCTCGGTCTGGCGGCGGGAGTCGAGACACGTGGAGTCGCAGGCAGCGACCGCGGCGGCGGCGCCGCGATCTGTCCGATCTGCGGCTGGAGCACCTGCCCCCAGAGGTAGGTGCTCGTGGCCGCGGTGACGACGAACAGCACGGACTTCGTCCAGGAGAGCTGGATCTTCATCGGCCGCCGCCGGTAGAGGCGACGCGGTTCTTCCCCTCGGCCTTCGCCCGGTAGAGGGCGAGGTCGGCCGCGCGCAGGAGTGCCTCGGCCGTCTTCCCGTCCGGGTAGGCGGCGATGCCGAGACTGGCGGTGATCGAGACCTCGCGGCCGTCGGGAAGCTCGATCACGCGGCCCGCGAGGTCGGTCCGGATCCGCTCGGCCAGCCCGTGGGCTCCCTCCGCGTCGCTGGACGGCAGGAGGCACGCGAACTCCTCGCCGCCGATCCGGGCGGCGACGTCGGTCTCCCGCATCGCGCTCCTCAGGACGTCTGCGAACTCACGCAGAGCCCGATCTCCGGCATCGTGGCCGAACCGGTCGTTGACGCGCTTGAAGTCGTCGATGTCGAGCAGGATCACGCCGAAGACCCCGCCGCTCCGCTTCGCGCGCGCGACCTCCGCGGAGAGCGACCGCATGAAGAGCCGCCGGTTCGGCAGGCCGGTGAGCTCGTCCGTCGCAGCCTGGCGCTCGACGAGCCGGTGTCGTCGCGCGTTCTCGAGCGCGACAGAGGCCTGCGCGGCGAGGGACGACGCGAGCGTCCGGGCCGCGGGAGCAAACCCGCCGGGCTCCGGATAGAGGATCAGGTCGGCCCGCACCGGCTCCTCCGCGAGCGGCAGCACGAGAGAGTCCTGCGACTCAGCCGAGCCGATGGAGGCGGCATCCGTGTCGTCGATCGTGATCCGACCACCGGCCGCGCCCGTGCCCTCGACCGCGATCTTCAGGATCGCCGGGAGGAGCGCCTGCACGTCATGGGTCGACTCGAGCGCGGACCCGGCCAGCGCGAGCGCCTCCTGCGGGTCACTACGCCGCCTGCGGGCCGAAGCGACCATCTGCGCCGCGAACACCCCCGTCGCGAAGGTCGAGACGATCGCGAGCACGACGACCCAGTGCCGCGGCGGGCTGCCGTTGAGGGCAAGTGCGAGGGTGGAAGCGAATACGGTCATGGCGGCGCCGGCCACTACGTGCAGCCGTTACCTTGAGAGACGACCCCCGGCTCCGATTCTTGCGGGGTCAACGTAAAACCCTCGCTATCGTGGCACCCGCCCGGGCCCCCGTAGCTCAGTGGATAGAGCAGCGGTTTCCTAAACCGCGTGCACAGGTTCAATTCCTGTCGGGGGCATAGCTCGGAACGGCTGTAACGCCGTGGTTTGCGTGCATTCTGACCGTCGAGGCCTCCGGTTAGAGTGGGCGGATGCCCGAGCGCTTCGACGTGATCGTCGTCGGTGGAGGGACGGCGGGTTGCGTGCTCGCCGCACGACTGAGCGAGGAGCCGGAGCGGACGGTCTGCCTCGTCGAGGCTGGACCGGACTACGGCCGCTACGCGGAAGGACGCTGGCCCTCGGACATGCTCGACGCCCGCACCCTGCCGATGTCGCACCTCTGGGAGACCGAGCCCGACGACCGGTCGGCCTCACGCGCGCGCATCCTCGGGGGTTGCTCGGCTCACAACGCGTGCCTCGTCGTATGGGGCTCGCGTGACGACTACGACGAGTGGGGAGACGGCTGGACGTTCGCCGAGCTCGAGCCGTACCTGCGCCGGGCCGAAGCCTCGATCCACACGCGGACGGATCGCACGGACGACCTGTCGCCGTTCCATCGCGCGCTGCTCGAGGCCGGTCCGCGCGTCGGACTGCCCCGACTCGCGGATCTCAACGACCTGGACGCAACCGTCGGCATCGCTCCGGCGCCCGTCAACGCTGTGGACGCAGTTCGCTGGAACACTGCGTTCGCGTATCTCGACGACGCACGGTCGCGACCGAACCTGACGATTGCCCCCGACACACTCGTCGACCGCGTCGAGGTCGCCGCCGGGCGGGCGCTCGGGGTCGTCTCGGACAGCGGGCGGCTCACCGCGGACACCGTGATCGTGGCGGCAGGAGCGTACGGGTCGCCTGCCCTCCTGCTGCGCAGCGGAATCGGGCCGCACGCGCAACTGAGCCGTCTCGGCGTCGGTGTCGTCGAGGACCTGCCCGTCGGAGTCGGCCTTGCGGATCATCCTGGAGTGGGAATCGAGTGGTCCCCCGCGGCGGCGCACGTGCCGGAACAAGGCCCCGTGTTCGCGACCTCGCTCCTCGTTCGTGCCCGCAGCGACTCGTGCCCGCAGGACACGTGGGACCTCCACTTCCTGCCATGGCTCGAGGAAGCGGACGAGGGCTGGCGGACGAGCGCGGTCGTGTACCTGCTCAAGCCGGATTCACGCGGCAGCGTCACGCTGCGCTCGTCCGACCCGCGGGTTCCCCCCGCCGTCGACCACGGCTTCCTCTCCGAGCCGCACGACCTCGACCGCCTCGCGAGCGGCGTCGCGCTCATCCGCACTCTTGCCGAGCAGGCGGGCTCCGGACGCGAGCTCCGCCCCGGCGTTCACGACGTGCTCGACACCTATCTCCGACGCGAGGTCCGGGGCATCTTCCACCCCACCGGCACCTGTGCGATCGGGGCGGTCGTCGATACACGCGGCGCAGTACTCGGCGTGGACGGGCTTCTCGTCGCGGACGCCTCGATCATGCCGACGATCCCTCGCGCGAACACGAACCTGAGCACCATCGCCGTCGCCGAACGGATCGCCGACCGGCTGCGCGCCTGAGCCGATCGCGGCGCGCTGGCTAGGCAATGAGGTAAAGCCGAAGCGCGTTTTACATGGGTCTGGCCGGCACTTTACGGAGGGCGGGGCCGGCGTAGGTATCCAGTTGGGATCCCTCAAAGGAGGCATCCACATGACAGCCAAGATCTCATCCCGGCGGCGCTGGCCGACGGCGGTGATCGTCGCCGTCTCCGCTCTCGCGATCGGCGCGATCTTCGGCGTGCCCGGCATCGGACAGGCCGCCGGCGAGGCGGTCCCGGCCAACACGGTGCTGCCGACGATCTCGGGAACGGCGAGTACCGGCTCGACGCTCACGTCCGATACCGGCACCTGGAGCAACTCGCCGGCGAGCTTCACCTACGCGTGGAGCCGCTGTGACACCGGCGGCAACACCTGCGTCGCGATCACCGGCGCGACCTCGCAGACCTACCAGGTGCAGACCGCCGACGTCGGTGCGACCCTCCGCGTCACGGTCGCCGCGACGAACGCCGACGGGTCGGCTTCCGCGACCTCGGCGCCCACCGCCGTCGTTTCAGCGCCCGCGGCGAACGCCCCGGTCAACACGGCGCTCCCGTCGATCTCTGGCACCGTTGCTGTCGGCTCGACGCTCACGGCGTCGAACGGCACATGGAGCAACTCGCCGACGGGCTTCGCCTATGCGTGGAACCGCTGCGACCAGCTTGGGAACAGCTGCTCGGTCGTGACCGGCGCGACCGGACAGACCTACGTCCTGCAGCAGGTCGACGTCGGTACCACGCTCCGGGTCAAGGTCACCGCGACCAACGCGGGAGGCTCGACCTCGGCAACGTCGGCCCAGACGACGGTCGTGCCCGCGGTGCCCGTCCCGCCGGCGACCGGCTGCCCGAGCGGCACCGGCTCGATCGCGATCGCCGACGTCTCGTCGCCGGCCCGCCTGCTGATCGACCGTCAGACGGTGACCCCGGGCATCATCACGCCGTCCGCGAAGACGATCACGATGCACTTCCACGTCACTGCCTGCGGCGGGCGCCCGGTTCAGGGCGCGCTCGTCTACGCCACGGCTGTTCCGTACAACCAGTACTCCATCCCGCCCGAGGCGACGACCGGGGGCGACGGCTCGGCCGTTCTCACGATGAGCCAGCTGACGGGCTTCCCGGCCGCTCGCCAGCAGCAGCTGCTGGTCGTGTTCGCCCGTGCCCGCAAGGCGGGCGAGCCCATCACCGGCGGCATCTCGTCGCGGCGGCTCGTCTCGTTCCGCGTGTCGCTGCACTGACGAGCGGCGCAGTCCCGGCCCGGCGAGCTGCAGTCCGAGCTCGCCGGGCCGCCTTGCGCGGAATCAGTGTGGCCTTCATGCGCTGTTGGAGCCCAGGGGCGATCACGCGGCGCAGTAGAGGCTCCAGAGGGCGTGGTGGGCCGCCTGGTCGGCTGAGGGCTGGGCGGTTGCCCAGTGGCGGGCGTTGAGGAGGAGGACGGCGACGCGGCTGCCGTCGCCGTTGACCCAGACTTCGGTCTTGTAGCCGTTGCCGCCGCCGCTCCAGCCGTAGGCCTGGTCGGCGCAGCCGGTCGCCGTGCCGCCGTTCCAGAGGTTGGCGCCCTTCATCGCCGTGAGTTGCCGTTGGTTCAGCAGCTTGCCGTGCATGAGGGCGGTGAGGAAGGTGGCGGTGTCTTTGGCGTTGGAGACGATGCCGCCTTCGGCACCGATGCCGGAGTGCCAGTCGGTCGTGTCGATCTGTTGGCCGTCGGGCTCGATCCCGTAGCCGTGGGCGTGGGGGCCGCTGATGGGGCCTTGCGGGTCGTAGGCGGTTGCCTGGAGGCCGAGCGGCTCGAGGATCCGCTCGCGGTAGAGCACGGGAAGGGGCTTCCCGCCCGCGCGGGCGGCGATCAGGCCGAGGATGTCGTAGCCGATGTTCGAGTAGTGGTACCCGGCGCCCGGCGTGAACAGCAGCGGCTGCCAGGCAGCGAACCTGATCCACCAGATCGGTGAGAACTCCGTGGCCGGATCCTCGTTGGCGCGGGCGGCGATCGCGCGCAGTTGCGCCCGCAGCTCGACGTCCTCGACGCGGGCGAGGTTGGCGCGCTGCATGCTCGGAGAGGCGTTGCGGAGGTCGTTGTTGTCGACCAGGCCGCTGCTCATCGTCAGCAGCTGGCGGATCGTGATCCGGTTGCCGTAGGGGAGCAACCCCGGCAGCCAGCTGGCGACCGTATCGCCGACGCGAAGCCTTCCTGCCTGCGCGAGCTGCAGGATCAGCGTCGCCGTGTAGATCTTGCTCACGCTCTCCAACCGCATTCGCGCGTCGACCGGCATCTGCGCGCACGTGCTCGAATCAGCGACCCCGGCGGCCCCCCACCACCGTCCGCCCGGGCCGGACACATACGCGGTCGCACCCGGGGCGAGCTTGGACGGCCCCGCGACTGCGCCGTCGAGAACCCGCTGCAGCCGCGGACGCGCCGACTGCGTCGGTTCAAAGGGGCATGCCCGCGTCGTTTGCGAGTAGAAGACTCGATCGACGGCGACCACGATCCCGAGAGCCGCCACCGGCGCGACGACCAACAAGAGCAGCCACCGACGACGCCGACGAACGTGATGACGCAGCTGCCGCTGTCTGCCGGTGAGCACGACACCGCACCTCCAGACGAACTGCTTCAGGTGTAGCTCCTCACCCCGGCCAACGCATCGGGAAGTTCCCTGACCCCGAACGTGACAGGACACCCACACACTCACAGTTCGCGAATGTCACCCGAAGGGTGGTTTGAGCCGGCAGGTCCTGGTATGGCAGTCTCGGGTCGGTGGTTCCTGAGGCGCAGCTCGTGTCGACCGAGCACGGACTTGTCCCGGAAGGCAGGGCTGGTTCGTCGTCAACGCACGCGAGACGCAATGGTGGGAACGCAACGGTCGCGGCGTCCTCTGCGAGTTCGAGGGCGCAGGCTTCGAGGGCGCGGCGGACTTCTTGCAGCTGGGGATCAACCTCACCGTTCTCAGCCCCGGCGAGCCGATGGCGATATACCACACCGGGAGACCGACCAAGAGGACTTTCTCGTGCTCGCCGGGGAGGCGCTGGCCATCGTCGAAGGTGAGGAGCGCCCGCTACGCCGGTGGGACTTCGTGCATTGCCCAGCTGGAACGAACCACGTGATCATCGGCGCCGGAGAACCGCCGTGCGTGGTACTCGCTGTCGGCGCCCGCGACCGCTCGAGGAGCACCGACTGGGGTGCCTACACCGTCGATGAAGTCGCCCAACGCCACGGCGCCGGCGTCGACCGGGAAACGACCGACCCCAACGAGGCGTATGCCCGATTCTCTAGAAGCGAGCTGACCCGGTATCGCAAGGGCTGGCTTCCCGAATAGACGCCTCGGAGTGGCGGCCCAGTTCGACCACTGAGTTGGCCGAATGACTCGCCACTCGCCTGGGCCAGCGTTCCGGAAATGACGCCTGAGCCGGGTAAGTGGAGAGGCCGCTCGCGCGGCCTCTCCGGCTCTGGCGATGGTCGATAGGGCCGAGCGATTACTCGATCGGGATCTCGAAGCGGGCGATGATGCCGGGGTCGCCGCCTCTCGCGAGCAGCTCGGGATCGGGATCGCGAGTCGCCACCCATGCATATCCGTGTTCGGGGTAGGCGACGACGTCGGGGAAGCTCCCGGCACTGATCGCGAGGATCTGAGCGGGTTCTTCGCTGGGGTTGCTGAACGTGTGTAGTCCGGCACGTCCCTCGGGGCAGAAGACGAAGTCGCCCGGAGCCAACTCCTCTTCGCCGTGTTGGTTCCGGAAGGCGGGACGACCGCTCAGGACGAAGAACATCTCTTCGGCTCCGAAGTGCATATGCATCCGCATCTCGGGCGCGTCGGGGCCCAGCTCGTACAGAGTTGCTCCCATCCTGGCGTCGTCCGGCCGCCAGAAGATTCGATGCCGAGTCCCGGCTTCGTCGTTCTCTCCGTCCCATGCGTCGGAGAAGAGGTTCTGACGATTCATTCGTGGTACCTCCGAGTCCTAGCGGTGGCGCGCAGCCGCCCGAGCCCGCAGTACGGGCCTCGGCACCACTGCGCCGAAAACGCGCGGCTGCTCGCCGCGCCAAACCACTACCTCGCCGGATCCACGGCAGGATCATGCCTGCTCGAGCGTGCTGAACGACTGCACAGCGTTCGCGAAGCACTAACCCGGCCAGGTCCGTGCGCCCGCGCCGCTGCCTGCGACAGGTCTCTTCCAGCGCGTGGCACCGCGGCCCGAATCTGGTTCATTACCATCGAACACATGAGTCTCCAACGGATGGAGCACGTCGGCATCGTGGTTGACGACCTCGCAGCCGCAACTGAGTTCTTCGTCGAGCTCGGCCTCGTGCTGCAGTTCGAGGCGCCCGTCGAAGGTCGCTGGGTGGACCGCATCGTGGGACTCGAGGGCGTACGGGCGGACATTGCGATCATGCAGACTCCGGACGGCAACGGACGACTCGAGCTGGTGAAGTTCCACTCGCCGTCAAACCAGGGCGACAACCGGCACGCGCCGGCGAACACGCCGGGTATCCGCCACATCGCATTCGCCGTCGAGGACATCGACGCCGTCGTTGCCGGCCTGCGAGCCCGCGGCGCTGAACTCGTCGGCGAACTGGAGCGCTACGAGGACAGCTACCGGCTCTGCTACGTCCGCGGCCCGGAGGGAATCATCATCGAGCTAGCGGAGCAGATCGGCTAACGAGTCGAGTTCGTTGCCCGACCAGAGAGTGCACTGTCCCGCTGCCCCGTCCTTCCGCGGGACACGGTCGTCGCGCGTCCAGCGCCACCTGAGACCCCGCAGCGTTGGGTCGAGCGATTTGGCTGCAGCCTGGGCCAATGGTCGGAAGTGTCACCTGAGGAGCACCATCGTCGACAATGTCTTTCCGATGATCGACTAGCGAGGAGGACAGAATGCCCGTCAGGGAAGCGAGCGCGGAAGAGACACCGTACGGCCGGTACATCACATCGGACGGCTGGTTCGTCCTCAACCTCTCAGACGCGCTCGCCGTCCGCAACGAAGAAAAGGGGGGCGCTGCGTACCCGCTCGAGCCGCGGGAGGCCCCGTTCGCCGAGTTCGGCGTCAACGTCAAGATCCTCTGGCCCGGGGACCCGAACGGGCTGTATCACTCGGAGGGCGTGCAGGAAGGATTCCTAGTGCTCTTGGGCGAGTGCACGCTTGTCGTCGAAGAGGAGGAACGGCCGCTGCGGCCGTGGGACTACTTCCACTGCCCGGCCGGCACTCGCCACATCTTCGTTGGCGCCGGAGAGGGGCCGTGCGCGATTCTCATGATCGGCGTTCGTCCGGACATCGAAACGCTGCACTACCCGCTGAGTGAGGTCGCAGCCAGGTACGGCGCGTCCTCCGCGAAGGAGACCGACGAACCGGACGAAGCGTACGCCGACTGGCCGGGCGAAGACGTCCCGGTACGGCTGCCGTGGCCGCTCGATTCCGAAGCGTAGGTGGAAAGTTCGTCGACGACGCCGCCGGCGAACCGAGTCGCGGCGTTCGCATCCTTTACGGCGCGAAGGGAACCATCCGGATCGCCATCGGCCACCTCGGTTTCTGGACGCGGCTAGCGCCGATCGACCACGCGCACGGCCTTGCCTTCGCTTCGGGGCACCTTCCCAGGCTCGAGCACGTAGGCGCGAACGCGGATGCCGAGGTGGTCGTGCAGGACCCGCTCGACGTGCGCCCGCAGGCTCGCGGGATCCACGTTCGAGTCGACGGGCTCGCACTGAACGGTGAGCTCGTCCATCGCGCCGTCTCGTTCCACCACGAGCTGGTAGTGCGGGGCGGCCTCGGGAACGGAGAGCAGAGCGTGCTCGACGTTCGAGGGGTACACGTTGACGCCTCGCACGATGATCATGTCGTCGCGCCGGCCGCGAAGACCCCGGATCCTCGCCGTCGTCCGGCCGCAGAGGCACGGCTCGAAGGTCACCGAGGCGATGTCGCCGGTGCGGTAGCGGAGCAGCGGCATCGCCTCCTTGAGCAGGGTCGTGAAGACGAGCTCGCCTTCGGCGCCCGCTTCGAGCGGCGCACCGGACTCCGGGTCGACGACCTCGACGATGAAGTGGTCCTCGTGGACGTGGAGCCCGTCGCGCACCTCGAGGCACTCGGTCGCGACGCCCGGGCCGCACATCTCGGAGAGCCCGTAGAAGTTGACCGCCCGGAGCCCCGGCAGCACTCGTTCGATCTCCTCGCGCAGACCATCGGTCCATGGCTCCCCGCCGAACAGCCCGAGCTCGAGCTTCAACGCGGTCGGGTCGATGCCCGCGTCGTGTACGGCCTGCGCGATCACGAGTGCGTACGACGGCGTCGAGACGAGCACCTGCGCGCCGAGGTCGTGCAGGAGGACGGCCTGCCGCGCCGTGAAGCCGCCGGAGACCGGCACGACCGGCGCGCCGATCCGCTCCGCACCCTGATGGAAGCCGTGGCCCCCTGTGAAGAGGCCGTACGTGTTCGCGTTGTGCACGAGCATCCCGGGCCGGACGCCCGCAAGTGTCATGCACCGCGCCATCAGCTCAGTCCAAGCGTCGAGGTCGGCGGCCGTGTAGCCGACCACCGTCGGCTTGCCGTGCGTGCCGCTCGACGCATGCACTCGGGCGAGCGAGGCGACCGGGACGCGGAGCAGCCCGAACGGATACGCCTCGCGCAGCTCGGCCTTGCCGCAGAACGGCTGGTCCACGAGCGAGTCGAGCTCGACCCCGAAGCCCGCGAGCAGTCGCGCTCGCTGGAGCTCTCGGAGCTCCGGCCGCGGCAGCTGCTCGGCCGGGCTCCAGATCACGGGCTCAGAGGCGGCGCTCGTGGGCGTTCCAGTGCTCTTCGAGGTTGCGCACGAGCGCGGGGCTCAGGTGGCAGATCGCCTGCTCACGGCAGAACGTGGCCATGTACTGCCGAAAGACCTCGAGCGGCTCGGCCCCGACCCGCAGCGCGCGCCGGTTGCCCGCCGCATTCACGAGACCCGAGCTGGTCAGCGCTTCGACGCGCTCGGCGATCGCGGCGTCCATCTCCTCGGACGTCTCGACCACCTCGTCGCAGAGAAGGTCTCCGTGCGGCGTCCCCGCCTCGAACTCGAGCCCCGAGAGGATCGCCTGCCGCGCGAGGCGGTCTCCCACCGAGCGGGGCAGCCGCAGGTTGGACGCGCCGGGGAGGATCCCTTCCTTGCGCGCCGGGAGGTAGAGCCGCGCTCCGCGGGTCGCGATCACGTGATCGACCGTGTGCAGGATCTGGCACGCGCCGCCGATCGCGAATGTCTCCACGGCGGCCACCCAGAGCTTCTCGGTCGTCTCTTCCGGCTCGCCCGGCCGGTGCTCGCCGGCGCTCAGCCCGCGGAAGAGCTTGTTCACGTAGCCGAGGTCTCGCGTGACGAAGAAGAGGTAGTCGAGGCGGCCGTGGTACAGGTGCGTGAGGTTGAGACCCGCACCGAAGATGCGCCGGCCGGCGTAGCGAGGATGGCTGACGACGGCGCCGCGGATCACGGCCACCTCCACCTCGGGGTCGAGCAGGGCCAGGTCGACCGCGACCTCGGTGGTCGGAAGCGTGTCGCAGTCCTCGGCGTTCAGGTGGCGGTCGTTCCGGATCTCGAGGTACGCCGCGCTCCCGCGGCGCTCGAGGTACGTCCCGCCGAGATCGGCGACGCCTGTCGCCCGGAACTCGTCGAGACGCGCAAGCGCCGCCTCGGTCGGTCGCAGCATCGACCAGACGAGGTGCGGCCCGCAGCGCGGCGACGCGAGCATGAACGAGAGGAACACGCCCTGCGCGAGCTCGATGCCCTCCTTGTCGGGCAGAGCCTTCGTCCGCTCGACGGCCATCTGCTCGCGCGTCGGGACGAGCCCCGGAAAGCGCTCGGCGGCGGCGTAGACGAGCTCCTCGTCGCGGACGGCCCGCTGCAGATCGTCGGTCAGCGCGGCGTAGACGGCGTCCGCGTGGACGCGGAGGAACTGTGCTCGCGCGGCATCGAGCTCCTCCTGGCCGTGGGCGAGGCGCGCGTACGTCTCGGCCCACGCCGTCTCGAAGCCTTCAGGCATCGGCGAGCAGGAACTCCGCTGCGCGCTCGCCGATCATGACCGACGGCGCGTTCGTGTTACCGGTCGTCACCATCGGCATGATCGACGCGTCGGCGACCCGCAGGCCCTCGATGCCGTGCACCCGGAGCCGAGGGTCGACCACGGCGGCGGCATCGGTGCCCATCTTGCACGTGCCGACCTGATGGTGGTAGGTGATCGCGGTCTCGCGCACGTAGGAGCGCAAGGCATCCGGGGTGTCGACCGACGGGCCCGGGTATCGCTCCGCGGCGCCCCACTTGCCGAGCGCCTCCGCGGCGCCGATCCGCCGGCACAGGTCGACGGCCGCCACGAGGCTCTCGAGGTCGGTCTCGGCCGCGAGGACGTTCGGGTCGAGCGCGACCGGGTCCTCAAGCGCCGGCCCGGTGAGACGCAGCGAGCCGCGGCTGACGGGCCGCACCATCCCGCCCAGGAGGGTGAAGCCGTTCTCAGGCCCTTCCATCCACGGCTCGTACATCGGCACCATGAAATGAATGGGCTGGATGTCGGGCACGGGCAACCCCGGCCGGGAGCGCCAGAAGAGGTGCGTCTGGCAGGCGGGCAGGCCGGGGGAGGGAGGCCCGACCTCGCGCTCCGCGCTGAAGATGACGGGCGAGAGCAGGTGGTCGTGCAGGTTCTCGCCGACGCCGGGCAGGTCTGCGACGACGTCGATTCCGCGCGAGCGCAGCTGATCCGCGGGCCCCACACCAGAGAGCAGGAGGAGCTGCGCCGACCCGATCGTCCCGCCGCACACGACGACCTGCTCGGCGCGCACGCGCTCGACGCGGCCGTCTTGCGACCACTCGACGCCGACGCATCGATTCCCCTCGAACAGCAGGCGCCGCGCCGTCGCGCCGGTGATCACCTCGAGGTTCGCGTCGGCCTCGACGGAACGGATGTAGGCCGCCGCCGTGCTGTGCCGGACGCCGTCCTCGATGCTGAACTGCATGAACGACACCCCGTCCTGCGACGCTCCGTTGTAATCGGCGTTCAAGGGGATTCCGCACTCCTGAGCCGCCTCCGCGATCGCCGTGTGGATGGCATCCGGCTCGAACGACGTCAGCACGCTCACGGTGCCGGGGCCGCCTGGCTCGCGCCGCTCGATGCGCTCGTAGACCGGTCGCACGTCGTCCCACGACCAGCCGTCGGCGCCCAGATACGCCCAGGTATCGAAGTCCTCGGGTGCGCCCCGCACCCAGACCATCGCGTTGAGGCAGCTCGAGCCGCCGAGCACCCGGCCGCGGGGCCAGGCGAGCCGGCGGCCGTTCGCGTGGGCCTGCGGCACGGTCTCGTACGCCCAGTCCACCTCGGAGAGCCAGAGCTCGTGCACCCGGCCGGGATCGTGGATCGCCGGGTTCTCGTCGCGGCCGCCGGCCTCGAGCAGGAGGACGCGGGCGCCGCCGTCCACGATCCGGCGCGCGACCACGGCACCGGCGGACCCGGAGCCGACGACGACGACGTCCACGCTGCGATCGCTCACGCCGGCGGGACCCAGGCACTCTTGACGTGCATCTCACCCATGTCGAGAACGAGTGTACGCGGCTCCACAACCCGCCAACCTCGGTCGGCAGAGCTCCCCTCAGCGAGCCCGAGCTCTTCGTCGCAGACACGCGCGCGCGCGCGCTGGGGCAACGCGACGGTTGAGCCCGGGGTGAGGCTAGGAGTCTGGCCCGAAAGGCCAAACGTTCGAACAGTTTGAGGTGCGATAGTCGAGCTGTCTCAGCAGGTCACCGCTGTCGTGTGACTGGGCGTACAGGGCGCGGCAGTGACTCTTGGCTGCTCCTATCGCAAGCGGCACGTTGAGTAGGACGGCAACGGCAAGACCGGCCAGAATGATCAGAAGCCCCGTCCTGAAGACGACGTCTGAGTCGTACACCTTCCAGCACAGGAATGCGATGACCACGAGCGGCACAAGCACGCCGGCGATCTCCACAGGCATCGAGTCGGCGTAGCGTAGCCCTAGGTCCTTGAACACGTCTTCCATGGCTAGGTTTGCGCGGGCGACGCCGAGGCGGATCGCTGCTCGGGGAGACCGGCGACCCGGTCGACAAGGCCGAGGAAGAACGGCTCCGAGAAGCCCGCGGCGAAGCCGAGCACCCCGGGGCTCGGCCACGCCGCGGGATCAAGCGAGCCAACGGAGAATGCCCGGCTGGCGAGGAGCAGAAACACGAGTGCTCCTGCGCTGGCGCCCACGAGCGGCTGGACGAGCATTGCAGGCTTGAACGCTCGGAGCTCTTCCATCCGGAGGAGCTGATCGCGCAGCCGCAGGACGCCGCTCAGCGTGCTCCCGAGCGCGCCTGCCAGCGCCGCGACTGCGAACGCTCTCCAAACCGAATGAGAGTCGGTGGTGCTGACGAGCGCGATCGTGCCCAGACCGAGCAGGAAGGGAACCAGCACCAGGGTGAGGTGCTTCAGATACGTGTCTTTGAGCGCGGCCTTGGCGCGTCGGTCGCGCCCCGCCTCGGCACGCTTCAGGTACAGGCGATTGAGCCTGTCCACCGCCCGATCCCTGTCGCAACCCTTTACGACACCCGAGGCGTACGTCTGGAGCAGGTCGCGGAGTTCCTGCTTCGGGAAGTGCTTACTCCAGGTGTGCCAGTGCCGCGGGTCCTGTGCGTGGGCTCTCTCGTACTGGAGCAGGCCCTGGACGTAAGCGGGGTCGAACCGGCCGAGCCTGAGGTTGAGACGCTTGAGCCTGGCCGCAAGCTCCCAGCCGTCGTCCACCGTGCGTATCCGCGTGTGCTCTAGAAGGAGCGCCTTCAGCTCACTCTCGGCTGCGCGGTCCCGCCCGCTCTGCGCCGCGAGAAGGCGGCTGGCTTCGCTCAGCTCCGACTGAATGAGACCCAGGACCTTCGAACGCTCTGGGTGCGCGCGACTGGTCGACTTCCACTGGGCGCGCACAAGGAGCTGCTCGAGCGGCGTGTCTTCGCTCGGCCCATCCTGGGCAGGCGCCCTCCTAGGGCGCAGCCGATCGAGCCAAGACCGAATCCGATCGAGTGGCGGCGATACGAGAGTGGCGTCTGCGGTGGTTGCGCTCATCGCCGACGAGACGGACGACGAGGCAGGGATCTTCCCGGCGAATGCCCGCAGTACAGGTGTGCCGGCCTACTTGCTATTCGTGTCGAGCTGCCGGTCGGCTCCATCCGAGGGGACGATGTAGAGGAAATGCACCTGGGAGCCCGATACGTCGTCTGGCATGTCGACCGTGGTACGGGTGGGTGCCGTCGCAGCTTCCGCGAGCGCTGACGCAAGCAGGATCGAGAGTGCAGCGGTACTCGCAAACGCCGCAAGCCGTCGGATGACGGACATGAGGGAGAACCTGGTGGAGCGCCGCAAAGTCTTGGTCGCGAACTCGTCCGGCCGCGCGCCTAAATGGATCGCTCGTGGCTTATATCACGTTGTCCGCGCCACCTAGATGCCGGCGACCGGCTGGTTTGCGTCGAACGCAACCCAACTTGCGTCGTTTCGGGCGTCAGCGACTCCGCTGTCCGCGACATCGCCCCAACCTGCACCCTCGTGGATGCACCCTCGCGCAGGCTGAGGCCTCTCGGTCACGAGCTCGCTTCGGTTGCGGCGACCTGCCGATCGAGGCGGTCGGCCAGGCCCGGGACCCACGGGTGGCCGTCCCAGCGCTCGCCGAACGCGACCAGCTCCCTGATCACGCCGCGGGCCTCCTCGAGCTCGCCGAGCGAGCACAACAGGCGCACCCTGCTCGCCGCCCGCGGCAGCGCCATGCCCGGGACGAGGGGTAGCAAGCTGTCGAAGCGCGAGACGGCCTGCCCGAGCAGGTCGGCGTCGCCGACTGCGGCCGCGGCTTCGGACAGCGGCAGCAGGGTCTCGGCCAGACGGAGGCTGTGCTGGCCGTCGTCGTAGTGCCGGCACGCCGAGGCGAGCGCGCTCAGCGCCTTTTCGCGACGCAGCTCCGCGAGGTGGAGGCGACCGCCCACGGCGACGAGCTCGTTGCCGATGAGCGGCAGGTTCAGGCGCCGCTCGACGCGCTGGCAGTCGACCAGGACCGTCTCCGCCTCGTCGAGTTGCCCCGCTTCGACGAGGAAGCGAGCGAGCGTCGCGCCCACACGGGCGCGGCGTGGCTCGTCGCCCCAGTCGAGCATCAGCTCGTAGGTCTGCCGAAGCGTCTCCACATAGGCCGGGCTCCATCGTTCGTCGAGCGTCCAGATGCGCGCCAGGACGCAGATCGTGTCGGCGCGGGTCGTGGGCGTGAACTCCTCGCGCGATGCCTCGAGGGCCGCCAATCCCATCCCGTCGGCTTGCGGGGCCTCGCCGCACAGAGCCAGGGCGAGCGCTCGTAATGAAAGGGACTCGGCGTCGAGCAGAGCCTTCCCCTTCAGTGATGCCGACAGCACCGTCAGGGCCGCGGTTTCGCCGCCGAACGTATCGGCACTCAGCTCGGGATCCACGTGACAGGCCTCGATCAGTGTCGCGGCGATCATGCAGAGGTGCTTCGGCAGCGCCGGATCGTCGTACAGGTCGGCCTTCAGGTGATACGGCATTGCCCCCGTCAGCAGCCGGAACGCGGCGTCGCTCGATCCGGCGGCCTCGGCGATCGAGGCCAGTACCACTGCCGCGCGAACCGGGCTGAGCGATTCCCCCCAGGCAAAGTACACGCCCGCGGCCAGCCCCGCGCGTCGCATTCCCGGGAACTCCATCTCGGTGTCGAACTCCGGAACGAGGAGCGGGCCGCTCTGGCCCAGCGCCCTCGCTACCGCCACGAGGGACTCGGGCAGCGTGCCGTCGACGACGCGCGCGTGCGGTCCGGCCGCGGCCACCAGGTCTGCGAGCGCCGCCGTCGGTGTGTCGCCTTCGCGGTTGACCACCGTGAAGGACGGCGAGCCACCCGCGCCCTCGCGCAGGCTGAGGTACTGCGGGTCGTATGCGAGGTCGGCGCCGGAGAAGCCGACAACGAGCACCGCATGGTCGCGAAAGAGCCGCGCGAGGGCCGCCTCCAGCGCCCTCGGGCGACCGAGCACGCGCTGGCGCAGCGTGTCGACCATCGTCGACGTGCGCCCGACAGAGCCGTGAACCTTGATCACGGGGATCGCGTCCGAGGGCGATCGACCCCCGAGCTCGTCCGGCAGGCGATCGAAGTCCTTCGGCTCGCAGTAGACGGCCGGGCGCACGCCGACCGCGTCGAGCGCGAGCTCGATCAGCCGGTCGAAGTTGGTCGTGACGACGGCGCGGAGAAGCCCGGTGGCGGCGCACGCCGCAAGGGCTGCGTGGCCGTCGTTCCACGTCTCGATGTCGAGCGGCTCGAAAAGCGCGAAGTAGTGCTCGCCGAGCGACTCTTCCGCGAGTTGCGCCTGGAGATCGGGCTGCGCCGCAGCGGCTGCTTCGCGCCGCTCGAGCACGAGCTCCAGCACGTCGTAGCCGACCGTGCCGTCGGTGTGACGGGCCAGACGCATCGCCAGGCTGTCGAGGAAGGCGTCGTTGATCTCGGTCCAGCCCGGAAGCGACGACGGCGGCCCCATCGACAGACCGGCGCCTGCAATGACGACGAGCCCGTGCATCCGGGCGTCTCGGGCGACCGCGGTGGGATCGATCCAGGCGCGTGCAGCGTCGGTCATCGATTCTGGATCATGACCGTAACAAGACAGATGCACGCGCAGTTGGCACGCGCCTCGGTAGGGGCCTCCTCGACGAGGCCCCTACCGGCGATCTGTCAGTTGATGACGGTCGGTGTTCCGACCGAGCTGCCGAACTTGTTGCTCGGCAACCCGAGGAGCTTCGTGGCCCCGAACGTGTAGATGCCGACGTCCTCGTTGCTGATCCGGTTCGCAGCGATCGTCGCGCGCGGGGATCGGTGCCGCCGGAGGCAGGGCCGGGATCGGGTTGTGTGTGGTGTCGGCGAAGACGGCGATCCCTGTGTCGCCGGGGGTATTGATCGATCCTCGCGCAGTCGTGCGCAGGTATATCGGGACTGACCAGGCCAACTCGAGGTCGTCGCGTGGGATCCCTTGTTTGGGGGATGGCGTGGCGCGGAGGTTCGGGGATACTCGCGGTTCTTCGTTGGGGGGTGTTCCGTTGTGATGGGTTCTGCGTTGTTGTCTGTCCGGCCCCGGCGGCTCGCCATCGCGCCGAGGCTGCCGCTCGTCGTTGCGACCGTTGTCGCCGGTGCCGTCGCGGTGGTGCTCCTGGCCGTGAGCCAACTTGGCGCGACGCCGGCGTCGGCGTTCGCTGGAGCGGGTGTGTTCCTTCTTGGCGCGACGATCGCCGAGGCCTTCCCGGTTCAGATCGCCGGCGTCGCGGCCGGAGCGACGTCGCTGGCAACGATCTTCATCGTCGCGACGGCAGCCGTGTACTCGTGGCAGTTGGCAACCCTGGTGGGCATGCTGACGATGTTGTTGGTGGAGGCGCGGCGTCGCAAGCCACTGGTTCGAGTCGCCTACAACACCGCTCTCTACTCGCTCGGCGGCGCTGCTGCGGGAGCGGTGGCGTTGGTGGTTCCAGGCCACACTGAAATCGGACTCGTCGGTGCTTGCGCGTTCTATCTCACCGACATCGTCTTGCTGGCATCAGTGGTCACGGCCGCGAACGGCGGGCAATTCCTGCCCGTTGCTCGGGGCTTCTTCGCCTCGACGATGACTCCTTTTCTCTTGATGGCCACCACGACGGCAATCTTGGTCGTGCTCTGGGAGCGAGCACCCGCGCTTGCGTTGCTGCTCGTGCCGCCCCTGGTGGCGATCGAGCTCTACCAGCGCTCGAGCTCCCGCGAGCTACGCGCAATGCGACTCGCCCTCACCGATCCGCTGACCGGGCTCGGCAACTACCGGCACTTCCACGAGCGGCTACAGCTTGAGCTCGCCAGGGCCGAGGAGGACGGGACGCGGCTGACGCTCTGCCTGGTCGACGTCGACGACTTCAAACGGGTCAACGACCGCTTCGGCCATCCAGCGGGCGACCGTGTCCTCACACGGCTAGCCGGGCTGCTGCGCCAGGGTGGCGAGGCCTTCCGCCTTGGTGGCGACGAGTTCGCGGTCCTGCTTCCCGGCCTCGACGAGCGCGCCGCGCTCACGGCCGCGGAGTCGATCGCCGGCCGCATCGCCTCGCTCGAGGATGACGAGGTGGACAACGTCCTCGTCAGCGTCGGGGTCGCGAGCTTCCCGGTTCAGGGCGTCGGGCGAGACGAACTGGTCCGCGTCGCCGACAGTGCGCTCTATTGGGCGAAGGAGCACGGCAAGAACCAGGTACGCCTCTACCGGCCCGACGTTGTCGACCTCGCGCAGCTGAAGAGGCTTGCGCCCGGACCTGACCGCGCCGCCCGGTACCGGGCCGCCGCAAGCCTTGCGAAGGCGGTCGACGCACGTGACGCGTACACAGGCAGCCACTCCGAGCGGGTCAGCGAGCTCGCGGCCAGGATCGCGACGCGGCTCGGGCTCGACGCCGAGCAAATCGTGCTGCTACGCCTCGCGACGAGCCTCCACGACCTCGGCAAACTCGCGATTCCCGAAGAGATCCTCCGCAAGCCAGGCATGCTGACCACGGCCGAGCGTCTGGTGCTCGAGCGGCATCCGCGAATCGGCTTCCAGATGCTCGAGAGCCTAGGCGTCGACCCCATCGCCGACTGGGTACTACACCATCACGAGCGCTGGGACGGAACCGGCTACCCTGACCGCCTCCGGGCCGAGGAGATCCCCCTCGGCGCCCGAATCATCTTCGTCGCCGACGCCTACGATGCGATGACGTCCGACCGCGTCTACCGGCGGCGTCTGACCGACGCGGACGCGATCGCGGAGCTGGTCCGCTGCGCCGGCACACAGTTCGACCCAGCAATCGTCGCCGCATTTGTGGAGGAGTTCGGCGGAGCCACCATCGACGCCCTCGCCTCCTAGCTTGGACCTCGAATTCCTACACCTGCCGATAAACCCAGGAGGAAATGATCTGTGATGAAGTTGACGCTGAAGCTGCTGATCCTGATGGCGATCGTCGCGGCCGTGGCCGGACTCTGCGGAGGCTGGAAGTGGGACGCGAAGCCGAGCACGAGAAAGGCCGCCGAGTACGCAGTCGCACCGGCCGACCCGACCGGTCCGGCTTTGAGCGCATCCACAGACATATCCCTGACGCTCGCGCCGGCGGACCAGAACGAGTCGGATTCGACCGCAACATCGGACACACCCGTCGCGCTCACACCTGGAGATGAAGACGCCGGCTCCGTTTCGAGCGCGCCGACGAACGAGTCGGATTCGACCGCAGCAACGGACACACCCGTCGCGCTCGCACCCGCGGACGATGGCGCCGGCTCCGTTTCGAGCGCACCGACGGACACGTCCATCACCCCGGACGGCTGGACCTGGGACTAGGACTGGCTACGGCTCGCGATCGCGTCGGAGTAGCCGGCCGCCCAAGGCTCCCCCGAGACAGGAAGACGTCGGACACCACGTCGCGTGACGAGATGGTCGCGCGGCGCCGATTGCGGCCCGCCTCGAGCTAGCGTTCCGATCGCCCTAGCACAGGCTCAGCCGTTCGCATCGGCTGGTGCATACACACCGGCGGCCGTGGTGCGGTTCGACGCCGCACCCCACTTCCAGCCTCCGCAGAGTCCTGCCACGGTCACGAGTATTGCCATCAGGATCAGCAGCTTGGACGCCAACTTCATCGCGGTCTTCCTCCTCATTCCTCGGGCGGGGTTCGGAGTTCGATATCGCCCGCACTCCCGGCTAGCTCAACCCTCGACAAGGGGATCTCATACGACCGCGCCGCCGCGGCATGGGATGCGGGAGCCGTGGTCGGGCGCCTCGGCTTGCCAGTCCTGGCAGGATCCCGCGAGCGTCACCGGACGGCCCTCTGGGCGCGCTTCCCACAAACCTGCCGCACGGAACCAGCGACCTCTCAGGTCGACCTCGTGCTGCGCTCCGCGCACGGCAGCCCCAGCGCTCGCAGCGCGAGGTGAGGCACACTCCCGAGATGCCGAGCCCCAGGCATCTGCTTCTGATCATCGCCGTTGCGGCCGGCCTCGCCGCGGCCGCGGTCGCAACCACTGCGGTCTGGGATCACACGCATCCAGGGCGGGACTCGCATGCCCTTTGGGTTGCAGCGTGGAACTGTCAGCACAAGCAGCGCGATTGCGGTAAGCCAAAGCCGTGGCACGAGGGTTGGCATCGGCGCGAACGCACGTACCACGTCACTTTTGCGGCGTGCTCGGCTCTTAGTTTGGCCGCCGCGGCCGCGTTCGTCCTGGCGCGCAGGAGGAGCGGCTGATTCCCACGCTTCCAGAGGCGATTGAGGAGTAGCTGCCTCTGCGAGGACGGCGCCGGTCTCGATTCCAATCGGCCTGGTCCACCGTCGACGACATGGCGTGCTGTGCTGGCTCACCGACTTTCATAAGCCCCGAGGTCGGGGGCGGAACCGGTGAATCGGGCACGGCCAGCTTTGTCCCTGCGTGGGTAGCTCTTCGGGTTACCCTTGTCGCGCAGGACACTTCCCCGCAGGAGGTCGTAGTCGCCTGGGTCACGTGTGCTGGCGAACCCGCGCAAGTAGGCTGCAAGGCTGTTGGTGGTCCTGTGCGTGCCGCAGCCCGACCCCGTCACGAACGCGTTGTAGTCATAGGTCGTGTTCGACTGCCCGCACGGATCGTCTGACAGGAACACGTTGCCGATCACCCGCATCCCACCCGGCCCCACCGGGTTCTCGGACGGAGAGATGTTCAGCGGGCCGACGAAGGTGTTGTAACGGAAGTCCCAGTTGTTGGGATCCGGCGAAGGCGAACCGCCGGTGCGGAACTGGAACGCCAACGCCGAGTTCGAGATCACTCCCGTGTTCTCCCACGGCTTCTCGAACACGTTGTTCTCGATGTAACCACCATCAGGGCTCCCATCACCGGTGATGAACACATCCATCACCGAGCAGTGGTAGAAGTGGTTCCGCTTCAAGGTCAGGCCCGTCACGCTGTTTGCATACATGCACTCCGTATGCGAACCGGACCCACTCGGCAGCCCCGCATCATGGATCTGGTTGTTCTCGAACGTCAGGTTCGAACCGCTGACCCACATCAAGCTGTCGTTCTTGTTGTCGCTGATGTCCGAGTTCTTCACCGTCACGTTGCTGGCCTGCTCGATATGGAAGATCTGCACCCCGTCACAGCCACCACAATCGACCCGCCAGGAGTCGACCACGATGTTGCTCGCCTTGTCGGAGCGGAACGAACGCGCACTCACCGGCCCCTCAAAGCTGAGGTTGCTGCCACCCGTGTTGCCGCTGATGTTCCCGTTCTCGAAATCGCCGACCACCACACTCTCACCGGCCGCAGTACGGAACGTCACCGCAGGCGAACCCGACCTGTTCGGCCCAATCGTCACGTTCCCGTAACTACCGCCCTTCACCAAGACCAGATCACCCGCCCGAGCCGTCTGATACGCCCTGTTCCAAGAGCAAGCCTGCGCATCGACATACCCAGAAGCCGGGGCATGACGGACACACGAACCACCGTTCGTGTCGACCCACAGATTCGCAGACCGCGACGGTGACCCGCAGGCCGGGCCCGCGACATAGTCGACGCGGCGCGACGATCCACTCTTGTTGAAGGCCTGAACGCCGAAGCGATAGGTCGAACCACAGTTGAGATGCGCCCACGTGGCCGAGTTGACGGCCGTCACGCCCGACACGACACCATTGCGATACAAGCGATAACCACGAGCGCCTCTGACCGAGGTCCACGCGAGTGAGACGCTCGACGGAGTGGTCCGCGTGACGTGGATCCCATGCGGCGCAGAAGGCGCTCGGGTGCTGCCCGCGGGCGTTACCCATGCGCTCAGCGCGACCGCCAGGCAAACCCAAGAGCACGCGTGCAGGAGCCCTCGTAGAAGCGCAGTGTGCGGCCTGATGCGAATCCCCTCAGTAGGCAAGACCCTCGCTCGTCGATATTAGAGAGGCCTCGCGTAAGAGCCTTCGCGGACGGACGAAAAACCTATGTAAAGTCCACCGCTGCACCGGCTCTCTGGCCCGACGGCCGGTCGCCAGTCTGTCATTTCCGACGCAAAAGGGGGAAACGGCATGCATCGCGTAGTTGTGATCGCCGCCGCCGCTCTGAGTCTCGCTCTACCCGCAGCTGCGTCGGCGAGTGTCCGCCTGGTCGGGCTCACCTCGCCTGTGGACGCAGGCTCGTTCGCCAAGCTGACCGTCTCAGTCTCGCCGGCTCAATCCTGCTCCTTCACGGTCAGGTACAAGGGCGGTTCGTCGACCTCACAGCGGCTCTATCCGAAACACGGGACCCAAACCGTCATCTGGAGGTGGAAGGTCGGGTCGCGGACGCCGCCTGGCCGATGGCCAATCATCGTCTCGTGCGGCTCTGCTGGAACACTTCGGACATCCATCGTCGTGCGTTGAGCCGGAGCCCGCACGTCGCCGAGGAGCGAAGGAGTCGGGCCGACACGCCCCGGTTGTGCGCTACTCCACGTCGAGTCGCTCGTAGGCCAGCGTGAGCTCTTCCACCGCGACGTCGCTGCACTTCGCATTGAACGGGCCGCTCACGTGCTTGATGATCCGCGCCCTGAGGAGCTTCCACGTCTGCACGACCTGCGTGTGGTCTTCGTTCTGCAGCTGCACCGTCACGGTGCGATAGGCGTTCTCGTCCCCGTTGCGGATCTGGTCGAGCCACTGATAGAGGTCGAGCGAGCCGATCACCCCGCGCTTGAGCGTCACGTCCGGATAGCGGGCGAGGCCGGTCAGCTTTCGCACGCTGTTCTCCTTCTCGTTCCCGTTCCGGTACTCGATCACGTCGACCGACATGCCGATCTCGCTGCACTCCTGGAAGCCGGCGCGCGGGCCGTCGGTCACGCCCGTGCCGAGATCGACGAGGAAGTTGAACTGCGCATACGGACGGTCGCGTTGCACGGCCATCTCAGGCTCCTTCGGTCGCTTTGAGAGAACGGGACTGCTTCGGCGGCGGCGGCGCCGGCGCTGCCACCCAGACAAGATCGTCGTACGCGAGCTCGAGCTCCTCGATCGCGACGTCAGTTCCTGCGGCATCGAACGACGGGCCCGACCACCGGCACGGCCACGCCCCTTCGAGACGCCACGAATTGACGATTCGACCCCCGGCCGCATCGAGCTGGTGGATCGTCACCAGGCGGCGATCGTCCTTACCGCTCACGATGCTCCTCCGCCAGTCGTAGAGCTCGGTCGAGCCCGTCAACGCCCTCCTCAGGACGACCGTCTCGAATCGGTGCGAGCGCTCCTTCGGCGGAAGTGTCGGGTCGGTCTCCGAGCTGAGCCGGCCGACCTCGGAGAAGCCGAGCTCGCGCCGGCCGATCAGGACGCGGAAGTGGCTCGTTCCAAGCAGCGGCGGGAGCTCGAGAAGGGGCATCTCGCAACGACGGTACTCCGCAGCGCCGCGATCGCGCAATCTCGGGTACGGGGAAAGTACGGACCGAGGATCCGCGCCCTCGTCGATGCCTCCGCTCGCCCGGGTTGCGAATTTACCGTCATGGCCACTCAGATTCAGGGCAAGTACCTCAGCCTCACGAGCTTCAGGCGCGACGGCACGGAGGTCGCCACGCCGGTCTGGTTCGTGCCGGACAACGGGCGGCTGCTGGTCGTCACCGATGCGGCCTCGTACAAGGTGAAGCGGATCCGGCGCAACCCGGTGGTCGCGATCGCTCCCTGCTCGGCGCGGGGCCGGTTGCTCGCCGACCCCGTGCCGGCGCACGCGGAGCTGCTCCCGGACAGCGAGCTGCCCCGCACCGAGGCGCTCCTCGAGGGCAAGTACCGGATCGACGTCGCGATCATCACGCCCCTCCGCGCGGTCCAGTCGGCTCTCCACATCGGCCGGAGGCGCACCAAGGCCGTCGTGCTCGCGATCACACCCGAGTGAGAGCCCGCACGCTCGCAGCGGCGGGCGCCGGGACGGCATCCGGGCCCGCGCCGAGCAGCGCCGTGGCACGATGCGCGGATGGCAGGCACGACTGCGAGGGCGAGGCGGAACCGGCACCTGACCGCCGAGGAGCGGATCGCGCGCGGGAAGAACGCGCGAGACCTGGCGCCGAGGTCGAGCCACGGGAGCTGGGAGCCTGCGGCTGACCGGCCCGACCCGATCGCACTCCTCGAGGAGCAGGCCGAGAGCCGTGTTCCCGAGCTCGTGCCGATCCGCTATGGGCGGATGCTCGCCTCCCCGTTCACGTTCTACCGCGGCGCCGCGCTGGTCATGGCCTCCGACCTGGCGTCGACCCCGCGGGCGGACATCAACGTGCAGCTCTGCGGCGATGCCCACCTCACGAACTTCGGCCTCTTCGGCTCCCCCGAGCGGAAGCTGATGTTCGACATCAACGACTTCGACGAGACGCTGCCGGGCCCTTGGGAGTGGGACGTGAAGCGCCTCGCCGCGAGCATGGAGGTCGCAGGCCGTGACCTCGGGTTCTCTCCCGCCGATCGGCGCGACGTCGTGACGGCCTGCGTGGCCGAGTACCGCAGCCAGATGCGCGCCTCCGCGGAGATGAGCACGCTCGACGCCTGGTACGACCACCGGGACATCGACCAGGTCATGGCTTGGGTCCAGGGCGAGGTGAGCGCGGGGAGCCTCGGGAAGAGGGAGGCGCTGGAGGCGGGCGAGGACATCGACAAGGCGCGGGAGCGCGACCACCATCGTGTGTTCAGGAAGCGGGTCGGCGAGATCGAAGGCCAGCTGCAGATCGTCCCCGACCCGCCGCTGATCGTTCCGATCGAGGACCTGGCGGCCCCCGGTGTCGCGCGGGAGGAGATCGACCGCTCGATGCGGAAGCTGATCGCCTCGTACCGGCGGACGGTCGGGCGCTATCACCACCCCGTCGAAGAGTTCGAATACGTGCACGCGGCGCGCAAGGTGGTCGGCGTCGGCAGCGTCGGGACGCGGGCCTGGATCCTCCTCATGGTCGGCCGCGACGAGGACGATCCCCTGTTCCTGCAGGCGAAGGAGGCTCAGCCGTCGGTGCTCGAGCGGTTCGTCGGTGCGAGCGAGCACGCGAACCACGGCCGGCGGGTCGTGGTCGGGCAGCGGCTGATGCAGGCGGCGAGCGACTTCTTCCTCGGCTGGGTCCGCGTCAAGGACCTCGACGGCCGCACCCGCGACTACTACATCCGGCAGCTCCACGACTGGAAGGGCGGTGTCGAGGTCGAGAGCTTCCGCGTGCCCGGGGCGAGGCTCTACGGCCGCCTCTGCGGGGCGACCCTCGCGCGGGCGCACGCGCGCTGGGGCGACCGGCTCGCGATCGCCTCGTACCTCGGCAAGGGAGACGCGTTCGACCGCGCGATCACGGACTTCTCGATCGCCTACGCCGACCAGAACGAGCGTGACTACGAGACGTTCGCCGCAGCGGTCGATTCAGGCCGGCTCGAGGCCCGGACCGGCCTGTAGGGCCGACTACTGGGCCGGGCCCGAGATCGGACGGATCGTCGCGCTGCGCACGTTCCCGTACTGGTCCAGCCAGGTGACCCGGTAGGCCTTCCCGGGAAACGCCTGGCGGAGCAGCACCTGCAGGCTCGACGGCGCGGTGACCCTGCGCCCGCCGAAAGAGGTGATCAGGTCGCCGGCAGCGAGGCCCGCCTTGTCGGCCGGACCTCCCTGCACGACCCCGTCGACCATCGCGCCCGTAGCATCCGGGCGGGAGGAGAGAGCGACACCGAGGAACGCAGTCGGCCCGATGTGCACAGTCGAAGACGCGTTGCCGGCCTCGATCTGGCGAACGATCGACGTCGCGGTGTTGATCGGGACCGCGTAGCCGTCGCCCGCGCTCTCCTGGAACCGGGAGCCGGTCGATCCCGCGGCGTCTACGCCGATCACGCGCCCACTGCTGTCGAGGAGCGGGCCGCCGGAGTCCCCGGGCTGCAGCTGCGCGCTGGTCTCGATCAGGTCGGTCAAGCGGGACGCGGTGCCGTTGTCGTCGCTTACCGTGATCGACTGATGCAGTCGGGTCAGCGTGCCGGTCGAGACTGTCAACGTGCCGGTGCCGCCGGCGTTGCCGACCGCCGTCACACGGTCTCCCACCGTGATCCCGGTCGAGCTCCCGATCGCCGCCGTCTTCAGCCCCGTGGCATTGGCGAGCTTCAGCAGCGCGATGTCCCTGGTGACGGAGTAGCCGGCGACGGTGGCGGTGTAGGTTCGGCCGGTGGAGACGTCGGTGACCCGGATCGTCGTCGCGCCCTTGATCACGTGATTGTTCGTCAGCACCTCTCCGGAGGAGGTGAGCACGATCCCGGTGCCGGCGGCGGCGCCGCCCTGATAGGCGAGGTTCGTGGTCACGACCACGACGCCCGTGCGCGGCGTGCGCGTCGGAGAGGACGCGGCGCCGAACGCCAGGGCCGAGCCGGTCGCGAGCGCGACCGCTACAACGGCAAGGGTAAGCCTGAGCATCAACGAAGTCCTGAACACGACACCAGTATTGCGACTGCTCTTAAGACGACTCTGAAGAATGCCTGTGGATCGAATGAGAAAGTCCGACTGTGAGCCCTGCCGAACCCAGTGACGCCACGCGGCGTCCCGGGCTCGAATCGCTCGCCATGCGGTGGTGGGCGGCGCTCGACGCGGCGCGCTCGGCCGTCCACTCGGCGGGGCCCTACATCGGCGCGCTCGAGCTGAGCACGCAGACGAGCCGGCTCGCGGCGGAGCGCCACGAGATCATCCTGCTGCTGCAGGGGCTGGCGCGCGAGCAGCGGACGGCGGGCTGGCTCCTCCGCTGGCTCGCGGCCCCCGGGCTCACGCGGCGGATGCTCGGCCTGCCCGACGGAGTGGTCGCCTGCGTCTTCGACCTCGACGGCGTGCTCACCACGAGCGCGACCATGCATTCACTTGCCTGGGCCGAGACCTTCGACCCGTTCCTGCTGGAGCGGGCCGAGCGCAGCCACCGCGAGTTCGTCCCCTTCGACCGGCGCACCGAGTACCAGGTCTACATCGCCGGCAGGCCTCGCCTCGAAGGTGTCCGGGGCTTTCTGGGCAGCCGCGGAATCGGCCTTCCCGAAGGCGACGCCGACGACCCCGCCGGCGCCGAGACCATGCACGCGCTGGCGAACCGCAAGAACCAGGTGCTGCAGCAACACCTCGACCGCCAGGGCGTCGCCGCGTTCTCGGGATCGCGCTTCTACCTCGAGGCAGCCCGCAGCATCGGCGTGCACCGCGCCGTCGTCTCCGCGAGCGCCAACACCGCCGGCATCCTCGAGAGCGCCGGGCTCGCCCATCTGATCGAGTACTCCGTCGACGGCAACACGATCGCGTCGGAGCACCTCCGCTCCAAGCCCGCACCCGACACGCTGATCGCCGCCTGCCGCCGGCTCGGCGTCCAGCCGGGCCAGCTCGCCGCGTTCGAGACCACGCCTGCCGGGATCACGGCCGCCCGTGCGGCGGGTGTCAGGCTCACCGTCGGCGTCGACCGCAGCGGCCAGACTGACGCGCTTCTCGCCGGCGACGCCGACCTCGTGATCAGCGACCTCGCCGAGCTCTTCGAGCACGACCTGTCCGCCTGAGCACCGCTCAGAGCTCGACGTCGATGGACTCGAGCACCACCCCCTGCGCCGTCCGCTCGGTCGGATCGGTGCCGAGCTCGGACTCGACCTCGGCGCCCTCCGCGAGCGTGCCGCGCGAGGCGTCCTCGAAGTGCTCGAGGAAGTGGTGCGGCGTGAAGTGCGAGAGCGCGCCCAGGCGCACCCGGATCCGCGTCACCCGCACCGCGCCCTCCGCCCCCGCCTGCGCCTCGATCTCCTGCATCAGGTCGTCCATCAGCTTCTTTTCGTGCACTGCGCCACCTCCTTTCGCACCGCATCGGCAACGGGCTCGACCGCCGCGGCAACGGCGGGAGTGAGCTCCTCGCCGACCTGGAAGCTCCTGCCCTCGATCCCGTGGACGATCGTCCGCGCCGGCAGCCGTCCGAGCGCACGGGCGAGCTCGACCGCCTCGGCGAGGCCGACGTGGTGGGTCGAGGCGCGGAAGAGCTCGGTCGGCAGCTCGCTCTCGCTCGCGTCGAGCCGGTGCACGGTGCCCACCTCGGCGCCGGACGAGACCGCGTCGACGAGCCAGACCGCATCCGCCCCGTCCCAGGCGTCGATCAGCGACGTCGGCTCGCCCTCTCGCTCCAGGAGCTCGACCCCCGCGGGCAGCGTACCCTGGAGGCGAGCAGCCACCTCCAGCCCGACCGCGTCGTCGCTGCGCCAGCGGTTACCGATGCAGATGACCTTCAGCGACGCTCGACGTCCAGCTTCAGGAAGTGGGTCGCGCAGGAGATACAGGGGTCGTAGTTGCGGATCGTCTGCTCGCAGAGGAGCGACAGCTCCTCGTCGGGGACGTCGAGCGAGCGCTCGACCACGCCCCGGAGATCCTCCTCGATCGTGCGCTGGTTCTGGGAGGTGGGCGGCACGATCTTCGCCGAGAGGATCGTGCCCTCGTCGTCGATCTCGTAGCGGTGGTACAGGAGGCCGCGCGGCGCCTCGCTGGCGCCGTGGCCGACACCTGCCCTGGGCTCGACCTCGACGGACGGCGAGTCGGGCTCCTCGTACTCGGCGATCAGCCTGAGCGCCTCGTCGGCCGCGTAGACGAGCTCGACGGCGCGGACGATAATGCTCCGGAACGGGTTGCGCTCGGACGCGTCGAGGCCGACCTCCTTGGCCGCCTCCTTCGCGAGCGGCGAGAGCCGGTCGAACGAGAGCGCGAAGCGTGCGAGCGGGCCGCAGAGGTACGAGCCGCGCTCGATCACCTGCGAGTGGAGCGCGTTCGACCAGGCGACGTGCTCCTCGACGAAGTGGTCCTCGTACTCCTCCACCGGGATGTCGATGCCGCGGTTCGAGACGATGCGGCCGAGGTCGATCGGGTACAGGCCCGGCTCGTCGAGGGCGACGAGCTCGTAGTCCTGGTCGTAGTCGGGGAAGTGGAAGCCGGACACGATCCGCACCGCCTCGAGCGAGATCTCGCGCGCGCGCTCTAGCTTCTCGACGAGCGGCTTCAGCTCGCGCTTGCGCGGGGTGCGGTACCAGCCGCCGACCCTGACGTTGATCGGGTGCACCTCGCGCCCGCCGATGACCGTCATCAGCTCGTTCCCCGTCTTCTTCAGCTCGAGCGCCGACGCGACGACTTCGGGCATGTCCTTCGCGAGCTCGATCGCGCTCTGGTAGCCGAGGAAGTCGGGCGCGTGGAGCATGAAGACGTGGAGCGCGTGGCTCTCGATCCACTCGCCGCAGTAGAGGAGCCGCCGCAGCGCGCGGAGCTGCCCGCCGACCTCGACCCCGCAGGCCTGCTCCATCGCGTGCACGGAGCTCATCTGGTAGGCGACCGGGCAGATGCCGCAGATGCGCGCGGTGATGTCGGGTGCCTCCGTGAAGGCCCGGCCGCGGAGGAACGCCTCGAAGAAGCGCGGCGGCTCGTAGATGTTGAGCTTGACCTCCTCGACCTGTCCGTCCGCGATCCGAACGAGCATCGCTCCCTCGCCCTCGACTCGGGCGAGGTAGTCCGTCTTGATCGTCTTGGTGCGACGCTCAGTCATCGTGTGCTCGCGCCTCCTCGAAGGCCTGGACGTTGAAGGTGCGGAAGACCCGGTCGACCGCCCTGTCACCCATGCCCAGCACCTTCAGCTGGCGGGTGAGCGAGGCGGTGTTGGGGGTGTCCATCGGGCCGAAGCAGCCGTAGCAGCCACGGTTGTAGGCGGGGCAGAGGGCGCCGCAGCCGGCGTGGGTGACGGGGCCGAGGCAGGGAGTACCGTGCGCGACCGTCACGCAGACGGTGCCGCGGCGCTTGCACTCCATGCAGACGCTGCTCGACGGGATGTTCGGCCGCCGCCCGTGCAGCGACGCGGTGATCACCTCGATCAGCTGGTACTTGTTGATGGGGCAGCCGTTGAGCTCGTAGTCGACCGGGACATGGGCCGAGATCGCAGTCGAGCTCTCCAGGGTCGAGATGAACTCGGGCGAGGCGTAGACGGCCGAGATGAAATCGTCGACGTCCGCGAAGTTCTTGAGCGCCTGGACGCCGCCGGCTGTCGCGCAGGCGCCGATCGTGACGAGCTTCTTCGACATTCGGCGCACCTGCTTGATCCGCTTCGCGTCGTGCGCGGTCGTGACGGAGCCCTCCACGAGCGAGAGGTCGTAGGGGCCCTTTGCCCTCGTAGCTCGTCGCCTCGAGGAAGTACGCGATCTCGACCTCGCCGGCGAGCGCGAGCAGTTCGTCCTCGCAGTCGAGCAGGGAGAGCTGGCAGCCGTCGCAGGAGGCGAACTTCCAGACGGCGAGCGTCGGCTTCCGAGGCTCGCTCATAGCTCACGCACCGCCATCAGCTCCTCCATCTCGTCGTAGCGGTACACGGCCCCGTCACGGCAGATCAGCGTCGGGCCGAGCTGGCAGTGGCCACAGTGGCCGAGGCCGCAGCGCATGTTCCGCTCCATCGAGATGTAGATTCGCTCGGCCGGGATCCCGCGCTCGAGCAGGGCACGGGCCGTGAAATGCATCATGATCTCGGGCCCGCAGACGAGCGCCACGGTGGAGTCGGGATCGAACCGCGCGCCGCCGATCAGCTTCGGCACCACGCCCACCTTGCCCCGCCAGTTCTCGTCCGCGGCGTCGACGGTGACGTCGACCTGGAGGTCGAACCGCCCGCGCAGGCGCTGGAGCTCCTTGCCGAACAGCAGGTCGCCCGGGGTCCGGCTGCCGTAGAGGAGCGCCACCTCGCCGAACTCGCCGCGGCGGCGGAGAAGCTCGTACACGGCCGGGCGAAGTGGCGCAAGCCCGACGCCGCCCGCGACCACCACGACGTCGCTGCCGAGCACGGACTCGACCGGCCACGAGTTGCCGTAAGGCCCGCGCACCCCGAGCACGGAGCCGGGCTGCGACGCGCAGATCGCCTGCGAGACGGCGCCGACCGAGCGCACGGTGTGGATCAGCGGGCCCTGGATGTCCCCCGAGACCGAGATCGGCACCTCGCCGATCCCGAAGGCGTAGAGCATCGTGAACTGGCCCGGCTCGATGTGAAGCCGCTCGCCCGCGACCGGCTCGAGCTCGAGGGTCCACGTGTCGGCCAGCTCGCGCTTCCGGCGCGTGACGCGGAACGGCACCGGGGCCATCGGCCCGGGCGCGTCGAGAAGCTCAGTCGCCTGCGTAGCCATACACGTCCAGGAGTCGGAGCCTCGTCGATTGCAGGCGCTCGATCATCACCTGCGCAAAGCGGGACATCAGCGCGTAGCCGAGCTCGTGATCGCTCTCGATCTTGCCGCGCAGGCAGGCGCCGTCGAAGCTCGTCGCGCGCACGAGCGAGAGAGCGCGCGCGTCGAAGTGCCAGCGATACGGCTGGAAGAGCCACGACCAGCCGACGACCTCGCCGGCGTCGATGGTCTCGATCGTGACGGAGCCGCGGGCGGGCACGAAGGTTTCGAGCGCGACGCTCCCCTGCCGCAGCACGTAGAAGGTGTCGGCCTCCTCGCCGTCGCGGAACAGCAGCTCGCCCTCGCTGTAGTGGATATTCGAGCCGCAGCCGGCGATCAGCTCCAGCTGGTCCGGCGTCAGGCCCTGGAAGAGCGGCACGTCGCGGAGGATGGTCTCAATCGTCTGCATGGTCGGCTCCCTCGCTTGCGCGGATCGCGGTCAGCTCCTCGGTCACGTCGATCCCGACCGGGCACCAGGCGATGCAGCGGCCGCAGCCGACGCATCCCGAGCTGCCGAACTGGTCGTGCCACGTGCCGAACTTGTGGGTCAGCCACTGGCGGTAGCGCGAGCGGCCGGACGGGCGGATGCTGCCGCCGTGGATGTAGGAGTGGTCGAGCGTGAAGCACGAGTCCCATGACCTCGTCCGCTCGGAGCGGTCGCCGGTCAGGTCGGTGTGGTCCTCGACGGTGAGGCAGAAGCAGGTTGGGCAGACGAGCGTGCAGTTGCCGCACGTGAGGCAGCGCGTGGCGACGTCGTCCCAGCGCTCGTTCTCGAGGTTCCGCGCGAGCAGGTCGCGGATGTCGGTGACATCGAGCGTGCGGCCCATCTTCTCGGCCGCGCCCGAGACCGCGGCGCCGGCCGCCTCGAGGTCTGCAGGCTCGGCCGCCCGGTGCGGCAGCTCGGAGAGGACCTTCGCGCCGCGCTCGGTGCCGACCTCGACGAGCAGGCGATGCTCGCCGTCGAGGATCTCCGTCAGCGCGAGGTCGTAGCCGGCCTCGGCCTTCGGCCCGGTCCCCATCGAGACGCAGAAGCAGGTGCCGGCCGGCTCGAAGCAGTTCACGGCGACGACGAATGCGTCCTTGCGCCGTGCGGCGTAGTCGCGGTCCGCGTAGCTGCCGCCGAGGAAGACGCGGTCCTGGATCGCGATCCCGTGGAGCTCGCACGCGCGCACTCCGATCAGGGCGAGCGGTGTGTCCTCGAGCGGCTCCTCCTCGACCTCGAAGCCCTCGTCGGTGCGCTTCGCGCGCCAGAGCCGGATCCGCGCCGGGAGCAGGAACTGCTTCCACGAGTGCGGGCCGACCGCGTAGCCGAAGCGCGCCTCGTCCTCGCGGCGCTCGAGCCGGTAGGTGCCCGCGTCCTGGCTGTCCTTCCAGCCGATGGGGAGCTCGGCGGCCGACTCGAGGTCCTCGTAGACGATCGCGCCGTCTCGAACGGTGGGCCCGACGACGCGGAACCCGCGACCGGTCAACGCCTTCAGGAGGCCGTCGAGGGCCTCCGGCTCGATCACGCTTGGCTGGGCGTCAGGCAGGCGTTCCACTCCTCGCTGACTCTCGCAACGGCACGGTTAGCCTACATCGGTATGAACACCGATTCGGACGGGGAATCTCCGCACCACGAGCGGCGCCGGTTCCGGGTTCGGGGCGTCGTCCAGGGAGTCGGGTTCCGCCCGTTCGTCTACGGCCTCGCGGGCAGGCACGGGCTCGGCGGCTTCGTGCTGAACGACGGCGACGGGGTGACGGTCGAGGCCGAGGGCGACCCCGCGTCACTCGACGCCTTCGCGGCCTCGCTCCGCACCGATGCGCCGCCGCTGGCCCGGGTCGTGACGGTGACCGCCGAGTCGGTCCCCCTCAACGACGACGCGCGCTTCACGATCGCGGCGAGCCTGCCTTCCCGCGGCGCGGCCGCGATCCCGCCCGACGTGGCGACCTGCGACGACTGCCTGCGCGAGCTCTTCGACCCGACCGACCGCCGCTACCGCTACCCGTTCCTGAACTGCACCCAGTGCGGCCCTCGCTTCACGATCGTGCGGACGGTGCCCTACGACCGCGCGTCGACGACGATGGCCGGCTTCACGATGTGCGCCGACTGCCGGCGCGAGTACGATGACCCTGCCGATCGCCGCTTCCACGCCGAGCCGACCGCCTGCCCCGTGTGCGGGCCGCGCCTGTCGATGCCGCTCGAGGAGGCGGTGTCCATGCTCCGCGGGGGAGCGATCCTCGCGGTCAAGGGGCTCGGCGGCTACCACCTCGCGTGCGACGCGCGCGACGAGGACGCAGTCGCGAGGCTTCGCGCACGCAAGCGGCGCGAGGAGAAGCCGTTCGCACTGATGAGCTCCGCGCCGGAGGGGCTCTGCGAGGTCTCCGAGGAGGAGTGGGCGCTGCTTCGCTCGCCGGCGCGGCCGATCGTGCTCCTCCACCGCCGTGATGGGGCCGCGGTCGCCGAGGCGGTCGCGCCCGGCTCCCCGTGGCTCGGTGTCTTGCTCCCGTACACGCCCCTCCACCACCTGCTCGCGGACGGGTGCGAGGGCCCGCTCGTGCTGACGAGCGGGAACCTCTCCGACGAGCCGATCGCCTTCGACGACGACGAGGCCCGGGCGCGGCTCGGCGGGATCGCCGACGCCTTCCTCGCGCACGACCGGCCGATCCACCGCCGGTGCGAGGACTCCGTCGTTCGCGCCGGGTTCCCGCTTCGCCGCTCGCGTGGGTACGCACCCGCCGCGCTCCGGCTCCCGGGCGCCGCCCGGACGATCGTCGCCGCGGGCGCCGAGCTGAAGAGCACGTTCTGCGTCACGCGCGGCGACGAGGCCTTCCTCTCGCCCCACCTCGGCGACCTCGACTCGGAGCCGGCCTACCGCGCCTTCCACGCCGACCTCGCCCTCTACCTCGCCATGCTCGACGTCGAGCTCGACGTGGTCGCGCACGACCTCCACCCGGAGTACCTCTCGACGAAGTGGGCGCTCGAGCAGGACGCGGAGCTCGTCGGCGTCCAGCACCACCACGCCCACGCCGCGGCTTGCCTCGCCGAGCACGGCGAGGAGGGGCCGGCGCTCGCGCTCGTCTTCGACGGCACCGGCTACGGCACCGACGGGACGCTCTGGGGAGGCGAGCTGCTCCGCTGCGACCTCGAGAGCTTCGAGCGCGTCGCTCACCTCGACCCCGTGCCGCTCCCGGGCGGTGAGGCCGCGATCCGCGAGCCGTGGCGCGTCGCGGCACTCCACCTCGAGCGCGCGGGCCTCCCGGTGCCCTGGCCGGAGTGGGAGCTCGTGCGCGAGAGCCTGAAGCTCGCACCCCCGCTCGCGTCCGGGATGGGCCGGCTCTTCGACGCGGTCGCGGCGGTGCTCGGCGTCCGCGAGCGAGTCAGCTACGAGGGCCAGGCCGCCGTCGAGCTCGAGCAGCTCGCCGGCACCGCCGCGGCCGAGCCGTATCCGTGGCGGTTCGGCGACGTCACGGGGCTCGTCGCGACCTGCAGCTCGGAGCTCGGGTCCGGCCGTCCAGCGGAGGAGATCGCCGCGCGCTTCCACGAGACCGTCGCGGCCGGCGCAGTGGACGCGTGCGCGGCGGCCGGCGAACCGCGCCTGGTCGTGCTCTCCGGCGGCAGCTTCCAGAACCTCCGCCTGCTCGCCTCGACCCGGGGCCGGCTCGAGGCGCTCGGCTTCCGCGTCCTCGGCCACCGCCGGGTGCCGCCGAACGACGGGGGCGTAAGCTACGGGCAGGCTGCCGTCGCGGCGAGGAGGATTGCCCCATGTGCCTAGCGATTCCGGCACAGATCGTCGAGATCGTCGACTCGGAAGGCGGGCTGGCGAAAGCCGAGATCTCGGGTGTGCGCCGTTCGGTCTCGATCGCGCTCTGCCCCGAAGCCGGGGTCGGCGACTGGGTGCTGATCCACGTCGGCTTCGCGCTCGAGAAGATCGACGAGGAGCAGGCCCACGAGACGCTCGAGCTGCTCCGGCAGATGGGTGAGGCCTACGAGCAGGAGCTCCGCGAGATCCGCGAGAGCGCGGTCTAGTGCCCCTCGACGCCGAGCACTGCATCACCTGCGGCGACGTGGCCGTGACGGGCACGGTCGTCGAGGTCGCCGGCGTGACCGCGACGGTCGAGGTGGACGGCGCGCGCGAGCGGGTCGGGATCGAGCTCGTCGAGCCGGTCGCGGTCGGCGAGCTGCTCCTCTGCCACGCGGGCATCGCGCTCGAGAAGGTCGCGCCGTGAAGTACGTCGACGAGTTCCGCTCGGGCGAGCTCGCGAAGACGCTCGTGCACGAGCTCGACGGCCTCGTCGAGCCCGGGCCGCACGCTGAAGATCATGGAGGTCTGCGGCGGCCACACCCACGCGATCTACAAGCACGGGCTCGAGGATCTGGTGCCCCCGGAGATCGACTTCATCCACGGCCCCGGCTGCCCCGTCTGCGTGATCCCGATGGGCCGGGTCGACGACGCGATCGCGCTCGCCGAGCGGCCCGAGGTGATCTTCACCACCTTCGGCGACATGATGCGCGTCCCCGGCGGCCGCGGCTCGCTGCTCGAGGCGAAGGCGCGCGGCGCCGACGTGCGGATGGTCTACTCGCCGCTCGACGCGCTCGAGCTCGCCCGCCGGAATCCCGAGCGCGAGGTGATCTTCTTCGCGATCGGCTTCGAGACGACCGCGCCGGCGACGGCGATCACCCTGCTCCGCGCCCGGGCCGACGGCGTCCCGAACTTCTCCGCCTTCTGCAACCACGTCACGATCGGGCCGCCGCTGAAGGCGATTCTCGACTCGCCGGGCCTGCAGCTCGACGCGTTCATCGCGCCCGGCCACGTCTCGACGGTGGTCGGGACGCGACCCTACGACTTCATCGTCCGCGACTACGGCAAGCCGGTGGTGGTCACGGCGTTCGAGCCGATCGACATCCTGCACGCGACGGTGATGCTCGTCCGCCAGATCCGGGAGGGCCGCTGCGAGGTCGAGAACCAGTACACGCGCGTGGTGCGCCGCGACGGCAACCCGCGGGCGCTCGCCGCGCTCGAGGAGACCATGGAGCTGCGCGACACCTTCGAGTGGCGCGGCCTCGGCTGGATCGAGGGCAGCGCGCTCAAGCTCCGGCCCGAGTTCGCGGACTGGGATGCCGAGGCCCGCTTCGAGCTCCCGGGCACGCGGATCGAGGATCCCAAGGCCTGCCAGTGCGGCGAGGTGCTGATCGGCGCGATCAAGCCGTGGGAGTGCAAGGTATTCGGCACGGCCTGCACTCCGGAGCGGCCGATCGGGACGTGCATGGTCTCCAGCGAGGGCGCCTGCGCCGCCTACTACAACTACGGGCGGCTGGCGAAACGGCGCGACCGCGTGCCCGCGTGAGGCCGAGGCGGCCGAAGCTTCGCGACGAGCTCGTCACGCTCGCCCACGGCGCGGGCGGCAAGTCGACGCGGGCCCTCGTCGAGGGCCTGTTCCTCGAAGAGCTCGGCAATCCGCTGCTGGCGCCGCTCTCCGACTCGGCGCTGCTCGACCTGAACGGCTCGCGCGTCGCGTTCACGACCGACTCGTACGTCGTGAAGCCGATCTTCTTTCCCGGCGGTGACATCGGGGACCTCGCCGTCAACGGCACCGTCAACGACCTCGCCGTCTCGGGCGCGCGGCCCGTTGCGCTTTCGGCCGGCTTCGTGATCGAGGAGGGCCTCGCGGTCGCCGACCTACGCCGCGTCGCCGCCTCTATGGGCCGGGCGGCTGCGGCAGTCGGCATTCCCGTGGCGACCGGCGACACGAAGGTGGTCGAGCGCGGCAAGGCCGACGGGCTCTACGTGACGACGGCCGGGATCGGCCTCGTCGAGCCCGGGGTCGAGCTGGGGCCCGACCGCGTCCGGCCCGGCGACCGGGTGCTCGTCTCGGGCACGATCGGCGACCACGGGATGGCCGTGATGGTCGCGCGCGGCGAGCTTGAGCTCGAGGTCGAACTCGAGAGCGACACGGCTCCCGTGCACGAGCTCGCGCTCGCGCTGCTCCCGCTGGGAGGCGCGCTCCGCTGGATGCGCGACCCGACGCGCGGCGGGCTGGCGACCGCGCTCAACGAGCTCGCGCAGGCGGCGAACGTCGCGGTCTCGCTCGACGAGGGCGCGCTGCCGCTGCGGCCGGCGGTGATCGGCACCTGCGAGATCCTCGGCATCGACCCGCTCTACGTCGCCAGCGAGGGCCGCCTCGTTGCCGTCGTCGCCGAGGACGTCGCCGACCAGGCGCTCGCGATCCTGCAGTCGCACCCTCTTGGAGCCGATGCGGCGATCGTCGGCTCCGTGCGCGCGGAGCCGGAGGGCCTCGTCCTCCTGGACACGAGCCTCGGCGGCAGCCGGGTCGTCGACATGCTGGTCGGCGACCCGCTGCCGCGGATCTGCTGACGTCACGCGGCGGCGGTCCGTGGTAGCAGGTTCGACGAGACCTGCTACCGTCCTGAGTAGGAGGTCGCAGCGAAGCGACCGCCCGAGGCAATGACGCCTTCACGAGTCCCCGACTCGTGGGGGCTTTTTTGTTGGTCCAGAGAGGAGGCGCGCGTGAGGGTGTTGATCGCCGAGGACGAGACCATCATCCGGCTCGACCTCCGTGGGCTGCTCGAGAAGCACGGGATGGTGGTCTGCGGAGAGGCCCGCGACGGCGCCGAGGCGGTCGAGCTCGCCCGGGACCTCGAGCCCGATGTCGCGGTGCTCGACCTGCGCATGCCCGTGCTGGACGGAATCGAGGCGGCGCGGCGCATCCGCGCCGAGCGGCCGACCCCGATCGTGATGCTCACCGCGCACTCCGACCGCGGCGTCGTCGAGCGCGCGATCGCAGCCGGAGTCTTCGCCTACCTCGTGAAACCGTTCCGCGAAACGGACGTCGTGCCCGCGATCCGCGCCGCGGTGGCGCGCCACGAGGAGTTGCTGCGGGCGCGCAGGGCGCTCGGCGCACGGCCGCCGAAGCCGGTCGAGCTCGAGCTCCCCTCAACGAGGGGACATGTCTGGCCGGTGCGCATCCGGCGCGACGAGGACGGCTCCCTCCAGATCGAGCCGGGCGGCTGATGAGAGTCCTCGTCGCAGAGGACGAGACGCTGATCCGGCTCGACCTGGTCGGGATGCTCGAGGCCGCCGGGCTCGAGGTCTGCGCGCAGGCTCGCGACGGGGTGGAGGCGCTCGAGCTCGCGCGCTCGGAGCAGCCCGACCTTGCCGTGCTCGACGTGAAGATGCCGCGCCTCGACGGGATCGAGGCGGCACAGCGGATCCTCGAGGAGCGGCCGCTCCCGATCGTGATCGTGAGCGCGTTCAACGAGCGGAAGCTCGTGGCGCGTGCGGCGGAGGTGGGCGTCTACGGGTACCTGGCGAAGCCGTTCCGGGAGCAGGACCTGCTCCCGGCGATCGCCACGGCGCGCGCCCGCTTCGGCGAGCTCGCCGCGGTCCGCGAGGAGGCGGAGTCGCTCGCCGAGGCGCTCGCCTCGCGCAAGTCGATCGAGCGCGCGAAGGGGATCCTGATGGTGAAGGAAGGGCTGACCGAGGACGCGGCCTTCCAGCGCCTGCGCAAGGCGAGCCAGAACTCCGGCCGGCCGATGCGTGTGATCGCCGAGTCCGTGATCGCGACCTTCGCAACCTAAGATCACCCTCTCCGGGGATTCTTGCGAGACCCGCGCGCGCCGACGATGTGGGTGACAATTGTGTCAATGAGGCGGCGCGCGGCCAGCCGGGGAGGGCTCGATGGGGCTGGTGCGCGCATTGGTGGTTTCGCTCTTCGTCGCTCTCGCGCTGGCGCCGTGCGCGCTCGCCGGCTCACCGGTCAGCCCTGTCGCCGGAGCAACCGTCGCCCAGTCCAGACCGACTTTCGTGGTCAACCTGAAGGCCGGCGACACGTATCCGCAGGTCCAGGTCGCGACTTCGCCCCGCACGACCGGGATCGGCCTGACCGACGGCCGTGTCGCCCTCTGTATCCCTGACATCCCGGCGGACGGGAGCGGGCGGACGAGCTGCAGCCTCTACACGGACCTGCCTGACGGGAAGTACTACTGGGCGCTCCTCTACCAGCGCAGCGACAAGTGCGAGACCGTCGCCGGCAAGAAGGTCTGCCTGCCGGAGCTCCACGTCACGACGCCGATCCGTTTCAGCGTTTCGACCGGCTCCTCGCCCGTACCGCCTCCGTCGCCCGCTCCGCCCAGCCCGAAACCCACGCCGAGCCCGACACCCACGCCGACGCCGCCTCCTTCGCCCGGGCCGATCCCCGCTCCCGCCGGCAAGTCGCCCGCCGGCACGCTGGCCCGCCCCGCCACCGGCGGACCGTACGCGTACGCGTCGATGGAGGCGGAGCCGTACGTGAGCGCCGGTGCCGTCGTCCACTACGTCACGACCGGGCTCGACGCTCCGCCGCTCAACGACGACAACGGCAACGGCGTCCCCGACTACGTCGAGGAGGCCGGCGCCGCCGCCGACACGGCGTTCGCCTACTACGCCGCGCGCGGCTTCCGCGCCCCGCTCGTCGACGGCGCGGGACCCAACACGCTGCCGGACATCTACATCAAGCACTTCCACAACCCCGATCTGTTCGGGCTGACCTACGCCCCGGTCAAGGCGCAGGGCGGCAGCTTCGTGATCATCTCCTCGCACCTCGACCGAAGCCCCGTGCTCGCCCGAGGCAGCCTCGCGGCCACGGTCGCCCACGAGCTCTTCCACGTCGTCCAGTACGCCTACGTGCCGGGCGGCCGGGCGCTGCCCACCTGGGTCGCCGAGGGCAGCGCCGAGGCGATGTCACTGCTCGTGGAGCCGAAGATCGAGGACCTCGTCAGCATGGACTACATGGACCAGTGGCTCGCCCAGCCCTGGCGTCCGCTCTTCGACGAGCGCTTCTACTGCGATCACTGCTACGGCGGCGCACTCTGGTGGGCGACCCTCGCGCAGGTCGAGCCGACCCTCCTGCCGCAGTACTTCGCCGCACTCGGGCGGCAGGCGAACGCGAAGAAGAAGCCCGGAATCGGCCTCGAACTGCTCGACTCCCTCCTGCGCAAGCACGGCGCCGGATCGCTGGACTCGGTCTTCTTCCGTTTCGCCGTGACCCTGTACCGCGGGGGCCTGCGGCCCGTCCCCACCTACACGCTCACCGCGCGGCACTCGGCCACGATCCACCTCGAACGCATCGACCCTCTGTCGATGCACTTCATTCCGATCAGGGTGCCCGCAGGTTGCCGGAGCCTCCAGCTCGGGATCGAGAGCTCGGGCAAGCTCTTCCACGCCGCCGTGGTCGTGGGCGGCCCGAAGGGGCGCATGGTGACGCACGACCCGATCCGGCTCGACACGGCGGCCGACCGGAAGCACGTCCTCCTGATCGTCACGAGCGGCGGGGTCGCGCGGCAGGCGTACGGGATCAAGCTCCTGGCGCGATAGCGGGCACCGCCTTCGTCAGTCCCAGATCTCGCGCGCGGTCTCGACGATCAGCCGCAGCTTCGCGACCTGGTCCTCGTAAGAGAGCACGTTGCCCTCGACCGTCGACGAGAAGCCGCACTGCGGCGAGAGACAGAGCTGTTCGACGTCCACGAACCGCGACGCCTCCTCGACGCGGCGCTTCAGCTCGTCCTTCCCCTCGAGCTCGCCGCGCTTCGTGGTGACGAGGCCGAGCACGACGAGCTTGCCCTTCGGCACGAACCGGAGCGGCTCGAAGCCGCCCGAGCGCTCGTCGTCCCACTCCATGAAGAAGCCGTCGACCTCCAACTCGTTGAAGAGCGCCTCGGCCACGAAGTCGTAGCCGCCCTCGGCTGCCCAGGAGGAGCGGAAGTTGCCGCGGCACATGTGCGTCGTCACCGCCATCCCTGCGGGCCGGCCGGCGAGCGCTTCGTTGATGTGATGGATGTACTCGACGTGCTGCCGGTCGGGGTCGCCGCCGATCGAGGCGACGTACTCGCGCTGGTGCGGGTCGTTCAGGTAGGCGAGGCTCGTGTCGTCGAACTGGAGGTAGGTGCAGCCCTGCTCGCCGAGCCGCCGCACCTCCTCGCCGTACGCCGCGGTGAGATCGGCCCAGAACTCGTCGAGGCCTGGATAGACGGACGCGTCGATCGAAGCTCGGCCGCCGCGGTAGTGCACCATGCTCGGCGACGGGATCGTCAGCTTCGGCAGGCTCTCCGTCACCGTCTGCTGCAAGAAGGCAAAGTCGTCGCCGAAGATCGTCTCGGAGACGCCGAGCTTGCCCCCGATCCGGATCGCGGCCGGCGTGAACTCGATCTCGCCCTGCTCGTTGAAGAACTGGACCGTGATCTCGCCGGGCGCCTTCGAGATCCCGTCCAGCCGGTAGATGAAGTCCATGTGCCAGGAGGCGCGGCGGAACTCGCCGTCTGTCGCCGACTGGAGGCCGACGTCCTCCTGCATCGCGACGATCGAGCGGATCGCCTCGTCCTCGACGCGCCGCAGCTCGTCGGCGGAGATCCGGCCCGCCGCGAACTCGTCGCGCGCGCGCAGAAGCTCCGGCGGACGCAGGAGGCTGCCGACGTGGTCGGCGCGAAACGGCGGGGTCTCCCTCATGGCCATCGTGGTCGAAACATAGGACATTCGACCTGGCGCGATGCGGGACGGCGACGTATAACCCGCTTCATGCCGGCGGCGAGCCTCGACAGGCTGGGGACGGAGACCGCGTTCGAGGTGCTCGCGCGGGCGCGGGCGCTCGAGGCGCAGGGCCGGCGGATCATCCACCTCGAGATCGGCGAGCCGGACTTCGCGACGCCGGGCCACATCGTCGAGGCGGCCGTGCAGGCGCTCCGCGACGGCCACACCCACTACTGCCCGGCACCCGGGCTGCCCGAGCTGCGCGAGGCGTGCGCCGAGCACCTGTCGCGCCACCGCGGGCTCGCGATCGACCCGGCGCGGGTCGTGATCGCGCCCGGCGCCAAGCCGTTTCTCTTCTTCGGGGTGCTGGCCACCTGCGACCCGGGCGACGAGGTGATCTATCCGAACCCGGGCTTCCCGATCTACGAGTCGGTGATCCGCTGGGCGGGCGCGACGCCGGTGCCCCTGCCGCTCACCGAGGATGCAGGCTTCGCGTTCACGGCGGAGGCGCTCGCCGAGCGGCTCGGCCCGCGCACGAAGCTCGTGATCCTCAACTCGCCCGCCAACCCGACCGGCGGGATCGTCGACCGCACGCTGAACGCCGAGATCGCGCAGATCCTCGCCGGGCACGACTGCTGGATCCTCTCCGACGAGATCTACTCCGAGATGCTCTACGACGGTGAGCACGACACGATCGCCTCGCACGAAGGCCTGCTCGACCGCACCCTGCTCGTCGACGGCTTCTCGAAGACCTTCGCGATGACCGGCTGGCGCCTCGGCTACGCCGCGCTCCCCGAGCCGCTCGTCGAGCCGATCACGCGGCTGATGATCAACTCCGTCTCCTGCACCGCGCCGGCCTTCCAGCTCGCCGGAGTCGCCGCGCTGACCGGCCCTCGCGACGAGGTCGACGCAATGCTCGCCGAGTTCCGCGTCCGGCGCGAGTTCGTCGTCACGGGCCTCAACGAGCTCCCGGGGATCTCGTGCGTGACCCCGCGCGGCGCGTTCTACGCCTTCCCGAACATCACCGGCACCGGCCTCGACGCGAAGCACTTCGCCGACCGGCTCCTGAACGACGCCGGCGTCGCCGTGCTCGCGGGCACATCCTTCGGCGAGTACGGCGAGGGCTACCTGCGCCTCTCGTACGCCAACTCGCTCGAGAACATCGCCGAGGCGCTCGCCTCGATCCGCGCGATGCTCGAGCTGGGAGTCGCAGCGCAGCGATAACGGAGCGATTCGCGGTCGAATGCAGCGGGCCGCACCCTACGTCTCTTTCGGCGGCTCTGCGTCTGTCCTTGTCTCTCGCCGGTTCCTCTGGTAGGCCCACACTGCCACAGGAACGACGATCGCCGTCCAGAGCCACTGCCAGTTGCCGAAGACGAAGTCTTTCACCTTGTCGGGCCACGACACGTGGATCGTCAGGACCTTGTCGAAGGTTCGGATCTGGAGTTCTCGATTCTCACCGTTCGCCGTGAGGATCGCGGTGAGGGTCAGGTGGAGGGGGAGCACACCCGTTCGCGTCGGCGTGATCTCCCACGACCATCGCGTCGTCGTGCCAGGCAGTACCAGTTGCCGTGCCGGGCTCGTTCTCGTGATCGAGAAACTGCTCCCGGTCAGGTCGGCCTGCATGTAGTTGCTGACGTTGACCCGCGTGCCCTCGACAGCACCTGCCGCTGAGATCTGGTCCTTGAGCTCGTCGACCGACATTTCGGGCGAGAGCAGGAACACGATCTCGGCCGTCTCCTCGCGATGGAGCTGTCTCGGCGTGTTGAACGCGACGCTCCCGAGCGTCAGCTGCGAAGCCACGGTCTTCTCGAACTCCTCCCACGTCCCGAAGGGAGGCGTCGGCGTCGGAGGGGGTGGCGGTGGAGTGGTAGTGGGCGGGGTCGTCGTCGTGAGTATCGGTTCGGTCGGCGTGATGGTCGTGGTCGTCGTGGTGGTCGCAGTCGTGTCGGTGACAGATGCGACGGCGAACACGGCCGTGACGGTGGTATCACCATCCGCGAGGAAGGCGCACGTATCCCCGACCGCGCCGCTGCAGGCATCGCCGTGCCACCCGGTGAAGACGAAGCCCCCGGCGGCAGGTGTTGCCTTGAGCGTTACGTGTGCTCCCGCCTCGACGCTGCTGGTGCATCTCGATTGGCACGTGAGGTCACCCGGGGCAACGTCCACCTTCCCCTGCCCGGAGACGACCACGGTGACCATGGGATCGGTCGCGGCAAGAGCAGCGGGTATCCCCACCATCCCACCTGTGAGCAAGGCGAGGAGGGTCGCACGCACGAGAGCCGGGCCGCACCGGCTGCGGCACCAAGGGGTCACGTCAGTGCGGATCGTACGACGTAGCACCTTGGACTGTAAATCGGCTGCGCCGGCCGGCCTGGCCGTCGGCACGCAGTCTCCCGCACGGGAATCGTGGTTTCCTCGGATGCCGCGGCACGGCCGCCGCGGGACACTCGGGGTGTCTCTGAAATGGAGGCCCGGAATGTACGCGCGCGAGTTCTGGCGTGACACGAAGCGGCACGACGAGATCTGGGCCGTGGAGCTGTGCGAAGGCCGAATCTTCAGATGCTGCGGGCCCTTCACCGAGGGTGAGGTCGACGAGGAGATGCTCGATTCGCTCGACTTCTCGGTGACGCGGGCCGCATGGCTCGAAGAGAGGCGCGCACGGTTCCAGGTGTGGCAGCCGCCCGTCGCGGTGATCTGGCCCACCTAGCACCCAGCAGCAGAAACGCGAAGCCGGTCTCAGCGTCTTCCCTGATGGCGGGCCGGCTTGCGTTGCCTAGGCTCCAAAGCGAGATAGCGACTCGCAGGAGGCACGGTCCGTGGCGGACACGGCGATTGTGTCGACGGAGTACTCGTCCCCGGGCGTTCCGGGTGCGGGAGCCGACGGCTTCTTCAGCATCCGCTTCGAGTCGATCGGCGGCCTGGGCGCCCACCTCGCCGGCCAGATCCTCGCCGAGGCGGTGGTGCTGCGCCAGGGCCTGAACGGCTCCCAGTTCTCGTCGTACGGATCCGAGAAGAAGGGGACGCCGGTCAAGTCGTTCCTGCGCTTCTGCGCGACCGACCGTGAGATCCGCACGAGCAGCCCGGTCGAGAGCCCTCAGGTGGTCGCGGTCTTCCACGAGGCGCTCGCGCACTCCGGGATCGTCGCGGCCGGGCTGGGCCCGACCGGGACGATCGTCGTTAACACGGTCTCGACACCCGACGCCGTCCGGGAGCTGCTCGGCCTCCGGGCCGGGACCGTCACCGTGGTCGACGCGCTCGGGATCGCGGTCGAGGAGGGGACGCGCCCGAACATGGCGATGCTCGGCGCGGTCGTGCGGACCTGTCCGTTCGTCGATCCCGACGCGGTCCGCGAGACGATGCGCGCGACGTTCGCCCGCCGCTACGCGCACCTCGTGGACGCGAACATCGCCACCTTCGACCGCGGCTACAAGGAGCTTCAGCGCGCGACCTACAGGGCCGCCGCCGGTGAGGAGCCCGGAGCGCCCACGCGCGCGGCTCCCTCGTTCGGCTACCTCGAGGCGCCGATCGGCGGCACGATCCTCGACCCCGGCAACAGCATCGTGAAGAACATGACGACCTCGCGCACCGGCTTCCTCCCCGCGCTGGACCTCGAGGCATGCGTGCACTGCGGGATCTGCGACATCGTCTGCCCCGACCTCTGCTTCGTGTGGGAGACGGAGGACGACGAAGCCGTTCGCCTCCGCGGGATCGACTACCACTACTGCAAGGGCTGCATGCGGTGCACCGCCGCCTGTCCGACCGGCGCGCTCACCGAGCTGCGCGAGGAGAAGGGCTACGCGGACACCCATCGCGTTCCCCTGTACCCCTGGCTCGAGGCGGTCTGAGATGGCGGTCGTCGAGCTGACCCGTCGTGCGGCCCAGGTCGAGGCCTTCAAGACCGGGAACGAGATGGCCGCGCTCTCCGCGAGCCAGATCGGCTTCCACGTGATGGGCTACTACCCGATCACCCCCTCGACCGAGATCGCCGAGCTCCTGGACGAGATGAAGGCCGAGGGGCACAACAGCACGGTGATGGTCCCGGCCGACGGCGAGCACGGCGCCGCGGGCATCTGCTACGGAGCCTCGACGGGCGGCGGCCGCGTCTTCAACGCGACGAGCTCGCAAGGCCTCCTCTACTCACTCGAGGAGCTTCCGGTGCAGTCGGGGACGCGGTTTCCGATGCTGCTCGACCTGGCGACCCGCTCGGTCAGCGGCCCGCTCGACATCCGCGGCGACCACTCCGACCTCTACTTCGCGCTCAATACCGGCTGGCTCATCTTTCTCGCGCGCGACCCCCAGGCCGTCTACGACCTGAACCTGATCGCACTGCGTGTCGCCGAACGGCCCGAGGTCCAGCTGCCGGCGATCGTCGCCTTCGACGGCTTCTTCACGAGCCACCAGAAGCGGCGCGTCCAGACCTTCGCGGACGCGCGCTCGGTGCAGGAGTTCCTGGGGCCGGTGCCCGAGCGCGTGACGGCGCTCGACCCGCGTCACCCGGTCACGATCGGGCCTTACATGAACGATCCGGACCTGATCAACAACAAGTACCAGCTCAAGCTCGCGATGGACGCGGCCCGCCGGGTCATCCCGGAGGTCTTCGCCGAGTACGAGGCGCTCAGCGGCCGCCGGTATCCGGTCGTCGACCTCTACCGGATGGAGGACGCCGACATCGCCGTGCTCCTGCTCAACTCCGCCGCGGAGACGGCGAAGGACGTCGCCGACACCCTGCGCGAGCAGGGCGTGCGCGCGGGCGTGATCAGCCCGAACGTGATCCGCCCCTTCCCCGTCGAGGAGATCCAGGATGCGCTGCGCCGCGTCCGCGCCGTCCTGATCGGCGAGCGTGCCGACTCCTACGGCGGCAACGGCGCGAACATCTCCCACGAGGTCAAGTCCGCGCTGAAGGACGATCCCGTCAACGCGACTCGTTGCCTGACCCGCGTCTACGGTCTCGGCGGCCGCGACTTCTACGCCGACGACGCCGAGGCGTTCTTCGGCCTGGCGCTCGAGGCGGCGGAGACGGGACACGTCGAGACGCCGTTCGACTACTACGGCGTCGTCGCAGGCGACCCGGCGAGGCAGTACCCGGTGCTGGGTCTCCCGGCGCTCGGGGCCGAGACAGCGGCGGGCCTCGTGAAGGTCGAGGTCGACGAGGAGACGGGACGGCCGAAGGTCGAGGCTCCTCCGTACTGGAAGCTCGCCGGGAGCCCGAAGCGCGTCGCGCCGGGCCACGGCGCCTGCCCGGGCTGCGGGGTCTTCCCCTCGATCGACGTGTTCCTGAAGGGGATCGAGGGCGACGTCGTCGTCCTCTACCAGACCGGGTGCGCGATGGTCGTCTCGACCGGATACCCGTACACGTCCCACCGCGTCACCTACGTGCACAACCTGTTCCAGAACGGCGCCGCGACGCTGAGCGGGCTCGTGGAGATGTTCAAGGAGCGGGTCCGCCGCGGCGAGCTGCCCGCGGGCGACGACATCACCTTCGTGATGGTCACCGGCGACGGCGGGATGGACATCGGGATGGGCGCGGCGATCGGAGCCGCGCTCCGCAACCACCACATGATCATCCTCGAGTACGACAACCAGGGCTACATGAACACCGGGAGCCAGCTCAGCTACTCGACGCCGCTCGGCCACCTGACCTCGACGAGCCATGTCGGCCCCGCCGAGCTCGGCAAGAGCTTCCACCACAAGGACACGCCCCAGATCATGGCGGCGACCAACATCCCGTACGTCTTCACGGGCGTGGAGGGCTTCCCGGAGGACCTGGTCGCGAAGGCCGCCAAGGCGCAGTGGTACGCGCGCCGGGAGGGCCTGGCCTACGGCAAGGTGCTGATCTCCTGCCCGCTGAACTGGAAGACCGAGGACCGGGCCGGCTCCGACGTCGTCCAGGCCGCCGCCGACTGCTGCTTCTTCCCCCTGTACGAGATCGAGCGGGGCGTGACGACGATCACCTACGACCCGGAGCCGCTCGGACGGCGCATCCCGGTCGGGGACTGGCTCGGGCTGATGGGGAAGACCAGGCACCTGCGCAAACCGGAGAACGCTGCAGTGCTCGCATCGATCGAGGCCGAGGTCGAGCGGCGCTGGCAGCGGCTCAAGGCGATGGACGAGAGCCCACTCCTGTGAGGAACCAATGGCCACAGTGATCGAGAAACGGCACCTGACCGAGATCACCAAGCTCTTCGTGGTGAGCTCGCCGCGCGTCGCGCACAACGCGCGCCCCGGCCAGTTCGTCGTCATCCGCGTGTCCGAGACCGGCGAGCGCGTGCCGATCAGCATCACGAACTTCGATGCGGCGGCCGGCACGATCACGCTCGTCGTCCAGGAGGTCGGCAGGACGAGCGGCCTCATCTGCGCCCTGGAGGAGGGCGACGAGATCCTCGACTTCGCAGGCCCGCTCGGGCTGCCGGTCGCACTGCCGGAGAGCGGGCACGCCGTGCTCGTCGGCGGCGGCTTCGGCGCCGGGGCCGTCTTCCCGCTGGCCCGCGAGCTGCGCGGGCGAGGCGTGGTCGTCTCTGCGATCGTCGGTGCGCGCACAGCCGAGCTCGTTATCCTGCGCGACCTGCTCGAACCGGTGAGCGACAATTACCACGTCTGCACCGACGACGGCTCGCTCGGCTACCACGGCTTCGTGAGCGGCCGGCTCGAGCAGCTGATCGAGGCCGGCGCCGGCTTCACCAGCTGCTTCGCGGTGGGCCCGATGCCGATGATGCGCGCCGTCGCGGAGGTCACGAGGCCGTACGGGCTCCCGACCATGGTCTCCCTCGACCCGATCATGGTCGACGGCACCGGCATGTGCGGCGGCTGCCGGGTCACGATCGACGGCCACACGAAGTTCGCGTGCGTCGACGGCCCGTTCTTCGACGCGCACAAGGTCGACTACGACGAGGCCGTCGCCCGTTCGAAGATGTACGTCGACGAGGAGCGCCTGGCCTGCGAGCTGGCCGGAGCGGGGAGGTAGCGGCCGTGCCGATCGTCTACCCGCACAAGACCGAGATGCCGGCGCTCGACCCCGACGTGCGGCGCCACAACTGGGAAGAGGTCGCCACCGGCTACACGGAGGCACGGGCGGTCGCCGAGGCCCAGCGCTGCCTCCAGTGCCAGGACCCGCGCTGCGAGGTCGGGTGCCCCGTCAACGTCCCGATCCGCGAGTTCATCCGCTGCGTCGCGCTGCGCGACTTCGAGGGTGCCGCTCGCGCGATCCAGCGGAGGAACCTCCTCCCGGCGATCTGCGGCCGTGTCTGCCCGGTCGAGCACCAGTGCGAGCTGCACTGCGTGATCCTGGGCAAGCAGGAGCCGGTCTCGATCGGCCGGCTCGAGCGCTTCGTCGCGGACTGGCAGCGCGCGCACCCGTCGAACGGGGCCATGGAGTCCGTCGCGCGCCGGCCCGAGAAGATCGCGATCGTCGGCTCGGGCCCGTCGGGCCTCACGGCCGCGAGCGATCTCGCGCAGCTCGGCTACCCGGTGACGGTCTTCGAGGCGCTGCACGCGATCGGCGGCGTGCTCCGCTACGGCATCCCCGAGTACCGTCTGCCGAAGGCGATCGTCGACGAGGACGTCGAGCACCTCGAGCGCATGGGCGTCGAGTTCCAGACCGACGTGATCATCGGCAAGACGATCACGATCGACCAGCTGCTGGACGAGGAGGGCTACTCGGCCGTCTTCGTCGGCACGGGGGCGGGCTGCCCGATGTTCCTGGAGATCCCGGGCGAGAACCTCAAGGGCGTCTACTCGGCCAACGAGTTCCTCACGCGGGTGAACCTCATGCACGCGTACTCCTTCCCCACCTACGACACCCCCGTGCTGCGGCCGAGGAAGGCGGCGGTGATCGGCGCCGGGGACACGGCGATGGACGGCGTCCGCGCCGCGATCCGCCTCGGCGCCGAAGAGGCGCACATCGTCTACCGGCGCTCGGAGCAGGAGAAGGGAGCCCGCGCGGAGGACTACCGCCGCGCCGTGGAGGAAGGGGCGATCTTCGACTGGCTGACTTTGCCGACGCGCTTCCTCGGCGACGAGGACGGCTGGGTCACGGGCCTGGAGTGCATCCGCACCGAGCTCGGCGAGCCCGACGAGTCCGGGCGCCGCCGCCCGATCCCCGTCCCCGGCAGCGAGTTCACGATGGAGGCCGACCTCGTCGTGATCGCGCTCGGCACGAACCCGAACCCGCTCGTCCCCCAGGCCACGAGCGGACTCGCGACCGACCCTCACGGCTGCATCGTCGCCGACCCCGTGACGGGGGCCACGAGCCGCGAGGGCGTCTATGCGGGCGGCGACATCGTCACCGGTGCGGCGACGGTGATCCTCGCGATGGGCGCCGGGCGCAAGGCCGCGGCGGCCATCCACGAGTACCTGACCGAGAAGGAGAAGGAGGAGGAGGTCCGATGATGACCCAGCCGATCCATGTCGAGCTCGACGAGGCTCCCGACTGCGACGAGCTGGTCGGATTCCTGACGAGCCGCGGCCTCGCCTGCAAGTCGGTCACGACGGGCGGCCGTTGCGAGATCGAGGTCGGATTCGCCCTCGACTCGGACGAGCGGCTGCACCTGGAGGTCTCGGACGCTCTCCGGAGCTGGCTCTCCGAGCACACGCGCCCCCTGATCGTGACGCCCGTCGGCGACGACTCGTTCGTGCTCAGGCCGCCCGGCGACTAGGTGTCGCGCCGCAGCAGCAGCACCGCGGCGACGGCGATCGCCGCGACCGCGTAGCCCAGGAAAAGGCCGAGCCCGACCCAAGGCGCAAGGTGATTGCCGGACGAGGTCGACAGGATTGCCTCGCCCGCTGCGAGTGGTAGGTACGGCGAGGCGGCATTGTTCCAGCTCGCCGGGAGCACGTTCATCAGCGGGGGCAGGACGAACATGATCCCCGCGAAGAGCGCGATGCCGCCCGCCGTGTTCCGCACGATCGCGCCGAGACCGAGCGCGAACAGTCCGACGACCACGAGGTAGAGCCCCGCGCCGATGACGACGCGCGGCACACCCGGGTGCGTGAACGTGGTCTCGATGCCGTGGCGCGAGAGGATCGCCTGGCCGACGAAGAACGCGATCAGCACGGACGGGATCATCAGCGCGGCCGTCACGGCGGCGAACACGATCGCCTTGCCCCAGAGCACGGGCAGCCGCTTCGGGACGGCGGTCAGCGAGGCACGGATCATCCCGGTCGAGTACTCGGCGGTGATCACGAGCACCCCGAGCACGCCGATCGCGAGCTGGGCGAGTTGCATGCCCACGAGGCTGACTCCGAGCGCGTCGAAGTCCGCCTGCTCCCGCGGCGTCATCGCCGGGTAGTGGTGCGCCACGATCGCGGAGACGAGCGCCGAGAGCCCGATCGTGAACACGACCGCTGCGAGGAACGACCAGCGGGTCGACCTGACCGAGCGGAGCTTCGTCAACTCGGAGAGGGCGACCCGCGCCTGCGTGACACGGCCGGCGTGGGCGGCGACGGCGCTCACGCGGCCTCCTCGGGCGCCAGCTCGTGCGCCTTGAACTCGACGTCCTCGCGGGTGAGATCCATGAAGGCGTCCTCGAGCGACGCCTGCTGGGGCGTGAGCTCGTGGATCGCGAGGCCGTTCGCAGCGGCGAGGTCCCCGATCTGTGCGGCCTTGAGGCCCTTGACGTCGAGCAGGCCGTCCCCGTCGAGAGACGTGATCGTCACCTCGGGCCCGGCGAGGAGCTCGGCGAGCCGGGCCGCCTGCGGCGAGCGGACGCGCACGACGTTCCCCGAGGCCTGCTGGACGAAGTCCTTGGTGCTCGTGTCCGCGATCACGCGGCCGCGACCGATCACGATCAGGTGGTCGGCGGTGAGCGCCATCTCGCTCATCAGGTGCGACGAGACGAACACCGTCCGTCCCTCCGCCGCGAGCCCCTTCAGCAGGTGGCGCATCCAGAGGATCCCCTCCGGGTCGAGCCCGTTGACCGGCTCGTCCAGCATCACCGTGTGCGGGTCGCCGAGGAGCGCCGTGGCGATTCCGAGCCGCTGCCCCATCCCGAGCGAGAACTGGCCCGCCCGCTTCTTCGCGACCTCGTGGAGCCCCACGAGGTCGATCAGCTCGCTGACGCGGCTCTTCGGGATCCCGTGCGTCTGGGCGAGCACGAGCAGGTGGTTGTAGGCAGAGCGGCCGGTGTGAACGGAGCGCGCCTCGAGCAGCGCGCCGACCTCGTGCAGCGGCGCTGCGTGATCGCGGTAGTGCTTGCCGTTCACCTTCACGTCGCCCGCGGTGGGGGCGTCGAGCTCGAGGATCAGCCGCATCGTGGTCGACTTCCCGGACCCGTTCGGCCCGAGGAACCCGGTCACGACGCCCGGCCGCACGGTGAACGTGAGCCCGTCGACGGCCCGCTTCTTCCCGTAGTCCTTCGTCAGGCCCTGGGCTTCGATCACGCCCCGGACACGGTACCAGCGGCTCGATGAGCTACAGGTGAGAGCTCGTGAGGAGGCGCCGACGAAGGCTCCCGAGACCGTCGCGCACGAAGGTCCCCTTGAGCCACGTCCGGGGTCAGACCCAGCCACGGATGTGCAACGAGTCCGTCACGAGAGCGTGACGGACCCGGCTGGAATCCCGCTTCGCGCCGCGCGACTGTCCCATTGAGCCACGTGCGGGGTCTGACCCCGAGACGCGACCTCGATGGGCTGTGCGTCGGTCCGGCCGACACGGGACTACTGCTGCGTGAGATTCAGGTAGAGAGTCGCCTCTGCCGGGGCAGGAATAGGGGCCCGGCTGCCAAAACGACGAGAAGGCGCAGCCGTCCTGGCAGGCGGTTGGCGCCGTGTCCTGTCAAGACGAGATTCGGAGGGAGCTCATGAAGAGTCTCTGGAGACATCGGCCGTCGCCGGCGCTGGTGCTCGCATGCCTGGCGCTCGCGGTCGCACTCGGAGGTACCGGCTACGCAGCGATCGTGTTGCCGGCGAACAGCGTCGGCACCGTCCAGCTCAAGAACAACGCGGTGAACACGCTCAAGGTCAAGAACGGCTCGCTGCTGAAGGGGGACTTCAAGGCCGGGCAGATTCCTGCCGGGCCGGCGGGGCCTGCCGGGCCGGCGGGACCGGCCGGGCCCGCCGGGGCTGCGGGGCCCGCAGGGCCGTTCCCCGACGCACTGCCGGCGGGAAAGACGGTCCGCGGCGCGTTCAACTTGGGCGGCACCGCGGCGGCGGCCGGCGCGCTCGCCAACACGTCGATCTCGTTCATCTGGCCGTTCACGACGGCCCCGACGGTGAGGATCGTGCTCCAGGGAGCCGCTGCTCCGGCGGAGTGCCCCGGGAACGCCACCTCACCGCAGGCGCAGTCCGGCTTCCTCTGCATCTACGAGGAGTCGCGCACCAACTCCGTGGGCGTGACCCTGAACGCCGTCCAGCGCTCGGGCGCGACCATCTTCACGAACTCCTCGGCGGCCGGCGGCTTCTTCAGCTTCGGCGCCTGGGCCGCGACTGGAAACTGAGCGACCCTCGGGGGCGCGGCTACGCTCTTTCCGTGAGCGATGCCGCGCCCCCGGCGTTCGACGAGTTCGACTTCGAGCTCTCCGTCGAGGAGGCGCTCGCGTCGCTGCCGCCCGACCTGCGCGGGTTCATGTCGAACGTGGCGATCTTCGTCGAGGACGAGCCGCCGGCAGGCATGCCGCTGCTGGGCCTGTACGAGGGCTACCCGCTGACGACCCGCGGCAGCGGCTATGTCGGGGTGCCGCCGGACAAGATCACGATCTACCGCGGCCCGCTCGAACGGCTCTACGGCGGAAACCCGGAGCGGCTGCAGCGCGAGATCCGCCGCGTCGTCCTCCACGAGATCGCGCATCACTTCGGGATCAGCGACGAGCGGCTGATCGAGCTCGACCGCTACTGACGTAAAAGGTCGGCAAAACCGGTCCACATCGCGGTTGAGGCCGCGCCGGTCTGGCAACCTCGGTCGCATGGAGTCGAACTTCGGCTGGAGCACGCCCTACAGCGTCGGCCTCGAGGAGGAGTTCCAGCTCGTCCGCGGCGAGAGCTACGAGCTCGTCTCGCGCATCGAGGCGATCCTCTCGGTCTTCGAGGGCGAGCCGGTGGAGCCGCGCATCAAGCCGGAGCTGCACCAGTCGGTCGTCGAGGCTGCGACGAAGATCTCCGCCAGCGTCGCCGAGGCGGTCGACGACCTGGGCGACCTCCGGGCGCGCCTGCGCCGGGCGGCGGGCGAGGAGGGCACGTTGATCGCCTCGGCCGGGACCCACCCGTTCTCGCGGTACGAGAACCAGGAGGTGACCGAGCGGCCGCGCTACGCCGAGCTGGCGGAGAGCCTGGGCTGGCTCGCGGACCGCCAGCTCATCTTCGGCCTCCACGTCCACATCGGCGTGGGCTCCGCGGACAAGGCGATCGCCTGCGCCGACGGCCTCCGAACCTCGCTGCCCGAGCTCGTCGCGCTCTCCGCGAACTCCCCGTTCTGGCAGGGCCGTGACACCGGTCTCGCCTCGACCAGGGTGAAGATCTCCGAGACCCTCCCGCGCACCGGCCTCCCGCCCGCGCTCGGCTCGTTCGCCGAGTTCGAGCACCTCGTCGAGCGTGGCGTCCGGACAGGTTGCTTCCCCGACTACACCTACATCTGGTGGGACGTGCGCCCGCACCCGCGGCTCGGGACGATCGAGATCCGGATCTGTGACGGCCAGACGCGTATCGAGAGCGTCGCCGCGCTCGCCGCCCTGATCCAGTCGCTCGTGGCAACGCTCGGCAGCGCATTCGAGTGCGACGAAGAGATCCCGGCCGGCCCCGACCTCCTCCTCGAGGAGAACCGGTGGCGCGCTCTCCGGGACGGGCTCGATGCCCGCCTGATCGACCTGGACGACGACGGCGAGCGCCCCGCGCGGGATGCGATCCGCGCACTCGTCGAGCGCTGTGCTCCCGCGGCCGAGGCACTCGGCTGCGCGGAGGAGCTCGAGCTCGTCGACGAGATCCTCGCGCGTGGAAACGGGGCAGACGAGCAACGCCGGGCCTTCGAGGAGTCAGGAAGCCTGCGCGCGGTCGCCCGCCGGCTCACGGAGGAGACGGCTCCGTGCCCGGCCGCCGCCCGTCCGGCCTAGGGCCGGAAGCGCCGCACGTCGTTTCCGGCATAGCTCGTCACCCACATCGAGCCGAAAGCCTGAGTCGCAACGTAGGCCCCCGGGCCAGCACCGAAGACGTCCACGACGCGGTTGGCCACGGGGTCGATCCTGGTGACCGTGTTCGATTGCTTGCTCGGAATCCAGAGGGTGCCGTCAGGAGCGGCTGCGCCCTCGACCGGATTTCCCAGGACCGCCAGCTTGGTGAGCGTCCGGTTGGTGGCCGCGTCGATGCGGACGACGAGGTTCTCCCTGCCACTCACCACCCAGACATCCGCCGCACCGGCGACGAACCACGCAGGCGCACGCACGCCGAGCGGGAGGCGCGTGACGGCGGCGGTGGTCGGGTCGATCCGAAAGACGTCCGTTCCCTCTCCCTCGGAGCCCACCCAGACCGAGCCGCCGACGAACGCGAGCCCCGCAGGCTCGTTCGGCAGCTCGACCGTCGCGGTGACACGCCTCGACACGGGGTCGATCCGCGTCACGGTCCCGTCCTCATGGCCGGTCACCCAGACCGAGCCTGCCGCCACGAGGACGTCGTAGGGCTCGTCGCCGACCCCGACCCGACTCACCTGGAACGTGCGTGGATCCAGGCGAACGACCTCGTCGGCGTCGTAGCGGATCGTCCAGATCGCGCCGCCGCCGACCGCCAAGGAGCACGCCGTTCGACCCACGCGGACGCTCCGCGTAACCCGGTTTCGCACGGGATCGATGCGGGCAATCGTCCCGGCGCCCTCGTTCGCGACCCAAACGGCGCCGTACCCCGAGCCGACTCCGCACGGGCCACGGCCGGTGACGATCGTGGCGAGCAAGCGCGGCGACGCGGCCGCCGCAGCCCCGGCCGCGGCCACGATCGCGATGACCAGGCCCGCGCGCACTCCAGCCTGTTATACGCCGCAGAGCCGGTAGGGGTTTGAAGCCCTAGGCAGCCCGGGCCTCGGCCAGGAGCAGCGCCAGCGTCGGGCAGGCGGCTGCTGCGCGGCGAGCGTGCCGCTCGACCTCGCCGGTGACCGGCGCCGGGTCGACGATCGGGTAGCCCCACTCGTCCAGCCTGATCCGCTCGGGGAGGAGCTCGGCGCAGAGAGCGTGAGCCTGGCAGGCGATCGGGTTCACCCGGACGACCTTGCTCACCGGCGGCTCCCGCTGCAGCGGCCGTGGCGGAGGTGGAGCTCGACCTCGTCGGCGAAGACCTCCAGGGCGCTCGCGGCGAACCTCGAGGCGCCGTCGGGGTGGTGACAGGCGCCGCGTCCTTTGACCGCGGCGATCCAGCGCTCGATCCGGTCGCGCCGGTCGGTCCGGTCGCCCGCGGCGAGCCGTTCCAGGGCATCGGCGATCGCGCCGAGCCCATGGACGCACGGGCCGCACTGGCCGGCTCCCTCGTCGGAGAGATACCGGGCGATCCGCGCGGTCTCGGCGAGGCCGCACGCGCGCGTGGGGAGCGCGACGATCGCGCGCGCTCCGAGCGAGATGTCGGCTTCGCTCAGGAGCAGGCCGGCCGCGGCCTCGGCGCCGACCCAGGTGCCGAAGTACCCGCCGATCAGATAGGCCTGGACGTCCTCGCGCACGCCTCCGGCCTGGGCGAGCAGTTCGCGCAGCGGCGTGCCTAGACCGACCTCGTACACCCCGGGACGTGCGACCGAGCCCGAGAGCGTGACGAGGATCGAGCCCGGCTCGGCGGCGGTCCCGACGCGGCGGAACCAGGCCGGCCCGAACCGGGCGATTTGCGCGATGTGCGCGACCGTCTCCGCGTTCTGGACGAGGGTCGGGGCGCCGCCGACGCCGCGCTCGAAGGGCCGCGGCGGGGTGAACGTCGGCCTGGCCGGCCCGCCGTTCAGGAACTGGACGAGCGCGGTCTCCTCTCCGGCGACGAAGCGATCGGGAACTTCCACCAGGCGAAGGTCGACGCGGCCGTCGAGCCTGCGGCGGCGCCGGCTCTCGATCGCCTGCTCCACTGCCTCGGCAGCCGCACCGTCGGCCACTGCGACGAACGCCTGGCGCGCGCCGACCGCCTCGGCTGCGGCGACCGCCCCATCGAGCACGAGCTGGGGCACGCAGCGGAGGAGCACCTTGTCCTTCGCGCTCGTCGGCTCGCCCTCGGCGCCGTTGACGACGACGACCGGGCGACCGCGGCGCGACGCGGCGGCGCGTAGCTTCGTGGCGGTCGGAAAGCCGGCGCCACCCCGCCCCTGGAGGCCGCTCGCCTCGACGTGGTCGATCAGGTCGCGGCTCCTTCCGCCGTCGCGGACCGAGCCGTAACGGGCGAGGTGCTCCTCCAGCGTCACCGCCCTGTCCGCCGGCGGAATCCCGGCGAGCAGCCGCGGGAGGCCGGAAGGCGCGGCGACGAGTGCCTGCTCGGGACGAACGCGGGTCGCGGTCATGCGCCGTGCACCGTCCCGGTGACCGAGCCGGTCGTGGAGTCGATCTGGAGGGAGATGGTGAGCCTGACCGTGTCGCCCGCGGAGTTGGTGACGTCGGCCTGGACGAGGTTCCCGTCGAGGCCGACGACCTGGCCGGAGTATGAGCCGGAGACGCCGACGGGCTGGAACGTGACCCGGCTGTCCGTCAGCGCCACGCCGCCGTCGGAGCCCTGGCCCCAGAGCGTGAGCTTGAGCACGCCCTCGACCGCGCCACCGGTGACGTTGCCGCCGATCGCGATCCCGACGTCGCCGAGGCCGTCCGAGTTGCGGGCCAGGCTGCCCACGAGCTTGCCGTCGAACGAGCTGGGCATGGTCGTGCGAACGGCAACCGGGCTCGGCGCCGCCGACGTCGCGGATCTGCGCAAGATCGACGTCGGCGTGCCGGCCCGTGCCGCCCAGCCCGGTTGAGCCGGGCCGGATCTGTACCAACCGAGCACCAGCGCGGCGACCGCGAAGGTCGCGACGCCCGCGGCGATGCGAAGACGCGGACGGGCATCCGCGCGAAGGAGGCGAACAACGACGGCGGCGGCGACCGCGGCCGCGCAGCAGAGCGTGAGGATCGCGAGCCAGCCGACGCGTGAGTCGCTGCCGGTGCCGAGCCCGTGCACGAGCGCGAGCGGCCAGGCCGCGTAGGCAAGCCAGTGCACGGCGCGCCACGTGCGCAGGCCGACCCGCGCGCGCAGGAGGCTCGTGACGGTGAGCGCGAGGAGGAGGTCGAAGGCGAGCGCGCCCAGCCCGAGCCAGATCGGCCGGTAGGGCGAGATGAACGGGACGATCGCGTCGACGAGCCGGATCGGCGCGTATCCGTCCACGACGGTCGTCACCACGTGCACGACGAGGAACGCGATCGCGAACAGCGTCAGGTTGCGGTGCAGGCCGGCGACGAGGAACCGCGGCCAGCGCTCGCTGCGCCACCGCGTCGTGCCGAGCACCCCGAGCACGAGCACCGCGGTCAAGAGCAGCAGCGAGACGACGCCGGTCCCGCGCGTGAGGTACCAGAGCGCCTTGGCGTTCGTGACTGCGAGAAGGGTCATGCGGCCTCCGCGGGCCACGCGCCGACGCACGCGACCGAGCCGTCGAGGCGGACGAGGCGCGAGGGAAGCCCGCGCTCGTCGAGCCAGGCCGGCGCGTCGTCGCCGAGCACGAGCGCGGCCGTGCTCGCGGTGTTGGCGTCGACGCACGACGCGGCCGCGACCGTCACGGTGCGCCACGGCGAGTTGGTCGGCCTGCCGGTGCGCGGGTCGACGATGTGGTGCAGCTCGCCGCCGGCGGTCGCCCAGCGCCGTACGGTCGTACCGGAGCTCGCGAGCCCTCCCGAATGAACGGAGACGGCCGGGCCCGGAGCGTCGAGCGGCGCTGAATGGTCGTCGGCGAGCCGGATCGACCAGCCGCCGGGCGGCGGCTCTCCTGCGACAGCGATGTCACCGCCCAGGCTCACGAGCACGCCGGCCCCGATCGCCACCGACGCTGCGTGCGCCGCGCGGTCGGCGGCGAGGGCCTTCGCAGTCGCACCGAGGTCGAGCTCGACCCCTCTGGGGACGCATACGGTGCTGCGAGGCCCGTCGAGCCGGATCGTGCGCCATCCTGCTGCGCGCTCGAAGGACGGATGGAAGAGCCTCCCGTCGCGAGTGCGGACGACGGTCAGCGGCCGGTCGTAGCCGGCGAGCCGCATCGTCTTGCCGACGGTCGGGTCGACGAGCCCGCCGCTGGCCTCGGCGGCATGCAAGGCGACGCGTACCGCCTCGAGCAGGAGCTTGCTCACCTCGATCTCTGCGCCGGCCGCCGCATTCACGCGAACGAGCTCGGAGTCCGACCGAAACCGGCTGCAGGCGAGGTCGATCGCTTCGAGCTCGCGCTCGAGCACAGCCCGCGCCGGCTCGAGCGCCTCCGGGTCGGTCACCGCCACCGTCGCGGTCGTTCCGAGCGCCGGGAAGGTAAAGGAGGTCGCCCCGGCGCTCAAGACCCGCCGGACGTGACGACCGGCGGCGAGTAGGCCGGGGTCGGGGCCTCCTGGGGTGCGGCCGGTGCGGCGGTCGCCGCGGCGCCGCCGGGCGGGGTCGCCGGCGGCGCCGAGACGTGCACGGCGGGGAGGGTGGTGACCGTGACGGCCGTCTTCGCGACCGCTTTCCGCGCGTGTTGGGTCGTGGCCGCCGCGACTCCGGCGAAGACGACCGCGAGCGCGCTCGCACCAGCGAACGCGCCGACCGTCAGCCGGCGAAGCCGAGAAGCCGCCGCATCTCGCGCGAGGACTGCATCTCCGGGAGGGTTTGGGGAGGTCTGCATCCGCCTCTCACGATCACAGAGCGAGATGAGAGGGGAATGAGCGGTTCCTAAGAGTTCGCTGAGAGCGCGGGCTCCCGAGACGGCGCGGGTGTCTTCGAGGCCGGCAGGGCGATCGAGGCATCGGCCCCGCCGCCCGGAGCGGTCGCAACCGCGGCGCTCCCGCCGTGCGCGCGGGCGATCAGATCCACGATCGCGAGCCCGAGCCCGGTGCCGCCGCGGCCGCGCGCCTCGTCGGCCCTGCTGAACCGGTCGAAGGCCCGGTCGACGAAGCCCGGCGGAAAACCCGAGCCGTGGTCGGCAACGTGCAGCTCGACCGTGCGACCGGTCGTGCGGACGGAGAGCACGACCTTGCCGTCGCCGTGCACGAGGGCGTTGTCGACGAGGTTCCCGAGCGCCTGCTCGAGCCTCGTCACGTCGACCTCGACGGTTGCGTCGGGGCCGTCGGCGACGACGATCGGCCGGCCGTGCTCGCTGCCGCGGAGCTCGAACCGCGCCGTGACGTCCGCGACGATTTGTCGCGCGGAGACCTGCTCGAGCCGGATCGGCAGCCTCCCCTCGTCGGCGCGCGCGACGAGGAGGAGATCCTCGGCGAGCTGCGTGAGGCGGTCGGTCTCTTCGGCAGCCGACCGGAGCGCGGCCTCGAGCTCGTCCCGCGAGCGCGGCTGACGAAGGGCGATCTCGAGCTCCGTCTTGAGCAAGGCGAGCGGCGTTCGCAGCTCGTGGCTCGCATCGTCGACGAACCTCCGCTCGTGCTCCAGAGCGGCCTGCAGGCGGTCCAGCATGTCGTTGAGCGTCTCAGCGAGCCGGGAGAGCTCGTCCCTGGGCGGCGCCACTGGAAGGCGCTTCTCGGGCGTCGAGGCCCCGATCGCGGCCGCCCTCCGGCGCATCGCCTCCACCGGCCGCAGTGCGGCGGCCGCGACGGCGTAGCCGGCGAGGATCACGAGCAGGAGCGCCGCCGTCCCACCGAGCATGAACTCGCGCACGAGCCGGTGCAGCGCCTCCTCGCGGGGCTCGAGCGACTCCGCGACGACGATCGCGCCGCGGCCGCCGCCGACCTCGGCCGGGACGGCGAGCACCCGCCAGTCGTTCGCGAGTCCGGCGATCGACGCGCTCCGCCAGACGGTGCCTCCCGCGAGCACGCGGCTCAGCGGCCGTCCGGCAAGGATCGGACGGAGCGTCCGCGGCGTCGACTGCACCACGATCCCACCCGCGTTGACGAGCTGCGCGACGGTGGGGCCGTCGGCGTTGTCGCGGTCGACAGGGCTGCGGCCGTGCTCGATCCGTCCGCTCACCTCCTGCGCCTGCACGCGGAGCCTCTGGTCGAGGGAGCCCAGAAGCGCAGCTCCGACGCGCTCGTAGATGAAGAAGCCCGCCGCGGCGAGGACCACCGCCATTCCAACGGCGAACGGCAATGTGAGCCGGACCCTGATCGGCAAGCGACTCACCGGCTGCCCCCCTCGCGCAGGCGATAGCCGATCCCGCGGATCGTCTCGATCGAGTCGCGGCGAAACGGCCTGTCGATCTTCTCGCGGAGGTAGCGCACGTACACGTCGATCAGGTTGGAGCGGCTCTCAAAGGACATGTCCCAGGCGGCCTCGAGCAGCTGCAGCCGCGACAGTGCCTCCCCCGGTCGGCGCATGAAGACCTCGAGCAGCGCGAACTCCTTCAGCGACAGCTCGAGCTCCCTCTCGCCGCGCCAGGCCCGCCGCGCGGCAGGATCGAGCTTCAGGTCGCCGATCTCGAGCAGCGTCGGGCGCTCGCCGGGGGCCCGGCGAACGAGCGCCCGGAGCCGCGCCAGCAGCTCCGAGAACGAGAACGGCTTCAGCAGGTAGTCGTCGGCGCCCGCGTCGAGCCCTTCGACCCTGTCCTCCACCGCGTCCCGCGCGGTGAGCATCAGCACCGGGGCCCAGACTCCGTCCTCGCGCAGCTTCCGGCACGTCGCGAAGCCGTCGAGCCCGGGCAGCATCACGTCCAGCACGATCGCGTCATACGGCGCTCCCTGCGCCATCCAGAGCGCCTCCTCGCCGCGGACGGCGACGTCGGCAGCATGCCCCTCCTCGCGGAGGCCTCGCGCGAGCAGCGCCGCCATCTTCGGCTCATCCTCGACCAGGAGCACACGCATCGCTCCCATTGTCGCTACCCGCCGATGAGAAGAGGGTGAGGATGCTTTCACGCTCCTCTCATTCCAGGCTGGTGCACTTGCGCCGATGGAGACCACCGACCTCGCACGGGCGAGGGCCAAAGAGAGGCGGCTCACAGGTCTGCTCGCACGCAGCGGGGGCGCGGACGGGAACGAGCGCCTCACCGCCGCCACGGGCCTCGTGCTGCTCGTGCTGCTCGCCGTCGAAGGCGTCACGATCCTCTTCCTGCGGCCGCTCCTCTCGGTGCACGTCTTCGTGGGGATGCTCCTGATCCCACCGATCGCGCTCAAGCTCGGCATCGTCGGCTACCGCTTCGCCCGCTACTACTCAGGCAGCCACCCCTACCGGGCCAAGGGCCCGCCGCACCTGTTCATGCGCGTGCTGGTTGCTCCCGTGCTGGTCGCTTCGACGATCGGCCTGTTCGCGACCGGCGTCGCGCTGATCGTCCTCGGGCCGAGCGGCGGCGTCGTGCTCGGGCTCCACAAGGCGAGCTTCGTGGTCTGGTTCGGGGCGATGAGTGTGCACGTCCTCGCCTACGTGCTCCGGCTACCGGGCCTCGTGCGAGCGGATTGGAGCCGCTCCGGCCGCGAGAACGGCGGCTACCTGCGAAGCGCGCTCCTCGCCGGCTCGCTCGTGCTCGGCCTGACGCTCGCGGCGCTGACGCTGCAGTACTCGGCGCCGTGGCTCCACTGGGTGCAGATCGCCCACGGCGATCACTAGCCCAAGAGCGTGTTCATCCCGGGCGAGCCAGTGTGGCGGAGTCGAGCTGCTTTCGAATCAGATCCGCGCCAAGAGGGTTGACGTGGGTTCCGTCGTCGGTGAACTGCGGGGCGAGCTCACCGGTTTCCGAGCCGGTCAGGAGGCCCGTGATCGGTACCACCACGACACGGGGCTCGCCGAGGCTCGCGGTCGCCTCGGAGAGCGTTCGCTCGAGCAGTTGGGTAACTGCGATGCGCTCCGCGAGCGTGCCGTTCTTTGGAAACTCGGGGTCGAGCTCTCCCTTGTCGGATGGTGGGACTGGACAGAGGAGGACGATGTGGCTCGCGCCGACCCTCGCGCGAAGCTCCGCTGCGCGTGCGACGTAGCGCGAGACGAAGTCGAGGCGGCCACCCGCCGCCAAGCGCTCGACGAGATGCACCCGGCAGTCGATCTCTCCGAACACGAGCACGACCGGCGTCAGCGTCAGGTCGAGCGAGACGCCGTCAAGCTCCGGGGTCAACGGATCCGGGAAACCGTCGCGGGCGATCGAGTACATGAGCCGCGGACCGAGCCAGACGACCCCCTCGTGCTCGCTCGACACGTCGAACGGCCGTACTCGAGTGCCGGCGACGAACGTGGCGTGCGAGTCGCCAATCCAGAGCCGGTTGAGTGGACGCCGCGTCGCGATGCGTATCAACTCGCGATGCAGGTCGGCCTCCGTCTTCTCAGGAGTGGCGTCCAGGTCGGCGTCGGTCCCGCCGGCCTTCGTGTTCGCCCTATGCCACCATGCTCTCAGTCTCATCGGCGTCACTCGATTATCCAGAAGAGTGTGGTTACCCGTATGGCGGCGTCCGTGCCGCCGTGCCACACTCCGCCGGTGACGACCGTTCTCATCGTCGACGACCACCCGCGCTTCCGCGCCACCGCGCGGGCGCTGCTCGAGGCCGAAGGGCTCGAGGTCGTGGGCGAGGCCGAGGACGGCGCGGGCGCGATTCTGGCGGCAGCCGAGCTCGAGCCCGATCTCGTGCTGCTCGACGTGCAGCTGCCCGACATCGACGGGTTCGAGGTCGCCGCGCGGCTCTCGGCGCGGAACGGAAGTGGGCCGGCGGTCGTGCTGACGTCGAGCCGCGACCTCTGCGACTTCGGCTCGCTCGTCGCCGAGAGCGGGGCGCGCGGCTTCGTTCCGAAAGCCGAGCTCTCGGTCGCGCGCATCGCCGCCCTGCTGGAATGACCCGAACGCAGCGGCTCTGGCTAACGCTCGGGCCGGCGGCGCTCGTGGTCGGCGGCATCGCTCTCGCGCTCGGCACGACGAGCAACCACAGCACAACCACGGAGAAGGCTCTCACCGTCCCGCTCACGGCTGCGATCGGCTGGTCGTTCATCGCGAGCGGCCTCGTCGCCTGGGGCAGGCGCCCCGAGAACCGCACGGGGCCGCTGATGGTGCTCGTCGGCTTCACCTGGTTCTTCAACACCTTCAACGCCGCCAACGACCCCTGGGTCTTCTCGCTCAGCCTGCTCGTCTCGAACATCTTCCTCGCGCTCTTCATCCACCTGCTTCTCGCCTATCCCACCGGGCGGCTCTCGACGAGGCTCGAGCGAACGGTGGTCGTCGCGGGCTACGTCGCCGCCGTCCTTGCGTCCGTTCTCGTGCTGCTGTTCGAGGACGACCCGAACGGGGTCTGCACGAACTGCCCCAGGAACACGCTCGTGATCTGGGGAAACCACACAGTGGCCGAGGCCTTGAACGTGACGTTCAACCTGGTCGGGGTCGCAATCGCGGTGTCGGCGCTCGGGATCCTCGTGGTGCGCCGACGGGCCGCGACCGCCGCCGCGCGCCGGATCCTCGACCCGGTCCTGGTCTCCGGAGCGGTCACTCTTGCTTTCCTCGCAGTTGCGTTCGGTACGAACACCGTCTCGGAGGCGGTGAGCAGCGTCGCCTTCGTCGCCGGCCTCTTCGCGTTCATCTCGGTCCCCTACTTCTTCCTCGCGGGCCTGCTCCGGTTCCGGCTGGCGCGCGCCGCCGCGGGCGAGCTGCTGCAGGAGGTCTCCGAGACGCCGTCGCTCGAGGAGGCCCAGGAGGGTCTGCGCCGGGCGCTGCACGACCCCACCGTCGAGCTCGCGTGGTGGGTGCCGGAGAGCGGCGGGTATGTCGACCCGGAGGGTCATCCGTTCACGCCCACCGAGGCACCGGGCCGTGCCGCCACCACCGTCGAGCACGAGGGCCGACCGCTCGCGGTAGTGGTCCACGACGCCGCGCTGCTTGACGAGCCCGAGCTGCTGAACAGCGTCCTGGCCGCAGCCAGGCTCGCTCTGGTCAAGGACCGGCTTCAGGCCGAGCTCCTCGCGAGGCTGGTCGAGCTGCAGCGCCAGCGTGACTACATCGCCGTGCTGGTGAACGCCGCGCCGACGTTCTTCTGCGTGATCGACCTCGAGGGACGGATCGTTCGCTTCAACGACACGCTGATCGCCGCGAGCGGAAAGCCGGACGACGAGACGGTCCGCGGAAGGACGTTCTGGGAGGTCTTCGTCGCCGCCGAGGACGCCGACGACGCCGAAGCCGCGGTTCTGTCGGCGGCACCGGGCGAGCACGAGCACCGTTGGCGGACCGCCCGCGGCGAGTCGATCATCGTGGCCTGGTCGCTGGCCCAGGTCGCGGACGCCGAAGGGCGTGAACGACTCCTCCTAACCGGGCTCGACGTCAGCGAGCGCGTGCGGCACGAGGACGAGCTCCAGCGACAACGCGACTTCCTGACCATCGTCGGCAATCAGAGCCCCGAGCTGCTCTGCGTCGTCGATTCGGCAGGCACCATCTCGGAAGCCGGAGTGAACAAGGCGTTCACCGACGCGACCGGCTACGACGACGAGACTGCGCTCGGGCACCCGTTCTGGGAGCTCGTGGCCGCGCCGGAGCACGCGGAGACGATCCGTGCCGCGTTCCTCGAGGCGATCGATGCCGGGCCGGGGATGAAGACCGAGACGCCGTGGCGCTCGATGGCCGGCGAGCCGCTGCTCGTCGAGTGGTGGGTGAGCTCCCTCGCCGACTGGCGCGAGGGGCACTTCCTCATCATCGGGATGGACATCACCGAGCGCAAGGAGCAGGAGCTGGAGCTCCGCCGCTCGCGGGCCCGCATCGTCGAGGCCGGGGCAGCCGAGCGGCGGCGCCTCGAGCGCAACCTCCACGACGGCGCGCAGCAGCGGCTCGTCTCGCTCTCGCTCTCGCTCCGCCTGGCGCAGGCGAAGATCGCCACCAGCCCGGAGGCTGCGGCCGAGATCCTCGGTGAGGCGAGCGACGAGCTCGCGCTCGCGCTGGAGGAGCTCCGCGAGCTCGCACGCGGGATTCACCCCGCCGTGCTCACCGACCGCGGCCTGACCGCCGCGCTGGAGACGCTCGCGGCGCGGGCGCCGCTACCCGTCGAGGTTCGGACGCCCGAGGAGCGGCTCGCGCCGTCCGTCGAGGCGGCGGCCTACTACGTCGTGGCCGAAGCACTGACGAACGTCGTCAAGTACGCCCGGGCCGAAGTCGTGAACGTCACGGTCGAGCAACGCGACGGCCACCTCGTCGTGGAGGTCGCCGACGACGGCGTCGGCGGCGCAGAGCCCACGGCTGGCTCCGGCCTGAGCGGCCTCGCCGACCGCGTTGCCGCGCTCGACGGGACCCTGCGCATCGAGAGCCCGGCCGGAGGCGGGACCGTCGTGAGCGCGGAGATCCCGCTCGAGGTACGGCAGGCCGTACCCGACGAAGCGGGATAGCCCCAGCGAAGACACCGGCAGGCCGGATTCCGGCCCGGAGTCGTGTCTGCGAGCGTGTAGCTATGGCAAGCACGCACAAGGAGACGGAGATGAAACGGGAGCTCGCATATCGGTCGAACAACGGCATCGAGGTCACGCTCTACTGGCTCGACGGAACCGATCGCCTCGCGGTCGCCGTGACGGACACGGGCTCGGGCGACTCGTTCGAGCTGCCCGTCGAGAGCCGCTTCGCGCTCGATGCCTTCAATCACCCGTACGCCTACGCCGCATTCACGGGCGTCGAGTACCGGACGGGTGAGCGCGCCGCAGTCTACGCCTAGGACCCTTCTGGATCGGCGACCGGAGCATGGATGTTCCGGTCGCTGCACGAGGCTCGTACACTGAGCCCTTGACCAGCCTCGAGCGAGTCACCTTCCTCTTCACGGACGTCGAGGGCTCGACGCGGATCCTCCGCGAGCACGAGCAGGCCTACACGGGACTGATCGCGGACTACCGCCGCCTCGTGCGCGAGACGGTCGAGCGGGCCGGCGGACGGGAGGTCGACTGCCGCGGGGACGAGGTGTTCGCCGCGTTCGGGGAGGCTCCGCGCGCGCTCGAGGCCGCCCTCGAGACACAGCGCGCCGTCGCGGCTCACCGGTGGGAGGACGGAATCGAGCTCCGCGTCCGAATCGGCATCCACGCGGGCCAGGCGGCGCTCGAGGACGGCGACTACGTCGGCCTCGACGTGCATCGGGCGGCGCGGATCTCGCAGGCCGGCCACGGAGGCCAGGTCCTCGTGTCCGACCCGACGCACGTCGAGCTGGCCGGCACCGTCGAGCTGAAGGACCTCGGTGAGTACGAGCTGCACGGGCTGACCGAGCCCGAGCGGCTCTTCCAGGTCGTCGCGCCCGGCCTCGCCGAGGAGTTCCCGCCACTTCGGATCGAGCCGAAGGAAGCGGGCAGGATGCGCGTCGTCCTCGCCGACGACTCGATCCTGCTGCGCGAAGGGATCGCGCGGCTGCTGGAGGACAGCGGCTTCGACGTCGTCGGGCAGGCCGGCAATGCGGACGAGCTGATGCTGAAGGTGCGCTCGTACAAGCCGGACGTGGCGATCGTGGACATCCGGATGCCGCCGACTCACACCGACGAAGGGCTGCGCGCGGCACAGGAGATCCGCGAGAAGCATCCCGGCACCGGCGTGCTCGTCCTCTCGCAGTACGTCGAGGCGGGCTACGCGCTGGATCTCCTCGCCGACAGCGCCGAGGGCGTCGGGTACCTGCTCAAGGACCGGGTCTCCGACGTGAAGGAGTTCGCTGCCGCCGTGCGCCGCGTCGGCGAGGGCGGCTCGGCGCTCGACCCCTCCGTCGTCTCGCAGCTGGTCGGCCGCCGCCGCAAGGACGATCCGCTGGCCGAGCTCACCCCGCGTGAGCTCGAGGTGCTCGAGCTCGTGGCCGAGGGCCGCTCGAACCAGGCGATCGCGGAACAGCTCTTCATCACCCTCCGCGCGGTCGAGAAGCACGTGACGAGCATCTTCCAGAAGCTCCGCCTGCCGGCCGACGCGGCCGACCACCGCCGCGTGCTCGCCGCGCTCACGTACCTCCGCTCCTAGAACTCGTTCCAGAATGACGGCTCGCCGACGGGGCGCGATGGGCGAGTGCGAGGCAAGGACGCAGGGAGCCGCGATAGCAGCGCTATCGCGGCGACTGAGGACGCCGCATCGCGCCGCACAGCGCGGCCCGGCGGCATAGCGCTTCGTTCTGGGACGAGTTCCTACAAGGCGCCGGAAAGAGTGCGGCTAGCCGCACCCCAAGACGCCTGCCCGCCGCCTACCCGCCGCGAAGCGCCGGTGGAAGGCTGGGGTGGCAAACGCAAGCCACCCTCGAAGGAGCGTCATGTCACCGTTCAAGAAGTCCAACAACCTCGCGGCCAGGATGGGCCGCTGGAGCGCAGGCCACCGCAAGACCGCCATCTTCGGCTGGCTCGCGTTCGTCGTACTCGCCGTCTTCATCGGCATGCAGGTCGGCACGAAGCAGATCGACAATGCCGACACCAACACCGGTCAGGCCCGCAAGGCCGACCACATCCTCGCAGCCGCCGGCTTCGACCACGCCAAGCGCTTCGACGAGTACATCCTCGTCTCGTCGAAGACGCACACCGTGTCCGACCCGGCGTTCAAGGCGGCGATCCACGACGCGATCGCGGCCACCGTCGCCTCGCCTCTGACCACGCACGTCCGCTCGCCGTATGCCCCGGCCAACGCGGGGCAGATCACGAAGGACGGCCACACCGCCTACGTCGCCTACGACATCGACGGAGACCAGAAGGTCGCCTACAAGGAGGTCGACAAGGTCCTCGCCGGCGTCGACAAGGCGCAGCAGGCCAACCCCGGCTTCGCGATCCGCGAGACCGGCGCGGCGAGTGCCGGCAAGGCCCTCGACGAGATGTTCACCAAGCAGCTCAAGCAGGCCGGCGAGCTCTCCCTCCCGCTGACCCTGCTGATCCTGCTCGTCGTGTTCGGCGCGATCGTCGCGGCGGGGATCCCGCTGCTCCTCGCGATCTCGGCCGTGCTGGCCACGCTGGGCCTGCTCGCCCTGCCGAGCAACCTGATCCCGATGGACAAGTCCGTCGCCGAGGTCGTGCTGCTCGTCGGGCTCGCAGTCGGCGTCGACTACTCGCTCTTCTACCTCAAGCGTGAGCGCGAGGAGCGGGCGGCCGGCCGGAGCCCCGAGGCAGCCCTCGAGGTCGCAGCGGCCACGTCCGGCCGGGCCGTGCTGATCTCCGGCATCACGGTGATCATCGCGATGGCCGGGATGTTCCTCTCCGGCGACAAGACGTTCATGTCGTTCGCGGTCGGCACGATGCTGGTCGTCGCGGTCGCGATGCTCGGCTCGCTCACCGTGCTTCCGGCACTCCTGTCGGTGCTCGGCGACAAGGTCGAGAAGGGTCGCATCCCGTTCCTCGGCCGCATCCCCCGCGGCGGCGAGCCTCGGGTCTGGAAGGCCGTGCTCCGGCCGGTGCTCGCGCACCCGGTGTGGGCCGCCTCCGCGTCCGCCGCGATCCTCATCGCACTGGCGCTGCCGGCATTCACCCTCCACACCTCGATCAGCGGCATCGACGCCTTCCCCAGGAGCGTCCCCGAGGTGAAGGTGCTCGACGACTTCCAGCGCCTGTTCCCGGGCGGCCCGCAGCCGGCGATCGTCGCCGTGAAGGCGAAGAGCGTGGACGCACCGGCTGTCCAGCGCGGGATCGAGCAGCTGCTCGCCAAGGCGAACGCCTCACCGCAGATGCACAACGCACAGGTGCTCGAGGTCAGCGCCGACCGCACCGTGGCCGAGATCGCGATCGCTCTCAACGGCGGCGGCACCGACACCACGTCGACCTCCGCGCTCAGCACGCTGCGGAACGACGTGATCCCGTCGACCATCGGCGCCGTCTCCGGCACCGAGGTGGCCGTCACGGGCCAGACCGCGGCGACCGCCGACTTCAACAGCCTGATGAAGTCGCGTGCACCGCTCGTGTTCGGGTTCGTGCTCGTGTTCGCGTTCCTGCTCCTGCTGGCCTCGTTCCGCTCGATCGTGATCGCGGTCAAGGCGATCCTGCTCAACCTGCTGTCCGTGGGCGCCGCCTACGGCCTGCTCGTGATCGTGTTCCAGTGGGGCTGGGGCGAGAACCTGCTCAACTTCAGGTCGAACGGCGGGATCACGGCGTGGCTCCCCATGTTCCTGTTCGTGATCCTGTTCGGGCTCTCGATGGACTACCACGTCTTCATCCTGAGCCGGATCCGCGAGGCGTACGACCGCGGGCTCAGCACCGAGGCGGCCGTCGAGCACGGGATCACGACCACGGCGGGCGTCGTCACGAGCGCGGCCGTCGTGATGGTCGGGGCGTTCCTCGTCTTCGTGACGCTCCCGCTCGTCGACATGAAGGAGATGGGCATCGGCCTCGCGGCCGCCGTCCTGATCGACGCCACGCTCGTCCGGGCGGTGCTGCTGCCCGCGACGATGAAGCTGCTCGGCGACTGGAACTGGTACCTGCCGAACTGGCTGGGCTGGCTCCCGCGGCTCGAGCACGACCGCTCGGGCGAGCCGGCTCCCTCCGCCGCCTAGAGCCCTCCGCATACCACGGACGACGGGCGTCCCGCTTCGGCGGGGCGCCCGTTGTCGTCTAGGAGGGGAGCGTCAGGGTCTGGAAGCCCTGCGGCACGCGCGGCAGCAGCGCGCTCGGCCAGTTCGTCAGGTCGACCAGCCCGCCGGCCGTCGCCGGGAACGTCTGGAAGAGCTGCCGGTAGTTCTCCCAGAAGCGCACCGTCTTGCCGCGCATCGAGGCCGGCAGGACGAGCGAGAAGTTGCCGTTCCTGTCGGGCCAGTGCGCGGAGACCGGCCGCACGACACCTTTTGCGCCGGACACACCGACGAGCAGGCCCTCGTACACCGCGCCTGCGTACGAGGTCGACTTCGGCGTCGGCAGGCCCGTGCCCGAGGCAGGCAGCTGCGCGTTCATGGTCGCGCTCTTGAGCATGGAGAAGTCGACGTTGACGCCGGTCGGAAGCCCGTAGATGTTGTCGCCCACCGCGACCTGCACGCTCAGCACGACGGGGTTCTTGCCCGACTCGTCGGAAGCGGCGAAGAACGACGTGTAGCGGCCGCCCGAGTCGGTCGGGGTGGAGTACGTCCAGAAGTCGCGGTCCTGGGTGCGCGTGACGACGACCGCGCCCTGAACCGGCTTGCCGGAGCTGTCGGTGATCACGCCCGTGAGCCGGTAGGTGAAGAGTGAGACGAGCGGCGGCGGGGCGCCCTCGACGGAGGCGACGCGGCCCTGGACGAGAACGTTGCCGTTCTTCTGCACCGAGGCATGGAGGTTCGTGACCGGATAGGCGACGCTGAAGCCGGCCTGCATCCCGACGAGCGCGTCGCTCTCCCGCTTGCCGAGCCGCCGCCCGGCCACGCTGGCACCCGCGGCCGAGACGATCGTGATCACGTGGCGCCGCGCCACCGTGATGTCGGCCGGGTAGACGAAGCTGCCGTCCTTCAGGGTCTTCCCGGGCAGGGTGTAGCCGTCGACCCTGACCTGCACGCCTGCCACCGGCTTCGAGCCGAGGACGACGCGGCCGGTCGCGTTCTGGGTGTTCGAGGAGTTCGCGTTCCAGCCGCGCACCGCAAGCCCGCCCTGGGTCTGGATGTGCGCGTCGCCGAGGACGGTCGTCCGACGCTCGAGGTGGACGACGGCCGGCGCGTGCGAGCGCAAGGGAACGGCGGCGCGCGCGATCACCGGCGCGATCCGCGGCACGTGCGCCGCCGGCACGCGCACGGTCGGCAGCGCCGGCGCCGGCGACTGCTTCGAGGAGGCCCCGAGCGCGAACACCTGCAGCTCGGTCGCGGTGCCGCCGCCCGACGAGGTGGGCGTGCCGCCGACCGTGATCGCGAGGTATTCCTTGCCGTCGACCGAGTAGAGCGAGGGGCCGGCCGCGATCTGATGGCCGGTCTGGAAAGTCCAGAGCACCTTGCCGGTCTTCACGTCGAACGCGCGCAGGACGCCGTCGCCGCCGCCCGCGAAGCCGAGGCCGCTGGCGGTCGTCGTGACGCCACCGCGCTCCGGCTCGGGCGTCGTGAACTTCCAGACCCGCTTGCCGGTGTTGACGTCGATCGCGCTGATCGAGCCGTGGTCGTGCCAGCCGGGCAGGAACTGGCCGAAGTCTCCGTTCTCGAGCCCCAGGAAGACGCTGCCCTGGACGAGCTTCTGCTTCTTCTGCGTCGGCGTCAGGTCCGCCTGCTGCAGCACCGACGCGGTCTCCGCGGCCGCGTTGTAGATGTAGTTCGTCCTCGGGCTGTATGCGGCCGGCGAGAAGTTGAGGCCGCCCAGCGACGAGGGGTAGACCGTGACCGGCTTGCCCGGCTGCAGCGGCGGATGCTCGGTGCGGTCGATCACCTTGACCCGCTGGTAGATCGGCGCGCCCGTCGCGGCGTCGTAGGCGAACCAGACCCCCTCCATCGTCGCGACCGAGACGACGCGGCGCGTCTTGCCGCCGACCTTGCCTGTGTAGACGAGCGGCGGCTGGGCGGTGTCGTAGGCCCACTGGTTCGAGGCCATCTGCTGCTGCCACCACTTCATCCGGCCGGTGTTCAGGTCGACCGCGATCAGCGAGTCGGTGCGCGGGTTCTGGCCGGGCCGGAACTGCGGGAAGTAGAGCGGCGTCGCGGAGCCGGTGCCGAAGTACAGCGTGTTCGTGGTCGGGTCGATCGTCTGCGGCGTCCAGACGACCCCGCCGCCGACGATGCGCGAGAGCTTGCGCCAGCTCGTCCCCTCGGGCGGGATCGTCCAGAACGGATTCGGCCAGGCTGGTGTGAGGTCCGTCTTGTACGCCATCACGAAGCCGCGCACGCCGTACTCCGAGCCGGCCGCGCCGATCACCACCCTCCCGTTGGCACAGATGGGCGCGCTCGTCTCCGAGTAGCCGTAGTTCGAGGCCGCGCCGGGCACCGCCGCGGCGATCGGCACGCGCTTGACCTGCTTCCCGGTGCGCGGATCGACCGAGACGATGTGCATGTCCAGCGTGGTGATGTAGAGCTTGCCGGCGCAGTAGGCGACGCCGCGGTTGGCGACGATGCCGAAGTTCCGGAACACGGCCACGTTGTCCGGCTTCCAGCGCCAGATGATCTTGCCGGTGACGCCGTCGACGGCAAAGATGTTGTCGTCACCGGTCGTGACGTAGAGCCGGCCGTCGATCGCGAGCGGGTACGACTGCTCGCCGCGCTTGATCCCGCTGTCGACCGTGCGGAAGTCGACCGTGAATACGCGGCCGAGCTGCGAGACGTTGTCCGGGGTGATCGCGGTCAGCGTCGAGTACCGGTTCTGGTCCGGGGTGTTGCCCCAGCCGCTCCAGTTGTTCGGCGACAGCGACGCGCCCGTACCCGCTCCGGCGATCGCGAGGGCGACGGCGACCGCGAGCACGCCACCGAGACAGACGCGCTGGACCGAATGCGCGAGCATCGAGCCCGGAATCGTACGCCGTCGGCCGCACTTCTCCAAGTACCCCCTCGTCGTATCCATGCGGGTAGAGACGTGCGCGGCGACCCGCGGATAGCTGAACTACGATGTCTCCGTGCCCGGGGAGGTGACGCGCAAAGGGTTCCTGCAGAAGACCGCTGCGATCGCCCTGGCGGCGGGGGGCGTGTACGAGCTGGTCGACACGATCGCCCCGCTGCCAGCACGCGCACAGACCGCGGCCGCCGTCGCTCTCCCCCGGGAGCAGCACCTCCTGCGCAACGTCCGCCACCTGACCGAGAACGGCGTCGAGATCGTCGTCCCGCCGCTCCACCACCAGCTCGTGACCGCCAGGCTGCGCACCGGCCGTACGAGGGCGGCTCTGCGCGACGCCCGGCACGGGCTCGAGCAGGCACTGGCCGAGGTCGACCGGCGGTTCCCCGCGACCCCCGCCGGGCTCGGCCTGACCGTCGGCTGGGGCCTCCCGTACTTCCGAAGCCACGTGCCGGCGCAGTGGAAGCGCCACGCCCCGCGCGACCTGGCGACGAAGGGTCCGGCACTGCTGGACGCGACCCGGTTCTCGAGCGACCCCGCTCACACGATCCTCGAGCAGAACGACCTCGTCCTGCAGTTCCGCAGCGACCGGCTCGAGCACATCGCCGAGGCGGCGAAGCTGATCCTCGAGCGGACCTCCGGGATGCTCGAGGTCACGAGCATCCGCAAGGGCTTCGTCGGCGGCGCGGAGGGCGGACGTGTCGGGCTGCCGAAGCAGATGGCGCTCAAGGCGGGACTCCCGGCTGCATCGCTGATCCCCGACTCGGCGCCGCTCTTCCTCGGCTTCACCTCGAGCCAGCGGGCCGCGCTCGGGCCTGACCTGATCGCCAACTTCGAGACCCTCCGCGGCCTCACTGACCAGTGGCCCGGCGGCTACTTCCGCCGCGGGACGACGATGCACGTCTCGCACCTCTACCTCGACCTCGAGAACTGGTACCGGCGCTTCAGCTTCACCGACCGCGTCTGGGCCACATTCACCCCGAACCTCGACGCCCCCGAAGGGACGCAGACCGTGCCGGAAGGCGCTCAGGACGTCGCGACCTTCGAGTCCATCCGCACCGACGTCGGCATCCACGGCTTCACCGGCCACTCTGCGGCGATGCAACCCGAGACCCGGCTGCAGTCGGAGACGCGGAGCAACTACGGCACCGTCTATCCGGAGGGGACGGCGCTGATCCAGCGGCCCGACTTCGACACGCTCGACAGCCCGTTCGCGTGGACCTCGGAAGTCGTTCGCGACCGTTGGTCGGCGCACCCCTCCGCAGGCGTCCACTTCGTCGCCTACGCGCCGACGACGGACATCTTCAACCGTGCGCGTCGGGCGATGGACGGCCGCTACTCGAACGGCACCGTCCTCCCCACCGATCCGACCTCACCGAGCCGGCAGTTCAACGCCGTGCTCGAGACGACCCACAGGCAGAACTTCCTCGTCCCGCCGCGCCGCCACCGCTCCTTCCCTTTGTCCGAGCTTTAGAGGTTCCTCCGCCAGAGCACGAACGCGAGCGGGAGCAGCGCCGCCAGCGCGAAGAAGCGCCCGAGCGCCCTCGTGTGCGGCTCTAGGCCGAGCTCGACCGTCGGGCCGCTCCCGAGCGCCTGCCGCACGGCCTTCGCCGCATCCTGCGGCGCGACGACGGAGCCACCGGTCGCATCGGCCAGTGAGCGCAGCAAGGCGTCGCTCGCCGGGTTGGGACGGTAGGCGCCCTCCGGAGTCCCGTCCGGCTTGAAGACCGACTCGCGTGGCCCCCACACGTGGACCAGCACGAGCTTCGTCGGGGCGCCGCGACCCAGCGCGTCGGCGACGGCACCCGGATCGAAGGGCCTGCTCTCGCCGTCGGTGAGCACCACGATCGCGCGCCTCTTCGCGGACGGGGCGAACGTCCCGCCGGCCGGGATCGACGCGAGCGACTCGAGCGTCGTGGCGATCACACCCGCCGTGGCCGGCGGCGGCTGCTCGATCCCGACCGCCTGGCGCACCGTCGCGCCGAACGCCTTCTCGTCGGGGCTCGGCAGCAGGTTCGGCAGGACGCGGTCGGTCATCGTGCCCACGCCCGTGGCGATGTCGGGCAAGGCGTCGCGGATCGCGATCGCGGCGGCCTTGGCCCGATCGAGTCTCGTCGGCGAGCCCGGGCGGGTAGAGGCGAGCATCGAGCGGGAGGTGTCGATCACGACGTAGGCCTGCGCGTCGGCGCGCACGTGGCGGGCGTCGGTCGTCCGCCAGGCGGGCTGCATCGCCACGAGCGCGAAGAGGAGCGGTGCCGCGAGAAGCGCCGCGACGAACAGCCACTCGCGCTCGCGCGGCGGCGATCCGAGGCGGAGCGCCGAGCGGACGCGTCCGACGCGGCGCGAGCCGACGAGGTAAGCCGCGAGCGGAAGCGCGACCGCGAGCGCCGCGAGGCCGCCGAGCGGCGTGAGGAAGGTGAGCGACGCGACCACGGTCAGTAGCCCGATCCCGGGATCCCGGTGCCGGCTCCGCGCCTGCCCTGGTTGTTCGTGCCGGCGCCGGCGGTCGCGCCGATTCGCACCCCGTGCGTGCGGAAGAGGCGGAGGACGAGCTCGAGGTTCGCCTTCGCCGCCTCGTCGTCCGGGTTCAGGCGCACCGCATTGACGAACGCGGACACCGCCCGCTCGGCCTGGTCCGGGTTGGTGCCGCCGCCCGAGGCGAGATCGCTGAACGCGAGCACGCCCAGCAGGTCGCTCGCCTGGGCCGCGCGCAGCCGATCACCGCTCCGGGCGAGGTCCGCGAGCGCCAGCTCCGCCTGGGCGCGGACACCCTGGCGCTGCACCTGGGTGTCGAGGGTGCCGTGCACGCCGTAGGTGAGACGGAAGAGGCGGATCGCGCGACGCGCGGCGAGGTCGTCGCCTACGCCGAGCGCCCCACGGGCCACGCCGGGCAGGACGGTGTTCGCGTGCCACCGTGCCGCTGGAGGCGAGACGCGATAGCGCGCGTCGCCCGACCGAAGCGCGTCCCGCCAGCTCAGCAGGTCGGCGGCGAACAGCGCCGCCACCGCAGCGAGCACGACGAGGAGCGCGGCGACCACGAGCCTCCAGGCCCTCATCGCTCCTCACCCCAGTCGAGCCGCACGAGCAGGAGCTCGTTGACCGCCAGCGCGGCCGCTACGGCGACCGCGAGCGCCGCGAGCAGCCAGGGGAAGCCGCCGCTGCCCGAAACCGCCGACGCCTCCTGCGGCAGCCGCGCCGCGGTGATCGCGCCCTGCTTGCCGAGCAGCTTCTGGAAGAACTGCTGGTCCTCGGGCGACGGGTTCAGCCCGATCACGCGCAGCGGGATGCGGTCGCGCTGGTAGGCGAGCACGGCAAGCGTCGTCCGCTTCACGTCGGCCGGGTCGTCGTCGAGGTCGGAGACGAGCACGACGGCCGGCCGCTTGACTCCGCTCAGGGCGAGCCTGTGCGCGAGCTCGAGCCCCGCCGAGATGCGCGTCCCGGCGCTGAAGGTGGCCGTCCACGGGTTGGGCGGGAAGGTCGGGAGGAAGCCCGGACTCTTCTGCGGCGGGAGCGTGAAGTAGCGGACGAGCGGCCTCAGCTCCGCGGCAGGCGTGCCCGGAGGCAGAGCCTGATAGGCGGTCCCCGAGAACACGACGAGGCCGTAGCGGCCTTTGCTCGCCGCGAGGTCGGAGAGCGTCGCGCCGATCCGGGCGTACGTGTCTTCGGAGATGCTCGCCGAGAGGTCGAGCACGACGATCCCGTTCGAGCCGGGCGGCAGCACGTGCAGCTGCCGCACGCGCGGCTGCCCCGCGAGCAGCACGATCGCGACGGCGAGCGCGAGCAGGACCGCCGCGAGCAGGACGCGGATCGCGTCCGTGCGCCGCGCGGCCGGCCGCAGGGCGGGCGCATCTCCGAGCGGGATCGCGCTCATCTCGGGCCTACCTCGCGCTCGACGTCGCCGACGAGTGACGCGACCTGCTCCGGCGAGGGCCTCTGCGGCGACCAGGCGAGCTCCGACGCGGTGCCCGCGAGACTCTCCTCGCGGCCGCCGAGCACGCGCGCGAGCAGGCCGAGCGCCTTGCGCCGATCGCCGGGCTCGCGCCGCTCCGCCTCGCGCGCGTACAGAAGGGCACGCTCGAGCGGCGAGAGCGCGGCGAGGCGCGCTTCCTCCCTGCGCCGCCGGCGCCGCGCGAGCTCGACGGCGAGAAGAAGGCCCGCACCCAGGACGAGCGCGACGGCGAGGATGTCGAGCGCGAGCGCGAGCCCGCCCGGCGAGACCCGGTACGAGGCGAGCGGCAGCTGCGTCTCGAGCCGGAACGGCGGGTTGCCCTTCGCCGCGTCGGCCGCCGGGACGCGGCTCTCGATCGTGAGCAGCGGCCACTGCGCCCGCGCCGAGCCCGCGCCCGTGAGCCGAACGGGTGGGAGGACGACCCGGCGCAACCGGCCCGACGGCACGCAGTCCTCGCTCAGGCAGGCGACCTCCCAGCGGAACGAGACCGCGGTCTGCCCGCCGCGGTCGGCGCGCGAGCGCACCGGCCCGGCGAGCACGTCGAGCGGCCCGAAGTCCGCCACCGCGCGCACCCCCGACGCCGCGCTTCGGTCGACGACCACCGTGACGGTCGCGGCGATCCGATCGCCGAAGAGCGCCTCGGCCGGGCTGAGCACCGTCGTCGTCGCGGCCGTCGCCGGCGCGGCAAGCGCCAGAGCGACGGCGACAGCCGCTGTGAGCCTCAGCGCCGCCACCGGGTCCTCCCACGCAGCTCGGCCCAGTCCAGAAACGCCTGGTCGATCTCGTGTGGGTCGTCGGTGCCGAGCACGACCGGGTCGAAGCCGAGCGCGCCGAACTCGTCCAACAGGCGCTGCAGTCGCGCCTCGTTGGCCGCGCGCCGCTCCCGCGCCTCGCGCGCGCTCAGGCGCACCGGCCGCACACCTCCGCCCGCCGGGTCGCGCACCGGGACGACGACCGAGCCGACGTCCGGGAAGCTCTGCTCCCAGACCGGGTCCTGGATAACGACGGGGACGACGTCCCAGCGGTGGGCGCCGACGTCGAGCCAGGCGGCGAGCGGCGGCGGGGCGAGGAAGTCCGAGACGATGAAGACGAAGCTCCCGGGCGGGATCCCGGACCGCATGCGGCCGAGGTAGGCGATCGCCTGCTCGAGGTTGTCGTCGGGCGCGTCGAAACCCGTCTCCACCGCCTGGCGCTGCTCGATCAGCCACATCACGCCACGACCTCCGGGTGGCAGCCAGTACGGATCGCCGTGCCGCGCGGCCGCGCCCGCGTAGTCGAGCGCACCGACGTCGCCGCGCGCCGCGACCGCGCTCAGGACGATCAGCTGCGCGGCGGCGCGGAGAGCCGCCGGCTTGGAGAGCCACGGAAAGGGCGCGCCGAAGACGCTCATCGCGGGACGGCGGTCGCAGACGAGCACCACCCGCGGCGCCTCGTCCGCCTGGTGGGCCCGGACGACGAACTCGTCTGCGTCACGGGCCGCGGAGAGCTTCGCGGAGGCGTGCCAGTCCATCGAACCGAGGGGGTCGCCTGGACGATACGGCCGCGAGCCCACGACGTCCGACCCCGGCCCGCGCCTCGCGCTCCGCTGCTCCCCGAACGGAAGCCCGAGCAATCGCCGGTGCGGCACGAGGGGGAAGAGCTGCCGCTCCGCGAGGGGCGACACGCCCACTAGGCGACGGCGACCGGCCGGCCCTCGTGCCAGTCCGGCTCGGGACGCGGCGCCAGCTCGAACGCCCGCCCTCGGATGCGCTCGAGCGCCGCCTCGCGGCCGAGGCCGCGCGTCTCGGCGAGGAAAGCCGTCGTGACGAGGATCCGGTGGCCGAGCACGGGCAGGAAGAGCGCCTCGACGTCCTCGGGCACCACGTACTCGCGTCCGTGCAGGAGCGCCCACGCCCGCGCCGTCCGCTCGAGCGCGAGGCTGCCGCGCACCGAGGCCCCGGTCGCGACCCCCTCCACCTCGCGGGTCGCCCGCACCAGGTCGACGATCCACCGCAGCAGCAGGTCGTCCACGTAGACCTCCTCGACCGCCCGCTGCAGGACGCGCACGTCGTCGCCGCTGACCACGGGCTCGAGCTTGCCGAGCGGATGGCCGTGGCGCTGCTCGCGCACGACCGCCACCTCCTCCTCGGCGGCGGGATAGCCGAGGGTGGCACGCACCGCCGAACCGGTCGAGCTGCGCCTCGGGCAGGGGGAACGTCCCCTCCTGCTCGATCGGGTTCTCGGTCGCGATCACGAAGAACGGGTGCGGGAGCGGCCGGGTCACACCGTCGACCGTGACCTGGCGCTCGGCCATCGCCTCGAGCAGGGCCGACTGGGTCTTCGGCATCGCGCGGTTGATCTCGTCGACGAGCAGGACGTTCGCGAAGACCGGGCCGGGCCGGAACTCGAAGTCGCGCGTCTTCTGGTTGTAGATCGAGAGCCCGGTGACGTCGGTCGGCTGCAGGTCGGGCGTGCACTGGATCCGCGCCACCGTCGCGCCCTCGATCGTCTGGGCGATCGCGCGGGCGAGCACGGTCTTCGCGGTGCCCGGCACGTCCTCGAGCAGGACGTGCCCCTCGCCGGCGAGCGAGGCCAGCACGAGGGAGATCTCGTCGTGCTTGCCGTAGACGACGGTCTCGATGTTCTCGAGCATGCGGCGCGCGAGCTCTGTTCCGGCGGAGGCGGTCACGGCTGCGAATCCTACGCGCGGCCGGGGCGATGTCTTCGGAAAGTCCCTGCGTATAGGCTTTCGCGGGTATGGAACGCTCGTCAAGCAAGATTCTGGCGATCCTGGCCGGGCTCGCCGCGATCGCCGTGACCGCGGCTCACGCGGCTTCGAGCGCTTCCAGCCCGACGCGTTGGATCGTCTTCTCGGCGACACCTGAGGGACAGACGGCAGCGCAGCTCTTCCGCGTGCAGACGAACGGCGCCGGGCTCGAGCAGATCACGACCGGGAGGAAGACAGCGACCGAACCGGCGTTCTCCCCGAACGGCAAGCGCCTGGCATTCGTGCGCCTCGGCTCGGGAATCTTCGCGGTCAACCTGAACGGCACCGGCCTGCGCAGGCTCACGAACGCCCCCCGCGACCAGTTCCCCGTCTGGTCGCCGGACGGCAAGCACATCGCGTTTCTCAGGATCTACAAGAACGCGTGGCGGCTCTATCTGATGGGCCCGTCCGGACGGGCCGTGCAGCGGCTGCCGCTTGCGCCGCCCGGCGGACGTCCCTCCTGGACTGCCGACAGCAAGTCGATCTTCGTCCCCACGCAGGGCGGTCTCGAGAAGATCGACGCCCGAACCGGCCGGCTCCGGAAGCGCGTCGCCGTCCCGATCGACCTGGGGACGAGCAACGCCGCAACCGTGTCGCCGGACGGCCAAACGGTCGCATACGTCGCCCCGCGCCCCTCCACGCCGAACTGCGGGGACGTCTCGTGCGCCGTTTTCGCGCTCTACCTGGCCAACCTCAGCAATGGGCGGCCCCGTCGCGCCGCCCGCGACGCCGGCCCGGCCGGCTGGTCGCCGGACGGCACGCACATCGTGTTCGTGAACCGCGGGGCGCTGTGCGCTGTGGCCGGTCGCAACCGGGACGCGGACGAGGATCAAGGCCGGGCCGACGCCCCCGCCGGCGGCTCGCCGCCGGCCTGGCAGCCGCGCTGAACCTCCCTTCGGCGCCGAGAGCTAGGTCGACGGACTGCTCATCTGTGCCAGACGAGCTTCATCGACTTCGACGTCGCGAGGATCTTTCCCGAGGCGTCGCGCAGAGTCACGCGATAGTGCAGCGTCCCGTACTTGTTGCCGTTGAGGGTGTTGCTCAGCACGGCCTCCAGCTCAGCGTGGTCGGAGACTGCCACCATGCCCCAGCCCGGGCTGTCGGCGCGCTTCAACGCGCGCGCGACCGGACTCTGCTCGAGGCGCATGACTGTCCCGGCTGGGCAGCTCGGCGCCGGCGGGAGCGCGCACGTGCTCCACGCGGTGTTCGCAGGCTGGTTATAGAGAGCACAGACGGAGAAGGGAGTCAGCTTGAGCTTCACGAGCTTCAGCGACAGCGACGACCGCCACGCCCCTTCGCCGGTGCGCGCCCGGATGGTGATCGTGCCGGCGGTTTCCACACCTGCGCGCAAGCCGCCCGGGCCGCCGGCGCGGTCGACAGAGGCACCTGACCCGAGCGGCGCCGCGAGAGCCACCGAGGCGACGACGAGAGCAAGGCCGGCGCGCAGCATACGTTGAGTCTAGCTGGCGTCGCAGGAAAATATTGCAGGCAGAGTTCCATAGTGGAATAGTTGAGACTTGCACTATCGGTCAGCAGGTCACGCCGCCACCAACAAAGGGGGTTGGTCCGATGCGTTGGGTCCCGATTTTCCTCGTCTTCGCAATGCTCTTCGTAACCCTCCTCGCAGTCGGAGCCGGAGCCGTGTCGGCGTCCAGCTCGTCGTCCGCTAGGGCAGTCATCACACCGTCGCCGGCCTACACGGCCGACCAACTCAACGCACCTCCGGGAGACAACTGGCTGACGAACATGGGCAGCCTCAACGGAAACCGCTATTCGTCGCTGAAGCAGATCGACAAATCGAACGTCGCCACGCTGAAACAGGCGTGGAAGATCAACCTCGGCACGTGCAAGACCAAGGATGATCAGTGCGGATCCCTAGAGGCGAACGCAGCCGTCGCGAACGGCACCTACTACATTCAGACTCCGAAGAGCGACGTCTTCGCGCTCGACGCAGCGACGGGGGCCACGCTCTGGCACTGGGCGCCCACCTACGACCCCTCCTTCAGGGTGGGGAGCGGCGGAAGGCAGCCCGGCGTAGCCATCGCCGACGGCAAGGTCTTCGCGCCGACCGATGACGGCTACCTCGTCGCGCTCGACCAGATGCTGGGCGGCCTGGTCTGGAAGTCGGAGGTGCTGCCGTGGAAGAAGGGCGGCCGGGTCTCCGACGCGCCGATCTACGTCAACGGCATCGTCATCACCGGTGACAGCTGCGGCGACTGCGGCTCACCCAGCAACGGCATGCACGCCTACGACGCGCAACCGGCCGTGAGCTCTGGACGTGGGCCATCGTGCCCGGACCGGGCCAGCCGGGCAGCAAGACGTGGTCGGGCAACGGCGCCCTCTACGGCGGTGGCGCGATGTGGGAGTCGCCCGTGATCGACACGAAGCGCAACCTCGCGATCTTTGGTACAGGCAACCCCGTGCCGTGGAATTCGCGCGGCCCGGGCATGAACCTCTACACGGACTCGATCGTCGCGCTCAACCTCTACACCGGCCAACTCGTGTGGGCCTTCCAGACCACCCACCACGACCTGTGGGATTCGGACCTGCCCAACAACGGGGTCATGTTCGACGCCCCCTACAAGGTCCCGTTCACCGCCACGGTCAAGGTGAAGGGCAAGACGAAGAAGGTCACGAGGTTCCACACCGTGGTCAGGCCGGCTGTCGCGTTCGTCAGCAAGTACGGGATGACGTTCGTCCTTGACCGGGAGACCGGCAAGCCGCTGATCCCAGTCAAGGAAGTGAAGGTCCCGCAGAGCAGCGCGCCGGAGGTGAACACCTGGCCGACCCAGCCGGTTTCATCGGCCGACAACGTGCTCTTCAACAAGCAGAACGCACAGGGGCTCCCGTGCACCGACGGCGCCGTCAGCCAGACCAACGCATACGTGCCGTACTCGTCGGCCACTGCTCCCGACGGCAAGCCGTACAAGATCGGCTGCGTGTACGACCCCTACGACACGACGCAGTATGTCGTCTTCCCGTTCGAGATGATGGACTGGCCCGCTAGCTCCTACAGCCCGGAGAACAAGACGTTCATCACCTGCGGCGTGTCGGACCGGGCGGTCGGGCTCGAGCAGATCCCGTCGGCTTCGCAGGTCGTGGGATCGTTCGGCGGCGTCGGGGTCGCTGTCCTCTTTGGCGGAGACACATCGACCGCCAACACCGGCAACTTCTCCGCGCTGAACGTGACCACCGGCAAGTTGGCCTGGCACCAGCACTGGGCCGCTCCGTGCTACAGCGGGTCGATGAACACCGCGTCAGGGATCACGTTCATCGGCCACCTCGGCGAGGGGAACGCCCAGGACGGCCACGGCTACCTCGAGGCGGTGGACACGGCGACCGGAGCATCGCTCTGGAAGTCGCCGCCAATGTCCGCACCGGTGGGCGCTGCTCCCGTCACCTACACGGTGAACGGCAAGCAGTACGTGTCCGTCGCCGTCGGCGGTCAGGCTCACAACGACGTGTCGCGCCCGCTCGGCCTCACCAATCCGGCGAGGCTGCGTGACGACGCCATCTACACGTTCGCTCTGCCGTAACCAAGGGCGAACCAGAGTAACGGAGAGGAGAGCGGCGGCCGAAAGGCCGCCGCTCTCGTCAATGGATCGTGAAGGTGCCCTTGCCCGTCTTGCCGCCGTCCGCCTTGTACGGGACGGGGCCGCGGAAGTCGAAGAAGAGCAGGAAGAGCTTCTGCTGATTGGGCTTGACCGTGGTCGTGAACCCGGTCTGGACGCCGTAGTGCCTTTGTCCCTGGCCCTGGGCGGCCTGGCCGGTCCCGTGTGAGTACTTGCCGAGCGTGAAGGTGTGCGGCTTCGTCCCGGTATTGCGGATGATGAAGCGGCCGACGTCGCCGCGGTTCCCGTGGAGCCGGCTCACTGAGAGGTGCTTGTCGGAGATCGTAACGTGGATGTCGTCGAAGACGTTGGGCGCGGTCGTCTGAGGCCCGGAGGCGATGCCTTGAGCGGCCGGCACGAGCGCGACGGCCGAGAGTGCTGCAACTGCGAAGAGCGGTGCCTTCAAGTTCCCCATTCTCCTTGGCCGACCGGGCTAGGATAGCAGGGTCCCGTGGCCCCAAAAACGGCTCGAAACGTCCTCTCGGCGGCCGCGGCGCTCGGCGCTGTCTTCGTCTGCGGCGGCTGCGGCGGTCACGCCTCGCGCGGCGCCTGGCCCCTCCCGAACGGCGACCTCGAGGGGACGCGGGCGGCCGCCGGATCGTCGATCACCGACCGCACCGTCGGGCGCCTTCGGCCCGTCTGGCGCTTTCGCCTCACGGCCGAGCCGAGCCCTTCCGGCGTCTTCACCTCGACCCCCGTCGCCGACGGCGACTCGTCTACGTCCAGGACATGCAGAGCAACGTCTTCGCGCTCGACCGTCCGACCGGCGCGCTCCGCTGGACGCACCGCTTCGGCGCGCGCGAACGCAGGGCCGAACGGCCTCGCCGCTCGCCGACGGCCGCGTCTACGGCGCGACGGACTCCGACGCGCTTCGCGCTCTCGGCGGCCGACCGGGCAAGCAGCTCTGGCGCACGGCCCTCGATGAGCACCGACCGAGCAGTTCGTCGACATCGCGCCGCTGCCGTGGCGAACGGGCCTCGTGTACCTGAGCACGGTCGGGCTACACGCCGAACGGGCGCGGGGCGCTCTACGCGCTCGACGCGGCGACGGGCGCGGTGCGCTGGAAGTTCGACACGATCGAGGGGCCGTGGCGCGTTCCCGCTCGAGGCCGGCGGCGGCGGGCTCGTGGTACCCGCGTCTCGATCGACGGCGGGCCGCGTCTACTGCCGGCACCGCGAACCCGACGCCCTGGGGCGGCTCGCCGAGCGCACCCGAACGGCGGCGCGTTCCCGGGCCCGGCGCTCTACACGGACTCGCTGCTCGTCCTCGACGGCGCGGACGGGCCGCCTGCTCTGGTACGACCAGGTGACCCCGCACGACGTCCGCGACCACGACTTCGAGCTGACGCCGATCCTCGCGCGCGTCGGCGGGCAACGACGCCGTCGTTCGGCGCCGGCAAGGGCGGGCGCGTGATCGCCTGGGACCGGCGGCACGCACGCAGCGGCTGTGGGAGACCGTGCGTCGGGCGTCCACCGCAACGACGTGGGCCCGCTGCCACGGCGGCGGGTGAGCCGTCTGCCCGGGCCTGCTCGGCGGCGTCGAGACGCCGATGGCGTACGCGCGGCGGCGCGCTCTTCGTCCCCGTCGTCGACCTCTGCTGCCGGGGCAGCGCGATCGGCGTACCAGGAGCTCGACACGCGTCGACCTCGACCGCCGGGGCCGGGCGAACTCGTCGCTCTCGACGCGGCGACGGGGCAGCGCGGCTGGGCGCGCCGTCTGCCGCAGCCCGTCTTCGGCTGCGCGACCGTCGCCGGACGACGTCGTCTTCACCGCCACCTTCGACGGGACGGTCTACGCGCTCGACGCGCGCGACGGCGCGATCCTCTGGCGCGCGCAGGCTGCGGGCGGGCGTCAACGCGTGCCCGCGGTCGCTGGCGACCTGCTGCTCGTCGGCGCGGGGGTGGGGCCGGCGGCGGAGCCGTCGCATTCACGGCGCTGAGTAGAGGCCGGTGGGCACCCGAGCCTCGTTGCATACAGGCCTGATAACGACTTTCGACCGGAGGGTGGAATCGATGCGACGGAGTCGTAGGGGTCTTGATGCTGATCGCGCTGGTGAAGGCCGGGCTTGCAACCGGCGTCCTGGCGGCACGCGGCGCAGCGTAGGCTCCGGCTCGTCGCACGCCGCGCCGAAGGTGACGAGGATCACCGTCGCCGCCTCCGAGTTCAAGTTCGTGTTCTCGAAGCGCAGCGCCCCCGATCGGCACGGTGGTCTTCACCGTCGTGAACAAGGGCAAGATCAGCCACGACTTCAAGATCGGCGGCAAGAAGACGGCGACGCTCAATCCCGGCCAGAAGGCGAGGCTGACAGTCAAGTTCCCAAGAAGGGCCGCTACGCGTACCTCTGCACGATCCAGGGCCATGCGGCGGCCGGGATGAGGGGCGTCTTCGCGGTCGCGACGGCGCCCGTCGCGCCACCGCCCGTGACGACGACCCGGCGACGACGACCACGACCGCGCCGCCGCCACCCACCGGGACAGTCGGCACGGCGAACACGACCGTCCAGGTCGGCATGTTCGAATACCGCTTCGACCTCTCCCAGACCACCGTGCCGTCGGGCCAGGTCACCTTCGTGATCACGAACACGGGCAAGCGAGGTCCACAACTTCTCGATCAACGGCATCAAGTCAGGCGCGCTCCTTTCCCCGGGCGGGACGGAGACGTGGACCGTTGGGCTGCCGCCGGGTGGCTACACCTACGTCTGCGACGTCCCGTTCCATGTCCACCGCGGCATGACGGGCTTCCTCACCGTCACCCCCTGACTCGTCGCGTTCGGGGCGGGGCGCTTGCGGACGCCCCGCCCCGATGCGGCTTTGTAGAGTCGGCGATTCCCGGACGAAAGGAGTCGCAGATGGCCGTAGAGGGCAAGGGCTTCACCGTCAAGCACCGCGACGAGTTCGACCGCGAGTGGGACCGCTGGCTGCTCGTGCGGCGCGGGCTCGGCGTCTCGTCGTTCGGCATGAACATCGTCGAGGTCGAGCCCGGCGGCACGCTCACCGAGCACGACGAGCTCGAGCGCGACCAGGAAGAGGTCTTCGTGTTCCTGTCCGGGACCTCGACGATCACGATCGACGGGCAGGACGTCCCCGCGCCCGCCGGCACCTACGCCCGGATCGCCCCCGAGGCGAGACGAACCGCGCGCAACGAGGGCGACACGGTCGCCGAGGTGCTGATCATCTCAGCGCCGACGACGAGCGGCTACGAGCCGCTGGACTGGGCCTGAGGGCCTCGAGGAACGCCTCGCCCTCGGGTGAGGGCTCAGGGGCGGCGGGCGGCTCGGCGGCCGCGCGCCGCTCTCGGAGCAGGACCGACTCGATCCCGAGGACCACGAGCCAGGCCGCGGCCATCGTCGAGCACGACCGTCACGGCGCCGTAGCCGGCGACGCCGACGAAGACGGCGGCGGCGATGAGGAAGGCCGCTTCGGCCGCGATCCGCGGCACCGCGCCCGGCAGAGCGGCACGCGGCTCCCACCGTGAGCCCCACGACGGCGCCGTCCGGCCCGCGGCGCGCAGGCGGCGCAGCTCGGCGCGGAGCTCGGCCGCGTCCCGTTCGAACGCGTCCGCGACGGCAAACGCCCGCAGCGCCGCGTCGAGCTCGTCCGCCTCCGACCGTATCTCGCTCATGCCCGGAGTATGACCAAAGACGGTTCCGATTTGACTCGGCGCCCTGCCTTGCGGTAGTTGTCTACTTAACTCGTGGACAAAGTTGATTGATTAGGGAGGAATAATGCGTCGTATTACAGCTTTAGTGATCGCGCTCGGGGTCGCGGCGGCGCTCGCCGGACTCGCCGGCGCCGCCGCGCGGGACACGAAGATCGCGCTCGTCGCGTACTCGACGCCCAAGGAAGCGTTCTCTCACCTGATCCCCGCCTTCCAGGCGACCCCCGCGGGGAAGGACGTCTCGTTCACCCAGTCGTACGGCGCCTCGGGCGACCAGGCCCGCGCGATCGTGGCCGGCCTCCCCGCGGACGTCGTCGACCTCTCGCTCGCCCCCGACGTCGACACCCTCGTCAAGGCGGGCCTGATCGACAGGAACTGGAGCAAGGCCCCCTACAACGGCATGGTCAGCGACTCCGTGGTCGTGTTCGTGCTGCGGAACGGAAACCCGAAGCACATCAAGACCTGGGACGACCTCGTCAAGCCGGGCGTCCAGGTCGTGACCCCGAACCCGTTCACCTCGGGAGGCGCGCGCTGGAACGTGATGGCTGGGTACGGGGCCCAGCTCCGCGCGCACAAGACCCCGGCGCAGGCGATCGCGTACCTCAACAAGCTCTTCCACAACGTCGTCTCGCAGGACACGAGCGCGCGCACCGCGCTGCAGACGTTCATCGCCGGCAAGGGCGACGTCCTGCTGACCTACGAGAACGAGGCGATCCTCGCGCAGCGGGCCAACCAGCCCGTCTACTACCTGATCCCGAAGGCGACGCTCCTCGTGGAGAACCCCGCCGCCGTGACGAAGACGGCGCCCAAGGCGGCGAAGGACTTCCTCGCGTACCTGCGCACCCCGGCGGCGCAGCGCCTGTTCGGCCAGTCGGGCTACCGCCCGGTCGACCCCAAGGTTCGCAAGGAGTTCGACTATCCGCCGCGACCGCAGCTCTTCACGATCAATTACGTGGGCGGCTGGGACAGGGTCACCAAGCAGTTCTTCGACCCGAAGAACGGCGTGATGGCAAAGATCGAGCAGAGCCTGGGGGTGTCAACTGGCGGCTAGCACCCCGGTCTCCGCCGCGCCGCGGCTCCGCACCGGCAATGCGGTGCCGGTCGGAGTCGGCATCGCCACCGCGTATTTGACCCTGATCGTCCTGCTCCCGCTCGCCGCGATCGTGTGGCGGGCGGGGCAGGGCGGCTGGTCTGCGTTCTGGGACGCGATCTCGAGCCCGGAGGCGGTCGCAGCGCTGAAGCTGTCGCTCGTCGTCGCGCTGCTCGTCGCGCTGGTCAACGCGGTCGCCGGGACCGCGATCGCCTGGGTCCTGGTGCGCGACCGCTTCCACGGCCAGAGCCTCGTCAACTCGGTGATCGACCTGCCCTTCGCGCTGCCGACGATCGTCGCGGGGCTGACGCTGCTCACCCTCTACGGGCCGCACTCGCCGGTCGGGATCGACGTCGCCTTCACGCGCACGGCGATCCTGATGGCGCTGCTCTTCGTGACGCTGCCCTTCGTCGTGCGCACCGTGCAGCCCGTCCTGCTCGAGCTGGACCAGGAGATGGAGCAGGCGGCCGCCTCGCTCGGCGCCGGCAGCCTCGTGGTCTTCCGGCGGATCGTGTTCCCCAACCTGCTGCCGGCGATCCTCTCCGGCGTCGCGCTGGCGTTCGCGCGCGCGGTCGGGGAGTTCGGCGCCGTCGTCCTGATCTCCGGGAACCTGCCGTTCAAGACGGAGGTCGCCTCGGTCTTCATCTTCGGGCGGATCGAGTCGAACGACTCCGTCGCGGCCGCGGCCGTCTCGGTCGTGCTGCTCGTGATCTCGCTGGGGGTGCTGCTCGCGATCGGCGCGCTTCGTCACTACGCGACCCGGTTCGATCATGCGTAGATACGGCCTCCGCACCTTCGCCCTCGGCTACCTGGTGGTGATCCTGCTCGCGCCGGTCGCGGTGATCTTCTACCGCGCCTTCGAGCACGGCTTCTGGCCGGCCTGGCACGCGGTCACGACCCCGGACGCCAAGCACGCGTTCCTGCTCACGATCGAGCTTGCGCTGATCGCCGTGCCGCTCAACACGGTCTTCGGCGTGATCATGGCCCTGCTGATCGTGCGCCATCGCTTCCCGGGAGTCGGCTTCGTGAACGCGATCGTCGACCTGCCGCTCGCGCTCTCGCCCGTCGTCGTCGGCTTCTCGCTGCTGCTCCTCTATGGCCGCCAGGGCTGGTTCGGCCACTGGCTGATCGCCCACGGCTACAACGTCGTGTTCGCGATGCCGGGGATGGTGCTCGCGACGATCTTCGTCTCGCTGCCGTTCGTGGTGCGCGAGGTGGTGCCGGTGCTGCGCGAGATCGGCACCGACCAGGAGGCCGCGGCCTCGACGCTCGGCTCGTCGGGCTGGCAGACGTTCCGCCGGATCACGCTCCCGGCGATCCGCTGGGCGGTCGCCTACGGCGTCGTCCTCACCACCGCGCGCGCACTCGGCGAGTTCGGCGCCGTCAGCGTCGTCTCGGGCCGCATCGTCGGACAGACCGAGACGATGACAATCCACGTCGAGGCCGCCTACCAGGGCTTCGACCTCGTCGGCGCCTACGCCGCGTCGGTGGTACTGGCGCTGCTGGCGATCTCGACGCTCGTCCTGATGACCCTGCTCAAGCCGAAAGAGGAGACCCGCTGATGGGCATTGCGGCTCGTGACGTGACCAAGCGCTTCGGCGAGTTCACCGCGCTCGAAGGGATCACCGTCGAGGTCGAGACGGGCTCGCTGACCGCCCTGCTCGGGCCGAGCGGCAGCGGCAAGTCGACGCTCCTCCGCGTGATCGCGGGCCTCGAGCGGCCGGACACGGGCACCGTGCTGCTCGACGGCCGGGACGTGACCGCCCTGCCCCCGCAGGAGCGCGGGATCGGCTTCGTCTTCCAGCACTACGCTGCCTTCAAGCACATGACCGTTGCCGACAACGTCGCGTTCGGCCTGACCATCCGCAAGCGGCCGAAGAGCGAGATCCGCGAACGGGTCGCCGAACTGCTCGCGCTCGTTCAGCTGAGCCCCTTCGGCGACCGCTATCCGGCGCAGCTCTCCGGCGGCCAGCGCCAGCGGATGGCACTCGCCCGCGCCCTCGCCGTCGAGCCGAGCGTTCTCCTCCTCGACGAACCGTTCGGCGCCCTCGACGCGCGCGTGCGCAAGGAGCTGCGGGTCTGGCTGCGGCGCCTGCACGACGAGTCGAAGGTGACGACCGTGATCGTGACCCACGACCAGGAGGAGGCGATGGAGGTCGCCGAGCGGATCGTGGTCATGAACGAGGGCCGGATCGAGCAGGAAGGCGGGCCTCGTGAGCTGTACGAGTCGCCGGCGAGCGAGTTCGTGATGAGCTTCGTCGGCCCGGTGAACCGCCTCGACGGCGCTCTCGTCCGCCCCCACGACGTCGAGGTCGCAATCCAGCCGAACGGAGCGACCGAGGAGGCGATGGTGGAGCGAGTCGTCCACCTCGGCTTCGAGGTTCGGGTCGAGCTCGTCCGCGCCGACGGCACGCCGCTCTGGGCGCAGCTGACGAGGGACCAGGAAGAGGCGCTCGAGCTGGCCGAGGGCCAGATCGTCTACGTCAGGCCGGCCCGGACGACCGTGTTCGACCACTGACGAGGTCGGCCAGCGTGACGTGCTCGAGCACGCCGCGGAGGGCCGTCCGCAGGTCGAGCCAGACGTCGCGGAGCGGCTCGGCCGAGCCGGTGTACTCGAGCTCGTCGGGCCGAACCCCGCGCACGCTCGCGATCGGCCCCTCGACCGCGCGGATCACGTCCGCGACGGTGATCTCCTCGGGCGGGCGGGCGAGCCAGTAGCCGCCCTCGATGCCGCGCTGGCTCGAGACGAGCCCCGCGTGGCGCAGGTCGAGGAGGATGTTCTCGAGGAACTTCGGAGGGATCGTCTGCGCAGTGGCGATGCGCTCGCCCTTGACGGGCCCCTCGCCGGCGGCGACGGCGAGCTCGATCGCCGCCCGCACCGCGTAGTCCACCTTCGCCGAGACGCGCATCAGGGCTCCTCCGTCCGCGGCACGCCGTGGGCGACGAGCCGGCGGCCGTCGCGCGTGTAGACGAAGTCGATCTGGTCGTTCTTCCGGTACGTGCCGGCGACCCCGAGCAGCATCGAGAGCCAGCGCATCGTGCCGAGGTTCCCCTCGCGGGCGAGCGGGCGCGTGAAGAGGAGCGAAGGGCCGACCTGCTCGAAGTCGGTGCCGGGCTCCTGGAGCACGCCGTTCACGTACACCTCGAACGGCGGGACGACGCCGGGCGGAATGTCGACCTGTGATCCGACGCCCATACCTCATAGAATCGCACCCTCGTGCCCTGGAAGCTTCCCGGAACCTCGTTTGGCAGTTAGCACCGACACGACCCCGCGCACCGACTGGATGCGGGGCAGGGTCACGACCTGGCTCACGACCGTCGACCACAAGCGGATCGGCGCCCTCTACGTGGGCACCAGCCTCGTCTTCCTGCTCCTCGGCGGCGTGCTGGCGCTGTTCCTGCGCGGACAGGCCACGGCGCCCGACGAGCACTTCCTCTCGCAGCGCTCGTACGAGCAGGTGCTCACGCTTCACGCGACGACGATGATCTACCTCTTCGCCGTGCCGATCTTCGCCGGGCTCGGCAGCCACCTCGTGCCGCTCCTGATCGGCGCGCGGACCGTCGCTTTCCCCCGCCTCAACGCCCTCTCCTACTGGCTGTTCCTGCTCGGAGGAGTCGTCCTGTTCTCGAGCTTCCTCGCCGAGGGCGGCGCGGCGAGCGGCGGCTTCACCGGCTCCGTACCGCTGGCCGAGAAGGAGGCCTGGCCCGGGAACGGCGCCAACATCCTGATCCTCTCGCTGCTGCTCCTCTCGCTCTCCTCGATCCTCGCCTCGATCAACCTCGTCGTCACCGTCAAGCACATGCGCACCGAGGGCATGACCTGGATGAGCATGCCGCTCTTCGCCTGGGCGATGCTGGTCTACTCGGCGCTCCTGCTCCTGATCGTGCCGACGCTCATGGCGTCGCTGACGATGCTGCTGCTCGACCGGGAGGCCGGGACGCACTTCTTCGTCGCGTCGGAAGGCGGCAGCACGGCGCTGTATCGGCACGCCTTCTGGTTCCTGGGACGGCCCGAGGTCTACGTCCTGATTCTGCCGCCGGTCGGGATCGTCTCCGAGATCGTCGCCGTGTTCTCCGGACGGGCGATCTTCAGCTACTCGCGGATGGTCTACTCGATCTGGGCGCTCGGCGCGCTCTTCCTGCTCGTCTGGATCCACCGCACCTTCGTGATCGGGGTGCACGGCTACGTGCACGCCGCCCTGATCGTCGTCACCGTGGCGGCCGGCGTCGTGGTCATCGTGATGTTCCTCGACTGGCTCCCGACGCTCGTACACGGCAAGCCCCGGTTCGACTCGCCGCTCCTATTCGCGGCGGGCTTCCTCTTCCTCTTCGGCGTCGGCTGCCTCTCGCGGCTCGCCGTCGCGATCTTCTCGCTGCACGGCACCGCCGAGGTCGTCGCGCACCTGCACTACGTGCTCTACGGGAGCTCGCTGTTCGCGATCCTCGCCGGCCTCCATTTCTGGTGGCCGAAGATCTTCGGCCGGCTGCTCGACGAGCGCCTCGCCGCCCTGTCGTTCTGGCTCCTCTTCGCCGGGTTCAATATCGCGTTCTTCTTCGAGTTCCTGCTCGGCCGGCTCGGGCTGCAGAGCCGATCCTCCACGTACACCCAGGGCGGCCACTGGGAGTCCTACAATGTCCTCTCCACCGTGGGCTCCGGGGTGATGGCCGTCGGGATCATCGTGCTTCTCGTCAACGTCTTCCGCACACATCCAAGAGCGGGCAACGACCCCTGGCGGGGGGACACGCTGGAGTGGTACACCTCCTCGCCGCCCCCCGAGCAGAACTTCGACACCGTGCCGCCCGTCACCGGCCCCCGGCCCCTGTACGACCTTCGACGCCGTCTCGCGGAGTCCGGTGCGCACTGAGCCCGCCCCCGGCCCCTGGCTGCGGCTGACCGCGCTCGGCGCGGCCGCCGCGGTGCTCGTCGCCGTCGTCTCGGGCGCGGCCGGCTTCGGCACCGCGCATCAGATGCTCGCCGCGCTCGCACTGCCTCCGCTCGTCGCCGTCGCCGTCGCCGCGCTGCTCGAGTATCGGCGCCTGGTGGTGCCCGCCTTCGTCTCGCTCGGGCTGTTCGGCCTCGCCGCCCTGCTGACCGCGCCGGCTCTTCACCTCGCTGCCGCCGCGGCCGCGCTCGCCGCGACCACGGTCACCGCCGCGCTCGCCTTCCGCGGCGAGCCTGTCCCGCACGGCCCCTGGCGCGACTACGTGACGCTCACCAAGCCGCGGATCATGACGCTGCTCCTGCTCACGGGCGCGGGCGGGATGTACGTCGGCGCGGAGGGAGTCCCGCCGCTCGGCCTCTTCGTGGCGACCATGACCGGCCTCGCGCTCGCCTGCGGCGGCGCGAGCGCGCTCAACCACATGCTCGACCGGGACATCGACGTGCTGATGGGGAAGCGGACGGAGAAGCGGCCCGTCGCGGCCGGTCGCGTGTCGGCGCCGCACGCGCTCGAGTTCGGGCTCGCGCTGATGGCGTTCTCGTTCACCCTGCTCGCGGGCACCGTCAACCTGCTGACGGCGACGCTCGCGCTGGTCGGCGGCCTCTTCTACGTGCTCGTCTACACGCGCATGCTGAAGCGGAGCACCTCCCAGAACATCGTGATCGGCGGCGCCGCCGGCGCAGTGCCGCCGCTCGTCGGGTACGCCGCCGCGACCGGCGACCTCACGCTGACCGCGATCTGGCTGTTCCTGATCGTCTTCTTCTGGACGCCGCCGCACTTCTGGGCGCTCGCACTGCTGATCAAGGAGAACTACGCCGCGGCGAAGGTGCCGATGCTGCCGGTCGTGCGCGGCGAGCGGGCGACCGTGCGCCAGATCCTGATCTACTCCTACGTGCTGATCGGGATCTCGCTCGTGCCGTACCTGACGGGCTGGATGGGGCTCGCGTACGCGGTTGCGGCAGTCGGGCTCGGCGGCGGCTTCGTCGCGCTCGCCTGGCATCTCGCCCGTCACACGACACCGAAGCGTGCCGCGCTGCTCTTCCACTACTCGCTGCTCTACCTCGCGCTGCTCTTCGTCGCGATGGCGGTCGATGCGGTGATCGTCTGATGGAGCTCGAGCTCGCCCGCCGCAACGCGAGCCTCGGCTGGCTCCTGTTCGCGCTCTGCTGCCTCCTCTTCGCCGGCACGATCGCGCTCGCAGCGCTCTACCTCTCGCTCCACTGACGGCTTGAACTAAAGCTTTCCCAGCGTTCAGGCCGATGCCCCTGCTGGCATGTTTCGCGCCCGTTTGTCTGCTGCGGTCGTCGTTTTCGGCGCCCTGATCGCCCTCGCCCTCGTGGTGACGGTGCCGCACGCCTCGGCCGTCGAGCCGTTCCCGAAGACCCCAAGACGATGTTGACGACCGCACTTCGCGATCCACTACGCGACCGACCCGGCGAGCGCCGACTACATCACCCAGCAGCAGATGACCGACATCGCAGGCTGGGCCGAGCGCGCGTACGCCCAGTACGCGAGCTGGGGCTACCCGGCCCCGCCACCCCGGAGGCATCGTCAACCCGGGCTACATCGACATCGTGATCGCCTCGTTCACCGACTTCGACGACAACGCCGTCCCGACGAACGCCGCGGCGGCCCAAACGTCAGGAACGATCCAGCTCACCAACGGCAGCACGGTGGGACTGCACCAGGTCGCGCACGCGGTCTTCAACCTGTTCGAGTTCGGCATCTGGCAGCCGGCCGACCTCTGGGTCGAGCAGGCGGCGGCAGAGTGGGCGGCCTTCCGCCTCGAAGACTTCAGTACGCCCGTGAAGTCTGACCTCGGCGCGTCCGACAACACGGGCGACTGCGTCGGCGGCGACTGCGGACCGTCGGCTACGACCATGCCGGCGATCCAGGCTGGACATTCATGGAGTACCTGAGCGAGCGCTACGGGGCGGACGCGATCAAGCAGCTCTTCACCGATGGTGCGTCGCTCGGCCTCCCGGCCCAGCCGGCGACCCAGTACGTCTCTGACGTGGTCGCGACAACGGCGCGACATTCGATCCGTGTTCACCGACTACACCGTCGCGCGGTTGACGGGCAACTTCTCCATCCTCTCGATCAAGGGACTGCTGCCGGTCGCGCAGGTCTCGGCAACGATGGGGACGGTCACTGGTCCGATCCCGTCGACGCACGTCGCGGTCAGCCACTTCGCCGCGCGTTACATCGCGCTGCGCCACATCGACGCCGGCGCGAGCGACACCGGCATGTGCTTCGCGGCGAGCCTGGCGCTAAACGTGGCCATCCCCGGCCGGCATCAGCGCGAAGCCCTACTTCTACGCGAACACGAAAGGCGCGACGGCTCAGGCGTTTTCGGTCTCCGGCAGCACAGCCTCACTCACGGTGCCCTGGAACACGTGCAAGGCGAGCGCCGACGCCTACGTGTCGCTGCCGAACCCGAGCACCGACGTCACCGCAAACGGCAAGGAGTTCGTCGATCACCGGCACGCTGACCGTGGATCTCAGCACACCGACGGCCGCGACTCTGCCGCCCGACCCGATCTACACGGGCCCGACGGTCGCCGCACCGACGACCGACGCCGTACCCACGATCTTCGTCTACGGGGCGCAGATCATCCGAGTCTCGACCGCCGACCGCATGGTGCGGCTGATCGTGTTCTCGACCGGGGAGGGGAAGCTCCAGGCGTCGGCCGGTACGAAGAACCTCGGCACCTACCAACTCCGCGCGGGCAACAACGACATCCGCTTCAAACTGCCGCAGTCGATCGTGAACGCGCTCCGCAAGCCCGCCGGGCGGACGGTGAACGCGTCTGTGCTGACGCTCAAGTTCCTCTCTCCGGGCGGAGCGGCCGGAGTCACGGTCTCCCGCAAGCTCGCCCTCGTCAAGCCCCCGGCTCACAAGAAAGCCAAGAAGGACTAGGAGCTCAATGACCGTTCGCGCCGCCTTCATCCTCTCCGTGCTCACCGCGCTGCTCGCGCTGGCCTCGCCGTCGTTCGCGGCGACGCGGGCTACGACGGCCGCACCGACCGGGCTGCACGCCTTCCTGCTGCGCGTCGACGAGCCGCGCACGGAGGTCTTCTCGCGGACGCCGGCCTTCGCCTGGAATCCGGTTGCGGGTGCGGTGCACTACGAGTTCCAGCTCTCGACGAGTGGCTCGTTCCAGGACAGCGGAATCATCTTCGAGAACACGACCCTGACGAGCCCCGTGGTGGCGCCCGCGCTGACGCTTCCATGGATTACCGGCACGCCGCACGCGCTCTATGCGCGCGTCCGCGCGGTGCTCGACGACACGAGCACCGACTGGAGCAGCTCGTTCGGCTTCGACATGCAGCCGCCCCCGCCGCCCACGCCCCTGCCGAGCTATCCCGGCCTGCTGCGCTGGACGCCGGTGGACGGCGCGGTCGGCTACGAGGTCTGGTTCGTCGACATCCCGAAGACCATCCAGGTGACCACGAACGTCGCGGACGAGCGCGAGTTCTACACCTTCCACCAGGCCGCGTCCTGGCTCGGCCAGGTGCGCTGGCGGATCCGCGCGGTTCGCGACGACTTCAACAAGCGGCTGAACGGCCTGCCCGTCGTCACGCACGGCGCGTGGAGCCCCGTCTACAGCTCCGTCAACCCGCCGTTCGTCGTCGGCGCGCTGAAGCCGACCGCGACGGTCTCGGACGTCGTCTCGACGGGATCCTCCTCGTCGCCGGCCCAACGGCTCATGCCCGCCTTCGTCTACGGCGGAAACCAGTCGTTCCTCTCGACGAGCAGCGAGCTCTACCGCGTCTACGTCTACACCGACCGCGGCTGCCTGAACCGCGTCTTCACCGGCGCGATCGTCGGCAGCCCGGCGTACGCACCGCGCTTCAGTGGCCCGCTGGCGCTGCCGCAGGCGACGGGCTCTGTCACGTCTGCGCGTGGCGCCTACCTCTCCGATGGGCCGGACGGAGGCAGCTACACCTGGGACGGCGAGAAGGTGACCGCGAACGAAGCCCTTCCGCCCGTGACGGCCACGGTCGGGCTCCCCGGAGGAGCCACCACGACCACACCGACTACGCCGACCACTCCCACGAGAGCCCACCACGCCCACCACCCCGACGACGCCCACTACTCCGACTACTCCGAGCACCGGCTCGGGCGCGGGAGCGATCCAGCTGCTCAATCTGACTGGCACGATGGGGCCGCCGATCGACCTCTGGGATACCGACTGGGTCAACGGCGGCGGCTACTACTGGACCGTCGTCGGCGTGGATGCGAAGGTACCCGGCGCCCTCGTGACGTCTATCGCGGGCCCGCTCAACACGACTTCGATGCCGGTCGCCAACGCCTCCGGGTTCGCCGTCGGCGACCTGATCATGATCGGTGGACCCGGCAACACCGAGCCGGTGACGATCGCCGCGATCGCCGGTGACACGATCACGCTCAGTGCCGTGCCGAAGCTCTTCCACTTCGCCGGTGAGCCCGTCACGCGCACGACGGGCACGATCCGGTACACCGACTCCGAGCTTTCGCAGGACGTCTGCGCCGCCGGCCGGATGATGCGCTTCGGCAAGGCGAGCGAGCCGGCCCTCACCGCAAGCGGCGAGCTGTTCGCGACCGGGCTCTCGCCCAAGGGCAAGCTCGCGTCGGCGAACGACACCCGTGCGTTCTACGGCGCGCCACTCGTCGCCTGGACGACGGCGCTCGGCGCCGAGGTCTACGAGGTGCAGTGGAGCAAGACGAAGGTGCCCTTCAAGCCCGAAACCGATCCCGCGACCAACGCGCTGGGGATGATGACGCTCAACACCGCCGAGGTACTCCCGCTCACGTCGGGCACCTGGTACTACCGCGTGCGCGGCTTCGACTACTCGCTGCCGACCGGCGCGCAGGCCATGTCCTGGTCCGACCCCCAGCAGATCGTCGTCAGCAAGCCGACCTTCGCGATCATCGGCGGCACCGCCACGATCGGCACGACGTCCTACCGTGTCCCCGCCGGCGGCTTCTCGGTCAGCGTGCCTTCCACCTGGGCGGGGATCGACCGAAAGGCCGCAGGTGTCGCGCTAAGGACCAAGCCGGCTCTCGTCGCGTACCTGGGCCCGAAGCTCAAGGGACTCGCATCGGGCGGCTCGTCGCTGCGGTTCGTCGCGTACGACCCCAACGGGCCGACGGTCTCCACCGCCCTCGTCGTGCAGGCGTCGGCCGACCGGAACGCATACAGGCGCTCGGCCTGGCTCCAGAGCGTGACCGCGCAGGCGAGGAAGCTCGGGAGCTCGGTGAGATGCGCCCAGGTCTCTCTCCCGGCAGGCCCGAGCATGCGGTGCACGTACACGGGCAAGGCACAGGGGCACGCGGAGGCGGCGGTCGTCTACTTCCTCCAGCATCGCGGCGGGACGTACTCGCTCACGTTCACCAGCTCGCCGGGCGCGGCGCACGCGAAGGCTCCCGTCTTCGCCAAGGCCGCCCGTTCGTTCCGCTTCACGAGCTAGCAGATCGCTCACCTAGGCTCGGGACGCGTCTCGAGCCGATCTCGTGTACCGTTCGACCGTTCGCGAAGGGTCCCCATGCGTTCTCAGCCGTCAGCGTATCTCCGCGTTCTAGCGCGCCCTTCCCTGGCAGGGCTCCTCGCCCTGCTCGGCGTCGCCCTTGTGGCGACTGTGGTCGCGTCGCCGTCGCACAGCGCGCTCGGGGCGTGCGGGCTGCCGACCGACGCGCCGCTCTGGATCGACTACGGCGAAGGCTCGGTGAGGCCGGATGTCCGCTCGGTCCTGGCGCATCCCGGGGTCGTGGTGACGACGAGCGGGACGGCTGTACCCGCCGACTACCGGAGCAAGGGGGCGGCGACCACATACTTTGTCCTCCACCTCGACCGGATCGTCGGCGACCCGTCCGACCCCGCCGATCCCACCACGATTCCGGCCGCTGCGGCCAAGCTGCTGACGCAGGCCCAGCAGTCCTCCGACTGCAGCACGCCGTGGATCGCGCTCAACGAGCTGCTCGGGTCCCAGGCAGCGGCGCCGTGGACTCCGACGACCGCCCAGTACCGCGCCGATGTGCTCGCGCTCGTACAGGGTCTGGCGGCCGGCGGCGGGCATCCGGCGCTGTTGGTGCACGGGAACCCCACGGTCGCCGGTGCGACCGCGGACTGGTGGCGCCAGGTCGCGCAGTCGGCCGACATCGTCTACGAGGCCTATTACGACGCCTCTCGCATCTACCCGATGGGCCCGGTGATGGGAAACCGGCGCATGCGCCTGGGAATCAGGAGCGTGGTCGCGCACTTCGAGGGCGCCGACGTCGCGGCGGCACGCCTCGGGATCATGCTCGGCTTCCATTCCGCCCAGACGCCCGGCATCGCCGGCCGGCAAGGCCTGGAGCCTACGGAGGCGTGGCTACGGGTGGTGAAGTGGGAGGCGCTCGCGGCGCGCCAGGTCGCGACCGAGGAGCACCTGACCTCGATCTGGTCGTGGGGCTGGGGGACGTTCGGGCCCGAGAGCGTCGACGAGGACAAGGCGTTGGCGGCCTGCGCCTACCTCTGGACGCGCGATCCGGCCCTGTGCGACGCGCCGACCGCGGCCGGGACAGCCCAGGCGGCCTTCAACACCTCGACCGTGGAGGGCCAGATCGTGCTGCCGAAGGGCGCCCAGTGCACCTTCGCGGGCGGCCATCTCTGGCAGGCGGCAGTGGAGCGGCTGACGCCGTTCACGCGGGAGCAGCGCATCGCGGTGACGGCGCTTTTCGCCCGTGCGTCCCTCTCGAGGGCCGTCCAGGTGAGACAAGCGGACGTCCTCGCAGCCGAGCAGGCCGCGATCAAGCGCGCCTTCCACGGCAAGAGGCCCGCCTACGAGCGGGCGCTCAAGCGGCGGCACGCGACCGTCGAGATCGCGCGCGGCGTGATCGGCGACGAGCTGCGCCGGCGCGCGCTCGCCGCGTCGCTCGCCTCGCAGGGCTCGAGCGAGACGACGTTCTCCTGGATCGCGGCGCGCGAGACGGACCTGGCCGCGACCGCGACCTGCCTCGGCGACGTGCTCCCCGGCAGCGGTGACTTCCCGTTCAGCGACGCGCGCGACATCGGCGTCGTGCCGCTGCCCGCGCTGCTGCCGTTCCTCTTCGCCGACCGCACCCCGCCGACGGCGCCTGCCCAGCCGGTCGTGACGGCGGCCGACGCCGGGCCGACCCTCACCTGGACCGCCGGAGCCGAGCCGGATCTCGCCGGCTACGACCTGTTCCGTGCGCTCAACGGCGGAGACTACTCGAAGCTGAACACGCCGCCCGTCGAGAGGCTCACCTACGTCGACCGGACGGTCCCGAAGGACCAGACAGCCACCTACGTGATCCGCGCCCGCGACTCGTCGGGCAACAGCAGCGCCCCCTCACCCGCGGCGGCGGCGCCCGTGCCGGTACCCGCGCCGGCGCCGACACCCTAGTCCGGTCAACGGCACAGATAGGCTCGGGCCGTGGCGTCGGATCTCGACCTCGCCTTCCAGCTCGCCGACGCGGCCGACGAGCTGACGCTCGCACGCTTCCGGGCGCCCGACCTGCGCGTCGAGACGAAGCCCGACCTCTCGCCCGTCTCGGAGGCCGATCATGCGGTCGAGGAGGCGATCCGAACCGTGCTCGCGCGCGAGCGGCCCGACGACGTGGTCGTCGGCGAGGAGTACGGCCACGACGAGGGCGACGGGCGCCGCTGGATCGTCGATCCCATCGACGCGACCAAGAACTACGTCCGAGGGATCCCGCTCTTCGCAACGCTGATCGCGCTCGAGGACGAAGTCGCGGTCGTCTCGGCGCCGGCGCTCGGGAAGCGCTGGTGGGCGACGCGGGGCGGGGGTGCGTTCGCGGACGGCGAGCCGATCGCCGTCTCGAAGGTCGCGCGGCTCGAGGACGCCGTCCTCACCTACACGAGCCTGCGCGACTTCGACGAGCCGTTCTTCGCGCTGGCCCGCCGCGTGTGGGCACCGCGCGGATTCGGCGACTTCTGGCAGTACATGCTGCTCGCCGAGGGCTGCGTCGACGTCTCGGTCGAGGCGTCGGCCAACCTCTGGGACCTCGCGGCGCCGAAGCTGATCATCGAGGAGGCGGGCGGACGCCTCACCGACCTCGCGGGGAACGACACGGCCGGCGGAGGGAACGCGCTGGCCTCGAACGGCCTCCTCCACGAGGCGACGCGCGAAGCGTTACGTCTCTAGGAGACGCCGCTCTGCCCGCCGGCGCAGCGCGCGCACTACGAGCCAGATCGCGGCGCCGACGAGGAGGATCGGGCCGGCGATCAGCGTCGCGTAGAGCGCGATCCGGCCTTCGGCCTCGAGGATCCGGACGGCGGTCGACTCGGGTTGCGGCTCCACGGGCACAGGCGCCGGCACCGGCGGCGTGCGCAGCGCGACTGCGACCGTCGAGAGGCGCGCGCTCCGCAGCTCGCGCTGGAGCTGCACCTGCGCCGTCTCCTTCGCCGCGCCGGTCGACTCCTGCACGCGCTTGCGCAGCGCCTCGATCCGCCGCTGCACGTCGACGATCACGACGTGCTGCTCGACGATGCGGCCGAGCGCGCTCAGCTCGGCGATCGCATCCTGGACGCGGGCGATCGGCACCCGGAGGACGATCGACGCGCTGCCGCTACGGCCCTGCGAGCTGAAATCGACCCTCGTCACGACGCCCCCGAGCCGCCTCCCGATCCTCATCGCCCGCTTCGTCCGGTCGGACAGTGCGGCCGTATTCGGCACCTGGAGCTGCAGGCTCGCCCGGTAGTCCTGCAGGCGGCTCGGGGTGCTGGGGAGCACAGCCGGGGCGACGCCGGGCCTCGCAACTGCACCGACGGCGCGCTCGGTCACCGGCTCGGCCCCCGTTCCACCCGAGCCGCGGCCGGAGAGGCCGACGCCGAGGCCCGCGACCGCCGCCGCCAGCACGACGGCCAGGCCGGCTGCCAGCGCGATCCGCCGGCTGGGCAGACGACGCGGAAGCTTCGGCTCTGCCGCGGCGATCAGGCGCACACGCTCGCGCAGGACGGGCGAGGCGGCCGGCTTCGCGGCGTGGAGGAGCTCAGGCAACATCCTCGGCCACCTCCCGCTCCAGCTTCGCGAGCGCGCGCGAGAGCCGCGTCGAGCACGCGGTCTCGCTGATCCCGAGCACCCGGGCCGCGGTCCGGCCCTCGAGCTCGAGCAGGATGCGGAGCGCGATCACCTCGCGCTCGCCCGGCGAGAGCGCCGCGAGCGCGCGCTCCAGCCGAGGTGCGAGGCCCTCGCCGAAGACCGGCTCGCTCGGCGTCTCGACCTCCCGCAGCGCATAGACGTTCTCGCGGGAGCGACGGCGCCGCTCGGCGCGGAACCAGTCCAGGGCCGTCGTGCGGGCGATCTGGCACAACCAGACGCGTGCCGAGCCGCGGGCAGGATCGAAACGCCGCCACAGGCGGAACGCCTTCTCGAACGTCTCCGCCGTGAGGTCCTCGGCGGCGGCCCGGTCGCCGGTCAGGTAGGCGAGGTAGGCGAACACGTCGTCGAGGTGCTGCTCCGCGGCAGCGGCGAAGGTCATGTCCCTAATACGCCGCCGCGCAGCCGTGCGTCACATGCCCCGTCAGGGGGAGCTTGGCGCGGCGGCTCGAAGCGCCTGCTCGTAGATCTGATCGCGGGCGTAGCGATCGAGCTCGTTCGAGAGCAGGTCGGCCGGAGTGAGCTGGTCCGACTCGAGCGGGACGACCCGCTCCCGGTCGACGGCGACCAGCTCGAGCGCCGGCGCCTCGTCGTGCTCGAGCAGCAGGTCGTCCCTCCCGAGGCGTGTGCGCAGCCACGCGGCGAGGAGCAACGCGTCGGCGTTCGGCCCGGCGACCCGAACCGTCGAGGCCTCGGCGATCCCGGGCCAGAGCTGCGCCAGCGCGACGCGCCAGGGCATCAGCCGCTGCCATGCGATGTCGGAGATCGCGGCCCGGTCGACGTCTCCCGCAAGCTTCGTGTACGCGAAGGGCAGGTCCTCCCACTCCTCCGAGTCGACCACGAGGCGGTCGACGACGTCGAGGAGCTGCTCGAACTCGCTCAGGCCGAACGGCGGCTCGCCGCGCCAGCGGCAGAAGACCGGGAGGTCCGAGACGAGCAACGGAGTGACGATGCTCGCGGGCGCATGGGCGCGCGCGCCCCGCAGCCGCAGGAGGACGGTCTCGGTGCAGATGCTCCGGCCGTCCTCGCCGAGCGGGAAGAGCGAGAGCTCGAGCTCGGCGTCGATCGCCGCCGGGCTCGCGTCCGGCTCGGGCACGAGCACGATCGTCCGCGACGGATGGCGCTCTGCGAGTCCCCGCAGCACTTCGAGCGCTGCCGGCAGCCACGGCTCCGGCACCCAGGCGATGTGCGTCGCCACGCTCGTGCGCTGGGCCGTGCCCCCCGCCTCGGCCTCCATCCGCAGGTGCGCGAGCCGCTGCTCGACCTCCGACACGGTGACGTCGGCGCCGGCCCACTGCATCGCGTCGAGCACGGTCAGTGTCGCCGCCAGGAGCGACCGTCGCGGTGGACGAGGTCGTCGGCCTGCGGCGGGCCCCAGGTGCCCGCCGCGTAGTTCGGGAAGCCGGGCCGGTCGCGGACCCAGGCCGACACGATCGAGTCCACGAGCGACCACTGCTCCTCGACCTCGTCGATGCGGGTGAAGAGCGTCGCGTCGCCGAGCATCGCGTCTAGGATCAGCCGCTCGTACGCCTCGGGGAGGCCGGTGCGAAACGCGCCGCCGTAGAGGAAGTCCATGTGCACCGAGCGGATCGTCATCCCTTGGCCGGGCACCTTGGCGCCGATCGCGAGCGAGATCCCCTCGTCCGGCTGGACGTGGATCAGGAGGACGTTGGGGCGCAGGCCGTCGGCGCCCTCGGCGCCGAACAGCGGGTGCGGCGCGCGCTTGAACTGGATCGCGATCGTCGTCTCGCGGCGGGCGAGCCGCTTGCCGGCGCGAACGTAGAACGGCGTGTCGGCCCACCGCCAGTTGTCGATCGCGAGCTTGGCCGCGACGAACGTCTCGGTGATCGAGTCGGACGCGACCCTGGGCTCCTCGCGGTAGCCCGGCACCTCGACGCCCTCGACGAAGCCGGGGCCGTACTGGCCACGCACCACCTCCCGCGGCCCGGGCGTTCGCAGGCCGCGCAGCACCTTGACCTTCTCGTTGCGGACCGAGTCGGCGGTGAAGTCGATCGGCGGCTCCATCGCGGTCAGCGCGACGAGCTGCAGCAGGTGGTTCTGGAAGATGTCCCGGATCGCACCGGCCTGCTCGTAGAACGCGGCCCGGTTCTCGATCCCGAGGGTCTCGGCCACCGTGATCTGGACATGGTCGATGAACTGGCGGTTCCAGATCGGCTCGAAGATCCCGTTCGCGAACCGGAGCGCGAGCATGTTCTGGACCGTCTCCTTGCCGAGATAGTGGTCGATCCGGAAGATCTCCGCCTCGGTGAAGTGATGCTGGATGATCTCGCTGAGCTCCCGCGCCGACGCGAGGTCGTGGCCGAACGGCTTCTCGATCACGAGCCGTGTCCAGCCGGTGTTCGTCCGGCACGCGCCCATCGCCTCGACCACCGCCGCGATCCCGCTCGGGGGAATGGCGAGGTAGTAGAGCCGGTTGCCGGCGGCGCCGCGCTCCGCGTCCAACTCCCCGAGCGCCGCGACGATCGGATCGGTGCCGCCCGGAGTGGTCACATCGGCGCTGACGTAGCGCATCCCCGCCGCGAGCCCTGCCCAGACGTCCTCGCGGAACTCGTCGCGCGCGTGCTCACGGACTGCCTCGGCCATCCGGGCGACGTACTCCTCGGTCGACTCCTCGCTCCGCGCGACCCCGACCACCCCGAAGTGCTCGGGCAGCAGGCGGCGGACCGCGAGGGCGTACAGCGCCGGGATCAGCTTTCGCTGGGCGAGGTCGCCCGAGGCGCCGAAGATCACCATCGCGCACGGGTCGGGGCGGCGGCGGAGCTCGAGCCCCTCGGCGAGCGGGTTCTCGGCGAGCTCGGTCACGCGCCTCCCTCGCCGGCGGCGGCTCCCGCCGGGCGGAGCCCGGCTCCGCCCCGCCTGACACCGCTGACGGCACGGTGCTCTCCGGCCCCGTGTTACTCACACTGTGACCTCCGGCCCCGCACCGCCAGGCTCTTGGGGCCCCAGGAAGTGCGAAGCACTTTCTGGGGTTGGGCGCCCGAGGAACGCGCGAGCGAGGAGGTTGAGACGGACATCTCACGCGGCGAGCGCAGTGTGCTTGCCGCCGACCTCCGCGAGCAGCTCTGCGAACGAGTCGGCGAACTTCTGCACGCCCTCGGCCTCCAGGGTCTCGGTGACGTCGTCGACGTCCACGCCGACGGCGGCCAGCTCCTCGAATACCGCACGGGCCTTCTTGACGCCCTTCGCCAGCGTGAGCGCGACCTCGCCGTGGTCCTGAAAGGCCTCGATCGTCTCGGGCGGCATCGTGTCGACCGTGTCCGGGCCGATCAGCTCCTCGACATACATCACGTCGCGGTAGGCCGGGTTCTTCGTCGAGGTCGAGGCCCAGAGGCAGCGTTGCGGCCGGGCGCCCTTGCCGGCGAGGAACTCCCAGCGCGGGCCCGAGAAGGCCTCGAGGTAGTGCTGGTAGGCCAGCTTCGCGTTCGCGTTCGCGAGCTTGCCGCGCAGGGCGAGCGCGTCCTTCGAGCCGATCTCCTCGAGCCGCCGGTCCGTCTCGGTGTCGACCCTGGAGACGAAGAAGCTCGCGACCGACGCGACCTGCTCAGGGTGCCCACCCGAGGCGACGAGCCGCTCGAGCCCGCGCAGGTAGGCCTCGACGACCTCCGCGTAGCGCTGCAGCGAGAAGATCAGCGTCACGTTGATGTTCTTCCCCGCAGCGATCATGTCCTCGATCGCGCCCAGGCCCGGCTTCGTCGCCGGGATCTTCACGTGGAGGTTCGGCCGGTCGATCCACGCGTGGAGCCGCTGCGCCTCGTCGTAGGTGCGATCACGGTCGTACGCCAGGGTGGGGTCGACCTCCCACGAGACGTACCCGTCTACGCCGTGTGTGGCATCGAAGACCGGGCGCAGCAGGTCGCACGCCTCGGCCACGTCCTGCGCGGAGAGCTCGAGGAAGAGCTCCTTCGGGTCGACCACCTTGCCCGCGAGCCCCTTCAGCTGCTCGTCGTAGGCAACTCCCTGGCCGATCGCCTTCCGGAAGATCGTCGGATTGGAGGTCACGCCGACGACGGCGTCCTTCTCCATCATCTCGGCGAGACCGCCCTCGCGGAGCAGGTCGCGCGAGAGAAAGTCGATCCACACGCTCTGCCCCAGTTCGGACAGCTGTTGCAGCCTGGTCATTTCTTCTTTCCCTTCTTGGTCATGCGACACGCTCCAGCAGGGCCGCAGCACGCGCGACGACGTTGTCGACGGTGAAGCCGAGGTGCTCGAAGACCTCCGGCGCGGGCGCCGAGGCGCCGTAGCGATCGACGGCGATGCCGTCGCCCTCGGAGCCGACCCAGCGCCGCCAGCCGAACGAGACGCCCGCCTCGACGGAGAGTCTCGCCTTCACGTCAGGGGGGAGCACCTCGTCGCGGTAGCTCCGCGGCTGGGCCTCGAAGAGCTCCCAGCACGGCATCGAAACGACGCGGACGGCGGTGCCGTTCTCGGCGGCGAGCTTGCGGGCCGCCTCGAGCGCCAGCGAGACCTCGGAGCCGGAGGCGATCAGGATCGCGTCCGGCGGGCCGCTCTCCCAGAGCGTGTAAGCGCCCCGCTCGAGCCCCGCTGCGGGCGCGACCTCGCTCCGGTCGAGCGTCGGCAGCTTCTGGCGCGAGAGCGCGAGCGCGACCGGCCCGCCCTCCCGCTCGATCGCCACCTTCCAGGCGACCGCGGTCTCGTTCGCGTCGCACGGACGGACCAGCCAGAGGTTCGGCATCGCGCGAAGTGACATCAGGTGCTCCACGGGCTGGTGCGTGGGCCCGTCCTCCCCGACGCCGATCGAGTCGTGCGTCCAGACCCAGATCACGGGATAGTGGCCGAGGGCCGAAAGGCGCACCGCGGGGCGCATGTAGTCGGAGAAGACGAAGAACGTGGCGCCGTACGGCTTGAGCATCCCGTTGTGGAGCGAGATCCCGTTCACGATCGAGCCCATCGCGTGCTCGCGGATCCCGAAGGCGATGTTGCGGCCCGCGTGGGTCGCCGAGAAGAGCCCGCCGCCGACGAACTCGGTCTTGGTGGACTCGACGAGATCGGCCGAACCGCCGACCATCGTCGGCGTGAAGTGCCTGAGCGCCTGCATCACGGACTTGCCCGCGTCACGCGTGGCCATGTCCTCGCCGGCCGGGAACTCGGGCAGCGCCTCGACCCACCCGTCGCGCGGTCGGCCGGTGTGAACCTGGTCCCAGTCGGCGCGTGCGTCAGGAAACGCAGCGCTCCACGCCTCCATGCGCCCGTCCCACTCGGCCTGGAGCGACGCTCCTCGCTCGACCCGGCTCATGTGTGCGTACACCTCGTCGGGGACGTGGAAGCGCTTCTCCGGGTCCCAGCCCATCGCCTTCTTGGCCGCGGCCACCTCGTCGGCGCCGAGCGGGGCGCCGTGCGCCTTGGCCGTGTCCATCGCGTGTGGGGCCGGATAGGCGATGTGGCTGCGGACGACGACCATCGACGGCCGCGCCGTCTCCGCCTTCGCCGCCTCGATCGCGGCGTCGAGCGCGGCGAGGTCGTTCGCGTCGTCAACGTGCTGGACGTGCCAGCCCTGGGCGGCGATGCGCGCGCCGCGGTCCTCGGCGGTGAACGAGACCGACGTCGTGCCGTCGATCGTGATCCGGTTGTCGTCGTAGAAGTAGACGAGCTTGCCGAGCCCGTTCTGGCCCGCGAGCGAGGCCGCCTCGTTGGAGACGCCTTCCATCAGGTCCCCGTCCGAGCAGATCGCGTAGACGTGATGGTCGACGACGGAGTGGTGCGGACGGTTGTAGCGCTCCGCGAGGAACCTCTCCGCGAGCGCGAAGCCTACGCCGTTCGCGAAGCCCTGGCCGAGTGGGCCGGTGGTCGTCTCGATCCCGGGCGTCAGGCCGTGCTCCGGGTGTCCCGGGGTGATCGACCCCCACTGGCGGAAGCGCTGGAGCTGCTCGAGCGGCAGGTCGTAGCCGGTGAGGTGAAGCACCGCGTACTGGAGGATGCAGGCGTGCCCCGCTGAGAGCACGAACCGGTCGCGGTCGGGCCAGTCCGGGTCGGCCGGGTTGTGGCGCAGGTGCTTCGTGTAGATCAGGTAGGCGAGCGGCGCGAGCGCCATCGCGGTTCCGGGGTGGCCGGCGTTCGCCTGCTGCACCGCGTCCATCGCCAGGGTGCGGATGGTGTCGATCGACTGCTGCTGGATTGTTGCCGTCTTTGCCATGCGTCTAAAGATATTCGCGCGCGACTACCCTGTGCGCGTGGCTCTCCTGATTGCAACAAGCCTCCTCAAGGAGTTCGGCGCCGACGTGCTGTTCGAGAACGTCGCCCTCAAGGTCGAGCGGCGCGACCGCGTCGCCCTGTCCGGGCCGAACGGCGCCGGCAAGACGACGCTCCTGCGGGCGATCGCGGGCGAGACCGCGCTGCAGGGGGGCGAGATCGTGCTCGAGAAAGGGGCGCGGATCGCGCTCCACGACCAACGGCCGCCGCTCGACCGCAAGCTGACGCTGCGCGAGTACGTCCTCTCCGGCGCCGCCGACCTCGTCGCGTTCGAGGAGGAGCTGCGCCGGCTCGAACGAGCGATGGCAGCCGGCGACCACGACGCCGCGACGCTCGGCCGCTACGCGGGGGTCCAGGCCCGCCTCGAGCACGCGGGCGGCTACGACTGGCGCGACCGGGCGGGCGCGGTCGTGCGCGGGCTCGGCTTCGCCGAACGCGACCTCGACCGGCCGCTGCAGACGTTCTCGGGCGGCGAGCTCACCCGCGCCTCGCTCGCGCGCGCGCTCTCCGGCGACCCTGACCTGCTGCTGCTCGACGAGCCGACCAACCACCTCGACGTCGAGAGCCTCGAGTGGCTCGAGCGGGAGCTCGCGTCGCTCGACGCCGGCGTGATCCTCGTCGCGCACGACCGCTGGTTTCTCGAGTCCGTCACGAATGCGGTGCTCGAGCTCGACGGCCACCGCTCGATCTACTTCCCCGGGCCCTGGCACGCGTGGCGGCGGGAGAAGGTGGCGCGCGCTCTCGACGCGGCCAAGGCGGTCGACCGGTACGAGGCCGACATCGAGCGGCTCGACCGCTTCGTCCAGCGCTTCCGCTACAAGAAGTCCAAGGCGAAGCAGGCCCAGGCCAAGCTGACGCAGATCGGACGCCTCGAGAAGGGCCGAGCGGAGGCCGCAGGCGAGCTCGAGAAGCTGACCGCGAAGCGGCGCTCGCTCGGCTTCGAGTTCCTGAAGCCGCCGCGGTCCGGGCGCACCGTGGTCGAGGCGAAGGACCTCGACCTCGCGGCCGGCGACAAGCAGCTGCTCCACGGCGTCTCGTTCGCGATCGAGCGCGGCGAGCACGTCGCGCTGATCGGCCCGAACGGCTCGGGCAAGACGACGCTGCTCGAGACGATCCTCGACATGCGGCCGCCGAAGGCCGGAGCCGTGCGGCTCGGGCACGGCGTGATCCCGGCCTACTTCTCACAGCACGAGGTCGAGCTCGACGAGCGCGGCAGCGTGCTCGAGTGCACGCAGGGCGCGACCGGCCTGCCGCGGCCACAGGCGCAGCAGCTGCTCGGCCGGTTCCTCTTCTCCGGCTGGGGTGAGCACGACAAGCCGGTGAGGCTGCTCTCCGGCGGCGAGCGGCGGCGGCTGGCGCTCGCGCTCGTCGTCGCTTCGGGCGCCAACTTCCTGGTGCTCGACGAGCCGACGAACCATCTCGACCTGGAGAGCCGCGAGGCGCTCGAGGCCGCGCTCGAGGCGTTCCCGGGCACGGTGCTGCTCGTCTCGCACGACCGGGCCGTGCTCGACGCGGTCGCACACCGGACGCTCGCGGTCGAAGGCGGGTCGCTGCGCTCCACCGACGGCGGCTGGGCCGACTACGTCGCGGGCCGCGAGGCGGCCGCAGCGCCGCCGCCGCCGCGCGAGCCGAAGCAGCCGCGCAAGGAGAAGCCGGCGGCCGCCGCGAAGCCGCGCACGAATCCGCTCGAGCGCATCGAGGCGGAGATCGCCGCCCAGGAGGCAACGGTCGCCGAGCTCGAGCGACGGCTCGCCGAGGACTGGGGCGACGTGGACACCCTCGCCGCCCACCGGCGCGCACGCGAGGAGCTCAAGGCCCTCCTTGCGCGCTGGGAAGAGCTGTTCGAACGCTCGCAAGCCTAGTCTCAAACGCCTTCGCCCCATTCGCACAGGCCCGCAGCGGCCCATCCGGGGTCTGACCCCGATCGATGCGGCAGAAGGGCCTTTGAGCAGGGGCATTGCCTCGGCAAGGGGTCAGACCCGGGAACAGAACTGGGTCAATCTGTCCACGACGTGTCCTGCACGGACCTGTTCTCAGGCCCAGAAGGCCTCGAATGCCGCCTGGTCCGTCGGCACCGCCCTCACCTCGACGAGCTGTCCGTCCGCGACACGGCAGAGCAGGATCTGGTCGAGGTCGAGCGTGCGCCCGTCCGGGCGCCGGCCCGTCGCGCGGTAGACGGCCACCGCGCGGTCGCCGCCGCCGAGCGCGTAGCGCAGCTCGCTGCGATAGGTGCCCTCGGTGAACCGCGACGTCTGGCCGAGGAACCGCACCACCGGCCGCCGCCCGCGGTGCACGCCGGCGACGGGCATGTCGCCCGGCACGGTCCAGACGACGTCCTCGGCGAGGAGCTCCGCGACCACGGCTGCGTCTCGACCGGCGAACGCCTCGAACAGCCGCCGCAGGAGCGCCTCGTTCGGGTGCATCAGCTCTCGTCGAAGGTGGCGAGCAGCGCCTCGGCGACGACCTTGAGGGGGCGCCCGGAGACCTGGCTCGCGCGGCGCAGGCGCGCGAACGCATCCGCCTCGGTCAGGCCCTCCTTGGCCATCAGGATCCCCTTGGCCCGCTCGATCGCCTTGCGGGCGGCGAGCGCGTCGGAGAGCGACTCCGCCTCCTCCCGGACCGCCGCGAGCTCCTCGTGTCGCGCGCGCGCCGTCGCGATCGCGGGAAGCAGGTCGCTCTCGCGGAACGGCTTCACGAGGTAGCCGAACACACCTGCCTCGACCGCACGCGAGACGAGCTCCTGCTGGCCGTAGGCGGTCAGCATCACGATCGGGATCGGCCGCTCCTCGAGGATCGTGCGCGCCGCCTCGATCCCGTCGAGCCGCGGCATCTTCACGTCCATGATCGCCAGGTCCGGAAGCGACGCCCGCGCGAGCGCGACCGCCTCCTCGCCGTCCTTCGCCTCCGCGCAGACGTCGAACCCGCCCCGCTCGAGCATGTCCCGCAGGTCGAGCCGGATGATCGTCTCGTCCTCGGCGATCAGGATCCTCACGTCGGGAACACCACCTCGGCGCGCGTGCCGCCGCCGCTTCGCAGCTCGAGCGTGCCGCCGAGCTCGTCACGGACGAGCGCACGCACGATCGAGAGGCCCGTGCCCGCCGCGTCGCTCGAGATCCCCTCGCCGTCGTCCACGATCGTGAGCAGGACGTCGCCGTTCCGTCGCGTCAGCCCGACCGTGACCGTGCTGCCCCCGTGCTCGAGCGCGTTCTGGAACAGCTCGCTGAAGACGAGCGCGACCGCGGTCGCCTGGTGCCCCGGCAGCTCGACCGGCTCGAGCTCGGCCTCGACGGTCTTGCCCGAGACGAGACCTTGCACGAGCATCGCCCTCAGCCGGGCCAGGAGCTCGCCGAGATCGACGTCGTCATCGTGGCGCTCGGTCAGCACCTCGTGCACGGCGGCGATCGCGAGGATTCGGTTGACGGAGTCGTCGAGTGCCTTCTGCGCGTCGATCTCACCGTCGGCACGGGCCTGGAGGCGCAGGAGCGAGGCGACCGTCTGCAGGTTGTTCTTGACCCGGTGGTGGATCTCCTGGGCGAGCACGCCGCGCATCACCGCTCGCCCGTGCTCGAGCGCAACCGCCGCGTGGTGGGCGATCGAGGAGAGCAGGGCGCGCTCCTCGTCGGTGAAAGGCGTGTCCCGGTCGGCGACGAGCTCGCCGATCTGGCGGCGCTTCCAGCGCAGCGCGGTGCGCACCGCATAGGCACCCGCGCGGCCCTCGGGCCACGCGATGCTCCCGTCCTCGAGCACGAGCGCCGCGCCCGTCGCACCGACGGCGTCCATCGTCGCCTTCACGATCGCCTCGAGCGACTCCTCGAGGTAGAGCGACTCCGAGACCGCCTCGGAGATGCGCGCGAGCGCTTCGAGCTCGCCGACGCGGGCCTGCGCATGGGCGTACAGCTTCGCGTGCTCGATCGTCTGTGCGACCTGCGCGGCGATCGCCACGAGCAGCTCGATCTCGTCGTCGTCGAACACGCGTGGCTTCTGTGTGCGCACGTTCAGCGCGCCGGCGAGCCGTTCCCGGGCGAGGATCGGCACGGCGAGGATCGACTCGTACGCCTCCTCGTGAAGGTTCGGGAAGGCCTTGAAGCGCCGGTCGAGGTGCGCCTCGGCCGGGATCATGATCGGCGCGCGCTCGAGCGCCGCCGAGCCGGTGATCCCCTCGCCCGGCCGCATGCGCGGGCGCCGCGTCAGCTCCTCGACGCTGGTGCCGTGCGTCGCCCGCAGCACGAGCTCGTCCGCGCGCTCGTCGTAGAGGTAGACGAAGCACGCGTCCGCCTCCAGCGCGGCCGCGACCTTGCTCGCGACGAGCCCGAGCACCTCCTCGAGATCGAGCGTCGAGTTGACCGCGGCGATCGTCTCGGTCAGCAGGCGGAGGTGTCGTTCGCGGGCGTCCATGACTCAGGCGATTGTACGGACAGGAGGGAACCGGCCCGGGGCGCCGAATCCCCTTCGGATGCTGACTGTCAAAGGGCGGTTAACAAACTCCTTACGCACCCCGCGGGTTCTCTTCACAAGGCCTCGATAGCCTCGGTGCTGTGAATGCCGTCGCTGTAGACCTGACTCGCACGACCGGCTTCCTCGTCGCCGATCGGCGCGGCAGGGTGATCGGTCGCGTCGAGTGCCCGATGTACGGCACCACTCCGGACGTCCCGGACGCGCTGTCCGTCAAGGCCGGCCTCTTTCACCGGCGCCGGCGGCTCGTCCCCGCGGACACGATCGACCAGATCGACGGCTCGAGCGGCGTGATCGGCCTCCGCGTCGAGCGCGAGTCGATCCGCCGCTTCCTCTAGCAGCACCTTTCGAGACGACGCACCGCCGGCCACGCTTGGCGGTCTCGACGCGGCCCAAAACGACCGCAGGCTCCCACCAGGAGCCCGCAGTCGGCCGTCAGTCGGGCCCCGCCCTCCGCAGTGGGCGGGGCCGCAACGGAGAATATGACGTGCCGTTACAGCGCTGGCAAGTACCTGTCCATCTCCCACTGCGAGAGCTGCACGCGGTAGTCGTCCCACTCGCGCCGCTTCAGCTCGATGTAGCGCGGGAAGATGTGGTCGCCGAGCGCCCGCTTCATCAGCTCGGATGCGGCGAGCGCATCGACCGCCTCGCCGAGCGTCTGCGGCAGCGCCTCGATCCCCCGCTCCTTCCTCTGCTCCGCCGTGAGGTGGTAGAGGTTCGTCTCCATCGGCGCCTCGAGCTCGTAGCCCTTCTCGATCCCCTCGAGACCGGCGTGCAGCAGCGCCGCGAAGGTGAGGTACGGGTTGCAGGCCGGGTCGGGGCAGCGGATCTCCGCGCGGGTCGCCTGCTCGGAGCCCGGCTTGTAGAGCGGGATCCGGATCAGGGCCGACCGGTTCCGCTGCGACCAGGCGACGTAGACCGGCGCCTCGTAGCCCGGCACGAGCCGCTTGTAGGAGTTGACCCACTGGGCGAAGATCGCCGACATCTCTCGCGCGTGTGCGAGCAGCCCGGCGATGAACGCCTTCCCCGCAGGAGAGAGGTGGTGCGGGTCCTTGGCCGAGAAGAACTGGTTGCGCCCGCCCTTGAACAGCGACATGTGGGTGTGCATGCCCGAGCCGTTCTCGCCGAACAGCGGCTTGGGCATGAAGGTCGCGTAGACGCCGTTCTTGGCCGCGATCTCCTTCACGATCAGCCTGTATGTGATCGTGCGGTCGGCCATGTCGAGCGCGTCCGCGTAGCGCATGTCGATCTCGTGCTGCGAAGGACCGACCTCGTGGTGGTGGTACTCGATCGGGATCCCGACCGATTCGAGCGCGGCGATCGTGTCGTCACGGAGCTCGGTCGCGGCATCCTGCGTCGTCATCGCGAAGTAGCCGCCCTCGTCGAGGGTCTCCGTGCCGGACGAGTCCTTGAAGAGGAAGTACTCGAGCTCGGGCCCGACGTTGAAGGTGTCGAAGCCCGCCTTCTTCATCCGCTCGAGCGCCACACGCAGCATGTAGCGTGGATCGCCTTCGTAGGGGTTGCCGCTCGGCGTCACGACGTCGCAGATCATCCGCCCGACCTTGCGCTCGCCGGCCTGCCACGGCATCACCTGGAAGGTCTTCGGATCCGGGATCGCGACCATGTCCGACTCCTCGATCGCGTTGAAGCCGGTGATCGACGAGCCGTCGAACCCCATCCCGTCGTTCAGCGCCTCCTCGATCTCGGCGGGCGTGATCGCAAAGCTCTTCAGGTGACCTTCGAGGTCGGTGAACCAGAACAGGACGGACTCGACCTTCTCGTCTTTGATCCGCTTCAGCACCGCCCGCCGGTCGGCAAGGCTCGAGGTCGCGCGGTCCTTGCTCTTGACCGTCCTCGACGCCGGAGCCTTACGCGGTGTGGTTGCAGCCATGTTTTCCTCCCTGTAAACGAAAAAAGCCCCGAACGCGAAATCCGCGTCCGAGGCACCGTCGCCGTCAAGACGCGGCTGAGTCTACCACCACGAGCTCGGGCTCGTGGCCGCCGTGGCGCATGGCGCGGGCATAGAGGGCCAGCGCGGGCGTGAGCACGAAGCCCCCCGCGACGAGCGCCGTGGGAATTCCGAACGCGTTTCCGATCGCGCCGATCCCCGGGCCTCCCGCGACCTGCCCGATCGCGTCGGACTGGCCGGAGAGCGAGATCACCGTCGCCCGCACCGACGAGTCGTCGATCGACTGGTTGAGCCAGGTCATGTAGACGGGGCTGGAGAGCGAGCGCGCCAACCGCGCGCCCCAGTAGGCGAGCACCGCGAGCGCGAGCCCTGCGGCGAGCCCGAAGGCGACCGCCGTCGCGATCTGGATCGCGGCAAGGACGAAGAGAAGCTTCGCCATGGAGCGGTCGGACGTGTGCGTGACCCGCTTCACGAGCACGTTCGAGACGAGCAGGCCGAGCAGCATCGCGCCGACGCCGAGCACGGCGAACCACCAGAGGTCGCTGAGCCCGAAGAAGGCCGGGAGGCCCACGTCACGGATGAAGTGGGCCTCCCAGAGCCGGTCGAAGCCCTCGGTGTAGGCGCCGGCGAAGAACGCCGCCGCGACGAGCAGCAGCAGGACGGGGCGGCCGCGAACGAGCCGCGCTCCGTCGCGTGCCTTCTGCAGGCCGGCTCCCTTGCCGTGCGCATGGCGGCGGAAGCCCGTCTCGCGCATGAACGGGATCGCGAGCAGGCCGACGACGAGCGTGACGGCCCCGTCTGCGATCACCGCGCCCTGGAGGCTCACTGTCGCGAGCCCGATCCAGAGCAGGAGACCGACGATCCCGGCTGCGTAGCCCGCCTGGAGCCCGCGCACGAACACCCGGCCGACGTTCTCGGCGCCGACCTCGTCGGTGATCCACGCCTCGAACGCACCGCTCATGAACGTGACGCCGAAGCCCCAGAGCGCCCAGCCGACTAGCGCCGCCCAGAACTGCGGCACGGCACCGACCAGGATTGTCGCCGAGCCCATCACGACCCAGGCGATCACGAGCGAGAGCTTGCGCCCGTACAGATCCGCCACGACGCCGGTTGGCACCTCGAACACGAAGACCGAGATCTCCATCACCGTGCCGACGAGCACGAGCTGGAGCGGGCTCAGCCCAACCTGCTGGACGAAGTAGATCGCGACCACGATGAAGCTCGGCAGGGCGAGCGCCGCCTCGGCGAAGAGGTAGAAGCGGTACGCGCTCGGGCGCCTCACGGCTGAAGCGGGCCCTTGACCGCGAGCGACGAAAGCCTCTCCCGGTAGCCGAGCTTCAGGTTCAGGTTCCGCATCGCGTCGTTGCCCTCCTGTGTCCACGTGATCAGCCGCCTGTAACCGTGGGCGGCGGCCCAGTGGATCTGCTCGCGCTTGAGCGCCTCGCCGATCCCGCGTCGGCGGTGGCTGTGCAGGACGCCCGTCAGCTCGTGCTCGAGCGTGTCGGGAACCGCGGCGAGCGGCACCAGCGTCGCGTACCCGACGACCTGCTCGCCCTCGAGGGCGACGACGATGATCCGGGTCTCGTTCTGCGCGAGCCAGCGCTCGTAGGGTGCCGCCTCGACGTCCGCGTCCATCGCCATGTCCGGCGTGGCCTCGACCGCCACGGCGTAGGCGCCTTTGTGGTGCTCGGGACGAAGCTCGGCGAGCACGATCCCGGGCGGCGGCTCGGGCGCGCTCTCCTCGCCGAGCTCGCGCGTCTGCTCCACCTCCTGCGCGATCACGACGAAGCCGCGGTGCTCGACCCAGGCAAACGAGTCGGGATCGTCACCCTCCACACGACCGTAGAGGAACCCCTTGCCGAGCGCCCGCGCCTCGTCGGAGCACGCCGCCAGCAGTGCCGAGCCGACGCCCTGCCGCCGCTCCTCGGGCAACACCCGCACCATGGTGAACGCGCAGTCGACGAGGCTCGACTCCTTCACGATCGCGTACCCCGCCTCGCCGTGGAGCAGCAGGCACGCGCCCGGATCGTCGCTAATCTCCTCCGCGCTGATCGGCAGCTCCGGCTCCACGGTGCTCTTGATCCGGGCGCAGAGCTCGAAGTCCGCCCAGGTCTCCGCGCGCCGGATCATCCCGACCTCTTCAGCTTCCCGTGCCTCTTCGCATACCGCTCGCCGCGGCGGAACACCGCGAGGCCGAGCGGAATCGAGACGATCCCGATCAGGATCAGCGGCCAGATGTCGGCCCAGAGCGCCTGCACGTCGGCCCCTTCGAGGATCGCGGCGCGAATGCCCCGCAGCGCGTAGGTCGCGGGCGAGATCGTCGAGAGCCACTGCATCCACTGCGGCAGCACGCTCGTCGGGTAGTAGACGCCGGAGACGACCAGGAGGAGCCCCTGCGCGATGAAGCCGAGCTGCGAGCCCTTCTCGGGCGAGATCAGGGGCAGCACCGCGGTCATCATCCCGATCCCGATGAACGAGACCGAGGCAATCGCGAGGATCAGCAGCGCCGAGGCGAAGTTCGCGTCCGGCATGCTGAGGCTGAAGAAGACGGCGACGACGCCGAAGAGCAGCGCCGCGCGGACGACGCCGTAGGCAACGGCGAAGAGGCCCATCCCGATCAGGTGCACAGGGCGAGAGAGCGGAGCCATGAACGTGTACTCGATCGTCCCCTCCCAGCGCTCCCAGGCGACCGTCTCGGTGAGGATCTCGAAGATGATCCCGAGGTAGGCCCAGATCACCGCGCCGATCAGGAGCACCGTGGTCAGCTCGTTCACGTTCACGCTGCCGCCGGCCGCCTCGACGCCGTCCGCGATGAAGACGATCGAGAGCGTGTTCGCGACCGTCCAGAGGAAGAACGCGAGCTCCCACCAGGCGTAGCGCTTGACGAGGTACCAGTTGCGCTCGACGACGCCGCCTAGGCCGACGAGCTCGTGCCGGACGGACAGGGACCCTCCCTTGATCATGCGAACACCTCCCGATCCTCGTCTTCCTCGAGCTCGAACGCGCGCCCGGTGGCGGCGAAGAACGCCCCTTCGAGCGTGTCGGCGCCGTACCGCTCGAGCAGCTCGTCCACCGGCTCGAGGCAGAGCAGCTCGCCGCGGTCGAGGATCCCGACGCGCTCGGCCAGCGCCTCCGCCTCGGCCAGGTCGTGCGTGCAGAGCAGGATCGTCGCGTCGTGCTGGCGCCGCACCTCGCGGATGAAGTCCTGCACCTCGAGCTTCGAGCGCGGGTCGAGGCCCGTCGTCGGCTCGTCGAGCAGGAGCAGCACCGGCGAGGTCAGCAGCGCGCGGGCGAGCGCGACCTTCTGCTGCATCCCGCGCGAGAGGTTCTCCATCGGCTCGCTGCGGCGCTCGGCGGGGAAGCCGACGCGCTCGAGGATCTCGGGGATCCGCTCGCGGGTCTGCGACGGCGGCATCCCGTAGAAGCGCGCCGCGTAGCCGAGGTTCTCGGCGGCTGACATCTTCTTGAAGAACGAGGCCTCGACCGAGACGCGGTTGACGAGCCGCCGCACCGCGCGCTCGTCCGAGACGACGTCATGGCCGAAGACCCTGGCCGAGCCACCGTCGGGGAGGAGCAGCGTCGAGAGCACGCGAACGAGCGTCGACTTGCCCGAGCCGTTCTGGCCCAGGACGGCGACGCACTCGCCTCGCTCGATCGCGAAGCTGACGTCCTTGATCGCGGGCACGCGGCGCTTCGGCGCGAAGCGGCCCGCGCTCCGGTCACGGCGGAGAAACTCCTTGCGCAAATTGAGAACTTCTACGGCGAGCACGCGATACGACTCCTTCGGGCGAAAACGGACACGAGCAGGCAGCGCGCCTGCCGAAAGCGGCGGCGCGCGCGACGATCTGTGTCAGCCCAGGAACAGCATGCTGCGCCGGAGAGTAGCAGGCCGGACTTGACTACGCAGCCCCTTTTTCGACTACACTGCCGCGCAGGCGACGCCGAGGAAGGCGCGCCGGGGCAATGCAGCCTCAGGATTCCCTGCCGGGAGCCTGGGGCTTTTTCTTTGGTCCAGCGGCGTTAGGGAGGTGCTCGGGATGGTGAAGGTGGAAGCGGTGGTGATCCGAGATCGGATCGAGACGGTGATCGACGCGGTCGAGGATCAGGCCGGCCACGTCGGTGTGACGGTGCTCGAGGCGGTGGGCCACGGGCGCCAGCGCGGGATCACCCACGAGTACCGCGGGCGGGTGTTCGAGTCGCGGTTCCTGCCCAAGGCGCTGCTCGTCTTCGTCGTCGAGGACGACAAGGCGACCGCGACCGTCGAGGCGATCGCGGACTCGGCGCGGAGCGGCAACGAGTCGGGCGACGGGCTCGTCTGGACGAGCCCTGTCTTCAATGTCACACACAACCGCACGGGCCTGGCCCTGGGGAAGGTGAAGGTCTGATGTCCAACGCTCAGCTCCTCATCGCGGTCAATACCGTCTGGGTCGTGGTCACAGCGGTGCTCGTGATCTTCATGCAGGCCGGCTTCGCGCTCCTCGAGGCAGGGTTGACCCGGATGAAGAACGCCGCGCACATCGCCGGCAAGAACGTGCTGATCTTCGCCGTCGCATCGGTCGTGTACTTCGTGGTCGGCTACGGGATGGCGTTCGGCGAGGGCAACCAGTTCGTCGGCACGAGCGGGTTCTTCCCGTCGGTGAACGAGCTGCTCGCGATCGGCGAGGCGCCGTTCAGCTTCTTCACCACCATCCCGGCGGGCGCGGGCTACCTGTTCGAGGTCGCCTTCGCGGGCGTCTCGCTCGCAATCGTCTGGGGCGCGATGGCGGAGCGGGCGAAGCTCTACGTCTACTTCGTCTTCGGAATCCTCTTCACGCTGATCTACTCGGTCACCTCGCACTGGATCTGGGACTCGGGCGGGTGGCTGTTCGGCAAGGGGATGCAGGACTTCGCCGGCTCGACGGTCGTCCACTACCAGGGCGCGCTCGCCGCGCTGGCGGGGGCCCTCCTGCTCGGGCCGCGCATCGGCAAGTTCGGCCATGACGGACGCGCGAACGCGATCCCCGGCCACAACATGCCCTTCGCGGTGCTCGGGACGATCATCCTGTGGTTCGGCTGGTTCGGCTTCAACCCGGGCTCGACCCTCGCGGTCGCCTCGGGAGACAAGATCGGCTACTTCGGCTACGTCGCGCTGACGACGAACCTGGCCGCGGCCGCAGGAGCGCTCGGCGGCGTCCTGACGGCCTGGATCGTGATCAAGAAGCCCGACATCTCCATGATGTTGAACGGCGCGATCGCGGCGCTCGTCGCGATCACCGCCGCGTGCGGCTTCGTCGCCCCCTGGGCGGCACTCGTGATCGGCGTCGTCTCCGGCGCGATCGCGGTGGTGGGCGTGCTCGCGATCGAGCGGATCGGGATCGACGACCCGATCGGGGCTGTTTCGGTACACGGCATGGCCGGCGTCTGGGGAACGCTCGCGACGGGTCTCTTCGCCGTCCCGGCGCTTGCGAAGAACCTCGCGACCGGCACCGGCGGGCTCGTCTACACCGGCTCGTTCCACCAGCTCGGGGTGCAGGCCCTCGGCATCGTCGCCGTCGGCGCGTTCACCTTCACGCTCAGCTTCGCGATTCTCTATGCGCTGAAGAAGCTGTGGGGGATCCGCGTCGAGGACGACGTCGAGACCTCCGGCCTGGACGTCTCGGAGCACGGCATGTGGGGCTATCCGGAGTTCTACATCCCTGTCCCCGGCGGCTACGGCACCGAGGCCCACGGCCACCTTGGCATCGGGCATGGCGGCCCGCCGGCGCCGGCAGTGGCGGCAGCTACGAGCGGAGCGCCTCAGCCAGGGTAAGACGCCCCAGCCAGAGGGCGCTGCCTAGGACCGCGCCCTCGCAGCCGAGCGCTCGCAGCCGGCGGAGATCCTCCACACCGGAGATCCCGCCGGCTGCGAGCACCGGCAGGCTCGAGGCGGCCAGCACCTCCTCGAGCAGCTCGAGGTCGGGGCCCTCGAGCGAGCCGTCGCGTCGCACGTTCGTGACGAGCAGGCGCGCCACGCCGGCTTCGGCGCAGCGCTCCACGAGCTCCGTGGGTGTGAGCGGTGTCGCGGCCGTCCAGCCCTCCAGGGCGACGCGGCCGTCACGCACGTCCACGGCGACGACGAGCCCCTCGCCGTAGCGGGGCGCGGCCTCGGCGAGGAATTCCGGGCCGGCTGCGGCGGTTCCGATGAGCACGCGCGAGGCACCGGCGGCGAGGGCGGCTTCGATCGCCTCGAGCGTGCGGTAGCCCCCGCCGACCTGCACCGGCACACCGGCGGACGCCTCGACGACACGCTCGAGCAGCCCCGGCGAAGGATCGCCCGAGAACGCGCCGTCGAGATCGACGAGGTGGAGGAGCGGCGCGCCCTCGGCGACGAAGCGCCGCGCGGCCTCCGCGGGGTCGCCGCCCTCGACGGTGACGCGCGCGCGCTCGCCCTGGGCGAGCCGCACACAGCGCCCCTCGAGCACGTCGAGCGCGGGGGCGACGACGAAGGGGTTTGCGCTCCTCTGATTTATCATGCTAACATGGTAACATGGTGATACAGAATGGCTAGCAAGAGAACGGAACCTGCGGCGGAGCTGCCCTCACATGCGCTCGACGAGGTCCCCGCAACCCTCGGCAGCCTCGCCGACGCCTTCCTCACCCTGCGCACCCGCGAGGAGCTGCTCCGCTTCCTGCGCGACCTCTGCACGGCGCCCGAGCTGGAGGCGCTCGCCCACCGCTGGGAGATCGCCAACCTGCTCGAGCAGCGCGTGCCGTACCTCGAGATCGCGAGCCGCGTGGGCACCAGCACCACGACCGTCACGCGCGTGGCCCAGTGGCTGCGCAACGGCACCGGCGGCTACCGCCTCGCCCTCGATCGTCTCGCCGAGAAGCGCTAGGAGGGCGTGATGAGTGCCGGGTTCCCCCGAGCCGGCGAAAACGGGCGCCTCTCCCTCGCGGTGCCCTCGAAGGGGCGAATGGCGGCGCCCGCGCTCGAGCTCTGCGCCGCCGCAGGGCTCAGCTTCGAGGCCGGCGAGCGCTCGCTCCTGATCCCGTGCCGGAACGCGCCCGTCGATCTCCTGCTCGTGCGCGCGCACGACATCCCCGAGTACGTTCAGGACGGCGTGGTGCACGCGGGCATCACCGGTGCGAACCTGGTCGCCGAGGCCGAGTCCGAGGTCGTGATGGTCTGCGAGCTCGGCTTCGCGCGCTGCACGCTCGAGGCAGCGGTGCCGGTGGACGCGCCGCAGCAGAAGCTCGCCGACCTTGCCGGCCTCCGCATCGCGACCGCGTATCCGCGCTCGACACGCGCGGCCTTCGCGCGTCTCCGAATCGATGCGGAGCTCGTGACCGTGTCCGGCTCGGTCGAAGCCTCCCCACGGCTCGGTCTCTCCGACGCCATCGTCGACCTCGTCTCGACGGGCTCGACCGCCACCGCGAACGGGCTCCGCCGAATCGGCAAGCTGCTCGACTCGCAGGCCGTGCTGATCGCCGGCAGCGCCGTGCTCAACGGCAACGGGGCGCTGCTCGAGCGGCTGCGGCTGATGCTGGAAGGCGTCGTCGCGGCCCGCCGGCGGCGCTACCTGATGATGAACGCGCCCGAGTCGGCGCTCGAGACGATCCGCGGCGTCCTGCCCAGCATGGGCGCACCCTCCGTGCTGCCGCTCGCCGAGCCCGGCCAGATCGCGATCCACGCGGCCGTCGACGTCGATGACGTCTGGGACCTGCTGCAGCCGCTCAAGGCCGCGGGCGCGACCTCGATCCTCGTGATCCCCGTCGAGCGCCTGATCCCGTGAGAGCGCACGGCTACGACGACATCTGGCCGCAGGTGGCCGAGATCGTGGGCGACGTGCGGGCCCGCGGCGACGCGGCGCTGCTCGACTGGACCGAGCGCCTCGACGGCGTCCACCTCGACTCACCGCGGGTCTCTGCAAGCGAGCTCGCCGAGGCCGTGCTCGACCCCGAGGCGCTCGACGCGCTCCTGCGCCTCGCAACCGCGGTCGAGCTCTTCCACGCGCCCCAGCGCCCTCCGCACGTGCGGCTCAGCCCCTACGCGGGCATCGAGGTCGAGCGGCGGTTCGTCCCGCTCGACTCGGTCGGCATCTACGCGCCCGGCGGGCTTGCGGCGTATCCGTCCACGCTCGCGATGACCGTCGTGCCGGCTCATGTCGCCGGGGTGAAGCGGGTCGCCGTCGCGACGCCGCGGCCCTCGCCGGGGATGCTGGCCGCTGCGCGCGAGCTCGGAGTCGACGAGGTCTACGCAGTCGGCGGTGCGCAAGCGGTCGCCGCGCTTGCGTTCGGCACCGAGAGCGTGGCACCCGTGGACAAGATCGTCGGCCCGGGCAACCGCTGGGTGACGGCCGCGAAGCTGCTCGTCTCCGCGCACGTCGGGATCGACCTCCCGGCCGGGCCGACCGAGGTCGTGATCGTCGCGGACGAGACCGCCGACCCACGGCTCGCGGCGGCCGATCTCGCAGCGCAGCTGGAGCACGGGCCCGACGGCGCGGCGCTGCTGATCACGACGAGCAGCGAGGTCGCCGCGGCCGTGGGCGCTCTCTGCCCGGAGGCGGAGGTGAGGGTGGTGGCGACCCTCGAGCAGGCGATCGGCGCCTCGAACGAGTTCGCGCCCGAGCACCTGCAGCTCCACGTCGCCGATCCCGAGGCGCTCGCCGCGCTCGTGACCAGCGCGGGCGCCGTCTTCCTCGGCGAGCAGACCTCTTCGGTGCTCGGCGACTACGCCGTCGGCACGAACCACGTGCTGCCGACCGGCGGGCTCGCCCGCGCTTCCGGCGGGCTCGGGCTGGAGGCGTTCCTGAAGCCGCTCCAGCTCGTCCGCGCGACCCGTGAAGGGGTCGTCACGGCCGCGGAGGTCGTCGGCCCGCTCGCGCGCGTGGAGGGACTTCCGCTTCACGCCGCCGCGGTGATGGCGCGGCTGTGACCCCAACGCCGGTCCCGCTCCCGGCTGGCTTCGAGCCCTACGAATGGACGCCGGCCTACCCGGCGGAGACGCTGCGCTTCGATCAGAACGTGCCGCCGCTCCCGGGCGTGCCCCAGGTGCCGATCGCCCAGAGCTTCGCGCGCCTGAACGAGTACCCGGACGGGAGCTACGGCGAGCTGCGTGCGGCCGCGGCCTCGTACTGCGGCGTCCTCCCCGAGCAGATCGTCGTCGGAGCGGGCGCGGACGACCTGATCCTGCTCGTCGCCCGGGCCTTCCTCTCGCCCGACCGCCGAGCCGTTCTGAGCCAACCGACCTACTCGCTCTACGCCGTCGCGACCTGGCTCGCGGGGGCGGAGGTCACCGACGGCGACGGCGACCTCGTCTGGCTCTGCAACCCGAACAACCCGACCGGCGAGCTGATCCCGCCCGCCGAGGTGGCAGCGCTCGCCCGGAGCCTGCCCGATGCACTCGTGGTCGTGGACGAGGCGTACGTCGAATATGCGCCGGGCGGCAGTGTCGTGCCGCTGCTCGAGCCGAACATGGTCGTGATCCGAACCCTCTCCAAGGCGTTCGGGCTCGCCTCGCTCCGCGTCGGCTACGCGGTGGCGCCGCCCGAGCTCGCGGCGGAGCTCGAAGCAAGGCGCGCGCCGGCGCCGATCGCCGGCCCGGCTGCGCGGATCGCCGCCGCTGCTCTGCGCGAGCCGCGCCTCGACGTCGAGCAGACCGCCGTCGAGCGCGAGCGGGTTCGCGACGCGCTGCTCGCCGCCGGCTTCGACTGCCCGGCCTCACACGGAAACTTCCTCTTTGTCCGGGCGCCTTTCGAGGCGGACGGGATCGTTGTCCGGCACTTCGCCGGCGGCTTCAGGATGACGATCCGCCAGCCGGCCGAGAACGACCGCCTGCTCGCCGCGCTCGGTGTCGCGGCGGAGCCGTCGCCCCGCCGCACCGCGCTGATCGTCCGCACGACCACGGAGACGGCGCTACGGATCTCGCTCGACCTCGACGGGCTCGGGCGGGCCCGCGTCGCGACCGGGATCGGGCTCCTCGACCACCTGCTCGGCGCGTTCGCGTTCCACGGCGGGCTCGACCTCGACCTGCTCGCCTCGGGCGACCTCGAGGTCGACTCCCACCACACGACCGAAGACGTCCTCGCCGCGCTCGGCGACGCGCTCGCGCAGGCGCTCGGCGACCGGGCCGGAATCACCCGCTACGGCTCGGCCGACGTGCCGATGGACGAGGCGCTCGCCCGCGCGACGGTCGACCTCGTGCAGCGCCCCCACGCCGAGGTCGCGCTCGCGCCCGCCGGAACCGTGCTTCCGCACGCGTTCGAGCGTTTCGCGATGCAGGCGCGGCTGACCCTGCATCTCGAGGCGACGGGCGTGGACGAGCACCACGTCGCCGAGGCCGCGTTCAAGGCGCTCGGCCGTGCGCTGCGTGTAGCCGTCTCGGCGGGCGACTCCGGGTCGACGAAGGGGGCGATGTGAAGGTCGTGCTCGCGGATTACGGAGCTGGGAACCTCCGCTCGGTCTGCGCCGCGTTCGAGCGCGCCGGCGCGGAACCGCTCGTGACGACCGACCCGGCGGTCGTGCGCGAGGCGCCGCTCGCCGTCGTCGCAGGCGTCGGGCACACCGAGAGCGCCGCGCGCGGGCTGGAGGAACGCGGCCTCGCCGAGGCGCTCCGCGACCGCGTCGCCGCCGGTCGGCCGCTGCTCGGGATCTGCGTCGGCATGCAGCTCCTGTTCGGCGAGAGCGAGGAGGGCGGCCGGGGGCTCGGCCTGCTCGCGGGGCACGTGCGGCAGATCCAGGCGCGCCGCGTGCCGCACATGGGCTGGAACGCGCTGAGCGTCTCGGGCGGCGCGCTGCTCGCAGGGCTCGACGGCGCAGACGTCTACTTCGCCCACAGCTACGCGGCCGAGCCGGAGGAGCCCGTCACGGTCGCCACGGTCGACCACGACGGCCCGATCGTCGCGGCGGTCGAGCGCGGCGCGCTCGCAGGCGTCCAGTTCCACCCGGAGCGCAGCGACCGGCCCGGTGCCCGCGTACTCGCGAACGCGATGCAATGGTCAAGAAGCGCCTGATCCCCTGCCTCGACGTCGCCGGCGGCCGCGTGGTCAAGGGCATCCGCTTCCAGGACCTCCGGGACGTCGGCGATCCGGTCGAGCTGGCCGAGCGCTACTCGGCGCTCGGGGCCGACGAGATCGTGTTCCTCGACGTGACGGCGACGATCGAGGATCGCCGCCCGCCGGTCGAGCTGGTCGAGCGCGCCGCCGCCTCGCTCGAGGTGCCCTTCACGGTCGGCGGCGGGATCGCGGAGCTCGAGGACGCGCGGGCGCTGCTGCGCGCGGGAGCCGACAAGGTCGCCGTGAACCGCGCCGCGCTCGAGCGGCCCCGACTTCTCACCGAGCTCGCCGACGAGTTCGGCGCACAGGCGGTCGTGTGCGCAATCGACGCGAAGGGCGGCGAGGTCTTCACGCACGGCGCCCGTCAGGCACGTGGCGTCAGCGCCGTGAAGTGGGCGGTGAAGGCGGCGCGCAACGGCGCGGGCGAGATCCTGCTCACCTCGATCGACACCGACGGCACCCGCGAGGGCTACGACCTCGCGCTCACGAGCGCGGTCGCCGAGGCCGTGACCGTGCCCGTGATTGCCTCGGGCGGCGCCGGGAACGCCGGCCACCTCTCCGACGCGTTCGACGCGGGCGCCGATGCAGCTCTGGTCGCCTCGATCGTCCACGAGCGGCCCGAGCTGCTGCCCGCGTTGAAGATCGCCCTGAAGGAGCGGGGATGGCCGATCCGCAGCTGACACCCGCGATCGTCCAGGACGCCGGGACGGGCCGCGTGCTGATGCTTGCCTGGATGGACGAGGAGGCTCTGCGCCGAACGCGCGAGAGCGGCGAGGCCTGGTTCTGGAGCCGCTCGCGACAGGAGCACTGGCACAAGGGCGAGACCTCCGGCAACACACTTGCGGTCGAGGAGATCCGTGACGACTGCGACGGCGACGCGATCCTGCTTCGGGTGCGTCCCGCAGGCCCTGCCTGTCACACCGGCGCCGAGAGTTGCTTCGCGCCGTGGCTCTGGCGCCGGATCGCGGAGCGCGCGAAGGAGCGGCCGGAGGGCTCCTACGTCGTCTCGCTCCTCGACGACCCGGACGCGGCCGCCCGCAAGGTCGGCGAGGAAGGGCTCGAGGTGGCGCTCGCAGGCGTGTCCGAGAGCGACGAGCGGCTCGTCTCGGAGATCGCCGACGTGATCTTTCACAGCTACGTTCTCCTCGCGGCACGCGACCTCGACCTGGCCGACGTGGAAGCGGAGCTTCTCCGACGCGTGCGCTAGGAAATCGCGTAGGTGACGGTCACGGTCGCGGTGATCTGCTCTGTGCCGGGCGAGATCGGCGTGGTGGCTTTGTCCGCGATCCCCGGCACCACGATGGGCGAGCCGCCCTCGACGACGGTCTTCACGGAACCGAGCGAGACGCCGCCTCCGCTCGCGATCGCCTCGGCCTTCGCCTTCGCGTCGGCCATCGCCTTCTTCAACGCCTGCAGGTAGAGGGCGTCCTGGTCCGAGCGGGAGAGATTCGGCCCGTAGACCTGATTCGCGCCGGCGGCCACTGCCGCATCGACCACGCTGCCGGCCGAGCCGAGGTCGCGGATCGTCACCGTGACGCTGTTGTCGGCCGCATAGCCCGTGATCCGCTTTCCGTCGGACGACTGGACCGGCGAAAGCGAGATCTGGCTGGTCTGGATGTCCGCCTTCGCCACCCCGGCCTTCTCGATCGCGTCGATCACCTTGGTCATCAGCGCGCCGTTGGCGCCGAGTGCCGCGGCGGCTGTGGCGCTCTCCGTGTGAACGCCGAACGTGAAGGTGGCGCGATCCGGGACCGTGTTGACCGTGCCGTTCCCGGTCACCGTGATCCCGTCGCCCTCGGTGGTCGTCGTCGTGCCCTGCGCGCTGCCGAGCTTCAGCGTACCGCCGAGCGCAATCGCCACGAGGAGCAGCGCAGCCAACCCGGCGATCCAGGCCCAGCGCCTCATCTAGTGCCCCTTCCGGTGATGCCGTCTAGCCTCTGGGTCGCGAGCACCAAGCGATGCAAGGACGCAGGGAGCGCCGATAGTGATGACTATCGGCGCTATTGAGGACGCGGCAGCGCGCCGCGTGATCGCGGGCCAGAAGCGGACATGTATTGCTGGAAGGGGCACTACTAAGCGGTGGACGTCGACAGGCCGGCGAGGTACGGCTGCCAGCTCGTGGGGATCTTCGGCGCGGCGAGCCGGATGAACAGCACGGGCGCCGGCGGGCCCGGCGGCTTCGTCAGCTCCATCGAGACCTCGGCGAGCGAGCGGTCGCCCTTGCGGAGGTTGCACGGGGAGCAGGCGGTGACGACGTTGTCCCACACCGACTCGCCGCCGCGGCTGCGCGGGACGACGTGGTCGAGCGTGAGCCGCCCGCCGCTCGTGCCGCAGTAGACGCAGCGCCAGCCGTCGCGGGCGAACAGGGCCCGGCGCGAGATCTTGCGCTGGAAGCCGCGCGGGACGCGCACGTAGGTGACGAGCCGGATCACGTGCGGCCACGGGTACGTCGAGCTCGCACTGCGCAGCGGTTGCCCCAGCTCCTCGAGCACCTCGGCCTTCCCCTTGTAGACGAGCACGTGCGCACGCCGCACGGAACAGACGTTGAGGGGCTCGTAGCTCGCGTTCAGGACGAGGACCTGCTGCATTTCAGGCGAAAGCGTACAGATCGGGCGTGTCGGCTCGCGTAGCTGATCGAGGCATCGGACGCGGGCCCGCCCGCCGATTCCCCGAAGTCACGTCCCGTCGGCACTGGGCCGAGGCTCGAGCGGGTGTGGTTCCGCGGGCGTCAGGTAGACGAGCCGCACGAGGACTTCTCCCAGGTGTGGATCCTTGCCGAGAAAGCTGTGGAGCTCGTCGACTCCAGGCTCCACGATGCCCGCTTCGGCGAGGGCGGCTCGAAGGCCGTCCAGAGACTTCGGCTCCAGTTGGCCGAGACTTGCCGGGTGCGTCTTGAGATGTCGCGCGAGCTCGGGCCAGCGCTCGTTCAGCACGACCCATTTTCCGAAGTGGCCGGCAGTCAGAGCCGGCTCGCCGCCGAAGATCTCCCGCTCGTACGCGATGACCAGGAGGACGCGGAGGTGGTTGAGCATCCGCTTCGCGCTGCGCGGCAGGGCCGGAAGGTACGCGAGGACCGGCGCCGTCGCCTCGGCCTTCAGCTCCGAATCATCGACGAAGTTGCGCTCGAGTCGCTGGCGGGCCAGGCCCGGCCGGCCCTCCGCCTGCTCCGATACGAGAACACGGCGCTCGAGCTCGACGGGGTCGTCCCCGATCTTGTCGCGGAGCTCGTCGATCAGCGCGTCGATCTTCTCCTCAGCCTCTCTGGAACGCCATGCGGCGTAAGCCAGGTAGAGGGCACCGAGGGCCCAGCCGACGAGCAGGACGACGATGATGGCGGCGAAGACGATGGTGCCGTAGTCCCGTCGGCCTGACCGCACCGAGGACACAGCGCTGGCCAGAATCGCGGCGGTGACGACAACCGCCAGGATTCGCCCGGCGTAATGGCGAATTGTTGCCAGGATTCGCCCGGTGTATTGGCGAATCGTCCGCCTGGTGACTTCCACGTCCTGTTCGACCTCAGGGAACAGCATCTGGCGGAGCTCGTCGGGAGACGTCGGCGGGAGCGTGAACTCGATCTGTACGAGCTTCTGCAGGTAGAGCTGTCCGTACGCTCTCCGCGCTGCGTCGCCGTCCCCAGGATGCTCGGAATTCGCGTACTTCAAGCCGGCGTACGTCGCGATCGCGGCCATATCGGCCAGAATCACGATCACGACGTTCGGATGCGCCAGTAGCTGCGTCGCTACCTCGCACACCTCGATCGCCCGCTCCGGCTTGCAGCGCTCGAGGTCGTCGACGAAGATCACCGCTCGTCTAGGCGACCCCCGGCCGCTCGTGGCCTGTCGAACGATGCGCCCGAGCTGGTCCGAGACGTCGTCCATCGACCCCTTGGCCGCCTCGCCCCGCGGATCGCCGACATAGTCGACGACTGCCCGTGCGATGCGAAAGACGTGCCCGTAGAGAACGTAGGCGACTGCCAAGACGACGGCAATCGACGTGAAGGCCGGCCCGGCTCTGCCGTGCAAATCGCTCAACTGCTTCGACGTCGAGCTGCCGAAGAGATCTCGAACGCCCTTGACGAACGCGACGACGAGAACGACCGCGATCAACAGCGCGGCTGCTGCCAGCAGCCGGCGCTTCCAGCGCGATCCTGGTCGTAGGAAGGGGCTGGGCAGCGGAGCCATGACCTTCCACCAAAATGGTCGCTGGTGTCCCAGCTGACGGGCGACGTCCGCCGCGAAAGCCGCGCCTAGATGGTCGGCGTCGTCATGCTTCCACGCGTTGAACCAGACGATCGCGTGAGGACGCGCGCGGCGCTCGCGTGCGCGCTGGAGCAGACGGGACTCCAGCAACCGGCCGAGCGACGTCTTGCCCGCGCCCCATGGGGCGCTGATCGCGATCGTGAGCGGCGTCGCGGTCTTCGGGTTGTCGATCAACTCGGCTAGCGCCGTTGCGTACGCGCGGAAACCGAACGAATCGTGCTTCTCGTCCCCGAGCGGCCTGTCGGCGAGCATCTGAAGCGACGGCCGGCGCCGAACGCCGGCGACGCGAAGGAGAGAGGACGTGACGGGACGCTCGAGGCGGTCTCGGGTGACGACGCCTTCGCCTGCTTCGAGCCAGCCAGCTCCTCGGCCATCCGGCGACAGTGTTACGTGTCGTCTCCGTCGCTTCAATCGGCCGAGGGCTTCCTAGCAGCTCCGGACGATGGTCTCCTCGTAGATCAGCTTCGGCCACTCCTGGAACGCGCCCACCACGTAGTTCGTCGGCGACGGCCACGACCCGACCACTGCGAGCGGCCCTTTGAAGCACCGCTTGAAGAGAATGCGCGCCCGGAAGACGTGGTAGCGGGACGTGACGACGACGAGCGAACGCCAGTGGTGCCTGCGCGCCAGCTTCGCCACGCCTTCTGCCTCCCCACGCGTCGAATAGGGGTCGGGACGGAAGCAGATCACCTCGAACGGCTGGCCGCCGCGGCAGAGCTTCCTCGCCTGCGGGTAGTCGGCGGCGTGGCCGTCCGAGATCACGAGTGTCGGCGCGACGCCGCGCTGCACCAGCTTCAGTCCCTTCGGCAGCCGGTCGGTGCGGCCGCCCGAGAGGACGACGACGGCGTCGGCGCGCGTGACCCGGTCCAGATGCGGAAAGACGAAGAGGTAGAGGGTCGCGGCGACGAACGCGAAGAAGAGGACGACGAGGAGGACGAGCCGGACGGCCCAGCGGATCAAGAACACTTAGTGGGCCATCGCACGCTCGACGGCCTCCAGCTCCTCGGGCGAGAGCGCCACGGCGGCGCGACCCCGATCGAGCTCCTTCATGTAGATCCGCGCGTAGTCGCGGCCCTGGATCGCGGAGATCACCAGCCCGGAGCGGTTCGCGTCGAGCAGCGCGATCGACGCGGACTGGTGACCGCCGGTGCCCTCGTAGGCGTCGTAGCGGACGATCGAGGTCTTCGCGAGCGCCTCGTCGAAGCGGCGGTCGACGCGGGCGAGCGCGGCCGAGAGGTCACCCACCGCACGGTGAAGGTCGTCGATCCGAGCTTGCAGCGAGACGGCGAAGTCGACGAGGTCGCCCTTCCCGCCGCCGAGCAGCACCGTCTGCGCGACGCGCACGGCACGGAGCGATCGCCAGGCGAGAGCCGCCAGGACGAGGGCCAGGATCGCCACCACGACGGCGGCGATCGCGATCCAGGCTGCGGCGGAGCTAGACAGGTTCATCGGCGGCGGGCGAGGCTACCCCCCGAGCGAGAAGATGACGGGGTACTCCGCCGAGTTGTTCGTGGTGCTCTTCTCGCCCGGCACCGGCTGCACGTCCACCTTGACCGTGGTCTTGACGCCGAACGGCGGCTGCCCGAGGTCGCGGAAGACCACCGACCTCGTCTCGCCGGGGTTGATCAGCTCGATCGTCGCGTGCTTCACGATCGGCGTCGGGCTCTTCTGGATCGTCAGCGTGACCTGGATCGAGACCTCCTGCGAGTCGCCGGTGTCCTTCACGTTCACCTGGAACGCGAGGTCGGCGGAGGCGACGACCGTGTTCTCGGCCGTGGTCGAGAGCTGCTGGTTCTTCGGCAGCGCAACGGTGGAGACGATCCCGGTTCCGTGCAGGCCTCCCGGCGTGCCTCCGGTCGAGGCGCCGTGAATGCGGAGGAAGACCTGGGAGTCGAAGCCCGTGCTCGCAACGTCGGGATTGGAGACGAAGTTCATCTCGGGCACGACCACGCCGCCGATCCCCTCCTGCTTGAGCACGGCGACCGACGGGCTGTGGAAGAAGTCCGCCCACACGACGTCGGCGGCCGTCAGCCGCTGCGCCTGCGCCGCGAGCAGCGCGCCGGCCTGAGCCGCCTGGTCGACCTTGTAGCCGGAGGTCCGGCGGAATGCATCGGCGAGGCCGCGAAGCCCGTACACGGTGAGCTGCAGCGCCTGGATCATGCTCGTGTTCTCGGCGCGCAGGGTACCCGGCGGGCGGAGCTGCTCGGCGCTGGCGACGTTCTGCTGCTGGAGCTGGGCGAGCCCGTTCAGCCCCGCGACGATGTCCGCGAGCTTCGAGCCCGGCGTCGTCATCAGCGTGGCGAACTTGCGGCCGTTCAGATCGGAGTCGTGCGCGATCGTGCTGACCTTCCCCATGTAGTTCGAGTAACGGCTGTGCTTCTGGGCGCCCTGGCAGCTCTGCACCCAGAGGACGAGCAGGACGACGATCAGGATCGCGAACGCGATCAGGCCGACGAGGCGCAGGAGCGGCGTGAACCCGTGTGGCGGACGCGCCGGGGAGCGCGGGCCACCGCCGCTCGGCTTGCGCTGCTGGCGCGGGCGCCGCGCATCCTCCCGTGTCTCAGGCTCGTCGAAGAAGTCGAACTCGATGTCATCGCCGCGATCGGTCACGGAGCAGCCAACTCTAACCATCTGGATGGCCGACGCCACACCTGCGCGCGTCTGGCTGGTGGCCCAGACACGGCGCAGGATCGTTAGAGAGGAGTTCGCTCCGCGACGGCCAACCCCTTGCTGGGTGTCGACAACCGCTCTAGCTCTCTCTGCCCCCGAACTCGTTCTGGGTCGCTACCGGCCGTTGCGGATGCTGGGCAGCGGCGGGACGGGCTCGGTCTGGCTCGCGCGCGACGAGACGAACGGCCTCGACGTCGCGCTGAAGATCGTCCCTCGCGAGGGCAAGGCAGCCTCGCGCGCCGAGCGCGAGGCGGAGGCGGCCGCCCGCCTGCGCCACCCGAGGTGCGTTCGCGCCTACGACTTCGCGAGTGACGAGCGGAACGTCTACATCGCCTACGAGTACGTGGCGGGCCGGACGCTGCGCGAGGCGATCCGGGCGGGTGAGGTCGACGACGCCGTCGCGGTGGAGACCGCCTCCCAGATCCTCGAGGGGCTCGCCCACGCGCACGGACAGGGAATCGTCCACCGGGACGTCAAGCCGTCGAACGTCCTCCTCGCAGACGGGCCGGAGATCTCGGTGCGCCTGCTCGACTTCGGTCTCGCTCGGATCAAGGAGGCCGAGACGCTGACAGCGGCCGGCGACGTCCCCGGCACCCTGGCCTACATCTCGCCCGAGCGCCTCAAGGGCTCGAGCGGCTCGCCCGCAGCAGACGTCTGGGGCGTCGGGGTGGTGCTCTGGGAGACACTCGCGGGCTACCACCCGTTCTGGACCTCATCGCTGGTCGAGACGGCGAAGGCGATCGACGAGGGGGCGCCGCCGCTGCACTCGGTCCGGCCCGACCTGCCGAAGGCGCTTCAGGCCTTCGTCGACCGCGCGCTCGCCGTGAATCCGGCGCGGCGGCCGAGCGCCCGCGAGCTGGCCGAGGCGCTCCGGCACGCACACACTCGCCGGAAGGCGGCCAAGGGCACCCCGGCGCGCACTTCGGCGCGAATTCGACTGAAGGTGCCGGCGATGGCCCCACGTCTCGCTGCGGCGGGCCTCGCGGCCGTCACGGCCGCCGCAGGTGCCACGCTCCTTCCCTTCTACCCCGCGAACTTCGCCGCCGGGCTGGCGGCGCTCGCCGCCGCACTCGCGTTCGCACGCCCGCGGCTCGGGATGATCGCCGCGCTCGCGGTGCCGATCTTCCCGCTCGGGAACGTCTCGCTCGGGCTCGCACTGCTCTACGCGGCGCTCGCAGCCGCCTGGGTCGTGCTGATGTGGAAGGAGCCGCTCGGCGGCCTCCTGTTCGCGCTCGGCCCGCTGCTCGCGCCGATCGGCGCGCTCGGCCTGATGCCGCTCGCCGTCCAGGGCATGCGGGCGCCGTGGCGCCGCGCACTGCAGACCGCGGCCGCCGTGCTGATGGCCGCCGTGGTCGCAGGGCTGCGGCGGGCGCCCCTGCCGTTCACCGGGGATGCCCCGCCCCTCGGGCTCGGCATCGCCGGCAGCAACCGGCCCGCCCTGGTGGCCGGGGAGCTCTGGCGGGCGCTGCAGGCCAACCAGGCGGTCGGAATCGAGGCCCTGGCGCTCGCGGCGGTCGCCGTCGCGATCCCGTATGCCCGCGCCCGCGGCCGCTGGGGCATCGCCGCGCTGGGCGCCGTGATGCTCTCGCTCACGGTCCTTTCGGTGCCGACGGCCGCCGCGCTCCCGCTCGTGCTGGCCGCATGGGTCACCTGTGCGGCGCTCGCTCTCCAGCGCGCTAGCTAGGATCCCGCGAGGGATCCCGACCCCGCCGGATGGTGCTTCGCTCACTCGAACAGAAGCTCGAGTCCCTCCTCGAGGGAGTGTTCGGCCGCGCCTTCAAGGCGAACGTCCAGCCGGTCGAGCTCGCGCGCAAGCTCGCAAAGGAGATGGACGAGCACCGCACGATCTCGGTCTCGCGCGTGTACGTCCCGAACGAGTACGTGCTCTACCTCTCGACGGGCGACCGCGAGCAGTTCTCCGGCTACGAGGCGTCGCTGCTGGGCGAGCTGCAGGAGTACCTGATCGAGCACGCCCGCCGCGAGGGATACGCGCTGCTCACCCAGCCGCGGGTGCTGATGGAGACGGACTCGGATCTCCAGATCGGCGAGTTCGGGATCGCGACGCGGATGGCGCAGCCGAAGGGCGCGGACCTCGTCCCCGACGCGCCCGAGGTCGAGGCCGGCGCGACCATGATCTACAAGCCGCGCACTCCCGAGCTCGAGCCCGAGGGCCCGGCGGAGCCGGCACCCTCCCCCGAGCGGGAGCTCGTCACCCTCGTCGTCGACGGCGCGCCCTACGAGGTGACCACGCGGAGCGTCTCCATCGGACGGTCCCGCGAGTGCGACATCCGCCTGGCCGACCCGAACGCCTCGCGCAAGCACGCGGAGCTGCGCCAGGACGGGGCGACGTACTGGATCGTCGACCTCGGCTCGACGAACGGAGTCGAGGTCAACGGCGCGCGCACGAAGCGCGCCAAGCTCGAGCCCGGCGACACGATCACGATCGGCGCGACAACGCTCGAGTTCCGCCGGGAGCTGCCGTGAGACGCCCGGCGTCAACCTCCTTCGCTCGCGCGTTCCTCGGGCGCCCAACCCCAAGAGCCTGGCGGTGCGGGGCCGGAGGTCACAGTGTGAGTAACACGGGGCCGGAGAGCACCGTGCCGTCAGCGGCGTCAGGCGGCGGCGGAGCCGGGCTTCGCCCGGCGGGAGCCGACGCCGGCGAGGGACGCGCGTGACTTTCGGCTCTGCCGCGGTCGAGGAGGTCCTGCTCGCCCTCAAGCTCGCCTTTCTCGTGCTCCTCTACCTCTTCATCTGGGCGATCGTCCGCAGCGCGAGCCGCGACATCCGGGCACCGCAGCAGGACAGCGTGGTGCTGGCGCCGCAGACCCAGGCGCAGCGGCAGCAGGCGACCCCGGCGCCGCCGCAGGGACGGCTGATCGTCGTCCACAGCGCGGCCCTGCCGATCGCGCAGGAGTTCCGGGTGAACGCCGCTCCGCTCACGTTCGGGCGGGGCGGCCAGAACGACGTACCGCTCGACGGGGACGAGTTCGTCTCGGCGCGACACGCGCGCTTCCAGGCCCGGCGAGACGGCGCCTGGGTCGAGGACGTCGGCTCGACGAACGGCACCTTCGTGAACGGCGAGCGCCTCAGAGGGCCACGGCTGTTGAAGCCGGGCGACACGATCACGGTCGGCGAGACCGAGCTCCGCTACCAGCGATGACGATCCGCGACGCCGCCGGGGCGACCGATACGGGCCACAAGCGCCGCCGCAACGAGGACGCCTACGTCCTCGAGCCGCCGCTCTTCGCGGTCGCCGACGGAATGGGCGGCCACCAGGCGGGCGAGGTCGCCTCGCGCCTGGCCGCGGCCGCTCTGCGAGAGGACGTCGAGCCCGCCGGCGGGCCGGAGCGCGTCGAGGCGCTGATCCGCGAGGCGAACCGCCGCATCTGGCAGGCCTCGACCGAGGACGTGACCGCGTCGGGGATGGGTACGACGGTCACGGTCGCGCTCGTCGAAGGAGACCTGGTCACGATCGGACACGTCGGCGACTCGCGCGCCTACCGTGTCCGCGACCGGCGGATCGAGCAGCTCACCGACGACCATTCGCTCGCGGCCGAGCTGGAGCGCAGCGGCAAGCTCTCGGCCGAGGAGGCCCGCGCGCACCCGCAGCGCTCCGTGATCACACGCGCGCTCGGCACCGAGCCCGACGTCGAGATCGACACGTTCACCGTGGAGGGCCGGCCCGGTGACCTCTACCTGCTCTGCTCCGACGGACTCTCCTCGATGGTGGAGGACGCCGGGATCCTCGAGGTGCTGGAGGGCAGGCGCGGCAGCCTGGAAGCGGCCGCGCGCGAGCTCGTCCGCGCCGCCAACCGAAGCGGGGGCGAGGACAACATCACGGTCGTCTGTTTCGAGCTGGGCGCCGACGGGGACACGGAGCCCGACCGCGGGAGCGCCGACGAGGACACGCTCGACGGCACCGTCCCGGTCCCGCTCGAGGCTGCGGCCCCGCCGAAGAGAGCCTCTCGCGCGCCCGCCTGGCTGATCGCGCTCCCGTTCCTGCTCGTCCTCGCCGGCCTGATCCTGTGGGGCCTCTCGCGATGAGCCTCCGCAACCGCGAGCTCTTCAACCTGCTCGTCGTGGGCGTCCTCACCGGGATCGGCTTCGCGAGCGTCTACATCGCGCAACAGGCCGAGGTCTCGACCGCGTCGCTCTCCTACGCGCTCTTCTTCCTCGCCCTCTACCTCGCGGCGCACGTCGTCGCCCGCTACGCCGTCCCGTACGCCGATCCGTACCTGCTCCCGCTCGCGGCCCTGCTGACGGCGATCGGCCTCACGATGATCTACCGCCTCAACCCGACCGACGCGTTCCGGCAGGGCCTCTGGATCGTGATCGGGGTCGCGGTCTTCGCGGCCACGCTCCTGGCCCTCCGCCAGGACTACCGCGTGATCGAGCGCTACAAGTACCTGCTCGGGATCGGCGCGGTGGCGCTCCTCTTCCTGCCCGGGCTGCCCGTCCTCGGCCAGACCGTCAACGGCGCGCGCCTCTGGATCCACGTCGGGCCGCTCGAGTTCCAGCCCGGCGAGCTCGCGAAGATCCTGCTGATCGCCTTCCTCGCCGGCTACTTGCGCGAGAAGCGCGAGGTGCTCGCCCAGGGGAGCGCCAAGGCGATCGGGCCGCTGCTCGTCGTCTGGGGCGCCGCGATGCTCGTCCTCGTCGTCTCGAACGACCTCGGCTCGGCGCTCCTGTACTTCGGGATCTTCCTCGCGATGCTCTACGTGGCGACGGCGCGGCTCACCTACGTGATCGCCGGGGTCGGGCTCTTCCTGATCGGCTCGGCCGGCGCGTACGAAGTCGTGGGCCACGTCCGCGAGCGCGTCTCGATCTGGCTCGACCCGTGGAAGACGGAGCACACCACCGGCTACCAGCTCGTCCAGTCCACGTTCTCGATCGGCAACGGCCACTTCGGCGGCACCGGGCTCGGCAAGGGGACTTTCGAGACGACGAGCGGCCATCAGCTGATCCCGTCCCTCAACACCGACTTCATCTACTCCGCCCTCGCGCAGGAGCTCGGGCTCGTCGGCTGCGCTGCCGTCGTGCTGCTCTACATGCTCTTCTGCCTGCGCGGCTTCCGCGCGGCGCTGCTCGCGGAAGACGGCTTCTCGAAGCTGCTCGCGGTCGGGCTCACGTTTGGCTTCGCGCTGCAGACATTCATCATCGTCGGCGGGATCCTCCGGGTGATCCCGCTGACGGGGATCACCCTCCCGTTCATCTCGTACGGCGGCTCGAGCATCGTGGCCAACTTCATCCTGCTCGCGCTCCTCCTGCTCGTCTCCAACCACGCCCAGGAGCCGAAGTGAACCGCCGCATCACCCGTGTCGCCGTCGCCGCCGTGGTGATGCTGGGCGCGCTCATCATCGGCACGACCTACTGGCAGACCTGGGCCGCCGCCGGGCTCGCCGACCGGCAGGACAACGAGATCCAGCGCGTCGCGCAGTTCACGATCAGGCGCGGCACGATCTACGCGAACGACGGGACGACGGTGCTCGCGAAGAACCGAGTGGTCAAGGTCGGCGGCAAGACGCTCTACTACCGCGCCTACCCGCAGCGCGGCCTGACGGCCCACGTGGTCGGCTACTCGACGATCAGGCGCTCGCAGGCGGGGCTCGAGCGCTCCTTCAACGACTACCTCACCGGCGCGAACGGGAACCTGAGCTCGGTCTTCCGCTCGACGTTCGACCGCTGGCGCGGCGTCACCGTGACCGGGAACGACGTATACACGACGATCAACGCGAAGGCGCAGAAGGTGGCGCTCGACGCGCTCGCGGGCCAGTGCGGCGCCGCGGTCGCGATCAACCCGCGCACGGGCGCGACGCTCGTAATGGCGTCGAGCCCGAGCTACAACCCGAACCTGATCGAGAAGGACTTCGTCAAGATCGGGCTCACCAAGGCCCCGTGCAGCGGGGCCGCTCCGCTCCTGAACCGTGCCACGCAGGGCCTCTTCACGCCGGGCTCGACGTTCAAGATCATCACTGCAGCCGCCGCGCTCGACACCGGCGCGTTCACGCCGGACTCGAGCTTCGCCGACCCGGGATACTGCACCGAGTACGGAAAGCCGGTCTACAACGCGGGCAACCGAGACCAGAACGGCCCCGAGGCGTTCGGCCGGCTCAGCCTGCGGCAGGGTTTCCAGCACTCGGTCAACTCGGTCTTCTGCAACATCGGCAAGAAGATCGGCGCGGGCACGATCCTCCGCTACGCGAAGCGCTTCGGCTTCTACTCCGTGCCGCCGTTCGACACGCCGCTGAACGAGCGGGCGCCGAGTGGGCTCTACAACCGCTCGTCCCTCTTCGACCCGAGCCACCCCGACCCGGAGGTCGATCCGGGCCGCCTCGCCTTCGGCCAGGAGCGGATGCTCGCGACCCCGCTGCAGATGGCGCTGGTGGCCGGCACCGTGGCAACCGGCGGGATCGTGATGCGCCCCTACGTCGTGGGCAAGATCGTCGCCCCGAACGGCTCGGTCGTCTACCGGGCGAAGCCCGACCCGCTCGGCCGCGCGATCAAGCCGAAGACAGCGAAGGCGCTGAACGAGTTCATGCAGCTCGTCGTCACGGGCGGCACCGGCACCGCCGCCCAGATCCCCGGGATCAAGGTCGCCGGCAAGACCGGCACCGCCGAGACCAACGTCGTCGGCCGCAACACGACGTGGTTCGTCGGCTTCGCGCCCGCCGACAAGCCCCGCGTCGCGTTCGCGGTCGTGCTCGAGAATCAGACCGGCTACGGCGGCACCACCGCCGCGCCGATCGCGAAGCAGATCCTGCAGGCCCTCCTACCCTCCGCCTCGAAACCGTAACCTCCACACCCATGGTCGTCTCCGATCCCCTACTGAACTCCGTCTTCGACGGTCGCTATCTGATCATTCGCAAGCTCGGCACGGGCGGGATGGCGAACGTCTACCTCGCCGAGGACCAGGAGCTCGGGCGGCGGGTCGCGATCAAGATCCTCGACGACCGGCACGCACAGGACATCCAGTTCGTCGAGCGGTTCCGGCGCGAGGCGACCAACGCCGCCGGCCTCTCGCATCCGAACATCGTCTCGATCTACGACCGCGGCGAGGCAGAGGGCACCTACTACATCGCGATGGAGTACCTCGAAGGCCGCACGCTGAAGGAGCTGATCCTGCGCCGCGGCCCCGCGCCGGTGAAGACGGCGATCGACTACACGCGCCAGATCCTCGCCGCGCTGCGCTTCGCGCACAAGAACGGGATCGTCCACCGCGACATCAAGCCGCACAACGTGCTCGTCGACTCCGAGGGGCGGCTCAAGGTGACCGACTTCGGGATCGCGCGCGCGGGCGCGAGCCAGATGACCGAGGCGGGCTCGATCATCGGCACCGCGCAGTACCTCTCGCCGGAGCAGGCGAAGGGCGCCCCCGTCGACCAGACCTCCGACATCTACTCGGTCGGGATCGTGCTCTACGAGCTCCTGACGGGGACGGTGCCGTACACCGGCGACACTCCGGTCGAGATCGCGATGAAGCACCTCTCCCAGGTTCCGGAGCCGCCCTCGACGCTGCAGCCGCAGATCCCGCACGAGCTCGACTCGATCGTGCTGCGGGCGCTCGCGAAGGATCCCGCCGACCGCTACCGGTCAGCCGACGAGATGGACGCCGACCTCGAGCGGGCCGCCGGCGGGCTCCCGGTCTCGCCCGCCACCGAGGAGGCGGCGACGATGGTGCTGTCGGCCGCGGACACCGCGACGATGGCCGCGCTCGAAAGCGGACGGGCGCAGCCGCCTCGCGGCCCCGTCCTCTACGACGAGCCGCCGCGCCGCAAGCGCTCGGTGTGGCCGTGGCTCGTCGCGCTTGCGCTCGTCGCGGCCGCGACCGTCGCCGGCTGGTACGTCTACATGCAGATCCAGGACCAGCTCAAGTCGAACCAGCCGATCGCGGTCGAGAACTACGTCGGCCTCCACGAGTCGGACGCGGTGTTCAAGATCACCGAGCGAGGTCTGACGCCGAACGTCGTCCGCAGGCCGAACGACGTGCAGCCGACGACCATCGTCTACGAACAGGATCCCGCGCCCGGAAACAGGATCGACAAGGGCAACACGGTCACGATCTTCGTCTCGACCGGGAAGCCTAAAGTGGTGGTGCCCGACGTCCACGGCAAGAGCTCGGTCGACGCGGTGCAGGCCCTGGCAGATGCAGGGCTGAAGTCGACGCTGCTGACGGTGCCGTCGAGTCAGCCGACCGGGACCGTGGTCGCCCAGCAACCGAAGGCCGGCAGCAAGGTCGTCGTGGGCACCCTCGTGCACGTCAACGTCGCGAAGGGCCCGACGCAGGTCGGCGTGCCGCTCGTCGTCGGTGAGCAGTTCGACCAGGCGGCAGCGCAACTCCAGGGGCAGGGCTTCGCGGTCGCGCGCAAGGACGTCGAGTCGAGCCAGCCCAAGGGCACGGTGATCTCGCAGAGCCCGGCGGGGGGCGTCGCGGCCCCGGCCGGCTCGACGGTGACCCTCTCGGTCTCGTTGGGCCCGCCCGCCACTCCGGTTCCCGACGTGACCAGTCTCGACGAGACGGCGGCGACCGCGACGCTCCAGGCCGCCGGCTTCACGGTCAAGGTGGCGACAGAGCCGACGACCGACCCCGGACAGGACGGGATCGTCCTGAGCCAGAGCCCCGTCGGCGGCACCGAGGCGAAGGCCGGCGCCGGCGTCACGATCACCGTCGGCGCGCTGACCCAGTGACGCCCGGCGTCGACCTCGGTGCTCGCGCGTTCCTCGGCGAGGGACGCGCGTGAGCCGACGCCTTCGCGTCGCGATCCTCGCCGGAGGCCGCTCGAGCGAGCACGAGGTCTCGCTGGCCTCGGCGCGCGCGGTCCTGGCCGGGCTCGACCCCGAGCGCTACGACGTGCGGGCCGTCGCGATCGGCCGCGACGGGCGCTGGGAGCTCGGTCCCGGCGGCGAGGCGGAGACCGTCGCGGAGACGCTGCCCGTGCCGGCCGGGACGACCCCCGCCTCGCTCGGCGAGGTGGACGTCGTGCTGCCGATCCTCCACGGGCCCTTCGGCGAGGACGGCACCGTGCAGGGGCTCCTCGAGCTGGCCGGCCTCCCCTACGTGGGTCCCGGGGTCGCCGCCTCGGCTCTCTGTATGGACAAGGACCTGTTCAAGGCGGTGATGCGCGACCGCGGGATCCCGGTGCCGCGCAACATCACCTTGCGAGAGGGCGACGCCGTCGCCAACCCGTTCGACTTCCCCGTCTTCGTCAAGCCCGCCCGGCTCGGCTCGTCGGTCGGAATCTCGAAGGCCCACGACGAGGCGGAGCTGGACGCGGCCGTCGCGCTCGCACGCCGGCACGACGACAAGGTGCTCGTCGAGGAGTTCGTGGAGGGGCAGGAGGTCGAGGTCGGCGTGCTCGGCAACCGCGAGCCGATCGCCTCCGTCCCCGGCGAGATCGTCCCGCACGCCGAGTGGTACGACTACGCCGCCAAGTACGACGAGGGCGGCTGCGAGGTGATCGTGCCGGCGCGGATCACCGAGGAGCAGACGGCCCGCGTCCAGGAGCTCGCGGTCGAGGCGTTCGTGGCCACCGACTGCGAAGGGATGGCGCGGGTCGACTTCTTCGTCCGCACGAGCGGCGAGGTGGTCGTCTCGGAGCTGAACACGATCCCCGGCTTCACCGACACCAGCGTCTACGCGCGCCTCTTCGAGGCCTCAGGGATCCCGTACGGGCAGCTGATCGACCGCCTGATCGAGCTCGCGCTCGAACGGCACGAGCGCCGCCGCGGACTCGAGTACTAGCTCGGCCGACGGGCGCTCGGACCCGTCCGTCTCGGACCCGAGCCGACCTTGTGCTCATGAGCATTTGGAACGGGTAGAGCTCGGCTAGAGAGCGTCCGCGGCGAGCCGGTCGGCGAGCGCTTCGAGCACCTTCGACTGGATCGACGGCACGCGCTCGAGCAGCGAGCGGAACTCCACGTCGCGGATCACCAGTACGCGCAGGGGCGTCTCGGCCGTCACGGTCGCCGTGCGCGGGCTGCGCGATACCAGCGCGATCTCGCCGAGGAAGTCGCCGCCCTCGAGAATGTCGCGCCTGCGGCCGCCTCTGGTCACCACGACCTTGCCGTCGAGCAGCACGAAGAACTCGCGGGCCGGCGCGCCTTCCTTGGTGAGCACCTTGCCGGCCCGGAGGTCGATCTCGTCGGCGATCCCGGCGATCATGGCCAGCTCACGCTTCGAGCAGCGTGCGAAGAGCGGCACCCGCGCGATCTCCTTCGTCTTGGCGTCCCTGCCGAGCACGACAGGCCGACTATAACGGGCGCGCTCTAGGCTGCGAAGGCGGCCTCGAGCGACTGCTCCCAGACGTCGAGTGCCTCGGCGAGCTCTGCTTCCGTGATCGTGAGCGGACAGAGCACGCGGATGCAGTTGCCGTAGACGCCCGCTTTGAGCAGAAGGAGGCCGCGCGCGAGAGCCCCTTCGATCACTGCCGCCGCGAGCTCCGGCGCCGGCGCCTTGGAGCCCCGGTCCTTGACGAGCTCCAGCGCGAGCATCGCGCCGAGGCCGCGTACGTCGCCGATCGCCTCGAAGCGCTCCTGCCACCCGAGCATCCGCGCCCGCATCGTCTCGCCGATCTCCGCGGCCCGCTCGACGAGCCCTTCGTCCTCGAACACGTCGAGCACGGCCAGCGCGGCAGCGAGCGCCACGGGATTGCCGACGTAGGTGCCGCCGACGCCGCCCTCGGCAGGTGCATCCATGATCTCCGCCTTCCCGAGCACGCCCGAGAGGGGAAGGCCGGCGGCGATCGACTTCGCGACGGTCATCAGGTCGGGCTCGATCCCGTAGTGCTCGACCGCCCACATCTTGCCGGTGCGCCCGAAGCCGGTCTGCACCTCGTCGGCGACCAGCACGATCCCGTGCCCGTCGCAGAAGCTGCGCAGCCCGTCCATGTACTCCTGCGAGGCGGGCATGAAGCCGCCCTCCCCGAGCACCGGCTCGATCACGACGCAGGCGATGTGCTCCGGGGGGACGACCGTCGACCACGAGCGCTCGAGCGCCTCGAGCGCCTCGTGCGGGCTCGGGCCGCGGTAGGAGTCGGGGAACGGGAGCCGGTAGACCTCCGGCGCGAACGGGCCGAGGCCCGCCTTGTACGGGTGGGTCTTCGAGGTCATGGTCAGCGACAGCAGCGTCCGCCCGTGAAAGCCGCCTTCGAAGCAGACGACGGCGGTGCGGCCCGTGTACGCGCGTGCGAACTTGACCGCGTTCTCGACGGCTTCGGTGCCCGCGTTGAAGAACGCGGCCTTGGCCGGGCCGCGGAACGGCGACACGGCGAGCAGCCGTTCGGCCAGCTCGACGTAGCCCTCGTACGGGATCACGGTGAAGTCCGTGTGGAGGAAGCGGGTCGCCTGCTCCTGCACGGCCTGGATCACCTCCGGATGCGAGTGCCCGACGTTGAGCACGCCGACGCCTCCGGTGAAGTCGATGAACGTGTTCCCGTCGACGTCGGTGACCGTCGAGCCGCTCGTCTCCGCGGCGAAGATCGGAAGCTGGGTCGCGAGGGGGGCTGCTACCGCCCGCGCCTTGCGCTCGAGCAGCGCCCGGGACTTCGGGCCCGGAATCTCGGTTCTCAGGCTGATCGCGCGCGTGACGGCCATGCTCTCAATGTATACGAGGCGTCAGTGGCCGCCTGCCCGACCGTAGAAGTCGCGGCGGCGGATCAGGAAGAAGCTCGAGACGGCGCCGACCGCGGCAATCGCGGCGGAGATCAGAAAGAGCTCGTTCATCCCGCTCACGAAGGCCGCCGTCGCCTGCTCGCGGAGATTCGGCGGGACGACGCCCGAGGCGACGCCGTGCCCCACGGAGCCCAGCGTCGAGGTGAGGTGGTGCTCGAACGCGGCGCCGAGCGCCGCGATCCCGGTCGCGATCCCGACCTGCCTGAACGTGCTGTTCGCGCCCGATCCCATCCCCGTGCTCTGCGGGGGCACGACCCCGACCGCGGTCGCCGCGAGCGGCGGGTTGACGAGGCCCACGCCCGCTCCGAGGAGGATGAACCCGGGCAGGAGCGCGGTCCAGCCCGACGACGCGGTGAGCCCGTGCATCAGCAGGAACGCGACCGTGATCACGGCGAGGCCTGCTCCCATCAGCAGGCGCACCGGCGTGTGGGAGGAGAGCTTGCCCGAGATCGGCGCGACGACGAACGAGAGCAGGGTGATCGGCAGGAACCGCAGCCCGGCCTGGAGCGGCGAGTAGCCGAGCACGTTCTGCAGGTAGAGCGTGAAGTAGAGGAACATCGAGAAGGCGGAGGCCGAGAGCGTGAACGCGGCTACCTGGGCGCCTACGAAGGCCGGGCGGCGAAAAAGACGGAGGTCGAGCATCGGCCGCTTGCTGCGCAACTCGATCACGAGGAAGGCCAGCAGCAGCACGACCGAGCCGATCAGCACGCCCATGATCTGCGGGCTCGTCCAGCCCTCGTTGTTCCCGCGCACGAGGCCGAACACGAGCAGGAACAGCCCGCCCGAGAACGTGAGCACGCCCGGCACGTCGATCCCGCCGTGCTCGGGATCACGCGACTCGGCCACCTTCATCAGCGTGATCGCGAGCGCCGCGGCGCCGATCGGCACATTGATCAGGAAGATCCAGCGCCAGCCGATCCACTCCGTGATCAGTCCGCCGACGAGCGGGCCGATCGCCACCGCGCCGCCCGTCGTCGCGCCCCAGATCCCGAACGCGGTGCCGCGCTCACGGCCGTGGAACTCGTGGGCGAGCAGGGCGAGCGAGACCGCGAACATCGTTGCGCCGCCGATGCCCTGCAACCCGCGGGCGACGATGAGGAAGTTGGCACTCGGCGCGACGCCGCAGAGCAGCGAGCCGCCCGTGAACACGATCACGCCGAGGGCGAAGATCCGTTTGCGCCCGAGCAGATCGGCGAGGGAGCCGGCGGTGAGCGTCAGCGCCGCGAGCGAGAGCGCATACGCGTCGATCACCCACTGCAGCTGCGAGAACGACGCGTCGAGGTCCTTCTGGATGTCCGGCAGCGCGACGTTCACGACCGTCACGTCGAGAAGGAGCATGAAGATGCCCGTGCAGACGACGACCAGTGTCCACCACTTGCGTTCCATCGGCGCGAGCCTACCTACCGCCTCCGACTTCATACTCCGCCGATGAAGCTGCTGGCGAACCGAGACTTCCTCCGCCTCTGGGCGGGTGAGACGGTTTCGGTCTTCGGCTCGCAGATCACGCTGCTCGCACTGCCGCTCGCGGCCGTGCTCACGCTCCACGCCGGCTCGTTCCAGATGGGGCTGCTGTCGGCCGCGAGCATGCTGCCGTTTCTGTTGTTCGCGCTGCCCGCCGGAGTGTGGACCGACCGCCGGCCGCGCCGGCGCCGGATCCTGATCGCGGCCGACATCGGGCGCGCGGCGATCCTGCTCACCGTGCCGCTCGCCGCCGCGTTCGACGTGCTCTCGTTCGCGCAGCTCGCGATCGTCGCGTTCGCCGCCGGGACACTGACGCTGTTCTTCGCCCTGTCCTGGGTCTCGTACCTGCCGACGATCGTCCCGCGCGAGCAGCTCGTGGATGCGAACAGCAAGCTGATGACGAGCACCTCGGCCGCGCAGATCGCGGGGCCGAGCTTCGCCGGCGGGCTGGTCGGCCTCGCGACCGCGCCGTTCGCGATCCTCGTCGACGCCGTCTCGTTCCTCGTCTCCGCGCTCTTCCTGGCGCGGATCCGGACTCCCGAGCAGGAGCGCCCGATCGAAGCGGCGCGGCCGTGGCGCCACGACCTCGCCGTAGGCCTGCGCTTCGTCGTCCGCGACGGCCTGCAGCGGTCGATCGCCGGCAGCGCGGCGACGCTGAACTTCTTCGGCTCGGTCCAGCTCGCGATCGTCGTCCTCTACGCCTCGGCCGAGCTCGGGATGAGCCCGGGCCTGATCGGGCTCGCCTTCGCCGCGGGCGCGGTCGGCGCGCTGATCGGCGCCCTGCTCGCGCCTCGCGTCTCGGCCCGACTCGGACCGGGCCGGGCGATCCTCTGGGCGACGGTCTTCTTCCCGGTCGCGCTCGCGATCCTCCCGCTCGCCTCCCCGGGCCAGCCGCGCCTCGTCTCGGCCACGATCGTCGCCGCAGCCGAGTTCGTGGGCGGAATCGGAGTGATGGTCTTCGACGTCAACACCTCCGGGCTGCGGCAGGCCGTCACCCCGCCGGAGCTGATGGGGCGCTCGGCCGGGGCGATGAGCTTCCTGACCCAGAGCGCAAAGCCGCTCGGCTCGCTCTTCGGCGGTGCGCTCGGCGCGGCTCTCGGCCTCCACACGACGCTGTGGCTCGCGGCTGCGGGCGGGCTGCTCGTGATCCCGTGGACGGTCTTCTCGCCGTTGCGCTCGGGCGAGCCGATCCCTGCCGCCGACTAAGATCGCCGCATGGTCCTCTCCGACGCCACGATCCGCCGCCTGGTGGCCGAGGGCCGGATCGGGATCGAGCCCTACGAGGAGGCGCTGCTGCAGCCGTCGAGCGTCGACGTGAGGGTCGACCGCTACTTCCGCGTCTTCCGGAACAACCGCTACCCGTTCATCGACGTCAAGGAGCAGCAGGAGGAGCTCACCGAGCTCGTCGAGGTCGACCCGGAGACGGCGTTCATCCTCCATCCGGGCGAGTTCGTGCTCGGCTCGACCCTCGAGCGGATTCGACTGCCGGATGACCTGGTCGCGAGACTCGAGGGAAAGTCGTCATTGGGCAGGCTCGGCCTCTTGATCCACTCCACCGCCGGGTTCATCGACCCGGGCTGGGACGGCCACGTCACGCTCGAGCTGTCGAACGTCGCGAACCTCCCGATCACGATCTACGTCGGGATGAAGATCGGGCAGCTCTCGTTCATGGAGCTGACCGAGCCCTCGGAGCGGCCTTACGGGAGCGGCGGCCTCGGCTCGAAGTACCAGGGCCAGAAGGGTCCCACGGCCAGCCGCTACTGGCAGAACTTCGCGCCGTGATCCTGGTTACCGGCGCCGCGGGGTTCATCGGGATGCGCGTCGTTCACGAGCTCCGGGCGCGCGGGCGCGACGTGCGGGCGCTCGTCCGTTCGCCCGGGCGCGCCGGCCCCCTTGCGAGCTGGGACGTCGAGGTGGCCACAGGCGACGTCACCGATCCCGAGAGCCTGCGCACCGCCGTGGAGGGCTGCGACGAGATCGTCCACCTCGTCTCGATCCTCACCGGGAGCAAGGCCGACTTCGAGCGCGTGATGGCACAGGGGACGCGAAACCTGGTCGAGGCGGCGGCTCCGAAGCGGCTCGTGCTCATGAGCGCACTCGGGGTCGACGACCCCCGCGCCGACGGGATTCCCTACTTCGAGGCAAAGCGCGAGATGGAGCGCGCCGTCCGCGAGTCGGGGTCCGAGTTCGTGATCCTGAGGCCGAGCTTCGTGTTCGGCGACGGCGGGGCGCTCGCCACCTTCCTCCGGCTCGCGCGCCGCTCGCCCGTGACGCCGATCGTCGGTGACGGCACGGCGCGGATCCAGCCCGTCTGGATCGACGACGTCGCCCGCGCCGTGGCCGAGTCGCTGGAGCGGCCCGAGGCGGCAAGCCGGACGCTCGAGCTCGGCGGCCCCGACGTCGTGACCTGGAACGACTTCTGGGCGCGGCTGAAGAAGGCGGCCGGCCTGCGACGACCGTCGATCCACGTCCCCTTCTCGGTGATGCGGGCCCAGGCCACGCTGCTCGAGAAGCTGCCGAACCCGCCGCTCACCCGCGACCAGCTGCGGATGCTCCAGGCCGGCGACAACGTCGTCACGGGCGAGGATGCGGCGGCCGTGCTCGGGCTCCAGCTCGTGGCGCTGGACGAGCAGCTTCGCCGTGTCGCCTGAGGCGGGAATAATAGTTGTGAAGTCAATCGTTCTGCCTGTTGTCCAGCTTTTTTCGACAGACCCTGGAGGTCCAACATGTCAGTAGCAGAGAAGACAGAGCAGCTGATCCCGGTCGGCACCTGGAAGTCCGACCCGGTGCACTCGACCGTCGCCTTCGCCGTCAAGCACCAGATCGTCGCCACGTTCCGCGGCAAGTTCACCGAGTTCGAGGCGACGCTCGTCGGCGGCGAGGAGCCGACGCTCACCGGTGTGGTCAAGGTGGCCAGCATCGTCGTCGAGGACGAGAATCTGTACGGCCACCTTCAGTCCCCCGACTTCTTCGACGTCGAGCGCTTCCCGGAGCTTCGCTTCGAGTCGAGCAGCGTCCGCCGCAACGGCGACAGCGTCACAGCCGACGCCGAGCTCACCGTCAAGGGCGTGACCAGGCCGGTCACCGTGAAGGGCACGATCGCCGGGCCGATCACCGACCCGTGGGGCGGCGAGCGCCTCGGGCTCTCGCTCGAGACCACGATCGACCGCTCCGCGTACGGGATCGAGTGGAACACCCCCCTCCCCGGCGGGGGCTTCGCCGTCTCCAACGACGTCGCGCTGCTCGCCGAGCTCGAGCTCGTCAGAGAGCAGTAGGAGTGCGGATCCTCGCCATCTCCGGCAGCCTGCGGCGCGAGTCGTACAACACGCGGCTCATCCGTGCGGCGTCGGAGCTCGCCCCTCCGGGCATCGAGCTCGAGCTCTACGACGGGCTCGCCTCGCTGCCTCCCTATGACGCCGACCTCGACGTCGAGCCGGCGCCGGCCGCGGTCCGGGACCTCCGTGAGAGGATTTCCGCCGCCGACGGCATCCTGATCTCGACGCCCGAGTACAACGGCTCGATCCCGGGGCAGCTGAAGAACGCGGTCGACTGGGCTTCGCGGCCCTTCCCCGACAGCCCGCTGCGCAACAAGCCGATCGCGCTCGCGGGTGCGACTCCTGGCGCCTACGGTGCGATGTGGGCCCAGACCGACCTGCGCAGGGTGCTCGGCGTGGCCGGCGCCCGTGTGGTCGGTGAGGAGCTCCCCGTGGCCAGGGTGGAAACCCGCTTCGACGACGAGGATCGCCTGATCGACCCCGAGGTGCGGGCGCACCTGATCGAGCACCTCGAGCTGCTTGCGGCCGAGGCGCGGCTGTCGGCAGTAGCGGCCTGACCGGAAAAGGACGAGGGCCGGTTTCCCGGCCCTCGTCTCGGTCACTAGCCTTGGAGTAGTAGGGGCGCTTCCAGCCGGCCCATGGTCCGGCGGCGCTGCGCGCGTAGTCCCCCACGCTGGCTAGGCGGTTCCCTGTGGTCTCGGGGACACGCCCCTACCGACTAGGACCTCCGCTGCCCGTACATGAGTCTGTCAAGCCGGACCACCTCCTTTCCGCGTTGGGCGAACTGTAGCGAAGCTAGCGGAGGAGAGCTGTTAACTCGAGCCCGCGGTCGAGGGGCACCGTCACGCTGACGAGATCCGGGTCGGCCTGGCGCGCGGCCGAGTAGGCCCCGAGCGTCTCGACGTGCGAGAGCACGTTGTCGGCGACGACGAGCCCTCCAGGCTCGAGACGCGGCCGCGCGAGCTCGAACAGGCGCTCGTAGTCGTCCTTCTCCGCGTCGATGAAGACGACGTCGAACGTGTCGTCGAGCTGCTCGAGCGTCGCGATCGCGTCGCCCTCCACGAGCTCCGCCCACTCGTCCAGGCCGGCGTCTGCGATGTTCGCGCGCCAGAGCTCGGCCCGCTGCGGATCGACCTCGACCGACAGGACGCGCCCGCCGAGGATCCGCGCCCCGGCCGCGAGCCAGATCGCCGAGTACCCGCGGGAGCCGCCGAGCTCGAGCACCTCGCATCCCGCCTGCCCCGCGACGAGCGAGAAGAGGAACCGGCCCGTGGTCGGCGAGACCTGGCGCGAGCGGAGCTCCGACGGGAGCCCGGCGGCACGCTCGGCCTCGTCGACGGCCTCCATGCGCGCGAGCACAGCTCGGACGCGGTCGTCCACTAGACGTCGACCTTCACGAGCCCGTCCACCACGCGGACGGGGTACGTCTCGACCGGCAGGTACGCGGGCAGGGTCAGCGCCTGGCCGGTGCGGACGTCGAAGCGCGAGCCGTGGCGCGGGCAGATCGCGACGCATTCCTCCGGCTCCCACTCGCCCTCGCAGAGCGGGCCGTCGTCGTGAGAGCAGCGATCCTCGATCGCGTAGAGCGCGCCGCCGCAGTTGTAGACGCCGACGTCGACCGAGCCGGCGTGCACGACCTTCACCTCCCCGGGAGGCAGCTCATCCGCCCGGCAGACGACGACCTCGGCCAAGGACTACTTGAGCTCCAGCTCGTTCGCGAAGCCGGCCCACTCCTCGGGGAGCGGCGTGCCCTTCGCCTTGTGCAGCGCGACCTTGAGCGTGCCGAGGCCGAGGATCGCGCACTTGAGCCGCACCGGGCTGAGCGGGATCCCGATCTCCTCGAGCAGCTCCTCCTTCGGGAGCACCGCCACCTCCGACGCCTTCCGGCCCTTCACCATCTCGGTCAGCATCGAGGTCGCCGCCTGGCTGATCGCGCAGCCGCGCCCGGAGAACCTGACCTCGTCGATCGTCTCGCCGTCGGCGGCGAAGGCGACGTAGATCGAGACCTCGTCGCCGCAGAGCGGGTTCTGCCCCTCGGCGTGGGCGCCCGGCTCCTCGAGCGTCCCGTGCCCGCGTGGGTTCTTGTAGTGATCGAGGATCACCTCGCGGTACATCTGGTCGAACTCGCTCACCGCCGACTCCTTGTGCTCATGAGCATTAGGGATCGTACGTTTAGCCCGAACGGGGTCACGTGAGCACCTTCCGCACCTTGTGGAGACCGTCGATCAGGCGGTCGACCTCTTCGGGCAGCGAGTAGAGGTAGAAGCTCGCACGCGTCGTCGCGACGACGCCGAGGCGCGTCATCAGCGGCTGGGTGCAGTGGTGGCCGGCGCGCACGGCAATCCCCTCGAAGTCCAGCACCTGGGCGACGTCGTGGGGGTGGATCCCCTCGAGGTCGAACGAGACGATCCCCGTGCGCCGGTCGGCCGGCGGGCCGAAGACCTTCAGGCCGGGCACCTCCTGGAGGCGATCCATCGCATAGACGACGAGCTCGTGCTCGTGCGCGGCGATCGCGTCGAGGCCGATCGCCGAGACGTAGTCGATCGCGGCGCCGAAGCCGACTGCCTCTGCGATCGCCGGGGTACCGGCCTCGAACTTGTACGGGAGCTCGTTCCAGGTCGTCTTCTCGAGCGAGACGGAGCGGATCATCTCCCCGCCGAGGTTGAACGGGCTCATCGCCTCCAGCAGCTCCGCGCGGCCCCAGAGCGCGCCGACCCCGGTCGGCCCGCAGAGCTTGTGCGACGAGAAGGCGAGGAAGTCGCAGCCGAGCGCCTGCACGTCCAGGGCGCGATGCGGCGCCGCCTGGGCGGCGTCGACGACCATGATCGCGCCCTGCTCGTGCGCCCAGGCGGCCAGCTTCTCGACCGGGTTGATCGTGCCGAGCGTGTTCGAGACGAGGTTGTTGGCGACGACCTTCACCCGGCCCGAGGCGGCGAGCTCGTCGAGCGCGTCGAGCTGCAGCTCGCCGAGGTCGTCGATCGGGATGTGACGGAACGAGGCGCCCGTCCGCTGCGCGACGAACTGCCAGGGGACGAAGTTGGCGTGGTGCTCGAGCTCGGTGATCACGACCACGTCGCCCGGGCCGAGGTTGTCGAGACCCCAGGCGTAGGCGACGAGGTTCAGCGCCTCGGTCGTCGAGCGCGTGAAGATCACCTCGCGCGCGGAGGGCGCGTTCACGTACGCGCGGGCCTTCTCGCGCGCCCCCTCGTACGCGGCGGTCGCGCGCTCGGCCAGGTCGTAAACGCCCCGGTGCACGTTGGCGTACGAGGTCTCGTAGAACGTCCGCAGCTCGTCGAGCACCTGCCGCGGCTTCTGGGTCGAGGAGGCCGAGTCGAGGTACGCGAGCGGCTTCCCGTGCACCTGATGCTCGAACACCGGGAAGTCCGCGCGCAGCAGGCGCGCGTCGAGCGGCTTCGAGGTCGTGACGGCCATCTCCTTAGCCTAGCGGCCTAGGGCACCCTGAACCCTGTCGGGGTATAGCCGGCAGCACTGACGGCCATCAGCGTGTGCCGCTTGACCCCGGCGAGGCTCACGGTGCCGGAGGCGCTCGTCTTCAGGGTCTTGCCGCTGCCCTTCACCGTCGCGCCCGCGACCGCGAAGCCGTCGTCGAGCACGCGCACCGCGGTCCTGGTGGCCTTCACGGTGAGCCCCGGCAGCAGCCGCTGATGCTGGAGGTTCGAGCCGGTGTTGATCACCCCGTCGACCGAGCCGTCGTGGAGCGCGCCCGCCTCGAGCTGGTAGACGGAGCCGGGAGCCTTCACGTGGACGGCGGCGCCGAAGTGCGCGCCGGCCGAGCGTGAGCGCGCCGCCCAGACGGCGCCGTCCTGCGTCCAGAGCGCCCAGAGGCGCCCGGTGTCGTCGACCGAGAGCGCCATGTGCGGGTCGGGCTGCTTGAACGCGTGGGCGAAGCGCACCGAATGGGCGAGCTTCCCGCCGCGGTAGGTGTTGACGATGTACGCGTTGGCAGTCGGATAGCCGGTCTGCCAGCCGAGGAACGTGTTGCCGGAGCCGTCGGCGACGAGCGGCACACGCGCGTCGTTCGCGAGCGACTCCTTGCCACCCGTCAGGTTGATGTACGGCCCGCCGATCGGCCCGTACAGGTAGCCGCTCTGCCCGGTCGCGTTCGACCAGAAGGCGATCTGCGCGAAGCCGGTGGAGTCGACCGCGAGCGACTCCGCGTAGCCGCAGCAGTAAGGGAAGGCGTTGAGCGCCAGCGCGCCGGTGAGACCCGCGTAGACGTTGATGAAGCCGGTACCGTTCTGCGAGAAGATCGGGTGGTCGACGGCGAACGCAGCTGCCTGGACGTCGCCGGTCCTCGTGCCGGGGAGCGGCGATCCCGCTGCCCAGGTGGCTCCCTCGTCCGTCGAGCCGTACGGGACGACCCCCGTGCCCTCGCCGGCGTAGAGCAAGAGCGTGCCGCCGGTGACGACGATCTGCGCGTCGCCGACGAACGGAAGCCCGGAGGCGAGCGTCGTCGTGCTCGTGCCGCGGATCACCCTCAGGTTTCCGGCGATCGGCTCGCGGTAGGCGATCAGCTCTGTACCCGTGCTCGGAAGCACGACCACGGACGGGTCGACGATGTTCTGCAACGTGTCGCCCGTCAGCTTCGTCCAGGCGCCCGCGGCCGGAGCGGCGACGAGAGCGATCAGCACGGCAACGGCGGCGAGAAGTCCGCGCACGAGCCTACCCCTGTGGAATCCGGGCCTCGAGCGCCTCGCCGAGCGCGACGCGCACCGGCTCGAGCTCGATCCGGTCGAGCACGTCCTGGAAGAAGCCGCGCACGATCAGGCGCTCGGCATCGGCGCGGGTGAGGCCCCGCGTCATCAGGTAGAAGAGCTGCTCGCGGTCGACCTGGCCCGTGGTCGAGCCGTGCGTGCAGCGCACGTCGTTCGCGAGGATCTCGAGCCCGGGGATCGAGTCGGCGTGCGCCTCGGGCGAGAGCATCAGGTTGCGATTCTCCTGGTAGGCGTTCGTCTTCTGAGCGTCGGGCTCGACCCGGATCATCCCGCGCCAGACCGCCGTCGCCTCGTCGCGAAGCGCGCCCTTGAAGGCGAAGTCGGACGTGGTGGACGGCGCGATGTGCTCCTGGAAGGTGTCGTAGTCGAGGTGCTGGTCGCCGTCGGAGAAGTACGCCCCGGTGACGCGCGAGGTCGCTCCCGGGCCGGCGAGGTCGTTCTGGATCCGCACCTTGCCCTTCTTCGAGCCGAAGCCGCCGGCGACCCAGTCGAGCTCGGCGTCGCGCTCGACGCGCGCGTGGTGCGCGGCGAAGTGCCACGTCTCGCGCGAGAGGTTCTGGATCGAGACGTACTCGAGCTTCGCGCCCGGGCCGACGAAGAGCTCGACCGCCGCGTTCGAGTAGGACGAGAGCTCCGGCGAGACCGACGCGTACTCCTCGATCACGGTCGCCCGGGCGCCCTCCTCGCAGACCACGAGCAGGCGCCAGAAGAGCGAGCCGCCCTCGACGGTGTTCTCGACCTTCACGTAGAGCGGCTGCTCGAGCACCATCCCCTTCGGGACGACGACGAGCAGGCCGTGACGCCACGAAGCGAGGTTGTGCGCGCTGAACTTGTCGTCGGCGCCGACGAGCGTGCCGAGCAGCTCGTGCTCGGCAAGCGGCTCGAAGCGGACGCCCTCGGGCACCCGGTCGATCAGGATCCCGCCCTCGGAGACGTGCGCGACACCCGCAACGGCGATGTCGAGCAGGGTCTCGTCGCTTACCGCCGGTGCGGCGGCACCGTTCGCGGAGAACGCGTCCGGGTCGAAGCCCTTCAGGTCCGTGAACATCCACGGCTCCTGCGTCTTGTCGGGCACCGGCAGCGCCGCGTAGCGCTCGAGCGCCTCCTGCTTATTCATACGGTGCGTAGCGCCGGTGGAGCGTGATCGCGTTGCCGTCCGGATCATGGAAGAAGGCCATGTGGCAGACACTCGTGTCGAGCGTCTCGCCGACGAACTCGACGCCCTTTGCTTCGAGCTCGCGCCGGGCCTCCTCGACGTTCGGGACACGGAGCGCGATCGACCCGGTGTGCGGCCCCGTGAACTCGCGGCCGATCTTCGTCGGGTCGAGGAGGTACATGCTCACGTTCTCGCCGAGCTGGAACTCGGGAAAGCCCGGGTCGTCGATCATCTCCAGCCCGAGCGTCTCGCCGTAGAACTTCTTCGCCCGCTCCATGTCGGTGACCGGCACCGAGATGAAGTCGACCCGCTCGACTATCAACCGACCGATCCCTCCATCTGCAGCTGGATCAGCCGGTTCATCTCGACGGCGTACTCGAGCGGCAGCTCCTTCGTGATGGGCTCCACGAAACCGGACACGATCAGCGCGCTCGCCTCGGTCTCGGAGACGCCGCGGCTCATCAGATAGAAGAGCTGCTCCTCGCCGATCTTCGAGACGGTCGCCTCGTGGCCGATGTCCACGTCGGACTCGTCGATGCGGATCGTCGGGTAGGTGTCGGAGCGAGAGTCCTCGTCGAGGATCAGCGCGTCGCAGACGACCTTCGACTTGGCGCCGTGGGCGCCCTTCGCCACCTCGAGCAGCCCGCGGTAGCCGGCGCGCCCGCCGTCCTTCGAGATCGACTTCGAGGTGATCACCGAGGACGTGTTCGGCGCGACGTGGACGCATTTGCCGCCCGCGTCCTGGTGCTGGCCCTTGCCCGCGAACGCGATCGAGAGCACCTCGCCGTGGGCGCGCTCGCCCATCAGCCAGATGGCGGGGTACTTCATCGTCAGCTTCGAGCCGAGGTTGCCGTCGACCCACTCCATCGTCGCGCCCTCGTAGGCGACGGCGCGCTTGGTGACGAGGTTGTAGACGTTGTTCGACCAGTTCTGGATCGTCGTGTAGCGGCAGCGCGCGTTCTTCTTGACGATGATCTCGACCACGGCCGAGTGGAGCGAGTCGCTCGAGTAGATCGGCGCCGTGCAGCCCTCGACGTAGTGCACGTACGCGCCCTCGTCGACGATGATCAGCGTGCGCTCGAACTGGCCCATGTTCTCCGCGTTGATGCGGAAGTAGGCCTGAAGCGGCATCTCGATCTTCACGCCCGGCGGCACGTAGATGAACGACCCGCCCGACCAGACCGCCGAGTTGAGCGCGGCGAACTTGTTGTCGTTCTGCGGGATCACGGTGCCGAAGTACTGCTTGACGATGTCCTCGTGCTCGCGCAGGCCCGAGTCCATGTCGAGGAAGAGCACACCCTGCTTCTCGAGGCTCTCCTGGAGCTTGTGGTAGACGACCTCGGACTCGTACTGGGCGCCGACGCCGGCGAGGTACTTCTTCTCCGCCTCGGGGATCCCGAGCTTGTCCCAGGTGTCCTTGATGTCCGGCGGCAGGTCCTCCCACGTGTTCGCCTGCTTCTCGGTCGGCCGGATGTAGTAGTAGATGTTGTCGAAGTCGATCCCGGAGAGGTCGCCGCCCCACGGCGGCAGCGGGCGCGCCTTGAAGTACTCGTACGACTTGAGGCGCGACTTCCGCATCCACTCCGGCTCGTTCTTGTGCTCGGAGATGGCGGCGACGATCGCCTCGTTCAGGCCGCGGCCGGACTTGAAGAAGTAGTCCTCGGGAACGTGGAAGCCGTACTCGTACTCGTCGCGGATCCCCTTGACGACGTCGGTCTCGTGGGTCGACATCTAGTGCCCCTCTCCGACGGGCTCCGGCGTGAAGGCCTCGTAGCCCTCCGCCTCGAGGCGCAGCGCGAGCTCCGGGCCGCCCTCCTCGACGATCTTTCCGTCCACGAAGACGTGAACGAAGTCGGGCTTGATGTATTCCAGGATGCGCTGGTAGTGCGTGATCACGAGCGCGCCGAGGTCGGGGCCGACGAGACCCTTGACGCCGCCCGCGACCGTCTTCAGCGCGTCGATGTCTAGGCCCGAGTCGGTCTCGTCGAGCACCGCGATCCGCGGCTTCAGCATCGCCATCTGCAGGATCTCGACCCGCTTCTTCTCGCCGCCGGAGAAGCCGTCGTTCAGGTAGCGCGAAGCGAGCTCGCGGCTGACCTTGAGCTTGTCCATCTGCTCGAGCAGCTCCTTGCGGAACTCCGGGATCGGGACCGGATCGTCCACGCCGCCGTTTCTGGCCTTGCGCGTCGCGTTGATCGCGCTGCGCAGGAAGCTCGTGACGGTGACGCCGGCGATGGCCTGCGGATACTGGAACGCGAGGAAGAGGCCGCGCTGGGCACGCTCGTCGGCGCCCAGCTCCGTGATGTCCTCGCCGTCGAGCAGCAGGGTGCCTTCGGTGATCTCGTAGGCGGGGTGGCCCATGATCGCGTAGGAGAGCGTCGACTTCCCCGACCCGTTCGGGCCCATCACCGCGTGGATCTCACCCTGCGCGACCTTCAGATCGACGCCCTTGACGATCTCCGTTCCGTCCTCGAGCGCGACATGGAGGTTCCTCAACTCCAGTACTGCCATTCCTGCGATCTCCGTTCCTCGAAAGATGCGAGACACTTTCCCCGCCGAGACAGTTCCAGTTTAGCGGTCCGCCAAAAAGCCGCTACCATCCGGGCATGCCCAACGTAGGTCCTCTCGAGATCGCTGGCCTCCTGCTGCTGGCTCTGCTGCTCTTCGGGGCGAAGCGCCTGCCGGAGATCGGTCGGTCGCTCGGGTCGGGGATGCGGGAGTTCAAGGACTCGATCGGGGGCAAGTCGCACGACGAGCCCAAGGACGAGCCCACCGAGCTCGCCGCCGTACCCGTCGCTCCTCCGTCCGAGCCCGCCGTGACCGCCGCAGTGCCGCGCGATCACGACTCCGCTCCGTAGCCCGATGCGGCCGGTCCCGCGCCGCCTCAGCCACGGCGAGGAGGCGACGCTCGTCGAGCACCTCGACGAGCTGCGTCACCGCCTCTTCATCATGCTCGGCGCGATCCTCGTCGGCGTCATCGTCGCGTTCGCGTTCCACGGGCACATCCTCCACTGGCTGAACGCGCCGCTCCCGAAGTGGATCGACAAGCCGCTCACCCTGAGCGTGTCCGAGCCCTTCATGACCTCCCTCTGGGTGAGTCTGTACGCGGGGATCCTGCTCGCGATGCCCGTGATCCTCTGGCAAGTCTGGGCCTTCTTCGTGCCCGCGATGGAAGATCAGCACTCGCGTGCCCTCGCCTGGTACACGCTCCTCGCGACGATCCTGCTCGTCGGCGGCGTGTTCTTCGGCTACTTCGTGGCGCTGCCCGCCGCGGTGCACTTCCTCACGAACTACGACCACGCGTACTTCAACGTCCAGCTCCGGGCGAAGGACTACTACGCGTTCACGACGATGGTGATGGTCGCGATGGCGATCGTCTTCGAGCTCCCCATCTTCGTGCTGGCGGCCGTCCGCATGGGGATCGTCTCGACCAAGACCCTTCGCCGCAACCGGCGCCTCGGCTACTTCGTCGTCGCGATCATCGGGGTGCTGCTGCCGGGCGTCGACCCGATCACGACGACGATCGAAGTCATCCCGCTGATCATCCTCTACGAGCTCACGATCTGGCTCTGCGTGCTCACCGACCGCCGGGCAGCCCGGCACGCCGAAGTAGCTAGCATCGGCGAGTCATGAGCACGGTCATCTCCGCAGACTGGGTGCTCCCCGTCGAGGGAGCGCCGATCGAGCGAGGCGCCGTCGCGATCGAGGACGGCCGGATCGCCGCCGTCGGCACGATCGACGAGCTCGGGGCCGGCGAGCACCACACCGGTGCGGTGATCGCGCCCGGCTTCGTGAACGCGCACTCGCACCTCGAGTACGCGGTCTATGCGGGCTTCGGCGACGGTCTGGAGTTCGCGCCCTGGCTCGAGCTGCACATGGCCCGCAAGAGGCGGCTCGACTTCGACGGCATGGTCGCGATCGCGCGCCTCGGCGCCGCCCAGTCTCTCGCCTCGGGGATCACCACCACCGGCGATGCGAGCTTCAGCGGAGCGGCCGGCCTCGCGATGGCCGAACTCGGCCTGCGCGGGATCGTCTACCTCGAGGCGTTCGGCGACGAGCTGCACGACGACGAGCTGCGCGGCCGCGTCGAGCCGTCGCTCTCCGACCGCGTCCGGGTCGGCCTCTCCCCTCACGCGCCCTACACCGCGACCCCGGCCCTCTACCGGGCGTGCGCCGAAACGGGACTGCCGCTCGCCACACACCTCGCGGAGAGCCCGGCGGAGGAGGAATGGCTCGTGCACGGCGGCGGGCCGATGGCGAGCTTCGCCCACATGCTGCCGCCGCCGCTCGGCGAGACGGGCATCCGCGCACTCGCCCGCGCCGGTGTGCTCGGCCCGCAGCTGGTCGCCGCGCACTGCGTCACCGTCGACTCGGAGGAGATCGAGCTCCTCGCCGAGCACGATGTCGCGGTCGCGCACTGCCCGCGCTCGAACGCGCTGCTCGGCTGCGGGATCGCGCCGCTCCACGAGCTCCGCGCGGCGGGGCTCCGTGTCGGCCTCGGCACAGACAGCCCCGCCTCGACGCCGTCCTTCGACATGTTCGCCGAGCTTCGCGCCGCCGTCTTCGCGGCACGGGCCCGCGAGCGCCGCCCCGACGCCCTCTCCGCTGCCGAGGCGCTGGAGCTCGCGACACTCGGCTCGGCGCGCGCGCTCGGGCTCGACGACGAGGTCGGCTCGCTGGTTCCCGGCAAACACGCCGACCTCACCGTCGTCTCACTCGATGCATCGTCCTACTTCCCGTGGGAAGATCCCGCCGCGGCCCTCGTCTTCGGAGGCTCGCCGCAGTCCGTGACCACGACCCTCGTCGACGGCGAGGCGCGATACGAGAGAGGGGGTTTCCGGTGGCAAGAACTGAAGCGCAGCGCAAGAAGCGCTCGAAGTCGCATGCTCGCAAGCGACCCGGTGGCGGCGTCCCCCAGGTAAACCCCAACGACACTCTCTTCTTCCCGCGCCTGCGTACGCATGCGAAGTGGATGTTCGTCGCGCTCGCGATCGTGTTCTCGATCAGCTTCGTCGCCTTCGGGGTCGGCTCCGGCTCGACCGGGATCAGCGACATCTTCAACGGCGGGATCCCGTTCTTCGGCAGCGGCTCGAGCGGTGGCAGCTCGATCTCGAAGCTCCAGAAGGCCATCGCGAAGAACCCGGACCGGGCGCAGAACTACCGCGACCTCGCGACCGCCCTCGAGACGAAGAACAGGAACGACGAGGCGATCGCCGCGCTCGAGAGCTACACGAAGCTGAAGCCGAAGAACGCGGCCGCGCTGTCCGAGCTGGCGGGCCTCTACCTGAAGCAGGCCGACACCGCGCGCAACGCAGCCCAGGCCGCGCAGGACGTGGCCACCCCTGTCACCGGCGGCGGCCTCTTCGGCTCCTCGACGGCCACGGGCAAGCTGGGGCAGGCGCTCGCGACCGACCCGATCGTCCAGGCGGTCGGTGACAAGGCGAACACGGTCATCAACGACCAGCGCACCATCGCGCTCGCGGCCGCCGACAATGCGATCAAGACCTACAAGCGCCTCGCGAAGGCGACCCCGGGCGACGCGTCCGTCCAGCTCGAGCTCGCGCAGGCGGCCGAGGGGTTCGGGAACGTCGCCGTCGCGGTTGCGGCCTACAAGCAGTTCCTGAAGCTCGCGCCGACCGATCCGTCGGCAGCAGCCGTCAAGGCGCGGATCAAGCAGCTCCAGCCGGCGAAGAAGTAGCGGTCGGCTACTTGCCGGCGACGGACGCGACGTAGGCGGCGACGTTCTCGGCGTCCTGACCGGTGACGAGGTTCGCCGGCATCGGCGGCTCCGCGATCCGGATCTGCTCGAGCACGACGTTCTGGATGCTGCTCTCGGCGAAGCCCTGCTTGCGGTCGTACTTGAAGGCGTCGTCGAGGTTCGGGCCGAGCTTGCCCTTCGTCCCGGCGGCGGCGAGGGTGTGGCAGCCGCCGCATTGCTGCACGAAGAGCGTCTTGCCGGCATTCAGGTCGGCCGGGCCGCTCGCGATCCCGCCGGTGCCGCAGCCGGCGGCGGTGAGCGCCGCCGCGAGCACGGGCAGGGCCAGCAGCCGCCTCATGCCACGCCCTCGACGACCACGTGGGTGATCGGCACGTCGAAGCGCTCGCGCGCCTTATCGACCACGTCGCGTTCGAGCCAGGACGAGTGCTCCGGCGTCTTCGTCGAGATGATCGCCTCATCTGGGCCGAAGGTGCGATAGGCGTCGTCGAACGCGACCAGCGGGTCGTGCGCCCCGACCTGGCCCGTTGCCTCGATCCCGGCCTCGAAGAGGTTCGCGAGGCTCACGTCGAGCCGCGCCTGTGCATCCGCGCGGGCCGGGTCGACGTCGGAGGCCCAGAGGTGCGTCCGGTCGAGGAGCGCGGGCGCGACCACGAGCACCCGCGCGTCGCGATCGTGGGTCAGCCTGATGATCTCGTCGAAGAGCTCGCGGCCCGCCACCGTCTCGTTCGCGATCACGAGCAGACGGTACTCCCCGGGGGCGTGCGCGGCAGGCGTCTCGCGCACACGTCCCTCGCCGGGCTTGCGGTAGTAGAAGGTGAACGCCATCACCGTGACGAGCACGAACACGAGCGTGCCGGCGACCCACCCCCAGAGCGCGGTCGCGATCGCGATCGCCGCGAATGCGGCGAGCGTGATGATCACGAATCGGAAGGCCTCGGCCTCGCTACGGAGCGGGTTCCGCACTAGTGCACCTAGAGGAGGTAGATGGTCGTGTAGACGACGATCCACATCACGTCGACGAAGTGCCAGTAGATCCCGGCGATCTCGACCCCGTCGTGGTGCTCGGGCGAGAAGTGGCCGCGGAAGGCGCGCACGGTCATGCAGGTGAGGATCGTGAGACCGACGAGGACGTGGGCCCCGTGGAGGCCCGTGAGGCTGTAGAAGACCGAGCCGAAGGCGCCGTTCGACGGGGCGAAGCCGATGCGCGAGTACTCCATCAGCTGGGTGAGCAGGAAGGTGAGCCCCATCAGCACCGTGAGCACGAGCCCGGCCTGCATCCCGGCGCGGTTGCCCTTCTTGATCGACGTGAGCGCCCAGTGCATCGTGAAGCTCGAGGTGACGAGGATCAGCGTGTTGATCCCCGCGACGTACACCGGCAGCGAGTACGGCGGCGTCGGCCACGGCACCCCGTTCACGACCCGCACGAAGAAGTACATCGCGAAGAAGGAGCCGAAGACCATCACCTCGGAGGCGATGAAGAGGAACATGCCGAGGACCTCGCGGTTGACCTTCGAGCTCGCGTGAGCGATCGGCGGGCCGTGGTGGTGAGCGGCGTGCGCTTCCATCAGTGCGTCGGCACTCCTTCGGGGGCGGCGGCGTGCGAGGGCGCCATGATCGCGTGCCGCGCGCCGGGGACGCCGTACTCGTACGGGCCGCCGACGACCTGCGGGATCTCGTCGAAGTTGAAGACCGGCGGCGGCGAGGAGACGAGCCACTCGATCGTGAGCGCGTTCCACGGATTGCCCGGCGCCTTCTCGCCGAACCGCCAGCTGTAGACCACGTTGTAGAGGAAGACGATCGTCGAGGCTCCGAGCGCGAACGACGAGATCGAGATGAACATGTTCCAGTCGGCGAACTGGGGCGCGTAGTCCGAGACCCGGCGCGGCATGCCCTGGAGCCCGATCAGGTGCATCGGCAGGAAGGTGCAGTTGAAGCCGATGAACGTGAGCCAGAAGTGGAGCTTGCCGAGCTTCTCGTTGTACATCCGCCCGGTCATCTTCGGGAACCAGTGGTAGACGCCGGCGAAGATCGTGAAGAGCGCCCCTCCGAACAGCACGTAGTGGATGTGCGCGACGACGAAGTACGTGTCCGAGGCGTGGATGTCGACCGGCACCGAGCCGAGGTAGATCCCGGAGAGGCCGCCGAGCAGGAACATCGAGAGGAAGCCGAGCACGAACAGCATCGGCGTCGTGAAGTGGAGCTTCCCCTCCCACATGGTTGCTAACCAGCTGAACACCTTGATCCCCGTCGGCACCGCGATCAGCAGCGTCGTGACCATCATCGGCACGCGCAGCCACGGCGCCATCCCGGCAACGAACATGTGGTGCGCCCAGACCGAGAAGCCGAGCACGAGGATCGCGAGCAGCGACATCGCCATCAGGCGGTAGCCGAACACGGGCTTGCGGGAGTGGATCGAGATCACCTCGGAGATGATCCCGAAGCCCGGTAACACCATGATGTAGACGGCCGGGTGCGAGTAGAACCAGAAGATGTGCTGGTACGCCAGCGTGTAGCCGCCTTCCGACACGTTGAAGAAGTTGGTGTGCATCACGCGGTCGAACATCACGAAGAACTGCGAGCCGGCGATGAACGGCGTCGCGAGCACGACGAGCAGCGAGGTCGTGAAGTTCGCCCACACGAGCAGCGGCATGCGCCAGAAGGTCATCCCGGGCGCACGCATGGTGATGATCGTGACCAGGAAGTTGAGTGCCGTCATGATCGACGACGCGCCCGCCCACTGGACGCCCATGTTGAAGAAGACCTGGCCGAGCGGCTGATGGACCGCGAGGGGCGCGTACCCCGTCCAGCCGGTCGCGAACGGCCCGCCCGGAACGACGAGGCTCGAGAGCATGATGATCCCGCCCATCGGCAGGAGCCAGAACGAGAGCGCGTTGAGCCGTGGGAAGGCCATGTCCGGCGCGCCGATCATCAGCGGCAGGACGTAGTTCGCTAGCCCTGCGAACGCGGGCACGATCACGAGGAAGATCAGCAGCGCCGCGTGCACCGAGAAGAGGCCGTTGAAGGTCTGAGGGTCGACGACCTGCATCCCCGGCCGGGCGAGCTCCGCGCGCATGATCAGAGCCAGCATCCCGCCGACGAGCAGGAAGAAGAGGTTGGTGCCGAGGTACTGGACGCCGATCACCTTGTGGTCGGTGTTGACCTTGAAGTAGTCCTTCCAGGAGTAGGCGCCGTGGCTCGAGTGGTCGTCGGGCACGGTGGGCCGCCCGATCGCGTACGAGACCCAGTAGTCGAAGACGCCGATCCCGGCGAGGAAGCCGAGCGGCGCGGCCGTGAGGGTGACGGTGGTGATCACGTCGCCCTTCCAGAGCGGGTACCAGCCCTCGAGGTACCGGACGAGGACGGTGATCCCGGCGCCGAGGCCGAAGAAGAGCAGCGACATCCACGCGGCGCGAACGAAACCGGCCCGCAACAGGATGTTCCGTCGCGGCTTCTGCTCGATGTGGTGCTCGGTCGAGACTTCGGTCGTCACGGGCTCACCGTCTTGGTCGAGGGTGGGACGAGGTAGTTAATCAGGGCGTCGAGCTGGCTCTTCGGCAGCGAGCCGAAGTTTCCCGGCATCACGTTCTTCGGGAAGCCGGGCGGGACGTAGGCGTTCGGGTCGACGATCGACTGGCGGATGAAGTCGGGCACCGAGAGCCCGGCGAGCTGGGCGTCCTTGTAGAGGTCGTCGAGGGCGGGGCCGACCTTGCCGGTCGCCCCTGCCGGCTTGAACGTGTGACAGGCACCGCAGCCCTGGGCGTCGAAGACCGCCTTGCCGGCGGCCGCGCCGCCGCCGGAGACGGCCGAGGAGGTGCCCTTCGCCCACGCGTCGAACTCTGCCTGCTTCAGCACGATCGCCTCGGAGCGCATCAGCGCATGCCCGAGGCCGCAGAGCTCGGTGCAGATCAGCGGGAAGGTGCCGAGACGGTCGGGCGTGATCACGAGCGTCGTCGTGATCCCCGGCACCACGTCCTGCTTCTGCGCGAACTCCGGCACCCAGAACGAGTGGATCACGTCCTTCGACTTCAGCACGAGCTTCACCGTGCGATCGAGCGGCAGCCGGAGCTCGGCGGCGGTCACGTTCCCCTGGTGGGGGTAGGTGAACTGCCAGGCGAACTGCTCCGCCGTGACGTTGACGATCAGCGGGTTCGTGCCCGCGTCGGAGTTCCGGGAGAGGACGATCGCGCTGGCGACCCCGATCACGATCACGAGCACGGTCGGCACCAGCGTCCAGACGATCTCGAGCCTCGTGTTGCCGTGGATCGAGGGGCCGTCGCCGTGATCGTCCGGGCGGGCTCGGAAGTGGATGATCGAATAGACCAGCACCGCGGTGACGACCGCGAAGACGGCGATGCAGATCCCCGTGGCCAGCCAGTAGAGATCGAAGATCCGGGTTGCCTGCTCCGACGCCGGATCCGGCAGCCAGTTGAAGCCCAGCGCGACGGCCGTCGCGAAGGCTCCCGCGAGGACCGTGTAGACGACGAGCTCGACGATCGCACCCCTGCGCACGCCGCGGGAGCCTACTGGACTCGGCGGAGAGACGCTAGGTAAAGGATGTGTCCGGGGTGGCGGCGGGCAGGTATACCTACGGCGGATGATCCGGGTCCTGGCAGCCGCCGCCGCCACGGTCGTTCTCGCAGCCTCCCCCGCAGCGTCGGGAGGGCGAAGCGCCGCGTTGACGATCGCCGCAACCTCGGTACAGGCGCGCTCCTCGTCGGCCGCGATCGGCTGGCAGGCGAGTGCCACGGCGAAGGTCGTCGTCTCGTACGGGCTCACGGACGACTTCGGCGTGTGGTCGAAGCCGCAGCTCGGCAGGTCGGGGCAGGCGCTGCTCGCGGGGCTCGAGCCGGGCACGACCTACCGCTACCGCCTGATCGCGGGCACCGGCTCCTCGCGCGCCGAGTCTCGCGGAACCTTCACGACCGGGCCGATCGCTCCCTGGACGACGGCGACGACGACGCGGAACGCGCTCTTCCTCGACTGGCAGCCGTTCTTCCCGCGCATGGTGTGGAAGGCATGCGCATCGGGCTTCGCGACGAACATCGCCGCCGGCATCAACCTCTTCATGGGCAGCTGTGTGAGCGGGCCGTCCCAGCTCGAGGCGCTCTCCGGCAAGGCGTACTCCGTGCTCGACGCCCACCAGAGCGCCGGGGTGGACGGGCGCGGGCTCGTCGGCTGGTACCAGCCGGACGAGGCGGACGACTCCGGCGCGAAGCTCGCGAGCCTGCCGCCGTCGAAGCAGAGCCACCGCGTCAGCTTCATCACGCTCTCCAACCACTTCTTCAGCGCCGCCAATCCGCTCCCGCAGGGGAATCCCTCGTACCCGAAGCTGATCGCCCCCGTCGACTCCGTCGGCTTCGATCTCTATCCACTCCAGGTCTGGTGCCGCACCGACGCGTTCCAGGCCGTCTTCCAGGCGCAGCGCGAGCTCACGGCGCTCGCCGCCGGGAAGCCGACCTTCCAGTGGATCGAGGCGGCGACGTTTAGCGACTGCGACGGCAAGCCACGAAGTCCGACCCCCCGGACCGTCCGCGCCGAGACGTGGCTCGCGATCGCGGGCGGCGCGCGCGGGATCGGCTACTTCCCCTACTACTGGTCGGCCTCGATCGCGAAGGAGATCGCGAGCATCAACCGCCAGATCACCGCGCTGGCGCCGGCGCTGCTCGCGCCGCAAGCGCCGCTGACGACGTCCGAGGGCGGCGTCTACGCGGGAGCGCGCGTCTACGAAGGGGCGCGCTACGTGATCGCGGTGAACTCCACCTTGAAGACGGCCAAGACGACGTTCAGCCTGCCCGGCCTCGGCGCCGACACGGTCGCCTGGGTCTTCGGCGAAGGCCGGACCGTGCCGGTGCGGAAGGGAACCTTCACCGACTCCTTCGCGCCGCTCGCGGTTCACATCTACGCCGTCGCTCCGCCCGGCTGGTAGCCGCGTGACGCGAAGCCAGCGGATCACGCTCGGCGCGGCGATCCTCGGCTCAGCGGTCGCGACCGTCGACGGCACGATCGTCAACGTCGCCCTGCCCGCGATCGAGAAGGACCTCGGCGGCGGGCTCCCGGCCCAGCAGTGGGTCTCGAACGCGTACCTGCTTTCGCTCGGCTCGCTGATCCTGATCGGCGGCTCGCTGGGCGACATCTACGGCCAGCGGCGGATCTTCGCGATCGGCGTGACCGCCTTCGGGGTCCTCTCGCTCGCGTGCGCAGCGGCGCCGACGATCGAGGTGCTGATCGTCGCGCGCGCCCTGCAGGGTGCCGCCGGCGCGCTGCTGACCCCGAGCTCGCTGGCGATCATCGTCGCGGCGTTCTCGGAGCGCGAGCGCGGGGCCGCGATCGGCTCGTGGACCGCCTGGGGCGGAATCGCGGCGATCATCGGCCCGCTCGCCGGCGGCGTGATCGTCGACCAGACCTCCTGGCGCTGGATCTTCGCGATCAACGTGCCGCTCGTCGCGGCGACGCTCGCACTGATCTTCGCAGGGGTGCCGAAAGGCCACCGCGTGGCCGGGCGCCGCGTCGACTTCGTCGGGGCAACCCTCTGCGCGCTCGGGCTCGGCGGAGTCGTGTTCGCGCTGATCGAGCAGCCGCGCTACGGCTGGTCGAGCCCCGTGATCTGGATCCCGCTCGCCGGTGGGGCCGTCACATTCGCCGCGTTCCTCCTCTACGAGAGCCGCACCTCGCAGCCGATGCTGAAGCTCGACCTGTTCCGGCGGCGCAACTTCTCCGTCGCGAACGCCGAGACGCTCACGATGTACGGGGGCCTCTCGATCCTCTTCTTCTTCCTCGTGATCTTCCTGCAGCAGGTCGCCGGCTACACCGCGCTGCAGGCGGGGCTCGCAACGGTGCCCGTGACACTGATCATGTTCGCGCTCTCGCGCCGCTTCGGCGCGTTCGCCGACCGCTACGGCTCGCGCCTCTTCATGGGCGCCGGGCCGCTGATCGCCGCGGTCGGGATCCTGCTCTTCCTCAGAACGGGAATTCACACTTCGTACGTCACCGACCTGCTTCCCGCGCTGCTCGTCTTCTCGCTCGGCCTCTCGATGACCGTGGCGCCGCTCACGGCGACGGTGCTCGCGGACGCGGACGAGACCGATGCCGGCATCGCCTCTGCGATCAACAACGCGATCGCCCGTGTCGCCGGGCTCGTCGGGATCTCGGCGATCGGCGTCGTCGTCGCGAGCACGCTTCCCGGCGACACGTTCGCCCGTGACCCGGGCTCGGTGCGCGCGTTCCACGAGGCGGTCGTGATCTGTGCTCTGCTCGTGGCCGCAGGCGGCGTCCTGGGCGCGATCGGGATCGTCAATCCCCGCCGGAGCGTCAAGGCGGAGGAGTGCTCGGGCGGCCAGCTCGCGGGTGTTCCCAGGCCTGCCGCCGAGCTAGACTGACCCCTTCCGAAAAGGGGGAGCGAATGGCCGATTTCATCTCTCGCGGCTTTCGTGGGCACCGGCGCGAGTCGGGCGATCCGAGCCGCATCCCGCCGGGCCAGTACCAGACCTCGGACTTCCCGGTCCTCTCGGCCGGGCCCACCCCGCACACGCGGCTCGAGGACTGGACGTTCTCGATCGGCGAGGGCGACGGGCGGAAGACCTGGAGCTGGGACGAGTTCCAGGCGCTCCCGAGCGAGACGGTCACCGTCGACATCCACTGCGTCACCCGCTGGTCGAAGCTAGACACGGTCTGGGAAGGCGTGTCCGTCGACACGCTGCTCGCCGAGGCCGGAGAGGACGACACCCATCCGTACCTGCTCGCCTACTGCGACGGCGGCTACACGACGAACGTGCCGCTCGAGGACGTGACCGGCGGCAAGGCTTGGGTCGCGTTCGGCTACGACGGGGAGCCGCTCGAGCCCGAGCACGGCGGCCCGGCCCGGCTGCTCGTCCCGCACCTCTACTTCTGGAAGAGCGCGAAGTGGGTACGCGGGCTCGCGCTCCGTGACGAGGACGAGCCCGGCTTCTGGGAGTCGAACGGGTACCACATCTACGGCGATCCGTGGCTCGAGCAGCGGTACGCGGGCGACTGAGCTGGCAGGTCGCGACCGTCGAGGCGGTCGTCGACGAGACGCCCCGCGTCCGGACGCTCGTGCTCGACGTCCCGGACTGGGCGGGCCACCGGGCAGGACAGCACCTCGACGTGCGCCTGACCGCCGAGGACGGCTATCGCGCGGAGCGCTCCTACTCGATCGCCTCGCCCCCCGCCGAGCCGGTCGCGATCACGGTGGAGCGTCTCGAGGACGGAGAGGTCTCGCCCTACCTCACCGAGGAGCTGCGCGCCGGCGACGCGCTCGAGCTGCGCGGGCCGATCGGCGGCTACTTCGTGTGGGGCCCGGAGGACGGCGGGCCGCTGCTGCTCGTCGCAGGCGGCTCCGGAGTGGTGCCGTTGATGGCGATGCTGCGGCATCGCCGCGCCGCCGGCAGCGACGTCCGCGCGCGGCTGCTCTACTCGTCGCGGACGCTCGAGGACGTGATCTACCGCGCCGAGCTGGACGAGCTCGACGCCGAGGTGCTCCACACACTGACCCGGGAGCAGCCGCCGGGCTGGACGGGCTATGCGCGGCGCGTCGATGCAGCACTGCTCGCCGAGGTCGCCTGGCCGGCCGACCAGGACCCGCGCGTCTTCGTCTGCGGCCCAACGCCGTTCGTCGAGACCGTCGCGGCCACGCTCGTCGAGCTGGGCTACCCGCCCCAGCGAGTGAAGACCGAACGGTTCGGAGCCACGGGAGGACGATGATGGACGCGCTCGATGGAAACGCGATCGGCGGCCTGCTGCTCGAGGTCTTCGGCGCCGAGCTCACGGCCGTCGCGGGCGTGTGCGGGAGCTGCGGCGCGCGGCGGCCGGTGGCCGAGCTCGCCGTCTACCTGCGCGCGCCCGGGACCGTGGTGCGCTGCCCGAGCTGCGACAGCGTGCTGATGACGTTCGTCGAGGTGCGCGAGGTCTGGTCGGTCGACATGCGGGGGTTAGCGGCGCTGGAGATGTAGACCGGCGGCCGGGCGCTTCCGCTGTGACGATCTCGTAACCATCGTGTCGAATCGGGCCGTGCCTTCGTGCCTGCCTCGAACCCTCCCGATCCCAGCGCTGGACTGGAGAACTGTCGCCTCGAGCCAGGTCCCGGTGCCTGACCCCAGGACTTGTCGGGTTCGGACGGGTGCCGCGGTCACGAGACGAGGGCCCTGCGACCCGCTTCGCAGGCCTGGTCGAGCGCCTCCCGCAGGCCCGCGCCCGCAGCGAGCACGACCAGCAGAACGCCTGCGAACGCGTCACCGGCGCCGGAACGGTCAGACCGCACGATCTCGCTCGGCCGCCCGACCAGGACCTCACCGCCGGACACGGCCACGGCTCCCGCCGCACCCGCCGTGACGGCGACGACCTCGTAGAGCTCGGCCAGCGCAAGGGCCGCTTCCCGGAGCTCGAGCCCGGTGAGCGACCGCGCCTCCGTCTCGTTTGCGAAGAGGACGTTCGCGCCCTTCGCCCGCGCGTGGAAGTCGGCGCCGATCGGCCCGGCGGCCACGACGGCGACCAGCGGTGCGACCGCAGCGTCCAGTGCGGCGCGGGCCGCCGGAGCGGTGTCGTCTCGAAGGAGCACGTGGCCCGAGACGAGGACCGCCGCCGCCTCGAGCGGCGGGATGTCACCCGGACGCAGCCGCGAGCTCGCGCCGCGGTCGGCGGAGCTCGCCCTCGTCTCGCCCTGCCCGGTCTCGACGAAGGTGCCCGTCGGGAGCTCCTCGTCGACCGCGAGCATCGCGACGACCCCTGCAGCCTCGAGCCCGGCACGGATCGCCGCCGCCGCCGCGTCCGAGCCGACGCGCCCGACGACCGCGCACCGCGCGCCCAGCACGGCCGCCGCCAGCGCCGCGTTGGCCGGGACACCGCCCGCGCGCACGGACACCGGCGCGTGAGATGCCCGGCCGGGCACGAGCTCGGCAACGGTCACGTCGAGGAGCACCTCGCCGACTGCGATCAGATCGAGCTCGATCCGGCGATTATGATTGAGCCCACTTCGGCGATCGAGAAAGGGGCCCTCCGGTGACCGAGACCTTCCGCATCCCGTACGAGTCGCTGGATCCACTCACGATCGGCGCGGCGGACGACGAGTCGAAGGTCTACCGCGACGAGCTCGAGCTGGAGATCCCCGAGGCGAACCTGCTCGCGGCGATCTATCCGGACGAGCCGGAGCCGGTCCCGAGCGCGACCGAGGCCGCGCGCCAAGCGCTCGAGAGCCCGGTCGAGGGGCCGGCCTTCTCGCAGCTGATCGCGGGCGGCAAGTCCGTCGCGATCATCGTCGACAACCAGTTCCGGCCGACCCCGCAGTCGAAGCTCCTGCCGGCCGTCCTGGACGCGCTCGAGGCGGCGGGCACCACGAACGCCTGCGTGATCTGCGCGAACGGGAAAGTCTTCCCGATGTCCGAGTCCGACATCGAGATGAAGCTCGGGCGCGAGAACCTCGACCGGATGGAGAAGCTGGGGATCCCGTTCTTCCAGAACGAGCCCCGAAACGCCGAGTCCTACACGTACATCGGCGTCTCCTCGCGCGGCACGCCCGTGTGGCTCCACAAGGAGGTCGCCTCGCGCGACGTGAAGATCACGATCGGCCAGGCGCAGGCGAACCACTGGGGCGCCGGCGGGGGCGGCAAGCTGATCCTCCCGGGCGTCGTCTCGGACGAGACGATCGAGTCGAACCACTGCAACTTCGTGCCCTCGCCGCAGACCCACTACGGCGCGGTCGCCGGGCCGATGCGCTCCGACATCGACGACGTGGCGACGATGTGCGGCCTCGACGCGACCCTGAACGTGGTGCTCGACACCCGCGGGCGCGTGATCTTCGTCAACTTCGGCGCGCACCCGACCTCGCACCGGCAGGCGATCGAGCGCTTCAACTCGATCTACGCCTACGAGAGCCCGGTGCCCGAGAAAGGCCAGGCCGACATCGCGATCTGCGGCGTCTTCGCCCCCACCGACCACCTGTTCTTCCACACGGGCTGGGGCTGCATGTCGTCGGACCTCGTGGTCAAGGACGGCGGCACGATCATCTACTGCTCGCCCTCGCCGGGCGTGCACACCGAGGTCGGCGACTTCCCGGGCCTGGCGCTGATGGACTTGATGAAGCCGTACATGCCGCCGACCGCCGCGAACTACGAGCAGGTCCTCCGCGACATCCACGCGCGCCAGATCCAGATGTGGGCCGGCTGCATCTGGGTCCCGATCTACGAGGTGATGACGCGAAAGCACCTGACGATGGTCACGCTCGAGGAGAACCTGGAGCTGGCAGCCGACATCGGGATCGACGCGACCACCTCGCTCGACGCTGCCTGGGCGGCTGCGCTCGAGCGGCACGGCCCCGACGCGAAGGCGATCGTGCTCCCGTTCGCGCGCTACCAGCTGCCGAGCAACGCGATCCGCATGCATTCGGAGTCGGGCCTCGGGGAGATCGCGCACGCCTGACGCTGCAGAGATCCGCGGCTCGACGACGATCGTCGAGCTCCTGCGGCTCTTCCCGGACGGAGAGGCGGCTAACCTGATGTCGAGCCTCGCCTGGCCCTGCGCACACTGCGGCGGCGCATTCCACGAGCCGTTGACGATGGCGGCGAAGCGTCACGCCCGTGATCCGCGCGCGGTGCTGACCGCGTTCCGCGCGCTCGCTGTGGGCGAGCTCACCGAGGAGCAGATCGCCGCAGCGGTGAAGAAGGTCGCGTGAGCTGGGTCGGGCAGCCGCTCGAGCGGATCGAGGACGAGGCGCTGCTCCGGGGCGAGGGCCGCTTCATGGACGATCTCGACCCCGTGGCCAACGCGAAGCACGCGGCGATCGTCCGCTCGGCCTTCGCCCACGCGCGCATCCGGGAGGTCGACGTCTCGGCCGCCGTTGCCTCACCCGGGGTCGTGGGCGTGCTCACCGGCGAGGAGGTCGTCGCGCTCTCGCGGCCCTTCCCTGCGGGCGCCGAGAGCCCCGTGCCGTACCACGCGGCCGCCCACGAAATCGCGCGCTACGCGGGCGAGCCGCTCGCCGTAGTCGTGGCGGAGAGCCGCTACCTCGCCGAGGACGCGGCCGAGCTGGTCGTCGTCGACTACGACCCACTGGAGCCCGAGGAACTCGAGGCGCACGACCGCTCGTTCTCCTACGGCGAGGTCGACGAGGCGTTCGCGTCGGCGGACCTCGTCGTCTCGGAGCGTTTCGCGTTCCCGCGCTGGTCGTGCACGCCGGTCGAGTGCTACGGCGTGATCGCCGACTGGCACGGCGACTCGCTCACCGCCTGGTCGAACTTCCAAGGCCCGTTCTCGCTCCACGGCGTCGCGGCCTCCGCACTCGGCCTCACGGGCTCGAAGCTGCGGCTGATCACCCCGCCCGACTCCGGCGGCTCGTTCGGGATCAAGGCCGCCGTCTACGCCTACGTCGTGCTGATGGGCCTCGCGTCGCGCAAGCTCGGCGTGCCGGTGCGCTGGACGGAGGACCGGCTCGAGCACCTGGCCGCGAGCGCGCACTCGACCGGTCGCGTCACCGGGATCGAGGCCGCATTCGCCGCCGACGGCGCGCTACTCGGGCTGCGCTACGAGGCGGTCGAGGACGTCGGCGCCTACATCCGGGCGCCCGAGCCGGCGACCCTCTACCGCATGCACGGCTCGCTCTCGGGCGCCTACCGGGTCCGCAACGTCGCCGCGCGGAACCGCGTGGTGCTGACCAACCGCTGCCCGACCGGGTTGAACCGCGGCTTCGGCGGGCCGCAGCTCTACCTCGCGCTCGAGCGGACGATGGCGATCGCGGCGCGACGGCTCGGGATCGACCCGGCGGAGCTCGCGCGCCGCAACCTCGTGGCCGAACTCCCGTACCGGACGCCGAGCGGCGGGCTCTACGACTCCGGCGACTACGAGGCGTGCCTCGACGCCGCGCTCGAGCTCGTGGGCTACGCGGAGCGCCGCGCGGAGCAGGCGGCCGGGCGTGCGCTCGGGATCGGGCTCGCGTGCATCGTCGAGCCGTCGATCTCGAACATGGGCTACATCACCCTGGCCCAGACGCCAGAGGAGCGCGCGGCCGGGCTCCCGAAGTCCGGCAACGCCGAGGGCTGCACGATCTCGATCTCGCCCGCAGGCGGGATCACCGTCCGGCTCTCGACGACCCCGCAGGGCCAGGGGCACCGCACCGTCGCCGCGCAGATCGTCGCGGACCGGCTCGGGGTCGAGCCGGCGCAGGTCGAGGTTCTGTCCGAGCTGGACACCTCGACGAGCGCATGGACGATCGCCTCGGGCAACTACTCCTCGCGCTTCGCGGGCGTCGGGGCGGGCGCGATCGCCGCAGCGGCGGACAGGCTCGCCGCGAAGATCGCCGAGATTCGCGCCCACCTGGGCGAGGAGCTTTCGCTCCGCCGGGTGGCGGGAACGGCGCACTGGAACCCCGAGTCGCTGCCGGCAGGAATGGAGCCGGGCCTCCACGCGACCGCGTACTTCGCCGCGCCGGACCTCGACCCGCCGGACGGCGACGACCGCGTCGCCTCCTCCGCTTCGCACGGTTTCCTCGTCGACGTGGCCGTGGTCGAGGTCGACCGCGACACCGGCCGGGTGCGGATCCTCGACTACGTCTCCGTCCACGACGCGGGCCGACTGCTGAACCCGCTGATCGTCGACGGCCAGATCCGCGGCGGCTTCGCGCACGGAGCCGGCGCGGCGCTCTTCGAGCGGATCGTCTACGACGAGGACGGGACGCTGCTGACGGGCACGTTCATGGACTACGTCTGCCCCACCGCACCCGACCTGCCGAGGGTGAGGATCGGGCACCGCGAGACGCCTGCGCCGTTCGCGCTCGGCGCGAAGGGACTCGGCGAGGGGAACACGATGTCGGCCCCCGTGGTGATCGCGAACGCGGTCGCCGACGCGCTCGATCTCGACCACGTCGAGCTGCCGCTCACCCCGGCGCGCGTCTGGGAGCTGATGCAGGCGTGAAGCCGCCGCCCTTCCGCTACGAGCGGCCGGAGACCGTCGAGGAGGCGGCGGCGCTGCTGGCCGAGCACGGCGACGAGGCGAAGGTGCTCGCGGGCGGGCAGAGCCTCGTGCCGCTGCTGAACTTCCGGCTCCTGCGACCGGCCGTGCTGGTGGACGTGAACCGCGTCGCCGGGCTCGACCGGATCGAGGGCGAGCGTGTAGGCGCGACCGTGCGGCAGAACGACTTCGCCGGGGTGCCGCTCGCCGCCCAGGCGCTCCCGTCGGTCGGCCACTTCGTGACGCGGAACCGCGGCACCGTCGGCGGCTCGATCGCCCACGCCGACCCCTCGGCGGAGCTTCCGCTCTGCCTGCTCGTGCTCGGCGGCTCCGTGGTGACCTCGAAGGGGCTCGAGATCCCGGCCGACGACTTCTTCCGCTCGCATTTCACGACCGCGCTCGAGCCGGACGAGCTCGTGGTCGAGACGGTCTGGCCCGAGGGAGGCTCGGTCGCCTTCGAGGAGATGGCCCAGCGCCGCGGAGACTTCGCGCTCTCGCTCGCCGCCTGCTCGGTGCGGGTCGAGAACAGCACGGTGACGGAGGCGCGGGTCGGAGTGGGCGCGGTGACCGACCGGCCGAGGCTGCTGGAGCTCGGCCTCGAAGGCGCGCCGGCCAACGAAGAGACTGCACGCGAGGCCGGGGCGAAGGCGGCGGCAGCCGTGGACCCGCCCGCCAACCTGCACGCCTCGCCCGCATACCTCAAGCACCTGACCGGCGTGCTCGTCGAGCGCGTCCTCGCGAAGGCCCTCGCATGATCGAGGTGACCGTCAACGGCACGCTCCGCCGCGCCGAGGCCGAGCCGCGGCTCCTCCTGAGCGACTTCCTGCGCCACACGCTCGGCCTCACCGGCACGCACGTCGGCTGCGAGCACGGAGTCTGCGGCGCATGCACCGTGCGCCTCGACGGGAAGGCGGTGCGGAGCTGCCTCCTCTTCGCCGTGCAGGCCGACGGACTCGAGGTCGAGACGGTCGAGGGGCTCGAATGGGGCCTGCTGCAGGACGCATTCCGCCGCAACCACGCGCTGCAGTGCGGCTTCTGCACCCCGGGGATCCTGATCACGGCAACCGACCTGCTCGCCCGCGGTAAGCCGAGCCGCGAGGAGATCGAGGAGGCGCTCTCCGGGAACCTCTGCCGCTGCACCGGGTACACGCCCATCGTGGACGCGATCGCGGAGGTTGCGGGCGCGTGAACCTCGCCCTCTCGCTGCTCGCCGCGTCCGAGCGCCGTCCCGAAGCGGAGGCGCTTCCCGGCTACACGTACGCGCGCCTGCGCGAAACGGCGGCGCGGATCGCGGGCGGGCTCGCGCTCGACAGAGGGGAGCGGCTCGCGGTCGTCCTCGACAACCGCGTGGAGACCGCGCTCCTCTACTGGGCGGCGCAGTGGGCCGGAGTGGTCTTCGTCCCGCTCTCGTGGCGGCTCTCCGAGCCGGAGCTGGACTACTGCATCGGCGACTGCGGCGCGAAGCTCGTGCTGCGGGAGGGCGACCCGCTCCCCGAGGGCGACGAGCACCCGGGCGCCCTCGACCTCGACGAGCGGGAGCCGAGCCTGATGCTCTACACGTCGGGCACCACGGGCCGGCCGAAGGGCGTCCCGCGCTCGCACCGCGCCGACCGCGCCGGCGGGCTCTCGCAGGCGCTCCAGCACGGCTACCTCTCGGGCGACCGGACGCTCGGCGTGATGCCGCTCTACCACACGATGGGCCTCCACTCTCTCGTCGCGATGCACCACGTCGGCGGTTGCTTCGTCTCGATGGCGCGCTGGGACGCGGGCGAGGCGCTGGGGCTGATCGAGCGCGAGCGGATCACCTCGCTCTACCTCGCGCCGACGCTCTTCCACGACCTCGTCCACCACCCCCGCGTCGCCGAGCACGACCTCGCATCCGTGCGCGCGCTCGGCTACGCAGGTGCGGCGATGACCTCGGCGCTCGTCGAGCGCTGCGCCGCCGTGTTCGACCCCGAGGTCTTCGTCAACCACTACGGCTCGACCGAGATCTACACGTTCTCGATCGGCGCCGAGCAGCGCGCGCAAGCCGGGGTGTGCCGGCCGGCCGGCGCTGAACGCGCGCCTCGAGCTCCGGGACGGCGAGATCTGCTGCCACCTGGGCTCCGACGAGGCCTTCGCCGGCTACTGGAACCGCCCGGACGCGGACGAGAAGGCGATCTGCGAGGGCTGGTACCGCACCGGGGACATGGGACGGATCGACGAGGAGGGCGACCTCTGGATCGAGGGCCGGGTCGACGACATGATCATCACGGGCGGCGAGAACGTGCACCCGCTCGAGATCGAGGACGTGCTGGCGCGCCACCCGGCCGTGCGCGAGGTGGCGGTGATAGGCGCGCCCGACGACCGTCTCGGCACGCGCGTCGTCGCGGTCGTGGTCGGCGAGGTCACCGCCGAGGAGCTCGACGCCCACTGCCTTGCCTCCGAGCTCGCACGCTTCAAGCGGCCGCGCGAGTACCGCTTCGTGGAGACCCTGCCGAAGAGCCCTTCAGGCAAGATCCTGCGCCGCAAGCTCCGCGATGAGAAGGTCTCGGCATGACGAGCTACGACGGCTTTCGGGTCGAGCGGGACGGCGGGCAGTTGCGACGATCACGCTCGACGTCCCCGACAAGCTGAACCGCGTCTCGATGGCGGCGCGCAACCAGCTTGCCCGCGTGTTCGAGGAGCTCGGCCGGGGCGCGGAGGTGAGGGCGGTCGTGCTCCGCGGAGCCGGCCCGGCGTTCACCGCCGGCGGCGACGTCGGCCGGCTTCCTCGAGACCTCGCCGTTCGACCTCTCGCGCCTCCACGAGAACGTCGCCGCGCCGGAGCGGTGCCCGAAGCCGGTGATCGCCGCCCTGCACGGCTACGTCTTCGGCGTCGGCCTCGAGCTGGCCCTCGCGTGCGACTTCCGCCTCGCCGCCGAAGGCACGGAGCTCGCTCTCCCGGAGGTGAAGCTCGGCATGATCCCGGGCTCGGGCGGCACCCAGCGCCTGGTGCGCCTGATCGGCCTGGGCCGGGCCAAGGACATGATCATGCGAGGCCGGAGAATCGGGGCCGAAGAGGCCCTGAGCCTCGGCCTCGTCACCGAGGTCGTCCCGGAGGCGGAGCTCGACGCTGCAGTTGCCCGTCTCGTAGATGAGCTGAGCGCCCTCTCCCCGCTGGCTCTCGAAACCGCAAAGCGAGTCCTGAACAGCGCCTACGACGGCCCGCTCGAGGCCGGCCTGCAGCTCGAGGGCCTTGCCTACGGCATCCTGCGCACCTCGCACGACTTCCGCGAGGGAGTCGAGGCGTTCGTGGAGAAGCGCAAGCCGGAGTTCGAGGGCAGGTAGTCAGGCCCCTCGGCCGCTGGGCTCCCTCGCGCGAGGGTCGCGCTGCGGAGTGCCGCGCCCGATAGCTGATACGAAGCCGCACGTTCAGCCGCACTCACGCGCGTCCCAAGACGCGCCTACCGAGGGGACCTAGCCGCCGATGTTCACGAAAGCCGCCCTTTCGCGATCCCGATTCGCGCTCGTACTCGCATCAGCCGTTGTAGCTTCCGTCGTCGGCGCCTGGTCGGCGCCGTCGGCCGCCGCGGCCACGAGCGACTCTTCGCCGGCGGTCTTCGCCGCGACCAGCGACGTCTTCTACGACGGCGCAACCATCGCCATGCTGACCCGCGGCCCCTCCCGTCGAAACGGGGAGCTCAAGGCTCGGAGTGCGCTGGACGCGGCGGCGGACCTGACGGTGACCACGGAGGCGACGGCGTATGTCGAGCGCGAGGTCACGTGGGACATCACGAAGGATGTCGACCACCAGGGCCGGCTCGTCATCGCCCCTGGTGACACGGCCACGTTCACCTACACCCTGAGCGTGACACACCAGATCGGCACGGACGGCGGCTGGCTGGTGTACGGGGTGATCCAGGTTCGCAACCCGAACACCTTCGTGGTGGAAGGGGTCGAGGTCAGCGATGCGGTGGACAACGGGGGCGCCTGCACGGTGGACGGCAACCCCACCGCCACGGTGACGGTTCCGGCCTACAACATGCCGCTCGACCTCTCCTACAGCTGCACCTATCCGTCGGCGCCGAGCCCCACGAGCGGGACGAACACGGCATCGGTGAGCTGGCCGGCGATCGGCTCGCCGAACACGAGCGCCTCCGGCAGCGCGGCGTTCGACTTCGACGGCGTCGAGCCGTCGATCGGGAACGGGAGCGTCGATGTGATGGACCCGCAGAACCCCGACGGCGCGCTGCTGGGATCGGTGACGATCGACGACCCGAGCCCGACCACGTTCAGCTATTCAGTCCCCTTTGACGGTGATCCCCCCGGCACCTGTACCGACCACCCCAACACCGCCAGCATCACGGTCGACCAGCGCCCGCTCGACCATGCCGACCGCACGGCGACGGTCTGCGTCGGCGCAGACCTCGTGGTGGCAAAGACCGCTGAGCCGTCCCTCACCCGCACCTACACCTGGGACATCTCCAAGGACGTCGACCAGACCAGCCAGACCATTGCCCAGGGCGGCACGGCCGGCTTCGACTACACCGTCGAGGTGACCCACGGCGACGGTGTCGACGCCTGGCAGACGACCGGGACGATCCATGTCTCCAACCCCAACGACTGGGAGGCGATCACCGCCGACGTGACCGATACCGTCGACAACGGCGGCCTCTGCACGGTCACCGGCGGCACCGACGTGAGCATCCCGGCAAACGGCGCCGTCGATCTGCCCTACACCTGCACCTACGGGTCGGCGCCGAGCCCGCAGGACGGCACGAACACCGCGACGGCCAGCTGGGATCCGGCATCGTTCGCCACCCCGGACGGCTCGGCCTCGGGGAGCGCCGAGGTCAAGTTCAGCACGGTCAGCCCGACCGTCGTGGACGGCAGTGTGAGCGTGAGCGATCCGCTCGACAGTGGGTCACCACACACCGTGTCCTACAGCGACCCGAGCCCGACGACGTTCACCTACCACCACGACTTCAGCGGTGACCCGGCCGGCACCTGCACCAGCCACCCCAACACCGCGACCTTCACCACCAACACGACCGGCACAACAGGCTCCGACAGCCGCACGGTCGAGGTGTGCGTGGCAAAGGCGGCCGCAAACCTCACGGTGGCGAAGACCGCACACGCAACCTACACACGCACCTACACGTGGGGGATCACGATGAGCGTCGACCCGGCGAGCCAGAACATCGCGGCCGGCGACTCGGCGTCCGTCTCCTACGCGGCGGCCTTGACCCACGACGCCGGCACCGACAGCGACTGGCAGGTGACGGGCACGATCACGGTCACCAATCCCAACGACTCGGGAGCGATCACGCTGACCGGAGTCGAGGACGCGACACCGGGCGGGAACTGCTCGATCACGAGCGGCGACCCCCACGCCACGATCGAGGCCCTGGGCCAGGTGACGCTGGACTACATCTGCCACTTCACGAGCGATCCCGGCTCGGGCACCAACACCGCAACCGCGACCTGGGACGCAGCGGCCGCATCGACCCCGAACGGATCGGCAGACGGAACGGCAGGCTTCACCTTCGGCGCCCCGACCACGACCGTCGACGGCAGCGTGACCGTGACCGACACCCTGGGCGGCACACTCGGGACGGTCTCGTCCACCGATTCGAGCCCGACCACGTTCACCGACCACCAGCACTTCAGCGGTGACCAGGCCGGCACCTGCACCAGCCACCCCAACACCGCGACCTTCACCACCAACACCACCGGCACAACAGGCTCCGACAGCAAGTCGGCAGAGGTATGCGTAGCGAATACGGCAGCGGATCTGACGGTGACGAAGACCGCACACGCAACGTACAAGCGCACCTACACGTGGGGGATCACGAAGAGCGCGGACCCGGCGAGCCGGAACATCGCGGCCGGCGACTCTGCGTCCTTCACCTACTCGGTCGCGATGACGCACGACGCCGGCACCGACAGCGACTGGCAGGTGACGGGCACGATCACCGTTACCAACCCCAACGACTCGGGGGCGATCACACTGACCGGAGTCGAGGATGCGGTTCCGGGTGGGAGCTGCTCGATCACGAGCGGCGACCCGCACGCGAGGATCGAGGCCCTGGGCTCGGTGACGCTGGACTACGCCTGCAGCTTCGCCGGCGATCCGGGCTCGGGCACCAACACCGCAACCGCGACCTGGGACGCAGCAGCCGCATCGACCCCGAACGGGACAGCAAGCGGAACGGCGAGCTTCGCCTTCGGCGCCCCGACCACGACCGTCGACGGCAGTGTGAGCGTGAGCGATCCGCTCGACAGTGGGTCACCACACACCGTGTCCTACAGCGACCCGAGCCCGACGACGTTCACCTACCACCACGACTTCAGCGGTGACCCGGCCGGCACCTGCACCAGCCACCCCAACACCGCGACCTTCACCACCAACACGACCGGCACAACAGGCTCCGACAGCCGCACGGTCGAGGTGTGCGTGGCAAAGGCGGCCGCAAACCTCACGGTGGCGAAGACCGCACACGCAACCTACACACGCACCTACACGTGGGGGATCACGATGAGCGTCGACCCGGCGAGCCAGAACATCGCGGCCGGCGACTCGGCGTCCGTCTCCTACGCGGCGGCCTTGACCCACGACGCCGGCACCGACAGCGACTGGCAGGTGACGGGCACGATCACGGTCACCAATCCCAACGACTCGGGAGCGATCACGCTGACCGGAGTCGAGGACGCGACACCGGGCGGGAACTGCTCGATCACGAGCGGCGACCCCCACGCCACGATCGAGGCCCTGGGCCAGGTGACGCTGGACTACATCTGCCACTTCACGAGCGATCCCGGCTCGGGCACCAACACCGCAACCGCGACCTGGGACGCAGCGGCCGCATCGACCCCGAACGGATCGGCAGACGGAACGGCAGGCTTCACCTTCGGCGCCCCGACCACGACCGTCGACGGCAGCGTGACCGTGACCGACACCCTGGGCGGCACACTCGGGACGGTCTCGTCCACCGATTCGAGCCCGACCACGTTCACCGACCACCAGCACTTCAGCGGTGACCAGGCCGGCACCTGCACCAGCCACCCCAACACCGCGACCTTCACCACCAACACCACCGGCACAACAGGCTCCGACAGCCGCACGGCCACGGTGTGCGCCGGCGCGGACATCGCCGTCGCCAAGACGGCAACGACGTCCTTCACGCGGACGTACAAGTGGAAGATCACGAAGTCGGTAGCCGCACCGACGACGGTAACGCAGGCCGGCGGAAGCACCGCCGCGTTCGCCTACACCGTCGGCGTAACTGGTGACGGCTATGTCGACGGTGCATGGGTGGTGAGCGGCAAGGTCACGCTGACCAACCCGAACGACTGGCAGGCGGTTACTGTCTCGCTCGCCGACTCGCTGCCGGGCTGCACGCTCGACAGGACGAGCGTGACGGTCCCCAAGTCCGGCTCGGTCGACGTCGGCTACACATGCCCTCGCTCCGACGGCTCGTCGGGAACGAACACCGCGACCGCGACGTGGGACACCACGGCGTTCCCGACACCGCACGGCTCCGCGGCGGCGACTGCCGGCTTCGCGTTCGGCACGCCGACGGATGAGCTCGGCAAGACCGTCACGGTGACGGACACGTTCAACGGCTCGACCAGCACGCTCGGGACCGTCGTGTATCCAAGCCCGGGCACGTTCTCGTACTCGCGGACTGTCACCGTCCCGATCGCGAATTGCGTGACCTACCCGAACACGGCGAGGATCGTCGAGACCGGGCAGTCGGCCGGCGCCTCCGTCACTGTCTGCGCGTCGACGGCGGGATCTCCGCACACGGGCGCCCTCACGATGGGCTTCTGGCAGAACAAGAACGGCCAGGGGATCATCGCCGCCGCCAACCAGGCGAACCTGCTCGCGTTCCTGAAGAGCTACGCGCCGTTCTCGGACGCATCGGCTCCGTTGACGGCCTACGCCACGACCATCATCAAGGCAGCAAGTGCCTCCGGCTCCTCGATGAACGCGATGCTGAAGGCGCAGATGCTGGCGACGGCGTTCGACGTGTACTTCAGCGACCCGGCCCGCGGCGGGAACAAGATCAACGCGCCCTCGCCCATAGGCGGCGTGAGGATCGACCTGACTCATGTACCGCCGATCGGCAACACGAGCGCCGCGTTCGGCGGCGCGACGAGCATGACCGTGTCGCAGACACTCGCGTATGCGGCGAGCCAGTCGAACGCCGGCGGGTCGATGTGGTACGGCAACGTGAAGTCGACCCAGGAGCTGGCAAAGGACGTGTTCGACGCGATCAACAACGAGTGGGCGGTTCCGGTCTAGCCCTCAGCCTCTAGTGCGCCGGAGGGCGCCCTCGTGGCGCCCTCCGTGCGCGGCACTGACGGTGTCTCGTCCTCCCGTCAGTGTCCGTTGCGCTTTCCGACAGTCGAGCGCTCGGCCTCCTCGATCAACGCCTCGCTGTCCTCCTCCAGGATCTCCCGCCGCTGCACGAGCCGGTGCGCCGCCTGCGCGACCTTGTGAACCGTAGGCCCCATGGCTCGGATAGAGGGCCCCGAGCCGGAAAGCTGACTCGCCTCGGGCGCCGCGCCCGACCTGCGCGGGCGCGGCTCACCCACGCTCACGGAGATCACCGATCGAGGTGCCGGCCCCGCCGGAAGTCGTCATGCCCGCGCAGAGCGCGGGCGGACTTCCGGCGGTGATGGGCCGTGGAGGGATCGAACCTCCGACCTTGGGATTAAGAGTCCCCTGCTCTACCAGCTGAGCTAACGGCCCGCGGGCGTCAAGGCTAGCAGCGCGCCCGCCCCGATGGATCGCCTACCCTGGCCCGGATGAAGGTGCTCACCGTCGTCGGCAACCGGCCTCAGTTCATCAAGTCGGCGCCCCTCTCGCTCGCGCTCCGCGCGGCCGGGATCGAGGAGGTCGTGCTCCACACGGGGCAGCACTACGACCCCGAGCTGTCGCAGGTCTTCTTCGACGAGCTGGGCCTGGACGAGCCGCGCCACCGGCTCGCCACGCGCTCCGCCGACCCGGCCGTGATGCGGCCCGGAATCACCGTCACGATCGAGGCGGAGCGGCCCGACTGGGTGCTCGTCTTCGGCGACACGAACTCGACCCTCGCCGGCGCGCAGGCGGCCGCCGGCGCACGCGCGCCCGTCGCCCACATCGAGGCGGGCCTGCGCTCGGGGGACTGGGCGATGCCCGAGGAGCGAAACCGCGTCGAGGTCGACCAGCTCGCGACGCTGCTCCTCTGCCCGGACGAGCGCTCGCAGGCGCTGCTCGAGCGCGAGGGCGTGCCGGGACGAGCCGCGGTGGTCGGCGACGTGATGGCCGACGCGGCGCGCCTGTTCGCTCCGCTCGCGCGCGACCGCTTCCCGCTCGACGGGCTCGAGCCGGGCGGGTACGCGATCGCAACCGTCCACCGCCAGGCGAACGTCTCGCAGCCGCGCCTGGGCCGTATCGCCGAGGGGCTGGGCCGGCTCGAGGAGCCCGTCGTCTTTCCGGCCCATCCGCGCACGCGCGCGGCGCTCGCCGCTGCCCGGATCGAGCTCGGCCCCAACGTCCGGCTCGTCGAGCCGCTCGGCTACCTCGAGCTCGCGGCGCTCGCCTCGCAGGCCCGGGTGATCCTCACCGACTCGGGCGGGCTGCAGAAGGAGGCGTACTGGTACGGCGTCCCGTGCGTGACCATGCGCCCGTCCACCGAGTGGATGGACACGGTCGAGGCCGGGGCGAACGTGCTCGTCGACGACGACCCCGACCTGATCGCGAAAGCGGCGGCCGAGGCGCACATGCCCGCCGAGCGGCCGGCGCTCTACGGCGACGGGCACGCCTCGGAGCGAATCGCTGAGATACTCGCAGATTCGTGACGACCTTCCTCGTGATCCTGACTCAGTCGGGCCCCGAGTTCGATCGGTCCAAGCCGCTCGAGGAGCAGTCCGGCTGGCAGGAGCACGCGGACTTCATGGACGGGCTCGTGGACGACGGCTTCATCTTCCTGGGCGGCCCTCTCGACGGCGGTCCCCGCGTGGCCCACGCGGTCGAGGCGGAGTCGGAGGAGCAGATCCGCGCCACGCTCGCGCGCGATCCGTGGAGCGACACGCATCTCCAGGTCGCCGCGATCGAGCCGTGGACGATCCGGCTAGACGCTCGCCGCCTCTAGCCGAGCGTGACTCTCCTTCTTAGTAGCCTATTCGCGGCATGAAGCCCGAAATCGCAATCATCGGCGCCGGCTACGTCGGCGTCCCCCACGCCCAGGTCTTCGCCGAGGCCGGCCACCGCGTCGTCCTCGTCGACATCAGCGAGGACCGTGTTGCCAAGCTCAACCGCGGCGAGAGCTACATCGAGGACGTGCCCTCGGAAAAGCTGCGCGAGCTGCTCGCAGCCGGCCTCACGGCGACGACCGACTACGACGTCCTGCGCGAGGTCGAGACGGTGATCATCGCGCTCCCGACACCGCTCTCGAAGCAGCGCGAGCCGGATCTCACGATCGTCCTCTCCGCCACCCGCGAGGTCGCAAAGCGGCTACAGCGTGGGCAGCTCGTCGTGCTCGAGTCGACGACCTATCCCGGGACGACACGCGAGCTGTTGCTGCCGATCCTCGAGTCGACAGGGATGACGGTCGGCCAGGACTTCTACCTCGCGTTCGCGCCGGAGCGCGTCGACCCGGGCCGTACCGACTGGACGACGCGAAACGTTCCCAAGGTCGTCGGCGGGATCACCCCGGGCTGCATCGAGCGGGCGGCTGCCCTCTACGGCACGGCGCTGGACACCGTGCACACCGTGAGCTCGCCCGAGGCGGCCGAGCTCACCAAGCTGCTCGAGAACATCTTCCGCTCGGTCAACATCGCGCTCGTCAACGAGCTCGCGCAGCTCTGCGACCGGATGGGGATCGACGTCTGGGAGGTGATCGACGCGGCCTCGACCAAGCCGTTCGGGTTCATGCGCTTCAATCCAGGCCCCGGCCTCGGCGGACACTGCATCCCGATCGACCCGTTCTACCTGACCTGGAAGGCCCGCGAGTTCGGCTTCACGACGGAGTTCATCGAGCTCGCGGGAAAGGTCAACGAGAACATGCCCTACCACTGCCGCTCCGTTGTCTCGCAGGCGCTCAACCACCGCGCGGGCAAGGCGCTCTCGACCTCGAACGTGCTGATCCTAGGCGTCGCGTACAAACCCGACATCGGCGACATGCGCGAGTCGCCCGCGCTGAAGGTGATCGAGCTCTTGCGCGGCGCGGGCGCAACCATCAGCTACCACGATCCTCACGTGCCCGTGCTGCCCGGGCTCGGCCTGAGCTCCGTCGAGCTCGACCCCGGCGCCTACGACGCCGTGGTGATCGTCACCGACCATTCCGGGGTCGACTACGCCCGCGTGGTCGAGGAGGCAGGCGTCGTCGTCGACTTTCGCAACGCCACGAAGGGGATAGAGTCGGAGAAGGTCTGGAAGCTGTGACGCGGCTCGCGATCGCAGGGCTCGGCTACTGGGGCCCGAACCTCGCGCGGAACTTCGACGAGCTGGCCGAGCTCACCTGGCTCTGCGACCTCGACGAGACCCTGCTCACCCGTTTCGGCGCCCGCTACCCGCAGGCGCGAACCACGAGAGACTTCGGCGAAATGGTCGCCGACCACGAGCTCGATGCCGTCGTGATCGCCACCCCCGTCCCGACGCATTACACGCTTGCGAAGCAGGCGCTCGAGGCGGGCAAGCACGTGCTCGTCGAAAAGCCGCCAGCGATGCACCCCGCAGAGATGGACGAACTGGTCGCCCTCGCTGCCGATCGCGGGCTCGTGCTGATGCCCGGCCACCTACTTCTCTACCACCCGGGGGTCCGGAAGCTGAAGGAGCTGATCGACTCCGGCGACCTCGGCGAGGTGCTGTGCCTCTACGGCAACCGCCAGAACCTCGGGATCGTGCGCACGAACGAGAACGCGCTCTGGTCGCTCGGCGTCCACGACCTCTCGGTGATCCTCTACCTGATCGGGGAGGAGCCGTCCGAGGCGGTCGCGCACGGCAATGCGTTCCTGACTCCGGGTGTCGAGGATGTCGTCTTCTGCTACCTCCGCTTCCCGTCCGGGAAGATCGCGCACATGCACCTCTCCTGGCTCGACCCGCACAAGATGCGCAAGCTCACCGTGGTCGGAAAGGAGAAGATGGCCGTCTTCGACGACATGGAGCTTGAGCGCAAGGTGACGATCTACGAGAAAGCGCCCTGGCAGCAGGCCGGGAACTACGGCGAGTGGCAGACGCGGACTGGAGACATCTTCAGCCCGAAGATCGCCAACGACGAGCCGCTGCGGCTCGAGTGTCAGCACTTTCTGCAGCTCGTCGCGGGCGAGAGTGACGCTTCGCAGGTCGCCCGGGACGGCGCGATGGTCGTGCGGGCGCTGGAGCGGCTCACCGAGTCGCTTGAGCACTGAGATCCACCCCAGCGCGATCGTCTATCCCGGCACGGTGCTCGGGGAGGGCGTGAAGGTGCTCGAGAACGCGGTCGTCGGCAAGCAGCCGACGCTCTCGCCTCGCTCGACCGCGAAGCGCGAGCCGCTGCCGCCCACGGTGCTGGGCGACGGGACCGTCGTCTCGACGGGCGCGATCGTCTTCGCCGGCACGAGCGTGGGTGCGCGCGTGATCCTCGGCGACCAGTCCTGCGTCCGCGAGCGCGTCACGATCGGCGACGACGTCGTGCTCGGACGCGGCGCCCTCGTCGAGAACGACACCACGATCGGCGAGCTGACAAAGATCCAGGCGGAGGCCTACATCACCGCCTATTCGACCCTGGAGGACAACGTCTTCATCGCGCCGTGCGTCGTCACCACGAACGACAACTTCATGGGCCGCACCGAGCAGCGCCACGCGCTGATCAAGGGCCCGACGATCCGCCGCGGCGCCCGGGTCGGCGGCGGCGCGATCCTGTGCCCGGGAGTCGAGATCGGCGAGGAGGCGTTCGTCGGTGCGGGCGCCGTCGTGACGAAGGACGTCCCGCCGCGCGCGGTCGTGGTGGGCAGCCCCGCGCGCGTGCTGCGCGACGTGCCCACCGACGAGCTCCTCTAACTCTTCTCGATGCTGAGCGTATACGGGCCCGAGGCGGTCCGTCGCGCGGCGACCTCGAGGGAGTACCAGCCGTTCACCTTGGAGCGGAAGGCGAGGGCTCCTTCCGGGCCGGCGACCGCCGCGCGCATCGCGATCACGCGCTTCGAGGTGCCGACGACGGTCGTGGTACCCGGCCGCCAGAGGGCGAGCTTGGCGCCCGGCGCGGAGGGGCCGAGCACCGACGCCTCGATCCGCTGCCCCTTCCGCACGTAGACCCGGTACACGTCGATCCGGTCGTCCCACCAGTCGGTGGTCGCGTCGATCGTGGCCGTGTTGCCCCAGACCGCGTTCGCGAGCCCGCCCGGGCCGTCGTTCGGCTCTCGCACGTCGGCCGGCGGCAGCGGCCCCGCGAGCGCCCCGAGCGCGCCGGTGACGTCGAGCCGACCCCACCCGGTGAGAGGGTCCCTCCCGCTCGCGCAGGCGCGGCAGCCGGTCGCCGGAGTCACGTCCACCGTGGAGCGCTCGAGCAGGGTCGCGACCTGGTCGGGCCTGAGCGTCGGGTTGGTCGCGAGCAGGAGCGCAGCAGCCCCCGACACCTGGGGCGCCGCGAACGAGGTCCCTTCGCCGCCGGAGTAATCGTCGCCGGCGCAGTCGGAGTAGCCCTGGTCGATGCACTCGGAGCGCGCGGCGGTGAGCGCGCGAGGGAAGGTGGAGAGGATGCCCTGGCCGGGAGCGGCGAGATCGACGAAGACCGGGTCGCGATCGGAGAAGAGCGGCACCGACCCATCCTGGGCCAGGGCCGCGACCCCGATCACGTGCGGCAGCGCTGCCGGATAGCTCGCGTAGTTCCACGGCGTGGTCGGCGCCTGGTCGGAGTTTCCGACCGCGGCCACCACGACGACGCCTTTCGAGACCGCGTACGAGACGGCCGCGGCTTCGAGGGCCGAGTATGTGTCCTCGCTGGGCTCGCCCGGATCGCGCAGGCCGCCGAGGCTCAGGTTGATCACGCGGGCCCCGTGGTCGACCGCCCAGTGGATCGCGGCCGACTCGGCCTCGAGCGAGATCGTCCCGTCGGGGTCCACGACCTTCGCGATCAGCAGCTGCGCCGGAAAGCCGATCCCGGCGATGCCGACGCCGTTGTCGATCGAGGCTGCGATCTCGCCGGCGACGAAGGTCCCGTGACCCTGTTCGTCCGTGAGCGGGCTGCCGCCGACGAAGCTCTTCGAGAGCGCGATCCGGCCCGCGAACTCGGGGTGCCCGCCGTCGATGCCGGAGTCGACCACCGCCACGCGGACGGTCGGGAGCAGTGGCGGCTCGAGCCAGAAGTCGAACGCCCGATCCTGGTCGAGGTACCACTGCTGGGGCGCGAGCGGGTCGTTCGTGACGAACGCGGCAGCGCCCGCCGGCACCGCGAGCGCCGCGACGACGAGCGCCGCGACCAGGACACGCTTCACGGGGCGCTCAACGGCTCTGTGACGCCGACCGCGAAGCCCTGGCCCGGCGCCACCCGGGCGCGATAGAGCCCGCCCGCCTGGAGCGGATAGAGCAGCTGAAAGTTGCCGGACTCGTCCACGATCGCCGTCGCCAGCGTCATCCACGCCGTGCCGACCTGGTGCTGGAGCCCCACGGTCGCGCCCGTCAGCAGCGGCTGCACGGTGCCGCTGACCCCGGCCAAATCGGGCAGGGCGGCGAGGGTCACGAGTGGCGCGACGCCTACGTGGAGCAGCGGGCCGGACGCCTTCCCCGCGACGAGCCTGTAGTCCGTGCTCACCGTCGGAGTCTCGGTGAGCTCGAACGCGCCGCTCGGGTCGGGACTGACGGCGCCGACAGCCTGCCAGGCGCCGCCTGCCGTCCGCTGCTGGAGCGTGGGCGCGGCGACCCCTCTGGCCACACCCGAGAGGTCGACGGTCGAGCCGTAGTCGACCGGAGTCTCGGAGGCGGCGAGCGAGAGAACGCCGGCCGTGAACCAGGTCGAGCGCAGCCCGAGCAGTTCCCGGAAGGTGGCCGAAGGCACGGTCACCGCGTTGCCGAGCGAGTCGGTGACGACCACGGAGCCGACACGTCCGGCGACACCCGGCGTCATGGTCAGGCCCGATACGGGCCCCGCGAGCTTGAGCACCTTTCTCAGCTTGGCGCCGTCCACCAGCACGGGCCCCCAGTTGTGCCAGGGCGAGAGCGTGTCGAAGGGATCGGCGACCGAGACGAGGTAGGGCACCGGAGCCGACTTCGGCCAGGCGTCCTGGATCGCCGCGGTGCGACCCCCCGAGGTCGAGAAGAAGTACGTCGTCGCGACCTTGCCGTTGTAGAGCACGACCTGTCGCCGCGTCTTGTCCACCGCGGCGGTGCTCTCGTAGTGCTCCGCGGCGATGCCTCCGTAAACCTGACTGCGCACATCTCCGTAGACGTCGAAGTCGCCCTTTTGCTTGCGGGTCGCGAGCGCGTAGGAGCGCGCGGCCACCGCCTGCGCCGCGAGCGCCTCGGGCGCCCAGATGTACGGCATCTCCGAGGGGACGACGCCGTAGAGGTAGCTCTCGAGCCCGACGACGTTGATCGCTTCGAGGGTCTTGCCGGTGGGAATCGCCCGGAGCTGGCCACGGTAGGCCTTGCCCGCGAGCGCGAGCGGCGCCCCGCCGGGCGAGAAGGTGAGCGGCCCGGTTAGGCTCACGCCTGCCGATCCCTCGATCGCCGGGACCGCCCTCAACACGAGACCAGCGCCGAAGGTGTACGAGCCCGCGGCGAGCGAGCGCGTCGCGCCGGCTCCGTCGCGCACGCTGAACGGCGAGGTCGAGGAGACGGTGAGCGCCTTCTTGTTCTCCGCGAGGAGCACCCGCAGCGTGAGGCTGGGCGGCGAGCCGAGCGTCGTGCCGGGGTAGTAGTGGGCGAGGATCTGCGAATAGGTGAACCCGTGCTGCGCGTAGCCCAGCGCGCCGTATTGGCTCATGCCGATCCCGTGCCCGTAGCCGTGGCCGGCGAAGACGAAGCTCGTGACCGGTGCGGGCACCGCGTGCACGCGTGCGGTCGCCGAGCCCGCGAGCAGCGCGAGCAGGACGAAGCAGAGGACCGCAGTGCGACGAACCATCAGACTCATCCCCTTCGCGCTTCTCGCCGCGATCCCTCGTCAGGAAAGGCGTTCGGCGTACTGGCGCTCGTAGTACGCGCGGTACTCGCCCGACTTGATCGGCTCCCACCAGGCTCGGTTCGCGCGATACCACTCGACCGTCTCTGGCAGCCCGTCGGCGAGGGAGCGGCCCGTCTGCCAGCCGAGCCCGAGCAGCTTCCCGGAGTCGAGCGAGTAGCGGCGGTCGTGCCCCGGACGGTCGGTGACGCTGCGGAGCAGCGAAGGGTCGACGCCGGTGAGCTCGACGATGCGCGAGGCAATTGTGCGGTTCTCGACCTCCTCGCCGCCGCCGATGTTGTAGATCTCGCCGGGCTCTCCCGCGCGCAGGACGAGCTCGATCCCGGCGCAGTGATCCTCGACGTGGAGCCAGTCGCGCACCTGCCGCCCGTCGCCGTAGAGGGGGAGCGCCTCGCCGTCGAGTGCGTTCGTCGTGAAGAGCGGGATCAGCTTCTCCGGGTACTGGTTCGGCCCGTACGTGTTCGAGCCACGCGTGATCGAGGCGTTGACCCCGAAGGTCCGCACGTAGGCCGGGACGTGGAGGTCGCCCGCTGCCTTGGCGACGCTGTAGGGGCTCGACGGCCGGATCGGGTCGTCCTCGCGGGCCGAACCTCCGTCGGCCAGGTCCCCGTAGACCTCGTCGGTGGAGACCTGGACGAAGCGCGCGCCGGTCGTCCGCACGTGCTCGAGCAGCACCTGGGTGCCGAAGAACTCGGTGCGCCCGAAGTCGGTGGCGCCGAGGATCGAACGGTCGACGTGCGTCTCCGCGGCGAAGTTCACGATCGCCGAGCAGCCCCGCCCGGCCGAGGCAACGGCAGCCGGATCGACGATGTCGCCCTGGTGGAACTCGTGCTGGACACCCTCGAGGTTCGCCCGGTTGCCCGAGTAGGTGAGCTTGTCGAGCACGACGACCTCGTCGCCTGCTGCGACGAGCCGCTTGACGAAGTGGGAGCCGATGAACCCGGCTCCGCCTGTGACGAGGACCCGCATCGTCCCAAAGCGTAGATGGTTCAATGCCTCACTGATGCGGTGGCTCCACCGACACCCGACAGTTTTCACGCTCGTCCTGATCGTCGTCGTGTTCGCAGGCATCGCCGCTTTCTGGACCGCGTCGCGTCTCGGCGCCTTCGATGCGTCCATGTCGGACAACCTGAAGAAGGTCCAGCACGCCCAGGGCAAGCCTGCCTGGTGGCTCGGCCGCTCCTTCGCGGGAATGAAGCTGACGCGCGTCGTGCCCGCGGGCGGCGACCGGGTCGCCGAGTTCGGCTACGGCAGCTGCCACAGCCACGGCAGCCGCCTCGACCCGTTCAACGCGCCGCGTTGCGGCTACCCGCTCTGGATCGCGGTGACCAACCGCAAGTACTCGCTCACCACCGACGACGTCCCGAAGCTGCTCGACGGCACCTGTGAGCGAACCCGCGTGCGCGGCGTCCCGGCGGCCGTCGGCACCGACGGCGTCGTCGTCTACAGCGGCGATCAGCAGCTGACCGTGGCCGGGCCGCCGGACCTCGTGGGCCGCGCGCTCGCGGCGCTCCACCCGGCGAACGGCAGCGCCTCGCTCCGCCCACCGACGCTCGACGTCTCACCGCTCGGCGAGTGCAACAGGGCGACGGAACCCTTCGAGCCGATCGGCTCCCGGCTCGCGCGCCTGAGCTCGAGGCTGCACGTACCGACGCTCCGCGTCGGCCAGTGGTTCGACGACGGACAGCTCGTCAACGCGGAGGCCGCCGGCTCCGTGCTGGTGCTCGAGTACGCGAGCTGCGGCAAGGAAACAACGAACGGCGACTGCGGCGAGGTGCTCTCGATCTCGAGCGAGCCGCTCGACGCGCCGGTGATCGCCGCCGAGCTGGCGGGCGCGAACTGCGAGCGGACGACCGTCGCCGGCGTGCCGGCAGTGATCTGGGATGCGGACTCGCGCGGCGCGAGCGCGGCCGGCGTGCTCGTGTTCACCGACCACGCCACGATCTCGCTCGCGAACCAGCTCAACCTGTACCCGATCGACAAGAAGGGCCTGCGGCGGGTCACCGAGGCGCTGCGGCCGGTGGCGCCTGCGAGGAAGCTGCCGGCGCCGGACTACGACGTACAGGCGCTCCTGCGCCACTGCGCGCAGCTCACATGAGACCCGAGCTCGAGCGGGTGATCAACGAGTTCTCCGTTCGCCGGCTCGAGCTGATGCCCGACGTTCGCCTCGAGCGCCTCGGCGGCGCGGTTGCAGCCCTCTGGCCGGCGCTGCCGGAGCTCGACTTCGTCAACCGCATCTACGGGCTCGAGGATGTGCGGGAGCTCGGGCCGCTCGAGGCGCTCTACGCGGCAGTGGGCGTGCGCCCCTGGGTCGAGCTGCCCGAGGGCCAGAGGCCTATGGGCTGGGAGCGCCTTGCCCCGGTCTGGATCCTGGCGGGACCGGCGGTCGTGCTTCCCGCCGAGGGCGTGCGCGAGCTGCGGCCCGAGGAGGCTCACCTCTTCGCGGCGACGCTCAGTGACGGGCACGGCGCGCCCCCGTTCGCCCGGCCGCCGGTCGCGCGCTGGGCCGAGGAGCCCGGCTGGCGGCTCTACCTCGCCGAGCTGGACGGCGTCCCCGCCGCGGCCGCGGCGCTTGCGATCGAGGACGGAATCGGATTCCTCGCGGCGGCCTCGACGCTGCCCGAGTTTCGGCGACGCGGCTGCCAGACGGCTCTGATCCGCCGGCGAGTCTCGGACGCGGCGGCTGCGGGCTGCGCCGAGATCTGCGCGCTCACGGCCGAGCCCGAGAGCCGGCGGAACCTCGAGCGCTGCGGGCTCGAGCTCTCCTACACGAAGACGGCCTGGCGCAAGCTCTAGCCCAGACGCTCCAGGCAGGCGCGCAGGCCCTCGCGCCAGTGGGGCAGGACCGGGGCCTCGGGCTTCTCGCTGCGCAGGACGGAGTTCGCCGGGCGCGGGGCCGGGCGGCCGAGCTCCTCCGACCCGATCCGCCTCACCCGGCACTGCAGCCCGGCCTCCTCGAAGATCGCCTCGGCGAAGTCGGCCCAGGTCGCCTCCCCGGTGGCCGCGAGGTGCCAGAGCCCGAACGGCAGCGCAATGAGCTCCCGAACCGCCGCCGCGAGATGCCCGACGTAGGTCGGGCAGCCCCGCTGGTCGTCTACGACCGCCACCTCGTCGCGCTCTGCCCCCACGCGGAGCATCGTCCGCACGAAGTTGTGCCCGGTCTCGCCGAAGAGCCACGAGGTGCGGACGACCCACGCCCGCTCGCCCGCAGCCGCTTCGCCGTGGAGCTTCGTCCTCCCGTACGCGGAGATCGGGTTCGGCGAGTCCGACTCGACGTACGGCGCCGGCTTGCGCCCGTCGAAGACGTAGTCGGTGGAGAAGACGACGAGCGGCGCACCGAGCTCGGCCGCGTGCTGCGTGCCGCCGACGTTGACCGCGGCGGCGCCCTGCGGGTCGGCCTCGGCGCCGTCCACGTCCGTCCAGGCCGCAGCGTGCAGCACGAGCTCGGGCACGAACGGGAGGGGCGGCGCCGGAAAGGCCACGTCCCAGCCGGCGTGGTCCAGGGCGAGCACGTCCTCGCCCGCGAACGACTCCTGGAGCGCGTGGCCGAGCTGGCCGCCCGCGCCGGTGATCAGGACGCGGCGGCGGTGTCCCGTGGCGAGAGAATCGGCGATCGCTGGCTCCACAGGTCGACGACGCGGGGGTCGTCCCAGGAGATCCCGTGCTCGTCCGGGTCGGCGGGGTCGTACTCCTCGGTCACGTGGTAGACGAACAGCAGGTCGGTGAGCGCCTCGAAGCCGTGCGCATTGCGGCCGGGGATGTAGAGCGCGACCGGGTTCTCGTCGCCGATGTCCTCGCAGTAGGTCTCGCCGCTGCCGCGGTCGAGCACGACCACGCGCGCCGTCCCCTGGAGGCAGACGAAGAGGTCGTCCTGGCCGCGCTCGTGGTAGTGGAGGCCTCGGATCACGCCCCGGCGCGAGAACGAGACGTTCGTCTGAGCAGTGGCGCGAGGCAGCACGCTGTCGCGGCGCAGCTCCATGAACCAGCCGCGCTCGTCCTCGAAACGGCGCAGCGGGATGCGCTGCAGGCCCGGGATCACTTGTTCACGCCCGTCTCGGCGATCCGCCGGCCGATGTCCGCGAGGTGTTGCCAGTGCTTGCCGGCATCCTCCCACCAGCCCTCGACCTCGCACACGGACAGCTCGCCGCGCTCCACGTAGGCGCGGTTCACGTCGGTGATCTCGAGCTCGCCGCGCGAGGACGTCCCGAGGCCGTCGATGATCTCGAACACGTCGGGCGGATAGCAGTAGAGCCCGACCACCGCGTGGCTCGAAGGCGGCTCGGCGTAGCGGGTGTCGACGACGCCCGCCTTCTCGACGATGTCGGTCACCCGCCCGTCGTCGCCGTAGACGACGACGCCGAAGTTCTCGGGATCCGGCACCTCCTTCACGAAGATCTGCGCGCCCGTGTCCCAGGCGCGGATCGCGTCGGCGTGCGAGTACTCGAAGATGTTGTCGCCGAGGCAGACGACGAGCTGCTCGCCGGCCGCGAAGTCCCGCGCCATCCCGACCACCTGGGCGATCCCGCCGGGCTCGGTCTGCACCTTGTAGGTGAGATCCACCTCGAGCAGGGGCTCATCGCTGCCGCGCACGTTGAGGTGCCCATCGCCGAGGAGGTCGATCATCTGGCCTGCGTGACCCTTGCCGGTGACGATCAGCACCTCGTGCACTCCCGCGAGCTGGAGCAGCTGGAGCGGGTAGTAGATCATCGGCCAGCGGCCCACCGGCAGCAGGTGCTTGTTCGAGACACGGGTCAGCTCGCCGAGCCGTGTCGCCTCCCCTCCTGCGCAGACGAGTCCTTTCATCGCCCGGGATGCTACTCGGGGTCGCGTAGAGTTCGCCTCGCATGCAGCTCGAGGTCCAGGACCCCTTCGCCCAACAGCTCGGCCTGCGCTTCTCCGCAGTCGGCGACGGAGCGATCGACGCCGAGCTCGACGTCCGGCCGGAGCTGCTTGCGCCGAACGGCTTCCTCCACGCAGGCGCGCTGATCTCGCTGGCGGACATGGCCTGCGGCTTCGGCAGCCTCGAGAGCCTGCCCGAGGGCGCCAACGGGTTCACGACGATCGAGCTGAAGACGAACTTCATCGGCACGGCCCGCGACGGCACGGTCACCTGCGAGGCGCGGCGGCAGCACGGCGGCCGCACGACCCAGGTCTGGGATGCGACCGTGCGCGCCGGCGAGAGGACGATCGCCCTCTTCCGCTGTACCCAGCTCGTGCTCTACCCGAAATGAGAGTCGCCGTCGTTCTCTTCGACGGTGCGGAAGAGCTCGACTGGGCGGGCCCCTGGGAGGTGCTCGCCGCGTGGTCGAGCCGGTGGCCCGACGACGGCGTCGAGGTCTACACGGTGGCGGAGAGCCGTGAGCCCGTCACCTGCGCGAAGGGCCTGCGCGTCCTGGCCGACCACACCTGGGACGAGGCGCCGCCGCCGGACGTCGTCGTCTGGCCCGGCGGAATGGGCACCCGCGCCCAGCTCGGCGACACGCGGATCCGCCAGCGCGTTCGCGGGCTCGCCGCAGGCGGTGCACTGATGACGAGCGTCTGCACCGGCTCGCTCGTCTACGCCGACGCGGGCCTGCTCGACGGGCGCCGCGCGACGACGCACTGGGGCTCGCTCGAGCTCCTCGGCTCGCTCGGCGAGGCTGTCAGGGTGGACGACGCCGCGCGCTTCGTCGACGAGGGCGACGTGATCACGGCCGCGGGCGTCTCGGCAGGAATCGACATGGCGCTGCACCTCGTCGCGCGCCTCCACTCTCCGGAACGGGCGCGGGACGTGCGCCGCTACATCCAGTACGACCCCGAGCCGCCGGTCTAGTCGACCACCTGCGGAGCGGACGGGTGCAGCGGCGAGGGCTTGACGCGGAAAACGCGCGCGATCCCGTCGGGGAGCCACCAGTTGTAGCGGCCGAGGAGCGCCATCAGCGACGGCACGAGCACCATCCGCACGAGCGTCACGTCGAGCAGGATCGCGACGGCGAGCCCGAGCCCGAACTCCTGGAGCCCGACGATGCTTCCCACCATGAAGCCCGAGAAGGCCGCGACCATGATGATCGCCGCCGCGGTCACGATCCGCCCAGTCCTCTCGAGGCCGTGCGCGACCGCGCGACCGTTGTCGGGCACGTGGTCCCACGACTCGCGCATGCGCGAGACGAGGAAGACTTCGTAGTCCATCGAGAGGCCGAACAGCATCGCGAAGAGGAAGATCGGGATCCAGCCCTCGACCTGCTCGATCTGGTAGAGGCCGAGCAGGTCGCTCCCCGCGCCCCAGCGGAAGGTGAGCACGAGCACGCCGTACGCGGCGGCTACCGAGAGCAGGTTGAGCAGCACCGCCTTGAGCGGCAGCAGCCACGAGCGGAACGCGCGCAGGAGCAGCAGGTACGTGAGCACGAGCACGACGAGCACGACCCACGGGAAGACGCTGTACGCCTTGTCGAGGAAGTCGACTCCCTGCGGCGGGCCGCCGCCCGCGAGCACCGTCACGCCCTCCGGAAAGCCCGCTCCCGGGATGATCTCGCCGCGCAGCCGGTGCACGAACGCCTGCGCCTGCGGGGTGCCGTACTCGTGCTTGCCGGAGACGACCACCACCGCGTACCGCCCGCTCTTGTCGTTGTACCGGGTGCCCAGATCGGGCTCGTACTGGGCGGCGGCGACCTCCTGGTCGACGTCGAGCAGGGCCTTCATGTTGAGCACCGCCTGCTGCGTCCTCGGGACGATCACCGTGCCGCCGGGCCCCGCGTCGATCACGATCTGGGTGGGCGAGAGCGCTCCCGCGCCGACGGCGTTCTTCAGCAGATCGAAGCCCTGCACAGACTGCGGTGACCGCGGGATCCCTTCGGCCGAGCCGGGTGTGAGCGCGAGCCAGATCGCGGGAACCGCTAGCACCACCAGGATCATCGTCCCGAGGGCGAAGAACGCCGCCGGCTTGGCCATGATCTCGCGCGCGAGCCGGGCCCAGAAGCCCTTGTCCACGTCCACCGTCCCGGGCAGCCGCGGGAGGGGCATGTGCAGCCGGTCGCGGAAGAACGCCGCCGCCGGCCAGCGCGCGGTGCCCCCCCGGCCGAAGATCGAGAGCAGCGCCGGCTGGAGCGTCACGGCCGCGACGATCGAGACGATCGGGATCAGGAAGCCGCCGACGCCCATCGAGCGCATGAAGGGCAGCGGCATGAAGAGCAGAACGGCGAGGCCGAGGGCGACAGCCATGCCGGAGAACACGACGGCGCGGCCGGCCGTCTCCATCGTCCGCAGGATCGCGTCGTCCTTCGACCCCCCGCGCGCCAGCTCCTCGCGGAACCGGTAGACGATCAGGAGCGAGTAGTCGATCGCGATCCCGAGGCCGATCAGCTGCACGAGGTTCGTGACGTAGGTCGCCATCGAGAGATGCTGCGCGATCAGGTAGACGAGCCCGAGGGTGCCCATGATCGTGCACGCGGCGAAGATGAACGGGATCAGGACGGCGAAGGAGATCCCGAACACGGCCACGAGGACGAGGAGCGCGATCGGGAGCGCGATCGACTCGCCCTTCTTGAGATCCGCCGAGAAGATCGGGTCGAGGTCGTGCTGGATCGCCGCCTGGCCGGTCACGTACGCGGTCGCCCCCGGTGTCTGGCGCAGCTTGGTGACGAGCGGGCCCGTGTAGCCCTTCGCCTTCGCGATCGTGAGCTGCGAGAGGATGCTGCCGTAGAGGATGTGGTCGCCGGCGGGGGCGAGCGCGGTGGACGTGGCGCCAGGGACGAGCTCCGCCGCGTCGCCGAGGGCGCCCTCGAGCCGCGCCTTGACCGCGGCGTTCGACGAGCTCGGCACCTTGAAGACAACGAGGAACTCCCCGTCGGAGCGGTCGCCGAAGTGACGCTGGAGGATCGTGCGGGCGCGCTCCGAGTCGGTTCCCGGGACGGTGAAGGTGTTCGAGAGCAGGTCGCTCAGGCGGGACGACGAATAGCCGCCCGCGAGCAGGACTACGAGCCAGACGCCGAGCACGACCCAGCGGAAACGCACCACGGTGCGCGTCAGCCGCGTCAACGGCGCCTGGTCGCCTTGTGCCGGCGTACCGCCGGCGCGTGGCGCACGGCTGCGAACCAGATGTAGAGCACTGCGGCGAAGAGCGCCGTCAGAAGAGCGACGATTCGCCTTGCCAGCTGCATCGCCGCAGACTCTACCCGCAGCGGCTACGCCGGCCGGAAGGAGACCAGGAGCTGCGCGCAGGCCGGTTCGTCCTTCCCGGCCTTGTACCGGCAGAGCAGCTCGTATTCCCGCCGCCCGCGCAACACGAAGGTGATCTGCTCGACGAGGCGTTCGCCGTTCTTCGTGAACGCGAGCTCGTACTGGCGCGCCGGCGCGCCGCCCAACTTGACGCTGCGGGAGGTCACGAGCGTCCCGTGGAGCTCGGCGGCGAGCTTGGCCGCGACGCCGTCGAGCTCCTTCACGGCCTGCTTCCACAGCTCCGCGCGGTAGGGCTTCCGGAGGCGAAAGGTCGTGACCGAGATCGCCTGGCTGCCGTGTGCCGCGGCGACCGAGGTGCCCGTACGCGTCACCGTCCAGCCGGCAGGGGCATCGAAGTGGTAGCCGTCGCCTTGGACGGTCACGGGCGCCTTTTCGCCGCCGCCGCACCCCGCCAGGACGAGGACCGCGAGCAGGCACCCCGCGCCGAGGGCGGCCGAACGCGATACAACTTGGACAAACGACGATCGAAAGGACGGGCCGAACATGGCCGCTACAAAGGTCTTCGACTCAGCCGAGCAAGTCAAGCCGTACGTGCAGCGAGCGCTCCAGGACGAGGAGGTCCGCGCGCACCTGCTGAACGCGCTGGGGGCCGCCCGTGCCGCCGCTGCGAAGTTCAGCGACAAGAGCGACCGCGGGTACGTCGCAGCCGCGACGCGGGTCGCCGTCGAGCCCGAGATCCTCGGCAACCTCCGCCAGGCGACGACCGAGCTCCGCAACGCGGTCGACCGCATCCAGCGGCCGCCTGCGCCGAAGGGGCATCCGTTCCGGAAGCTCCTCTTCCTCACGGGCATCGTGTTGGCCGTCTTCTACAACCCGGTCACGGGCCCCGAGACCCGCAAGTGGGTCTCGGAGGCGGTGTTGGGCGGCGGAGACGACTTCACGTACCAGGCAAGCGAGGCGAACGGCAGCACGTAACCTCGGCGTAGATGGTTAGTCGTGCCCGCCGGCGGCGCCGGTCGTCGGCGGGGGCGGCGCCGAGCCCGGCGCGACCGGAAGCTTCACACCTGCGAGGAGAGCGACCTCGCCCGCCTTCGAGAGCGGCGCGAACGCGCGGGCGAGTGAGGCCGGCTCGAGCCCGTTCCCGCTCGAGATGTCCGTTGCCTGCAGCAGCACCGCCCCCGGCTCGAACGATGTCCCCACGAAGGCGCTCATATCCGTGAGGTGCTTCCAGGACTGCAGGTAGCTCGTCGGGTCGACGGCTCCGTCGTAGCCGAGCGGGAGCAGGCTCTTCGGGTGGATCTCGAAGTGGAGGTGGAACGGGGTGCCGCGCGCATCCCCCGTGTTGCCGACGAAGCCGAGCACGGTGCCGGCCTTGACCTTGGCGCCGTTCACCGCAACCGGCGCGTACGCGGAGAAGTGCGCGTAGTAGAACTCGTTGCCCTTGGCGTCGACGAGCCAGAGCCGGTTGCCGCCGACCCTGTTCCAGCCCACCGAGAAGACGATTCCGTCGGCGACCGCGAGGGCGGGCGCTCCGTACGGCGCGAAGATGTCGTCACCGTGGTGCCAGGTCGGCGTGCGTTTCGCGCCGAACGTGTCCGAGAACCCTGCGGGGCCCCAGATCGGGAACATGTAGCCGCTCTGGCCGAGAGGCGGGGCGATCTTCGGGATCGTGCGGTAGGCGGGCGGAATCAGCGGCAGGTCGTCGGGCGCCGTCGCCGGGACGCCGCGGGGGCGGGGTTTGGGAGGCGGCGCCGGAGCGGCGACCTGGGCGCTCGCCTCGGCCCGCCCGACGAGGATCTCGCTCCCGGCCGGGAGCCCGCCGTGGTCGCGCGTGAGGTGGACGTCGAGCGCAGTGACAAAGCCGCTGTACCGCGGCGTCGCAACGCTGCCCTGCTCGAGCAGGAGGACGTAGCCCCAGTCGGCGAGTGCGACGCGCTGGTTCGCGGCCGGCGCGGCGACGGGCTCGCCGAGGACCGTGAGCCCCACGAAGCCGCTGCCACCCACGCCGCCCTGCGCCGTCGTCGGTCCGGCGGAGGCGCGGGCGCGCGCCGAGACCGTCTCGGCGACGATGTCGCCGTCGAAGAGGGAGAGACTCGAAACGTCGGCGGCGGCCGTTGCGGACGGAGCCGAACCCGCGGCGGCGGACGTGCTCGCCCTGATCGAGCCGCTCGTGACGGCCGAGCCGTCTGCGGGGTACCGGAAGCTCGACGTGGTGAAGGCGCCTCGGGGCGGTGCCGAGACCGCGCCCACGGTCACCCCGGCCTGGCCGGGAAGCACGATCCTCACCCCGAACGCGCTCGATGCGGCCCCACCGGCGCGGCCGCCGGCCGGAGACGCGGCGCCCGCCACGAAGAGCAGGGCGAGCACGGCGAATGCGGACACGGCGCTCCTGGACACAGGGGGAGTATGCCGCCGGCGGGGGCCAGATGGTTGATGCCATGCCCGGATGCGTCTGGCTGGTGTGGCAGCAGCCATCTAGCTCCGACGCGCCCGCCAGGCGAGCTGTGCCGCAACGCCGAGAAGCAGTACGGCAAAGAGCTTTCTCAGCACGTCCTCGTTGAGCGACGTGGCGATCCGGATGCCGACCACGACGCCGACGACCGAGGCGAGCCCGAGCGCGAGCGAGCTGCGCCAGTGGACGTTCCCGTAGCGCTGTTGCCGCCAGATCCCGGCGGCGACGGTGGGCAGGATCGCAAGCAGCGAGGTCGCCTCCGCGTCGAGTTGCTCGAGCCCGAGCGCCAGCAGGATCGGCACGAAGAGGATCCCGCCGCCGACCCCGAACATCCCCGAGAGGACACCCGCGGCGATGCCCAGCGCGACCGCCACGAGGACGACGGTCACGTGAGGAACAGCCTCACGGCGATCGCGACGAGGAGCACGGAGAAGAGATACGAGAGCGTGCGCTGGTTGAGCCGCTGCTGGATCGACGCGCCGCCGACTGCGCCGAAGGCGGCGGGGATGCCGACGAGCGCCGCGTAGCCGACCTCGACGTAGCCGCCGATCGCATAGCCGATCGTGCCCGCGAGCGCGGTGATCCCGATCATCCCGAGCGAGGTCGCCGTGGCCGACCGCGGCTCCAACCCGGCGGCGAGGATCAGGAGCGGCACCGCGACGATGCCGCCGCCGACTCCGAAGAGCGCGCTGAACAGGCCGGCGAGCAGGCCGATCGCGACGAGGCGCACGCTCGTATCCTACGGCGATGGACGGTCACGCCCTGCTCGAGCGCCTCGCCGCCGAGCCCCGCCGCACCGCCCTGTTCTTCGACCTCGACGGCGTGCTCGCGCCGATCGTCGCACGGCCCGAGGACGCGGCCGTTCCAGCCGGGACGAGACGCGAACTGGAGCGGCTCGCGGGCCGCTACGCGCTCATCGCGGTGGTAACCGGCCGCGACGGCGCCGACGCGCGGGCGCGAACCGGGGTCGAGGGAATCGTCTACGTCGGCTCACACGGGCTCGAGCTCGAGCCGGGCGCCGCTGCCTGGTCCGAGCGCCTGCAGGCGTTCGCCGCGACGGTGGACTGGCCGCTCGAGCACAAGCGCCTCACCGTCGCGTTCCACTATCGGACAGCGGAGGACGAGCAGGAGGCGCGGCGCACGCTGGAGGCCGTGGCCGAACGCGCCCGCGCCGAGGGCTTCGTCGCCCGGTTCGGCCGTAAGGTGCTGGAAGTGCTGCCGCCGCTCGAGGCGAACAAGGGGACGGCCGTGACGCATCTGCTGGCCGAGCGCGGGCTGAGCCGCGCCCTGTACGCGGGCGACGACACGACAGACCTCGACGGCTTCCGTGCGCTGGAGGGACTCGAGCTCGCCGCGCGCGTCGCGGTGGCCTCGCACGAGGGCCCGCCCGCGCTGCTTGAAGCGGCTGACCTGGTCGTCGAGAGCCCCACCGCGTTCGTCGAAGTGCTCCGGCACCTCTGACCGATCACCTTGTGATCCCTCGCCTCCGCCGAGACTCGGACTGTTTCGAAGTCACGGCTCGTGACGAGGTCGCACAAGGTCGGTCTCTCCTTCTCGGGGACCTCCTCTCGCCGCGGCGGCGCTCAGGCCTTGCGCACGCGCGCGGCCGTCCCGTAGGCGCAGATCTCCGTCCAGTTGCCGCCCATCTCTGACGTGTCGAAGCGCATCGCGAGGATCGCGTTCCCGCCCTTCGCCTCCGCCTCGTCGACCATGCGCTGGATCACCTGCTCGCGGCTGTCGACGAGCGCCTTCGTCATCCCCTTCAGCTCACCGCCGAACATCGACTTGAGGCCCGCGCCGAACTGCGAGCCGAGGTTGCGCGAGCGGACCGTGAGCCCGAACACCTCTCCGAGGATCTCCTCGACCTCGTATCCCGGCAGATCGGGCGTCGTCGTGATCAGCATCAGCGCTCTCCTTCCCGTCGGATCACGTCCCAGGCACGGCGGACATCGTCCTCCGTCGTCCGGAGGTTGCCGACCGCGAGACGCAGCACGTAGCGGCCGTTCAGCCTCGTGTGCGAGATGAAGAGCTCGCCTCCGGCGTTGACGCGCGCGAGCAGCGCCTCGTTGTCCTCGTCCGAGCCGTCGCGGCGAAAGCAGACCAGGGAGAAATGGCGCGGCGCGACGATCTCCCAGCCCGGCTCGGCACGTACCCATTCCTCGAACAGCGCGGCGAGCCGAACGTGCTCGCGGATCACGGCCTGAAGCCCCTCGCGCCCGAAGCAGCGCAGCACCGCCCAGAGCTTCAGCGAGCGGAAGCGGCGGCCGAGTGCGGGGCCGTACTCGGAGAGGCTCGGCACGACCTCACTCGTGCGCAGGAACTCCGGCGTGAGGCTGAACGCGGCGCGCAGCTCCTCAGGGCGTCGCGTCCAGAGACAGGAGCAGTCCATCGGCGTCAGGAGCCACTTGTGAGCGTTGACCACGAGCGAGTCGGCCCGCTCGACGCCGGCCTGCGTCCAACGGATCTCGGGGCAGACCCAGGAGGAGCCGGCGTAGGCGGCGTCGACGTGCAGCCAGGTGCCGGCACGCTCGCAGGCGTCCGCGATCGCCGGGACGGGATCGATCGAGGCGGCCGAGGTCGTGCCGACCGTGGCCACGACGACCGCGACGTCGTCCAGCTCGAGCAGCTCGGGGCGGAGGCGGAATTCCTCGTCGGCGGACACCTTGCGGAGCTCCATGCCGAGCATGCGCGCGTCCTTGTCCGCGGCCGAGTGCGCATGCTCCGAGCAGACGACGACGTTCCGCCCCGTCACCTCGCGCGCCGCGATCAGCGCGGTGAGCGTCGAGGTCGAGGCCGTGTCCTCGATGTGGCCGTGCCAGCCCGAGGGCAGGCCCAGGAGCTGGGCGAGCCAGTCGAGCGTGAGCAGCTCGAGCTCCGTCGACGCGGGCGAGGTGCGCCAGAGGAACGCGACCTGGTTGAGTGCGGCCGCGAGCAGCTCGGCGAGGATCGCCGGCTCGGAGCCGCTCGTCGCGAAGTAGGCGAAGAAACGGGGCGACTGCCAGTGCGTGATCCCCGGCATCAGCACCTCGTCGAGATCGCGGAGCACGTCGGCGAACGGCTCGCCGCGCTCGGGCGGCGACGCGGGTAGCGCCGCGCGGACCTCGCCGGGCTGGACCTGTGCCAGCACGGGTCGCTCGCCCACACCCTCGAGGTACCGGGCCGCCCAGTCGACCGCCGCGTAGCCGTCCTCCCGGAAGCTCATCGCTTCATCATCTTCTGGATCTGGGGCCACGTGCGCGTGTTCAGCACCTGGGCCTTCGTCAGCCACGCGCGCCGGGCCTGCGAGAGGGCAAAGTCGAGGAACGCGAGCTCGTGCGGCCGGTGCGCGTCGGAGCTCACGAGCACGGGGATGCCCGCCTCGCCCGCCGCGCGTGCGTGCGCGTCGCGGATGTCGAGCCGGTCGGGCTGCCCGTTGATCTCGAGGAAGGTGCCCGTCTCGACCGCCTTCGCAAGCACGCGCCCGACGTCGATGTCGGCCGCCGGGCGCCTGTTGATCTTCCGCGCGGTGAGATGGCCGATGCAGTCGACGTGCGGGCTCTCCATCGCCGCGAGCACGCGCTCGGTCGGGCTCCTGTCGAACGAGGTGTGGAGCGAGGCGACCACCCAGTCGCGCGAGGCCAGCTCCTCGTCGGTCATGTCGAGCCCGCCGTCGGCGCGGATGTTGACCTCGACCCCGCGCAGGATCCGGAACGGGGCGAGGCGCTCGTTCAGGCGCGCCACCTCCTCGTCGTAGGCGGCTAGGCGCCCCTCCCGCAGCCGCTGCGAGTGGTCGGTGATCGCCATGTGAGCGTAGCCGCGCGCAATCGCAGCGAGCGCCATCTCCTCGATCGTCGCGCGCCCGTCGGACCAGTCGGAGTGCAGGTGCAGATCCCCCTTCACGTCGTCCTGCTCGACCAGGACGGGCAGCTCGCCCCGGCGGGCCGCCTCGAGCTCGCCGCCGTTCTCGCGCAGCTCCGGCGGGATCCACGCGTAGCCGAGGCGCTCGTAGACCTCCTCCTCGGTCGTGTAGCGCAGCTCCTCGCCCGTCTCGACGACGGTGATCGAGTACTCCGAGACGGAGAGGCCGTCCTTCACGGCGCGCTCGCGCAGCGCCACGTTGTGGTCCTTGGAGCCGGTGAAGTGCTGGAGGAGGTTGCCGTACGACTCGGGCGGGACGACCCGGAGGTCGAAGCGGAGCCCTTCGTTGGAGATCACGGTCGCCTTCGTGTCCCCGTGCGCGACCACCTCGAGCACGAACGGCATCGCGACGAACTCCGCGGTCAGAGCGGCCGGGCCGCTCGAGGTCGCGATCACGTCTAGGTCGCGGAAGGTCTCCCTGCGGCGCCGGATGCTGCCCGCCTCGGAGACCTTGTCCACGAGCGGGCTGTCGCGGAGAGCCTCGACCACTGCGAGCACGGCGGGCAGCCCCTTGCCGAGCAGCGGCCGCGCCTCGGCGGTCGTGCGCTCCTCGGCGAGCGCCTTCAGGATCTTCTCCTCGCTGCGGGCGCCGAGCCCGGGCAGCGCGCGCAGCTTCTCCTGTTCCGCGGCCGTCTTCAGCTCGGCCAGCGTCGTCAGGCCGAGCTCGTGCCAGAGACGGGCTGCGGTCTTCGGGCCGAGCCCGGGCAGGTGCATGAACTCGACCACCTCGGGCGGCACCTGCGCCTTGCGCTTGGTCAGGGCCTCGATCTCGCCGGTGTCCACGATCTGGACGATCTTCTCCTCGATCGTCTTGCCGATCCCCGGCAGCTCCTTCGCCCGGCCGTCGAGCGCGAGCTGAGCGATCGAGCCGGCATTCTCGCGCACCCGCTGCGCCGCCCGGCGGTAGGCGATCACACGGAACGACGCCTCGCCCGTCAGCTCGAGCAGGTCGGCGAGGAGCTCGAGCTGGTCGGCGACGTCACTGTTGCGCGGCAGTGTCTGGGCCACGCAAGCGATCATAGAGTCGTGAAGGCGACCATCTGCCTGCCGACCTACAACGAGGTCGAGAACCTCGAGCCGATGCTGCGCGCCCTCGAAGCCGCGGGAGTTCGCGTGCTCGTGATCGACGACAACTCGCCCGACGGCACCGGCGAGCTGGCCGACCGCCTCGCGGCCGAGCTCGCCTACGTCGACGTGCTCCACCGCGAGCGCAAGGAGGGCCTCGGGCCTGCCTACGTCGCCGGCTTCCGCCGCGCGCTCGCCGACGGCGCCGAGCTCGTGCTCGAGATGGACTGCGACTTCTCGCACGATCCCGCCGACGTGCCCCGGCTGATCGCGGCGGCCGAGAACGGCGCCGACCTCGCGCTCGGCTCCCGCTACGTCGAGGGAGGACGGATCGGCGACTGGGGCCGGGTGCGGCGCTTCGTCTCGGCCGGGGGCTCCTGGTACGCGCGCACCTGGCTCGGGGTCCCCGTGCGCGACCTGACGGGCGGCTTCAAGTGCTACCGCCGCGCCGCGCTCGAGGCGATCCCTCTCGACGAGATCGACGCGAGGGGCTACGCCTTCCAGATCGAGACGACCTACCGCACCCTCCGCGAGGGCTTCCGCGTCGTGGAGGTGCCGATCACGTTCGTCGACCGCAAGGTCGGCGGCTCGAAGATGAGCAAGACGATCGTGCTCGAGGCGATCTGGAAGGTGCCTGCGCTCCGCTTCCGCGCCCTCACCGGCCGTCTGTAGCATCGGCACCGTGCGCGACGTCACCGACGCCACGTTCGAGCAGGACGTGCTCCAGGGCGAGGGACCGATCGTGGTCGACTTCTGGGCGCCCTGGTGCGGGCCTTGCCGGGCGGTGGAGCCGGTTTTCGAGCAGCTTGCCGCCGAGCACGCGGGACGAGTCGAGTTCGTGAAGCTCGACATCGACGAGAACTACGTGACCGCGGGCCGGCTCGGCGTCCTGTCGATCCCGACCGCGATCCTGTTCGACGGCGGCGAGCCCCGCTCGACCGTGGTCGGCGCGTACCCGCGCGGTCATTACGAGCGCGCCTGGGCCGACTGGCTCGCGTAGGCCCTCTGCGGGCGGCGACGGCGCCGACGGCGGGGGCGCTGGCGCGGCTGGTAGAGGCGCACCCGCGGATCGAGCAGCGCGTATGCGAGGTCGACGACGAGATTGAAGACCAGCACGACCACCGTCACGAAGACGGTGACCCCGACGAGCACCGGGAGATCGAGCCGGATCGTCGCGTTCACGAGCAGGGTGCCGATCCCGGGCAGACCGAACACCGTCTCCACGAAGACGGCGCTCGCGAGGAAGATGCCGAGGTCCATCCCGAGCATCGTCACGATCGGGAGCGCGACCTGGCGCAGGACGTGGTGGCGGATCACGTGGAACTCGGAGCCGCCCTTCGCGCGGGCGGTCATCACGTGGTCCTCGCGCAGCGCCTCGATCGTGAACGTGCGGATCATCCGCGTGTAGAGCGCGGCGAAGAGGAAGCCGTAGGCGATCCAGGGCAGGACGAGGTGCATCGCCCACTGCCGCGGGCCGAAGCAGCCTCCCGTGGTCTGGAACATGTCGCAGTAGCCGCCGCTCGGGAGCCAGCCGAGCCGGAACGAGAAGACGTAGAGGAGGATCGAGCCGATCCAGATCGGGTGGCACGAGATCCCGATCAGGACGAACACCATTCCTCCTCGGTCGAGCAGCGAACGCGGCCTCAGCGCCGAGAGGATCCCGATCGGGATCGCGATCGCCAGCCAGAACAGCATCCCGCCGAGCACGAGCGCGAACGTGACCTGGGCCGACTTGAACACGAGCTCGTTGACGGGATGGCGGTTGAAGTAGGAGTGGCCGAGCGAGCCGTGCGTCAACACCGTCTTCACGAACCCCGCGTACTGCTGCGCGACGGACCCTTCGAGCTTCACCTCGTCGCGCAGCCGCAACTCGCTGCCGCGGCGAAACGTCTGCACCGAGCGGCCGGCGCCGGGCACCACGAAGAAGACGACGTAGGTGAACGCCGTCAGCACTAGGAACAGCACGCCTGCCCAGGCCGTGCGTCGGACTACGTATCCGAGCACCCTCCGCCCACCATGCCACTCAGTACGCGGCGACACAAGGCTCGGTTTGTCTAGCTGAAGTGCTCCCAGCCGCCGAGCTCGAACGGCTCGCCCTCGAACTGCAGCTCGACGCCGGCACCCGGCTCGCAGCGGCCGATCACCCGGAACCCGAGCGGATCGGGCGTCGCGGCCAGCAGCTCGTAGTCCTCCCCGAAGCCGAGGTCGGCGAGCTCGCCCGCGCGGGGGACCTGCTCCAGGTCGATCACGAGCCGGCAGCCCGACCGCTCGGCGAGGTGGCCGGCATCCGTGGCGAGCCCGTCGGAGACGTCGATCATCGCGTGGGCGACCGCGCCGAGCCGAAGCCCTTCCTCGACCCGGAGGGGCGGCCGGAGATGCGCGGCGACGAGCGGGCTCTCGACACCCTCGCGGAGAGCGCGGAAACCCGCGCCCGAGCCGCCGAGCGGGCCTGTCACGACGAGCAGGTCGCCGGGCATCGCGCCGGCACGTCCCGGGACGCGCGCGGAGTGTCCGAGCGCGGTCACGCTCAGGTAGAGCTTCTCGGCCCGCGTCGTGTCGCCGCCCACGATCTCGACGCCCGCCTCGTTCAACCCCGCGTACAGCTCGAGCACGTCCTCGAGAAGCGTGTCAGGCGGGGCGCCCAACGAGACGACCAGCGCGAAGGGGAGCGCACCCGAGGCCGAGAGGTCGCTGACGTTCACCGCGGCCGCCTTGAAGCCGAGGTCGCGCCACGATGTCCAGGCGAGCCGGAAGTGGACGTCCTCGACGAGCGCGTCCTGCGTGACCACGAGCCCGTCGGGCAGCCGTGCCGCGTCGTCGCCGATCCGGTGGGCAAGCCCACGCTGCTCGAGCTCCCCGAGCAGCCCGAGCTCGCCGAGCTCAGAGAGCCGCATCGACCGCCGCCCGGAGCTCCGGGTCCGTGGCCGCCCTGATCGCCGCGACGCCCGAGGCGCCGGCGCGGATGCAGGCGGCGGCGTTGGAGGCGTCGACGCCGCCGATCGCGACCACCGGCACTGTCACCGACATGCAGATCTCCTGGAGCCCGTCGAGCCCGATCGGCAGGTCGGCGTCCGGCTTCGACGGCGTCGCCCAGACAGGCCCCGCGCCGATGTAGGCGGCACCGGCGAACTCGGCGACCGCCGCCTCTCGTCGCGACGAGGCCGAGAGCCCGAGCATGAGACCCGCGGCGAGCGCTCGCTCTTCGCCCTCGTCGCCGCGGCCGAGATGGACGCCGTCGGCGCCGAGCTCGACCGCGGCCTCGACGTCGTCGTTGACGACGAAGGTCGCTCCGAGCTCTCGGAACGGTCGCCCCACCTCGACCAGCCGGTCGGTGGTGGCGCCCTTCAGGCGCAGCTGGACGACCGTAGCACCGGCGGCGACCGCGGCCTGCGCGGTCGCGAGGTCCTCGACGATCGCGTGCACTCTCAACGGATCCGCCCGTCCAGCGTGTCGGGATCGAGGGCGGCGAGCGCGTCGTAGAGCGCCACGTGGAACGAGCCCGGCCCCCTGGCCACGGCGGCCGCGTCTTCGCCCGCGACCCCGAAGGCGACGAGCGCCTCGGCGGTCGCCTCGAGCGGCGCCTCCGGCTTGGCCGCGAGGAAGCACCCGGTGAGCGCGCTCGACATGCAGCCGGTGCCGGTAACCGCTGCGAGTAGTGGATCGCCGTTCGCGACCGCGACTGCCGTCTCGCCGTCGGAGACGTGATCGACCGGACCAGTGACCGCCGCGACGAGCCCGAGCGAGCGCCCCGCCTGACGCGCGAGATCGGCGGGCTCGCCGCCCGCCCCGATCGACTCGACACCGCGCACCTCCGCCTCGACGCCGACGAGTGTCGCGACTTCGCCCGCGTTGCCGCGCAGGACGGCGATGTCCACCTCGCCGAGGATCCGGGCCGCCGTTTCCGTCCGGAAGCGCGTCGCGCCGGCACCGACAGGGTCGAGCACGACCGGGATCCCGCGCGCGTTCGCCGCCTTCCCGGCCAGCAGCATCGCCTCGACCCAGTGCTCGGAGAGCGTGCCGATGTTGAGGACGAGCGCTCCGGCGAAGCCGACCATCTCCTCGACCTCCTCGGGCGCGTGCGCCATCACCGGCAGCGCGCCGAGCGCGAGCGTGGCGTTCGCGGTCTCGTTCATCACGACGTAGTTCGTGATCTGGTGGACGAGCGGTCGCCGCTCGCGGACGATGCGCAGGGTCGCGCCGGGCGTGAGAGTCATGGGGCTCCTTTGCTCCTGAGGCCGAGGACGTCGACCGGCCCCTCGCCCGCGCCGAGCTCGACGAGCCCGCGTGCGACGGCTGCGGAGGCGGCCGCCGCGGCGCCGCGGGCCGCATCTGCGAGCGAGACTCCGCGTGCGAGCAGCGCGGTGAGGGTGGCCGAGTGGGTGCAGCCGGCGCCGTGGGTGGCGGCGACGTCGTGCCGGGCGACCGGGATCTCGAGGTGGTTGTGGCCGTCGAAGAGGTGGTCGATCGCGTCCTCGCCGTGGCCGCCGGTGACGATCACCGCGGGCGCCCCGAGCGCGTGGATCCGCTCGGCGAGCTCGGCGCGGGGCGCCTCGACCCCTGCCAGCACGACGGCCTCGTGCAGGTTCGGGGTGACGACCGTCGCGAGCGGGAAAAGGCGCCCGACGAGGGTCGAAACCGCGTCGTCCTGCAGTAGCTTCGCGCCCGAGCTCGCGACCATCACGGGGTCGACGACCAGCGGCACGCCACGATCCTCGAGGTAGTCCGCGACGGTCTCGATCAGCTCGCGAGAGAAGAGCATCCCGGTCTTGGCAGCCGAGACGCCCAGGTCGCCGAAGACGGCGTCGAGTTGTGCAATGACGAACGGAGGCGGCAGCTCGAAGACCGCCGTGACCCCGACGGTGCTCTGCGCCGTGAGCGCGACGATCGCGCTCGCACCGTGGCAGCCCGCGGCGGCGAACGCCTTCAGGTCGGCCTGGATCCCGGCCCCGCCGCCCGAGTCGGACGTCGCGATCGTGAGACATGTCGGAACGGTCAACGGACACTCCCTACGCCGGTACTAACCGGATCAGGTTCGCGGGTCTGTTCTCAGCCCTCGCGGGCACCCCGGCGGCTCACACGCTAGCAGCCTCGGGGACCGGCGACGACGACCGCCACGGCGTCACGAGGAGCGCGATCAGCACCGCAACGGACGCGACAGCCGCGGAGATCCAGAAGGCGGCAGTGAACGCCGACTCCGTCGGCACGGCCGTCCGGCCGATCGTCTGCGCGGTGAGGATCGCGGCGCCGACCTGGCCGCCGACCACGCCGCCGATCGTGCGCATCACGGTGTTCATCCCTGTCGCAACGCCGGTCTCGCTCGGACGGACCGCGTCGATGATCAGCTTCGCCATCGCCGCGAACGCGAGCGGCGCACCGCCGCCCAGCACGAGCATCGCGAGGACGATCTGCCACGGGTGATCGTGCCAGAGCGCGAGCGAGGCGGCGCCGACCGCCGTGGTCACCATCCCCAGCGCGAGCGGCCACTTCCACCCGAAGCGGTAGCCGAGCCGGCCGGCCATCGGCCCGGAGACGAAGCCGACGAGCGAGCCGGGGAGCAGGTAGAGCCCCGTCTTCAGCGCGCTGGCGCCGAAGCCGTAGGGGACGAGGTGCGCCAGCACCGGGCCCAGGCCGCGCGGGGTCTCGACGAAGGTGGGGACGAGGACGAACGAGCCGAACAGCGCCCAACCGGCGAGGAGCGCCGTGATGTTCGTGAACAGCACCGGCCGATTCGCGAGCATGCGCATGTCCACCATCGGCTCGGCGACGCGGAGCTCCACGAATCCCCACGTCACGAGGAACACCACGGACAAGGCCAGGAGCCCGACGGTGCGCGCCGAACCCCAGCCCCACGAGTCCCCCTCCGTCAGGGCCAACAGCAGCGAGACGAGGCCGCCCGACAGGAGCAGGGCGCCGGGGACGTCGACGCGCGACTCGGTCTTGACCGGCGACTCGGGCACGAACACGTGCACGAGCACGGCTGCACTGCCGACCAGGATCGCGCCTGCGATGAAGATCCAGTGCCACGAGAGCTGGTCGACGAGCAGGCCCGATAGCACCAGCCCGAGCCCTCCGCCCACGCCGAACACGGCGGAGATCAGACCGACAGCAGAGCCGACCTTCGCCGCGGGGAACTCGTCCCGGATGATCGCGAAGCTGAGCGGGAAGACGGCGCCGCCGACGCCCTGGAGCGCGCGCCAGGCGATCAGAGCCCAGATGCTCCCGGCGAACGACGCGCCGACGCAGCCGACGAAGAACACGGAGAGGCTGATCAGCAGCACCCGTTCCTTGCCGTACTGGTCGCCGAGCTTTCCGAGCAGCGGGGTGGAGACAGCCGAGGTGAGCAGGAAGGCGGTGAAGAGCCAGGTCGCCCAGGCCGTCGTCGTGTGCAGGTCGCGCTGGAACACCGGCAGTGCCGGGATCACCATCGTCTGCTGGACGGCGTAGGCGACGCAGGCGAACGTCAGGACGCCGAGCGTGACGTTGTAGTGCGTGCGCTTGGCCGTGGCGCTCAAGCCGGGAATGCTACGGTCGCGGGCATCGCCTCTGCGCTCCAGCTCGACGACCTGCTTCAGGGCGAGGAGCTCGCCTACCTCGGCTCCGAGCCGTCGCGCCCTGCGCGCTTCGCCCCGTTCCCCGACGGGCTCGACCCCCGCGTCGCCGCCGCGCTCGCCACGACGGGGGTCACCTCTCTGTACAGCCACCAGGCGGAGGCGTGGGCCGCGGCGGCGCGCGGTGAGCATGTGCTCATGAGCACGGGGACCGCGTCGGGAAAGACGCTCGCGTTCAACTTGCCGGTCGTGGACGCGCTCGCCCGCGAGCCGAAGCGGCGCGCGCTCTACCTCTACCCGACCAAGGCGCTCGCGCAGGACCAGGCGCGGGCGCTCGCCGCCTACGGCGTCCCGAAGCTGCGCCCCGCGATCTACGACGGCGACACGCCCTCCGAGCGGCGCTGGCAGATCCGCAAGTGGGCCAACGTGATCCTGACCAATCCCGACATGCTCCATGTCGGCGTCCTCCCGCATCACGACCGCTGGGGCGACGTGCTCCAGAACCTGAGCTACGTCGTCGTGGACGAGGCGCACGTCTACCGCGGGGTCTTCGGCTCCCACGTCGCCAACGTGCTGCGGCGGCTGCGGCGGCTGGCCGGGGTCTACGGCGCCGAGCCGCAGTTCCTGCTCGCCTCCGCCACGATCGCCAACCCGGGGGAGCTCGCACACTCGCTCCTCGGCGTCGAGGCGACGGTAATCGGCGACGACGGCGCGCCGCGCGCGGAGCGGACGATCGCGCTCTGGAACCCGCCGCTCGTCGACCAGGAGCTCGGGATCCGCGCCAGCGCGCTCGGCGAGGCGTCTCGACTGCTGGCCGACCTCGTCGGTCGCGGGCAGCGGACGATCTGCTTCGCGAAGAGCCGCAAGGCGGTCGAGCTCGTCCACCGCTTCGCCTCGGAGCGGGTCGGCTCCGAGCTCGCAGCGCGGCTCGCTCCCTACCGCGCCGGCTACACGCCCGAGCAGCGCCGCGAGGTCGAGCGGCGCCTCGTCGAGGGCGAGCTGCTCGGGGTGACCGCGACCGACGCACTCGAGCTCGGGATCGACATCGGCCTGCTCGACTGCGCGATCTCGGTCGGCTTCCCCGGCACCGTCGCGTCACTGCGCCAGCAGTGGGGCCGCGCCGGCCGCCGCGGCCACGGCCTGGCCGTCCTGGTCGCGAGCGAGGACGCGCTCGACCAGTACTTCATGCGCGAGCCGGAGATGCTGCTCGGCCGTCGGGTCGAGGCGGCGATCCTCGACCACGCGAACCCGCGCGTGCTCGACGGCCATGTGCTCGCGGCGGCCTTCGAGGCGCCGCTCGACGACGCCGACCGGGCCACGCTCGGCGACCAGGCGCTCGAGCGCGCCGCCGTGCTCCCCGAGCTGAAGCGAACGCCCGCCGGTTGGGCATACGGCGGGCGCGACTACCCCGCCGCGAAGGTCGGGCTCCGCTCGGCCGGCGCGGAGGCGTTCACCGTCGTCGACGCAACCGACGGCGCGGTACTCGGGATCGTCGAGCTCGAGCGCGCCTACTCGACCGTCCACGAGGGCGCCGTCTACCTGCACCTCGGCGACTCGTACCTCGTCACCGCGCTCGACCACGGCGCCCGGACAGCGCTCGTCGAGCCGTTCCGCGGCAGCTGGTACACGCAGGCGAAACGCGAGACCACCACGGCGATCGTCGAGCCGAAGCGCGTCGAGCGCCGTTGCGGCCTCGAGCTCGCGTTCGGCGCCGTCTCTGTCACCGAGCAGGTCGTCGCCTTCCAGCGCAAGTCGATCTCCGGCGGCGAGACGCTCGAGACCGTCCCGCTCGACCTCCCGGCGACGACGTTCGAGACCGAGGCGGTGTGGTACCTTCCGGAGCCGGAGCAGCTCGATGGGCTGACCGAGATGCCGAGGCTGCTCGGCACCCTGCACGCGGCCGAGCACTCCATGATCGCGCTGCTGCCGCTGTGGGCGATGTGCGACCGCTGGGACATCGGCGGCCTCTCGACGAACGTCCACTTCCAGACCGGGCGGCCGACCGTGTTCGTCTACGACGGGCATGCCGGCGGGGTCGGGATCGCCGAGCACGGCTTCGAGGTGTTCGAGGGCTGGGTCGCGGACACGGCGCGCCTGCTCGCGGGCTGCCCCTGCCACGACGGCTGCCCGTCGTGCGTCCAGTCGCCGAAGTGCGGGAACCTCAACGAGATGCTCGACAAGGCAGGCGCGCTGGCGTTCCTGCGCCGCCTCGTGGCCGCCTGACACCCCCGGAAGCGCAGGTCGCCCCCGCCGCCTTGACCGAGCGCGGCGGGGGCGATTCCCGTTGCCTAGTCGTCCGAGCCGCCTCCATCGTCCTCGCCGTGCGGCCCCTTCGCGCGAAAGACGTCGAAGAGGTCGTTCACGGCCGCGTCGCGCGAGCTGAGCGGCGCGAGGTGGTAGCGGGCCTCGATCGTGGCCAGGATCGAGGTCGTGTCGTACTGCGTGTGGTCGACCACGAACTTCGAGCGGAGGTCCGGCGAGACGATCAGCGCCGGGATCCGCGTGCCGGGGCCCCACTGGTCATGCGGGCCGCGATGGTTGCCCTGGCCCGGCGGGGACACGTGATCCCACTGTCCGCCGAACTCGTCGTACGTGACGATCACGAGCGTGTCCTTCGCGCACTTCGAGCCCTCGATCATCTGCAGGAGGTCGACGAGGTGATCGCTGCCACGCGGCACGCTCGTGTAGCCCGGATGCTCGTTCTCGAGCCCGATCGGCTTGATGAAGCTGACCGAGTTCAGCTTGCAGCTCCTGGACGAGTCATGCGCGAGCTGCTGGAACACGGCCTCGTCCTGCAGGTGCGTCCGCCCCGGCGTGCCGGGCGCGAAGTTCGCGAAGTAGTTGAACGCCTGATGGTGGAACTGGAACACCTTGTTCGGGCAGTACGGGAAAGCCGGGTTCGGGAACGAGTCGGGGTCCGAGCAGGTCGTTCCCGTGCCGTTCGTCCAGCCCGGCGCGCCAACGTCGCCGTCGGCGTTCGACCAGCCGCCCGAGTACCAGGCCCAGCTCACGCCGGCGGCGCTCAGCTCGTCGCCGATCGTGGTGGCCGTCTGTGGCGGGAGCTTGACCGGGTTAGAGCTGGTCGGCTGAGACGTCGGCTGGATCGTGTTCACCGCGTAGTCGCCGCACGCGAGCCCCGGGTTCGGGTCAGCTCCCACCGGGCAGGCGCGCGTTCCGGCCGGGTCGGCGACCGGTCCCGTCGGGGTGTAGAGCGGATACTTGTTCGGCATCCCGTTGGAGTCCACGATCGCGTGCTGGCCCACGGGCTCGCCGGGCCAGGTCGGCGTGGCCGCCGCGATCAGCCACTGGTGGTTGAGGAACGAGCCGCCGAACGCCGCCTGGAAGAAGTTGTCGGCGATCGCGTAGTCCGGACGGCCCTTCTCGTGCAGGTAGTGGTAGATCGGGAGCTGCTGGGTGTCGTAGTACCCCATCGCGAGGCCGACGGCGTCGCTCCCGGTCACGTAACGGTTCTGCTCCCCGTCGTTGAGCTGGTACTGCTCCTGGTAGAAGCGGTGCACGAGGTCGCGGGTGCAGCCGCCCGGAAGGTTCGCCGCGTTCGGCAGGAGCCCGTTCGGCGCGAACACCCCCGGCTGCGGACACGTCTGCGCGGTCGGCGGCAGGACGGAGCCGATGTCGAACGGCGCGTTTGCGAACTTGTCCGTCGCATCACAGAGAGGCGACGAAAGCGGCGGCACCGTGAAGTTCACGTCGTTCTGAAGCAGGCAACTGAACGGGGCGCCCAGCCTGGCTGATCTGGATCGTCTTGGCCGCGCTCGCTCTTGCCCGGCCGTTCACGCCCTCCCAGCTTCCGTACAGGTTGTCGAAGCTGTGGTTCTCCTCGTAGATCACCACGATGTGCTTGACCTTCGAGGCCGCGTTGCCGTCGCCGTGGCCTTTCCCGTTGCCGCCGCCGCTGGCCGCGGCGACCACCGCCGTCACGCCGAACGCCGACAGCGCCACGAACAACAGCAGCAGAATGCGACGCATCATCTTCTCTACCTCCCTGAGTTGACTGCCTGACAGCCGGAGGCTGCCATCTTCTGCAGGGGGACCGAACGCCGCTCACCAGCCTCTCACCGGATCGTAACCGTGTCCAGACCATCGCAGTGTCGATTTCCGGCGAGCCTGTTCGTCGTCATGCTGTACACGCCAACCAGAGGGAGGGCCTCATGCAGTACATGCTCCTGATCTACGCCGACCAGAGCGGCTGGGAGAACGTGAGCGAGGACGACCGCAACGCGATGTACGCCGAGTACGGCGCCTTCACGAAGGACTTGCAGGACAAGGGCGCGTTGATCGCAGGCGACGAGCTTCAGCCGACCACCGCCGCGACGACCGTACGCGTACGGGACGACGAGACACTCGTCACCGACGGCCCCTTCGCCGAGACGAAGGAGCAGCTCGGCGGCTACTACCTGATCGAGGCCGAGACGATCGACGAGGCCATCCAGTGGGCGGCCCGGATTCCGTCGGCCCGGAACGGCTCGATCGAGGTGCGGCCCGTCGTGCTGCGCACCGCAGAGGTGGCCGGATAGACGAGCTCGAGCGCGTCTTCCGGGACGAGCGGGGCCGCGTCCTCGCGTCCCTGATCCGTGTCCTCGGCGACTTCGAGCTCGCCGAGGACGCGGTGCAGGACGCGTTCGCACAGGCGCTCGAGACCTGGCCCCGGAGCGGGATCCCGCGACGGCCGGGGGCCTGGATCCAGACCGTCGCGCGGAATGCGGCGATCGACCGGATCCGCCGCGCCCGGACGCTCGAGCGAAAGGCCGAGCTGCTCGCGCGGGCCGAGGCGGCCGAGGAGGACGACGTGGACACCCTGCCCGACGAGCGCCTCGCGCTGATCTTCACCTGCTGCCACCCGGCTCTCGCCGTCGACGCCCAGGTCGCGCTGACGCTCCAGACGGTGGGCGGGCTGACGGCGGCGGAGGTGGCCCGCGCCTTCCTCGTCCCGGAGGCGACGATGGCCCAGCGGCTCGTGCGCGCCAAGCGCAAGATCCGCACCGCCGGGATCCCGTTCCGCGTGCCGCCCGACCACCTCCTCCCGGAGCGAACGACCGCTGCGCTCGCGACGCTCTACCTCATCTTCAACGCGGGCTACGGGCCGCCGGTGCGCGACGAGCTCTGCGACGAGGCCGTTCGGCTCGGGAAGCTGCTCGCCGTGCTGATGCCGGACGAGCCCGAGGCGCTCGGCCTGGCGGCGCTGATGCTTCTCCACGACGCCCGCCGCGAGGCGAGGAGAGGCGAGGCGCTCGTGCTGCTGGAGGAGCAGGACCGCTCGCTCTGGGACCAGTCCCGGGTCGAGGAGGGCCGCCGCCTGCTCGACCGCGCCCTGCGGCTCGGCCGGCCCGGCCCGTATCAGCTCCAGGCAGCGATCGCTTCGCTCCACCTCGAGGACGAGACCGACTGGCCGCAGATCGCCGCGCTCTACGGGGAGCTGCTCGCGCGACGGCCCTCGCCGGTCGTCGAGCTGAACCGCGCGGTCGCGGTCGCAATGGCCGAAGGGCCCGAGGCGGGCCTCGCGCTGATCGACGGGATCGACCTGCCGCGCTACCACCTGCTGCACGCGGCGCGGGCCGACCTCCTGCGCCGGCTCGGCCGGGACGACGAGGCCGCCGCCGAGTACGAGCTCGCCCTCGCGGTGGCGCCGACCGATTCGGAGCGCGCGTTCCTCACGGAGCGCCTACGATCGCTCCCATGTTCGAACAGCAGGCGCGCGGCGGCACCCTGATCGTCGGCGGCGGCTTCGCCGGAGCCTCGCTCGCACGACTCATCGGCGGCGTGGGCGCGACCCTCGTCAGCCCCGAGAACTTCATGCTCTACACACCGATGCTCCCCGAGGCTGCGTCGGGGATGATCGAGCCGCGCCACTGCGTCGTGCCCTTGCGCCAGATGTGCCCCCACGCGGATCTCCTGCTCGGCCGCATCGGCTCCCTCGATCGCGCCGCGAAGACCGTGAGGGTGGCTACCGACGACGGCGATTACGAGGTCGGCTACGAGCGGCTCGTGGTCGCGCTCGGCTCGGTCGTCCGCGTGCTGCCCGTGCCCGGCCTCGCAGAGCACGGCCTCGGCTTCAAGTCGCTCGCGGACGCGATCAACCTCCGAAACCACGTCCTGCGCCGACTCGAGGCCGCCGACGCGGCCCTCGATGCCGAGATGCGGACCCGCGAGCTCGGCTTCGTCTTCGTCGGCGCGGGCTACGCCGGGGTCGAGGCGCTCGCCGAGCTCTTCGACCTCGTCCACGACGCACTCCGCTTCTATCCGCGGCTGCGCGACGCGAAGCAGCGGTGGGTGCTCGTCGACGCGGCGCCCTCGATCCTGCACGAGATCCCCAGGGGTCTCGGCGAGTACGCTGCCCGGCAACTCGTCCGGCGCGGGATCGAGATCCGCGTCGCCACCACGCTCACCTCACTCGATGCGGAGGCGGCGACGCTCTCCGACGGGGAGCGAATCCCGACGGCGACGCTCGTCTGGACGGCCGGAGTGAAGGCGAATCCGCTCCTCGCCAGGCTCGGCCTGCCGCTCGACGACCGCGGGAGGGTGCTCGTGGACGCGACCTTGCGCGTCGAGGGCACCGACGACATCTGGGCCCTCGGCGACTGCGCGCGCGTGCCGAACCTCGCGGCTGCGGATCCCGACCCTCCCACCTCCCAGCATGCGCTCCGCCAGGCCCGCCGGCTCGCGAAGAACCTCCGCGGCGACCCGCAGCCCTACCGGTACCGGATGCTCGGCCAGGTCGCGACGCTCGGCCGTTACAAGGGGATCGCCGACGTGCTCGGCCTGCGCCTGTGGGGCTTTCCCGGCTGGTTCGTGACCCGCACCTACCACCTGTTTCAGCTTCCGCTCGTCTCCCGCAAGCTCCGCGTCGTCGCGGACTGGACGATCTCGCTCTTCTTCCGCCGCGACATCGCCGAGCTCGGCACGCTCGGTCACCCGCAGGGCCTGCGGGATGGATGAGGCGCTCGCGTTCCTCTTCGGGGTCGAGGAGGCCTGCGCCGGCCGCATCGAGCCGTTCGAGTACGGCCGCGGGTTCTTTCGGGACGACAGGCCGAACGTCTGGGACTTCAACTTCCTCCGCATCGAGCGCGGCGAGCCCGAGGCGGGGGAGCTGGTAGCGGCCGCCAACGAGCTGATGGGTCACCTCGACCATCGACGGGTCGTGGTGGACGACGCGGAGCTTGCAGGTCGCCTCGAGCCGGAGTTCCCCGCGCACGCGTGGGCCGTCGAGCGTCACCTCGTGATGGAGCGCCGGCGTCCACCCGAGAACGGTCGCACGAGCGCCGCGGCGCGCGAAGCTTCGCCCGGCGAGCTCGAGCCGCTCTGGGCGGAGCTGGACCGGCGCCGTGGCTTCGCGCTGGGGATGCGCGCGATCGTCGAGGAGGCCGTCCCTACGCGCTACTTCGCGGCCTTTGCGGACGGGGTTCCGGCCTGCTCCTGTGCGCTCTACAGCCGGGGCGGCGTGGGCCAGGTCGAGGACGTCGCCACGCTCGAGGAGCACCGTGGGCGCGGGCTCGCCAGTGCTGCCGTCCTCGCCGCCGTCGACGCCTCGCTCGCCGAGGGGAACACGCTCACGTTCCTCCTCGCCGACGCGGACGACTGGCCCTTCCGCCTCTACGAGCGCCTCGGCTTCGAAACGGCCGGCCGCCGCTGGCGCTTTCAGCGGCTCCCCGCTCCTCGCCTCTAGCCGAGCGAGCGCAGCGCAGCGGCCAGCCGCTGGCGCGTCGTCAGCACACCGGCGAAGAGGTCGCCACGCTCGCCGACGCGGCACAGCACCTCGTCCATCGTGAACGCCGCCGGGTCGAGCGACTCGTTCACCTCGTCCCACGCGAGCGGCGTCGAGACATGCGCGCCGGCCCGCGGGCGCACGGAGTACGCCGTTGCGATCGTCTTGCCCTCGCCGTTCTGGTTCGCATCGATCAGCACGCCGCGGCGCTTCGACTTGACCCACTGCGTGGTCGCGAGCTCCGGGTGAGCGCGCGCGATCGCCCCGGCAACGATCCCCGCGAACCGCCGCACGTCGTCGTAGCTCGAGCGGCGCTCGATCGGCACCAGCACGTGCATCCCGCGCGAGCCGCTCGTCTTCGGGAAGGAGACGAGCCCGAGAGCGTCGAGAGCCTGCTTGACGAGCAGCGCGACCTCGACGGCCTCCGGGAATCCGACTCCCTCCGACGGGTCGAGGTCGAACAGCACCCAGTCGGGCTTGTGCGGGCTGTCGATCCGCGAGGCCCAGGTGTTGAGGTCGATACAGCCCATGTTGACCATCCAGAGGAGCGCGAGCTCGTCGCTCACGAGCGGGTAGTCGATCATCCGGCTCTCTCTCGTGTCCCGCGACGTCGCCGGGTACGGGAATCGCGGGATCCATTCCGGCATCCCTCTCGGCGCGTCCTTCTGGAAGAAGTGCTTGCCCTGCCAGCCGTCGGGATAGCGCTTCATCGTGAACGGGCGGTCCTTCAGGTGGGGAACGACCACGGGCGCCACGGCCCGGTAGTAGGCGAGGAGATCGCCCTTCGCGATCCCCTCGTCGGGCCAGAACGGTTTGTCGAGGTTCGAGAGCTTGAGCACGCGGCTGCCCTTCCGGACCTCGTCCGGCAACGGCTCCTCGAGACGGACCTCGGCGGCGGACTTGTCCTCGCGCAGGCCGAGGTAGCGCGGCGCTCGGAGGTGCTCATCGTGGGTCCACTCGGCGAACTCGACCTCGGCCACGAGCACGGGCTCGACCCAGACGACATCGCCGCGCTTGACCTTCGGCAGCTTCGGCACCGTCGCGAAGGGCGGCTCCCTGCGTTCGAGCGGCCTCAGCAGCGCGAGCAGCCGGTCGAGCTCGGCGTCGCTGAAGCCGGTGCCGGCGTTCCCGACGTAGACGAGCTCGCCGCCGCGGTGGACGCCGAGCACGAGTGCGCCGAACGCGCCCTCGCGGCGCCCGTGCCCCCGCGTGTAGCCGGCGATCACGAACTCCTGGCTCTGCTCGGTCTTGATCTTCAGCCACTCCCGTGTCCGCCGTCCCGCGTAACGGGAGTCGGCCCGCTTGGCGAGGATACCCTCGAGGCCCTGCTGCTTCGCTGCCTCGAGCAGCGCCTCGCCGTCGTCGAACATCGCCGAGAGCTTGACGGTCGCGTTCTCGTCTACGAGCTCCTCCAGCCGCGCGTGCCGCTCCTCGAGCGGCAAGTCGACGAGCGGCTCGCCCTCGAGCTCGAGCAGGTCGAAGAGGTAGTAGACGAGCGCCCCCGACCCCTGCTGCATCGCCGAGAAGCTCGGGCGTCCCTGCTGGTCGAGCGCGCAGACCTCGCCGTCGAGCACGCAGTCGGAAGTGCGAAGCGCGCCCGGGAGCGCCCGCGCCACCTGCTCGAATCGCGCAGTGAGGTCGTTGCCGTTCCGGCTCGTGAGCCTCACCTCTCCCCCGCGGACGCGGGCGAGCGCACGGAAGCCGTCCCACTTCACCTCGAACAGCCAGCCGGGGCCTTTTGGCGGGTCCTTGGCAGGGGTGGCGAGCATGGGCCCGTACTCGCGCCGTTCCGCAGGAGGCTCGACGCCGCCGTGCTTGCGGATCAGCAGCCAGTTCTTGGGGTCCCCACCCAGCTTCGCGGGCACGAGCGTCCAGAGCCCGTCGAGCCGCTCCCCGTGCAGCTGCACCGTGAGCCCGCCGTCGCGTTTCTGCTCGACGAGCTCGTACGTGCCGTGGTCCCAGATCTCGACCGTCCCGGCCCCGTACTGGCCGACCGGGATCCGCCCCTCGAAGGCCGCGTAGTCGAGCGGGTGATCCTCGACGTGCACCGCCAGCACGCGCTGCCCCGCCTCGAGCGGGATTCCCTTCGGCACGGCCCAGCTCAGGAGCACACCGTCGCGCTCCAGGCGAAAGTCGTAGTGGAGGCTCCTCGCCGCGTGCCGCTGGACGACGAATCGCAGCGTCTTGCCCTTGCCGTCGCCGCCGAACGGCTCGGGCGTGACCTTCGGATCGCGCTTGCGGCGGTACTCGCTCAGCTTCGGGGTTGCAGGCCGGGGCAAATGCGGTGTATTTGTGGTTTACAAGGGTTATTCAGACCCGGGGAAAACCCTGTGGATAGTGTGGAATTCCCTGCAAAACCCTTATGCGAACACACCTAGCGAGCGGAACTTCCGGCGTCGCCCGCGGCGGAGCTCGTCCGCCGGCACGCCGTCCAGGTCGTCGAGCGCCTCGCGAAGCGCTTCTCCCAGCAGCCGAGCGGCCTCCTCGTGATCGGTGTGCGCCCCACCCTCCGGCTCGGCCACGACCACGTCGATCACCCCCAGCTCGAGGCAGTGCTTCGCATCGGGCTTGAACGCTGCCGCGGCTTTGCGTGCCTCGCCCGCGTCCCGCCAGAGGATCGCCGCGCAGCCCTCGGGTGAGATCACCGAGTAGATCGCGTGCTCCTGCATCAGCACGCGGTCGGCGACAGCCAGCGCGATCGCGCCGCCCGAGCCGCCCTCGCCGATGATGCAGGAGACGGTCGGGATGCCGAGCCGCACCATCGCCGCCTGCGAGCGGGCGATCGCGCCGCCCTGGCCGTGCTGCTCGGCGGCGACGCCGGGGTAGGCGCCGGGCGTGTCGACGAACGTGACGAGCGGAAAGCCGAACCGCTCGGCGAGCGCCATCACGCGCATCCCCTTCCGATAGCCCTCAGGGTAGGCCATCCCGAAGTTCCGCTTCGTCCGCTCGCCGATGTCCCGGCCCTTCTGGTGGCCGATCACGGCGATCGTCCGGGCGCCGAACCGGCCGAGCCCGGTCACGATCGAGGCGTCGTCGGCGCGCGCGCGATCACCGTGCAGCTCCACCCAGTCCTCGAGCAGGCGGTCGATGTAGTCGAGGGTGTACGGACGCTCCTGGTGGCGTGCGAGCTCGACCGAGCGCCAGATCTCCTCGTCCGTCACCTCTGCGCCGAGACGGTCGAGCTGGCGCTCGAGCCGGCCGAGGTCGCCGGAGAGCTTGGCGCCGCCGAGCAGCTGCATGCCCTTCAACTTGCTGAGCCGCTCCCGCAGCCTGAGCTCGGCCTCACCGGCCATCGAAGAGCCGGAGGAGACGGGAGAGGACAGGTCGCAGCTCGCCACGCGGCACCACGGCATCCACGTGGCCGTAGCGGAGGTTCGACTCGGCGAGACCGAAGTCGTCGGGAAGCTTCTCGCGGGTGGTCTGCTGGACGACGCGAGGGCCGGCGAAGGACATCAGCGCGCCCGGCTCGGCGAGCACGACGTCGCCGAGGCTCGCGAAGCTCGCAAGCAGGCCGCCGGTGGTTGGATGGGCGAGGACGCTGATCAGCGGCTGGCCGGCCTCGTGCAGCTCCTCGACTGCGCAGACCGTCTTGGGCAGCTGCATCAGCGCGAGGATCCCCTCCTGCATGCGGGCCCCGCCGGACGCGGAGACCGAGACGAGCGGCGCGCCGCGCTCGGCGGCGGAGTCGCACGCGCGGGAGAACTTCTCGCCGACGACGCTCCCCATCGAGCCACCCATGAACGCGAAGTCCATCACCGCGAGCTCGATCGGATGCTCGTCGAGCGTCGCCTGCCCGATCACCATCGCGTCTCCGAGGCCGGTCGCGACCTCGGCCTCGGCCAGGCGCTCGGTGTAGGGGCGGATGTCGAAGAAGGCGAGCGGGTCCTCGGAGCGAAGCTCGGCGGCCTCTTCCAGGAACGAGCCGGGGTCGACGAGGTGCGCGATCCGGGCCGGGGCGCGCATCGGGAAGTGGTGGCCGCAGTGCGTGCAGACCCAGAGCGCGGCCTCGAGCTCCTCGTCGCGGTAGTGCGACTGGCATTTCGGGCACGTGTTCGGGTGCCGCTTCCCCTCCGGCTCTGAAGGCGGCTGCTTGTGCTCGATGGAGACGTCGATGCGACTGGCCATGGACCGAGGCTTGGATCTTAGACCGGCAGGCCGACCCACCGGTTGCAGTGACCGACTAGAGGCCGAGAGCGACGGCGAAGCGCTCGAGTGCCGGAACATTGCCCGGGTCGGCGGTGTGGCCGGTGAAGCCAGCGCCGAGCACCGCCGCGTGCGTGCGCACGTCGCCGAGCAGGCGCTCGACCTCGGCGACCGTGGGCCCGTCCGGCTCGGGCATGAAGACCGACATCTCGCCGGGGAGGAGCACGTCGCAGTCGAGCGCGACGTAGACGCCCTCCGTTCCGTGGAGCGCCCGCTTCACCGCGCCCGGGCCGTGCTGGACGCCGCTCTCGGCCAGATAGTCGACCTCGGGCGGATCGAGGTTGCGCGCGCCGATGTGGGCGACGTCGCCCGGCTCGACGGTGCCGTCCTCGAGCAGGAGGCGAAGCGGCATCCCCCACGCGTTCCCCGACGGGGAGCTGACCGGCGTGTTGAGATCGCCGTGGGCGTCGAGCCAGACCACCGCGAGCCGCTCGTGGCGCGCCGCGAGGCCCTCGATCGCACCGATGTGCGAGCAGCAGCAGCCGCCCAGCACGAGCGGCCGCTCCGGAAGCGCAGCGGCGAGCGCGAATGTCTGCTCTGCGAGGGAGTCCTCCTCCACGACCGCAGCCTCGGGGTAGGGAAGCGGGAGCTGGGCCGCCTCGGCCATCGCCTCGCCGCCGAGGCCCCACGCGCGCGGCACCCTCACGAGGCCCGCGTTGAACTCGCGCCCGCAGGAATGGCACTGGTAGTCGGTTCCCAGCGCGACCGCCGTGAACGTGCGGCAGTCGGGGCACTTTGCGCGCAGCCTGCTCATGGAATCTCCTTCTCGTAGACGTCGGCCTGCCAGCCGACCTGCATTCCCAGACGCTCGTAGAGCCTTGTCGCACCCGTCTCGCTCTCGGCGTCGACCCCGAGCGCCACACGGGTCTCGCCCCGGCGCCAGAACTCGCCGAACGAGGCCAGGAGAAGTGCGGCGCCGAGGCCGCGGCGCCGCCAGGGGCGACGCACCGCGAGCGAGTTCACCCAGCCCGAGCCGAACCGCTTGGCCGTCCCGCGGAGGCCTCCCGCGATCTCGTCGCCGTCGGCCGCGACGAGCCAGAGGCCGGGGTCGAAATCGTCCACGTCGATCGCGCGCTTCCGCCAGCCCTCGTACGTCTCGTGCTCCCATTCCCAGTGATCCGCGAAGGCCTCCTCCGTGGCTGCGTGGAACGGCTCGGCGTCGGCGAGCTCGAACGGCCGCAGCACGATCCCCGCCGGCACTTCAGGCTCCGCCGGCGGGCCGTCGAGGTCGATCGTCATCCGGTAGAAGCTCCGCACGGCATGGAAGCCTTCGCTCCGGAGAAGGGCCGTGGCCGCCTCGTCCGTGGAGATGATCCCGGTGCGGACGCGCTTCCCCCGTCCCGCTGCCAGCTCCTGCCCGAGCCGCACGAGAGTCCTGCCCAGGCCCTGCCCGCGCGCGTCGGGATGCACGTAACCATCGACGAACGGCGTTTCCCCCCGGACGCTCACGTCGAGGTAGCCAAGCAGACGCCCGTCGCCGGCCTCGACGAGGCGCGTGTCGCGCTCGAGCTCGAGCTCGCACCAGCCCGCTCGGATGTCGTCCGCGGAGGTGTCCTCGGTGAGGCCGAGCGCGTGATCCAGCGCGGTGACCAGCCCGGCAACCACCGCGGCATCCTCGAGCCGTGCCGGCCTGACCATGAGCCCGGACGGGATCACGACGGCGCGAGCTCGTCGAGCGTGTCCGGCAGCAGCGTGAGATCCGGGAGCGTCCGCGCCGGGCGGGGATCCGGTCCCTCGCCGAGGCGGTCGATCCAGACGCAGGGGATCCCGAGCGCGACGCAGGGCTCGACGTCGTGGAAGAGGCTCGCTCCGACATGGACGTGGCGCGGCGGGCCGGCGCCGGTCGCCGCGTAAAACGCTTGCCAGTGGCCGCGGGCGGGCTTGTACGAGCCGATCTCCGAGGCGACGACCTTCAGGTCGACTGCGACGCCGACGTTGGCGAGCGACGCGTCGAGGAAGTCGCGATCGGTGTTCGAGAGCACCGCGATGCTCCAGCCGCGGCGACGCAGCTCTTCGAGTGAGCGGCGCGCCTCGGGAAACGCGGGCCACGTCGGCAGCGAGCGGCCGAGCGCGTCGGCTTCGCCGTCCAGCGAGACACCCTCCTCGTCTGCGAGCGCCTCGAGCGAAAGCGTGAGCACGTCGCGGTAGCTGCGACCCGGTTCCTCGGCTTGCAGCACCGGCTCGACCTCGTGGTAGCGCGCGAGCAGCCGCGGGACGCTCTCCGCGCCGAAGAGGCGCTCGAGCTGGGCGCCGACCCCGCCGTCCCAGTCGACCAGCGTCCCGTAGCAGTCGAAGCTCGCCCAGCGCGCGACCATGGCGGAGAGACTAGCGAGGCGCGTAGGCGAGCAGCTCGTGGCCGTGGCGGCGCAGCCAGGCCCGCGGCACCTTGTAGCCCGGCCGGGCCTGCCCGACGAGACGCCAGAACGCCGGCCCGTGATTCGCCTCGCGGAGGTGGCAGAGCTCGTGCACGACCACGTAGTCGAGCACGGCGTGCGGCGCGAGTACGAGCCGCCAGTTGAACGTCAGCGTCCCGCGCGGCGAGCACGAGCCCCAGCGGGTGCGCTGATCGCGGATCTGGATCGCCTTGTACGAGACGCCGAGCCGTTGCGCCTCGGCCCGCGCGACCTCCGTCACGACCGCGCGGGCCTCGCGCCGGCCCTCCGCCTCGCCGATCTCCCGCAATGTCAGCGTGGTAACACGCTGGGATTGGCGGCGCCGGATCCAGTCGGCGTGGCGCTCGACCAGGCGCCGGATCTCGCGCTCGCTCGTCCCGCGCGGGACGACGACGAGAGGCGGTCGCCCCGGGGGCAGCTCGATCCTCCCCCGGCGTGCCCGGGTCGAGACGCGGACCTCGTAGGCGGGCTCGCTCGTTACTCGCCGTCCCAGCGGCCCACGACGATGCACGCGTTGTGGCCGCCGAAACCGAACGAGTTCGAGACCGCGATCCGCACGTCGTGGTCACGGGCCTCGTTCGGGATGTAGTCGAGGTCGCACTCGGGGTCCGGAGTCTCCTGGTTGATCGTCGGCGGCACCTTGCCGTCGCGCGCTGCGAGGATGCAGAAGATCGCCTCGACGGCGCCGGCGGCGCCGAGGCAGTGGCCGGTGGCGCCCTTCGTCGAAGAGACGGGCGTCGCATAGGCCTTCTCCTCGCCCAGGGCCAGCTTCAGGACCCGCGTCTCCGCCGAGTCCCCGACCGGAGTCGAGGTGCCGTGCGCGTTGACGTAGTCGACCTCGGACGGATCGATCCCGGCGTCCGCGAACGCCATCCGCATCGCCCTGGCAGGGTTGTCGCCGGTCGGGTCCGGCTCGGTCACGTGCAGCGCGTCGGAGGAAACGCCGTAGCCGAGCAGCTCCGCGTAGATCTTCGCGCCGCGCGCCTTCGCGTGCCCGAGCTCCTCGAGCACGACCATCGCGCCCGCCTCGCCCATCACGAAGCCGTCGCGCTGCCCGTCGAACGGGCGGCTCGCGGCCTTCGGATCGTCGTTGCGGCGCGAGAGCGCCCGCATCGCCGTGAAGCCGGCGATCGCGACGCGGGTAACCGGCGCCTCCGTGCCGCCGCAGAACATCACATCCGCGCGGCCGAGTCGGATCGAGTCCGCGCCGTCGCCGATCGACATGTTCGAGGCGGCGCAGGCCGTGCACTGCGAGGAGAGCGGCCCCCTGGTGCCGAGCTCCATCGAGACCTGCGCCGCGCCCATGTTCGGGATGATCGCGGGGATCGAGAACGGGTTCACCCGGTCGGGGCCGCGCTCGCGCAGCGTGTCGGTGCAGTCCTGGAACGACTTGAGCCCACCGATCCCGGTCGCGACCGACGCGCCCACCCGGTCGGCCTCCTTCGCGATCACGATCCCGCTGTCGGCCTCGGCCTGGCGCGCCGACGCAATGGCCAGCTGCGCGAAGCGGTCAATCCGGCGCGCCGTCTTGTGCTCCATCCACACGGTCGGGTCGAAGTCGTGCACCTCGCACGCGAAATGGACGTCGTACTCGGAGTCGTCGAACTGCGTGATCGGGCCCGCGCCGGACTCTCCCGCGATCAGGTTCCGCCAGGTCGTCTCGTAGTCGTTGCCGAGGGAGGTGAGCGCACCGAGACCGGTGATCACGACCCTGCGCCTGCCGTTTTGGCTCATACCCTCACATCCCCAGTCCGCCGTCGACGAGCAGCACTTCGCCCGTGACGAACGAAGCCTCGTCCGAACAGAGGAAGCGTACGGCACCGGCGACGTCCGCCGGCTCGCCGAGCCGCCCGAGCGGCGTGTTCGTGAGCATCGCCTCGCGCGCCTCGTCTGGGAGCACCTCGGTCAGCGCGGTCTGGACGTAGCCGGGCGCGACGACGTTGGCGCGCACGCCCCGGCTGCCCAGCTCGCGGGCGAGCGACTTCGTGAAGCCGATGATCCCCGCCTTCGACGCCGCGTAGTTCGTCTGGCCCCAGTTGCCGTGGACGCCGACGATCGAGGAGACGTTCACGATCGACCCTGCGCGCTTCTTCATCATCGGCCTCGTGACTGCGCGGCAGGTGTAGAAGACCGAGCTGAGGTTCGTCTCGATCACCGTGCGCCAGTCGTCGTCGGACATCCGCGCCAGCAGCCCGTCCCGCGTGAGTCCCGCGTTGTTGACGAGGATGTCGACGTCGCCGGCCTCGCCGACGAGCCGCGCGGCGTCCTCGGCGCTCGAGACGTCGGCCTGGACCGCACGGCCGCCGATCTCGGCGGCGACCGCCTCGGCCTCGTCACGCCCAGAGCGGTACCCGACGACCACAGCCGCACCGCCGTGCGCCAACTCGACCGCGATCGCCCGGCCGATCCCCCGCGAGCCTCCCGTTACGAGCGCCGTCTTCCCAGCCAGGGAGCAGAACTCAGGCAAGCGACTCCTCGAGCTTCGCGAGCGAGGCGAGATTGTTGACCGAGACCGTCTCCACGCTCTGGTCGATCCGCTTCACGAGCCCGGAGAGGACGTTGCCCGGCCCGACCTCGACGAAGGTGCGCACGCCGCCGCGGACGAGCTCGGTCGCGGCCTGCGTGAACTTCACGGGCGCGGTGAGCTGGTCGACGAGGAGCGTCGCGAGCCGCGGCGCCGACTCGATCCGCGCGGTCACCGTCGACATGAACGGGTGGATCGGCTCCTTGAAGTGGATCGCCTCCACCGCCGGACGAAGACGGTCGGCGGCGCGGGCGACGAGCGGGCTGTGGAACGCGCCGGAGACCTTCAGTTTCATCGTCCGCCGCGCGCCCGCCGACTCGGCCTCCGAGCAGCACTCGTCCACCGCAGGATGCTCGCCCGAGACCACGATCTGGCCCGGGCAGTTGTAGTTGGCCGGCCACACGCCGAGGATCTTGCGGCACAGCGTCTCGACGATCTCGTCGTCGAGGCCGAGGATCGCGGCCATCGCACCCGGATGCCGGCGGGCAGCCTCGGCCATCGCGAGCCCGCGTTCTCGGACGAGCCCGATCGCCGCATCCGTCTCGATCGCCCCCACGGCCGCCAGCGCCGCGAACTCGCCGACCGAGTGCCCGACGACGAAGTCCGGCTCGATCCCGCGCGAGCGCACCGCCGCCAGCACGGCAAGGCTCGTGGCGACGAGCGCAGGCTGCTGCACCTCGGTCTCGACCATCTCCTCGAGCGGCGTGTCGAAGCAGAGCTTTCGCAGATCGAGCCCCGAGGCCGTGCTGCCGGCCTCGAAGACGGCCATCGCCTCGGGGATCGCCTCCGCGATCTCACGGCCCATCCCCGACTCGAGCGAGCCCTGCCCGGGGAAGCAGAACGCGATTTTCCCACTCATGACTCCGTCTCCTTGAGCTCGCTAAACGTGTTCGCCCGCCTCATGCCGCCATCTCCTTCGTCCATTCGATCAGACTCGAGCCCCACGTGAGGCCTGCACCCATCCCGGTCATCAGCACGAGCTGGCCCGGCTTGACCCGTCCGTCCGCCGCGGCGTCCTGAAGCGCCAGCGGGATCGAGCCCGACGACGTGTTTCCGTAGCGGTCGACGTTCACGACAACCTTCTCGTCCGGGAAGCCGAGCTTCCTCGCCGCGTGGTCGATGATCCTGATGTTCGCCTGGTGGGGGACGTAGACGTCCACGTCCTCGGCCGTGAGCCCGCAGCGGTCGAGGACGGCCTCGGCCGAGCTGACGAGCACCCTCGTCGCGAACTTGAACACCTCTCGACCGTTCATCTTGAGCAGATTCGCAGGGTCGTCGAAGTGGCGCGAGCCGCTGCCCGGAAGCCACAGGTTCGCGCCGCCCGCGCCGTCGGCCCCGAGTTCGAACGCGAGGAACCCGCCCGAGTCCACCGACTCGAGCACGACCGCCCCGGCACCGTCGCCAAAGAGAACGCACGTCGAGCGGTCGGTCCAGTCCAGCAGCTTCGAAAGGAGGTCGCCGCCGACGATCAGCGCACGCTGCGAGAGGCCGCCGGCGATCATCCCGTACCCCTGCGCCAGGGCGTACATGAAACCGGTGCAGCCGGCGGAGAGGTCATAAGCAGCGGCGTCCGTGGCGCCGAGCCTGTCGGCGAGGATCGCCCCGGTCGAGGGAAAGGTCATGTCCGGTGTGACCGTCGCGACGATGATCAGGTCGAGATCCTTCGCCTCGACACCCGCCTGGGCGAGCGCGGCCAGGCAGGCGGGCATCGCGATGTCGGAGAGCGCCTCCTCCTGTGACGCGACGCGGCGCTCGCGGATCCCGGTCCGGGTGCGGATCCACTCGTCGGAGGTGTCCAGGGTCAGAGAGAGGTCGTCGTTCGTGACCACCTTCGCCGGCACGTGGCAGCCGAGGCCGGTGATCGAGATGCGCGCGGCTGCGGAGCCGATCACGGCGCGGCTCCGACGAAGAAGGTGAGCGTCCCGGAGCAGGCGAGCTCGCCGTCGACGTGCGCCGTGCCCTTGCCCTTGCCGATCGGGCCCCGCAGCGCAACGATCTCGCAGACGAGATCGAGTGTGTCGCCCGGCTCGACGATGCGCTTGAACTTCACGTCGTCGATCCCCGCGAAGAACGCGAGCTTGCCGCGATTTGCCTCCTCGGCAAGGACGGCGACCGCTCCGCACTGCGCGATCGCCTCGACCGTGAGCACCCCCGGCATCACGGGCTTCTCGGGAAAGTGGCCTGCCCACCACCACTCGTCTCCGGTGAGGTGCTTGCGCGCCGCGACGCGGAGGCCGGGCACGAGCTCGACGACCTCGTCGACGAGCAGAAACGGGTCGCGGTGGGGGATGATCGCCTCGATCTCCGCCCGCCCGAACGGCACGGTGAGCGTCATGCCGCGCCGCGCTCGATCGACTCGCGGAGGCGCCGCCGACCGCGGTGCGCGTACGACTTGGCGGTGCCGACGGGGAGATCGGTGGCCGAGGAGATCTCCTCGAACGAGTAGTCGAAGGCGTCCTTCAGCACGACCACCCTCGCCTGGACTGGTGAGATGCCGGCGAGGCAGGCGCCGAGCTCGGAGCGCAGCTCTGCGGCGGCTGCGGCGGACACCGGGTCGCCGTCGCGGGCGAGGCGGAGATCCTCGCGCAGCGGCTCGCAGGCCCGCGCGCCGTTCCTGGCGGCCGCGTCCCGGCAGGTGTTGACGACCAGCCGGTGGAGCCACGTCGAGAACTGCGACTCCCCGCGAAACTGACGGATCCGCGTGCACAGCTTCGCGAGCGACTCCTGGGCTGCGTCGCGCGCGTCCTCGGGGTTGCGGAGAACCTGCCGGGCGAGTCGCTCGACCGCCGGGGCATGGCGCTTGCACAGGGCCGCAAGGGCCTGGTCGTCTCCGTCTTTTGCGCGTCGCACGAGAATCGGGTCGCTCAGCCTTTCGTGTCGCAGCGGCGGGTCCGGCCGGAACGGTTGTCCAATTGGACGGGAACGGCGAAGCGGCGGTTGCATCGCCTCTAAGTCTACGGCGGCGGCTACAGGTGCAGAACCGCGGTGCTCGTGTTCCCCGCGGCATCGGTCGCCACTGCGGTGAAGCGCGCCGGTTGCGGGGAGGAGATCCAGAACGAGACGAGCCCCGCCTGCTTGACCTTCTTCGCGTAGCGGCGCCACGGCGTGCCACGCACGGTGAGGGTCACCGTACCCGGCTCCGTGACCCGGAACTCGAGCGCGTGCGCGGAGACGAGCGTCAGGGTCGGCGCGGTCGAGTCCGCGACGAACGGGAGCGTGTGCGTGACCGGGCCGGAAGGCTCGTCGAGCACGAGCGCCGCCCTGTAACTTCCGTCGGCCACCGTGCTCCCGTCCGGCATGGCCCCGCTCCAGGTGAGCGTCTGCGGGCCTGCGTTCAGCGGGCCCGTGAACGGCGTCGCGATCGGGGTCCCGCCGGCGTCCAGGATCTGGAAGGTCCCGGTGGCCGGGTAGACGAGCTGGAACGTGGCCGCAAGGACTTTCGCCGGCCCGTTCCCCGCAGGCGAGAAGGCCGGCGTCACCGCGAAGTTCGCGAGGGTGCGGTCGATCGTGATCGGCTGGCTCACCGTCTGCGGCGCCCCTTCGGCGGGGGTTGCGGTGAGGGCGATCGTGTACGGGCCGTCCGCGATCCCCGCCCCGGTGAAGACGAAGCTCTGCGGCCCGGGCGGCAGCTCCTGTGTGAAGAGCGTCGCAGCGGTCACCCCTGCCGCGTTCACCAGGGCCCCCGTCACCGAGGCCACCTTGTTGACCGTGTACGAGACCGTTGCGTCGTCGTTCACGAGGTCGCCGTTGGGGCTGATTGCCGAGGGGCTCACGGTCATCGCGGTCAGGAGCAGCGCCGGCGGCGGGGGCGGCGGCGGGGCCTTCACCGTGAACGCCCCGGTCGCGGGCCGCACCGACGCGCCCGCCGCGATCGTCCACGCGTATCGCCCCGGCGAGGCCTTGCTCGAGTCATAGGTCCAGGCGATCGAGGTGCCCATGCCTCTGCCGCTCGCCACGCTCACGCCCGTCTTGTCCGCCACCGTGACGCTCCACGGGAGCGGCGCCGACAGCTTCCCGGTGAAGCGGAGAAGCTTCCCGACCTTGCCCTGCACGAGAGGCGAGTACAGCTTCGGCCCGCCGGTCGCTGCGACACCCTGGGCGATCGACGGAATCTCGGCGTAGAGGGCGCTGCCCGGGCACTCGGTGAAGTACGTGTCGCGGTGCCCCGAGATCGCGCGCAGGTTCACGGGGATCCCGCGCGGAAACTTCTGGTTGCCGCCCGATAGCACGTTCACGAACGAGAGCGGATCGATGTGCGCCACGTCCAGGCGCCAGGCGAGCAGCTTGACGAGCGACGCGCGCGCGGCCGCCGAGCTGCCGACCGAGCTGTAGTTGCCGATCAGGGCGACGCCGGCCGAGCCGTTGTTGAAACCGAGCGAGTGGGCGCCGACGACCGGCTTGTCGATCCCGCCGTAGCGGCCCTCGAAGACCTGGCCGTACTTGTCGACGAGGAAGTTGTAGCCGATGTCGTCCCAGCCGTTGCCCTTCACGTGGTAGACGTAGTCCCCGCGCACGATCGCCGCCGACTCGGCCGGCGTGTAGTTGTTCGTGTTGACGGTGTGGTGGATCAGAACGAAGCGGAGCGCCGGCGCGTAGACGGGACGCTTGTCGCGCCGGATCGACTCGTCGGCGCCCCACGACTCCCGAGGAATGATGGTCGGCGAGCCCGCGATGCTGAGCCGCCGCGCGGGGATCCGCTCGACCGGGCTCCAGAGGAAGTACGCACGTAGCGCGGCGACCCGGCCCCGCACCCGGTACTGGATCGCGTCCGCCTCGCCCGTCCACTCCGCGGCGCCCTTGCGCCAGCCGCTGCCGTCGCGGCCCCAGTCGTCGTCAGCGGCAAGCCATGCGCTCCAGCGGCCCGAGAGGCTGCGCGTGCGGAAGAGCGGCCTGCCCGCCCCTCGCCAGTGCAGGCCGACCATGTCGAACCGGGAGGGAGGAGCTGCGACAAGCGACCGCCCGCCGTGCAGCGGCACGTCACGCGCCACGATCGTCACGTCGGTGGCATGCGCAGCGCCCGCGGACGCGAGCAGCAGAGCGGCGGCTATGAAGAGAGTGCGCACAACTGGACCCTTTTCCAGAGTAGGGGCAACTCCCCTTCCTTGCTACGCTCAAACCGCATTGAACACAGGCCTTTTGCGCCGGATCGTCGTTTCGCTCTCCGCGGCGGCGGCGTTCCTCGCCCTCGCCGCTCCCGGCCACGCCGCACAACCGCGCGTCCTCGCGATCCACTTCGACACCGAGGTGAACCCGGTCACCCAGAGCTACCTCTCGGATCAGCTGAAGCACGCCGCGAAGGACGGCTACAGCGCCGCCGTGATCCTGCTCGACACCCCGGGCGGGCTCTCCGACTCGATGCGCAAGATCGTGCAGGATGAGCTCGCGAGCCCGATTCCCGTGATCGTCTACGTCTCGCCGCAGGGCGCGCGCGCCGCCTCCGCAGGCGTCTGGATCTCCGAGGCCTCCGACCTGCTCGCGATGGCACCGCAGACGAACATCGGCTCCTCGACGCCGATCAACGGCACCGGCGCGAACATCGGCAGCGACCTCCGGCGGAAGGTCGTGAACGATGCGGCGGCCTCGCTGCGTGCGCTCTCGAAAAGCCACGGCCGCAACGCGAAGTGGGCCGACGAGGCGGTGCGCAAGGCGTCGAACCTGACCGCCGCCGAGGCGCTGCGAATGAACGTGATCGACATGATCGCGCCCACGCTGCCCGCGCTCCTCGACAAGTCCGACGGCTACAAGACCGTCCCGAAGGGCTACACGCTTCACCTTGCCGGAGCCCAGATCGACGAGGTCTCGATGGGCTTCCTCGACCAGGTCCTGAACACCCTCCTCGACCCGAACCTGATCTCGCTGCTCTTCCTGGCCGGGATCGCCGGGATCGGCTTCGAGATCTTCCACCCGGGCGTCGTGCTGCCCGGAGCGCTCGGCGCGGTGGCGCTCGTGATCGCCCTCTTCGGCTTCTCGGTGCTTCCTTTCAGCTGGGGCGGAATCCTGCTGATCCTGCTCGGCGCGTTCCTCTTCATCGCCGACGCCCACGTCACCAGCCATGGCGCGCTCACGGTCGCGGGGCTGATCAGCCTGGCGGCGGGGATGCTGCTGCTCTTCCACAATGCGCCCGCGCCCTACAAAACCTCCTACCCGCTCGTGATCTCGATCGCGGTCGTCCTCGGCCTCTGCTGGGCCTTCCTGATCGCAAAGGCCGTCCGGGCGAAGCGGCAGCCCGTCCGCGTCGGCCCGCAGCTGATGATCGGGGAGGTCGGGGAGGTGCGCGACGGGCTCGTCTACGTCGACGGCGCGCTCTGGCAGGCGCACAGCGAGGACGGTGAGCAGCTGCGTGACGGCGACACGGTGCGCATCGTCGGGCGGGACGGCCTCTCGCTGACCGTCAGCCGGGAGTAGGATCCAGGGATGGTCGCCGCTTCAGGCACGGTCGCCGGGCTGCTCGCAGCCGTCATCGTCATCTTCCTCGTCGTCCTGTTCCTGTTCGCGGCGATCAAGGTCGTGCGCGAGTACGAGCGGGGCGTGATCTTCCGGCTCGGACGCCTTCTCGGCGCGCCGAAGGGGCCGGGTCTCTTCTTCCTGATCCCGATCGTCGACCGGATGGTGCGGATCGACCTGCGCACGATCACCCTCAACGTGCCGCCGCAGGAAGTGATCACGAAGGACAACGTGCCGGCGCGCGTGAATGCCGTCGCCTACTTCCGCATCGTCGACCCGTCGAAGGCCGTCGTCCAGGTCGAGAACTACCTCTCGGCCACCTCGCAGATCGCGCAGACCACGCTGCGCTCGGTGCTCGGCCAGCACGTGCTCGACGAGCTGCTCTCGGAGCGCGAGAAGATCAACACGATCCTGCAGGGGATCATCGACGAGCAGACGGCCCCGTGGGGGATCAAGGTCTCGGTAGTCGAGGTCAAGGACGTCGAGATCCCGAGCGGGATGCAGCGGGCGATGGCCCGCCAGGCCGAGGCCGAGCGTGAGCGGCGCGCGAAGGTGATCGCCGCCGAGGGCGAGTTCCAGGCCGCGGAACGTCTCAAGGACGCCGCGCTCGTGATCGAGGAGCACCCGGTCGCGCTCCAGCTCCGCTACCTGCAGACGCTGATCGAGGTGAGCTCGGCCGCCGGCTCCTCGACGATCGTGTTTCCGCTGCCGCTCGAGTTCTACAGCGCGTTCATGTCGAAGAGCGGCGCCGACTGAGCGGAGAGCACCGCCGCGACCCGATCTCGGGCCGCGAGGTCGTCATCGCGCCCGCGCGGGCCGGCCGTCCCGGGGCAGGTCGGGCTGCCGTCGAGCCGCCGTCGGCCGACGAGCTCGAGCGCTGCCCGTTCTGCGGGGGCCGCGAGGACCGCACGCCGCCGGAGACGTACGCCGTCGCGCCCGAGGGGCGGAATCCCGATACGCCGGGCTGGTCCGTGCGTGTCGTCCCCAACCTCTACCCCGCGCTCGAGCGTCAGGAGGTTGTGGTGTCGGTGCCGTGGCATGCGCGCTCGCTCGCCGAGCTCGAACGACGCGGAGGTCGCGCTAATCGCAGAGGCCTGGCGGGCCCGCGCGGCGGCCGCGTCGGGAGAGGGATTCCCCTACGTGCAGGCACTTCTCAACGAGGGGCGCGAGGCGGGCGCGAGTCTCCCGCACTCGCACACCCAGCTCGCCTGGATCCGCGAGGTGCCGCCGGCGGCCGCCGACGAGCGGACGCGGCCCGGCGACTGCGGCGTGTGCGAGCTGATTGCCGGGGGCGAGAACGTGATCACCGAGCTCGACGGGCTCGTCGTGATGGCGCATCCCGCCGGCCGGCTCCCGTACGAGCTCCTGATCGCGCCCGCCGAGCACGAGCCTGACGGCTTCGGGGACGGGCTCGAGATCGCGCTCGCGCTCCTTGCCGACGCGATCCGCCGCCTCCACGCGGCCCTGGGCGGCTCGGTGCCGCTCAACGCGTGGCTCCACACCGGCGGCCACTGGCACCTCGAGCTCCTGCCGCGTCTGACGGTGATGGCCGGGCTCGAGCTCGGCGCAGGGATCTACGTCAACGCCGTCGCGCCGGAGGATGCTGCCGCAGTGCTCCGGGACGCGCTCTAGGTTCGGGCGCTCTCGAGCTCGCGAAACTTCCGCGCCGCGTCGATCGCCGCGCCGAGGTTCAGTCCCTTGTCCTTCGCCTGCTTGATCAGCATCACCGTCTCGAGCGCGTCGACGTCGTAGATCCGCTGCTTCTTGCCCTTCGTCGGGATCTGCGCCTTGTTCGTCCAGTAGTCGAGCTGCATCTTCGAGATGCCGGCGATCTGGCAAACCTGGCCGAGGTAGAGCTCGAGCTTGTCGAGATGATCCGCCAGGTTTATGGGTTCCAGCAGATCCGCCTGCCGCGTGATAGCCATGGCCGCCTTCTTTTCAACGCGTGAGGTCGCGTCGGAGACAAGCAGGTATATCGCCGCCCGAGGCGTTTGGGAAGGTCCGACGCCTACTCGTCGTCCGCGTCTTCGTCCGCGTCCGGCTCGTCGAGCTCGTCGGCGTCGTCCGGATCGTCGAAGTCGACATCGGCCACGGGCGGCTCGACACCGTCCGCCGACGGCGTAACCGCGCCGGTCGGTTCGGTCTCTTCGGACTCCACGACCGGGGCGAGGCTCGAGACGATCTCGTCGCCGCGCAGGCGCATCACGATCACGCCCTGGGTTGCCCGGCCCATGCGCTTGATCCCGTCGACGGGCATCCTGATCACCGTGCCGCCGTTCGAGATCAGCATCACCTGGTAGCCGTCACGCACGACCCGCGCGCCGGCCAGCTGACCCTTCGACTCGGTCAACGCAACGGTCTTCACGCCGAGGCCGCCGCGCCCCTTCAGCGGGTACTCGCCGACGCGGGTCCGCTTCCCGTAGCCGTTCTCGGTCACGACGAGCAGATCGGCGTCGTCCTCCGCGATCGTGATCGCGATCACCTCGTCGCCGGGACGAAGACGCATGCCCTGGACCCCCGACGCGTCGCGGCCCATGGGGCGCACGTCCTTCTCGTGGAAGCGGATGGCCTGGCCCTTTCGCGACACCATCAGGAAGTCGTCGTTGCCCGACGAGTGGCGAACGCCGACGAGCTCGTCGCCTTCCCGCATCTTGATCGCGATGATCCCGTCGGCCTTCAGCGGGGTGTTGTAGGCGGCGAGCTCGGTCTTCTTCACCACGCCGTTGCGCGTCGCGAACACGAGGTACTTCGCCTCGTCGAACGCGCGGGTCTGGATCACCGCGCGCACGACCTCGTCCTGGCGGAAGGGCAGCAGGTTGACGATCGCGCGGCCCTTCGACTGGCGGGAGCCGAGCGGCAACTCGTGCACCTTGAGCCGGTAGATCTTGCCCACCGACGTCACGAACAGCAGGTAGTCGTGGGTGGACGCCACGAAGAGGTGCTCGATGAAGTCCTCGTCCTTCAGGTCCATGCCCATCACGCCGATCCCGCCGCGCCGCTGCTCGCGGTAGGCGGTGACGGGCAGCCGCTTGATGTAGCCCGACTTGGTGATCGCGATCACCATGTCCTCCTCCGCGATCATGTCCTCGAGCTCGAGCTCCTCCTCGGCGGCGACGATCTCGGTGCGCCGGTCGTCGTGGCGGCCGTAGGTGGTCTTCAGGGCGAGGAGCTCCTCGCGGATCAGCGCGTCGACGCGCGCCTCGTCGCCGAGGATCGTGCGCAGCTCGGCGATCTTCGCCTCGAGCTCGGCGTGCTCTTCCTCGATCTCCTTGCGCGCGAGCCCGGTCAGCCGCGCAAGCCTGAGGTCGAGGATCGCCTGGGCCTGGATCTCGGTCAGCTCGAACCGGCTCATCAGCCCGTCGCGTGCCGCGTCGGTGTCGGCGGCGCCGCGGATCAGCGCGATCACCTCGTCGAGGTTGTCGAGCGCGATCAGGTAGCCGCGGAGGACGTGGGCCCGCTCCTCCGCCTTGCGCAGCTCGTACTGCGAGCGGCGGGTGACAACCTCGCGCTGGTAGTCGAGGTAGTGGCGGACGAGTTCGAGCAGCGACAGCGTGCGCGGCACGCCGTCGACGAGCGCGACCGCGTTGTAGCCGAAGGTCGACTGGAGCGCCGTGTGCTTGAAGAGCTTGTTCAGCGCCACCTGCGGCACCGCGTCGCGCTTCAGCTCGACCTGGATCCGCATCCCGCTCTTGTCGGAGTGGTCGGCGAGATCGGAGATCTCCGTCAGCACCTTGTCGTGGACGAGGTCGGCGATCTTCTTGATCACGCCGGCGTCGCCGCCCTTCTTCACGCCGTAGGGCAGCTCGCTGATCACGATCGCCGTGCGACCGCCGCGCAGCTCCTCGATGTGGGCGCGGGCGCGCATCACGATGCGGCCGCGGCCGCTCCGGTACGCGTCGCGGATCCCGCTTCGCCCGACGACGATCGCGCCCGTCGGGAAGTCGGGCCCCTTTACGTGCTTCATCAGCGTCTCGACGTCGGTCTCCGGATCGTCGATGAGGGCAACGATCGCGTCCACGACCTCGGCGAGGTGGTGCGGCGGGATGTTCGTGGCCATCCCGACTGCGATCCCGGCGGCACCGTTGACGAGCAGGTTCGGGAAGCGCGCCGGCAGCACCGTCGGCTCCTTGCGCGACTCGTCGTAGTTGGGGCCGAAGTCGACGGTGTCGGCGTCGATGTCACGGAGGAGCTCGGTCGCTAGCCTGGTCAGGCGGCACTCGGTGTAGCGCATCGCCGCCGGCGGGTCGTCGTCGAGGGAGCCGAAGTTGCCCTGTCCGTCGACGAGCGGGTATCGCATCGAGAAGGGCTGGGCGAGCCGGACGAGCGCGTCGTAGATCGCCGAGTCGCCGTGCGGGTGGTACGACCCCATCACTTCGCCGACGATGCGCGCACACTTCTTGTACGGCCGGTTCGGCTGCATCCCGGTCTCGTGCATCCCGTAGAGGACGCGGCGGTGCACCGGCTTCAGCCCGTCGCGCACGTCGGGGAGCGCGCGTGAGACGATCACCGACATCGCGTAGTCGAGGAAGCTCGTGCGCATTTCCTGCTCGAGCTCGCGCCCCTCGATCCGGCCGGGGTTCAGCGGGCCTGTCTCTACCTCAGACAAGGTCACCCTCCGGTCGAATCATGCTTCCCGGCCGCGAAAAGCAAGCCGGGCAAGGACCCAGGGAGTGCTCGTAGCCGGAGGCTACGGGCGCGACTGAGGACGCCGCACGGCGCGGCTTTGCAGCGCCCCGGGGAGCGTGAGGCGAGCGGAGGGGGTCCGCGTCATACATCCAGGAACTTCACGTCCTTCGCGTTCTCTTCGATGAACTGCCGGCGCGGCTCGACCTGGTCGCCCATCAGCGTGGTGAAGACCCTGTCGGCGGCCGAGGCGTCCTCGACGTCGACGCGGATCAGCATCCGCCGGGCCGGGTCCATCGTGGTCTCCCAGAGCTGCTCGGGGTTCATCTCGCCGAGCCCCTTGAACCGGCTGACGTGCATCCCGTCCTTCGTCAGCTCGAGCGCCTCCGAGCGCAGCTCGTGAAAGCCCGGCGCGATCTCGGTGCGCTTCCCGTGCTTGAGCGTGAACGGCGGCAGCCCCGTCGCGTCGACGAGCTTCGCGTACGCCCTGCGCAGGTTCGCGTAGATCGGCGAGGCGAGCAGGCCGCCGGGGAGCCGGAAGGTGTGCGCGGTCGAGGTCTCGAGCTCGATCACCTTCACGCGCAGGGTCTCGTCCGTCGCCTCGAGCACGTGCGTTTCGTAGGTCGGGTCGTCCAGCTTCGCCAGAGCCGCCTCGACGTCCTTGGGCGCATCCGCCTCGGTCTCGACGAGGCGCTGCCCGACCACGAACTCGACGGCGGTCGGGCCGAAGTCTGCGCGAAGCCGGTTCGACCAGCCCTCGAGCTCATTGAGGCTCGAGCCGAGCCGCTTCCAGCGCGCCTCGGTCAGCTTCACGGGCTTGCCGTCGCGATCCTCGATCTCCACCGACTCGATCCGCTCGCGCACGAGCAGCTCCTCGAGCTGCGAGTCCTTCTCGAAGTACATCTCCTGGTTGCCGATCTTCACGTGGTAGAGCGGCGGCACGGCGATGTAGATGTGGCCGCGCTCGACGAGCTCCGGCAGCTGGCGGTAGAGGAAGGTGAGGATCAGCGTGCGAATGTGCGAGCCGTCGACATCGGCGTCGGTCATCACGATCACGCGGTTGTAGCGGAGGTTCGCGATGTCGAACTCGTCGCCGAAGCCGGTGCCGATCGCGGTGATCATCGCCTGGATCTCGTTGTTCGAGAGCACCTTGTTGATGCGGTTCTTCTCGCTGTTGATGATCTTCCCACGCAGCGGCAGGATCGCCTGGTAGCTGCGGTCGCGCGCCTGCTTGGCCGAGCCGCCGGCGGAGTCGCCCTCGACGATGTAGAGCTCGGCCGAGTCGGGATCGCGGTTGGAGCAGTCCGCGAGCTTGCCCGGCAGCGACGAGTTCTCGAGCGCGCTCTTGCGGCGCGTCAGCTCGCGCGCCTTGCGGGCCGCCTGGCGGGCGCGGGAGGCCGAGACGGCCTTCTGGATGATCTGGCGCGCGTCGCCCGGGTTCTCCTCGAGGAACTCGGCGAGCCTCGCGTTGACCGCCTGCTCGACGAGGCCGCGGACTCCCGGGTTGCCGAGCTTCGTCTTCGTCTGCCCCTCGAACTGCGGCTCGCGCAGCTTGACCGAGATCACCGCGGCGAGACCCTCGCGGACATCCTCGCCCTCGAGGTTGTCCTCCTTCTCCTTCAGGAGGCCCTTGTCGCGCGCGTACTTGTTCAGCGTCCCCGTGAGCGCGGCCTTGAAACCCGAGAGGTGTGAGCCTCCCTCGGTGGTGTTGATGTTGTTCGCGAACGAGTAGACCGACTCGACGTACGAGTTGTTCCACTGCATCGCGATCTCGACCGCGCCCTGGTCGGTCTCGGCCTCGAAGTAGACGACGTGCGGGTGGACCTCGTCCTTCGCCTCGTTCACGTAGGCCACGAAGTCCCTGATCCCACCCTCGTAGTGGAACTCGGTGCGCTCCTCACCGGTGCGCTCGTCGACGAGCACGATGTGGAAGCCCCTGGTGAGGAAGGCGGTCTCGCGCAGCCGCTGGAGCAGCGCCTGGGTCGACCACTCGAGCTCGTCGAAGATCTCGAGGTCGGGCAGGAAGCGGATCGTGGTCCCGGTGTCGTCGTCCTCGACCTCGCCGACGATCTCCATCTCGGTGGTCGGCACGCCGCGGGCGAACTCCTGCCGGTAGATCTTCCCGTCGCGGCGCACGTCGGCGATGAACCACTCCGAGAGCGCGTTCACGACGGAGATGCCGACGCCGTGCAGCCCGCCGGAGACCTTGTAGCCGTCGCCGCCGAACTTGCCGCCGGCGTGGAGCTTCGTGAGCACGACGGTGAGAGCGGGCAGCCCCTGATCCGGCATCACGTCCACCGGGATCCCGGAGCCCCAGTCGCGCACGGTCACCGAGTTGTCCGGGTGGAGGGTGATCTCGACCCTGTCGTTGCGGCCCGCGAGAGCCTCGTCGACGGAGTTGTCGACCACTTCGTAGATGAGGTGGTGGAGGCCCCGCGAGCCCGTCGAGCCGATGTACATTCCCGGCCGGAGCCGGACCGGCTCGAGGCCCTCCAGAACGGTGATGTCTTTTGCGGTATAGGTGGTATCAGCCATCAAAAAAGCCCTGCAAAGTGACCCTTTGCGGGCCCGACGTAGTGTATCAGATCGGGTGGTCGGCGCGGGTGGTTACGAGACTGGCCGCGGCGGCCCTCCGAACGAGCTCCCGGAGCTCCGGGTCCTCGATCGACGCGGCGGCGCGGGCGGCCTCCGCGAGCTCGCCGTCGGTGGGCTGAGGAACGGCCGCCGGGGCCTGCCCCGCCTCATCCGGATCGGGCTCGGGGACCGGGCCCGGCGTGAACCGGAGCGCAGTCGGGGCATCCTCGCCGAGCGCCTCTTGCAGCCGGCCGAGGATCTCCGCCGTGTGCGCGCCGAGCTCGAACGCCCAGGCCGAGGAGGTGACCGCGACGTGGAGGGTCCCGTCCCGGCCGATCCTCCCCGGCCATGCATTGCGGGCAATCGCCTCCCCTACCGCGGCGGGCCACGCGGCGAGCAGCTCCGCCATCCCCGCGGCGGGCCCGAAGCGCGAGAGCTCTCTGCGCACGTCGTCCCCGATCAGGTCGCTCACGCGGCGTGCACCTCCCCGGGCGTGACCTCGAGCAGCTGCGCCGGCTCGACGGGGAGCGAGCTGGCATCGGTCGAGGTCACGAGCGTCTGCCCACTGGCGGCGAGCCGCTCGCCGAGGATGCGGCGGCGGGCCGGGTCGAGCTCCGAGAGCACGTCGTCCAGCAGCAGGAGGGGCGGCTCGCCGAGCCGCCCGGCGATCGCCTCCGCCTCGGCGAGCAGGAGCGCGAGCACGGCCAGCCGCTGCTCGCCCTGCGAGCCGAAGCTCCTCAGGTCGCGCGGGCCGGAGACGATCGCGACGTCGTCCAGGTGCGGGCCGAGCCCTGTCGTCCCACGCTCGACGTCCTTGTCGAGCCGCGCCTCGAGGGCCGCGGCGGTCGGCGGCTCTCCCGCGTACACCAGGCGCGCGTCCGGGAGGCCGAGCTCGCCGGCGCGCTCCGCGAACGCCGGCGCGAGCAGCGCGATCGCCTCCGTGCGCGCCTCCACCAGGCCGCCGCCGAGCTCGGCGACCTGCTCTGTCCACGGTGTCAGCGCCTCACGCGTGGAGAACCCCGCCGCGATTCGCCTCAACCCCGCGTTGCGCTGCCCGACCGCCGTGCCGTACTCGAGCGGCAGGCCGGCACGGGCGGGCGCCAGCCGGCCGAGCGTCCGGTCGAAGTACGCGCGCCGCACGGCCGGGCCGCCCTTGACCACGGTGAGCCGGTCGGGCGTGAAGACGAGCGTCGAGACCTCGGAGCGCAGCTGCTCGGCAGCGCGGAGCCGGCCTCCGTTCACTACCGCACGCTTGCCCTCGGCCCGCGACAGGGTCACCTCGAGCTGGAGCTTCGACTCGCCGCGGCGGCCGTTCACGACCACCCGCGCCGCGGGCGCCGTAAACCGAATCAGCTGAGCGTCCGCGCGGGTTCGCGGCGAGAATCCCTGCGTGCCGACGTGCAGCGACTCGAGCAGGTTCGTCTTCCCCGCTCCGTTCGCGCCGGTCACGAGCACGAGGCCCGGTTCGAGGTCGAGCTCGAGCCGCGCGTAGGAGCGGAAGTCCCTGAGCGAGACCCGGGCGACGATCAGCCTGCGAGGCGGATCGGCATGATCAGGTACCTGAAGTCGTCCCCGGCAGCCTGGATCAGGCCCGGCCGGAGCGGGCTGATCAGTTTCAGGGTGATCTCGTCCTCGCTCACCGACTCGAGACCGTCGCGGAGGAACTCCGCGTTGAAGCCGATCTCGAGCGGCTCGCCGGTGTACGCGACGGGCAGGCTCTCGCTCGCCTCGCCGACGTCCTGCGTCCGCGTCGAGACGGTCAGCTCGCCCTCGGCGAAGCGGAGGCGGAGCGGTGAGTTCCGGACCGCGATCACGGCAACACGGCGGACGACGTCGAGCAACTCGATCCGCGGGAGCGTGAGCTCGGTCTCGAAGGTCTCCGGGATGAGCTGGTTGTGGTTCGGGAACTGTCCGTCGATGCGCCGGCTCGTGAGCACGACGTCGCCGGCCCGGAACACGACCTGATTGTCGTGCAGCCCGAGCTCGAGCTCGTCGCCCGGTTCGCCGATGCGCTGCAGCTCGCCGAGCGCGCGCGCCGGGATGATCGCCTCGAGCTCCGGCCCGGAGACCTCGAGCGTGGTCTCCTTGACGGAGAGGCGGTACGAGTCGGTGGCGGCCATCACGAGCTTCCCCGGCTCGAAGCGCGCGAGGATTCCCGTCAGCACAGGCCGCGACTCGTCACGGGAGGCCGACCGCTGCACCCGCGAGACGGTCTCCAGGAGCGCGTCCCGGTCGACCGCGAAGAGCTGCGCGGCATCGACCTCGGGAAGTCGCGGGAAGTCGTCGACGCTGTACGTGTTGAGCCGGTAGCTCGCCGAGCCGCAGTCGACCCGCACGATGCCCTCCTCCGGGCGGTGCTCGATGTGGACCTCGCTCACCGGCAGCAGCCGCACGAGATCGACGAGCAGCCGTCCCGGCACGACGGTCGCGCCGGCTGCGTCCACCTCGGCGGGAAGCGACGAGCGCAGCGAGAGCTCCATGTCGGTCGCAGCCAGGTGAAGCTGCCCGTCCTCCGCGGAGACGTGCACCCCCGCCAGCACCTGAACGGCCGTGCGAGTGGAGACGGCACGGGCGACGACACCCAGCTTGGCCACGAGATCGTCACGTGAACAGGTGGCCTTGAGGCCGGCTCCGACGCTGATGTCTGTTTCGATCATCTCTTTAGAAAAAGATCGTTGTAGTAGTAAGGAGTGTGGACGACGGGGAAGACGGCGGGATCCGGTACGGGCGCTGGCTTCGGCCGCTGTATGAAGTTCGTGGAGAACGGACTGTCTTCAACAGAGCCTCGCCAAGGGTATCGCGTCCTCCACAGCTCAATGGTCGTGTTTGACCCTTGCGGTGAGCTCTTGCACAAGGTTGTACACAGAGCGATCCTCCTTGATCAGGCGCGCGATCTTGGAGGTCGCGTGGATCACGGTGGTGTGATCGCGACCGCCGAACTCCTTGCCGATCTTCGGCAGCGACGAGTCTGTCAGCTCGCGCGAGAGGTACATCGCGACCTGCCGGGGATAGACGATGTGCTGCGAGCGCCGGTCGCCGCAGAGCTCCTCCAGCGAGAGCTGGAACCTGTCGGAGACGAGCTCCTGGATCCGGCGGATCGAGATGATCGCCGCCTCGCCCTGCGGAAACACGTCCTTGAGCACGTCCTCGGAGAGCTCGACCGTCATCGGACGCCCGGTGAGCGAGGAGAAGGCGACCACCCGCGTGAGCGCACCCTCGAGCTCGCGGATGTTCGTCGAGATCCGGCCGGCGATGAACGTGAGTACCTGCGGGTCCTCGACCTGGATTCCGTCGGTCATCGCCTTCTTGCGCAGGATCGCGATGCGTGTCTCGAGGTCGGGCGGCTGGATGTCGGTGATCAGGCCCCACTCGAAGCGCGAGCGCAGCCGCTCCTCGAGGGTGGAGATCTCCCGCGGCGGCCGGTCGGACGAGATCACGATCTGGCTACCGGCCTCGTAGAGGCTGTTGAACGTGTGGAAGAACTCCTCCTGGATCCGCTCCTTGTGCTCGAAGAACTGGATGTCGTCGATCAGGAGCAGGTCGTAGGTGCGGTAGCGCTGCTTGAACCCCTCGATCCGCTTGTCGCGCAGCGAGTTGATGAAGTCGTTCATGAAGGTCTCGCTCGTCGTGTAGCGCACCGTGAGGTGGCTCGCGTGCTCGCCGACGTACTGGGCGATCGCCTGCATCAGGTGCGTCTTGCCGAGTCCGGTCGAGCCGTAGATGAAGAGCGGGTTGTACGCCTGGGCCGGCGCCTCGGCGACCGCGAGCGCTGCCGCGTGGGCGAAGCGGTTGGACGAGCCGATCACGAACAGGTCGAATGTGTACTTCGGATTGAGGCCGATCTTGGGCGGCTGCCCGTCGGCGATCTCGCCCCGCCGGACCGGGATTACGGAGCCGTCGCCCGGCTCCACCGGCACTAGGCCGGGAAGGTCCTCGGCTTCGGCGACGGCGAGCGCAACCCGGAGCTCCCTGCCGGTGGCATCGCGGACGCCGGCCTTCATCAGGCCGAGGAAATGTCCCTCGATCCACTCGCGGGTGAAGTCGTTCGGCACCGAGACGGTGAACGTGTCGTCCGAGACCTCCAGGCCCCGGACGTCCGCGAACCACGTCTGATACGTAGTCTCGTTGAGAGCCTCACCGAGCCGACGTGCAACTTCGCTCCACAGGCCTTCCGCAGTCAGCTCGCTTGTTCCCTCCAAGACGCCGGGCCCCACCTCTCCTCTCGTGACCGAACGTCGAGCATATCAGCGTCCCGCCACGCGGACAATGACCCTCCCGGTTGATAAAAGTAGCGTTTTGCAGGGAGTTTTGGCGTCCACATTACTCTCCACACCTGTGGAAAGAACACCCGCGAGGGGGGTCGGCGGAGGCCGATTTGCGCCCCGGCGCAGCATCTTTACGGACCGCCGCGTTCTCCACAGAGGCTGTGGAGAACCTCGACCTGCGGCCCTCGTCTATACTCGTCGGCCGTCCCATGAAGCGCACCTACCAGCCCAACGTCCGCCGCCGGAAGCGCAAGCACGGCTTCCGCGCGCGCATGTCGACCCGTGCCGGCCAGGCGATCCTCAAGCGCCGTCGCGCGAAGGGTCGCAAGCGGCTGTCGGCCTGACCGGGCGGCTCTGGGCGTGCAGCGCCGGAACCGCCTCTCACGGTCGCGCGACTTCGACGCCGTGTACCGGCAGGGGCGCTCGGTCTCGACGCGATACCTCGTCCTGTACTCCTTCGCGCGCGAGGACGCGGTGGCCGACGGCGAGCCGCGGCTCGGGCTCGCCGTCCCCAAGGCTGCCGGCAACGCCGTGACGAGAAACAGGATCAAGCGGCAGCTGCGGGAGCTCTGGCGCGACCGGCTCGGACGGATCGCTCCCGGCCGCGACTACGTTCTGATCGTCCGGCCCGGCCTCCCGGAGGCGACCGAGGCGCAGGGCGCGGCCTGGCTCGCGGAGCGGGTCGACGAGGTGCTCGCGAAGGCGGCCGCATGAAGTACCTCGGGATCGCGCTCGTCTACGGCTACCGCTACACGTTCGGCGTGCTGGTGCCGCGGGGGACCTGCAAGTACCACCCGTCGTGCTCGCAGTATGCGATCGACGCGCTGAAGGAGTTCGGCTTCTTCAGGGGCTCGATCCTCGCGGCCTGGCGCCTCCTGCGCTGCAACCCGTGGAGTCGCGGCGGGGTCGACCACGCGCACGACCAGACGCTCTTCCGCCGCACGGACCGGGCGGAGCCCGCGTGATCCACTCGCTCATCGTCGCCGGCATCACGACGCCGCTCCAGGACATCCTCAAGGGCATCCTCGACTGGCTCCACAACACCGCGCACCTGCCGTGGGCGTGGGCGGTCGTGGTGCTCACGATCATCGTGCGGATGGCACTCGTGCCGCTCACGGTGCGGCAGATCCACTCGATGCAGAACATGCAGCGCCACGCGCCCGAGATGAAGGCGCTGCAGCAGAAGTACAAGGGCGACCGGCAGAAGCAGAACGAGGAGTTGATGAAGTTCTACAAGGAGAACAACATCAACCCGGCCGCATCGTGCCTGCCGATGGTGGCGCAGTTCCCGATCTTCATCGCGCTCTACTTCGTGCTGCGCGAGTTCGCGAAGAACCCGCCTGCCGGCGACCTCTCGTGGCTCGGGGTCGTCCCTTCGATCGCCGACCCGACGACCTCGCACTGGTCCGGCTACATCCTGCTCGTCGTCTACGCGGCCAGCCAGGTCGCCTCGACGCTGCTGATGTCGACCACGATGGACAAGATGCAGCGGAACCTGCTGCTCGTCCTCCCGCTCGCGTTCATCTTCATCGTCGCCCGCTTCCCGACGGGGCTCGTCCTCTACTGGATGACGACGAACCTCTGGACGGTGGGCCAGGGGCTCGTCACGCGCCGCCTCGTGCCGCGCACGACCGTCGCGCAGCCCGTCAAGCGCTCGTCGCGTACGCCGGCGAAGGCCGCGCCCGCTCCGGCGCCCGCGATCGTCGAGGAGCAGGCGGACGCCTCGGCCCCGATTGACGGCGAGCAGCCCGCCGAAGCCAAGCCGGCGGCGGCCCCGCGCAAGGTGCGGCGCAAGAAGCGCTCCGGCCGGCGATGAGCGACGAGTTGCGGATCGAGGCCGAGGGTGAGACCGTCGGCGAGGCCAAGTGGGCTGCGCTGCGCGAGCTCGAGCTGCGCGCTCCCGGGCTCGACCGCGACGCGGTCCGGTTCGAGGTGCTGGCCGAGGGCGAGCGGGGCCTGCTCGGCGTCGGCTACACGCCGGCGCGCGTCGCCGCGACGATCGACGCCGGCGGAGCGAGGGCGGCTGCTCCGGCCCACGACGACGAGACCCCTCTCGGGGAGCTCGTCCGCGAGCTCGTGGAGCGGGTCGCCGCCGCGGCCGGCGTCCCTTGCCGCGTCGACGTGCATGAGGACGAGGAGCGGATCACCGCCGTCTGCACCGGCCCCGACCTCGGCCTGCTGATCGGCCGCCACGGGCAGACGATCGACGCGCTCCAGTACCTCGCCAACGCGATCACCGCGAGGCGAGGCGACGGGCCTCGGAAGCAGGTCGTCGTGGACGCGGCCGGCTATCGCGAGCGGCGCCGCGAAGTGCTGGAGGCGCTCGCCGTCCGCAGCGCCGAGCAGGCGATCGCGTCGGGAGAGCGCGTCGAGCTCGAGCCGATGACCGCAATCGAGCGGAAGGTCGTTCACCTGCGCCTCGAGGACTACTCCGGCGTCGAGACGACGAGCGAGGGCGCAGAGCCGAACCGCTTCGTCGTCGTGCTTCCCTCCTCGTAGTGTCCCTCGACGACTGGCTCGCCGCGCTGCTCGTCACACCGGGCCTGACGTCGATCTCCGATCCGGCCGAAGCGCGGCGGGCGCTGCTCGAGGACTCGCTGCAGGCAGTGCCGCTGGTCGAGCGCTACGACGGCGCGGTGATCGACGTCGGCTCGGGGGGCGGCGCGCCGGGGATCCCGCTCGCCGACGCGCTCCCGGAGCGGCGGGTGACCCTGCTGGAGGCCAACGGGCGTAAGTGCGAGTTCCTGCGGAGCTTCGCGCCGCCGAACGCCACGGTGGTGCAGGGCCGCGCCGAGGAGCAGGAGCAGGACCGCTTCGCCGTCGCGCTGGCGAAGGCGCTCGCGCCGCCGCCGGTCGCCGCGGAGTGGTGCCTTCCCCTTGTCAGGGAGGGGGGTGCTGCAATCCTTTTCGTGGGCCCGAGTGCGGACGCCGGGCAGGTCGCGAGGGCCGCCGCGCTGCTCGCCGCAGAGCTCGTCGAGAGCCCACCCGGCTTCCTCGTGCTCGAGAAGCGCGGCCCGACGCCGCCGGGCTTCCCGCGGCGCCCGGGGATCGCGCGGAAGCGTCCGCTCGGCTGAGTAGCCTGCATTTCGTGCCCGGGATCGTTTATGCCCTCGCGAACCAGAAGGGCGGCGTCGGCAAGACGACGACCGCGATCAACCTCGCCGCCTGCCTCGCGGAGGCAGGTCAGCGCTCGCTCGTGGTCGACCTGGACCCCCAGGCGAACGCAACTTCGGGGCTCGGCGAACGGGCAAACGGGCACTCCACGTACGACCTGCTCGACGGCGCCCCGCTCGGCGAGCTCGTGCGCCACACTCGCTTCGCCAACCTCGATCTCGTCCCGTCGAAGCCCGACCTCGCCGGCGCGGTCGTCGAGCTCGCGCGCCGCGAGGACGGCGAGCGCTACCTCGCCGGGCCGCTCCTGGGCGCCCGCGACCAGTACCGCTTCGTCTTCCTCGACTGCCCGCCCTCGCTCGGCCCGCTGACGGTCAACGCGCTGGCGGCCGCCGACAGGGTGATCGTGCCGGTGCAGGCCGAGTACTACGCACTCGAAGGGCTGACGCAGCTGGTCGACTCGATCCGCCTGATCAAGGCGCGACTCAACCCGCGCCTCGAGCTCGGCGGCGTCTTGCTGACCATGGTGGACGGGCGAACTCGCCTCTCCGCCGACGTGACCGCCGAGGTGAGGCGTCACTTCGGCGACCTCGTGTTCGAGACCGCCGTGCCCCGCTCCGTGCGCCTGGCCGAAGCGCCGAGCCACGGCCTGCCGGCGATCGCCTACGACCGTCGCTCCGCCGGAGCCGACGCCTACTGGAAGGTGGCGATGGAGCTTGCAGACAGGTCCTGATCCGCAGCCCGCCCGCCGTGGCCTCGGCCGCGGACTCGAGGTGCTGATCGGCGGCCTCGGCGACGGCGCACCCGAGCTCGCAAACCTGCCGGTCGACGAGATCCACGCGAATCCGCGCCAGCCGCGGCGCCGCTTCGAGCCCGAAGCGCACGCCGGGCTCGCGGAGTCGATCCGCAACCAGGGCGTCGTGCAGCCGCTGCTCGTGCGCCCGCGTCCCTCGGGCGGCTACGAGCTGATCGCGGGCGAACGCCGCTGGCGTGCCGCGCGGGAGGCGGGCCTCGAGACGGTGCCCGCGGTGGTGCGGGCGACCGACGACAGGGAGACGCTGCTGCTCGGCCTGGTCGAGAACGTCGCCCGCGAGAACCTGACCCCGGTCGAGGAAGCCCGCGCCTACGCCGTCCTCTCCGACGAGTTCAGCCTCTCGCTCGGCGAGATCGGCGAGAAGGTCGGCCGCTCCAAGCCGTCGGTCTCGAACCGCCTCCGGCTGCTGGAGCTCCCCGACGAGGTGCTCGGGATGCTCGAGCGCCAGCTTCTCACCGAGGGGCACGCCCGTGCAGTACTCGCTGTACCCGATCACGACGCACGAAAGAAGCTCGCCCGTCGCATCGTCCGCGAGGGCATGTCAGTCCGAGCGGCCGAGCGGGCCGCGCGCTGGGGCGGCGCCCGCACGAAGGAGCGCAAGAAGACCGTCCCGTCGACCCGTCGCTCGCCGCCCGAGCTGCAGCTGCCGCAGTGAAGCTGACCGGCCGCCCAGCCCGAGTCGGCCCCGGCCGCCTGGAGCTCCCCTTCGCCGACGAGACCGAACTGGAGGAGCTGGTCGAGGCGCTGGAGCGAGCCGCAGAGCAGTAGCCAAGCCGCCGCGACCGACATGGCGGGCGCGGCTCACAGACGCACGCGGAGATCACACAACGAGGCGCAGGCCCGCCGGAAAGTCGTCATGGCGCCGCAGGCGCCGGACTTTCCGGCGAGAATGGGCGATCCTGGATTCGAACCAGGGACCTCCGCCTTATCAGAGCGGCGCTCTAACCAACTGAGCTAATCGCCCGCGGCGGCGGATTCTACCGGCTCCTTGCCCGAGGCATTCGGGGGAGTCAGTCCGAGGGATCGCGGATACCCGCCGCCGCGACGATGTACCCACCGTGGCGCCTCGCGCCCTTGCGGCTATGAAGATCGGCGACTCGTACTGTACGACGGCAAGCTCTACGCGCTCCGCGCCGTGGAGCCGATGAGCGTGGACGAGCGCAAGGCCGAGCTCGAGGATCCGGACACGGGTCAGCGCGTGCGCGTGCCGTGTGACGAGATCGAGGAGCCGCGGGGCCTGAGCTAGAATCCGAGCCGGGCTGATGCAGGAGATGGTCATCTACGGCGTGAGCTTCGACATGGTCGGCAAGTCGCCGATCGTGCTCCTGAAGACGGCCGAGGGGAACAAGTTCCTGCCGATCTGGATCGGCCACTCCGAGGCGGCGGCGATCCTGATGAAGCTCCAGAGCCAGGCGTCACCGCGGCCCATGACCCACGATCTGCTCACCGACATGCTCGCCCAGCTCGACGCGCAGATCGCCCGGGTCACGGTGACCGAGCTCCGCGAGAGCACGTTCTACGCCCTCGTGACCGTGCGGACCGACGGGCAGGAGATCGAGATCGACTCCCGCCCGTCCGACGCGATCGCGCTCGCCCTGCGAGCGGAGGCGCCGATCTTCGTCGCCGAGCGCGTGCTCGAGGAGTCGGCGATCGAGTTCGAGGAGGGCGAGGAAGTGAACGAGGAGGAGATCGTCACCGAGTTCAAGCGCTTCCTCGACCAGGTCTCCGCCGACGAGTTCGCCGTCGAGGAGGAAGAGGGCGAGGAGCGCGAGGAGCTGTAGAGGTTTGATGCAGGTGTGGCATCAAACCTCTAGGGCCGGCCGAGCCAGATGAAGTGCACGCGCTTCCGGCTCCGGGGGATCGTGGCGAGGAGGTGCGGGTAGGTGACCCGCGCCGCCACGGGCTGCCCGAGCGCCGGCGTGATCTCGCGCACCCGCACGACAATGCGGGAGCGCTGCTCCGAGACCGACTCGATCCGCACCGAGTAGCCGGTGCTCGAGCGGGCGCCGGCCGCGGCGAGCACCACCTGGTTGCGGGCGAAGTCGATCGGCGGCAGCTTCGGCGCGCGGCCGGGCAAGGCCCGCGCGAGGTAGGCCTCGAGGTCGCGACGCTCGCGGAAGCGGAGGAAGACGGGCTTCGAGAGCTTGGCGGCGCCGAGTGCTCCGGGCAGCGTGTGCCAGGCGACGGGTCTGGCGCCCCCGTGTTTCCAGAGCTCGCTGTAGGCGATCCAGGCTCCGCCGAGGACGAGCACGACCAGCACGACCATCGCGGGGCGTCGCACCGGATCAGCCCGTGCCGAGGGTCACGGCCGCGATCAGGGCGATCGCGTTGAAGGTCCCGTGGACGACCATCCCGGGGTAGACGCTGTCCGTGCGGGAGCGCAGCCATGCGAGCATGCAGCCGAAGAGCGCCAGCAGCGGCAGACCGTCGACGAGCCCGTGCGCGAGCCCGAATGCGAGCCCGGTCAGGATGATCGCCGGCCAGGTGCCGAACCGGACGAGCAGCGTGTAGCCGATTCCGCGGAAGGTCAGCTCCTCGACGATCGGCGCGACGACGGCGACGACGAGGAAGTTGGCGGCGTAGGCGCCGGCGTGCGACGGCTGCCAGCCGTTCGGCGTCAGCCCCTGCTCCTTGCCCGGGTGCAGAAGCGGGTTGAGGGCCGCCGAGACGATGTAGATCGCGACGAGGATCGCCGCCCCGAGCCCGAGCGCCCGGGGCCATGACGGCGGCCGCCGCAGGGCGAACGCATACCGCTTCGAGAGGCCGCGGGCGATCAGGAGCATGATCCCGAGGACGAGCGCGTACTGGATCGCGCCCGAGACGGCCGTGCCGTAGCGGTAGAGGACGTTGCGGTCGGGGGTTCCCTCGCTAGCTCGCGACGCGTAGTTGAGCGCCGAGAAGAGGAGGACGAACGTCGTCCAGCCGGCGAGCCTCATGTTCACAGCGGCGCCCACCGGAACCGCATGCCGGCGGCTCTCGCCCCGTCTTCGTCACCCCGCTCGTCGCCGACGTGGAGAGCGCGTCCCGCGGCTATCCCTAGGCGATCGAGCGCGGCCACGAAGACGGCCGTGTCGGGCTTCGCCGCACCCACCTCGGCAGAGGTGACGACGGTGGCGAAGCGGGACGCGAGCGCGCCGAGCTTCTCCGGCAGGCCGACGTCCCAGTTCGAGACGATTGCGAGCGCCAGCCCTTGCGCGGCGAACCGCTCGACCGCCTCAACCGCGCCGGGCAGGGGCCGGAAGACGAGCGAGTCGACGAAGGCCTGCATGAACTCGGCGGGGTCGAGGTCGGCGCCTGCCTCGCGAAGGAAGACTTCGGCGCAGTCGCGCCGCAGCTCCGCGAGGCTCTCCGCGTCGTGACCCTCGATGCTGCGCGGGCGGTAGTAGGCGACCTCGGCGCGGAACGCCGCCCCGACCCGGTTGGGATCCCTCTGGACTCCTCGCTCGGCGAGCGCAGCCTGCAACGCGGGCACCGGGTCGACGAGCTCGACGAGCGTGCCATACGCGTCGATCGTGACCGCGTCGATGCCCGTCAGCTCACCCATTGCCAGAGCGCCCACTGGGTGACGGCGACGCCGAGCAGGAGTGCGCTTGCTGCGACGATGACGGTGTGCGCCCGCGGCCGCGCGCCGATCACGGCGAGCGCCATGAAGAGCGGGAAGATCACGAGGGCAAACCGCGGCAGCGAGAGGAGCGGCCATCTCGAGCTCGGCAGGCTCAGCGGGATCGCGAGGCTGAGCGCCGCGAAGAGCCCGTAGGGCGCTCCCACCCGCTTCCACGCGACGACGGTGAGCACGGCGCAGAGCGCGAGCGCGACGACGCCTTCGATGTTTACCGCGGAGGCGTGCATCGGCGCGGCCCCCGACGGCGTCGGCCCCCAGAGGGCGTGCACTCCGTCCCAGATCCCGCCGAGCGGCCCGGCCCACGAGATGTGGCGGTGCCAGATGTCCTGGGCGCCCCAGAACGCCCACGGGTCGTCGACCTGACGCCACAGGACGAACGGGTACACGGCGGCGATCGGCAGCGCCACCGCGAGCTCGAGCAGGGCGCGCCTGCGCGGCCAGGCCATCACGCCCAGCGCCGGCAGCAGCGCGACACCGGTCGCGCGGGTGAGGATCGCGAGCCCCACTACCGCGCCGGCTTCCAGAAAGCGTCCGCGCTCTGCGAGCACGAACGCCGCGACCGCGAGCAGCAGGTAGAGCGACTCGCTATAGACCGCGCCGAGGAACAGCGCCGTCGGGCAGATCGCGAGATAGACGACGGCACGCCGGGCGGCGTCCGGGCCGAGCCTCGCCTCCGAGAGCCGGTAGAGCAGCGCGAACGAGCCGAGGCAGGCCGCGAGCGAGACGAGCACGCCGGCCAGCACGTACTGGCCCGCGAGCACCCAGCCGACCACGGCGACGATCCCCGGGTAGAGCGGGTAGAACGCGGCCGAGGTGCCGTCGTAGCCGTGCTCGGCGATCCGCAGGAAGAACGCGCTGTCCCAGCGCGCCCAGACGTCGATCCCGTAGCCGAGCTGGTGCATCAGCGGGCTGTCCCAGCGGTCGGCCAGCGGATGGCGGTTCGGCTCGAACCAGAGGAACGCGAAGACCGCGGCGAGCCAGATCAGCACCCGGCTCCAGAGGAAGATCCAGGGCGCCGGATTCCGGGTCCGTTCTGCCGCCACCGCGCGTGATCATAGGCCGGTTCCGGCTAAGGAGCCGGCGGTAACTTGTCGAACTACAACCGGATGTCCGATCAGTGGAAGAGCGTCGCGTTCGCGCTCGTGGCAATCGCCGCGACGCTGGTGCTCGCCAAGCTGCTCGATCTCTGGCTCTCGCACCGCAAGCTGCCCCCCGAGGCAGCGACCCGCTGGGCGACCCTCCGCCGGGTGCTCATTGTCACGGTCGTGACGATCGGCGTGCTCGCCGCACTCCTGACGATCCCGGAGATCCGCGCGTTCTCGGCCGCGATCCTCGCCTCGGGAGCGGTGATCGGGATCATCGTCGGCATGGCCGCCCAGCCGACGCTCGGCAACGCGATCTCGGGCCTCCTGATCGCCTTCGCCCAACCGCTGCGGCTGCACGACCAGGTCGCGTTCGGCGGAGTCGAAGGAGTGGTCGAGGAGATCGGTCTCACCTACACGTTCATCCGGGCCGCCGACGGGGCGCGGATCGTCGTCCCGAACCAGAAGCTCGCCTCCGATACGATCGTCAACTCCACGATTCGCGGCAGTGAGGGAACGGTCGTCGAGGTGACCATGCAGCTTCCGCTCGGAGAGGACGTCGAGCGCGCCATCGGGATCCTCCGCGAGGAGGTCGCCGGGCTGCCCGATGCCGGGGTGTACCTGACCAGGCTCGGCTCGGTGGCCACCGTCGCGATCCGCGTCCGCGCCGTCGACCAGGGCGGCGCAGACGAGCTCCAGCACGACCTCCGCCTGCGGGCGCACACCCGCCTGCGGGCCGCCGGGATCTTCGCATGACGCCCGACCCGGGCCTCGACGACATCCTGCGGCGACGCAAGCGTCTCTCGCGCAGGCGCCGGCGCAAGCGCGCGGGGCTCGCCTCTGTCCTCGCCGTCCTCGCCGTCCTCGCCGTGCTCGTGTGCGTCGGGCTCGGGAGCGCCTACACGTTCAGCTCGAGCTGCAACCTCTCGTCGCTCCAGCCCGTTGCGATCGGCCAGAACTCGTTCGTCTACGCGGCGGACAACTCGCTGCTCGGCGCGATCCCGGCCGAGCGGAACCGCGAGCCGGTCTCGCTCAGCGCCGTGAGCCCGTGGGTGGCGAAGTCGACCGTGGCGATCGAGGACCGCCGCTTCTGGAGCCACGGGGGCGTCGACCCGCAGGGGATCGCCCGGGCGGTCTGGGCCGACGTGCAGTCGGGCAAGGTGGTGCAGGGCGGCTCGACGATCACACAGCAGCTCGTCCGGAACCTGTACATCTCCCAGGAGAAGACCGTCAGCCGCAAGCTCAAGGAGGTCTGCCTCGCGATCAAGCTCAGCCATGCCTGGTCGAAGCAGCGCATCCTCGCCGCCTACATGAACCAGGTCTACTACGGGAACCACGCCTACGGGATCCAGGCGGCGTCGCAGACGTACTACTCGAAGGACGCGAGCCGGCTCACTCTCGGCCAGGCCGCCCTCCTCGCAGGGCTGCCGCAGGCGCCGTCTGCCTTCGATCCGTTCGTCGCGCCGCAGAAGGCGCTCGCCCGCCGGGACGAGGTGCTGCAGGCCCTGCTCGTGAACGGCGACATCACGCAGGCGCAGTACGCCGAGACGGTGGCCGACCGAAACCTCCGTCTCGACCCCGGCAGGCTGTACACGCGCATCCGAGAGCCGTATTTCTTCAGCTACGTGCGCGACCAGCTGATCGCACAGTACGGCGCCAACACCGTGCGCTCGGGCGGGCTGCGCGTCTACACGACGATCGACCCTCGCCTCCAGAACGCGGCGCGAAACGCGATCACGCAGACCCTGAACCGGTCTGACGACCCCGCCGCGGCGGTGGTCTCGATCAACCCCGCGAGCGGCGCGATCCGGGCGATGGCGGCTGTCACACCCGGCGCGACGGGCAATCAGTTCAACCTCGTGGCGCAGGCGCGCCGGCAGGCCGGCTCGACGTTCAAGACGTTCGTCCTCACCGCGGCGGTCGCCCAGGGGATGAACCCGAGCTCGACCTACTACACCTCGGCGCCGTTCCACTACCAGCCGGACCCGTTCACGCCCGCCTGGAACGTGTCGACCTACGACCACAGCTACGTCGGGCCGATCTCGGTCACGAGCGCGACGCTGCGCTCCGACAACACGGTCTACGCCCAGCTCACGCTCGACGTCGGGCCCGAGAACGTCGCCGAGATGGCGGCCAGGATGGGCGTGCAGACCCCGCTCATGCCCGTGCCGTCGATCGGGCTCGGGTCGCTCTCGGTCTCGCCGCTAGACATGGCGTCCGCGTACTCGACCCTCGCCGCCGGCGGGATCTACTCCAAGCCGATGGCGATCCGCAAGGTGATCCTCCCCAACGGCAGCGTCGACACCGACGCGGGGTGGGGCGTCCCGCAGCGCGAACGCGTGATCTCCGAGGGTGTCGCCTGGACGGTGACGCAGGTGCTGGAGCAGAACGTCCGCTACGGAACGGGGACTGCCGCCTACTTCGGCCGGCCGGCCGCGGGCAAGACCGGGACCACCGACGAGCACGCCGATGCGTGGTTCTGCGGCTACCTGCCGAACCTCGAGGCGACGGTCTGGGTCGGGTACCCGAAGGGCGAGATCCCGATGGACAACGTGCACGGGATCTCGGTCGCTGGTGGGACGTTCCCCGCGCAGATCTGGCACCTCTTCATGGACTCCGCGGTGGGGAAGCAGAAGCCACGCGACTTTCCGCCGCCGCTGGAGTACGCGACGTTCACCTACTGGCAGCGCGGCCAGTACTCGCTCGGCTACTACGGCTCGAGCAGCACGACGACGGCTGCGACGACGACGGCACCCACGGCCCCCGCTCCGACTCCGACCTTCGGCAGGGAGCCCGCGCCGCCGCCCACGTCCACCGCGGCGCCTCCGGCTCCGACTCCGGTCGAGCCGCCGCCGCCCACCACGACGACGACGGACACGACCGCGACGCCTCCGCCGACGCCGGACCCGCTACAGCCGTAACGTCCCGCCGGTGAACCGGCGGTTACCGCTCGCGCTCGGCTTGGCGGTGCTCGCGCTCGTCGCCGGGTGCGCCGCCGTCGCCTGGCCGTCGAACTCGCCGGTCGCGGCGGCTCCCGGCGGTCACCAGCTCGGAGACCCGACCTGGTCGTGGCTCTACCTCGGCTTCGCCGTCGCCGCCTTCGTGCTCTACGTCGTTGCCACGCTGCTCGTCTCGCTCCGGAGCGCGAGGCTGGCCGCTGTTGCGGCGCTTGCGGCCGCGATCCAGCTCGCCCCGCTGTTCGGGCCGCTCCTCCTCTCCACCGACGCGTGGACCTACTGGAGCTACGGCCGGATCGCGGCGGTGCACCACGAGAGCCCCTACACGACGCCGCCGAGCGCGTTCCCACACGATCCGTCGTACCCGTACGTCGGCGATGCCTGGCGCGACACCACCTCCGTCTACGGCCCCGCGTTCACGCTCGCCTCGGAGCCGCTCGCGCTGGCGGACGGATCCTCGGCGGACGCGGCGGCGTGGACCTACAAGGCGCTCGCGGCCGCGGCGATGCTGACCGCGGCGCTGCTCGCGGCGCGGCTCTCGCGCCGGCCCGCGCTGGCCCTCGTGCTCGTCGGCTGGAACCCTGCGATGGCGCTCGACTTCGCCGGGGGCGGTCACAACGACGCGTGGATGGCGGCCCTCGTGGTCGCGGCGCTCGCGCTCGCGGCGTCGGGCCGCAGGCAGCTCGCGGGGGCCGCGTGGGCGACGGCCAGCCTGATCAAGTGGGTGCCGCTCCTGTTGCTGCCGCTCCGCGCGCTCGAGGCGCGCGCGACCGGGAGGCCGGTGCGTCACCTCGGCTTCGCAGCCGTGGCAGCCGGGCTAGTGATGATCTCGACCTGGGCCTACGGCTGGAGCTGGCTCGGCGCGACGGTGCCGCTCCTTCGGCACGCGAATCTCGGCACGAGCTTCTCGCTGTCCGATCGCCTCGAACAGCTCGGGCTCCCGCACGGGCTCGCGCTCGGCCTCTGCGTGACCGGCTTCGTGGTGGGCTACGCGTGGCTCGCGCTGCAGGCCCACCGCGGCCGCGCCCGTCTCGGGCTCGCAGCGGGCTTCATCCTCGTCGCGACGCCCTACCTTCTAGCCTGGTACGTCGTCTGGGCGCTGCCCCTCGCCGCCGCCGAGGACGATCCGCCGGCGCAGTGGCTCGCAGTCGGTCTCTCCGCCTACCTGCTCCGCCAGGCCGTGCCGCTCTAGGCGACGCGCCGAAACACGAGCAGACCATCCTGCTCGAACACGAGCCTCCAGCCCGGATCGCGTCGCACGCGGGCGAGGCGCGCGGCGGTGGCGGCGAACTTCTGGCCCTGGTCGAGATAGCCGGGCTGGGTCTCGTCTGCGGCGATCCAGGTCGCGTCCCGGATGGTCGGGAAGCTCAGCACGCGGCGGCGGGCAGAGAGCTTCGCGCCGAGCGAGTTGGTGGTGCTCACCACTGCGCCCGCGGGGACCAGCCTCACCGCGCGCTCGGCGATCCGGTCGTGCGGGGTGACCCTCGTCGTGAACGCGCCGTAGGTCTCGCCTCCCGGGAAGAAGCGCCACAGGGGTACCGCGCCGAGGACGAAGTTGCTCACGAGCGCGACGCCGACGGCGACCATCGCCACGGTGACGGGACGGCGCAGCCTCGCGGCGCCGAGCACGCTCGCGACGACGAGCGGCGCGATCAGCCCGGCCGTGTAGTGGAAGTGGATCGACTGCTGCGTCGAGGTTCCCGAGAGGAGGTTGAGCGCGAGGTCGGGCGCCGCTGCGACGAGGACGAGCGGGGAGAGGAGGAAGAGCCCGGCGAGCGGGAGCGCCAGGTGCAGCAGGTACTGCCAGTGCGTAGCGGCTGTGGTCGCGAGGTCCCAGGGATGCGTCGCGGCCGTGCGGAGGATGCCCCCGGGCGAGCCGCCGACGTCGCGGTAGCGCGAGTAGAAGCTCGAGGCGGCGCCGTGATTGAAGTGGCGCAGCACGACCTCCACCGCGAACACGGACCAGGCCAGCCCTGCCCCGGCGATCGCGAGCCCGGCCCGGCGGCGGTGCCGCGCGAGCGCGTACCAGAGCCCGTAGCCCGCGACGACGAGTGCGATCTCCTCCTTGCAGAGCGAGGCCGCGACCGCGGTGAGCGCGAAGGGGACGAGCCGATCCTCGTCCAGGTACCAGAAGGAATAGAGGAGCAGCGGCGTCGCGAGCGCGACCGGGTGGAACTCGTTCAGGGTCAGCCATTCGACGGCCGGCAGGAGCAGGTACACGAGCGCGAACCCGAGCGCGGCTCGCTCCGAGCCGAGGTGCTTCTCCGCGAGCCAGAACACCGGCAGGGCCCCGAGCGCGACGGCGGCCGCCTGTCCGGCGAGCAGCAGGTGCGGGCTCGGCCAGAGCCACCAGAGCGGTGCGAAGACAGCGAGGATCGGGTCGACGTGGGCCCCGAGCCGTGAGATCTGGTCGCCCTGCAGGCTCGTGATCTCCAGCGGGTGCCCGTGCGCGGTCGTCCACACCGCCTGGACCATGTTGCCGAGGTCGAACCGTGCGGTCTCGAAGGCGCGGTCGCGCAGGATCGAGAGCGCCGTGAAGCCGGCCGCGTAGGCGGCGGCGGCGGCCCACAGCAGCCGGCGTGCGGTCACAGGATGCTCTCCAGAAGCGCGCGCCAGCGGGCTCCGAGGACGGCCTCGCTCGCCCGCGCGCGATAGGCGGCGAGACCGCCCGCGGAGAGTCGCGGGCCGAGCTCCGGCTCCGCCGCGAGCCGTCGAAGCGCAGCGGCGAGCGCGCCCGGGTCGCCGGCGGAGACGAGCAGCGCGCTCTCCCCGTCCACGAGCAGCTCCCGTGCGGCCGGGGTGTCGGCCGTGACGAGCGGCGTCCCGCAGGCGAGCGCCTGGAAGGCCTTGTTCGGGATCACCCGCGCCGCCTTCGCCGAGCCTCCGAAGACTCCGAGCGCGGCCGCGGCGGCGTGCAGCTCGGCCGGCAGGAGCCCGTAGTCCACCCAGGGCACCCACTCCACGTTGGCCGGCCGGGCGGCGAGGAGCGGCTCGAGCTGACCGCTTCCGATCACGCGCAGGAGCAGTTCGGGCGCGAGGCGCGCCGCCGCGAGGATCGTCTCGAGCCCGTGGAGCGGAATCAGCTTCCCGACGAACAGAAACGGTCCGCCTCCCGTCCAGCCGGGGTGGAACACGCGCTCCTCGGCGCCGACGAGGCAGACCTCCACCCGGCGCGCGCCGAGCGAGCGGAAGAGCTCCGCGTGGGCATCGGTGTCCGCCACGACGAGGTCGGCCGCCCGGAATGCGGCGCGGTCGGTCCGGGCGAGCGCGCGGGCAGGCAGCGAGCCGGGGCGGAAGCGACCGCGATCGTCGACGAGCGTGTCGGAGAGCGAGACGAGCGGGTTCAGCACCACGGGCTTTCCGCGTGCCGCCCTCCGCGCCGCGGGCACGTCGAGGTGGCCGGGGTAGCCGACGATCACCGCGTCGAAGGAAGCCTCGGGACGGCGAGCCGCGAGCCGAAGCTCGGCCAGTGCGAGCCGGGCCGCGGAGCCCACCCCCGCGGCAAACTTGTGCTCCCGGCCCTCCCAAACCGAGACGTGGCGCTCGGCCACCTCGACCCCGGCTCCTCTGAGGCAGGCGATCACCTGTGCGTTGCGCGGGTAGTCCCGCTCGTAGGTGCCGAAGTAGAGCACCCGCACGGCGCCGATTCTCAGGAGAGGATCTCGTCGACGAGCCGCTCGGCGCGCTCGCGCTCGGCCCCGCGCTCCTCGTGCTGGCTCGTGATCATCTCGCTGATCAGCCCGAGCGAGAAGAACTGGAGGCCGACGACGACGAGCAGCACGCCGAGCAGCAGCAGGGGCCGTCCGCCGATCGAATGGCCGAGGATCTTCAGCACGGTGAGGTAGCCGAGGATCACCGTCCCGGCAAGGCCGAGCAGGAGCCCGAGCCCGCCGAACAGGTGGAGCGGCCGGTGGCGGTAGCGGCCGATGAACGAGACCGTGAGCAGGTCGAGGAAGCCCCGCACGTAGCGCTCGGGGCCGTACCGCGACCGCCCGTGCTCACGCGGCCGGTGGTGTACGGGCAGCTCGGCGATCCGGTAGCCCCGGTAGTGCGCGAGCACCGGGATGTACCGGTGCAGCTCCCCGTAGAGGCGCAGCCCGTGCACGACCTCGGCGCGGTAGGCCTTGAAGCCGCAGTTCATGTCGTGGAGGCGGATCCCCGAGACCCAGCCGGTCACCGTGTTCGCGAGCCGGGACATCAGCCGGCGGGTCCAGCGGTCGCGCCGGTGCGACTTCCACCCGGAGACGAGGTCGAACCCCTCGTCGAGCTTTGCAAGCAGGCGCGGGATCTCGGCCGGGTCGTCCTGGAGGTCGCCGTCGATCGTGATCACGATCTCGCCTTTGGCTTGGTCGAAGCCGGCCGCGAGCGCCGCCGCTTTGCCGAAGTTGCGGCGCAGGCGGACCACGACGATGTTGTCCTGCGCGGCGTGGAGGCGGGTCAGCGCGGCAAAGGTGCCGTCGCTCGAGCCGTCGTCGACGAAGATCGCCTCCCAGGGCTGTCCCACCTGCTGGAGCGCCGAGTGCAGCTCGTCGAGGAGCAGCGCGACGCTCCGTTCCTCGTTGTAGACGGGGACGACGACGGAGATCACCCGGGTAGCGTATGCAACCGTCGTGGCAAACCTCCATTCGATCGAGGAGGCGCAGGCGCTCGTGCTCGGGCGCGTGCGTGCGCTCGAGGCCGAGGCCGTGCCGCTCGCGGAGGCGGCCGGGCGGGTGCTGGCCGTCGACGCGCGCGCGGCCGTCGACCTGCCGCCGTTCCCGAGCTCGGCGATGGACGGCTTCGCGGTGCGCGCCGCGGACGCTCCGGGCACGCTGCCGGTGGTTGCGCGCTCTGCGGCCGGCCTGCCCGCGGGCCAGGCGCTCCAGGCCGGCGAGGCGATCGCGATCTCGACGGGCGGCGTCGTCCCGGACGGCGCGGATGCCGTAGTCCCCATCGAGTACGTTGTCGAGCATGACAACACAATCGAGATCGGTGAGCCTGTCGAGCCGGGTGCGAACGTTCGCCCTCGCGGTGGCGACATCCGCGTGGGCGAGGTGGTCTGCCCGGCGGGGATGCGCCTCGGCGCGGGACAGCTCGGAGCGCTCGCGGCCGCCGGCCTCGGCGAGCTCTCGTGTGCGCGCCGCCCCCTTGTCGCGGTTCTCACCACAGGGACCGAGCTGCGCCCACCGGGCGAGCCGCTCGGCCCCGGCGAGGTCTACGAGGCGAACGGCCTCATGCTTGCGGCCGCGCTCACCTCCACGGGCGCCTCTGTCGAGCGGCTCCCGGCGGTCGAAGACGATCCCGATGCCCACCGGGCGGCGATCGCCCGCGGCCTCGAGGCCGACGTCCTCGTCACCTCGGGCGGCGTCTCCGTCGGCCGGCACGATCTCGTGCGGCCGACGCTCGCCGAGCTCGGTGCCGAGGAGGTGTTCTGGCGTGTCGCGGTCAAGCCCGGCAAGCCGATCTCCTTCTCCGTGCGCGGCAGCACGCTCGTCTTCGGGTTGCCAGGCAACCCGGTCTCCGCTCTCGTCGGCTTCGAGCTGTTCGTGCGACCCGCGGTGCTCGCGCTCCAGGGGGCGGCCGCGCCCCTGCCCCGGTTCGAGCCGGGCCGGCTCGCGCGGGCAGTCCGGCGCAGCCCGGGCCGGGACGAGCTCGTGCGCGCGCGCAGCGAGGCCGGCGACGGAGAGGTCGTGCTCACGCCGGTCGACGGCCAGGAGTCGCACATGATCGCCAGCGCCGCGACGGCGGACGCGCTCGTCTTCGTCCCGCAGGGAGACGGCGAGCTCGCCGCGGGCACGGCCGTGCGCTACCTCCGCCTGGGCGCCTAGTAGTGTCCCTTCCAGCAATACATGCCCGCTTCTGGCCCGCGATCACGCGGCGTGCTGCCGCGTCCTCAGTCGCGCCGATAGTTCTCACTATCGGCGCTCCCTGCGTCCTTGCATCGCTTGGTGCTCGCGACCCAGGAGCCAGACGGCATTACTGGAAGGGGCACTAGCCGGCCACGACGCGGATCCGTGCCCCGCGCCGGCGGCGCGAGTAGAGGACGACGCGGCGGATCGACTCGCGGATCGGCCCGCGCGGCGGCCGTTCGGACGCGCTCGGGTAGGGGGCGTAGCGGCCGGTCGCCAGCGCGCTCAGCTGCCACGCGACCGCGAGCCAGCCGAGTGCGATCAACGCCATCGCCGGCGAGACGAAGCCGACGACCACGAGCTCCGTCAGGTACCACGGCGCGTCGAGGCCGAGGCCGTAGTGGAGGCCGAACCAGCCGAGCAGGAGCGCAGGCCCGAAGAGGCCGATCGCGAGCACACCGAGCCGGTACAGAAGCTTCGACGCGCGCGCCTGCGGGATCCAGAGCCAGGCGTGGAGGGATGGGAGCAAAAAGATGAGCGCGAAGGGGTTGGTCGCGGCGGCGAGCAGGGCAACGACGGAGAGGCCGAGGAGCGCCCCGGTATGACCGGCGAGCTCCTCCTCGGGACGGGCGCGGCGCCGCGGTGCGAGGCGTACCCGCACGACGAGCCAGCAGACGAACCCGAGCACGCCGAGCACGGCGAGTGGGATGGTCGGCCAGTGCCGCGCTGCGGCCGTCTCGAGCGCGACCGGGAGCGGCACACCCGTCGGGAACGCGCCCACCAGCACGAGGAGCGCGAACACCGCCCCCATGAGGAGCCAGAAGCCGATCCGGCTCCGCAGGCTGCGGAGCGCCGGCGCCAGCGGGATGCGCCGCCGACGGCAATGCGCGAAGAGATCCACGGTGGCGACTAGGAACGGCAGCAGCATCGCGACGAGCACCAGCTCGATCGCCCACCCGCGGACGATTCGCTGGCCGAGGTAGACGTAGCTCGTCGTCCCCTGGGCGAGGTCGAGCCCCTGGTCGAGCGAGCCGAGCAGCTGCTGGGTCGAGCGCCCGATCACCGCCAGGCGGGTGCCGTTCAGGCGGTGCGGGGTGTCGCCGAGCGGCGCTCGCGGCACGTCCCCCGAGGTCGTGATCGTCACCGCGGGGATCCCGCGCGCGAGCACGGGCCCCTGCTCGTAGAGGGTGTACGGGAACGCCAGCGTGAGGAGCTGCTGCCAGGCGGGCGGGCGCACGGGCGGCAGGCCCGCCTGCTCCGTGATCCGCGCGGACGCGGTCTGCACGAGCGAATCGGCGGGGGAGCGAGCCGTGTTGGCGGCGATCTGGAGCCGCGGAGGCCCGCGGCCCGCGATCGCGTCGAGGTCGATCAGCGCGAACGCGCCGTGCCGGTACGGCGACGCCGCCGAGAACCGGTCCGCGCCGATCCCACCGAACGCGCCGCCGTCGGTCGAGAGGAAGACGAGCGTGTGCGTCGGGCGCACGGGCGCCGGAGCCGAGGGGCTGGCGATCGGCGCTTGCGCATACGACCGCGCCAGCTCGATCAGCGCTCCCGTCCCCGAGGCGTTGTCGTTTGCGCCTGCGCCGGCCCCGAGGTTGTCGCGGTGCGCCGCAACGACGATCTCGACCTGCGACTGGCCGGGCACGATCGTGACCAGGTTCTGGAACTCGCGCGTCCCCACTCCCGGAATCGTCGCGCGGAAGCGCTCGACCTCGGTGGTTAGCCCGTACGGCGCGAGCTGAGCCTTGTACCAGTCCGCCGCCTGCGCGGCGCCCTGGGATCCGGGCGAGCGGTCGGGGTAGTCCGTCGACAGCTCCTGAGCGAGCTCGAGCGCGGCGTGCGCGTTGAATGCGGGCGGAAGGGACGGCGCAGGCAGCGCCACGGGCCGGGCGACGGTGAAGGCGGCCAGGAGCAGGGGCAGGCTCACGAGTAGCCAGGTGCCGCGGTAGAGGCGTCCGTTGACGGGGCGCTCGAGGGAGCCGCGCCGCGGCCGGCGGCGCCGTGACCGGGGTGGGACGACGGCCATGGCTGGCTATAGTAGGGCCGTCCGGCCACGCTCCGCCCGACGCCCGGTCCTCATGCCCGACGCCTCGACCATCCTGCTCGTCGACGACGAGGACTCGATCCAGAAGCTCCTCGCGTACCCCCTCGAGCACGAGGGGTACAAGGTCGTGCAGGCCTGGGACGGCGAGGAGGCCCTCGCCCGGTTCGCGGCGGAGCAGGTCGACCTCGTCGTGCTCGACATCATGCTGCCCAAGCTCGACGGGCTCGAGGTCTGCAAGCGGATCCGCGCCACGAGCTCGGTGCCGATCATCATGCTCACGGCCCGGGACGACGAGTTCGACAAGGTTCTCGGCCTCGAGCTCGGCGCCGACGACTACATCACGAAGCCCTTCTCGATCCGCGAGTTTCGCAGCCGGGTGCGCGCACTCCTGCGGCGGGCGGGGCCGCAGCGGCGGGACGGCGAGCCCGTCGAGTTGATCGTGGCCGACACGCTCACGATCGACCTCGGCCGGCGCGCCGTCGAGATCGAGGATCGTTCCGTGCAGCTCACCTACGTCGAGTTCGAGCTCCTGCGCACGATGGCGGCGCATCCGGGCCGCGTCTACAGCCGCCAGATGCTGCTCGAGTCGCTCTGGGGGAGCTCGGACTACCGCGATCCGCGCACGATCGACGTGCACGTCCGCCATCTGCGCGAGAAGCTCGAGCGCGATCCGAAGGAGCCCGAGTTGATCTTTACCGTACGCGGGGTCGGCTACCGCTTCCGCGAGCGATGAGGCGACGTGAACCCGCTCCGTAGCGTCGGCGCGAGGCTGACCCTCGCCCTCGCACTCCTCGTCGCCGGCGCGCTCGGGGTCGTGTACGCGATCGTCGTCCCGTCGCTCGAGCACAACCTCGTCGGCGCCAAGGTCTCGCAGCTCAGCGGGGCCGCGCCGGCCGTGTCGCACCAGCTTCCGGCCACCACCGCATCGCCGCAATGGCCGGATGCGCTCGACACCCTCTCCACGAGCGCCAACGCCCGCATCGTCGTCTACCAGGTGCTGAGCGCGAACCCGCCCTCGCTGACCGTCTTTCAGGACTCGAGCCGGGTCTCGTCCGCCGACGTCCAGAATGACCCGGTCGCGCAGCGGGCCTTCGTGACCGGGAAGCTGGCGACCGGCACCGTGACGCGGAACGAGGCGCGTTACGCCGAGGCGGCCATGCCGCTCGCGAACCCGAACTACGTGCTGCTGCTCTCGGCGCCGCTCCACGACTCGCTCGGGAACGTCAACCTCGTCCAGCGGCGCGTGCTCGCGGCCGGGCTCCTCGCTCTCGTCGCCGCGCTGCTGCTGGGGTACGGCGCCGCGACGGTCTTCGCACGACGGATCCGGCGGCTCGAGCGGGCGGCCGAGCGGATCGCGGGCGGCGACTTCGACGAGCCCGTCGACGTGACCGGCAACGACGAGCTCGCAGAGCTCGCCGCGGCCTTCGAGCGGATGCGCGTTCAGCTCGCCCAGCTCGACAGCGCCCGCCGCGCCTTCATCGCGAACGCGTCACACGAGCTGAGGACCCCGATCTTCTCGCTCGCGGGCTTCCTCGAGCTGCTGTCCGACGAGGAGCTGGACGAGCCGACGCGTCGCGAGTTCCTCGAGACGATGCGGGGCCAGGTGGACCGGCTCTCGAAGCTCACCGTCGACTTGCTCGACCTCTCACGGCTCGATGCGGGCCGCCTGCGCGTCGAGCGGGAGCCCGTGGACATGGCTCGGATCGCGCAGGACCTCGCGGGCGAGTTCGCGGCCGTCTCCCAGGCGAGCGGCCACCCGCTCGTCGCCGTGCCCGAGGGTGAGGCGCTCGCCCTCGCCGACCAGCAGCGCGCGCTGCAGATCGGCCGCATCCTGATCGACAACGCGCTCGTTCACACGCCCGCGGGGACACGGGTCGTCGTGCGGGCTGCAACGCGCTCGGACGCGGTGGTGCTCTCCATCGAGGACGAGGGGCCTGGGATCCCGGCCGGCGCGGCCGAGCGCGTGTTCGAGCGGTTCTACCGGGCCGAGGGACCGCGCGCGACCGGCAGCGGCCTCGGGCTCGCGATCGCGCGGGAGCTCGCGGCGCTGATGGGCGGGACGATCGAGCTCGAATCGCGTCCCGGGCTGACCGCGTTTCGGCTCGTGCTCGACCCGGCCCCGGGCGCGGCGCCGTTTTCACGTGAAAACGAGCCGGCCGCCGTCGCCTGAGGCGCACACGCCGCCTCTGGCGCCGCGGCGAACCGTCGCTACAGTGAGGCGACCATGCGCCGCGCTCCCATCGTCCCCGTCGTGCTGGTCGCCGCCTTCGTCGGCGCGGCCGCCGCGCTTTCGCTCGGGTCTGTGCTCGGCGGCTTCGGAAACCGGACCGAGACGGTGGTGCTTCCTGCGTCGACCACGGCGGGCGTGCCCGTGCCGGCCTCGACGCCGCTCGGCGCCCGCGCCGCCGCGTTCGATGCCTCGAGCGTCTACGCGCGCCGCTCGGCGGGCGTCGTCACGATCTTCGCGTACTTCGGCAAGACGGGGGCGACCGGAAGCCAGGCTGCGCAGGGCTCGGGCTTCGTGGTCGACGGCAATGGCACGATCCTCACCAACTCGCACGTGATCACCAACGCGGGCGAGGGGGCTCCCGTCGCCGCGGCCGACCGTCTCTACGTCGAGTTCAGCGATCACGACCGGATCCCGGCGCAGGTCGTCGGGTGGGACGTCTACGACGACGTGGGCGTGGTCAGGGTCGACCCGAAGGCCCACGCGCTCGCTCCGGTGCCGCTCGGGAACTCGGCGCGCGTCGTCGTCGGCGAGCCCGTGGCTGCGATCGGGAGCCCGTTCGGCAACGAGACCTCGCTGGCGGTCGGCGTCGTCTCCGCCGTGCGCCGCTCGATCTCGTCCCTCACCTCCGACTACCAGCTGATCGACGCGATCCAGACCGACGCGCCGATCAATCACGGCAACTCGGGCGGGCCGCTGTTCGACGCGAGCGGCGCCGTGATCGGGATCAACGCGCAGATCCGCACCGAGGCGAACGGGAACGCCGACGGCGTCGGCTTCGCGGTGCCGATCGACTCGGCGCGCCGCTCGATGCGTCAACTCCTCGCTCACGGACGTGTCGCGTACGCGTACGTGGGGATCACGTCGGAGGATCTCACGCCCACTCTCGCGCGCCACTTCGGCTACGCGGTCGCGCGGGGTGCGGTGGTCGACTCGGTGAGGATCGGCAGCCCCGGCTCGAAGGCCGGGATCCGCGGCGGGAGCCACGACGTCCAGGTCTTCGACACGCCGTTTACGCGTGGGGGCGACGTGATCGTCGCGATCGCCGGCCGGGCGGTCTCGGGCGCCGACGACGTCGTGCGGATCGTGAGCGAGTACCTGCTTCCCGGGCAGACGGTCACGTTCACGCTCGTGCGGGGGAACCAGACGCTGAAGCTGCCGGTGACGTTGACCGAGCGCCCGTCGTCGTGACGGCGGTGGAGCTCGAGGCTCTCTGCGTCGAGCTGGCCCGCCGCCTGCGCGAGGCGGTGCTGCCGGCGCTCGGCTCGCACGCGGCGCGTGCGCATTCGGGCGCGTCTGCGCACGGCGACATCACCTTCGGGATCGACGAGCTCGCCGAGGCCGAGCTGGAAGCCTTCGCCGCCGAGACTCCGATTCCTCTCGTCGTGCTCTCGGAGGACCGCGGCGTGGTCGGCCCGCCGGAGGCGGAGTGGCTCCTCGTCGTCGATCCCATCGACGGCACGCGGCCTGCGCTCGCCGGTTTCGAGGGTGCCTGCGTCTCGATCGCGGCGGCGCCCAATACTCCCACGGCGACGCTCGGCGACGTGGAGGTGGGAGTCGTCCTCGAGCTGAAGACCGGGCGCAGCTTCGTGGCGCGGCGCGGCGGCGGCGTCAGCGCCGACGACGCTCTCGCGCCGTCTGCCAACGAGGATCTCTCGCGACTGTTCTGGGCAGCCGGGTACCGCGGCAGGCCCGCCGCCGAGCTCACCGCCGCGATCGGGCCCCTGGTCGACCGCTCGTCGGTCGGCGGCGGCTACTTCGACCCGGGAAGTGCCGCCTTCATCCTCACCCGCGTCGCGACCGGCCAGCTCGACGCGTACGTGGACGTGGGGCCGCGCGTGGTCGCCGAGCTTCCAGGCGCCGAGGAGCGGTTCCGCGCGCTCGGCAACGGCGAGATCCTCTGCAACCGGCCCTACGACCTCGCCGCGGCGCTGCTCGTCCTGCGCGAGCTCGGGCTTCCCGTCAGCGACGCCTGGGGCCGCCCGCTCGAGGATGCGCCGCTGCGCGGCGGGATCGTGTCGTGCCTGGCGGCGGGAAACGAGCCGCTCCACGCGGAGCTGCTCGCGGCGCTCGAAGGGCGCTTCGCCGAGCTCGCCGCCACGCCGTCCGGCGCATCGGGGAGTCTCCCCGTCTGATGCTGCAGCTCGTCAACGTCGGCCGCAAGTCGCTCGCGGACTACGGGTCGATCGCCCCGCGCGGGCTGATGGACGAGATCAGGCTGCTCGCGGAGCCTCTCCAGGGGAAGCGCGTCGTCCATCTCTCTGCAACGGCGTTCGGCGGCGGCGTGGCCGAGATCAACTACACGCTCGTGCCGCTGATGGCCGACGCCGGCCTGAACGTGGAGTGGCGGATCATCGCCGGCGAGAACGAGTTCTTCGACGTCACGAAGACGATCCACAACGCGCTCCAGGGCAATCCGCAGGGGTTGACACCGGAGCAGCAGGAGATCTTCACCCGCTACAACGCCCAGAACGCGGCCAACTTCACCGACGACTACGACGTCGTCGTCGTCCACGACCCGCAGCCCGTGGCGATGATCGACCACTTCCCGGACACGGCCGCACGCTGGGTCTGGCGCGGCCACATCGACTTCTCGACGCCGAACGCGGCGGTGATGGACTTCCTGCTGCCCTCGATCCGCCGCTACGACGGCGCCATCTTCCACCTGCGCGAGTACGTCCCCCGCGCCCCGGGGCTGCCGGAGTGCTACATCTGGCCGCCGGCGATCGATCCGCTCGCCCCGAAGAACATGGCGCTCTCGCCCGAGGACGCCTCGTACATCGTCGACCAGTTCGGGATCGACGTCAGCCGACCGTTGCTGACGCAGGTCTCCCGGTTCGACCCCTGGAAGGACCCGCTCGGCGTGATCGACGCCTACCGGCTCGTGAAGCACCAGGTTCCCGACGTGCAACTCGCGCTCGTCGGCTCGATGGCGCACGACGACCCGGAGGGCTGGGACTTCTACAACCAGACCGTCGCCTACGCCGCCGACGACCCCGACATCCACATCCTCTCGAACCTCAACAACGTCGGCTCGGTCGAGGTGAACGCATTCCAGGTGCACTCCGAGGCCGTGATCCAGAAGTCGATCAAGGAAGGCTTCGGGCTCACGGTGAGCGAGGCGCTCTGGAAGGGGTGCCCGACGGTGGCCGGCAACGTGGGTGGGATCCGCACCCAGATCGTTGACGGGGAAACGGGCTGGCTCGTCGACTCGGCCGAGGCCTGCGCCGAGGCCTGCCTCGAGATCCTGCACGACCGGGACGAGGGGAGGCGGCGCGCGCTCGCCGGCAAGGAGTACGTGCGCGGCCACTTCCTCACGCCCAGGCTCCTGCGCGACTGGCTCGTGCTGTTCAACCGGCTGCTCGGCAACGACGTCGGCGAGCACGAGCTCGTCTCCGTCCCCGCCTCCAGCGCACAACACTAGGCTACGTCGGGCGTGAGCGCCGACCGCCGCAAGCTGATCGTCGTCTCGAACCGGGGCCCCGCCTCGTTCAGCCGTGGCGAGGACGGCGTGCGCACGGCAAGGCGCGGCGGCGGCGGCCTCGTGACCGCGCTGCGAAGCCTCGTCTCGCACCACGACGTGACGTGGGTTGCGAGCGCGATCACGCCCGAGGACCACGTCGTCGCCGGGGAGGGCCCACTCGAGGAGACGGCACTCGACGGCTCGCCCTACCGTCTCCGACTCGTCGCGCACGACGCGCACGCCTACGACTGGTACTACAACGTCGTCTCGAACCCGACGCTCTGGTTCCTCCAGCACTACCTCTGGGACCTGAAGGTCTCGCCGGGCTGGGATCACGGGCTCCATCGCGCATGGAACGACGGGTACGTCCCGGTCAACCGCGGGTTCGCCGACGTCGTGCTCGAGGAGCTGGAGCGCGAGCCCGGCGCGACCGTCTTCTTCCACGACTATCACCTGTATCTCGCGCCGCGCTTCGTCCGCGACGCGCTCGACGACGCGGTGCTAGCGCATTTCGTCCACATCCCGTGGTCCCAGCCCGACTATTGGCGCGTGCTGCCCGAGCCGATCCGCTACTCGATCCACGACGGCCTGCTCGCGAACGACGTCGTCGGCTTCCACACGACCCGCTGGCAGCGCAGCTTCCTCCGCTCTAGCCAGGACATCGTCGGCGCGAAGACGGACAACGAGCGAGGTGTCGCCCGCTACCGGGAGCGCAAGGTGCTCGTCACTGCGCATGCGATCGCGCCCGACCCGGCGGAGTTCGACGAGCTCGCCGCCGACCCCAGGGTGCTCGACGCGGAGCGCGAGATCGTCGCGAGCCGGCCCGAGAAGCTCGTCGTCCGGGTCGACCGCAGCGATCCGTCGAAGAACATCGTGCGCGGCTTCCGCGCCTTCGAGCTCTACCTCGACGCGCATCCCGAGATGCACGGGCGCGTCGGCATGCTCGCCCTGCTCGACCCCTCCCGCCAGGACATCCCCGAGTACGCGGAGTACCTCGGCGCGATCCAGCGGGAGGCACGGAGGGTGAACGACCGCTACCTGACCGAAGGGTGGACCGCGATCGACCTCCAGATCGCCGACAACTTCCACCAGTCGGTCGCCGCGTACAAGCAGTACGACGTCCTGCTCGTGAACGCGATCTTCGACGGGCTCAACCTCGTCGCGAAGGAGGCGCCCCTCGTGAACACGCGCAACGGGGTGCTCGTCCTCTCCGAGAACACCGGCGCGCACGAGGAGCTCGGCGAGTGGGCGGTGACCGTGAACCCGTTCGACGTCTCCGGGCAAGCCGAGGCGATCCACGAGGCGCTCGAGCTGTCCGAGGAGGAGCGCTCGCGCCGGCTCGAGGCGATCCGAGCCCACGTGCGCGAGCACGACCTCGCCGCCTGGATTGCCGCGCAGCTGGCCGGGCTCGAGCACGGCGTCGCGCCGGTGAAGAACTAAGATCCTCCGCGTGGACGCGACGCTCGTCGGCGGTGAGCTGCGCTCGGTCAACCCCGCGACGCTCGAGGTCGTCGGCGCGGTCGCCGTGACGCCGCTCGAGGCCGTCACCGAGGCTGTGACCGAGGCGCGCCTGGCCCAGCAGCAGTGGGCGCGAACCTCGTTCGCCGAGCGCCGTGCCCTGCTCGCCGCGGTTGCGCAGCTCCTGCTCGAGCGGATGGACGAGATCGCGGCGACAGTCACCGCGGAGACCGCGAAGCCGCTCGTCGAGGCCTTTCTCTCGGATGTGATGGTCGCGGTCGACAACACCGTCTGGATCGCCGAGAACGCCGAGGGGGCCCTCGGCCCGGAGCGCCTGCGCTACCCGCAGCTCTACCTCAGGCACAAGCGCGGGCGGATCGAGTACGTGCCGCTCGGGGCCGTAGCCGTGATCTCGCCGTGGAATTTCCCGTTCGCGATCCCCTACACCGAGACCGCAATGGCCGTGGCCGCGGGCAACGCGGTCCTCGTCAAGCCGTCGGAGCTGACACCGCTCTCGGGCGCCTGGGTCGAGCGCGTGTTCGAAGAGGCGGGCGCGCCGAGGGGCCTCGTCCGCGTCGTCCAGGGCGACGGCGAGCTCGGCGCCGCGCTCGTGCGCACCCGGGGCATCGCCAAGGTCTTCTTCACCGGCTCGACCGAGGTCGGCCGCCGGGTCGCAGCCGCGGCGGGCGAACGCCTCTGTCCCGTCACGCTCGAGCTCGGCGGCAAGGACCCGATGATCGTCTTCGCCGACGCGGACGTCGAGCGCGCACTCGACGGCGCGGCCTGGGGCTCGTTCTTCAACTGCGGCCAGGTCTGCTCAGGGGTCGAGCGGATCTTCGTCGAGCAGGAGCTGCACGACCGCTTCGTCGCCGGGCTCGCCGAGCGGGCGAGGGCGCTGCGGATCGGGCGCGGCGACGACTTCGACAGCGATCTCGGCCCGCTCATCTCCGAGGAGCAGCGCTCGAAGGTCGAGGCGCTCGTCGAGACGGCCCGCGACGCCGTCGTCACCGGCGGCGGCCGCCCCGAGACGGGACTCCCCGGCTGGTTCTACGAGCCGACGGTGATCGCCGGCTCGAGCGACGAGCTCCGCCGTGAGGAGATCTTCGGCCCCGTGGTCACCGTGGAGCCGTTCGGAGGCGAGGAGGAGGCGGTGCGGCTCGCCAACGACACGCGCTACGGCCTCGGCGCGAGCGTCTGGACACGCGACCCGGAGCTGGCGAGGCGCGTCGCCGGGCGCCTCGAGGCCGGCTCGGTCTGGACGAACGACGTCGCCTACTCCTACGCCGCCGGACAGACGCCGTGGGGCGGCTTCAAGGAGTCGGGACTCGGCCGCACGCACTCGAGGCACGGCTTCTACGCGTGCACACAGGTCAGGTTCGTCGAGGACGACTCGGGCCGGCTCTCGGTGCCCTGGTGGTTCCCCTACGACGAGCTCTCGGTGGACGGGTTCAAGGGCGTGCTCGGCGCGCTGTACGGCCAGGGGCTCCCGGCGCGCGCAGGTGCCGCATGGCGTCACCGCCGCGGGCTCGTCCACCTCGGCAAGCGGTACCTGCGATGAGCTGTTGGGCCTCGGTACCCGCTCTCACGTTCCTGGGGCGCCGCTCGGGGTGGGAGCCGGCCTCGGATCGTGCCGCGAGCCGTGTGCCTGGCTCCACAGGAGGGAGCCCGGCTTCGCCGGGCGGGAGCGGAAGGCGGCCAGGGGCGTGAGCGACTTCTCGCATGTCGGCGAGGCCGGCGAGGTGAAGATGGTGGACGTCGGCGGCAAGCCGGTCTCGCGCCGCCGGGCCGTCGCCACGGCGACCCTGCGGATGGCGCCGGATACGGCGCGCCGCCTGCGCGAGCTGCCGAAGGGCGACGCGCTCGCGACGGCGCAGCTCGCGGGGATCATGGCCGCGAAGAAGACCGCCGAGCTGATCCCGCTCTGCCATCCGCTGCCGCTCTCGCACATCGAGGTCTCGCTCGAGGTCGGCCAGGAAGCGGTCGAGATCGTCGCCGTAGCCGAGACGACCGCGCAGACGGGGGTCGAGATGGAGGCGCTCACCGCTGCGTCGGTCGCAGCGCTCACCGTCTACGACATGGCGAAGGCGGTCGACAAGGAGATGGTGATCGCCGAGGTGCGGCTGCTCGAGAAGACGAAAGAGCCGCTGTGAGAGCCGCGGTGCTGACGGTCTCGGACGGAGTCGCCGCGGGCGTGCGCGACGACCGCAGCGGCGACATCCTCGTCGGCCTGCTGGCCGAGGAGGGGTTCGAGGTCGAGCGGCTGGTCGTCGCGGACGAGCTCGACGAGATCGAGGCCGCGATCGTCGAGTTGTCAGGACGGGCAACGCTCCTGCTCACGACCGGCGGCACCGGGCTGGCGCCCCGGGACGTCACCCCCGACGCGACCGAGTCCGTGATCGACCGCCAGGCGCCGGGGATCGCGCAGGCGATCCGCGCCGACGCGATCGCGAAGACCCCACACGGGCTGCTCACGCGCGGGATTGCGGGGGTCCGCGGGCGCACGCTCGTCGTCAACCTGCCCGGCTCGCCGGGCGGCTGCAGCGACGGCTTCGCGGTGCTGCGGCCGGCGTTGCGTCACGCGCTCGAGCTGATCGCCGACGAGCCGACGGAGCACAGCCAGACGTGACCACCTTCGCCCTCCCTGGCCGCTTCGCGCGCCTCGTCAAGGTCGAGCACACGCTCTTCGCGCTCCCGTTCGCCTACGTCGGCGCGCTGCTCTGCCAGCAGAAGGTGCCCTCCGGTAGCGCTTTGGTCTGGATCACGGTCGCGATGATCGGCGCCCGCTCGCTCGCGATGGCGCTGAACCGCGTGATCGACGCCGAGATCGACGCGCGCAATCCGCGCACCGCCTCGCGTGAGATCCCGAGCGGCCAGCTCACGAAGACACAGGTCTGGCTCTTCTGCCTGCTCTCGCTCGCCGTCTTCCTCGTCGCCGTGTGGCAGCTCGACCCGATCGTGCGCGTGCTCTGGCCGATCCCGGTCGCCGGGTTCGTGATCTACCCGTACCTGAAGCGGCTCACGTGGCTCTCGCACCTCTGGCTCGGAGCGGTCGACGGGCTCGCGCCGGTCGGCGGCTGGGTCGCGATCACGGGGAAGATGCCGTGGGAGGCGTGGGCTCTCGGCGGCGCGGTCGCCTGCTGGGTGGCCGGCTTCGACCTCTTCTACGCGCTCTTCGACGTCGATTTCGACCGGGCACAGCGGTTGCACTCGATCCCGGCGCGCTTCGGCACCGAGGGCGCCTTCCACGGGGCGCGCTTCCTCCACGCGGCGACCGTGCTCCTGCTGATCGCCGTCGGCAAGGGGCTCGATCTGACCCTCGCGTACTGGCTCGGTGTCGCCACGGTCGCGGGTCTGCTCCTCGTCGAGCACCTGATCATCCGCCCGGACGACCTGCGGCGGCTGAACGCGGCCTTCTTCACGATGAACGGCGTTATCAGCGCGGTCTTCCTCGCCTTCGTCGTCGCCGAGGTGGCGGCGTGATCCGCGCCCGCGGGCTCTCGCGGCGCTTCGGTCGCAAGCGCGTTCTCGACGGCGTCGACCTCGACCTGCCGGAGTCGGGCTTCCTGCTCGTGACCGGGCCGAACGGGTCGGGGAAGACGACGCTGCTGCGGCTCTGCGCGGGGCTGCTCGTGCCGACGGGCGGCTCGCTCGAGATCGCAGCGGACCGGGGCGAGATCGGTTTCCTCGGCCACGACCCGCTTCTCTACCGCGGTCTCACCGCGCTCGAGAACCTCGAGCTCTACGGCCGGCTCTACCGCGTGCCCGAGCGGCGCGAGCGGAGCGGGATGCTGCTCGAGCGCTTCGGTCTCTGGGAGGTCCGAAACGACCGCGCGGGCTCCTATTCGCGAGGGATGCTGCAGCGGCTCTCGCTCTGCCGGGCCCTCCTGCACGAGCCGAGGCTGCTCCTCCTGGACGAGCCGTTCAACGCGCTCGACGCGGCGGGTGCGGAGCTGCTGCAGCGCGAGCTCGCCGAGCGGCGCGCGGCGGTCGTCGTCGCCACCCACGATCCGGACCGCGTAGCACCTCTCGCGACCGCGCGACTCGCATTCGCGTGAGCCAAATGCTCATGAGCACAAGGAGGCCCTGGTGAGACGCCGCGGGTCATCCGTCTTGCTTGCGCGTTCCGCGGCGCCAGGCGGCGGCGGAGCCGGGCTCCGCCCGGCGGGAGCCGTTGCCGGCGAAGGACGCGCATGAGCTACGCGGGCGACGTCGTGGCGCTGCTGCGCAAGGACCTCCTGCTCGAGCTCCGGGCGCGCGAGACCCTGCCTGCGATGGCGATCTTCGTGCTCGCAGCCCTGACGGTGTTCCACTTCGCGCTTCCGTCCGGCTCGTCCGACCTCGCAGCCGATGGGCTCCTCTGGATCGCGATCCTCTTCACCGCGCTGCTCGGGCTCTCGCGCGCCTTCGTCGCCGAACGCGAGCAGGGCGTCCTCGATGGGCTCGTGATGGCGCCGTGCGACCGCAGCGCGATCTGGCTCGCGAAGACGCTCTCGACCCTCACCTTCCTCGTGCTCGTCGAGGCGATCGCGCTTCCCGCGTTCAGCGTGTTCTTCTCCGCGGTGAGCCTGACGACGGTCGCCGCGGTGGCACTGGCGGACGTCGGGCTCTGCACCGTCGGATCGCTGCTCGCCGCGATGGCCGTCGCGAGCCGGACGCGCGAGTTGCTGCTCCCGCTTCTCTTCCTGCCGCTCGCGCTGCCGATCGTCGTCGGGGGCGTGGGGGCGAGCGTGACGGCGAACGGCGGCCGCTACCTGGGCTTCTTGCTCGTGTACGACCTGGTTTTTGCGATCATCTGCTGGGCCTCCTTTGAGTATGTCGTCGCTGAATAGGCGCCTCGAGGCGCCGGTGGTGCTGGCTTTCGTGCTGATAGCCGCGGCTATCGCGATGGTCGCCTTCTACGCGCCCGAGGACGCCGACCAGGGTCTCTCGCAGAAGATCTTCTACTTCCACGTCCCGATCGCCCTCACCGCCTACGCGTGCTTCGGCTGGGGCGCCTGGAAGGCGTTGCGCTATCTCTGGCGCCGCGAGGAGCGCTACGACCTCGAGTCGTACGTCGCGATCCACCTCGGCGTGATCTTCGGCGCGATGACGCTCCTGACCGGCTCGATCTGGGCCAAGATCTCGTGGGGCGTCTGGTGGGCGTGGAGCTCGAACCAGCTCGTGCTCTTCCTCGTCCTGTTCCTGTTCTACTCGACGTACTTCATGCTCCGCTTCTCGGTCGAGGACGGCCCGATGCGGGCGAACCTCTCCGCTGTCTACGCGCTCTTCGGGGTCGTGCTGATCCCGATCAGCTTCCTCGCGATCCGCCTCGCGAACGACTTCATCCACCCCACGGTGTTCACGAGCAACGGGCCGCAGATGTCGGGGACGATGTTCGCGACCTTCTGCGTCTGCCTCGCCGCGATCCTGGCGCTAGCGGTGTCGTTCTACGGGATCGAGCTCGCCGGGAAGCGGCTCGACGCGAGGCTGCGCGAGCTCCGGGAGCTGCTCGCCCCATGACGCCGTCGGAGAAGTACGTCGCCGCCGCCTACCTCGTCGTGTTCGTGACGGTGCTCGCGTACGTGCTGATCATCGGGGCCAAGCTCGGCCGCCTCGAGCGCGAGGTCGCCGAGCTGACCGAGCTGGCGAAGCGGAAGCTCGATGGCTGAGCTCTTGTTCTGGCTGGCGGCGAAGCCGCCTGTCCGCGAAGCGGACCAGTGGAGGGGGCTTCGGGGGAACCGGGAGGTTCCCCCGCTACCTCGAGCGGGGGCCGCGAATGGCTGAGCTGCTCTTCTGGCCTGCCCTCCTCGCCTACGGCGAGGCGGCCGCCGCCTACTACGGCGAGGCGCGGCACCCCGGGCGGCTCGGACGCGCGGCGACCTGGGGCGTTCGGATCGGCTGGCTCCTCCAGACCGCGCTGCTGATCGTGCAGGCGGTCAGCGCCGACGGGTTCCCCTGGGGGAGCTGGGCCGGCTCGCTCAACCTCTTCGTCTGGCTCGTGGTCGGGATCTACCTCGTCTGGGGCTGCAACTCCCGCTTCCGCCTGCTCGGCCTCGCGGTGCTGCCGCTCGCGGCGGTGCTGTTCGCGCTCGCCTACGCGGCGGGCGGGACCTCGACCGGGGGCACGACCAGCCTCCCGAACCTCTTCCTCGTCCTCCACGTCGGGCTCGTGCTCGCCGCCTTCGCCGGCTTCACGCTCGCGGCCGCGCTCTCGGCCCTCTACCTCTGGCAGGAACGGCGCCTGAAGCGGCGCGAGCCCGGGATCCTCAGGGTGACGATTCCCTCGCTCGCCTCGCTCGACGAGCTGGCGGCACGGATCATCCTCGTCGCCCTGCCCGCCCTCTCGTTCGGGATCGCGGTCGGGCTGCTGCGCCTGCGCGCCCAGGGCGGCAGCGTGGACGCGCTCATGGCCGCAACGGTGCTCACCTGGGCGGTGTACGCGTCCTTCGTCGTCCTCCGGTACGGCCTCGAATGGCGGGGCCGTCGCGCCGCGTACCTCGCGCTCGCGGGCTTCGCGCTCGTCGTCTGCCTCCAGCTCGGCCTCTCGGCGGTGCACTTCTGATGAAGCTCGTTCTCGTCGGCATCTCTCACCACCGCACACCGATCGAGCTGCGTGAGCAGGTCGCGCTCTCGAGCGGCCACGCCGCCGCGCTCTCGAGCGAGCTGGCCGAGAGCGGCGGCGAGGCCGTCTGCCTTTCGACGTGCAACCGCACGGAGCTCTACGTGGTCGGGGAGGACGCCGAGGCGCGCGGGCTCGCGGCGCTCGCCGACGAGACGCACGCGCACGCCTACCGGCTCCACGACGAGGCTGCCGCGCTCCACCTGTTCCGTGTCGCCGCGGGTCTCGACTCGCTCGTTCCGGGCGAGGGCGAGATCCTCGGGCAGGTGCGCGGCGCCTACGAGGCGGGCGCGCCCGGGCCGCTGCTCGACCGGCTCTTCCGCCAGGCGCTGCACGCGGGCAAGAAGGTGCGGGCGCAAACGGCGATCGCGGAGAGCCCCGCCTCGGTCTCGGCGGCCGCGGCGGCGCTGGCGCAACAGGTCTTCGGCGATCTCGCCGGCCATCGGATCCTCGTCGTCGGCGCCGGCAAGGTGAGCGAGCAGGCGGCGCGCAACCTCATCTCCCGCGGCGCCTCGATCGGCTTCGTCGCCAACCGCTCCCGGGAGCACGGTGCCGACCTCGCGGGCCGGATCGGCGCCGAGGCGCTGCCGCTCGAGCGGATCGGTGAGGAGCTCGTCGAGGCCGACGTGGTCGTCTCCTCGACGAGCGCGCCCGGCTTCGTGATCTCGGCCGGGGACGTCGCGGCTGCACTCCCGTCGCGAAAGGGCCGGCCGCTGCTCCTGATCGACCTCGCGGTGCCGCGCGACCTCGAGCCCGCGATCCACGAGCTCGACGACTGCTACCTCTACGACATCGACGACCTCGAGTCGGTCGTCGCCGAGACGATGTCCGCGCGCCGCGGTGAGGCCGAGCACGCCGAGGCGATCGTGCTGGCGGAGGCCGAGGAGTTCCGGGCGTGGCAGGCGTCGCTCGACGTCGTGCCGGCGATCGCGTCGCTGCGCGCCCGCGCGGAGGAGATCCGGGCGCGAGAGCTCAACAAGGCCCGCACGCGCCTGTCTGCGAGCGAGCTGGAAGCGGTCGACTCGATCACCGCGCAGATCCTCAACAAGCTGCTCCACCTGCCGACCGTGCGGATGAAGGAGGCTGCCGCGGCGTCCGACGGGCTTGTCTATGCTGACGCCGTGCGCCACCTGTTCGGACTCGGGGAGGAGCAGGAGTGAGCCTTGCGATCCGGTCGTTGACCGGGCGGCCGCTCCCGGTTCAGGCGCCCACGGCGTTCGTCCGGATCGGCCCGCGCTCGAAGGCGCGTTGCGGCATGTCCAAGCCCGGACGGTATCGCTGTGCTGGTCCGCGTCGGCTCGCGCGGTAGCCGCCTCGCGCTGACCCAGGCCGAGCTCGCAGCCGAGCGGATCCGCGGGCCCGGTGTCGAGATCGCACTCGTCCCGATCACGACGGTCGGCGATCGAGACCGCACGAAGCCGTTCGGTGAGCTCGGGGCGCGCGGCGTGTTCGTGAAGGAGCTCGAGGAGGCGCTGCTCGGCGGGCGCATCGACGTCGCCGTCCACTCCGCCAAGGACATGACCTCTTCGGACACTGCGGGACTCGCGGTGGGCGCCTACCTGCCGCGCGAGGACCCCCGGGACGCGCTGTGCGGCGCGAACGCGCTCCGGCCGGGGATGCGGATCGGCACCGCGTCGGTTCGCCGCCGCGCGCTTCTGCTCGCGCTCGAGCCGACGCTCTCGATCGAGCCGCTGAGGGGCAACATCGACACGCGGCTCCGCAAGCGAGGCGAGCGCGGGCTCGACGCGATCGTGCTGGCTGCGTGCGGCCTCGACCGGCTCGGGCTCGGCCGGGAGATCGGGCATCGCTTCGATCCAGAGGAGCTGCTGCCCGAGGCCGCGCAGGGCGCGCTGGCGCTGCAGGTGCGCGCGGGAGAGGAGCCGCTCGTCGCGCGCGCGGACGATCCCGAGACGAGGCGGCGGGTCGAGCCCGAACGCCGCTGCGTTGCCGCGGTCGGCGGCGGCTGCCTTGCCCCGGTCGCGGCCTTCCACGACGGCGTCGTGCTGACCGCCCTGGTCGCCGACGCCGACGGCGCCTGGGTAGAGCGGCGCGCGGGCGAGGATCCGGAGGCGCTCGGCGCCGAGCTGCTTGCGCTCGTGCCGGGGGTTTAGTGCCCCTTCCAGCAATACATGTCGGCTTCTGGCCCGAGATCACGCGGCGCGCTGCCGCGTCCTCAGTCGCGCCGATAGTGACGACTATCGGTGCTCCCTGCGTCCTTGCATCGCTTGGTGCTCGCGACCCAGAAGCTAGACGGGATTACTGGAAGGGGCACTAGAGGTGCGCGTGATCGTGACCAGGCCCCGCGCGCAGGCGGAGTCGCTCGCCGAGAGGCTCCGCGGGCTCGGCCACGAGGTCGTGCTCTGCCCGCTGATCGAGATCGAGCCTCTCGGCGACGGGCCGATCGAGGTGGAGGGCTACGACTGGGTGGCGGTCACGAGCGCGAACGGCGCGCACGAGCTCGCGCGCCGCAGCGCCGGGGCGATGCCGAAGCTGGCCGCGGTGGGCCCCGGAACCGCGGAGGCTCTGCGCGGCCATGGGCTCGAGCCGGAGCTCGTTCCGAGCGTCTCGACACAGGAAGGTCTGCTCGAGGAGCTGCCGCGGCCGGCGGGGCGCGTCCTCGTTGCGGCCGCAGAAGGCGCACGTACGCTGCTCGCCGACGAGCTCGGCGCCGATTTCGTCGCCCTGTACCGGACGCGCCTACTTCGGCCGGAGCCGCCCCAGGGCGATCTCGTCGTGCTGGCCTCCGGCTCCGCCGCCCGTGCGTTCGCCGCGCTAGGGGTCGCCATTCCCGCCGTCTCGATCGGGCCGCAGACCACGGTCGCGGCCGAGGCGGCCGGGCTCGAGGTCGTGGCCGAGGCCGCAACCCACGACCTCGACGGCCTGGTTGCCGCGGTACGCTCCGCGCGGTGTTCATCACCTTCCTGACCGATTTCGGGCTCGCCGACGACTTCGTCGGGACCTGCCACGGCGTGATCAAGACGATCGCGCCCGAGGCGCAGATCATCGACATCACACACGGCATCTCGCCGCGCCAGGTCATGCAGGGTGCGCTCGTGCTCGCCAACACCATCTCCTACATGCCGCGAGGCGTTCACCTCGCCGTCGTCGATCCCGGGAGTCGGCACGCCGCGCCGGCCGCTGGCGCTGCGCGACGCGGAGGGGCGGCTGTACGTCGGCCCTGACAACGGGCTGCTCGTCCCGGCCGCCGAGCGTTGCGGCGGGATCGTGCAGGCGCACGAGCTCGCGAGCCCCGCCTACGCGCTCGCGTCGGTCTCGCGCACCTTCCACGGCCGTGACCTCTTCGCGCCGGCCGCCGCCCATCTCGCTCTCGGCGTGCCGATCGAGCAGCTCGGGCCGCCGGTCGATCCGGAGTCCCTCATCCGTCTCGACATCCCCGAGCCGGTGGTCGCCGGCGACCGGATCGAGGCCACCGTGCTCGACGTCGACCGCTTCGGCAACGTCGGGCTCAACCTCACGCGCGAGCACCTCGATCGCGCCGGGGTCGTGCCGGGGACACGCGTCGAGCTCGAGTCGGACGGTGAGCGCTTCTACGCGCTTGCGGCCCGGACCTTCGGCGACGCGAAGCGCGGCGACATCGTCCTCTACGAGAACTCCTACCGCGCGATCGCCGTGGCTATCAACCGCGGCAACGCCGCGGAGACCCTCGACGTGCGTGCGGGCTCGCCGGTCACGATCCACCTCGACCTGCCCTGACCTTGCGCCCGGTCGCGCGGCGTCCTAGAGTCCCGGCCAATAAGGGCGTTCGCGGCGCGGTCACACCGGCCCGGACGTCCTTTCTTCGTCGGCTACACTTCCGCCGCCTGGCGAGGTAGCTCAGCTGGTAGAGCACACGGCTGAAAACCGTGGTGTCGCCGGTTCAAGTCCGGCCCTCGCCATCTCGCCGGAAAGTCCGGCCGCGGCTCCGCCGTGGCCATGACGACCTTCCGGCGGCGCAGGCGGTCGGTGGCCTCCGTGTCTCGCAGCTGGCTAGTCTGGCCAGGCGTGCGCGTCTTCGTGATCCAGGCTCGGCCGGTGCTTCGGTGATCGAGGTCGTCTGCGAGGCCTGCGGTTGGCTGGCCATCACGGACCAGCCGGCGCACCTGGTCTGGGCCGAGCACGTGGACGCATGCCCTGCCGTGGGGGGCGCGGTGCGGTATGCGCCCGAGCTTCCCCCACTGCCCAACCTCCTGCCGGAAATTCGTGTGTGCGCGCACAGGCTCGTGCGGCGCCAGATCGCCGTCACGGCGGCCGGCACCAAGCGGTATGCGGTGGTGTGCGAGCGCTGCGGCCGGCGTCTGGGCGGCGCGTAGCGTGCCGTGGACGACGACCCGCTCCTCGCCCGCCAGGCCGAGCTACAGCGAGAAGCAGCGGCTTTCGTCGACGGCCTCGGCCTGCTCGAGATGCTCGGCCGTGCGGGGCGCGTGGTCCCGCTCGGGAGCGCCGTGACCGGCTTGATGGTCTGGCGCGACATCGACTTCGGCGTCGAAGCGCCGGGCCTGACTCCGGGCGGAGCGTGGGAGACACTGCGGCCGCTGCTCGGCCGCTGCTCCTCCCTTCGGTACCTCGACGATCGCGACGAGCGGCGCCACTACTTCGTCATGCGAATCGACGACTGGAAGGTCGACGTCTCGCTCTGGGCCGCCGAGATGCCGCCCGAGGTCGAGTCGTTTCAGGCGAACCTGGCGGCGCGCCTGGCGGATGACCTGCGCATCGCGATCCTGCGCCTGAAGGACGCCTGGTGCTCACTGCCCGCCTATCCCGAGATCGTGAGCGCGTGGCAGATCTACGACGCTGTCCTGAATCAGGACGTGCGGACACTCGACGAGCTCGACACGTACCTCGTCGCCAACGGCTTCCCGACGCGCGACCCATTGAAGTGTGAATGACGCTTCGCGGCGTCGCTTTCGTGGGTGGCGGCACATCGGCGGCGGAGTGACGCCGCGCATCGCCACGTTCTGCCGTCTTCGTCGTCAACGGCGCGATGATGGGAACCTGGGTCGCGCACATCCCGTGGGTGCAGGACCACCTCGGCATCTCGAAGTCGACCCTCGGCCTGTGCCTGCTGTGCATGGCAGCCGGGGCGCTCGTCTCGATGCCGCTGACCGGGCATCTCCTCGACCGCCGCTCGAGCGCCTCGGTGACACGGGCCGCCACACTGATCTTCTGCCTGATGCTGCCGCTGCCGCTGCTGGCGACGACCCCGTCCATGCTCGCTGCGACCCTGTTCGTGTTCGGGGCGAGCGGCGGCGCGATGGACGTCGCCATGAACGCGCACGGCGTGGCGGTCGAGCGCGAGCTCCAGAGGCCGATCATGTCGTCGCTTCACGGCGGCTGGAGCGTGGGCGGCTTCGCCTCGGCAGGCCTGGTCGCGATCGCCGCTGCGGCGGGAGTCGACCCGCGACTCGAGAGCCTGCTCGTCGGCGTCGCACTCTGGCTGGCGGCGCTGTGGATCACCAGGCGCCTGGGGAGCGCATCGGCCCAGTCCAAGGCGGGAGGTACGTTCGCTCTGCCTTCGCGCGCGGTGATGCTGATCGGCGGCTTGTGCTTCCTGGTCATGATGACCGAGGGCGGGATCGCCGACTGGAGCGGCATCTACCTTCGTCACGACGCCGGCGCGAGCGCCGCGGCCGCGGCGACGGCGTTCACGGGGTTCTCGCTCGGGATGGCGGTCGCCCGGCTCGGCGGCGACGTGCTCAACCAGCGCCTCGGCGCGGGGAGGCTGCTGCGCGGCGGGATGGCGCTGGTGGCGGTCGCGCTCGGGGGCGTGCTACTGATAGGCGAGGTGGTGCCCGCCGTGATCGGCTTTGCGCTCTGCGGCCTCGGGATCGCCAACGCGGTGCCGCTGCTGTTCAGCGCCGCGGGGCGGCTCGAGCCGCCGGGGCCGTCGCTGGCTGCGGCGTTCACCGTCGGCTACACGGGCTTCATCGTCGGGCCTCCTGTGGTCGGCTTCCTCGCCGACCAGGTCGGGCTGCCCGAGACGCTCTCCCTGTTCGTGCTCGCCGCGCTAGCGGTGTGTGCGCTCGGCGGCCGCGCCACGGCGGCCGAGCCCGTGGACGACGGGGACCTGCCGAGCGTCGTCGGGGCGGCCGTAGACCGGAGTAGCCTTGCGCCGTGAGCGCGGAGCCGGACAAGCGAACGGTCGCGATCATCGGGGCGCCGCTCGATCTCGGGCAGGGGCGCCGCGGGGTCGACATGGGGCCATCGGCGATCCGGTACGCGGGGCTCGAGGCCCGGCTCAACGAGATCGGTGTGCCCACGGTGGACTGGGGCAACGTTGGCACTCCGGTCGCCGAGGCGGTCGCCCCCGGCGACGAGCAGGCACGGTTCCTGCCTCAGATCAAGAAGACGTGCGAGCACATCGCCGGGCTCGTCGTCGCAGCGCTCGAGGAGGGCTACAGCCCGCTGGTGCTCGGCGGCGACCACTCGGTCGCGCTCGGCTCGATCGGCGGGCTCGCCCGCTTCCACGGCCCGGGCGGAGTGCTCTGGATCGACGCCCACGGAGATCTCAACCGTCCGGAGACCTCGCCGAGCGGCAACGTGCACGGGATGGTGCTCGCCGCGGTGCTCGGCCTCGCCGGCGACGGGTTCGAGAGCGATGCCTGGCCGATCCCCGCGGTCGATCCCTCCCGCGTCGCGCTCGTCGGCGTCCGCCAGCTCGACCAGGGCGAGAAGGACCTCCTGCGCGAGCTCGGCGCGACGGTGTTCCCGATGAGCGAGCTCGACCGGATCGGCGTGGAGCGCGCGGTGCGCGAGTCGCTCGCGCGGATCGCCGGACCGGGGTTCGTGCACGTCAGCCTCGACCTCGACGTGCTCGACCCGGAGGTCGCGCCCGGTGTCGGCACGCCGGTGCGGGGCGGCCTCTCCTACCGAGAGGCGCACCTCGCGCTCGAGCTCGTCGCCGAGTCGGGCCTCGTGGGCTCGATCGACCTCGTCGAGGTGAACCCGATCCTCGACCGGGAGAACGAGACCGCGCAGCTCGCGGTCGAGCTGGCCGCGAGCGCCTTCGGCGCGACGATTCTGTAACCATCCCGTCCCGCGAGGGCGCGTCTTTCAGGTGTGCGCGAGCACGCCGAATCCCAGGGCAGGACTCACGCTCTGGCCCTTCGAGCCAGGTCCCGGTGCCTGACCCCGGGAGGTGTCCTGTTCAGACCTGCGAGACGTGTCTGTTCTAGGTGAGGAAGGCTTCGATCGCATCGGCTGTCTCGTCGAACGCGTCCCACAGCACGTTGTGGAATCCCGGCACGTCGACCAGCTCCAGGCTGGGGGCGGAGGCGCGGCAGAGGGCGACGAGCGAGTCCGGTGTGACGATCGAGCGCTCGCCCCGGACGATCAGGAGCGGCACCTCGGGGAACGCCGGCGGCGAGGCCATCTCGCTGAACGCGGTCACGGCCGCGGCGAGGCTGTAGTTCGGGCGCAGGAGGCCGTCCTCGCCGGGCACGAGGCGCTCAGCCATGTCCGCGGCCATCACCTCACGAGCGGCCGGCAGGAGCGTGCCCTCGGCGAAGCGTTCCTCGACGGCCTCGTCGACCGTCTGCCAGACGCGGTCTCGGCGCTCGCGCTCCGCATACTCCCCGGCGGCCGGCGGCGGGATCCAGATCGCCGGGTCGAGCAGGACGGCGCGCTCGACCCGCTCCGCGTGGGCCACGGCGAGCTCCATCAGGATCCGGCCACCGTAGCTGTGCCCGATCCAGTGCGCCCGCTCGATCCCGAGCGCGTGGGTCGTCTCGACGAGGTCGTCGACGTGCGCGGCGATGCTCCACGGCGGGTCCCAGCTCGACAGCCCGTGGCCCCTGAGGTCGATCGAGACGACGCGGAAGCGAGAAGCGAGCCGGCGCTCGGCGAGCGGCCGGTAGCGCCCCGCGTGGCCGGTGACGCCGTGCAGGCAGACGACCGGCCGGGCGCTCGTGTCGCCCCATTCGTACGCGTGCAGGACCATCACGGCAGACTACTGGCGTGCTCGCCGTGCTGTACGACGTCCACGGAAACCTGCCGGCCCTCGAAGCCGTGCTGGACGACGCGGTCGCGTCGGGCGCCGATCGCTTCATCCTGGGGGGCGACTACTGTGTCTGGGGGCCCTGGCCGAGGGAGACGCTCGAGCGGCTCCAGTCGCTGCCAGAGGCCTCGTGGATCCGCGGCAACTCCGACCGGGCACTGCTCGGCGAGGACGACCTCTTCGGCCCCGACGGCGCGTACACCTTCACGCGCAACGCGCTCCTGCGCGAGCAGATGGAGTGGCTGCACGCGCTGCCGGAGCGCGTCTCGTTCGGCGGCGAGCTCTTCTGCCACGCCTCGCCGCTCTCGGACGAGGAGACGTTCGGCCGCGAACCCGGGCTCGGCGACGAGCGCCTGCTGGCCGGCGAGCACCGCAGGCTGATCGTGTTCGGCCACAGCCATGTCCAGTTCCGGCGCCCCGGCCCGTCGCAGACGGTGCTCGTCAACCCGGGCAGCGTGGGGATTCCGCTCGACGGCGACCGCCGCGCCGCCTGGGCGATGCGGAGCCCGAACGGCGAGATCGAGCTGCGCCGCACCGAGTACGACAGCGGCCCTGTGATCGCGCAGCTTCGCGAGGTCGGAACGGAATGGGCGGAGTTCGCCGCGCGGCAGCTCGAGTCAGCCGACCGCGGCTAGCGAGTCCTCGACGAGCGACTCACGCTGCTCGCCGGGCGCGTGCACGAGCGCCCACTTGACGACGCCGTCCTTGCCGATCAGGAAGGTGCCGCGCACCGCGATCCCGCGGGCCTCGTCGAAGACGCCGTAGGCCTGCGCCGCTGCGCCGTGCGGCCAGAAGTCGGAGGCGAACGTGTAGTCGTGGCCGAGCTCCTTCTTCCACGCCTGCCGCGCCGGCCACGCGTCGCAAGAGACGAACACGACCTCGGTCTCGGCCTCGCGGTAGCGCTCGAGATTGTCCTGGATGTCGCAGGATTCGGCCTCGCAGATGCCCGTGAACGCGTAGGGATGGAAGACGAGGAGCACGTTCTTCTCCCCGCGGAAGTCCTCGAGGCGCACGCGCGTGTCGGCGTTCACCTGCAGATCGAAGTCCGGTGCCTGCTGTCCAGCCTCAACCGCCATCGTGCTCCTCCTTCTCCTCGCCGGAATCCACGGGCCGATAGTACTTGCGGCCCTTCAGTTCGTCGGGCAGATAGTCGACCTCGAAGCCGCTCGGGTCGCTGTGGGGGTAGACGTACCCCTCGCCGTTCCCGAGCTGACGGCCCGCCCAGCTGCCGTCGCGCAGCGAGCGCGGCGGCCGCGCGTTGCCGCCCTCGCGCACGTCCTTCGAGGCCTCGTTGATCGCCACGTACGAGGCGTTCGACTTCGGAGCGCGGGCGAGGTAGAGCGCCGCCTGGGCCAGGTTGAGGCGGGCCTCGGGCAGGCCGACGTGCTCGAGCGCCTGTGCTGCAGCGACGGCGACCATCAGCGCGCGCGGGTCGGCGTTGCCGATGTCCTCGGAGGCGAGGATCACCATCCGCCGCGCGATGAAGCGGGCATCCTCGCCCGACTCGAGCATCGCGGCGAGGTAGTAGACCGCGGCATCGGGATCGGAGCCGCGCATCGACTTGATGAAGGCGGAGGTGAAGTCGTAGTGCGCGTCGCCGCCCTTGTCGTAGATCAACGGCCGCTTCCGGGACGCATCCTCGACGTGGCGGAGCTCGGGCGCGACTCCCTCGGCCGCCACGGCGTCGCAGGCTAGCTCGAGGATCGAGAGCGCCGACCGCGCGTCGCCGCCGGCCCGCTCCGCGATCGCCGCCACGAGCTCGTCGGAGACGTCGGCCTTCAGCTCGTCGGCGCCGCGGCGGATCACCAGGGCAAGCTCGTCGAGCCCGAGCGGCTCCAGCTCGTAGACCTGCGCGCGCGAGAGCAGCGCCGAGTTGACCTCGAAGTACGGGTTCTCGGTCGTCGCGCCGATCAGCGTGATCGTGCCGTCCTCGACCGCCGGCAGGAGCGCGTCCTGCTGCGCCTTGTTGAAGCGGTGGATCTCGTCGAGGAAGAGGATCGTGCGCTGTCCGTGCGCGCCGAGCCTCTCGCGGGCCCGCGCGATCGCCTCGCGCACCTGTGCGACCGTGGCCGAGACGGCCGACATCTCCTCGAACGCCGCGCCCGTCACGCCCGCGACGATCCGCGCGAGCGTCGTCTTCCCGCTCCCGGGCGGGCCGTAGAAGATCGCCGAGCGCATCCGGTCCTCCGCGATCGCCCGCCGGAGCAGCGAGCCCTCCGCAAGGACGTGCGTCTGTCCCACGAACTCGTCGAGAGTGCGGGGCCGAAGCCGGGTCGCGAGCGGCGCGTTGAGGTCGGCCCGCTCGCGCGCCGCATCGGAGAAGAGGTCGCTCATCCCTGGAAGTATGCTGCGCCCATGACGGTGGAGGACTTCTCCCAGCCGGTCTTGCCCGGCCAGGGCGCGAGCGACTACGAGCGCTACCTCCGCACCGACGAGCTGCTCGCGCTCCAGAAGACGCCCGAGGAGTGGATCCACCGCGACGAGCTGCTCTTCCAGACCGTGCACCAGTCCTCGGAGCTCTGGCTCAAGCTCGCATGCGCCGAGGTGGCCGAGGCGACGGCTCAGGTCGAGCAGGGCGAGCTCGCGACGGCGGCGCGGCTCCTGCGGCGCGCGGCGCTCTCGATCGCGTTCATCACGCGCCAGCTCGACATGCTCGAGCAGCTGTCGCCGTGGGAGTACCAGACGATCCGCCGCGTGCTCGGGCACGGCTCGGGCTTCGACTCGCCAGGCTTCCGGCAGATCCGGCGCGTCTCGCCGCCGCTGTGGGACGCGTTCGTCGCCGCCGGGCTCGATCCGGTCGAGGTCTATCGCTCGGGCGACGAAGCTGCCACCCAATTGGCCGAGGGCCTCGTCGAGTGGGACGAGGCGATCGCGGTCTGGCGCGTCAAGCACTACCAGACGGTGGCACGGATCATCGGCGAGCACGTCGTCGGCACCCAGGGAACCCCGGTCGAAGTGCTTGGACGGCTGATCACCAAGCGGATGTACCCGGAGCTCTGGACCGCCCGCGACCGGCTCACGGCCCTCGCGAAGGAGGAGGACGGCTGACCCTCCGCGACGAGGTCGTCGAGCTCGTCCAGCAGCTGATCCGGCTCGACACGGTCAATCCGCCCGGCAACGAGTCGCGGGCGGCGGAGCTCCTGCGGGACTATCTGGCGGCGAACGGCGTGGCGTCCGAGCTCTTCGCGAAGGTGCCGCACCGCGCGAATCTGGTGGCGCGGATCCGCGGAAGGGGCGGCGGCCCGCGCCTGTGCCTCCTCTCGCACACCGACACAGTGCTGGCGGACCCGGACGAGTGGCGGCGCGATCCGTGGTCGGGCGATCTCGTCGACGGCGAGGTCTGGGGGCGCGGCGCGCTCGACATGAAGGGCGAGGTGGCGGCTTCGGCGGTCGCGCTCGCGTCGCTCGCCCGCGAAGGCTTCGAGCCGAGCGGCGACCTGATCTTCGTCGCGGCCGCCGACGAGGAGGTCGGCGACGACTTCGGCCTCCAGTGGCTCGTGCGCGAGCACCCCGAGGCGGTGCGCTGCGAGTTCGCGCTCAACGAGGGCGCGGGGGACCGTGTCGTCCTCGACGGTCGCCCGGTTTACCTCTGCGCCGCCGCCGAGAAGATGACCGCGCCGTTCATCGTCCGGGTCAGGGGCCGCTCCGGCCACGCCTCGATGCCCGGGCTTGCAGACAACGCGCTCCTCAAGGCCGCGCCGCTGATCGAGCGGATCAGCGCATACCGGACGGAGCCCGAGCATGGGCCCGAGACGGAGGGGTTCTTCCGCGCCCTCACCGGCGAGGTGCCGCCGGCCGACAGGGCGGTCGAGACGGCGCGCGCGATCCACCCGCTCGCCGGCGATCTCATCGAGCCGCTCCTGCAGATGACGTTCGCGCCGACGGTGATCTCCGCCTCGCAGAAGCGAAACGTGATCCCCGCGGTCTGCGAGGTGACGGTCGACTGCCGCCTGAGGCCCGGTCAGACTCCCGCCGACGCCGAGGCGGCGATGCGCGAGGCGCTCGGGGAGAGTGGCTGGGAGTTCGAGCTGATCTCGGCGCAGGGTGGGACCCGCTCGCCGCTCGACACTCCGCTCTGGGGCGCGATCTCGGCGTTCGTCGTCCAGTCCGAGCCGGGCGCTCTCGTCGCACCGATCTGCTGCGCCGGCTTCACCGACAGCCACTGGCTGCGCGAGGCGTTCGGAACGGTGGCCTACGGCTTCTTCCCGTCGAAGATGGACCCCGAGCTGATGGCGCGCCTGATCCACTCCGCGGACGAGCGAGCACTCGTCGACGACCTCGAGCTCGGCGTCGAGTTCTTCCGCCACGCCGCCCGTACAGTTCTGGGGTGATTCACGAGCTGAGCTCGCTGGCCGAGGTCGAGGAGGCCCTGCGCGCCGAAGGCTTCTTTGGGGCCGAGGGCGTGGTCGCGGACGTCTACCTCGGGTACGGGCTCTCGGCCGGGCTCCGCCGCGAGGCCACACCTGCTCCACCGGAGCCGTGCCAGCGCCTGCCCGCAGCGGCCGTCTCCGTCCGCCCCGACCACGACCGCCAAATGCTCATGAGCACGAGCTTCGAGGTGGGTGCCTGGACACGGAGCTGGACGGACGGTCGCTATGCCGAGGCCGTCGAGGCGGTGCGGGACTCGATTGCCCGCGGCGACGTCTACCAGGTCAACCTCGTCCAGCACCTCTCGGCGCCGTTTCGTGGCGACCCGGCGGGGCTCGCGGCCGCGCTCGCGCAGCTCCGGCCCATCCACCCGGAGCCGTTCGTGGGGGACGGCTGGGCCGTCGTCTCCGGCTCGCCCGAGCTCTTCCTCGCCCGCGAAGGTCGCCGCGTCTGGACGCGTCCGATCAAAGGGACGGCGCCGGCAGGCGAGCCGATCGAGTCGGCGAAGGACCTCGCCGAGCACGTGATGATCGTCGACCTCGAGCGCAACGACCTCTCCCGCGTCTGCGAGCCGGGCAGCGTCCGTTGGCCCGAGCTCGCGGCGCCGTACGGGCTCGCCGGCGTGAGCCACCTCGTCTCGACGGTCGAGGGGACGCTTCGCAACGGCGTCACGCTGACCGAGCTGCTCGAGGCGACGTTCCCGGGAGGCTCGATCACGGGCGCGCCGAAGATCGCGGCGATCGACCGGATCGCGGCGCTCGAGCCCGTGGGCCGCGGAGCGTCCATGGGCGCGCTCGGCCGGATCTGGCCGAACGGCGACCTCGAGCTCGCGCTCACGATCCGCACTTTCGCCGTCGCCGAGGGCCGGATCCACTTCTGGGTCGGCGGGGGCATCGTGTGGGACTCGGACCCCGCGGCCGAGATCGAGGAGTCGTGGGTGAAGGCCAGGCCGCTCCTGCAGGCCGTGGGGAGCGAGGTGCTGCAGCCGGCATGACGCTCCTCGGGCTCGCGGTCTCGGGGCGTGGCGTCGTCCCGCCCGACACGCCGGTCCTGCGCGCCGACGACGACGCGCTGCTGCGGGGCCGCGCCGCGTTCGAGACGCTGCGCGTCTACGGCGGTCGCCCGTTCCGGCTCGAGGCGCACCTCGACCGCCTGGCCGGCTCGGCTGCTCGCCTCGGTCTCGAGCCCGTGCCCGCGGCCGAGCTCGAGGAGCTGTGCGCGCTCGCGCTGGCCGAGGCGGCAAGGGACGAGGCCGTCCTACGCTTGTACTGGACAGCCGGCTCTGTCGGGCTCGCGCTCGTGAGCGAGCTCCCCGAGGGGCTGGAGCAGCTCCGGGAGCGGGGCCTGCGGCTCGCGGCCCTGCTCGGCCCGATCGCCGAGGCCCCCTGGCTGCTCGGCGGCGTCAAGTCCACGAGCTACGCGGTGAACATGGCCGCGATCGACGAGGCCCGGCGCAGGGGCGCCGACGACGCGGTCTTCGTCAGCCGGGACGGGATCGTGCTCGAGGGGCCGACCACGAACCTCTGGTGGCGCCGCGGCGAGACGCTCTTCACGCCCTCGCTCGAGCTCGGGATCCTCGCCGGCGTGACCCGCGCGACGCTGCTCGAGCTTGCCGCCCTGCCGGTGGTCGAGGGCGCCTTCCCGCTCGGCGAGCTGGCCGCCGCGGACGAGGCGTTCACCTCGTCGTCCGTGCGCGAGGTCGTGCCGGTGGTCGAGCTGGACGGTCGCCCGATCCAGCGCGGCGAAGCGGCGTCTGCGCTTCAGGCGGCGCTCAGAACGGCCGCCCGGGGGTAAGGTCTCGGGGATGGAGGAGACGGTTCGCCTCGGCGGGATGGCGCTCGGGAACGGCGTGCTCGTGCACGGGCCGACCTCGTGGGCCTGCGCCGTCCGCGAGCCCGATGGGACGATCAAGGTCGCGGCCGCACGGAAGGGCTTCCGCGCTTCGGGAGTCGGAAGCCCGCTCTTGCGCGGCCCCGCCCGCCTGCTCGAGGCGATGCTCGTCCTCCCCGCGATGCGGCGCGAGCTTCCGGAGGCCCGGCTTCCTTTCGAGCGAAAGGGCGTGCTCGGCGCGATGTTCGCGACCGCCGCGGTGACCCGTGTCGTGCGCTCCTCGCGACTGCGGCCGCTCGCAAAGGAGCTCACGGCCGGTGTGATTGCCCTGGCGCCGGCGGCACTCTCGCTGCGCGGCGGCGAGCTCGCCGCCTACCACGGCGCCGAGCACGTCGCGATCGGGAGCTACGAGCACGGCGGCCGCGCGACGAAGGAGCACGAGCGCTGCGGCTCGCACCTCGTCGGCCCGATCATCCTCACCACGGCGATCGGCAACTCGCTCGCCGCCCGCGCGCCGGAGCGCCTCCGCGGCCCCGCGCGTGCGGCCTCCGCCGTCGGCGCGCTCGCCGCTGCGACCGAGATGTTCGGCTGGATGGTGCGTCATCCGAACCATCCCGTCTCCCGCGCTCTCGCCTGGCCCGGGCACGAGCTCCAGCACCGCCTCTCGACCGAGGAGCCGAGCTCCGAGCAGCTCGAGGTCGCCGAGCTCGCGCTCGCCACCTGCCTGAAGCTGGAACATGGTCACGCGGACGCGGGCTGACCGGCTGCCGCCGGAGATCTTCGACCTCCCCGTCGAGAAGATGCGGGAGGGCTACTACACCGACGCCTACTTCAACCACACCCGTACCGCGCTCGTCGCCGACGGCCGCCACCCGCGCGTGGTGATGCAGGTCTTCCAGAAGCACGAGTCGGTGCTCGGCGGGATGGACGAGGCGATCGCGATCCTCAAGCTCTGCGCCGAAGACTGGGAGGCGCTCACCGTCCACGCCCTCTACGACGGGGACAGGCTCGAGCCGTGGGAGACGGTAATGACGATCGAGGGCGACTACACAACGTTCGGCCACCTCGAGACGGTCTATCTCGGCGTGCTGGCGCGCCGCACGCTGATCGCGACGAACGTGACGCGCGTGCTCGAGGCTGCCAACGGCAAGCCGATCATCTTCATGCCGGCACGCCACGACCACCACCGCGTGCAGACCGGTGACGGCTACGCGGCCTACGTCGCGGGGGCGCTCGTCGGCGCAGCGGTCGGCGTCACCTCCGACGCGCAGGCGTCCTGGTGGGGCGGGCGCGGGATCGGCACCGTGCCGCACTCGCTGATCGCCTCGTACGGGGGAAACACCGTCCTCGCGGCGACGAAGTTCGCCGAGTGGGCGCCGCCGGACTTCAACATCGTCGTGCTCGTGGACTTCGAGAACGACTCGGTGCGAACGGCTCTCGAGGTCGCGCGCGCGCTCGGCCCCAAGCTCTGGGGCGTTCGACTCGACACGTCGGGCCAGCTCGTCGACCGCTCGCTGTGGGAGGAGATGGGGGACTTCGACCCGCGCGGGGTGAACGAGAAGCTCGTCCGGAACGTGCGCGACGCGCTCGACGCCGACGGCTTCGAGCGGGTCAAGATCGTCGCCTCGGGCGGGTTCACCGTCGCGAAGATCGAGGAGTTCGAGCGCAAGGGCGTGCCCGTCGACTCCTACGGAGTCGGCTCCTCGCTGATCCGCGGCGAGAACGACTTCACGGCCGACATCGTGATGACGGACGGGCGTGACACCGCGAAGGTCGGCCGCCGGTTCCGGCCGAACCCGCGGCTCGAGCTCGTGACGTGATCCTCTGGGACGTCGACACCCAGGTCGACTTCATGCTCCCGGAGGGGAAGCTCTACGTGCCCGGGGCGGAAGAGACCGCGCCGGCGATGGCGCGTCTCGTCACGGCCGCCCGTGAGGCCGGGATCGTCCACGTCGCCTCCGCCGACGACCACGAGCTGACCGACGCGGAGCTCTCCGAGTCGCCGGACTTCGAGACGACCTATCCCCCGCACTGCCTTCGCGGCACCCGCGGCGCGCGGAAGGTCCCCGAGACCGAGCAGCTCGATCCGGTCCCGCTCGCCCTGACCGAGGTTCCGCGCAAGTGGCTGCGCGGCCGCGAGTTCCTGCTGCTGAAGAAGAGCTTCGACGTCTTCACGAATCCGAACACCGAGCCGCTGCTGGAGGCGCTCGCGCCGGACGAGGTCGTCCTCTTCGGCGTCGCCACAGACGTCTGCGACGACGCGGCGATCCGCAGCCTCCGCGCTCGCGGCTACCGCGTGAGCTTCGTCGAGGAAGCCGCGCGGGGTCTCGATGCGGGCCGCACCGCCGCCTGCATGGCGGACTGGCGGATGCAGGGCGTCGCGCTCACGAGCGTCGCCGAGGTGCTCGCCCGGCTCTGACAGCCGGACGAGCCCCCGGCGCGAGTACTAGGACGCGAGTGCCTTCTTCTTCAGGTCGTCGAACTCGGCCTGCGTGATCGCGCCGCTGTCGAGCAGCTGCTTCCCCTTCGCGATCTGCTCGGCCGGGTCGGCCGACGAAGCCACGGACTTGATGTATTCGTCCGCCTGCGCTTGTTGGGCCTGCATCGACTTCACGTTTCGGTCGGCCATCCCCTTGTGCTCGGCGATGATGTACACCAGGACGCCGAGGTACGGGACGATGATGATGAAGATGATCCAGAGCGCCTTCGCCCATCCGGACGCGTCGTGCCGGCGGAAGATGTCCGCGAAGCACGTGATCAGCAGCCAGATCCAGATGAAGAACGCGAAGAACAGGAGCATGTACCAGAACACGCTCAAGAACGGGTAGGTGTTGGCGAGCAAGTAGTGCCTCCTTTTTGTCTAGCTCCCGTCAACCCTAACACTCTTCGTTTGGCGGGTTCTAAGGCTTTCCGTCGCGGCTGCCGATGGTGCGGGGGATGGTCGCCTCCGTCGGGCAGACGCTCCACGAGATCGGGCAGCAGGCGCTGACCTGGTTGCCGATCGTCTTCTTCGGCCTGATCGTCTACCTGCTCTGGCGCACCGTGGCGCTGATGCCTCGGATCAAGCCGAAGCACATCGAGACGAACTCGAGCTCCTCGGTCACCTGGGGCGACGTGGCCGGCGCCCAGGAGGCGAAGGCCGAACTCGCCGAGGTGGTCGACTTCCTGCGCAATCCCGAGCGCTTCCAGCGGCTGGGCGCGCGCGTGCCGAAGGGGATCCTCCTCTACGGCCCGCCCGGCACCGGCAAGACGCTGCTCGCAAAGGCAGTCGCGAACGAGTCCGGCGCGGCGTTCTACTCGCAGTCCGCCTCCGCGTTCGTGGAGATGTTCGCCGGCCTCGGCGCCTCGCGGATCCGCAAGCTCTTCAACGAGGCGCGCAAGCACGCGCCCTCGATCGTCTTCATCGACGAGCTGGACGCCGTCGGCGCCGCCCGCACCGGGCACGGCTTCAACCGCGAGCAGGACCAGACGCTCAACCAGCTCCTCGTCGAGCTCGACGGCTTCAGCCCTACGGACCAGGTCGTGGTGATGGGGGCGTCGAACCGCCTCCAGGACCTCGACCCGGCGCTGCTGCGCCCCGGCCGCTTCGACCGGCAGATGCTGGTCGCGCCGCCCGATCTCGCCGGCCGCGAGGAGATCCTCAAGGTGCACACCCGCGGCAAGCCGCTCGCGGCGGACGTCGACCTCGCGCAGATCGCCCGCCAGACCGCGGGTCTCACCGGCGCTGACCTCGCGAACCTCGCCAACGAGGCGGCCATCTTCGCCGGCCGCCAGGAGCTCCAGTACATCCGCCAGATCGACTTCGACCAGGCGATGGAGCGTGTCGTCGCCGGTCTGCAGCAGCGGCGTGTCGTGACCGAGAAGGAGAAGCGCATCCTCGCCTACCACGAGGGCGGCCACGCCCTGATGGCGCACCTGATGGGCGATGCGCTGCCGGTGCAGAAGGTGACGATCGTCTCGCGCGGGACCGCTCTCGGTTACACGCTCAACCTTCCCTCGGAGGACCGCTACCTGCACACGAAGGAAGAGCTGATGGACATGATGAAGATCTTCCTCGCGGGCCGAGCCGCGGAGCAGGTCGTGTTCGGCCGCGTCACGAACGGCGCGTCGAACGACCTCGAGAAGGCGACCGAGCTGTCACGGCAGATGGTGTTCGACTTCGGCATGTCCGACGTGGCCGGCTCGCGGACGATGCGCGCCGACAACTACGCGCTCTCGGAGGAGACGAAGCGGCTCCGCGACAGCGAGCAGGCCCGGCTCACCGACGGCGCGTACGCCGAGGCGGTCCGCCTGATCGAGAAGCACCGCGCAGGGCTCGACCGTCTCGCCGCGGCGCTGCTCGAAAAGGAGACGCTCGTGCGCGAGGAGGTGCTCGCGCTGCTCGCCGACATCGACACCGAGTCGCGCTCCTCCGAGACCGTCGGCACGATCCGCGCCCTCCCCGGCGACTGATCGACAACGCGCGGCAAACGCGCAGCAATCCGCATCCCGCAGGCGGCGACTCCACCCGAGCAAGGAGGAACGTTGAGGCGACGTGCCCAGGCATCATCTCGTCGTTGCGGCTCTGGGGCGGGCCGCGTGTTCGCAGGCTAGGAGCGGCCCGCCACGTGTTCCCGGAGCGCCGCGAGCCGCTCGTCCCACTGCGCGCCCACGCGCTCGATCCACGCGGACGCTTCGCCGAGCCGCTCCGGCGTGAGGCGGTAACGCGTCTCGCGGCCGATGCGAGTGGGCTCGACGAGCCCTGCCGCGGTGAGCGCGGCCAGGTGCTTCGCGACCGCCTGGCGGGTCACCGGAAGCTCGGCCGCGAGCTCCGTGGCCGTGGCCGAGCCGCGCTGCGCCAGCGTCTCGAGCACGAAGCGCCTGCTCGGGTCTGCGAGCGCCGCGAAGACGTCAGGCGAGCGCAAGGGAAAGGGCGAGCGCGTGCAGCTCGAGCGCGGGGCCGAACTCCGGGCTCGACTCGCGCACGACCACGAGCGTGCCGCCGTCGACCTCCTCGAGCTCGAGCTCGACGGCGCCGCCGTCCTCCCAGCGCAGCGCGAGCCTTCGCTCCTCGTCGACCTCCTCCACCGTCGCGTGCAGCTCCTCGCCGTTCTCCCAGCGGAAGACGCCCTCGCCGCCCGGCGCGGGATCGAGCTCGACGTCGTTCGCGAACCACTCGCTGAGACGATCTGCCTCCGTCAGCGCCGCCCAGACCTCCTCGGCCGGCGCGGGCACCAGGATCTCGCGCGTGACCTCCATCAGCAACCTCCTGGTTGCGTATATGATGTGCAACCCAACGGTGGCACATTACCACGAGGAGGAGCAATGGCACTCGTCCCGATGGTCGTCCAGGCAGACGGCGGTCTCGAGCGCTCGTTCGACATCTACTCCCGGCTGCTGCGCGAGCGAATCGTCTTTCTCGGCCGTGAGGTGGACGACGAGCTCGCCAACGTGATCGCGGCGCAACTCCTCGTGCTCGAGGCAGAGGATCCGGAGAAGGACATCAGCCTCTACATCAACTCGCCCGGCGGCTCGGCCTACGCCGGGATGGCGATCTACGACGCGATGCAGTACGTGAAGCCCGACGTGCAGACGGTGTGCATCGGGATGGGGATGTCGGCGGCGGCGATGATCCTCGCCGCGGGCGCGCCGGGGAAGCGCTTCGTCCTCCCGAACGCGAAGGTGATGATCCACCAGGGCTCCGGCGGCTTCCGGGGCACGCCCGCCGATATCCAGATCGCGGCCCGCGAGATCCAGGAGATGACGCGCCGGATGGCCGAGCTGATTGCCCGCCACTCGGGCCAGGAGGTCGATCAGGTGATGCAGGACATCGACCGCGACCGCTTCATGGCTCCCGAGGAGGCCGTCGCCTACGGGATCGTCGACGAGGTGCTCGAAAGGCGGCCTGCGGCGGCGGGTCGCTAGCATCGCCCCGATGGAGACGCTCGGCATCCACCACCTCGGCGTGGCCGTCGCCGACCTCGACGAGGCGATCGAGACCTACCGGCGGCTCTTCGGCGCCGAGCTCGAGCACCGCGATCTCGTCCCCGAGCAGGGCGTCGAGGCCGCCTCGCTGCGGACCGGGGGGAGCCGGGTCGAGCTCCTTGCACCGACGGTGGGCGACTCCCCGGTCGGGAAGTTCCTGGCCCGGCGCGGCCCGGGCATGCATCACGTCGCCTACGAGGTCGACGACATCGGCGCCTCGCTCGCTGAGCTCGAGGCCGCCGGCGCCGAGCTGATCGACTCCGAGCCGCGCCGCGGTCTCTTCGGCCTTCAGGTCGCATTCGTCCATCCAGATTCCGTCCACGGTGTCCTCACGGAGGTGGTGTCTCGTGTCTGAGCAGGAGCGCGTGCGCTTCGAGGTTGCGTTCGACGGCGGTCAGATCCTCGGCGGCTTCGCGACAGCCGCGTCGGTCGAGCAGGTCGAGCGCACGCTTGCGGCCGGTGGCGAGGGCGTCGTGACGCTCTCGGCCGACGACGGCGAGATCACCGTCGCACCCCGGCGCGTCGTCTACTTCAAGCGCTTCGCCCGCGAGAGCCGCGTCGGCTTCGGCAGCAGCTAGGTTCGTGCCCCTCGAGATCGGGATCGTCGGTCTGCCGAACGCGGGCAAGACCACGCTGTTCAACGCGCTCACCAAGGCGGGTGCCGAGGTGACCGCCTATGCGTCGGTCGCGGACAAGTCGAACGTCGGCATGGCCCTGATGGCCGACGAGCGCCTGGACGCGCTCGCCGAGGTCGTGCACGCGAAGAAGGTGACGCCGGCAGCGATCCGCGTCGTCGACGTCCCCGGCACCGGCGCGCAGCTGCTCGGAGGGCTGCGCCAGGTGGATGCCCTGCTCGCGGTCGCCGACGGCTTCTCGCCGGACGCCGATCCGGCGCGCGATCTCGAGACGCTCGAGCTCGAGCTGCTGGTCGCCGACCGCGATCACGTCGAGCGGCGGCTCGAGCGGGTCGCCAAGCAGGCGAAGTCGGGCGACCAGAAGGTGAAGACCGAGGCGGCCGAGCTCGAGAAGCTCCTCACGCATCTCGAGGGCGGCGCCACCCTCGCCGACTATCCGGGTGAGCTTCCGCCCGAGCTCGAGCCGCTCACGACCAAGGCGCTGCTCGCCGTCGAGAACGGGCCCGGCGGGATCGACTGCAAGCTCGAGGCGGAGCTGGCGGAGCTGCCCGACGAGGACGCAGCCGCATTCCGTGAGGGGCGCCCGTCGGCGCTCAACGAGGTCGTGCGGCGACTCTCGGAGGCGCTCGACCTGATCACCTTCTTCACTGCGGGGGAGAAGGAGACGCGCGCGTGGACGCTGCGCCGCGGCGAGTCGGCGCTGGACGCAGCGGCCACGATTCATTCGGACATCGCCCGTGGTTTCATCCGCTGCGAGGTGATCCAGTGGCGGGACCTGGTCGAGCTGGGCTCGCACGCCGAGGTCGCCCGTCACGGCAAGCAGGGCCTCGAGGGCAAGACCTACCCCGTCCAGGACGGCGACGTCCTGAACATCCGCTTCAACGTCTGAGACTGCACCCGGGGACGCCCCGTGCCCCCGCCCGTCGCTTTCGATCCTATATTCGTACTCCGCACCCGTGGATCACGAAACAGTGACGACTCTCCGCGTGATGTCTAGCCGGCGGCCAGAGCCGCCGCGCCTGCGATCGCCAAGGTGACGCCGACGCCCTGGAGGCGGCTCATCCGCTCGTGCAGCACGATGGTCGCGAGAGCCACCGTGACGACCGGGAAGAGCGAGCTGAGCACGGAGATGACGCTGATCAGGCCGCGGGTCGAGGCGAGTGAGAACGCGAGCACGCCGGTGCTGTCGAGGATCCCGATGGGCCAGAGCCGCGCGACTTCCCGGCTGCGTCCGCGCATGTGCGTCCGCGCCGCCATCACGAACACGACGGCGACCGCGAGCCCGGCGACACGGAGCATCATCGTCCCCCATAGCGCGTCCCCGCCGGCGGCCGCGGCCGCGTGGAGGCCGACGAGCGACGACCCGAAGCAAAGCGCGGCGAACAGGGCCAGCCCGACGCCGGCGGCAATCCGCGTGTCGGTGCGCGCCTCGTGCACCTCCTCGCGCGAGGCGAGCACGACCCCGACGAACGCGAGCACGAACCCCGCTTCCTGAACGCGGCTCGGCTGGTCGCCGTGCAGGAGTCCCACCGTGACGGGGACGATCGCCGAGGTCGCCGCGATCGGCGTGACGATGCTGATCGCCCCGACCGACATCGCCCGGTAGAGCGCGCCTAGCCCGACCGCGCCCGCCAGGCCGGCCAGGAAGCCGTAGACGAGGTGGCTCGTGGCCGGCGGGCCCTGCCAGCGCAGGACCACGATCGAGGACACGAAGACGAGCCCGACGAGCTGGAACGCGAACAGGACGAGCGGCACCGGCAGGCGCCGAGACGCAACACCACCGAGGAAGTCGGATGTCCCCCAGACCAGGCTCGCGCCGAGTGCGAGCGCGACCCCGTTCAGGGCTCGGTCACGGGACGCGTCGCGGCGACCGCGTCGAGCTGGTTCGCGTGGTAGAGCACGGCTGCCTCGGCGGTGCGCGCCGCGCGCGAGTCGTGGTGGCAGGCGACCGCATGCAGCAGCTCGGCGCGCACCGCCGGGTCGAGCCCGTCCGAGCGCTCCTCAATTAGGCGCAGGCCGAGGTGGACATGGCCGAGCAGGCGTCCCTCGTCGGTGAGGCGATAGGCCGGGGCAGGGCCGAGCTCGAGCGTGCGGCCGACATCGTGCAGGAGCGCGGCAGAGACGAGCAGGTCGGGCCGGAGGCGCGGATGGAGCTGCGCGGTCTCGCGGCAGAGCGTGGCGACGCCGACGGTGTGCTCGAGGAGGCCGCCGGCGTACCCGTGGTGCCCGTCCGGGGTCGCGGGAAGCTCGCGCAGCCTGCGGCGGACGGCGTCGTCCGTGAGGAAGCGATCCACCGTCGCGCGCAGGCCGGGATGGGCGATCTCGGCGGCCAGGAACTCGAGGAACCCGTCGAGCTCGTCCGCGTCGCGGCGCATCGCCGGCGCAAGCGCGGCGGCATCTTCGCCCGGAGCGGCCTCGAGCGAGCGGATCTCGAGCTGCAGGCGGTCGCGGAACCGCTCCACCCGGCCGAGCACGTGCACCGCGTCGCCCTCCGCGAACCGTGCGTCGAGCAGGTCGACGTCCGACCAGACCCGCGCCTCGATCCGGCCGCTCGGGTCGACGAGCTCTAGCGCGAGGTACGGAGCGCCCCCTCGCGTCCGCAGCCGCTGCTTCCGGGAGACGGCGTAGACGCCCTCTACGACCCTGTCTGCAGCCAGCTCTGCGATCGCGCTCACGGAGCCAGTCTAGGCGTCGGGGCGGCTGCTAGGCTCGGCCGGAGTGGCCGTCGTGAAGCCGTTCCGCGCCCTTCGCTACGCCGAGCCGGGCGAGCGCGTCGTCGCGCCCCCCTACGACGTGATCTCGGCCGAGCAGCGCGAGCGCTACCTCGCCCTCGACCCTCACAACGTCGTGCACCTGACCCTGCCGGACTCGGAGGAGGAGGCGGGGCTCACGCTCGCTCACTGGCGGGCGGAGGGCGTTCTCGTCGAGGAAGACGAGCCCGCGCTCTGGGCGCTTGCACAGGACTTCGTCGGGCCGGATGGCGTCGCCCGGACCCGTACCGGCGTCGTCGCGTCGCTTCGGCTCGAGCCCTACGAAGCGCGGGTCGTCCTGCCGCACGAGCGAACGCATGCCGGCCCGAAGGAAGGGCGCCTGCGGCTGCTTCGCGCCACGCACACGGAGCTCGAGCCGATCTTCCTCCTCCATCGCGGCTCGACCCTGCTCGAGGGCGAGGGCGAGCCCACGCTCGAGGCCACCGAGGGAGGCGTCGCGACTCGGCTCTGGCGCGTGACCGACCCTGAGACGATCGAAGCGGTCGCGGCCGCGCTCGCGCCGCAGCAGCTCCTGATCGCCGACGGACACCACCGCTACGAGACGGCGCTCGCCTACCACGCCGAGCAGGGGACGCCGGAGTCCGGCTACATGATGGTCGTCCTCGTCGGCGAGAACCAGGACGGCCTGACGATCTTCCCAACGCACCGGATCGGCGAAGTCGAGGCGAACCTGCTCGGCGGCGGCCCGCCGGACCCGAAGGAGGCGCTCGCCTGGATCGAGGCGCTGTCGCGCGAACGTGCGGAGATCGCCGTCTACACCGGCGGCGCAGCGCTCGTCGTCACCGGCGAGGCGGGCGAGCTCGACGCCGCGCTCGTGGAGCGGCTCGCGACCGGCCCGGTTACGTACACGCCGTCCGCCGACGAGGCGATCGCCGCAGTCGACCGCGGCGACGCGCAGGCCGCGTTCCTCCTGCGCCCCGCGAGCCTGGAGCAGGTCTGGGCGCTCGCCGAGGCCGGACAGGTGATGCCACAGAAGAGCACCTACTTCTACCCCAAGCTCCTCTCCGGCCTGCTCTTCCACCCGGTGTGACCGACTGGCTCGCCACCTGCCGCGCGGCCGCCGCCGACGTCCGCGAGGTCCTCGCCGAGCGCCCTGACCGCGCCGACCGCGAACCGGTGCTGCGCCGGGGCGAGGGCGGCGACGACACGACGCTGATCGACCATTACGCCGAGGAGGCCGTGCTCCGCCACTTCCCCGACCTTGCGATCGTCTCGGAGGAGGTCGGCATCAGCGGCACGGCACCCCCGGTGATCGTGATCGACCCGATCGACGGCTCGCTGAACGCGAAGCGCGGGATCCCCTTCTTCTCGCTCTCGATCGCCGTCGCCGAGGGCTGGACGATGGACGACGTCCACTTCGGCTACGTCTACGACTTCGGCACGGGCGAAGAATGGGTTGCCCGGAGAGGTGAGGGCGCCTTCCTGAACGACGAGCCGCTCGGCCCCGACCTCCCGAAGGAGACGATCGAGCTGCTCGCGTTCGAGGCGACGCGGACATCGCTCGTCGCCGAGCGGGCCGAGGCGATGGTCGGGCTGGCACACCGGCTGCGGATCATGGGCTCCCTCGCGCTCTCGCTCTGTCACCTCGCAGCGGGGCGGGTGGACGCCGTCTGCTCCCTCAAGGGCGCGCGCTCGGTGGACATCGCCGCCGGTCAGCTGCTCGTTCGCGAGCGCGGCCTCGCGATCGAGCTGTTCGAGTCGCCGCCCTTCGGCGCGGCGCCGCTCGACCTCGAGCCGCGCTCCCGGCTCGCCGCCGCCGGCACCCCGGAGCTCTGCGCGCAGCTTGCGGAGGCTCTCTCTGCGTAAGATCGGAGCATGCGGCTCGCCGTCCTCATCGCAGTCGTCACGCTCGTGCTCGCGGCGCCTGCCGTCGCTGCGGCACCCAAGACGCTCAAGGCCACGCTCACCGCGGCGACGCACACGCCCGTTGCGGACAACACGACCCACTGGCCCTACCAGGTGAAGGTGACCGACCTGAAGGGCAAGCCGCTCGCGGGGAAGATCTCGATCGCGATCGTCGACCCGCTGGGCACGGCGCATCCTGTCCAGTTCGCCGCCAACACGAAGTACATCACCAACGTCCCGTTCAAGGGCGTCTTCAGGGACTGGGTGCGCTGGCCGCCGGACTCGGCGGTCGGGGTCGTGCTCAAGTTCCGCGCGACGGTGGTGACCGCCAAGGGCAAGGCGGTGCTGATCTACCCCGTCAAGCCGCACGCATGAGCGCGCCGCCCGGCGGCGCCGAGGTGGTCGTCGAGCACGTCCGCAAGGGTTTCGAGGAAGGACGGATCCATGCCCTCGAGGACATCTCCCTGCGGCTCGAGCCGGGCGAGTTCGTCCTGCTGACCGGAGCCTCCGGCTGCGGCAAGAGCACGCTCCTGAACCTGATCGGCGCGCTCGACCGCCCCGACTCGGGCAGCATCGTCGTGGACGGGCATCACCTCGAGCACCTCGAGGATCCCTCCGACTACCGCGCCGCCACCGTCGGCTTCGTGTTCCAGGCGCACAACCTGATGCCGACGCTGAACGCGCTCGAGAACGTGCAGATCCCGATGATCGGCCGGCACGTGCCGCGGCGCGACCGCGAGGCGAGGGCGCGCGAGCTGCTCGGCGAGGTCGGTCTCTCGGAGCGGACGCTCGCCTCGCCGTCGACGCTCTCGGGCGGCGAACGCCAGCGAGTCGCGATCGCCCGCGCGCTTGCCAACCGGCCGAAGCTGCTCCTCGCGGACGAGCCGACGGGCGCGCTCGACTCCGAGACGGGTGCGCAGATCGTCGCGCTGCTCGAACGGCTGCGCGGCCAGTACGGGATGACGATCCTCCTCGTCACCAACGACTCCGACCTCGCCGGGCTCGGGGACCGCGGGCTTCACATGCGCGACGGCCGGCTCGAGCTCACTCGTGCCGCAGCGCCTCGATCGGCGTGAGCCGCACGGCCCGCACCGTGGGGTAGATCGCGCCGAGAAGCCCGACGCCGAGCGCGAACGCGAGCCCCCACGCGAACACGCCCGCGGTGAAATCGGGCGTGACGAGCTGTGAGAGCCCGCGCCGGACGAAGAGCTCCGCCGCCGCGTAACCGAGCAGCAGCCCGAGCGCGAGCGCGAGCAGGCAGATCCCCAGCGCCTCGCTCACGATCATCGCTCCGATCCGCCAGCTCGGCCAGCCGACCGCGCGCAGGATCCCGATCTCGCGGAACCGCTCGAAGACCGACATCGCCATCGTGTTGGTGACGCCGATCCCGCCGATGATCAGGGCGAGTAGCGAGATCACCCAGCCGGTCTGGAGGATCAGGCGGCTCGAGGTGTCGATCTTGACCGCCTGCCCGGGCTCGGTGACCGCGGCCACCCCCGGGAAGCGGGTCTCGAGCCGCGCCGCGACCGTCTTGGGCCGCGCGCCCAGGCGCGCGATCACCGCGATCGTCGTCACCTCACCCGGCCGCCCGGCGAGCCGCTGCACGACCGCGAGCGGCAGCACGACGCCGATGTCCTCGAACTTGTCGCCGGAGTGGTAGAGGCCGGCGATCCGGTAGCGGCGGCCGGCGACCGTGATGAAGCCGCCCGGCTTCAGGTGCAGGGACGCCGCCGCCCTGTCACCGACGAGCGCCTCGTCGCCCTGTCCCCGCCTACCCGAGACGATCACGAGGCGCCCGTAGGGGAACTCCTTCGGGTCGAGCCCGAACACGAGGACCGAGTCGCGGCCCGAGACGCGCGTCACGTAGAGGAAGAGGCGTGCCGTCTGAGCGACGTCCTTGTCGGCGGCGATCCGCTCCTCGAGCGAGGTGGGCAGCAGCGACTTGGTGAGGTCGGACGCATCGCGCTGGAAGAGCCCGAAGTCCGCGCGGCCGACGTGGATCAGGTCGCCCGCTGTTTTGCTCACGCCGGCGGAGATCGAGAGCAGCGCCACGATCAGCCCGACCCCGAGCGCCACGCCGGCGGCGGTCAGCGCGGTCCTGGCGGGACGCCGCAGCAGGTTCTTCCAGACGAGGCCGATCCAGGTCACGGCGGTAATCATCGCTGGTTCGCCTGGTTGGTACGCTCAGTGCAATGGCGGTCTCACGCGATGCTGTGCTGAAGGCGCTCGAGCAGGTGATCGATCCCGAGCTTCGCCGCAACGTGGTCGACCTCGACATGGTGCGCGGGGTCGAGATCCAGGGTGGCGACGTCGCGGTCACGATCGCGCTGACCGTCGCCGGCTGCCCGCTCCGCTCGTCCTTCCAGGACCAGGTTCAGAACGCGCTGATGCCGCTCGACGATGTCGAGTCGGTGCGGCTCGACTTCGACGTGATGACGCCCGAGGAGCGCGGCGCGCTCACCGCGAGGCTTCGAGGCGGCGTCACCGAGCGGACACAGGGGATCTCGCTCGACCGCTCGACCCGCGTGCTCGCGGTCGCCTCGGGGAAGGGCGGTGTCGGCAAGTCGACGCTGTCCGCGAACCTCGCCGTCGCCTTCGACCGCCTCGGCAAGCGCACGGGGATCCTCGACGCCGACGTCTACGGGCACTCGATCCCCCACATCCTCGGCGTCCAGCAGAAGCCGGTGCTCGTCGACCGGATGATCGTGCCGCCGGTCAGGGGCAGCCTCAAGCTGATGTCGATCGGGTTCTTCCTCGACGACAACCAGCCCGTGATGTGGCGCGGGCCGATGCTGCACCGCGCGCTCGAGCAGTTCCTCACGGACGTCCACTGGGGAGAGCTCGACGTGCTCGTCGTGGACATGCCGCCGGGGACCGGCGACGTGGCGATCTCGCTCGGCCAGCTGCTTCCCCGCGCCGAGGTCATCGTGGTGACGACGCCTCAGCCCGCCGCGCAGGAGGTCGCCTCGCGTGCGGCGGTGATGGCGCAGAAGACGAACATGCGCCTGCTCGGGGTGGTCGAGAACATGTCCGGCGACGTGTTCGGCAGCGGCGGCGGCGACCGCCTCGCGGCCGAGCTCGGGATCCCGCTCCTCGGGCGGGTGCCGCTCGATTCGCGCCTGCGCGAGCAGGGCGACCTGGCCGTCCCGCTCGTCGAGGCCGAGCCGGCGTCCGAGACCTCGCTCGAGATCGTCCGGATCGCGGAGGCGGTGCTCGGGATGGAGCGCGAGCGCGGGATCGGGATCACGAAGACACTGCCCCTCGTCTCCTGACCGCCGGCGCCTTCTTCGACCTCGACCGGACGCTCCTGCGCCGCTCGAGCGCCCTCGCGCTCGCCGGCTCGTTCCGCGAGCGGGGGCTGATCACCCGCCGCCAGGTGGCGCAGGCGGCCGTCTGGCAGCTGCTCTTCGTCGTCCGCGGCGCCCGCGCCGAGGAGGTCGCGGCGCTGGCCGAGCGCGGCGTCGTCGCCCTGCGCGGAGTGCGCGCGGCGGACGTGGCGGAGCTCGTCGCCGACGCGATGGAGCCGGTGCTGAAGCCGCTGCTGGCGCCCGAGGTCGTCGACGCCGCCCACGGGTACCGCGCGCAGGGGCACCGCGTCTACATCGTCTCGACCGCGCTGCAGGAGATCGTGGACGCGATCGTCGCCGACCTCGGCCTCGACGGCGGGATCGGCACGGTGTGCGAGGTGGTCGACGGCCGCTACACGGGCCGCGCGCTGCGGCCGCTCCACGGGAAGGCGAAGGCGGAGGCGCTGGAGGAGCTCGCCGCGCGCGAGTGGCTCGATCTCGCCGCCTCGACCGCGTACTCCGACAGCCACTCCGACCTGCCGTTCCTCGAGGCGGTCGGCCATCCCGTCGTCGTCAATCCGGATCGTGCGCTGCGGAAGATCGCGCAGCAGCGCGGCTGGCCGATCCTCGAGGCGCGCCGGCGTGCAGCCTGAGGAGGCACTCCCGCGGCTGCGGGCGCTCGGGTTCGACGAGGCCGACGCCGCGACCCTCGCCGACCACTTCCTTGACGCCGAGCGCCGCGGCTCGCTCGGCCACGGCCTCTCGCGGATCGAGTGGCTCGAGACGCTCGACGGGATCGACCCCTCGGCGCGTCCCTCGCGCGCGCTGAGCGAGCCGGGCTACGAGCGCTGGGAGTCGAGCGGCGCGCTCGGCTACCTGACGCTCGCCGCGGTCGTCGAGGCACAGCTCGCCGATCCGCCAAAGCGGGCACGGCTCGTCGTCTCGGACGCGTTCCCGACCGGGGCGCTCGGCTACTGGGCGCGCAAGCTTGCCGAGGGGGGCCTCGTCGCGGCGCTGACCGCGACATCGCCGCCGCGGCTCGCGTCGCCGGCCGGCGGCCCGAAGCTGGCGGGGACCAACCCGCTCGCGCTTGCGGTACCGAGCTCGGACGGGCGCCCGCTCGTCGCCGACGTCTCGATGGGGAAGGTGACCCACGGCGACGTGCTGCGCGGGGCGGCGCGCGCGGAGGAACTCATCCCGTTCGGCGGTGAGCAGGCGCACAAGGCGTTCGCGCTCGCGGTCGGGCTGCAGGCGGTGGTCGACGCGCTCGTCGGCGGCGAGAGCTACGGGGCGGTGCTGCTCGTTGCGCGGCCGGAGGCCGATCCCGTTCCGGGCTTGCGCGCGACCGGCGTGCGGCTACCCGGTGATCGCTGACACTTCGGCCCTGATCGGGTCGAGGTCCGCGTCGCCGCCCGACCACTTGCGGACGCGACCCGGGTCGAGCTCGAACGCGCGGCCGAACGCCTCGAGTGCGCCGTCACGATCGCCCGCGCGCATACGGAAGCAGGCGAGGTTGTAGAACGCCGCTGGATCGTCGGGGTGCCCGTCGACCCACTCCTCGACCAGCTGCACCGCTTCGTCTGGCGGCAGGTGGTCGGCCCGAAACGAGACCTCCCAGCCCGACGGTGTGAACGCCTCGCCGCGCTTGCCGCCGACCGCGAGCACCGTTGTGTCCGGCTCGAGCGCGACCGCCGTGCGCTTCACCGGCGGATCCGGGAGGTGGACGATCGTGCCGGTCGGGGCGTCGACCTCCTCGCCGTCGAGGGTGAAGGTCGCATGGCCGGCGATCACGATGTAGATCTCCTCGTGGCCGAGGCTCTCCTCTGTGTGCTCCTCGACCACCTCGCCGCCGACCTCGGACGCGGTGTATGCGTTGATCCCGAACGCCTCGATCCCGAGCCTGCTCCTGATCGGGTGCCAGAGCAGGCCGCGCTCGCCCACCGGGAAGCTCTCGAGCTCGGAGAGGGTCGTGACGTTCCAGCTCATGCCGTGGAGTCTCGCAGCTGCTCGAGGACGACCGGGTCGATCGCCTCCTCGCCGTCGACGCGCTCCTCGAGGTTCTCGACCCCGGCCCAGTCCGCCAGCCGCTCGTAGCCGAGCGATTCGAGCCTCGCCTGCACCTCGGCGGCGAGCTCGTCCTCGAGTGGCAGCCACTCGGCGCGCGGCGTCCTGCCGAAGAGCGCCTCGTGCAGCCGGTAGAGGCGCTGCAGCTCCTCGACCGGGCGCGCGTGGTCGTCGACACGCAGGTCGACGAGCGTGTCCGAGAGCGCCTGGTAGCCGGCATCGCGCTCGACCACGAGCAGGGCGGCGGACTGCTGCCCGCGCGCGTCGCCTCCAGCCTCCTGGGCCGCCGCGAGGCAGGCGAGCAGCCGCTCGGCGAGGGGGAGCTGCGCGGTCGCCTCGAACGTCTCCGCGAGCGCGTCCACCGTCTCCGCCGAGACGAGGATGTTCCCCTGTGCGGCGAAGCACGGCCCCGTGCGCCCGCCGGCCCACCTCATGCAGGCGGAGCCGGTGAAGCTCGCGCCGCGGCCATGCGCGTCGACGACGCCGAGCTGACGCTGCTCGCGGCCCTCGTCGTCGGCGGTCAGTTGCGCCACCACCTCCTCCGCCGTGAGCCCTTCCCGCAGGAGCTCGAGCGCGGCCGGCCCGTAGCGCGGGTTCGCGTAGGCCTGGGTCGCGACCGCGCCGACGCCGGGTGCCGCCCAGGGCACGACCGAGCCCACGGCCAGGAACTTCGACTGCACCGCCACACCCCACTGCCCCGCAGGGAGGTCGCACGCCGCGATCGAGTAGGTCGAGACGACAACGCTAGCCATAGGTCAGGCCGGTCAGGTCGAGCTCGAGGAGCTCCTCCGAGCCGACGGGCACGACGACGGCCGCGACCTCGGGTCGTGCGAGCGCCCGACGCACGGCGTCGGCGCTCGACGCGCGCACGACGACGGGGACTCCGGCCGTATGGGCCTCTCGGAGCGCCGCCTCGTCGTCGACGGAGTCGAGCACGAGCGCGTCGTCGAGCGGCACCGCCGGGTCGCCCTCCACCGCGAGCTCCGGCACGCGGAGCCCTCGGTCGCCGAACCAGCGTCGCCTCACAGCTCGACGCTGCCGCCGGGCTCGAGGTCGGCGATCTCGACTCCGGGAGCGAGCTTGCGCAGCTCCGCCGGAGTGCCGTGGAGGAGCGGGAACGTCCCGTAGTGCGAGGGCACGCAGCGCTTCACGCCGAGCAGCTCGAGCGCGACCGCTGCTTCGCGCGGGCCCATCGTGAAGTGGTCACCGATCGGCAGCACGGCGATGTCCGGGGCATAGATGCGCCCGATCAGTTGCATGTCCATGAACGCGTTGGTGTCGCCTGCGAAGTAGACGGTGGTGCCGTCCTCGAGCTCGATCACGAGGCCGGCCGGCTCGCCGAGATAGGTGCCGTCCTCCGCGCTCGAGGAGTGGTTGGCGTCCGTGAGCGTGATCCTGATCCCGTCCACGTTCACCGTGCCGCCCTTGTTCGGCGCGTGCGCCATGTTGCCGTCGACGCCCTGCTCCGCGAGCCAGCCGCGGAGCTCGACGAGCGCGACCACCGGGCACTTGAAGCGCTCGTAGAGCGCGACCGTCTCGCCGACGTGGTCGCCGTGGCCGTGGGTGAGCGCGATCAGGTCGACGCGCTCCGGCTCGCGCTCGCTCTCGGGCACGGTCGGCCCCGAGAGCCAGGGGTCGACGTAGATCCGCTTCCCGCCCGGCGAATCGAGCCTGAACGCCGCGTGGCCGAGCCAGGTGAGGGTTCCAGCCATACGGGGAATCTAACGGAGGAGAGCGCGTCCGGGCCACGAAAACCGCGGCGGATGCTTCGCCGTCTCCTTCCGCTCGGCCCTGTCGTCCTCGTGGCTCTCGCCGACGGTGCGGGGGCCCACCGGCTCGCCTTCTATCTCCTTCTCCTGGCGGTGCCCGCCGCCGTCGCCGCGTCGCTCACCTGCTTCGGCGAGGCCCTCGAGGGCGGCCCCGAGGAGGGCCTGCAGGCGTTGCTCGCCGCGCTCGCGCTGGTCCTCGTCGTCGCAGGTGCCGCAGCCCGCGGGCCGTACGTCACGCAGGGCGCGCTTCCCGACCTCTGCCGCGTCGGCTCTCGTCGCGATTCTGGTGGTGCTCGGACTCCAGTTCGCCGCCGGCCTGCCGGCGCTGCTCACCGGTTTGCGTAGCCCGGTCGAGCGTGGATACCCTGGCTAGTAGGTGCTGGGAGGGCTCGGACACTTCGTATTTCGCAGGCGGAAGCTCATCGTCGTAGCCTGGATCGGGCTCGCGATCTTCGGCGCCTACGCCGCCTCGCAGGTCTCGAAACGGTGGCTCGAGCAGTTCTCGATTCCGGGCTATGCCGCGTACGAGGCGAACCAGCGGGCGCTGAAGACGTTCGGCACGGGCGAGCAGGCGCCGCTGATCGCGGTCTTCACCTCGAAGGGCGACGTGACGAAGGAGACCGGTATTCCGGCCGCGGTCGGCGCCGCCGTCACAAAAGTGCCCGGCTCGCGCGTCGGTTCGTTCTTCACGACCGGCAGCAAGGCGTACGTCTCGCGCGACGGCCACACGACCTTCGTCACGATCTACCCGCCCGGGAACCCCGGCTTCAACCAGACCGTCGACATCGACGGTGCGCGCGAGGCACTGCTGGCGGCGACACCGGCGGGTGTCACCGCGCACCTGACGGGGCGCGACCCGCTTCAGCTCGCCGAGGGCGGCAGCGGCGGGCCGAGCGTCCTCACCGAGGCGCTGATCGGCGGTTTCGGCGCGTTGATCATCCTGCTGTTCGTCTTCGGGACGCTGCCCGCGGTGCTGATGCCGATCCTCGCGGCCGCGGCTTCGATCCTCACCACGTTCATCTTCGTCTGGGCGCTGACCTACATCACGTCGGTCTCGATCATCGTCCAGTTCCTGGTCGCGCTCGTCGGGCTCGGGGTCGCGATCGACTACTCGCTGCTGATGATCTTTCGGTTCCGCGAGGAGTTGAAACGCCAGCCCGACGTCGAGACCGCGGTTGTCGAGACGATGACCCACGCAGGCCGCTCGGTGATCGTGTCGGGCTCGACCGTCGCGATCGGCCTGCTCAGTCTCGTGATCCTCCCGATCCCCGTGATCCGCTCGGTCGGGATCGGCGGGATGCTGATCCCGGCCGTCTCGGTCGTGTCGGGGATCACCCTCGTGCCCGCGCTGCTCGCCGTTCTCGGCGGGAAGATCAACTCCGTGCGCGTGATGCCGAAGGGCGTCGTCGAGGCGACCGACCAGGGCGAGGGATTCTGGTGGCGCTGGGCGCGCTTCGTGACGAAGCGGCCGATCCCCGTCGCCGCGGCCGGTCTCCTGATCGTCGCCTTCTTCCTCGTCCCGGCCTTGCACCTCAATCCGAGCGACGCGCAGATGAAGGACCTACCGGGGGCGGGCGACGCGGTCCAGGGACGCGCGGCGCTCACCGCGGCCGGCATCTCGCTCGGCGTGATGCAGCCGTTTGTCGTGCTCGTCGAGCACGGGGGAGACCCCGATGCGATCGCCGCGAAGCTCGCCGCGGTGGGCGGGATCGACGGCGTCGTCGCGCCGACCGGGCCCGGCTGGCGCCGGGGCGGCGCCGCGTTGGTGGAGGCCTTCCCGTCCCACGACGGAAACGCGCGCGCGACGCGCGGGACGATCGGCGAGGTGCACCGGGCGCTCGAGGGCACCTCGGGCACGCTCGGAGGCGTGGCCGCGGAGTCGCGCGACTTCGTCCACGCGGTGTACGGGAACTTCCCGTACATGCTCGCGTTCGTGATCCTGCTGACGTTCTTCCTGCTGATGCGGGCGTTCCGCTCGATCGTGCTGCCGCTGAAGGCGGTGATCCTCAACCTCGTCTCGCTCGGCGCGGCGTACGGGATCATCGTCTTCATCTTCCAGGACGGGCACGGGTCGGAGTCGATCTGGGGCGTTCACGCGACGAACGCGATCATCTCCTGGATCCCGCTGATGATCTTCGCGTTCCTCTACGGGCTCTCGATGGACTACGAGGTCTTCATGCTCACGCGCATGCGTGAGGCGTACGACCAGGTGCACGACACGAACGAGGCGATCGCGATCGGGCTCGCGCGCACCGGCAAGCTCGTGACGAGCGCCGCGCTCGTGCTGATGTTCGCGTTCTTCGTGCTCTCGACCGGGCCGAGCGTCGACATCAAGCAGTTCGGGATCGGGCTCGCAGCCGGGATCATCTTCGACGCGACCGTGATCAGGGCGCTGCTCGTTCCCTCGATCATGACGCTGATGGGGTCGTGGAACTGGTGGCTCCCGGAGGGGGTCGCGCGCGTGCTGCGGGTTCCCGCCGGCCGCCGCGTGCCCGACGCCGCCTGACCCTCGTCGTCGCGACCCAGCTGCTGCCCGAGGCCACGCGGGCCGAGCTCGCGCGGCTGTTCGAGTTCCGCGAGGGAGAGGTGGCCGGGGCGGAGGGGATCGTCGCGACGCCGATCGACCCCGTCGACGACGCGATGTTCGACGCGGCGGGCCCGCAGCTGCGGGTGGTGGCGAACTTCGCGGTCGGCACCGACAACGTCGACTTCGAGGCTGCCCGCGCGCGCGGGATCGTGATCACGAACACGCCCGACGTGCTCACCGCGGCGACGGCGGAGCTGGCGATCGGGATCCTGCTCTCGCTCGTGCGCCGGCTCGCGGAGGGAGACCGCTTCCTGCGCCGGGGCGAGGCGTGGGGCTGGTCGACCAGCTTCATGCTCGGCACCGGCCTGCAGGGGCTCACGCTCGGCGTGGTGGGCTATGGCCGGATCGGCAGGGAGGTCGGACGGCTCGCCGAGGCGTTCGGGATGACGGTGCTGCCGATGCGCGACCTGGACCGGATCGGCGAGTTGGACGTGCTGACGCTGCACTGCCCGCTCACGCCCGAGACCAGGCACCTGATCGACGCCCCCGCGCTCGCGCGGATGAAGCCGACGGCGGTGCTCGTCAACACCGCCCGCGGTCCTGTCGTGGACGAGGCGGCGCTCGTCGAGGCGCTGCAGAGCGGCACGATCGCGGGCGCGGCGCTCGACGTCTACGAGCGCGAGCCAGAGGTGACCGAGGCGCTGCTCGGTCTCGAGAACGTCGTCCTCACCCCGCACCTCGGCAGCGCGACGGTCGCCGCCCGCGAGGGGATGGGCCGGCTCTGCATCGAGGCGCTCACCGCAGTGCTGCTCGAGGGCCGCGACCCGGCGAACCGCGTCGCCTAGTACGGCAGCGCCGCGACCGCCTTCTCGCACAGGTCGAGCAGGGGTTGCACGAAGACGAACGAGGCGACCGTGATCACGACGCACGCGCCCGCGACGGTCTGGAGCAGGAGCTCGCGGGGCGGCGAGCCGCCGACCGCGGCGAGCTGGAGCTCCTCGCTCGGGCGCATGTACATCGCGCGGATGACGCCGAGGTAGTAGTAGAGGCTCAGCGCGGTCGCCAGGACGCCGACCACGGTCAGCCACCACCAGCCGTGCTCGTCCGCGGCCGAGAAGACGAGGAACTTTCCCATGAAGCCCCCGGTGAGCGGGAAGCCGGCGAAGCCGAGCATGAACGTCGCCATCGAGGCGCCGAGGAGCGGCCGCTCCCAGCCGAAGCCGGCGAGGCTGTCGAGCGTGACTGCGGTGCCGAGCTCCCGCTCGCGCGCCGCCACCACGGAGAACGCGCCGATCGACATCGCGCCGTACGGGATCAGGTAGTAGAGCACCGCTTCGGCGCCGAGGCTGTTCGCAGCCGCGACGCCGATCAGCATGAAGCCCGCCTGCGAGATCGAGGAGTAGGCGAGCAGCCGCTTGATGTTGCTCTGGGCGAGCGCGGCGAAGTTGCCGACGGCGAGCGAGGCGCAGACGAGCACCGCGACGGTGACCGTCCAGAGGTGCTCCTCGGCGGGGAACGCCGTGACCAGCACGCGCAGCATCACTGCGAGGGCCGCGGTCTTCGTCGCCGCCGACATGAAGCCGGTCACCGGAGTCGGTGCGCCCTCGTACACGTCCGGCGTCCACATGTGGAACGGCGCGGCCGAGGTCTTGAAGCCGAAGCCGACGAGCAGCATTGCGAGCCCGCCGACGAGCAGCGCGTCGCCGCTCAGGTTCTGCGCCGAGGTCGCCGCGGCGATCTGTTCGAAGCCGATCTCGCCGGTGGCGCCGTAGACGAGCGCCGAGCCGAAGAGCAGGATCGCCGAGCCGAAGCTGCCGACGACGAGGTACTTGAGCCCGGCCTCGAGCGAGCGCTCCCGCTCGCCGTCGATCGCGCAGAGGATGTAGAGGGCGATCGAGAACCACTCGAGCCCGAGGAAGAGCGTCATCAGGTTGTCGGCGAAGCCGAGAAAGATCATCCCGCTGCCGGCCGCCGCGAGGAGCGCGTAGTACTCGCCGCTGTGCTCCCGGAACCGCTCGCCGTAGGAGACGCCGACCGCGAGCAGTCCCGCCGCGGCGACGATCAGCCCCGCGAGCGCGCCGAAGCGGTCACGCCGCATCGCGCCTGCGACGATCGTCTCGCCGTGCGGGCTCTGCGCGAAGAGGACCGCTCCGAACGCGAAGGCGGCGACGAACCCGGCCGCCGCGACGGCGGCTCCGAACGGGGTGCGCCAGGCGCGCGGTACGAGCACCGCCCCGAGCAGAGCGACGGCGGAGGCCGCCAGCAATACGAGCTCGGGCGAGAGAGCGAACCAGTCGACGTGCGGCCCGTGGATCACTTCGCCGCCGCCTTGAGGGGAAAGACCTGCTGGCACGAGGCTCCTGCCGCCGTCCGGACGCAGTTCATCGGCAGGCTCGACGGGTAGGGCTGCGGCGCCGTGAGGGCGCCGGTCGCCTTGCCGCTGCCGCCGAACGCGTGGCCGCTGATCGCGGCGGGCCAGAACGAGAGCGCGATCAGGCAGGCGACGAGCGGGACGACGATCCCGAGCTCGGCGGGGCGGAGGTCGAGCGCCGCATCCGAGACGGCGTTACCGGGCTCCCGGTGAAGCACCGCCGAGATCAGGCGCAGCGCGTACATCGCCGCGAGCACCATCGCGAGGGCGCCGAGCGCGCCGTAGGCCCAGCCCTGCTGGAAGACGCCGGCGAGCACGAGGAACTCACCGGCGAAGTTCGCCGAGAACGGCACCGCGAGCGTCAGCACTCCCGCTGTGATCAGAAGCGTGGCGAGGATCGGCCGCCCGCGCGCCATCCCGCCGAGCCGGTCGAACTCGCCGGTCGAGGTGCGCCGCTCCACCATCGCGGCGAGGAGGAACAGCGCCGCCGAGACGAGCCCATGGTTCACCGACTGGAGGATCGCGCCGTCGAAGCCGAGGTCGTTCGCCGCGAAGAGGCCGAGCGTGATCAGGCCCATCTGGGCGAGGCTCGAGTAGGCGATCACCCCGCGCACGTCGGGCGCGCGGAAGGCGAGCATCGACCCGTACAGGAGCCCGATCGTGGCGAGCACGAGGATCGGCACGCGGAAGTCCTGCACGGGCTCCGGGAACTTCGCGATCGCGATCCGAAGGAACCCGTAGACCGCCGTCTTGGAGACGACGCCCGAGAGCACCGCGGCGACCTCGGGCGGTGCCTTGCGGTAGGCGTCCGGGAGCCAGCCGTGGAGCGGAAAGAGCGGCGCCTTGATCGCGAACGCCACCGCGAAGCCGAGGAAGATCCAGTTGTTCGAACTCGGGTGGATCTCGTTGAGGTCGAAGGTGCCCTCGTCGAGCCCGTACACGATCAGTGCGGCCAGCATCAGCAGCGAGCCGACCATCGTGTAGATCACGAGCTTGACCGTCGCCGCGCGCCGGCCCGGCCCGCCCCAGACGCCGATCAGGACGTAGAGCGGGATCAGCATCATCTCGAAGAAGGCGTAGAAGAGCAGGAGATCCTGCGAGGAGAAGACGCCGATCACCGCACCGGTCAGGAAGAGCATCAGCCCGAAGTACGCGCGCGCCCGCTCGCGCCCGGCCCAGAACGCATACGCGACTGCGGCGGCCATCACGACGACCGAGAGCCCGGCGAGCCAGAGCGAGAAGGCGTAGAGGCCGACCGAGTACGAGACGCCGAGGCTCGAGATCCAGTCCGTCTGCTGGGCGAACTGGAGCCGCGCGCTCCCGAAGTCGAAGCGGAGGAGCGCGTCGATCCAGAGCCCGACCTCGACGAGGCTCACGAGCAGCGCGAACGAGCCGGCGGCGTGGCGCGAGAGCGGCAGGACCCAGATCGCGAGCGCGGCCGCGATCGGGAGGAAGATGAGCACCGTGGTCAGCATTACCTGACCGCCACGAAGACGACGAGGAGGACGGCGAGGCTTGCCGCGATCGCGAACACGTAGGTGCGCAGGAGGCCGGTCTGGAGCCGGGAGGTCCAGCGGGCCGCGCTGCGGGTCCCGACCACGACCTCTCCGATCGAGCCGTTCACGACGGGCTCCTCGAATGCGCGCCGGAGCGTCACCGCGACCCAGACGGCGGGGCGGTAGAACACCGCGTCGTACAGCTCGTCGAAGTAGAACTTCTCCTCGAACAGCTCCGAGGGCTTCGGCGCGGTGAAGCGGTGCGAGCCGTAGATCAGCCAGGCGATCAGGATCCCGGTCGCGCCCATCGTGACCCCGATCAGGAGCGTGGCGAGCTCCTGCGCGTTCGTGGGCGTGACGAGCGGCGGCGCCACCGGCTCGAGCCAGTTCGAGACCGGCTCCCAGAACGGCGGGAACTGGATGAAGCCGGCGATCGTGGCGAGCACCGCGAGCACGGCCACCGTCCAGCGCATCGAGATCGGGCCCTCCCCGTGCTCCGTGTGCAGGTGCTCGCGCACGAAGGCGCTCGGCTCGCCGAGGAAGACGCGGAAGATGAGGCGGAAGGTGTAGATCCCGGTCAGCAGCGCGCCGGCAAGGCCCGCGACCCAGAGCATGTCGCCGAACCAGCCGCCGCGCGCGAGCGCCGAGGCGATGATCGGGTCCTTCGAGAAGAAGCCCGAGAACGGCGGGATCCCGCTGAGAGCGAGCCCGCCCGCGAGGAAGGCGAGGAACGTGAACGGCATCAGCTTCCGCAGCCCGCCCATCTTGCGGATGTCCTGCTCGCCGCTGAGGGCGTGGATCAGGATCCCGGCAGCGAGGAAGAGCGTCGCCTTGAAGAAGGCGTGCATCATCAGGTGGAAGATCGCGTCGGCGTACGCGCCGATCCCCGCGCCCAGGAACATGTAGCCGATCTGGGACATCGTCGAGTACGCGATCACGCGCTTGATGTCGACCTGCACGAGCGCGATCAGCCCGGCCATCAGCAGCGTGACGGTGCCGAGCGCCGCGGCGAGGTTCTGGACGTGCGGCGCCGCCTCGAAGGCCGCGTTGCAGCGCACGATCAGGTAGACGCCGGCCGTGACCATCGTCGCCGCGTGGATGAGGGCGCTGACGGGGGTCGGGCCCTCCATCGCGTCGGGAAGCCACGTCTGGAGCGGCAGCTGCGCCGACTTCGCGACCGCGCCGCCGAGCAGCCCCAGCGCCACGAGATTCACGACCCAGCGGTTCCCCGCCGGCACCTCGCCGAGCGCCGCGTAGGAGAGCGAGCCCGTGTACTTGATCAGCAGGAAGAACGCGATCGCCATCGTCGCGTCGCCGACGGCGTTCATCACGAAGGCCTTCTTCGCGGCCGCGACCGCGCTCGCTCTCCGATGGTAGAAGCCGATCAGCAGGTAGGAGGAGAGGCCGACCATCCCCCAGCCCGCAAGCAGCAGGATCAGGTTGCCGCCCTCGACGAGGAGCAGCATCGAGAAGACGAAGAGCGCCATGTAGGCGAAGTAGCGCCGCTCCTCGTCCTCGCCCTCCATGTAGCCGAGCGAGTAGGCGATGATCAGCGAGCCGACACCGGTGACGATGAGCATCATCAGCAGCGAGAGCTGGTCGATCAGGATCGAGAAGCCCGACTGGTACGAGCCGGCCTGGATCCAGGTGTAGGCGGTCGAGAGCTGGCTGCGCGCGTCGGGGCTCTTGCCGAGTGCGATCACGAACGCGACGACCGCGGCGACGAACGCGATCATCGTCGAGGCGGTGGCGATGTAGCCGGCGGTGCGGCGGCCGATTCGGGAGCCGCCGAGCGTGATCAGGGCCGCGCCCACGAGGGGCGAGAAGAGCGTGATCCAGCCGGCCGAGGTCATCCGCGGAGGAACGAGAGCTTGTCGACGTCGAGGGTCAGCTTCTTGCGCGCCATCGCCACGATCAGCCCGAGGCCGACGACGACCTCGGCCGCCGCGACCGCCATCACGGCGAGCGCGAAGATCTGCCCGTCCAGGTTGCCGGCCTGCCGCGCGAAGGCGATCAGCGCGAGGTTGGCGCCGTTCAGCATCAGCTCGAGGGAGAGCAGCACGATCAGCGGGCTGCGGCGCAGGAGCACGCCGAGCATCCCCGTCGCGAACAGGAACGCGGCGAGCGCCAGGTACCAGGCGATCCCGGGCCCGTTCACCGGCTCTCCGATCCCCAGCTCGCCGCGGCCCGCGCGTGGTGGCCGAGGATCACGCCGCCGACCGCGGCCACGAGCAGCACCACCGAGGTGATCTCGAAGGCGAGGAGATGGTCCGTGAGGAAGGCCTCGCCGATGTCGGCCGGGCTCCCGAACGAGCTCGGCACCTGCGCCGCGGAGGAGAGGCTGTCGCTCGCCGCGAGGCCGATCACGACGATCACCTCGACGAGCAGCGCAGCCGCCGCCGCAACCGCCGCCACGGACTGGATGCTCGGCCCGCTTGCCCACGGCGCGTCGGCCCGGCCGCCGAGGTAGGCGATCACGAACAGGAACATCACCATCACGGCGCCCGCGTACACGAGCACCTGCGCCGCGGCGACGAACTCGGCCGAGAGCAGCAGGTAGAGGACGGCGAGCGAGGCGAGGTTCCCGATCAGGGCGAGCGCCGAGTAGAACGGGTTCGAGAAGCTGACGACGGCGATCCCCGAGCCGAGGCACGAGAAGGCCGCGACGACCCAGACCAGCCAGACGAGGAAGTTGCTCATGCTACGAGTGCGTCTGGTAGTAGGGGATCGGGGTGTCGTAGAGCTCCGCGTCGGCGACCGGCATCTGCTTGATCGGCTCGGCGAGGAGCATGTCCTTCGTGTAGATGAGGTCGTCGCGCACGTACTCCGACAGCTCGAACTCGTTGCCGAGCGTGATCGCGTCGAAGGGGCAGGCGAGCTCGCAGTAGCCGCAGAAGATGCAGCGGGAGAGGTTGATCTCGTAGATGCGCGCGTAGCGCTCGCCGGCGGAGACGCGGTGGTCGGGGGTGTTCTCGGCCGGGACGACGCGAATGCAGTCCGCCGGGCACGCGGCGGCGCACAGCGAGCAGCCGACGCACTTCTCGAGCCCGTTCTCGTGTAGGTGGAGGCGGTGACGGCCGCGGAAGCGCGGGTACACCGGTCGCTTGTACTCGGGGTACTGCTGCGTGATCGGCTTGCGGAAGATCTGGCGGAACGTGACGCCGAAACCCTTGACGCTGTCGAACGGCTGGGGCACCTAGATCCACACCACCAGGAGCGCGGTGATCACGGCGTTGATCGTCGCGACCGGGAGCAGGACCTTCCAGCCGAGCCGCATCAGCTGGTCGTAGCGCAGGCGCGGCAGCGAGGCGCGGATCCAGATGAAGACCGCGACGAAGAGCGCGAGCTTGATCAGGAACCAGAGCGGGCCGGGCAGCCACGGGCCGTGCCAGCCGCCGAAGAAGAGCGTCACCGCCAGCGCCGAAAGCGTGATCATGTTGATGTACTCGGCCATCTGGAACAGGCCCCAGCGCATGCCGCTGTACTCGGTGTGGTAGCCGGCGACGAGCTCGGTCTCCGCTTCGGGCAGGTCGAACGGCGCGCGGTTCGTCTCCGCCACCCCGGCGACGACGAAGACCGCGAAGCCGACGAGCTGCGGGACCACGAACCAGATCGTCGAGCCCTGCTTGGCGACGATGTCCACCAGCGAGAGCGACTGGCCCATCATCACCACGCCGAGCACGGCGAGCGCGATCGAGACCTCGTAGCTGACGAGCTGTGCGCACGTGCGCATCGAGCCGAGCAGCGAGTACTTCGAGTCCGAGGCCCAGCCGCCGACGATGAAGCCGTAGACGCCGATCGAGCCGAGCGCGAAGACCAGGATCAGCGCGATCGGCACATCCGCGACCACACCCTGGACGGTGTAGCCGTCGATCGTCCAGCCGGGGCCGAACGGGATCACGCTGAAGGCGAGGATCGCGGTGAAGGCCGAGACGATCGGCGCGAGGATGTACGGCGTCCGGATCGCGTCGGAGGGCGCGAAGGCCTCCTTGTGGAGCAGCTTGATCATGTCCGCGAACGGCTGCACGAGCCCGTACTTCCCGGCACGGTTCGGCCCGTAGCGGAGCTGCATCCGCGAGAGCAGCTTGCGCTCGAACCACGTGGTGTATGCGAACGCGAGCAGCAGCAGGTTCGGGACGATCAGCGCCTCGATCAGGCCGACCCACCACGTCTCCTGACTCACGAGCGCTTCACCTCGACGCCGGCCGGAAGCGAGCCCGCGTGCTCCTCCGCGATCCGCGCGATCCCCGGCGGCTGCGTGCGGGAGAGGCGCGCGCGGAGCGTCACGGAGGTGCCGTTCGAGGAGACGACGACCTCGTCGCCCGGCCCGATCCCGCGGGCCTCCGCGTCGGCGCGGGCGAGCTCGATCTCGGCGGCCCGGGCGCTGGAACTGCAGCTCGGGCGTCCGCTCGACGGCTGCGCCGGAGAAGAGCGGCCGGTAGCGGTGCAGGCGCAGCGGCGCCGTGACCGACACGTTCGCGGGCTCGAGCGGCGGCAGGTCCTCGATCGGCGTCGGCTCCGGGAGCAACGCGCGCTCGCCCATCGCGCCGAACGAGATCCCGCCGAAGGCCCTCGCGGAGATCTCCTCGAACACGACCGGCGCGTAGGGCGAGAGCACGACGCCGAACCGCGCCGCGAGCTTCGAGAGCCAGGCGAGCTCGTCGGGCACGGGCGGGAGGACGGCGCGTCGCAGGCGCTGCAGGCGGCTCTCGAGGTTGATCAGCGTGCCGTCGCGCTCGAGGTTGCTCGTCCCGGGAAGCACGAGGTCGGCCCAGCCGACCGCGAGGCCTTGGAACAGCGTGATCGCGATCACGGACTCGGCGTGCTCGGCGAGCGCGCGGACCGCCGGGTCCGAGGCGGCCTCGTCGCCCGAGACGATCAGGAGCCCGATCGGGTGCGGGTCGGTCTCGTCGGCGTCGTCGGCTGCTGCCCACGCCTCGCAGACGCCGCGGCCGTTCGGGGTCTGCGGCAGGTAGAAGGCGCCCGAGCCCTCGCGCCCGTGCAGGCCCAGCGCGGCGGCGAGCGCGGCGACGCGCAGGCCGCCCTCGCCGTGAGGGCCGGACCAGATCAGCACGGCCCGGTCGGCAGCGCGCATCTCGTCGGCGAGCGGTGCGTCGAGCTCCGGGCCTGCGACCTCGTGGACCCGGGCGCCGTTGCGGCGGGCGGCGCGCAGCCAGAGGTCGACGATCGGCGCGCGCTCGACCACCGCGTCGCCGCCGACCACGACGACGATCTGCGCGTCGCGGATCGCCGAGAGCGGCAGCCGAAACGGATCGAGCGCGCGGAGACCTCCTCGGGGAAGACGGCGTTGTGCGCGCCGAGGCCGCCGCGGACGAGTCGGCCGAGCGCGTAGGCCTGCTCGACCGTCTCCGAGCCCGAGAGCGCGGTCACGATCCGGGGGCCGGCCGCCTGCAGCAGCCGCTCCGCCTCGTCGAGCGCTTCGTCCCACGAGATCTCCTCGAGCCCGCTCCGGCTACGACGCAGGGGCTCCCGGATCCGGTCGTCGGCGTAGAGGTGCCGGTTCGCGAAGCGCCCCTTGTCGCAGAGCCAGCCCTCGTCGATCTCCGGGTGGTTGCGCGAGAGGACTCGCTTCACCTTGCCCTCGCGCGTCGTCACGGTGGTGTTGCAGCCGACGGGGCAGAGCGCGCAGACCGTCGGCACGTCCTGGATCTCCCACGGCCGCGCCTGGAAGCGGTACTGCGTCGAGGTGAGCGCGCCGACGGGGCAGAGCTCGACCACGTTGCCCGAGAACGGCGCCCGGTAGGGCTCGTCCTCGAAGGTCGCGATCAGCGAGTGCGCGCCGCGGTTGACCGCGACGAGCTGCCCGTCCTCGGCGACCTGCTCCGAGAAGCGGGTGCAGCGGTAGCAGAGGATGCAGCGCTCGCGGTCGAGCGCGATCAGCGGGCTGATCGGGATCGGCTTGTCGAGCGTCCGCTTCTCGAAGGTCATCCGGGTCGAGCCGGGGCCGTAGCGGAAGGTGAGGTCCTGCAGCGGGCACTCGCCGCCCTTGTCGCAGACGGGGCAGTCGAGCGGGTGGTTGACGAGGATGAACTCGAGCGTCGCGTTCTGGCCCTCGGCGGCGAGCTTCGAGGTCTGCGCCGTCTTCACGGCCATCCCCTCGGCCGCGGTGAGCGTGCAGCCGGCCTGGAGCTTCGGGATCCCCTCGATCTCGACGAGGCACATCCGGCAGGCGCCGAGCGGCGCGCCGAGGCGCGGCTCGTAGCAGAAGACCGGAATCTCGATCCCGGCGGCCTCGGCGGTCTCGACGAGGCCGGTCCCCTTCGGCACCTGCACCGTGCGGCCGTCGATCGTGAGCGTGACGAGATCGCTCACCGGACCCGCCAAATGCTCATGAGCACAAGGCTGGACATGATCATGCCGGGACTTCCTCGGGGCGGTGCGCGTGCTGGTCGACCGGCGCGAGCACGCGGGCGAGAGAAGACGAGTCGCCATAAGGGCAGGAACCGTCGTCGATGTGCGCCTGGAACTCGGCGCGGAAGCGGGAGACGTAGCTGGCAACCGGCATCGCGGCCGCGTCGCCGAGCGGGCACAGGCACTTGCCGAGGATCCGGTCGCACACGTCGAGCAGGAGCTCGAGGTCGCCCTGGCCGGCGCGTCCCTCCTCGATCCCGCGCAGGATCTGCACCATCCAGCGCGTCCCCTCGCGGCACGGCGTGCACTTGCCGCACGATTCGTGCTGGTAGAACTGCGCGACCCGGAGACCGAGCTGCACCATGCAGCAGCGGTCGTCGATCACGATCACCGCTCCGGAGCCCAGCATCGTCCCGTGCTCGGCCATCGAGTCGAAGTCGAGCGTCGCGTCGATCTGGTCGGCGGTGAGCACCGGCACGGACGAGCCGCCCGGGATCACGGCCTTCAGCTCGCGGCCGTCGGGGATCCCGCCGCCGATGTCGAAGATCAGCTCGCGCAGCGAGGTGCCCATCGGCAGCTCGTAGTTGCCGCCACGCTCGACGTTGCCCGAGAGCGAGAAGAGCCGCGTGCCGGACGAGTTCTCGACCCCGAGCTTCGCGTACTCCGCGCCGCCCATCGCGATGATCGGCGGCACCGTCGAGACCGTCTCGACGTTGTTCACCTCGGTCGGCGAGGCGTAGAGGCCGGAGATCGCCGGGAACGGCGGCTTCGAGCGCGGCTGGCCGCGCTTTCCCTCGAGCGACTCGAGCAGCGCCGTCTCCTCGCCGCAGATGTAGGCGCCGGCGCCGCGATGGAGCACGATCGTGACGCCGCCGAGCAGGTCGTGCGCGCGCACCTCGTCCAGCGCAGCGCGCAGGACCTCGAACTCCGTGAGGTACTCGCCGCGGATGTAGATGAAGACGTGCTCCGACTGGATCGCGTGAGCGGTGATCAGGCAGCCCTCGAGCAGCCGGTGGGGCACTCGCTTCATGATCTCGCGGTCCTTGAAAGTCCCCGGCTCGGACTCGTCCGCGTTGACCACCAGGTAGGCGGGCCGGGCCCGCGTCTCGGGTTTAGGGATGAAGCTCGCCTTGCGGCCCATCGGGAAGCCGGCGCCGCCGCGCCCGCGCACCCCCGAGGTGAGCAGCTCTTCGATCACGGCGTCGGGCTCCATCGATCGCGCCTTCGCGAGCGCATGCCAGCCGCCCACCGCGGCGTACTCGTCGAACGAGGTCAGGTCGCGCCCGTCGGCGCCGCCGAGGACGATCTCGATCCGCTCAGCCACGCCGCAGCTCCTCGACGATTGCAGGCACGTCCTCGGCGGAAACGGGTTCCCGGTAGCGCTCGTCGACCGCGACCACCGGGCCCCAGCCGCAGCCGCCGTAGCACTCGACCACGCGCAGGGTCACCTTGCCGTCCTCGCTGGTCTCGCCCGCCCGGATGCCGAGTTCGGCCTCGAACGCGTCGAGCGTGTGCTGGGCGCCGGCGAGGGCGCACGAGACGTTGGTGCAGACCTCGACGAGGTGCTCGCCGACCGGCTCGAGGTGAAAGAAGTCATAGAACGACGCGACCGCCTTGCAGTACGCCGGGCTGAGGTCGAGTGCCTCACCGACCTCGCGGAACGCCTCGGGCGGCAGCCAGCCGTGACGCTCCTGCGCGAGCCGCAGCGCCGGCAGGATCGCGGAGTCCGGCTCCGGGTACTGCGCCGCGAGCGCGCAAATCTGGTCGTGCAGCTCGGTCACCGGTCGACCTCCCCCATCACCGTGTCGAGGGAGCCGACGATCGCGATCATGTCGGCGATGTAGGCGCTGGACATGCAGGTCGCCGTCGCCTGCAGGGCGACGAACGACGGCGCGCGGAACTTGACGCGCCACGGCTTCGGCCCGCCGTCCGAGACGACGTAGCAGCCGAACTCGCCGCGCGGAGACTCGACGGGGACATAGACCTCGCCCTCCGGCACGCGGTAGCCCTCGGTCACGATCTTGAAGTGGTGGATCAGCGACTCCATCGAGGTGTGGAGCTCCTCGCGGGGCGGCAGCACGACCTTGCGGTCGTCGGCGATCCACGGCTCCGCCTCCATCTGCTCCAGCCGGTCGAGGCACTGCGCGACGATCCGGGTCGACTCGCGCATCTCCTCCATCCGCACCCGGTAGCGCGCGTAGACGTCGCCCTCGGGATGGACGGGGACGTCGAAGTCGACCTCGTCGTAGGCGAGGTACGGCTCGTGCCGGCGGAGATCCCAGTCGACACCGGAACCGCGCAGCACCGGCCCCGATTGGCCGAGCGCGATCGCGTCGCCGGCGGAGAGGAGCCCGAGCCCTTTCGTCCGCTCGAGCCAGATCTGCTGGCGGTTGATGAGCCGCTCGTACTGGTCGACCGCGCTCGGCATCCACTCGACGAACTTGCGGCACTCCGGGAAGAAGCCCGAGGGGATGTCCTCGGCGAGCCCGCCGGCCTGGAAGTAGCGCGTGTGCATGCGAACCCCGCCGACGAGCTCCGCCAGGTCGAGGATCGTGTCGCGCTCGCGGAAGCAGTACCAGAACATCGAGATCGCCCCCAGCTCGAGCGCCGCGGTCGCGAGCCAGACGAGGTGCGACTGGATCCGGTTCAGCTCGCACAGGAGCATCCGCATCCAGACCGCCTTCGGCGGCGTCTCGAGACCGAGCAGCTTCTCGATCGCGAGCACGAACGCGAGCTCGTTCGCCTGGTAGCCGAGGTAGTCCATCCGCGACGGGTACGGAATCGCCTTCCACCAGGTCTTCTGCTCCATGTTCTTCTCGAACGCGGTGTGCAGGTAGCCGATCGACGCCGCGAGGCCGACGACCTCCTCGCCGTTCAGCTCGACTATCAGGCGCAGCACGCCGTGGGTCGACGGGTGGTTCGGGCCGAAGTTGACCTCGAGCAAGTCGCCCGACTCGCGGAGCGCCTCGGGCACCTGCAGTACGGTCGGGATCGGGGTCGGGATCCGCGTCCCCTCGTACACGGGCCTCGCCGTCTCGGGCGCGACCGCCACTACTCCTCCCCCGAGAAGCGCACCGGCTCGCCGCCGATCGGATAGTCCTTGCGCAGAGGGTGGCCCGCCCAGTCCTCGTCCATCAGGATCCGCTTCAGGTTCGGGTGGCCTTGGATCGCGATCCCCATCAGGTCGTAGGCCTCGCGCTCGTGCCAGTCGGCGGTCGGCCACACGGCGACGACGCTCGGCACGGGCTCGCCCTCGTCCGTCCACACCTGCAGGCGCACCCGCTGGTTGTCGCGGCGGATGGCGAGGAGGTGGTAGCTGACCGAGAAGCGCTTGGGCTTCGGGTCGGGGAGCGCCGCGAGCCCCTGCGTGGCGGGGAAGTTGAGGTCGCGCCCGGCGGCGGTGCCGATGTAGCCGGCGACGCCGTGCCCACCCCAGCCGAGGTAGTCGGCGGCCGAGATGTCGGCGAGGAAGGCGAAGCCGTGCTCGTCGCGGAGGTTGGTCGCCGCCTCGACCAGGCGGGCCGCCTCCACGACGACCGTCGTCTCGCCGTGGGCCTCGCGCACCTCGACGAGCCCAGGTACGCCGTCGAACCTCAGCTCGCTACCCCGCGCAGCTCATAGGCGGGCGGGACCCCGGCCTGCACCTTCTCGTGGAGCCGGATGATCCCCTCCATCAGCGCCTCCGGCCGCGGCGGGCAGCCGGGCACGTCGATGTCGACCGGGACGATCCGGTCGACGCCCTGGAGGATCGAGTAGTTGTTGAACATCCCGCCGGAGCTCGCGCAAGCGCCCATCGCGATCACCCACTTCGGCTCGAGCATCTGGTCGTAGATCTGCCGCAGCGGGGCGGCCATCCGGTGCGCGACGCGGCCGGAGACGATCAGCAGGTCGGCCTGGCGCGGCGAGGCGCGGAACGCCTCCATCCCGAAGCGCGCGATGTCGTAGCGCGAATTGACGACCGACATCATCTCGATCGCGCAGCACGAGAGCCCGAACTGGTCCGGCCACATCGACTTCGTCTGCGACCAGTGCACGGCCTTCTCGAGCGTTGTCAGCATCAGCGCCTGCTCGAGGTCGCCGAGCTCCTGCTCGAAGTGGCCGGGGCCCTTGCCGACCCACATCACGCGCTCGCTCTGGAGACCGTAGTCGGCGAGACGCTTCTTCGGCCCTACTCCCATTCGAGTGCGCCCCTCCGCCAGACGTAGACGTAGGCGATCGCGAGGATCACCACGAAGAACGCGAACTCGACGAATCCGAACCAAGCGAGCCGGTGGAGGATCACCGCGAGCGGGTAGAGGAAGACGATCTCGATGTCGAAGAGGATGAAGAGCATCGCAGTCAGGTAGAAGCTGACCGTGTAGCGGCGCTTCTGGTCGGGCGCACCCGTAGACACGCCCGACTCGAACGGGATCATCCGCGCGCTGGTCCGCTTCTTCGGGCGGCCCGGGAGCACGAAGGAGAGGCCGATCATCGTCGCCGGAATGGCCAGTGCGAGAAGGGCGTAGATCAGGAACGGGAACCAGTTCTCGAGCACCGTTCCGCCAACCTAGCAGAGTGGTAGCCGTCGCCACAATCACTGCGCGAAGCCTGCTTTTCGAGCCTGAGCCGAGTGTCACAAACAGGTGACCCTTTGCCCGGTTGCTACGATGCGACCGTGGAGATCCAGGAGCGCACCGAGACCGACACCGAGCTGCTCTCGCTCACCGCTGCGGCGGCTGCGAAGGTCAAGCAGCTGATGGCCGAGGAGCCCGAGGGCGAGGCGGCGGTCCTGCGCGTGGCGATCCAGGGCGGCGGCTGCTCCGGGTTCCAGTACGGGCTCGGCTTCGACCGGGGCTCGCAGGAAGGCGACCTCGAGCTCCAGCTGCACGGCGTGCCCGTCGTCGTCGATCCGTTCAGCGCCCCGTACCTGAAGGGCGCCGAGATCGACTATGTCGACTCGATCCAGGCCGCCGGTTTCGCGATCTCCAACCCGAACGCAAGCTCCTCGTGCGGCTGCGGCCACTCCTTCCAGGTGGAAGAGGGCGCCGAGGGAGCCGACGCCCACGTCGGTGGCTGCGGCTCCGGCTGTAGTCACTGACCCGCAGCTCGAATCCGAGGAAATACTGAGGCCCGCCGTGGCGCGGCCTGCGTAACATCAATCGCGGTATGAGCGCGAACGACAAGCCGGCGAGAGTCGCCGTGATCGGCTCGGGCCCCGCAGGCTTCTACGCCGCGGGCGCGCTGCTCGCCGCCGACCCGCCGGTCGAGGTCGACCTGTTCGAGCGCCTCCCCACGCCGTGGGGGCTCGTGCGCCTCGGCGTCGCGCCAGACCACCCGAAGATCAAGACGGTCTCGCGCGCGTTCGAGAAGACCGCCGAACGGCCCGGGTTCCGCTTCTTCGGCAACGTCGAAGTCGGGCGCGACCTGAGCCACGACGACCTCCTAGGCCTGTACAACGCCGTCGTCTACACGGTCGGCGCCCAGACCGACAGGCGGATGGGGATCCCGGGTGAGGACCTACCCGGCTCGTGGCCGGCGACCGAGTTCGTCGCCTGGTACAACGGCCACCCCGACTTCCAGGACCTCACCTTCGACCTCTCGGGCGAGCGCGTGGTCGTGGTCGGCGCCGGCAACGTCGCGGTCGACGTCGCGCGGATGCTCGCGCTCACCGAGGAGGAGCTCCGCACCACCGATACGACCGACGCGGCGATTGACGCGATCCTCGGCTCGGGGATCACCGAGATCGTGATGCTCGCGCGGCGCGGGCCCGCGCAGGCTGCTTTCACCACCCCGGAGCTCGTCGAGCTCGGGGAGCTGGCCGGGGCCGACGTGATCGTCGATCCGGCCGACCTCGAGCTCGATCCGGCGAGCAAGGCGTTCCTCGAGACCGACACGACCGCGCGCCGGAATCTCGAGGTCATGCGCGAGTACGCCGTGCGTGCGCCGTCGGGCAAGCCGAAGACACTCCGACTGCGCTTCTGCGGCTCGCCGGTGGCGATCCTCGGCGACGAGAAGGTCGAGGCGGTCGAGATCGTCCGCAACGAGCTCGTCGCCGACGAGGCCGGACGGGTCAAGGCGGTCGCGACGGACGAGCGCGAGGTGCTGCCGTGCGGCCTCGTCCTGCGCAGCGTGGGCTACCGCGGCGCTCCGGTGGGAAACGCGCCGTTCGACGAGCGGTCCGGCACGATCCCGAACGACGGCGGCCGCATCGTCGACGAGACAGGGGCGCCGATCACCGGTGCCTACTGCGCGGGCTGGATCAAGCGTGGCCCGAGCGGCGTGATCGGCACCAACAAGAAATGCGCGACCGAGACGGTCGAGCTCCTCCTCGAGGACGCCCGCGAGGGGCGGCTCTCGAAGCCCGAGACCGACGATCCCGGCCGCGTTCTCGAGCTTCTCGCCGAGCGAGGCGTCGAGGTCGTCTCCTACGACGGCTGGCGGGCGATCGACGAGCTCGAATGCGCACGCGGCGAAGAGCAGGCCCGGCCGCGCGTCAAGCTCTGCACCTGGGACGAGCTGCTCGCCGCCGCCCGCGGCGCCGTCCCGGCCGCCTGACCCGTATCACTCGTCCGGGGGTCACGGCCCTCCCACCTCAGGCCGACGCAGTGGTTGATGGAGAGCATGACTGTGGAGTGCCTCCGCTGCGGCGAGACGCACCGACTCGGCCACGGCCCCTGGCGTCAGCTTCAGTCCGGCGAGTGCCCGCGGTGCGGGTACCTGGGCTGGGCGCCGACGGCGTCGCTCAGCGAGCTCGAGCGCCGCGCTCTGCGCGACCGTCCGCTCGAGCGCCGCAGGCTCCACGCCGTAGCCTGACACGCACCCGGGCGACCGCGCTAGAGTCTTCCCCGTGAGCGAGATCGAGGCTTCGCGCGAGCTCTGGGGTGGCGAGACCCGCAAGGCGATCGCCAACTTCCCCGTCTCGGGCGAGCCGATCCCGGCTCCGGTCGCGCGCTGGCTCGGCCGCATCAAGGCCGCCGCCGCGCTCGTCAACGCCGACCTCGGCCTGCTCGACGCCGACAAGGCGCGGCGCATCGCCGCCGCGGGCGAGCGGATCGCCGCCGGAGAGCTCGACGACCAGTTTCCGATCGACGTCTTCCAGACGGGCTCGGGCACCTCGTCGAACATGAACGCCAACGAGGTGATCGCGTCCCTCGCCGGCGACGACGTCCACGCGAACGACGACGTCAACATGGGCCAGTCGTCGAACGACGTCTTCCCATCCGCCGTCCACCTCGCCGCGCTCGACGAGCTGACGAACGACCTGATGCCCGCGCTGCAGAAGCTCGCCGACTCGCTGCAGGCGAAGGCGGCCGAGTTCGACGACGTCGTCAAGTCGGGACGCACGCACTGGATGGACGCGGTGCCCGTCACGCTCGGCCAGGAGTTCGCCGGCTACGCGGCCCAGGTCCGCCAGGGCTTCGACCGCGTCGGCTCGACTCTCGACCGGCTCGGGCAGATCCCGCTCGGCGGCACCGCCGTCGGCACCGGCCTCAACACCCATCCCGAGTTTGCCGCACGCGTGCGTACGCGGCTCTCGGCCGACACGGGCCTCACGATCAGCGCGCCCGCCGACCCGTTCGAGGCGCAGGCCGCCCGCGACGGCCTGGTCGAGGCCTCCGGGGCGCTGAAGACCGTCGCCGTCTCGCTGACGAAGATCGGGAACGACCTTCGCTTCCTCGGCTCCGGCCCGCGCGCCGGCCTGGCCGAGATCGCGCTGCCCGAGCTGCAGAAGGGCAGCTCGATCATGCCCGGCAAGGTCAATCCCGTGATCCCCGAGGTCGTCACCCAGGTCGCCGCGCAGGTGATAGGGAACGATCAGGCGATCACGATCGGCGGCATGAACGGGCACTTCGAGCTGAACGTCTACGTGCCGGTGATGGCGCGCAACCTGCTGCAGTCGATCAGGCTGCTCGCCAGCGCCTCCCGGCTGCTCGCCGAGAAGTGCGTCGACGGGATCGTCGCGAACCGCGAGACGTGCGAGCACTACGCGGAGCTGACCCTCTCGGCCGCGGCCGCGCTCAACCCGTACATCGGTTACGACAAGGCGAGCTGAGATCGTCAAGGAGGCCGCCGCTTCGGGCCGCTCGCTGCGCGAGGTCGCCCGTGAGGCGGGGGTCGAGGACGCGGTCCTCGACCAGGCGCTCGACTACCGTGCGATGGCCAAGCCACAGGGCTAGTCCTCCAGGCCGTCATCCGCAACACCGATAGTTGAGGCATGGCGCCATTCCTTCGCATAGCCGCCGCGGTTCTCGTCGTGGTCTCCCTCGCCGCGTTCCTCGTCCACAGCCCGCCCGGCTGGCTGCGCAACCAGGTCGACCGCGCACGGGCCGCGCAGGACCCGTGGGCCGCCTACCTCGCCCCCACCTCGGCCTGCAAGAGCCAGGCGGACGCGGTCTCGGAGCAACGGACGATGATCTGCCTCCTCGACTGGGCGCGCGCGCAGCGGGGCCTGAAGCCGCTCCGGGTCGTGTACCCGCTCAACCGCTCGTCGATCCTCAAGGCACTCGCGATCGCGCGCTGCGCCGACTTCTCGCACACCCCCTGCCACAAGCCCTTCGCGGACACCTTCGACGCCGTCGGCTACCGGGGGCCCATCTCCACCACCTACGGCGAGAACATCGCCTGGGGCGCAGGGGCGGCCGGATCGCCCCGCGTGGTCGTCTCCGGCTGGCTCAACTCGCCGCACCACCGGGAGAACCTCTTCAGCCGCGACTGGACGGAGCAGGGTGTCGCGGTTCTGCCTCTCGCTCGGTTCCTGGGCTCGAAGAACGTCGAGATCTGGGTCAGCCAGTTCGGCGTGCGCGGCTAGCGAAAAGAGGGTATGGGCGCCTCGCGCAGAAGGGTTATTGACGCCTTTTCGAGGCGTCGGCACGATGAGAGCGCACGACCAGAGAGGTTGCGGAGACACGTTCCCTGCGGAGCGACCGAGCGGCCTGGAAATGTGTTGGGGAGAGGAGACGGCGTGTCTCGTTCCGCGATGAAGGTGAACCTCACGGGGTTGTTCGTCGTACTCACGGCGGCGCTGTGCGTGACCTCGGCCGGTGTTGCCGCGTCGAACCCGACTCCGGCGCCCGAGCCGGGTCCCTTCACGCCCGTCGTCGTCCCCCTCGGCATCAGCAACCAGCCGACCACGGTCGTCGTGCAGCTCGCCGGCGACCCGGTGACGGTCGTCGACGCGGACGCCGCGGCTCCTCTGACCGACGGAGAGAAGCAGCAGCTGCGGGGCAAGCTCAAGTCGAAGCAGGCGCCGGTCGCGCAGCAGGTGCAGTCGCTCGGCGGCCAGGTGCTCGCGAGCTACCAGTCGTCCTACGACGGCCTCAAGGTGCGGATCCGCGCCAGAGATGCCAGGTCGCTCGCCTCGCTTCCGGGCGTCGTGGCCGTCCATCCGCTGCAGCTGATGGAGCGGTCGAACGTCCACGCGATCCCGCTCGTCGGCGCGCCGCAGGCCTGGGACGGCCTCGCCGGCCTCCACGGCGAGGGGATCAAGATCGGCGTGATCGACACCGGGGTCGACTACACGCACGCAGATTTCGCCGGGCCCGGAACCGCAGCCGCCTATCAGACCGCGCTCGCCCAGGACACGGCCGATCCGACGCTCACCACCGTCTGCATGACTCCGGCGCTGGCGCCGTGCTTCGGGCCTGCCGCGCCGAAGGTCAAGGGCGGGGTCGACCTCGTCGGCGACGCCTACAACGCCGACCCGACCAGCGGCTCGTACAACCCGGAGCCGGTTCCCGATCCGAACCCGCTCGACTGCGACGGCCACGGCTCGCATGTCGCCGGCACCGCGGCAGGCCTCGGCGTCACCTCTGCGGGGAAGACGTACACCGGCGCCTACAACGCGACCACGGTCTCGGGCAACGCCTGGAACGTCGGGCCGGGCGTCGCTCCCAAGGCCGACCTCTATGCGATCAAGATCTTCGGCTGCCAGGGCTCGACCGACGCCTCGATCGACGGGATCGAGTGGGCGGTCAACCACGACATGGACGTGATCAACCTCTCGCTCGGCTCGCCGTTCGGCAGCGCCAGTGACCCCGCGGCGGAGGCAGCGACGAACGCGGCTAGGGCCGGCGTGGTCGTTGTCGCCTCGACCGGGAACGAGGGCTCGAGCCCGTACATCACGACATCGCCAGGGACGGGAACCGGCGCGATCAGCGTCGCCGCCAACGATCCCACCCAGGCCAACCCCGGCGCGAACCTCGCGCTCAGTACGGGGACGACGCTGCAGGCGCTCAACGCCAATGGCGCCACCTTCTCGGACGGCACGACGATGCCGGTCAAGGTGCTCTTCTCCAGCCCGGGCGTGATCAGCACCGGTTGTGAGCCGGCCGAGTACGCCGGGGCGGCTGGGAAGCTCGTCGTGACGCGCCGGGAGGTCGGCACCTGTGCCCGGGTCGCCCGGGCGATCTTCGGCCAACAGGCCGGCGCAGCCGCAGTGGTGATGGTGAACGACACCGACGGGTACCCGCCGTACGAGGGCCAGATCACGAAGAACCCGGACAGCGACGAGTCGTACACCGTCACGATCCCGTTCCTCGGCGTGCCGCAGAGCTCGGGCCCGGCGCTGATCGCTGCCAACGGCAAGTCGGCGACGATGACCAACACGACGCTCCCGAACCCGGGTTATCTGAGCCTCGCCAGCTTCGGATCGTTCGGGCCGCGCTCGGGCGACAGCTGGCTCAAGCCCGACCTGACCGGGCCCGGAGTCGGGATTGCCTCGGTCGGGATGGGGACAGGCAACCTCTCCGCGACCATGTCCGGCACCTCCATGGCCGCACCGACCGCGGCCGGAGTCGCCGCCCTCGTGAAGCAGGCGCACCCGTCGTGGAGGCGCGTCAGGTACTGGAAGGCTGCGGTCGCGAACACCGCCGACCCCTCCCAGATCGGCGGCTACGTGACCGCCGGGGCCGGCACGGGCCTCGTTCAGGCGCTCCCCGCGGTCCAGACCCAGGTCGTCGCGCTCGGCGACAGGGACGGGCCTGCGCTGAACTTCGGCTTTGCCGAGCTCAACCGCGACTTCGCCGAGCGGGACACGGTCACCCTGAGGAACTTCGGCGACGCACCGGCCACCTTCACCGTCTCGACGCAGCTCGACGCGGGCAGCCCTCACTCCGTCGTCCTTCGCGACTCGCAGGTGACGGTTCGGCCGCACGACAGCCGTGACGTCAGGGTCCAGCTCAACGTCCCGGCCGCGACTGCAGGAGCCGCGACCGACTCCACCGGCTCGTTCCACGACGTCTCCGGCCTGGTCACGTTCACGCCCGCCGGGGGCAGCAACAACGGCGTCACGCTCCGCGTGCCGTACTACCTCGTCCTGCAGGCGGTCTCGAACGTCTCGACGCGACTCGACTCCTCCACGCTGCTGCGGAAGGGCACCGCGCTCGCCACGATCACGAACCGGCGCGGCGCGGTCTCCGGCAACGCCGACTGGTACTCGTGGGGCCTCGCCGACAAGCGCGACCACGGTCTCGCCTCGGACGACCTTCGGGCGGCGGGGGTGCAGTCGTTGTATCCGCAGGGCGTACCGCTGCTCGTGTTCGCGATCAGCACGACCAAGCGCTGGTCGAACGCGGCGCAGAACGAGTTCGACGTGCTCGTCGACGTGGACAACGACGGGAACCCCGACTACGACGTCGTCGCCGCCGACCTCGGTGCGCTGACAACGGGAACGCCGAGCGGGATCGACGCGGTCGCGGTCTTCAACCTGGCCACGGGTGGAGGGTCGCTGAACTACCTCGCAGACGCCCCGACCGACAGCAACACCATCACGCTCCCCGTGGACTTCGAGCAGCTCTGCGACGCGGGCTCGCCCTGCCTGTCGCCGGCCAACCCGCGGTTCACCTACACGGTGGCGAGCTTCGGGCTGACCGACCAGACCTCGGACCTGATCGATGCGACGGCGCAGTTCAACGCGTTCGCTCCCTCGATCAGCACCGGGATGTTCGATACGGTCGCGCCGAACGCAGCCGCGACCGAGACGGTGAAGCTCGACCCGGCCGAATGGGCGAAGACGCCGTCACTCGGGCTGATGATCGTGACCCACGACAACCAGAGCGGCCAGGACGAGGCCCAGCTGATCCAGGTAGGTCGCTCGCAGCACTAGGCCGTGCCGGGCGGCTCGATGCACGCCTGACGCGGGATGCGCAGCGAGGCCCGGTCGCCCGAGGCGCCGACGGCGTCGACCATCAGGCCGGCGCAACGCGCTGCGGAGACGACCCCGAAGCTCACCGTGAAAGAGCCGTCGGCACGGCTGACCACCCGGCGGAGGTACGGCTGCCGCGCCCGGACCGTGACCGTGACGCGCTCACGGCTCGCGAAGTGCGCACCCGCGATCACGAGCGGCCGTCCGTGGGTGAGCCGCAGCACCGGGGCCGGACCCACCGCGGCGGCGGGAGAGGCGAGAGCGACGGCGACGGCCGTCGCGAAGAGGGCGACCCCGCTCCTCACGCGCTCAGTATGCCCGCGCGGCCGAGACCCGGCACGCCCCGTCCGGGGGAGCCTCACCGCTCCGGTTGACACGAGTCGGAGGTTCGGTTCACGATCCATGCCTTCCGGGGAAGGTGCTTCCCGGTGTTGGCAAGCAGCGGACAGGAGGGGATGTGTCTCACAGTGCGTTCAGTTTCTTCCGCACGAGGAAGGGGAAGATCGTGCTCTTCGCCGCAGGCGTGTTCGTCGTCGCGGCGGCGGTCAGCGCGTACGTCGCAACGGGCGAGCGTGACAGCGCCAGGCAGGAGCGGATCCGCGAAGAAGTGGAGATGTTCAAGAACGCGACCGCGCCCGGGCGGACCAAGGGCATCGAGGCCGGGCGCGAGATCGTCGGCGGCCCCGCGGCGGAGGACAACGACAACCGCGCCTACCCCGCAGCGGCGGTCGCGTTCTCGCAGGAGCAGCGGTCCTGGCGCGAAGCGAGGCGGCTGTTCGACAAGCACGGAGGCCGCTTCTCGCGTGGGTGGGAGGCGATCGGCCCTGACACCCTCAACGTTGACACTCTCGGAACTCAGACCTACGGCGTCGACACACAGTGGTCGGGCCGCGTGACCGCTGTTTCGGTCGGCAGGCCCTGTAACGAGAGCGACTGCCGACTCTACGTCGCGGCCGCCGGAGGCGGCCTGTGGATGTCGGAGGACGCGATCTCGCGGCATCCGCATTGGAAGAACATCTCGGACGGAGAGATCGACTCGAACTCGATCGGCTCGATCCTCGTCGACCCGACCGATCCGAGCCAGCGGACGATCTACGTCGGCACGGGCGAGCCGAACGGCTCCGCCGACAGCGAGGCCGGCATCGGCCTGTACAAGTCGACCGACGGCGGCAGGAACTGGACACTCCTGCAGGGGAGTGTGGCCGTGTCGAAGGATCGCGCGATAGGGGCGATCGCCGTCGACCCGTCGAACCCCCGGCACCTGCTGATCGGGACCGACGTCGCGCGTCACGGTCTCTCGTCCCGGAGCGGCGGTCGCTTCACTCCGGAGGGCGCTCAGTTCCTGACGATCGGGCTGTACGAGTCCAACGACGGTGGCAACAGCTGGAACCTCGCTTTCAATCAGCCTCAGGACTCCGTCGATCCGAGCACCCCGACCGGCAACGACTACTTCCGCGCGGGTGTGACGAAGATCGAGTTCGACCCGAACAGTGCGAGCAAGTACTACTTCTCGATGTTCGGGTACGGCGTTTTCCGGCATACGGCCGCCGGCGGCTTCGAGAACATCTTCGCGGACACTGTCTCGGCGTCGGATCTGTTCTCCATCCGCTACGAGCTCGCGACGGCGAAGCTGCCGGGCAACAAGACGCGGCTCTACGTGGGGGCCGGGTACAACGAGGGCGACCCGGACTTCGGCGCATCCCGTCTGTACCGGACGGACGACGCCTCGAAGTCGGCTGCCACTCTCACCACGGGCGGCTCGAACGGCGGCTGGACGGATCTGTCGTCTGACGATCCCACCGAGCCGGGTTTCGGCTCCTTTGACTTCTGCCAGGCCCAGTGCTCGTACGACATGTTCGTGGCATCGCCCGCCGGCAAACCGAACGAGGTCGTCCTCGGCGGCTCGATGCAGTACGGCGAGCTGCCGCTCTACGGCGGGGCCGACATCTCGAACGGCCGGGCCGTGGTGATGTCCACCGACGCCGGTGTCAGCTTCACGGATCTGACAGGCGACGCGACCCCGCGGCCGGGCGGCCTGTTCTTCAACTTCGAGGACATGCACCCCGACCAGCACGCGATCGCGTTCGATCCGGCCAACCCGGACATCATGTTCATCGGCTCCGACGGCGGCATGATCCGCACGAGCGGTGACTTCACGAACAACTCGGCCGAGTGCTCTTCGGATGTCCGGGGTCTCTCCGGCGAGGACCTCACCAACTGCCAGCAGTTCCTGAGCAAGATCCCGACCAAACTGACGACGCTCAACGCCGGGCTCGGCACGTTGCAGTTCCAGAGCCTGTCCGTCGATCCGAACGACCCGATGCGGGTTGCGCTCGGCGGCACGCAGGACAACGGCACGCTCGCCTACTCGGGCAGCGACACGTGGTTCCTGGGGATCACGGGCGACGGCGGCGACTCGGGGATCGACGCGGTGAACGGCAACATCCGCTTCCACTCCTACACGAACACGTTCACCGACACGAACTTCCACGGCGTCGACCCGAAGACGTGGGTGTGGACCGGCGACACGATGCTGTTCTCCGGTGAGTTCTCGGGCTTCTACGCCCCGATGACGCAGGATCCGGTCACCGGTGGACAGATCTTCGCGGGGATGGACCACGTCTGGCGCACCAAGGACAGCGGCGGCGACCAGACCTTCCTCGAGGCCCACTGCAACACCACGGGCGCGTTCGGCACGAGCGACCAGCTCTTCACCGGCAACTGCGGTGACTGGGTGTCACTCGGCACAGACGAGCTGAACAGCTCGAGCTACGGCCCCGACAAGGGTGCCGATTCGAGCAGTGTCAACTACGTGGTCGCGATTGCTCGGGCGATGGACACGCACACGCTCTGGGCGGGAACCCGCCGCGGCCGTCTCTTCATCTCGAAGAACGCGGACGCGGCGAATCCCGGTGCGGTGGCCTTCTATCGAATCGACACGCCGAACACGCCGACCCGGCTGCCGAGCGGCGTCTCGGTCGATCCGAAGAACCCGTACCACGCGATCGTCACGTTCTCGGGGTACAACGCCTACGCGACGCAGGCGGGCACGGCGACCGGCCATATCTTCGACGTGGTCGTGAAGCCGGCGACATGCACGGCAACCCCGACGCCGACCTGCGCGGCGACCTGGACGAACATCGACTACGACATCGGCGACCAGCCGATCACCGGCGATGCGTACGACCAGCCGTCGGGTGACGTCTACGTGTCGGCCGACTTCGGTGTCTACCGGCTTAAGAAGGGCTCCCACAGCTGGGTGCCCGCCGCCGACGGCCTGCCGCCGGTCGCCGTGTACGGCCTCACGCTGACGAACGGAACGAGGGGCAAGGACCGTGTGCTCTACGCGGCCACCCACGGCCGCGGTGCATACCGGCTCGTGCTGACCGGCAACCACGACGACAGCGGGCACTAGGCGCGTTCGTAAATCCGGGTATGGGCCGTCCCACCAGGGGCGGCCCATACCGCATAATGGAGCCATGCGACGCGGGCTCCTGATCGGAGTCACAGCCGTGTTGCTGGCAGCGGCTACTGCTTCCGCGGCGGGGAAGCCGACCCTCTCCGTGGTCAGCGTGCGGCCGCAGGTCGTGGCGAAGGGCCTGGGCTTCCAGCCCTCGGAGCGCGTCCAACTCCGCCTCGTCGGCCGCACGGTGTCGACGGCGTCGACGACGGCATCGGCGGCCGGCTCGTTCCGGGTCGTGCTCGTGCGGCCCACCCCGCTCTCCTGCGGACTGCTCGTCCTTCGGGCCGTCGGCTCGAAGGGAAGCAGGGCGCTCGTCCGCCTCGGCGCGGCCGAATGCAATCCGCCGCACATGGGGAACGGCTGAGGTAATCCTCAGTACGCGACCGCGCCGCGCCCGGTCTCGGCCGCGCGGCGCTGCTCGTCTGCGCGGTAGGACGAGCGGACGAGCGGGCCGGCGAACACCGAGCCGAAGCCGAGCGCCTCCCCCTGCTCGCGGAGCCAGCGGAACTCTTCGGGATGTACCCAGCGGTCGATCGGGGCGTGCTTCGAGGACGGCTGCAGGTACTGGCCGATCGTGACCACGTCGACGCCGTGGGCGCGCAGGTCACGGAGGGTGTCGACCACTTCGCCGTTCGACTCGCCGAGGCCGACGATGATCCCGGACTTCGTCAGCACCGGGTAGTCGGCGACCTCCTTCGCGCGCGCGAGCAGCCAGAGCGCTCGGTCGTAGTCGACCTTCGCGCCCCGCATGCGCCGGTGCAGCCGGCGCACGGTCTCGATGTTGTGGCTGAAGACCTCCGGCCGTGCGGCGAGCACGGTCGCGAGCGCCTCCTCCTCGACGTCGAGGAAGTCAGGGGTCAGCACCTCGACCTTCGCCTCCGGGAGCCGGGCGTGGAGCGCGCGGATCGTCGCGGCGAAGTGCCCCGCGCCCCGGTCGGCCACGTCGTCGCGGTCGACAGAGGTGACGACGACGTGGCGCAGGCCCATCTGCGCCGCCGCCTGGGCGAGCCGAAGCGGCTCGAGCGGGTCGGGCGCGTGCTCGGGCTTGCCCGAGGTGACGTAGCAGTAGCGGCAGGCGCGGGTGCACGTGTCGCCGAGGATCTGGAAGGTGGCGGTGCCGTGTCCCCAGCATTCGCCGATGTTCGGGCAGCGCGCCTCCTCGCACACCGTGTTCAGGCTCGCGCCGTGGATCAGCTTCTTGACGTCGAAGTACCGTGAGTCGGCACTCGGCGCACGGACCTTCATCCATTCCGGCCGGCGGGGCCGCTCGGCGACGGGAAGCGAGGTCTCCATGCCTCCAGTTTACGGTTCGACGTGGACCCGCACGTCCTCGCTAGGCTGGGGCGAGATGCCGCGGCACGCCACCAATCCCTGGCTGATCCTCGTCCTGATCTGCTTCGCGCAGTTCATGGTCGTGCTCGACGCGACCGTCGTGAACGTCGCGTTGCCGTCGATCCAGAAGGATCTCGGCCTCTCGGAGGCGAACCTGCAGTGGATCGTCAACGCGTACACCCTGGCCTTCGGCGGCTTCCTGCTGCTCGGCGGCCGCGCGGGCGACCTGCTCGGCCGCAAGCGGCTCTTCCTCTTCGGCCTCGTCGTCTTCACCGTCGCCTCGCTGCTCAACGGCCTCGCCGTCGACTCGACGATGCTGATCGCCTGCCGCGGGCTCCAGGGGCTCGGCGCCGCGTTCATCTCTCCCGCTGCTCTCGCGATCATCAGCACGACCTTCGCGGAGGGGGCCGAGCGGGCCAAGGCTCTCGGCGTGTGGGCGGCGATCGCGGTCGGCGGGAGTGCGGTCGGCCTCATCGTCGGCGGAGCGCTGACGCAGCTGCTCTCGTGGCCGTGGATCTTCTTCATCAACGTCCCGGTCGGGATCGCGGTGTTCGCGCTCTCGCTGCGCTACCTCCCGGAGTCGAAGGAGGAAGGAGCGCACAGGAGCTTCGACGTCGCGGGTGCGGTCACGGTCACGGCGGGCCTGATGTCGCTCGTCTTCGCGATCGTCCAGGTGCCCGAAAAGGGGTGGACGTCGGTGCAGACGGTCTCGACCTTCATCCTCTCCGCAGTCCTGCTCGTCGCCTTCGTCGTGATCGAGCAGCGCTCGAAGGCGCCGCTCGTGCGGCTCTCGATCTTCCGGGTCCGCTCGCTCACGACGGCGAACGTGACCATGTTCCTCGTCGGCTCGGGCCTGTTTGCGATGTTCTTCTTCAACTCGCTCTACATCCAGCGGGTGCTCGGGTACGGGCCGCTCAAGGCGGGTCTCGCGTTCCTGCCGTTCACGTTCGGGATCGTGATCTCGGCCGGCCTGGCCTCGCGGTTCGCGCCGCGGCTCGGCGTTCGACCCGTCGCGATCACGGGGATGATCGTCACGATCGCCGGGATGGCGCTCCTGACCCGGATCGCCGCCAACGGCACCTACGCGCAGGACGTGCTGCCCGCGCTGCTGCTGACCTCGCTCGGGCTCGGTTGCGTGTTCGTGCCGCTGACGCTGATCGCGACCACCGGTCTCAGGGACGAGGATCAGGGTCTCGCGTCCGGGCTCTTCAACACGTCGCAGCAGATCGGCGGTGCGCTCGGGCTCGCGATCCTGAGCTCGCTCGCGGCGACCAAGACGGCGAACGCGACGGGCGTCTCGCAATCACAGGCGCTCGTCGAGGGCTTCCACGTCGCCTTCGCCGGCGGCGTGGTGTTCATCGTCCTCGCCCTGATCGTGTTCCTAGCGCTCCTGCGCAAGCAGCACGTCGCGCAGATCGAGGCCGAAGCGGCAGCAGCGCCCGCCGCGTCCTGAGCTCCTAGCGCGCGGCGAGCTGCTCGTGCACGGGCTGGGCCCAGAGCCCGGTGCCGTCCTCGGCTGGAAGCTCCTCGAAGGTGAGCCCGAACACGTCCGCGAAGGCCTGGACCGCGGCGGGCCGGATGTCGTCGACGCCGATCGGCCGCCCGACCTCGCGCGCGACGGTCGTGAACGCCGCGTCCTCGAGACCGCACGCGGTGATCCACTGCGTGAACGGCGCCGGGTCGAGGTCGACGTTGAGCGCGTAGCCGTGCGTCGTCACCCAGCGCGAGATGTGGACGCCGATCGAGGCGATCTTGCGCGGCGGGCTCGTGAGCCAGACGCCGGTCAATCCTTCGATCCGTTCCCCTTCGACGTCGACCGCGGCGAGGGTGCGGATCACGGCCTCCTCGAGGTCGCGGCAGTAGCGCTTCACGTCGCGGCCGTGGCGGTTCAGGTCGAGGATCGGATAGCAGACGAGCTGGCCCGGGCCGTGGAAGGTGGACTTGCCGCCGCGGTCGGTCTCGACGACCTCGACCTCGGCCCCCTCGGGCACGTGGAGCTCGCCCTCGTCTGTGCGCCGGCCGAGCGTGACCACGGGCGGGTGCTCGAGGAAGAGCACCGTGTCGGGGATCGCGCCCTGCGAGACGGCACCGGCGAGTGCGCGCTGCAGCTCCCACGCCTCGCCGTAGGGCGTGAGCCCGAGCTGCATGAGGTACGCGCCTCTAGTAGTCGTCTTCGCCCCAGCCCTCGAGGTTCTCGCGCAGCTCCTTCATGAACTGCGCCGCGTAGGCGCCGTCCACGAGCCGGTGGTCGTACGAGAGGCAGAGGTTCATCATGGAGCGGATCGCGATCGCGTCGTTGCCGTTCTCGTCCTCGATCACGACGGGCCGCTTCACGAGCGCCTCGACGTCGAGGATCGCGACCTGCGGCTGGCTGATGATCGGGGTCCCGATGATCGCGCCCCAGCCGCCGGGGTTCGTGATCGTGAACGTGCCGCCCTGGACGTCGTCCGGGACGAGCTTCTTCGTGCGGGCGCGTTCCGCGAGGTCGGCGATCGCGCGAGCCGTGCCGAGCAGGTTCAGGCCCTCCGCGTTCCGGATCACCGGCACGATCAGGCCCTTGCCGCCCTCGAGCGCGACGGCGATGCCGAGGTTCACGAACTGCTTGCGCACGATCGTGTCGCCGCGGATCTCGCCGTTCACCCACGGCCAGTTCTCGATCGCCGCGACCGTCGCGCGCGCGATGAAGGCGAGGTACGTGAGGTTGACGCCGTAGCGCTGCTGATACTCGGGCTTCAGCCTCTGGCGGATGTTCACGACCTTCGTCAGGTCGACCTCGAACACGGTCGTCACGTGAGCCGAAGTGTCGAGCGAGCGGCGCATGTGCTCGGCGACGCCGCGGCGCATGGCGCTCATGGGCTCGACGATCTCGCCGGCCTCGGCGGGGACGGGTGGCGCGGCGGGCGCTGCAGGAGCTGGAGGCGGCGGTGCGGCCGCTGCCGGAGCGGGAGCCGGTGCGGCCGGCGCGGCGGCGGCGGCGGGCCCGCCCTCGAGGTGCGTGAGGATGTCCTTCTTCGTCACGCGCCCGCCGCGGCCGGTGCCGGGAACCGTGTCGGGGTCGACGCCGTGCTCGGCTGCGATTCGCGCCACGACCGGCGAGACGAAGGTCTTGCCGTTCCCGGACGCCTGCGCGGGCTCCGGCTCGACGGCCCGGGGCGCGGGCTCCGGCTCCGGCGCAGCGGCGCGGGGCTCCGGCTCGGGCACCGGCTCCTCGTGCTCATGAGCACTTGGCTCGGGCTCCGCTGTCGGCGCGGGTGGCGGCGGCGGCGGTGCGGCGACCGAGCCTTCGGCGGCGATCGTCGCGAGCAGCGTCCCCACCTCGACCGTCTCGCCCTCGGGGACGAGGATCTCCTGGACGACGCCGCTGCCCGGGCTCGGGATCTCCGTGTCGACCTTGTCGGTCGAGATCTCGAGCAGAGGCTCGTCGGCGGCGATCGTCTCGCCCGGCTGCTTGAGCCACTTCGTGATCGTCCCCTCCGAGACGGAAACGCCCATCTGGGGCATGACGACTTCGATCGCGGTTCCCGTGGCCATCTCGACTCCTAGTACTCGGCGAGGTCGCGGAGACCTGCGACGACGTCGGCCGGCTGGGGGATAAACGCCTTCTCGAGCGGCGGCGAGAACGGCACGGGTGTGTCGGGCGCTGCGATCCGCTTCACGGGCGCGTCGAGGTCCTCGAACGCCTCCTCGGCGATCGTCGCCGCGATCTCGCCGCCGAAGCCGCCGGTGCGCACGTCCTCGTGCAGGACGAGCACCTTCGAGCACTTCCGCACGCTCGCGAGCACCGCCTCCTTGTCCCACGGCAGGATCGTCCTCAGGTCGATGATCTCGACGGAGACTCCGTCCTTCTCGAGCTCGTCGGCGGCCTCGCCCGCGGTGTAGACCATTGCGCCCCAGGTGATCACCGTCACGTCGGCGCCCTCACGGTGGATGCGCGCCTTGCCGAGGGGGGTCGTGTAGCGCTCGTCCGGCACCTCGCCCTTGATCCGCCGGTAGAGGTGCTTGTGTTCGAGGAAGAGGCACGGGTTCGGATCCTCGATCGCGCTCACGAGCAGCCCCTTCGCGTCCTCGGGCGTCGAGGGGCAGATCACCTTGAGGCCGGGGATGTGCGCGAACGAGCTCTCCGGATTCTGCGAGTGGAACGGGCCGCCCGAGAAGCCGCCGCCGGAGGGCAGGCGGACGACGATCGGGATCGGCGTGCGGATCCGGAAGTGCTGCTTCGCCGCGACCGTGACGAGGTGGTCCCACGCGCACGAGACGAAGTCCGCGAACTGCATCTCCGCGACGGGACGCATCCCCATCAGCGCCGCGCCGGTCGCGCCCGCGACGATCGCCGTCTCCGAGAGGGGCATGTCGAGCACGCGCATGTCCCCGAACTCCTCGTGGAAGCCCTGGGTCACCTTGAACGCGCCGCCGTAGACGCCGACGTCCTCACCCAAGATGAACACGCGGCTGTCGCGCCGCATCTCCTGCCGGAGCGCGTCGGAGATCGCCTGGAGATAGGTCTTCTCGGCCATTACTTGTGATGAGGTGTCTCGAGCTCCTCGGGCTCGGCGTAGACGCCTTCGAGCAGGGTCGCAGGATCGGGGAGCGGGCTCTCCTCCGCGCGGCGCAGCGACTCGTTGAGGAGGCGCTTCACGTCCTCGTGGATCTCGCTCTCCTCCTCCTCGGTCAGGTCGGCGTGATCGCGCAGCCAGGTGCAGAAGCGCTCGAGCGGGTCCTTGCGCGCCCACTCCTCGAACTTCTCCTTCGGGACGTAGAACGCGTCGTCGTGGACAGCGTGGCCCTCCATGCGGAGGGTGATCGACTCGATCAGCGTCGGGCCGCCGCCCTCGCGCGCCTTCTCGATCGCATGCTTCGCCTCGCGGTAGACCGCGAGCACGTCGGTGCCGTCGACCACGACGCCCTCGAAGCCGTAGGCGGCCGCGCGGTCCGCGAGATGCTCGACGGCGTACTCGAGGTTCGACGGCGTCGAGTAGGCCCACTGGTTGTTGTCGATCACGAACACGACGGGCAGGCGGCGGACGCCGGCGAGGTTCATCCCCTCGTGCGCGTCGCCGCGGGCGGCCGCGCCCTCGCCGCACCAGGCAACGGCGACGCGGGGGTCCTCGCGGATGCGGAATGCGAGCGCCATCCCCACGGCGACCGGCAGCATCGCCGGCAGATGGCTGACCTGCGCGTGCAGGCCGAGGTTGGGATCGCCGAAGTGGACGTTCCCGTCGCGCCCGCGCGTCGGCCCGTCCACCCTGCCCATGTACTGGGCGAAGATCCGCCACGGCTCGACGCCACGGGTGATGTGGACTCCCATGTCGCGCTGGAGCGGGGTGCCGACGTCGTCCGCGCCCATCGCCGTCGCAACCCCGACCGCCGCGGCCTCGTTGCCCCGCCCGGTGTAGAACGAGCCGGGAACCTTCCCCTGCCGGTAGAGGATGTGGCCGCGCTCCTCGACGCCGCGCGTGATCAAGAGGTTGCGGTAGACGCCGAGCAGATCCTCGCGGTCGAGTCCTGCGTCCCGAACCTCGCTGAGCGAGCCGACGGGCTCCGCTTCTCTGACTGCCATCGCCCGTGAACTCTAACGGCTGGGTATGTTCGCAGCGTGAACACGGACGAGCTCCTGGCAGAGCAGGTCAGCTACTACCGCGCGCGGGCGGCGGAGTACGACGACTGGTGGTTCCGGCGCGGCCGCTACGACAACGGGCCGGAGTGGAACACGGCGTGGTTTTCCGAGGTGGCCGAGGTCGAGGCGGCGCTGGAGCGGTTCGACGCGCGCAGCGACGTGCTCGAGCTCGCCTGCGGCACCGGCCTCTGGACGCGGTATCTGGCGCGCACGGCGACGCGGCTGACGGCGGTCGACACGAGCCCCGAGGTGATCGAGCTCAACCGCGCGCGGGTCGGCGACGCGCCCGTCGAGTACGTCCGGGCCGACATCTTCGGCCTCCAGCTGCCGGACCGCTACGACGCCTGCTGCTTCGGCTTCTGGCTCTCGCACGTGCCGGACGAGCGGTTCGCCGAGTTCTGGGACGGCGTCGCCCGCGCTCTCCGCCCCGGCGGGCGGGTGTTCTTCGTCGACAGCGGCCCCGATCGCAGCGACCGCGCGCACACCTACACCCGCGACCGGGCGCACGAGACCGAGGTGCGGCAGCTCTCCGACGGGCGGGAGTTCCGGATCGTGAAGCGCTACCACGAGCCGCCGGAGCTCGAGCGCCGGCTCGGCGAGCTCGGCTTCGAGGTCATCGTCTCGACGACCGCCCGCGGCTCGATGATCTACGGTGTCGGCAGCCATGGGTAAGGCGTCCGACTCAGCGTGGGGGAACCCATGGTTCCCCCACGAGCCCCCTCCTTCGCGCCTCGCTGCGAGCCGGCAACGCGTCGGCTCTCGCCGGGTCAAGCCCGGCTTCGCCTCTTTGGCAGCGTCGCTCGTCCCTGGCGCTCATGGGTAAGGGTTCGGACTGGCTGCGCGAGGAGCGCCGCAAGGTGCTCGGCGACTGGGTCGCCGTCTGCCTCCGCTGCGGCGGCGCGGTGCGGTGGTTCGAGGAGTTCGAGGACGAGCTCCCGGCCGAGTGCCCTGCCTGCGGCGGCGAGCTCCTGCACCGCTGCAAGGCGTGCGACGCGCCGTTCTCCTCGACCTTCGCGGTCGACTGCGAGGAGTGCGGTGCCCCGCTGCGGCCGAACGAGCTCTTCGGGATCCCGATCCGAAAGAACTAGGAAGGTCGGACGACGGAGCCGTCCTCCGTCAACGTCCAGTGCGGGTTGTGCGCGACCTCCCACGGGTGACCGTCGGGATCGACGAACACCGCCGAGTAGCCGCCCCAGAACGTCTCGGCGCCCTCGCGCGCGATGCGCGCACCCGCGTGCCGCGCCTCGTCGATCACCGCGTCGACCTCGGCCGGCGAGCGGACGTTGTGGGCGAGAGTGACGCCGCCCCAGCCGCCGCCGTCCTCCACGCCAGAGTCCTCGGCGAGCTGTTCGCGGCCCCAGAGCGCGACGATCATCCCGCCTGCCTGGAAGAAGACGACATCGTCGCCCGGCTCGACCCGAGTCGACCACCCGAGGCGCTCGTAGAACGCGCGCGCCCGAGCCAGGTCCTCGACGCCGAGCGTGACGAGGCTGAGGCGCTGCTCCACGGAGCTAGCTCGAGCGGATCGGGGAGAAGCGGATCACCGTGACGAGGTCCTCGTCGGTGACCTCGCGGTTGTAGAGCGTGCCGAGGAAGTGCGCCATGTCGTCGGCGCGCTTGATCTCGGGATTGTCGTGCTCGATCTCGCGCGGGGAGAGATCGCAGAGGCGCTTGACGTCGACCTTGTCGATCACCGCGTCGAAGACGTGGTCACGCGTGCCGAACCGCGTCCCGCAGAGGACGGAGACGATCATCCCCTTCTCGTACTTGCGCGACTTGTCGCCCAGCCGGATGGTCGCCGTCTTGCGGCCGCTCTTCAGCTGATCCGCCACGATCGGCGAGTAGAAGTTCAGGGCATACGAGGGCACGGCGGCAAGATCATACGGCCTCGCCGTCGAGAACCGCGAGCGCCTTCCTCGCGGCGTCGCGCTCGCCGCCGTACGCGAGCAGGCGCGGCGCGTCCTCGAGCGGGAGCCAGCGCGCCTCGTCGACCTCGTGCGCGTGCTCGGGCGCGAGGCGGCCGCGCCGGTAGCGCAGCAGGAAGAAGCTCACGATCTTGAAGATCCGCTCGCCCTCCCACGTGTAGACGTAGCGCACGTCCACGAGCTTCCAGAGCAGGACGCCCTCGACACCGGTCTCCTCGCGCACCTCACGGACGGCGGTCGCCTCGGCGCTCTCGCCCGGGTCGATCCGGCCCTTCGGCAGCGCCCACAGCCCCGTGGGCCGGCCGACCGGCCGGATCGCCACCAGCCACCACCGGCCGCGCAGCCGACGGACGAGAACCCCGCCCGCGGAGAACTCGCGCTCCATCACCGCTTTGTAACACGAGGGGCCGCGTCTTCAGGAGACTCTTGTCGAGATAGCGTGGAATAGTCTACACTGGTTCGGCACTCTCGATGTGAGAGTGCCAGCAAGTGTCACAAAGTGGGAACACTAGGGAGGCCATGAATGAATCTTCAGCCGCTTGGTGACCGCCTGATCGTGGAGATCCTCGAAGAGGAAGAGATCACGTTCAGCGGCATCGTGCTGCCCGACACCGCCAAGGAGAAGCCGCAGCGCGGCAAGGTCCTGGCCGTCGGACCCGGCCCTCGAGACGAGGACGGGGAGTACATCAAGATGGACGTGGAGGAGGGTGACGAGGTCATCTTCTCCAAGTACGGCGGGACCGAGATCAAGCTCGGCACCGAGGAAGTCCTGATCCTGCGCGAGTCCGACGTGCTGGCGAAGGTCGTCGGCGACCGCGCAGCAGCCAAGTAATTAGAGAGAGAGGAACGGAGAAGCTATGGCTCACAAGGAGCTGAAGTTCAACGAGGATGCGCGGCGCGCGCTGGAGCGTGGCGTCAACATCCTCGCCGACGCGGTCAAGGTCACGCTCGGCCCCAAGGGTCGCTACGTGGTGCTCGACCGGAAGTTCGGCGCACCGACGATTACCAACGACGGCGTCACGATCGCGCGCGAGATCGAGGTCGAGGACGTCTTCGAGAACCAGGGCGCACAGCTCGTGCGCGAGGTCGCCACGGCGACGAACGACGTCGCAGGCGACGGCACCACCACCGCGACCGTGCTCGCCCAGGCGATCGTCCGCGAGGGCCTCAAGAACGTGGCCGCCGGCGCGAACCCGATGGCGCTTCGGCGCGGCATCGAGTCGGCCGTCGACGCGGTCGTCGAGGACCTCAAGGGTCAGTCGAAGGAGATCTCGGGCAAGGAGGACATCGCCCGGGTCGCCACCATCTCCGCGCGCGAGCGCGAGATCGGCGACGTGATCGCCGAGGCGATCGACAAGGTCGGCAAGGACGGCGTCGTCAACGTCGAGGAGGGCCAGACCTTCGGCCTCGAGCTCGAGTTCACCGAGGGCATGCAGTTCGACAAGGGCTACCTCTCGCCGTACATGATCACCGACGCCGAGCGCATGGAGGCGGTGCTCGAGGATCCGTACATCCTGGTCGCGAACCAGAAGATCGGCGCCGTCAAGGACATCCTGCCCGTGCTCGAGCAGGTCATCCAGGCCGGCCGCCCGCTGCTGATCGTGGCGGAGGACGTCGAGGGCGAGTCGCTCGCGACGATCGTCGTCAACAAGCTGCGCGGCACGTTCACGGCCGTCGCCGTCAAGGCGCCGGGCTTCGGCGACCGCCGCAAGCGCATGCTCGAGGACATCGCGATCCTCACGGGCGCAGAGGTGATCACCGAGGAGATGGGCCTCAAGCTCGAGAACACGAAGCTCAGCCAGCTCGGCAAGGCCCGCAAGGTCGTGATCGACAAGGACTCGACCACGATCATCGACGGGGCCGGGGACGCGGAAGGGATCAAGGGCCGCATCAAGCAGCTCAAGTCCGAGATCGAGACCACCGACTCCGACTTCGACCGCGAGAAGCTCCAGGAGCGGCTCGCCAAGCTCGCCGGCGGCGTCGCCGTGGTCAAGGTCGGCGCGGCTACCGAGACCGAGATGAAGGAGAAGAAGCACCGCGTCGAGGACGCGCTGCAGGCGACCCGCGCGGCCCTCGAGGAGGGCATCGTGCCGGGCGGCGGCGTCGCGCTCTTGAACGCCGTCGAATCGATCAAGCTCGACACCTTCGAGGGTGACGAGAAGACGGGGGCCTCGATCGTGGCCCGCTCGCTCGAGGAGCCGATCCGGCAGCTCGCGCAGAACGCGGGGCTCGAGGGCTCGGTCGTCGTCAACAAGATCCGCGAGGCCGGCAAGGGCCAGGGTCTGAACGTCGAGACGGGCGAGTACCAGGATCTCGTGAAGGAAGGGATCATCGATCCGACGATGGTCACGCGCTCGGCGCTGCAGAACGCCGCGTCGATCGCGAAGAACATCCTCACCATCGAGGCCGTCGTGGCCGAGGTGCCCGAGAAGGCCGGCGCCGGCGGCGGCGGCATGCCGGGCATGGGCGACATGGGCGGGATGATGTAAGGAGTCTCTCGGGGCTCTTGCGCGAAGGGCGGCCTCCGGGCCGCCCTTCGTGTTTCATAGGGTCGTGACGATCGAGCCCCTGGAGCCCGCCGACTGGCCCGTGGTCGCCGCGATCTACGCCGAGGGGATCGCGACCCGGATGGCGACGTTCGAGACGGAGGTGCCGAGCTGGGACGACTTCGAGGCGAAGACGATGCCCGGACATGCGCTCGTCGCGCGTCTCGACGGCGAGGTTGCCGGCTGGGCGATCCTCTCCCGCGTCTCCTCGCGCGCCGCCTACGCCGGCGTGGTCGAGGACAGCGTCTACGTCGCGGCGTCGAGCCGGGGCCGGGGGGTCGGGCGCGCGCTCCTCGAGGCGCTGGTGGCCGGTGCCGACGAGGCGGGGATCTGGACGATCCAGACGGCGATCTTCCCCGAGAACGAGACGAGCCTGGCCTTGCACGAGCGCTGCGGCTTCCGCGTCGTCGGCCGCCGCGAGCGGATAGCGCAGCTCGACGGCGTCTGGCGAGACACGCTCTTCCTCGAACGGCGCGGCCCCGATCCGACAAAGAAAAACGGCGCCGTCTAGGGCGCCGTCTTTCTTGAGGGGGGAGGTGGTTCACCCTCACTATCGGCGCCCGGGGCTGCTCCTTGAGTCCCTCGATCGAGGGACATCTAGAACCCGTATCGCTCCTCCTTCCACGGATCCGCGTCGTTCAGCGTGGGGGAACCCCTGGTTCCCCCACGAGCCCCCTCCTCAAGTGCTTAGAACCCGTACCGCTCTTCTTTCCACGGATCTGCGTCGTTGTGGTAGCCGTAGCGCTCCCAGAAGCCCGGCTGGTCGGTCGAGCGCAGCTCGATTCCGCGCAGCCACTTAGCGCTCTTCCAGAAGTACTTGCCCGGGATCACGAGCCGCAGCGGCCAGCCGTGCTCCAGGGTGAGCGGCTCGCCGTCCGCCTCGTAGGCGAGGAGTGCGTTCTCGTCCTCGAGTGACGCGATCGGGACGTTCGCGGTGAAGCCCTGCTCGGCGTGCGCGACGACGAAACGCGCGGCTCCGCTCGGCTCCGCGAGCTTCGCGAGCTCGCGCCAGTGGACACCGCGGAAGCACGTGTCGAAGCGGCTCCAGCGCGTGACGCAGTGGATGTCCTGCACGTTCTCGCTCGCCGGCAGGGCGAGCAGCTCGTCCCAGCTCAGGCGCACCTCCCGGCCGACCTCGCCGAAGATGCGGAGATCCCACGTCGCGAGGTCGGTCTCCGGCACGCCGCCCGCGTGCAGGACCGGCCACTTCTCGGTCAGGTACTGGCCCGGCGGGAGCCGGCTCGGGTCGTAGCCCGCCTCGGCGACCTTCTTCTCTGCCTTCGACCGGAACAGGGGCATGGCTGTACCTACACTAGTTGCCGTGGCAGTTTCGACGGCACGGATCGCCTCCCGCCCGCGCGCGTACGTGCGCGTCGCGGGGCCTGACGCGGAGGATCTCCTGCAGCGGTTCCTGTCGAACGACGTGACGAGCGGCGATCTCGTCGACGCCCTCCTGCTCACGCCGAAAGGGCGGCTGATCGCCCCGCTGCGCGTCTGGCGGCGCGGCCAGGACGACTTCCTGCTTCTCACCGAGCCCGAGCTCGGCGATGCGGTTCGCGGGACCCTGCTCCGCGGGAGGTTCGCCGCCAAGTGCGAGATCGAGGCAGAGGAGCACACCTCGACACTCGTCTTCGGTGACGCGGAGGGGCTGCCCGGCGAGCTGCCCGGCACCGTAGAGGTGCTCGACGCGGGCCTCGAGCCCACCATCGGCGCGGACGAGCTCGAGCGGATCCGGATCGAAGCCGGCGTACCCGCCTGGGGCAAGGAGCTGGACGACACGATCCTGCCGGCCGAGGCCGGGCTCGACGAGACACACATCTCGTTCACGAAGGGGTGCTACCCAGGGCAGGAGCCGGTAGCGCGGCTCCGGCACCGCGGCCATGCGAACCGGAGCCTGCGCGTGCTCGCGCTCGACGATGCCGGGCCCGGCGCCGAGCTGCTCTACGAAGGGAAGCCGGTCGGTCGCGTCACGAGCGCCGCGCCCGGCGTCGCGCTCGCCTACGTCCGCGTCGACGTGCCTGCCGACGCCGAGCTACGGTTAGACTGAGCCGTCCCCCGCGCCCGTAGCTCAGGGGATAGAGCGCTGCCCTGCGGAGGCAGAGGTCGCAAGTTCGAATCTTGCCGGGCGCACTACGGCCGTGCCGCTTTACCTCACCGAGGACGACGTCGCTGGGCTGCTCTCCCCCGAGGATGCGCTCGAGGCGATCGAGGGATCCTTCCGGCGGCTCGCCGCCGGCGAGGTCGTGAACCGGCCACGCTACCGGCTGCCGCTCGAGGAGGGGATGCTCGCGGTGATGGCCGCAGTCGACCGGGGAGTCGGCTACGCGGGCGTGAAGACGTACACGGGCTTCGCGTCGGGCGCGCGCTTCGTCGTCTGCCTCTTCCGAGCAGATGCGCCGGAGCTCGTCGCGCTGATCGACGCCGACAAGCTCGGACAGCTCCGGACGGGCGCCGCAAGCGGAGTCGCCGCCCGCTACCTCGCACGGCCGGGCGCCTCGAGCCTCGGCGTGATCGGCGCCGGCTGGCAGGCCGAGACTCAGATCGCGTGCATCCGGGCGGCGCTGCCGACGATCCAATCGGTCAAGGTCTACGCACGGGACCGGAAGGAGCTCGAGAAGTTCTGCAAGCGGGTCGGCGCCCGGCCGGCCGAGAGCCACGGCGAGGCGGCCGACGCCGACGTCGTGGTCACCGTGACGCCCTCGCGCGACCCCGTCCTCCGCGGCGACTGGCTCCGCCCAGGCGCGCTCGTGTGCGCGGTCGGCGCGAACGTGCCGACGAAGCGAGAGCTCGACAACGTCGTGCTCGAGCGTGCGGCCTTCGTCTGCTGCGACTCGCTCGAGAACGCGAGGCTCGAGTCGGGTGACCTGATCGAGCCCGTCGAGAGCGGGGTGCTCGACTGGTTGGAGGTGCACGAGCTCCAGGAGGTCGTCGCGGGCGACGTGCCGGGGCGCGCCGACCCCGAGGACATCGTCGTCTTCAAGTCGAACGGCCTCGCGGCCTGGGACGTGGCGATCGCGGCCGTGGCAGTCGAGCGCGCGCGTGAGCGCGGCGTCGGGCTGGAGCTCGGCTGAGGACTAGGTAGAAGAGGGGAGCTCGTGCCCGTTGCGGCGGACGGCCTCGATCGGGTCGTCCCCGATCGCGCGGATCACCTCGGGGCGATCGAGGATCCGGCTCTGCTGCTCGGGTGTCAGCCGGTTCACGACATAACGGTCCTGGAGGATCTCCTTGAGCGCCCGGCCGCGCTCGTGCTCGCGGATCACGTATGCGGCAACCCGCTCCTCGGCCGAGGAGCGCTGGAACAGGAACGAGAACGGATTCCGCCACCAGTCGGCCATCGGAGCGATTGTATCCTCCCTGTGTGAAGCTTCACTCCAAGCAGGGTCGGTTCGCCGAGCGCGAGCTCCGCGGGGTCGACGATGCCGGCGCCGAGGAGCGGATCGTGATCTGGGTCGAGCGCAAGCAGGGCGGGGTGTGGGCGGTCGGCCGCGCCGTGAACGTGCAGTACCGCCCGAGCGACGATCCGCGTCCCGACGACTACGTGTTCGAGGGCTTCGAGCTCGAGGACGCCGTCGAAGCCGCGAACGACGCGCTGGCCGACGATCTGCGGGTGTCGGAGCGCGACGGCCGCGCCGAGCAGGTCGAGCCCTTCACGCGCGAGGAGCTGCTCCGCCCGTTGGAACGCTGGTTCTTCGGCCGCCGCTAGCCCGTCTTCGCCGGCGGCCATTCGAGTGCCGCGTTCGGGATCGCCTCGCCGTGCGGGTCGTGCGTCGGGAAGCCGAGGGCGCGGTCGATCCGCTCCTCGAGCTCCTCGGAGAGGACGTGCTCGAGGCGGTCGGCCTCGTCGTGGACCGCGTCGACGTGCAGGCCGAGCGTCTCGGCGAGGTACAGCTCGAGCAGGCGGTGATGGCGGATCACCTCGACCGCGACCCGCTCCCCCGCGGATGTGAGCTCGACGCCGCGGTAGGGCACATGGGCGACGAGGTCGAGTGCGGCGAGCTTCTTCACCATCGCGCTGACCGAGGCCGGCGAGACGTGGAGGCGGTGCGCGAGCGCGGTCACCGTCACGCGACCACTCTCGGCGTTGAGCTTGTAGATCTCCTTCAGGTAGTCCTGGATCGCATCGGTGAGAGGCGGCCGTGCCATGTCCGCCTCAGTCTAGGCCGCTGTTGCTAGGGTCGCCGTCCATGCTCATCCGCCTGGGCCACAGTCCCGATCCCGACGATGCGTTCATGTTCTGGGCGCTCGACGCCGGCGCGGTCGACGCGCACGAGTTCAGGTTCGAGACCGTGCAGGAGGACATTCAGACGCTGAACGAGTGGGCGCTCGAGGGGCTCCTCGACGTGACGGCGATCTCACTCGCCACGTATCCACTCGTCCAGGACGAGTACCTGCTCCTGCCGCACGGCTCGAGCATGGGCTCCGGGTACGGGCCTATCGTCGTGTCCCGCCGGCCGCTCTCGCTCGACGAGCTGCGCGAGGTGGAGATCATCGTGCCCGGCCGTCATACGACCGCGTTCCTCGTCCTCGGCATGGCGCTCGGCTCTCCGTTCGCCTGGCGCGCGCTCCCGTTCGACCGGATCCTCGACGAGGTGGTCTCCGGGCGGGCGGAGGCGGGGCTCGTGATTCACGAGGGGCAGCTCACGTACGCCGCCGAGGGCCTGGCGAAGACGCTCGACCTCGGTGAGTGGTGGCTGCTCGAGACGGGCCTGCCGCTGCCGCTCGGCGTCAACGTCGTGCGGCGCTCGCTCGGCGCCGACGTGATCGAAGAGCTCTCGGGCGTACTGCGCGAGTCGATCCGCTCCGGGCTCGCCCACCGCGACGAGGCGATGGCCTACGCGATGAAGTTCGGGCGCGGGATCGACGCCGGCCTCGCGGATCGTTTCGTCGACATGTACGTGAACGAGCTGACCCAGGAGCTCGGCGGCGAAGGCCGCGAGGCGGTGGCCGAGCTGCTGCGTCGTGCCGAGGCGAGCGGCGTGTACGAGGGGCCGGTCCGGGTCGAGTTCGCGCCCTGACGCAGAGTCGGCACAGAGTCGGCACGGTCCCGTGCGCCCGCGGCCGCTACCGTCCTCAGCCCCGTGGGCGGGTGGGGGTTGGGGATGGGTCCGCCGCTGCGCAGGCCTCCAGCGCAACGGTACGCTCAGGCCCGTGAGCCGCGCGGTCATCCTCTCCGCCGTTCGCACGCCGATCGGCCGGTACGGCGGGGCCTTATCGGACGTTCGGCCCGACGACCTCGCCGCACTCGCGGTGGCCGCGGCGGTCGAGCGGGCCGCCGTCGCGCCCGACGAGGTCGAGGACGTCTACCTCGGGTGCGCGAACCAGGCGGGCGAAGACAACAGAAACGTCGCGCGGATGGCCGCCCTCCTTGCAGGCCTGCCGCAGTCGGTCGCCGGCGTGACCGTGAACCGGCTCTGCGCGTCCGGCCTCTCGGCTGTCGTCGCCGCGTGTCACGCGATCGCGGCGGGCGACGGCGACCTCTTCGTCGCCGGCGGTGTCGAGTCGATGAGTCGCGCGCCGCTCGCGATGGCGAAGCCGGACAAGGCGTTCCCGCGCGGCAACCAGGTCGTCTACGACACCGTTCTTGGCTGGCGCTTCCCCAACCCGCGCATGGAAGCCATGTTCCCCCTCGAGTCGATGGGCGAGACCGGCGAGAACGTCGCCGACCGTTACGGCGTCTCCCGCGAGGACCAGGACGCTTTCGCTGCGCGCTCGCAGGCTCGCTGGGCCGCCGCCGCCGAAGCAGGGCGGTTCGACGACGAGCTGATTTCGGTCGGCGACGTCGAGCGTGACGAGCACCCGCGTCCCGGCACGACCGTCGAGCAGCTCGCCGCGCTCAAGCCCGCCTTCCGTCCCGGCGGCACCGTCACGGCCGGGAACGCCAGCGGGATCAACGACGGCGCCGCCGCGCTCGTGATCGCGAGCGAGGAGAAGGCCCGGGCCCTCGGCGTGCAACCACTCGGGAGCTTCGTCGCCTCGGCGGTCGCGGGAGTCGACCCGACCGTGATGGGGATCGGGCCGATTCCCGCCGTGCGCAAGCTGCTCGAGCGCGCGGGGCTCGCGGTCTCCGACCTCGACCTCGTCGAGCTCAACGAAGCATTCGCCTCGCAGAGCCTCCAGGTGATCCGTGAGCTCGGTCTCGACGAGGAGCGCGTCAACGTCAACGGCGGTGCGATCGCACTCGGCCACCCGCTCGGGATGAGCGGAGCGCGCCTCGTCGTCTCGCTGCTACACGAGCTGGGCCGCCGCGGCGGCCGCTACGGCCTGGCGACGCTCTGCGTCGGCGTGGGCCAGGGCCAGGCGGCCCTGTTCGAGCGGACACAGTGATACGCCGGCTCGCCGTCGCCGCGGTCGGCACACTCGCCCTTGCGGTCTGCGGCTCGGCCGCCGCGAAGACAGTGTTGCCGGGTTTCCACTCACCCAGCGGGAACATCAAGTGTCTCTTTGCCCACGGCACGCTCCGCTGTCAGATCGCTCGCGCGGACTACGCCAAGACGCTGCAGGCCCGCTGCATGGGCCCGAAAGGCCAGGGAGTCGACTGGCACGGCTTCGAGCTCGGCGCGACGAGGAAGGGCGCAGTCACTTGCTCCGGCGGGATCCTCTACAGCCCCGCCACCGAGCGCCTGGTCTACGTGAACCTGCCCTACGGCGCGAGCTGGCGGCAGGGCGTGTTCACCTGCACGTCGCGGATCACGGGCGTGACGTGCCGGAACCGCACGGGTCACGGGTTGTTCGTCTCCCGTCAGACCTGGCGTGCCTGGTAGCCGCTACTCGGCGAACGGCTCGACGACGTTGGCGGCCTCCTGCCGGATCACGACCGCGACCGAGACGAGGATCACGGCCGCGGCGGCGGCGATCGTCCAGGTGATCGCCTCGTGGAGGAACACCGCGCCGAGCACGATCGCAACTACAGGGTTGACGTATGCGTAGGTGGCGACCGTCCCGATCGGCGCGTGCCCGAGCAGCCAGACGTACGCGGTGTAGCCCACCAGCGAGCCGAACAGCACGAGGTAGACCCAGCCGAGGATCGAGCGCGTCGAGAAGTCGGCCGGGTCGAGCGACTCGCTGCCGTGGAAGGCGAGCCCGAACGGCAGCAGGAAGAAGCCGCCGACGAGCATCTCGAGCGCGGTCGCCGCGAAGGCGTCCGCGGGCAGCGGCAGCCGGCTCGAGAGGAACGAGCCGAGCGCCCAGGCGAGTGCCGAGCAGACGACGAGCCCGAGCCAGGCGACGCTTGCACCGCCGCCCGGATGGACGAGGATCGCCAGGCCGATGAACCCGACCACGACCGCGATCAGCGCGCGCCGCGTGGGGCGGTCGCCGGTTGCGAAGCGCAGCAGCACGATCCAGAGCGGCACCGAGCCGATCACGAGCGAGGCCGTCCCGATCGGCACGTGGCGCTCTGCGACGAAGAGCAGCCCGTTCGCGCTCGGCAGCAGCACTCCGACGACGGCCGCCGAGAGGAACGCAGCCCGCCCGGGCAGGAGCAGCCGTGCGCCTCGCCGCAGGGCCACGAACGCCGCCATCAGGGCGCCCGCGGCGATGAAGCGGATCGACGCGGCGAAGATCGGCGGGATCGTCTCGCCGGCGAGCTCGATCCCGAGGTAGGTCGAGCCCCAGATCAGGTAGACGGTCCAGAGGGCGACCCAGACCCTGGCCCGGTGGCTCACCGCTTGAGTGCCAGCGCCGCCCCGGCCGCGAGCAGGATGATCCCGGCGATGCGATACGAGGTGAGCGGGATCTGCTGGAGTCCGAACAGGCCGTAGCGGTCGATCACGGCGCCGAGCGCGAGCTGTCCGGTGATGATCAGCGCCAGCGTCGCGAACGTGCCGATCCGCGGCGCCGCGAGGGTGATCGAGAAGACGATGAAGGCGCCTCCCACCGCGCCCAGCCACATCCACTTCGGCGCCGCCGCCGCGGTGGCGAAGCCACCGAGCGAGCGCGTCACGACGAGGAGCGCGATCGCGGCGACGACCGCCGTCACGAGGCAGGAGAACGCGACCGCCGGCATCGTGCCGACGCGGTCGCCGAAGCGGGCGAAGATCGCCACCTGCGCCGCAGCGGTGAGGCCGGCGGCGAGCGCGAGCACAGCAGCGATTGCGTTACCGCCGGTCACGGGGAAGAGTCTAAGCTCACCATCGGTGAGCGAGCCGACGCATCCCCGCCCGGTCCAGCCCGAGCAGCTCGGCTTCGAGCGGATCGTCTACGAGAAGGCCCCACCGCGCGCGACGATCACGCTCAACCGCCCGGAGGTGCTGAACGCGTTCGACTTCCAGATGCTGCGCGAGCTCGCGCGCGCGTGCGAGGACGTCTCCTGGGACGACGAGATCCGCGTGCTCGTGGTCACCGGCGCGGGCCGCGCGTTCTGCGTCGGCGCCGACCTCAGGTCCTGGGCCGCCGACTACCTGGGCAAGCCGACCGAGTACTGGAAGTGGTTCGGCGCCTTCAAGGACATGCACGACCGGCTGCGCGAGTGCGGCAAGCCCACCGTCGCGAGAGTCAACGGGATCGCGGTCGGGGGCGGCAACGAGCTTCAGATGGCCTGCGACCTCGCCGTGATGGCAGACGATGCGTTCATCCGCCACGTCGGGCTCGACCACGGCTCGGTGCCCGCCGGCGGTGCGACACAGTGGCTGCCGTTGATGGTCGGCGACCGGCGCGCGCGCGAGATCGTGATGCTCGGCGAGGAGATCCCGGCGCGGCAGGCCGCAGAGTGGGGCCTCGTGAACAGGGCCGTTCCCGGATCGGAGCTCGATGCCGTCGTCGACGCCTGGGTCGAGAAGCTCGCCGCGAAGCTGCCCCAGACCACGCGGTACGCGAAGCAGCAGCTCAACTGGTGGCGCGACATCTCGTGGCACGAGACGGTCGGGCACGCGCGCGACTGGCTCGCGCTCTCGATGCTCGGCGACGAGGCGAACGAGGCGGTGAACCGATTCCTGAGCCGCTAGTCCTCGTCGAGCGGGACGGCCCGGTCGGGGTCGTGCTCATGAACCGCCCGCAGCAGCTGAACGCGCTCTCGGGCGAGCTGATGGACGCGCTCGTCTCCGCGCTCCAGGAGCTCGACGCAGACGAGGCGGTGCGGTGCATCGTCCTCGGCGGCGGCGAGCGGGCCTTCGCGGCCGGCGCCGACATCGCGCAGCTCGCGCAGACCTCTCCGGTCGAGCTCATGGTCTCGTCGCGGATCGACCGCTGGGACGCGATCCAGGCGGTGCGCACGCCGATCGTCGCGGCGGTCTCCGGCTTCTGCCTCGGCGGCGGCTGCGAGCTGGCGATGCTCTGCGACCTGATCGTCGCCTCGGAGACGGCGCGGTTCGGCCAGCCCGAGACCGGGGTCGGGATCATTCCCGGCGCGGGCGGCACGCAGCGTCTGACACGGGCCGTCGGCAAGGCGGTCGCGATGGACGTGATCCTCTCGGGGCGGATGCTCTCGGCGCGTGAGGCGCTCCGGTTCGGGCTCGTCGCCCGCGTCGTCGCGCGCGAGGCCTGGCTCGACGCGGCCAAGCAGGTCGCGCGCGAGATCGCGTCGAAGGCGCCCGTCGCGACCCTGCTCGCGAAGGAGGCGGTCGACCGTGCCTACGAGGGGCCGCTCGCGCTCGGGATCGAGCTGGAGCGGCGCTCGATCGCGCTCGCGTTCGCGTCGGAGGACGCCAAGGAGGGCCTGAACGCCTTCCTCGAGAAGCGAAAGCCCGACTTCACCGGCAGGTAACTCTAGGTTCCGAGAATCCGCTGATGTCGGGGCCTGGTTCGTGTGCGATCCTCGGTGCGGTACCGACAGGAGGTGTTCTATGAACATGCCGGAGGTTCTCGACGAGTTGCGTTCGTCGATCGAGGCGAAGCGCGTCTACGCCGACCCGGTGCACGAGGACGGCGTCACCGTCGTTCCGGCCGCGACCGTCCGCGGGGGCGGAGGCGGCGGAACCGACGACGAGGGACAGAGCGGCGGCGGCTTCGGCATCGCCGGCAGTCCGACCGGCGCCTGGATCGTCAAGGAGGGCCAGGTCACCTGGAAGCCCGCGATCGACGTGACGAAGGTGCTGGTGCTCGGCGAGCTGACGGCGATCGTCGGGCTCTTCGCCTGGCGCTCCGTGCGCGTCGCGCAGACGCGCAGGGTGATCACGTTCAAGCGCCCACAGCGCGCGGTCCAGCTCGTGCGTCTTGCGCGCCTCGCGAGGAGCGATAGGCTCCGCCTGCCGTGGCAGGAGAAGCCGAAGTTCTCGTTGCGCGCGACGATGCCGTTCTAACGGTCACGCTGAACAGGCCGGCGGTGCTGAACGCCCTGACGGGCGCCGTGCACGCCGGCCTGCGCGCTGCTCTGAAGGACGCCGCCCGCGACCCGGAGGTCCGTGCCGTCGTGCTCACCGGCGCGGGCCGGGGGTTCTGCGTCGGCCAGGACTTGACCGAGTTCTCCGACACACCGGACGTCGGTGCCGCGCTGCGCGCCACCTACCACCCGACCGTCCACGCGCTCCGCTCGCTCGAGAAGCCGGTGATCGCGGCGATCAACGGCCCTGCGGCCGGCGCGGGCGTCTCGCTCGCCTGCGCGTGCGACATCCGCATCGCCTCGGACGCCGCGTTCTTCGCGCCGGGCTTCGTGAACATCGGTCTCGTTCCGGACGCGGGCGGCACCTACTTCATCGCGCGCCTGCTCGGCCCGGCTCGGGCGTTCGAGTGGATGAGCTCCGGCCGCCGCATCTCCGCCGAGGAGGCCCTAGGCTGGGGGCTGGTGACCGAGGTCGCCGCCGCCGACGGCTTCGAGGACCGCGTCGGCGAGTACGCCGCCGCGCTCGCGGCGATGCCGACGAAGGCGATCGGCTGGAACAAGCGCCTCTTCGACCACGCGACCACGGCGACCCTCGAGGAGCAACTCGAGCTCGAGGCACAGCTCCAGTCAGCCGCGGCGCAGACCTCGGACTTCGCGGAAGGAGTCGCAGCGTTCCTGGAGAAACGGGCGCCGTCGTTCAAAGGAGCCTGAGTTGGAGCCCCACCCGATCCGCCTCGTCGCCGTCGACGACCTGCGCCGCTCCCGGCTGACCGTCTTCTTCCGCCTGATCCTCGCGATCCCGCCCTACATCTGGCTCGGGCTGTGGGGGATCGCCGCGTTCTTCGTCTGGTTCGCCGCGTGGTTCGCCGCGCTCTTCACGGGTCGCGTCCCGGACGGGTTGCACGTCTTCCTCGCCTCGTACCTCCGCTACCACGCGCACGTCTGGGCCTACGCGTTCCTGCTCGCCGATCCGTTCCCCGGCTTCGGCTCGACGCCGCCCTACCCCGTCACGCTCGAGGTCGACCCGCCGGAGCGGCAGAACCGGTGGGTCACCTTCTTCCGCGGCATTCTCGCGATCCCGGCGCTCCTGATCGCGTCCGTGCTCCTCTACCTGCTCGAGCTGCTCGCGTTCCTGGCGTGGTTCGTGTGCCTGTTCGCGGCGACCATGCCTGAGGGGTTCGAGAACCTCGGCCTCTACTGCCTGCGCTACTACCAGCAGGCCTGTGGCTACCTCTACCTGCTCACCCAGCGCTACCCGAGCCTGAGCTCGCCCGCCGACGGCTGATGGGAGGGGCCGGCCAAGTACCGGAAATCACTTGGACGAGGGTGGGGGCGGGGTGGATCGCGCTCCGATAGAGAGAGCCATCTCGTGAAGGCTCTGCTCGTCCAACTCTGCGGTAGGACACGGGCCCGCGCACTCGCCGGGGAGCACGGGTTCGCGCTGGTGATGGCACTCGGCCTGCTCACCGTGCTGACGATCGCCGGCGCGGCGGCCGCCTACTACGCGACGAGCAATCTCACCGGCTCCAAGATGAGCCACTCCCGCATGAGCGCGTACGACCTCGCCGAGGCGGGAGTCAACGACGCGCTGGCGGTGCTCTACAACCAGCTCAACCCGGACGGCAGCGTGAAGGCGGGCGGCGTGAGCCCGGTCACGCCGACCCTCCTGCCGCCGACCACGATCGACTACACGAGCCAGAACGGCTCGGTCACGTACTCGGGCACGCTCGACACGTCGACCTCCGTGTGGGCGATCACCTCGACCGGGAAGGTGAAGAGCGGCCAGGCTTTCCAGTCGCGCACGCTGACGCGCTCCGTCACGGTGCGCGGCCTCAACGTCGGCGCCGACGGCAGCTCGTGGAGCCGCTTCTACCAGGACGACCCCTCGACGTGCCTGACGGTCGACCAGGAGACCATCGTCACCAACTTCGCCACGCGCGGGCCGCTCTGCCTCGTCAACGGCGGCGCGATCACCGGCTCGAACACGACCGTCGACGTCGGCACGACGGTGACGATCTCCGGCCCGGACGCGACGGCCGGCGCCAACTCGCCGAGCGCGTCGTCGAGCTCCGGCGCGCCGGCCTGGTCGAACACGTCGAACGTCTACACGAGCAACAACTCGTACGCGACCGACGTGATCTCGTCGAACGGCACGGGCGGCTCGCTCAACGCCAGCGGCTACGGCTTCTCGATCCCGGCGACGGCGATCGTGCGCGGGATCACTGTCAGCGTGATCCGCAAGTCCAACATCTCGGGCCACACGCAGGACAGCAGCGTGCACCTGCTCAAGGCCGGCGCGCAGGCCGGAACCGACCACCATCTCGGCGGCACCTGGGGAACCTCCAACACCACCAAGACCTACGGCGGCGCCTCCGACCTGTGGGGTACGAGCTGGACAGCCGCCGACGTCAACAACGCCGGCTTCGGCGTGAAGTTCACCGCCAAGACCGACTCGACCGGCACGACCGCCTCGGTCGACTACGTCTCCGTCACGGTCACCTACTCGAACGACACGAACGGGATCGGCACCCCGGGTACGCCCGTCGAGGAGGCCAACATCGGCGGCGCGTGCACGTACAACGCCCAGTCCGCGCACACTCCCTGCACCTCGACCGACCACGTCTACGCCACCACCATCACGAGCACCCCGGCGGGCTCGAACCCCGCCCTCGTGATGCCCCAGGTCGACTTCGACTACTGGTGGGCGAACGCCAAGCCGGGCCCGAAGCATTTCTGCACGAACTCGAACCCGGGCCTCTCGAACAACTTCTTCGACAACGACGCCGCCAGCACGAGCGCGCCGAACGGCAGCCTCATGGTCAACGGCGAGATGGCTCCGCCGAACTCGGACTACACCTGCCAGGTGGTCGAGAACGGCGTCCTCCAGGGCGAGCTGTCCTGGAACCACACCACGCACGTGATGACGGTCCTCGGCACGATCTTCATCGACGGCAACTTCCGCTGGGACACCGACGGCGAGGTCGTCCACTACTTCGGCCGCGCCAACATCATGTCCTCGAAGGACGACGAGATCGACGCCGTCGTCTGCGCAGGCGGCAGCGGGACCACGCTGGCGACCAGCTGCCTCACCGACATGTCGAACTGGGATATGTCCCAGAACATGATCGTGCTGATGTCGCAGATGAACAACGAGTACGACCAGGGCGGCTCGAACTGCGGCGGGGGCCCGCCGAACTGCTACGGCGGCCACCTCCCCGCGGGCTTCCAGGGGATCCTGTACTCGACGGCCGACTGCCTGATCCACCAGCAGTTCCAGGACAGCGGGCCCGTGATCTGCAACACGATCTCGATCCCCCACGAGGGCGGCGGCGACCCGACCTACTACACCTTCCCGTTCATCGGCAACCTCACCGACGGGCAGAAGTACGGCGACGCCTCGACGGCGACGAACTTCGAGCTCACGACCGGCCCGCAGGCAGGCGGCTAGGCCGTCACTCAATCGAGGGTCTTTCCTTCGGGGCGGGTCTGTCCGATGAGGAACATGGTGCAAGCTTTGCGGCGACACCTTTCGATGCGACTGATCAAGGCTGAGCGCGGTTTCGCGCTGGTCATGGCACTCGGCCTCCTGACCGTGCTCACGATCAGCGGCACGGCCGTCACGTACTACGCGACCACGAACCTCACCGGCTCGAACGTCCACAAGGCCAGGGGGAGCGCCTACGACCTCGCCGAGGCCGGGATCAACGACGCGCTGGCCGTGCTGTACAACCAGCTCAACTCCGACGGCAGCGTCAAGTCCGGGATGCAGAAGCCGACCGTGACGACGCTGCTCCCGTCGACCACCATCCAGTACTCGAACGTCAAGGGCTCGGTCACCTACTCGGGCACGCTCAACACCACCAACTGGGTGTGGACGATCACCTCGACCGGCAAGGTTCTGAACGGGAAGTCGTACCAGTCGCGCACCCTGAAGCGCTCGGTCACCGTCCGCGGCCTCAACGTCGGCGCCGACGGCAGCTCCTGGAGCCGCTTCTACGCGGACTCGACAGGCTCGTGCCTGACCATCGACGGAACGATCTTCGTGACCAACGTCGCCACCAGGGGCAATCTCTGTCTCAAGAACGGCGGCGGCGTCTCCGGAGCGAACACGAACGTCGACGTCGGCGGCACGGTGACGATCACCGGCCCGACCCCCTTCCTGCCGACCAGTGCCTCGGGCTGGACGAACTCGTCCAACGTCTACACGACCAACGGCTCGAGCGCGACGAACGCCATCAACGCGGCCTCCACGGGCTCGACGCTGGATTCGAAGGACTTCGGCTACGGGCTCCCGTCCAGCGCGACGATCAACGGGATCTCCGTCGACGTAACGAAGATGGCGAGCCAGTGCTGCAACGCCGTGCAGACGATCTCGGTCACCGGCGGCCCCACGGGCGGCACCTTCAAGCTCAACGCGACGAAGCCGGGCGGAAGCTCGACGGCGACGAGCTCGATTGCCTACAACGCGAGCGCCTCGACGGTGCAGACCGCCCTCCTGACGATCTTCGGCTCGGGCGCCGTGAGCTGCACGGGTGGATCGCTTCCCGCAACCGCGGTCGTCTGCACCTTCCAGGGCACGGCCGGATATCAGCCGGTCACGCTGATGACGAAGAACTCGACGGCTTTCACGGGCGGCTCGTCGCCCAACGTCACCGTCGCGAACACGACGATCGGCTCCGTCGGCGCGTTGCAGGACAACACGGTCCAGCTGCTCAAGAACGGCTCGGCGGTGGGATCGAACAAGGCATCGGCCACCACCTGGCCCAACACGGGCACGCTGAGCACCGTGACCTACGGCAGCTCGACCGACCTCTGGGGCACGACGTGGACCGCCGCCGACGTCAACGACGTCGACTTCGGCCTTCGCTTCGTCGCGAAGAACGTCGCGGCCGCAACCTCGACAGCGTCGGTCGACTCGATCACGATCACGGTCTACTACACGCCGAGTCCCGACGGCGTCGGCACGCCCGGCACACCGGTCAAGGCGGCGAACATCGGCGGCACCTGCCAGTACCGCGCCCAGGCCGCCCACACACCGTGCACCTCGACCGACCACGTCTACGCGACGACGATCACCTCGACCTCGGCAGCCTCGAACCCCGCGCTGGTGATGCCGGCGGTCGACTTCAACTACTGGTGGGCGAACGCCAAGCCGGGCCCGAAGCACTTCTGCACGAACTCCAACCCGGGCCTCGCCACGAACTTCTTCGACAACGACGCGGGCACCACGTCGGCGCCGAACAAGAGCATCCTGGTCAACGGCGAGATGGCTCCGGCGACCTCGTCCTACACCTGCCAGGTGGTGGAAAACGGCGTGCTCCAGGGAGAGCTCTCCTGGAACAACACGACCCACGTGCTGACCATCTACGGCACGATCTTCGTCGACGGGAACTTCCGCTTCGACGAGGACGGCCAGGTCATCCACTACTTCGGCCGCGCGAACATCATGTCCTCGAGGGACGACGAGATCGACGCCCTGGTCTGCGCGGGTGGCAGCGGAACGACGCTCGCGACCAGCTGCATCAACGACATGGCCAACTGGGATCAGTCACAGAACATGATGGTGCTGATGTCGCAGATGCCCAACGAGTACGACCAGGGCGGGTCGACCTGCACCGGCTCGCCGCCGAGCTGCTACAACGGCCACCTTCCCGCCGGCTTCCAGGGCATTCTCTACTCGACGTCCGACTGCATGATCCACCAGAACTTCCAGGACAGCGGACCCGTGATCTGCAACACGATCACGCTCCCGAACGAGGAGGCCGGCGTCAACCCGACCTTCTATTCGTTCCCCTACATCGGCAACCTCACCGACGGGCAGAAGTACGGCGACGCGAGCACGGCGACGAACTTCGAGCTCACGCCGGGCACGATGACCGGCGGCTAGAGCCGCCGTCCGCCGGGCAACCGAAGTGAGCGGGCGGGGCGTCCCGTCCGCTCACGGTCCGCTCACTTGATCGGGTTTGCCACGAGCAGGTGGACGTAGTCGCTTCGGCTCGGGCTGAAGCGGAGCGTGCCGAGATAGGTGGCACGCGCGCGCCAGCGGCCGAGCGACGGCGGGTCCGTCCGGGCTCCCCTCCCGCGCTCTCAGGCGTAGAGCAGCGACCCCGGCGTCGTGAGCTGCTCGCCCGTCTCCAGGTACGTCTTCAGGCCGGAGAGGATCATCGGCCAGCCGCCGTAGAGCTGGTCGTTCGCGCCCTCGCGGAGCTGGTCGTGGGTCACGGTCAGGCGGCACGAGTCGCCGACCGGCTCGATCTCCCAGGTCACCCTCGAGGTTCCCTCACTCTTCACGTCGTCGCTCCAGAGCGCGGTCATGCTCTGGACGAGCCGGCGCGGCGGGTCGACCTCGAGGTTCTCCCCCTCGACGAGAAAGTCGGGTGCCTTCGGATGGCTCGCCTTGTAGGGTGAGCCGGGCGTCCAGTCCGAGTCTGTTCGGACGCCGAAGCTGTACTTGCTCCTGATCTCGGGGTCGGTGATCGCCTCCCAGAGGCGCTCCGGCGTGGTCTTGATGTAGATCTCGAACACCTTTTCCATCTGACTCTCCAATCTGTGTTTGAGGTCGCTGAGCTCGGCGGCCCAGGGCTCGGCGTACTTGCTCACCCACCGGTCGTGGACGAGCCGGATCGGGACGGGGTTGAGGAAGTGGAGCTTCTCGCGGCCACGGCGCTTCGTGATCACGAGGCCCGCCTCCTCGAGTTGGTTCAGGTGCTTCATCACGCCGAACCGGGTCATCGCAAAGCGCCCCTCGAGCGCGCTCAGCGTCTGCCCGTCCTCGCGGAAGAGCTCGTCGAGGAGGCTCCGCCGGGTCGGATCGGCGAGGGCTTTGAACACCGCGTCCACGACCGGCACTATAGGTGACTATTTAGTCACCTGTCAAGCAGGGTCATACTCAACCCTCGGTGGTCGCCTCCGTCACGGATACGCTCGCGTCGAATCCCGTCCTGCTCCTCTTCGTGGTCGCCGCGCTCGGGTTCGCGATCGGCAGGATCAAGATCGGCGGCTTCTCACTGGGCGTCGCAGCGGTCCTGTTCGCGGGCATCGCCGTCGGTGCGATCGACGATCGGCTCAAGCTGCCCGAGCCGTTCTGGGTGCTCGGGCTCGCGCTCTTCGTCTACACCGTCGGGCTCGCGAGCGGGCCGGGCTTCATCGCCGCGATGCGGCGCCGGGGGCTGGCAGCGAACGCGGTCGTCGTGAGCGCGATCGCCGCATCGGCCCTGGTCGCTCTCGCCTTCCACTCGGCGCTCGGTGCGTCGCGGGCCAGCGCAACGGGAGCCTTCACGGGCGGTGAGACGAACACGCCTGCCCTCGCAGCGGCGCTCGAGACGCTGAAGGGAAAGCCCGGCTTCGATCAGCTCGCGGCCGATCCGATCGTCGGCTTCTCGCTCGCGTACCCGCTCGGTGTCGTGTTGCCGCTTCTCGTCGTCTGGGCGGTGCTCCGCCGCGAGCGGCGACGCTCGGGCGGCCGTCCCCCTCCGCTCCTCGTCCGCACGGTGCTCGTGGAGCAGAGGGCCGGCACCCTGGACGACCTGCGCGAGCGCCACGGCGGGTCGGTGAGCTTCGGGCGGCTCAAGCGGGACGGGGAGCTCGTCGCGGCGGCCGGCACGCTCGAGCCCGAGCCCGGCGACCTGGTTTCGGTCGTCGGCACCGCCGACGAAATCGACCTGGTGCAGGGGGAGCTTGGCCGCCGTGCGCCGGAGGAGATCGAGCTCGACCGGCACGAGCTCGACTTCCGGCGGATCATCGTCAGCTCGCGTGCCGTGGCCGGACGGCGGATCGCCGATCTCCACCTGGAGGACCGCTTCGAGGCGGCCGCGACGCGACTCCGCCGCGGCGACGTCGACCTCGTCGCGGAGCCCGACCTGCACCTCGAGCTCGGCGACGCGATCCGGATCGTCGCCCCGCGGGCGCGGATGCGGGAGATCGCCAGGTTCTTCGGCGACTCGTTTCGTGCGCTCGGCGAGGTAGACGTGCTCACGTTCAGCGTGGGGATCGCGGCAGGATTGGCCCTCGGGGCGGTGGCGTTTCCGCTGCCGGGCGGTGGCAGCTTCTCGCTCGGCTACGCGGGCGGCCCGCTCGTCGTCGGCCTTCTCCTGGGAGCTCTCGCCCGCACCGGGCCCTTCGTCTGGCAGCTGCCGTACACGGCGAACCTGACCCTGCGCCAGTTCGGGATGGTGCTCTTCCTCGCGGGCGTCGGCACCCGCGCGGGGTCCGCCTTCGCGCACGCGGTCGTCCAGCCTTCCGCGTTGATCGCCGTCGCCGTGGGCGCGGCGGTCACGTCCACGGCGCTGCTGATCCTGCTCGCTGCCGGCACCCGCCTCCTGCGCCTGCCCGCGCTGACGTTGATCGGCGTGCTCGCCGGGATGCAAACGCAGCCCGCCGTGTTCGGCTACGCCTCCGACCAGCTCGACGACGATCGCGACCTCACGCTCGGCTACGCGAGCGTCTATCCGGTGGCGATGATCTCGAAGATCGTGATCGCCCAGATCCTGGCTGCGCTCACGCTCTGACGGGTACGTGGTGGCTGACGATTGGGAGGTGGCGCCGTCACGCCGATACATCTTCCCTCCGTATCGGGCGGCGGTGCGATCTGGCGCCGTGAGAGTGCTAGCGTCGCTCGACACCAGCGAGCGAGCAGAGGAGGCTCTGGAGAGTCCACCGGATGGGTCGTCTGCCCGGGTTCGACTTGGTACGACGATCAAGAGAGCTGAACCAGGCGTGGTGTCGATGGCATTGAATGCTCACCCGACGACACTCGCGTTCTGAAGGCCGTCGCTTCCGCCGACGGCAGTGAGGGGACGGTCGTACGGGCCCGCCCCCGGGCCCGTACACCGTCCCACTTCGACTCGACTGCAGGGCGAACCGGCGTGGCCCGCCCGGGCGTTGCTGCAGAGGGGGTTCGACCAGGTGCTTCTGCCTGTGGACGCAGAATCACAGGCGGGACGCCCTGAAGGCCGTCGGGGCCGAGCTGCCGAGTTAATGGCTTGGAGTCGGGACACACCCTTCGACGGCGAGGCGACGCCCGTCCCGGCCAGGCCGAAGGCCCGGACGGGCGTCCCTCCTGTACACGAGCGCTACTGAGAAAGCGGCTCGAGTTGTGACGCCGCGTACAGTTCACCCGCCAGCGTGCGCACCCGTTCCAGGATCGGTTTCATCCGGATCCGTGGACGGCTCGACCAGGCAACCACCATGTCCGGCAGCTGGAGCGGCGGCTCGAGCGGGCGGCTGACCACGGTCCCGCCGAGCTCGCCGGCCCCCTGCACCGAGACGGGTAGCAGGGCGACCCCGATGCCGGCCGCGATCGCGAGCAGGGTGTCCCGGATCCCTCCGTCTCCGCCCTGCGCAACGCCGTTGAACCGGTAACCGGCTCTCTCCGCCTGCCGGCGTAACCAGACGGTCAACGGCGGATTTGCCTCCGCCAGCGCGAAGAGCGTCTCTTCACGTAGCTCATCGCGCGGGCGGAAGATCGGCTCGGCCGCAAGCGGGTGGTCGGCAGCCATGAACGCTCGGAGGTACTCGCCGACGTACAGCGGCTCATGGTCCAGCGACGGGACCGGACGGATCCAGGGGAAGATCCCCAGCTCGAGCTCTGCCGCGGCGATGCGTTGTTGTTGCTCCGGCGCGAACATGTACGAGACCCGCACGAGCGCGTCCATGTCGGCCGCGCCCAACGGCCGCAGGAACCCGAACAGGCGCTCGAGTGGCAGCCAGGGCGAACTGGCGACCCGCAGCTCGTAGCCCAGCTCCCCGCTGCGGCGGGTTTCGGCGATCGCACGGTCGACGCTCGCAAGCACCCGACGGGCTTCGACCGCCAACACCTTGCCGGCCTTGGTCAGCGCCGCGCCGCGGGTCGTGCGGTCGAGCAGAATCAGCCCCAGCTCGTCCTCGAGCTGGCGGATCGTCGCCGAGAGCGCCGGCCCGGTCATGTGGAGGCGTTCGGCTGCGTGGCGGAAGTGCAACTCCTCGCTCACGACCAGGAAGTATCGGAGGTGGCGCAGCTCGATCCGCGGCGTCCGTGCGGTGCTGACCTGGAGTGGGTGCTTGCCGGCGATCTCTTGCCCCCAAGCGACTTGGTGTCTCCACTTTAGGCCTCCGCCGCGGAAATGCCAACCGCATCTCCTCGCGCGGGTGCCCGCCCTAGATGTGTGCCGGAGGCTCGGTCGGTTCGGCCGGCCGGTGCGGCTCGCCGAGCAAGTCCGGTGCGTCGAGCCCGACCTCGTCGGCGCGGGAGCACAACCCCACGACGCTGACCTCGATCCAGCGGGCGAGGCAGGTGGCGACGGGCTCGACCAGTGGGAAAGGCGCGGCCGGGTCGAACTGGCGAGCGGTCATGTCGACGATCTCGCCCTCGATCACGATCACGTAGTTGACCGCGTAGGGCGCGACGCCGTCCGCCCAGGACGGGCGCACTCCGCTGAAGTCGAGCGTGCGCGGGTACGCCAGCCGGAGCGCGACCGGCTCGGCTCCCATCGCATAGGCAAAGACACAGAAGGCGGTCGCGGCCTCCTTGCAGTGAAGCGCCGCCCCTTTCGGCTCGGCGAAGAGTGCGGCCCGCGGCAGTGCCGCGAACTCCGCAGCGAGCTCGGCGGCACGGCTCTCGTATGTGGCCACACACCCACGGTACTCCCTATTCGGCGCCCATTCCGGGCCGGCTCCGGTCGGTGGCGATTTGTAGCGGCCAGAGCAATCCGGGTCCTAGTGGCATTCGAGGTCGAACCCCGATTCCTACCGGGGATGCCCTCGAACGAGGGCTTGACTGCGGGTGGCGAGCGTGCCGAGACCCAATCGATGCGCACACTTCGTCTTGTCGTCGTCGCTGCCGTTGCAGCCGTCGTCGCCGTACCTCCCGGCCACCAGGATGCGAATGCTTTACCGAGCGCGCTGCCGACGCTTTCGGACACGTTCTCCGGGAAGGCGCTCGACAGCAAGAAGTGGCTCAGTGTCTGGGGACGCGTGATCGTCCGTGGCGGCCGCCTCGAGCTCTCGAGCGCACCGCCGTCCTCACCGGAGCAGACGGCAAGCAGCCTCGTTCTCAGCCGCCTGACCTGGAGCGACCTGAGCTTCTCGTTCGACACGACCACCCTCTCTCAGCTCAGGCGACCGGCGCCCAACGCGTGGGAGGTGGCCTGGGTGTTCTTCCACTACGGCGATCTCGCGCACTACTACTGGCTCGCTCTGAAGCCGAACGGCTGGGAGCTCGGCAAGAAGGACGGCGGCCCGCTCGACGGTAGCGCGCCCCAGATCTTCCTCGAGACCGGGTCGCAGCCGGTCTTCCCGATCGGCCGCCGCCACCACGTCCAGATCTCGATGGTCGCCGGCACGATCTCGGTCACCGTCAACGGGGCGCCGCTGCTCACGTATGCGGATCCGAGCCCGCTGCCGTCAGGCGCGATCGGGCTCTACGAGGAGGACAGCCGAGTCAGCTTCGACGACGTGGCAGTATCGAGCTCCAGCTAGATCGTCTTGAACGAGCCACGGAGGTACACCTGATGGATGGAAGCGGCGTTCTGGCTCCGGTTAGGTACACCGAGATCCGATGCGATCGGTGCCAAGTTCGGGTACCAAGCTGATCGGACGGGCCGCCGGCCGGAATGATACGAACGGCCGACTGCGGACGAAGTCCCTCACGGCCGTATCGGTGTCGAGGTCATCCCAGCCCAGGATCCATGTGAGGAGGCGCAACCTCCACGGGTGTCGGCGTCGGAACTCGACTGCCACGGCGAAGCTCTCGTCGTTCGAGAGGAAACGCTGCTCCGGTGTGAACGACTCCCGCCCGATCTGGACCTGAACTGCCGGACGGGCTCGAATGTTCCGAACCCAGTCGGTGTTCTCACCCCAGACCGAGCAGATGACTGCCTCGTGGGTCTTCGGGTCGTGGGTCAGGGCCATCGCGACGGTGGAGTGGAGCTTGCCGGTCTTCCGTCCCGCGTGGACGACCAGCAGGAAGGTATGGCCGAGGAGCCAGCCCCATCCCCTGCGATATATCGGCAGCGGCAGTCGGAAGACTGCGAGAGCGAGACGCCCTGGTTGGCGGCGGACTCCGAGGAGTGGCCTAGCCTGCCGGCCGATTGCGTCCGATGTGAGGCATCTCATGACTGCCATTACCTCCGGATCCTCGAGGCGACCTCGCGGAATCAGTGTGGCGGCAGGAACGTGTCCGTTCGGTAGTCGTGGGTCACCGCTGAGACGTGCATCGCGATATGGGCGATGGGCGCCCCGAGCGGGTTGAGCGTGAGTAGGGTCGGCGCGCTCCAGAGCGCGGTGCCGCGAATCGGTGTGCCGATCTTGCCCGAACGGAACTCGGAGTACCCCGCGTGGTAGACGGCCGTGAACGCGAACGCCATGGCCAGAGCGAGCACGCCGGTCGCGAGCGTCCGCGGCCAGTGCTCTCTGCCTCGCATGAACGGGATCGCCGCGAACACGGCCAGCACCGGGAACGAGCCGAGCAGGATCCCGTCGGCCGCGCCGTACACGACGCCGCGCCAGAGGATCTCGGCGGCGAACGTCACGCCCTGCGGATGTGCACTTCCCGCACCCTTGAACACGATCGCCGAGAGGAGGGCTCCGGCCACAAGACCGAGCGCGAGCGACCACTTCCAGTTCCGTGCGAAGAACTCCCTGACGTTCAGAGCGCTTGCCCGAACCCACGCGCCGAAGAAGACGAACACGGACACCGCGTAGATCCCGTAGTAGAGGTCGCGGGAGAAGCCGATCACGTCCGCGAACAGGAACGGCACCAGGAACGCGAAGAGAGCGCCTCCGCCGAGCCAGGCCCACTGGTTCGCATGTTCGCGTTGGCTCCGCACGGTGAGCGGCGCCGGGGCAACGGTCATTGGAATCACCTCCTGTGTGGCTGCCTCGATCCTCACGGCGGGTAGGCCCTCGCACATCGTGGGGATCGCCGTCGCGGCTGCGGATAACTCCGTATCACGGCTACCGTTCTTGCGATGAGCGGCTCGAGCGCCGGCGTGCTTCACCGGCATGGACATCGTGTCCACAGCCACCCCTACCACGCCGCGCACAGGCATCTCTGGCTTCCGCGTAGCTCAGAGCCAGTCGGCGCCCAGGACCACTCACACGGGCACGACGACCTGCACGGGCACGACCACTCGCATGGGCTCGTCGATCGCTCGATCGTTCGCTCGCATGAGGGTGTCAAGGCCGTCTCGATCAGCCTCGCCGTACTTGGGCTCGCGGCCGGAGCGCAGGTGGCGGTCTTCTTGTTCGCGGGCTCGGTCGCGCTTCTCGCGGATCTGATCCACAACTTCGGTGACGCCCTCACCGCGGTGCCACTCGGGATCGCGTTCTTCCTGCGCTCGTTCCGCGGCGAGAAGCTCGCCGGGCTCGCCGTCGTGCTCGCGATCCTCGTCTCGGCGTGCGTGGCGCTCTACGAGACGATCCAGCGCTTCATCCACCCACAGCAACTCACGCACCTCTGGGTCCTTGCAGCCGCCGGAGTGATCGGCTTTGTCGGCAACGAGATCGCCGCACAGGTCCGCCTCCGCGCGGGCAGACGCCTCTCGAGCCCGGCCATGGTCGCCGACGGCAGCCACGCTCGCGCCGACGGCTTCGTCTCCCTCGCCGTCGTCGCCAGTGCGATCGTCGTCGCGCTGGGTGCGCAGATCGGAGACCCGCTGATCGGCCTCGCGATCACCCTCTTGATCCTCCGCATCACCTGGCAGTCATGGCACACCGTCTCCACCACCGACCCGGGCGAGATGGTCGAGCCGCACGCACACGACTAGAGCGTCTTGAACTGCTCGAACGGCTGGCGGCAGCTCGTGCAGTAGCGCAGGCTGCGGCACGGGGTCGGGCCGAAGATGTTCTCTAGGCGCGTCTCGGGCGAGCCGCAGTACGGACAGCGGTGCGTGGCGCTCTGGAGCTGGACGAGCGCAGGCCCGCCCGCCTCGCGCGGCGGCGGCGGCGCGAAGCCGGCCGCGCGGAGCTTCTCGCGGCCCTCGGGCGTGATCCGGTCGGTCGACCAGGAGTCGTCGAGCACGACCTCGACATCCGGCTCGGCGCCGAGCGCGGTGATCGTGGCCTCCATCTCGCCGCGCATCCGCTCGAGCGCAGGGCAGCCGAGGAAGGTCGGCGTGAACGCGACGTGCACGCACCGCCCCTCGACCGACACGTCCTTGACGACGCCGAGCTCGACCAGCGAGATCACGGGGATCTCCGGGTCGGGGATCCCGGCGAGCGCAGCCCAGACCGTCTCGACGCTTACCACTCCGCCCCCGGCGCAGAGCGGCGCACGCTCGTCATCTCCTCGAGCAGCTCGGCGAGCTCTGCGGTGTGCTGCCCGCGCGTGACCGGCTCGACGTCCGGCAGCGGCGAACGGCAGCCGCGCGCGGGCCCGTTCCGCGAACACCAGCCGCAGCTCGTCGTCGAGCACCCCGAGCGCGTAGGGCCACAGCTCGACGATCGCCTCCTCGAGCTTGGCCCGGCCCTCCTCGCCCGCGAGCAGCCGGTCGATCCACATCTCCGCGTGCATGCGGTGGTAGGCCTCCTCGCGGTCGATCTTCGCCGCGAGGCCGGCCAGCTCCTGGTCCGACGAGGCCTTCAGCGCCTCGAGCCGGACCGCGTCGGCCGTCTCGTAAAGCCAGTGCCTGGCGATCGTGCGCGCCCACTCCAGCCGCCGGAGCTCGACGAGCGGCGCGCAGCGGTAGTCCTCCGGTGCCCGGTCGAGCGCGAGCGCATCGGCGGTCGTGCCGAGCTCCGCCGCGGCGAGCTCGTACAGCGCGCGGGCGTGGCCGATCTCGTTCTGCGAGATGGAGGAGAACGCGACGTCCTCCTCGAGGTAGGGCGCGATCCCGGTCCATTCGGAGTCGCGCCAGCCGAGGATGAGCTCGTCGTCAGCGATCTCCAGGAGCAGCCGTACCCGCTCGTTCACGTGCCTCCTTGAGCCGCGTCTTGATCGAGTAGCCGTCCACCCGGCGGTACTTGAGGTCGAACTCGTCGGGGAAGTCCTCCACCTCGTGGATCGCGTCGCGCGGGACGAGCCAGAGCGCGACGGACTCGCCGCGGCGACCGTACTGCTCGCGGGCCCACGCCTCGGCGAAGGCGGCGTCCGGCGCGGGGATCGAGCCCGCGTGCTGGAACGCCTGGCCCTTCCGCTCCCGGCGGAAGACCTCGAAGACGGGCATCAGGCGGCCTCGGCCAGCAGGAGCTGCGTCGCCCAGGCGGAGTTCGCCCGGGCGAGCCGGCGCAGGTCGAGCCGCTGCTCGCTCATCGGGCCGTGGCCCGTGACGACGTGGCGGAGCTCGTCCCAGTCGGGCTCGGTGTACTCCCAGACCCCGTCGTCGCGGCGCCGGAGCTTCGGGTCGGGAAGCTCGAGGCCGAGCTCGCGCACCTGCGGCACGTACCCCTCGAGGAACTGCTGCCGCGCCTCCTCGTTGCTCTGGCTCTTGATCCGCCACACGTACATCGGGTCCTCGTCGCGCGGGATCGGGTTGCCGTGGAACTGCATCAGCGGCGGCCACCAGCGGTTCACCGCCTCCTGGACGAGCTCGCGCTGCCCGTCGGTGCCGGTGACCATCGCCAGCACGACATCGCGGCCGTGGAGGATGTGGAACGACTCCTCCCAGCAGATCTTCTTCATGATCCGCGCGTAGGGGGCATACGACGACTTGAGCAGCGCCTTCTGCGAGACGATCGCGGCCGCGTCGACGAGCCAGGCGATCACGCCGACGTCGCCCCAGCTCGCCGTCGGATAGTGGAAGACGTTGTGGAACTTCGCTTTCCCCGACAGCAGGTCGTCGAGGCATGCCTCGCGCGGCTTGCCGAGATCCTCGACGACGCGGTAGAGGAGCTGGGCGTGGCCGACCTCGTCCTGCACCTTCGCGGTCAGCGCGAGCTTCCGCTGCAGCGTCGGCGCGCGCAGGATCCATTCGCGCTCGGGCAGCACGCCCATCAGCTCCGAGTTGGCGTGCATCTCGACGAACTTGACCAGGCGCGCGCGATAGTCGTCGGGCATCCGGTCGCCGACCTCGACCTGGCCTCCGGCCTGCACGTACTCGAGGAACTCCTGCTCGTCCACGGCACTCCTGACCGAACGATCGTTAGGCTTGCATTGTAAGCATGAGCACGAGGAGAACGGAACTGGCCCGCGAGGCGGCCCGGCTCTTCGCGGAGAAGGGCTACCACGGAACCTCGGTCGGCGACATCGCCGCCGCCATGGGCGTGCAGAAGGGCTCGCTCTACGCGCACATGGACTCCAAGCAGGACCTGCTCTACGAGGCGATGCGCGAGGGCGCCGAGGCCTTCCACACCGCGCTCGACGAGGTTCCGGAGGATCTCCCGGCGCCCGAGCGGATCCGACTCGCGCTTCGCGGCCACCTGCGGGTGGTCGCCGAGCAGCTCGACGTCGCGACGGTGTTCGTGCGCGAGTGGCGCTACCTCGAGGGCGAGCGGCGGGACGCGATCCTCGCGGAGCGGCGGCGCTACGAGGAGCGCTTCCGCTCGCTCTTCCGGGACGGCCGCGAGCACGGCGAGCTCCGCGCCGACCTCGACGACGCGAGCACAACGCTGCTCGCCCTCTCCTCCCTGAATTGGGCATATACGTGGCTGCGCCCCGGCTTGGACACCGACGCGCTCGCCGACAGCTTCTTCGCCGTGCTGCTCGACGGGATGCGCGGCTACTCGACGCCTGAGTAGGCTCACCGCGTATGGCAGGCGCCGTGCTGATCGCGAACCCGTTCGCAACGGCTGTGACCGAGCGCAAGCTTGCGGAGGTGCAGGCCATGCTCGAGCCGCTCGGTGGGCTCGAGACGCTGCTCACCCGGCAGCGCGGCCACGCGACCGAGCTCGCGCGCGAGGCATGCGCGCAGGGCTGCGACACGATCTTCGTCTTCTCCGGCGACGGCACGTGCAACGAGGTGCTGAACGGGATCGAGCCCGGCGCCGAGGTGCGCCTCGGCTTCGTGCCGGGCGGCGGCACGAGCGTCCTCCCGCGCGCGCTCGGGCTGCCGCGCGAAGCACTGGCCGCAGCCGAACAGCTGAGGGAGGCCGTCCGCGCAGGCCGCACGAGGCGGATCTCGCTCGGCCGCGTCAACGGACGCCGCTTCGGGTTCAACGCGGGGCTCGGCTTCGACGCCGAGGCGGTGCGCCGCTTCGACTCGCTCGGCCGGCGGGCCGGGGGCAAGCGTCCGGGGGACACCCGCTTCCTGCTCACGATCGCCGAGATGCTCTGGGACCACCGTTTCAAGTACGAGCCCACAGCGGAGCTCGTCGGCGTCGGCCCGGTGGCGTTCGCGATCGCGTCCAATTGCGAGGTCCACACCTATGCCGGGCCGCGCGCGCTAAGGATCGCGCCGCAGGCCCGGTTCGAGCTCGGGCTCGACCTGATCGCCCCGCGCGCGGTTGACCGGCGCGAGGTGCCGCGGCTCGCCGGCTACATCTTCATGGGCGTCGAGCGATTCCGGGGCGACAGCGTGCACTACCTCCACGACATCGACCGGGCAGAGCTCTCGTGCTTCCGTCCTATGCCGCTCCAGGCCGACGGCGAGGATCTCGGCGACGTCGAGCACGTCCTGTTCGAGAGCGAGCGCGATGCCGTGAGCGTTCTCGTATAGTCGGCTCGATGGACCTTCGGCGCGTGATCGGGGACGGCGAGACCACCCGGGACGGCGAGGTCGAAGGGCTCGACGAGAGCGATCTGCTCGCGCTCCACCGCTCGCTCGTCCTGTTGCGGACCTACGACGAGCGCTCGGTCGTCTACCACCGCCAGGGGCGGATCGGCACCTACGCGATCTTCTGGAACCACGAGGCGATGCAGGCCGGGGCGGTGCACGCGCTCGAGGAGCGCGACTGGGTCTTCCCGAGCTACCGCGAGTCGGCGATCGGCCTCCTGCGCGGGATCCCGCCGGCGACAGTGCTGGCGTGGTGGCGCGGCCATCCGGCGGGCTGGTGGAACCCGGCCGACCACAACGTCGCCTCGATCTGCGTGCCGATCGGATCGCACGTCCCCCACGCAGCCGGCTTCGCATGGGGCATCAAGCTCAGAGGTGAGGACCGGGTCACGATCGTCTTCTTCGGCGACGGCGCCACCTCCGAGGGCTCGTTCCACGAGGGCACGAACCTCGCCGCGGTGATGGGCGCTCCGCTGATCCTCTTCTGCAACAACAACCAGTGGGCGATCTCGACGCCGCTCTCGTCGCAGACGCACACGGAGGCGCTCGCCGACAAGGCGGTGGGGTACGGGATCCCGGCGATCCGCGTCGACGGCGCCGACGTGCTCGCAGTCCACGAGGCTGTGCGCGAGGCCGCCGCGCGGGCGCGCTCCGGCGGCGGGCCGACCTTCATCGAGGCGGTCACCTACCGCTCCGCGCCGCACGGCACCGCCGACGACCCGAGCGCCTACATCGACCCCGCCCGCGTCGAGGAGGCACGGCGGACCGAGTGCCTCGGCCGCTACGAGGGTTACCTCCGCCGCCGCGGCCTGCTCGACGACGCGCTCGCCGAGCAGGTGCGCGCCGAGGCGGCCGAGCTGATGCGCGCCGCGATCGCGCAGGCGGAGGCCGAGCCCGCCCCCGATCCGGGGCTCGTGTTCGCGAACGCCTACGCCGAACCGCTGCCGGCGCACGAGCACGACCTCGCCGAGCTGAGGAGGATCCTCGCCCGTGCCTGAGCTGACCCTGGTCGAGGCGGTCAACGACGCGCTCCACGTCGAGCTCGGGCGAGACGACACCGCGATGGTGATGGGCGAGGACGTGGGCCGCGCCGGCGGCGTTTTCCGCGCCACGGCGGGGCTGCTCGACAGGTTCGGCCCGGACCGCTGCGTGGACATGCCGCTCGCCGAGGCCGGGATCCTCGGCGGCGCCGTCGGGCTCTGCCTCGCGGGCTTTCGGCCGGTATGCGAGATGCAGTACGACGCCTTTTCGTACCCGTGCCTGGAGCAGCTGATCACCCATGTCGGCCGCTACCGGTGGCGCACCGGCGGCAAGCTCTCGTTCCCGATCACGGTGCGCATGCCGTACGGCGGCGGCGTTCGCGCGCCGGAGCTGCACGACGACTCGCCCGAGACGTACTACGTGCACACGCCGGGGGTGAAGGTGGCGATTCCCTCGACTCCGGCCGACGCGAAGGGGCTGCTCGCGGCCGCGATCCGCGACGCCGACCCGGTCGTGATCTTCGAGCCGAAGCTGATGTACCGCACCGCGAGAGGCGATGTGCCGGAGGGCGAGCACGTCGTCCCGCTCGGCAAGGCGCGGTTGGCGCGCGTGGGCAGCGACGTGACGCTCGTCGCCTACGGGGCGATGGTGCCGCTCTGCGAGCGGGCCGCGGACGAGCTCGCGGAGGAGGCCTCGGTCGAGGTGCTCGACGTGCGCACGCTGAAGCCGCTCGACGAGGAGGCGCTGCTCGCGTCGGCCGCCAAGACGGGCCGTGTCGTGATCGTCCAGGAGGCGCCGCGCACGTGCGGGTACGCCGCCGAGCTGGCGGCGACGCTCGCCGAGAAGGCGATTCTCGATCTCCGCGGCCCCGTCCTGCGCGTGACCGGCTACGACGTGCCCTACCCGTACTGGACTCTCGAAGACCTCTACATGCCGTCCGTCGCGCGGGTCGCCGACGCGGTGCGGCGGCTGCTGGCCTTCTGATGGCGTACGAGTTCCGGCTCCCCGATCTGGGCGAGGGGCTCACCGAGGGCGAGGTCGCCCGCTGGCTCGTCTCGGAGGGGCAGGAGATCGCCGAGGACGACCCCCTCGTCGAGGTCCAGACCGACAAGGCGACGGTCGAGATCCCGTCGCCGGCGGGCGGAGTCGTGAGCCGGATCCTGGTCGCGGAGGGCGAGGTCGTCCCCGTCGGCACGCTCCTCGTCGTGATCGGCGTCGAGGAGCAGCCAGAGCGAGAACGGCCAAATGCTCATGAGCACAAGGAGCCGCGGGCGACGCCGCTGGTGCGGAAGATTGCGCAGGAGCTCGGCGTCGAGCTCGGCGCTGTTGCCGGTTCGGGGCCGGACGGGCGGATCACCGAGCAGGACGTGCATGCAGCCGCGGCCGCCGCGTCTCAGGCCGAGGGCCGCCGCGAGCCGCTCCGGGGGGTCCGCCGCGTGATCGCCGACCACCTCGCCCGCGCGCACCGCGAGGTGCCCGCGGTCACCTTCGTCGAGGAGTGCGACTTCACCGCCGTCGACCTCGCCCGGCTTCTCCCGCTCGTCCTCAGGGCGACCGCTCTCTCGCTGAAGGAGTTCCCCGAGCTGAACGCCAGGCTCGAGGGCGACGAGATCGTCTACCTCGACCGGTACGACCTTGGTCTCGCGGTGCAAACCGAGCAGGGCCTCGTCGTCCCGGTCGTCCGCGGCTGCGACACCGCCTCGCTCGAGGAGCTCGAGGCCGACGTGCACCGCCTCGCCGAGGCCGCGCGCGCGGGGACGCTCCTGCCCGAGGAGCTCCGCGGCTCGACCTTCACCGTCACGAGCGCGGGCAAGCTCGGCGGGCTCCTCGTCACGCCGCTCGTCAACTACCCCGAGGTCGGGATCCTCGGCGTGCACAGAGTCGGGCCCCGTCCCGTTGTCCGCGACGGCGAGGTCGTCGTGCGGCAAGTCGGAAACGTCTCCGTCACCTTCGACCACCGCGTCGTCGACGGCGCCCGCGCGGCCGCCTTCTGCCTCGCGGTGATCGGCCGCATCGCGGAGTAGACTCGGCCCCGATGGGCGCCTGGTACACGATCGGCCTCTGCGTCGGGGTGGGAACCGGCGCCGGGGTGCTCCTCTCCGGCCTGCTCGCGGCCTCACGGCTCGGGGTGGCCGTGGCGGTGATCCTCGCGGCGGCCGCAGGTGTGGGCGTCGGCTTTGCGTTCTTCTCCTGGCCCGAGGCGCTCGGCGGCGGGATCGGCGGCGTGCTCGGCGCGCTCGGCGCCGCCGGGATCGTCCAGGGAACGCTACGGCGCGGCGGTACACGCCTCGGCACCGCCGTAATCGTCGGGCTCGCGGGAGTGGGCGTGGCCGCGCTCGCGTTCATCCCGGTCGTCGGCTATCTCGAGGCTGTCGTGATTCCCGTGCTCGCCGTACGCCTGCGCCGCCGCGAGGGCGGTCGCTTCGCCGGCCTGCGCATCCTCGCCCGGGACTAGCGCAAGCGCTGCTAGGCTCGCCGCGCCGTGGAGCGCTCGCCCGCTGCTGCCCCTCCGCAGGCGCGCCTAGGCCGCCGCGCCCGCCTCGCTCTGCGCGCGCGCGCAAACTGGGTGCAGCTCGGGAAGTTCCTCGTCGTCGGTGCGAGCGGCTACGTCGTCAACCTCGTCGTCTACGCGGCCCTCCTCAACGTCGCCGGCCTCCACTACCTCGCCGCGGCGACCGGCTCGTTCCTCGTCGCGGTCACCAACAACTACCTCTGGAACCGGCTCTGGACCTTCCGCGGGCAGCGTGGGCACGTCGCCTACCAGGGGATGCGCTTCTTCGTCGTCGCCGTCGTCTCGCTCGGCGCGAATCTCCTCGTGCTGCGCTTCCTCGTCGGGCTGGGAGTGGACAAGGTGGTCGCGCAGGCGATCGCGATCGTGCTCGTGACGCCGCTCAACTTCCTCGGCAACAAGCTTTGGAGCTTCAGGCGAAGGTAGCTCCGCAGAGGCTCGTCCTCGTCGCCGTCTGCACGCTCGCGCTCACGGGGACGGCCGCCGCGGCGACGCCGCCGACGGGGCCGGTCTACGACGGCAAGGGCCGTCTCGTGCAGACGCCGTTTGCCCGGCCGCCCGCGACGCCGAGGCTGACCGAGGCCAGGGCGACCGCGCTCTTCCTGCGGGTGCCGAAGGTCGCGCACTGGCTCCGCCGCTATCCGAGCAGCGGACGCGTCACGGCCGCAACGTTCGACCCGAAGACCGGCAGCTGGACGGTCGGCGTGTGGTCCGGCAAGGCGGGCGAGGTCGCCATGGGCAAGGTCGACGACCAGGACGCGAGCGTGACCGCGGCGTGGACGGGGCCGCAGGTGGCATGGAAGATGGCCCGCGGCGTCCCCGGCGCGTTCGGCGGGAAGCGGATCAACAGCCTGCCGGTGTGGCTCGCGTTCTGCGCCGTGTTCCTGGTCGGCCTGATCGACTGGCGGCGGGTGCTCTCGCTCCGCACGCTCGACCTGCTCGTGCTGCTCTCGTTCTCGGTCAGCCTCTGGTTCTTCAACCGCGGGGACATCTTCACCAGCGTCCCGCTCGTCTACCCACCGCTCCTGTACCTGATCGGCCGCGCCGTCTGGATCGGCCTGCGCGGCCGCGCGACGACGACCCGGGCGACCCTGCCCGTGTGGCTCCTCCTCGGGGCGGCCGTCTTCCTCGCCGGGTTCCGGATCGGGCTCAATGCCGAGGCTTCGAACGTGATCGACGTCGGCTACGCGGGCGTGATCGGGGCGGCGCGGATCGTGCACGGGCAGGCGCCCTACGGGCACATGCCGGCCGAGGGCGTCCTCAAGGCGTGCGGCCCGGCCGACGCGGAGGGCGAGATCCGCGAGCGCATCCAGGCGAACGGCCGCTGCGAGACGGCGAACGAGCGCGGCGACACCTACGGCCCGGTCGCCTACCTCGCGTACATCCCGGGCTATCTGGTCCGCGGTTGGACCGGCAAGTGGGACGACCTACCGGCCGCGCACATCACCTCGGGCCTCTTCGACCTCCTCTGCCTCGCCGGGATGTTCTTCGTCGGCATGCGTTACGGGGGCCGGGAGCTGGGCGCCGTGCTCGCGCTCGCGTGGGCCTCTTACCCGTTCACCCAGTACGCGTCGAACTCGAACACGAACGACCTGATTCCACCTGCCTTCCTGATCTGGGGGCTCTGGGCCGCCGGCAGGCCTTGGGCGCGCGGCGCGCTCGTCGCGCTCTCCTCCTGGGCGAAGTTCTCCTCGCTGATCGTGGCCCCGCTCTGGCTCACCTACCCCGAGCGGAGGGCCCGCCCGGCTCTGGCATACGCCGGCGGCTTCGCCGTCGCGACGGTAGCCGCGTTCTCGATCCTCCTCCTCGAGCCGAATCCGTTGCACGCGGCGCGCGTCTTCTGGGACCGGACGCTCGGCTGGCAGATCGGGCGCGAGTCGCCGTTCTCGATCTGGGATTGGCGGCAGTACCACGCGGGATTGCCCGACCTGCACGTGCTGCAGTGGGGGTTGAGCGGCGCGCTGGTCGTGGCCGCGATCGTGTTCGCCCTCGTACCCCGCCGCAAGTCGCCGCTCCAGCTCGCCGCCCTCACCGCGGCGCTGCTCTGCGGCTTCGAGCTCGTCCTCACGCACTGGTTCTATCTCTACCTGCCCTGGGCCTTCCCGTTCCTCGCGTTCGCCTTCCTCGCGCCGGCGTCGGCGGAGCATGAGACGTTCAGCGCCGGCTGAGCCGCGCGTCACGCTGCTCGTCGCGGCGCTGGCGATCGTCCTCTTCTCCGTCTCGTGGGGAGCGCTCCACGTCGGCTTCTACGCGCGCGACCAGATCGTCGACACCCCGGTCTACCAGCGCTACGGCGATGCGATGGCCCGCGGCCAGGTGCCGTATCGCGACTTCGGGCTCGAGTACCCGCCGGGGGCGCTCCCCGTGTTCGTGCTCCCTGCGCTCGGCCATCACGAGGAGTCGCAGTTCGAGTCGTTCCGGCGTGTGTTCGAGGAGCTGATGTGGGCCTGCGGCGTGCTGATGCTGGTCGCGATGGCGTTCGCGCTCCGCGCTCTCGGCGCCTCGGAGAGGCGCACCGTCGGCGCCCTCCTCTTCGCTGCGCTCGCGCCGCTCGCGCTCGGCTCCGTCATTCTCTCCCGCTTCGACCTGTGGCCGGCGGCGATCACGGCGGCGGCGCTGGCGGCGATCGTCTCGGGGCGGCTGCGGCTCGGCCACGGCCTGCTTGGGCTCGGCGTCGCGGCCAAGGTCTACCCGGCCGTCCTCGTGCCGCTCGCCCTGGCGCACGTCTGGCGCCGCCGCGGGCGCCGCGAGGCGCTGATCTGTCTCGGTGTCCTGCTTGCGGCCGTCGCGGTCGTCTTCCTGCCGTTCCTCGCGCTGGCGCCGGGCGGCGTGTGGTCGAGCGTCGTGCGACAGACGACGCGGCCGCTCCAGATCGAGAGCCTCGGCGCGGCCGTCCTGATCGCGCTCCACCATGCGGTCGGGCTCGCGGCGACGATGCACTCGGGCCACGGCTCGCAGAACCTCGACGGCACGGGGCCCGACGCGGTCGGGATCCTCCAGACCGTGCTCCAGGTCTCGGCGCTGATCGCGATCTGGGCCCTCTACGCGCGCGGCCGCGGCGGGCGGGAGGAGCTCCTCCGCGCCTGCGCAGCGGCCGCGGTCGCCTTCGTGGCGCTCGGCAAGGTGTTCTCGCCCCAGTTCCTGATCTGGCTCGTGCCACTCGTCCCGCTCGTACGCGGCCGGCGCGGCCTCGCAGCCTCCGGACTGCTCGTCGTCTCGATGGTGCTGACGCAGCTCTGGTTCCCGTTCCGCTACTGGGACTACGCGCTGCACTTCGACCCGACCGCGTCGTGGCTCGTTCTCGCGCGCGACCTCGTGATGCTCGCGCTTCTTTTTACGTTGGTCTTACCTGGTCGCGAAGGAGCACGCGAGTAGGGAACGAACTCTGGCGGTCCTATGCGCCTGCGTGTGCTCGTACTCGCCGGCGCCTTGCTGGTCGTACCCCTCCTCCTGGCCGGCCAGGCGCACGCCTCGAACCCGCAGATCGCCGGGTTGCAGGTCGCCCTGCGCGCGTACGGCCTCTACCTCCAGCCGGTGGACGGGATCGCAGGCCCGGCGACTCGAGAGGCGACCCGCGCGTTCCAGCGGCGGGTCGGCCTGACGCCCGACGGGATCGCAGGGCCGCGCACCCGCGCCGCGCTCGGGCCCCTCGGGCACCCGCTCTTCGGGAGGCGCCACCTCGTCCGCGGCGACTTCGGCTGGGACGTGTCGGTGCTCCAGTTCCTGCTCAACATGCCCGCGATCGACGGCTACCTGGGGCCGACGACCGAGCGGGCCCTGAGGCGCTGGCAGCGGCGAGCGCGGCTCGTCCCGGACGGGATCGCCGGTCCTGCAACCCTGACCGCATTCCGCACCAGAACCGGGGTGCCGCTCCCCCTGACGCCGAAACGGCAGGCGATCCGGCGGGTCGTGGTCCCGGCCGAGAACCCCGCGACCGTTCGCGCCACCCTCGACCACTGGGCGGGTCACTACGGGCTCGACCCGAGCCTCGCCCGCGCGCTCGCCTGGATGGAGTCTGGCTACAACCCGAACGTGACCTCCTCGGTCGGCGCCTGGGGAGTGATGCAGATCCTTCCGACCACCTGGACATACGTCGAGACGAGCCTGATCGGGCGGCCGGTGCCCCGCACCGCCGAGGGCAACGTCCACGTCGGCACAGCGCTCCTCCATCACCTGCTGAACGTCTTCGACGGGGACGAGACGCTCGCGCTCGGCGCCTGGTACCAGGGCGAGCGCGCGGTTCGCAGGAACGGCCTCTACCCCGAGACGAAGAGCTTCGTCGCGAACGTGCTCGCGCTCAAGCGCCGCCCGCTGTAGAAGCCTTTCTAGGCTTCTATCCGCACGGCTTCGCAGGTGCTCGCGCGCCCGTCGGCGCCGCACTCGATCAGGACGCCCTCGAGCCGCACGCCGCCCTCGGCCGGGTGGAAGCGCACCGGCATCCCGGTCCGCATCCGCTGGATCGCGAGCTCGGCGCGGACCCCGATCACCGAGTCGTGCGGGCCCGTCATTCCCGCGTCGGTGATCGCGGCCGTCCCCCCCGCGAGGACACGCGCGTCGGCGGTCTGGACGTGCGTGTGCGTGCCGATCACCGCCGTCGCCTTGCCGTCGAGCAGGCGCGCGAGCGCGATCTTCTCGCTCGTCGCCTCGGCGTGGAAGTCCACGATCACGATCGGCGTCTCGCGCAGGGCCTCGTCGACGAGCTTCTCGGCGATCTCGAACGGCCCTGCGGCGGGGTCGAGGAAGAGCTGCCCGAGCAGGTTGATCACGGCCACCGGGGTACCGTCGGTGGCCGGCTGCACGGTGAGCCCGCGCCCCGGCGTGCTCGCCGAGAGGTTTGCGGGCCGGATCACGCGGTCGGTGCCGCTGAGGTAGGGCGCGAAGTCGCGCTGGGCCCAGGTGTGGTTGCCGAGCGTGATCACGTCGGCTCCCGCGGCGAGGATCCGCTCGGCGAGCTTGGCCGTGATCCCGCGCCCGTCGGCGGCGTTCTCGCCGTTGACGACGCAGAACTCGACGCCGAGCTCCTCCCGCAACGAGGGCAGGCGAACCTCCAGAGCGCGCCGACCGGGCGCTCCGAAGACATCGGCGAGGAAGAGGATTCTTACGGGACCGCTAGGGTCGCTGCGGGCTTTACCTGCACCGCGACGTGGTTGCCGGCGTCCTGCGTGTAGCGAGCGAGTGCCTGGCGCTCGACGCGGGAGAGGTCGAGCACGGTGCCGAGCCGCGAGCCCGACGAGACGACGCTCGAGCCGACTACGAGCGCCGGATCGGGCCGCAGGTTCGTGACGGACACGACGAGGGAGGGGGCCGACGTCGGCGAGATGTCGATCCGCACGCCGTACCGGCGGCCGTTCAGCACGTACGGCGTGATCCCGACCAGCGTCCCGTCCACCGGCGAGTAGACATCGGTGCCAGGCGCTGCGCCCACGTCGAGCTCGCCCGTCGACGCGCCCGCGCCGCCGTCGAGCTGGTAGTAGGTGAGGCCGCCCTTGTGGGCGCCGAAGACGCCGTGGAAGAGCCGTGCGAAGAATCCCTCGTTGCCCTGGTGGCCGACCGGGGAGAGCGGCAGCGTCGCCTCGCCGGAGCCGTGGTAGCCGATCGCGGTCACGAGGCTCTGCGCGACCGGAAGGTGCAGCTGCAGGTTCCCCTGCGTCGCGACGACGGCGGGGCTGGGCGGCCCGGCCGGCAACACGGTCGACGCGGTCGCGGGCTGCGTGGCCTGGACCGCCGTCGACTTGCCCGACCCGAAGGCGGTCAGGAGGAGGGTGACGACGAGAACGATCGCGACGAGCGCGAGCGCTGCGAGTCGCCTCGTTCTGCGGGCGGCACGCCGTTCGGCTCGGTGCCGACGGAGAGCTGTCCCGGGAGATCGGGGCGGGGACATCGCGTCCACCGTACCGAACCTCCGGAGAGAGTTCAACCGGGAAGGGGGCCTCGAAGCTTGTAACACCGGTTCTTCAGGAGGAAAAACGGGTTCCTCCCATAGTTCGTGACGGTCGAGCGCGAGGGCGCCGTCCTCGGCGAAGGACCAGTCCCAGGCGGGCGGGCGGAGGCGGCGGATCGTGGCTGTACTATCGCTCTCATGCCCGCCGGGGCCCCGAAAGTCCAGATTCCGCGCTGGATCCAGCTCGTCGGCCTGCCGCTGGTGCTGCTGCTCGTGTGGGTGCTCGCGAGGGCGGTCGGTCACGTGGTGTTCCTGTTCCTCGTGGCCGCGATCATCGCCCTGCTCCTCAACCCCTTCGTGCGTGCGCTCGGAAGGGCGAAGATCCCGCGTGGCCTGGCCGTCGCGGTCGTCTACCTGGGCTTCGCGGCTGCGGTTGGCGTTGCACTCGTGGCGCTCGCTACCGTCGTCGTCGATCGGACGCGCTCGGCGTCGAACCGGGTCGACATCTACTTTACGAAGGAGGTCGGACGGCCCCCGCTCACACACGCTGAGCGCGACCTGAACCGGGTGCAGCACTGGCTGGACACCAACGGGTTGAAGCGCATCCAGATCGAGACGCAGGGCAAGAAGTTCCTCCACAACATCGGCACGAAGGACGTCACGAAGTACACGTCCAAGGCGATCAGCTGGGCGGAGGCTGCCGGGCTCGCCGCGTTCGAGGTTCTCTTCGGCGGAATCCTCGTGATCGTCGTCTCGATCTACATGCTGCTCGACATGCCCCGGTTAGGAAGAGCGCTCGAGCGGCGCTTCCCGCCGCGCGACGGCGGCTCGCCGCTGCTCGAGCGGATGGAGGCGGCAGTCTTCGCCTACGTGAAGGGCCAGGTGCTCCTCTCGCTGATCATCGGCGCGTCCGCAGGGCTCGGGCTCTACATCCTCGGCGCCACCGGGCTCGTCCCGGGGCTCGACACCTACGTGCTGCTCTTCGCCGCGTGGGTGGCGTTCACGGAGCTGATCCCGTACCTCGGCCCGTGGCTCGGCGCGGTGCCGCCGGTGATCTACGCCCTCTTCGTGCACCCGATCTCGGCGCTCTGGGTCGCGCTGCTCTTCCTCGGGATCCACCAGATCGAGGGCCACGTCGTGGTGCCGAAGGTGATGGGGACGGCGCTTCGGCTGAACCCCCTGCTCGTGATCTTCGGCCTGCTCGCCGGGCTCGAGATCTACGGGTTCCTGGGCGTGCTGGTGGTGTTGCCGCTGCTCGCGATCCTGCGGGCGATGTGGGAGTACTTCTCGGCGGCAGTCGAGCTGGAGCCTTGGACCAGCGACGGCCCGGTGCCGGTCGAGGTGGAGCTCGAACAGCCCGAGCCCGCCGGCGCGGTCCCTGACGCGTAGATTTCGCGTGTGAGCGCCTTCCCGGCTACTCGGCTTCGGCGGCTTCGCTCGAGCGGAGCGCTGCGCTCGCTCGTGCGCGAGACCCGGCTCGACCTCGACGACTTCGTGATGCCGCTCTTCGTCGGCCCGACGAGCCAGGCGAACGAGCAACTTCCGGCACTCGGACGCTTCACGGTCGACGACCTCGGCGCGGAGGTCGAGGAGCTCACGCGCCTCGGTGTCGGCGCCGTGATCCTGTTCGGGATCCCGGACGAGAAGGACGAGCTCGGCTCGGGCGCCTGGGACGAGCAGGGCGTCGTCCAGCGCGCCCTCCGGGCGCTGCGGCCCGCGTTCCCCGAGCTGCTCCTGCTCACCGACGTCTGCCTCTGCGAGTACACCTCGCACGGCCACTGCGGCGTGATTCGCGACGGCGTCGTCGCGAACGACGAGACGCTCGACCTGCTCGTCCGCACCTCGGTCAGCCATGTCGAGGCCGGCGCCGACGCCGTCTGCCCGAGCGACATGATGGACGGCCGGATCGGCGCGGTCCGCGAGGCGCTGCCCGAGACGCCGATCGTCGCCTACTCGGCGAAGTACGCCTCGGCCTTCTACGGGCCCTTCCGCGAGGCGGCCGAGTCGGCCCCTTCCTTCGGCGACCGGCGCGGCTACCAGATGGACCCGCCGAACGTCCGCGAGGCGCTGCGCGAGTGCGCGCTCGATCTCGAGGAGGGCGCCGACGTGCTGATGGTCAAGCCCGCGCTGCCCTACCTCGACGTGATCCGCGCCGTGCGCGAGCGCTTCGACGCGCCGCTCGCCGCGTACAACGTCTCGGGCGAGTACGCGATGGTGAAGGCTGCCGGCGCCGCCGGAATGCTCGACGAGCAGGCCGCCGCGCTCGAGTCGCTGACCGCGATCAAGCGCGCCGGCGCCGACATCGTGGTCTCGTACTGGACGAAGGAGCTCGCCCGGTGGCTGTGAGGACTTCCCTGTATCGGCGCGCCGAGGCCGTGATCCCTGGCGGGGTCAACTCGCCGGTGCGCGCGATGCGGGCGGTCGGGCTCGACGAGCCGTTCTTCGTCCGCCGCGGCGACGGCGCCTACCTCGAGACCGAGGACGGCGCCCGCTACCTCGACTGGGTGCTCTCCTGGGGCCCCCTCCTCTTCGGCCACGCCGATCCGGAGACGGTCGAGGCGGTGCAGGCAGCCGCAGCGGACGGAACGACCTTCGGCGCGCCGACCGAGCGCGAGGTCGAGCTCGCCGAGGAGATCGTCGACGCCGTGCCGTCGGTCGAGCAGGTGCGGCTCGTATCGTCGGGGACCGAGGCGGCGATGAGCGCGGTCCGGCTCGCCCGCGCCTCGACCCGGCGCGATCGGATCGTCAAGTTTGCAGGGTGCTACCACGGCCACGCCGACGCGATGCTCGCCTCGGCCGGCTCGGGGCTCGCGACGCTCGGGATCCCGTCCTCGCCGGGAGTGCCGCCCGCCGTGACCGCCGACACGATCGTCGTCCCGTACAACGACATCGATGCGGCCGCGGCGGCCGTGGCGAAGTACGGCGAAGGGCTCGCCGCCGTGCTCGTGGAGCCGATCGCCGGGAACATGGGTGTGGTGCCGCCGGTCGAGGGCTACCTCGAGACGCTGAGGACGCTCTGCGACGCCTCCGGCGCGCTGCTCGTCTTCGACGAGGTGATCACCGGCTTCCGCGTCGCCCGGGGCGGGGCCCAGGAGCGCTACGGCGTCCTGCCCGACCTCACCGTGCTCGGGAAGATCGTCGGCGGCGGGCTCCCGCTCGCTGCCTTCGGCGGCCGCGCCGAGCTGATGCAGCAGCTCGCTCCTGCCGGCGCGGTCTACCAGGCGGGCACGCTCTCGGGCAACCCGCTCGCGACCGCGGCCGGGCTCTCGGTGCTCCGGCGGCTGCGCGACCCGGAGGTGTACGCAGGGCTCGAGCGGCGAGGCGCCCGGTTGGAGGCGGGGCTGACGGAGGCCGCGGCGGGCAACGCGAGGGTCAGGCGGGTCGGCGCGATGGCGACCCTCTTCATGACCGAACGGGGGGTCAGGGACTTCGAGGACGCGTCCGCGTGCGACACCGAGCGTTACGCGGCGCTCTTCCGGCACCTGCTCCAGCGCGGGATCTACGTCGCGCCCTCCCAGTTCGAGGCGATGTTCGTCTCGCTCGCGCACGGCGAGGCCGAGATCGACCGGACCGTCGAGGCCGTTGCCGAGTTCTTTGCTCACTGAGCCCTGGGCGACGATCGCCGCCGAGGCCGGGCGGGAGAGCGCGCTGTGGGCCGCGGCCCTGCGCCCGCAAGACGAGCGTGAGCTCGAGCCCGTCTTCTCCCCGCTTGCGGAGCCGCGCTTCGGGCTCGGCCTCGAGACGATCTACGAGGGGTACCTGGTCCACTTCGGCCGGCCGCGGCTCTTCGCCCCCGCCGACGCCGACACGGCGATCCTGCTCGGCGACTACCTGTACGCGCACGGGCTCGTCCGCGTCGCCGCCTTCGAGGAGGTCGAGGCGGTCGCCGATCTCGCCGACCTGATCTCGCTCTGCTCGCAGGTCGCGGCCGACGGACGCGACGGGGACGGCGAGGCGTGGGCCGCGACGGCTGCGCTGCTGGGAATGGGTGAGCTCGACGAGGCGCGCTCGGCTCTCCGGCTCGAGGGCGACCCCGGCCCTCTCGCGGCGCTCGCGAGGACGGCGGCAGGCGACGATGCCGTCGAGCGCGCGCTGGCTGCGCATCGCCTGCGGCTGCGTTAGAGTCCGGCCGATGGCAGCGGCGCTCGTATATCTCGCCGACGCGGCGAGCGAGGGCATCGACGTGATCCGCGCGATGCTGATCGTGGGGCTCGTGTTCGTCGGCGTGATCCTGCTCGGCGAGCTCGCCCACTGGTGGGCGACCGCCCGCCGCAACTCGCAGTAGCCGGCGGGGCGTCGCTCCTGGACGGTTACGAGCTCGAGTTCGAGGACGCGTTCGACGGCGCTGCGCTGGACGGCGACCGCTGGATCGCGCACTACCTGCCGCAGTGGAGCAGCCGGGAGCATTCCGCGGCTCGTTATCGGATAGCCGACGGATGCCTGCAGCTGCTCATCGAGGCCGATCAGGAACCGTGGTGCCCTGAGTTCGACGGACAGGTCCGGGTTTCATCTCTGCAGACGGGCGTGTTCGCCGGGCCGCTCGGCAGCACGGTCGGTCAGCACCGGTTCAACCCGGATGCGGTGGTGAGGGAGGTGCAGCGGAACACCCGCCTCTACACCCCCCAATACGGCCTGATCGAGCTGAGAGCCAAGGCCTCGACCGATCCGTCGAGCATGGTCGCCGTCTGGATGATCGGCTACGAGGACAAGCCCGACCGGTCGGCGGAGATCTGCGTCTGCGAGATCTTCGGGCGTGACGTGGGACCGGATCACGCGGCGGTCGGGATGGGCGTGCATCCCTTCGGCGACCCGCGCATCGTCGATGAGTTCTCGGCCGAGACGGTTGCGATCGACGCTCGCGAGTTTCACGTTTACGCGGCCGAGTGGACGTCCGAGCACGTCGCGTTTTTCATCGACGGCCGGCTCATCAAGACGGTCCGGCAGTCGCCTTCCTATCCGATGCAGCTCATGCTCGGCATCTACGAGTTTCGAGAGCCGCCCCTGAGCGCCTATCCCAAGGAGTTCGTGATCGATTACGTACGTGGCTACCGGCCGACCTCGGCCACCGCCCGCCGTAGCGCATCGTCGAGCGGCGAGGGCTCGTAGCCGAGCTCACGCTGCGCCTTGGCCGAGGAGAAGAACTCGGGCAGCCGCGCGAGGAGCGCCTCGTTCCGGTTCACGAGCCCGAGGGCGGCGCCGGCGCGGACCGCCGCGTACGGCACCCGGATCCGGGGGTGCGGCCTGCCCGCCGCTGCCGCGATTCGCGCGAACGCCTCCCGGAGCGACAGGTTCTCGCCGCCGAGCAGGTAGCACTCGCCGCGCCGGCCGCGCTCGAGCGCCAGCACGTGGCCGAGCGCCACGTCCCGCACGTCGACGAGGTTCACGCCCGCGGTGGCGACGTAGGCGCGATAGCGGCCGCTTGCGACCCCGCGCACCATCCGGCCCGTCGGCGTGGGGGCGGTGTCGCCCTCGCCGACCGGCGTCGTCGGGTTGACGACCACCGCGTCCAGCCCGGACTCGAGCACGAGCCGCTCCGACTCGAGCTTCGTCCGCTTGTACGGCACGACGAGCTCCCATGCGGGCGGTGAGTCCTCCTCGGTCGCCGCCCGTCCCGCGACGGGCCCGCACGTCGTCGCGCTCGAGGTGTGGACGAGGCGGCGCACCCCTGCGGCGCGGCACGCGTCGAGCACGTTCCGGGTGCCGCCCACGTTGACCGCCTCGAGCTCCGCGTCCGTCGCGTCGAAGCTGTACAGCGCGGCGACGTGGAAGACCGCCTCGCAACCGTCGATCGCGCGCCGCAGCCCGCTCGCATCGCGCAGGTCGACCCAGTCGTCGCGAACCTCGAAGCCGTGCTCGCGCAGCTCGCGGGCCACGTGGCCGCCGATGAACCCAAGCCCGCCTCCCGTCAGGTACACGCGCACCGCGACAAACTAGACTCACCGCCGTGGCCCCGCCGGCGGACCTGCGCGACTGGATCGCCCTGCTCGAGCGCGAGGGGGAGCTCGTCCGCGTCGCCGCCGAGGTCGACCCTGACCTCGAGGCGACCGAGATCGTCGATCGCACGGTGAAGGCGGGCGGCCCCGCGCTCCTGTTCGAGCGCCCGAAGGGCGCCGCGCACCCGCTGCTCGTGAACCAGTTCGGCACCGAGCGGCGGATGTGCCTCGCCTTCGGCGTCGAGCAGCTCGACGACATCGCCGAGCGGCTCGAGGACGTGCTCGAGCTGCAGCCCCCGCAGGGACTCGTCGAGAAGGTGCGCGGTCTCAGGAAGCTGAAGTCGATCGCCGACTCGATGCCGAGGACCGTCTCGCGCGGCGCCTGCCAGGAGGTCGTGCTCACCGGCGACGACATCGACCTGGACCTGCTGCCGATCCAGCGCTGCTGGCCGGGCGACCCGGCGCCGTTCATCACGCTGCCCGCCGTGATCACGATCGACCCGAAGACGGGCACGCGCAACGTCGGCATGTACCGGATGCAGAAGATCGACGCGCGCACCACCTTCATGCACTGGCAGATCCACAAGGACGGCGCCGCCGACTGGCGCGGGATGGGCGAGCGGCTCGAGGTCGCGGTCGCGCTCGGGCTCGACCCGGTCACCGCGTACTCCGCCTCGGCGCCCTTGCCGAAGCACATCGACGAGTTCATGCTCGCGGGCTTCCTGCGCGGCGAGCCGGTCGAGCTGGTCAAGGGCAAGACGGTCGAGCTCGAGGTGCCGGCGAACGCCGAGATCGTGCTCGAGGGCTACATCGAGAAGGGCGAGCTGGCCGTCGAGGGCCCGTTCGGCGACCACACCGGCTACTACTCGCCCGCCGAGCCGTTCCCGGTCTTCCATCTGAGCGCGATCACGATGCGGCGTGACGCCATCTACCCCTCGATCGTGGTCGGCAAGCCGCCGGCCGAGGACGCCTGGCTCGGCAAGGCGACCGAGCGCATCTTCCTGCCGGCCTTGCGGATGACCGTGCCGGAGATCGTCGACTACGACCTTCCGGTCGCGGGCGCGTTCCACAACTGCGTGATCGTCTCGATCCGCAAGGCCTATCCCGGCCACGCGAAGAAGGTGATGCACGCGATCTGGGGGCTCGGGATGCTCTCGCTCTCGAAGTCGGTCGTCGTCGTGGACGAGCACGTGGACGTCCACGACTACGCGGACGTGTTCTTCCGCGTTTGCGCGAACGTCGACCCCAAGCGCGACGTCGTCCTCACCGAGGGCCCCCTCGACCAGCTCGACCACGCGCCGACCCTCGAGGCGTACGGGGGCAAGCTCGGCCTGGACGCGACGCACAAGGGCCCGGCGGAAGGAGCCAGGCCCTGGCCGCAGGAGATCGAGATGAGCGACGACGTTCGCGCGCTCGTCGACCGTCGCTGGGCCGAATACGGAATTGTCAGCGGGCGGCCGTCCGATGCGTCATAGTCCTCCGCGTTGCGTCAAGTGATACGTCGTTGACAGCTTGGACCGGTGGAAGGTTGAATCCGGCTCCGTAGAGCGAAGGGATCCAGCAAGCGTGCAACCCGACGGCGGGGCTGACAGGAACCAACCCTCTCCGAGCATCTGGCCGCTCGGCTTTGCCATCGGCGTGGTCGTGCTGCTCGTCGGCCTGATCGTCAGCCCGTGGCTCCTCGGCGGGATCGGGCTCGTGATCGCGATCGTGTTCGGCGCGCTCTGGGCCCGTGAGGCGACGCGCGAGGTGCGCGCGCCCGCGCCGCCGCCCGAGGTCGAGGCGGAGCCCGCACGGCCCTCGCACGTCCCGGTCGAGCCGGAGCCGGAGCGCTTCCCGCGCAACAAGTTCCTCGAAGGGGCGACGCTCGGGGTCGGCGCCGTGATCGGCGGGATGGTGGCGTTGCCGGCGCTCGGCTTCATGATCCTGCCGGCCTTCACCGACGTGGAGCCTTATCACGTCGACCTCGGCCCGCTCGACAACTTCCCCGAGGGGAAGTACATGATCTCGACGTTCCTCCTCTACCCCGAGCAGGGCGAGGTCAGCCGACGCACGGCGTTCGTGCGCAACAACGGCTTCAAGGGCACCCAGCCGAGCTTCACGATCATCTCGAACACCTGCGCGCACCTCGGCTGCCCGGTGCAGGCGAACGGCCCGGTCTTCGACGAGCAGAAGAAGGTCCTGCAGCCGAGCGGCACCGAGGTGACGCTGATCCCGACCTCGCCGGCCGGCTTCGGCTGCCCGTGCCACGGCGGCCAGTACGACACCGAGGGCAACCGCACCGCAGGCCCGCCCGTGCGCGCGCTCGACCGCTACGAGTTCTCGATCGTCCACGGGAACCTCTGGCTCGGCCGCGTCTTCAGCGTCTCGACCGTCAGCGGCACCGGCGCCGACGCCCGGATCCAGAAGTACAAGCAGGCCTATCCCGGCGAGCACGTCGACGGGCCCGAGGGGTGGCTGTACCCGCTGCAGCCGCCGAGGTACTGATGGCGGCGCGCAAGCCCACCAAGACGCAGCAGGCTGTCGCGCCGGTCCACTACACGCTCGACTGGCTCGAGGAGCGCTCAGGGCTCGTCGGTGGGGTCAAGTACTTCCTCTTCCGGAACGTGCCGCAGGACACGAACTGGATGCAGACACTCGGCTCGGCGACGCTGACCGCGTTCATCGTCCAGGCCGTCACCGGTGTGATCCTCGCGATGTACTACCAGCCGGACCCCCAGAACGCGTACTCGTCGATCAAGCACATCACGAACGACATCACGCTCGGCTGGCTCGTACGCGGGATGCACCGCTGGGGCGCAAGCGTCTTCATCATCCTGATGTTCCTCCACATGGCGCGGGTGTTCCTCTTCGGCGCCTACAAGTACCCGCGCGAGCTGAACTGGGTGATCGGCGTGCTCCTGCTCACGATGGGGCTCGCCGAGGGCTTCACCGGCTACCTGCTCCCGTGGGACAACACCGCCTACTGGGCGACCACGGTCGGGATCAACATCAACGGCACCGCGCCGTTCCTCGGCCCGTACATCGCGCAGTTCCTCCAGGGGGGCAACTTCATCGGGCCCGACACGCTGAGCCGGTTCTACTCGCTGCACATGCTCGTCGTGCCGGGCGCGATCATCGGTCTGATCACGCTGCACCTGTACCTCGTGATCCGCCTCGGCGTCACCTCGCCGCCGTGGTCGAAGGACGCCGCCGGCACCCAGGAGCCGGAAGAGCCCGGCGGCCGGAGCGGCCTCACGCAGCCGGTCGCGCGGGGAGGCGAGGCGCAGTGAGCATGATGGACGAGCGGCGCGGGTTGTTCGCACGCTACAAGCGCGACGTCAAGAAGACGGGGAAGCCGTTCTACCCCTACGCCATGTTCCACGACACGCTGATGAGCTTCGTCGTCGTGCTCGTGATCATCCTGCTGGCGGTGATCTGGAAGTACACCGTGCCCGGCGACCACACCGGCACGGAGGCCGGCTGGCTCGGCCCGCTCTACACCTCGCCTGCCGATCCCGGAACGGTGAGCTTCGTGCCGCGGCCGGACTGGTACTTCTACTTCCTCTTCTACCTCCTGCGGATCTTCAAGTGGCCGGAGTCGGTGATCCTCGGCACGGTCGGGATCCCGACGCTCTGCCTGATCCTGCTGATCGGGCTGCCGTTCTACGACACGCGCCTCGAGCGCCGGCCGCTGCGCCGCCCCGTCGCGATGGTCGCCCTGATCCTGGTCGCGGTCTCGATGGGCGTCCTCACCTATAAGGGCGCGGCCGCGAAGGAGGCGCTCGCCAGCGAGGTCGTCGGCGCGGTGCCGGCCTGGGTCGAGAAGAACAACCTGCCGCCGGAGGCCGTCCCGGGCGCGAAGCTCTTCGCCGAGTCCGGCTGCACCAGCTGCCATACCTACCTCGGGGTCGGCTCCTCGAACCTCGGCGCGCCCGACCTCAGCGACATCGGGAGCAAGAACCTCGGCGTGGACTTCCAGATCGCCCACCTCAAATGCCCGTCGTGCGAGGTTCCCGGCTCACCGATGCCGTCCTTCGCATCGCTCGGCGACGAAGCGCTCAAGCAGCTCGCGATCTTCCTCGAGGCCTCGAAGGGGCCACAATGAGGGCGACGTGCACGTCTTCCTCGGGATAACGGGAGCCTCCGGGGCTCCGTACGCGGCACGGCTCCTCGAATCGCTCGTCGGCGCGGGGTGCGAGATCGGCGTCTCGGCCTCGCGCGCGGGGATCGAGGTGCTCGCGACCGAGCTCTACGGCGACGCGCGGCTCTCGCCGGACGAGACGCTGCAGCGCTTCCTCGAGCACGCACACGGCGCGGCGACGGTCTACGACCCGAACGACTGGCACGCGCCCTACGCGAGCGGCTCCGCCCGGGTCGACGCCTACGTGATCTGCCCGTGCTCGATGGGGACGCTCGGCGCGATCGCCGGCGGGACGATGACGAACCTGATCCAGCGAGCCGCCTCGGTCGCGCTGAAGGAGGGCCGCAAGCTCGTGCTCGTGCCGCGCGAGACCCCGCTCTCGACGATCCACCTCCAGAACATGCTCGCCGTTCGCCAGGCGGGCGCGACGGTGCTGTTCGCGGCGCCGGGCTTCTACCACGGCGCGGAGACCGTGGACGACCTCGTCGACTTCGTCGTCGGCCGCTGCCTCGACCAGCTCGGTCTCGACCAGGCGCTCGTGAAGCGGTGGGGACAGGAGTAGGTGGTGGTCGAGACAGGAACTTTGCCTCCCGACGGCGTGCGGGTGATGTTCGACCGAATCGCGCCGGTGTACGACGCGATGAACCGCGTGATGACCGCGGGGCTCGACCGGCGCTGGCGGGAGCTCGCCGCCGAGGTCGTGCTCCCCGGCGACCGCGTGCTCGACGCGTGCTGCGGCACCGGCGACCTCGCGCTGGCGGCTCGACGCCGTGGCGGCGTCGTCACCGGGCTCGACTTCGCTCCGTCGATGCTCGAGCGGGCGCGCCGAAAGGGACCGGACGTGGAGTGGGTGCAGGGCGACCTGCTCGCGCTTCCCTTCGCCGACGGCTCGTTCGAGGCCGCAACCGTGGGCTTCGGCGTGCGCAACGTCGCCGACCTGTCGCTCGCCCTGCGCGAGCTGCGCCGCGTGCTCGTGCCGGGGGGCCGACTCGCGGTGCTCGAGATCACCCAGCCGCGCGGAGCGCTGCGCCCGTTCTACAGGCTCTGGTTCGACGTGGTCGTGCCCGCGCTCGGCCGCGTGCTCCCCGGCGGCGCCGCCTACAGCTACCTGCCCGCGAGCGTGCGCCGCTTCCCGCGGCCCGACGAGCTCGCGGCGCTGATGACCGATGCGGGCTTCGGTGCCGTTCGCTACCGGTTGCTGGCCGGCTCGATCGTCGCTCTCCACACAGGGGCGGCGGCGTGAACGCTCTTGCCACGATCCGACAGGCGCCCGGGCTCGACTCCTACCTCCGGCAGCTCGAAGTGCGGCTGCGGCAGGCGGTCGCCGCCTACCCTGGCGTCGTCTCCGCAGCGGGAGAGGGCGCGCTCGCTGCCGGCGGCAAGCGGCTGCGGCCGCTGCTCGTCTTCCTCTCCACCCCGGCCGGGCGGGAGCCTGACGTCGCGGCCGGCGTCGCGGTCGAGCTCGTGCACATGGCGACGCTGCTCCACGACGACCTGATCGACGGCGCGGAGTTCCGGCGCGGCCGCACCGCGGCCTGGCAGGAGTTCGGCCCCGCCGGGGCCAAGGCGGCCGGCGACTACATCTTCGCCCGCGCGTTCGCCGAGCTGACGGCGACCGGGAACGCGGCGGCGGTCTCGACGCTCGCCGACGCGACGCTGCGGCTGGCCCGCGGCGAGGCGCTGCAGCGCAGCCAGGTGCACGATCCGGCGACTCCGGTCGACGCCTACCTCGAGCGCTGCGCGCTGAAGACCGGCGCGCTGTTCGAGGTCGCCTGCCGGCTCGGCGGCGGCTCGGGCGCGTTCGGCCTGGCGCTCGGCGTCGCATTCCAGATCACCGACGACATCCTCGACTGCTCCGGCCTGACGATCGAGACGGGGAAGATCGCGGGCACCGATCTCCGCGAGGGGACGCCGACGCTGCCGCTCCTGCTCGCGGCGCAGGACGACGAGGTCGTACGCCGCGCGCTCGCCGGCGGCCCGCTCGACGGGGCGCTCGTGCGGGTCGCCGCGAGCGGCGCGCTCGAGCGGTCGCGTGAAGTCGCGCTCGACTACGCTAGGGAGGCCCGGACGCACCTGAACGGCGAGTCGCACCGGGACGAGCTCGAGACCCTCACTCACGCAGTCGTCAACAGGGAGCGCTAGGAAGCCCACGTGGCAGTTCTCCACCGCATCGACACGCTCGAGCCGATCCGCGAGAAGGTGGAGGCCGGCGAGCGCCTGGACTTCGAAGACGGGTTGACGCTCCTCGAGACCGACGACCTGCTCGGGCTCGGCGAGCTCGCCGACCTGGCGAGGCGCAAGCGCGGCGGCGGCGACGAGGTCTTCTTCGTCCAGAACCTCTACTTGAACCAGACGAACGTCTGCCGCGTGAAGTGCAAGTTCTGCGCCTTCGCCGCGACGCAGAAGCAGGAGAACGCCTACACGATCACGCCCGAGGAGCTCGTCGAGGACGCTTTGCGCCAGCGCGAGGTGACCGGGTTCACCGAGATCCACATGGTGAACGGCGAGAACCCGCACGTCGGCTTCGACTTCTACGTCGACACCGTCCGCGCGCTCCACGAGGCGATGCCGGACGTGGCGCTGAAGCTCTACACGGCGAGCGAGATCCACCACATGACGACGCTCTCCGGGCTCACGCACGAGCAGGTGCTGTGCGAGCTGAAGGCCGCCGGGCTCGGCTCGCTGCCGGGGGGCGGCGCCGAGGTGTTCGCGCCGCGCGTGCGTAGCCTCGTCGCGCCGGGCAAGGAGTCGGCGGAGATCTGGCTCGAGACCCACCGCACCGCGCACGCGCTCGGGATCCCGACGCACTGCACCCTCCTCTACGGCCACGTCGAGACCTACGAGGAGCGCATCGATCATCTTCTTCGGCTCCGCGGTCTCCAGGACGAGACGGGCGGCTTCCTCGCCTTCGTCCCACTCGCCTTCCACCCCGAGAACACGGTCTTCGAGCGGCGTGGCTTCCGCCACACCACCGGCGCCGACGACCTGAAGATGCAGGCCGTTTCCCGCCTGGTGCTCGACAACATCGAGCACATCAAGGCCTACTGGATCATGATGGGCCTCCAGCTCGCACAGGTCTCGCTCCACTTCGGCGCGGACGACATCCAGGGCACCGTCGTGCGCGAGACGATCTTCCATGCCGCGGGCGCCGTGACCGGGACCGAACGGAAGATCGAGGAGCTCGTGCGCGTCGTGCGCGACGCCGGCCGCATCCCCGTCCAGCGCGACACCTACTACAACGAGCTGAGGCGGTGGGAGAACTGATGGGTCTCGCGCTATCGCCCTCTCGCGTTCCTGGCGCCGCCGGAGGCCGGCTCCGCCGGCCGGGAGGGGTCGCCGGTCAGGGGCGCGAGAGATGATCAGGCTTGGCCGAATCAGCTACGCCAACATGGCGCCCGTCTTCTACCGGCTCGACGCCGACGTGGAGGAGATCGCCGGCGTTCCCACGGACCTGAACGCGCGCCTTCTCTCGGGCGAGGTCGACGTGGCGCCGATCTCCTCGATCGAGTACGCGCGGAACGCCGACCGGCTGAAGCTGCTGCCGCGGCTCTGCGTCTCCTCGGAGGGCGCCGTCGACTCGATCCAGCTCGTCTCTCGGATCCCGCTCGCCCGCGTGCGCACGGTCGCGATCACCCCGGAGAGCGCCACCTCGGTCGTGCTGACGAAGGTGCTGCTGCCGCACGCGGACCACGTCCCGTTCGGCGAGGAGGCCGACGCGAAGCTGCTGATCGGCGACGCGGCGCTGAAGAGCGCATTCGAGGACCCGACCCCGCACTACGATCTCGGCCGCATGTGGCTCGAGCAGACCGGGCTGCCGATGGTGTTCGCGGTCTGGGCGGTGAACGAGCCGCCGCCGCCGGCGATCGGCGACCTCGAGGAGGCGCTCGTGGAGTCGGTCAAGCGCGCCCGGCTCGAGCCGGAGCAGCTCGCCTACGAAGCGAGCGAGCGCTACGGCTATCCCGCGGGCTTCCTGGCCCGCTACTTCGAGAAGCTGCGCTACTCCTTCGGCCCGCGCGAGCGCGCAGGCTTCTACACCTTCCTCGAGCTGGCGCGCGACGTCGGCGAGCTCGACCACGTCCCGGAGCTGCGCTTCGCGCGCTCCCCGGCGGTGACGATTTGAGCGTCCAAGAAGTGGGCATCGGGCAGATCCTCGAGAAGGCGCTCGACGGCGAGCGGATCACCGACGCGGAGGCGCTCGAGCTGCTCGAGTCGCGCGACCTCGTCTCGGTCGGCCGTGCCGCCGACGACCTGCGCGCCCGCAAGACCGACCCGGAGCGCGTCACCTTCATCATCGACCGGAACCTGAACTACACGAACATCTGCGTCACCGACTGCGACTTCTGCGCCTTCTACAGGCGCCCCGGCGACATGAGCGAGGGCTACCTGCTGCCGAAGCCGGTGATCTTCAAGAAGATCGAGGAGACGCTCGCGATCGGCGGCACCGGCGTCCTGATGCAGGGCGGCCACCATCCCGACCTCGGCATCGACTACTACGAGGATCTCTTCTCGTCGATCAAGGCGCGCTACCCGATCCACCTGCACGCGCTCTCCCCGCCGGAGATCCAGCACATCTCGCGGCGATCGAAGCTGACCGTCTGGGAGACCCTCTCCCGCCTGCGCGACTCCGGGCTCGACTCGGTGCCCGGCGGCGGCGGCGAGATCCTCGTCGACCGGGTTCGCCACATCATCGCGCCGAAGAAGACGAAGTCGGACGAGTGGCTCGACGTGATGCGCCACGCGCACCGGCTGGGGATGTCGACGACCGCGACGATGATGTACGGCCACGTCGAGACGGTGGCCGAGCGGGTCGAGCACATGCGACGGATCCGAGAGCTCCAGGACGAGACGCGCGGCTTCCGCGCCTTCATCTCCTGGACGTTCCAGCGCGACGGCAACCGGCTGGACAACGTGGTGTCGGACGACCAGATGCCGACCTCGTTCGACTACCTGCTCACGCAGGCGGTGTCGCGGATCTACCTCGACAACGTCGACCACATCCAGAGCTCCTGGGTGACGCAAGGCCTCAAGATCGGCCAGGTCGCGCTCGGCTTCGGCGCCGACGACATGGGCTCGGTGATGATCGAGGAGAACGTCGTCTCGGCGGCCGGCACGACCCACCGCACCTCGACCGAGGAGCTCGTCCACCTGATCAAGGCGCTCGGCAAGACCCCGGTGCAGCGCGACACGCTGTATCGCGAGGTCAAGGTCTGGAACTGACAGCCTAGAGCCGCGTGGACACCGACCACACCGTGGTGGAGAAGCGCCTGCTGGACGAGGCGATCGGGCCAGGTGCGGTGGCACTCGACGCCGGCTGTGGGCGCACGACGAGACTGCGGGACTACCGCGACCGGATCGTCCGCCTCGTCGGCGTGGACAGCGACGAGGCCGCGGGTCGCGAGAACCCGTACCTAGACGAGTTCGTGGTTGCCGACCTCGACGAGGGCCTGCCGTTCGCGAACGGCAGCTTCGATCTCGTGTACGCGAACTTCGTCGTCGAGCACCTTCGAGACCCGGGCCGTGCCTTCGCCGACTGGCACAGGGTCCTGCGGCCGGGTGGTCGGCTCGTCCTGCTCACGACGAACCGGGCGAGCCCTCTGATGGCGGTCTCCGACGGGCTCCCGGATTCCGTGCGGCTCGCGATCAAGCGCCGCGGAGCCGGCGCCGCCGAGCGGGACGTCTATCCGACCCGCTACCTGGCCAACACGCCCCGCCGGTTGGCGGCCACGGCCTCCTCGGCCCGCTTCGAGCCGGTAGCGGTCGTCTTCGTGGCGACGTTGCACCGGTACGGCGCACGGGTTCCGGGCGCCGGCGTGCTCCTGCGCGCCGGAGAACGCGCGCTGCCCGCCCCCCGCCGCTCGACGATCGTCGCGAGCTACCGGGCGCCGACCCTCCTCACTTCTTCTTCTTGACCCTCGGGACGGTGACGTGGACCACCGGCCCGAACGAGGGGCCGGTCGACTCGAACTGGCATCCGAGCGGCGCCGTCGAGCCGGCCGCGGAGCAAGAGTCGCTGATGTAGGGGTTGACGTGCGCGAAGACGTAGAGCGAGGTCGTGACCGCCTTCGTGAAGCTGTACGAGCCGTCGGCCTTCGTCTGCGAGACCCCGAGCGCCTTCCACGAGTCGATGCTCTTCTGAGGGCCGCCGAGGAAGCGGACGTTCACCCCGGCGCGCGGCTTGCCGGCCTCGGTGACCTTGCCGCTTAGCGTGAGCCTGGTCCTGGCCGTGTTCAGCGCCCACTTGACGGAGAAGAGCTTGGGCAGCCCGACGAGCGAGCGCGCCTCGATCGTCGCCGTCGCATCCGGTGTCGCCGTTCCCGGCGTGAAGGGCGTCTCGAACAGCCGCCAGGTATACGTGCCCGAGGCGGACGGGTTCGTGAAGACGCTCGTGAAGTCGAGGTAAGCCTCGATCAGGCGCACGCCGCCCGGGGCGCCGCCGATCGCGGCAGGGACGTCGGGCGACGCGAGACAGGCCTGGATCTTGAAGCCGCCCAGGGCCGTGTCCGCGCCGCTCGTCGGGTCGACGTAGAGCGGCACGGGGACCGCGACCCCGGACGCGGCGAGGCTCGCGACGAAGACGGCCGCGTGGACTCCCGGCGCACACGTGTTGCCGGCGTACTTCGCCGGGTCGTCGGCGACGAGATCGCCGTCCGCCTCGATCTCCGTCGACGAGCCGCCCACGCTGACGCCGGCCACCACCGTGCCGATCTTCGTCCCGGCCGCCTGGCCCAGCGTGATCCCGTATCCCTGCGGCGAGTAGAAGACGATCGACGCCGCGGCCGGGCCGTCCGCGGGGACGAGCACGTCGAGCTCGGTGTCCGAGCTGCGTCCGAGCGCCGTGTCGAAGGCGAGGGCGTAGAGCTCGGTCGGGTCCGCGAGCGCGGGCACCGCAGTCGCGAGTGCCAGACCCACCAGAACCGCCACGAGTAGCGCGAATCTCCCCATGGTTCCGTGCGCTCCCTTCGCCTGCTCCTGCCCCACAGGGTCACACAGGGCCGTCGTCCCCACAACCCCGGGCCGGTCTCGTCGTCTCACGTAAGAGAGCCCGGGTGAAGCGCAGGCTCTCGGGGTCGAAAGCCGAATGTCCTCAGGGATGAGATCTCTTGCCGTCACGTGCGCCGTCGCCTGCGTCCTCACGGGGACGGCGGGCGCCGCCGTGCTCCAGGGCACGCCTGCGACTCCGCTCATGCCGGGGGTCACCTTCCAGCGGCAGGTCACGTTCACGCCCCGCGGCCCGGTCGTCCTGAACGTCGTTCTCGGCCCGCGGCCCGGCGGCCTCTACGCACTCAAGCCCGTGCTCTCCAACAACGCGCTCATCGGCCGCGCGAAGGTGACCGAGATGCAGAAGGCCCTCGCGTCCTCGGCCACAGCGGTCGGGGTCAACGGCGATCTCTTCGCGCTCGCCACCGGGATCCCGAGCGGGGCGCTGATGCGCGGCGGCGCCCTCGACAGCCCACCGAACGCGAAGCGCTCGAGCGTCGGGATCGGCGCCGACGGCTCGCTCCACGTCGACCGGGTCGCCTACAGCGGCTACTGGAAGGGCTCCGGCCAGCGGCGCGCCCTCCAGCTCAACCAGCCGGCGACGACGCAGGGGGGCACCACGCTGTACACGTCCGCCTACGGTCCGACGACTCCCGTCGAGAAGGTCTCGGTGCTCGAGGTGACGCTCTCGCCGTTCCCCGCGAGCGCGCCGAACACCGATCTCGTCGGGACCGCGACCGCGATCTCGCCGGCCGGCGGGGTCGCGATCCCGCCCGGCGGCGCGGTGCTCGTCGCCCGCGGCGCGCAGACGACCTTCCTCGGCGCGGAGGCGCCGGTCGGCAGCCAGGTCACCGTCCGCCTGACCCTGACGCCGAGCTGGGCCGGGATCACCGACGCGATCGGCGGCGGGCCCGCGCTCGTCCGCAACGGCAAGGCGGTCTTCCGCGCGAACGAGCTGTTCGCGACAAACACGCTCTCCTCACGCGCTCCCCGCTCCGCGGTCGGCCAGCTCGCAGACGGTCGCATCGTCCTCGTCGCGGTGGACGGGAGCCGGCCCGGCTACAGCATCGGGATGACGAGCTTCGAGCTGGCGCTCGCGCTCGCGCACCTCGGCGCCGTCCAGGCCTCCGGGCTCGACGGGGGAGGCTCGACGACGATGGCCTTCGACGGAACCCTCCTCAACCGGCCGTCGGACAAGGGAGGCGAGCGCTCGGTCTCCGATGCGCTGATGCTGCTCTATACGGGTGTCTACGCGCCGCCCCCCGGTGCGCCGGTGCTCTCGCCGAACGGAGACGGGTTCGCCGACGTGGAGCCGCTCGCCTACAAGGTCGTGCGCCCGTCGACCGTGACGGCGAGCCTGGTCGGGCCCGACGGACTCGCGCGTCCGCTCGACTCGGGGACGAAGATCCCCGGCCTGTACACGTTCACCTGGAACGCGCTTCGCGCCGACGGCTCCCCCGAGCAGGAGGGCAAGTGGAAGCTCTCCGTCACCGCCGTGGACGACCAGAAGGCAAGCTCGACCGTCGAGCAGCCGTTCAGCGTCAACGACACGATCGGGTTCCTGAAGGCGCCGGCCGCCGTGACCGTGCAGGCGGGGCAGACGGCGCTCAGTGCCTCCTTCATCCTCGCCCGGGCGGCGACGGTGACCGGCACGATCCGCACCGGCGCCGGGATCGTCGTCGCGACCGTGCGGGCCGGCAGGCTCGGGACCGGCCCCCAGACGCTGAGCTGGGACGGACGCACCGACGAGGGCAAGCTCGCGTTCACCGGGCGCTACACGCTCGTGGTCTCGGCCGTGAACGAGCTCGGCCGCAGCGACCTCTCGCAGGCCTTCACCGCGCGCCGCGGCTAAACGGCTGATGCCACACCTGCCCGCGTCTGGCTGGTGGCCCAGACCCGGCGCAGGATCGTCCGGCTCGCCCTTGACCAGGCCCACCGGCCTGGCCTGCGGTCGACCCGAACGCCCTGCTTGGTCTGAACCATCCCCAGACGCACCCGGGCATGGCATCAACCGTTTAGGCTCACCCGGTGCTAGCGAGCGTCACCGGCCAGCTCACTTCGGCGATCGGAAACCACGGCGTCTACGCCGTCTTCCTCCTGATGGCGATCGACGCCGTCTTCCCCGCCGCGAGCGAGGTCGTGATGCTCTACGCGGGCGCGCTCGCGTCCGGTGCCTTCGCGGGCGAGCAGGTCGTCCTGTTCGGCAAGGTGATCCCGTACGGCTTCTGGGCGTTCGTGGTGATGGTGCTCGCCGGCACGCTCGGGTACACGCTCGGAGCGATCGGCGGCTGGGCGATCGGCGACTACGGCGGACGTCCGTATCTCGAGCGCCACGGCCGCTGGCTGCACCTCTCGCCGGCGCAACTCGAGAAGGCGGAGCGCTGGTTCGACCGCTGGGACGACAAGGCCGTCTTCCTGGGCCGGATCGTGCCGATCGCGCGCTCGTTCATCTCGATCCCGGCCGGAGTCTTCCGGATGGCCCTGCGGCCCTACACCTGGCTCACGCTCGCAGGCTCGACGATCTGGTGTCTCGCGTTCGCCGGGCTCGGCTACGCGCTCGGGGACAACTACGAGAAGTTCGACTCGGCTCTGCGCTACGTCGACTACCTCATCGTCGCCGCGGTCGTGGCGCTGGTCGCCGTCTGGCTCGTGCGGCGCCGGCGGATCGGTGCAAGGAAGAACGGCGGGTAGCGGGAAGTATTCCTTCGCGGCCCGGTAGACTTGGCCCTCGCTCCCATGATCCCCCTCGTCGACGTCAAGGCGCAATACGCGCGGCTGATCCCCGAGCTGAAGCGCGTTTTCGGCGAGGTGCTGGACGACGGGCGCTTCGTGTTCGGCCCGAACGTGAAGGCGTTCGAAGAGGAGGCGGCCGCATACCTCGGGGTGAACGAGACGATTGGAGTTGCGAACGGTACCGACGCGATCGTGATCGTGCTCGACGCGCTCGGGATCGGCCCGGGAGACGAGGTGATCTGCCCCGCCTTCACGTTCTACGCGACCGCCGAGGCGATCGCGCGGCTCGGCGCCACTCCCGTCTTCGCGGACGTCGACGCCGAGACGATGAACCTGGACGTCGAGGACACGGCCGCAAAGATCACGCCCCGGACGAAGGCGATCCTGCCGGTGCACCTGTTCGGCCGGCCCGCGCCGCTCGCGGAGCTCGCCGAGCTCGGCCTGCCGCTCGTAGAGGATGCGGCGCAGGCGTTCGGCTCGCCCGCGATCGCGACCACCGGGATCGCGTCGACCTTCAGCTTCTACCCGACCAAGAACCTCTTCGGGCTCGGCGACGGCGGCCTGATCGCGACGGGCGACGCGGAGCTCGCCGAGCGGATCCGGATGCTGCGCTTCCACGGCTCGAAGGCGAAGAAGACCTTCGAGTACGTCGGGTACAACTCGCGCCTCGACGAGATCCAGGCGGCGGCGCTGCGGCTCTTCCTCCGCGAGCTCGACGGCTGGACGCGGGAGCGCCGCGAGGCCGCGGAGCGCTACCGCGAGTTGGGGCTCGACGAGGTCGTCGAGACGCCCGCCGACGAGCCGGGCCACGTGTACCACCTCTTCGTCTGCCGCTCGCCGCAGCGTGACGCGATCCAGGCCGCGCTCGCGGAGCAGGAGATCGCGACCGCTCACTACTACCTGCCGCCGCTCCACCTCCAGCCGGCGCTCGCCTACCTCGGCTACCGCGAGGGCTCGCTCCCGGTGACCGAGCAGCTCGCCCGCGACAACTTCTCGATCCCGCTCTGGGCGGGGATCGACGCGGACACGCAGGAGCGGGTGGCGGGGGCCGTACGCGCCGCCGTGGCCGTGGCCGCGTGATCACCCGGCACCGGATCTGGAATCTCGCCGCCGACGGGGTGCTCGTCGCAGCCGCGTGGTACCTCGCCTTCCAGCTCCGCTTCGACCACGGCGTCCCGATCTACTACCGCACGCTGTTCGAGCGCACGATCGGCCTGGTCGTCGTGATCAACCTGGTCGTCTTCCTCGCCTTCGGCTTCTACAACCGCTGGTGGCGGTACGTCTCGACCCGGGACATGTGGGTGATCGCGCGAGGCGTCCTGGTCGCCTGCCTCGTCGCCGACATCACCGTGTACTTCGCCTCGCCGGTGCACAACGTGCGGCTGCCGCGCTCGATCGCGGTGCTCGACTTCCTGCTCACCCTCGCGTTCATCACCGGCTCCCGGCTCGTCGCCCGCTCGATCATCGAGCGCCCCCAGGCGCGCAACGTGATCGCACGCGGCAAGGAAGTGATCGTCGTCGGCGCCGGCGACGCCGCCCGGCTGATCGTGCGCGAGATGCTGCGCACGCCCGCCGTCGGCTACACGCCGATCGGGCTGATCGACGACGACCCGCGCAAGCGAAACCTTCGCCTCGAGGGAATCCGGGTGCTCGGCACGATCGACGACCTGCCGCACGTGCTGCGCGACAACAAGCCCGACGAGATCCTGATCGCGATCCCTTCTGCCCCGGGTGAGCTGCGCCAGCGAGTCGTGGACGTCGCCGGCGCCGTGCCGGTCAAGACCCTGCCCGGGCTGCACGAGCTGATCGCGGGCGACGTCAATCTCGCGCTCCAGATCCGCCCGATCCAGGTCGAGGACGTGCTGGGCCGCCAGCCGGTCGAGGTCGACCTCGGCTCGATCGCCGAGTACCTCGCCGACCAGACCGTGCTCGTGACAGGCGCCGGCGGCTCGATCGGGTCGGAGCTCTGCCGCCAGATCGCGAGGATGGGGCCGGCGCGGATCGTCCTCGTCGACCTGGCCGAGACTCCGCTGTTCGAGATCGAGCGGGAGCTCGTCGACGAGCGGGGCTTTCCGGCCGTCGCGCCCGTCCTGGCGAACGTCGGCAACCGCGCCAAGATGCGGCAGGTCTTCGAGCGGTACACGCCCCAGGTGGTCTTCCACGCCGCCGCCTACAAGCACGTGCCGCTGATGGAGGCGAACCCGATCGAGTCGGTGCGCAACAACGTGCTCGGGACGAGGACGATCGCCGAGGTCGCGGCCGAGTTCGGCGCGAGCCGGTTCGTGCTCGTCTCCACCGACAAGGCAGTCAACCCGAAGACGGTGATGGGCCAGTCGAAGGCGGTGTGCGAGTGGATCGTCGAGTCGCTGGGCCATCGCGCGGACATCCCGACCCGCTTCGTCGCCGTTCGCTTCGGCAACGTGCTCAACTCCTCGGGGAGCGTGATCCCGATCTTCCGCCGCCAGATCGAGCAGGGCGGCCCCGTCACGGTGACCCATCCGGAGATGACCCGGTACTTCATGACCATCCCGGAGGCGGTCTCGCTGATCGTGCAGGCGGGCGCGATCGGCGGCCGCGGCCAGGTCTTCGTGCTCGACATGGGCGAGCCGGTCGCGATCATCGACCTCGCCGAGAAGATGATCCGCCTCTCGGGCCGGGAGCCGAAGCAGGACATCGAGATCCAGATCGTCGGCCCGCGCCCGGGCGAGAAGCTGCACGAGGAGCTCTGGGGCGAGGGCGAGACGGTCAAGCCGACAGCGCACGCGAAGATCTCCCGCGCGACGCGGCCCGAGATCGACGCGGCCTGGCTCGGAGACGAGCTGAGCGCGCTCGAGCAGCTCGTCGAGGCGGGCGACACGCTCGAGGTGGTCTCGCGCCTCGCGGCGATCGTGCGCGAGCCGCGGCGCTCCGACGCCGCGGTTCTGGAAGATACGTTGCACTGACGGCACGCTCGCCGGCCGCTCCGCTCGGTACGGTGGGCCGATGATCCTCGAAGGGCTCAATGCGGAGCAGCGCCGCGCGGTCGAGGCCGTGCGCGGGCCGGTGTGCATCCTCGCGGGGGCCGGGTCGGGGAAGACGACGACGATCACTCGGCGGATCGCGAACCAGGTCGCAACGGGCGCGTTCGCGCCGACCGAGATCCTCGCCGTCACGTTCACCGACAAGGCGGCGGGCGAGATGCGGGCGCGGCTCGCGGCCCTCGGCGCCGGCGGCGTGCGGGCGCGCACGTTCCACTCGGCGGCGCTCGCGCAGCTGCGCCACTTCGCGCCGGGCGAGGTCGGCCGGATCCTCTCCTCGAAGGCGCTCCTGCTGCGGCAGATCGCGAACGGGCTGCCGCGCGCTTACCGCTTCCGCCCCGCGGGGGACCTCGCGACCGAGATCGAGTGGGCGAAGAACCGCCGCATCCCTCCGGCGGGCTACCGGGCGTCGCTCGGCGAGCGCGAGCCGCCGCTCCCGCCCGACCTGATGCTGAAGGTCTACCGCGCCTACGAGGAGCGCAAGGCCGCCGCGGGCGCGATCGACTTCGAGGACCTGCTCGAGCGCACCGTGCGGCTCTACGAGACGGACGCGGGCGCGGTCGCCGACTTCCGCGCCCGGTACCGGGCGTTCACCGTCGACGAGTACCAGGACGTCAACCTGCTCCAGCAGTCGCTCCTCGAGCACTGGCTCGGCGATCGCGACGACCTCTGCGTGGTCGGCGACGACTACCAGTCGATCTACGGCTTCACGGGCGCCTCGGCCGAGCACCTGCTCGCGCTGCGCGGGCGCGCGCAGGTCTTCCGGCTCGAGGAGAACTACCGCTCGACGCCGCAGGTGCTCGAGCTCGCGAACCGGCTCGTGCCGAGGCTCGGCGGCGCCGAGAAGCAGCTGCGCGCGTCGGGGGAGGACGGGCCCGAGCCGGAGCTGCGTGGGCTCGGCGATCCCGGCGAGGAGGGTGCGTTCGTCGTCGGGCGGATCCGCGCGCTGCACGGCGAGGGGCTCCCCCTCGAGGAGATCGCTGTCCTGTTTCGCACGAACGCGCGCTCGGCCGACTACGAGGAGGTGCTCCACGGGGCGGGGATCCCGTTCCAGGGCGCCTCGCTGCTGGCGCGCGACGGCGCGCGCGGCCTGCTGAAGCGGCTTCGCGGCGGGGTCGGCCCGGCGGCCGAGACGGTCGAGCGGGCGGCGCTTGAGCTCGGCTGGCTCGAGGAGCCGCCCGACGGTCTCGGCGAGCGCGAGCAGACCCGCCAGAACGACCTCGCGCGCCTCGTCGCGCTCGCGCACGAGCTCGGTGAGGCCGACGTCTCGGAGTTCCAGGCCGAGCTCGAGGCGCGCTTCGGCGCGAGCGTCGGCACCGGTGTCCACCTCCTCACCCTCCATCGTGCGAAGGGGCTCGAGTGGGACGCGGTCTTCCTGCCGCGGGTCGAGGAGGGAGAGCTCCCGATCCGCCGCGGCGACATCGAGGAGGAACGGCGCCTGCTCTACGTCGGCCTCACGCGCGCGCGGCGGCACGTGGCGCTGAGCTGGTCGGGCAAGCCGAGCCGCTTCCTCGGCGAGCTCGGGGTCGAGCGTCCCGCTCCGGCTCCGAGGCGGAAGGCCGGTCGAGCCGGACTCGCCCGTCGTCGCCGCCCTGAAGGCGTGGCGGCTCGAGCGCTCCCGCGCCGACGAGGTGCCCGCCTACGTCGTCTTCCACAACTCGACGCTCGAGGAGATCGCGGCGCGGCAGCCGAGCACTCTCGGCGAGCTCGCCGCGGTGCCGGGCGTCGGCCCGGCCAAGCTCGAGCGCTATGGCAGCGACGTGCTAGCCACGTTGGCCCGCGGCTGAGAGCAGCAGGTCGAGCAGGTCATGCGGATCGCGGCGCACCCGCGGAGCCGTCCCCGGGTCGCGCTTGCGCAGCTCGAGCGCGCCCGGGTCGGAGAGCGGCGTCAGGCGGCCCTCGCCGATCAGCGCCTCGTCCACGCCGCCGAGCCGCCCGCCGAAGGTCGTGTAGACCGGGACGCCGAGCGCAACTGCCTCGCGGTTCATCGTCCCGCCCGCCGAGACGACGAGGTCGGCGGCGGCGATCAGGCTCTGGGCGTCGACGGCCCGCTTCGGCAGCAGCACCGACGGGAGGTCGAGCGAGCGGACGTACTCGCGCTGATCGTCGGTCCGCGGGAGCACGACTGCATGCACTGACGGGTCGCGGCCGATCCGGTCGAGCGTCTGCGGGAAGAGCGGGTTGTCGTGCCTGTGGTAGAGCGCGGCGTCCGGCGGCGTGCGCAGGACGACGAGGATGCGTGCCGGATCCACGCCGAGCTTCGCGGGCACCTCGGGGTCGGGCTCGAAGTCGGCGAGGTAGTACTCCTCCTTCAGCCCGGGGTAGCGCAGCAGCTTCGGCGGCACCGCGCCGTAGCGCTTCAGCCGCTCTGGCGGGATTGCCTCCGGGACGACGACCTTTGTCGCGGCGCGGCAGCCGAGCTGGTGCTGGAGCCAGGCCCACTCGTAGTCGAACATCGTCGCGCTCGGGATCCCGAGTCGGAGGGCGGTCCGGGTCAGGTCGTAGGACCCGTGCGCGAGCGCGAGGTCGAAGCCGCGCCCCTTCGCCCACCCGCGCAGCGCCCGCTCCCGCGAGACGAGCGCGCGCGCCTTCCCGAGCCGCGAGCGGCCGCCGTGGCGCCCGATCACCTCGGCCTCGAGCTCGTGCAGCTCGAGCAGTTGCAGCGTCTGGGCGTACTCGCGCGCCGTGATCTCCACGGTGTCGCCGCGCGCCCGCAGCCGCGAGATCAGCGGCGCGAACACGGGCACGTGCGGCGAGTTCGTGATGTCGACCCAGACGCGCATGGCGCTCTACTCTAGAGCGGTGCCCGTGTACTGGAAGCCGCGCTATGCGACCAGAGGCCAGCGCCACCGAGCCTGGGTCAAGCGCCAGGCCGCCCGGGAGGAGGCCCTCCGAAGAGCTGCGGGCCCGTCGCTGTGGCAGCGCCTCCGCTCGCGGTTCATAGGGGCCCGCTGAGAAGGGACAGGCACCTGGCTTCCAGACCCGGCAACCCACAGGGGTCGCCTCCGGAGCCCGGCGAGGCCTGTTCACCCGTATAAGGTTTCCTCATGGATACCCGCCAGCTCGCCGCATTCTGCGCGGTCGTCGAGAAGCGCAGCTTCTCGCAGGCTGCCGAGCGGCTCGGGGTCACCCAGCCCGCTGTCAGCCTCCAGATCCGCTCGCTCGAGAAGCGGCTCGGGCACCGGCTGCTCGACCGCTCGGGCCGCCGCGTCGAGCCCACCGAGGCGGGGCTGCGCCTCTACGCGAGCGCCCAGCGGATGCTCGAGCTCGAGGACTCGCTGCTCGCGGCGCTCGCCGAGGGCGAGCAGGGTGAGCTGCACGGCGCGCTCGAGATCGGCGCCTCCACCGGGCCCGGCGGCTCGGTGGTGCCGCTCCTGCTCTGCGAGTTCCAGCGCCGCAACCCGGGCCTCACCGTCGCGCTCTCGATCTCCGACACCCAGACCGTGGTCGAGCAGGTCGCGCGCCGCGAGCTCGAGCTCGGCGTGGTCGGCGCGGCGCGGCGCCACCGCGGCGTCGTCTTCGAGCCGTTCTTTCGCGACGAGGTGATCCTCGCCTGCCCGGCCGGGCACCGCTTCGCCGGCCGCACGGTCTCGCTGGACGAGCTGCGCGAGGAGCCGCTGATCCTGATGCAGGAAGGCGCCGGCGTCCGGCAGGTGCTCGACGACGAGCTGCGGCGGACGGGGCTGCGGCTCCGCGACCTCGACGTGCGGCTCGAGCTCGGTCTGCAGGAGTCGGCACGCGCTGCAGTGCTCGGCGGCTACGGCGTCACGTTCATCTCGCGCTCGGCGGTCGAGGCGGAGCTCGAGTCGGGACGGCTCGCCGCGGCCGGTGTCGAGGGCCTCGAGCCGGCGCGCGAGATCTCGCTCGTGCGGGCGGCAGGGCGCGCCTCGACCCGTGCGGCCGATGCGTTCGTCGCCTTTGCCGGGGAGCGGCTCGCATGATCGTGCGCTGGGGGCTCGACGAGCTTCCGGGTGTGCTCGACGAGCTCGACGCCCACCATCCGTACCTGATCACGACGCACCGCTGGCTCGACCAGGCGCTCCCGGTCGAGCCGATCGACACCTGGGCCAGCTCGCCCTCGCACGAGGTCGAGCGCGTCGCCGGGCTCGCGCGCGGCGCAGACGTGATGCTCGCGCTCGGAGGCGGGAGCGCGATCGACCTCGGCAAGGCGGTCTCGGCCCAGACGGGACTGCCGCTCGTCTCGATCCCGACCACCTACTCCGGCGCCGAGTGGACGACGTTCTACGGCGTCCGCGACTTCGACCGGCGGATGCGCGGAGGCGGCGCCGGCGCCAATCCGGCGGGGATCGTCTACGAGCCGCAGCTGACGCTCGAGCTGCCGCCCGCCGAGAGCTGCGGCACGGCGCTGAACGCGCTGGCGCACTGCGCCGAGGCGCTGTACGTCGAGGGCCACGAAGACGAGGCCGACGGTCACGCGCTCGCCGGCGCGCGCCTGATCGCCGCGTGGCTGCCGCCCGTGCTCGAGGACGGCCACGACCTCGCCGCCCGCACGGGGCTGCTCGAGGGAGCCTGCGAAGGGGGTGCGGCCCTCGGCGCCTCGTTCCTCGCGCTCGGCCATGCGATGGCGCAGGCGCTCGGGGGCCGCTACGGACTCCCGCACGGCGCCCTGAACGCGATCTGCCTGCCTCCGGCGCTCCGCTTCAACGCGGAGGTCGTCCCGGACGCGATCGCGCGTCTCGCCGAGGCGATGGGCGTCGACGATCCGGCCGCCTGGGTCGAGGAAAAGGCGCGCAGCGTCGGCTTCTCGGGTCTCGGCGCGCTCGGCGTGCCCGAGGCGGACCTGGACGAGGTGGCCGAGGCGACGGCGGAGCGGCCGGGAGCGAAGGCGAACCCGCGTCACGCCACCCCTGAGCAGATCGCCGAGCTGCTCCGCTCGGTCTGGTAGCGGCGCATTGGGAATGCAACCCGAGGATGGTACGGTCGTCCGGTGGAATACCGCATCCTCGGCCCGCTCGCGCTCGTCGAGGATGAGCGCGATCTGGCCCCTGCCGGGCCGAAGCAGCAGGCGTTGCTCGGGATCTTCCTGCTGCATCCCGGCGAGACGCTCTCCCGCGACCGCCTGATCGACGAGCTCTGGGGCTCCCGCCCGCCCGAGACGGCCGGAAACACGCTCCAGGTCTACGTCTCCCAGCTCCGCAAGCTCCTCCCGCCCGGCGCGCTCGTCACCCGCCTCCCCGGCTACGCGCTCGAGGTCGATCCCGAGTCGCTCGACGCGAGCCGGTTCGAGCGCCTCGCGCGCGGGGGCCGCGACGCGCTCGCCCGCGGGGACTCGGCAGGCGCTTCGACGGCGCTCGAGCGGGCGCTCGCGCTCTGGCGCGGGCCGGTGCTCGCCGGCGTTGCCTTCGAGGGGACGGCCGCGGGGGAGGCGGCCCGGCTCGAGGAGCTTCGTGTCACGGCTGCCGAGGACCGGATCGACGCCGGGCTCGCGCTCGGCCGCCACGCCGAGCTCGTGGGAGAGCTCGAGGCCCTCGTCTCGGAGCATCCTCTGCGCGAGCGCCTGCGCGGGCAGCTGATGGTCGCCCTCTACCGCAACGGGCGCCAGGCGGACGCGCTCGACGTCTACCAGCGCACGCGGTCGGAGCTCGTCGAGCAGCTCGGGATCGAGCCCGGCCCGCAGCTCCAGGAGCTGCAGCGCGCGGTGCTAGCTCAGGATCCGGCGCTCGCGCCGCCTGCCCCGGCCGAGGCGGTGCCCGCCCACGAGACCCGCAAGGTCGTCACGGTGCTGGCCGCGCGGCCGACGCACGGCGAGGAGACTCGCGATCCCGAGGTCGCCGAGGCGCGCCAGGATCGGCTGCTCGAGGCTGCCGGCGAGGTTGTCGGGCGCTACGGCGGCGTGCTCGAGCCCGCTCCGACCGAAGGGGTGCTCGCCCTCTTCGGCGCGACGGTGACCCACGAGGACGATGCTCTACGCGCGGTCCGCGCCGCCTGCGACCTGCACGGGTCGCCGGGCGGCGCGGGCGTCGCGCTCGGGGTCGTGACGGGTGAGGCGGTGATCATGGGCGGCCGGCTCGCCGCCGGCGGCAACGTTGTCACCTCCGCGCTCCGGCTCGCCCGAACTGCCGACCCCGGCGCTACGCTGCTGTCGGCCCGGACGCTGCCGCTGGTGCGAGGCGCGGTCGACATCGAGGAGCTGCCGGAACGGCACCGCGGCGGGATCGAGGGGTGGCGGCTCGTCGCGCTGCGGCCAGACGCCGAGCCGATCTCGCGTCGGCTCGACACACCGCTCGTCGGCCGCGAGGACGAGCTCGCCGCATTGCGCCTTGCCTTCGAGGAGACCCGAGCCGACCGCCGCTGCCGCGTCTTCACCATCCTCGGCGAGGGCGGCATCGGCAAGTCGCGACTCGTCGCGGAGCTCGTGACCGGTCTCGGCGACGACGTGGTCGCCCTGACGGGCCGCTGCCGCCCGTACGGAGAGGGGATCGCCTTCCGCCCCGTCGCCGAGATCCTGCGCGCAGCCGCCGGCGACGTGAGCGAGGAGCAGATCGGCGCGCTGCTCGAGGGTGAGCCGGATGCCGGTGCCGTGGCCGGGTATCTCGCGGCTGCTTCGGGAAGCTCCGACACGCTTGCGAGCGCCGTCGAGGTCGACTGGGCCGTGCGGCGCCTCCTCGAGGCTCTCGCCCGGCGCACCCCGCTCGTCGTCGTGCTGGAGGACATCCACTGGGCCGAGCCCGCGTTGCTCGACCTGCTGGAGCTGCTGCCGGACACGGTGCGCGACGCACCGGTGTTCCTGCTCTGCAACGCCCGGCCCGACCTGCTCGAGGAGCGCCCTCGCTGGGAGGTCTCGCTCGCGCTCGGGCCTCTCACCGCCGGCGAGTCGGACCTGCTCATCGACGGTCTCCTCGGCGAGACCGAGCTGCCCGGGCCCCTGCGCGCCCGGGTCGCGGAGGCGGCGGAGGGTAATGCGCTCTATGTCGAGCAGGCGCTCGCCTACCTCGGGGAGCACGACGCGGAGGACGGCGAGCTCGAGATGCCGCCCACGATCAAGGCGCTCCTCGACGCGCGGCTCGATCGGCTGCCGGCGGGCGAGAGCGACGTGCTCGAGCGGGCGGCCGTGATGGGGAGGGAGCTCTGGCCGGGGGCGCTCACGGCGCTCGCGGATCACGAGGAGGAGCTCGGGCCGGTGCTCGACTCGCTGACGCGGAAGGATCTGATCGAGCCGACGCGCACGACGTTCCTCGACGACGAGGCATACCAGTTTCGCCACAAGCTGATCCGGGAGGCCGCTTATCGCAGGCTCACCAAGCGGCTCCGCGCGGGTCTGCACGAGCGCTTCGCCGACTGGCTCGATGGCCGCGAGGGCGAGCGAGACGCCGAATACGACGACGTCTTGGGCTATCACCTCGAGCAGGCCGCGCAGTACCGCGCGGAGCTCGGGGAGCCGAGCCCCGTGCTCGCAGCGCGGGCCGCCGGCCACCTCGGCTCGGCCGGCCGTCGTGCCCTTGCGCGCAGCGACATCCCCGCCGCAGTCGGGCTCCTCTCGCGCGCGGCGGCGCTCGACGCCGGTGAGGACGCCGTGCGTTCGGCTCAGCTGGTCGACCTCGCGGAGGCGAGGCGCGATGCCGGTGACCTCACCGGCGCCGACCGGGCGCTCGAGGAGGCGCTGGCGCTCGCAGAGCGAGCGGGGAGCGCCGTTGCCGCCGAGGCGGCGCGCATCGGGCATCTGCGGATCGCGTTCCAGACCGACAGCGGCCTGCGGGTCGAGGAGACGATGCCTGTCGCCGAGCAGGCGATCGCGGCGTTCGAGGCCGCGGGCGACGACCGGGAGCTCGCGCGGGCGCTCTACGTGCGCGCGTGGATCTCCTGGCTCGGCTGCCGCGCCGCGGAGGCCGAGCATGCGCTCGAGGCGGCGATCGTCCACGCGCGACGCGCAGGTGACGACCGGGCCGAGGCCTCGGCGCTCCACCTGCTCGTCGGCGTCGCGCTGTACGGGCCGATGCCGGTCGTGGAGGGGCGCCGCCGCTGCGAGGAGATCCTCGAGACCCACGGGTCGAAGCTCCGCGTGACCGCCTCGGCGCTACGCGCGCTCGCGGGGCTCGCGGCCCAGCAGGGGCGCTTCGGCGAGGCGGATGAGTTCATGGCGCGCGACCGTGCGATCACCGCGGAGCTGGGAACCCGCCTCACCGCCGCCGCGGCGGCGGAGCTCTACGGCTGGGTGCTCATGCTCGCCGACGACCTGCCCGCGGCCGAGGCCGAGGCGCGGCGTGGGTTCGACAGCCTGCTCGAGATGGGAGACCGCTCGTCGGCCTCGACGCTCGCCGCTCTGCTGGCGCAGATCCTCTATGCGCGGGGCCGGCTCGACGAGGTGCTCGCGCTCACCGCGCTCGGCCGGGACGAGTCGTCGCTAGACGACCTCCACACCCAGATCCAGTGGCGCGGGCCGCGGGCGAAGGTGCTGGCGCGGCGCGGGGAGGCGCACGAGGCCGAGCGGCTCGCCCGGGAGGGCGTCGAGCTCGCAGATCCGACCGATTTCCTGAATGTGCGCGCCACCGCGCTGCTCGACCTCGGCGAGGTCCTGCTCGCCGGCGGCCGCACGGACGAAGCGGCTTCGGTCGTCGCGGCCGCGGCGACGCTGTTCGAGCAGAAAGGGAACGTCGTCGGGCGGGCGCGCGCCCGCGCTCTGATCTAGCAGGGACCTGTCCGCACAGGCCCCGCGGGGCCTAGGTAGTGCATCGCGTCGGCGCCGACGCCGACCTGGAGGCAGTACGCCCTGTCGTCGGCGAAGACGACCGCCAGGTTCTTGAACGCTCGCAGGTCGGTCATCTCGAAGGTGCCGGTCTCCCGCTTCGCCTCGGCCATGGTTCGCGCCGCCGCCTGGAGCTCGTATGCGACGACCTTCGGTCCCGAGAGCAGCACGACCTGGCCGCCCTTGTGGAGCTGGTAGTGCTCGTGCCAGAACGTCCAGCCGGACGCAACCAGCGCGCCCACGGCCAGGACGAAGACCGCCGCCCTTGTCACGAACTCCTCATCGGCACGCGCCGCCGGACGCTTGACACCCGTGCACAAATAACGCCACCTAATGACGCGCATTAGGAAAAACGCTACGATTGCGGCCGTGGCGCCTGGTTCCAGCTCATTCGACGTGCTCGTGATCGGCTCCGGCGCGTCCGGTCTCGCCGCCGCGCTCTCGGCCGAGCGGGCGGGGGCGCGCGTCGGCCTGGCCACGAAGGGCTCGCTCCAGTCGTGCAACTCCGCGAAGGCGCAGGGAGGGATCCAGGCCGCCCTCGGGCCCGACGACTCGCCCGAGCTCCATGCCGAGGACGTCTGGAAGAGCTCGCACGAGACCGCCGACCGCCGCCTCGTCGAGGTGCTCACGGCCGAGGCGCCCTCTGCGATCCACTGGCTCGAGGAGCTCGGGGTCGAGTTCACGCGCGACAACGGCGGCTACCGTCTTGCCCGGTGCGGCGGCGCGTCGCGGCAGCGGCTGCTGCAGGTCGGCGACCGCACGGGCCACGCGATCACGAAGGGCCTGCGCGAGGCCTTCGAGGCAGGCGGAGGAACGGAGCTCCCGAACCATGCGCTGCGCTCGCTCGAGCGGTCGGCGGCGGGCTGGAGCGCGACGCTCGAGCACGACGGCGAGGCCGTGGTGGTCGACGCGGGGACGGTCGTCCTTGCCGCCGGCGGCCGCTGCTTCCGGGTCGCCCAGGAGCGCGGCGAGCTCTCAACGAACCATCCGGGCGCGACCGGCGAGGTGACCGAGCTCGCACTCGGGCTCGGTGCCGAGGCGCGCGACCTGGACGCCCTCCAGTACCACCCGAACGGCGGCGCGTGGCCGCAGAACCTGCAGGGCTACTCGATTCCCGAGACGACGCGCGCCTACGGCGCAGTGCTCCTGAATGCCGACGGCGAGGAGTTCACCGATTCGCTCGGGCCGCGCGACGTCGTCGCGGCGGCGATCGTGAAGGAGGTCGAGGAGGGCCGCGGCGTCGAGACTCCCGACGGCCGCCCCGCGGTCTGGCTCGACACGCCGCGGATCTCCGTCGCGGACGCGGAGGTCTCGCTCCCGTACATGGTGCGCCGCTATCGCGCCGCCGGAGTCGACCCGCTGGCCGAGAGGATCCTCACCTATCCCGTCCTCCACTACCAGAACGGAGGGCTCGTGATCGACACGAACGCCGAGACCACGCTCGAGGGCCTGTACGCCTGCGGTGAGATCGCCGGGGGCACCCACGGGCGCAACCGCATGATGGGCAACAGCCTGCTCGAATGCTGTGTCTTTGGGAGAAGGGCCGGGCAGGCCGCAGCGGAGAAGGCAGCATGAGCACGGTCGAGACCGATCTGGCCGTCGCCGTCGAAGAGGCGGCCGCACACCTCTATGTCTGGGCGCTGAAGGACATCCCGCAGGACCTGCGCGACGCGCTCGCGTCCGCCGCGGGCCGCGAGACGAGCGTGCCGGGCCAGCGCGTCCTCCAGACCATCCTCAGGAACGTCGACGTCGCCGAGGACGAGAAGAACCTCGTCTGCCAGGACACCGGGATCGCGGTCTACAGCTGTCGCGTCGGGGAGCATTTTCCCCTGCATCCGGCGCGAATCTACGAATCGCTGCGAGACGGAACCGAGCGCGCCACGCTCGAGCACCCGCTGCGCTCGAACGCCGTCCACACGATCACGCGGGAGAACACCGGTGCCAACATCGGCTACCGGCTCCCGATCGTCCACTGGGAGTTCGTCGCCGACTGGGACGGCCTCGACGTGAAGTGCGTGCCGAAGGGCTCCGGCTCGGAGAACATGAGCTTCCTCAAGATGTGCGTCCCGGCCGACGGCGTGAACGGGATCAAGCGCTTCGTGCTCGAGTCGATCGTCGGCGCCGGCGGCAAGCCGTGCCCGCCCGGGATCGTCGGCGTCGGGATCGGCGGCTCGGCCGACTACGCGATGTACCTCGCCAAGGAGGCGATCGCGCGCCCGGTCGGCACGCGCAACTCCGACCCGATCGTGGCCCAACTCGAAGACGAGCTGTACGGCCTCCTGAACGAGACCGGGATCGGCCCGATGGGCCTCGGCGGCGACGTCACCGTGCTGCAGTGCCACATCGAACACGCGGACACGCACATGACCCTGAATCCCGTCGCGGTCAACTACCAGTGCTGGGCCGCCCGCCGCGCCTCCGCGCACATCGCGCCCGACGGCACGATCGACTACGACCGGGAGTTTTGATGACGCCCTCCAAGATCCCAAATGCTCATGAGCACAAGGTGGTCTCCTCGACCCCGGTCGTTGTTCGAGCCATCCCAAATGCTCATGAGCACAAGGAGTCGTTCTGATGGCGAACCACGAAGTCACGTTCCCGATCACCGACCCGGCCGAGATCCTCGAGCTGCGCGCCGGCGACGAGGTCACGGTGCAGGGCCACATCATCGGGATCCGCGACCGCACGCAGATCCGGATCTTCGACCAGGGGGTCGAGCCGCCGATGGATCTCAGCGGCGCGTTCCTCCTCCACACGGCACCCGGCGTGCGCAAGCTCGGCCCGGGCCGCTACGAGAAGGTCTGCATCGGCACCACCACCTCGGCGCGGATGGTGCGCTTCACCGAGGGGCTCGGCGCTCAGCACGGCGTGCGCGCGATCTGCGGCAAGGGCGGCTTCCCCGACGAGGCGATCGAGCCGATGCAGCGGCTCGGGATGGTCTACTTCGCGATCGTCGGCGGCGCCGCGGCTCTCGAGACGACCCAGATCGAGGAGATCGAGGAGGTCGCCTGGGAGGAGCTGATGCCCGAATGCCTCTGGAAGTTCCGCGTCAAGGACTTCGGGCCGCTCACCGTCGGCATCGACGCGCACGGCAACTCTCTCTACCGCGAGGTCCAGGACCGGGCCCAGGAAAAACTGAAGGAGCTATATGCCCGCTTTTAGCGACGGATTCCTCGGGGTGCCCGCGCGCCCCGGCAAGCCCCGCCAGATCGGCCTCACCCACGTGATGGACAAGGGGATGAACATCCGCGACATCGAGGGGATGTTCGACACCGCCGGCGAGTACGTCGACATCGTCAAGCTCGGCTGGGGCACGAGCTACGTCACGAACAACCTCGAGAAGAAGATCGCGCTCTACCGCTTCTACGAGACCCCGGTCGTCTGCGGCGGCACCCTGTTCGAGGCGGTCTACGCGCGCGATCGGCTGGACGAGTTCAAGGCCTGGCTCGTCGAGCAGCGCTTCTCGCACGTCGAGATCTCGGACGGCACGATCGACATCCCCCGCGAGCGCAAGCTCGAGCTGATCGCCGACTTCGCACACGACTTCACCGTCCTCTCCGAGGTCGGCTCGAAGGACGACGAGGTCGTGTTCGCACCGTACCAGTGGGTCGAGTGGATCAAGGAGGAGCTCGAGGCGGGAGCCTGGAAGGTGATCACGGAAGGGCGTGAGGGCGGCACCGCGGGCATCTACCGGCCCACCGGCGAGATGCGCACCGGCCTCGTCGACGAGATCGCGCACGAGATCGACGTCGCCAACCTGATCTTCGAGGCGCCGACGAAGTCCTCGCAGGCCTGGTTCGTGAAGCAGTTCGGGCCGAACGTGAACGTCGGCAACATCCCTCCGGACGAGGTGATCCCGCTCGAGACGCTGCGCCTGGGTCTCCGCGGCGACACGCTGAAGGAGGTGCTCCTTGGCGGCGAGCCTGCCACGGCTTCCTGACCTCGACTTCGAGGCCATGTCTGCGGAGGACGTCCTCCGCTACGCCTACTCGGAGTTCGGCGACCGCCTCTGCCTTACGTGCTCGTGGCAGAAGCAGTCGTCGGTGCTCGTGCACATGGTCAGCGAGCTCGGGCTGCCGATCGACGTGATCGAGCTCGACACGCACCTCTTCTTCCGGGAGACGTACGAGACGCGCGACCGCCTGATCGAGCGCTACGGCCTCACGCTGGCACCCTCGCCGCGCATTCCGACCGTCGCCGAGCAGCACCGGCAGGAGGGGCCGAACCTCTGGGAGACCAATCCCGACCGATGCTGCCACATCCGCAAGGTCGAGCCGCTGCTCGAGGCGCTCGTGCCCTACGACGCCTGGGTCTCGGGCATCCGCCGCGACCAGTCGCCGAGCCGCGTGGGCACGCCGAAGGTGCAGCTCTCCGAGCGCTACGGCGTCCTCAAGATCCATCCGCTCGCCGACTGGGACGAGAAGCGCGTCTGGGCCTACATCCACGTCAACGAGATTCCCTACAACCCCCTGCACGACTCGGGCTACCGCTCGATCGGCTGCATCCCCTGCACCAGGCCGATCGCGCCGGGTGAGGAGGAGCGGGCCGGCCGCTGGGCCGGCTCGGACAAGCTCGAGTGCGGCATTCACCTGAACACACCAATAACCGAGGAGACGAATGAGTAACGAAGGTTTCACCCTCTGGTTCACCGGCCTGTCCGGGGCCGGCAAGACGACGATCGCCCATCACGTCGGGCCCGAGCTGGAACGGCGCGGCCTGATCGTCGAGTACCTCGACGGCGACGTCGTCCGCACGCACCTCTCGAAGGGCCTCGGCTTCTCGAAGGAGGACCGGGACACCAACATCGAGCGGATCGGCTGGGTCGCCTCGCGCCTCGCGCGCGCCGGCGCCGCGGTGATCGTCTCGGCGATCTCGCCCTACGAGGAGACGCGGGCGAAGGCCCGGGAGATGACCGAGGAGCACGCCCCGTTCGTCGAGGTCTTCGTCAACGCCTCGGTCGACGAGTGCGCGCGCCGCGACACCAAGGGCCTCTACGCGAAGGCGTTCGCCGGCGAGATCAAGGAGTTCACCGGCGTCAGCGACCCGTACGAGGCACCCTCGAGCGCAGAGCTCGTGCTCGACACCGAGGCGCACGAGCCGGAGGAGAGCGCTCAGCTCGTCCTGGGAAAGCTCGCCGAGCTCGGTCTCGTCGAGGGGCAGGTGCCCGCGTGAGCGCCACCGCCACACACAAGCTGATCCGGCCGCACGGCGGCGTCCTCGTCGACCGCACGGGCGTCCGCCCGGACGGCGTCGAGGCGCTCGCGCTGGTCACGATCACCTCGCGCGAAGCCTCCGACCTGGACATGATCGCCTCGGGCGCGCTCTCGCCACTCGAGGGCTTCATGGGCAGCGAGGACTACGAGCGCGTGGTCGAGGAGATGCGCCTCGCCAGTGGGCTGCCCTGGTCGCTGCCGGTGTGTCTCGCGGTCGACCGGGCGCCCACGGGCGACCGCGTCGCGCTCGCGGACGAGACCGGGCGGCTGCTCGCGGTGCTCGAGGTCGACGAGGTCTACGAGTACGACAAGGAGCGCGAGGCTGAGCGCTGCTTCCGCACCACCGACGACGCCCATCCCGGGGTCGCGCGCCTCTACGCACAGGCTCCGCTCTACCTCGCCGGGCGCGTGACCGTGTTCGAGCGCGCCGCCTCGCAGTTCCCCGAGCTCGCGCTCGACCCGGCCGACACGCGCGCCGCGTTCGCCGAGCGCGGCTGGAAGCGCGTGGTCGGCTTCCAGACCCGCAACCCGATCCATCGCGCGCACGAGTACCTGACGAAGGTCGCGCTCGAGACGGTCGACGGGCTGCTCGTGCACCCGCTGGTAGGCGACACGAAGTCGGACGACGTCCCGGCTGCGACCAGGGTCGACTGCTACCGGACTCTGCTGGACGGCTACTACCCGGCCGACCGCGTGCTCCTCTCCGCCTTCCCGGCGGCGATGCGGTACGCGGGGCCGCGCGAGGCCATCTGGCACGCGATCTGCCGCAAGAACTACGGCTGCTCGCACTTCATCGTCGGCCGTGACCACGCGGGCGTCGGCACCTACTACGGCACCTACGACGCGCAGCTGATCTTCGACGAGTTCGAGCCGCACGAGCTCGACATCGAGCCGATGTTCTTCGAGCACTCCTTCTACTGCAAGGCGTGCGGCTCGATGGCGAGCGCGAAGACGTGCCCGCACTCGGGCGATGATCACGTCTTCCTCTCGGGGACGAAGGTGCGCGAGCTGCTCGAGGCGGGCGAGGTGCCGCCCGAGGAGTTCACGCGGCCGGCGGTCGCCGAGGTGCTGATCGAGGCCTACCGCTCATAGATCCGAAGCTCTCAGTCGCGGGCTTCCTGGTCGGCTTCCTAGTCGGGATGACGGGGATGGGCGGCGGGTCGCTGATGACGCCGATGCTGATCCTGCTGTTCGGCTTCAAGCCGACGGTGGCGGTCGGGACCGACATCGTGCACGGCGCGATCTTCAAGTCGTTCGGAGCTGCGCGCCACCGCAGGCTCGGCACCGTCAACGCCCGGCTGGCCGGGTGGATGCTCCTCGGCAGCGCGCCGTTGTCGCTCCTCGGCGTCACGCTCGCGACGTGGATCGAGCACCACTACGGGGCTCGGGCGCAGACGATCGAGGGGAAGATCCTCGGCGTGGCGCTCGTTCTCGGCGGGATCGGCTTCTTCGTGAAGACGTTCGTGCGGGGGAAGGAGAACTCGTTTGCGCCCTTCCCGGTCGAGACGCGCGACAAGCTGCTCGCGGTCGGGATCGGCGCCTTCGGCGGCTTCATCGTCGGGCTGACCTCGGTCGGCAGCGGCACCTTCTTCGGCCTCGCGATGCTGATCCTGTTCCCGCTCTCGGCGGCCCGCGTCGTAGGGACGGACATCTTCCAGGCGGCCGCGCTGCTCTGGGTCGCCGGCATCGGTCACATGGTCGCCGGGAACGTCGACTTCCACGCGACCGGGTGGCTGCTGATCGGCTCGATCCCCGGCGTTCTGATCGGCAGCAACGTCAGCGTCCGCCTGCCCGAGCGGGCGCTCCGCGTCGCGCTGGCGACGACGCTCACGCTCTCCGGGATCCGGCTGCTCGAGGTGCCGGGCGCGCGCATCTACATCCCGGTCACACTCGCCTTCGTCGGGGTTGGAGTGCTCTGGTCGTGGGCGCGGAGCCGTCAGTCCGTCGCTGCCGCCGGCACCGGCGGCAGCGGGCACGAGACGAAGGGCCTGCCGGTGAGCCAGCAGCCGAGCTTGTACGCCTCGCAGCCGGTGCAGAACCCCGTCACGGCTGCGAGCAGCGCCAGCGCGGCGACGATCGAGCCGAGCACAGCGCCGGCCACCGAGAGCCCGACTGCGTAGGAGAGCGTCGCCGCGGTCAGGAAGACCGCACCGACGACGTTCGCGAAGCGGGGCGGGCGCGAATCCTCGAGCGGCCCCTCGCCGAAGCGCGGCTGGACGAGCTCGAAGTAGGCGAGGCACGGCAGGCACCAGCGCCGCCCGAAGACGAGGCCGACGATCAGCTGGGCACCGAGGAGCGCGAGCAGGAACCACCAGCCGGTGAGCACGGCCACCAGCGACAGGATTCCCACGGTGGCCTGGTTGAACCGGGGAGCACGGGAGTCGACCACATCGGTGTCGCGGTACGGATCTGCGCGGCGCTTCACAAAGTGAAGTACTACCAGAGCGCGCATACAATCGCCGGGCCGTGGCCCGGTACGTGCCGACGATCCTCGTCCTCGCCCTCCTCGTCGGGTCGGCGGCGGCGTTCGCCGTGACCGAGCGGCTCAAGCTCGAGCCCAGCCCGATCGCGGGCACCCTCGTCGACAAGACCTTCTCGCCCGTCTGCGACTGCCCGACCGACCGGGCGAAGATCTCGTTCCGTCTCCGCAAGCCCGAGACGATGACGGTCGACCTGCTCGACTCGTCGGACCACAGCGTCCGGACGCTCGTCGTGCACAAGCACGCGCCCGTCGGGCGCCTGACCCTGCACTGGAACGGGCGTGACGACTCCGGGCAGGTCGTCGCGGATGGGCTGTACCGGCCGCGCGTCCGGCTCCAGGCCCACGGGCGGACGATCGTGCTCCCGAACCCGATCCGGGTCGACACCACCAAGCCCGTGGTCGCGCTTCGAGGCGTGAACCCGACCGTGTTCTCGCCCGACGGCGACGGCCGTCGCGACAGGATCCGCGTGTACTACACGGTGTCCGAGCGGGCCCGCGCCAGCCTGCTTGTGAACGGAAAGCAGCGGGTGCTCGGCCGGCTCATGCCGCTCAAGGGAACGCTCGACTGGTTCGGCCGCCGGGACGGCCACCCGTATCGGCCGGGCACGTACCGGATCGCCGTCGTCGCGGTCGACCGGGCCGGGAACGTCTCGGCGCCCTCGGCGCCGGCTCCGGTGCGGATCCGCTACATCGAGCTCGCCAGAACCTCCATCGACGCCGAGGCGGCGAAGCGCTTCGGCGTCCGCGTGCTCACCGACGCTCGGCGCTTCTCGTGGCGGTTCGCCGGGGGCACGGGGACCGCCGAGCCCGGGCTCCTCGTGCTGCGCGCCCCCCGCTCGCCGGGCACGTTCACGCTCTTCGTGGAGGCGCACGGGCACGCCGATCGGGCGGTCGTGCGCGTCGGGCCGCCGCGGTGAGCGAGGCCCCCCTTCTCGTCCTCGGCGTCCGGCGCTCTGGAACGACGCTGCTGAGGGTGATGCTGGACCGGAACAGCCGGATCTCCGTACCCGACGAGTCGTACTTCGTGCCCCAGCTGGTCCACCGGCACCGGCGCTCCGTCGAGCCTGACGCGTTTCTCGACGACCTGCGGAGGCTTCCGACGCTCCGCGAGTGGGGTCTTCCGCTCGACGACGTGGCCGCGCGGCTTCGCCCGGGCATGTCAACGGGTGAGGCGATCGGTGCGGTCTTCGAGGCTTATGCGGCGCAGCACGGCAAGTCCCGCTGGGGGGACAAGACACCGATGTACATGCAGTACCTCCCGCTGCTCGAGCGCCTCTTCCCGACCGCACGCTTCGTCCACCTCGTCCGCGACGGCCGCGACGCCGCGCTCTCGTTCCTCTCGATGCCGGCTGGGATCGTGACCGAGGGCTGGGGCCACCCGCGAGACGCCGAGGGCTTCGCGTGCCAGTGGCGAACCGAGGTCGCCGCCGCGCTCGCGCTCGGACGGCGGGTCGGCCCGGAGCGCTACCTGGAGCTCCGGTACGAGGATCTCGTCGCCCGGCCCGAGGACGCGCTGCAGCGCATCTGTGCCTTCGCGGGGCTGCCGTACGAGCCGGGAATGCTCGGCTACGTCGGCGAGGTCGACCTCTCCGGCAAGCCCCACCAGCAGCGCCTCGCCCAGCCCCCCACCGTGGGCGTGCGGGACTGGCGCACCGGCATGCCCGAGCAGGACGAGCGCGCGTTCGAGGCCGTCGCCGGCGACCTGCTCGCGGGGCTCGGCTATGAGGTTCGAGCCCGCGCCGCCGGCCGCGCCGGGGCGAGGCTCCGGCTCGGCTCGTACCGTGCCGTCACCGCCGCCTGGCGCGGCGCCGGGTACGTGCTCCAGCGCTCGCCGCAGTGGCGGCGGCGCCACCCGCCGCTCGTGTAGAGGTCAGCGAGGCGAGTACCGGCCGCGAAAGGCCATCAGGAGGCCGTTGAGCGTGAAGTAGTACGCGCGCTCGGTCGCGATCCCGGGTGAGTACTTGCCGAGCCCGAGCTGCCACACGACCTTGCCGTCGGAGACGCGGGCGGCGTAGGTCTTCTGCTCGAGCGTGGAGAAGAAGACGAGGTTTCCGACGACGATCGGTGCCCCGATGATCCGCCCGCCGACCGACGCCCGCCACAGCTCCTCCCCGGTCTTCTTCTCGAAGGCGTGGAGCGCGCCGTCGAAGCCGCCGGCGAAGATGCGGTCGCCGTCGATCGCGGGTGTCGTGTAGCCCGTCGAGCTGATGTGACGCTTCCAGATGACCTCGCCGGTCGCTGCGGAGAGCGTCACCACCGTGCCCGAGCGGGAGATCGTGTACAGACGCTCGCCGTCGGTCGAGGGGCTCGCGTAGAAGCTCTCGTAGCGGATCGGGTCGCGCTTGACGTACGTGCTCCAGAGCTTCTTCCCGTCGGTGCGGCGCAGGCAGAAGATCGAGCCGGCGTAGGTCGTGATGCAGATGCGGTCGCCGAAGATCGACGGGCTGGCGTTGATGCGCCCGCCCGTGTCGTAGGCCCAGTGGATCTTGCCCGTCGCGGCATCGACCGCGAACAGCCGGCCGTCCGTGGCTCCGAAGTAGGCCGTCCCGTCGACGACCGCCGCGGACGACTCGACCTTCGCGTTGGTACGCAGCTGCCAGACGACGTGCCCGTTGGTCCGCGCGAGCGCGGTCACCGTCCCGTCGGTCGAGCTGACGATCAGGAGCGGGCCCGCGATCGCGGGGGTCGAGGGCTTGGGGCCGTTGCCGCGGCGCCTCCAGACCACCCGGCCCGTCTTCGCCTCGATCGCCCAGGTATCTCCCTTGAACGTGTTCACGTACAGCACACCGTCGCAGTAGCTCGGCTGGTACTCGATGTAGTTCTTCAGCCCGCGCACCCAGAGCGGCCGCCGCACCGGAATGCCCAGGTGGATGTCCGAGCGCGAGAGGCTCCGCTGCGGATCGCCGCCGAACATCGGCCAGCAACGCTGGTCGACCTGCCACACCATCCCGGGCCCGGCCGTGGGCGGCGGTGCCGTCGGCGCCACCAGGGAGACGCCGGTCAGCTCGGTGTCGAGCTTTCCCGCGGGCGGCTTGCGCGTGGTCGCGACGAGGACCGCGGCAGCGACGCCGAGGAGCACGAGGACCACGGCGGCGAGAACGAGGAGAAGACGCTTTCGCATGTCCTTCGGCTACCCGGCGGGCGACCCGTCGGCCGGGTCGCTCCCCTCTGCCGCAGGGGCGGCGGCTGCACGCGGGACCGGCAGGCGAAACGGGAGCGCGGCGAGGGCCGGCTCCGTCCGTGCGAGGAGCGACAGCGCTGCCGCCGTGATCCCGAGCACGCCCCAGGTGATCGGGTTCTCGAAGAAGCCTGCGTAGAAGAGCGAGTGCACGACGAGTGTGAGGAGGACGGCCGCGAGGCCGAGGCCGAGGGCGCGCCGTCTCCGGGTTACGAGGACGAGTGCCCGGGTCTCCGCCGCGAGCACGAGCACGAACGCGGCGAAACCGATCACGCCGAGCTCGGCCGCGACCGTGAGCGGCGTCGTGTGCGAGGCGTCCTTCTTGACGGAGCCCGTTCCCGACTCCTCGAGGCTGGCCTTCGGCTGCCCTCCGATGCCTACGCCGTAGACCGGGCTCGAGCGGTACGCGTCGAAGGTGACGGTGACGAGGCGGGAGCGGCCGCTCGTCGCCTCCCTCGCGGAGGTGCTGGCGACTGCCCTCGCCGCGACGACGGTCCCGCCGACGACGGCGATCGCGGCGCACACGGCGAGCGCGAGCCGGAGGCGGCGGTCTCCGAACACGGCCGCGACCGCAAGCGTGACGGCGAACAGGGCGATGAAGCTCGACTGTGAGTAGGAGAAGTAGAGGCCGGCCGAGAGAAAGGCGATCAACCCGACCGCCAGGGCCAGCCCGATGCGTCCGAGCCAGACCGCGACGAGGAGCACGGCGATCGCGAGGACGAGATGGAGCCCGTACAGGCTCGGGTCCTTGAACAGGGACGTGACGCGGAAGAACGTCGTGTAGGCGTTCGCGACCTCGAGGTCGGGAGCGAAGAAGAGGCGCCTCGTCTGGGCCTGCCAGAGCCCGATCGCAGCGAACAGCGTCGCGAACGCGACGAGCGTCGTCGCGAGGGCGCGGGGGACCCAGTCCGCGAGCGGCGACCGCGCGACGACCGCGAGCCCGCCGACGAACGGGAAGTAGAAGAAGCCGAGGGCGATCGCGCCGGCACGCGGGTCACGGGACCAGAGGAACGACACTGAGGCGAGCGCGGCGAGGAGCGCGATCGGGTACGAGAGCAGAGGTGGGAAGGCGGGCAGCTCGGCGCCCCGCAGGGCACGGTAGGCGAGGGCGACCACGGCGCCCGCCACGATCCCGTAGAACGGCAAGAGGAGGAAGGCCTTCTGGTCGCCGAGCTGCACCGGCAGGCGAAACGGGGCGACGACGAGCAGCGCGACGGGCGTCGCCGCCGGATAGCGGACGAGCAAGACGGCGACTGCCGCAACCGTGATCAAGAGCGCGGCGATCAGGCCCCATCCGGCCAGGTGGTGCGTCAGCCTGTGCAGATCCGAGGCGGGCACGAGCGCGTAGCCGAGGCACGCGTCGGCCAGTCCGAGCACGGCGAACCCGGCGAGGAGCGGGACGCGGCCGCGGAAGACGAGCGTCAGCACAGCGCCGAGGGCGCCAAGGAGTGCTGCAAGGTGTGCTACCTGGAGGTGCGCCATCGCTCGTGCAGGCGGAGAACACTAGCGGCGCATCCGACCAGGGGGCCGCCCGAACCGGCGCAGGCAGGCGGTTTGCTGTAGGAATTGCGCCGTGATCCAGGCCTGGCAGCGCGTGCTCGTGCTTGCGCCGCACACCGACGACGGCGAGTTCGGGTGCGGCGGCACGATGGCGCGCCTGGTCGAGGATGGAGTCGACGTGAGGTACGTCGCCTTCTCGATCGCCACGCGCTCGCTGCCGGAGGGCTTCGCGCCCGACACGCTCGCGCGCGAGGTGCGCGAGGCCACGACCGAGCTCGGGATCCCGGAGGGGAACCTGACGGTGCACGACTTCGACGTGCGCACCTTCCCCGACCACCGGCAGGAGATCCTGGAGCTGCTCGTCGCGATCTGGGAGGACTGGAAGCCCGACGCCGTCTTCCAGCCGAGCCTGCACGACGTCCACCAGGACCACCAGACGGTCGCGCAGGAGGGACTGCGCGCGTTCAAGCGGACGACGGTGCTCGGCTACGAGATCCCGTGGAACAACTTCGACTTCGCCTACCAGGCCTACTTCGCCCTCGAGGAGCGGCACGTAGAGCGCAAGGTCGCCGCACTCGCGCGGTACGCCTCACAGCAGCACCGCCGCTACTCCGATCCGGAGTACGCGCGCGGCCTCGCCCGGATCCACGGCATCAACGTGAACCGTGAGTACGCCGAGGTGTTCCACGTGTACCGCGTCGTCGCGTAGAGACGTTGATGCCCGGCCCGAAGACCGACCTCGCCGGCGTGCTGAGGCGGTGGGGCCGGCTCGGCGTGCTCGGCGTCGGCGGCCCGCAGGCCCACACCGCACTGCTCCGGGAGATGATGGTCCAGCGGGAGGGCTGGATGAGCGCCGAGGAGTTCCAGGACGCCGTCGCCGCGACGAGCCTGCTGCCGGGCCCGGCCTCGACCCAGCTCGCGATCTACTGTGCGCGGGTCGCCGACGGGACGGTGGGCGCGGTGGTCGGCGGGCTAGCGTTCATCCTGCCGGGGTTCGTGATGATCGTCGCGCTCTCCGCGCTCTTCCTCGGTCACTCCGAGAGCCCGGCACTGCTCGGTGCGGCCGAGGGTGCGGTCGCCGCGGCCGTGACGGTGATCGCCGCCGCCGGGATCGGGTTCGCCCGCGGCTTCGCCTCCCGGCGCGGCTTCGCGCTCGCGCGCAGCGTCGCCTATGCGCTGGCGGCCGGCCTCGTCACGGTGCTCTCGGGACCATGGGTGCTGGCGGTTCTGCTCGGCGCGGGGCTGATCGAGGTCGCGCTGCGGCTCCGCTCCACCTCGGCGGCGGTCGCCGTGATCACCGCCCACGCATCGGTCCCGGGCCTCGTCTGGGTCGCGTTCAAGGTCGGCGCGCTCAGCTTCGGCGGCGGGCTCGTGATCATCCCGCTGATGCAGCACGACGTCGTCTCGGTGCACCACTGGCTCAGCGAGAAGCAGTTCGCCGACGCCGTCGCCCTCGGCCAGCTCACCCCGGGGCCCGTGGTGTTGACCGTGGCGGTCGTGGGCTACGCGGCCGCGGGTGTCTGGGGCGCCGCTCTGGCCGCCGCCGTCGCGTTCCTGCCCTCGTTCCTGTTCGTCTTGCTCGGCGCGGGCCGGTTCGAGGAGTTGCGCCACCGGCCCGGCCCGCGAGCCTTCCTCGACGGCGCCGGGCCCGCGGCGGTCGGAGCGATCCTCGGCGCCGCGATCCTGCTCGCGCCCGAGGCGCTTGCGAGCTGGTGGCAGCCCATCGTGATCGCGGTCGCGGCTCTTCTCCTGCTGCGCGGGCGAAGCTCTTTCGTCGCGCTCGCGGTTGGGCTTGGGATCGGTCTCGTCGCCGGGGTAGCCTGAGCCTCGTGGAGGATCTCGTGGGAGGGCGTTGCGGCTGGGCGGGGAGCGACCCGCTCTACGTCGCCTACCACGACGAGGAGTGGGGGCGGCCGCTCCACGGCGACGACGCGCTCTTCGGGCTGCTCACGCTCGAGGGCTTCCAGGCGGGGCTCGCCTGGATCACGATCCTGCGCAAGCGCGAAGCGTTCCGCGCCGCCTTCGCGGACTTCCGCATCGCCGCGGTCGCCGCGTTCGAGGAGGCCGACGTCGAGCGCCTCCTCGGCGATGCGGGGATCGTCCGCCACCGCGGCAAGATCGAGGCCGCGATCGGGAACGCACGGGCGGCGCTCGAGCTGCCCGGCGGCCTGGACGATCTCGTCTGGTCGTTCGCGCCCGGATCGCGGCGCCGCCCGCGCTCGCTCTCCGAGATCCCCGCGAAGACTACGGAGTCCGAGGCGCTCTCGAAGGAGCTGCGCCGCCGCGGCTTCCGCTTCGTCGGGCCGACGATCGTGTACGCGTTCATGCAGTCGGCCGGCCTCGTGGACGACCACGTCGCAGGCTGTGAGACGGCGCCCGCGCCCTAGGCCTGGATTCGCGTGCGGGAAAGCCGCATCGCGATCAGAACACGCTCCGATGTCCCGGGCGGCGCCCCGCGCGAGACTTGCGGTGTCGTCGAGAAACCGAGAGGAGGGAGACCGATGACAGTGATGACACGCGCGCTCGACCTCAAGAGCGTGGACTACGAGCTGATCGAGCATCCGAGGACCGAGACCGCGACGGCCGAGGCGAACGCGCTCGGCGTCTCGTCGGACGAGGTGGCGAAGACCGTCGTCCTCGCGACTCCGGCGGGACACGTGCGCGCAGTCCTGCCCGCGTCGGAGCGGCTCGACCTGCGCCGGGTGCGCGAGCTCCTGGGCGAAGGCAAGGCGATCCATCTCGCCAGCGAGGAGGAGCTCGCGAAGGCATACCCGATGTTCGAGCTCGGCGCGGTGCCGCCGCTCGGCGGCCCGGACGACCCCGTGCTCGTCGATCGCTGCACCGCCGAGCGTGAGTCGGTGATCGTCGAAGCCGGAACCCACCGAGAGTCGCTGCTCATGAAGACGGCGGACCTGCTGACGCTGACCGAAGCGAAGGTCGCCGACATCTGCGAGCGCTGATGGCCACGGCGGCGGCCGGTGCGCCCCCGCTTCGGCGGATGGACGCAGTCTGCTGGGAGATCCCGGTTGGCAGCCGGGCGGACATGCGTGTGCCCGCGCGCGTGTTCGCCGACGAGCAGTTGATCGAGTCGATCATGCAGGACCGTTCTCTCGAGCAGCTCCAGAACGTGGCGACGCTGCCCGGGATCGTCGGCGCGGCGCTGGCGATGCCGGACATCCACCAGGGCTACGGCTTCCCGGTCGGCGCCGTCGCAGCGACCGAGCCACCCGACGGTGTGGTCTCGCCGGGCGGAGTCGGCTACGACATCAACTGCGGCGTGCGCCTGCTCGTGCTGCCGCTCCAGGAGGACGAGTTGGGAGCGCGGCGTGAGCCGCTCGTGCACGAGCTCTCGCGTGCGATCCCGGCCGGCACGGGCCGGCACTCCGAGCTCGTGCTCGACGATGACACGCTCGACCTGGTGCTGCGCGACGGCCCTCGCGCGCTCGTCGAACAGGGGATCGGCACCGAGGACGACCTCGATCGCACCGAGTCGAACGGGTGCCTCGGAGGTGCCGACTCCGCCGCGGTCTCCGAGCGGGCGCGCCTGCGCGGCTCCGGCCAGCTCGGCACCGCCGGCTCCGGGAACCACTTCATCGAGGTGCAGCGGGTCGAGCGGGTTCTGGACCCGACCACAGCCGAGGCGTTCGGGCTACGAGAGGGTCAGGTTACCGTGCTGATCCATTCCGGCTCGCGCGGTCTCGGCCACCAGGTGTGCACCGACTACGTCAAGCTGATGGAAGCCGTCCAGGCCCGGTACGGAATCGTGCTGCCGGACCGCCAGCTCGCCTGCGCGCCGCAGTCCTCGCCGGAGGCGCAGGCGTACCTCGGGGCGATGGCGGCGGCGGCCAACTTCGCGTTTGCGAACCGGCACGCGATCGCGCACGCGGTCCGCGAGTCGATCGCCTCGGTGCTCGGCCGTGAGATCGCGTCGGCGACGCGGCAGGTCTACGACGTCGCCCACAACGTGGCCAAGCTCGAGCACCACGACGGCCGGCTGCTCTGCGTCCATCGCAAGGGCGCGACGCGGGCCTTCCCCGCGGGCTCGGACGAGATCCCGGAGTCCTATCGGGACGTCGGCCAGCCGGTCTTCACTCCCGGCAGCATGGGCACGGCGAGCTACGTCCTCGCCGGTGAGCCCGGCTCGCTGGAGCGCTCGTTCGGTAGCACCTGCCACGGAGCCGGGCGGCGGATGTCGCGCACGGGCGCGCGCAAGCAGATCGGCGGCGCGGAGCTGCGAAGGGAGCTGGAGGCGGCGGGGATCGTCGTGCGCTGCGCGTCCAACAAGGGGCTCGCAGAGGAGGCCCCGTTCGCTTACAAGGACGTCGACCGGGTCGTCGCGGTGGTCGAGCAGGCAGGCCTCGCCCGCCGCGTCGCACGCCTCGTCCCGCTCGGCGTCGTCAAGGGCTAGAGGCTCGTAGAAGGCCGCAGGCCGGATCGGCGCGGTTACCGATGCGCAGGGCCGGGCCGGGAGTGACGCTTCGGCCATGACCGTCTACACCGACACGTTCCGGAAGGCACACGCCGAGCTGAGCGAGCAGACCGAGTCGATCCGCCTGGCCGCGGCGCGGCTCCCCGAGCTCTCGATCGAGGAGCGGCGCGCGACGCTCGACGAGCTGCTCGAGTTCCTGCACGGCGACGTCGAGCCCCACACGCGCTACGACGAGCGCTACCTCTACCCCGAGGTCGCCGCCCGTCTCGGCGCGCCGCTCGCGACCGCCTCGATGAACTACGACCACGTGGCGATCCGCCAGTGGATCGCGGAGCTCGAGGCCACGGACCCGTCCGACGTCGCGAAGCTCCAGGAGCTCCTCTACGGCCTCGACGCGATCATCCGCGTGCACATCTGGAAGGAGAACGAGCTCTACCTGCCGGCCGTCGGCTCGGCCACCTGGCCCGCCTCCTAACGAAGCAAGGGCACGAGCCGCCGCAGGCGCTTCCGCTCGGCGGGTAGGAAGAAGCCGAGCGCGAGCAGGACGAACGGGAAGGCCGCGGCCAGCAGGATCGCGACCGCGAGCGGGACCCCCGCGACGCGCCCGATCGCGGCGAGCCCTCCCGCCACGCCCACGACCGTCACCACGCGTCGCCACTGGTAGTCGACGGGGTACACCTGCTGGGCGTACCAGAGCATCGCGAGGAAGAGCACCACATAGGCGACGAGCGTCGAGATCGCCGCGCCGATCATTCCGTAGCGGGGGATCAGGAGCACGTTGAGGCCGATGTTCACCGCGGCGGCGAGCCCGGAGATCACCCAGTTCAGCTGCGTCCGGCGCGCGCGCCCCGAGCCGATCGCGAGCACGGTGTAGCCGGCGAAGACGGCCGCGGAGAAGGCGAGCAGCCCGACCGCCTCGGAGGCGCGCTGGAAGCCGGGGTTGCGAGCCAGCAGGTGCACGAGCCAGGGCGCCAGCAGCCCGAGCGTGGCTGCGAGCCAGCAGGTGACGAGCAGGACGTAGGTGAGCACGAATGCGTAGGCGCGCTTCGCGTCGCGGTCGTCGGTGATCGAGTAGGCGAACGCCGGCCACGCGGTCCTGAATGCGAGCAACAGGAAGATCACGGCCGAGGCGATCCGGACCGCCACCGAGTAGACGCCGACCTCGCTCTGGCCCTTGTAGAAGGCCACGAACCAGCGGTCGACGAAGTTGATCGCCCAGAGCGCGAGCGCGGAGGGCACGAGCGGCATCCCGAAATGGTTCATCTTGCGAAACAGGCCGCGATCGAACACGAGCCCGAGCTGCTCGCGGTGATAGCCGACGAGGACGGCGTAGACCAGGAGCGTGCCGATGAAGCTGCCGACGAGGACACCGACCGGGCCCTTGTCGAAGACGACGACGAGCAGGATCGTGGCGCCGATCGTGATCAGGACGTTCGAGAGGCTCGCGTACACGTACTGGAGCGAGCGCTCCTCCACCCGGAACAGCGAGGTCAGCTGTTCGTAGTTCATCTGCGCCCAGATCGCCACGGCAGAGGCGTAGACGAGCGTGGTGCCGCCGCTGCCGAGGTGGAGCCAGCCCGAGATCTGGCTCGCGAACGCGATCACCAGCACGAGCCCGGCGGTTGCCGCAGTCATCGTGTACCAGAACGAGGTGCGGACGACGCGCAGCTTGTCCTCGGGGTTCTCCGAGTCGAAGTAGAACCGGAAGAACGCGCTCGAGATCCCGCCGCGCAGGACGATCACGACCACGGCCGACGCGGCGACTACGGTCTCGATCTGCCCGTAGTCGGAGGGCGTGAGGTAGCTCGTGTAGAGCGGGAGCAGGAGGACAGCGAGGAGCCGCTGGACGAGCCCGCCGAAGCCGTAGATGGCCGAGTGCTTCGCGAGGCGCTTGAGTTGCTCGAACACGTCTAGAGGCGAGCGTAGAGGTCGAGCAGGCGGTCGGCGATCCGCTCGAGGTCGTGGACCCGCTCGACGTAGGTGCGCCCGGCCGAGCCGAGGCGGCGCCGCTCGTCCGGGTCGGCAGCGAGCCGGGCGAGCACGTCGCGCAGCGTCTCCTTCGTCGCGGAGACGATCGGTACCTCGACCCCGAAGGCCTCCGCGCTTCGGCGCACCGCCTCCTCGTGCAGGAACGTGACGACCGGCTTCCCCAGCGCCATCGCCTCGATCGCGAAGAGGCCGTACCAGCCGGCGTTGAGCTGGTCGACGACGATGTCGGCGGCCTCGTAGCGGCGGCGCGCCTCGTCGTGAGTGGAGCCCCTCGACGAGCTCGAGCTCGACCGGAAGCCCATCGCAGGCAGCGATCACGTGCTCGGTGCCCTTCCTCCCCCGGTGCGAGGGGGCGTGGACGACGAGCGGGCGGGTGCGGTCGGACGGTGGGACGGGCGTGTAGGCGGCGAGGTCGATCCCCGGCGGGATCACCTCGGCCTCGGGCACCCAGCGGATCGCGTCGTAGGAGCCGACGATCTCGGCGTCGGCGCGCTTGCCGTATGCGAGCTCCTCGGGGGTCTTGCCGCGGATGTCGGAGCCCATGTAGTGGTAGACGGAGTTCTTCCGCGCGGCGCGCAGGATCGGGAACTGCAGCGACTTCGGCACGAGCGTGAGCCCGAAGTAGAAGTGGAAGACGTCGGTGCGCGGCAGCAGGCTCGCGAGCGCGCGCCACTGCGTCAGCTGACGGCGCGCGAGCCCGCCGCGGCGGTCGAGCGACCAGTCCGCCTCCGGGTGGAGTGTGCCCCTGTTGAAGACGACGAGCCGTGCGTCGACGCCGCGCCGGCGCAGCGCCTCGACGTTCTGCCACGGGACGCCTGCCGTGTTGACCGGGCAGTGGACGACGCGGAGAGGTCTCCCCGCGGGCTCAGACTCGCCGGCGACGATTCTTCACCCTTCCGGCACAGTCCCGTGAGCCCCGCTCCTCCTACCATGCTCATCCCCGTGGGTGGGTGGGGGTTGGGGATGGAGAGGCGGCGCGGCCCCTCACGGCGCATCCCACTCGATCTGGTCGAAGTAGCGCAGCGCCGTCCGGCCGGGCCGGACACGGCTGCGTAGCGCGGCCAGCTCCTCGGCGGAGACCTCGCCGAGGGCGTGCTTGACGCCGAGGTACGGGATGTTGAGGTCCTCCTGGTAGACGATCGTCGAGATCCGCGGGTTGACCTCGATCACCTGCTCCCCGACCAGCTGGATGTTGAAGAAGTGCTCGATCTCGAGCTCCGCGACGATCGCGTCCGCGAGCGCGTCGAGGCCGTCGTCGGCGAGCGTGACGAAGTACATCGCGAGTCCGGCGCGCATCGCCTCGCGCGTCTTCGGGTGGCCGAGCAGCACGCGCCCGCCGTCGGCTATCCCGTCGATCGTCCGCTCGCCCCCGGTCGCGAGCTCCATCACGAGCAGCTCGGGCCCGCCCTCCGCGGGGAGCAGCTCGACGGCCTCCTCGAGCCGCATGGACACCGAGCCGGGCCGTTCCTCGAGCAGCTGGTGGGCACGGTCGACGGTCGGGTCGAGGATGCGGAAGCCGCGTGACCCCGACGAGAAGACCGGCTTGAAGCACACGGGCCGCTCGGGGTAGCCGAGCTCTTCGGCAGCTGCGGCCACCGCCGCCGCTCCGTGGACGCGCCGGAACTCGGGAGCCGGGAGTCCGAGCCGGTGCAGCAGGGCGTAGGTCTCGGCCTTGTCGTTCGAGCGCCGAATCGTCTCGGGCGAGGAGACGAGCACCGGCACCGTGAAGCTCTCCCGGTGCTCGGCGAGCCCCTGGAGGTCGAACGAGGACTGCGGCAGCACCGCGTCGACGTCCTCTCGCTCGCAGAGCGCGGCGATCGTGTCGGCGAAACCCGGGTCGGAGCCCGCCGGGACGAGGTGGAACGAGTCGCAGAGGTGCTTGCCGACGGCCCGTTCGGACATGTCAGTGCCGACCAGGCGGAGCTCGCGCTCGCCGTTCTCGCGCAGAGCCCGAAGCAGCGCAGCCGTCCCGGGCGCGCCGGAGGCGGTGACGAGGACGGTGAGCGGCCTCACGAGAGGTCGATCTTGTCAGCCGCGAGCTGGTCGAGCCGCCGCTCGCGCTCGCGGTCGAGCATCGCGTGCATCGTCTCGCGCATCGAGTCGCCGCGGTAGGCCCAGATCTCCGGGTGCGTCAGGAGCTGAAGCCACGGGAACGCGCCGGCCGCGAGCTCCTCGTGCGGGCAGCCGCTGCGCCAGTGCTGGTTCGAGTCGCTGCGGTACGTCTCGGGCGAGAACCAGGAAGCGCTCATCACGTTCACCACACCCTCGACAGGGGCCGTCATGTAGGCGGGATCGGGGTTGTGCCAGGCGAGCACGGGATCGAACCGATGGTCGAACCCGAGCGCGGGGAACTCCGCGTGGAGGCCGACCCGGTGACCGTCCGCGCGCAGCTGAGCCAGCGTCCGCTCGCCCTCGGGCGAGGCGAGGTTGTAGAAGACGCTCGTAGTCATCAGGAAGTACGTCGCGGTCGCGCCGTGCTCGCGCTCGACCGCCGAGACCTCGCGCGCCGCCTCGAGCGAGAGGTCGACGTCGTGCCGGAGAAAGAGATCGCCCGGCTCCGGCTCGTGGTCGAAGAAGGCGAAGCGGTAGCCGCCGGTCCCGGCCGCGGCGAGCAGCTCTCCGTAGTGGTCGAGGTCGAAGCCGCACATCTCACTCCACCTCGACCTGCAGCAGTCGCGCCGCAGCCTCGGCGCGCTCGAGCGCCTCGAGGTTCGTGTCGCCGATCGCGAGCACGTACCCGCGACGGTCACCGTCCAGCCGCACCGGCCTGATCGTCTCGCCCACCGTGAAGTACACCTCCGCCTGAACGACCCCGGGACACGCCAGCACCCGTTCGAGCCCCGAATAGCTCGTCACCTTCCCCGCCGGAAGCGGCCCGGGCTCGGCGGTGAGAAAGCGTACCGCGAGGGGCTGCGAGCGCGAGGGCGTCACGAGCACGTCGGGCACGGGCTCGCCGAACGCCTGCAGGATCGCGATGTCGAGCAGCTCGACTCCGGTGCCCTCGCGGACGACGTCCGCCATCTGCCCGCCCGGGATCCGCGCGGCCACCTCGACGGCGACGACCTCGCCCGACGGCTTCGCCAGCAGCTGCGGGAACGCGATCCCGTCCTCGAGCCCGAGCGCGCGCACCGACTGCGCAGCCACGCGCTCCGCCTCGGCGAGCGCGTCGCCGTAGAGCGTCGTCGGGTACACGTGGATCCAGCCGACGCCGAAGCCGGCGCCCTCCGGCCGCAGCCGGTCGGACAGCGTGAGCACCGTCACCTCGCCGTCCCGGACGACTGCGATCCCGTTCAGCTCGAGCCCTTCCGTGAACTCCTCGAGGATCGCCTCCTGCGTGGGCGACTCGGCGAGCGCAGCGTGGAGGTGCGCGTCGAGGTCGTCGGCCGACTCGAGCCGGTAGAGGCCCCGCTGGCCGCCGGAGTTCGCGGGCTTGAGGACGGCCGGGAAGCCGACCGTCTCGGCCGCGAGCCTCGAGTCGTGGAGCCCGTGCACCGCGGCGAAGCGCGGCTGGGGCACGCCGTGGTCGGCGAAGAGCCGCCGCATCACGACCTTGTGGGTCATCGCGTGGGCGACGTCGGGGCCGATCCCGGGCAGACCCAGGGCCTCGGCGATCGCGGCGACGATCGGCACCGCGCGGTCGGCGGAGACGGTCATCGCGCCGTCGACGCCGTGCCGGCGCGCGGCCTCGATCACGGCGTCGACGTCGCTGAAGTCGATCGGCTCGGCGATGTCGGCCGCGAGCATCCCCGGTGCGTCCGCCTTGCGGTCGACGGCGACGACGCGGTGGCCGAGCTCGCGGGCCCGCAGGATGCCACGCCGCTGGTGGCGTCCGCCGCCGACGAAAAGGAGGGTCTTCACCGCGCTGCGATGCTACCCGGGGCCGGATCGGCACGAGGGGTAGACTCGCCACGTGGCCCTCGAAGGGAAGCGGATCTTCGTCACCGGCGGCGCCGGCTTCATCGCGACGACGCTCGCGCGCCGCCTCGTCGACGCGAACGAGATCGTCGCGGTCGACAACCTCCACCGCGACACCCGCGGCGGCACCGATCTCACCGACCACCCGAACTTCAGCTTCCACCAGGGTGACGTCCTCGACGCGGAGCTGATCAAGGAGCTGGCACGCGGCGCGACCCACATCGTCCACTGCGCCGCGATCGCCGGGGTCGACACCGTCCGTGAGAGCCCCGTGCGGACGATGCGGGTGAACATGATCGGCACCTACCACGTGCTCGAGGCGGCGCTGGAGACGAAGGACACGCTCGAGCGGCTCGTCGACTTCTCGACGAGCGAGGTGTTCGGCACCCACGCGTTCCGGGTCGAGGAGGGCCAGGTCTCGACGATCGGCTCAGTCGGCGAGGCGCGCTGGACGTACGCCGTCTCGAAGCTCGCCGGCGAGCACATGGCCCACGCCTACCACGACGAGCTGGGCCTTCCGTGCGTGACGGTGCACCCGTTCAACGTCTTCGGGCCCCGCCAGGAGGGCGGCGGCGCGATTCGCGCGTTCATCGAGGCCGCGCTCGCGGGCCGCGACCTCACGATCCACGGCGACGGCTCGCAGATCCGCGCCTGGTGCTACGTCGACGACATGGTCGAGGGGACGATGCTCTGCCTCGAGCGGCCCGAGGCCGTGGGGCAGGCGTTCAACATCGGCAACGCCCGCGCGACCGTGACGATCTACGACCTCGCCCACCGGATCAAGCGGCTGACCGGCTGCCCCGGCGAGATCGTGTTCCAGCCCCTCCACTACGCGGACGTCGAGCTGCGGATCCCGAACGTCGACAAGGCGCGCGAGCTGCTCGGCTTCGAGGCGAAGGTCGACCTCGACGAGGGCCTCGCCAGGACGATCGCTTGGTACAGAGAGAAGCTGCAGACGCCGGTCTGATCCGGCTCGGGCGGCCGGACGTCGGCTCGGAGGAGCTCGCCGCGGTCGCGCGCGTGCTCGAGAGCGGGCAGCTCACGATGGGCCCGCTCGTCGATGAGCTCGAGGGGCTCGTCGCGGCGGCGTGCGAGGTGCCGCACGCGGTCGCCGTGTCGTCCGGGACGGCCGCGCTCCACCTCGCCGTGCTCGCGCTCGAGATAGGCCCGGGCGACGAGGTGATCGTCCCGGCGTATACGTTCCCGGCGACCGCGAACGTCGTCGCGCTGGCGGGTGCCCGGCCCGTGCTAGTGGACGTCGACCCGGCGACGATGAACCTCGACCTCGCGCAGCTGCCGCACGCCCTGACCCCGCGCACGAAGGCCGTCCTCGCGGTGCATCTCTTCGGGCGCCCCCTCGACTGGGAGGCGCTGGAGGACGCGGTGCCCGACGGCGTCGCGCTGCTCGAGGACGCGGCCGGAGCGCTCGGGGCCCGCTACCGCGGCCGCGCGTGCGGCGGGCTCGGCGTGGCCGGCTGCCTCTCGTTCCACCCGCGCAAGACCGTGACGACCGGCGAGGGCGGCGCGGTCACGACCGCGGACGCCGGGCTCGCAGACGCGATCCGCCGCGGCCGCCACCACGGGATCGAGGCGCGCGGCGCCGTCGACATCGCGGTGCCGGGCACGAACTACCGCCTCTCGGACATCCTTTGCGCGGTCGGGATCCCGCAGCTCCACCGGCTCCCCGAGCTGCTGGCCGCGCGCCGACGGGCAGCCGCGGGCTACACCGAGCGCCTCGCGGACGCCGTGCTCACGCCCTCCGCGGATCCGGGTGACGAGCACGGCTGGCAGGCCTACGTCGTCCAGCTCGACCGGCGCGACGAGGCGCTCGCCGGGCTGCGGGCCCAGGGGATCGAGGCCCAGATCGGCACCTATGCGCTCCACCACCTCAGTGCGTACCGCGACCAGGGGCCGTTCCCGGGCGCCGACGCCGCCTTCGCCCGCGCGCTCGCGCTGCCGCTCCACACGTTCCTCTCCGACGACGACCTCGACCGGGTCGCGGAGGCTTTACGTTCGTACGCTTGACGAAGTTGTGAGTGAGTGCTAACTTCCTTCGCATGATGGTGGTCGGCACACGCAAGACGGCAGAGATCAGGCGCGAGGAGATTCTCGACGCGGCCTGTGAGGAGTTCGCCCAGACGGGCCTCCACGGCACCTCCGCCGACGCGATCGCGCGCCGCGCCGGGGTCTCGCAGCCCTACCTCTTCCGGCTCTTCGGCACGAAGCGCGAGCTCTTCATCGCGACCGTCCAGCGCTGCTTCGCCGAGACGGCGCAGACCTTCGAGCACGCCGCCCTTGGCAAGACGGGCGAGGACGCGCTGAAGGCGATGGCGGGGGCCTACCACGGGCTCCTCGCCGACCGCCGGCGCCTCCAGGCGCAGATGCAGGCCTATGCGGCCTGCGACGACCCCGAGGTCTGCGCCGTGGTGCGCGAGGGCTACGGGCGGCTGGTCGAGCTGGTCGAGCGGGCGTCGGGCGCCGAGGAGGGCCGCGTCCGGGACTTCTTCGCCGCCGGGATGCTGCTCAACGTGATGGCGCAGATGGATCTGCTCGACTGCTCCGAGCCCTGGGCGAAGCGGCTGATCGAGTCCTGCCTCGAATGGCCGCATGCCTGAAGCCGACCTCTTTTTTTGACCAGCAGGTAAGTAAGCAATCACTACACAGAAAGCGAGCAAGGAGAAGACAGACATGACCGCACGAGCCCGCACGATCTGGACCTTCGCGATCACCTCGATCGCGCTCTTCATGGTCACGCTCGACAACCTCGTCGTCTCGACGGCGCTGCCCGTGATCCGCACGGATCTCCACGCCACGATCCAGGGGCTCGAGTGGACCGTCAACGCCTACACGCTCACCTTCGCCGTCCTGCTCCTCACGGGAGCGGCTCTCGGCGACCGCTTCGGTCGCAAGCGGATGTTCGTGGTCGGCCTCGCGATCTTCACCGGCGCTTCGGCGGCGGCGGCGCTCGCGCCGAGCATGGACCTGCTGATCGCAGCCCGCGCCGTTCAGGGCATGGGCGCCGCGATCGTGATGCCCCTGACCCTGACGATCCTCTCGAACGCGGTTCCACCGGAGCGGCGTGGGATCGCCCTCGGCGCGTGGAGCGGCATCAGCGGACTCGCGGTCGCGATGGGCCCGCTGGTCGGCGGCGCTGTCGTCGACGGGCTCTCCTGGCAGTGGATCTTCTGGATCAACGTGCCGATCGGCCTGCTGACGATCCCGTTCGCCCTCTCCCGCCTCGGCGAGAGCCGCGGCCCCGACCGCGAGCTCGACCTGCCCGGCCTCGGCCTGGTGAGCGTCGGCCTGCTCGGTGTCGTCTGGGCGCTGATCCGCGGCAACAGCCTCGGCTGGACGAGCCCGCAGATCGTCGGCGCCTTCGTCGGAGGCCTCGTGGTGCTGGCCGGCTTCGTGATCTGGGAGCTCCGCGCGACCGCGCCGATGCTGCCGATGCGCTTCTTCCGCAACCGCACGTTCGCCGCGGCGAACACCGCCTCGCTGTTCATGTTCTTCGGAATGTTCGGCTCGATCTTCCTGCTCGCGCAGTTCCTGCAGACCGTGCAGGGGTACTCGCCGCTCCAGGCCGGGCTGCGGATCCTGCCGTGGACGGTGGCGCCGATCTTCGTCTCGCCGATCGCCGGCGCGTTCTCGGACCGCATCGGTGGGCGTCCGCTGATGGCGATCGGGCTCTCGCTCCAGGCGATCGGGCTCGCGTGGCTCGCGACGGTCTCGACCCCGACCGTGCCCTACGCCGATCTGATCGTCCCGTTCATCGTCTCGGGTGTCGGGATGGCGCTCTTCTTCGCCCCGGTCGCCAACGTCGTGCTCAGCGCGGTGCGGCGCGAGGAGGAGGGCAAGGCCTCGGGCGCCAACAATGCGGTCCGTGAGCTCGGCGGGGTCTTCGGCGTCGCCGTCCTCGCCTCGATCTTCACCAGCCATGGGGGCTACGCGACGCCCCAGTCCTTCGTCGACGGGCTCCAGCCTGCGATCTACGTCGGCGCGGCCGTGGTCGCGCTGGGCGCGCTCGCAGCGCTGATGATCCCGCGGCGGCGCCGGGAACAGGAGGTTCCCGTCGAGTCTCGCGCGCCGGAGTCGGTGCTCGAGGCGGCGTAATTGCTATCTGCCGGGCCGAGGTGAGAAGATCCGCGGCGGTGCGCGTCTCGGGCGGCGGGACGCGCACCGCCTACATCTGGTCCCAGCCGCCCGGAAGACGGGGAGGCGGCAACTCCGGGTCGGGGCGCCAGTCCTCCCAGCCGCTGGGCCACGGCGGGTCGGCTAGCACCCGCTTCGCCTCGGCCCAGACGGCGTCGGCGTCGAGCAGGCCGAGCGCCGCGGCGTGCTCCAGCTCGTCCTCGTCCTTCCAGCGGTAGCGGCCGTCCGGCTCGACGATCAGGTCGAGCTTCCAGTCGGCGTAGTCGAACCCGGCGGCGCTGCGTCGCATCGGCTCCTCGAAGTTGACGTACCAGCACTCGAGCTCTCCGTCCGTGAAGAAGAGCCAGAGCGAGTGCGCGACCCCCGGCCGGACAAGCGTGAGCGAGTCGCGCCGGACGAGGTTCTCGACGAGCTGCCACTCGGGCTGCGGAATGCGGAGCACGGTCCCGTCCGGGTCGACCGGCACTCGTGACTCCGCGCCGTCCGGCACCCACAGCACGGTCAGGCCGTCGCGCTCCTCGATCACCCGCGCGGCAGTCGCGCGCCAGATCCGCCCGAACCAGATGTCACGCAGAGCGATGTCCGACATCGCGTGAGGGTATCGCCCGAGGATGTCGCGTGGGGCGAGTGTCGGGGACAGGCACTCGGACGTGGGCCCGCGGGGCGTGTCCTCTCGCGAAGCCGCTGCATCTGAGCGAGATTTCGGGTGTCCATCACACCGCGACGACGGAGGCGCTCTCGTCCGGATCGGACATGTCACGGGGTCAGGCACCGGGACCCGTCCAGAAGGGTGCCGTGAAACCGAGGCCTGTCTCATCGGACTGCTGTAGCTTGTTCGGTCGGAAATGGCGCAGACAGACGTCCTTTCGGCGCAGAGCGAGGCGGACGCGGCCCGCGCCGCGCCGCGCATCTCCGTGGTCGTCACCGTCTACAACGAGGCCGCGACGATCGAGGAGCTCTATCGCCGCACCACGGCGGCGCTCGCGGCCGAGGACTACGAGCTGATCTTCGTCGACGACGGCTCGACGGACGGCGGCTTCGACGTGCTCGAGCGGCTCCACGAGGCCGACCCGCGCGTCCGCGCCGTGCGCTTCAAGCGCAACGCCGGCCAGCACCCGGCGATGCACGCGGGGCTCGCGCGCGCCCGCGGCGAGATCGTGGTGACGATGGACGGCGACCTCCAGAACGCGCCCGAGGACATCCCGCGCCTCGTCGCCGCGGTCGAGGCCGGCAGCGACGTCGCGAGCGGCCGGCGCACCGCCAGGCGCGACTCGTGGGGCCGGACGCTGCCCTCGCGGCTGATCAACGGAATGCTCCGCCGCTTCACGAAGGTCGACATCTCCGACTTCGGCTGCGCCTTCAACGCCTACCGGCGCGACGTCGTCGTGCCGATGCTCGGCGCGATCGGCCGCCAGAAGTTCACGAAGGCGCTGATCCTCTCCGGCGGCGCGAGCGTGGTCGAGGTGGACGTCGCGCACGCGCCGCGCGAAGGCGCCTCCCGCTACTCCCCGTTTCGCCTCGTCCGGCTCGCGCTCCACGTCGTCGCGGGCTTCTGGCCCCAGCCGATCCAGTGGGTCGGCATCATGCTCGGGCTGATCTGCACCCTGCTGGCGGCCGGGCTCGGGATCTACGGCGTCGTCTACTGGATCTCCGAGTCGAACTTCCCCGGGCCGCTCTTCGGCGGCGTCGCGCTGCTCTTCGTGCTCGGGATCCAGGGCTTCATCCTTGCGCTCGTCGGCGAGTATCTGGGCAGAATCCAGCGAGAGGTCGAAGGCAGGCCGATGTACACGATCGAGAGGGAGCTGTGAGGAAGCGCGTGCTCGTCACCGGCGGAGCGGGATTCATCTCCTCCACGTTCATCCGCCACCTGCTCACACACACGGATTACGAGGTGGTCACGCTCGACGCGCTCACCTATGCGGGGAACCTCGAGAACCTCGCCGACGTGCTCGCGCATCCGCGGCTCTCGTTCGTCGAGGGCGACATCCGCGACGCGGGCCTCGTCCGCGACGTCGTCGAGCAGGTGGACGTGATCGTCAACGCGGCCGCCGAGTCGCACGTCGAGAAGTCGATCGAGGAGGGCGCCTCGGAGTTCGTGACCACGAACGTCGAGGGGACGCAGATCCTGCTCGACGCGATCCGCCGCAGCCCCGTCGAGCGCTTCATCCTCATCTCCTCGAGCGAGGTGTACGGCACCGCCGAGTCGGACCCGATGGACGAGGAGCACCCGCTCAATCCGCGCAGCCCCTACGCGGCGACGAAGGCGGGCGGCGACCGGCTCGCGTACAGCTACTACGTCACCTACGGGCTCCCGATCGTGATCGTGCGCCCGTTCAACAACTACGGGCCGCGCCAGCACCCCGAGAAGGTGATTCCCCGCTTCATCACGCAGGCCCTCTCGGACGAGCCGCTCACGATCCACGGCGACGGTCACGCGAGCCGCGACTGGCTCTACGTCGACGACGACGCCGAGGCGATCGAGGCGATCATCGCCGCGCCGCTCGAGCCGCTCGCCGGGGAGGTGCTGAACGTCGCGACCGGGATCGACATCCCGGTCCGCGAGATCGCCGCCCAGGTGCTCGAGCTGCTCGGCAAGCCGGCCGAGCTGCAGGCCAACGTGCCCGAGCGGCCCGGCCAGGTCGACCGTCACATCGGCTCGACGGAGAAGCTCGAGCGGCTCACCGGCTGGCGCTCGCGCACCTCCTTCGAGGAGGGACTGGAGCGCACCGTCGCGTGGTATCGCGACAATGAAGCGTGGTGGCGGGGGATTCTCCAGCAGACGAGCGCCCCAAGCGCCTCCTCGTCCTAGGGGCGGGGCCGGCGCAGCTCGGCCTGCTCGAGGCCGCGCGCGGGCGCGGGCTCGAGGTGATCGCACTCGACCGCGACCCGGCGGCTCCGGGCTTCCGGCTCGCCGACAAGCGGGCGCTCGTCTCGGTCGAGGACGAGCCCGCGGTCGAGCGGCTGGCCCTCGCCGAGCGCGTGGACGGCGTGATCGCGCCCGGGATCGACTGGCCGGTCGGGATCGCCGCACGGCTCGCGGTGCGGCTCGGCGTCGCGCATCCGATCTCGCCCGAGACCGCGATGCTCGCGACCTCGAAGATGCGCCAGCGCGAGCGCTTCGCGCAGGCGGGTGTGCCGCAGCCGCGCTCACGGGTCTGCCGCGACCTCGCCGAGGCGGCGGCCGCCGTCGAGGAGCTCGGCTACCCGTGCGTGCTGAAGGCGCCCGACCGGCAGGGTCAGAAGGGCCTCGCGCTCGTGCGCACGCCGGACGAGCTCCCTGCCGCGGTCGGCCTCGCGCTCGCCGCCGCACGCACCCCGGTCTGCCTCGTCGAGGAGGCGGTACCGGGGCAGGAGGTCACCGTCGTCGCATTCTCGACCGGCGGCCGCTTCGTGCCGCTCGTCGTGACGGACCGGGTCGTCGCCGAGCCGCCCGCGTTCGGGGTCGCGCTCGCGCACGTCTTCCCGAGCGGCGCGGGGTCCGCGATCGCCGCCGCGCGCTCGGCCGCCGAGGCGCTCGGGATCGAGGAGGGGCCGACCTACACGCAGGTGCTGATGTCGCCCGACGGGCCGAAGATCGGCGAGCTCGCCGCCCGGCTCGGCGGCGGCCACGACGCCGAGCTCTGCCTGGCCGCGGTGGGAGTCGACCTCAACGGGCTCGCGCTCGCCGCCGCTCTCGGGGAGCCGGTCGACGTGCCGGAGCCGATGCCGCAGGTGGGCGGCGCCGTGACGCGCTTCCTGGTCGCGCCCGAAGGGCGACTCGAGGAGGTGCAGGGACTCGAGGAAGCCGAGGCGCTCGAGGGGGTGCTGTCCGTGCGCTCCTACCGCTCGCCTGGGTTCGTGTTCGGGCCGCTCCGTCGCGGCGGCGACCGCGCCGGCGCGGTGCTCGCGGTCGGCGCGAGCCGCGAGGAGGCGCTCGAGCGGGCAGATCGCGCGGCCGAGCGCATACGCTTCGTGACCGCCGATGCAGAAGCTCTCGTCCCCTAGCGACAAGCGAACTGTCGGCTTCCAGCCTCCCGCGGTCGGCGAGGAGGAGGTCGCCGCGGTCGCCGACACCCTCCGCTCGGGCTGGCTCACGACGGGCCCGCGCGCCGCCGAGCTCGAGCGCCGCATGGCCGACTACCTCGAGTCGCGCCACGTGCTCGCCGTCTCCTCGGGCACCGCGGCGATGCACCTCGCCCTGCTGGCGCTCGGGATCGGCCCCGGCGACGAGGTGATCACGAGCCCGATCACCTGGCCCGCGACGGCGAACGTGATCGTCCACTCGGGCGCGACCCCGGTGTTCGCGGACGTACGCGACGGTGACCTGAACATCGACCCGGTGCACGTTCGCGCACTGGTCACCGCTCGGACGAAGGCGATCCTCCCCGTCGACCTCGCCGGAGAGCCCGCCGACCTGGACCCGCTGCTCGAGCTCGGCCTGCCCGTGCTCGAGGACGCCGCACACGCCGCCGAGACCCGCTACCGCGGCCGCAAGGTCGGCTCGATCGCCGACGTGACCGCCTTCTCGCTCTACGCGACCAAGAACATCGCGGCCGGCGAGGGCGGCCTGATCGCCACGAACCGGGACGACGTCGCCGACGCCGTGCGAGACCTCCGGCTGATGCGACGCGGCGACGGCTCGGTCTACGACGTGACCGTGCCCGGGTACAAGGCGAACCTCTCCGACTTGCTCGCCGCGATCGCCCTCTGCCAGCTCGACAAGGTGGACGAGCACGCCGCGATCCGCGCCCGGCAGTTCGCCATCTACGACGAGGGGCTGGCCGAGCTCGAGGGGATCACGCCGCTCGAGCGCGATCCGCGCAACACCCATGCGCGGCACCTCTACGTCGTCCGGATCGACGCCGAACGGGCGGGCGCCGGCCGGGACGCCTACCAGGCTGCGCTCACCGGCGAGGGGGTCTCGACCTCCATCCACTTCCTGCCCGTGCACCGCCTCACCTGGTACCGGGAGCGGTTCCCCGAGCAGCAGCCGCTGCCCGTGGCCGAGCGCGCGGGCGCCGAGGTGCTCTCGCTCCCGCTCTCGCCCGCGCATGCCGATGAAGACATCGCGTACGTGGTCGCGGCGCTGCGGCGGCTGCACGCGTCCTTCACGTCATGAACGAGACCCCACACCCAAGGTTCACGCGCCGACGCGCGCTGCGGCTGCTCGGGTCGCTTTGGGTGACCGGGCTCGCGCTCGCGTACCTGATCTGGAAGATCGACCTCGGGCAGACCCTTCACATCCTCGCGAACGCGAAGCTCGGCTTCTTCTTCGCCTCTCTCGCGATCATGTTCGTCTCGGTCTGGCCGATGGCGTGGCGCTGGCAGCAGCTGCTCGGCGCGCGCGGCGTGCACGAGAAGGTCTCCTGGCTCACGCGCGCCTACTTCGTCGGCTACATGGTCGGACAGGTGCTGCCGACCTCGGTCGGCGGCGACGCCTCGCGTATCTTCGAGTCCTCTCGTCGCCACCCGGGCCGGGGAGGGCTGGCCGCGGGGACGGTGCTGCTCGAGCGGGCGCTCGGCGGGGCGGCGACGCTCACGCTCGCGGCGGTCGGCTTCGCGCTTGCCGTCGGGCAGTACGACCTCGGCGCCTACCTCTGGATCGAGGGGCTCTTCGTCGTGCTGACGGTGATCCTCGCGTTCGCGCTGTTCTCGCGGCGGGTGCGCCGGCCGCTCGCGTGGACGGTGCCGTACCTGCGCAGGCTCCGCGTGGAGAAGCCCTTGCGGTCGGTCTACGAGGCGATCCACAGCTACCGTGACCACGCCTGGCTCCTCGTCGGGATGTTCGCCCTCACCGTCTTCGTCCAGGCCTTCCGCGTGCTCGCGATCTGGCTCTCGGGCAAGGCCGTCGGCGTCGATCTCTCGCCCCGGCCCTACTACGTGATGGGACCGATGCTCTTCCTCGTGATCCTGATCCCGTTCACGATCAACGGGCTTGCGGTGCGCGAGTCGTTCTTCGTCAGCTTCCTCGGGGGGCTCGGCGTGAGCGCCGACGCCGCATTCGCGACCGGCTTTCTCTTCTTCCTCGTCACGCTGCTCCTCTCGCTGCCCGGCGCGGCGATCATGGCCTGGGAGAGTGTGCGCGGAGTCGCGCGCCCGAGCCTCCCGCATGGCTGACGTAGTAGCGGTTGTCGTCACGTACAACGGGATGCCCTGGCTCGAGCACTGCCTCGAGAGCCTCGCGGGCATCGAGTGCGTCGTCGTCGACCACGGCTCGAGCGACGGCTCGGTCGCCGCGGCACGGGCGGCCGGCGCCCGCGTTGTAGAGCAGGGGAACCTCGGCCTCGCGGCCGGCTGGAACCGCGGCCTGCGCGAGACCGAGAGCCGCTACGTCCTGATCCTGAACGCCGACGCCTGGCTCGTCGGAGACGCACTCGAGCGGCTCGTCGCGTTCGCGGACGCGCACCCGCGCGCGGCGGTCGTCGGGCCGCGGCTCCTGAACCCCGACGGGACGCTCCAGCGGTCGGTGCGCGGCTTCCCGACGCTCTGGCGGCTCGCGACCGAGTACCTCTTCCTGCGGAAGCTCGCGCCGCGCTCGCACGCGCTGAACGGGTTCTATGCGGCCGGCTTCGACCACCAAAGCGTGACCGAAGCCGAGTTCGTGATGGGCGCCGCGATGCTCGTCCGCCGTGAGGCGATCGCGGAGGTCGGCCCGCTCGACGAGTCGTTCTTCCTCTTCAGCGAGGAGGTCGACTGGTGCTACCGCTTCCGGCAGGCGGGCTGGCAGGTGTTCTTCACACCCGAGGCGGAAGCCGTCCACGTCGGCGGTGCCTCGCACGGCGGGCGCCTGTTCGACCAGCAGGTGCTGGGCCATGTCCGCTTCCTCGCCAAGCACCACGGTCTCGCCTATGCCGAGCGCGCCCGGAAGCTGCTCGTCGTCTCGCTGCGCCTGCGCGGGCTGCTCTTCCGCGGCGAGCGCGGGGAGATGTACCGCGAGGGCGCGCGCTTCCTCGCCTCCGGCAGTGTCGAGGCGCTCCTGAGATGAGGGCGCGGCTCGGCACCGTCGTCGGCGCGCTCGTCCTGCTCGCCCTGGCCCGCCTCCTGCCCGCCTCCGGGATCGGCCTCTACCTGCGGCTCGCGGCGGCGACGGCGGTGGTCCTGCTGCCCGGCCGGCTGCTCGTCGGTGCAGGCATGTCCGCGACGCTCGGGTGGAGCGTGGGGGCGGTCGCGGTGGCGATGGCCGTCACCTTCGTCGTGCACGGGTCGCTGACCCTCGTGCTCGTCCTGCTCGGCGTGCTCACGCTCGCTCTCGTCGTCTGGAGCCCGCGGCCTGCGGAGCTGCCGGGCAGAACCCCGGCGCTCGTGCTCGTCGCGGGGGTGATCTTCGGGATCGCGCTCTGGCACGTGCTGGGGACGGTGCAGGGTGACGCGCTCTTCCACCTGGGGCGCGTCCGGAAGCTCGTCGATCTCGGCGGTCTCTCGCTGCGCAGCGTCGACGAGTTCAAGGACGGCGGCCTCCACCCGGGCTACGCGTTCCCGCTCTGGCACGGCGTGCTCGCCCTCATTTCGCGGCTCGCCGGCGTCGATCCGACCCTGGTCGTGCGCTACGAGGCGAGCGTGCTCTGCCCGATCGCGTTCGTCGTCGGCTTCGAGGCGGGGAAGGCTCTGTTCCGGGACAGCTGGCTCGCTGCGACGGCGCTCGCCGGCTCGCTCGGCCTGATCGTGCTCGCGCCGGGGTCGGGAGGCGCGCTGAAGTCGCTCGCGCTGCCGGCGACCGTGGCGCTCTACGTCTTCGTGCCTGCGGCGCTCGCGCTCTTCTTCTCGCCGCCGTCGCGGTTCGGCTACGCGACGCTCGCCGTCCTCTCGCTCGATCTCGCGCTGATCCACCCGAGCTACGCGCCGTTCCTGCTCGTGCCGCTCACCGGCTACCTGGTCGCGCGGGCGCTGCTCGGCGGCCGGGCGGACGTGCCCGCGATCGCCGGCTCGCTGGCCGCGGTCGGGATCCCCACCGCCGGGATGCTCGTCTGGCTGCTGCCGATCGTGCGCGAGACCGCGTCCTCCGACCTGTCCGGCCCGGCGCTGAGGGGCAGCCGCCACGGGATCGCCCGCTACGCCGACCAGCTCACGGTGTTCTCCGCCTCGAGCTTCCGGGTGCGGCCCGAGGTGATCGACCGGCGCGGCGCCGTGGCGATCGCCGCGCTGGTGCTCGTCCCGCTCGCCGCGGTCGCCTGGCGCCGCCGCTGGGCCGCATTCGTGCTCGGCGGCACGCTCGCCGTGTTCGCGATCCTGCTGGTGCCGTTCGTCTTCCCGCATTTCGCGGGGGCCGTCTCGCTGTCCCAGGCGCGCCGCCTCGCCGCCTTCCTGCCGCTGCCGTTCGCCTTCGCGGGGGGTGCCTGGGTGCTCGCGAGGCTGCTGCGCGTCTGGGTGCTGCCGCTCGCGCTCGCCACCGGAATCTGGCTCCAGCTCTCCTGGCCGGGCGACTTCAACTACACGCTGAGGCACGGAGGCCCCGCGCTCGCCACCTGGATCGCGGTGTTCGGAGGGATCGCCGCGCTCGTCGCCGCGGCTGCGATCCGGCGCACCGACCTCCGCGGAGGCTCGACACGGCTGGCGGCGCTCGCGGCCGGCCTCTTCCTCCTTCCGGTTGCCGTGCACGGGCTCCAGCACTGGGAACGGCCGACGCCGGCGAGCTCGCTCGAGCTGACGCCCGGCCTCGTCCGCGCGCTCCGCGCACAGGTGCCCCGCCGGGCGGTGGTCTTCTCCGATCTCGAGACGAGCTACCGCGTCGCCGCCTACGCGCCGGTGTACGTCGCAGCCGCGCCGCCGCCGCACGTCGCGGACACGACGCGCAACCGCCCCTACAGGCGGGCCGACGACGTGCGCGCCTTCTTCAGGCACCCCTCACTCGCGATCCCGCGCCGCTACGGCGCCGGCTGGCTCGTCGTCGACCGCCGCCACTTCCCGGTGAGCCTGCCGCTACGGCCGGTCTACCAGGACGCGCGGTTCGCGCTCTACAAGCTCAGCGCTTCCTAGCTCAGCGCTTCCTGCGACCGCGAGGAAGTTCGGCACGAGCGAGCTCTTCGCGCGAGCGGGCAGGACGCGGTCGAGACCCTCGCCGAGCGTGTTCACGACCGCGATCAGCGGCCTCGTCAGCCACGAGCAGTGGAAGGCCTTGCCCGCCTCGCGGAGCGACGAGCTCGTGAGAACGGCCATCGTCGAGCCGGCGCCGCCGTGCGGCACGAGCTCGAGCAGCTCGAGCGCCGGTGTGTCCTCGAACAGCGCCTCGAACCCCTGCTGTGTCCAGCGCCAGTAGTCGTACGGGTCGGGGTGGAACGGGTAGACGCCGTGCGTGGTCAGGAAGAGGTGGCCGCCGGGCGCGAGCACGCGTCCCATCTCCTCGAGCGCGCGCAGCGGGTGGCGGACGTGCTCGAGCACCTGGGTGCAGAGCACGACGTCGAACGACGCGTCCGGGATGTCCAGCGCCTCGACCGGCGAGACGTAGCGGATGCCCTCGCGCGCCTCGATGTCGTTCCGGGCGTAGTCGCCGGCGATCGAGGCGAAGAGTGGGTAGTACGGACTGATCCCGCCGCCGACGTCGAGCACCCGCGCGCCCGGCTGCACGTAGCGGTCGCGCGCGGCGGAGAGGCTCTCGACGATCCCACGCAGGATCAGGTATGCGGAGTTCCCCCGCGAAGGGTTGCGACGGTCGTCTCCGGGCCAGTCCTCCACGCTCCGCACACTAAAGGGCGATCCGGCGGGCGCCGATACGCCGTGTATGAGCAAGGTCGTGGTGTTGACCACGTCGTACCCGCGGCACCCCGAGGACTTCGCCGGCCGTTTCGTGGCCGACGCCGTCGCGGAGCTGCGCGGCCGCGGGCTCGAGGTCGAGGTCCTGACGCCGAGCACGTTCGCGCCCTGGCTCGACTACGACGGCAGCGGCTTCGTCCGCAACCTCAAGCGGCGGCCCTGGCTCGTGCCCAAGCTCTTCGTCTCCGTCGTCCGCACGCTGCGCCGCTCGGCGCGCGACGCCGACCTCGTCCACGTTCACTGGCTCGCGGGCGCGCTCGTCGCGCGCTTTGCCGGCAAGCCGTTCGTGGTCACGCTTCACGGGACGCCGTCGGCCGGTCGCTACGAGGATCTCAAGCTCGCGGAGCGCCATCCGCGCCTCGTGCGCCGGATCCTGCGGCCCGCCCGCTCCGTGATCTGCGTCTCCGAGAAGCTCGCCGAGGCGATGCGCAGCTGCGGCGTCGAGGCGGCGCGTTGCATCCCGAACGGCGTCCACATCCAGGCGGCCGACACGGGCGAGGGCGACGAGCCGTACGTGCTCTACGCCGGCCGGCTCGCGCCCGAGAAGGGCATCCACGAGCTGCTCGAGGCGACCGAGGGCATGAGGCTCGTCGCCGCCGGCGACGGCCCGCTGCGCGAGCTCGTCCCCTCCGCGCTCGGCTTCGTCCCCCACGACGAGCTCGTGCGCCTCTACGAGAAGGCGGCCGTGGTGGTCTGCTCGTCCTACGGCGAGGGCCTGCCGCTCTGCGTGATCGAGGCGATGGCCTACGGGCGGCCCGTCGTCGCGACCACGGTCGGCGGGATCCCGCAGCTCGTCGACGAGGGCCGCACCGGGTTCCTCGTCCCGCCCGGCGACGCGGAGGCTCTCCGAGACCGGATCCAGCGGCTGCTCGCCGATCCGAAGCTGCGGCGGCAGTTCGGCGAGGCAGGCCGCGAGCGGATCCACAAGCTCTGCTCCTGGGATCGGGTCACCGACCAGACGCTCGAGGCGTACGCCCTCGACCGTGTGGACCGCCCGCGCTCCCGGCGGCTCTACCCGCCGCTCCGCCGCCGCATCGCGGCGTGACCAAGCTCCTCATCGGGCTCGCCCTCGTCGGCGTGCTCGTATTCGTCGGCTGGCGGCACCAGCAGACGGCGTCGCTCGAGCACCGCCTCGGCGCCGTCGCCTCCCAGGTCGCCCGCCGTCCCGTGAAAGTGCACTGCCAGGGCGAGACGGGCGCCCTGCTCGACGTCGGCCCCGAGCTCGGCACCGTCCAGTTCGACGGCGACGGCCGCCCGGCCGACCACACGGACCTCAAGCACCAGGCCTGCGGCTGGCTTGCGAAGCTCCCGGGCGGCAGCGTCGCTCATGCGGCAACCGCGGTGGAGGTGCTCGCCCACGAGTCGTACCACCTCGCCGGCTACATGGACGAGGCGACGGCCGAGTGCTACGCGCTGCAGACGATGCCCTACGTCGCGCAGCAGTTCGGCGCGAGCGAGCGGCAGATCCGAACCTGGGTCGTCTATTCCTTCGCGCGCTACCCGTCGCTGCCGGAGGAGTACGTCTCGCCGGACTGCGTCCCCGGCGGCAGGCTCGACCTCCGCTCGCCGGCGAGCATCTGGCCCGACTCCTGACAGCTCAGCTCGGCCGGAACGTGACGGTGAAGCCGGCCGAGCGCGCCTCCGCGGCGAAATCCTTCTGCATCGAGTCCGAGGTGAGGCCGTCCACGACGACCGACCAGTGGTCACAGGCGTCCATCTCGATCTCGGCGCCGACGAACCCGCGCTCGACGACGAGGCGCTTCAGGTTCACGGCGAGGCGGTGGGTGCGGCGGAAGCCGAATACCGCCTCGGTGTCGCCGTTGTCGTCCGGAGGTGACTCGCAGAGCACCCTGACGGCGAATCCCGCGCTCTTGGCCTCCGCCTTGAAGGCGGCGAACTGCTTCAGGTCGGTGAGGCCCGGCAGGGTGACGTAGAAGTTTCCGCAACCCCGCTCCTCGACGTCGAGCCCCTGGAAGCCTCGGCTCTCCGCCTCCTGGCGGACTGCCTCCGCGGCCGCCGCGGACGATCGCCGGGGCCAGACCGCCCTGACACCTCCGGGATGCGGGATCGACTGGCATGCCGCGTCGCCCTGCTCGGTGGACCCTGCAGGCTGGGACGGCGTCGCCGCCGGAGCCGCGGCCGAAGTCGTTGCCGCGCCGCTCGTCGCTTTCGAGCCGCAGCCGGCGGCCGCGAACGCGAGCGCGACCCCGAACAGAACGGTGGCGGCGGCTCGCGACACGCGCGGAGCTTACCGGGCGGGGCGGTAGCGGAAGCTCAGTTGGACGCCGAGGGCGCGGGGATCGGTCGCGCCGTACCGGGCCGGCACGAAGGTCTCGCTCTGGACGATCACCTGAAACGGCTGGGTCGGCGCCTGCAGGAGCACGGTTCGCTCCGCCTGTCGGCCGAGGTTGAACTGCGCCGCGACGCGCGGGGTGCGGTTGAGCGGCCCGATCAGGATGGTGACGTGCCCCGGAACGGCGGCTCCCGACCAGGCCCGACGGGACGCCGTCACCCGGACGGTGCCCGGGCCATGGACCGAGAACCGTCGGTAGGTGGCCTGGGCGCCGCTCCAGCCGTCCGGATAGAGGCCCTCCACCGCCTCCGCGGCCTGGGACGGGGGCGCGGCTCGAATCAGGGTCCCCGCAGGGGTCCGAGCCACGACTTCCCCGGACACGCGCGCCCCCGCGGTGTCGAGGACGTAGGGCGACGGCGGCAGCGACGGTGTGATCGTCCCGGTCAGTGGATCGATCTGGCGCGCCGGGAGAGGAGGCTCGACGACCTCCGCGTCGCGGTTCCAGAAGAGCAGCGTCGCTGTGAGACGGTCGAGGGGGCCGTCCGCGAGCACGGCGACCGCGCTCGAGCCCGTCGGCAGCAAGGTGCGGCCGGACCGCGCGGCGGCGCGGGCTTCGCGACGGGCCCCCGCGCCGGCCATAGCCTCGCCGGCTGCGAGCACGACGAGGACGAGGGCCACCACGGCGGCCGTGCGCAGGCGGCGTCCTCCCCTGAGCCCGATCACGCGAGGCCCGAGCGTCACGAGCGCCAGGGCGATCATGATCGACAGCCACCAGACGAGCGGGATCGAGCCCAGGCGGCGGGCGAGCTCGACGCCGGGCGCCCGTGGCTCGAAGCCGTCGCTGACCGCGCGCGGGACGGCGGCGACCGCGAGGGTCGCGACGGCCCCGAGCGCGAGCATCGCCGGACGGGGATAGGGCCGGGTGAGGGCGTTCGCGGCCAGCGCCGCGAGCGCGGGGAGGATGGGGAGCAAGGTGAGCTCCACGACGCGCGTCCCGGCCCCGGGGGCGTTCGCTGCCTCGATCCCGCCGGCGAGCGCGAGCAGGACGCTCCCGAGAACGAAGAACCCACCGATCGGCAGCCGCGCGGGGCGCCTCCGGTCCAGGGCGGCGCCGAACGCCGCGATTGCCGGCAGAACGCCGAGCCCGAGCGCGAATGCTCCGAAGCCTGCGACGGTGGACCGCGGGAGGTCGCTCCAGCCACCGTCGGCGACGATCGCGAACCCCGGCGATGCGGCACGGGCGACGTAGAAGCCGGCGTAGGCGAGCGCGGGGACGGCGATCAACGCCGCGGCGCCCGGCCACTGCGCGAGGCTACGGGCCTCGAACGAGCGGGCGGCCACGGCGAGTACGGCGGCGAGCAAGAGGAGGACGAGCGGCGGCCACACGGCTGCCGCGAGCGCGAAGCCGGCCAGGGCCGCCGCCCCGGTGCGTGCTTCTCCGGAGGAGAGGTAGCGCGCCAGCCAGAGGGTCGCAAGGGCCGAGACGGGATATGCGAGCGCGAGCCCGCCCACCGTCGATGCCACGAGAGTCGCCGGCGCGAGCACTGCCATCGCCGAGGCGACGCCGGCGAGGGCCGGGCCCGTCCCGAGCCGGGCGAGGCGGTAGGCGGGCCAGCTCGTGGCGGCCACGAGCACGGCTCCTGCAAGCTTGGCGAGTGCGTAGCCGGTCGCGACACTCCCGAGCCAGAGCGGGGCCGACACGAGGGAGTAGAGGCTCTGCGCGCCGCCGCGGGCGTCACCCAGCAGCGCGCGGGCGCCGTCGGCTGCACGGAGCTCGTCGGGAAGCAGTACCGGCGTCGGCAGCCACCGGCCCTGGAGCCAGTGCCACGCGAGGGCGAGGACGAAGAGGCCGGCGGGGATCAGGCGGTCGGGCTCGCGCAGACGGTGCCTCATTCGACCGCTCGTCTGCGGCGGAAGACCTCGGCGAGCAGCAGCGGCGCGAGCACGAGCGACGCGAGGACGTCGGCTCCGACCGCGCGCGGGATCGGCGTCTGCTTGCTCGTCTCGAGCGGCAGCACGGTGATCGACCAGAGGATCCAGGTGAACCCTGCGACCGTGAAGGCCATCAGGAGCAGATAGAAGACGGCCAGTCGCTCGAACCGCAGGACGAGCAGCACGGCCGCGGCGGCGAGCCCGAGCGGCACCGCGATCAGCCACATGTCGGGGTCGAAGAGCAGCGTCAGGACGACGCGCACCGAGGATGGGATCCGGGAGACGTCGTGCCAGAGCTGACCGGCCGAGGCGCCCGGCGTCTCGCCGCCGAGATGGCGGGAGCTGAACCAGATTCGCCAGGGGATCTCGAAGGCGAAGGCGATCGCGGCGACGCCGATGATCCGGGGCCAGGCGCCGCGCTTGTCCTTCCACGTCACGAGGATCGCCGCCGCGACGAGGCAGCCGGCGAAGAGCTGGCCCTCGCGCTTCGTCGACATCGCCGCAGCGAGCAGGACGCCGTAGGGCAGCAGGAGCCAGTCCTCGCGGTCGAGCAGCCAGATCGCGAGCGCCAGGGTCGCACCGGCGAAGAAGTAGTCGAGCAGCACGTCGGCCTGGGGCTGGAGCGCCCGCGCGCCGAACTCCGGCATCACGAGCATCACCAGCAGGAACGGCCAGATCAACACGAGCGGGAGCCGCGGCCGCAGCAGCCCCGCGACGGCACCGACGAAGCCGACCATCAGCAGCCAGTACTGGAGGTGGAGTGTGACCGTGTCCACCGAGCCCATGAAGTGGAACGCGATCGCGTGCAGCGTCGGCAGGAGGATCGGATAGGTCGCGCCCGGAAGCGTCCGGAACAGGTGCTCGTCGAGGCCGCCGAAGTAGTAGATCGCCTTCGCCTTTGCCGTCCAGAACGCCCAGCCGTCGAACGACTCGGGCCCCTGGAGATGGGCGACCCGATAGAAGGCCTCGATCCAGACGACGGCGACCGCGGCCGCGAGCACTCCGAGCAGGAGCAACGGCTCGCGATGCGAGGTCCAGGCTCGAAGGCGCGGTCTCGGCCGGTCGAGGCGGACCGCCACGACCGCCCCGGCTGCCGTCACGGCGAGCGCGAGCACCACGACGGCGGGAACCGTGACGGGCCCGCCGAAGACCAGCACGTTGGTCGCCAGGACGACGGTCGCGCCGGTGCCGAGGAGATAGGCGAGGCCGGAGAGGCGCAGCACCTCGCCCCAGGTCGCGAAGCCGCGCGCGGCTGCGAGCAGCCCCAGGCCCGCGATCAGGAAGAGCAGGTTCAGGCCCAGCAGGCCGAGCACGCCGTGCGCCGTCACCGCGAGATCCTTGCGATCACGGCGCCGGTGCCGTCGTTGTACTTCACGTCGAGCCGCTTCCCCCAGGCGCCCAGGTCGCAGCCGTAGCAGAGGAGCCATCGCGCGGTCGCCGCGTCCGCCGCGCGCCGCGGCAGGAGCCACGTCTGCATGTACGGCGGGAGGGCCGTGAGCGTGATCGGCGTCGAGACCTGGATGTTCGGCCCGGTCTCGACCACGAACGTCTCGCCCTCGGGGATCAGGTCACGGGCAGCCAGCATGAACGGCGAGGAGATGTCGACGCCGCGCGCGCCTGCGAGCGGCCGGAGCTCCGCGGGCAGCGCCGCGTTCGCCGCCGCGCGGCGCTGCAGCTCGTGGAACGCGGAGGGGAATTCGATCAGCCCGCACGCGAGAGCAGCCGCGGCCACCAGCACCGCCCCCGCCTCGGCGGTCCTCGTGCGGTCGTCCGACGAGCGCCAGGCGGTGAGCGCGGCCGACCTGCGGCCGACGGCCACCGGGTACTTCACGAGCAGCGCGTCGACGGAGTAGGCGGCGAGGAGGAAGAGGCTCAATCGCATGAGTAAGGCCGCTCCCATCGCATGCCGGTCGACCTCGAGCCCGCTCATGTGCCAGGAGAGCAGGAGGTGCGGATAGGTCGTGATCAGGATCGCGAGCGGGACGAGCTCGACGATCGTTCCTCCAGCGAGAAGGGCGGACAGGAGGGCCAGCGCGAGGGTCGCGACGATCCAGGCGCAGACGGCCGGGACGCCGCGCAGGAAGAGGGCCTTCTCCGCGAAGGCCGGTAACGGGAAGAAGCGCTTGCTGGCGTTGTCGTTGTAGGTGAGGATCTCGGGCTCGAGCAGCGAGGCGACCGAGCGCGGGCTCGAGGCCGGCGGTCGCTGTTGCCCGTGGAACGGTGCGCCGAGGGTGTACGCGGGATGGCTGAGCAGGTACTCGAGGTAGACGCGGCGGCCGTCCTGCTCGACCCACTCGGTCTGCGCCGGGCCGGCCTGTGCCGGGAGCCCGTGCGACTCGAAGTAGGAGTGCAACGAGTCGTTCGGCATGACCCGGTAGGTCATGACGTCTTTCAGCGGCTGGAGCCAGCGCTTCCCGGCTTCGGCCGATCCGTAGTCTGCGGCGAAGATCACGATGCAGCCGACGGCGAGCACGACTTTCAGCCTTCGCTGCGCGGGGTTGACCAGCGTGAGCGCGACGAGGATCCCAACCATCAGGAGCACCTCGGCGTTGGTGTCGCGGGCGAACGCCCACAACAGGGAGAGGGTGAGCACGGCCGCCGCCCAGCCCTTTCCAGGGTGCTGGACGAGCATGATCCAGGCTGCGACGAGCAACGCCGTGAGCGCGAACGTCAAGGACTCGCTCAAGAGGAGCGTGTCCCAGAGCACGACCTCCGTCGTCGCGCTGAACCCGAGGACGACGGCGAAGGCGACCGGTCCGAGCCACCGCGTCCGGATCGAGCGCGCGACCGCCGCAGCGAGCAGCAGCCAGGCGATCGTCGAGATCACCATCTGCGCGACCATCCGCGAGTCGGACGTCGTGAACACCTTGAAGAACAGCGGGATGGTGAAGCCGCGCTGCCCCGTGTAGAAGCCGGTGCTGAAGAGCGACAGGTGCGCGACCTGCTCGTAGCCGACGGTGTCGGTGACCCGGTCGGCGATGTAGGTGGAGCTTCCGGCGCGAAGCAGGACGTAGAAGGCCGCGATGGCGCCGTAGAGCACGAGCATCGGACTGGCGGCCCGGGGGAGGCGCGACTTGATCCGTATCACTCGGGTTCGCCCGCCATCCTCGCGATTCTCTCAGGATCGAAGCGTGCTCTCCCTCGCCCAAACGACGAGGCCGTCCGACCAGTAGGGCACGAGCGCATTCAGCTGCGCGAGCACGACGCGAACCGCGTTCTGGGCGTGCGTGACCGTGCGCCGGCGTGACGTGCCCGTGACCTTGCGCCGGGTCGGGTTGTGGTAGTAGGCGATCCGCTCGACCTCCCAGCCCGCGCGCTCCAGGAGCGTGCGGAGGGTGCTCGGGCTCTGCCAGGAGGTGTGGTCCGGGTGGATCAGCTCCGAGCCGGAGATCGGCGCGAGGAAGTTGAGCAGCCGGTAGGCGTTCGGCGTCGTCAGCACAAGCCGGGGCGCCGCCTCGTGCATCGCGCGCAGGAACGGCCCCGGCGCGTCGAGGTGCTCGATGATCTCGCCTGCGATCACGACGTCCGCAGGTGCCAGGCCGAGCGCACGCACCGCCTCGGCCGACTGCGCGTCGACGACGTAGGCCTCGTAGCCCTCCGCCCGTGCGGCGGCCACGCCCTCTTCGGACGAGTCGAGCCCGACGAGCGAAGAGGCGACCGCGGCAAGGCGCGCGTGCAGCCACACCTCCTGGGCGATCTTGGAGGCCATCAACTCGTCCACGAACCCGACGTGGACGACCCGCCGGCCGCGCGCCGCCTCGATCAGCGCCTCGTGCCGTTCGACGGGTCGGCCGCGCGGCAGCCGGTGCCACCAGCGGATCCGCTCCTCGCGCTCGGTGCCGATCGAGCTCATGCGTCGATTCTGACCGGCAGGTCGGCGGGTGAGCTTGTGCCGTCTTCCGCCCGGGAGGATCATCCGGGGCGGAATGGGAGACGGCACACCTCCTTCGCCGACCAAGTCGCACTGGTCGTGGCTCGCTCATCCACTGCTCCTGCTCCTCGTCGGCGCTCTCGTCACCGCCGGGATTACCGGCCTCGTCGTCCCGAGTATCACCCGAGGGTGGCAGAACCACGACACGGCGCTGAAGATCAGGAGCGATCTGGTCGCGCGGATGGGCACATCCGTCTCCGCGTTCCTCGCCGCGGCCGAGGCCGACGCGGTCTCGACGGCGAATGACCGCCAGAAGGACCTCGACCGCGCCTACCGCGAATGGGAGGTCGATAGTGCGGAGATCGATTCGCAGATGCTCGCCTACTTTCCCCGCGCTGAGGCGGACGCCGGGAATCGGTGGCCGGAGGCGCATTGCCTTGGCAAGCGCCCCGAGTCGACGATCACAGCGGACGAGAGCTGGCGCGAATATGCCTGCGCGATCGCGGGCGTCTATTACCTCTTCAGCGCGCCGGCGTCCCGATACGGGAAACAGGACACGTGGCTCCGTCGGCTCACTGCGTACCTCCGGGTTCCACGCAAGAACGTGGACGGTGTGCTGGACTCGCCTCGCACGGGCGCCGGGATCAACGCAACCTATGTCTCGGCGATGAGGGAGCTGTTCAGAAAGCTCCGGCTCAGAGAGGGCGAGATCAGTCAGCTGATTCTCGCGGCGCCCTCCGCGCTCTGAGCAAACACAACCCTGAGTACCATCGCCGCAGTGAAGGTGCTGCTCGTGTCGCTCTATTTCCCCCCCTCGGGAGGCGGCGGCGTGCAGCGGCCGCTCAAGTTCGCGACGCACCTGCCGGCGCTCGGGATCGAGACGCACGTGCTCGCCCCCGACGACTCGAAGTGGATCCACAGCGACGCGGAGCTGCCGTTGCCGACGCAGGCCTGGGTGCATCGCGTCCGCTTCGTCGGCCCCAAGGGCCGGCTTCCGGCGGAGGAGCTGCACGGCGCGACCGGAGTCGACCTCGCCGTGCGTCGCGCGAAGCTGCTCGGGCGCCGGTTCCTCGTCCCCGACGAGAACGTGAGCTGGAACCTGACCGCGATCCCAGCGGCGATCAAGCTCGTGCGCAGCGAGGGGATCGACGTCGTGATCACGACCTCGCCGCCCGGCTCGGTTCACCTGGTCGGGGCCGCGGCGAAGCGGGCGACCGGGGTGCGGTGGATCGCAGATCTGCGGGATTCGATCGTCGCGCATCCTCACCGGCGCTCCGAGAGCCTCGCCGTGCGCACCAAGGAGCGAACCGCCCGCTCGGTCGCGCAGCTCGTCGCGCGCTCGGCCGACGCGATCGTCACCGTCTCGGAGGCGATCACCGAGGAGACGCGAGAGCTCGAGCCGCGCGGCCGGGTCGTCACGATCGCCAACGGCTCCGACTTCGACGACTTCGCAGGGCTCGAGTACCACCGCGCCGAGCGCTTCCGCATCACTCACGCCGGCAGCTTCTTCGGCAAGCGGGACCCGCGCCCGTTCCTGCGGGCGCTCGCCGGCCCCGGGCTCGACGACGTCGTCGCGCGGTTCGTCGGCGACTTCCGCTCCACCGACCGGGACTGGGCCGAGCCGCTCGACGCTCGGCGAGAGGCTCGAGCTGATCCCCTACGTGCCGCGCAACCGCTCGCTCGAGCTGCAGCGGGACTCCGACGCGCTGCTGCTCCTGATCCCGGAGGCCGGCGGCCGCGGCCGGGGCGTCCTCTCCGGGAAGGTGTTCGAGTACCTCGCAGCCGAGCGCCCGATCCTCGCGGCGGTGCCGCCGGACGGGGCCGCGGCCGACCTGATCCGCGAGACGGGAGCAGGGGTCGTCGCCCCCGCCGACGACGCGGACGCGCTGTACGCGGCGCTCACGGGGCTCGTCGAGCGCTGGCGCGCGGGGACGCTCGACGGAAGCCCGCTCTCGGAGGAGTGGCGCGACCGGCTCTCCCGCCGCGCGCGCGTCGAGGAGCTCGCCCAGCTGCTCGGAGAGGTCGTTGCATGACCTTCAGCCGCGTCACCGGTGCGCTGTTCCTGGCCACGCTCTTCTCGGTCACGTTCGAGAAGGTGCACTGGTCGATCGCCGGGCAGGTCGCGCTCGCCGACCTGCTCACGATCGCGTTCCTGGCCTCGTTCCTCCTCGACGCGCTGCCCGTCCGCAGCTGGCCGCGCACGGTCGGCGTGATCCTGCTCTTCCTCGCCGGGTTCCTGATCGTCTACTTCGTCGGCTACTTCAACATCGACACGCAGCAGGCGCTGAACCAGTTCGGCAAGGGGCTGGCGAAGTTCGTGATCCATTTCCTCTTCCTGGCCGCCGGGGTGGCGTTCCTGGCGCGCTCGACCCGGGCGATGTACTGGCGCTCGCTTGCCGCCTTCGTCCTCGGGATGACCGCGAACGCGGCCTACGGCGTGGTCCAGCTGCTCGTCGCCCGCGCCGGCGGGAACCTCGACTCGCTGGTGCTCTCGCCGCTCACAGGCGGCGCGAGCGCGATCAACATCTACGGGGCCGTCAACGGCGCGAGCGTCTTCCGGCCGAACGCGCTCACCGGCGACCCGAACCATCTCGGGATCATGCTGATCGTGCCGCTGCTCGTGCTGACGCCGGTCTACCTCAGGCTCGAGAAAGGGCATCGCCTGCGCTGGCCGCTCGCAGGCCTGCTCGCATTCCTGCTCCTCGTCGAGGCGGCGACGCTGTCGCGCAGCGGCCTGCTCGGCCTGATCGCCGGCGGCCTCGTCCTGGCCGTGCCCTACCGCCGCAAGCTCTTCTCGCGGGCGCTCCTCGCGCCGGTCGCCGCGGTGGTTCTGGTCCTCGGCGCGATCGTCTACACGCGGCTGCACTACTTCGAGGTGGTGCTCCGGTCGCGCACCACGGCGAGCAGCAGCTCGACCCACTTCGCCGTCTACGGCCTGGTGCCGGACGTGCTCCATCTGCACCCGCTCTTCGGGCTCGGGCTGAACGACTTCTCCGTCTACTACGAGCTCGTCACGGGGAAGACGAACTGGGGGCCCCACTCGTTCTACGTCGCGCTGCTGGTCGAGACCGGGGTCGTCGGGACGGCGCTCTTCGCCGCGTTCCTCTACTACGTGTTCCGCCGGCTGGGCGCCGCCCGGCGGCTCGGCCGCGAGCTGACTCTGGCCCGCGATCCGCTCGCGGCGCGCGTCCGGCCGCTCGCCTGGGGCCTCACCGCAGCCCTCGTCGGCACGATGGCGGCGAACATCTTCTACCTGACGATGAGCTTCTACTACTTCTACGCGTTCGTGGCGCTCGCGCTCGCGGTACCGCTCGTGTTCCGGCCCCGTGCCTACGTGGCGTCGCCCGCGACCCAGGGTGGGGCGTCCTCGCCGACGTAGGAGAGGTACGGCTTCGGCTCGGCGGGCCGGACTCCCGTCAGCACCGCGCGCTGCCAGCCCGTGTGGCGCGAGTACACGGGCTCGACCCGGACGTCGGCGAAGCCGACCATCTCGAGCCAGCTCCTAAGCGCCAGCCGGGAGGGAAGGTGCGTGATCGTGCGCTGGCCCCGGTAGAGGTCCGGCCAGTGCACCTCGACCACGTTCTTGCCCGCGAGTCGGCGGTTCCGGGTCGTCGCGCTCTCGATCACGACGAGCCCGTCCGTGCGCGTGAGGTGAAAGAGGCGCCGCAGGAGTCGGAGCTGCTCCACGTTGTGGTAGACGACCCCGAGGCACCAGACCAGGTCGAATGTCCCGAGCTGCTCCAGCTCGCCGGGCGACAGGTACATCAGGTTTCCGGTCACGTAGCGGGTGGGGCAGAGAGCCTCGATTCCCGGCAGCCACCGTTGCACCAGCTCGTCCTTCTCCGGCAGGTCGAGCAGCACGAGCTCGGCGGGCGCGAGCGCCGCGAGCAGACGCGAGTCCTCGCCGTGCTTGGGCCCGATCTCGAGGATCCGGCTGCCGCGGAAGCGTTCGAGGCGCCCGGAGCGGCGCAGGTGCTCGAAGACGACCCGCTCCTGGGTCTCGGCGAGCCGCTTCGGGTCTGTGAGTCGCCACCAGAGACGCGCGCGCCTCGACGTAGAGGCTCCAGACTCGCGAGCCGAGGGTGCGGGGTGGCGCGTCCAGGCCGCCAGCATAACCGGCGCTCGTCTAGCGTAAGCGGCACGTGAAGGTCGTCGTCCTCACCACGTCGTATCCCCGCCATCCGGGCGATCCCGCGGGGCGGTTCGTCGCCGACGCGGTCGAGCGCGTGCGGGCGCGCGGGGTCGAGGTCGAGGTCGTCTCGCCCGCGTCGTTCGAGCACCACGGGATCGCCTTCGGCTCGGGCGTGGTCGGCAACCTCCGGCAGCGCCCGCTGCTCGCGCTGTACCTCCCGTCGATGCAGCGCAACTTCCGGCGCGCGGCGCGCGAGGCCGCGGTGGACGCCGACCTCGTGCACGCGCACTGGCTCCCGTCGGGCGGGGTGGCGATGTCGCTCGGGAAGCCCTTCGTCGTCCAGGTCTGGGGGACCGATCTCGAGATCGCGCGGCGGCTGCCGCTGCTCGCGAAGCCGATCCTGCGGCGTGCCGAGCTCGTGATCGCGGCCTCGAACGCTCTCGCGGCCGATGCGGAGCGCCTGGGGGCGCGGGAGGTTCGCGTGATCCCGAGCGGCGTGGACGTGCCCGGATCGGTGCCCGATCCGGACGAGCCGCCGCACATCCTCTTCGCCGGGCGGCTGTCCCGGGAGAAGGGCATCCTCGACCTCGTCCAGGCCGCGGAGGGTCTGCCGCTCGTCGTAGCCGGCGACGGCCCGCTCCGCGAGAAGGTGCCCGGCGCGCTCGGGATGGTGCCCCACCACGACCTCCTGCCGATGTACGGGCGAGCCGCCGTCTTCGCCTGCCCGTCGCACCGCGAGGGCTTCGGCGTGGCCTGCGCCGAGGCGATGGCCGCCGGCCGTCCGGTGGTCGCCGGCGCCGTCGGCGGGCTGCTCGACCTCGTCGTCGACGGCGAGACCGGCCTGCTCGTCGAGCCGGGCGACATCGCGGGACTGCGGGCCGCGCTCGAGCGGCTGCTCGGCGACGCCGAGCTCCGGCGGCGCCTCGGCGCCGCCGCGCGCGAGCGGGCGCGCCGGAAGTTCGCGTGGCAGCCGGTGACCGACGCGACGCTGATCGCCTACGACGACGTCCTGCGCCCGACGGCCCAGAGCGAGAGGCCGAATGGCAGAGGCAGCCAGTCGAGCGGGCGCAATACCGGCACCAGGGCGTCGTAGACGCGAAGCGGCCCGGTCGGCACCTGGTCGCGCCGGAGCAGCCGGGACGAGACGAGCCAGCCAGCAGCACCGACGGGATTGACGTAGCGGAGCTCGACAGGCTCGAGGCCGGCGCTATCGAGCCTCCGTCCTAGCTGGCCGCGGCTGTACCGACGCTCGTGGCCGACGCTGCGGTCGACCTCCCCGAACAGCGCCTGATGCGCCGGCACGAGCAGTAGCACGTGCCCTCCGGGCTTCAGGCATTCCGCGAACCGTCGCAGGACGGTCAAGTCCGCGCGGATGTGCTCGAGCACGTTCAGGCACACGACGCTGTCGAACGAACCGAGCTCCCCGAGCGCGCCGTCGTCGCCGTGGACGACCGACACGCGGGAGTTGCCCTCGAAGCGAGCGCGCAGGCGCGGGACGAACTCGCCGTCGGGCTCGACGGCCACGACCTCGGTGCTGGCCGCGATCAGCTCGGTGAAGGTGCCGACTCCGGCGCCGAAGTCGAGCACTCTGGCGCCGAGGAGCGGTCTCGCCCGCCGAAACAGCCAGTCGTTGTAGTTGCGCGCCTCCGCCATCCGGTCGAGCGACTCGTCCTGACCTTCGGGCGCGACGAACGAAGGAGTTGGCACGGGAGCAATCGTAGACGCGGACGCTATGATCGGCCCGCCCGTGGATTTGCAGCCGAATCATGCGCCGTTTGGCGCAGCGGTGTGCCGATGAGCGCGGCGTCGGCCGCGCCGGCGGCAGCCCAGTCGATGACGGAACGCCTCGTCGCCTTCACGCGCAGTTATTGGGGAGTCCTGCTCTCGGCGCTTCTCTGGGTCCTGTTCCTTGCGAACTTCCTCGCGTTCAACATCCCGTTCGGCGACGACGGCGTCCAGTACGGTTTCGCCCAGCGGCTGTTCGGGGACATACCGAAAGCGGACGGGTACTACTTCGGGCTCGGGCTCGCGGAGGCCCCGTTCTACGGGATAGGCAAGCTCTTCGAGGCAGCGGGACTCCACGACGTCGCCGGCCACGAGACGCGAAAGGTCGCGGTAACGATCGGCCTGACGCTCACGACGCTCGCATTGTGGCTACTGCTCGCGAGCGTCCTTCGTTCGCTCCGGTTGCGCTACTCGGGCGTAGTGATCCTCGCGGCCGCGCTCGGAACACCGTTCTTCTTCTACGCGGCCTTCTACCCCGGCAAGAATCACACACTCGACACGGTCCTCTTCACCGTGGTCATCTACCTCACGTTCAGGTATTTCGCCGGAGGCGATCACCCCGCCGCCTGGCTCCCGTTTGCGATCGGCGGCGTGCTCGGCTTCTCCTACACGGTGCGTTACTTCAGCGGCGCCGAGGGTGTGATGCTCGTCCTCCTACTGTTGGTGTGGAGGCGCTGGCGCCATGCCGCCGAGATCGCGCTGACGTCTTCCGTGGTGTGCCTGTTGCTCTGGATCGTTCCGACCGCCTACCACGTGAAGGTCTTCCAGGGTGCGGCCGATCCGTCGACCCTCATCATCTTCGCGCCGTTGAACCCGCTGCGGATGCTCTTCACGAACCACCGCGGCTATCTCGTCTGGTCGCCGATCGCAGCCCTCGCGATCATCGGCCTGATCCTCCTGTTCCGGCGCCGACCCGAGCACCGCCGTTTCCTGACCGCGGTGACCGCGATGGGCGTCGGGATCATGGCCTCGTACTCGCTCATCCCGTACTGGGACGCCACGTGGTCGTTCTCGCAGCGTTTCTTCGTCTCGCTCATGCCGCTCGTCGCGATCGGCCTCGCGGGGCTCTTCGACGTCGTTCCGCGCATCGCGCTCGTGGCAGCCACGATTTGCGTCGCGTGGTCGTTGTTCCTCGCCTTCAACCTGATCACCATCGGAGGGCCTCAGTACCTGAGCACGATCCCGGGCGGCGCCACGGACGTCGCGCTGATCCCGACGCGCACGCATACGTCTATCGGAGCCTACGCCTGGGGGGTTCGCCACAGGGCGAGGTTGATTCCCTGAATGGAGCGCGCCGAGACAGCCCGGCCAGCAGTCGCCATGGCCCCCTCGGGCCCGGAGGTTTCGGTGGTGATTCCATGTCTCAACGAGGAGCCGGCGATCGCGCACGTCGTGCTCGAGGCTCGGCGAGGCACTCGAGCGAGGCGGCGTGGCCGGCGAGGTGCTCGTCGTCGACAACGCGTCCGAGGACCGCTCGGCCGAGCTGGCGCCGGGACGCGGGCGCGACCGTCGTGTACGAGCCACGGCGCGGGTACGGCAGCGCGTATCTCGCAGGACTCGCGGCAGCCCGCGGCGCGTACATCATCATGGCCGACGCCGATCAGACCTATCCACTCGACCGGATCGGAGCGTTCGTCGAGAAGCTCCGCGACGGCGCCGACATGGTGGTCGGGTCCCGGTTCAAGGGCACGATCCATCCGGGCGCGATGCCGTGGCCGAACCGCTACATCGGCAACCCGGTCCTGACGGGAATGCTGAACGTCCTCTTCAGCAGCGGCGTCTCGGACGCGCATTGCGGGTTGCGCGCGGTGCGGCGCGACGTGCTGCCGACGCTCCAGCTCTCGGCGACCGGGATGGAGTTCGCGTCGGAGATGGTGATCAAGGCCGGCAAGCGGAGGCTCCGGGTCGAGGAGATCCCGATCGACTACTTCCCGCGGGTCGGCGAGTCGAAGCTATCGCGGGTCGGCGACGCCTGGCGCCACGTGCGCTTCATGCTCGTGTACAGCCCGACGTTCCTGTTCATCCTGCCGGGCCCGCTCGCCACGCTGATCGGTCTCGCCGTGGTGATCGCCCTTGCCGCCGACACCGGTCTCGGTGATCCATGGACCGGCGTCTCGGTCGCGTTCGCGATGCTGTCGCTGGTCGGGGTCGGCGTGATGCAGCTCGGCCTCTACGCGCGCACGTACGCGGTGATCTACCTCGGCGAGGCCGGGCCGCAGCTCGAGCGGCTGTGGCGACGCTTCAGGCTCGAGCACGGGCTCGCGCTCGCCGCCGCGACGCTCGCCGTCGGCTTCGCAATCACGGCGATCTCGTTCTTCGACGGCGTCAAGGATCCCCGGCTCGGTGTGCTCGGGCTGACCCTGATGGCGATCGCCTTCCAGGGTGCCTTCGCCTCGTTCTTCCTCAGCATCCTCGGCCTGAGCGAGCACGCGGTGCTGCGGCGTCGACGGCCGTGAACCGCGCTGCCGCCGGTCTCCCGAGGGTTCCGTTGGGAAGATTGCGGACGACCTGGCATCGTGTCGAATCGTTTGCGGGAACCCGCGCTTCGGCGGTGCTCTGTTTCGTCGCGGCGCTGGCCGTGTTCGGCATCCAGAGCATCGCCTGGCCTCTGCGCGGAGGCCGCGATTCGACGACCTACCTCATGTACTACCTCGACATGTGGCACGCGCGTCCGGCGCTCCCGGAGCTGATGCTGTTCCGCACGCCGCTCGCAGCGCTCGTCTTCGGCCCGCTGCTCCAGCTCGGCGGAGCGTCTCTCGCCGAGGCGGGGATGGCGGTCGCCTACGCCGTGTCGGTGCTCGCCTTTGCGGCGGCAGCGCTCAGCTTCGGTCGCCGCTGCGCGCTAGTGACGGCGGTGGCGCTGCTCTTGTACCCCGCGTACGGCGCGCTCTTCCACCAGGTTTCGAGCGACTCCGTCTTCGCCCTCGTCGTCGCCCTCTGGACGCTCGGCGTCGTGCGGGCGATGTTCGTCCCGGCGACGTGGAAGTTCGCGCTCCTCGGACTCGGCCTAGTCGCGCTCGTCCTCGCACGTCCCAGCTCGCAGGTTCTGCTCGTGTTCGCGGCCGTGCCGCTCATCCTCACGCCGGCTAGCTGGCGTCGCCGTTTCACCTGGAGTGGAGCCTACCTAGCGGTCGCGATCGGTCTGTTGGCCGGCTACGCCGGCTACAACGACCTTCGCTACGCCGACTTCACCGTGGCGCGTGGGAGCTCGGCGACAGTGCCGTTCTACCGCGTGTTCGTGCTCGAGCACATCGTGAAGCCGCAGAACGGGCCTGCGTCGCGCTCGCTCGCCCGCGCCGTGCAGCGCGAGCTGCTCACACAGCAGCCGTACCGGGCCGAACGGATCGGCCTCGACCAGTTCTTCACGCTCGAGGGCGACCGCGAGTGGGGCGACCTCGTTGTCCTCTCGGACCGCGTCTGGGGATGGAACAGCGACTACTCGATCTTGCGACGGGTCGCGTTCGAGGCGATCGCTCGCCACCCGAAGCTGTACATACGCGACATCATCGACTCCACGCGGTTCGAGCTGGTCGCTCCGTACACGTCCCCGGTGTCCGTGAGGCCGAGCCGACCGACCCCGCAATCCGGCGCCACGGCGTCGGCCGGAGCCGACACGTCGAACGCGGATCCGGGTGGTTACTTGTGGTGGCTGGCGTCGACCCCCGATGGCCATATCACCCAGGAACGAGACTCCGCCGGGCGTCAGCTGTCGATGGTCTGGCGCGATCCGCGCGATCAGGCGCACGTGGCAACGTTGAACGCGAACGTGGCTCGGCTCCAGGCAGACTTGCCCAACCGGGACGGCTCGCCAACCGTCGCCCGCGCGCTGAACCGGCTCTCGCAGCTGTATCCGCGAATGGCCGTCTGGCTCGCGGTAGGTGTGGTCGCGCTGCTCGTACGGTGGCCCAGGGGTACCAGGGTCCTGCTCGTCCTCGCCGCAATCTCACTTCTCGTCATCGTTGGCACGCTGCTCGCCATGCCGACCGCGCTCGAGTACCGCGTCCCGTTCGACCCGATCTTCGTCCTGCTCGGGGTCGCCGCGCTGACGGGTACGCGGAGGCGCGCGCATGCCTCGCGTGACGGAGGTTGCGAAATTCCCCTCCCCTTTCCTTTTCCCCAGAATCACCTCCGCGCTGGCGGTGTTGTTGTTTGTTGTTCCGTGTACCCGTTCCGCTTTCACGCTCATGTCTTCTTCTATCTCCCTTCTTCACGGACCTCTCCGGACTCGAGACCTCTCCTCTCCGGTTCTACGCCTCTTTCTCCCTCCTCCCTCTCCCTCTATTCGTCACTCGTCGGTCCTTCCCCCCCCCCCCTGGCGCCTACCGGCTGTCCCTCCTTTCGGCACTCCCCTTCCGTTTTCCCCCCTTTCCTCCCGCTCTCCTTTCTCTTTCCTCCCCCCCCCCCCCCCCCCGCGCGTCGGTAGGCGCCTCCTTTCGCACTAGACTCACCCGGCGTGGACTGGCACAGCTCCCTCCGGCGCCTCGGTTTCGATGTGATCCGGTGGCCGCTCGGAACACCCGCGGGCGTCGATTTCATGGAACTCGTCAAAGACGTCGACGCCGACGTCGTGATCGACGTGGGGGCGAACGTCGGTGACTTTGCCGCGACGATCCGAGCTCGCGGCTTCGGGGGTCGTATGGTGTCGTTCGAGCCCGGCGCGCAGAGCTACACGAAGCTGGCAAAGCGAGCAGCCGTGGACCCGCTATGGGATGCGCACCGACTCGCGATCGGCGACCAGCCCGAAAGACGCTCACTCGCGGTCACCGCGGCGACTGATCTCGCATCTTTCCTCCCGGTGTCGGAACGGGGGCGCGAGCATTTCGCCGACCATCTCGCCGGGCCCTCGGAGGAAGCGGTCGATGTGGTGCGGCTCGACGAGGTGTGGGACGAGCTCATCCGGGCCGATCGCGCCGTTGTCAAGATCGACACGCAGGGATGGGATAGGCACGTCCTCGAGGGATCGTCGGGTGTGTTCGCGATGATCTTTGGCATCCAGACGGAGCTGTCCGTCAACGGCTACTACGAAGGGGCGCCCGACTATCTCGACATGCTCGCCTGGCTACGGTCACTCGGGTTCGAGCCGGTCTGGTTCCATCCGGTGAGCTGGCACCGTGGAGTCCTCGGCGAGGCCGACTGCCTGCTCCGGAAGGCTTCCTCCTAGGCCGGGCCCGGATCAGGCTGCGCCGGGATCGAAAGGATCGGGATCTCGGCGCAGGATCCTGCGACGGACGAGTGTCGCCAGCTTCCGACGCCGTCGGTCGGCGGACCTGAGCGCGCGCGAAGCGACGGCTTCCCGCTCGGAAAGCTCGTAGCGGCCGTCGAACACGCGGCGGCGGAAGAAGGCGTCCTCCCGGCGCCGGTTCGAGAACTGCCTGCGGAGCCTGCTGTCGGCACTGCCGCCGAACGAGCCGCTGCCGTGGTGATAGATCGTCCGCTCGAGGTAGAGCGTGCCCCAGCTGCCGCCGAAGGCCGGGACGGGCCGAAGGAGCTCCATCGACCTACCGAGCGCGCTGATCTGTCTGCCGATCTCTCGGCCGGTGTCGACTCCACTCTCTACCTGGCCGGCGTCGAAGTACAGCCGGTCGCGGGGAACCTCCGGGCCGAGGAGCATGAAGCAGGGATGCGTCTCGATGCCCTCGGACGCCGAGCCGGCGAGGACGGCGTCGACGGTCTCTGCCAGGGGCTCGAGCCGCGTTCGCGCCGCGTGCGAGACCGGGTGGGCGTCCGAGTCGAACAGCATCAGAAAACCGGTGTCGATCGCGCGAACCGCCAGGTTCAGAACGTAGGCGTGGTCGTGTCCGGTGGCCGCGACGTGGCTCGGGCTCGTCGGGAAGGTGAGGATCTGCACTGCACCGAGCGCGTCCCTGAGGGCAGTCGCGGAGCGCTCGGTGCGATCCTGGTCGATCACGAAGATACGTCGGTCCGGAATCTCCGGGAACGCGGCTCGGAGCCTGCGCAGCAGCATCGCCGCCCACGCCGGATCGCCGAAACTGGCGGTCAGGACGGCGGTGTCGTCGATCCAGGTTCCCGTGGTACTGGTCACGCGAGATCACCGGCGTGAAAGGGTCCCCGGTGGCACGCGTACAATGCGCCAGGCCCAACGGACGCGACGAGGCGGCGAGCACTCACTGACCCACGACAGACCGACATTCTCGGTGATCATGCCTACCACGGGACGGTCGACTCTGGCGAAGGCGCTTCGAAGCGTCGCGACCCAGGTTCAGCCGGGGGACGAGATCATCGTCCTTTGCAACGACAAGGGCGATCAGGGCGACTGGGCGCGCAACAGTGGAGTCGCGCGTGCGATCGGAACCCATCTCGTCTTTCTCGACGACGACGACGAGTATCTGGACGGTGCGCTCGCCGCGATGAGGGGCTTCGCCCGCCAGAACCCGGACCGGATCGGGATCTTCCGCATGCAACTCATGGACGGCTCGCTGCTCTGGAGCGAGCCAGAGCTCCGCTTCGGGAACGTCAGTAGTCAGATGTTCGTGGTCCCGAACATTCCGGAGAAGCTCGGACGGTGGGACCAGAGCAACCGAGCGAACGATTGGGCGTTCATCTCTGAGACGGCGACGTATCAGGGAGAGCCAGTTTTCTGCGAACACGTCGTGGCGCGAATCCGCCCCAATGGCCCATTCGAGTCGCGGCGGGCGGAGCTGCGCTTCCGCCTAAGGCTGGGCAGCCGTCTGAGGCGCTCCCGTGCGCGGATTCGGGCGGCGGTCGGCAGAGTGTCGGGAGCGAATGTCCGTCCGACTCAGCGCGGCTGACGTCGCTCACGCCGGTGAGCGTCTTCCTGCCACCGCGATCGTCGTCAGCCGCAACGAGGGTGAGAAGCTCGGGCGCTGCCTCGCCACGCTGGGGTTCTGCGCCGAGATCCTCGTCGTCGACCTCGAGTCCCGACGACGAGACGGCGGCGTTGCCACTGCTACGGCGCGCGCGTGCTGCGGCGGCCGCTGGTGGCTCGGTCGAGCGCGTCCGCGTAGGGGTGTCGACGAGGCGCGCCACGAGTGGCTGCTCTTCACCGACCCCGACGAGGAGCTGCCTCGCGCGCTTGCGCTGCAGCTCGCCGAGCTCTGCCGTCGGGCGAACCCGGCGTCGCCGCTGGTCTACGCGCCGATCCAGTACTAGTTCGGCGACGGCCGCTTCGAGGGACGGTATGGGGCGGCGTCAAGCGAGCGGCGTCTGCTCGTGCGTCGCGACCGGGTCGACTTCTCGTCCGACGATCTATCCGGGTGCGGTCGTTCGGCCGGGTACCGACGTGCGATCTCATCCCTTCACGCGGCGACAACGCGATCGCGCACCACTGGGTGAGCGGGATACCGGGAGCTTTTTCGCAAAAGCACCGCCGCTACGTCCGGGTCGCCGGCCGAGGACCGTATCGCAGCCGGCGAGACCACCGGGTACCGCGTCGATCCTGCACGATGCCGCTACGGAGCTTCTCAGAGTCCTTCGTCGCGAAGCGCGGGTACCTGGACGGCTTCACCGGGTTGACTCTCAGCCTCTTCTGGGCCTGGTTCGCGACGAGCTCGGAGCTCGCGCTCAAGCGCCGGCTCGACGGCCATGACACGCCGACTAGAGTGGCGGCCGCGCATGATCTCGATCGTCACACCGAGCCTCGACCAGGGCGAGTTCCTGGAGGCGGCGGTGCTTTCGGTCCTCAACCAGGGCGTCGACGTCGAGTACGTCGTCGTCGACGGCGGCTCGACCGACGGCAGCGCTCGACATCCTGCGTCGATACGAGGGGAGGCTGGCCGGCTGGCGGAGCGAACCGGACGGCGGTCAGTACGACGCGCTCGACAAGGGCTTCGCGGCAGACCTCCGGGACGATCATGGGCGTGGCTCAACGCCGACGACTTCTACTTCCCGGGCGCGCTCGCGACCGTCGAGACGATCTTTCGCGAGCATCCGGAGATCGACTGGATCACCGGTTCGATCGCAGTCATCGCGAACGCGGCACGGGTCCGTCGTCCGCACGATCGCGGTGCCGCGATTCAGCAGGCGCGCCTTCTTCAGGGGCTTCAACCTCCCGGCGCGCGGGTGGCACGGCGGCCATTTCATTCCGCAGGAGTCGACGTTCTGGCGCCGTGAGCTCTGGGAACGTGCCGGCGGCCGGCTCGACGCTTCGCTCGACGATGGCGGGTGACCTCGAGCTCTGGGCGCGCTTCTACCGTCACGCCGAGCTCTGGGGGGTCCGCGCGTTGCTCGGGGCATATCGCAGCCAGCCTGCGCAGAAGACGCTCGGTCGCCTCGAACGGTACCTCGACGAGGCCGAGGCGGTGCTGCGCCGGCGCGGCGGGAATCCATACGGGAGGCTGCGAGAGCTCGCTTCGCAGACGTCTCGCCGGCAGGGTCGGCAACAACTCCGCTCTGGCGGCTTCCGACCGGCGCTCGCGGCGAACTGGAGGAGCGAGGGCTCATCTATCGTGCCCCCGAACTGATCTGGAGCTTCCGGAGGCGAGCTGGGTGGTCAACAGTGAGTACTTCGTCTGACCCGGCGCCGAGGGTCGCCCGCTCGTGTCGGTCGTGACGCCCTCGCTGCAACCAGGGGCGGTTCATCGAGGAGACGATCCGGAGCGTCCGCGAGCAGGACTACCCGGCCATCGAGCACATCGTGGTCGACGGGGGCTCCGACCGACGGCACGCTCGAGGTGCTTCGGCGCTATCCGCACCTGCGCTGGGTCTCCGAGCCGGATCGCGGGCAGGCGGACGCCGTCAACAAGGGGTTCCGGATGGCGCGGCGGCGACATCTTCGGCTGGCTCAACGCCGACGACGTGCTACCTGCCCGGAGCCGTCGCCGCGGCCGTGGCAGGCGCTGCTCGAGACCGGGTGCGGCCTCGTCTACGGCGGCTGGCGCCAGATCGACGAGGACGGCAGCGATCCTGCGGGACATCGCCGCCGGAGCCGTTCGACTATCGCGAGCTGCTCGAGGTGCGGAACATGGTCGCGCAGCCGGCCGCGTTCTTCACGCGCGAAGCGTTCGAGGCGGTCGGCGGGCTCGACCCCGACTACCACTACGCGATGGACTACGACCTGTGGCTGAAGATCGCCGCTCGCTTCGAGGTGCCGCACGGTCCCTCAGGTGCTCGCGGCCTTTCGGCGTCACGGCGACTCGAAGAGCGGCGCCGAAGCGGAGCGCTTCTGGCCCGAGGTCCGGCGGATCAGCCGGCGGCACGGCGGCCGGTTCGTGTCGGACATGTACGTGCGCGAGCAGGCGCAGCGACGTCCCCAGCTCGGACGGGCTCTGAAGGGGTACCGCCTCCTCGCGGAACGCCGCTACCGCGAGTTGCTCGACCGTGCGCGCAGGCTCGTCCGCTGAGGGTTCCGAGTACGATCGCGGCCATGCGAACGCTGAGTGAGCTCGGGATCTGAGCGGGCGGCGTGCGCTCGTCGCAGGCGGGGCAGGCGGGCTCGGTCGCGCCGCTTGCGACACGCTGGCGGAGCTCGGGGCGGCGGTGGCGGTGGTCGACCTGCGGGCTGCGGGTGCACGTGACGTCGAGATCGTGGCCGACTGGCAGACGAGGAGGCGGCAGAGCCGCGCTGCGCGAAGCTGTCCAGGCGCTCGGCGGTCTCGACGTCCTCGTGCACTGCGCGGCGCTCGTCGGGAGACGGAGCTCGAGGGCTGGGCGATCCGTTCGAGGAGCAGACGGTCGAGGCCTGGGACCGCGCGCTCGCGTGAACCTGACATCTGCGTTCGTGCTCGTGCAGGAGCGCGCCGGTGCTCCTGGAGTCCGGCCACGGCTCGGTGATCCTCTTCGGCTCGACCTACGGGATCGTCGGTCCCGATTCTGGCTCTACGAGGGCACGCAGATGGACGAATCCGGCCGCGTACGGCGCGTCGAAGGGCGGCGTGCTCCAGCTCACCCGCCACCTGGCGACCGCGCTCGCGCCCGCGGTGCGGGTGAACGCGATCTCGCCGGGCGGGGTCGAGCGCGGCCAGCCGAAGGCCTTCCAGGAGCGGTACCGGGCGCGGACGCCGCTTCGCCGGATGGCGACCGAGGAGGACTCAAGGGCGCCGTCGCCTACCTCGCCAGCGACCTCTCCGCCTACGTGACCGGGCACAACCTCGTCGTCGACGGGGGCTGGACCGCGTGGTGACGATCGGCGGCCGCCGCGTCGGCGGCGGTGAGCCCTGCTTCGTGGTCGCCGAGGCGGGCGTCAACCACAACGGCGAGGTCGAGCTTGCGCGGCGGCTCGTCGACGCCGCCGCGGCGGCGGGCGCCGACGCGATCAAGTTCCAGACCTTCCGCGCCGAGGGCGTCGCCGCCGCCGACGCGCCGAAGGCCGGCTACCAGCTCGAGACGACGGACGGCGACGAGTCGCAGCTCGAGATGCTGCGCCGGCTCGAGCTCGACCGCGACGCGTTCGCCGAGCTCAAGGCGCGCGCGGAGGAGCGCGGGCTCGCGTTCCTCTCGACGCCGTTCGACGTCGCGAGCGTCGACCTGCTCGACGGCCTCGGCGTCGCGGCGTTCAAGGTTGCGTCGCCCGATCTGACGAACCTGCCGCTGCTCGAGGAGATCGCGCGGCGCGGGCGGCCGGTCATCCTCTCGACCGGCCTCGCGGATCTCGACGAGGTCGAGGCCGCCGTCGACGCCGTTCGAGCGGCGGCGCGAGCGAGCTGGTCGTGCTGCACTGCGTGTCGGAGTACCCCGCGCGGGCCGAGGACGCGAATCTCCGAGCAATGGCGACGATGGCGGAGCGGCTCGGGGTGCCGGTCGGCTACTCGGACCACACCGAGGGCGCGGAGGTCGGCGCTGGCGGCCGTCGCCCTCGGCGCCTGCATGCTCGAGAAGCACGTCACGCTCGACCGCTCGCTGCCCGGGCCCGACCACCGTGCGTCGCTCGAGCCGGAGGAGCTGGCCGCGCTCGTCCGGGCCGTGCGCCGCGTCGAGGCCGCGCTCGGCGACGGCGTCAAGGCGCCGACGGCCGCGGAGCGCCGGAACGCCGCGGTCGTTCGCCGCAGCCTCGCGGCGGCCGCGGACCTGCCCGCGGGCGCGGAGCTGACGCGCGAGATGCTGACGGCGCTCCGGCCGGGGACGGGGATCCCGCCGGCGCGCATCGACGAGGTCGTGGGTCGGCACCTGCGGCGCGATCTCGTCGCGCGGCGCGCTCCTCGACCCGGACGACCTGGAATGAGGACCATCGGTGTCGTCACGGTCGCGCGCTCGGACTACGGCATCTACCGCCCCGTCCTGCGGGCGCTCGCCGAACGGGACGACATCAGCCTGCAGCTCTACGTCGGCGGGATGCACCTCCTGGAGCGCTTCGGCTCGACGGTCGAGGAGATCGAGCGGGACGGCTTCCCGATCGCCGAGCGCGTGGACTTCCTGCTCCCGGAGGACACGCCGCAGGCGGTGGCGGAGTCGATCGGCCGCGGCGTGGTCGCGTTCGCGGAGGCGTTCTCGCGCACGCGGCCCGACCTGCTGCTCGTGCTCGGCGACCGGTTCGAGATGTTCGCGGCCGGAATCGCCGCGCTGCCGCTCGCGCTTCCGGTCGCGCACATCCACGGCGGCGAGCTGACGGAGGGCGCTGATCGACGAGGCGATCCGCCACTCGCTCACGAAGCTCAGCCACCTCCATTTCGTCTCGACGGAGGTAGTATGCGCGCCGCGTCGTCCAGCTCGGCGAGGAGCCCTGGCGCGTCGTCGTCAGCGGCGCGCCCGCCCTGGACCTGCTCGCGGACTTCGAGCCGCTGCCGGCCGAGGAGCTCGCCGCGCGATCGGCGTCCGCCTGCGCGGGCCGACCCTGCTCGTCACCTACCACCCGGTCACGCTCGACCACGAACGGACCGGCGCCGATCTCGAGGCGATGCTCGGTGCGATCGAGGCGTCCGGGCTGGACGCCGTGCTCACCTATCCGAACGCCGACACGAGCCACGGCGAGGTGGTCGAGCTCGATCGAGCGGTTCGCGGCCGGAGACGAGCGCTACACGCTCGTGCGAAGCCTCGGCTCGGACGCCTACTTCACGCTCATGAGCCGGGCGGCGGCGATGGTCGGCAACTCCTCGTCGGGGATCATCGAGGCGGCGTCGTTCCGGCTGCCCGTGGTCGACGTCGGGATCGCGCCAGCAGGGACGCGCTGCGCGGCGCGAACGTGCTTCACGCCGAGCCCGATCGCGCGAGCGTCGCCGCGGCGATCGCCCGGGCGACCGCTGCCGAGTTCCGCCAGGGCCTCGACGGGCTCGTCAACCCGTACGGCGACGGGCACGCGGCGCGAGCGGATCGTCGAGACCCTGGCCACCGTTCCTCTCGACGAGCGTCTGCTCGTCAAGCGCTTTCACGACCTGCCGGCCTGATGCGGATCGCCTTCGTCGGCGCAGTCGAGTTCAGCCGCGCGTGTCTCGAGGAGATGCTCGCGGCAGGGGGCGACGTCGTCGCAGTGATCACCCTCCCAGCTGAGAACGCGAGCTTCCACGGCGACTACGCCGACCTCGAGCCCGTGGCCGCGGCGCACGGGGTGCCGGTGCACCGGATCGGGAACATCAACGACCCGGCAACGATCGAGCTGATTCGCTCGCTCGAGCCGGACGTGATCTTCGTCCTCGGCTGGTCGCAGCTGCTCGGGCCGGAGCTCCTGGCACTGGCGCCGTGCATCGGCTCGCATCCGGCTCTTCTCCCTCGCAACCGCGGCCGCCATCCGCTCACCTGGGCGCTCGTCGAGGGACTCGACGAGTCGGGTCTCACCTTCCTCTGGCTCGACGAGGGCGCGGACAGCGGCGACATCCTGTGGCAGCGGTCCTTCCCGATCGCGATCGACGACGACGCTGCGAGCCTGTACCGGAAGATGGTCGGCCTCGGGCGGGAGGCGATCCGCGAGCTCCTCCCGCTGCTCGAATCCGACTCGGCTCCAAGGGTGCCGCAGGACGACGCTCTCGCGACGTACTGGCGGAGGCGCACAGACGACGATCGCTGGATCGACTGGACGTTGTCTTCCCTCGCCGTCCACAACCTGATCAGAGGCCTGGCTCGCCCCTACGTCGGTGCGCTCACCCGATGCGCCGGGCAGGATGTGCTCGTGTGGAGAGCCAGACTTCCCGAGGATCCGCCCCCCGTCGCGGCGGAGGACGCCGTCGCCCGGCTCCGTCCTCGCGGACGCTCCCGAGCTGACCATCCGCACCGGTAACGGGTACCTGACCTTGCTCGAGGTCGAGCCCGCAGGGCTGTTGCGTGCAGGGGACGTGCTGGAGGGTCCGGCGTGAGGGTGCTCGTGATCTGCGCGCATCCGGACGACGAGACGCTCGGCTGCGGTGGGACGATGCTCAAGCACGTCGCGGCCGGGGACGAGCTGACCTGGGTGATCGCCACCCAGGCGCACGAGCCCCAGTGGTCGGCCGAGACGATCGAGCTGAAGGCGCTCGAGGTCGACCGTGTCGCCGAGGCCTACGGCGTCGCACGGCATGTCCGGCTCGGCTTTCCGAGCTCGAGGCTCGACGTCACACCTCGCGCCGAGCTGATGGACGCCGTCGGCCGGGTCGTCGAGCGTGAGCGACCCGAGACGGTGTATGTCGTGCATCCGGGAGACGTGCACGGCGATCACGCCGACGTCTTCGAGGCGACGCTCGCGGTGCTCAAGGCATTCCGCACGACCGCCCTCGGTGTCCGACGCGTGCTCGCGTACGAGACGCTCTCCTCGACGGAGGCGGCGCCCCCGTCGTCCGAGCGGGCGTTCGTGCCGACCGTCTTCAGCGACGTCTCCGACTGGCTCGAGCGGAAGCTCGAGATCATGGCTCTCTACGAGTCCGAGGCCCAGCCGGATCCGTTGCCGCGTGGGCCCGACGCGATTCGCGCTCTCGCGCGATTCCGAGGCGCGACCGTCGGCGTGTGGTACGCGGAGGCGTTCAGGCTGGTGCGCGAGCTTGTCTGAGCCGGTGCGCGTGATCGGGCTCGGCGCCGGCGGGCACGCGAAGGTCGTGCTCGAGACGCTCGCCGCCTCGGCGGGTACGAGGTCGTCGGCCTGCTCGATCCGCAGGGAGGAGCTCGCCGGGACGAGCGTCCACGGCGTCCCCGTGCTGGGCGACGACGAGCTCCTGGGGCGCCAATACGATGACGGCGTGACGCATGCGTTCATCGGCCTCGGCGGCTCCGGCGACACGAGGCCCCGGCGACGGCTCTACGAGCTCGCGCGCTCGCACGGGTTCGAGATCGTCTCCGTGCGTGCATCCGCGCGCGGTCGTGTCGCCGTCGGCGCGAGCTCGGCGCGCGGCGCGACGGTCTTCGCCGCTGCGGTCGTGAACGCCGACGCGGCGCTCGGCGAGGACGTGATCGTCAACACGGGCGCGATCGTCGAGCACGACTGCCGGATCGGCGACCACGTGCACGTGGCGAGCGGCGCACGGCTCGCGAGCGCCGTCACGGTCGGCGACGGGGCCCACGTCGGCCTCGGCGCGAGCGTGATCCAGGGCGTCGACGTCGGCGCGGGCTCGATCGTCGGCGCCGGTGCGGCGGTCGTGCGCGACGTCGAGCCCGGCGTCGTCGTCGCCGGCGTGCCGGCGCGCGTCCTGCGGCGGGTGGAGACCTGATGGCGCGCGAGCTCGAGGCACTGCTCCTGCCGGCCGGCGGCGACGGTGCGCGAGGCGATGGCCTGCATCGACCGCAACCGCAGCGGGATCGCGCTCGTCGTCGAGGCGGACCGGAGGCTGCTCGGCACGGTCACCGACGGTGATGTCCGCCGCGCGATGCTCGCCGACCTCGATCTCGAGACCCCGGTCGCGGAGCTGCTCGCGCGCCAGGAGGAGCTGCACGAGCCGCGGCCCGTGCCGTTGACCGCGCCGGTCGGCACCCAGGCGCCGGAGCTCGTCGCGCTGATGCGCCGCTACGAGGTCCGCCAGATCCCGCTCGTCGACGAGCGGCGGCCGCGTCCGCGACCTCGCGCTCCTCGAGGACCTGATCGAAGCCGGACGGGCCGCCGCTCCGCGCCGTCGTGATGGCGGGCGGCTTCGGCACACGGCTCGGCGAGCTGACCGACGAGACGCCGAAGCCGATGCTCCCGGTCGGCGACCGGCCGCTGCTCGAGCGGATCATCGAGCAGCTCCGCGACGCCGGGATCCACCACGTCAACCTCACGACGCACTACCGGGGCGACACGATCGCCACGCCACTTCGGCGACGGGAGCGAGTTCGGGGTCGAGATCGAGTACGTCGTCCGAGGAGCGGCCGCTCGGCACGGCCGGCGCGCTCGGGCTCGTGGAGGCCGAGACGCCGATCCTCGTCATGAACGGCGACATCCTCACGCGGATCGACTTCCGGGCCATGCACCGGTTCCACGACGAGCACGCGGCGGAGATGACCGTGGCGGTGCGCCCGTACGAGGTCAGGGTGCCGTACGGGATCGTCGAGCTCGACGAGGCCCAGGTGAGCGGCATCGCCGAGAAGCCGCTCCTGCGCGGCTTCGTGAACGCGGGCATCTACCTGCTCAACCCCGACGTGTGCGCGCTCGTGCCCGCCGGCGAGCCCCTCGAGATGCCGCAGCTGATCGAGCGCGCTCGTCGGCGGACGGCCGCCGGGTCGTCGGGTTCCCGCTGCGCGAGTACTGGCTCGACATCGGCCAGCTCGCCGACTACGAGCAGGCGCTCGCGGACGTGGAGGGCCTGTGAGCGCCTGGTCGGGACGCCGCGTCCTCGTCACCGGTGCGGGCGGGTTCATCGGCAGCCACCTCACCGAGCGGCTGGTCGAGCTCGGCGCGGCCGCACGGGCGCTCGTGGAGTACAACTCGCTCGGCTCGTGGGGCTGGCTGGACGAGTCGCCGGCGAAGCGGGAGGTCGAGGTCGTGCTCGGCGACGTGCGCGACCGCGACAGCGTCCGGGCGGCGGTCGAGCGGCGCCGAGGTGGTCTTCCACCTCGCGGCGCTGATCGCGATCCCGTACTCGTACGAGGCGCCCGAGTCCTACGTGCAGACGAACGTGATCGGCACCCTGAACGTGCTGCGCGCGGCGCAGGAGGCCGGCGCCGGCCTCGTCGTCCACACCTCGACGAGCGAGGTCTACGGGAGCGCGCGCTACGTCCCGATCGACGAGGCGCACCCGCTCCAGGGCCAGTCGCCGTACGCCGCGAGCAAGATCGGCGCGGACAAGATGGCGGAGGCCTTCCACCTCTCGTTCGGCCTGCCCGTCGCGACGCTGCGGCCGTTCAACACCTACGGGCCGCGGCAGTCCGCGCGCGCGGTGATCCCGACCGTGATCACGCAGCTGCTCGCCGGCGACACGGTCTCGCTCGGGAACCTCGCCCCGACCCGCGACTTCACCTACGTCGACCGACACCGTCGAGGCGTTCGTGCAGGTCGCGGACTGCCCGGAGGCGGTCGGGCGGGTGCTCAACACGCGGCTCCGGGCAAGGAGATCGCGATCGGCGAGCTCGTCGAGCGGATCGAGGCGGTGCTGGGCAAGCAGCGCGCCCGTGGAGCGCGAGGAGGCGCGCGTTCGCCCGCCCGGGAGCGAGGTCGAGCGCCTGTGCGCGAACGCGGACGCGGCGCGCCGGCTCCTCGGCTGGGAGCCGGTCGTGGCGCTGGACGAGGGGCTCGTCGCGACGGCGGCGTGGCTCGCGGAGAACCTCGACCGCTACCGCGTCGACGCCTACACCGTCTGACCGTGCTCGACCGGCTGAAGAGCGTCCGCGGCGGGTCGTACAGCCACCTGCGGCCGCGGCACCTCGCGACGCTCTCCGGGGCCTACGCCCGCGACCGGCGGGGCCGCCGGCGCTACCGCCTCCTGTCTGAGGCGGAGCTGCTGGCGACGCGCAGCTCCGAGACCGCGTTCGTGTTCGGCAGCGGCCGCTCGCTGCTCGACATCGGCGAGGACGAGTGGGCGGCGATCGCCGGCTGCAACACGATCAGCCTGCGGGAGTTTCCGCGCCAGCACTGGGTCCGGGCCGACTACCACCTCACCGGCGAGGTCGACTACCTCGACGAGTACGCGCGGCGGCTCCGGGAGAACCCTCTCTACGCGGGCACGGTCTTCGTCGTCCTGGGCGGCTTCCTCGCGCACATGGGCAACGAGCTCGTCGGCCGCGGCCTCCTTCCGGACGGCGCCCGCGTCTTCCGCTACCGCCGCCGCGCGCGGACGCGGTACGAGCCGCCGTCGCACACGCCGCGCGAGCTGGTGCACGGGTACAACTCGATCTTCGATGCGACCAACTTCGCCTTCGCGATGGGCTACCGCCGCATCGTCCTCGCCGGGGCCGACTACTACAACAAGGAGTACTTCTGGCTCGAGCCGGGGGAGACGCGCGCCTACGAGAAGCCGGGGATCGAGGCGTCCCGTCGGTGGCCGCACGCGGAGGCGATCGTCGAGATGATGGGCCGCTGGGCGCAGGAGCTGCCGGCGAGGGAGTCGAGCTCGCGGTCTACAACCCGCGCTCGCTGCTCGCCGAGCACCTGCCGGTCTTCCGATTCTGAGCCTGTATAAGGGTGCTTCGATGAGCGCAGTCGTTCAGGTCGTCTTCTGCATGGACACCGAGGGCCCGTGCGCCGATCCGGACAAGCCGGAGCTCCTCGCCACCTGGGACGAGGTCGACGCGGCGATGGACAAGCTGTTCGATCCCGGCGTTCCGGGCGCGGCACTCCGACCCTGCAGGCGGTGAGCTCCGGATCGGCTGGTTCTTCCTCACGTGGACCGGCTTCACGTCGAACCCGCGGGAGCGGGCGTTCGGCTATCACGCCGTGCGCGACCACTACCTCGAGCGCTGGGGCGCCCGGATCGCCGAGTGCGGGGACGAGCAGTGCTGGCACTACCACCATCCCGCCGCGAGCGGCGTCGGCAACGAGTGGGGGCTCGACTGGGCGCTCGGCGACGAGCACGACCGGATCCTGTCGCGCCAGCTCCTCGAGCGCGACTGGTTCCCGGCCTGCTACCGGGCGGGCGGGACGATCATGGACGCGCTCTCGTCGCGGTGGGTCGACCGCTGGTTCCCGTTCGACTACTCGAACCGCGCGCCGCTCGCGCTGCCCGGGCTCGTCGACTGGTCGTCCGGCGTCGCCGAATGGACGCTGTACCACCCCGACCCGGAGGACTTCCGCCGACCCGGATCGGGCCGTCGGCGGATGGCCCGCACGCCTCGATCTCGCCACGGACGTCCACACGCTCTCCGCAGCGGACGTCGAGGCCGCGTTCGCGCAGGCGAGCGGCGGCAGGCCGGCGATCCTCGCCTGCTTCGACCACGACTACCGGGACATCGCCGGTCGCGTCGACGCGTTCCGCGAGCTCGTCCACGTACGTGGCGGCGGCGCTACCCCGACGTGCACTGGCGCTACGCGGCGCCGATCGAGGCGGCGCGGCGCTTTCTCGGCGCGTCGAGCCGCGCCTCGCCTCGAGCTCGAGGCCGCCGTCGCCGGGGACGTGCACGTCTGGGCGAGCGAGCCGCTGTTCCAGTCGATCCCGTGGCTCGCGGTGCGCACGCCGGACGGGGAGGTGACCCACGTCGAGGAGGGGCTGCTGCGGCTCGACGAGACTCACTGGGTCTGGCGGCCGGAGCTGGAGTGGGAGGAGGCGGCGTTCGGCGGGTCGACCGACCTCGGCGAGGCGGCGGTCGTGCGCGTGACGCCCGCCGACGGCCCGGGTGCGACGTTCCTGGCCCGGGCGACCGAGTGCGCACCCGACCCGGCCGCGTTCGATCTGGGAGCACTCGAAGCGCTACACGAGCTCGGCCGTCGCGCGTGGCGCCGGTGACGAACCGGAGCTCGACTCGGCGGCCAGGCGCGGACGCTGCTCGCGGAGCGGCTCGGTCCCGGCGACAGCGTCCTCGACGTCGGCTGCGGCGCCGGTCACCTGTGGCGCTCGCTCCGTCCGCTCGGCGTCGAGTACCACGGCATCGACTCGTACCGGCGCGCGATCGAGATCGGCCGCCTCACGCTCGCGGACACCGGTCTTCCCGCCGAGAGGCTGCGCCCGCTCGCGATCGAGGAGCTGCCGCCGGACGAGCGCTACGACGCCGTCGTCTGCCTCAGCACGCTGCTCTACTTCCCCGACTTCCGGTTGCCGCTCGAGGCGATGGCGCGCGCGGCGCGGCGGCTCCTCGTGATCCGGTCGAGCTTCGGCGACGAGACCGAGGTTCGCTATCTCCCCGATGTCCTGCTCGAGCCCGGCTTCGAGACGATGCGTGCCTACTTCTCGATCTTCTCCCGCACCGAGGTCGAGGCGTTTCTCGCCGAGGAGGGATTCTCCGTCTCGTGGGTGGAGGACCGCCGGCAGCGCGAGCGCTTCGGCGGCGAGCCCGAGGTTGTCGGGCGGGATCCCGCTCCCGTACGAGTTCCTCGTAGCGGAGCGTGTGTGAGCCTCCGCGTCGCCGTCGTCGGCCTCGGCTCGATCGGGCGCCGCCACCTCGAGAACCTGCAGGTACTCGGCTGCGAGGCAATCGCGGTTCGGCGCTCGCCCGGTTCGGGAGAGCTCGGGTCGCTCGAGGAGGCCGCCTCGTGGGGAGCCGACGCCGTGGTGATCGCAACGCCGACGGCCGAGCACGCAGGGGCGCTGCGCTGGGCGGTCGAGAGCGGGATGCACGCTTACGTCGAGAAGCCGCTCGCCGAGCGCTCCGATGGGCTCGACGAGCTGCTCGAGCGCGCGGAGCGCGAGGGACTGGTCGTCGCCACCGGCTACAACCTTCGCTTCCATCCGGCCCTCGAGGCCGTCCGCGAGGCGGTCCTGGAGAGGCGTATCGGCGCCCTCGTCAACGTTCGGGCGGAGGTCGGCCAGTACCTGCCGGACTGGCATCCCGGCGAGGATATCAGAGCCTCGTACGCGGCGCGTGCCGACCTCGGCGGCGGGGCGCTGCTCACGCTCAGCCACGAGCTCGACTACGTGCGCTGGATCGCGGGCGAGATCGTCGACGTGCGAAGGACGGGCCGCCCGGCTCTCGGGCTCGTGGTCGACGTGGACGATGTCGCCGAGATCGTGTGTCTGCACGAGAGCGGGACGCTCGGGTCGGTCACATGTCGATTTCCTCGATCGCTCGTACAACCGCCGCTCGCGCTGGGTCGGCGAGGAAGCGACGATCGCGTGGGAATGGGGCGGTCCGGTTCGCCTGCTTCCTGAGAACGGCGTTCTCTGGGACGATCCTGTCTTCGACGCTGGGCGCGACGTATCTCGCGGCGCTTGCCGACTTCCTCGCCTGCGTGCGAGACGGGCGCGCGACCCCGCGCGGACGGTCGCGACGGGCTGCGCGTGGTCGAGCTCTGCGAGGCGGTGCGGAGGTGACGACACTCGCCGTCGTTCCCGCCCGGGGCGGCTCGAAGGGGCTGCCCGGGGAAGAATCTCCGCATGCTGGCCGGGATTCCGCTGGTCGAGCACTCGCTGCGGCTCGCCGCGATGTGCCCGGAGATCGACCGGACGATCGTCTCGACCGATTCGCAGGAGATCGCCGAGGTCGCACGGGCGGCCGGTGCGGACGTTCCGTTCCTGCGCCCGTCCGAGCTGGCGGGCGACGAGACGCCCATGCTGCCGGTGCTCCGTCACGCACTCGAGCAGGCGGACGCGTCGGGAACGGCGCTACGAGTACCTCCTGCTCCTCGACCCGACGAGCCCGGGGCGGCTTCCCGACGACGTGGCCACGGCGCATGAGCTGCTCGGCCGCACTGCCGAGTGCCGACGGTGTCGTCTCGGTGTCCGAGCCCGCGTTCAATCCGATCTGGCACGCCGTCGTCGAGCGCGACGGCTTCCTCGAGCAGCTGATCCCGGAGGGCCGCCGATACGGGCGCCGGCAGGATCTGCCGCGCGTGCTCCGCATCAACGCCGCGCTCTACCTCTTCCGCACCGAGTTCCTGCGGCAGGAGCGCGAGACCTGGCTGAACGGCCGCCACCTCGCGCTCGAGATCCCCGAGCTGCGCGCCTTCCACATCGACACCGAGGACGACCTCACGCTCTGCGAGCTCGTCCTCGGCGCCGGCTTGGTCTCCCTCCCCTGGCTCTAGAATCCTGCCTCGAGATGGTCGGCAGAAGGCAGCTCGGACGAGCGAGGCGGTGGTTCTCGACGAACGTGGTCGCACCCGTGGCCGTCGCCGCGGAAACGGCGCAGGCGCTCCGAACGCGAGCGCGGATCAGGTCGTTTCAGCACCGAGGGAGGGTCGCGCCGCCGCTTTCCCGAGCCGCCGCTCGAGGATTCCAGCCCGCGGGTGCTGGCTGTCGTCACGCACGTGGCGGATGAGTCGCGGCTCGCCCGAGCTGAGCGTCGAGCGGCTCGAGCGGACGCTCGACGGGCTGCTGGAGAGCCTCGGACACACCCGGCTGGAGCTCGTCCTGAACACGCTTCCGGGCCGCCACGTGGCGGCTGCGCTGCCGGAGCACCTTTCCGCGCGGCTCGTCGTGCGCGAGCGATCGGGTGTCGAACCGATGCTGCTCGGCTTCGAGGCCCAGGAGGAGTTCGTCGACCGGGTGGAGGACGTCGACTGGTTCCTCTACCTCGAGGACGACCTCGTCCTGACCGACGGCCTCCTGCTCGAGAAGCTCGCGTACTTCAACCGCGGCGCGCCGCCCGAGGCATTGCTGCTGCCGCATCGCTACGAGTTCTGGAACGGGAGCAAGACCCACATCGACCTCGTGTCCAGGGCAGCCCCGAATGGACCTGGAACCGGCTCACGCTGCTCGAGATCGAGGGCTGGAGGTTCGCGGAGTTCGAGAATCCGCACAGCGGCTGCTACTTCCTGTCGCGGGAGCAGCTCCGGCGCTGGATCGACACCGGTCGGCACTGGTACGGCCGCGTGAGCTACACCGCATCGAGGGAGAGCGCTGCGACCGGATGTCTCGCCGAGTGCTTCCGGCTCTACAAGCCGCATCCGAGCAACCTGAGCTTCCTCGAGATCCGTCACCTGGGCACGCGAGTACGCCGAGTACTACGCGGGGCTTCACGCTGCTCGTCGAAGTGCCACGCCGTCGGCCTGACGACGCGCGACTTCGAAAAGCGGCGCGTTGGCCGCCGACCCAGTCTTCATCAATTGCCGGGACAGGGTGGGCCCGCCGCGCGAGCTCGTCGCCTGGCTGGAGCGTGCGGGGTTCGAGGAGATCTACGCGATCCCGACATAGTTGCGGACCGCCGAATGCCACCACACGCATTTCGTCTGTTTTGCGAGGGTGCGGTTGCCGATCGCCGTTAAGTCGGGTTCGCGCCGCGACTGCTCTCGGAGGGGGGCTGCTGTTGGTTAGAAGCGGAGAAAGTCGCCGCTGTCGCTCCAGGGAACAGTGCGTAGCGAGCAAGCGCAAAGGAATCCGCCTCCCAACGCAGGCGGGGGATCCACCTCCGGAAGTTCTGGTAGATATGACCTATATGATCGCGGTGGAGCTGCGTGGGGGGCTCGGGAACCAGATGTTTCAGTACGCCTTTGCCCTGGCCGCCTCGCACCGGCTGAACACGGATTTCGTCGTCTACGCGTCGACCGCCGCGCCGGAAGGCGAGCAACTCTCACAGAACTTCACGCTGGGCGCGTGCAGGCCTCCTGTCAATGGGGATCCCGGGTACCCGATGCGCTGGATAGACAACCAGGACTACGATAGGCCCGAGGACATCCTCTCCTCTCTGAGTGATGGCGCGGGCTATAGTGGCTACTTCCAGTCGTCCCGCTTCTTTGCCGAAGTCGAGCACGAGGTGCGAGAGCGTTTAGGATACGCCCAGAGATCGACGAGGCGTTTCGCGGACGCTTCGCTGACCTCCTCGAGGGGCCGTACGTGTGCTGCCCCGTTCGCAGGGCGGCCGACTACCGCGCCTTTCTCGGCGGGAGTCACTTACCGCTGGAGTACTACCGCGAGGGTCTTGCGGTGGTCTCCCCAGCCCCCGGAACGCCGATAGTGTTCGTTGGAGATGAGCTCGACGAGGTCAGTCAGGAGCTTGGCTCGATCGAAGACGCGCGCTTTGAGCCGAACGAGCCGATCGTGGAGTTCCAACTCATCCTTCACGCGCGAGCCGCGGTGATCCCCAACAGCACATTCGCGTGGTGGGGCGCCTGGCTCGCCGATGGATGCGAGGTAGTTGTTGCGCCGCAGTATTGGCTCGGCTGGAATCACCGCGCGGGCTGGCACCAGCACCGCTCCGCAGCGGAGAGCGGGGGACGCACGAAGCGTAGCTGGGAGTATCCGCGCGCGATCATCCCGAATGAGTGGTCGCAAGTGGCGATCCGAAGACCCTGGCGCGAACGACTCGCCCCTTGGTCGATCAAGAGCAACTTTGCACTGATGGCAAACAACGCCCGCGCGGCACGCTGACGTTCGACGTGGCGGGGAGGAGGGCAGAGCAACTTGGGCGCGCGCTCGGACTCCCAGGTCGGTATTGGCGTGCGCTTCAGGAGTCCAAACGATTCCGCACCCTGCCGGCGAGCATGGAATTCGGTGAGGCCTATAACGTTGCCCGGCAAGTCGGGATAACGCAGAAGCCCCGAGAGATCGAGTGGCTCTTCGGGCGCGTCTTCGAGGCTCAGCCGCGGATCGTTCTCGAGATCGGGCTTGCCCTCGGCGGCACGCTCTTTCTGTGGTCCCGTGCCGCTGCGCCGGATGCGCACCTGGTCGCGGTCGATGACAGCCTTCCCGGCGCCCTCGGAGTCTGGTCGCCGTTTCCCTTGGTGCGGCGCAGCTTCGCCCGGGATGAGCAGCGCGTCAGCCTTCTGATGGGTCGCGACTCCCACGAGGCCGAGACATACGACCGCGTGCGCCGCGTCGTAGGCGGGGCGTCGATCGACTTCCTCTTCATCGATGGCGATCACACGTACGAGGGTGTATCGGAGGACTTTCGCACGTATTCGCGTCTCGTGAGACCTGGCGGGCTCGTTGCGTTCCACGACGTTTCGCAAGATCCAACCTCCGACACCGAGGGTACAGCCCGCTTCTGGAGCGAGTTCGTCCGCGAGCACGAGACTCGGGAGTGCGTCGCGGGCGGCGCGCCTGGCTACGGCATCGGCTTGTACGAGGTGCCGGCCTGACTCCCTCAGCCGGGCCATCTGTCCCGTTGGCTTGCGGGCACGTCTGACAGAGATTTGCGCGGGCGCCGAGACTAACCTCGGGACGAACTCGAATCGCCACGCCCCATCGAGCCCCACAGCACACGACCACCCACCAGCGCGAACGCGCTCAGCGATGCGGGTTTGGCGTCGTCGGCGGGACGGTTTCCGGCGCGCTCGACGTCGTGATCGTTTCGCCGCGTTAGGCCACGAGGGAGCGCGCCAGAGCCGATGTTCGGACACTAGGCGCAGACCATGCGGCAGCGTAGGCTTGCCGAGCCGGGAAGCAGCCCGGGGCAGTATTGGCCCAACTGAACTGGAGCGTCATTCACATGTGGAGAAGACGAACGCGGTCATCGCTCCCGGCTCCCCCGTCGCTTGCGTTGACGGCCGAGAATCCCGCCTACGACCGCTTTGCTATCGGTGAGGGAACCTATGGCTTCCCCACGGTCTTGAGCTGGGGGGAGGGAGCAACGCTCACGATCGGCCGGTACTGCTCCATTGCCAGTGGGGTGACGATCTTCCTCGGTGGAGAGCACAGAACCGACTGGGTTACGACCTACCCGTTCTCAGTGTTTCTCGATACGGCCAAGCACATATCCGGGCATCCGAGGACCAAGGGCGATGTAACCATCGGCAGCGACGTCTGGATCGGCCAGAACGCGACCATTCTCTCGGGTGTCGCGATTGGCCATGGAGCGGTGATCGGCGCGGCAAGCGTCGTGACCAGCGACGTTGATCCGTACGCAATCGTGGCAGGCAACCCCGCAGAACTGATCCGCCTACGGTTCGAAAGAGAGACCATCGAAGCCCTGCTCGAGATCCAGTGGTGGAATTGGCCCAAGCACAAGGTGGAATCGTCGGCAGCGAGGTTGCTGTCCTCTGACATCTCAGCGTTCGTTGAATCGTGCGAGGCAGAACGCGATCCGGCCGAGGCAGTCTAGGGAGACGGACAGAATCGTCGAGCGGCGCGAAGATCAAGTTTCTGTCTGGTCCGTACCTCGCTAAGCCGGGTTTCCCGAGGGTTAGTGGATCAACCCGTCGATCGACTCCCCGTGGTCGAGGTCGGGCGCGAGGGTGTCGGCCTCGCGGAGGAAGGACCGGTTGGCTGCGAACAACCGGTCGCTTCGAAGCCGCGCCGTCGTCACTCGGCGCGACCCGTCTTCGAGAGCCGCCGACGCGCCGCCGCGGCTAGGTGCCGTGACCTCGTTCGCAGGAACAGCGTCTCGATGTGCACCTGGTTGCCGCCGAAGTTCTCCGTCACGACCCGCGCGTACTGGTTGAAGAGCGAGCTGTTGTAGATCAGGGCGTCGCAGCGGGCGAGCAGGAACATGTCGACGAGCGTGTCGACGATCGAGGCTCGTGCCGCGGCAGGGTCGTCGTCGAACGCGTGCGTGTCGCCCGTTCCCGGCGGCGGGTACAGCGACCGGCGGGTGACGGCGTTCGGCAGCCCTGCGAGGAGCTCGCTCATCCATTCGGCGTCCGTCGCGTAGAAGACGGCGGCGTTCTCGCGTCGCGTCCTTCGGCAGCGACTTCACGCGCTGCCTGCACGCCCTCTCGATCACGCGAAGGAAGCGCTGCGGTTCTCGAAGACCGAGACGTCGACCCGCGACGCGTACGTCCCGCCCTTGCCGAAGTAGTGGCCGTTGCCCGTGCGCACGTTCACGCCGACGACGAACAGAGCCGCTGGGTCGTGCTCCTCCCACCATGCGTCCGCCCTGGCGCGGATCTCGGGCCGGGCTCGAGCTCGCGGTAGAACGAGCGGAGGAGCCGGAGACGCTCCGACTCGGGGCCTGGGTGGAGCCGGTCGAGGCCGTGGTAGGGCTGGAGGACGATGTGCTTCGCTGCCTCCGTCGTCTCGCCGGCCGCCGAGCGCCCGGGCCTCCCGGGGGAGAGCCATGACCGCGCCGCCGTCGGGGTCGTAGGCGCCGACGCTCGGGCGCCGGGGCGTAGGCGACGTCGACGCCGGCCAGGAGCGGCGGCGCCTCGAAGAACTCCGTGAAGTAGTTGAGCTCCGGATCGGGCAGCTGGCTCAGGCCCGCGCCAGTCGACGACCACCGCCCGTGACAGCCGTCCGGGCCAGCCAGAGCGCGCCGGCGAGGCTCGCGAGGTTCGAGCCGACGTTGCTGTCCGGGAACGGACGGGAGACGACGTAGCCGTTCGCTGCCATGGCTGTTCGAGCCTAGCGTACGGTGCGGGAGCAGCTAACACCGCCCGAACAGGCGCTCGCTAGCATCAAGCCGTGACTGCGATCCTGGGCCTGAACGCCTACCACGGCGACGCGGCCGCCGCGCTCGTCGTCGACGGCGAGCTCGTCGCCGCCGCCGAGGAGGAGCGCTTCAACCGCGTCAAGCACTGCGCCGGCTTCCCGGCGCTCGCGGCCGCGTGGTGCCTCGCCGACGCGGGGCTCACCGCCGACGACCTCGACCACGTCGCGGTCTCGCGCGATCCGAAGGCGAACCTCGGCCGCAAGCTGCTGCGCACGATCCGCCACGGGGCCAGCGCCCGCTACCTGAAGGCGCGGCTCGACAACGCCGCCCGGATCCGCGACGTCGGCTCCGCGCTCACCGAGGCGCTCGGCGTCGACTCGCTGCGCGCCCAGGTGCACAACGTCGAGCACCACCAGGCGCACGTCGCGAGCGCGTTCTTCGTCTCGCCGTTCGAGGACGCCGCGATCCTCTCGGTCGACGGCTTCGGCGACTTCGCCTCGACGATGCTGGCCGAGGGCCACGGCAACCGCTTCGAGGTGCTCGAGCGCGTCCTCTACCCGCACTCGCTCGGGATCTTCTACACCGCGGTCACGCAGTGGCTCGGCTTCCCGCACTACGGCGACGAGGGCAAGGTGATGGGCCTCGCCCCGTACGGCGACGCCGCGCTACCTCGCGAAGATGCACGAGCTCGTGCGCCTCGACGGCCCGCTCTTCACGCTCGGGCTCGACTACTTCACGCACGACAAGGAAGGCGTCGACATGAACTGGGACGGCGGCTCGCCGACGATCGGCCGGATCTACTCCGACCGGCTGATCGAGATGTTCGGCGCCGCGCGCGAGCCCGACGGCGAGATCACGGCGCTCCACAACGACGTCGCCGCCTCGCTCCAGGCGATGCTCGAGGAGGCGTACCTCCACCTCGTCGGCACGCTCTGGGAGCAGACCCACATCCCGAACCTCTGCCTCGCCGGCGGGGTCGCGCTGAACGCCGTCGCCAACGGCCGGATCCTGCCCGAGACGCCGTTCCAGGAGCTGTACGTCCAGCCCGCCGCGGGCGACTCCGGCACGGCGGTCGGCGCCGCGTTCTTCGTCTGGAACCAGGTGCTCGGGAAGCCGCGCGGCTTCGTGATGGAGCACGCGTTCACCGGCCCCGAGTTCTCCGACGCCGAGATCGAGTCGGCGCTCGCCGAGGCGGGCCTGACGGCCGAGCGGCTCGACGACGACGCGCTCTTCGCCACGGTCGCCGAGCGGATCGCCGACGGCGACGTCGTCGGCTGGTTCCAGGGGCGGATGGAGTTCGGCCCGCGCGCGCTCGGCCACCGCTCGATCGTCACCGACCCGCGCCGGACCGACATGAAGGACATCCTCAACGCGCGGATCAAGCACCGCGAGCCGTTCCGGCCGTTCGCGCCGTCGATCCTCGCCGAGCGCACCGGCGAGTGGTTCGACCAGGACTACCCCTCGCCGTTCATGGTGCTCGTCTACAAGACGGCAGCCGACAAGCGCGACAAGATTCCGGCGGTGAACCACGTCGACGACACCGGCCGGGTGCAGAGCGTCGAGGCGCGCGTGCAGCCCCGCTACCACCGGCTGATCAGCGAGTTCGAGCAGCGCACCGGCGTGCCCGTCCTGCTCAACACGTCGTTCAACGAGAACGAGCCGATCGTGATGAGCCCCGGCGACGCGGTCGACACCTTCAAGAAGACCCGGATGGACGTGCTCGTGCTCGGCAACCACGTCGTCCGGCGCAACGGGGGCTGAGGCTGGTGAGCCAGGGCGTGGTCAAGGCGGTTCGGCACCCGCATCGAGCGGTGTCGGACGCCCGGTCGCGTCTCGCCGAGGCGGTTCGTGAGCCGCTTGCCGCCGCGCGCGACCGCGATCGCTCCGTCCGCGCCGGACCCTCTGCCGCTCGACCAGATCGCGGCTTACACAGAGCCCTCGACCGACCCCGCTTTCTTCAGCCTGAACAGCATCGCGGCACGCTGTCGCCATCGCTTCGAATACGGCCGACTGCTCCTGAACGAGGCGGCCGAGAACAACTGGTACTTCTGCAAGACCGACTACCTGGAGTATTTCTTCGCCAACCACGCACCGGTCGACGACTTCGTGCTCCTCTCGGGGAACAGCGACCTGAAGGTGGGCAGACGCTACGCGCGCCACCTGAAGCGCCGCAACCTCGTCGCGTGGTTCGCCGCCAACCTCGAGCTCCGCCACCCGAAGGCGTTTCCCCTGGCGATCGGAATGGCGAACCCGAGCGCCCGCTGGCCCAACGGCGACAGCGAGGTGCTCCGCGCGGCGCGGGACGCGAACGTGCCGAAGACCGAGCTCTTTCACGCCGGCTTCGCGCTGCACACGAACCCGAAGGTGCGGGAGCGCTGCCTCCGCGAGACGGGTGTTCCTCGAACCCCTCCGGCCTCCTTCGACGAGTACGTGATGCAGCTCGCGGCGAGCTACTTCTGCCTGTCGCCCGAGGGGAAGGGGATCGACTGCCATCGGACGTGGGAGGCGCTCTACGTGAAGACGATCCCCGTGGTGACGCGAAGCGTTCTGGCAGAGCACTATCGAGACTTCCCGATCGTGGTCCTCGACGACTGGTCGCAGTTCAAGACAATCCAGTTCACGCCCGACCTCTATCGGAGTCTCTGGCAGGACTGGAGCGTCGACGAGATCAGCCTCGAGGGGTACCTGCGCCGGATCGAGGAGAGAGTCGCGGTTTCGACCGGCGCGCCGGGGGGCCGATGATCGCGATCGAACGGCGCGGCAGGCTCGGAAACCAGATGTTCCAGTTCGCGTTCGGGCTCTCCGCTGCCGGCCGCCTCGGGACGGAGTTCGTGATGGCGGAGGACGAGCTCCGAGAGTGGTTCTCGCTCTCCGGTCGGTCACGGCCCGCCGGTCGGGTGATGCGGGCCGCCGAGTTCAGGATCCGCCGTCGGGTGCGACCCTTCTCCGGCGTCATGGTCTCCAACGACGCATACGAGAGGCCCGAGGACGTGCTCGCGGGCCTCACCGACAACAGCACCTATATCGGCTACTTCCAGTCCGAGCGCTTCTTCGCAGAGGCCGCCGACACGGTCCGGTCGGCCTTCCAGCCGCGGCCCGAGCATCAGCGCGCGTTCCGGGTCGCCTACGGCCCTCTGCTCGAGAGCGGGTACATCTGCTGCCACGTGCGGAGAGGCGACTACCTGACGTTCCGAGGAGGCGTGGCCTTGCCTGCGTCGTACTATCGCGATTGCCTCGACCGCATTCAGGCGACGGCTGCGCTCCCCGTCGTGGTGGTAGGCGACGACCTCGAGTGGGCTCGAAGCGAGCTCACGGGCACGGCGTCCGAGCTCCGATTCGAGCGGAACTCCGAGGCCGGTCGATCTGCTCTTGCTGATGCACGCCGACGCGGTGGTGGCGAGCAACAGCTCGTTCGGGTGGTGGGGGGCATGGCTGGGCGAGCGGTCGGATCGAACGGTCTTCGCGCCGCGGTACTGGCTCGGGATGTCCGAGGGAGACAGAGTGGCCTCCGGCAGTGATCCCGGAGCGCTGGACACGGGTGGCCGTGACCGCCGACGGTCGCACCGGCGCGGCACTCATCGGAGGCAGAGGGAGGTCGACACGCTGAGCACAGTCGTCGAAACCCCTGCACCGACGCGCTCCGTTGTTCGCATCCAGCGATCGACCGGCCTCGTCCCGGTCGATTTCGGCGAGCTCTGGCGTTACCGCGAGCTGCTCTCGATCTTTATCTGGCGAGACGTCAAGGCGCGCTACAAGCAGACCTTCCTCGGGCCTTTCTGGGCGGTCTTCCGCCCCTTCGTGACCATGATCATCTTCTCCGCGATCTTCGGCGGCCTCGCCGGGATCCAGTCCGGGAGCAGCATTCCCTACCCGCTGTTCGTCTACGCCGGCATTCTTCCGTGGACGTACTTCGCCTCCGCGTTGAGCGGCTCGAGCTCGAGCATCCTCAACAACGCCGGCCTGATCTCGAAGGCCTATTTCCCGCGTCTCTACGCCCCGTTCTCGGCGGTGACGGCGCCGCTCCCGGACTTCGCGTTCTCGCTGATCGTCGTTGCCGGGCTCTTTGTCTATTTCCAGGTCGTCCCGAGCTGGCACATCGTCTTCCTGCCGTTCTTCCTCGCGCTCGCGCATGCTCACGGCGCTCGGCGTCGGCCTGTGGCTGTCCGGGATCACCGTCCGCTACCGCGACGCCGGCTTCGCGTTGCCGTTCGTCGTCCAGCTCTGGATGTACGCCACGCCGATCATCTACCCCGTCTCGAAGGTTCCGCCGGAGTACCGGTGGCTGTTGGCGATCAACCCGATGACGTCCGTCGTGAACGGGTTCCGCTGGTCGCTCTTCGCAACCAACACACCGAGCCCCGTCGTGACCGCGATCAGCAGCCTGGTCGTGATCTTGACAGTCGTCACGGGGCTCTTCTGGTTCCGGCGCACCGAACGCACCGTGGCGGACAACATCTGATGGGGAACCTCGCGATCGACGCGCACGGTCTCGGCAAGCGGTACCGCGTGGGGCAGGTGGAGACCGGCGCGAAGCGGATGAGGCGACGCCTCGGGGGCAGGGGGCCGCAGGAGTCGATCTGGGCGCTCGACGATCTCACGTTCGAGGTCGAGGAGGGCTCGACGCTCGGCGATCGATCGGCCGCAACGGCGCGGGGAAGTCGACGCTGTTGAAGGTCCTGGCGCGGATCACCGAGCCCACGGCGGGCTACGTCGACGTCGCAGGCCGCGTCGGCGCCCTGCTCGAGGTCGGCACGGGATTCCACCCGGAGCTGACGGGGCGCGAGAACGTCTACCTGAACGGCACCATTCTCGGCATGGGCCGGGCGCGAGATCGCGTCGAAGTTCGACGAGATCGTCGAGTTCTCCGGCGTGTCGAGCATCATCGACACGCCGGTCAAGTGGTACTCGAGCGGGATGTACGTCCGGCTCGCCTTCGCCGTCGCCGCGTACATCGAGCCGGAGATCCTGATCGTCGACGAGGTGCTCGCGGTCGGAGACGCGGAGTTCCAAGGCGGTGCCTCGGACGAATGGGGGAGGTCGCGCGCGAGGGCAGGACGGTTCTCTTCGTGAGCCACAACATGACGGCGGTCCGGAGGCTCTGCACGACGGGCATCCTCCTCGAGTCGGGGAAGCTCGTGGCCGACGGTGATGCCGAGTCGGTCGTCAGGCGCTACCTCGCGTCGATCGAGTCGCCCGAGTTCGGCCGCCGCCACTGGGACGATCCGGACGAGCGGCCCGGGGACGACCTCTGCCGGATCAGTCGAGGTTCGCGTCACCGACGAGATGGGCGATCCCTCGACCTCCTTCTTCAGCAGCCGTGCCGTGGCGGTCACGATCGAGTTCGACCTGGCCTCTCTCGACTCGTCGTTGACCGCGGGCTTCGACCTCGCGACGGTCGACGGGAACGTGATCTTTCGTTCGTACCACACCGACCTCGAGGAGTCGGTCGTGCCGCGACTCTTCCCTGGTCGCAACGCGATGCGTTGCCTGATCCCGCCCGGGCTGCTCAACACCGGCCGCTACGCCATCAACCTCAGGGTGGGCCTCCATCACACGCGCTGGATCGCGCACGAGGACGGGGTCGCTGTACTTCGACGTCATCGCCGATCACGGCGAGTCCCTCTTCCTCAACAGCCAGGCGAGGCCGGGCGTCGTCGCGCCGATCCTGGAGTGGGCCGCGGTCGAGCCGTCGGCCGAGGGTGACGACGTCGAGCCGAGCGTCCCGACGCTGCGCGCCTCGTCATGAGCCGGCCGTCGTCAGGCGGGCGTAGACGTCGCCGAACGTCTCCGAGTCGCCCGCATGGGAGCGAAGCCGGTCCACGAACTCGCGGTGCGGCAGCCAGCGCCGCTCGGCGAGCACCAGCGACTCCCCGAGCGAGAAGTTGAACCGGTACTCTCCGAGCGCCGTCAGCAGCTCCAGGCAGCTCTCCGTTGCGGAGAGGCGCTCCGGGGTGAACTCGAGAGACAGTGCCCGGATCGGCTGCGAGAGGCCCTGGAGGACCTCGTGCTCGTAGCCCTCGACGTCGATCTTGCAGAAGACCGGCAGCCCGAACCGCTCGATCAGGAGATCGAGCGTCGTCACCTCGACGGGCTGAGCGAGCGCCCACTCCTGGCCGAAGCGGCCGCTGGAGCGGACCTGCTCGATCCAGTCGACGGACATCGAGGCGAGCGCCGAGCCCGGCTCGGGTTGCCGCAGCTCCGCGTGACCAGGAGCCGCACCGAGCGCCTGCATCACGATGGTGACGTGCCGGTCGTCTCCGACGCGGGCGCGCAGCTTGTACAGGCAGGCCTCCTGAGGCTCGACGGCGACCACGCGCGCGCCGAGGCGCAGGAACAGCTCGGTGCGATCGCCGATGTTGGCGCCGACGTCGAAGCAGAGCTCGCCCGCGCGAACGAACTGCCGGTAGAAGCGGACGCGCCTTCGTCGGTCGATGCGGGAGGTGACCCGCAGGCGCGCGGTGCCGAGCCGGAAGCGGAGCTGAGCGGTTCGCAAGCTGGCAATCCTGCCAGACACTCGACGACGGCCCGCGCGCGTCGGACGGTCGGTCGCGCCACCCGGCGCTTGGCGCTCGAGCGCGACGTGTGGCGCTCGCGCTCCGGGAGCGCCGACCTCGCGGTGTTCCACGAGTTCGAGCCGCCGCCCGCCGGGGGTGGGAACCAGACGCTGCGCGCGCTCGCTCGGCGAGCTCGGCCGGCGCGGCGTGCGCATCGAGAGCAACGTGATCTCCGCCCGGCACTCGCGCATGCCTCTTCAACTCCTTCAACTTCGACTTCGAGCGGCTCGAGCTGCTCGCGCCGCCGGGCGCGCGGCTGTCCGGATGGTCCATCGCGTCGGTGCGGTGACGACGCTCTACCGGGGCGTCGACGACGGCACCGACGCGCACGGCGTCGACGTCAACGCGCCGGTTCGCCGAACGCGACGATCGCGATCTCGCAGCGCGACGATCGAGATGTACCGCGTCGATCGGCATCGAGCTCGTCGAGCCGCGCGTGATCTACAACGCTCGTCGATCCGTCGATCTTCCACTCCGAGGGCCGCGTCCGCGTTTCGAGCGCGACCGCGCGAATCCGGCTGATCTGCTCGAGCTGGTCCGACAACCCGCGCAAGGGCGGCGCCGACCTATCGCTGGCTCGAGGACCACCTCGACTGGGACCGGTTCGAGTTCACCTTCGTCGGGAACACGCCGACCCCGTTCGAGCGGATCCGGCAGCTCGCCGCCGCTGCCGTCGCACGAGCTCGCGGACGTGCTGCGGCAACACGACATCTTCATCACGGCGACCGAGAACGACGCGTACTCGAACGCGCTCGTCGAGGCGCTCTCGTGCGGCCTGCCGGCGGTGTATCTCGACAGCGGCGGCAGCCGCGAGGCCGTGAAGGAGGCCGGCTTCGGCTTCCGCGACCGCGAGGAGATCCCGGCCCTGCCTCGATCGGCTCGTCGACGAGTACGAGCAGCGGCAGGCCTCGATCTCGCTGCCCACGCTCGAGGAGATCGCCGACCAGTACCTCGAGATGCTGGGGCTGCACGAGTTCATCGGTCGGCAGGAGTCGAGTGGCGGCTAGCGCTCTCCGCAGCGCGGCCCGCCCGATCGCCCGCCGCGTCGGGGCCGTGCTCACCCGGCGATGGGCCCCGCACTCGCAGCTCTTCCTCGTCGGCGAGGGGGCCGGCTGGGTGATCGACCACGAGCTGCGCGCGCTCGGCGAGCACGGCACGCGCCGCTCGGGGTGCCGTCGCCGAGCGGCGCCTGCTCCTCGGCTCACGCGGGCAGGTCGCCTTCTACGGCAGCCAGTTCACGCTGCTCGGAGGCGGCTGGAGCCCTCGCCGCACCGGCTCGGCGTGGCCTACTTCCACGGCCTTCCGGGGACGCCTGGGATGCCCGAGTTCGACGATTGCTACCGCGTCGCTCTGCGCGCAGCACGACGAGCTCGACCGCGTGCTCGGTGTCGCACAGCGAGATCGAGGCGGTCGTGCTCGCGAGCGGCATCGATCCCGCGAAGGTCGTCCGGATCCCGATCGGAATCGAGCCCGTCGTACTTCGAGCCGCAGACGCCGGAGCGCGCGGCGGCGGCGCGCGCGGAGCTCGGCCTGCCGGCGAGCGCGTTCGTCGTCGGCTCCTTCCATAAGGACGGTGTCGGCTTCGGCGAGGGGCTCGAGCCGAAGGCGATCAAGGGACCGGACGTGCTGCTCGACGCGCTCGGCCTCCTGCGCGAGCGGGTCGCCGAGCTGCACGTGCTGCTCGCAGGGCCGGCGCGCGGGTACGTCCGCGCGGGGCTCGAGCGGCTGGGGATCCCCTACACGCATCGTCAGCGTCGAGCGCTACGACCAGATCGGACGGCTGTACCAGGCGCTCGACGCCTACGTCGTTCCCTCGCGCCAGGAAGGCGGGCCGAAAGGGGTGTTCGAGGCGATGGCGAGCGGCGTCCCCGTGGTGACGACGCGCGTGGGACAGGCGATGGACCTCGTGCGCGACGGCGAGAACGGATGGATGGTCGACGTCGGCGACGCCGAGGGGCTCGCCCACTGGCTCGCGCACGTCGCCGGGCGGCCGCCCGAGCTCCCGCAGGTGGTCGCGGCCGGCCTCGAGACCGCGGCCGCCAACACCTACGAGGCCCAGCTCCCGCTTTGGCGGTCGTTCTTCGAGGGGTTCGTCGAGGCGTCGTGAGCGATGGCGCGATCGCGTGCCCTGGAGCGTGCGCGGGCCCGTGCGACGCACTCGCAACGGGATCGCTGCGGCCTGCTGGCCGTGCGGGAGGCGCCGCGCCGGCGCGCGATCGCGGCGACCTCGCCCCGGCGGGACGGGCTCGCCGTCTTCTACGGCGTCGACCGGATGCCGGGCGAGGATGAGGTCGTGATCGGCGGGGCCGTGAAGTTCCAGCTGCTCGACCGGGAGCTCCCGAACGCGCCGCGCGACTTCAACGTGGTCTACCTCGGCTCGAGCAGCATGCCGCTCGACGCGGCGGCGCTCGTGCGCCTCGCGCGCCGGCGCGGGGCCGCCTTCGTCTGGAACCAGAACGGCGTCGCCTACCCCGGCTGGTACGGCGACGGCTTCGAGCTCGTGAACCGGCCCCGCGCGCGCCTCATGCACGAGGCCGACCACGTCTTCTTCCAGACGGCGTTCTGCAAGCTCGGCGCCGACCGCTTCTACGGCGAGCGTAGGGGGCCGTGGGAGATCCTCAACAACCCGGTCGACACCGAGCGGTTCGCGCCGCCGCGCGAGCGGCCGAACCGACCGCTCACGCTCCTCCTCGGCGGCAGCCAGTACCAGCGCTACCGGTTCGAGGCGGCGCTCGAGGCGCTCGTCGAGCTCCGGCGCGAGCGGCCCGACGCCCGGCTGCTCGTGGCGGGCGCGCTCTCGTTCGCGCCCGACGGCCCAGAGCTCGGCGCGGCGCGCCTGCGCCGGCTCGGGCTCGAGGACGCGGTCGAGCTCCTCGGCCCGTACACGCAGGCGGACGCCCCGGCGCTGATGCATCGCGCCGACGTCCTGCTCCACACGAAGTACAACGATCCCTGCCCGACGGTCGTGCTCGAGGCGATGGCCTCGGGGCTCCCGGTCGTCTACTCGGCGAGCGGCGGCGTCCCCGAGCTCGTCGGCGACGAGGCGGGCGTCGGGATCCCGGCGCCGCTCGACTGGGAGCGCGACCATCCACCGTCGGCCGCGGAGCTCGCCGAGGCGGTGCTCCGGGCGGCGGAACGCCTCGAGGAGCGGGGCGAGGCGGCCCGGCGCCGGGCGGTCGAGCGGTTCGACTCCCGTGCCTGGGTCGAGCGCCACCGCGCAGTGTTCGCAGAGCTGGTGTCGCTACGTGACGAGACGTGCCCTGCGCCGGCTCGACCCGGTCCTGCAGAGCCGGGCGGCGGATCGCGCGATCGGCACGCTGTTCAGGCTCTGGGTCTCTGCGATCACGCGGCAGCCCCCCAGAGTCGCGCTCCGGCGTCTGCTCGAGCTCGACGGCCACCTGTACGGCCGGATCGACCTCCTCGCGGTCGACCTCGACGGCGGCATCCACGCGAAGCACCGGCTGACCGGCTACCACGAGTTCTTCGTCGAGCGAGTCCGGCCGGGGGAGCGGGTGCTCGACGTCGGCTGCGGCAAGGGCGAGCTCGCGCACGATCTCGTCGCCGCGTGCGGGCGCGATCGTGACCGGGATCGACGTCAACCGCAGCTCTCTCGCCTTCGCGCGGGAGCACTTCGACGAGCCCGGGCTCGAGTTCGTCGAGGCGGATGCGCGAACGTGGCAGCCGCCGCGGCCGTTCGACGTCGTCGTGCTCTCGAACGTCCTCGAGCACATCGAGCACCGGTCAGAGCTCCTGGCGCGGCTGCGGGAGAGCGCCGAGCCGAGCCGCTTCCTCATCCGGGTGCCGATGCTCGAGCGCGACTGGCTCGTGCCGCTTCGCCGCGAGCTCGGCCTCCCCTACTTCGGGGATCCGACGCACTGCACCGAGTACACCGTCGCCCAGCTCCACGAGGAGCTCGGCGCCGCGGGGCTCGAGATCGTGGAGCTCCTCCAGAGGTGGGGCGAGCTCTGGGTGACCGCACAAGTTCCACAAATTCGGCCGGTATCCTGACTCAGCCTTGAGCGCCGCGACCCCACTCCACGAGAGCCATTTCGACGGCGAACGGGTGACCGTGATCCGCCCTCGCCGCGGCTGGACGTCGCTGGACCTGCGCGAGCTCTGGGACTACCGCGAGCTGCTCTACTTCCTCGTCTGGCGGGACGTCAAGATCCGCTACAAGCAGACCGCGCTCGGCGCAGCCTGGGTGATCCTCCAGCCGCTGCTGACGACCGCGATCTTCACGATCATCTTCGGGCACTACGCGCACATCCAGACGAACGGGGAGCCGTACGCGCTGCTGACGTTCACCGCGATCCTGCCCTGGATGCTGTTCGCGAACGCGCTCGCGCTCTCGACCAGGAGCATCGTCGACAACCAGGCGCTCGTGACGAAGGTCTACGTGCCGCGGATCCTGATCCCGGTCGCGCCGGTGCTCGCCGGCCTCGTCGACATGGCGGTCGGCTTCGTCGTGCTGTTCGGGCTCATGGTCTGGTACGGCGTCGTGCCGCCGTGGCAGATCGTGACGCTGCCGTTCTTCATCCTGTTCGCGGTCGTGACGTCGATCGCCGTCACGCTCTGGCTCTCGGCGCTGAACGTGAAGTACCGCGACGTCCAGTACACGGTGCCGTTCCTCTCGCAGGCGTGGTTCTTCATCACGCCGGTCGCCTACTCCGCGCTCATCTATCCGCCGGCGATCCGCCAGTGGATCGGCCTCAACCCGATGGCGGGAGTCGTGCAGGGCTTCCGCTGGTCGATCCTCGGCACGCAGGCGGGGCAGGTCGGGCACCTGATGCTCTTCTCGTTCGGGGTGATGCTCGTGCTGCTCGTGACCGGGATCGAGTACTTCCGCCGGGTCGAGAGGGGCTTCGCCGATGTCGTCTGAGCACGTGATGCTGCGGGCCGAGGGCGTCGGCAAGCGCTACCGGATCGGCGCGCGCGAGCCCTACAAGGCGCTGCGAGACGTGATCGCCGAGGCCTCGCTGACGCGCCGCTGCGCCGCGCCCGCCGCGGGCCCCGGCCGCCGGTCGAGCACATCTGGGCGCTCGAGGACATCTCGTTCGACGTCCAGCGGGGCGAGGTGCTCGGCCTGATCGGCGCCAACGGCGCCGGCAAGAGCACGCTGCTGAAGGTGCTGTCGCGGATCACCGAGCCGACCGAGGGGCAGGTGGTCGTGCGCGGCCGCGTCGGCTCGCTGCTCGAGGTCGGCACCGGCTTCCATCCCGAGCTCACCGGGCGCGAGAACATCTTCCTCAACGGCACGATCCTCGGGATGCGGAACGCCGAGATCCGCCGCCGCTTCGACGAGATCGTCGAGTTCGCGGGGATGGAGCAGTTCCTCGACACGCCGGTGAAGCGCTACTCGAGCGGGATGCAGGTCAGGCTCGCGTTCGCCGTCGCGGCGCACCTCGAGCCCGAGATCCTCCTCGTCGACGAGGTGCTCGCGGTCGGCGACGCCGAGTTCCAGCAGAAGCTGCCTCGGCAAGATGCGGGACGTGACGCGGGAGGGCCGCACGGTTCTCTTCGTCAGCCACAACCTGGGCGCCGTGCGGAGCCTCTGCTCGCGGGCGATCGTGCTGGAGAAGGGCAGGCTCGTCTACGACGGCGACACCGCCGCCGGGGTCCAGCGCTACCTCGGCTCCGGCGCGGTGGAGGGATCCGGCTCCGTCGAGGGCGAGCAGCTGCGGTCGCGGCTCACCAAGAGCAGGCTCTACAGCCCGACGCCGTTCTTCGAGTGCAGTCGCATCGCCGTGCTCGACAAGGCCGGCGTGCCGACGACCTCCTTCCGCTCGGACGAGGAGATCACGATCGCGGTCGACTACGAGTGCTTCCGGCCGGTGAGCCAGTTCCGCGTGCTGGTCGTGCTCAGCGACCAGGAGGGGACGCCGCTGTTCCGGACCGAGAGCATCGACGACAGCCGGCAGTGACCTGGCCCAGCTCGAGCCCGGAGCGTACCGGTCGAGCGTCACCATCCCGGCCAACCTCTTCGGCGACGTGGAGCTCGGCGTCAGCGTCAGCCTCGTCTCCGAGGTGATGCAGGTGCTGGACTTCGAGAGCGTGCTCCAGTTCGGCGTCGACTTCCAGGGCCACCACGGCAATCTCCGCGGCAACGCGTACCTGCGGCCCGCGCTGGGCTGGCAGACGGAGGCCGCGAGCCCGTCCGAGGTGGCAGCCCGCTAGTGGCGGCGCGTCTCGGCGCCGAGCAGCCGACGCACGCGCGCCCGTAGCGGCCGGGGCACGGCCGCGCGGCCGAGAGACCAGACGCGGCTCCCGGGCAGGCGGGCCCCAAGCGGCGGCCGCTCCGGCACGGTGGCCGGATCCACCTCCGGCGCCGGCGTGAGCAGGGCCGTCTCGGCCGTTCCCTTGAGGGCCAGGATCGTGACCCGGTCAGGTGTCTTGTCGGGCTCGGCCGGGACCCAGCACTCGTAGGCGCTCGTAAAGCCGGAGCGGGCGAGCAGGCTCAGGAGCGACGGACGCGTCGGCGCCCACGCGCTCGCGTTGTCGAGTGAGCTCCACAGCGCCACCAGGCGCTCCTCCTCCGTCGAGGACGGCTCGTGCTCGAACAGGCTGTGGCCGCGGTAGAGCTTGCCGGCGTACTTCTGCTCGTCCTCGTCCTCGAGTGCTACGTGGGTGTCGACGACGAGTGCGCGGCGGCATACCGACGCCATCTGCTCCACGAACCCGAACACGTCCGGATGGTCGAGGTGGTAGAGGATGCCCAGGCAGAGGACGACGTCGAACTCGCCGTGCGATGCGCGGTCGAGATCGCGCACGTCGCCCTGCCGGAAGTCGACCTCGAGGCCGAGCGTCCGGGCGGCGAAGCGCGCCTTCTCGAGGTTCGCCTCGCGCCCCTCGATCGCGAGCACCTCGGCGCCGCGGCGGGCGAACTCGAGTGCGTACATCCCCTCGAGGCACGCGAGGTCGAGCACGCGAAGGCCATCGAAGCGGCCGCCGAAGAGATCCGACACGACCTGCGTGACGCGGCGCAGCTTCACCTCGTCCCCCGTCGGCTGCGGCGACATCGTGAAGACGCCGTCAGCCAGGCGGATGTTGTGGGCGGTCCACGGCCCGTACCGCGCTCTCCAGCTCGGCCTGCTCGCGCCGGATCGACTCGACGTCGGGCATCAGCCGCTTCCAACGACCTTCCCGTAGATGCGCCGGGCGACCCGCGAGCGCCTGGCGGGGCCGCGGAGCGCGCGCAGCGCAGGCACCCGGTCGACGCCGTCGGCCAGGGCCCGGCCCGTTCTGCGGGCGCCGTGCCTGAGCGGCGAGAGGACGAACGAGGCGTTGTAGGCCGCGGCCGCGGCGGCACGCCGCTCGGGCGCCAGGTGCCCGAGGCCGTACGACTTGAGCGACCGCGCCTCGGCGACGCCACGGGCGCGTCGCGGCGACCTCGAGGACGCGCCCGGCCACGAGCTGCTCGACCCGGCCGGCTTCCGCGTCGTCCAGGCGCAGGCGCACCCGAGCGTCCGCGAGCAGGCGGTCGAGCCCGGCGAGTGTCCCGTCGCCGTCCTCGGTCCAGAAGGCGGCGTCGTTCGAGAGCAGGAGCCGCAGCCGGTGGACCGGCGTCTCCGGGCTGAGCGCGGTGAGGAAGCGCTCCTGGCTCTCGCCGTCCACGTCGCGCTGATAGGCGGCTCTCGTCTGCGAGAGCTGCGCGTCGTGGAGGCGGTAGACGACGAGCGGCTCGGGCACGATCCTGGCGTCCCAGCGTTCGAGCGCGAGGCGCCGCCACAGGTCCTTGTCCTCGGCCGGCCCGGTCGACTCGTCGTACCCGCCGAGCCGGAGCACCGGCTCGCGCCGGTACATCGCGGAGGGATGGCTGACGAGGACGCGCATGATCAGCGTGTGGAACAGGAACTCGGGAAAGTCTGCGATCGTGGAGCGGAGCCGTGCGATCGGACGCCCGCCCTCGTCGACCAGGTCCATCCAGGTGCCCACGAGGGCCACGTCCGGCTGCGCGTCGAGCACGGCGACCTGGCGCTCGAGGCGCCTCGGTCGGCACCAGTCGTCGTGGTCGATCCGGGCGACGTACTCGCCGCGGGCCTCGCGCAGCCCGCGGTTCAGCGACGGGACCTGGCCGAGGTTGCGCTCGTTTCGCAGGAGCCGGATGCGCGGGTCGCGGAACGACTCCACGAGCTCGACCGTGCGGTCGGTGCTCGCGTCGTCGACGATCACGAACTCGAAGTCCTGGAAGGTCTGGTCGAGGACGCTCGCGACACTCTCCCTCACGTAGGGCTCGCCGTCGTGCACGGCGAGGAGGACCGTGACTCGCGGGCTCATGCGAGCGCCCTGCGCGCTGCGGCGCATCTCGATGAACTGACGCGGCTGGTCGGCGAGCTGGTAGAGGCGGGACTTGTTGTAGTCCGACACGGGCAGCGCCGAAACGGCGGGGAACAGCATGCGCACGCGCATCGGCGCGGAGGAGCCTCGCCAGTTGGGGCGGCGCCGCCGGTAGAGGTCGGGATGGCGTGCCCGCAGCTCGGCCATCAGCTCGTCGTGGCGCGGCAGGCAGTCGGCGAGCATCCTGCCGTCGCGCCGGCGGTAGCGCAGCGCGACCCCGGGGACGTACACGCCGGTCCAGCCCCGCTCGGCGAACGACATCCAAAGATCCCAGTCCTCGTACCCGTTTCGCAGCTGCCAGCCGTCGACCGCCAGCAGCGCGTCGCGCCGGACCATCGAGGCCACCGGCAGCGTGTTCAGGTGCGTGATCTGCCAGGGATCCAGGCGCCGGCCGACCTTCAGGCGGAGCTCGACGTCGCCCCAGATCTCGATGTCTCCCCAGGCCATCACCGCCGCCGGCTCGCGGTCGAGCGCGTCGGCAAGCGCGGCGAGCGAGCCCGGAGCGAGCGCGTCGTCGGCGTCGAGCGGCATCACGTACCGCGCGGAGGTCGCGTGCACTCCGGCCATTCGCGCGGCGGACAGGCCGCAGTTCTCCTGCTCGGACGACGCGAACGCCGTCCCGCTCGACCGCCTCGAGCACGTCGAGTGTCGAGAGGTCGCTCGACCCGTCGTCGACGACGACGAGCTCGTGAGGTTCCTGCTCGCGCAGCGAGCCCAGCGCGTCGCCGAGCGTCTCACCGTCGTCGTAGCACGGAACGACGACGGCGACGCGCGGGCCTTCCATCGCGATCACGCTACCAGAGCGGCTTTCCGCCGCTCGATCGCCTGAGAGTAGGCGTCTGCGAGCATCTGGCCCACGTGCTCGCGGCCGTAGCGCTCCTTCGCGGCCTGCGCGATCGCGGGGCGGTCGAAGCCTTCGAGACCGTCGAGCGCTGCCGCGATCTCGGCCGCGATGCTGCCCGGGTCGTTCGGCGTCGCAAGACGGCCCGAGGCCGGATCGACGATCTCCGGGATCCCGCCGACGGCCGTCGCGACGACGGGCAGCCCGCTCGCCATCGCCTCGATCAGCACGCACGGGTTGTTGTCGTAGCGGCTCGTGAGCACGAAGAGGTCGGCCGAGCGCATGGACGCCGCCACCTCCTCCTTGGACTTCAGTCCGTGGAACGTGACGCGGTCGGCCACGCCGAGGGACGCGGCGAGCGCCTCGTAGCGCGGCGCGGTTCGGCCCGTCGCCGATCACGTCGAGGTGGAATGCGCGGCCCTCCGTCGCCAGGCGGGCCACGGCGCCTCCAGCAGGAACTCGTATCCCTTCGCCTCGTAGAGGAGGCCGACCGCGAGCAAGCGAGTCACGCCCGTCGCGCGGCGGTTCGACCCTCGTGGAAGAGGCTCGTGTCGACGACGTTCGGCACGATCCGGAAGCTGGCATTGATGCCCTCGGCCTCGATCCCGCGCCGCAGCGCCTCGCTCGCGGGAAGCACGAGATCGGCGTGCTCGAATGTGTACCGGGCAGAGCGGCGGAGAGCGCCGGTCAGCTCCATCGGGTCGGACGGCAGGAAGATGCTCCACTGCTCCGTGACGACGACCGGCTTGTGCGAGCGGCGGCCGATCAGCACCGCGGGGAGGCCTGCGAGGAAGAAGTGGGCGTGGATCAGGTCGGGCTCGAAGCCGTCGCGCCGAACCGCGCGGTATGCGCGCTGTGCGCCTGCGAGGTGCGCGGCGACGCTCACAGGGACCGGGCGTGCGAGGGTATCCGACGCGCCAGGTCGGGAACTCCTCGCCGGCGACACGCCTCGGCGTCGTCGGCGACTCGCCGCCGCGGTCGAGGTGAACCACCGCGATGTCGGCGTGCAAGGCCGCAGCCCGCGCGTGCTCCTTGACGAAGATGCCGGCGACCGGCGACTCGGGCGTCGGGTACGCCGTGGTCAGGAACAGGACCTTCACGGGTCGAGGAAGCGCTGCGCCCAGAGCTCGAGGTTGAGCGCGCGCCAGAGCTCGAAGCCGGCGTCCAGCTCGCCGTTCCGGTGCCGCTCGAGGCGCCGTCCGCGCGGCCGGGGCGTCGACGAAGCCGCGCTCGGCGAAGGAGCGCGAGGCGAAGACGTCGGCGGCGAGCGCGCCGAGCGAGCCGCGCAGGAAGCGCGCCTCGGGCGTGACGAAGCCGAGCTTGTCGCGCCGCTTCCGCACCTCCGGCGGCAGCAGGTCGGCGAGCGCGCGGCGCAGCACCGACTTCGTCTCGCCGCGGTGGATCAGCTCGCCGCCGTCGAGCGAGAACATCAGCTCGACGAGGCGATGGTCGAGGAACGGCACCCGCGCCTCCAGCGAGTGCGCCATCGAGTTGCGGTCCTCGTAGCGGAGGAGCTCGGGCAGCCCGCGCCGGGTGAGGACGAGCTGGAGCTGGCGCCGCAGCCGGTCCGGGAAGACGGTGCCGTTCGCGTCCGCCGGCAGCGTCGAGCCCGCGCAGCTCGGGGTGGACGAGCGTCGCCGAGCCGCGGAGCCGCGACGCGCGCGGCCAGGCGCACGCCGCTCGGGCACGTGCGGGTTGACGAGCGCGACCGCGGCCCAGCGCGGCCCGTTCACGGCTCCGAACGCCGTCAGCTCCGCGCCCGCCTCGCGCAGCCGGCCCTGGCGCAGGAGGTCGCTGAGCCGGTAGCCGAAGTACGCGCGGTAGCCGGCGAGGATCTCGTCGCCGCCCTGCCCGTCGAGCATCACCTTCAGCCCGGCCCTGCCGGCCTCGCGCATCACGTACCACCCGGCGCAGATCGAGGTCGAGCCGAAGGGCTCGCCCTGCGCCTGCACGATCGCCGGCAGGTTCTCGACGAGGTCGTCGGCGGTGAACGAGACCCAGTGCGCCTCCGCTCCGGTGCGCTCGACGACGGCGCGGGCGTAGGGCCGCTCGTCGAAGCCCGCGTCCTCGAAGTAGGCGGTCACCGTCTTCTGGTGGTCGTGGCCGAGGTGCGCGACGGCGGTCGCGATCGCCGAGGAGTCGATCCCGCCCGAGAGGCAGGTGCCGACGGGGACGTCGCTGCGCAGCTCGAGCCGGACCGCGTCGACGAAGGTCTCGCGCACGGCGGCGACCGGATCGGCCGGAGCGGCGCGCCGCTCGAGCGACCAGTAGCGCTCGAGCCGGAGGCCGCGCGGGCCGAACGTCAGCGAGTGCGCAGGCGGCAGCTTCTCGACCCCGGCGAAGAAGGTCTCGTCGCCGTGGTCGAGGTAGCCCTGCGCGAGGTAGTCGTGGACGGCCTGGAGGTTCGCCCGCGGCGATGCTCTCCGCGCAGCGTCCACGGCTCGCTCGCGAAGGCGAAGCGGTCGCCGTCGAGGCGGTAGTAGAAGGGCTTCACGCCCAGCCGGTCGCGCGAGCAGAAGAGCGTGCGCTCGGCGGCGTCCCAGAGCGCGAACGCCCACATCCCGTTGAAGCGCTCGACGCAGGCCTCGCCCCACTCGCGTAGGCGGCGAGGATCACCTCGGTGTCGGTCTCGCTGCGGAAGATGTGGCCCGCGCGCGCGCAGCTGCTGCGCGCAGCTCGAGGTAGTTGTAGATCTCGCCGTTGTGCAGCAGCTGGAGGCGCCCGTCGTCGCTCTGCGAAGGGCTGCAGGCCGCGCTCGGAGAGGTCGATGATCGCGAGGCGCAGGTGGCCCGAGGCAGACGCCGTCGTCCTCGAAGACGCCGCGCCCGTCGGGGCCGCGGTGGGCGAGGTCGTCGAGCATCGCGGTCGACCGTCTGCGCGCTCGGGCGGTCGGTCGAGTGCGACGACGCCGCAGAGCCCGCACACTCAGGCGGGCCTCCTCGGGCCGCTTGCCGGCGAGCGCATAGGCGGCGGACACGGCGCGTCCGACCACGCGCTGCGCCGCGGGCGGGCGGATGTAGCGACGGATCAGGAGCGGCGAGACGAGGCGCCCGCCGTGGCGGCGGCTCACGGCGAGCCGCTCCGGCCAGAACTCGTCGTACTGGCGAAGCGTCTTCGCGTCGTCGTGGATGCGCTGCACCGACCAGACCGCGTCGACGTGCGCGCACGGGGCACCGCTTCCCGATCCGCAGCCAGAGGTCGTAGTCCATCGTCAGGTGGAGGGTCTCGTCGAGGCTCGCCGGCGGCGTCGAGCGCCTCACGCGTGAAGAACACCGACGGCGAGTAGATGCCGCAGCCGGCGTTCAGCTCCGTCCAGAGATCCCACGTCGGCCGCGAGCGGATCCGGCGCGGGTTGACGCCGTCGTCGTCCACGCGGGTCACGTCGGCGTAGACGAGGCCCGCGCCGGTCTCCTCGAGCGCGCGCACGCCCTCCGCGACCGCCTCGGGCAGGTAGTGGTCGTCGGCGTTCAGCCAGCCGAGGATCTCGCCGCGCGCCGTCGCGAAGCCCTTGTTCAGCGCGTGCGACTGGCCGCGGTCGGGCTCGGACACCCACTGGACCCCCTCGAAGCCGCCCGGAGGATCTCGAGCGTGTCGTCCGTCGAGCCGCCGTCGACCACGATGTGCTCGACCGGCGCGTAGGTCTGGTCCCGGACGCTCTCGAGCGCCTCGCGCAGGAAACGTCCCTGGTTCAGCGACGGCGTGACGATGCTGACGAGCGGACGCTCTGCGGTCATGCCGCGATGCGCGCCACGGGCCGCGGCGCGGGCGCCGGCTCTCCTGTCTCGAGGCCGAGCAGCTCGTCGTAGACCCGCTCGACGGCGCGCGCGTTGCCGGCCGGGTCGAACTTCTCGCGGGCGTGCTCGGCGGCGGCCTCGCCGAGCCGCCGGCGCAGGTCGGGGTCGTCGATCAGCAGCCGGAGCGCGGCGGCGAGCTGCTCCGGGCTCGCGTCCGTCGAGGAGGAGGCCGGTCTTGCCCGGGCAGGAGCACGCCCGCGCCGCCCGCCGAGCCCGAGGCGACGACGGGCTTGCCGTAGGTCGCCGCCTCGAGCACGGGTCGGCCGAGGCCGACGCCCTGGTTCGGGAAGGTGACGATGTCGAGCGCGCTGTAGATCTCGCCCGTCTCGGCCGTGAACGGCAGGAACGAGAAGTGGTCGTCGAGCCCCTTCTCGGCGACGAGGTCCTTGATCGCCGACTCCTCGTCGGTGAGCAGGTTCGTCAGCGCGAGCGCCCGGCCGCGGATGGTCTTGAAGTACTCCGGCGGGCGGACGCCGCCGCCCATGATCACGAAGTGCGCCGGCGCGCCCTCGCGCACCAGGATCTCGGCGGCCGAGACGAGCTCCTGCCAGCCCTTCTGGCGGCGGACGAAGCCGGCGAAGCCGATCGCGACCCTGTCCTCGGGCAGGCCGAGCGCCGCCTTGCCGCCCTCGATGGACGGCTCCGGCGGCGCGCACGCTGTTGTGCACGATCTCGAGCGGAAGCCGGATCGGGAAGCGCGCGGCGACGTCGCGGTCGATCGCGATCGCGGCGTCGCCGTAGGTCTCCATGAACGAGGCGATCAGCCGGCTGCGCCGGTCGCGTCCCTCGCCGGCGAGCGCCGAGCGCAGGTGCCAGACGATCTTGGCGCCGTGGCTGTGCGCGACCCACGCGGCCGCGAGCAGCGGCGAGTCGTTCAGGTGCACGAGCGGGAACCGGTGCGTCCGCATCAGGCGGTCGAGCTGGCGCAGGTGGGGCGGCAGCGAGGCGATCTCGCGGCCGAGCACGAGCCAGCGCAGCCCCTCGTACGGCGAGTCCCAGGCGTGCGCGAAGATCGAGACGTCGCCCTTGTGGACGATCGCGCCGGCGTCGGCGAAGAGATCGGCCGCCGGGCCCTCCGGGCAGAACACGTGCGGCTCGAAGCGCGGGTCGAGGTGGCGGATCAGCTGCGCGAGGCTCGACGGCGCGCCGCCGAGCTGCGGCCGGTGGTGGACGTAGAGGATCGGGATCCTCGGCGGCGACGGCAGGATCCGGTCGTAGATCCCCTCGATCCGGCGGGCGTTGCGGGCAGGGTCGAAGTTCTCCTCGGCGTGGGCGCGCGCCGTGCGGCCCGAGTGCGCGGCGCCCCTCGGCGTGCTGGAGGAGGTCGGCGACCGCGTCGGCGATCGAGTCGACGCCGTAGTCGTCGACGAGCACGCCCGTCTCGCCCGGGACGACGACGCCGCCGCCCGTGCGCGAGCCGGAGGCGACGACCGGGACGCCGCTCGCCGCGGCCTCGATCACCGGGCGCCCGAGCTCCGGGCCCTGCGACGGCGCGACGACGACATCGGAGGCCTGGTACAGGTTGGCCGTGTCCTGCGTGAACGGGATGAAGCGGACGACGTCGTCGAGCTCGAGCTCGCGCACGAGCTGCTTCGCCTCGGACTCGTAGTCGCGGGTGAGGTCGGCGAGCTGCAGGGAGCGCCCGACCATCGTGCGGAAGAACTCCTGGCCGCGGACGGCGCCGCCGACGACGAGGTAGCTCGCCTCGACGCCGCGCTCGCGCAGGCGCGCGGCGGCCTCGATGAACTCGCGGAAGCCCTTCGACGGGTAGATGAAGCCGAAGAACGAGACGACGGGCAGGTCCGCGGGCAGGCCGAGCGCCGCGCGTGCCGCGGCGGGGTCGCCGGGGTGGAAGCGCTGCAGGTCGACCGAGTTCGGGACGATCGTCGAGCCGACGCCGAAGACGTCCGCGACGTCGTGGTTGATCGCGATCGACGTCGTGGCGAGGTTCGCGATCGCGCGCCGGATCAGGCCGGAGCGGCGGTCGCGCCCCTCCTCCGGCAGCGCCGAGCGCAGGTGCCAGACGACGGGAAGCCCCTCGTGGCGCGCGAGCCAGGCGGCCGGGATCAGCGGCGAGTCGTTGAAGTGGACGAGCTCGAAGCGCTGGCGGCGCAGCGTGCGGCGGAACTGCACGGCGTGGCTCGGCAGGCGGACGAGCTCGCGCCCGAACAGGAGCCAGCGGCGGCCGCGGTAGGTCGAGGCCCAGATGTGCGTGAACCCGGCCACGGCGCCGGTGTGGACGATCGCGCCCGCCTCGCGGAAGAGGTCGGCCGCCGGCCCGGGCGGGCAGTAGACGTGCGGCTCGAAGCGGTCGCGGTCGAGCTCGCGGATCACGTACGAGAGCGACTCGGGCGCGCCGCCGAGCTCGCTGCGGTGGTGGACGAAGAGAACCGGGATCGGGGGCTGCTGCCGGGGCACCAACCTATGCTAGCCGCGCCCCCAGCGTGCTTACGATCTCTTCACGGCTTGCGAACAGGCCTCGAGCAGCGCCCGGGCGGTCTGCTCCCAGTCGAAGCGCAGTGCCTGCACGAGCGCCTTTGCGCGCATCGCGGCGGCGAGCGCGTCGTCCTCGGCGACGCGCCGCATCGCGGCGGCGAAGCCCGCGACGTCGTTGCGGGTCGAGCAGGATCCCGGCATCGCCGACGACCTCGGGCAGCGAGGTGCTGTTCGACGCGATCACCGGCGTGCCGCAGGCGAGCGCCTCGGCCGCCTGGAGCCCGAAGCCCTCGTACAGCGACGGGTCGACGTAGGCGATGGCGCCGCGGTAGAGGTCGACAGGCTCCCGGCGTGCTGAGAAGCCCCACCCAGCGGATCGAGTCGGCGACACCGGCCTCACGTGCACGCTCCTCGAGCGCCGGCCGCGCCGTCCGGATCGGACCGGCTACGACAAGCGGCGGCCGGTCGTCCCCGTATGCCGCGTACGCGTCGATCACGACCTCTGAGTTGTCTCGCGGATCGTCCGAGGCGATGTGGAGGAGATGACTGCGTGCGCCTTCGCCGGGGGAGAACTCGGTCGCCGATTCCTGAGTAGACGACCGTCACGGTGCGCAGCGGCGCGAGGTCGCGGGCGGTCGACTCGGAGGCGGCCAGGACGACGGTCGCATGTCGTATCGCGACGCGGAAGAGCAGCTGTGTGGTCGAGTCGACGAGTGCTGCCGAAGCGACGCCCCGACCTCGCGGCTGCGCCGTGGCTCGGTGCCGCGGGTGCTCGTAGATATAGACGACCTCGGGCGGGCCCCAGAGCGCCGCCCGCTCGCCTAGCGGTGATCACGACGTCCAGTCCGAGCCGGCCGGCGAGCCTGGGAAGGCGGAGCTGCTCCCAGACGACCATCGGCCGGGTCGGAACGCGGTGGTAGCGCCAGCCTGCGAGCAGGGGCAGAGCCTCCTCGTCCGGATTCTCGGGGACGAACACGTCGAGCTCCTCCACGAGCCCGTGCACCGCTGCGGCTCGGAGGAACTCGCGCTGGAAGCTCGCAATGCCCTTTACCGGCCGCGGTCAGAGACGAGGCATCGAAGCCGATCCTCATTCGAACAGCCCAGCGACGATCTCTGCCCACGCCTCGGGCGTGAACCGGGCCGCGAGCTCGCGCGAGCGCGCCCCGGCTCTCTGCCGGAAAGCCGTCGTCCTCCACGAGGCTGCGCAGGGCGGCTCGCAGCGCTTCGACGTCGCCCGCGGGAACGCAGAAGCCGTTGACGCCGTCCTCGATCAGGTCCCTCGCGGCGCCCACCGCGTCCGTCGCGACGAGCGGCAGACCGGCGGCTGCGGCCTCGTTCAGCGGCATTCCCCAGGGCTCCGAGCGCGACGGCAGCACGAGCGCGTCGGCGGCCGCATACCAGCGCGGGCAGCTCGTCGCGGTCGACGTGGCCGAGGAAGCGCGTCCGCGCCGGCGCGAGCGGCGCGCGAGCCGCTCCTCCTCCGGGCCCGAGCCGGCGATCACGAGCTCTCCGTCGATCCCGTCGAACGCGCGACAGCAGCACGTCGACGCCCTTCTCGGGCGCGAGGCGGCCGACGTAGAGGAAGCAGCAGCCCTCGATGCCGAGCTCGGCGCGAAGCCGGTCGCGGTCCGGCACGCGCGAGGCGAACAGCGCACCGTCGACCGCGTTCGGCGCGACGACGACGCGCGCGTCCGGCGCGAGCGTCCGCACGTACTCCTCCGCGGCTGAGCCGGGCACGACGAACGCCGACGCACGAGCGCGCGAGCAGGCGCTTCGCGTCGCGTGTCGCACCCGGCCGGCTGTCGCGAAGCGTGCTCTCGACCCATGCGACGGCCGGCTTGCGCGCGGCTCGCGCCCACGCGAGCGCGGTCCAGAACGCGGGCTGGTTCCAGCCGCCGAGGATCACGAAGTCGGCGCCGCGCACCCGGCGCGCGACGCCGTGGTTGAGGACGAGCCAGCGGCCGCCCACGGTGAGGTCGCGGCCCGGGAGCCACATCCCAGTCGAAGTGGATCTCGTCCTCGTGGAGGCCGGTACGGGCGGTCGGGGTTCCGCGCCGCGAGGAAGAGGACGCGCAGGTCGACCCGCTCGGCGAGCGCGTTGAAGAGCGGGATCCGGTAAGGGGCGGGGATCTCCGTCAGCAGGACGACGCGCGGGCGCGGGTCACGCTCGGCGCGTCGCGCTCGCGAACAGGAACCAGCCGTAGCGGCGCACGACGTCTCGGCGGAGGCCGACCGGCACGATGCGCTCGACCGGCCGCCGCAACCGCGCCGGCAGCGGCACCGCCTCGCCGAGCTGGCCCATCACCCGCGTCTCGATCCGCTCGAACGACGGCGCGAGGAGCGCGGACAGCTCGCCTCGGGTGTAGTGGCGCGCGATCACGCCGTCCGAGTAGCGGTTGGCGATCTCCTCCGGGCTCTCGTGCAGGAGCTTGAGACCGAAGACGCCGCGGATCAGCTGGTACTGCACCCAGTAGGTGATCGAGTCGCGGTGGTACACCATCAGCGCGACCCGCCCGCCCGGGCGGAGGACGCGCGCGATCTCCCCGACCACGCGGCCGGTGTGCGCCGAATGGTGAATCACGCCCCACGACCACACGAAGTCGAACGAGGCGTCGGGGAACGGCAGCTGCTCGGCGTCTGCCTCACGCACGTCCGCCTCGAGCTCGTGCAGCGCCAGGCGCCGCCGCGTCAGCTCCACCGCGGTCGGCGTGAGGTCGACCGCGCTCACCCGGGCTCCTGCCTCCGCGAGCAGCTGGGCGTGGACGCCCGTGCCGCAGCCGATCTCGAGCACGTCCTTTCCCGCGAGCTCCGCGAACGGGATCAGGCCCGAGTAGGGCAGGCGCGCCGGGCGGCTGCGCGAACCACGACTCACTCAGGAAGCGGCGCTCGACCTCGGCGAGGTACTCCGGGCTTCCGGGCTCGTACGTGATCTCGCCGCGCCAGTCGTAGGTCATCGGGTGATCGGTCCACCACCCGCGGACCTCGGCCTGTGAACGGGTCGGCATCGGCCGGATTCTAGGTGGCGCGCCGCGTAGAGCCGGAGCACCCGCTCTGCGGCGGCGTCGGCCGAGAACTCCTCGAGCGCCCGTCGCCGCCCGGCCTCGCCGAGCCGGCGGGCGCGGTCGGGGTCGCGCAGGAGCTCGTCGAGCGCGCTGAGCGAGGGCGTCGACGTCGCGCGGCGGCACGAGGAGCCCGGTCTCGCCGTCGACGACGAGCTCGGGCGTGCCGCCGACGGCGCCGGCGACGACCGGCTTGCCCCGGGACATCGCGTCGAGCACGCCGAGCGGCAGGCCCTCGACCCACGAGGGGAGCACGAAGACGTCGGCCGCCTCGAGCAGCGCCGGCACGTCGCTGCGGTAGCCGAGGAAGCGCACGCGGCCGCCCACGCCCAGGCTCTCGGCCTCCTGCTCGAGCCCGCGGCGGAAGGCGCCGCCCGCCTCGAGGTCCTCGCCGGCGAGGAGCACGACCGCGTCCTGTCGCTCCAGCCGCGGCAGCGCCCGGATCAGCTCGCGCTGGCCCTTCACATCGCAGAGCCGCGCGACCTCGAGCAGCCGCGGCGCCCCGGGCGGGAGGTCCAGCGCGGCGGGCTCGACGGGCTCCGCGGGCTCGATCCCGTTGTGGATCGTGACGGTGCGCGCGGCGGGGTAACCCTGTGCGAGCAGGGCCTCGCGCGTCGCGTCCGAGACGGCGACGATCGAGGCACAGAGCCTCGCGGTCGCGTTGTCGAGCGCGACCTGCGCTCTGCGCCCGACCCCGCCGGCGCGGAACGCATTCTCGACGTGCATGTGCGCGATCACCCTCGTCCCCGCGAGCCGCCCGGCCAGGCGCCCGACCACGTTGCCGGAGAAGTGGCCGTGCGTGTGCAGGACGTCGGCCCGCTCGCGCCGCAGCAGCGCCGCGCAGCCGAACCACGGCCCGGACGTCGAGCGCGCCCGAGATCGGCAGCACGTGCGCCCGCATTCCCTCGGCCTCGACCCGGCCGAGGAACGGCCCCGGAGTGGGCGAGACGAAGGAGACCTCGTGGCCGCGGTCGCGCGCGGCGCGCGCCAGCCGGAGCGCGACCACCTGGCCGCCGGCCACCTCCCCGCCGATCACGAGATGGACGATCCTCACGCTTCGGCCGGCCCCGTGCACACGGCGACGAGCTCGCTCGCCCGGTCGAGGCCGCCCCGCTCGATCACGAGGTCGTCGAGGGTCGCCTCCGCGGTCGGCGGGGTGCCGACGAGCACCGAGGCCCGGCGCAGGAAGCCGAGCCGCCGGCGCAGGCCGGCCACGTCGAGCCGCTGCAGCGTGCGGTGGCGGCGGGTCTGGAGGCGACGCTGCCCGTAGAGCTCGACCGAGCGGAAGTGTTTCCGGAGCAGGCGCTCGAAGTCCTCGCTCGAGTACTCGACCAGGTGAAACGGGTTGTCCGGCTGCTCGGTGGTCGCGTCGGCGCGCGGCGTGGAGACGAGGAACACGCCGTCCGGGCGCAGCACGCGCGCGACCTCGGCCAGGTAGGCGTCGCGGTCCGGCAGGTGCTCGATCGTCTCGAACGAGCAGACGGCGTCGAACGAGCCGGCCGGGAACGGGAGCGCGGCCGCGTCCAGCACCCGGAACTCGACGTTCGCGGCCGCCGTAGCGGCTGCTGCGCGTAGGCGATCGTCTCCTCGCTCAGGTCGCCGCCGACGACGTGCGCGGCCGTGCGGGCGAGCTCGGCGCTGCCGTAGCCGACCCCGCACGCGACGTCCAGCACCTCCTTGCCGCGGCACCAGGGCTCGGCGAAGACGTACCGCTTCAGGTGGATCGCGACGATGCCGGGCTCGGTCTCGTCCGGGACGATTCGTTCTGGGTGGCTCACAGGGCCAGTATGCTTGCCGCCCAGAACGATGCGGTCGAGCTCCCGGATCAGGCTGCTGCCGACCTCGTTCGAGTCGGCCCTGATCGCCGTCTTCTTCCTGGCCCTCGAGCGGCACCCTGCAGCAGTACCTCGGGGTCGCCGGCGCGCTCGCCTACCTCGTGGTGGTCGCGGTGTTGAGTCCGGTCGCGGTTCGAGTCGCTCTTGCCGTGGTTCATGGCGCACACGAGCGAGCGGTCGGCGCATCAGCGCGCTCCTGCTCGTCGCGGTCGGCCTCCTGACGCTCTAGCTCACCGTGTGAGCGACCGACCGACACAGGCTCCCGGTGTTCCGGAACAACGTGCTCGTGCAAGGGTCATCCTCGTCACGGCGGTCGTGCTCTCGAACGATTCACGCCGCTGGGGGAACCTTGTCGCGGGCTCCGTAGAGAACGGCCAGTATCCTTGCCGTCGTCTTGCGCCCGGCGTCCGGACGTTTCCCCTTTGGAGTGCTCGTTCCCGTTGTGGTCGGAGGGACGGTGTTCGCCTTCGCCTGCGGCTCGAGCTCGGTCGCACGTCGTCAGCCAGATCGGCCATCCGGCTCCGCTGGGCGGCGCTGCTCGTGCTGCTCGCGCTCGCGGTCGGCCTGGGCGTCGAGCGGCGGAGAGGGGCTCCTGCTGCCGCGCGCGGTCGTCGATCGCGACCGTGCGCGTTGCTCTGCCGTGGCGCTCGTCTCGGCGCTCTGGTCGGTCGACCCGCGCCTCTCCGTCGAGCGGGCGATCTCGCTCGGGATCCTGTTCGCGGCCGGCGCTCCTGCTGGCGCAGGCCTGCGCCGGGCGGCCGGCCGAGATCGAGCGCGTGGTCGCTCGGGGTGCTCGGCGGCGCGGCGGCCGTCGCGGTCGCCGGGCTGCATCGTGCTCGTCGTCGCCCACGGATCGTCGATCCAGCCCGCCACGATCGAGATCGCCGACGCGCTATCAGGGGCTCGGGCGAGAACCCCGAACACGGCGGCGCTGCTCTTCGCGGTCACGCTGCCGATCGGCGTCTGGTTGCTCCTCGCGGCCGGCGGGCGCCGGCGCCGCGCGTGATCGCGCGCGGCGACCGTCCTGCTCCTCGTACGGCTCGATCGTCGCCTCGGGTCGCGGGGAGCGCCTTGGTCGCCGGAGGCATCGGGCGCTCGTCGTCCTCGTCGTGGTCGTGGGGCGGCCGCACCCGTCGCACAGCCTCGCGGTCGCGGCCGTCGCGGTCGTGACTCGTCGTCGGCGCGGTCGCTCGAGGCGGCTCCCGCAGCCGAGCTCCGACGCGGCGGCTGCCCCCGCCGTCGTCGTCGTCGGCAAGCCCGGGCCCCGAAGCCGTCCCGCTACGTGGACGTCGAGGCCGACTACCCCCTGGACGCCGACGTCGGCCGGCCGCTTCCGGGCGGCGGCGAGCCGTGGAAGCCGCGCTCGTTCTTCGGCGCGAGCGGGCGCAGCGTGGCCTGGACGGGCGCGATCGAGCAGGCCGTCGGGCCGGCCCCTCGCTCGGCTACGGCTTCGGCACCGAGCGCGCTCGTCTTCGTCGACCGCTACTACGCCTTCGTCGGCGGCCTGGCCGAGAACTCCTACATCGGCCTCGCGCTGCAGCTCGGGATCGTCGGCGCTCGTCGCTCCTGCTCGGCGCTCGTCGCCGCGCTGGTCGTCACGGGGTGGCCCGCGCTCGCCGGCCCGCAGCGAAGCCTGGCCGCGGCCTGCCTCGGCGTGCTCGTCGCCGGGCTCGCGATCGCCGTCGATCCAGTCGTACGTCTACTCCGTCGGCAACATCGCGACGGCCGCCCTCTGGATCACCGCGTTCCTGCTCCCGGCGGTCGCGGTCGGAAGCGGGGCCCGCCGTGCCTAGCCCGCGCAAGCCTCGCCTGCTCGTCTTCAACCAGTACTACTGGCCCGGCCTCGAGGCGACGGCGCATTTGCTCTCGGAGCTGTGCGGCTCGCTCGCGGAGGAGTACGAGATCACGGTTCTCACGGGTCGGCTCGCGATCCCGAAGGCCGATCCGGGCAGGACCGGGCACGACGGCGTCGAGATCGTCCGCGTCTCGTCGACGTCGTTCGACCGGAGCCGCCTCTTCCTCCGCGGCGTCAACTACGCGACCTACCTGCTCGCCTCCTTCCGCGCCGGCCTCGCGGCGGAGAAGCCCGACGTCGTGCTCTGCATGACCGATCCGCCGATCATCGCCGACGTGGCGCTGCTCGTCGCACGGCGCTTCGGCGTGCCGCTCGTCGTCGTCAGCCAGGACGTCTTTCCCGAGGTCGCGGTCGAGCTGAAGCGGCTCGAGAACCCTGCGCTCGTCGGCCTGATGCGGGTGCTGATCGGCTACTACCTCCGCCGCGCGGACAGGGTCGTCGCGATCGGCGAGACGATGCGCCGCAGGCTCGAGGAGAAGGGAGCTCCGCCCGAGCGCATCCGCGTGATCCCGAACTGGGTCGACACCGGGCAGATCCACCCCGCGCCGCGCGAGAACGACTGGACGCGCGAGCACGGGCTCGACGGGAAGTTCGTCGTGATGCACTCGGGGAACATCGGCCATGCGCAGGATCTCGACGCGCTCGTCCGCGCGACGACCTTCCTCCGCGACCTCGACGATCTCGTGGTCGCAGTGATCGGCGGCGGGGCGCGCCACCAGGACCTGCTGGCGCTCACGGAGCGACTCGACGCCGACCGGGTCCGGTTTCTCGGCTACCAGCCGCGCGAGACGCTCTCGCTCTCCCTCTCTGCGGCGAGCGTCCACGTCGTCGGCCTCGCCCGCGGGCTCTCCGGCTACGTCGTTCCGAGCCGGCTCTACGGGATCCTCGCCGCCGGGCGCCCGGTGATCGTCGCCGCGGACGAGGACAGCGAGACGGCACAGGTGGTCGAGCGCGAGGGCTGCGGCGTCGTCGTGCCTCCGGGCCGCCCCGAGCTGCTGGCGGAGGCGATCCGTGCCGCGCACGACGGCCGTCTCGATCTCGAGGAGATGGGGCGCCGCGGCCGCGAGTACGTGACACGCGAGGCCGACCGCAGCGTCGCGACCGAGCGCTACAGGAGACTGATCAGTGAGCTCCTGGGGACGTAGGGCGGCACTCGCGGCCGTCGCGATCCTCGTCCTCGCCGTGCTCGTGGGCGCCGGGCGCTGGGAGCGGAGCAGGGAGATCGACAGCCAGGCCGCCGGGATGCGGAAGGTCGCGGCGCTGATCGGGCCCCTCGACAACGGCACGCTCTCCGGGTACCGCGTGCTGCCCGCGTTCGACTGCCTCGTCTACCGGCGCGGTCCGAATCCGTACGCGCTCGAGCTCTGTGTCGATCACACCGGCCGCGTCGTCGAGGCAATCGACCGGCGGACGGTGGACCGGAAGATCTGGTCGCTGACCTTCGAGCCGGCTTCCTCGCCGGTGCGCGTGGACCGCGCCGAGGTCGACCGCCTGCTCGCCAGGATGGGCGCACCGGCAACCTAGGATGGGGTCGTGATCGTGCTGATCGTCCTGTTCTGGGGCTCGCTCGCCGCGCTCGTGTGGACTCACGCCCTGTATCCGCTCGCCGCCGCCGCGGCGGCGGGGATCCGCACGCGCCGCGTCCGCCGCGAAGACGGCTACGAGCCGGCGGTGAGCGTGATCGTCGCCGCCTGGAACGAGGAGGCGGTGATCGAGCGGCGGCTCGAGAATCTGCTCGCGCTCGACTATCCGGCCGGGAAGCTCGAGCTCGTCGTCGCCTCCGACGCGTCGAGCGACCGCACCGACGAGCTCGTCGAGCGCTTCGCGGCACGCGGAGTGAAGCTCGTCCGCTGCCCTCGCGGTGGCAAGGTCGCCGCCCAGAACCACGCCGTGCCGCAGACGAGCGGCGAGGTGCTCGCCTTCTCCGACGCGAACGCGACGTGGGCGCCCGACGCGCTGCGCAAGCTCGTCCGCAACTTCGCCGACCCGGAGGTGGCCTACGCCTGCGGCCGCCTCCGGCTCGAGCGCGCCGACGGTGGCAACCGCGAGGGCGCCTACTGGCGCTATGAGCTGTGGCTGCGCGGCAGCGAGTCGCGGCTCGGCTCGGTCACCGGCGGGAACGGCTCGATCTACGCCGTGCGACGGGCCGACTACGTCGACGTCGATCCCCGCTTCGGCCACGACCTCTCGCTCCCGTACCTGATGGTTCAGCGCGGCCGGCGGGCGGTCTACGACCCGGAAGCGCTCGCCTTCGAGAAGCCGACGCCGACGAACGAGGACGAGTTCCGCCGCAAGGTGCGGATGTTCGAGCACTGCTGGCTGATCGTCGGCAGGGGACGGATGCTGAGGCGCCAGCCGCCCGGCTACGCCCTCGAGCTCGTCTCGCACCGCCACCTCCGCTACGCGAGCGGGCTCCTCCACCTCGTGCTCCTCGGCGCGAGCGTGGCCCTCGTCGTCGCCGGCGCCGGCTGGCTCTACGACGTGGCGCTCGGCCTGCAGCTCGGGCTGCTCGCCGCCGCCCTGGTCGGCGTCGGGATCGCGCGGTACTACGTGCTCGTCAGCTGGGCCACGGTGGTCGCGCTGTGGAACGCGCTCCGCGCCGGCGTGCCGCCCGTCTGGGAGAAGGCGGAGGGCACGCGCTGAACCGCGCGCTCGATGCCACGCTCGCCGGGCTCGGCCTGGTGGTGATCAGTCCCGTGCTGGGCGGCGCGGCGCTCGCGATCAAGCTCGACGACGGCGGGCCCGTCCTCTACCGGCAGAGGCGCGTCGGCAAGGACGGCACGGACTTCGAGCTGCTCAAGCTGAGGACGATGGTGGTCGGGGCAGAGGAGCAGGGTGCCGGGTACGCGGTCGATCGGGGGGACACCCGGATTACGCGGGTCGGCCGTGTCCTGCGCCGGCTGTCCATCGACGAGCTGCCACAGCTCTGGAACGTCGTTCGGGGCGAAATGAGCCTGGTCGGGCCACGCCCGACGCTCCGCTACCAGGTCGAGCGCTACGACGAGCGCCAGCGGCACCGGCTCGACGTGAGGCCGGGGCTGACCGGCTGGGCACAGATCCACGGCCGGGCGGAGCTGCCCTGGGCCGACCGGATCGAGCTCGACGTCTGGTACGTCGAGCACCGCTCGCCGCGGGTCGACCTGAAGATCCTGCTGCGGACGCCGCGCGCGCTCTTCGGCGGCACCTACAAGGGCGAGACGGGCGGCTGGAAGCCGCCACCGGCCGAGGAAAACGGGTCCCTTCCGGACACCCCGGGGGACCCCCACTAAGAACTGTCGCAGAGAATTCCGCGCGGGTCTGTGCCGGCTGTGTGCCGAAAGAGCGCGGTACTCTCCGCCCGTGCAGGTCTTCACCGCCGCTGAGCGCCCGGAGCTCGACCGGGAAGCCGACGCTCTCTCGGCCGACGTCTGGCCGGAGTACAACCTGCACGGCGACGTTCTCAACGAGACCTGGGGCAAGCTCGACGAGCGCTTTCCGGAGCTGCAGTTCGTGCTCGTCGAGGGCGACGAGATCCTCGCTCAGGGTCACATGATCCCGTGCCGCTGGGACGGCACCGTGAACGGTCTCCCCGAGGGGATCGACGAGGTGATGCTGCAGGGCCTCGCGCTCGAGGAGCCGCCGAACGCCGCCTCCGCGCTGGCGATCGAGGTGCTGCCGGGCCACCAGGGCAGCGGCCTCGCGGTGCGCATGCTCGAGGAGATGCGCGCGCTCTGCGGAGCTCACGGCCTCGCGCACCTGCTCGCGCCGCTGAGGCCGAGCTGGAAGGAGCGCTACCCGCTCGCGCCGATCGAGCAGTACGCGGCCTGGACGCGCGCGGACGGGCTGCCGTTCGATCCGTGGCTTCGCGTCCACGTCCGCGCCGGCGGTGAGGTCCTGAAGCCGGTCGAGCGCTCGCTGCGGATCACGGGCACGGTCGCCGAGTGGGAGGAGTGGACCGGGATGGCGTTCCCCGAGAGCGGCCGCTACGTCTTCCCGCAGGGCCTGGCTCCGCTCGAGGTCGACCGCGACGCGGACCTCGGCGCCTACTGGGAGCCGAACGTCTGGGTGCGGCACCGGCCCGGTCGCTAACCCGGTAGCCGTTACCCTCTGCGTCCGTGACCGCGGTCCTCTTCACGTGCGCCGGCCAGCGCGTCGACATCGTCACGGCGTTCGCGCGCGCCGGCGCCACGACGGTCGCCGTCGACACGAACCCGCTCGCCCCGGCGCTCTACCACGCCGAGCGGCACGCCCTCGTGCCCCGCATCGACGACCCCGAGTACATTGCAGCGCTCGCCGAGCTGGTCCGCATGTACGACGTTCGCCTGATCGTGCCGCTCACCGACCTCGACCAGCACCTCCTCACGGGGCACCGCGACGAGATCGCCCCCGCGATCCCGCTCGTGCCGGACGCCGAGGTCGTCGAGGCGACGAGGGACAAGTACCGCGCGCACCGACTGTTCGAGGAGCGGGGGATCGACACCCCTCCCACGTGGCTGCCGGACGCGCTGCCCGTCGACCTCGCCTACCCCGTGCTCGTGAAGGCCCGCCGCGGCTTCGGCTCGCGCCACATCTTCCGGGCCGAGAGCCCGGCCGACCTCGAGTTCTTCCTCGCCCGTACGCCGGTCGACTCGATGGTGCAGGAGGTGTGCCGCGGCGCCGAGTTCTCGATCGACGTCTTCTGCGACCTCGACGGGCGCTGCCTGAACGCGATCCCGCGCACGATGATCGAGTCGAAGGGCGGCGAGTCGATCAAGGGGATGACGGTGAAGGACTGGGATCTGATCGAGCACGGCCGGGCCGTTGCCGAGGCGTTGCCCTTGAAGGGGCCCGGCACGATCCAGTGCTTCCGGGAGGCGGACGGCACTCACCGCGTCACCGACGTCAACGCGCGCTTCGGCGGCGCCTTCCCGCTGCCTCACGCCGCCGGGAGCGGCTACCCCGAGCTCGCGCTTGCACTCGCGCGCGGCGAGCATCCGGAGCCGCGGCTCGGCGAGTTCCGGGAGGGGATCCTGATGACGCGCTTCTTCTCGCACCTGACCCTGGTGCCCGGAGACGACGGCTCTCTCGTGCCCTTCTCCGAGGAGCTGCCCGAGCCGATCGCGGAGGCGTGATGAGGCTCGTCGCGCGCCGGCTCGTCGCGCTATCGCTCTGCATGCTCGCCCTCGCGGGGTGTGGCGGACCGAGGAAGCAGGCACAGCCCCCGGCGAAGCCGAAGCCCCGCGCGCCTGTCCGCACGAGGCGCTACACCCGGGCCGTGCCGATCCTGATGTACCACGAGATCGCGGTTCCCGGTCCCGGCACTCCGTTTCGCGAGCTCTATGTCGCGCCGTCCACCTTCGCCGCGCAGGTGCGCGGGCTCGCGCGCGCCGGCTATCACGCGGTCACCCTCGGGCGAGTTTTCGACGCATGGCACGGCCGCGACAGGCTTCCGGCGCGCCCTATCGTGATGAGCTTCGACGACGGCTACCCTCCGGACATCACGGTGGCGCTGCCGCTCCTCCGCGCCCGCCACTGGCCCGGCGTGCTGAACCTGCAGGTCGGGAACCTCGTCGTCCGGAACGTCAAGGAGCTCCTCGCCGCAGGCTGGGAGGTCGACGCGCACACGTTCACCCACCCGGACTTGACGCACGTCGACTCGGCCCGCCTGTGGCACGAGGTGAATGGCTCGCGCCTCTCGATCCACCGCACGTACGGGATCCCGGTCGACTTCTTCTGCTACCCGGCCGGCCGCTACGACGCCAAGGTGATCGCCGCCGTGCGCCGTGCCGGGTTCAAGGCTGCGACGACCACGCAGCTCGGCCTCGCGCGCCCCTCCTCCGACCCGTACATCCTCGACCGCGTGCGGGTCTCGGGCAGCGAGACCGCTGCGTCCCTGCTGGCGGAACTGCGGTCGCTCGAGCGCAAGGCCGCATGACGGTGGGCCGATGAGATACCTGGTGACCGGGGCAGCGGGCTTCATCGGCTCGCACCTCGCCCGCGCGCTCCTCGATGCGGGTCACGACGTCGTCGCCGTCGACAGCTTCAACGACTACTACGACCCGGCGCGCAAGGAGGAGAACGCCGCCGGCCTCGGCGTCGTGCGCGCAGACCTCGCCGTCGATCCCGTCCTGGAGATGGTCAGCGGGGCGGACGGGATCTTCCACCTCGCCGGCCAACCCGGTGTGCGCGCCTTCGGCCAGGCGTTCCCCGACTATCTGACGCGCAACGTGCTCGCGACGCAGCGCCTCTTCGAGGCGGCTGCCCGGGCAGGCGCCAGGGTCGTCTTCGCGTCCTCCTCGTCGATCTACGGCGACGCCGAGCGGTACCCGACCCCCGAGTCGACTCTCCCGCACCCGAACTCGCCCTACGGGATCACGAAGCTCGCGTGCGAGCACCTTGCCGGCGCGTATCGGGCGGAGCTTCGGGCTCGACGTCGTCGGCCTGCGCTACTTCACCGTCTACGGGCCGCGCCAACGGCCCGACATGGCGTTCACGCGCATCGCCGAGGCCCTCGCCGAGGGCCGCCCCTTCGAGCTCTACGGCGACGGCGGCCAGTCGCGGAGCTTCACCTTCGTCGCCGACGTCGTCGACGCCACGATCGCGGCGCTCGCGGCCGAGCCGGGGCAGATCTACAACGTCGGTGGAGACACCGAGGCCACGATGCGCGAGGCGATCCAGCTGTTCGAGCGGATCTCCGGCCGCACGCTCCAGCTGGAGCAGGGGCCGCCGGCCGCCGGCGACATGCGCAGGACGAAAGCCGACACGACGAGGATCCGCGCCGACCTCGGCTGGGAGGCCACGACCTCGCTCGAGGACGGTTTGCGCTCTCAGTGGGAATGGGCCTCCGGTAGAGTCGCCGCCCGATGACCGCGCCGATGCCCCCGGATCGCGACGCCGAGCAGGAGGTCGACTTCGGCCGCCTCGGCGGTGCGATCGCCGCCCGCTGGTGGCTTCCCGTTGCCGGCCTCGTCGCAGGCGTCGTGCTCGGCTACCTCGCGGCGGCCGGCGGCTCGACCGCCTACACGGCCAGGTCGACGCTCTACCTCGGCCAGCCCCTCACGCCGAACGGCGGCGGGCTCCTGCAGACGCTCGCGACGAACCCGAGCACCGTCCGGGAGGTCACCCACGCAGAGTCGACCATCGAGCGGGTCGCGGCGGCAACCGGGATGACCACGAAGCAGCTGCGCAACGGGATCACGATCACGGCGGTCAGCGGGCTGCTGCAGAAGGCGGGCCAGACCCCGCTCGTCGAGATCGGCGTCCGCGGTCCCTCGCCGCGCAAGACCGCCCATGCCGCCGACCTGCTCGCCGAGATCTCGTCCCGGACCGTGTCGGGCTACGTCGACACGAAGATCGCGACGCTCGAGGAGCAGCTCAAGCAGAGCCAGGACGAGCTGGCCACGATCGACGAGCAGCTCGCCGCGGCTCGCGCGGCCGCGGCAAGCGGCTCTGCCGCCGACCGCCTGCTCATCCTCACCTCGACGGCGCTCACCCAGCAGCGGCGAAGCAGCGTGGTCCAGGACATCGAGTCGGACAAGCAGCTCCTCTCGCTCGCGAAGAACGTCGAGGCGAGCCATCTGGTCACCCACGCGGTCGCGGTGAAGGACACGGCGAAGAGCGCCCGCAACGCGATGATCTTCGGCGGGCTGATCGGCCTCCTGCTCGGCCTCCTCGCGGCGCTCCTGTGGGAGCCCGTCGCCGGGCGCGTGGCCCGCCGGTCCACGGTGTAACGTCCTTTCGATGGTCGAGGGGAAGCGCGTCGCGGTCGTCGTCCCCGCCTACAACGAGGCGACGCTGGTCGGGGTTACGGTCGCCGGGATCCCCGAGTACGTCGACCGCATCTACGTCGTCGACGACCGCTCGACCGACGGCACCGTCGAGGCGGTACGGCAGCTCAACGACCCCCGACTCGAGCTGATCGTCCGGGAGCAAAACGGCGGCGTCGGCGCAGCGATCGTGACCGGCTACAAGCGCGCGATCGAGGAGCGGATCGACGTGACCGCCGTGATGGCGGCCGACAATCAGATGCCGCCCTCAGACCTGATCGTCCTCGTCGAGCCGGTCGCGCGCGGCGAGGTCGAGTACACGAAGGCCAACCGCCTCTTCACCGGCCAGGCCTGGGACGAGATCCCGCACTACCGCTACCTCGGCAACGCCGTCCTCTCGCTGCTGACGAAGATCGCGTCCGGCTACTGGCACGTCGCCGACTCCCAGTCGGGCTTCACCGCGATCTCGCTGGACGCGCTCGAGAAGCTCGACCTCGACCGCATCTACCCGCGCTACGGGATGCCGAACGACATGCTCGTGCACCTCAACGTCTGGAATGCGCGCGTCCGCGACGTGCCGTCCAAGCCGGTCTACGGCGTGGGCGAGAAGTCGGGCATCCGCCTCCGCAAGGTGGTGCCGACGATCTCCTGGCTCCTGCTGAAGGCGTTCTTCTGGCGGATGAAGGAGAAGTACGTGATCCGCGACTTCCACCCGCTCGTGTTCTTCTACATCCTCGGCCTCACGATGCTCGTGCTCGGGGTCGGCCTCGGGATCGCGGAGACGATCCTGCGCTTCAACGGCTTCGCGATCCCCCCGGCCACGGTGATGCTGATCGCCCTGCTCGTCGTCTCGGGCCTCCAGTTCAGCCTGTTCGCGATGTGGTTCGACATGGAGTCGAACAAGGACCTCCGCTAGAGCACCACCGGTCCGGCGGTCAGCGTGATCACCCCTACAGTCGATCGCCTGGGGTTCCTACGGCGCGCGCTCGACAGCGTCCTGGCGCAGACTTACGGAGACCTCGAGGCCGTCGTCGTGGTTGAGGCGCCGTCGCCGAGGTTGGCCGCGTTTGTGGCCGCACCCCGGATCCGCGTGTGCGGCTCGTCCAACGCAAGGAGCGGGGCGGCGTCGCCGCGGCGCGCAACACGGCCATCGCACGCCTCGCGCCGGCGCTACAGCGGCTTCCTGGACGACGACGACATCTGGCTCCCGGTGAAGCTCGAGCGCCGGGCGCAGCTTCTCGACGCAGGCGCCGATGTTGTCCACTCACTCTACGTGGCCGACGGTGAGGGCGCAGTCTTCAAGAGCTCGTCAGAGCGCGGCGTCCGGCATTTCCGCGAGGTCGCCGCGGCCGGGCTACCCGTACGCCTGGCTGTTGCGGCGGTCGTCCTACCAGATCAGCAGCTTCCTCGTCCGGCGCGAGAACGTCGACGCCGTCGGCGGCTTCGACCCAGCGTTCACGGCGATCGACGACCTCGACTTCGTGTACGAGCTCTGGCGACGACACGAGCTGCGGCTTGTCGACGAGCCGCTGACTTGAAGTACCGCTTCCACGGCGCCAACTGGTCGTATCCGAAGGGCCCCTGCCGTGCGGTGCGCTTCGCCGAGAAGGAGCTCGCATGGATCGCAGAGATCGACCCGCCGGGACGCGCGGCCGCCGAGGCTTATCTGCTGACGCACATCGCGCAGGCGGCGTGGATCTCTGGCCGCTACAGCGACGCCGTTCGTCCGGCGCGGCGAGCGCGGCGGCTCGACCCGTCGGTGCTGACATCGAAGACGGCGACCAAGTACGCAGCGGCCCTGCTGCCGCCGTCGCTGGTGGCCGCCGCGCGTCGGTGTACTCGGCCGCTGCGCGGTTCGGCCGAGCCGGATCCCTGGCTCGACTTGCCGACGCCGCTGCCGGCCTAACCGAGCCACATCACGACTGCGCTGACGCCAGCCTTGCGGGCCTCCCGCGTAGTATCCGGGCCGTGGCGCCGGTAGCGGCAGCAAGGAGAGCACGCGGTTGGCTCCGTAGCAGGGGGTTCGACATCGTTCGGTATCCGGTGCCATCCCCGGAGCAGAGCCACCTCGGAGCGCTCTTCGCCGAGCTGAGGATCGAGTGCGTGCTCGATGTCGGCGCGCACGTAGGGAACTACGGCGCCGGCTTGCGGGAGCTCGGGTACGCGGGCCGCATCGTCTCGTTCGAGCCCGTCGCCGCCAATGCAGAGGCCCTACGGCAACGCAACGACGCGAGCTGGACGGTCGTCCAGGCTGCCGTGGGCAACCAGAGCGGCCGCCGGCGAATCACGCTGACCGGGGGCGACCAACAGCATTCGTTTCTCCCGCCGAGCGACTACGGCGCGCGGCTTCTGTCCGGTCTGATCGCGAGCGTGGGCGACGAGGAGGTCGACATCGTGCGCCTCGACGACGTCTTCGGCGATTACGTCGCCTCGGGCGAGCAGGTCTTCCTCAAGATCGACACTCAGGGCTGGGATCACGAGGTGCTCCGCGGTGCCGAGCGCTCGCTCGGGTCGATCGCGGCGCTCCAGTTAGAGCTGGCGCTCCAACCTACCTACGAGGGCCAACCCGACTACCTCGAACTCCTCGCGTGGCTCCGAGAGCGGAGCTTCGACCCTACGGGGATCTTTCCGTTCTTCAGCGACCCGAGCCTGTTCCTCGTCGAGGCCGACTGCGTCTGTCGGCGGCGGCCGTCGCGGCCGGCTTGACGGCTGTCCACGGGAGGAGAGGCGGTGCTCGTCTCGGCCCAGGCATGAGTAAAGGAGATCCCGTCGACTCGAGCCGGCGCGGAAGCACGAGGACGTTGTCGGGCGCCTGCTCGAGCGAGGCCAGTGCGAGGAACATCAGCGTCTTGGAGCCGACGACGCGCCGAGCGCGACCCAGCATTGGTGGCCGAGCCTGAAGCCTTGCTCTGTTTGGCGGACGAGCGATCAGCGGCTTGATGCCACGCTGCCAGACAAGGCGACGGTACTTGTCGTGGTCGTAGCCGCGGTCGGCGATCAACGTCCGCGGTCTGCGTCGCGGGCGACCGACCCGGCCGCGGACGGGCGGCACGCGGTCGAGCAGCTCAAGCAGCTGGGTGACGTCGTTGCGGTTGGCGCCGGTGAGCGTCCACGCAAGCGGGATGCCACCGCCGTCTACGAGTAGAGGGTGCTTGCTGCCGGCCCGGCCGCGATCGACCGTGCTGGGACCTGTTTTGGCGCCCCTTCTTTCGCTTGCAGGTGACTGGAGTCTGCGATCGCCCGCTCCCACTCGACCTAGTCGGCGGCGTGCAGCTCGGCGAGCAGCAACTCGTGCAACTGTTCGAAACACCGGCCTGCTGCCATGCCCGCAGCCGCCGCCACGCGGTCATGCCCAGCCGAAGCGCCAGATGCTCCCAACCGATCCCGGTATGCAGCACAAACAAGATCCCCTGCAACACGCGCGGTCATCGAGCGGCTTGCGACCGGATGGCGGAAGCGCCGCTGCTCGCGAGCAACGGCTCGATCCGCTCCCACAACCGTCCGAGACCTCCACGGCTTCGCCGCATCGACATCCTCCCAGGCTTGACGACGGATGCCGACGGATTCGCTACGCTGGTGATCCTTCATTGAGTTAGAGGTTCTTAGTCGTACTAGTACGATGTGAGCCAACGTCGCAAAGCGCAGGGCTGTGCCGAGCACGACGATCGCGATCAGCGATCGCGGGGCAACTGCGACTGTGGTCACGACGCGAGCGCGCGCGGCGCAGCGGCGAAATGAACGACTGATCCTTCGAGGCGGCAGCTGGTCTACTCATGCCTCGGCTACGTACGTGACTATAGATCGCGACGGCAACAAGTGTCAGCGCGCGGACACCGGTGCTAGGCGCGCTGCCAGCGGGATCCCCGGCGCCTCCGCGTCTTCAAGCCGCCGTCAGCGCGAGTACGGGATGCGTCATCAGCTCGAAGGAAGCGGCGTCCACGCCGGCCGCGCAGAGGTGCAGGTAGTCGTCGAGGCTGCCGAACCACATTGTTCCCGCAAGCCGGCGCGGCGCAGGCGGGAGTTCAGCAAGCTCTTCCAGGCGCGGTTTGCCGGGCCGATACCTGTTCCGCAGTTGCGCGCGAGGCGGACTCGCTGGACTCCCTGCTCGCGGGCGAGCGCAATCACGACGCCGGCGATGCCCGGCTCGGTGTGGACATGGTGGTGTGAGTCGAGGTGTGAGGCCGCGAGGCCGGCTCCTCGCACGCGATCTACCTGAGCGCGTAGCTCGGCTACGACGGCGACCCGCTCGGCGGACGGAAGGTGGAAGGCGCGCTCGCGTCCGCGCCAGAGGCGGAAACGGCCCTCGGCGTCGCAGAGGCGAGGCAGCCGCCGGATCGCGTCGGTCAGGGGCACGCCCTCTGTGAGCACGAGGTGTACACCGATCCTGTCGCCGAGCCCGTGTGCGTGCGCGAGCTCGGCTGCCTCATCGAATCCGGCGCCGTTCCCCATCATGCTTGCCGCCGTCACGAGCCCCTCTCCGAGCGCCTGAATGATCGCGCGGTTCGTTCCTTCGGCCTCCCCGAGGTCGTCTGCGACGACGATCACGTGGCCAGCAGGTCGCGCACGGAGACGATCCCGTCCGGCAGCTCGGCCGGCAGGGCGAGCACGTAGCTGATCCGCTCGCCGTCTGCAGCCGTGGACTCGAACGGCAGGTCCTCGAACACCTGCTGGAGCGGCCCGTTCCGGCTTGTCCTTGAGGAGATCGGCTCTGAGTGCGTGGCGCCGAGCTCCGCCTCTCGCTCGGCGAGCCAGCCGAGAAACGCGTGCTCGATCCGTTTCTGCGCGATGCGGCACGAGAGCACGAAGTCGCGCACCGCGGGGTCTCGCCGCGCTCGTCCACGGCGACGAAGCCGACGATGCCGTACTGTCCGAAGCGGTCCCGGGCCTCGAGCGCGACCGCCAGGATCCGGCGGTCCCGAGCAGCGCCTCGAACTCCTTGCGGGTGTATGCCCGCTTCGAGAGGTTGAGCTGGTTCGAGCGCTGGACGAGCCGAGGCAGCGCTCGATCTGATCCGACTCACGCGGCTCGAAGACCTCCAGCTCGAGCCGGCACGAGCGCAGGAAGTCCAGGTAGTCCCCGGCGAACGTGTCGACCGCCTGCTCGCGTTCGAGCTGGGTCAGGTACTGGGTGCGACGCTGACTGCTGAACTCCGTCATCGGCACGTCGAGCTCGGGCAGCGACGGCAGCTGCTCCAGCGAGGTCCCGTCGTACACCCTCACCATCGGCAGCGCCTCGGCCACCTCGGCCTGCTCGAACGCGGAATCGTCAACGAAGGCAAACGTGTCGAGCCCGATGTTCAGCCTCTCGGCGATCCGGCGCAGGCTGTCGCTCTTGCGACCCCAGCCGATCGCCGGGTACAGGAAGTACTCGGCGAGGTCGAACCGCTCGACCAGAGCCCACGCCTCGTGACGGTCGTTCTTGCTCACGATGGTCTGCAGGATCCCCGCTCGTCGAGCTTGCGCACGAGCCTCGCGGCCTCTGGGCGCAGCCGGCAGCCGTCCGGGCCGTCTTCGAGCAGCGTGCCGTCCCAGAGCGTGTTGTCCAGGTCCCAGGCGAGGCACTTGACGAGATCGGCTGGCGGCGGCCCCCGACAGTCGCGGTGGGTCGCTCCCGGTAGCGGACAAAGTCGAGCCAGGTGAAGACGATGCGTCGCTCCGCGTCCTCCTCCGGGTAGAGTAGGATCCGCCCGCCCTCGGCGTCGTCAAGTGGGCCGAAGACCTCGGCCGGCAGGACGTGCAGGTTTGGCCCCGGCTCGATCTCGAGAACCTGGCGGAAGGTGGTCGGCCCATGCGGTGCCCACTCGAGCACGAGCCGGAACGGCTCCTCGTCCGGTGCGTGGCACTCGAGCACGAACGCGTTGAAGTTGAGGGCACGCGATCCTGGCGTTCGCAGGAGGAGGCGGTCGCGGAGCACCGCATGAGCCCCGCTCAGCCGGCGCTGCGGACTCACGCGGGCGAGGGCGCGCGAGACCCCGTCGACGGCTGCGGTGATCCCTCGGTCGGCGCGGGCAAGGCGTCGATGCGCGTCTGGGGTGACGGACGGCCCGCTGACCTGCGCCTCGAGCTTCCCCCAGCGGCGGAAGCGAACGTCGGCGCCGACGTCGAGCAGCCCCGAGTAGGCCGGATTCGGGAAGATCCCGTAGACGAAGCGGGCGCACTTCCGATCGGCGCGGGCGACGTAGAGCGGGCAGACGCCGTAGCAGTCGGGAGGGGCGCACTCGATGCAGTGCTCCTGCCAGTGGAGGAGGAGGGTGCGCTCGACCGCGGCGCGATCCACCTGCGACGGGACGTGGTTGCGCGGCTCACGCTCAGTCGTCGAGAGCGCCCGGTTTGACCAGTCGAAGCCGTACACGGTCACGCACTGTAGACGCGTGAGCGCCGCACTCGACTCTGGAACGTGCATCCCGGAACAGCCGCGGCGACCGTGCATGCGGCCACGGCGTTACTGTTGATCGTGTGCGGGCCATGGTTTCGCGCCGGGAACGCGTCGGCTCTTCCGCCCCTCCGATTGTCCGGTGGCGGTGGCCGGTGCTCGCCGCAAGTTCGCTGGCGCTCGCCTACGCGCTGGTGGTGCCGCAGCTCAATTCGGCGGGCGGCTTGCCCTGGAACCAGGGCTCGATCTATGCGCTCGTTCGCGCGTTGGCTGCCGGCACGCCGGTTGTCGACCGATACGGATGGCAGACGGGGGATCTCTCGTATTACCGCGGGCACTACTTCTCGGTGCGCGCTCCGGGCTCTGCGTTCGTCGCGCTTCCGGCCTACGCGGTCTTCCGGGCCGTCGGCGTTTCGAACCAGGGAGCAAGCGACGTCGGCACCACTCATCGCGAGGAAGGTGCGCTCGGCATGATGTGGGCCTCGGGCTCATCGCCGCTTCGCTGCCCGCAGTGTTGCTCGTGCTGCTCGTGGCGCGCGTCGTCGAGCGGTTCGAGCCGGGTTTTGGCCCGGTGACGGGAATCACCGTCGGCCTGGCGACGCTCGTGCTCCCGTTCTCGACGATGCTCTTCGTTCACGTCTTGTCCGCCTGCTCGGATTTGCGGCCTTCGCCTTGCTGCTGAGGAGCGTGGCGGCCGAGAGAGCTCTCGCGCTTGTCGGCGCAGCGGGTCTGCTGGCCGGCCTGGCGGTTACCACGGAATATCCGGTCGTGATCGTGTCTGTCGTGCTCGGGCTCTACGCAGTGTCGCGGACGCATCACGCGCGACGAGCGGCTGTTTATGTCTGCAGTGTCGCTGTGGGACTCGTGCCGCTGCTCTTGTACAACCGCTGGGCCTTTGGGTCGGCTCTGCACCTGTCGTACGCGGATGCGATCGCTGTGGCGGGGAAGAGCGGGCACGACGTTCTCGGGCTCAACGGCGCAGGGTTCTTCGGCGTCGGGCGCCCGCACCCACGGGTTGCCCTCGAGCTCCTGTTTTCCAACCGTGGATTGCTTGTCCTGAGTCCTGTCCTCACTCTCGCCGGCGTGGGCACCGTGCTCCTCTATCGACGCGGTTGGCGGGCAGAGGCGCTGACGATCGGTGTGATCGCGCTGGCATTCCTGGCGTACGACTCCGGGTACGTCAACCCGTTCGGAGGCGACGTGCCCGGTCCCCGATTCCTCATCCCCGCGATCCCGTTCCTCGGTGTTGCTCTCGCGCCTTGCTACCGCAGGCTGCCGGGCCCGACGCTCGCTCTCGCGGTGGCTTCGGGTGTCTTGATGGTGGCCGCGACAGGCGCGCAACCACTCCTCCCGAGCGACGACACTGGGCTCTGGTGGCGGCGTCTCAGGTCCGGAGATCTCTCGCACACGGTGCTCACCTGGCTCGGGTCCGGTCACGGCTGGGCCTCGCTCTCGCCCTTTCTCCTTGCCGTCGTCGTGGCGGCCGCGCTTGCCGCGTGGAGCACGACCTGGCCGTCGTTCGGCGTCGGCGACATCGGGTATGGGCTGGCGGCGCTCGCGTGCTGGCTGTGCCTGGCCGCCGTCGCCCCGATCGCGGTCGTGCCGGGGCATCCCGTGGCGCTCGGCAGCGTGCCGCTCTTGCTAGTCGCTGCGGGCATTGCGGCGGCTGCAGTGGTCTCGGTTGCCCTGGTTTCGAACGGGTCGCGCGCCTAGCACTGAAACGTCGAGCTGTTGGGAGGAGGAGGACGGCGCACGGTCTAGACGCGCGTCGGCAGGAACAGCCTGACGGGTCTCTCGCCCACGCCGGCCGAAGCGTCACCCCTGCGACACGGAGGGTGCCCGGGACCAGCAGGCCGCTACCGCCGAGCGGCTCGACGACGACGACGGCGCACGGCGACCAGTCTCGCGGCGGGGGGTAGGTCGAGGTTTCATTGTGGACCTCGATGTCCTCGACCGGACCCGGCGCTCGCCGGAGCTCCGAAGCAGGGGCCAGAGCGGATACTCGAACGTCGTCGTGTCGGTATAGAGGCCGACATCCCCGCAGTCACGGTCTGCGATGCTTCGCGAAGCCCGTAGGAACGGGCGCTAGAACGGGCGCGTTCGCGAAGTACTGAGCGGTGCGAGAGATCGTGAAGACGCTGTGAGGCCCGTGACCGAACTCGGCTGCCCGAGCAGCAGCCAAGGAGTCAAGGCGACAAGCAGTAGCATTCCGATGCCGAGCGCACCGCGTCGAGCGCCATAGCGCGGACGACGAGCCCGCGAACGGCGCCGCGGGCAGAAGAGCGGTGTCTGCAGCCGACTGTTCCACGGCTCCCAGCGGAGAACAGGCAGAAGAGGAGCGCGCCGACCGGCCCGCCCGCAGGTACGGGAGAACCGCCCCGCCGAACCGCGCCGGCGGACCAGAAGAAGATCGCCGACGCGAGCAGCACCAGGTGAAGGGCAGCGTGTTCGGTACCTTGTCCTCGAACATCTGTTGGGACCGGCTCGGCAGGCCGAAGGTCTGCCCCTCCCACGTCGTCGCAGGGAAGTTTTCGGAGATTCCGAGAACCGAGTGGACGTCGTGACGGCCTGCGCCACGGCGCGAACGGCGGCGTCCCGGGGCGGACCAGCTGGAGCGCCGCGTTGCGGACCATGTTCGAAGCGAGCGCCCGCGGCCGGTATAGGCTGTTCGTCGATTTGACATTGCCCTGCGAGGTTTGCTCGGAGCTCGGGCCCAGTGGCGAGCCGAACGTCGCAAAGTTGCGGACGTAGAGGCCCGCGTTCAGCACGAGACGCAGGCGCCGCCACCGCCAGACGGCCCGCGCCGCCCCTGGCAGCGATCAGCGACACGAACCAGAGAAGAACGGAAGTGCGAACAGGTACGCGGTGGGGCTGGTGAGGAGCGCGAGCCCGCCGAAAGCCCGACGAGCAAGGCGACGAGGAGGCGCGGATCGGCCCGGAAGACCAAGACGAAGGCGGCGAGCAGACGAGCCAGAGCGGCGACGACGTCGTTCTTCGTCCCCGAGGACTGCAGGATCGCCATCGGCAAGCGTGACGAACACGAGCGCCGAGGACTTCGCCAGTGCGGTTGCCGCCGAGGAGCGAAGCGAGGAGACCCCGAGCGGTTGCCACGAAGGCGGCCCACTGCACGAGGGGGGCGAGCCGGTCGCCGCCGAGCGAGGAACAGGTGGAGGACCAGGTACTCGGCACCGGGTGGCGCCTGGATCTGGTGCTGAACGTGCGTCGGAAGGGCGAGGCCCGGTTCTGGAGCCAGTGCATCACCCGCGGCAGGTGGTAGCTCATCGCGTCCGACGTGTTGGGTGGGGCGGCGAGCGCCGTGATCCCAAGAGGACGAGGACAAGCCGACGCGAGCACGATTGCGAGTTGAGCGTCGAGGTCCGGTAGGCGGATGCGCAGAGCCGGGCGAGATCGACGGCGTCTCAGGTTCAGGCCGACGAGGGTCGCCGCGACCGCGCCCCAGAGAACGCCTACGGGTACCGCGGACAGCCAGTGGAGAAGACGGAGCCCCTGCGTCGCGAGCCAGGGCGGTGGCAGAGAGGACGGCGGCAACGAGCACGAGAGCCGCCAGCGCCCCCGGCAGATCTCCCAATCGAGAATGCGCCTCCAAGCGGCCAGCTCTGCGACGGAGAACGAGAAAGGGTCGCAGCGGATCTCATCTCGCCCGCGCGCCGACGGCGTCGTCCATCGCGCGTCCGGGACCAGCCTCGCCGGGATCGAACGGAGGACGGCGAGGAGCGCGGCGCCGGCAAGCCCGAACAGGACGAGCGAGGCCGGCCAGATCTGGTCGAAGTAGCTTCCCAGACGGAACGGATACACGAGAGCGTTGGCCGCGAGCGCACAGCCGAGCGCGACAGCCACCAGCACTCCCGCAAGTCGGCTGCGGAGCACGAGTGCTCCGGCGAAACAGATCGCCGCCAGGATCAGCACGACGAACTGCGCGCTGAAGATCTTGTTCGTGAGCAGGAACGCGGCCGGGATCAGCGCGGCCGCAGCGAGGACCTCGCGCAGGTCGAGTTGGCGCGATGCCCAAAGCGAAACGGCGATGACGATTCGGACCTGCACGCCGACGGCGAAGGTTTCCGCCCAGCGTGACGCCTTCGGCCGTCAGTAGGCAATCGGTCGATCTCGTAGACCGCAGCGTGACGCATTGCCCAGCTGACTCGCCGTGATCTCTCGGCCTGCCTGATCGCAATATCGAGCTCAGCTCCCTCAACGGGTCGAGGACGAAAGCGGAGATTGAGTAGCGCGAAACGCCGATAGCCGGGCTATGACCGAGAGAGGCTCGACGCTCCCACGGCGGAAGAGAGGCACGATGGGATGAGTCCAGGGAAAGGAATCGGTTTCCGAGCGGTGCCGAGAACAAGTGCAGGCGCGCTGGGGCCGCCCCGCCCGATAGCCAGGAACGAGCCGAAGACGACGGCGGCCGGACGCCGCGTTGAATCGGAAGAAGACGAATACAGCGCGGCGGGGGCGATGCCAACGACTGCAGCCAGCCAGGCCGCAAGTGGCAGGGGAAGGCGAGCGATCGCCACCACGCAGAGCAACGGGCAAAGACCCATCAGGACGGCGTTCGGGACGACGGGCGAGCCGCGACCGACGGCCGTTTCGACCGCGAAGAGTACGACGGCGCCGGGGCGTACTCCATGTCGCGCGTACCGTGAGAAGACCGCGATCTCTCGGCCGATCGACGTGATGTGGATCGTGGTCGCGGATCGCGCCGACGCTGAGATCGATAGCGAGCGCGGCGGCCTGGAAGATCCCCACGATCGTGATCACACGCCGAAGCGAAGCTTCGTACCGCTCAACAGGCGATCGGATTCCGCAGTCTCGATCGCTGGGCCACGAGCAGGCGTCGGTCGACGACGATCGGAGACCTGCCGAGTCGAGACCGAGCAGCGGCGACCGACGACGATCACCTCCGATCGTTTGGGCCTCGGTAGGGGCGGCTGAGGCAAGGAGATAACGCTGGAGGACTCCGCATCGTCGCGCGCTCCGGGGAGGTCCACGAGCGGCCTCGCTCAGGTCGTCGGTCGACGCCGCCGTCGACCGGCGCGGGAACGGTTGCGATCAGACCGGCGACCAGGCCGGCGAGGAGCACGGTCTGCGCGACCTCGCCTCCGCGGAGCACGGACGGGCCGATCAGCCAGACGGTCGTCAACAGTGCCGCGAGCGACACCCACGCGACGGGCTCCGCGCGCCGCGCCCAGCGCAGGAGCTGGGGAATCGTCAGCAGCAGGAACACCAGCCTGTAGTCGAAGCTGTGGAAGAGGCAGAACGTGCCGACGTACACCCCCGCCCCGGCCCAATAGGCGTCGAGGTCGCGGAGGCCGCGCGCAGTCGAGGGCCGGGAGTCGGGCGACGGTCGGAGCCTCGTTCCCGCGAGGAGGGCCACGGCCAACGCAAGAGCGATGAGAGCGACGTCGACGGCGCGAGCGCCGGCGCCGACCCGGCCCGCGAGCCACCGTCCGGAGATGTCGATCCCGTACGAGTAGGCGTTCGCCTGCGGCACGACCTTGCCGATGGTGCGAATGTCGCCGAGGGTGGCGAGCGCGTACGCTGCGAAGACCGCGACGACCGTCCCCAAGATGAAGACGCGCCGTCGCTGGCGCGCCAGCAGCCCGAGCGAGAAGATCGGGAAGAGCTTGAGGACGGCCGCGAACAGGACGAGCGCGCCCGCGAGGATCGGGCCGAACCTCTCCCTGCGGGCGACGACGACGGCCAGCGCCACCATCGCGAACAGGAGCAGGTCGACGTTGCCGCGCTCGATTCCGAGCATCATTGCAGGCGAGCACAACGCTGCGGCGTAGAGCGCGGCCCCTCCGACTCCGCCCTTCGGATCGAACACGCCGATCGCCGCGATCAGGAAGATCGCCGCATTGAGGAGGCCGAGCGGGACCGTGCTTCCCGGGCCGAGTCCCAGGAAGGAGAGCTTCATCCAGATTCGGGGATAGTTCGCGGGCCGCTTCAGCGGATCACAGGGATTCAACGGCAGCACGTCGATTCCGCGCCGCGTGCACACCCAGCCCGTTGTGACCGAGCGCATGTCCAGGAAGCTCGGCGACAGATCGGGGACGCCCAGCCGGTCCCAGCTCCGGTGGCCTCCCAGGCCGAAGAGGAGCCCGAAGTACGCGCATACGATCACGACGACGACGATCCTGCCCACCGCAGGATCCTAGGCCGGGAGCGGTCGAGGATCGACACGTCCCATCGAGCCCCGCGAGTGTCACGTGTTGTGCACGTTTGCCTCTTGAAAGCGATAAAGCGCTTGGTAGCGATGATGGATCTTCGTGACGTGAGGCAGGCCGTGCAGGTATCGATCGATCAGCATCCCCTTTCCGGGCATCACACCTTCGGTTGCATGAACTTCTCGGCCGGCGCGCGCATCCCTTTTGTGCAGTGTGCCGGGGTCGCAGGTGTGTCGTCGACGAGCAGGAGTGAGCCTGGTCGCAGCGCCGGTTTGATCGCGAAGAACTCCTGATCCGTGTAGGGCGGCTGGATACGGGTTAGAGGGCGTCCAAGTCGAAGCTGTCCAGATAGACGAAATCGACTCGGCAGTTGGGCTGATTGTGCCTCCACCCACCGGCGCAGGAATCGCACGCTATCGCCGCAGGTCAGCATGGTGTGCTGGAGACGGAGCGTCGCAGAGTCGATGAGCGGCTTCATTCGGATATCGACACTCCAAAACTCACCACCGAATGCATCGACATAGTCAGAGAAGAGTAGGGTCGAGTTCGTTCCCCAGGCAGACATGCCCGTTTCGATTATCCGGCTCGGCTTCTCTTCGAGCAGTGATAAAGCCTTCACGCATGGACTCACGATTGATGTGGTCGAGGCTGCTTCGACATCGAAAATGTTGATCGACGATGTCGTCCGTAGTGACGGCCACCCGTACGCTGTGATCGCGTGACCCGCGGGCTCGTATGGGAACTCCGAGTCTGTCGAGAACGCTGAATAGGGCATCTGGGAGTCGCCAAGGCTGCGACGAGCCGATTCTCTCGTTACGTATCGACGTTGCGGGAAGCGAGTCTCCTGGGAGTCCAAGTTGTCATGACGAAGTCGAGCGACGAATTGAGCTAGGGCGTGACCCGGTTGATCCAGTCCAGCTGATCCCAGATCGCGGCGATCCGCGTAAGCGCTCGGGCTTCTCCCACGCCATCTGCGCGCTGATCGCAAGGTGATCGTCCGTTGCGAGAAGGTGATCGAGATGAGACCACGACTCGAACTGACGGATCCGAGGCATCCACTCGAGCGTCGTAGAAGTCGGCGCGGTCGAGATACCAGTCAACGACCTGCTCGTCGCTGACATCGTTCAGATCCAGCGCGCCGCGGCGATGCCGGGTGGCGGCGGCCGTCCTGTCACTTGGGAGAAGGAGAGTGACTCGAGCACATCGTTTGGGTAGGCAGCCGCGAGCTGCTTGAGAAAGGACGCTGCTCCGGGATATAGATCGGAGCGCAGGCAGAATAGTGCTCGAAGAGCGACATGATGCTCACGTTGCAGGGAATGAACACGATCGCGCGGTGGTCGTAGAGCTGCGACCAGTGAAACGCTGCCCGAGAGCAGAGCGGAGCGGAATGCTCTCCTGCCGGAGCGCATCGCAGACAATCGTGGCAAGGGACTCGGTGCGGGCGCACACGACCGCGGCGGGTTTGCGACCGCTGTAGGACGGCGCGACATACGAACAAGCGCTTGGAATGTAGACGGCTCGTAGGCCGGTGTAGTTCTCGACGTAATCGGCGTCGGCTCGATTGTTCGCCGCCAAAGCCAGCCAGCCTTCGTCGATGCCCTGGGCGAGACGCTGAGTCGAGCCACGCCCAGCGCTCGCGCATCGTGGGTGAACGGCCACTCGTAGCGGGTAGCAGCAGATCGCGAGCGTTGGTGCCGCCGAGACCACGATAGAGAAGAGAGAAGCAGGGCGTATGGGTGGCAACGAAGCCGCGAAACGATGCGGAGGTAGGAGCCGTAAGTACGCTGGAAGCGGCTCGACCATGACGCGGGCTGAACTCAAGCCACGTCCGCTCGTTGACGACTGCCACGGGCTCGCGCTCGCGACCGAAGACCCAGGTGTGACCCGGACACGTTCCAGTCGGTGAGGGACAAGCCTCGGCTCTCGAGCGCGACCTGGACGTCGGCGACGACCGCGACGTGGAGATCGAGATCGAAGACGTCCGCGCGCGCTTGCGGAGCCGTACCGGCCGCAGAGTGGCTGACAAGCGTGGAGACCTCGATCGGACCTGAGTCGACGACATATCTTGGCCGCGCACCGGTAGGCGATCGATGCGCGACTGCCGTGCTCAAGGCAGCGACGTACCGAGAACCGGGATCATCAGCGTGGTCGGACGTCGCTGCGTGAAGCCCTCGATCGCGAGGCGCATCGCTCGGAGCATGCAGACGGTGCCCACGGCAACGTGCCTGCCGTCGCGGGTGCGCCGCGGCGAATCAGCGGTTCCTCGGATGAAAACCAGGCGCGGTCCGTGCGATCGTGAGGCGAAAGGAGGACGTCATGCGAACCTCTCGCAGGATTGTCCTTGGTTGCCTGGTCACGGCATCTGCGGTGTTCGTGCTTGCGGCATCGTCGGCAGCGGCGCCGCCGGGGGCCGGTTACGCCTGGGCGCAGCCCGGCTGCGCGGTCGTGGCCGTCCCCTGCGCGCAACCGCCGGCGGGCATCCCGCTCGCCGGGTCTCTCGTGAGCACACCGCCGGGGTCCGACTACGCCTGGGCTCAGCCCTGGGCGGCTCCTGTGAGCGTCCCGCTCGCGCAGCCACCGGCCTGGATTCCCGCGTCGTGACCGGGATCGGCTCTGCCGGCGCCTAGCGGTGCCGGCAGAGCTTGTCGCGCTCGGCGAGCTCGCGACGGAGTGCGTCCTGCTGCGCCTCGTAGGCGACGTCGGCGGGGTTCCTCGCGTCGTAGGGGTGCAGGCCTTCGATCTCGGCCGAAACGTCCGGCGTCACTCCCGGCCCGATCACATTGATCCGGTACCTGACCCCGACGCCGGGCCCGCGCCTGCTCGGGCTCCCGGTCGGATGGGCGTAGTACGCGGTCCGGAACGGGTAGAAGCCGTAGCAGAAGTTCCCGTTCGGGTTGTGCGCCAGGAAGCCGTTCTCGCGGCGCCAGCCGGGGCCGTAGACGGAGTCGTAGGTGTCCAGGTAGAGGTTCCGGCCGTAGCCGTCGAGGGTGACGCCCCTGTGGGTCGACTTGAACCCGTGCACGGGCACGCCGCGGTAGGTCAGCCGCCCGAACAGCTCCTCCCAGCGGCCGTTGTAGACCCAGTCGGTGTGGAGCTCGAGCTCGGCCGTCTCGCCCGTCCAGTGCGAGATGTGGAGCTCCCAGACGGTCTGGATGGGCAGCCACGGGGTGAAGCCGAGGTCCGGCAGCGCGCGCTGCCAGCTCTGCACTGTCCAGTACGACCCGTCCGCCGCCGTGCAGCCGGTCACGAACCAGGCGAGCGCGGGGCCGTCGTAGGGACGGCACGAGCCCGTGCGCTTCTTCCAGGCGCGTCCCGAGTAGTCGAGCCGGAACATCACCTGCGACACGTTCGGGCTCGGGTGGCGGGCGTTGATCGCGCCCCAGACCGCGACCCGCCGTTGCACACCGTGGGCGCGGTACGAGAGCAGCGCCATCCCGTCGTGCGCTACGACCAGGCGGACGCCGCTCGCGTTCCGGTCGATCAGCTGCGAGGCGGATGCGGCGCCGGGCACGGCGAGCGCGGCGACGACTGCGGCGGCGAGCAGTCTGACCATGCTGACTAAGACATCGGCGGCGCCGACTTCTTGCTCCAATCACTCGTTAGAGGGCGGCGATCAGCAGGCGCATGCGTTCGAGCTCGGGGCCGAACTCGGCCCACTCCGCGTCGAACGTCTCCGGCATCCCCTCGACCACGGCGCGCCAGGTGAGCAGGCGGCAGATCCCGCCGAGGCAAAGCGCACCCGGCAACGCGGCGAGCAGCTCGGCGCGCGGCGCCAGGTGCGTCCACGGCTCGAGGTAGGCGTCGCGGAAGCGGTCGAGCTCGGGCGCGGTCTCCGGCAGCTCGAGCCGGTGCCCCAGGACGCGCAGGGTCACCGTCAGGGTGAAGAAGGGGTGCGAGACGCACGAGTCGCCCCAGTCGAAGATGCGGTAGCGCCCGTCGGCGACGAACACCTGGGCGTCGTGGAGGTCGTCGTGCTGGATCGTCTCGGGGATGCCGCGGGCGGCGAGGGCGGCGCACTCGTCGGCGACGCGGGGCGTGAGCGCGCGCAGGCGGGGATCCTCACCGGTCAGCAGCGTCTCGTACAGCTCGGGCAGCACGGCGAGCGTGCGGTCGGGCGTCCCGGCCTCGAGCAGGACGGCCCGGTCAGCGGCCGCGTCGAGCTGGAGCTGCGCGTAGAGCGGCAGCACCTCCTCCCAGCAGCCGACGTCGAGGCCTGCCTCGCGCAGCCGGGTGCCGCCGTCGGCCTGGAGCATCCAGCCGCGCTCGAGGTCGGCGGCGAGGAGCTCCGGCACGAGGTCGGGCGCACGCCGGGCGAGCACCGACACGACTGCCGCCTCGTGCGCGAGGGCGGGCATGTTCGACTTGAACCAGAGGTCGCCGGCCCGGGTGGGCACGCGCAGCACTGTCGACCAGGCGCGCACGTGGGGCTGCTCGATCGGGCCGGTCAGCGCGAGCCCGAGCCGCTGCAGCTCGGCCAGGATCCAGGCGTGTGCCGTCTCGAGCCAGGCCGCCTGCGTCCACTCGACTCCGTCCACGTTAGGGGATCGTAAGCATCGGCGCGTGCCGCGACGGGCACGGCTACCATCAGCGCCCATGAGACGTCCTGTGTCAACCCCCGTTGTCTGCGCGTTCCTCGGCGAGGGATGCGCATGAGCACTGCGGTCGTCACCGGCGGAGCCGGTTTCCTGGGGTCGCACCTCTGCGACACCCTGGTCGCCAAGGGCTACCGCGTGATCTGCGTCGACAACCTCGACACGGGGTCGCTCCACAACATCGAGCACATCGGCGAGTCGGACCAGTTCGCGTTCGTGAACCACGACATGGTCGAGCGCATCGAGATCGACGAGCCGGTGGACTTCGTCTACCACCTCGCGAGCCCCGCGAGCCCGATCGACTACATGCGGCTCCCGCTGCACACGCTGAAGGTCGGCTCGTACGGCACGCACAACGCGCTCGGCCTGGCCAAGTTCAAGCGCGCCCGCTTCCTCGTCTCCTCGACCAGCGAGGTCTACGGCGACCCGCAGGTGCACCCGCAGCCGGAGAGCTACTGGGGCAACGTCAACCCGATCGGCCCTCGCGGCGTCTACGACGAGGCGAAGCGCTACGCCGAGGCGCTGACGATGGCCTACCACCGCCAGCAGGGCGTGGACACCGCGATCGCACGCATCTTCAACACCTACGGGCCGAGGATGCGCGCCAACGACGGCCGCGCGTCGGTGACGTTCCTGCGCCAGGCCCTCGACAGCAAGCCGCTGACGGTCTTCGGCGACGGCTCGCAGACGCGGAGCCTCTGCTACGTGGACGACCTGATCCGCGGGCTCGTCCTGCTCGCCGAGTCGGGCGAGCACGAGCCCGTGAACATCGGCAACCCGGATCACGAGGTGACGATGCTCGAGCTCGCCGAGACGGTGATCCGCGTGACGGGCTCCTCGAGCGAGATCGTGTTCGAGGCGCTGCCCACCGACGACCCGCAGGTTCGCAAGCCCGACATCGCACGCGCACGCGAGGTGCTCGGCTGGGAGCCCGAGATCGACCTCGAGGACGGGCTCCGGCGCTGGCTCAAGGCGCTCGGCCGCACACCGGTCGGTGTGTAGGCGCGTCGGACTGCTCGCAGCCTCCGTCGCGGTGGCTGCGCTTCTCGCCGTGCCCGCGGCGTCGGCCTCGCGCGGCCTGCTCGTCGGCGTCCTCGACGACGCGAACACGCTCAACTTCCCCACCCAGACCTTCGCAACGCTCGGCGCGCTGCACGCGAAGGTCGCGCGGCTGAACCTCTCCTGGCGTGCGGTCGCACCGACTCGACCAGCCCGTGCCGGCGATCCCACCGATCCCGCCTACAGGTGGGAGGCGTACGACGCCGCCCTCACGGCCGCGCAGGAGAACGGGGTCAAGGTGCTGCTCTCGATCGTCGGCACGCCCTCCTGGGCCAACGGCGGCCGCTCGGCCACCAGGGCCCCCACGCGCTCGTCCGACCTCCACGCCTTCGCGTACGCTGCGGCGCGCCGTTACAGCGGCACCTTCGCGGGCCCCGATGCGACTCCGTTGCCGGCGGTGCGCCTCTGGCTCGCCTGGAACGAGCCCAACAACCCACTCTTCCTTGCCCCCCAGTACGTTCGTACCGCGCGCGGCTGGGTGATGCAGAGCGCCCGCGACTACGCGCGGATCTGCGCCGCGATCTACGGCGGCGTTCATGCGACCGGGATCGCCTCGGAGAAGGTCGGCTGCGGCGCGACCTCTCCGCGCGGCAACAACGACCCGTCGAGCAGGCGCCCGTCCGTGTCGCCGCTCGCGTTCCTGCGCGCGGTCAAGGCGGCGGGCCTGCGCCGCTTCGACGCCTGGGCTCACCACCCCTATCCCGGCAGCGGCTTCGAGACCCCTACGAGCAGGCCGCCCGCGACGACGGCCATCACGCTCGGCAACATCGACGTCCTCCAGGCCGAGCTCAGGCGCCTCTACGGGCCCAAGCGCCTGTGGCTGACCGAGTACGGCTGGCAGACGAACCCCCCGGACACACTCCTCGGCGTCTCGTGGGCGAAGCAGTCCGCCTACCTGACGCAGGCGGTCGCGATCGCGCGCCGCAACCCGGGGATCGACATGCTCGTCTGGTTCCTGCTCAAGGACGATCCGGTGCTCTCCGGCTGGCAGTCGGGCCTCGAGACCGCGACCGGAAAGCAGAAGCCGTCGTTTGCAGCTTTCCGTCGCGCGGCTTCAGGCCTCTAGGACCGAAGCCCAGTCCGGGACGCGGGTGAGCCGGGTTCCGGTCTCCCGGCCGGCGCGCTTGCGCGCGTACATGCGCGTGTCCGCCGCCCGGTAGAGCGCGATCGCGCTCTCGCCGTCCTCCGGGGTGACTGCCCAGCCGAAGCTGACGCTCTGGCCCGCCTCCGCAAGTGTGGCCTCGAGGCGGGCGGCGAGGCGTCCGGCGCCGACGGACGTATCCTCGTCGGACAGCACGGCGAACTCGTCCCCGCCGATGCGGTAGGCGACGTCGCGCGAGACGAGCGACCGCGAGAGCACCACCGCGAGCTGCTTCAGGGTCTCGTCCCCGACCGCGTGGCCGAAGTCGTCGTTGATCTTCTTGAGGGAGTCCATGTCGCCGATCAGGAGCGCGAAGGGCTTGCCGCTTCCGAAGCGCTCCGCGATCGCGTTCCCGAAGGAGCGCGAGTTCCCGAGCCCGGTGAGCGGGTCGCGCTCGGCGAGGAACCGGAGCCGTGCGAGCAGCTCGCGGTTGCTCTGGGCGATCGCGCCCACGAGGGCGCCGAGCAGGACGTAGGTCGCGCACCGATAGCCGTTCGTGGAGCTCCAGAGCACCGACGCGGCGCCGTGGGAGCTGTGGATCACCGCGATCGAGTACAGCGCGGTGGCGAGCAGTCCGGCGGCCGCCCCCGCGAGCGGGCCGGTTGCGAGCGCGAGCACCGCGATCGCGAGGTAGAAGAAGCGCCCGATCCCGAGATCCGTTCGCTGCGAGAGCAGGAGTGCGTCGAAGACCAGCGCGTACAGAAGGGCGGAGGTCGCCACGAGCAGACGGCGTCTGGACAGAAGTTCGACCATGACACCATTGACGGTGCCCGAACACCGTGCGCGGCGCCTCCCTCGGTCGAGGGATCTGAGCGAACCGAATAGGGCACTTTACAGGGGAATTACGCGCGGGAGGCGCGCTCGGCCTCGAGCAGCGAGCGGTAGAGCCGGTCGATGTCGTCGATCAGGCGGGCGACCGCGTAGCGCGGCAGCACCCGTGTCCGTCCCGCCTCGCCCATCGCGCGGCGCAGCTCCGGGTCCCGCGCGAGCCGCTCGAGCCGCTCTGCGAGCGCCTCGACGTCGCCCGGCTCGACGAGGAAGCCGTCCACCCCATCGGTGACGACGTCCGGCACGCCTCCCACCCGCGTGGCGACGACCGGGCGCGCCGCCGCGAGCGCCTCGATCGCGACCACGGGCGTGCCCTCGTTCACGGAGGAGAGGACGAACGCGTCGAAGACCGCGAAGAACCGGGCCACGTCCTCCTGGTAGCCGAGAAAGAGGCAGTCGCGGATCACGCCGAGCTCGTGCGCGCGCCGCTCGACCTGCTCGCGGTCCGGCCCGTCCCCGACGACAACGAGGCAGGCGTCGACACCGCGCGCCCGCAGCGCCGCGAACGCACGCACGACGTCGTCGGTGCGTTTGACGCCCGTCATGCGCCCGACCCAGCCGACGGCGAAGCGCCCGGGCGGGATCCCCATCACGTGCCGCGCCTCGGCCCGCATCGCCTCGTCGATCGCGACCCGTTCGTCGAGCTCGATTCCGAGGCGCACGACGGTGAACTTCTCCGCGGGGGCGACGTGGAGCGAGACCAGGTCGTCGCGCACCTGCGGGCTGACGGCGATCAGCGCCGTCGAGGAGCGCGCCAGGAAGCGCTCGAGCAGGCGGAAGACCTGTGTGCGGAACGGGTCGAAGTAGCCGTGCAGGACGTGGCCGTGGAAGGTGTGGACCACGATCGGCGGCCCGTCCCGGCCCGCGACGAGCGCGGCGAGCCGCCCGATCGCACCGGCCTTCGCGGTGTGCGTGTGCAGGATCTGCGGCCGCTCGGCGCGGATCAGCCGCGCGAGGTGGAACACGGCGACGAGGTCGCGCAGCGGCGAGATCTCGCGGTGAAGCTCGTCGATCTTCACCACCTCGACACCTCGCGCCTCGGCGACGAACGCCATCGAATCCTCGCCGCGGGCGAGCGTGCCCGCGACGAGCGTGGTGTCGTAGCCGCGCCCGGCGAGCCCCTGGGTGAGGTAGGCGACGTGCAGCGCGGGCCCGCCCATGTTGAGGCGGGCGATCACGCGGAGGACCTTGACCCGGGGTTCAGACACCGAGCGACTCGATCGTGCGGCGCAGCCCTTCCTCGAGGTCGATGCTCGGGCGGTAGCCGAGCACGCGCTCGGCCTCGCTCACGTCCGCCCACGAGTCGCGGATGTCGCCCGGGCGCGGCGGCCCGTGGCGCCGCTTCACCGGCTTGCCGAGGATGCGCCCGATCGCGTCGGCGACCGCGTTGACGCTGGCGGGCGAGCCGGCGGCGACGTTGAAGATGCGGCCGTTGGCGCCGGAGGCCTCGCTGGCGCGCACGGTCGCGTCGACGACGTTCTCAACGTAGGTGAAGTCGCGGGACTGCTCGCCGTCGCCGAAGATCGTGACCGGCTCGCCGCGGGCGATCGCGGTGATGAAGAGCGGCACCATCGCGGCGTACTGCGAGAACGGGCTCTGCCGCGGCCCGAACACGTTGAAGTAGCGCAGCACCACCGTCTCGAACGACTCGTAGACGCGGCTGAAGCTGACGCAGTAGCGCTCGGCGGCGAGTTTCGCGACTCCGTACGGCGAGATCGGGTCCAACGGCATCGCCTCGTCCACAGGCAGGTCGGCGCGGGTGCCGTACACCGACGAGCTCGACGAGAAGACCACGCGGCGGATCCCCTCGTCTCGTGCCGCGAGCAGGACGTTGAGCGTCCCCTCGACGTTGACGGCGCTCGAGGTGAGCGGATCCTGCACCGAGCGCGGCACCGAGCCGAGCGCACCGAGGTGGTAGACGACCTCGACGCCGCGCGTCGCGTTGTGGACCCGCTCGTAGCTCCTCAGCTCGCCCTCGACGACCTCGATCGTGTCGACGATCTCCGCGAGGTTCGCCCGGTTCCCGGTGGAGAAGTTGTCGAGCACGCGCACCTCGTCGCCGCGCGCCAGCAGCGCCCTGCACGAGGTTCGAGCCGATGAAGCCCGCCCCGCCCGTGACGAGCACCTTCACGAGCTCGCCTTGTGCTCATGAGCATTTGGCATCATGCGTCGGCCACCACGTGGAAGTTGGCGATCAGGGCGCCCGAGCGGATCTCGCGCAGCTCGGCGGAGCGCCCGTCGAGCGCGGCCGCGGCATGGTTGATCCCCGCGACGAGGGCGCGCCCGACCGGCGCGACGTGGGCGCGGCGGGAGAGCAGGTCGATGTAGATCGAGGCCAACATGCCGAGGCAGGCCGTCGTCCCCGACGAGGGTCGCACGGTGACCGAGCTCCAGGCTGCGCTCTGGGTGAAGAGGCGCTCCAGCCCGGCGTGCGTCCAACGCCACAGATCGACGGGCGAGGGATGGTACACCTGCACTCCGTGGGTCGAGGCGAGGACACGCCCGCCCGGCTTCGTCACGCGCCGCAGCTCGCGGACGGCCTGCGCGGGGTCGTCGCAGTGCTCGAGCACCTGCGAGCAGAGGACGACGTCGAAGCTCGCGTCCGGGACCGGCAGCGCCTCGACCGGCCCACGCAGCTCTGCGGCGGGGTTCTCGACCACGTCGACGCCGACGTACTCCGAGACGAACGGCTCGAAGAACGGGTAGTAGGGCTTCGGGCCGCAGCCCACGTCGAGCAGCCGGTAGCGGCCGTGGTCCTCGGCGGCGCGCTTCGCCTCCTCCTGCAGCCAGGCGGCGAGCGGGGCGCGGACGGCGTGGGTCGGCGAGCTCCACGGCACCTCGCGGCGCGCGGCCCCCGGCCAGGAGTCAGTCAAGCCGCACCGCCACGAGGCCCAGGGAGAGCCACGTCATCGCCACGAGCGGGATTCCCGCGACGATCCCGAGGCCGTTCCAGATCCCGATCGCCATCAGGAGCCAGAGTAAGGGCACGAGCGCCGGGGCCGCGCCGGCAGGCGGCGCCCGCAGCGCCCAGCGCACGCCGGCCACGAGGCCGGAGCCGAGCAGTGCGAGCAGCGCTGCGAGCCCGATCACGCCCATGTCGGCCGCGGCCTGGAGGTAGAGGTTCTGCACCCCCCAGCGGTGCTGCGGGGAAGGGAACGCGAACGGCGAGACGTCGGGAAAGCGTCGGCGCGCTGCCGCGAGGTACGGCCGATAGGCGTCCTCGTAGGCCGACTCCTGCCAGCCGACACCGAAGACCGGGCGGTGAGCCGCGATCCGCAGCCCGAGGTAGGCGAGCACCGTGCGCTGCGAGTAGCTCGAGCCGCCGAGCGAGGCCTGCGACGCCCCCGGCTTGATCCCGAGGAACTTGAGGAACTGCGAGACGTCGCTCGAGCGCATCACGAGCGTGCCGACCAACACGGCGGCGACGATCCCGGCCAGACCGGCTGCGCGCGCCAGCGAGAGGCCGCTGCGGCGCAGGGCGACGAGGCCTGCCGCGAGTGCCGCGAGCCCGAGCCCCAGCACTCCGGCGACCGCGCCGGAGAGCACCAGGCCGACCGCCCCGGCGACTCCCGCCGCGACGACCCAGCGCCGCTCTCGGCGCGACACAGGCCCCAGCGCGACCGCGGCCAGTGCGAGCGCCAGCGCCATCGACGAGAGCGCCGCGAAGTCGTGCGGCCCGAGGAACGAGGGCTCCCGCCCGCCGGCGCGCATGTGCCCGACCGAGAAGTCCTCGATCGCGCCGAAGAACTGGAGCAGGCCGAAGCCGAGCGCGGCGATGGTCCAGACGGTGACCGAGGCGAAGAGCAGCTCGAGATCCCGCCGCCTGCGCACGATGAGCACCACCGCGGGGCCCATCAGCGCGTACTCGAGCAGCTTGAGCGCGGTGACGGAGTGCTTGCCGAGCAAGTAGGAGGCGTCGCTCGCGGCGCCGTAGGCGATCGAGGCCGCGACGACGACGAAGAAGGCGGCTGCGGCGATCCAGATCCAGCGACCTGCTCGCAGGGGGCGGAAGCCCTCCTGCAGCCCGGCCCAGAGCCCGGCGACCGCGACCGCCAGCGCGGCCAGGTCCGCGAGGTTCGCGTGGGCGCCGCGCACGGTCACCCCGGGCAGGAAGTGGGTGTGGAGGAAGAGGAGCGGGACCGCGAGCGCGAGCACGATCGCGCCCGGCGAGGGAAGCCGCCTGTCGTGCGGTCGGGGCGTCAAGTCGCGCCACTATACTGGCCGACCTGATGCGGAAGCGGCTTCTCTGGCGCCGCTCGGCCACGGCGCTCGGGATCTACGGCTCCACCGCGCTCGGCATCCTCGGGTCGATCGTCGTGCTCCGGATTCTCGGCCCGACCTCGGCCGGGCGGTTCAGCCTCGCGATCGGCACGGCGGCATTCTTCCAGCTGCTGCTCGAGCTGACCGGCGACGAGGCGCTCGTGAAGTACGGCTTCCGCTACGCGGAGCAGGAGGATTGGGGCCGCTTCCACCGGCTCCTGCGGGTCACCCTCGGGCTCGAGGCGGCCGCCGCGCTCGCGGCGACGCTGATCGTGGTCCTGCTCGCGCCCTTCGCGGACTCCCTCTTCAACACCACGGGGATGCTCGAGCCGATGCTGATCGCGGCGTGCCTGCCGCTGCTCCAGGCGGCGGAGTCGATGGGCGCCGCGATGCTGATCCTCCGCAGCCGCTACGACGTCCGCGGCGCGCTGCTCACCCTCGCCACCGGTCTGCGCCTGATCGCGATCGTGATCGCGGCGCCGCACGGGGTGAACGCGACGGTCTTCGGGATCGTCGTCGCGCAGCTCGTCACCTCGATCTGCGTCGTTGCGATCGGGATCAACGCGGTGCGCCGCTTCCCGCGCGTCACGGCGAGCGGGCTCGGCGACGACCGGTCGCCCGTGATCCGCTTCGTCCTCCAGTCGAGCATCGGGACCGGGCTCGTCTCGCTGCGCGGCTGGCTCGCGCCGCTCGCCCTCGGTGTTGTGACCAACCCGACCGAGGTCGGCTACTTCCGGGCGGCGCAGGCCCCGCAGCAGGGCTTCGCCGCGCTCAGCTCGCCGGTGCGGCTGATCCTGCTCACCGAGCAGACACGCGACTGGGAGCGTGGGCGAACCGAGGTCGTCTGGGAGGGCGTGCGCCGCTACCTGCGCGGCGCGACGGCGCTGATGCTCGTCGCGCTGATCCCGCTCGAGCTCGCGATGGGCTGGATGGTGAAGTTCTTCCTCGGTGATCAATATTCGCCTGCGATCCCCGCGGCGCGGATCATCCTCGTCGCCGCGGCGATCCAGGTCGTGTTCGGCTGGTCGAAGTCCTTCCCGGTCTCGATCGGGCGCCCAGGGCTCCGGATCGTCGCCTCGGGGATCGAGGCGGTCGTGATGCTGCCGCTGATCCTCGTCTTCGGCTCGCTCTGGGGCGCGACGGGCGCCGCGTGTGCGGTCGTGGTCTCGAGCGTCGCGTACGCGATCGCCTGGATCGTGATCCTCGTTCGCCTTCGGAGCGGCCCGCTCGAAGGGCTGGCCACGTCGTGAGGGTCCTGGTCGTGAGTGGGATCTGGCCGCCGGACGTCGGCGGCCCGGCCAGCCACGCTCCCGAGGTGGCCGACTTCCTGCAGGCGCGCGGGCATCAGGTCGAGGTCGTGACCACTGCCGATGCGGCGCCGGCGGCCCGGCCGTATCCCGTGCGGTTCGTCGCGCGGAGCGTCCCCGTCGGCCTGCGTCACCTGCGCGCCGCGGCGCTCATCTCCCGGCGCGCGAGGGAGAACGACGTCGTCTACGCGACCGGGATGCTCGGGCGGACGACCGCGGCATGCCTGGTCGCGCGACGGCCGTTCGTCGCCAAGCTGACCCAGGACCCGGCGTTCGAGAGGGCGCTCAGACGTGGCCACTACCGGGGCTCGCTCGCAGACTTCCAGAACGAGCGCGTCGGCCTTGCCGCGGGGCTCCTGCGCCGGGCGCGCGACGTCGAGCTCCACCGCGCGGCGCACGTGATCTGCCCGAGCCGCTTTCTCGCCGAGCTGACGGCGGGTTGGGGCGTGCCGGCGGAGCGGGTCTCGGTGCTGCCGAACCCCACTCCGCCGCTGCCGCAGCTGCCGGAGTGGGCGCCGGGCGAGCGACCGACGCTCGCCTTCGCCGGGCGGCTGACGGCGCCGAAGGACCTCGGGGTCGCGCTCGCGGCCGTCGCGGCCTGCGACGGAGTGACGCTCCGGCTGGCCGGCGAAGGCGACGAGCGCGCGGCGCTCGAGGCGCGGGCGGCCGAGCTCGGGCTCGACTCCCGCGTCGAGTTTCTCGGTGCGCTCGGTCGCGACGAGGTGCTCGTGCTCTTCCGAGGCGGCCGACGCGGCGATCCTCTCGTCGGCCTGGGAGAACTTCCCGCACACCGTCGTCGAGGCGCTGGCGGTCGGGACGCCCGTGATCGCGACGGCGGTCGGCGGCGTTCCCGAGGTCGTCACGGACGGCGAGAACGGCCTGCTCGTGCCGCCCGGCGACTCGGCCGCGCTCGCTGCGGCGATCCGGCGCTTCTTCGCGGAGCCCGAGCTGCGCGCGCGGCTTCGGTCGGCCGCGGCGCCCTCCGTCGAGCGCTTCGCGCCCGAGCATGTCTACGGCGAGCTCGAGCGGCTCCTCGAGGCGGCGGCCCGGTGAAGCGGGTGCTGATCGTCGGGCGGACGCGCTACCGGCTCCCCCTCGAGGCCGGCCTGGCCCGGAAGTTCGACGCCCTGCGCGCGGTGCTGGAGCTCCGCGTGATCGGAAGCGCCCCGGCGGGCGCGCCGACGGGCGATCGGACCTTCCGGCTCGTGCCGCCCCTGCGGCCGCGCGCGCTCGACGGCGTCGCCTTCCACCTCGCGCTCCCGTACCGCGTCGCCGGCGAGCTGAGAACCTTCCGCCCGGACGTGATCCTGGTGCAGGGCGCGCACGAGGCGGCCGCGTGCCTCGTCGGGCGGGCGCTCGCCCGTCGCCGCGCCCGCGTCGTGCTCGACGTCCACGGTGACTGGCGGTCGGCGACGCGCCTGTACGGCTCGCCCGCGCGACAGCTGCTGAACCCGCTCGCCGATCGGATCGCGCTCGCTGCGGTGCGGCGCGTCGATGCGATCCGCACGGTCTCCGACTACACGACCGGGCTCGTGCGGGCGGCCGGCCGTCGAGCCGAGCGCCGTCTTTCCGGCCTACATGGACCTCGAGCCCTTCCTCGGGCCGCCCGAGCCGCTGCCCGAGCGTCCCACGGCCCTGTTCGTCGGCGTGCTGGAGCTCTACAAGAACATCGACGGGCTCGCGGCGGCGTGGCGGCTCGCGGCGCCCCGGCTGCCGGGCGCGCAGCTGCACATCGTCGGGCGCGGGACGCGGGCGCGAGGTGGTCGAGGCGCTCGTGCGCGACCTGCCCGAGCAGACGCGCTGGACGCCCCAGCTCGCTGCGGCCGGCGTCGCCTCCGCGCTGGACGCATGCGAGCGCGCTCGTGCTGCCGTCGCGCTCGGAGGGGATGGGCCGCGTGATCGTCGAGGCGCTCTGCCGGGGGCGGCCGGTGCTGGGGAGCCGCGTCGGCGGGATCCGCGACCTCGTCCGCGACGGCGAGAACGGCCTTCTCTTCGAGCCCACCCCCGAGGCGATCGCCGAGGCGCTCGTCCGGGTGCTCGGCGATCGCGCGGAGCTCGAACGCCTGGCTGCGGCCGCCCGGCCGAGCGTCGAGCCGTGGCTCGCCACGCCGGAGCAGTACGCGGAGAGCCTCGCGGCGCTTGCCGCCTAGACTCTCGTCGTGCGTCCCGACCGCGCCAAGCAGCTGCTGAAGAACGGCCTCTACCGGACGATCGGCGAGACCGCCACGACGATCGGCGCCGTCGACGGCGACGGCGACCGCGCACTTCGCGTGCTCATGTACCACAAGGTCAACGACCGCCCCGAGAACCCGATCTCGGTGCCGATCGGGCTCTTCGACGAGCAGATGGGGGTGCTCCGCGAGCTCGGCTACCAGGTGGTCTCGCTCGACGCCGTGCTCGACCATGTCTCCGGGATCCGGCACCTTCCGCCGGGGGCCGTGCTGATCACGTTCGACGACGGCTACCGGGACATCCTCGAGAATGCGCTCCCGGTCCTCCGCCGCCACGGCTATCCGGCCGTGATCTTCGTCCCGATCGGCTATCTCGACGACGCGCGGCCGCTACCCCACGAGGAGCGCCTCGCCGCGGAGGGGCTCGTCAACGCAACGCTCACGTGGGACGAGCTTCCCGACCTCGAGGCCGGCGGGATCCGCGTCGAGAGCCACGGCATCAGCCACCGCCCGCTCGCGGACCTCGACGTGGACGAGGCCGCCCGTGAGATCACGCTCTCGAAGCTCCGGCTGGAGGAGCGGCTCGGCCGCCCGGTGCGCGCCTTCGCGTACGTGAAGGGCTCCGAGGCCCACTACCGCCCCGTCCATCTGAGCCTGCTCAAGCAGGCGGGCTACGAGATCGCGTTCACCTCGGTGTCGGGCGGGAACAGGACCGAGATGGACCCGCTGCGCCTCCACCGCTACAACATCGAGCCCTACGCGCACCGCACCTTCGAGCTAGTGCTCGCCGGCGCCTGCGACCTGATCGGGGTCAAGGACACGGTCGCCGGGACGCACGCGCGGCGGATCTTCAACCAGGCGCTCGGCACCGCGTCCAAGTGACCGTCGTCCCGCGACGACTTCCTCGGGCACTTCCTCGACGAGGTGTCTACGGCGAGTCGATGTCGCCGGAGGAGTTCGACTGGTTCTTCGACCGGAACCCGGCCGGGCCGCGGCTGCTCTCGGAGGAGCGCGAGGACGGGCGGGCGCTCGGCGTGCTGGCGATGAGCTATGCCCGGGCGCAGGTGGACGGGGAGGAGCAGCTGGTCGCGTTCGCGGTCGGCGCGGTCACGCACCCGGAAGCGCGCGGGCGCGGGATCTTCGGGAGGCTCGAGCTCGCGAACGAGGCGCAAGCGGCGGCCGAGGGGGCGACGATGGCGCTCGGGTTCACGAACCCGATGGCGGGGCCGATCCTCGTCGGGAAGCTCGGCTGGCACGACCTCTACCACATGCGCCTGTGGGCGCGGCCGCTGCGGCTGCGTCGCACCGGCGCCGGCGGGCTCGCGCCGCGGAGCGGCGAGTACCTCGAGTCGTTCGACGCGCGGCACGCGGAGCTCTGGCGCGCGGAGGGCTACCGCAACGCGCTCGTACGCAGCGCGGAGTACCTCACCTGGCGCTACCTCGACGCGCCGCGCGACTACCGGGTGCTCGGCGACGAGCGTGGCTTCGCGGTGGTCGGCCACGCGGTGCGGAAGGGCTTCTCGGCCGGCGTCGTCTGCGAGCTCGTCGGCCCCGCCCATCGGCTCCTGCGCCGCTGCGTGCGGGAGTCGAAGGGCTGCGACATCGTGCTGGGAGTCCCGGGCCCGGGCCAGCGCGCCGCCTACCTCGCGGCCGGCTTCGTGCCCGCGCCGGGCACGATCCGCGTGATCGGAAAGCCGCTCCGCGACGGCGTGCAGATCCCCGACCGGTGGGACTTCACCCTCGGCGACACGGACATCTTCTAGTGAGAAAGGTCGTCTTCATCACCCAGCAGGTCGACCCGGGTCACCCGGTCCTCGCCGCGACCGTCGCGAAGATCCGCGCGATCGCGGCCCGGGTCGACGAGGTCGCGGTGCTCGCGGACGGGATCGTGCCCGGAGTGCTCCCGGACAACTGCCGCCTCCACAGCTTCGGGGCGGGCTCGAAGGCCGGGCGGGGCGTCCGCTTCGAGAGCGCGCTCGTCCAGGAGCTGCGGCCGAAGCCCGAGCGCGTGATCGCCCACATGTGCCCGATCTACGCCGTGCTCGCGGCGCCGATCGTGCGCCCGCTCGGGATCCCGCTCCTGCTCTGGTACACGCACTGGCGAGCGGGCCGGACGCTTCGCCTGGCCGAGCGCGTCTCGACCACGATCGTCACCGTGGACACACGCTCCTTCCCGCTTCCGTCCCCGAAGGTCGTCCCGATCGGACACGGGATCGACATGCACGAGTTCGCCTGCTCCGACCACCCGTCGACGGACGTCCTCCGCGTGGTCGCGCTCGGCCGCTACTCGCCGGCGAAAGGGCTCGACACGGTGATCCGCGCCGTCGCCCAGGTCGAGGGTGCCCGCCTCGAGGTGCACGGCCCGGCGGGCTCGCCGCTCGAGCAGCAGCACCGCGCCGAGCTCGAGCGCCTCGTGGTCGAGCTCCAGGCGCCGGTCGAGCTCGGCCAGGCGCTTCCTCGTGACGAGCTGCCCGCGCTCTTCGCCCGCTCCGACCTCCTCGTCAACAACATGCGTGCGGGCGCCTCGGACAAGGTCGTCTACGAAGCCGCCGCGAGCTGCCTGCCGGTGATCGCCTCGAATCCCGTCTTCGACGAGTTCCTCGACCCGTTCCCGCGCGAGGACGTCGACGAGCTCGCCAAGCGGTTCCGTGCGTTTGCGGCTCTGCCGGCCGCCGAGCGGTCGGTGGTCGGGCGCGCGTTGCGCGAGGCAGTCGTGGAGCGCCACTCCGTCGACTCCTGGGCCGACAAGGTGCTGGCGGCGTGAAGCCTCCGCTGATCCTCCACATGCAGAAGGTGGCCGGGATCTCCGGGTCCGAGGCGCACCTCCTCTCGCTCCTGCCCGACCTGCGTAACCGCGGCTGGGACATCCGCCTGCTGATGCTGCACGAGGACGAGCCCGGCGCCTGGGACTTCGCCCGGGAGCTCGAGGCGCGCGGCGTCCCGGTCGATGCGATCCACCTCTCCGCGGACGTCGACCCATTGGCGTTCGCAAAGGTCTCCGGCTACCTCGCCCGCGTGCGGCCGACCATCCTCCACACCCACCTCGTCCACGCCGACGCCTACGGCCAGGTCGCCGGTGCGCTCACCTCGGTGCCGGTGCGGTTCTCGACCAAGCACGGCTTCAACGAGTTCCGCGAGGGCCGCGGCTTCGCGTTCGGCGACCGCACCGTCGCGAGCCTGGCCCACGTTCAGATCGCGATCTCGCGCGGGCTCGCGCGGTATCTCGCGGACACCGAGGGCTTCGACGAGGAGAGCTTCGAGATCGTCCACTACGGGATCGCGCCCCGCGACGACGAGCCGCCCGCGCCCGGGTCGGCGCCGCGCCTGCTCTGCGTGGGCCGGCTGATCCCGATCAAGGGCCACATCGTGCTTCTGCGCGCGTTCGCACGTGCCCTCGAGCGCTTCCCCGGGCTGACGCTCGACATCGCCGGCCGAGGCCCCCTCGAGCCGTCGCTGAAGGCGCTCGCGCGCGAGCTCGGGATCGCGGAGGCGGTGCGGTTCCGCGGCTACGTCTCGCCGATCCAGGGGGCGATCGAGGAGTCCGCGATCGTCGTCGTCCCCTCGATGGGCGAGGGCTTCGGCATGGTCGCGCTCGAGGCGATGGAGCGCTCGCGCCCGGTGATCGCCGCCGCGATCGGCGGCCTCGGCGAGCTCGTGCGCGACGGCGAGACGGGCCTGCTCGTACCGCCGGCCGAGGTCGAGCCGCTTACGGCCGCGATCGAGCTCCTGGCCGGCGACCCGGATCTCGCCCGCCGCTACGGCGAGGCCGGCCGTCGCCGGGCGCTGTCGCACTTCCTCGAGAGCCGCTGCACCGACCGGACCGAGCTGCTCTATCGGGGGCGGCTCGACAGCGCGCGCTCGTAGACGGCGAGCGTGCGCCGGGACATCCGCTCGACCGAGAACTCGCTCTTCGCCCGCTCGAGGCCGGCCTCGCCGAGCCGCCCGGGATCGCGCAGCACCCGCAGGATGGCGCCGGCGAGCGCGTCCGGATCGTCGGGCGGCACGAGCAGGCCCGTCTCGCCGTCCACGACGATCTCCGGGATCGAGCTGACCCGCGTGGCGACGACAGGCTTCCCGGCCAGCATCGCCTCGAGCAGCGCCAGCCCGAAGCCCTCCCAGCGCGCCGGGTGGACGAGCAGCTCCGCGCGGGCGAGCCACGCGGCGACGTCGCCGACGCGCCCGGGCAGGTAGACGCCCTCGCCGGCGAGCCGCTCCCGCTCCGGTCCCTCGCCCAGCACGACGAGCACGGCGCGCGGCTCCTCCTCTCGTACCCGGGCGAGCGCCCGCACAGCGACGTCGAGCCCCTTCTGCGGCACGAGGCGGGAGATCGCGAGCAGGACGCGCGCATCGTCCGGGAGGTCGAGCTCCGCGTTCTCGTCCCACGGCTGCGGGCGGGGCGTCGAGCCCGTAGTGGACGACCTCGAGCTTCTCCGCGGGGAGGCCGACGCGCTCGACGTTGAAGCGCTTCAGCGCTTCGGTGATCGCGATCACGCGCGCGGCGCGGCGGGTGAGCGCGCGCTCCACGTATCGAAACGAGCCCGCGCGGAACGGATCGTCGTTGTGCTTGGTCGAGACGAGCCTCCTGTCGCCGCGGGCAAGCGCGCCGTAGACGTCCGCGTGGACGAGGTGCGTGTGGACGACGTCCGCGCCGCCGAGCGCGCCGCGGAGGCGGCCGACGACGCGCGGGTCGAGATCGTGCGCCATCCGCAGGCGCACCGACTCGACGGTGAGCCGCTCGTAGAACGGCTCGGGATCCCAGGCGGGATCGTCGAGGCCCACGAACACCGGCTCGACCCCGAGCGCCGCGAGCCCTGGCAAGAGCGCGAGCAGGTGCCGCTCCGAGCCGCCGATTCCCCGCATCCGGTGGACATGCGCGACCCTCACGTCCGTAAGCGGTCCCAGAGCCGCACGAGCGCCGTCGCGGCGCAGAGCGCGATCAGGAAGTCCCAGGGCGCCCGGTAGCGCGTGTCGCCCGCGAAGAGCATCGCCCAGAGCCAGTTGTAGGCGAGCAGCGAGACGACGAGCGCCGCGAACCGCCGCGGCACGAGAAACAGGCCGACGGCGCCGAACGCATAGAGGAAGAGCATGAACGCGGGCTCCGCGGTGCGGCGGAGCGTGTCGAGCCCTCCGCCCTGGTTCGGCCGGCCCTCCGTCGTTCGCACCGAGGGCTGCCAGAGCATCACCGTCGCCTGGGCCGCGAGCTTCGCCTTCTCGCCGGGGTGGTCGACCATGAAGCGAAGGGCGAGGTTGCGGAACCTGGTCATCTGGCCGCACTCGTCGATGTGCCAGATCTCGCCGGTCTGGAGCCAGTGGTCGCGTGCCTCCTGTGGCGTGTAGCCGGAGTTCGGCAGCTTCGGCACGTCGTCGATCCAGCCGCCGCGGGCGAGCACGCCGTAGGTGGCGGAGTTGTTCGCCTTCCAGAGCGCGCGACCGTCCGTCGTGATCGCAAAGCAGCCCACCGAGACCCTGTTGCGGACGACCCACGGCGCGAGCGCGAGCGCGAATGCGGCGAGCATCACGCCCAGGACGGGAACGACGACGCGCGGTCGCTTCCAGGCGAGCCAGCCGCCGACGACGAGCGGGAGCAGGATCAGGCGCGCATTCCCGAGCACCGCGACGCCGAGCACCGCGCCGAGGGCGGCGCCTCGCCAGAGCGTCGGGCGCCGGTCGACGAGCAGCGCGAGCAGGACGAGCGCCGCGGCCAGCAGCTGGTCGAGGATCTCGCGGTTCATGTGGACGTCGTGCCAGACGAGGTACGGGTGCAGCGTCGTCAGCAACGCGGCGACAAGGGCGACGCGCTCGTCCGCGATGCGCTTCCCGATCAGGTAGACGAGACACGCGACGCCGAGCGCGACCGCGATCTGCGCGAGCCCGATCCAGAGCCAGTGGCGGCCCAGGATCCAGTACATCGGGACCAGGAAGAAGCCGTAGAGCGGCTGCGTGTACGCCGACGGCTGCCCGGGGATGAACCCGTAGGTGCCGTGGCGGACGAACGTGAGCGCGAAGTCGTCGCCCTTGTCCGTGAACGCGGCGGTGATCGCGCCGCGCTCGTGCAGCAGGGCAATGAGCCTCGGGCCGACGACCGCGAGCGGAATCAGCCAGTACGGCAGCCAGCGTCTCATGGCGTCGCCAGATGGATGCGTTGCCACAGGGCCAGCATGACGAGGCACCACAGCCGGTGCCCGTGGTCGGCGGCGCCCTCGGCATGCTCGGCGATGAGGCGTTCCACGGTCTCGCGGCGGAAGAGTCCGTCGTCGGCGAGCAGCACGTCGCCGGCGAGGTCGCGAAGATCGCCGCGGAACCAGCGCGCGAGCGGGACGCCGAAGCCCGCCTTTCCGCGCCGTGCCACCTCCGGCGGCAAGAGGTCGGCGAACGCGCGTCGCAACGCCTGCTTTCCCTCCCGCCCCTTCAGCTTCAGCGCGTCGGGGAGCGCGAGGCCGAGCGCGAGCACCTCGTGGTCGAGCAGCGGCGAGCGCAGCTCGAGCGAGTGGGCCATCGAGGCGATGTCGGCCTTCGGCAGCAGGTCGCCGGGCAGGTAGGTGGCAACGTCGACGAGCTGGAGCCCGGCGGCTCCGGGCGCCGCCGAGGGCAGGAGCTCCCACGTGGGCCGGGCCTCCACGTCCCAGAGCTCGGCCCGCAGCCCGGCGGGAAAGACCTCCATCAGTCGGCCGTAGCGCTCCGCGGTCGGCGCGGCGGCGACGTCGAGGAAGCGCGCCGTGCGGAAGAGCGAGGAGCGGCGCTCTCCGCGCGCGCCCGGGAGCGCGCGCACGGCGCGGGCGAGCGTCCCCGCCGGGAGCCGCGCCGCTCGGTCGGCGAGGCGCATCGCCGCGTAGCGCTCGTAGCCCGCGAACGACTCGTCGCCGCCGTCGCCGGTCAGCGCCACCGTCACGTGGTCCCGGGCAGACTCGCAGACGAGGAAGAGCGGCAGCGCGGCCTCGTCGCCGAGCGGCTCGTCGAACGCCTCCGCGAGGCGCGGCAACACCTTTGCGGCGTCGGGCTCGATCACGACCTCCTCGTGTCGCGTTCCGTAGCGCACGGCGACCGCGCGCGCGTAGGCGCGCTCGTCGTAGCCCGCGTCGGCGAAGCCGACCGTGAAGGTGCGCACCGGCTCGGAGCCCGCCTGCGCCATCAGCGCGACGACGATCGAGGAGTCGATTCCGCCGGAGAGGAGCGCGCCGAGCGGCACGTCCGCTGCGAGCCGCCGCCGCACCGCGGCGCCGACGGTCTCCCGCACCCGCTCGAGCCACTCCGCCTCCGTCGCGCTGGGCGCCGCCGGCTCCGGGCTGCCACCAGCGCTCGACCTGCTCGGTGCCATTCGCGGCGACGAGCACGTGGCCGGGCAGGAGGCGGTGGATGCCGAGGATCCCGGTCGCCGAGCCGGGCACGTAGCCGAGTGCGAGGTAGGCGTCGAGGGCGGCGAGATCCGGTTCGCGCGAGACTTCCGCCAGCCGCAGGAGCGCCTTCAGCTCCGAGGCGAAGGCGAGCGTTCCGTCGGGGAGCCTCGTCCACACGAGCGGCTTCTTGCCGAGCCGGTCGCGGGCGAGCACGAGGCGCTCCCGCGGCGCGTCCCAGAGCGCCAGCGCGAACATCCCGTGCAGGTGCTCGAGGAAGCCGAGCCCGTGCTCCTCGTAGAGGTGGGGCAGCACCGGCGTGTCGCCCGTGCCGCGCACGTCGTGGCCCTGCAGCGACTCGCGCAGCTCGCGGTAGTTGTAGAGCTCGCCGTTGAAGACAGCGACGACCTCGCCCGACTCGTTGGCGACCGGCTGGCGGCCCGTTTCGAGATCGAGCACCCGAAGGCGCTGGCTCCCGAGCGCGCAGCGGCCGTGCACCTCGGTTGCGCCCTCGTCCGGGCCGCGATGGCGGATCGCCGCGCGCATCGCGTCGACCGTGAGGGGGTCGGGCGCGCCGGATAGCGTTACGAGTCCGCAGATGCCACACATCGAGCCGAAACGGTACGCCGTGGTGTCGTGCCACGTCGAAAGACCGTTGGACGACCGCACCTGGGAGGCCTTCGCCCGCATCCAGGCCCAGCGGCCGGGCGGATTTGCGATCGCCGCGCTGATCCGGCCCCCCGACCAGGGGGCAGGCGAGGTCGGAGGAGCCGTGGCTCGAACGGGCCCGCGAGGCGAGCGGCCCGCTCGGCCACCACACGCACTGGACGAGCCCGAGCCACGCTCGGCCGACCGGCGGCGATCCCGCCGAGCGGGTGCGCCGGGAGGGCAACTGGCTGCGCGAGCACGGGCTCGAGCCGACGCTCTTCTGCGGCGGCGGCTGGTACACGGACGACGCCGTGCGCGCGGCGGTGGCCGAGCTCGGCTACGCGGACTGCACGTCCCGCAGGGGCGCGCCGCGGCGGGACGGCGACCTCGTCGAGCTACCGACGACGCGCTCGCTCGGGCAACTCGCCCGCGGTGTGCTCGGGCCCCTGGACGAGCCGGTCGTGCACGCCTACTTCCACGACTACGACCTCCTCGATGCCCGCCGCAGGCACGCGCTCGTCTGGGCTCTGCGCGTCCTGGCCCGCCGCCGCGAGCCCACGGACCTGAACTTCCTCAGAGAGGCTTTCGCGCGCTGAAGACGATGTCGTTCGCCATCAGGCGGGCGTGGAGGCGGACGAACCTGCCGACGACGAACTCGAGCTCGACGTCGTCCCAGCCCCGGAGCAGCGCGCGGACGTCGTCGGGCCGGAAGATGTGCAGATGGGTCGGGTCGGTCTCGGGCCGGCGTCCCAGCGCGAAGCGGACGCGGTTCTTGAACCGAAAGGCGTTCGGCACCGAGGCGACGAGCCGGCCGCCCGGGCGAAGCACGCGGCTCGCTTCGGCGACCACGCCGCCGGGCTCGCGGACGTGCTCGAGCAGCTCGCCGGCGACGACGACGTCGAAGCTCGCGTCCGGGAAGGGGAAGGCCTCCTCGACGTCGCCCCAGTGCGTCTCGATCCCGAGCGCGGCGGCCTCGGTCAGGGCCTCGCGGTCGACGTCCATCCCGACCACCTCGTTCCCCTCCAGGTACCAGCGGGTGAGGGCGCCGTAGCGGCAGCCGAGGTCGAGCACACGCCTGCCGGGCCCGCCCACGGCCGTCGCGATCCGCTGCGCGCGGTCGGCGCCGCCGAACACGAACTCGCTGCTGCGCGAGGTGCGATGGTGCTCCCCGTAGCGCTCGCTGAGCTGCTCCAGCCGGGTCATGCGGTCAGTCTAGGGCCAGGACCCGAGTACAATCGCTGGTTCGTGGCAACCGAGCCCGTCGTCACCGAACCGGACGCTCCGGAGACGGCGCCGGCCGTCGACATCCGTCGGGTGCGGCCGGCGCTCTTCCAGCCGACCCCGCTGAAGGCGCTCGCACGGCGCCTCTTCTCGGTCACCGCGCTCGTCGTGATCGACCTCGCGAGCGTGGCGCTCGCGCTCTACCTCGGGCTCGTCCTCAAGGAGGTCTATCAGGGCCGCACGCCGCTCTGGGGGATCCTCTGGCAGGCCGAGCGCGACTGGATGCCGTTCGTCGGCCTGATCACGGTGCTCGTGTTCTGGCGCAACGGCCTCTACGCGACGCGCGAGGCGCGGTCGGGGATCGGGCGCGTCGTCTCCTCGCTCGTGCTCGTGACGGTGGTCACGTTCGTGTTCGCGGTGGGCACCGGCCACCACTTCAGCACCTTTCTGATCTTTCCCACCGTGCTCGTGCTCGCGATCCTGCTCGACGGCCTCCTGCGCGCGAGCTACGACGTCGTCACCAAGGACATGCTCCGCGTCGCGGGCGTTCGCCGTCGCGCTGCGCTCGTCGGCGAGACCGACCACATCGTCGACCTCCACCGCATGCTCGGCTCCTCGCGCGGCGGGATCGACTACGAGTTCGTCGCCGAGGTGGCGCCGACACCGGAGGCGGTTGCCGCGCTGCTCGAGGAGCGGCCGCTGGACGAGCTCGTGATCGCCTACGAAGAGGTCGACGAGCGGGTGCTCGCGGAGATCGTCGACGAGGCGCACCGGCGCGGGGTGAAGGTCCGCGTCGCGCCGAGGCCGTCCGCGTTGATCGTCGACCACGCCGAGTACGTCCCCGGCCAGGGCGTGCCGCTGTTCGAGCTGCGGCCGGCCGCCTTCACCGGCGCCGACTGGGCGATCAAGCGCGGCTTCGATCTCGTCGTCAGCGCCGCGGTCGTCGTGATCGGGCTGCCGCTCTGGCTGCTGATCGCGGCCGCGATCAAGCTGACCTCGCCAGGTCCTGTCTTCTACCGCGACCGTCGCGTGGGCCTGCAGGAGAACGAGTTTCCGATGTGCAAGTTCCGGACGATGGTCGAGGGCGCCGCCTCGAAGCAGGCCGCGCTCGAGGCCTCGAACGAGGCGGACGGGCCCCTGTTCAAGATCAAGAACGACCCGCGGGTGACCCGGGTCGGCGCGATCCTGCGCAGCCTCTCGCTCGACGAGGTGCCGCAGGTGCTGAACGTGTTGCGCGGCGAGATGAGCCTCGTCGGCCCGCGTCCCCTGCCGCTGCGCGACTACGTTCAGCTCGAGGAGTGGCACCGGCGGCGCTACCTCGTCCTGCCCGGGATGACCGGCCTCTGGCAGGTCTCGGGGCGGATCAGCCTCTCGTTCGACGAGCTCGTGCGGCTCGACTTCTACTACATCGAGAACTGGTCGATCTGGCTCGACATCACGATCCTGCTGAAGACGATCCCGGCGGTGCTGGCGCGCCGGGGCGCGTACTAGAACCAGCCAGCCGAGTCCGAACAAGCTACCTCTTCCCAGGCCATGTCCCGGTGCCTGACCCCGGGTCATGTCCGCTTGGTCCGATGGTGCGATCCGGTGGGCAGGTCGCTTGCAGCGCAAGTGATGTAGAAGTGGCGGGGTTGGCCTAGTCCGCGTGCCTGACCCCGGAAGGTGTCGTTTACAGCGCCCTCATCCCCCTCCGCGATACTCCCAGGCGATGAAGGCGCCCAAGATCCTCGCCGTCGCCTCGGCCGTCGACCTCGACTTCCGCTACGGCTGCACGCCCGCCTGGTGGCAGCTCTGGAAGGGCATGTACCAGGCGGGGATCGACCTGATCGTGACGCCCTACCGCGGGCGCGCCGTCGAGTCGCCGTGGTGGCGGACGGCGCCGAATCCCTGCTACCGCGAGGCCGAGCTCTACGCCTCGGTGCGTTCGCTCACGGCGCGGCTCAAGGGCGACACGCTGCACCGCCGCGCGGAGGAGCACCCGGAGGACACGCCCTCCGACCGGATCGTCCGCGAGGTGATCTGGCGCTACGTGACCCCGCGCTGGCAACGCCACCTCGAGCGGATCCTCGACCGGGAGGGCGACGTCGACGCGGTGATCGTCTTCACCGTGCCGATGAGCCACCTCCGCGGGATCCCCACGGCCATGCGCGAGCGCTTCGGCATTCCCGTCGTCTTCTACGACGGTGACGTGCCCATGAGCCTGCCCGAGTTCGGCGGGATGGACACGGGCTTCAACTACTACCACGGCGCCGATCCGGGCGAGTACGACCTCGTCCTCTCGAACTCCGAGGGCGGCCTCGAGCGGCTGCGCGAGCTCGGTGCGCGGCGCGCCGAGGCCGTGTTCTGGGGCGTCGACCCGGACGTGTTCGCGCCCAGGCCCGTCGAGCAGGAGCACGACGTGTTCTTCTACGGCTACGGCGACAAGTTCCGGCGCGACTGGATCGCCGCGATGGTCGGCGAGCCGAGCCGCGCCGCGCAGGAGCTCGACTTCGCGCTCGGCGGCGGCGACTTCAAGGGCGACACCGGGCGCGCGCGAATGCTCGGCGACGTGCCGTTCAACGTCTTCGCGCAAGCGATCTCCGCGGCGCGGGTCAATCTCAACATCACGCGCCATTCGCACGCGTCCGTCTTCGCCTCCTCGTCCTGCCGGCCGTTCGAGCTCGCCGCCTGCGGCGCCGCGATCGTCTCCAACCCCTGCTCCGGAATGGAGCGCTGGTTCGAGGCCGGCCGCGAGCTCCTCGTCGTCCACGACGCCGAGGAGTCGCTCGCCGCCTACCGGGAGCTCGTCGCCGACCCCGGCGCGGCCGAGGCGATGGGCCGGCGCGCCCGCGAGCGCGCGCTCGACGAGCACACCTACGCCCGCCGCGCCGAGCAGGTGCTCGAGCTCCTCGGCCTCAGGGAGAAGGCGGCCGTTGGCTAGGCCGGTCGCAGTCGTTCCCGCGCTGAACGAGGAGGCGTCGATCGGCGGTGTGATCGAGGGGATCCGCGCCTTCGACGCGTCCTTCGACGTGGTCGTGATCGCCGACGGCTCGACCGACCGGACAGCCGAGGTCGCAGCCGAGCACGGAGCCCACGTGCTGCGCCTCCCGTTCAACCTCGGGATCGGCGGCGCCGTCCAGACCGGCTTCCACTACGCGTGGGAGCACGGCTGCGAGATCGTCGTCCGCGTCGACGGCGACGGCCAGCACGACCCGGCCGAGCTCGGCGCCGTCCTCGCCCCCGTGCTCGCGGGGCAGGCCGACGTCGTCGTCGGCTCGCGCTTCGTCGGCACCGACGGCTACCGCTCGTCCCGCGCTCGGCGGATCGGGATCCGCGTGCTCGCCTGGACCGTCTCGGCGATCGTGCGCGAGCGCGTCACCGACCCGACCTCGGGCTTCCAGGCGCTCAACCGGCGCGCGCTCGCCCTGTTCGCCGCCGACTACCCACACGACTACCCGGAGGTCGAGGCGACCGTGATGGCGCATCGCGGCGGCCTGCGTCGGCAGGAGGTACCTGTGACGATGCGCGAGCGCGGCGGAGGCCGCTCGTCGATCCGCTCGCTCCATTCGATCTACTACATGGTCAAGGTGCTGCTCGCGCTGTTCGTCGATCTCTTCCGCCGGCCTGCCGCCCCGCTGGAGGACGCATGACGCCGCTGAGGGTCTCGATCGCGGGCGCGATCGCCTCGATCCTGTTGTTGCTCGTCGTGCTCGAGCTGATCCGCAGCAGGCGTCTGAAGGAGCGCTACGCGTTGCTCTGGCTGGCCACCGGCCTCGTTCTCCTCGTGCTCTCGCTCTGGCGCGGTGGGCTGAACACGATCGCACGCTGGCTCGGCGTCACCGGCTACCCGCCGGCGGTGCTGTTCGCAGTCGGGATCCTGTTCGTGATCCTCGTGCTGCTGCACTACTCGACGGTGATCTCACGCCTGTCCGATCAGAGCGTGACGCTGGCGCAGCGGCTCGCGCTGCTCGAGCAGCGGCTCGGCAAGAGCGACGAGCCGGACTAGCGCTTCAAAGCGACGATCGCAGGCTCGCTCACGACCATCACGTCGCCGCCGTTGACGTCGTTCAGCCAGTTCCCCATCACGCCGATCCGATAGGCCCAGCGGCCCTTGCCCGGCTTCGAGGCGTCGACGAACGTGTCGCCACGGGTGACCTCGAGTGTGTCCATCTCGATCGAGCAGTCTGCAGCACCGCCGGCAGGCGGGAGGCAGCGGACCCCGGCGATGCGCGGCGGCAGCCTGTAGTCGTAGACCCCGAGCGCCTGTTGCCGGAACACGCGGTAGAAGACCTTTGCGTGCGCCGGCGGGGCGTGCCAGTGCAGCACGACCCCACCGGGCGTGGCCTTCGCGGTGAGGCCGAGGCTCCGGTAGGTGACCGGCACGTAGACGTTCTCCTCGAAATACTTGGCCGCGTCTCGGTTGTTCAGCGCCGGCAGCACGAGGAAGACCAGAGTCGGAATCAGCCCTAGGACGACTGCGCCGGCGACGAGGCTCGGAGACCGCCAGGTGAGCTGCCGCGTTCTCCGCGCAGCGAACCCGTCGGCGAGGCGGGGCCCGTAGGTCGGCACGAGGAGGACGATCGAGGCGAGCATGATCAGCATCGGCGGGAACCCCGGCATGAAGAGCCGGAAGAAGGTGCCCTCCTCGATGTTGGCCGCGGAAGAGCCGCCCTTCAGGATGAGGAAGGCGGCGAACCAGCCGCCGAGGAGAAGTGCCTTCGGCAGGGAGCGCCGGAGGACGCCGAGGAACCCGGCGATCACGATCCACTGCAGCACGCGAACGCTCCAGAAGAACTCGCGCAGGCCGTCGAAGTTCCGCTGCAGCTCGCCCCAGTCGAAGTTGATGTACTTCGAGAGCCCGGAGTTGGACGTAGCCACGACGCCCGGAGCCGCGCCCGCGGCCAGGTGGACGCCCATTGCGCCGAAGAGCGGGACGGTCCCGAGCCCGCGCGCCTTCCAGAGAGTGAGCGCGATCACGGGCAGCGCGAGCCCCGCCCCGAACGCCAGCACCGCCCGCCACCGTCGCGCGACCGCGAGCGCGAGCAGCGCGCCGCCGAGAAAGAGGGCATTCGAGGGCTTGACGCCGATTGCGAACCCGGCCAGCAGCCCGGCCGCGGCCGCATCGGGGAGCGCGCGCGTGTCGAGCGCGCGAACGACGAAGTAGGCCGAACAGAGCACGATCACCATCGAGGGAAAGTCGCCGAGACCGGTCAGGCCGAGCGCCTGTGGCAGGAACTGCTCGACGTACTTCTCGTGGTAGCGGTGATCGAACAGCGGGATCACGGCGTACGGCAGCGCCACCCAGAGCCCGGCCGAGAGGTATCCGAGCAGGCGCCCGCCGATGCTCTCCGCGATTCCGTAGACGGCCACGAGCGCGAGCGGCAGCAGGATCACCGTCTGGATCAGCACGACCGCGGGCAGGGCGCTGAGGAAGCTCGAGCCGAAGATCCAGGTCACCGGGACGAGGACGAACGACCACCCCCAGCCGATCGCCGCGTCGGGGATGTGGCCGTGCCCGACGATCCACGAGCTCGTGTAGAAGAACGTCTGGTCGCCGCCCTGATAGAACAGCCAGCCGTTGTGCTTGACCGTTACGACGAACGCGACGAGGGCGAGCCACTGCACGAGCACGAGCGGGCCGAGGACGACCCACGGCTCGTACCGTGCGAGCGGCCGCAGCTTGTCAGCCAGCCGCATGCGCCGGGGCAGCCGTTCGGTACCAGGCGACGGTTCGCTCGAGTCCGTCGCGCAGCGGCGTGCTCGCGCGGAAGCCGAACAGCTCCTCGGCCCGGCTCGTGTCGAGCGCGCGGCGCGGCTGGCCGTTCGGCTTCGAGGTATCCCAGACGATCTCTCCGTCGAAGCCCGTCAGCTCGCCGATCAGCTCTGCGAGCGCCCGGATCGAGATCTCGGCGCCGGTGCCGAGGTTGACCGGCTCGGAGCCGTCGTAGCCGTCCACCGCGAGCAGGATCCCCTCGGCGCAGTCCTCGACGTAGAGGAACTCTCGGGTCGGCGAGCCGTCGCCCCACAGCACGATCTCGCGCTCGCCGCGAGCGCCGGCCTCGACCATCTTGCGGATCAGCGCCGGAATCACGTGCGAGGTCTCGAGGTCGAAGTTGTCGCGAGGCCCGTACAGGTTGACCGGCAGCAGATGGAGCGCGTTCAGGCCGTACTGCTCGCGGTAGGTCTGGCCGCCGACGAGGAGCGACTTCTTTGCGACCCCGTACGGTGCGTTCGTCTCCTCCGGGTAGCCGCTCCAGAGCTCGTCCTCGCGAAACGGCACCGGCGTGAACTTCGGGTACTCGCAGATCGTCCCGAGCATGACCACCTTCTCCACGCCGGTGAGCCGGCTCTGCTCGAGCACGTGCACGCCCATCAGCAGGTTCGCGTACCAGTAGCGGCCCGGATTGGCGCGGTTCGCCCCGATCCCGCCCACCTCGGCGGCGAGATGGAGCACGAGCTCGGGGCGCGCCTCCTCGAACAGGCGCACCACGTCGGCGTGCTCGGTCAGGTCGTAGTCGCGCCGCCGCGGCACGAACGGGTCGAGCCCGCGCGCGCGCAGGCGCTCGACGACGTAGGAGCCGAGGAAGCCCCCGCCGCCGGTGACCAGGGTCCTCATCGGGCCGGCTGCGGGGTGCCGGTCGGGAGCCAGTCGACGCGGCCGATCCAGCGCTCGCGGTTCTCCGCGTACCAGGCGATCGTCCGCGCGACCCCTTCCTCCCACGAGATCTTCGGCTCCCAGCCGGTCTCGCGGTTGAGCTTCTCATAGCCGACGCGCAGCGCCATCACATCGGTCGCGCCGGGCCTGTACCGCGCGGACGTCGACACGATCTCGCGGTCGGCCCAGTACCCCTGCTCCTTGCCGGTCCTGAGGATCATGTCGGCCCAGTCGGCCATGGAGATGTTCGAGCCCTGGCCGTACACGTAGAGGTCGCCGGGAACGCCGTAGGCCGCCACGGTGAGGTGGCCTCGGACGCCGTCGGTGCAGAAGCAGAAGTCGCGCATCGGGTCGAGCTGGCCGAGCTCCACGGTCTCGCGGGTGAGCGCCTGGGTGATGATGGTGCCGGTCACGTAGCGCGGGTTCTGGCGCGGCCCGTAGTTGTTGAACATGCGCGTGACGACCCCGGGGACGCCGAACGCGTCGTGGTAGTTCATCGTCAGGAAGTCGGCGGCGACCTTCGCGGTCGCGTAGATCGACTTCGGGTTGATCGGCGAGCGCTCGTGCAGGATCAGGCTGCCCTCGTCGTCGAAGTCGTGGTGGTGCGCCACGTCCTCGTGCACGTTGCCGTACTCCTCGGAGGTCCCGGCGGTGTCGAACTTCTCCAGCTCGAGCCCGTGGTCGACGACCGACTGGAGCAGGTTGAGAGTGCCGATCGTGTTCGCCATCACGGTCTCGTAGGGACGGTGCCAGCTCTCGCCGACGTGTGCCTGCGCGCCGAGGTGGAAGATGTACGGCTTGTCGGGCGCCTGCTTCAGCTCGCGCACCAGGTAGTCGATCGAGGTCTTGTCGGTGAGGTCGGCGAAGTGCACCTTGAGCCGGCCGCGCAGGTGCCCGATGTTGTTCAGCGCGCCGCTCGAGGTCGCGCGCACGAACGCGTGGACTTCGGCGCCGACCGCGACGAGCGCCTCGGTGAGGTGCGAGCCCATGAACCCGTCGGCGCCGGTGATGAGGACGGTGCGTCCGCCGAAGATCGGCCCGAACTCGCCGCTCAGCTCGGCGAGCGCCTCGTCGGTCCACTGGGTGTCGTTGCCGTGTACGTTCACCTGAATGCCCGGAGGCCGCGCTAAGACTATCCGGACTACTCGTAAGAGCGCTGTTAGGAGTGGCCTCCTCACGGGGCTCGGAGTGGTGGTGTCGTCCGCGGCGGCTGCGGGGGCCGCGATTCTGCTCGCGCACAAGTTCGGCCGCACCGCCGCGACGGACGGCTTTCTCGCCGCCTACGGCCTCTACATCGTGCTCGCGCTGGGCGCGCAGGCGTTCAGGCTCGTGGTCGCGCCCGACCTCACCCGGGCCGCCGACGAGGACCGCCTCGGCGCGGAGCTACGGGCCTACTCGCTCTCGTTCGCGATCCTCGCGCTGCCGACGATCGTGCTGGTGATCGCGTTTCGGGCGCCGATCGCCGACGCGATGACCGGGACGGCGCCTGCCGCGCACGAGGCCGAGAGGGCGCTCCCGTTCTTCGTCGTAGCGGCCTTCGGGCAGCTGCTCGCGGCGCTGCTCGCGAGCGCGCTCGCCGCGCGCGGGAGCTATGGGGCGGCCGCGCTCGGCTTCGGGGGCGGCGCGGTCGCTGCGCTCATCGTCTTCGCGGTGTTCGCCGACTCGTACGGTCTCGTGGCGCTGGCCTGGGGCACCCTCGTCAATACCGTCTTCACGCTCTCGGTCACCGGTGGGCGGCTGCTCACGGTCGGCGGCCTCGGGCGCGGTCACGCAGCGCTCGCCGTCGGCCGTCGGCTCTGGTGGCTCGTCCGGGGCACCGCGCTCCCGATCGCGCTCCAGGGCATCTACGTCGTGGCCCTGCGTTTCGCAGCGGGGCTGGGCGTCGGGGCGCAGACGACGCTCTCCTACGGCTACGTGATCGCGGCCACACTCGTCGCTGCGACCGCCTCTGCGCTCGCGCTCATCTCCTCGGTGCCGCTGACCCGGCGCGAGCCGGACCCGGGCGCAGTCGCCGTTCACGTGGTGCACACGGCCTGGCTCTCGCTCACCGCGATCCTCGCCGCCGCCGGGGTGTTCGCCCTCGTCGGCGGGGAGATCGTCGGCGCCCTGCTGGGCTCGGCATACGCGGGCAACGTCGGCAGCGAGCTCGGCCGTCTCGTCGTCTGGCTCACGCCGTGGATGATCGCCACCGTCGCCTTCACCGTCTCCTACCCGATGCTCTTCGTCGTCGGGCGTGGGCGCGGCCTCGTCCCGCTCGCCGTCGGCGCGGTGCTCGTGCAGGTGCCGCTCGCGTGGGGCCTGAGAGAGGCGTGGGGCCTCGACGGGATCGCGCTCTCGCTCGGGCTCACGACGGCGCTGGTCCTCGTCGGGGTCCTGGCCGAGCTGTCCGTGCGGATGATGGAGCTCACGCTCGGCGGCGTGATGCGCGCCGCAATCTCGCTCGGGGGTCTCGCTGTGGTCACCTTCGGCGGAGCGTGGCTCCTGCTGGGGCCGGCTCCCGCCGCACTCGTCGGCCTTGCCGCCTACACGGCCGTCCTCGGGATCGTTCGGCCGCCCGGCCTGCGGCACGCTTGGGCGTACGTGCGGGTACTCCACTAGCCTTTCGCCGTGGCCAGACGCGCGCTCGTGACCGGGATCGGCGGCCAGGACGGGTCGCTCCTCGCCGAGCTCCTGCTGGAGCAGGGCTACGAGGTGTTCGGCGTCGTGCGCCGCCAGGCCGCCTACGAGAACCTCGACGCCGTGCGCGAGCGCGTCGAGCTGCTCCGAGCCGACTTGCTCGACCACCTCTCATTGGTGCGCGCGCTCGAGGCCTGCAGGCCGAACGAGGTCTACAACCTCGCCTCGGTCTCGTTCGTGCCGGCTTCGTGGGAGCAGCCGGTGCTGACGGCGGAGTTCGCCGCGGTCGGCGTGACGACGCTGCTCGAGTCGATCCGGCGGGTGGACGGCGGGATCCGCTTCTACCAGGCCTCGTCGAGCGAGATCTTCGGCGAGCCGGTCGAGACGCCGCAGAACGAGTTGACGCCGCTCTCGCCGTTGACGCCGTACGGGGTCGCGAAGGCGTACGGGCACTTCATCACCGGCAGCTACCGGCGCCGCTACGGCCTCCACGCCTCCTCCGGGATCCTCTACAACCACGAGTCGCCGCGGCGGCCGCTCGACTTCCTCCCGATGAAGGTTGCCCACGGCGCTGCGGCGATCGCGCTCGGCCTGGAGGGCGAGCTGTGGCTCGGCGACCTCGCCGCAAGGCGGGACTGGGGCTACGCGGGCGACTACGTCCGCGCGATGTGGCTGATGCTGCAGCAGGACGAGCCCGGCGACTACGTGATCGCGACCGGGGTCACGCACTCCGTCGAGGAGCTGGTGGAGTGCGCCTTCTCCCACGTCGGGCTCGACTGGCGCGAGTTCGTCCAGATCGACGAGTCGCTGAGACGGGGGAAGGCGGAGCTCCACGACCTCGTCGGCGACCCTGCGAAGGCCCGCGAGTCGCTCGGCTGGTCGCCGACGGTCACCTTCGAGGAGCTCGTCAGCCTGCTCGTGGACGCCGAGCTCGCGCGCCTGGGCGGTCAGCCGGTCAGCTCCGGCTCCACCTAGAGCACCGCCTTGTGATCCCTCGTCACAAACTCTTCCTTCGGAAGAGACCGACCATCCGACGTCGTGAGGGATCACAAGGTGGCCGCGGGTCAGGAGACGAGCTCTCGGTAGACCTCGTCGTGCGCTTTCGCACACGCGTCCCACGTGAACCCGGCGGCTCGGGCGAGGCCCTTTGCGGCCCACTCGTTCGGCGCCGCGAGCACGTCGCGAACCGCGTCGGCGATTGCGGCCGGGTCGGCGGGATCGAAGAGCCGGGCGGCGTCGCCGCAGATCTCGGGGAGCGAGGCGGCGTTCGAGCAGGCGACGGGGCAGCCGCAGGCCATCGCCTCGACCACCGGGAGGCCGAAGCCCTCGTAGAGGCTCGGAAAGACCAGGCATGCCGCCCGCCGGTACAGCGAGACGAGCTCGCCCTGCGAGACCTGGCCGACGGACTCGACGCCCTCGGGCACCGGTCCCTCGTAGCCGGTCAGCACGAGCCGCCGGTCCTGGAGGAGCGGCAGCGCCTCGAACAGGCGCGCGTGGTTCTTGTGCGGCCAGTTCTTAGCCGGGAAGAGGAGAAAGTCCTCGCGTGGCTCGTCGCCGGGTGTGAAGCACTCGTGGTCGATGCCGAGGTAGATCGGGCGGATCCGGCCGGACGGGACGCCGAGGCGGTGCACGAGCGTCGAGGCCGCGTGGTTCGAGATCGTGATCACGAGCCGGCTGCGCTTCACGGTCCACCCGTAGACGACCTTGCGGTAGCGCAGCTCGGCGGGCGAGAAGAACGTGGGGTACTCCTCGTGCTGGAGGTCGAGCACGCTCGTCGCGGTGGGCGGCGAGTCCACCGGCGGCAGCATCACGCTGAGCGGGAAATGGAGCGCGTCGCAGCCTGCGAAATGCCGCCGCAGCGGGCCGGGGCGTGCGGCGGCGAGGCTCATTGCCGCGATCCGGCCGGGCATCGTGCGTGAGGCGTGGTACTCCGGCACGACCTCCGCCGGCAGCCCCTCGACGTCGGTCGCGATCGTCGGCAGGAAGACGCGGTAGTCGAGCGTGCCGACGCGCGCGAGCGCGGGGAGGAGCGCCCGCACGTAGGTCTCGGAGCCGCCGCTGATCCCCGGCACGAGTGTGAGCAGGGAGATGCCGATCACCGCGGGAGGCTACTGCGCCGCGCACGAGCACTGCGGGCGACTCGTCGAGCCTCCCGTCGGGCCGCAGGAACTCCGCGGGCAGCTGAGCGACTGTGCGACCGCGGGCGCCGAGGCCCGGGTCATATGCGCGCTGGGCGCCGTCGAGCAGGATGAGGCCACGCGCGCCGGGACGCATGAAGCGCACCGCGCGGCCGCTCACGAGCAGCCCGTACGCATCGGGCGCTGCAGTGACGAGCGGCTCGCTGTCGGGTGGCAGTCCGCGCGCTACCGGGGCGAACGGATCGGGCCCGACGGGCACCGGCGCCGACGTCGCGAGAACGAGCGCGGCCGCACCGACGAGAGCGCGGGCGCCGAGCATCGACGCAGCGATCGCCGCGACCGGCAGCATCTCGGTCAAGTACCGGGCCGACTCGCCGTTCTTCGCGAGGAGGGCTACGAGCGGCAGGAGGCCGAGTGCGAGCCACGGCGACTTGCGCAGGCCGACCACCGCGAGCAGGAGCAGCGGCCAGTCGGAGCGGAGCAGGGGCACGATCGCGCCGCCGTGGCCAATCCCGCCGCCGGCCGGGATCGCGATCGGCGGCCGCACGATCAGCAGCACCGCCGCAACGGTCAGGAGGCCGCAGACGAGCGCCTCGACCCGCCTCCGGCGCAGGAGCGGCAATGCGAGCGCGAGTAGGACGACCTCGGGGCGCGCGACGACTCCGAGCCCCCACAGCACGCCGCCGAGCCGCTCGCGGTTCGACAGCACTGCGAGCGCGGCCCCGAGCGCGAGCGCCTGGGCGAGCGAGTCGGGGCCCGAGAAGCCGGCCCAGAAGCCGATCGCCGGGCTTGCGAGGCAGAGCGCTGCCGCCGCGATCCACGAGCCGCCGAGCCGGTCCGAGAGCGCTGCGGCGAGTGTCACGACCGCCGCCGATGAGACGAGCGCGACGAGGGTCGCCGCGGCCGCGAGCGACGGCCCTAGCACGTGCAGGACCGCGACGAGCAGCGGGTACAGCGGCTTCAGCGCCGCCACTGCGCTCGGGAGCCACGTATCGCCGCCGCGTCCGAGCTGGACGATCGGGCGGCCGTGCTCCGCGATCCCGCGGGCCATCAGTTGGTACTGGTAGCCGTCGGGGTAGAGCAGCGCCCCGTGCGGCTGGAGCGCGCGGACCACGACCGCGACCCCGAAGACGAGCCCCCAGCGCCTCATCGTGCCGCGAGCTCCCGCAGGTAGCCGGTCGTCTCGGCGGTCCGGTAGAGGTGGACGCGGTCGCGGGTCGCCGCGAAGAGCGCGAGCCGCACAGGGAGCGCCGCGACGATCCGTACGGTCAGCCGTAGCGAGCGCTCGCCGCGCGCGCGGCTGCGGCCCTGCCACCAGAGCCGCCGCCAGTAGTAGCCGGAGCGGAGGCGGTCGGGAGAGACGGCGTGCCGTACGACCGCGGCGGGCTCGAGCAGGACGCGCCAGCCGTCGTCGCGGAGCCTGTCGATCGCCGCGGCCTCCTCTCCCGAGAGCAGTGCGGTGCCGATGCGGCCGAGGCGCTCCGAGAAACCGGCGAGCGCGTCGCGGCGGAAGGCCACGTTCGCGCCGAACGGATACTCGCTGGACGAGCGCGACTCGCGCGCCTCGTCGAAGCGCGTGATTCCGGCGTACTGGAGTAGGCGCTCCGAGAGCCAGCCGGGCCGAGGGCCGAGGAAGCGCGGGAGGCAGGCGCCGCCGACGCAGCCGACCGCCGCGTCGGCGAACGGCGCGGCGATCCGCCGCGCCCAGTCCGGCGCGACGTCGGCGTCGTCGTCGACGAACGCGACGAGCTCCGTCCGCGCCGCCGCGAGCCCTGCGTTCCGCGCCCGCGAGAGCCCGGGCTCCGATGCATAGAGATACGCGAAGCCGTGGGCCTCCACGAGCGCCCGGCACGGCGGCTGCGAGGCGGAGTCGACGACTATCACCTCGACCGGATCCTCGAGCGCCGCCAGCGCGGCGAGACACCTCCGCAGGCTCTCGGGCCGCTCGTGGGTGCAGACGATCACGGTGAGCTCAGGCATCCCACACCGTCCGGAACAGCTCGGCGTGCGCGGCCGCAGAGGCGTGCCACGACAGCTCGCGTGCGCGTGCGCGCGCGGCCGCTTCGAGCCCGGCCTGCGCGCCCGAGAGGCGCTCCAGGCCTGCGCGGATCGAGGCGGGTTCGGGCGCGCAGAGGAGCGCGGCCTCACCGGCCGCCTCGGGGATCGAGCCGACCGCCGTCGCGAGCACCGCGCGGCCGGCGCCGAGCGCGTCGTGGAGCGGCCCGTTCGACTCGCCGACCGAGTCGCGCCGCAGCACGAGCACGGCGTCGGCGGCGGCGATCGAGTCGCGGTAGGTCGTCTCGTCGACCCGGCCGAGCGGAATCACCCGCCACGGCAGCCCGTCGGCGGCCTCGACCGCCTCGTCGGCCAGCTTTGTCTTCGTCGGCACCCCCGGGAGCACGGCAACGCGCTCGTCGGACTCCCAGCCGAGCGCGTGGCGGACGGCGGCGCGGTCGATCGGCCAGAAGCGCGGGGTCGGGTGCGGGATCACGTGCACGCGGCGGGTATCCGCGCCGGCCTCGCGGAGCAGCAGGTCGGCGGCGAACGAGCTGTGGACGACGAGCGCTGCGGCTCGCCTCACGACGACCGGGTACGCCCAGTGCCGGTAGAGCGGCGCGAGCGCGCGAGTTCGCGGGACGATGTCGTGGACGGTCACGACGAATCGCCCGCGCGGCGGCTCGAGCAGCGCGCGGCGCGAGGAGTTGCCGAGGTGCCAGTGCGAGTGGCCGCCGGGCCGCTCCGACAGCTCGTAGGCCACGCCGTCGGCCGCGAGCGCGCAGGCGAGCCGGTCGCAGTAGCGCGCGATCCCGAGCGACGAGGCGTTCCGGACTCCGGTGACTCTCATCCGAACAGCCTCCGCTGGTCGAGCCGATAGACGGCGTAGGGCCAGCCGTCGCTGATCAGGTCGCCGACGCGGTTCGAGCGGTAGAAGTACGTGCCGAGCGCACGGCGGTCGGGGCCGGTGCGGACGAGGGGCGTCGGCCCGGTCGAGAAGGTGACGAGGTCGGGCGGCCGCAGCGACGTGCTCTTCTCGATCACGATGTAGCGGACGCCGTCCCGCCACATCTGCTGCGCGGCCGTCCACCACGCATTGCCCTGGAAGAACCGGTGCAGGAGCGCGTAGCCGCCGTTTGCCTGGTTCAGCTCGTCCTGTGACGAGACGTGCGCCTTCGTCACGACGAGCACGCGATGCCCGGTCGTGCCCGGGACGAAGTAGCTCGTGAACGGATCCGAGGCGACGAGGCCGGAGCCGGGCGGTACGACCGAGCCGAGCGTGTACGAGCTCTGCAGCGGCGTGTCGAGGTAGCGGATCTTCGGTGAGAGCTCGGTTAGCGTGACGAGCTTGAACGCGGCCACGAGGACGAACGTCGTGACTACGAGCGTCCGCATTCGTCCCGCCTTCGACTCCGAGAGCACGAGTGCGGTGCCGAGCGCGAGCGGCACCTGGCAGAACAGCAGAAAGCGCCACCAGAGCGGCAGCGCCATTCCTCCGGCGCCCAAGACGCCGAACGCGAAGCAGCCCGCGAACCAGAGCAGCGCGAGCGGCTTCCCGCGCTGCGCGAGCCGGACGAGGCCGGCGAGCCCGACCGCGCCCGCGGTGAACATCAACGGCCAGCGCCACCGGCCCTCGACCCAGTAGAGGCTGAGGTGGTTCGAGTGGAGCAGCGGGTCGTGCGGGAACCGTGTGAAGAGGAAGCACTCCCAGACCGCCAGCGCCCCGACGCCGATCGCACCGAGCACCGCGAGCGGCCAGGGCCGGTCGAGGGCCGCGAGCGGCGGGAGCCGGAGCCGCGGCAGTGCGCGGGCGGCGAGCGGGACGAGCGCGCAGCCGATCACGAGCGTCCGCCCAGTCACACCCGTCTCGCCGAGGGCGGCGTCCAGCGAGTACGCGGGCCAGAGCCCGCCGAGTACGAAGCCGCCGACCAGGCAGAGCGAGCCGACCTGCCAGCGGCCGGAGCTTGGTGGGCGAGCACCGAGCCGCGCACGGCGACGAGCACGGCGAGCAGCGTCCCGGTGAACGGGTGCACGACGAGCGTCGCCGCGACGAGGATCGAGCCGAGGACGTAGCGCTCCCAGCACGGGTCGCCGTCGGTGAGGAGGAGGGTGTAGAGCAGCAGCGCGACCGCGAGCGTTTGCGGGAAATAGGCGCCGTAGAGAAAGCCGTTGAACGTCAGGTCGCCGGCCCAGATCACGTGCGCGGGCCCGAACAGGAGCAACAGCACGGGAATCGCGATCCACGCCGCGCGGCTCCCCGCCTCGCGGCGGACGAAGACGAACACTGCGTGCAGGACGAGCAGCATCACGCCGATGCCGACGAGCCCGAGCACGTGGCCGAGCCAGACCGGGTCGAGAGCGTTCCCGGAGATCTTCAGCCAGACCCACCCGATCGCCTGCGTGTACGGGCTCGCGTGCGACTCGCCCTGGCTCTGGCCCGTGAGGAACGGGCTCGCCGGCTGGAGCGGTCGCGCCGCGAGCGACCGGATCAGCGCGAGGAAGGTCGGCGAGTCCGAGATCACGCGCAGGCCGTAGCTCGTCGCCGTCGCCCAGGTCGAGACGACGACGAGGCTCGCGATCCCGCCGAGGACGCCGAGCTTCAGCAGCGGCAACCGCTCGACGAGGCTCGGCTCGGCTGCGAGCAGCGATGCGACCGCCGCCGCTGCGCCCACAAACCGCGCGCCGCCCCCGAGGGCGAAGCCCCCGGCAAGCGCGACGCAGCCGACCGACACCCACCAGAGCGCCCGGAACTGAGGCGCCCCGAGGAGCCCTGGCAGCGAGCGAGCGCCCGCCCGGGCGACGAGCGCGAGTGCGACGAGCTCCGTGAGGAGCGTGTCGACTGCGGCGCCGTTCTGGCCGTAGCGCGGGATCAGCACCGCGCCGAGCACGACGTTGAGCGCGAGCGCCGCGGCGACCTGCGCGGCCAGCGCGGCCGTGCCGCGCCGCGCGACTAGCACCGTCCCGATCGCGCCGCTGGCGCCGATCGCGAGACCGCCGCCGAGGAGGATCAAGAGCGGCGTCGCGGCGGAGGCGTAGCGCGCGCCGAAGATGGCGGCGAAGATCGGCTCGCCCAGGATCCCTACTACGACCGCGGTCACGGCCCAGAGCTGAAGCGTCCAGCCGAGCGCCTTCCGCGCGAGCGCCCGCTGCTCGTCGGCCTCGGCGAGCCCGGAGAGCTTCGGCAGGAGCGCGGTCGTGATCGCGTTCGGGATTGCGAGCAGTCCGAAGGCGACCGTCGAGGCGAGGGTGTAGGCCGCCGTGTCCGCCGCCGGGCGCGTCCGCGCCAGGATCAGCGTCGGCGTGCGGTAGTACAGGAGGGTTCCGAGCGCCATCAGGCCAAACGGCGCACCGTCGCGAAGCAGAGCCCAGCCGCCGGCTTTTCCCGGGCGCCGGGCGCGTGCAGCGAGCGCGGGAAGGACGACAGCGGGGCCGAGTGTCAAACCGGCGAGCACCGCTGCGGCGGAGGGCGTGCGCGAGGCGAGCGCGGCGACGGCCACGAGGCTGAGCACCGCGGCCGCGAGCCGCGCCTCCGCCTCGACCGCGAGCTCCTGTGCCGCCCGGAAGACAGAGAGTAGGCCGATCAGCGCCGCGCCGACGGCGCCGGAGGCCAGCACGAGCAGTCCCTCGAGCGGGCTCCCGAGCCACAGGCCGATCTCGATCGTGAGCCCGGCCACGAGCAGCGCGAGCGCGAGCCGGGCCCGGAGGCTGCCGAGCAGGAGCGGCCACGCGCGGCCGGGGTCGCCCGCCGCCTCGCGCACGAGCACGGTCGAGATCCCCATGTCGAGCACGGCCGTCAGCACCGTCGCGAGCGCGAGACAGACGCCGAGCAGGGCGAGTTGCTGGGTCGAGAGGAGCCGCGCGGCGAGGGCCAGCGCGGCGAGCTGAGCCGCCTTTCCGGCCAGGTCGCCGGCGAGCGCGAGGCGCGCGTTTGACGCCACGCTGCGCCGCGGCGGCTCAGCGACCGGGATCTCCTCGACGAGCCGCAGGTGACGAGCCGCGACGGCGCTCAAGCAGCGGCCTCGCAGAGAAGCTTGGCGTAGCGGTCGAACGAGTAGCGCTCGGCCTCCTCGAGCACACCGGCGCGCAGACGCGGGTGCTCGACGGCGAGCCGCTCGATCGCCCGCGCCAGGGCTTCCGGGTCGTCCGGAGAGACGAGGAGCCCGTCGCGCTCGTCGCGCACGGCCGCGGGCAGCCCGCCGACCGCGGTCGCGAGCACGGGCCGCTCGTGGGCGAACGCGAGCCCGACGACACCCGACTGGCTCGCCGAGCGATACGGCAGGAGCGCCGCGTCGCAGGCGGCGAAGAGGAGAGCGGTCTCCTCGTTCGAGACATAGCCGTCGCGCAGCTCGACGCGGTCGCCGAGCTCGGCGGCCTGTCGCGCGAGCTCGGCCTTGCCGTCCCAGAAGCGGCCGGCGACTACGAGCTTCACGCGCAGCGCCGGATCGACCCGGGCAAGCGCCTCGAGCGCCAGATCGACGCCCTTGTACGGCCGCACCGCGCCGTAGGCGAGCAGGAGGAGCTCCGGGTCGCCGAGGCGTGCCCGCTCGGCCAGCACTGCGGCCGGCTCGGGCGCGACGGCGAGGTCGTCGGCGACGAAGCGCGGGTGAAACGCTTCGAGCACCGGCGTCGCTCCGAGACCGAGCCCCTCGAGCTCGCCGCGCTGGTGCGGCGCGTGGGTGACGAGCAGGTCGGCGTGGCGGAGCGTCGCCTTCGTCAGCGTCCGAGCGAGCGGCTGCGGCTCGTGCGGGAGCACGTTGTGGCATACGACCACGCGCCGCATCCGCCGGGGCGCGTGACGGAGGAGCCACCGGTACGGCGGGGTCATCACCGGGTGCAGCCACGGGAGCACGAGGGTGTTCGCGCCGAACTCCTCGACCTCCCGTAGCGCCCGTCGCCAGGTACGCGGATCGGCCCAGTCCAGTACGAACCGCGCCTCCACGGCCCTGGCCGGCCGGGACGCGGAGTCGAGCTGCGGGCCGCGGTACAGGAGCGGCGGATAGAGCCGCCGCCACGAGATGAACTCCGTCGGCGCGCGGCGACGCAGCGAAGTCACCATGGCTGCGTTGAACTGCGCCGCCCCGCTCGTGAGCGGGTGCGTTGCCCCGAGGACTGCCAGCCTCACCACTCGGCGGGCGCCCGCGCGGCGTCGCCGAGCTCGAGCCGGCGCACCGAGTACAGCGCCTCTTCGAGCAGCCGCCGGCTCGTCTCGATCCCGTCGGCGATCAGCCGGGAAACGAACAGCCCGACTGCGGCGACGGTGAACAGCACCGCCGCGAGCAGGGCGGGCAGGTGCCTTCCGGCCCCGTCGGCGTGGTACCCCCAGAGGAAGTCGGCCACGAACGCGAGCGCGATCACGCCGGTCACGAGCGCGGCCGTCCCGAACAGCGACACGAGCCGGTCCCGGAGCAGGCTATTCATCGCCTGGAACCCGGTGCGCGTGATGTAGCGGACGACCGAGTGCGTCATCCGCGACTCGCCGACGAGCCTCGGCCGAACGGGAACCTGCACCTCTGCGATCGTGAGGCGCTTGCGGGCGGCATCGATCAGCGTCTCGAGGGTGTAGGTGTACTCCGACGTCACGTTCAGGCGGAGCAGTGCCTCCCGCGAGAAGGCGCGGTAGCCCGAGGTGACGTCGGTGACGTCGAGGCCGAGCGCGTGGCGGGTGACCCACGAGCCGACGACGTTGCCGTGTCGGCGCACCGTGCTCATCTCCGCAGCGGCGGAGAACTCGCGGACCCCGAGCACGAGGTCGGCCTCGCGGGCGAGGATCGGCGCGATCAGGTGCGGGATCATCGCCGGGTCGTGCTGTCCGTCGCCGTCGAGGTTGACGACGATCGAGGCTCCCCGCTCAAGCGCCTGGCGGACGCCGTCCTTGAACGCCGAAACGAGGCCCCTGCGGCGGGGGTGGTGCGCGATCGCATCCACCCCCGCCGCGATCGCCTCGGCCTGGGTGCCGTCGGTCGAGCCGTCGTCGACCAGGATCACCTCGACCGTGCGGACGCCGGGGATCGTGCGCGGCACGGCGGCGATCACCGAGCCGATCGTGGCGGCCTCGTTCAGGGCCGGGATGATGACCGTCAGCTTCTCGACCGCGCCGGGCGAGACGAGCTGGTCCCGCCCGGCGATGCGGATGACTTCGGCGGCTGACATCTCGGCTACCAGTGCCGGGGTTCGCAGTGGAACACCCAGTGGTGGTGCTCCCAGCGCCAGTAGCAGCGGATCGGCGGCGGCGGCGGGTGGTGCGGCGGAGGCTTGACGGACGGGCGACCGTGGTCGCGGTATCCGTTGACGCCTCCTGTGGCGGCGTAGCCACTGGCCGTGAGGGCCAGCGCTGCTGCCCCTACGAGGAGCAGTGGTTGCCGTGCTTTACTCGTCATCCGGTGTGCCTCCCCTTCTTTCGTTGGTGAGGCCGCAGACCGTGGCGTCGATGCGGTCGAAAATGCATCGGACGACGGGTTTTCTCTTCTGCCTTCCGTATCGCCGGAGGGGTAGGCCCTCTCAATGCCTGAGACGAGGGAGTTCTGCTCACAGATCCGTAATGGGCTCTCTGTAGGCTGTGGCGGTGCCCGAGCAGGACACGCAGAACCCGGAAACTGCAGGGGTTTCCGTCGACGCCGCCGAGCTCTTCGAGCGGCTGAGAGACGAGGTGGAGAGGGGCGGCGCGAGCGGCTCGTCCGTGCGCGCCCGGGCCCGTGCCGCGGCCGAGCGCTACTGGCCGGTCTCGGCGGAGCGCCCGATCGAGCGGCGCCCCGGCCTGAAGGGGGCGATCGTCTATCCGGTCAAGCGCCTGCTGCGGCCGCTGATGCGCTGGTACGTCGAGCCGCTCGCCGCCGAGCAGCGCGGCTTCAACGACGCGACGCTGAAGCTGGTCGACGACCTCTCGGAGTCGCTCGACGCCGAGCGCGCCGCCCGCGAGCGGGCCGAGCGGCTGCTCGCGGAGCTCGAGGAGCGCCTCCTGCGGCTCGAGCGGCGCCCGTCGGGCGCGCCGGCGACCGTCGCCGCCCAGCCGGCCGCCGCGGCCCTGCCCGACTACTTCGCCTTCGAGAGCCGGATGCGCGGCTCGACCGCCGAGATCCGCGGTCGCCAGCGCGCCTACGTCGCGGACTTCCTCTCGCAAGGCCCGGTCCTGGACTGCGGCTGCGGGCGCGGCGAGTTCCTCGCCCTGCTCCGCGAGGCAGGGGTCGATGCGCGCGGAGTCGACGCCGACGCGGACATGGTCGCCTACGCACGCGGCGAGGGGCTCGACGTGGAGCAGGCGGATCTGGTGGCGCACCTCGAATCCCTCGAGGACGGCTCGCTCGGCGGCGTCTTCGCCGCGCAGGTCGTCGAGCACCTGCCGCCGCCCGTGCTGCTGCGCTTCCTGGAGCTCGCCCACGCGAAGCTCCGTCCGGGCGGCGTGCTCGCGGCCGAGACGATCAACCCGCTCTCGCCGCTCGCGCTGCGCAACTACTTCGCCGACCTCACCCACGCGCAGCCGCTCGTGCCCGAGACGCTCGCGATGCTCGCGCGGCACGCGGGCTTCGCGGAGGTCGAGATGCGCTTCCTCAACGCGCCAGAGCCGGCCGAGGGAGCCGACCCGCGCCTGAACGAGATCGTGTTCGCGCCGCTCGACTACGCGATCCTCGCAAGGCGATGACCCCAGCCAAATGCTTATGAGCACAAGGAAGGCCAGGTCTTGAGAATCGCGGTCTGCAGTCCTCAGGTGCCGTTCGCGCGCGGCGGGGCCGAGATCCTCGCCGAGCGCCTGACCGAGGAGCTGCGCGAGCGCGGCCACGAGGCCGACCTCGTCACGGTGCCGTTCAAGTGGTATCCCGCCGAGCGCGTGCTGACTCACGCCTTCATGTGGCGGCTGCTCGACCTCGAGGAGGTGGACGGGAGGCCGGTGGACCTGGTGATCGCGACGAAGTTCCCCTCGTACGTCGTGCGCCACCCGAACAAGGTCGTGTGGCTCGTACATCAGTTCCGCCAGGCCTACGAGCTCGATCGCACCGAGCTCGGCCAGTTCGGCGAGTCACCGGCCGAGCGGGCGCTGCGGCGGAAGCTCCACGAGCTCGACCGTCGCACTCTCGGCGAGGCGCGGCGGCTCTGCTCGATCTCGCAAAACGTCTCGGAGCGCCTCGAGCGTACGCTCGGGCTCGAGGCGGAGGTCGTGCTGCCGCCGCCGCAGGCGCTCGACTTCCGCTGCGAGCGCTACGACGGCTTCATCCTCTCCGTGAACCGGCTCGACCGGGCGAAACGGATCGACCTGCTGCTCGAGGCGCTCGCTGTGGAGCCCGCGCTCGAGGCGGTGATCGCCGGCGACGGGCCCGACCGCCAGCGGCTCGAGGCGCTCGCCTCGCGTCACGGCCTCAACGGCCGCGTCCGGTTCGCCGGGCGGGTGTCCACCGCCGAGCTCTCGGCGCTCTACGCGACCTGCCGGGCCGTCTACTACGCGCCGGTCGACGAGGACTACGGGATGGTGCCCTACGAGGCGTTCCTCTCGGAGAAGCCGGTGGTGACGATGAGCGACGCGGGCGGCCCTCTCGACGTCGTCGCGGACCGGCGCACCGGGCTCGTGGTCGAGCCCCACGTCGCCGAGCTCGCCGCTGCCTTCCGCTTCCTCAGCGAGCACGAGGACGACGCGCGCGCCTGGGGCCTGGCCGGGAAGGCCGTGGCGGAGCAGGTCACCTGGGCCCACGCGATCGAGCGCCTGCTCGCATGAAGGTCGCTTACTACTCACCGATGCCGCCGGAAACCTCCGGCATCGCCGACTACAGCGCGCTCCTGCTTCCTGCACTGCGAGAACGGATAGACGTCGAGGTCGTCAAGCACGGCCGTACCAAGCCGCCGCGAGATGCCGACGTCTCCCTCTACCACGTCGGCAACTCGCCCGAGGCCCACGGCTGGATCGTCGACGCGCTGCGCAAGCGCGCGGGCGTCGTCGTCCTGCACGAGCTCGTCCTCCACCACCTGATCGCCGGGCTCACGATCGGCCGCAAGGACGGCCCCGGCTACCTCGCGGCGATGGAGCGCGACGCCGGCCTGCCCGCGCGCCTGCTCGCGCACGGCGTACTGGAAGGGCGCGTGCCGCCGCCGTGGGAGACCCGCCCGGAGGACTTCCCGCTCGCCGGCGAGATCCTCGACCGCGCGACGGGCTTGATCGTCCACTCCCGCTACGTCGGGGACGGCGCAAGGCGGCTCGGCTACGCGGGGCCGCTCTGGCGTATCCCGCACCCGGCCTGGCCCGCGCCTGCGGTCGAGCCCGCCCGGATCGAGGGGGCACCCGTCGTCGGCTACTTCGGTCATCTGAACGCGTCGAAGCGGATCCCGCAGCTGCTCGAGGCGTTCACGCGGCTGCCCGAGGGCGCGCGGCTCGTTCTCGTCGGGCCCGTCTCGCCGCGCTTCGACCTCGACGGAAGGCTCGAGAAGGCGGGTCTCCTCGGCCGCCCGGCGGTCCTGCGCGAGGAGTACGTCCCCGAGGAGCGGCTCTGGGCGCTGATGGCGGGCTGCGACGTCTGCGTCTCCCTGCGCGCGCCGACGATGGGCGAGACATCGGGCACGGCGATGCGGGCGCTCTCGCTCGGCAAGCCCCTCGTCGTCTCGGATCTCGGCTGGTTCGCGGAGCTCCCGGACGGGGTCGTGCGCAAGGTCCCTGTCGGCGAGGGCGAGGTGGACGCGCTCGTCGCGGCGCTGCTCGATCCGCCGCCGGCCTCGCACGTGCCCGACGAGAACCGCCTCGACCACGTCGCCGACCTCTATACGGCCGCGCTGGAGCAGGCCGCCGGCGGCGAGGCGGTCCGCGACGCCGTCCTGCGCGAGGTCGCCCGAGCGGGCGCCGAGGTGGGGCTCTCGGAGGAGGTTCCCGAGCTCGGCAGCCGGCTGCGCGAGGTCGGGCTTGGCGAGTAGCGCCCCGGTCGCGCGGCCGCTCGCGCTGACGCGCGCGATCCCGGCGTGGGCCTATCTGACGGGAATCGTCGTCGTCTCGGCGGGGCTCCGGTACGCGTTCGGGCGGTGGATGACGGCGCCCTGGATCATGGTCGACGAGCTCGTCTACTCGGAGCTCGCGAAGAGCGTCGCCGCGACGGGGCACTTCCTGATCCGCGACCAGGCGGCCGGGTCGTACGGGTTCGTCTACCCGCTCCTGATCGCGCCCGCGTGGCGGATCTTCGGCCCGGTGCCCGACGCCTACGCCGCCGCGAAGGCGATCAACGCGGTCACGATGTCGCTCGCCGCCGTCCCGGCGTACTTTCTCGCCCGCCGCGTGCTCTCCCAGTGGCTCTCGCTCGCGGCGTCGCTGCTCACGGTCGCGGTGCCCTCGATGGTCTACACGGGCACACTGATGACCGAGAACGCCTTCTACCCGATCTTTCTCGCCGCGGCGCTCGCGCTCGTGCTGATGCTGGAGCGGCCGACGTGGCAGCGGCAGCTGCTCGTGCTGGGAATTGCGCTCGTCGCGTTCGCGACGCGCGCGCAGGCGGTCGCGCTGTTCCCGGCGATCCTGACCGCGCCGCTACTGCTCGGGTGGCGCGGCCTGGGCCGCTTCCGCGTCCTCTACGGCACCGTGGCCGGCATCGCCGCGGTGGCGATCGTCGCCGAGGCGCTGCGCGGTCGCTCGCTGTTCGCGGTGCTCGGCGCCTACCAGACGACGAGCTCCCAGCACTACAGCGCCGGCGAGGTGGCGAAGTGGGCGCTCTGGCACCTGGCCGGCTTGGACCTCTACCTCGGAGTCATTCCGTTCGCAGCGTTTCTCGTCCTCTGCCTCGAGTGGCGGCGGCTCGACGGGCCACAGCGGGCGTTCATGGCCGGGACGGGCGCTCTCGCGCTCTGGCTCTGGCTCGAGGTTTCGGCGTTCGCCTCGATCCCGACGGTGCAGCGGATCGAGGAGCGGAACCTCTTTCACGTCGCGCCGTTCTTCCTGATTGCCCTGCTGCTCTGGGCAGCCCGGCTCGGCGCGCCGCGCCGGCTGCCGTGGGCCGTGGTCGTCGCGCTCGGCTCCGGCGCTCTCGTCGCCGCGATTCCGTTCGTCCGGTTCATCGGGCTCACTGCGACCTCCGACACGTTCGCGCTCCTGCCGTGGTGGAAGCTGCAGGAGCATGTGATCACGCTGCACCAGGTGCGCCCCGTCGCGACAGTCTGTGCGCTCGCCGCCGGCGCGCTCTTCCTGGTCGTGCCGCGCCGGTACGCGCTCGTTCTGCCCCTGCTTGTCCTGGTCTACTTCGCGGCGGTGCAGCGGCCGATCGAGTCGCGGACGACGCTGGCCTCGCGCGGGGCGCTGTTCCAGGGGATCCGCGGCGTGCGGCCGGACTGGATCGACCGCGCCGTCGGCCGCAGCGCCGACGTGGCGGCGATCTGGACGGGCAAGCCCGACGTCCACGTGATCTGGGAGAACGAGTTCTTCAACCGCAGCGTCGGCCCGATCCTCGACACGGGCCCCGCGATCCCCGGCCTGCCGTCGACGGCGGTGACGATCGACCCGCACACCGGCCTCGTCCGCGCCGGCGCGAAGCTCGTGCGCCACCGCTACGCGCTCGTCGACTCCTCCCTCGAGCTGAACGGGAAGGTGGTCGCCTCGGATCCGCTGCTCGGTGTCTCGCTCTACCGGCTGGCCGGGCCGCTGCGGTCGATGACGACGGTGACCGGGCTCTACCCGAACGACACGTGGTCGGGGCCGCGCGTCGTCTACACCCGGCACGTCTGCGACGGCGGCGCGGTCGTCGCGACGGTGCTCGGCGATCCGACCCTCTTCACTGCGCCGCAGCGCGTGACGGCGAACGGGCGGGTGCACCTCGTCCCGGCCGGGAAGCGGGTCACCCTGACGGTGCCGCTGCACAGGTGCCGGGCCGTCTTCACGGTCAGCCCGACGCGCGTGCCGGGGCACGGCGACCCACGTCCGCTCGGGATCCACTTCCTCGGCTTCAAGTACGCGCCTTGAGCTTGCTCACGTTCCTGGGGCTTCGCTCGGGGTGGGAGCCATCGCCGGCCGGCGCGTGGACAGTACGTCGAGGTACGGCTGCGCGCCGGCCGGCCTCGGATCGTGCCGCGAGCCGTGTGCCTGGCTCCACAGGAGGGAGCCCGGCTGCGCCGGGCGGGAGCGAAAGGCGGCCAGGGACGTGAGGATTGCGTTCGACGTGTCCCCGCTGTCGCATCCGCTGAGCGGCGTCGGCAACTACATCCGCGGCTCGCTCGCGGGGCTCGTCGAGGCGGCCGGCGGGCGCCACGAGATCGTCGCCTTCGCCCCGACGAGCCCGGCCGGGAAGCGGGCGATCCCCGAGGCGCTCGCGGGGATCGACGTCGAGACGCGGATCGGCTTCCTGCCGTTCGCGCACGGCTGGCGCACGGCCTGGAGCCGCCTGCAGTGGCCGGCCGCCGAACGGTTCCTCGGCCCTTTCGACGTGCTCCACTTCACCGACTGGATGTACCCGCCCCAGCATGCCGGGCTCCGTTCGACGATGGTGCACGACCTCGTCCCGCTGCACTTCCCGGAGTGGGTGCAGAAGCGCACCGAGTCGATGCACGGAGCGAAATACCGCCACATGGCGCAGGCCTGTGACGTGATCTTCACGAACTCGGAGTTCACCGCCGCGGACGTCGCCACGACCTTCGACGTGCTGCGAGAGCGGCTGCACGTGGCCTATCCGGGCGCGGACGGCTTCTCGCCGGACGGACCGCGCGCCGCCCTCGGCCGCCCCTTCGCGCTCACGGTGGCGACGCTCGAGCCGCGCAAGAACCTGTCCACGCTCGTCGAGGCCTATCGGCTCCTCGACACGGAGCTCGCGCTCGCGGTCGTCGGCGGGAAGGGCTGGGGCGAGCAGCCGCAGCTCGACGTTCCCGGCGTGGAGCGGCTCGACTACCTCGCGCACACGGAGCTGCCGGAGTGGTACCGCGGCGCCGCGGTGTTCGTCTATCCCTCGCGGTTCGAAGGCTTCGGGATGCCGATCGTCGAGGCGATGGCGAGCGGCGTCCCCTGTGTCGTCTCCTCGCACCCTTCGATGGACGAGGCCTGCGGAGACGCGGCCGTCCGTGTCGATCCGGAGAGCCCGGCGGCGATCGCCGCGGGGATGGAGCGGGCGCTCGCCGAGCGCGACCGGCTCCGCGCCGCGGGGCTCGAGCACGCGCGCCGGTTCACCTGGCTCGCCTGCGGCCGGGTCATGCTCGACGCGTTCGAGGCGGCAGCGTGATCCGCGTGGGCGTCGACGTCTCGCCGCTGCGGCAGACACGCGCCGGCACCGCGCGCGTGATCGAGGGGCTGGCAGCCCAGCCGATGCCGGGGATCGAGCGCGTCGAGCTCGGCTTCGGCCGCGCCGGGAGGCTCGGCACGCTCGAGCTCGATCTCGCCTGGTACCCGTTTCTGCTGGCCCGTCGCGCTCGAGGGCTCGACGTGCTGCACTGCCCGACCTACCGCGCGCCGGCCGACGCTCGGGTGCCGGTCGTGATCACGGTCCACGATCTCGCCGTGTTCCGCTTCCCGGAGGCGTTCGGCCGTTGGACGCGCGCGTACAGCCGCCGCGTCGTTCCGCGGGCCGCCCGTGCCGCGCGGCTCGTGCTCGCGGTTTCGGAGTTCACGAAGCGTGAGGCGGTCGAGCTGCTCGGGCTCCCCGAGGAGCGCATACGCGTCGTCCCGAACGGGGTCGAGCCGGTCTTCCGCCCAGACGGCGAGGCGGCGCCCGGCGATTACGTGCTCGCGGTCGGCACGCTCGAGCCGCGCAAGAACCTGCCGCGCCTCGCCGAGGCGGCCCGCAGGCTGGGCGTCGAGCTCCGCGTTGCAGGCGCGCCCGGTTGGGGCGACGTCCCGCTCGCGGGCGCCACCCTGGTCGGTGAGGTCCCGGACGAAGAGCTCGGCGCGCCTCTATCGCGGCGCCCGCTGCCTCGCCTATCCGTCGCTCTACGAGGGCTTCGGGATCCCGGTGCTGGAGGCGATGGCGTGCGGCACGCCGGTCGTGACCAGCGACCGGGCGGGGACGGCCGAGACGGCGGGCGGCGCGGCCGTGCTCGTCGACCCGCTCGAGCCCGAGGCGATCGCGGGCGGGATCGAGGAGGCCTACGCGCGTCGCGAGGAACTGCGGGCCCGAGGGCTCGAGCGTGCGCGTGGGTTCACCTGGGAGCGCGCGGCGGCGCTCACGGCCGAGGCGTATCGCGAGGCGGCCGCGTGATCGTCGTCGACGCCGACGTCCTCGGCCGCCGCCGCACCGGTGACGAGACCTACGTACGCGAGCTCCTTCGCGCGCTGCCGGGAGTCGCGCCGGACCTTCGCCTCGCGGCGGTCGTCCGCGACGCGTCGCTCGTCCCGCAGGGAATCGAGCCGCTTGCTCTTCCGGCGAGCAGCCAGGAGCTCAGGATGGCCTGGCGCCTGCCGCGCTTGCTTCGCCGTGTGCGCCCCGAGCTCGCCCACCTCCTGCACGTGATCCCGCCGGGATGCCCGTGCCCTGCCGTGCTCACGATCCAGGACCTCTCGTTCGAGCGGGATCCCTCCGTGATGAGCGCCTGGGAGCGCCGCATTTTTCGCACGGCCGTGCCGCGTTCGGCACGCCGCGCGGCGCGGATCCTCGCGATCTCGGAGCGAACGCGCGACGACCTCGTCGAGCTGTACGGGATTCCTCTAGAGCGGATCGTCGTCACTCCGCTCGGCGTCGACCCTGACTTCCGGCCCGGCCGGGCCCGCGGGGACTACCTTCTGCTCGTGGGCGCGATCGAGCCACGCAAGGATCCCCTGGCGGCCGCGAAGGCGGCCCGGGCCGTCGGCCGGCCGCTCGTGGTCGTCGGGCCCGCGCGCGATCCCGCTCTCGAGCGCGCGCTCCTAGACGAGGGGGCCGACCTGCGCGGCTACGTGGAGAAGACGGAGCTCGTCCGCCTCTACCAGGAGGCGGCCTGCGTTCTCTTCCCCTCGCGCTACGAGGGGTTCGGCCTGCCGCTGGTCGAAGCGATGGCGTGCGGCACCCCGGTCGTCGCGCGCCCCGACGCGGCCCTGCGCGAGGTCGCCGGCGACGCGGCGGTCTTCGCGGAGGGCGACCTCGGCGACGCGGTGCGAGCGGCCCTGGCGGACTCCGAGCGCCTGTCGGCCGCAGGGCTCGAGCGCGCGAAGCGGTTCACGTGGGAGGAGACGGCCCGGCTCACTGCGGCCGTCTACCGGGAGCTCCTGTCGTGATCTCGGCCGTCGTCGTCTCGCACGGCCACGCCGCCGAGCTCGAGCGCTCGCTCCCGGCTCTCGCGCCCCAGGTCGACGAGCTCGTAGTCGTCGCGAACATTCAGGGCTCGGTCGGGCGGCTGCCGGACGGGACGCGCGTGCTGGAGAACGAGCGCCCGCTCTCGTTCGCCGCCAACGCCAACCAGGGCTTCGCCGCGACCACCGGCGAGTACGTGGTGATCGCCAACCCGGATGCCGTGCCCGAGCCGGGGGCCGTCGCCTCGCTCCACGCCTTCGTGGAGGAGCACCCGCGGTGCGGCGTGGCCGGCCCGCGGATGGTGTATCCCGACGGCTCGTGGCAGGCCTCGCGGCGAAGCTTCCCGACCGTCGGCGCGACCCTCGTCCGTCGCACCCCGGCGCGCCGCCTCTTCCCGCCGCTCGAGTACCAGCGCAAGCACTACCTGCTCGACGAGCGCCCGACCGAGCCGGTGCAGACCGACACGATGCTCGGCGCCTTCCTCCTCCTGCGGCGGGCGATGCTCGCCGAGCTGCGCGGCTTCGATCCCGGCTACCGCATGTACTGCGAGGACATCGACCTCAACTACCGTGCCGCCAGGGCGGGTTGGGAGCGCTGGTACGTGCCCGAGGCGGTCGTGGTGCACGACTACGCGGCCGTGATCGACCACACCTTCCTCTCGCGGCACACGATCTGGCACGCCAGGGCGATGCTGCGCTTCCTTCGCAAGCACCCCGAGCGGTTGCTCGCGTTGCGGTGAAGGACCCCGAACGGATCCAGGCGCAGTACGCCGCCGGCGCCGAGGGCTGGAGTCGCGGATACGCCGACGCCGCCGCCTACCTGGGCCATCGCGCCGAGCTCGTCGTCTCGCTCGGGCCGAGCCTCGAGCCCGGCGACCGCGTGCTCGACCTCGCCTGTGGTGACGGCGCGCTCGCCGCGTTCCTCCCGGGCCTCGAATACCTCGGGGTCGACGCGAGCCCGGAGATGGTCGAGCAGGCGAGGCGCAACGGCGTCGCCGCCGAGCTCGGCGACCTCAACGAGTTCGCCCCGGCGGCGCCGGTCGCCGCCACCTGCGTGTTCCGCGCGATCTACTACGCGGGCGACCGTGCTGCCTTCTTCCGCCACGTCGCGTCCTACACGAAGCGGAAGCTCGTCTTCGACCTCAACCCGAGGCAATACGGGCTCGATGACGTGCGCGCCGAGCTTCGGGCCGCCGGGTTCTCGCGGCTCGAGCTACGGCCGTTCTTCGTCCCACAGACCGTCGCTCTGCCGCGCGCGGCGGTGTCGGCACTTCGGGTTGCGGAGCGAAGCGGACCGGCGGCGCGCCTCGCGCTCCGGTTCCGCTTCACCTACCTCTGCGCGGCAACTCCGTAGGGCCGGCCGGGCTCGAGATGCTCTCGCAGTTCTTGACGACGTCGATCGCGTCCACCGTCGCCTTGTCGACCCCGGCGCCGCAGTCGACCGTGTCGCGTTGGCCGTCCACTGCGATGATCGTGTCGCTGCCTTTCGCGCCCTGGAACTTGTCGGCTCCCGCCGCACCGTCGATCACGTCGTTGCCGTCGCCGCCGTTCATGGTGTCGTTGCCGCCGCCGCCCATGATCGTGTCGTTCCCACCGAGGCCCTTGATGATGTCCGGCCCGCCTCCGCCCGCGAGGTAGTCGTTCTTCTTCGTGCCCGTGATCTTCTTGCCCTTCGGCTCCGGCGGCAGCTGGACGATCACGTCGGACGGGTCGGAGTTGACGGTCGCGGCACCGACCGCGTTCCTCCCGGTCACGAGGAGCTTGATCGTGTAGCCGGTGTCGGAGATCTTGAGCTTGTAGGTGGTGCCTTTGACGTTCGGGATCGCGTTGCAGTCCTGCCCGGTGGCGTCGCAGTGGAGCCAGGTGTACGTGTACCGGATCGGCGCCTCGCCGGTCCAGGACCCCGGGGTGGCAACGAGCGTCGAGCCGGGGACCGGCTTGCCTGCGAGCACGGGCGGATCGCTGTTCGCGGGCCCGAACCGCGTCTTCGGCAGGATCGGCAAGGTGTGGTTCGAGACGCCGTAGTTGGAGCCGCCGCCGTTGGCCGCGGTCACCTGCGAGCGGATCGTGGCGCCCTGGTCGGACGGTTGGAGCACGTAGGACGACGCCGTTGCCCCGGGGATGGGCGTGCACGGTTGGCCCACGGGCTGGCATTTCAGCCACTGGTAGGTGAAGTGGAGCGGCGTCGAGCCGGAGAACGTCCCCGTGTCGGTGGTGAGCGTCGAGCCGACCTCGATCGAGCCGGCGAGGATCTTCGGCGAGACGGTGTTCTTCGGCAGGTCGCCGGTGACCGGGTACGTGAGGACAGAGTAGGCCGTATCGGAGCCTGCGGAGTTCTTGGCCGTGACCTTCAGGCGGAGCGAGTGGCTGATGTAGTCGCCGTCGGCGCGTACGAGCTGCTCGTCGCACCGGGAATGTCCTGCGCACTGGGGCGGCTTGAGGTAGTCGCAGTACTGCCACTGGAACGAGAACGTGATCGGGGACAAGCCGGACCACGTGCCGGCCGTGGCGCTGGCGACCGGGCCGTTCGGAAACGCCTTTGGAAACGCCGTTGATCAGGGCGGGCGCCTGCAGGTTCACCGGCCAGTCCGGCAGGTGACCGGCGAGGCGACGGCGTCGGATGCCGTCGTGCCCACGAAGTTATGCGCCGTCTCCCGCACCCGGATGCGTCACGGTGGGCTGAGCGTCGGCAGCCGTGACGACGTAGCTGGTGCCCGTGGCGCCGGAGATGGGGACGCAGTTGGCGCCGAGGCTGTCGCAGCGAAGCCACTGGTAGGTGAAAGCCGGCGTGGCCGGTGGCACCCCCCAGGCGCCGAGCCATTGCCCCGATGTCACAGTGAGAGTCCCGCCCAGGACCGGCGGGCCCGTGGGTGTGATCGACGGCCAGACGAGGTTGATCGGCGCGACGTCCTGCCAGTCGGGCGCGGTTCCGCCTGCCGTCCCTGCGATGACGCTCGGAGACGTGGACGTGCCGGCCGCCGGGAACGTCGCGATGCCTCCGGCGACGGAGACGGCGATCGTTTGACCGTCCGGCGACCACGCCGGCCGGGTTTCGCTGTCGGCTGGGGTGGAAGTGAGTGGAGAGTCGGCCCCGATCGAGGTCGGTGTTGTCTGGTAGATGTCGACCGCGCCGCCGCGGGTGGTGGAGAACGCGATCTTGGTGCCGTCAGGGGACCAGGTCGGGTTCCTGTTCAACGAGCCGGGGCCGCCGCCCGATGCCTGGTTCAGCGAACCGCCGCCGGAGTCCATCACCCAGATCTCGAAACGGCCTGACGTGCGGTCGCTGGAGAAGGCGACCGTGCTCCCGTCGGGCGAGACCGCAGGGTCTTGGTCGACGGCGGCGTTGTTGGTCAGGTTTGTCGGAATCCCGCCCGCTGGATAGGCGATCTTCATGATCTCGTCCGGCGTTGGATCCGGCGCGCCGCTCTTGTAGTAAATGAAGAGAGCGTCTCGTGACCAGGCGGGCTCGGAGCCCGACCGCGCCGGTGAGCGCGGTCTCGGTGCCGCCGGCGATCGGGATCGTGTAGATCTGCCCGCCGCGGTCGTACGCGACGGTCTGGCCGTCGGGCGAGACGACGGGGTTGTTCCCGGTCGCTATGGGCGTGGAGGGCACACCGCCGTGCGCTCGGGATCGTTTCAATCGACGTACCGTTGGCAAACACGATCAGCCCGCCGGCGGCAGGGAAGGCGGCGTGCGCCGAGCCGATGCCCGAGGCACAGCGCGACCAGCGCAAACAGCGCTGCTCCTCGTGCGGTGCGCGTCTTCGAGACCCCGTTCATAGCAATGCCTTCGAGTTCTTAGACGACATCCGCCCGCATATGTCAGTCTGCACGGTTCACGTTCACCGCGCCACCCTACCTGCGGGGGATTCGCGGCACCCAGCCGAACCCGACCTGGGCGCCGAGATGCCGTGTGTCTCCGATCCTCGGGTCGAGCGTCGACTGGACGAACGTCGGGCTCACCGTCACCTCTGCGCGGAACGGCCCACGCGGCGCCGGGATGTAGAATTGCTTCGACTCGCGGCTGTGGATCCAGAAGCGGTGCACGGCGAGCACCTTGCCGAGTGCCGGCTGCTTGTCCTTGCCCTTGACGAGCGTTCCCAGCTTGATCGTCACTCGGCCGGGCACGTCGGTGCCACCCCAGCCGCGTCGCGTGACGACCACGCGCGCGTAGCCGCGGCGCTTTCCCGGGGTGACGAACTGCGAATAGGCCGCCTTCGCGGGCTTGACCCCGTCCGGGCTCACGATCCATCCGTCGGGCTCGATCCCGGTCTGCGCGTGCGCGAGCCGGAGCGGCTGGGCGATCTTCACGAGCCGCCACGGAATCGTGCTCCCGCCGTTCGTGTGCGTGTGGACCGCGACAACGGTGCCGACGACGTCGACGCCCGGGTCCGTGACCGCGTAGACCAAGCCCTTCGGGCTCGGATAGAGTCGGCCGTCGGCGCCGGCGAGGTCCGGCGTCAGCGTGGGCCCGGGACCGGGCGCCGTGCCGTCGAGGCTCCAGATGTCCTCGAGCGAACGGTTCCAGAACTCGGTGATCAAGAGGCCGGTGGAGTCGACGATGCTCTGGCCGAGGTAGAGCGTCGGCTTGCCGTCGGTCGCCTTGTCGATCCAGTCGAGCGGCGGCTCGATGTTGTTCGCGAACGAGTCGGCGAAGCTGTTCGAGGCGAATGCGGCGGAGATCTGCGCGGTCAGGGTCCAGCCGAGCACGCCGAACGCGGCGACTGCGGCCACTGCCGCCGCCCCTCGGCTCCGCTCCCCGAGGACCCGCGGCAGGAGCACGAGCACCACCGAGAGAGCGAGCATCGAGAGCAGTACCACGCGCGCCGTGTCGGGTGTCCAGCCCAGGCGGCGGTTCGCTTGCTGGAGGATGCCGAGTCCCGGCGCGTCGGAGTAGAAGCGGAACTCCATCTTGTACGGCGTGTGCAGGATCAGGTAGAGGGCGAGCCCGGCCGAGGCAGCGAGCGCCCACCAGCGGACGCGCGGCCGCTCGAGCCAGATCGCGGTGGCGACGAAGAGGAGCGGCGCGACGTAGATGAGGTTCCGTTCCTCGACGAGGGTCGAGAACACGGTCGAGATGTACGAGGCCTTGACAGCCGTGTACCAGCCGATCCCGATCAGCCCGGCGGCGAAGACGCAGGCGAAGACTCGGTCTGCCTCGGAACGCGGCTCGTCCCGCCGGCGGAAGAGGGCGGCGAGCCCGGCCACCACGGGCAGCACGCCGAGGCCGATCATCAACGAGCCCGCAGCCCAGAGCCCGTACTCGATCATCCGGTGGCGGTAGTAGCCGGTCGCGATCAGCCACTCGTGCGAGTGAGCGGAGGCCGTCGCGTTGAAGACGATCAGCGCGCCGACGCCGAGCACGACGGCGCCGATCCAGTCCCAGCGGCTCCAGCCCGAGCGCCACCGGCGCGCTCGCTCGCCCGTCAGCCAGAGGAAGATCGCGGCGAGCAGGAGGGCGAACGGGATCATCGTCAACTGCTTGCGGACGAGCGGCGCAAGGAGGCATGCGACGACGGACGCCGCGACCCAGCCCGGCCGTCGGCTCAGCAGCGCCTTCGCCATCAGGTAGAAGCAGAGCGTCGCCCAGAAGTACGCGGCGGGCTCGGCGATCAGCATCGAGCTGTAGATGAAGGCAGGGATCGCCGCCGTGCCGGCGGCGGCGAAGAGGGCGTAGCGCGGTGCGACGACGAGCCGCGCGAGCGCGTAGGCGGGGAAGAGCGCCGACGTCATCACGAGGCAGCTGATCGTCTTGACCACCGAGTAGGCGGTGTGGGTGTCGTGGATCCACCACGCAGGCGCGATCACGTAGTTGTAGAGCGACTGGAACCCGTACGGCTCCCCGCGCCGGGCCGGGTGGCCGGTCTCGGCGATCGCGCGCGAGAGCTGCGCCGTCTGCAGCTCGTCGGAGAAGAGCCATGGGGTGAGATGGCCCCACGACTGCCAGACGTAGAGGAAAAAGAGCCAGGTGAAGACGATCGCGAGCGGCAGCGCCGCGATCACGCGGTCAGGCCAGGTTCGTCCGGCCGCGACCGCGGCGGGTGCTGCGGCGCTCGTGTCGCTCACTTCGCGGCGGCGCCGAGCACGACGCGGGGATCGAGGTCGGTGTCTCGGCGCACGAAGCGGCATGGTACGTGTGCGGTCTCACAGGCCGCGACGATGGCGTCGAGACGCTCGCGCGGCGCGTTCGGGATCGTCACCAGAACCGTGTCAGGGTGCGTGCGCACGAGCACCCCTTCGATCTCGGCCGCGCCGCCCAGCACGGCCGCTCCCTGGATCCGGCGGCGGCGGAGCCGGGGATCGTCGTCGACGAAGCCGACCACCCGTATCCCCGGGGTCTCGCGCAGCTCTCGCAGGAGGCTGCGGCCCGCCCGGCCCGCCCCTACGATCAGGGTCTTGTCCTGCCCGCCGCGGTCGCGCAGCGACTGGAGCCCGCGCACGACGGCGCGCTCCCAGAAGCGCGAGAGCCCGATCAGGCCGGTCGCGATCAGCGCGTCGAGCACGAAGACCGTGCGCGGGAAGTCTCCCCAGGGCTGTGTGAGCGCGATCACGGCGTAGGCGATCACCTCGGAGACGACCACGGCCGCGGCCACCGAGAAGGCGTCGCGCGCTCCCGCGTAGCGCGAGACGCCGCGGTAGAGGCCGAAGAGGATGAAGCACAGGTAGCGCGCGCCGAGCAGCACCGGCAGGATCACGAGGTACATGTGCCGCTGGTAGGCGGTGCCGCTGCCCTGGACGAGCAGCAGGTACGCGATCGTGAACGAGGCCGTGATCAGCGCGAAGTCGACGAGCACCTCGACCAGCCTGCGGCGGTGGAGGACGAAGCCGCGCAGGATCGTCGGCCCGCCCGTCAGCGCGTCCCGTGGGCCGCGCTCGACGTCGGAGAGGAATCCCGCGAACTGGACGAGCAGCGCGAAGGTGACGAGCACGCCGACGAGCGTGATCCGCGGATCGTCTGCGACCTGGTAGGCGAGGCTCGTGGCGGCGAGGACGATCGAGATCACGGCGAGGAAGACCACCGCGCGCTTCTCGGAGAGGCCGAAGTAGACGAGCCGGTGCGAGGCGTGGTCGCGTCCGCCCTTCGTGACCGGGCGCCCCTCCAGCAGCCGGATCACGGTCACGAGCGTCGTGTCCATGATCGGCACGGCGAGGATCAGGATCGGCAGGAAGAGCGAGGTCACCGTCGCCCCGGCGATCTTCCAGCTCCCCGCGAGGCCGATCGCGGCGAGCGCGAAGCCGAGCACCTGGCTGCCCGAGTCGCCCATGAAGATCAGGGCCGGGCCATGGATGCGCAGGTTGAAGGGGAGGAAGCCGAGGCAGGCGAAGCCGACCGCGAGCGAGACCACCAGCACGAGGTCGTTCGGGTGCTGGGTCACGGCGTCGACCGCGAAAGCGAACGCGCCGATCGCCGCGAGCGTCGCCGCGAGCCCGTCCATGTTGTCGAGGAGGTTGAATGCGTTCGTCATCCCGACGAGCCACGCGAGCGCGATCACGACGCCGAGCACGGGGTTCGAGACCAGCTGCACTTTGAGCCCGGTCGAGAGCACGACCGCAGCGGCCGCGAGCTGCGCGCCGATCTTGACCGGCGGGCTGAGGGTGCGGAGGTCGTCGACGAGGCCTGCGGTGAAGAGGATCAGGCAGCCGACGAGGATCCCGAAGAGCTCCCAGCTGCCGTCGATCACGCCGATCGCGAGGCACACGCCGACGCCCGCGAGGATGCCCGCGACGATGCCGACGCCGCCGAGCGAGGGCGTCGTCTCGGTCGACCACCGCTCGCCCGTCGGCGCGGCCACGACGTGCCGGGCAAACCGCGTGCGAAGAGTCGCCCACACGACCACGTAGGCCACCGGGAGGGCGGCTATCGCCGCGAGCGCAGTCACGCGCGTCCCTCGCCGGCGGTGGCTCCCGCCGGGCGGAGCCCGGCTCCGCCCCCGCCTGACACCGCTGACGGCACGGTGCTCTCCGGCCCCGTGTTACTCACACTGTGACCTCCGGCCCCGCACCGTCAGCGGCGCCCGAAGAACGCGCGAGCGAAGAGGTTGACACAGCGCGCTCACGCTGGAAAACGGTACCTCTGGGCTGTTAAGTCCATGTGAGCAGGTCTCCTCCATACACTAGGCGGCGCCCATGACGGTCTATACCGACCTCGTCAGGTACCGGGAGCTCTTCGGGAACCTCTTCCGCCGCGATCTGCAGGCGAAGTACAAGGGGTCGTTTCTCGGCGTCGCCTGGACGCTCGCCAACCCGCTGCTCCTGATGGCGATCTACCTGCTCGTCTTCTCGGTGCTCTGGAAGGCGGTCTCGATCGACCACTACGCGCTCTTCCTGCTCTCGGGGCTCGCGCCGTGGATCTTCTTCTCGAGCTCGATGCAGAACGCGTCCCGCTCGCTGCTCGACAACGCGAGCCTGATTCGCAAGACGCGGTTCCCGCGCCAGCTCGTGCCGCTCTCGATCGTGGCGACGAACCTCGTCTCGCTCGCGGTGATGCTCGCAGTCCTGCTCGTGCTCAACTTCGCGCTGCTGCCGCGGGTGCGCGGGACGGAGTGGCTCGCGATCCCGCTAGTCGCGCTGCTCGTCGGCATGGTCGGCGGGCTCGCGCTGATCGTCGCCTCGCTCGACGTGCTCTACCGCGACGTCGAGCACCTGCTTTCGGCACTGCTCCTGCCCTGGTTCTTCCTCACCCCGATTCTCTACACCTACGGCACGCTCGGTGCGGCCCAGCAGCACCAGACCCTCGTGGACGTCCTCCACTGGGTCAACTTCATGGCGCCGCCGATCATCGCGATCCGCGACCCGCTCTTCTACGGGACGATGCCCGACTGGAAGGACGCGCTCTACCTCGCCGTCGCGGCCGTCGTCTCACTCGGTCTCGGCGCCTGGGTCTTCAGCCGCCTCGACGACCGGCTCGCAGTCGAGCTGTGATCCGGCCGTCGTAGAGCCACGGCTCGTCGCCGTCCGGGCGCCAGGCGGGCAGCCCGGCCACCTCGTCGTTCGGCTCGAGGCCGGGAAGGAGGGAGGGGCAGACGAGCGGATGCGCGAACGCGGGGCTGCGGCCACCGGCCGGCGCATACGGGCGAAGCTCCTCGGGGACCCGGCCCAGGCGGCCGGTGACGACCTCGATCGAGCCGCCGACAGCGGCGTAACCCTCCTCGTGGGCGGCGCGGACGCGCCCGGCCCGGTCCGGCGCGGGCTCGGCGTCGGCCGGCAGCCAGTCCACCGCACCCTCGGCGCTGCGGGGCAGCACCTCGACCTCGAGCTCGGGCGCGTGGTTGCCGACCTCGGAGAACCAGAGCCGGAGCTCGTCGACGAGGTCGAAGGCGAGCCGGTAGGTGCCCGGGGGAATCGGCCCGCGAAGCCGCAGCTCGAGCTCGGTTCGCCCGCCGGGCGCCAGCTCCACCGGCGTGCGCATCCCGTCCCAGAGAATCGGGTTTCCCCGCTCGTCGAGCCAGTGGTACGACGCGCTCACGCCCGCGACCGACACGGAGCTCTCGGTGCGCTCCCGCCAGGCCGCCAGACCTACGTTCTCGAGCTCGACCCGCGCCTGCGCGAGTGCACCGGCATGAACGTCGGCGACCGAGTAGGCGAGCCAACGCACGGCGAGCGGGCCGCTGGGGACGGGATGATCCATCATCGCGCCCGGCTAGTGTAGAGCCGTGCCCGAGCCGCTTCTCGTCCGCGCAGCGCGGCGCGAGCCCGTCGAGCGCACTCCGGTGTGGTTCATGCGCCAGGCGGGCCGCTCACTTCCGGAGTACCGAGAGATACGCCTGCGTCACAGCTTCTTCGAGGTCGCCGGGACGCCCGAGCTCTGCGCCGAGGTGACGCTGCAGCCCGTCCGGCGCCACGGCGTGGACGCGGCGGTGATGTTCGCGGACATCATGACCCCGGTGCTCGGGATGGGCCTCGACGTCGAGCTCGTCGAGGGCGTCGGCCCGATCGTGCGGCAGCCGGTACGGACCGCCGCGGACGTCGAGCGCCTGCGGCTGCCCGAGCCGGAGGAGGCCTTTGCGCCTGTCCTGGAGGCGACAGGGATCGTTCGGCGCGAGCTCGAGCCCGAGCGCGCCGTGATCGGCTTCTGCGGCGGGCCGTTCACCGTCGCCGGCTACCTCGTCGAGGGGAGGCCGAGCCGCGACTTCACCGTCGTGAAGGCGCTCATGTACCGCGAGCCCGCCGTCTGGCACGCGCTGCTGGACAGGCTCGCCGACTGCTTCGCGGGCTACGTCGCCGCGAAGGCGGCCGCCGGCGCCGATGCGATCCAGCTCTTCGACTCCTGGGTCGGCGCGCTCTCGCCCGCCGACTACGAGGAGTTCGTCGCGCCGTACTCGGCGCGGATCCTCGCGGCGGTGACCTGCCCGACGATCCACTTCGGCACCGGCACGGCGACGCTCCTGCGCGCGATGGCCGCGGCCGGCGGGGACGTGATCGGGCTCGACTGGCGCCTCCCGCTCGACCGTGGCTGGAGCGAGGCCGGCCCCGACCGGGGTGTGCAGGGGAACCTCGATCCGGCGCTCCTGCTCGGGCCGTGGGAGCGCGTCGAGGCGGGCGCACTGGACGTGCTCGCGCGCGCCGGCGGCCGGCCCGGGCACATCTTCAACCTCGGCCACGGCGTGCTTCCCGAGACCGACCCGGCCGTGCTGAAGCGGCTCGTGGAGCTGGTGCACGAGCGGACGGCGGCGGTGGCGGCCTGAGCCGGCCGCCACGCGACGTCCTTCCGGGCGCGAGGAGCTGACGTCTGGATGCGGCCCCGGGACGTGGCGCCTGGGCTCGTTCGAGAACGGTGCGGAGACAACCGACCCGGTGCTCGCGTTCCTCGACCGGCTCGCAGAGGGTGGCCGAGCCGGTCGGGGCGCAGCAGCTTCACGATGCGGCCTTCCGCGCGCCAGACTCCACCGGTGGCCGAGGCTACGAGACGCTCGGTCACGAGCTCCCACACGAGGCGCGTCGGTTAGCGTCTGTGCCGTGAGCGAGCATGCCGTCGTCCTGATGGCCTACGGGTCGCCCGAGCGCCTGGAGGACGTCCCCGCCTACTACGCCGACATCCGCGGCGGGCAGCCGATCCGGCCCGAGCTGATGGAGGACCTCGTCGCGCGCTACAAGGCGCTCGGAATCGACGAGGGCTCGCCGCTCAACGCGATCACCGAGCAGACCAGGGCCGCGCTCGAGCGGGAGCTCGCGGCGCCGGTGTTCACGGGAATGCGCCACTGGCAGCCGCGTATCGCCGAGGCGGTCGAGCGCGCGCTCGCGGCCGGCGCGACCACGGTGGTGGGCCTCGTGCTCGCCCCGCACTACTCCTCGATGTCGATCGCGAGGTACCGAGGGCTGCTGGAGGACGCGCTGGCCGGCCGCGCCGAGCTGCGCTTCGTCGAGAGCTGGGGCGAGGAGGCCGGCTTCATCGCCGTTCTGTCCCAGCGTGTTACCATGTTAACACGGGGCCATGAGGGCAGGCACGTCATTTTCACGGCGCACAGTCTCCCGGCGCGGATCCTCGCCGAGGGCGACCCGTACCGTGACCAGCTCCTTCGCACCGCCGAGCTCGTGGCGGCCGAGGCCGGGGTCGACGACTGGAGCTTCTCGTTCCAGAGCGAGTCGGCGACCGGCGAGCCCTGGCTCGGGCCGGACATCCTCGACCACCTGGGCGCCCTCTGCGAGCAGGGCGTCCGCGACGTCGTCGTCTGCCCGGTGGGCTTCGTCGCCGACCACCTCGAGATCAGGTGGGACCTCGACATCGAAGCCGTCGAGCGCGCTGCCGAGCTGGGGATGACCCTCGAGCGGATCGAGATGCCGAACGCCGATCCCGAGTTCGTGCGAACGCTCGCGACGATCGTCCGGCGGGCGCTTGGGGTACCGTCGCCCGCATGAGACCGGGCGCGATCGAGGTCGAGGGCGTGTCGAGGCGGTTTCGCGTCCACACGCGCGCCCAGCGGACGCTGAAGGAGCTCGTCGTCTCGCCCGGCCGCGACCAGGCGCGCGACGTCTGGGCCCTGCAGGATGTGTCGTTCGCGGCCGAGCCCGGGAGCGCCGTCGGGCTGGTCGGCCGCAACGGCTCGGGCAAGACGACGCTGCTGCGGGTGCTCGCCGGGATCATCAAGCCCACCGGCGGGCGCGTCGCGGTCGGCGGGCGCGTCGGCTCGCTGCTCGAGCTCGGGGCCGGCTTCCAGCCCGACTTCACCGGCCGCGAGAACGTCTATCTCAACGGCTCGATCCACGGCCTGAAGCGGGCCCGGATCCGGGAGCTGATGGACGAGATCGTCGCCTTCGCCGGGCTCGAGCGCTTCATCGACCTCCCCGTCCGCACCTACTCGTCGGGGATGGCGATGCGGCTCGGCTTCGCGGTCGCGGCCTACATCGAGGCGGACGTGCTCCTGCTGGACGAGGTGTTCGCCGTCGGCGACGAGGAGTTCCAGCGCAAGTGCTTCGGCAAGATCTTCGAGTTCAAGCAGCGCGGCGGCACGATCGTGTTCGTCTCCCACGACGCCTCGTCGGTGGAGCGGCTCTGCGACCGGGCCGTCCTCCTCAAGGCCGGCCGCGTCGAGTTCGACGGCCCGACCCACGAGGCGATCGTCGCCTACCACCGCCTGCTCGCCGACGAGCGCGACCCGGCCGAGCGCGGCGCCGGCCTGCGCGAGTGGGGGAGCGGCGAGGCCCGCGTGGTCGCGGTCTCGCTCGCGGGCCCGGACGGCACGCCGCGCGAGCAGTTCCTCGCAGGCGAGCCGCTCGCGATGCACGTACGGATCGAGGCCGAGCCGGACCTGGCCGCGCCGCGTCTCTCGTACGAGGTGCGCGACGAGGCGGGCCTGTTGCTCGCGGGCGGAGTCCAGGACACGGCTGGGCTCGGGTGGGACGGAGGCTGCGCGCTACGCTTCGACGTGGACGAGTTGCCCCTCGCCGACGGCCGGTTCCACCTGCGGCTCGGACTCGCCGACCAAAGCGGCGAGCACCTGTACCACCAGCTCGACGACGCCCTGGCGTTCGTCGTCTATCCGGCGGGAGAGGGGCGCGGGCTCGTGCGCCTCGAAGGGCGCTGGACGCAAGACGAAACGATGAACGGAGACCGATGACGACGATTCGCACGTGCCCGGACTGGCCGGACCTGATGGAGCTGGCGCCGAACCTCCAGTTCAAGCACTACACCGCGACCGAGGCGTACCTTCCCGCAGAGGTGCTGATGAAGATGCCGGACGTCGACCTCGAGACCGTCGAGCTCTGCGCCGATCTCGACCACAACGTCTACTACGCGGCGCACACCGACCCCCGGCTCGTCGAGGCACTGGAGGACACGCACTTCTACGAGCTGCAGGCCTGGGTCGGGGAGGGCCGGGGCGAGCTCTAGACTAGAGCTCGGCAATCGCCGCGCACGCGCGATCGAGCTCGTCCTCGGTGTTGTAGTAGTGCACCGACGCGCGCAGCATCCGCTCGAGGCGGCGTGCGCTCATGTCGAGCAGGGTGTGCGGGCGAACCGCGACCGAGACGTTGATCCCCTGCGCCCGCAGCGCGGCCTGAGCCTTCGCCGGCTCGACGCCGTCGACCGTGAAGGAGACGATGCCGCAGCGGACGCGGCCGAGGTCGCGGACAGTGACGCCCGGGATCGTCGCCAGGCGCTCGCGCAGCCCGTCTGCAAGCCCGACGACGCGCTCTCGGATCTCGGCGATCCCCCAGCCGAGCGCGTAGTCGATCGCCGCGCCGAGGCCGAGCTTCGCAGCGACGTTCGACTCCCAGTTCTCGAAGCGGCGCGCGTCGGCCCGCACCCGGTACCGGTCGGGTGCCGTCCACTCGGCCGCGTGCAGGTCGAGGAACGGCGGCTCGAGCTCTTCGAGGCGCTCCGCGCGAACGTAGAGGAACCCGCAGCCGCGTGGTCCGCGCAGGAACTTGCGCGACGTGGCCGAGAGGAAGTCGCAGCCGATCGCGGCCGCGTCCACGGGCAGCTGGCCGACCGACTGGCAGGCGTCGAGGAGGTACAGGCAGCCGCGCCTCGCGCGCGACCGCGCCCACCTCCTCGGCCGGGTTGACGAGGCCGCCGTTCGTCGGCACGTGGGTGATCGAGATCAGCCGCACGCGCTCGTCCATCGCCTCGCGCAAGCGCCTCCACCGAGAGCGCGCCCGTTCGTCGCTCGCGACCGGCTCGACCACGGCTCCCGTCCGGTGGGCGACCTGCAGGTAGGCGATGTAGTTGCTCGCATACTCGGCCTCCGAGGTGAGGATGCGGTCCCCCGGGCGGAACGGGATCGAGTAGAAGGCCATGTCCCACGCGCGGGTGGCGTTCTCGACGACGGCGATCTCCTCGCGGCGCGCGCCGACAAGCCCCGCCGCCGAGTCGTAGACGCGCCCGAGTGCCTCGGCGGCCGCGTCCTCGGCCTCGTAGCCGCCGAGCTGCGTCTCGAGCTCGAGGTGGCCGAGCACTGCCTCGAGCACGGGCGCCGGCTGGAGCGCCGCGCCGGCGTTGTTGAGGTGGATGCGCTCCTCGCAACCCGGAGTCTCGCGGCGGGCTCGCTCGACGTCGATCACCGGCCGAGTATCACGGAAACGGGCGGGTAGTCTCTCCCCGATGGTGTCGGTCGTCGTGCCCTTCCGGGGTGCGGGCGGGAAGCACCGCCTCGCGCCGCTGCCCGAGCCCGCCCGCGCGGAGCTTGCGCTCGCGATGCTCGGCGACGTGCTCGAGGCCTGCGTCTCGGTCGGCGCGACCGCCGTCGTCTCGAACGACGGCACCGCCGCAGCGCTCGCAGCGGAGCTCGGCGCCTCGGTCGTCGCCGACCCCGGCGGAGGCCAGGGCGAGGCGGTCGCGGCGGCGCTCGCCCTCGTGTCCGAGGGGCCGGCTCTGGTCGTGAACGCCGACCTGCCGCTCGTGCGACCCGCGGACCTGCTCGCGCTGCTCGCGGCCGTGCCGCCGCTGGGGCTCGCCTACGCGCCCGCCGCGGACGGGACGACGAACGCGCTCGCACTCGCATCGCCCGGGCTCTTTGCCCCGCTCTACGGCCGTGGCAGCGCGGCGCGCTTCGCAGCCCATGCGGAGCGGCTGGGCCGGAGCGCGGCGGCCGCGCCCCTGCCCGGGCTCGTCGCCGACGTCGACACGCTCGAAGACCTCGATCGCATCGGCGCGAAGGCCGGCGCCCGCACGCGGGCGGCGCTGGCGGTGTCCGCAGGGTGAAGGTCGCCGTCCTCTCCGGCGGCGTCGGCGGCGCGCGCTTCGTGCGGGCGCTCGCCGAGACCCTCGCGCCGCGGGACGTCACCGTGGTCGGCAACGTCGGCGACGACCTGGAGGTGCTCGGCCTCCACGTCTCGCCGGACCTCGACTCGGTCCTCTATGCCCTGGCGGGGCTGAACGACGAAGAGCGCGGCTGGGGCCGCGCGGGCGAGACCTGGAACGCGCTCGAGGAGGCGGGCCGTTTCGGAGGAGAGGACTGGTTCCGGCTCGGCGACCGCGACGTCGGCCTCCACCTCGTGCGCACGCAGGCGCTCGCCGCCGGCGAGCCGCTCTCGGCGGTCACGGCGAGGCTCACAGCGGCGGCGGGAGTCGAGGTGGGGCTGCTTCCCGCCACCGACGACCGGCTTCGCACCTGGCTCGAGACGCCCGCCGGCACGTTTCCGTTCCAGGAGTGGTTCGTGGCCCGTAGCCACCGCGACGAGGTGGACGCCCTGCGCTTCGAAGGGGAGGCCGACGCGCGGCCTGCGCCGGGGGTCGAGGAGGCGCTCGACGCGGCCGATCTGATCCTGCTCGCGCCGTCCAATCCGTACGTGTCGATCGCGCCGATCCTGGCGGTCGCCGGAATCCGCGCGGCGATCGAGCGCCGGCGCGTCCCGTGTGTCGCGGTCAGCCCGCTGATCGGCGGCGCCGCCGTGAAGGGCCCCGCCGACCGCATGCTGGCGCGACTCGCCGGCGGGACGACTCCCGCCCACGTCGCCTCGTGCTACCCGGGCCTGATCGACGTGCTCGTGATCGACGAGGCCGATGCACCCGCCGAGCTGGAGGTGGAGACCGTGGTCACGAAGACGCTGATGAACGACGCGCAGGCGCGCAGGCGCCTCGCGGAGGCGGCGCTCCGATGAGAGTCGCGGTGCTGGGCGGGACGGGGAGCTTCGGCGTCGCGCTCGCCCGCCGGCTCGTGGAGGCCGGCGCGGAGGTCGTGATCGGCTCGCGCGACGCGGACCGCGCGGGCGCGGCGGCCGCGGAGCTCGCGTGCGAGGGCGCGACCAACGCCGAAGCCGCCCGCAGTGCCGACCTCGTCTTCCTCGCCGTCAAGGCCGACGCGGCGCTCGAGACCGCGCGTGAGCATGCCGAGGCGATCGGCACGACGCCGCTGTTCTCGGTCGCAGCGGAGCTCAACTTCTCTCCCACGGGCGTGCGCCCGACGACCGAGGCCCGCTCGCTCGCCGAGCGGATCCAGGACGTCGTCGACGGCCCGGTCGTTGCCGGGCTCCACTCGCTCGCCGCGACGAACCTCGGCGCCGAGGAGGCCCCCGAGGAGGACGCCCTCGTCTGCGGGGACGACGCTGCTGCGAAGGAGCTCGCGCTCGAGCTCGCCGGACGTCTCGTCCGCGGGCGCGCAGTCGACGTGGGCCCGCTTGCGAGCGCCCGCGCGCTCGAGGGCATGACCGCGGTGATCGTCAACGTGAACAAGCGCTACAAGGCACACGTGGGGCTCCGGCTGAACGGCTTGAAGTGAACGACGGCCTCCGCGTGGTACCCGTGCTCGGGCTGCCCGAGGTGCGCGAGGGCGACGACCTCGCGGCGCTGATCGCCGGCGCCGTCACGCTCGAGGACGGCGACGTGCTCGTGGTCGCCCAGAAGGCGGTGTCGAAGGCGGAGGGCCGCGTGGTCGTGCTCGACGAGCTCGAGCCGTCGGCCCAGGCGCTCGAGATCGCCGCCGGCGAGGAGCGCGACGCGCGCCACATCGAGGCGATCCTGCGCGAGTCGGCCCGCCTCGTGCGCGTCAGAGCCGGCTTCGTGATCGCCGAGACGCGCCACGGCTTCGTGTGCGGCTCGGCCGGGGTCGACGCGTCCAACGCCCCCGAGGCGGGCATGCTCGTCCTGCTCCCACTCGACCCCGACGCATCGGCCGCACACCTCCGCGAGCGCCTCCGCGAGCTCGCGGGCGTCACCGTGGGCGTGATCGTCTCGGACTCCTTCGGCCGCGCCTGGCGCCTCGGCACGACGGACATCGCGATCGGCGTCGCCGGGATCACGCCGCTGCTCGACCTCACCGGGCAGCTCGACCGGGCCGGCTACGAGCTGCACGCGACCACGATCGCCGTGGCCGACGAGATCGCCGGGGCCGCCGAGCTCGTGATGGGGAAGACCGACGGCGTTCCCGCCGCGGTCGTACGCGGGCTCGAGCTCGAGGGCGAGGGAACCGCCCAGGAGCTCGTCATGCCGGCCGAGCGGGACCTCTTTCGATAGCTCTGAGCACCGTGGCCACCGCGAGCAGCGAGATCACCACGTCGCTCGCCACGCACCACTGGCAGATCGCGTCGATCAGGGCGATCTGGGCGTAGAGGAGCCAGGCCGCGAAGAGGACACCGACACACGCCGCCGTCGCCCCGGCCACGCGGACGGGCTCGCTCCTCCCGAACGCGGTGAGGAAGATGAACGCGTACGCGAACAGGCCGAGCACGGCGACCGGGATGCCCGCGACGGTCGAGTACGACGACTTCTGCACCGTCTCGCAGCCGCCGGTCGCACAGGCGATCTGGGCGCCCGAGTACCGCGTGTAGGTCAGGTAGCCCGCGATCCCGAGGCCGACGAGCGAGAGCGCGGCGACGGCTGCCCGCAGGCGGCGGTCGCTCACGTATTGAGGAGCTTGTCGAGCGTCGGGGTGAAGGCGGAGGGGTCGAGCGAGTTGACCGGAAGCGGCTGCGTGGCGCCGCCGGTCTTGCCCACCTGGAACCAGGGCGTGTGGGCGACGCTGTCTTCCTGGCCGTGCTGGCCGGCGACCGCGATCGCGTCCGTGACGGACTGCGTGCTGCGGGCGGCGAGCATCTTGTCGACGTCGAGCCCGGGCACCGCCTCTCCGAGTGCCTTGATCAGGTCCTCGGTCACCCAGCCGGTGTTCTCGGTGCCCTGGTTCTCGAACATCAGGTGACTGTAGTTCCAGAACTTGTTCTGCTCCCCGGCGGCGTAGACGGCGCGCAGCGCGGTGTCCGAGTCCGGGCCGACGAACTCGAGGCCGCGGAACACGAGCTTTACCTTGCCGGTACGCACGTAGTCGCGGATCAGGGTCGGAAGCGTGTCGCGGGCGAACTCCCCGCAGTACGGACACTGCATGTCCGCATACTCGACGAGCGTGACCGGGGCCTTGGGCGATCCGAGCGTGTCGCCGTGCTGTGGGATCCCGGCGAGCAGCGCCGCCGTCTTCGGGCCCATGGCAACGGTCGTGGACGGTGAGGAGTCGGAGCCCTTGCCGCCGGCGAGGCTGACGCCGACGAGCGCCGCAACGACGGCGACGCCGATTACGGCCGCGATCACGTACATCCATTTGCGGTTCATGGCTTGACTCTGCCCGCAGGGGCGGCGTCCCGCGTCCGGTTGGAGTACGGCTCGGCCTGCGGAAAAGCACGGATAATGGCTCGGTGGCCGAACTGACCAACGATCGGACCCGCGCGCTCGTCCAGGCAGGCATCGCTCTCGCGTCGGAGCTCTCGCTCGACGTGGTGCTGCAGAAGCTCGTCGACACGGCCGCGGAGCTCACCGGCGCCCGCTATGCGGCCCTCGGCGTGGTCGACCTCGCAGGACACGGTCTCGAGCGGTTCGTCACGACCGGCGTGGACGCAGAGACGATCGAGCGGATCGGGCACCAGCCCCGCGGGCAGGGCATCCTCGGGCTGATCATCCGCGACGCGCGCCCGCTGCGCCTGCACGACCTGCGCGAGGACCCGCACTCCGCCGGCTTCCCGCCGCACCACCCCGAGATGACGACCTTTCTCGGGATGCCGGTCATGCTGCGCGGGGTCGCCTACGGCAACCTCTACCTGACCGAGAAGGAGGGTGGCGGCGACTTCACGGCGGAGGACGAGGAGCTCGTCGGGCTGCTCGCCGCTCAGGCCGCGGTCGCGATCGAGAACGCACGTCTCTACGAGTCGGCGACGCGCTGGCTCGCTCAGCTCGAGTCGCTGAACGAGATCGGCAACTCGCTCGTCGCCGAGGTCGGCCTCTCGCGCCAGCTCCAGCTCGTCGCACAGCGGCTGCGGACGCTCCTCGGCGCACGGATCGTGACCGTCAACCTGCCCAACCCGGACGGGAGCCTGCGCATCGTCGCTGCGGACGGAGATCAAGCCGACGAGCTGCTCGGGGCGACGGTCGCGGCGCACTCGAAGAGCGCCGCCGTGCTCGCGACTCGCCACGGCCAGCGGGTCGACTCGCTGCTCGACGACCCCGACGTCGATCAGGTCGCGGCACGGCTGCTCGGCGCGCGCAGCGGTCTCTACGTGCCGCTCGTCGCGCACGACCGCGCGATCGGCGTGATCGACGCGCACGACAAGCTCGGCGACGACCTGCGCTTCACCGACGACGACATGCGCCTCGCGGAGAGCTTCGCCTCGCGCGCATCCGTCGCGGTCGACCTCTCCGAGCGGGTCGCCCGCGACGCGCTGCGCGGCGTCGTCGAGGCGCAGGAGCTGGAGCGCCGCCGCCTCGCCCGGGAGCTGCACGACGAGACGGGCCAGGCGCTCACCTCGATCCTGCTCGGCCTGCGCGCGATGGAGGACGCGAAGACCGACGAGCAGGTGCGTGCAGCCGGCCTCGAGCTGCGCGAGCTCGTGGTGCGCACGCTTCAGGACGTGCGGCAGCTCGCCGTCGAGCTGCGCCCGAAGGCGCTCGACGACTTCGGCCTGATCGCGGCGCTCGAGCGGCTCGTGGAGACCTGGACCGAGCAGACGGGAATCAGCGTCCAGTTGCAGGCGAGCCTGCCGGGTCGCCTGCCCTCGGAGATCGAAACCGCGCTCTACCGCATCGTGCAGGAGGCGCTGACGAATATCGTGAAGCACGCACGCGCCTCGCGTGTGAGCATTGTCCTCTCGGAAAGGGAGCGTGCGGTGACCGTAGTGATCGAGGACGACGGGATCGGCTTTGCCCCGCGCAGCGCGCGCGAGGACGGCCTCGGGCTCGTCGGGATGCGAGAGCGCGTCGCGCTGATCGGCGGCCGGCTCGAGATCGAGTCGCGCGAGGGAGCGGGCACGACGCTGCTCGTCGAGGTGCGGGTTCCGTGATCACCGTGTTGATCGCCGACGATCACGCGGTCGTTCGCAGCGGGCTGCGGCTCCTGCTCGAGTCCCAGGAGGACATCGAGGTCGTCGAGGAGGCCGGTAGCGCCGACGAGGCCGTACGACACGCGCGCCTGCACAAGCCGGACGTCGTCCTGCTCGACGTCGTGATGCCCGGCCGCAGCGGGATCGAGGCGGTGCCCGACATCCTCCAGGCCGCCAAGGGCGCGAAGGTGCTCGTGCTGTCGATGCAGGACGATCCGCGCTACGTGCGCGAGGCGTTCGCCGCGGGCGCGAGCGGCTACGTGCTCAAGGAGGCGGCCGACGTCGAGGTCGTCGCCGCGGTGCGCGAGGTCGCGGCGGGCGGGCGCTACGTCCACCCGGCGCTCGGGGCGCGGCTCGTCGCTGCCGAGGCCGAGGCGGCGTCCCGGACGGCGGACGATCCGCTCTCGGAGCGCGAGCGCGAGGTGCTCCGCCTGCTCGCGCTCGGCCACACGAACCAGGAGATCGCGAAGATGCTGTTCATCTCGGTGCGGACGGCCGAGACGCACCGCGCGCACATCATGCAGAAGCTGGGCCTGTCGAGCCGCGCCGAGCTCGTCCGCTACGCGCTCGCGCAGGGCCTCCTCGTCGAGGGCGAGGACGAGGAGGGCTAACCCAGCTCGACCGGGATCTCGACCGTGCCGAGGGGCTGCCCGTTCTCGGCCGACGGCTCCCAGACCTTCACCGTCGCTGAGCCCGTCTGGCCGGCCGGATACTTCAGGGTGGTCGCGTACGTACCGCGCGTGCCGTTGCCCGAGGTCGCGGTCACGAAGTGCGTGTCGAGCACGGTCCCGTCGGCCGCGACCAGCTCGGCCGTGAAAGTCGCCTCGTAGTCGTTCGAGGTGCCGGCCAGCCGCACCGGGCTCGTGACGGTGTCGAACGGGAGCGGCGTCTCGACGAGGATCCGCGGGGTCTCCGCTTCGAAGTCGCGCCGGCCCACGGCCCTGCCGCCGGTCTCGAAGCGGACGGAGACGACCGTCGGGAACTGGGTGAGCGTGTAGACGACCTGGGCGCGCGCGGCGTCGGTCGAAGGCTGGGGCGAGAGCTCGACGGTCGCCACCCCGTCCGCGATCGAGAGCCCTTTCAGGCTCGTCCCGGCAGGGATGTCCGTCGTCAGACCGATTCCGGCCTCGGCGGACGACGGGCCTTTCAGCAGCTCGTCCATCGCAGACGTGGCGACGGCCTCCGTGCGCGGCACCGTGCGCCCGACCGGGCCGACCTTCGCGTCGCGCAGGAAGTAGGCCCGGAGCGTGGTCGTGTCCGCCCCCGTTGTGGTCGGCTGCGTCGACGTTGTCTGCGCGGAGTTCTTCGCTCCGCCGCAGCCGGCCAGCACGACGACGAGGACCAGAGCTGGCGCGATCCGTCTCATGGCGCTGGATTCACGCTAGCACCCTGCCGTCCTCCCTCCGATAGCGTGGAACGACGGAAGCGACGCCTGTCCACCCGGGCCTGAGCGAGGCCGAGGCCGCGCGCCTGCTGGCGGGGCGCGGCCCGCGCGAGCCGCCGCCGACCAGCCGGTCGACCGCGTCGATCGTCCGCGCCAACGTCTTCACGCTCTTCAACCTGATCCTGATCGTGTTCGGCGCCCTCACGCTCGCCTTCGCGGACCCGCGCGACGCGCTCTTCCTCGGCATCGTCGTCTTCAACTCCGGGATCGGGATCTTCCAGGAGCTGCGCGCGAAGCGGGCGCTGGACCGGCTCGCGGCACTCGTCGCGCCGACGGCGACGGTCGTGCGGGACGGGCGCGGGCGCGAGCTCCCCGTCGAGGAGGTGCTCGTCGGGGACGTCGTCCGGCTTGCCCCGGGTGACCAGGTCGTCGCCGACGGCGAGCTCGTCGAGGCACAGGGCCTCGAGCTCGACGAGTCGATCCTCACCGGCGAGAGCGTCGCGGTCGGGCGCGGCGTCGGCGAGTCGGTTCGGTCGGGCTCGTTCGCGGTCGAGGGCACGGCCGCCTTCGTCGTCTCCGCGGTGGGAGCCGACAGCTACGCGGAACGGCTCGCGGGCGAGGCGAGGCGGTTCCGCCACGCGCACTCGCCGCTCGAGCAGGCCCTCAACCGGCTGCTGCTCGTGCTCGTCGGCGCCATGGTGCCGCTCGGGGTGATGCTCGGCTACGCGCTCTACCACCGTGACGTCTCGACGCGCGCCGCGATCTCGACGGCGACGGCAGGTGTCGTGACCCTGGTTCCGGAGGGGCTGATCCTGCTCACCAGCCTCACCTTCGCCGTCGCGGCGCTGAAGATGGCCCGCCGCGGGGCGCTCGCCCAGCAGCTGAACGCCGTGGAGTCGCTCGCCTCGGCCGACGTCGTGTGCCTCGACAAGACGGGCACGCTCACGATGGCGGAGCTCCGCGTCGTCGAGGCGGTGCCAGACTCCATCGGCGGGCTCCTCGGCCGCTTCGCAGCGAGCTCGCCGGCGCGCAACACGACGCTTGCCGCGATCGCGGCCGCGTTTCCCGCGGAGCCCGAGCCGCTCGAAGGCAGCGTGCCCTTCTCGTCGAGCCGCCGCTGGAGCGGGCTGCAGCTCGACGGCGAGGCCTACGTCCTCGGCGCGCCCGACCTCCTGTCGCTCGACGGCCTGGCGGACAGGGCGGCTGCCGAGGCTGCGCAGGGCCGGCGCGTGCTCGCACTCGCGCGGGCGAGGGAGCTGCCGGCCGAGGACACGCTCCCGGCGGCTCTGGAGCCGCTCGGACTGGTCGTTCTGGCCGAGCGGCTCCGGCCGGAGACGCGCGCGACCGTCGAGTACTTCAGTGACGAGGGAGTCTCGCTGCACGTGCTCTCGGGCGACGCGCCCGAGACGGTCGCGGCGATCGCGGCCGACGCGGGCATCCCGTCTGCTGGGCCGCCGCTCGCCGGCGATGCGCTGCCGGACGATCCGGCGGCGCTCCGCGAGGCGCTTGCCGGGACCGCCGTCGTCGGGCGGATCACGCCGGAGGGGAAGCGGCTCGTCGTCGAGGCTCTACGCGACGGCGGCCGGTACGTCGCGATGGTCGGCGACGGCGTCAACGACGTCCCCGCCCTGAAGGCCGCGCAGCTGGCGATCGCGCAGGGCACCGGCTCCGACATGGCGCGCGCCGTCTCGGACCTCGTGCTCGTGTCGGGCGACTTCGCGAGCGTCCCGCCGATGGTGCACGAGGGACGCCAGGTGCTGCGAAACCTCCAGCGCGTGGCGAAGCTCTTCGTCACGAAGTCGGTCTTCGCGGCGTTCCTGATCCTCACGGTCGGGCTGACGCCGACGAGCTACCCGTTCCTGCCGCGCCACCTCACCCTCGCCTCGTCGCTGACGATCGGGATCCCGGCGTTCTTCCTCGCCCTCGCGCCGTCGCACGGGCCCTGGCGGCCCGACCGGTTCCTGCGGGAGGTCGCCGGCTTCGCCGTGCCGGCCGGCGTCGCGGCGGGCCTCGGTGTCGTGTCGGCCTACCTCTTCTCCCTGAACGTGCTCGACTTCCCGCTCGAGTCCGCCCGGACCGTCGCGACCTCCGCGCTCGTGCTCGTCGGTCTCAGCCTCGTCTACTTCCTCGAGGCCGGCCGCGAGAGAGTCCGGAACGCGGCGGTGCTCACGCTCTGCGCGCTCCTCCTGGCCGCCTACGTCCTCGTCCTGCTGCTGCCTTTCACGCGCGAGTTCTTCGCGCTGGCGCTGCCCACGGCCGGGATCGTCGTCTGCTCGCTCGGAGGTGCCGCGCTCGCGATCGGCGGGCTCTGGCTGATGGACTTCGGCCGCGCCCGGTAGCGGCGCCTCCCAGCCGTGCCTGGAACGTCAAGCGCCTGGTTTAGGCGTCCACATCCATGCCCCGTACGTCAAGGCGTACCCCGAGCTCGTTCCAACGATCACGCCGTTCTCATTGATGTCCGCCGCGTAGCTTTCGGTCCATCCGGGTGTAGGGAGCTCGCTCGCCGTTCCGCCGTGGAAGAGAGCAGCGTGGCCTGCTCGATCGCCGACGATCTGGCCGCGGTTGTTGATGGCGTTGGCCGAGCAATGCGCGGCGGGCGCACAGAGAGTCGTGGTCTTGCCGTTCGCCCAGAGAAGACCGGTGCCGGACGTGACAACCTGGCCGAGGTCGTTGATGGCAGCACCGCCGAAGTCGCTGCCGATGCCCAGGTAGCGCACCCGGCCCTTCTCCCAGAGGAAGACATGCTGCGCGCCCCACCCGACGATCTGGCCGCGGCTATTGACCGACGTTGCCCCACTTTCTCCCATCCCCAGGTCGCGCATTCGTCCCTTCTCCCACAGGAACGCGTGAGAGGATCCTTCGTAGAGATTGGTGCGCCCAACGACCTGGCCGCGCTGATTCACAGCGACCGCCTCGCTGTCGGGGTGCGGGCCGGGGAGCGTGCCGAGGTCGCGCATCCTCCCGTTCTCCCACAGGAACGCGTGCATGACCTCGTGGCTGCCTTTGATCTTCGGCTTCGTGTCGCTCCACCCCACGATCTGACCGCGGTCGTTGATCGCGTTCGCAGCGCTGCTCTGGCCACCAAGCGTGCCCAGATCACGCATCTTTCCCTTCTCCCACAGCACCGCGTGATACGGGCGATCGTCGGGACCATACGAGCCGCCTTCGACGTCGCTCACCCCGACAATCTGCCCACGGTTGTTGATCCCTCTCGCCTGCGGGTCGACCCCGGGTAGCTTGACGGCCACCCAGCCAGCCCCCGCCTGCGGTTCTGTCGCCCCCGCGACGCCTGCCCCTGCACACTCCAACACCACAGCCACAGACACAACAACCAGCAGCAGCCGCTGCATCACAGATCCCTCCTTCGCCCTGCACGATGCCGCACCCACCCCTCCTGCACATCGGTGCCACCACTGATAAGTGCGCCCGCCGTATCTCATCGGTCAACGACGCCGCAGGAACCAGCGCCTGAGCTCGTCGGCGCCCCAGACGATGAGCGGGAAGGGGAGCAGGAAGGCGATCTCGGCGGCCCCGAGCGCGGCGGTCCCGAACACCTTCTGCAACGGCGGCGCATAGATCAGGAGCGCGGTGAAAGCGATCTCCGAGGCGATGCCCCAGAGCAGCAGACGGTTCGTGAAGAACCCGACCGAGCGTAGTGACGCCCTCTCCGTGCGCGCGGCGACCGCGGTCCCGATCTGGCAGGCGACGATCCCGGCGAAGGTCATCGTCGTCGCCTGCAGGTACGCGTTGTGGAGGGCACTGCCGCTCGAGACGTCGTCGCCGGGGCTCCAGCCGGCCCGAAGGAGGACGTAGAAGAAGCCGGCGAGGACGAGTGCGGCCTCGAGCAGGCCGAGGAAGACCCAGGCGCGGTAGAGCAGCGAGCGGTCGATCACGCCCTCGGTGCGGGCACGCGGCGGCCGGTCCATCAAGCCCGGCTCGCCGGGCTCCCGTCCGAGCGCGAGCGCAGGCAGGATCTCCGTTCCGAGGTCGATCGCGAGGATCTGCATGACCGTCAGCGGCAGCGGGATCCGGCCGCCGGAGAGGGCGAAGACGAGGAACGGGACGACCTCGGGCGTGGCGTGGGCGAAGATGTAGAGGATGAACTTGCGGACGTTGTCGAAGACCTGACGTCCTGCCTCGACTGCCGCGACGATGGTCGCGAAGTTGTCGTCCGTGAGCACCATCGTCGCGGCCTCACGGGCGACGTCCGTGCCGGTCAGGCCCATGGCGACGCCGATGTCCGCGCGGCGCAGTGCAGGTGCATCGTTCACGCCGTCTCCGGTCATCGCAACCGTGTGCGCTTCGGCGCGCAGAGCGTCGGCGATCCGCATCTTCGCCTCGGGACTGCTGCGGGCGAAGATCAGCTCTCTGCCCTCGCGGAGGAGCTCGTCGAGCTCGCGCTCGCTCATGGCGTCGAGCTCGGCGCCGGTCACGACCCGGCTCCCGTCACGTGCGATGCCGACCCTGCGCGCGATCTCCGCCGCGGTCGGCCCGTAGTCGCCCGTGACCACGATGATGCGAATCCCCGCCGCGTGGCAGCGGGCGACCGCGTCGGCGACCTCAGGCCGCGGCGGGTCGAAGAGCGCGACCAGGCCGAGCAGGCAGAGCTCCGCTTCGGCGTCTTCGCGGCGAGTCGGGGGCTCGGCGCTGTCGGGCAGGCGCCGCCGGGCGACGGCGAGCACGCGCAGCCCTTCGGACGCGTATCGCTCGAAGACGGCCAGCACCTCGCGGCGGTCGGCCTCCTCGAGCGGCCGGTGGTTGTCGCGCCCGCCGATCCGTGTGCAGCGGCGGAGAATCTCCTCCGGCGCTCCTTTGGCGTGCACGGTGAGTGTTCCGTCTTCCCGCGCATCGACCGTGGACATCAGCCGCAGTGTCGGGTCGAAGCGGTACAGCTTCTGCCGCCTGCGCCCGCGGCGCCGTGATGCGACGTCGATGCCGATCTCCCGGGCAGCCTCGAGGATCCCGATCTCGGTCGCCTCCCCACGCGACTTGCTCCTCCGGCGGGGGTCGACCTCGGCGCTGCTGCACGAGGCGGCTGCGCGGCCGAGCAGCGCCAGCACGGGGTTCTCGGCTGCGGCCGCAGCGAGGTTACCGTCGCTCTCGAGATCGAGCTCCCCCAGGGGCGTCCAGAGCTTGGCCGCCCGCATCCGGTTCTCCGTCAGCGTGCCGGTCTTGTCGGTGCAGATGACGTCGGCCGAGCCGAGCGTCTCGACCGCGCTCAGCCGCTTGACGAGGGCGCCGCGGCGCGCCAGCATCGCGACCCCGACGGCGAGCGCCAGCGTGATCGTCGGCAGCAGCCCCTCGGGAACGTTGGCGACGATCAGGCCGATGGCGAAGTTGAACGCGTCCTTGAGGGGCAGGCCGGCGACGAGCCAGCCGATCGGAAGGAACGCAAGTCCGGCAAGGACGGCGACCAGGGCGATCAGCCACGCGACGCGGCGTACCTGACGCTCGAGTGGGCTCAGCTCGGTCTCGACCCGCTCCGTCAGGGCTGCGATCCGGCCGAGTTCCGTCTGCATTCCCGTCCTGACGACGAGCGCCGTCGCTTCGCCGCCGACACAGGACGAGCCGCTGAACACGAGATCTCGCGCTTCGATCAGCGGCCCGGTCGTGTCGTGGAGGTCCCCGGAGCGGTAGACCGGCTGCGACTCTCCCGTCAGCGTCGAGAGATCGACGTCGAGCGCACCTTCGAGCAGTCGTGCATCGGCGGAGATACGGTCACCCTCCGCGAGCAGCAGCACGTCACCGGGGACGAGCGTGCCCGCATCGATCGTCGCCCGCCCCCCGTCTCTGAGCACCGACGCCTGCTGCGGCAGAAAGCGGCGCAACGCCTCGATCGCGCGCTCCGCCTGGCGCTCCTGCGCGAACGCGAAGACGGCGTTGAGGACGATCACCGCCAGGATCGCGGCGCCGAGTACAGGAGCACCGGCGACGAAGGCGAGCCCGGCCGCGAGCCAGAGCAGAAGCGCCAGCGGGTGGGTGAACTGCTTCGCCAGCTGCCGTGGCCAGCGGATGCCGCCGCGACGAACGAGCTCGTTGCGGCCGTAGGCGACGAGGCGGCGCTCGGCCTCGCGGCTCGAGAGCCCGTCGGGACGAGCTCGAAGCTCGCGCAGCAGGAGCTCGACCGCTTCGCGCGGATCGGCGACGGTGCTCGGCGCGTCCAGCAGGAAAGCCACCCCTTCTCGGTTTCGAGCCTGGGAGAGGGCCACCCACGAAAGTCAGTACCCACCGAAGTGTTGCTCGCTCCGGACCCTCCCGACATCGGGGCACCTGCTCCGGCGCGCTGCGGCTTTTCCGCAGGCGAATGCAGGACCGGGTACCGATGCGGCGCGGTCGGGACGGGCGGAGACTGGGCCCATGCGTACATACGCAGTGACGTGGCAGGACAAGAAGGGGCGTATGCACGCGGGTAAGCTCGAGCTCGGACCCGAGGCGCTCACCCTCGAGGGCAACTCGGTCCGCAAGACGCTTCGTTACGACGAGCTCTCCGAGGTTCACGTCGGCCGTGGGACCGACGAGCGGCTCCAGGGCCGCCCGGCCCTCGTGCTCCGACGCGGGGCCCGGGAGACGCTCTACGTCTCCTCGGTCGGCAGCCCGGGCGCCGTGGTCGAGATCGCAGAGCTGCTCGCCACGCTCGGCGCGGGCACTGTGGTCTAGGAACTACGTCTAGGCGGCGGTCTTCTCGAAGATCACGAGCACGCTGAGCTGCTCGTAGGCCGAGAAGCGGTGATCGGCGCCTGCTTCGACGAAGACGGCGTCGCCCTCCTTCACCGGCACGGACTTGCCTTCGACGTCGAGGATGCCTTGGCCCTCGAGGACGATGTAGACCTCGTCGTCCTCGTGCGGCTGCTGGCGGTCGGCTTCGGGCGCGACGAGCACGTAGACGCCGAGCTCGAGCCCGGGCGAGGCATGGACGATCTCGTAGCCGCCGCCGGCGGCTACGAGCCGTTCCTGGACCTCCCGGATCACGAAGGCGTGCATCTCCGGAAGGCTAGTGGACGTTCGCTGCGACCTTCCAGGTCAGCTTCGAGTCGACCGAGACGACGCCCGGCACCTGCGCGATCAGCTCCGGCAGGAGCTCCGCGTCGCTCTTCGTGTCGACCTCGCCCGCGACCGTGACCTCGCCGCCGCTCACCTCCACCTCCAGATCCGTGGGCTGGAGCCAGAACGTCCGGCTGATCAGCTCCTTCCGGATCTCCGTCTCGATCTCGCCGTCGGAGCGCGTGAACGCGCGCACGAGGTCGGCGCGGGTCACGATCCCGACTAGGTTGCCGTCGTCGTCGACGACCGGGAGCCGGTTGACGGCGTCGTCGAGCATCCGTGCGGCGGCCTCTCCGACCGGGCGGTCGGGGCCGATCGTGACGGCCGGGGAGCTCATCGCCTCGCCGGCGGTGCGCGCGTCGAGCTTCGCCTCGTTCTCGATCATGTCGGGGAAGAAGAGCCATGCGAACGATCCGCCTCGCCGGCGCTCGGGGCTGCGCTCCTTGAAGAGGATGTCGGCCTCGGAGATCACGCCGACCACGTTGCCGTCGTCGTCTGTGACCGGAAGCCCGGAGATTCCGGTGCGGGCGAGGATTTGCGCCGTCTCCTTCAGGGTCTTGCCCGTCGGGACGGTCAGCACGTCTACCGTCATCACCTCTTTGACCTTCATGGCACGCCTCCGCGGATTCGATGATTTCGTCACCTCAATCCTCCGTCGGCAGGCGTTTTCCGGCATCCGGGGAGATGCCGAAACGCCGTTCGGCGAACTACCTAGAGCCAGCCGCGGCGCTTGAACAGGAGGAGCAGCCCCGCGAGGGCGACGAGCTCCAGCACGATCCCGAGGCCGAGGAACGCCGGTCCGCCGGCGATGTGCCGGACCAGGAAGCCGAAGTTCTGGCCGAAGAAGCCGGTGATGAACGAGAGCGGCAGGAAGATCGTGGCGATGATCGCGAGCTGCTTCGTCACCACGTTGGTCCGGTTGGCCACGGTCGAGAGGTACACGTCCATCGCCCCGGTCAGCAGGTCGCGGTAGGTGTCGATCAGGTCGCTGATCCGGATCAGGTGGTCGTAGACGTCGCGGAAGTAGCGCTCGTCCTCCTCGCTCATCCCCGGGAGCTGGTCCACGCCCCCCATCAGGCTGGCAAAGAGGTCGCGCTGCGGCGTCACGGCCTTGCGCATCCCGACGAGGAGCCGCTTCATCGCGAAGATCTCCTGGAGCTGCGCGTCGTCGGCCTTGACGAAGATCGCGTTCTCGAGCTCGTCGATCCGGTTGTCGAGGTCGGCCAGGACCGGAAAGAAGCTGTCGACGAGCGAGTCGACGATCCGGTAGAGGAGCCGCGGCGGATCGCCGAGCGGCGCCTCCTGCTTCGCGTACCGGGCCCGCAGAGCCGTGAACGCGGGGGTCTCGTCGCGGTGGAGGGTGATCAGGTGGTCATCCGAGTAGAAGCAGTGCACCTCGACTAGGCGGTCGTCGTCCGGGTTGGCGCCGTAGACGACGAGGAAGACGAAGTCGCCGTACTCGTCCAGCTTCGCGCGCTGGCCGAAGTTCTCGGAGTCCTCGATCGCGAGCGGGTGGAAGCCGAAGACGTCGCGCAGGACCGCGAAGTCGTCCGCGTCGGGCTGCTCCAGGTCGAGCCAGAAGAACGTGCCCGCTGCATGCAGCTTCTCGACCTCGGCCCGGTCGAAGTGGATCGGCTTGGAGCCGCCGTCGTAGATCAGATGGCAGGCGCCCACCGGGCGATCGTACTTCGACTACCGCAGCGCCCGCAGCGCGTTCAGGATCACGCCGACGTCGATCACTTCCTGCAGCAGGGCGCCGAAGACCGGGTCGATGTAGCCGAACGCGGCGAATCCCATCGCGACGAGGCTCGCGCCGATGCCGAGCAGCACACTCTGGCGGGCGATGTGCAGCGAGCGGCGGCCGATCCGGATCGCGTCGGCGACGCGGTCTACCCGGTCGACCACGATCACCGCGTCGGCGGTCTCGGACGAGACCGTGGCGCCGGCCGAGCCCATCGCGATCCCGACGTCGGCGAGCGCGAGCGCGGGCGCGTCGTTGATCCCGTCGCCGACCATCACCACGGGCCGGAGCTCCTCGCGCGACTTCATCGAGCGGACGACCTCGAGCTTCTGCTCGGGCGTCTGGTCACTGTAGACCTTGTCCGCTCCGACCAGGCGGCCGATCACGTCTGCGACCGCCGCCCTGTCGCCGGTGACGAGCGCGACGTGGAGGATGCCTGCCGCCTTCAGGCCGGGTGTCAGGCTCGGCGCGTCGTCGCGCAGACGATCGGCGATCGCGACCGAGCCGACGAGCGTGCCGTCGACCTGGACGAGCATCTTCGCGTCGTCGTCATCGGGACGAGCCGGGTCGAGCCAGGAGGGGCTTCCGACCGCGACCCGAAGGCCCTCGACGAGGCCGGTGATTCCCTTGCCGACGGTCTCGTCCACCTGCTCGGGGAAGGTGAGGTCGAGCCGCCGCCGCTGGGCCTCGCGCACGAGTGCGGCCGCGAGCGGATGGGTCGAGAGCTGGTCGAGCGAGGCGGCGAGGCGGAGCGCCTCGTCGGGGGCGAACCCGTCGAGCGCGACGACGTCGTCGACCTCCGGCGTGCCCAGCGTGAGCGTGCCGGTCTTGTCGAGCAGCACGGTCTTCGCCTCGCCGAGCAACTCGATCACGCCGCCGCCCTTGACGATCACCCCGGCGCGCGCGGCCCGCGAGACACCGGCGATGAACGCGATCGGGGCGGCGAGGATCAACGGGCACGGCGTTGCGACGACGAGCACGGAGACCGCGCGCACGGGATCGCCGCTCGCGGCCCAGGCGGCGCCGGCCACGAGCAGCGCGACCGGGAGGAAGATCGCGGCGTAGCGGTCTGCGAGCCGCACGAAGGGCGCCTTCTGCGTCTCGGCCTGGCGGACGAGGCGGACAAGGTTCGCGTACGCGCTCTCGGCGGCCGGCCGGGCGGTGCGCAGCTCGAAGGGATCGGCGGCGTTCGAGGTGCCGCTCCGCGCCATCCCGCCTCGGTGGATCGTGCTCGGCAGCGGCTCTCCGGTGAGCGTCGATTCGTCGACGACGGCCTCGTCCGAGATGACGACTCCGTCGACCGGCACGACCTCACCGGCGCGCACGACCACGACGTCGCCCACGACGAGATCGTCCACGGAGACCTCCTCGAGGGTGTCGCCGCGCCGCCTCGTGGCCACGCGCGGGGCGCGCTCGATGAGCGCCGTCAGCTCGCGCCTGGCCCGGCCCGCCGCCACCTCCTCGAGCGCGTTGCCGCCGGCCAGCATCAGCGCGATCACCGAGCCGGCGAAGTACTCGCCGGTCGCCAGGGCGCCGGCGATCGCCACGAGCGCGATCGCGTCCACGCCGACGTCGCGGTGCCACAGCGTCCTCAGAACGGACCACGTGAGCGGCACGAGCATGATCGCCGACCCGGCCGCCCAGACCGCGTTCGCGGCACCGCCGTAGCCGAGCGCGAAGAGGACGCCCCCGCCGACCACGCACACGAGCGCCGCGAGCGCGAGGAGGCGGGCGCTCATCGCTGGCCTCCGAGCTCCGCCGCCGCTACCAGGTCTTGAGGAGGCTGGACTGGCCGGACGGGTGGCTGACCCGGATGCGGGCGTCCACCGCGACGCAGCCGTGCTCGAGCCCGACTACCGGGTTGAGGTCGAGCTCGGCGACCTCGGGCAGGTCCTCCGCCAGCCGGGCGAGTCGCAGCACGAGCTCGACGAGGGCGCGCTCGTCCGACGGAGGTCGCCCGCGGAAGCCGGCGACGAGCGTCCCGGCCTTGCCGGAGGTGACGAGCTCTCTCGCGTCTACGTCGGTGAGCGGGGCGAGCCGGAACCCGGCCTGGCCGATCAGCTCGGCGAAGACGCCGCCCGGCCCGAACGCGACCAGCGGTCCGAAGACAGGGTCCTGCACGACGCCGGCCAGCAGCTCCGAGCCGCCCTTCACCATCGGTTGCACGAGCACCGGCAAACCGATCTGCGCGACGGCGGCACGAACTGCCTGCTCGTCCTCGAGGTCGAGCGCGACGCCGCCCTGCTCGGTCTTGTGCGCGCCTGCCGCCGCCGTCTTCACGACAACCGGATATCCGAGCTCGGCGGCCGCGGTGACGGCATCCTCGGCGCTCTCGACCACTCGCTCGCCGACCATCGGGATCCCGTAGGCCTCGAGCAGCGCCCGCGCGTCGTCCGGCGTGAGCCAGGCGTCGGCGGCGTCGGCGAGCGCCCGCTCGACGATCTCTGCCGCGGCGGCGTTGTCGATTCCGGTCAGCTCCGGCACCGTCCCCGATGAGGCGCGCAGCCAGTCCGCGCGCTGGCAGACCCGGCCGAGCGCGCGTGCCGCCGACTCGGGATAGGCAAAAGAGGGGACGGCGCCGAGCGTCGCGGGCGCGCCGCCGGCGGCGATGATCGAGGCCAACACCGTCTTCTCGGGCGGGCCGGCGGCCGCAGCCGCGGCGATCGCCGCACCGACATCGTCGGCGCTGACGGCGACGGGAGGCACGAAGAGCGCGATCAGCGCGTCGATGCCCGGGTCGGCGAGGATCAGCGGCAGAGCCTTCGCATAGCTCTCCGCCGTCGCCGAGCCGAGCATGTCGATCGGGTTCTCGACGCTTGCCTCGCTCGGCAGGAACGCCCTCAGCGCCTCCCGCGTCTCCTGCGTCAGGCTCGTCAGCTCGAGGCCCGCCGCCTCGCACGCGTCGGCGCCGAGGATTCCGAGCCCGCCCGCATTCGTGATCAGCGCGACGCGGCGGCCGCGGGGCATCGGCTGGCTCGAGAGGAGCGAGGCGATGTCGAGCAGCTCGCCCAGGGTCTCGGCGCGGATCACGCCCGCCTGGTGGAAGAGCGCGTCCACGGCCGCCTCCGAGCCTGCGAGCGCCGCCGTGTGCGAGGCCGTCGCGCGCTGGCCGGCGCGCGTCGTGCCGCTCTTCATCGCCAGGATCGGCTTCCGGCGCGCGAGTCGCCGCGCGATGCGCGCGAACTTGCGCGGGTTGCCGAAGGATTCGAGGTAGAGGAGGACGAGGTCGGTCTCGGGGTCGTCCTCCCACCACTCGAGCAGGTCGTTCGAGGACACGTCTGCCTTGTTGCCGATCGAGACGAAGGCGGAGAGGCCCAGCCCGCGCGCCTCGGCCCGCTCGAGCAGGGCGAGCCCGAGGGCGCCGCTCTGCGACGAGAAGCCGATCCGGCCCGTCGGGAAGGCCCGCGGCGCGAAGGTCGCGTTGAGGTTGACCGCGGCCGAGGCGATTCCGAGGCAGTTGGGGCCGACGATGCGGGCGCCGTGCGCGCGGGCCAGCGCGAGGAGCTGGGCCTGGCGCTCGATTCCTTCCCGGCCGATCTCGGCGAACCCGGCGGAGATCACGCAGAGGGCGCGGACGCCCTTCTGCAGCGCCTCCTCGGCGGCGTCCAGGACTCGCTCTCCGGGCAGGCAGATCACTGCGAGGTCGATCTCGTCCGGGATCTCGCCGATCTTGGTGTAGGCGCGCACTCCGGCAACGGGTTCGCCCTTGACGTTGATCGGGAAGGCTGCGCCGCTGAAGTCCGCCTCGAGGATGTTGCGGAAGAGCTCGCCGCCGATCGAGCCGCGCCTGCGCGAGGCGCCGATCACGGCCACCGAGGCGGGCCGGAAGAACGGGAGCAGCGAGGCGGTGACGCCGACGTGGTCGCGCTCGTCCACGGCCTCCTGGTAGGTCGCGGTCGCCGCGATCGGGAATCGCACCTCGATCTCGCCCCCCTCGAGGGCGCGTGCGACCTTGAACCCCGCGTCCTCGAACACGGCGAGCATCGGTCGGTTCTCGGGCATCACGACGGCGACGAAGCGCTCGATCCCGGCCTCGCCCGCGAGTGCCGCGAGCTGCTCGAGCAGGCGCGTGCCGACGCCGCGGCCCTGGAGGTCGTCGGCGACGGCGAAGGCGACCTCCGCCGTATGGGGCTCGCGCAGCCGCGCGTAGCTCGCGAGCGCGACGATGCGTTCCTCGCCGGGCTCGCCGAGTGCCCCGATCAGCGCGCCGATGTCGGTCCAGTTGGGCTCGACCCACGGTTCGACGAGCCCTCGTCCAAGCTCCGGGAGGCCGTGGAAGCGCAGATAGCGGCTGCGCTCGGACAGTCCCGCGAAGAACTCGAGCAGCGCCTCGGAGTCGGCGGAGTGCGGCGGCCGCAGGCGCAGGGTGGTGCCGTCCCGGAGGATGACGTCGCGGAGCTCGGTCACAGCACTCATTCTGTACCCGATCTTTACGACCGGCGCCCGCCTGGGAATCAGGGCGGGCGCCGCTTCGTCCTTCGGTTTTTCCGCAGCGCCGGTCAGGCGGCTGTCGCAGCGGCGTAGCGGGCGAGCACGCCCGGCCAGCCTTGCTCGTAGCCGCTGCGCGTCTCCTCGGGCTTGGCGAGAGCCTCCCAGCCTCGGTGCTCGAGCTCCACACGGGTCGCCTCGCCGACGGCGACGAAGCGGAGCTCGACCTCGGTGCTCGGCTCGTCCGGCGCGCTGCCCGGGTGCCAGGTGAACGAGACCCGGCTGGGCGGCTCCCAGACCAGGATCTCGCCCCAGTTCGACTCCTCGCCCGCCTTCGAGCGCTCGACGATCCGCCCGCCCTCGCCGGGCTCGAAGAACGCCTCGTCGACGTCGCCGCCGTAGATCGAGTGCGTCTCGAGCGGCCACCACTCGCCGAGGCGCTCGGTGAAGACCCGGAATGCGTGCTCGGGCGTGCACTCGACGGTGACCGAGCGCAGAACCGGCGCCACTGTCTCGACTGCCATCTATTCCTCCTCCTCTCGCTCGGCGAGCTCTTTGAAGCTGCCGAGAGCCGTGTCCCAGAACCCGTCGAGGTAGGCGCGCAGGGCGCCGAGCCCGTCGGGGTCGATCCGGTAGAGCCGCCGCGCTCCCTGCTGTTCGTCGCTGACGAGCCCGGCGCCCTTCAGCACGCGCAGGTGCTGGGAGACCGCCGGCCGTGAGACCGGAAGCCCGTCCGCGATCTCGCCGACCGGCCTCGGGCCGTTCCGGAGCGACTCGAACACCGCGCGCCGGGTGGGATCGGCGAGAGCCTGGATTGCGGCATTTGCGTTAGCCATGACTTACGGTAAGTAACCACTTACGGAAGCATCTGTCAAGCTCCACGTCGATGGAGCTCCGCCGCAGCGATCTCGACCCGGATCCGCTCGCCCAGTTCGCGTCGTGGTTTCTCGCGGCGGGGGAGGCCGGCGTTCCCGTTCCCGAGGCGATGGCGCTCGCGACGGCGGCGCCCGACGGCGCGCCCTCGGCTCGGATGGTGCTGCTGAAGGGCTTCGACGAGCGCGGCCTCGTCTTCTTCACGAGCTACGGGAGCAGGAAAGGACGCGAGCTCGCGGCGAACCCCCGGGCGGCGCTCCTCTTCCACTGGCAGCCGCTCGGGCGCCAGGTACGCGTCGAGGGAGCTGTCTCGCGGGTTCCCGTCGAGGAGTCGGAGTCGTACTTTCGCTCGCGGCCGCTCGGGAGCCGGCTCTCGGCGATCGCCTCCGACCAGTCGGAGCCGGTCGCCGCGCGCGCCGAGCTCGAGGCCCGGGTCGCCGCTCTGGAGGGCGACGCGTACCCGCCGCGCCCGGCGAGCTGGGGCGGCTACGTGCTCGCGCCCGCCGCGTACGAGTTCTGGCAGCACCGGGACGACCGCCTCCACGACCGGTTCCGCTACGAGCGCGACGGCGGTGGCTGGCGGATCGACCGCCTCCAGCCCTGACGGCCCTGTCCCGGGGTCAGGCCTCGGGACAGGGCCGGCGGCGCGGCGCGGCTTGAATAGGCCGTTTCTACCCGTCCCTTGTGCTCATGAGCACATGAAATGGGGTCAGGCACTCGGACCTGGCTGTTCTAGACCAGAGAGAGCTGCTGGAACGGCTCGAGGCCCGAGACGCCGACGCCGACGAGGCGGAGCGCGCCGGGCCGCTGCTGGAGCGCGCGGTCGAGCAGCGCGCAGGCGAGCTCGCCGATCGTGGCCGCATCGTCGATCCCGGCCGACAGCGTTTGCGAGCGGCTGCGGATCGAGAAGTCGGGGTAGCGGATCTTCGTGGTGACCGTCCGCGCGCAGCGCCCGTCGCGGCGCAACAGTTCCGAGACGCGCTCTGCCATCCTCTTCAACTCGGCGTGCAGCGCCTCGCGGTCGGCCACGTCGCGCTCGAAGGTCTCCTCCTGGCTGATCGAGACGGCTTCGGCGGGGCCTTCGAGTACCCGCAGGTCGACCCCCTGCGCGCGGTCGCGCATCAGCCGGCCCCATTTGCCCGGGACGAGCGCCTTCAGCTGCTCGTCGGTGAGCGCCGCGAGCGCGCCGATCGTCTCGACGCCCGCCAAGGCGAGCCGCTCTTCGGCCTTGGGGCCGACGCCAGGGAGCAGTCGCACCTCGAGCGGTGCGAGGAACGCCGCCTCGCGCCCGGCGCGCACGACGGTGAGCCCGCCGGGCTTGCGGCGGTCGGACGCGACCTTCGCGACCACCTTGGACGTGGCCACTCCGAGCGAGCACGAGAGGCTCGTCCCGGCGCGCACCGACGCCTGCACCGCCTCGGCGACCTTCCGCGCCTCGAGCCAGTCCTCCCCGGAAACCTCGCCGATGTCGAGGTACCCCTCGTCGATCCCGACCTGCTCGACGGTCGGCGTCACCCCGCGGATCGTCTGCCAGACCGAGCGCGAGTACTCGCGGTAGAGCTGGCCGCGCGGGCGGACGAAGACTGCGTTCGGACAGCGTCGCAACGCCTCGGCGCAACTCATCGCGGAGCGGATGCCGAAGCCGCGCGCCACGTAGTTCGCGGTCGCGACGACTCCGCGCCCCCGCGGATCGCCGCCGACCACGAGCGGGACTCGCTTCAGCTCGGGCTGCTCGATCTCCTCGACGGCCGCGTAGAACGCGTCGAGGTCGAGGTGGGCGAGGATCACAGCAGCGAGGCGAGCTCGGCGCGGTCGGCCTCGGAGAGCTCGAGCTCGAGCGCCCGCAGCGCCGGCTCGATGTGAGCGGGCCGGCGCGGGCCGACGACGACGGCGGTCACGTCCCGGCTCGACAGCAGCCAGGCGAACGCGAGCGTCGCGGAGTCGACGCCGCGCGCGGCTGCCGCGCGTTCGAACGCCTCGAGCCCGTCGAAGACCGCGTCGGTTCGCAGGTGCTCGTACGGCTCGGAGCGCAGCGTCATCCGCGACCCGGCGGGCGGAGGCTCGCCGCGGCGGTACTTCCCGGTCAGCCAGCCGCCCGCGAGCGGCGAGAACGGCGTGAAGCCGAGCCCCTGCCCGCGGCAGATCGGCAGCACCTCGGCCTCGACGTCGCGGTCGAGCAGCGAGTAGGAGTTCTGCACCCAGGCGTAGCGGCCGCCTGCGGCTTCGAGGATCCTGCCGTCGACGTTCGAGCCGCCGAAGGCACCGATCAGGCCCTCCGCGCGGAGCTCCTCGAGCGTCCCGAGCGTGTCCTCGAGCGGCGTGTCCGGATCGGGCGCATGCGTGAGGTAGAGCTCGACGCGGTCGACCCCCAGCCGCGTGAGGCTCGACGCGAGCTGGCGGCGGATCCGCGCCGGCGCGAGGCCGTGGTCCTCACCGACGTCCATCGGGTTGAAGGTCTTGGTGGTCAGCTTCGGTCGCACGCCGCGGGCCGCTATCCATTTCCCGATCGCCGTCTCGGAGCGGCCGCCGCCGTACGCGTCGGCGGTGTCGAACGTGGTGATCCCGGCCTCCCAGGCCGCGTCCATGACCGTGAACGCGTCCGCCTCACCCTCGCCCTGCCCGAAGAACTCGGGCGACGAGCCGATTCCGCCGAAGTTGCCGCAGCCGAGGATCAGCCGCGAGACGCTGACCCCGGTGGCGCCGAGAGGACGCTCTTCCACGACGGCGATTCTACGGTCACGACGGTCCCGGCCTCGCCGCGCAGGATCGTCGAGCGCCGATCGCCGCCGGCCGGCCGCCGGCCTCCACGAACCGGCAGGCCGGCGCTATGTTCGATCCATGGCCGCGTCTGCTCACTGCATCTTCTGCGAGATCGTCGCCGGACGCGAGCCTGCCAGCGTCGTCCATGACGACGACCTCGTGATGGCTTTCATGGACATAGCCCCGGCGACCGAGGGGTACGTGATCGTGGTCCCGAAGGATCACGTCCCGCTCCTGGACGACCTCGACGACGAGACAGGAGCGCGCATGTTCACGGTTGCGCGGCGCATCCAGACCGTTCTCCGGGCGTCGGCCCTCAGGTGCGACGGGATCAACCTCCTCCTTTTCGACGGGGAGGTCGCCGGACAGGATGTTCCGCATACCCACCTCCACGTCGTGCCGCGATACGCGGGTGACGGCGTCCTCTGGCTCGAGTACACGCCGCTCGATCCCGGGAGAGAGGCGCTGGACGAGACCGCGGCCTCGCTCCGCCGCCTCTACGCCGAGCGATTCCCGGCCTAGGAGAGCCGCGCGCGTGCCGCGGCGACCTGCTCGCGCGCGCCACCCGGCCCGGGGGTCGGGCGGGCACCGGGCTCCGCGGGCGGCTCGAACGTCCCCTCGCGAACCTGCGCGGCGACCTGCTCGTGGGCCTCGCGGAACGGGACACCCTGCCGGACGAGCGCCTCGGCAGCGTCCGTCGCGAGGAGAAGCGGGTCGTTGCACGCCGCGGCCAGGCGGTCGTGGTCGAGCTCGAGCCCGGCGATCAGCACGCCGAGCGCCGCGAGCGCGAGCGCCGTGTCGCGGCGGGCGTCGAAGACGGGCCGCTTGTCCTCCTGCAGGTCACGGTCGTAGGAGAGCGGCAGGCCCTTCACCACGGCGAGCAGGCCCGTGAGGCGGCCGATCGCGGTTCCGGCCTTGCCGCGGACGAGCTCGGCGACGTCTGGGTTCAGCTTCTGCGGCATCATCGAGGAGCCGGTCGCGGCCGCCTCGGGCAGGCGGGCGAAGCCGAACTCGCTGGTGCTCCAGAGCACGAGCTCTTCGCCTATCCGCGAGAGGTGCGTGAAGAGGACGGTGCACGCGTAGAGGTAGTCGATCGCGAAGTCGCGGTCGGCGACGGCGTCGAGCGAGTTCCGAAGCTGGTCGGCTCCCTCCGGAGCGGGCAGCGGCAGCGTCGAGCCCGCGAGCGCGCCCGCTCCGAGGGGCGAGGGCGCGGCCTGCGCGGCCGCGAACGCGAAGCGCACGAGGTCGCGCTCGAGCATCTCGACCCAGGCGAGGAGGTGGTGGCCGACCGTGACGGGCTGCGCGCGCTGGAGGTGCGTGTACCCGGGCATCGGCGTCTCGGCCTCGGCCTCGGCGAGGTCGAGCACGACGCCCGCGAGCGCGAGAATCGCCTCGCGCGCCTCGGAGCAGGCGTCCTCGACGTAGAGGCGGAACGCGGCGGCGACCTGGTCGTTGCGCGAGCGCCCCGCGTGGATCTTGGCCCCGAGCGGCCCGAGCAGGCGCTCGATGGCCGAGTGAACGTCCTCGTCCTCCTGTGTTACCATGTTAACACGATAACCTGCGAGCTGGGCCTCGGCCTCCGCGGCCTCGGCGTCGGTGAGGATCCCCGCCGCGGCCAGGCGCCGCGCGTGCAGCGCGGTCGCCCGGCAGTCGTACGGAAAGAGCTCCGCGTCCTCGGCCCGGAGGAACTCCCAGACCTCGGGGGCCAGGCGGCCCCCGACGCGGCCGGACCAGAGGGTCATACCTCGGCCAGCTTGCGCTCCCTGGCCGCGGCCAGCTCGACCTCGAGCGCGGCGATCTGGATGAAGCCTTCCGCCGCAGCGTGCGGGAAGGTCTCGCCGGTGCCGTACGAGGCGAGGGTCTCGGAGTAGAGCGCGTACTCGGAGCGGCGACCGACCACCGTCGGCGCTCCGGCCTGGAGTCGCAGCCGCACCTCGCCCGTGACGAGCTCCTGCGTCTTCGCGAAGAAGGCGTCGTAGGCGTGGCGAACGGGGCTGAACCAGAGCCCGTCGTAGACGAGCTTCGCCCACTGCGGCTCCAGCTCGCGCTTCGCGACCGCCTCGGCCTTCGTCAGCACGAGGTCCTCGAGCGCGCCGTGGGCGGCGATCAGCGCGATCGCGGCCGGCGCCTCGTACAGCTCGCGGCTCTTGATCCCGATCGCGCGGTTCTCGATCATGTCGATCCGCCCGATCCCGTAGGCGCCCGCCTGCTCGTTCAACGCCGCGATCAGCTTGTAGAGCGGCAACTCTGCGCCGTCGAGCGACACCGGGACGCCCTGCTCGTAGCCGACCACGATCTCCGTGGGTGCCGGCGCGCTCGCGGGAGAGCTGGTGAGCACGAACGCGTCCTCCGGCGGTGCGACCCACGGGTCCTCGAGCATCCCGGCCTCGATGGCGCGGCCGAAGAGGTTGTCGTCGATCGAGTACGGCGAGGCCTGCTTGGCCTCGACGGGGATCCCGTGCGCCTCGGCGTAGGCGATCTCCTCGTCGCGCGTCCACACCTTGTCGCGAAGCGGCGCGATCACCTTCACGCCGGGGAACTTTGCCTTGAAGGCGAGCTCGAAGCGAAGCTGGTCGTTGCCCTTGCCGGTGCAGCCGTGGACGACAGCCTCTGCGCCGAGCTCGAGCGCGAGGCCGGCGACGCCCTCGGCGATCACCGGCCGCGAGAGCGCCGAGATCAGCGGGTACTTGCCCTCGTACAACGCGTTGGCGATCAGCGTCTTCGCAACCTGTTCGTCCGCGAAGGCCTCCTTGCGGTCGAGCAGGATCACGTCGTCGGCGCCGGCCGCGCGCCCCCGCGCGAACGCCGGCTCGAAGTTCGCGTCCTGGCCGACGTCGACGAGCACGGCGACGACCTCGTCGTAGCCGTAGAGCTCCTTCAGCCAGGCGATGATGCAGCTCGTGTCGAGGCCGCCCGAGTAGGCGACCACAGCGGTCTTGCTCATTTAGGTATCTCCTTGGAGGTGGTAGCGGAGCTCGTCGGCGAGGTCGGCCCCGGTCAGGCCCTCCCGCGCGACGAGGAAGATGGTGTTGTCCCCGGCGATCGTGCCGATCACGTCGGGGAGCATGGCCTCGTCGATCGCCTGGCAGAGCGCGGGGGCGAAGCCGGAGTGGGTGATGATCACGGTGAGGTTGCCGCTCGAGTTGATCGACATCGTCCAGCGGCGCAGCGCCGCGGTCAGCTCCGAGAGCCGGTTGAGGTCGACCGCGCCGGGCAACGCGTAGACGAGGCGCCCGTCGCCGTTGCGGGTCTTCACGAGCCCGAGCTGTGCGATGTCGCGCGAGACCGTGGCCTGGACCGAGTCGTAGCCCTCCTCGCGCAGGGCGTCCGCCACCTCGGCCTGGGTTGCGAGCGGGCGCTCCTGGACGAGACGCAGGATCGCGCCCTGGCGGTCGAACTTGCTCATTGCAGCACCTCCTGGAGAGTCACGAGCGCCTGCCCGAGCTCGTCGGTCGTGATCGTCAACGGCGGGGTGAGGCGAAGCACGGTCTCGCCGGCCGAGCCCACCACGAGCCCGCGCTCGCGTGCAGCCTCGACGACGGGGCCGGCCGGGCGGTCGAGCTCGAGGCCGAGCATCAGGCCGCGTCCGCGCACTTCGGTGACGCCCGGGAGGGACGCGAGCCCTGCGGCGACACCCGCGCCCTTCTCCCGGACTTCTGCGAGCAGCTCATCGCTGAGCGCGTCGCAGACTGCGACGGCGGCGGCGCACGCGACCGGGTTGCCGCCGAAGGTGGAGCCGTGATCGCCCGGGCCGAAGCCCACGGGCGCGTCGTTTGCGACGAGCAGGCAGCCGATCGGCAGCCCGTTCGCCAGTGCCTTCGCCAGCGTGACCGCGTCGGGGCGCACGCCGAGCTGCTCGAAGGCGAAGAAGGTGCCCGTCCGCCCGAGCCCGCACTGGATCTCGTCGAAGACCAGCACCACCCCGTGCTCGTCGGCGAGCTCGCGCGCCGCGGCCAGGAACCCGGGCGTGAGCGGGTGGATCCCGCCCTCGCCCAGGATCGGCTCGAGCAGGATGCAGCCGGTCGCAGGCCCGACGGCGGCGGTGAGCGCCTCGACGTCGTTCGGCGCGACGAAGGCGGCGCCCGGCGAGAGAGGCTCGAACGGCACTCGCTTGGCGGGCTGGCCGGTGACCGAGAGCGCGCCGAGCGTGCGGCCGTGGAAGCCGCCCTCGAGCGCGACGACGCCCGGCTTGCCGGTGGCCTTGCGCGCGTACTTCAGCGCCGACTCGTTCGCCTCCGCGCCCGAGTTGCAGAAGAAGGCGGCCGCGCCGCCGAAGCGCGTCGACAGCCGGTCGGCGAGCGCCTCCATCGGCTCCGTCCAGTAGAGGTTCGACGCGTGCCAGAGCAGGTCGAGCTGCTCGTGCGCCGCCTGCGCCACCGCGGGGTGGCAGTGGCCGAGCGAGGTGACGGCGAGCCCGCCGAGGCAGTCGAGGTAGCGGTTGCCGTCGGCGTCGACGAGCCAGGAGCCCTCGCCCGAGACGAAGGTCACGTCCGAGCGCGCGTAGGTCGGGAGAACATGGGCGTGCACGGTCATGCTCATGCGCGCCCCTCGCCGGCGGCGGCTCCCGCCGGGCGAAGCCCGGCTCCGCCGCCGCCTGGCGCCGCTGACGGCACGGTGCTCTCCGGCCCCGTGTTACGCACACTGTGACCTCCGGCCCCGCACCGCCAGCGGCGCCCGAGGAACGCGCATGCAAAGGGGGTTGACACAGGACGTCTCATGCGAGTACCGCCGTCTCGCCGATCTCGGCGCGCACGCCCAGCCTCGCCGCGGTGATCGCCGCCCGGAGCTTCGGCACGATCCCGCCCTCGAAGTCGTCGGCGTCGAGCATCCGCTCGGCCTCGTCGGCCCGCACGACCGCGGTGACGGCGCCGCCGAGCAGGAGGCCGGGCACGTCGGTGAGGAAGACGATCCGCTCGGCCTCGATCCCGACCGCGAGCGCGGCCGCTGCCTCGTCGGCGTTCACGTTGAGCGGCCCCATCGCGAGCGGCGTCACGACGGGGACCAGCCCCGCCGCGAGTGCGTCCTCGACCGCCGCGGGGCGGCTCGGGAGCGGGTCGCCGACGAGCCCGAGCGTCATCACGGGCCGCGCCTTGAGCCCGATCTCGTCGCCGTGGAGGCCGACCGCGAGCGGCCCGAGCGCCGCGCAGAGCTCGGCGTTCAGCTCGTCGAGCGCCTCCTTCACCACCTCGAGCGCCTCGCGGCTCGTAACTCGCCGCCCGCCGACGAACTGGACGGGCAATCCCCGCTCGGCCATCAGCGTCGAGATCTGCTGCCCGGCGCCGTGAACGACGCACACCTCGTGCCCCTTCTCGACGAGCCGCAGGATCGCCTCGCCGCTGTCGGCGGCGACCGCGCCCCCGCACTTGACGACGATCCTGCTCATGAGCGGTAGTCCGCGTTGATGCGGACGTAGTCGTAGGACAGGTCGCTGGTGAGGTAGCCCGCCGCGCCGTCGCCGAGCCCGAGGTCGAGCTCGATCTTGCAGCTCGGCGAGGAGACATCGGGCTCGTCCTCGCTCGGCGCGCCGCCGACGAGGACCGGCGTGTCGTTGTAGACGAGGGTGACCAGCTCGGGGTCGACCTGCGCGTAGCCGCCGTTGAACGGCGCCGAGCCGGCTGCCGCGAGCACGCGACCCCAGTTCGCGTCGCGGCCGAAGAGCGCGGTCTTGACGAGCGGCGAGGTCGCGATCCGCGAGGCGATCGCTCTCGCCTCGGCGTCCGAGGCGGCGCCCGTGACCGAGATCTCGGCGAACACCGTCGCGCCCTCGCCGTCCTCGACGATCTGGCGGGCGAGGTCGGCGCAGACCGTGCGCAGCGCGGCCGCGAAGTCGAGGTCGGAGACGGGCGTCCGCTCGAGCCCGCTCGCGCCGTTGGCGATGAGGACGACCGCGTCGTTCGTCGAGCACTCCCCGTCGACCGAGATCGCGTTGAAGCTCTCGTCCACTGCGGGGCGCAGGAACTCGATCGCCTCGCCCGGCTCGAGCGGGTAGTCGGTGGTGACGATCGCGAGCATCGTCGCGAGGTTCGGGTGGATCATCCCCGAGCCCTTCGCCATCCCGCCGACGGTGAAGCCGGCGCCCGAGACCGACGACTCCTTCGCCCTGGTGTCCGTGGTCAGGATCGCCTTCGCGGCCGACAGCCCGCCCTGCTCGGAAAGCGCCGCGGCGGCGTTCACGAGGCCCGGCACGAGCCGGTCGAGCGGCAGCGGGGCGCCGATCACGCCGGTCGAGAGCACGATCACCTGCTCCGGCTCGAGGTCGAGCAGGCGCCCTACCTCGACCGCGGTCGTCCGCGCGTCGGCCTCGCCCTTCGCGCCCGTGGCGGCGTTGGCGACGCCCGAGTTGATCGCGACCGCCTGCGGCTCTGCGCGCTCCAGGTGCTCCCGCGAGACCTTCACCGGCGCGGCCTGGACGCGGTTCACCGTGAACATCCCGCCGCCGACCGCCGGGACGAGCGAGCGCACGAGCGCGACGTCGGGGCCGCTGCGGCGAATCCCGGCCGCGACTCCCGCGGCGACGAAGCCCTTCGCGGCGGTGACGCTCACACCATCACTCCCTGGAGCCGCAGCCCCAGCGTCTCGTCGAGCCCGAGCGCGAGGTTCGCGTTCTGCACGGCCTGGCCCGCGGCGCCCTTGCCGAGGTTGTCGAGCGCGCAGATCACGATCGCGGTGTCGGTAGCCGTGTCCTGGAAGAGCGCCACCTCGGCGGCGTCGGTTCCGGCCACGCGCGCGAGCTCGGGCGAGACGCCCTCCGGCAACAGCAGCACCGCCGGCGTCGCCGCGTAGGCCGCCTCGAGGCGCTCGCGCAGGTCCGGTTCGACGGCCTGGACGTAACAGGTCGCGAGCAGGCCGCGGCGCACCGGCAGCAGGTGCGGGACGAAGCAGACCGGAAAGCCGAGCCCCTGCGCGATCTCGGGCGCGTGCTGGTGCGACCCGACGCGATAGGGGGCGACGTTCTCGAGCACCGAGCCCGCGTGCGAGGACGCCTTGAGGGCGCGCCCGGCGCCCGACACGCCGGACTTCGCGTCCACGACCACACCGCTGCGGTCGATCGCCCCGGCGAGCGGAGCCAGCGCGAGCAGCGCGGCAGTCGCGTAGCACCCCGGGTTCGCGATCAGCCGCCCTTCTGGCGGGAAGAGCTCCGGCAACGCATAGCTCCAGGCGGTGAGCGCTCCGGGGAGAGGGTGCGCCCATCCATACCAGTCCGTATAGAGGGACGGATCTTTGAGCCTATGCGCGCCGGAGAGGTCGATGACAACCGCATCGGCCGGCGGCTCCAGCGCCGCGGCCTGCTCGTGGCCGAGACAGACGAAGATCAGCTCGGCTCCGCTCGCGAGCGCCTCCTCGTTCGTCACGAACCCGGGCAGCCCGGCCGCGACGAGCCGCGGGTCGAGCGCCGAGGCGGGCAGGCCTGCGAGCGAGTCCGAGCCGAGCGCGACCGCCTCGAGCTCGGGGTGCGAGAGCACCCGGTCGAGGGTCTCCTGACCGGAATATCCTGCGCAGCCGATGATTGCTGTAGCCGTCATCTCTTGCGTATTATGCAGTTCTGTGCTTAATATGCAAAACATGTCGGCCACACTCCCGCACCCGCTGCCTCCGCTGGAGGCGCTGGAGCGGCGCTCGCCGGGTCATCTCAAGGGCCGGAGCCTGCTGCGGATCGCCGACTGGAGCACGGACGACCTGCTCGCGGTGCTCGACCTCGCTGCCGACCTCAAGGCGGCCCAGGCGCGCTTCGAGCCGCACCCGCTCCTGCCCGGCCGCACGGTCGGGATGATCTTCGACAAGCCCTCCACGCGCACCCGCGTCTCGTTCGAGGTCGGCGTCGCCCAGCTCGGCGGCACAGCGCTCTACCTCGCGGGCCGCGATCTGCAGCTCGGCCGCGGCGAGACGATCCGCGACACGGCCAAGGTGCTGTCGCGCTACCTGAGCGCGATCGTGATCCGGATCTCCTCGCAGGCTACGGTCGACGAGCTCGCCGCCGAGGCCGACATCCCGGTCGTGAACGCGTTGACGGATCTCGCCCATCCGTGCCAGGCGCTCGCCGACGTGCTCACGATCCGAGAGCGGCTCGGGCGGCTCGAGGGCGTCCGCATCGCGTGGCTCGGCGACGGCAACAACGTCTGCGCCTCGCTGCTCGAGGCATCGCTCGCGCTCGGTGCCTCACCGGTGGTCGCGTGCCCGGCCGGCTACGAGCCCGCGGTGGCGGGAGTCGAGATCGTGCGCGACCCGGTCGAGGCCGTATGCGCCGCGGACGTCGTCGTCACCGACGTCTGGACGAGCATGGGCTTCGAGGACGAGGCCGAACAGCGCAGGGCCGACCTCGCCCCGTACGCGCTCGACGAGGAGCTCTTCGCGCAGGCACCGTCCGGCGCGTTTGCGATGCACTGCCTCCCCGCCCACTACGGCGAGGAGATCAGCGAGTCGATCGCGCACGGGCCGCGCTCCGCGGTCTGGGACGAGGCCGAGAACCGCCTCCACGTCCAGAAGGCGCTCCTCGCGCTGATCGTGAGCTAGAGAGTCGCCGCGGCGAGCGCGGAGCCGAGCGATTCGAACGTGAAGGGCTTGATCAGGTACGCGCTCGGACCGAGTGTGAGCCACGACGGCTCGGGCGGCCGGATGCTGACGCAGACGAGCCGCAGGCCGGGCCGCTCCGAGAGCAGCGCCCGCGCGTGCTCGAGGCACTCGGGCTCGGCCGGCTCGAAGACGAGCACCTGGGCATCGGCCGGGGCGGCGCCGACCCCGCGGACCGCGACCGGCTCGTAGCCCAGTCTGGCGGCCATCTCGACGAGAAGCGCACGCACGTCATGGTGCGGCTCACTGATCAAAATCGTCGCCACGGTGTCGAGTATCTTCTGCCCGGGTAGGGAATCCGAGCACGCGATGGTATGAAGGTCGTATGAGTCCCGCCACGATCCTCGTGGTGGACGACGACGCCGACACACGTGGGCTCGTCCGCCGTCTGCTGGAGCGCGCCGGCTACTCGGTACGCGAGGCCGAGGACGGGCTCGCAGGGCTCCGCGAGCTGTTCGCGCTGAGCCCCGACCTCGTGCTGCTCGACGTGACGATGCCGGGCCTCGACGGCTGGGCGACCCTGGAGCGGATCCGCGAGGTGAGCGAGGTGCCGGTCGTGATGCTGACCGCGCGCGACACCGAGGTCGAGCGCGTGCGGGGCCTCTCGCACGGCGCCGACGACTACATCTCGAAGCCGTTCGGCCGCCAGGAGCTCGTCGCCCGCGTGCACGCGCTCCTCCGCCGCGCCCGCACGGCGACGGCGGATGTGCCCGAGTCGTACGCCGACGGCTACCTCGAGATCGACTTCAAGCAGCACCTCGTCCGGGTCGCCGGGGAAGACGTCGCACTGACGCCGCTCGAGTTCAAGCTCCTCGCCGTATTCGTCAGGCATCCGAACCAGGTGCTCTCGCAGGACCAGCTGCTCGAGCTCGTCTGGGGGGACACCTACGGCGTCTCGCGCGATCAGGTGAAGCTCTACGTCGGGTACCTGCGCCGCAAGCTCGGCCCGGGCGACATCGCGGCGGTGCCGATCGAGACCCTGCGCGGGTTCGGATACCGCTACCGGCGCACCTAGTAGTGCCCCTTCCAGCAATACATGTCCGCTTCTGGCCCGCGATCACGCGGCGCGCAGCCGCGTCCTCAGTCGCGCCGATAGTCGTGACTATCGGCGCTCCCTGCGTCCTTGCATCGCTTGGTGCTCGTGACCCAGAGGCTAGACGGCATTACTGGAAGGGGCACTAGCTCGCCGGCGCGAGCGGAAGCTCGACCTGGAAGGTCGTGCCGCCGTCGACCTCGCTCTCGACCTCGATCGAGCCGCCGTGAGCCTCCGCGATCGCCTTGGCGATGTAGAGGCCGAGCCCGGTCCCGGGCACCTGCCGGCTGACCGCGGTCGAGGCCCGGTAGAAGCGCTCGAACAGGAGGCCGAGCTCCTCCTTCGCGATCCCGATCCCGGAGTCGATCACCTGGACGCGGGCGTGCCCGTTCCGCAGGTCGAGACGCGCCTCCACGCTGCCGTCGCGCGGGGTGAACTTGACGGCGTTCGAAACGAGATTGTCGAGGAGCTGGGCGAGCCGGTCCGCGTCGCCGATCACGACGGTGGGCCCTTCCGTCTCGACGACGAGGGCGACGCCCCGGTCGGCGGCGCGCGGCCGCGCGGAGTCCACCGCGTGGATCACGACCTCCGCGAGGTCGACCTCGGCGAGCCTCAGGTCGAGCCGGCCGGCCTCGAGCCGGGCGACGAACAGCAGGTCGTTGACGAGCGTGCGGAGCCGCCGCGCGTTCCGCTCGGCGATCGCGAGAAACTCGCGCTGGTCGTCGTTGAGCGGCCCGGTCTCAGGATCTTCGAGCAGCTCGAGGTAGCCGGTGATCGAGGTGAGCGGAGTGCGCAGCTCGTGCGAGACGAGACCGACGAACTCGTCCTTCAGGCTGTCGAGCTCCTTCAGCTGCGCATTCTGCTCGGCGAGCTGGAGTTGCGCCGCCTCGGCCAGGCGGCGGGCCTCCCTCTCGGCGAGGCGCAGGCTGTCCATCGCCCGCACGAGCACCGCGCCGCGGGCGAGCACGAGCAGCGAGGCCACGGCGCCGCCCAGTGCGATCACGTACGCGTGCACAGTCTCGTCCCGGACGGTCTGGATGACGAGGATCGCCGGCGCGGCGAGCAGGGCTGCCCCGAGCGTGGCGATGCGCGGCCAGCCGAGCCGGGGCTCGACCTCGACGTCCGCGAGGGTGAGCTCCTTCATCGACGGCGTGAGTGCGGAGGCGCCGAAGGCGACGTACGAGAGAAGGTAGAGCCCGTTGAGCCACGAGCCGACGGTGTAGCTCGAGGATGTGAACGCATAGATCTCGTCGGCGATCAGGAGCAACACGACTGCCGCCAGGAGGAGGCGGTAGGACTGGTTGCGCCACGAGGGCGTGACCATCGAACGTGAGAGCGGCGCCACGAGCAGCAAATCCATCGTCGGATAGGCGAGCAGGATCGCGAGCTCGGAGTTCGGGTAGCCGTTGTTGGTCAGCGGCACCATCACGAACACCCATTGCACGGTTGCGAAGGCGGTGGTGAGGATCGCCGCATCGAGCGCGGCGAGCCGGCTCTGCACGCTCCCGAGCCGCTGCACGAGCTTCCAGATCCCGACGAAGAAGAACGGGTAGCTGGCGAGGTACAGGATGTCGCCGAGCGACGGGTCCGGCTCGCTCTTGTTGATGACGACGTAGTAGGTCGCGACCCCGAGTGCCCCGGCCGTCAGGAGCATGCCGGCCGAGAGCATGTGCCAGGCCAGCCGCCGGCCGGGTGGGAGGTGGATGCGGGCGCCCGCGGCGAGCGCTGCGGCCGAGGACAGCGCGACGGCAAGGTAGAGGACGGCCTGTCCCGTGCCGTCCTGGGGCAGCAGGAAGTAGACCCCGATCGCTCCGAGGCAAGCTCCCGGGTACATCCACCACGAGAGGCGATGTGCGATTGCTTCGGTCGCTGCGGCCATCGACCCGTCCAAGGATAGGACGGCGGGCGGGCCGCTACTTGGTGGCGAAGCCGCTCAGAGTCGCGGCGCCGCTCGTGTTGCCGGCGGCGTCCGAGGCGCTGACCGAGAAGCCGACCGCCTTGTTCTTCTGGCTGCTCACGGTGATCGTGAACGAGCCGCCCGAGCAGGCGCCGGTGAACGTCCCCGCACCCGCAGGCGCCGTCTGGACGACGGTGACCGTCGAGCCCGATTCGCAGGAGCCGCTGACGCGGTCGCCGGCCGGGGCCGTGCGATCGGTGAACGAGAGCCCGCCCGGGGTCGTCGGTGCCACGGTGTCCTTCGTCGCTGTGGTGGTGCGCTGTGTCGAGACGTTGCCGGCGAGGTCGGTCGAGGTCGCGGTCACGGTCACGTTGCCGTCCGAGAGGCTCGAGGCGTTCAGCCCGGCGACGGTCACCGTGCCCGCGCCGGCGCTCGCGGCCGTCGTTCCGGAGACCGTGTGCGTGCCGTCGCTCAGCGTGACGGTGACCGTGTCGCTCGCGATCGAGCCGGAGCCGAGAGTGACGTTGACCGAGACGGCGGAGCCCGTGATGTAGGCACCCGTGGAGACGGCGGTCGGTCGGGCCGGGGGCGTCGCGTCGGCCGTCTGCGTGGCGGCCGGGCTGTCGAGGCTCGTGAGCGGTGTCGCGTCGGTCGAGACGGCGTTCACCTTGTAGGTGTAGGTCGTCCCGTCCGTCGTGGTTGTGTCCGAGTAGGTGAGTCCGGTGAGCGTGGAGGCGTTGAGCTTCGCGTAGGCGCCCGCGCCGGTCTTGCGGTAGACGTCATAGCCCTTGAGGCCTGTCGTCGTCGACGACGCGCCCCAGGCGAGGTCGATGCGGCCCGCCGGCCGCTGGCCCGCGGTGAGCGACGGCGGCGCCTCGGGCGCCTCGTCGAGTGTGAGCCCGTAGGTGCGGTACATCCAGCCCAGACTCGAAAGGCCGAGCCTCAAGGAGCCGAGGCCGTGGCCGGCGACCGTGTTCGAGGTGGTGACGGTGACCGTCGTCGAGGCACCGGCTGCCAGCGTGGCGCTGGTCGTGCCGGTGCTCGCAAAGAGCGCCGAGACGACCTGGGCCGGGCCGCTGAGGGTCAGCACCGCCGTCCGGCTCTGGGCGGAGATGTTCTTGACCGTGAACACGCTCGTGAACGCACGCGCCGAGGGGACCAGGGAAAATGCGAGCGCGAGCGTGTCCACGTTCCCGGTCGAAACCGGGATAGAGGTCCCGGCCTGGACTGCCGTGCCGGGAGTGACCTGGAAGTAGTTGCCGAGCTTGTCGACGGTGACCGTGTTCCCGGCGACCGGCGTCTGGGCGGTGAAGGCGGCGCTGGAGAGGCGCGCGGTGGCTCCTGCGACGGCGGTCGCCGTGCAGGCCGCGAGCAGGATGATCGCCGTGCGCCGCCTCATCTCAGCCGGCCGCTCCCGACCGGCTCGTCCTGGGCTGCCGCCAGATCGACGTGAGGACGACGGCGAGCAGCGTCGCGGCCGAGAGGAGGATCAGCGCCGTCCGCACCTCGCGCGTGCCGGCGTAGACCATGCCGTAGCCTGCGTAGGGGACATCGAAACGCAGGCGACCGACGCGGTCGGGGAGGGCGATCGTCCAGGGGTCGCGCTCGGGGTTGGCGTCGCCCTTCGTGCGGTAGGCCCTCGTGCCGTCGGCCTTCACGGCGATCTGGACGACCCGGTGGGTGACGCGGCGGCTGCGGACGTACGGGTCGTTGAACGTGATCACGTCGCCGACGCGGACCGAGCTCGCCGCGACCGGCTTGACGACGGCGAGGGAGCCGACGGCCAGTGTGGGCCGCATCGAGCCGGAGTAAACCGCGACCGGCCGGTAGCCGGCGACGATCAGACCCGCGTAGGCGAGGGCGAGGAGGACGGCCAGCACTGCGAAGAGGCCGGCCGTCCACCCTGCGATTCGGCTGAGCTGCCGCATTCCCGCGTTCCTCGGTCCTTTTACGCCTGCGTCGCGGACCAGGTGAAGGTCGCGGTCGAGGTCAGGCCCTGGAAGACGTTGTCACCGGCGTCCGTGCCGGTCGTGGGCAGGTCGATGTGGAAGTAGTAGACGTGCGAGCCGGTGGTCGCGGCGAACGTGCCGAGCGCGACGGAGCTGAGGGCGGCGACCGTGCCGTCGTAGATCTTCGAGCCCGCCTGCAGGTCGTTGTCCTTGTAGAGCACGAGGTGGAGCTGGCCGGCGAGCGGCGCGCTGCCGGCGGTGGAGCCGGCGAGGCTGTAGACGGCCGCGAGCGAGCCTGTGTTGGTGATCGTCACCGAGCCGGTCGCGGTGTCGCCGATCTTCATGTTCGACGCCGAGAAGATGGCGCCCGAACCGGAGCGGCTCATGGTGAGCGTGCCGCTCGTGAACGCGTTGCTCGCGATCGTGGTCGGTGTCGCCGTGAAGTTGGCGTACGTGCCGCCGATGGCCGCGACCGAAGCGACGCCGACGGCGGCGACGGTCGCGATCAGCTTCCAGGTCCTGCGATGCATTCGAGTTCCTTTCGATGGGGTCTGCGTGGCGCAGACACACCATCGGCGGCCCGGGGAGGGGGACGGTGGTCGGTTGGGGATGAATCCGGTAGGAGCGGCCCGCCGCCTCAGCAGGAACTACGGATCAGGCGGGGGACGAGGCGCAGTTCTCCGTAGCGCACGTGCGGGAAATAGCCGATTCGGCCGGCGCCGCCGCGCCGCAGGATGCCGTGCATACCTCGAAAGGAGCCACTGTGAAGAAGTTCCGAATCACGTTCGCGGCGCCGGCGGCCATTGTCATGGCGCTTGCGCTCGTGGCCGGCACCGCGGTGGCCGGCACGACAGCCAAGAAGCTGCCCTTCACCGCCAATTACAAGGGCACCGCCACGACGAAGATCGCCGACAACATCGTCACGATCAACGCCTCCGGCGCCGGCAAGGGCACGTTCGTGGGTGTGAGCAAGATCTCGGGGCTGGGGACGGGCGACTCCTCCCAGCAGCCCTGCGTTCCCTTCACCGGCACGGGACTGATCAACGGCGGCGTCACGAAGCTCACGTTCAAGGTCACGCCGGGCTCGAACGCGTGCGGTGACGAGAAGGGCGAGATCTTCAGCATCACGGGCCACGCTGCCGTGCTCAAGGGCACCGGCAAGCTGGCGAAGGCCAAGGGCACGCTGAAGTTCACCGGCACCTTCGACCACACCACGGGCGCCTTCTCCGTGAAGTTCTTCGGAACCCTGACCGCCTAGGAAGGAACGAGACTATGAGAAAGATCCTGACCATCGCCGCCGGCTCTTGCCGTTGCGGCGGTATTCATCCCCCAGGCGTTGGCGGCGGACCCGGCCCCGGTGCCGTTCCCGGCCCCCAAGGTCGTCCAGGTCTTCGTCGCGGCCGAGACTGTGACGCCCACCGGCGTGCTGGCGAACTACTTCGCGCCCGGCTCGACTGTCGTCTTCCGCGCGTACGCGGTCGACCAGAAGACGCCGCAAGGTCCTCACCGCCGCCGACGTGAAGTACTTCTACGTCACGATCCCCAACCAGCCGAACGTCAAGCTGAAGTACAACCCGACCGCCGCCGGGCGCGACCGTGACTCGCCCGTGGATCGGCGCCTGGACGGTGCCTGCGACCTATCCGGCGGGAACCGTCGACCTGAAGATCCTGATCAAGACGACGAAGAAGATGAAGGGCCAGTTCGTCCAGATGCCGGTTTCGACGTCGCAGCTCACGATCTCCGCGTCGCCGCCGCCGACCGCGGCCGCCGGGCCTGCAGCAGCGGCCACGGCGCTGCCCGCGAGCCTCGATGTCTCCCTCTACGTCGACAGCGTCAACGGCACCACGGCCGGCCGCAGCTGCGCCACGGCCGATCGGCTGCACCCAGACGAACGTGTTCAAGCGCGGCGAGCAGTTCGTGCTCCGCGCCTGGGGCTCGGACATGACGACCGGCGAGATCCTCTCGTCGGACAACGTCAAGGACGCGCACTTCTCGGTTCCCGGCGTGCCGGATGTGGCCCTCAACTGGGGCGCTCACGGCGCGACCACGAACCGCGTCTGGTTCTGGACGAACTTCTGGAACATCCCGACGACGTTCCCGCTGGGTGACACGACCGTGAAGGTCGTCTTCAACCTCGAGAGCGGCAAGGTCGGGACCTTCGACTACCACGTCACCATCATCCCGTAGGCCGAGGGAGAAGGGACCACCACCATGATCACCACCACTCACTCGGCTTCCCCCGTCACGAAGGTCGCCGCCGGCATCGTCGCAGCGTTTGCGCTGCTGCTTCTGCTGCCGGCGGCGGCCCTCGGTAGCCCGCGCCCTGTAGCCGCTCCCGCGCTCCCCGGCGTCGCGGCCCTGCCGGGGCCGCGTGATCGACGCAGGGAAGCCGGCCGCCACGATGACGACCCTGAAGGTGACCCCCGACATCGCGCTGCCCGGCACCGCGACGACGATCTCCGGGGCAGGCCTTCCGGCCGGCAAGAATGTCACCGATCACCTGGGCTACCGCGACCGTGGACTGGGTTCTCGACGCCCGTGCCGACAGCGTCGACTACCTCGGCCGCCAGGCGAACAAGCTCACCGTTCAGCTCGCGACCGCAAAGACGGACGCAACCGGCGCGTTCAGCGTGCAGCTCAAGGCCCCGCAGGACTTCGGCGGCCTGCACGACATCTATGCCGTGATCGACGGCGTCCAGGTCGCGAAGGGCGGCTTCCTCGTCGCCCGCTCCGGCTCGATCAGCCCGAAGAGCGGCCCGATCGGCACGATGATCACCGTCAAGTCACCGGGCTCGGCTCGAGCCTGTACGAGGGCGGCGCGTCGCTCCTGTACGACAACCACTACGTCGGCGCCGTGATGGCCAACTGGACCCGGGGTACGGCGATCGTCAAGATCCGTGCCACCGGCCCGGTCGGGAGGCACACGGTCGAGATGGCCGACGCGATCAGCTTCAAGTACCTGAACATCCAGCAGTCGCCCATTCCGTGGGGCGACGGCTTCAGGTTCGCGTTCACGGTCACGAAGGACAACGGGCGGCCGGCAGCTCGCATCGACTGGCCCGCGAAAGATCGACCCCGACACTCGACGCGCGGACGACGCTCGCCACGACCGGGCTCACGGCGGGTAGCACCGCGACGGCGTCGCTGAGCACGACGAGCGGTCGTCGTGGACTCGAAGAGCGAACGTCACCGCGTCGGGGCTGACGGCGAACCAGCCGGTGAGTCTCGTGTGGTCGACGGTGGTCGGCAATCGCGTCAACTGCACCGGGACCTGCTGGTCGTTCGTCTCGGTTCCCCTCGGTTCCGCGACGGCGGCGGCCGACGGCTCGCTCAAGGCGTCGATCCAGGTGCCCGACGGGCTCGGTGGCTGGCACGTCGTGCAGCTCCTCCAGAACGGTGCGATCAAGGCCCAGATCCCCTACTTCGTGAAGCGGAGCTTCGTCGGCAAGTCCGTCTCGTCGCTCACGCTGAAGGAGGGTCAGCCGTTCACGATCCACCTCAAGGGCCTCGGCTGGACGCAGCTCGACAACACGATCGCCGTCGACTACGACAACAGCTACATCGGGCTACGGCTGCGGGTTCAACTCGAACGGCGACGTGGTGATGAACATGGTCGCAACGGGTGGCCCGGGCACGCACCTGATCGACATGTATCCCCTGCTCTATACGCAGCAACCGTCGTACGCGAACACACCGTACGGCATGGTGCCTGTTCTCTCCTACGAGCGCGACGCCCCCGGCCTCGCACTCGGGTACCAGCTCGCTGCGATGCGGTTGGCGATCACCATCGTCAAATAGGGTGGTCCCAAAGGTGAGGGAGGGCTGCTTCGGCAGCCCTCCCTCACTGTTTCGTGCGCCGGCAGCCACCAGTTCCAGCGGCCGAGCACGGCCATCAGCGACGGGACGAGGACCATCCGGATCACCGTCGCGTCGAGCAGGATCGCCAGGGCGAGGCCGAGCCCGAGCTCCTGCAGGCCGGCGACGCGCCCGACGACGAAGCCCGAGAACGCCGCCACCATGATCAGGGCGGCGGCGGTCACGATTCGCCCGGTCCGCTCGAGCCCATGTGCGACCGCCCTCGTGTTGTCGTGCACGTGGTCCCACGACTCGCGGATCCGCGTGACCATGAAGACCTCGTAGTCCATCGAGATCCCGAACAGGGTCGCGAAGAGGACGATCGGCACCCAGCCCTCGATCTGGTGAAGACCGCGACCCCACTGGAAGACGACGACGAGGATCCCGCAGGCGGCGGCGACGGAGAGCAGGTTGAGGAGCACGGCCTTGAGCGGCAGGAGCAGCGAGCGGAACGCGCGCAGGAGCACGAGGTAGGTCAGGACGAGCACCGCCAGGACGAGCCACGGCAAGACGCCGTACGAGCGGGCGAGGAAGTCGACGCCCTGCGCCGGCGCACCGCCCACATAGACGGGGGTGCCGGCGGGGAAGCGGGCCGCGGGGACCAACGTCGAGCGGATCCGCCGGACCAGGCTCTGCGTCCGGCGGGCGCCGTACTCGTGGCGCCCCGCGACGATCAACCTCGCGTAGCGGCCGTCCGCGCTGACGTAGGGCTTTCGCTTCCCGCTCGCGACGATCAGCACCTCGGGGTCGAGGAAGAGGTCGTCTGCGAGCCGGGCGATCGCAGCCCGCGAGGGCCGGGCGCCGTCGACGACGATCTCCGACGGCATCACCGCTCCCGCGCCGACGCGATCGCGCAGAAGCGCATACCCCCGCATCGACTCCGGAAAGCTCGGGATCCCGGAGAAGGAGCCGGGCGTGAGCCGCAGGAACAGGGCGGGGGCCGCAAGCCCGAGCAGCACCACCGTGCCGAGCACGAGATAGGCGACCGGGCGGCGCATGATCGAGCGCGAGTGGCGCGCCCAGAAGCCGCCGTGCAGGTCGACCGGCTTCTCGCGGCGCCGCCCGACGCGGTGGCCGAAGAGCGACAGGAGCGCCGGCTGGAGCGTGAGCGCCGCGGCGATCGAGGCGAGCGGGACGAGCACGCCGCCGACGCCCATTGAGCGGATGAACGGCACCGGCACGAAGAGGAGCACCGCAAGCCCGATCGCGACCGCGAGGCCCGAGAAGACGACCGCGCGGCCGGCGGTGTCCATCGTCCGCACGACCGCAGCCTCGGTCGAGTCGCCCCGCGCGAGCTCCTCGCGGAAGCGGTAGACGATCAGCAGCGAGTAGTCGATCGCGAGCCCGAGCCCGATCAGCTCGACGAGGTTGGTCACGTAGGAGACCACGGGGAAGAGGTGCGCGAGGAGGTAGACCGCGGCGAGCGTGCCGGTGATCGTGCAGGCTGCGAAGAGGAACGGGATCGCCACCGCGAGCGAGAAGCCGAACACCACGAGCAGGACGATCAGCGCGATCGGCAGCGCGATCGCCTCGCCGCGGCGCAGGTCGGCGGCGAGGATCGGGTCGAGGTCGTGCTGGATCGCCGGCTGGCCGGTCACGAGCGAGCCGGCGCCCAGGGCACGCCGCACGGCAGTCGTATGGCGCTTCGCGTGCTGGAGGTCGAGCCGCGTCGTGACGTCGCCGTAGAGGATCCCCGGGCCTCTGCGGAGCTCGCCCGCGCGGCCGCCGGGCACGGCGTGGGCGGCCCGCGCGAGCCGCGAGCGGGTGCGCGCCTGGAGAGCCTTGTCGGACGGGTGATCGACGGGGAAGACGACGGTGAAGGTGCCGTCGGTGCGCTCGCCGAAGCCCCGGGTCAGGAGCGCCTGCGCGCGGGCAGAGTCGGTGCCGGGCACCGCGAACGAGTTCGAAAGCAGTCCGGACAGGTGCGCCGAGGCGTAGATCCCGAAGACGAGCACGACGAGCCAGCCGAGGAGGACGGCGACGCGAGCGCGGACGACGGCGCGGGTCCAGCGCTCGAGCACGCGGCTAGCGTATCCTCGGGAAGGGACGAGTGAGGAGGCGATCATGCGCAGACTGATCGTGATCGGCCTGGCCGCGCTGGCGAGTCTCGTGGCGACCGGCGGCAGTGCGAGCCCTGCACGAACGGCCGACGGTCTCCTGACCGGAACGACCCAGATCTCGTTCGGGTGCCCGGGCCCCGTGCGCGAAGGGGAGCCCTCCTGCCATCCCTGGCATCCACTCGCCCGTGCGCTCTTCTCGGTTGCCGCCGGCCCGGGCAATACTCGGCTGGTCCGCTCCGACGTCCGCGGCCACTTCAGCGTGCGCCTTCCGGTCGGCAGCTACAGGGTAACGCCCCTGCCTCAGCCCGCACTCCACACGCTCGGCGGGGCTCGGCTGACGGTTCGGATCAGGGCGGGCGCGACGATCCGGATTCTCGTTCGCTTCGTGGGCTTCCCGCAGATGGCCTAGCGTCTGCGGCGCCGGACGAGGAAGGCCCCTGCGAGGAGCGTTCCGGCCACGGTGAGGACGAGCTCGAGAGCCTTGCCGCCGCGCAGCTTCGACTCGCCGGAGGCGCGCTCGGCCATGTTCACCGGCACCTCCTCGAGCCGGAGGCCCGCCCCGCGGATGCGCATCAGCGCCTCTACCTCCGGGGCGCCGCTCCGGAAGGGCTCGGCGAGGAGCGGCAGCGCCTTCGCGTTGACGGCGTAGAGCCCGCTCGTCGCGTCGCCGAACGGATGGCCGAGCACGGGCTTCATCGCGCGGCGAAGGACACCGGTGCCGAGGCGGCGGGCCGCACTCGGGCGGTAGCGGTACGGCTCATAGCCCTCGCCGCTCACGAAGCGGGAGCCGACGGCGACGTCGCAGCGGTCTGCGCGCACGAGCGCGAGCAGGCGCGCGAGCTCGTCGACCGGATGCTGCCCGTCTGCGTCGACCCGCCCGCAGTACGCGTAGCCGTGGTCGAGCGCGAAGCGGTAGCCGGCGGCGATTCCGATCCGGAGGCCGCGGTTCTCGCCGAGCGAGAGCACCTGGCGTCCGTGCTCGAGTGCGACCCGGCGGTGCGGTCGGTCGAGCCGTCATCGACGACGAGGACGTCCGCCTCGGGAAGCCCGGTTCTCGAAGCTCGTCGAGCACCGCAGGCAGGTTCTGCTCCTCGTTCCAGGCCGGGATGAAGACGAGTGTCTCTTTCACAGAGTGGCGGCTCAGCTCGGCCTCCGCCGCGTCGAGCTGGCGCGAGCGCGCCGTCAGCGCGACGAGCTCCCAGCCGAGCGCGTGCAGCGTGGGCGCGACCGGCGCGGTGCGGAACCGTGCCTCGATTCCGTGGGCCGCGTAGAGGCGGCGGAAGAAGTAGCGCGCGCGGTAGAGGTGGAGCGGCGTGCAGACGACGAGCGCCCGCTCGATCCCGCGCTCGTGGAGCAGCGGCAGTGTCCGGGCCGCGTTCTCGGCCGTGATCGTCGCGGTCGGCTCGACGACGAGCTCGAGCTCGGGGCCGCGCCAGGCCTCGCGCATCTGCTCGGCCTCGGAGACCGATCCGTCCGGCGCCCACCCGCTGAACACGACGGCGCGAGGCGAGTAGCGCTCGGCGAGGCGCTCGGCCTCCGCCACGAGCCGGCGGCAGCGCGACGTGATGCGGTAGGCGCCGTCGGCCTCGAAGGCGCCGTTTCCGGGCACGACGATCGCTGTGGTTGCACTGCGCATGACTGCAGACTACGGGCAGAGTTACCGCTGGGTGGCAGCGACGCGCACAGTCAGCCTCGAGGAGGCGCGGCGGATCGCCGTGCGGGCGCAGCTCCTCGACGGGTCGACCCGCGGCGTGCTCGACACGGTGCAGCGGCTCGGCTTCCTCCAGCTCGACCCGATCGCATCCGTCGCGGCTGCGCAGCACCTCGTGCTCTTCAGCCGGCTCGGCCCGTACGACACCGGCGAGCTCGACCGGCTGCTCTGGGTCGACCGGGCGCTCTTCGAGTGGAACGCCTTCATCTGGCCGATCGAGTCCCTTCCGCTCGTGCGCGCGCTGATGCGACGAAGCCGGACGAGCGTGCAGTACGAGCGGGACCGGTGGGCGCGCGACTTCCTCGCCCGGAACGCGGCCTTCCGCCGCTACGTGCTGCGCGAGCTCGAGCGCCGAGGGCCGCTCCTCTCGCGCGACCTCGAGGACCGGTCGGTCGACGGACGCCTCGAGCACCGCTGGTACGGCAGCAGGTGGGTGGGGATCATGCTCGAAATCCTGCACCGCCGCGGTGAGGTGGCGATCCTCGGCCGACAGGGCCGCCAGCGGCTCTGGGGCCTCGCCGAGAGCTGGTATCCCGAGACCGCGACGGTGCCTCTCCGGGAGGCCGAGCGCAGGCTCGCCGAGCAGCGCTTCCGCTCCCTCGGTGTCCGCTTCGAGAAGGGCGAGTGGCACGCGCACCGGGAGGCCGCCGACGGCAAGGTCGGCGACCGGGTCACGCTCCTGTCGCCGTTCGACCGCCTCGTGCACGACCGCGACCGCGCCGAGGCGCTGTTCGGGTTCCGCTACCGGCTCGAGATGTACGTCCCGCCCGCGAAGCGGGAGTACGGCTACTACGTGCTGCCGCTCCTCGTCGGCGATCGCCTCGTCGGGAGGGCCGAGCCGCGCTTCGACCGCCGCACACGGCGGCTCGAGCTCGTCGGCGCCTGGGGTGATACGTCGCGGCTCGACGAGGCGCTGGCGGGCCTCGCCGCGTTTCTCGGGGCAGAGCCCTAGAACGCGCCGGCGTACGCGTTCAGCGCCGGCTGCCCGCCGAGGTGCGCGTACAGCACGCGTGAGCCGGGCTCGATCCCGCCCGAGCTCACGAGGTCGATCAGCGCCGCCATCGACTTGCCCTCGTACACGGGATCGGTGAGCACGCCCTCGAGCCGGGCGCACAGGCGGATCGCGTCGAGCGTCCGCTCGTCGGGGATCCCGTAGGTGCCCGCGTGCCACCCGTCGAGCAGGACGACCTCGTCGTTGCGGAGGTCGCGGCCGAGACCGGTCGCCTCGGCCGTGAACCGCGCGATCCGGGCGATCTGCTCCCAGGTCTGCGCCACGGTTGCCGAACCGTCGATCCCGAGCACGGCCCGCGGGCGCTCCTGCCCGGCGAAGCCCGCGATCATCCCGGCCTGGGTCGAGCCCGTCACCGAGCAGGTGACGACGGTGTCGAAGAAGATCCCGAGCGCCCGCTCCTGCTCGGCCACCTCCTCCGCCCAGCGCGCGAACCCGAGCCCGCCGAGCGGATGGTCGGACGCGCCGGCGGGGATCGCGTACGGCTTCCCGCCGGCCGCCTCGACGGACGCGAGCGCCTCCTCCCAGCTCGGCCGGATCGAGATGTCGAAGCCGGCCGGGTCGAGGCGCACGTCCGCGCCCATGATGCGCGAGAGGAGGATGTTCCCGACCTTGTCGTAGGCGACGTCGGGCCACTCGACCCAGTGCTCCTGCACGAGCACGCACCCGAGCCCGAGCCGGGCCGCGACGGCCGCGACCTGGCGCGTGTGGTTCGACTGGACGCCGCCAATCGAGACGAGCGTGTCGCAGCCCTGCGCGAGCGCGTCGGCGGCAAGGTACTCGAGCTTGCGCACCTTGTTGCCGCCGTATGCGAGCCCCGAGTTGCAGTCCTCGCGCTTCGCCCAGATCTCGACCGCGCCGCCGAGGTGCGCGCTCAGCCGCTCGAGCGGGTGTACCGGCGAGGGCCCGAAGAGCAGCGGCACGCGGGGGAAGTCGTCCAGAGCCACGACCGTGAGTTTCTCATGCTCTCGGCGCGCGCTCGGCCGGTCCGCTGCGGGTTCTCCCGCGTACAAATCGGCGCATTCCCCGATGGCGCCGCGCGGGCGTTCGTGCATGCTGTAATCAAGAGATTGTGACGAAACGCACAAAGGAGACCGCGATGATCATGCTCTGGACGATTGCGACGTTCGTCTTCGTCTGCGGCGCGCTCCTCTGGGTCGCATACGCGCTGATCCGGCCGTTCACGCACGTGCGCTACGACCATCGGGACGTGTTCCACCCGCCGTGGCTCGAGGACTTCGACTCCGGGCCTGCGCGCCGCGGGCCCCCCGCATAGGGCACCGGCCTGACAGGCGAACGCGGCCGCGCAGCGCGTTCGCCTGTTCCCGCCGGTCGGCCGCCACTAGACTCGGGGCGTGCGGTCGAGGCGTTGGCATGCAGATCGGTAAGCCCGGGGCCCCGGTCAGCCACATAGCCCAGGCGTATCCCGACCGTGTCGAGGTGCGCGGGCGCGACCTCTGCGGCGACCTGATGGGTCGCCTGAGCTTCACCCAGTACTTCCACCTGCTCCTCACCGGCAGCGAGCCGACCGACGAGCAGCGTTTCTTCCTCGATCTGCTCCTCGTCGCGATCGCCGAGCACGGGATGATGCCCACCAATGTCGCCGCCCGGATGACGCTTGCGGCCGACCCGGACTCGCTGCAGGGCGCGGTCGCAGCGGGGATCCTCGGCTGCGGCCCGGTCGTGCTCGGCACGGCGGAGTCGTGCGCGCTGCTGCTCGAGGAGGCGCAGGCGAAGGTCGCGGCCGGCGGCGCACCCGCGGCCGTCGCCGAGGAGGCGGCGCGAGCGATCCACGCCTCCGGCGGCAAGACGCCGGGGTTCGGCCACCCGGTTCATCGGCCGGTCGACCCGCGCGCCGAGCGCATCCTCGAGCTCGCGGACGTCCACGGGGTGAGCGGGCCGCATGTGCTGCTCGCGCGCTGCTTCCGCGACGCCGTGGCCGAGGCCTGGGACAAGCCGCTCCCGATGAACGTCTCGATGCCGATCGCGGCGGTGATGCTCGACCTGGGCTTCCCGCCCGCATCCGTGAAGGCCGTGCCGTTGCTCGCGCGCACGGCCGGGCTGCTCGCCCACCTGGCCGAGGAGCAGCGACACCCGCTCGGTTTTCTGATGGCGGGGAGGGCGGAGGAGGCGATCGAGTACCAGCGCGGCCCGGAGTGATGCTCGCGCCGGAGGTCGAATCCCTGCCGTGGGCCGAGCAGCTCGCCCTCGACGAGGTCTCCTATCGTGCACAACTCGCCTACCTGTTCGAGCGCTCGGCGTTCTACCGCGAGAAGCTGGCGGAGGCGGGATTCGCTTCCGCCGAGGCCGCGGGAGGGCTCGAGGAGATCGCGCAGCTCCCCCTCACCGAGAAGAGCGAGCTCCGGGCGACGTGCACGCTGGACAATCCGATCGGCGCGCACCTCTGTGCGGCGCCGTCCGAGCTCGTCCGGATCTACTCGACGAGCGGCACCACCGGCACGCCCAGCTACATCCCCCTCACTGCGGGCGACCTCGACAACTGGGTCACCGGCTCGGCGCGGAGCTACGGCGCCTCCGGTGTCTCCGCCGGTCAGCGCGCCGTCTCGACCTACAACGCGGGGCCGTTCGTGGCCGGCGCTGCGCTCACGGCGCTCGACCGCATCGGCCTGTGCCACATCCCGGTCGGCACCGGCAACACCGAGCGCCTGATGCTGGCGATCGAGCTGCTCAGGCCCGAGGCCGCGGTGCTGACTCCCTCCTACGCCGCCCATCTGATCGAGTGGGCCGCGGACCGTGACGTCGATCTGGCGGGTTCGAGCGTCGAGCGCGTCCTCGTGGCGGGCGAGCCGGGCGGCGGCGAGCCGGCCTTCCGCGCCAAGCTCGAGGAGGGCTGGGGCGCGAGGGTCACCGAGGCGATGGGGATCGGCGACATCGGCCCGTCGCTCTGGGGCGAGTGCGAGGAGCAGGACGGCATGCACCTCGGCGCGCGCGGCTTCGTCCACGCCGAGCTGATCGATCCGGACACGGGCGTGGCGGTGGGGATGCAGGACGGCGCCGCAGGCGAGCTCGTGCTGACCCATCTCCGGCAACGCGCGGCGCCGCTGCTGCGATTCCGCACCCGCGACCACGTCGAGGTCCGGCTCGGCTCGTGTCGCTGCGGCCGCACAGGCCCGCGCATCCGCTGCGTCGGGCGGAGCGACGACATGCTGATCGTCCGCGGCGTCAACGTCTTCCCATCGGCGCTACGCGAGGTCGTGAGCGCGTTCGCGCCCAGGGTCAGCGGCCACATCCTCGTCAGGCCGCGGGACCCGGGTGTCAAGCAGGAGCCGCCGCTTCCGGTGATCGTCGAGCTCGCGCCGGGCGGGGAGGCCGAGGCCGAGCTCGCGGAGTCGATCCGTGAGAGAGTTCGTAGCGTCCTCGTCGTCCAGACCAGCGTCGAGCTCGTGCCGTGGGGGAGCCTGCAGCGCAGCGAGTACAAGTCGAAGCTCGTAGAGCACCAGGGGGGCTGATGCCGAAACTTCAGAGCCAGGGCGTCCACCACATCACGCTCGTCGGGGCGGACAGGCAGACGTCGATCGACTTCTGGGAGGGCGTGCTCGGGATGCCGTTCGTGTTCGAGCAGCCGAACCTCGACAGGGAGTCGGAGAGCCACCTCTACTTCGACCCGGGCGACGGCCGCCTGATCACCGTCTTCACCAACGAGGAGCGCACGCCCGATCCGAGCCGCACGGCGACCGACCCCGGCTGCGTGCACCACATCGCCTTCTCGCTCTCGCACGCCGTGTTCGCGCAGGCGGTGGAGCGGCTCGAGGAGCGGGGGGTCCGCCACAGCGGCGTGAAGGACCGCGGCTTCATGGACTCGATCTACTTCGAGGATCCGCTCGGCCTCACGATCGAGCTCTCGTCCTATCGCTTCGAGCCGCCGTTCGGCTACACGCACGCAGACGTGCTGCTCGAGGCCCACAAGCTCCGCGTCGAGCGCGGCGACCACAACATCGAGGAGATCCACCTCGCCGACGCGATCGAGGCGCTCGTCCTGCGCTCACGCCCGTCGCTCAGCGACGACCGCTCACCGAAGAATCCGTACTAGAGAGGGAGGCTCACCATGGCTGCAAACACGCTGAACGTCCTCAAGCCGAGCGTCAACAACCTGACGGCCCGGATCTTCGTGCGGGCCGCCGGGCTCGACTTCGAGGAAGTGGACGTGTGGGGGAAGCAGGACGAGCCGGAGTTCCTCGCGAAGGACCCGGCGCGCCTCACGCCGCTGCTCGAGGAGGCGGGGCTGCCGAAGGGCTCGCTCTGGGAGAGCTGCGCGATCATGCAGTACCTGTGCAACCGGCACGGGCTCACGCAGTTCTATCCCACGGATCCGGGCGAGCGGGCGATGGTCGACAGCGCGATGTTCTACCTGATCGGCACGTTCTACCCGCTCCTCGCCCGCGCGACCTATCCGACGCTCGGCTTCGGTCAGTACCCGGGCGAGGTCGCCACCTCCGAGGCGGACGACGCGATGAAGGCCAAGGCGCAGCAGGACGCGGAGGCGGCGCTCGCGCGACCGCTCGAGGCTTTCCGCGCGTTCTATCTCGACGGGAAGGAGTTCATCGGCGGCGCCTCGCCGTCGATCGCCGACATCCGCCTCGCCGCGACGCTCGAGTTCCTCCGCGCGATCGACTACGACTTCCCCGCCTGGACCGAGGACTACATGGCCAGGGTCGAGTCCGCCCTCGGCAAGGCGTACTCGGAGCCGGCCGCGGACGTGCGCGGCTACATCGACTACGTGCGCTCGCAGAGCGGTTGAGCCCGCAGCCCGTCAGCCCGTCGTGGCGGCCGTCGTCGCGCGAGTACGCCGCCGCTTCGGAATCACGAGCCAGGCGCCGATCAGGAAGCAGACGGCTCCCAGGAAGGTGCCGCCGTTCGCCCACGCCGAGTTGAGGACCTCGTCGGTGGCGGGAACCACCCACGCGCCGACGGCCGAGATCCCGAAGAAGACCGAGCCGACCATGTTGAGGACGGCGATCGCCCACGAGCGATCGCGCACGTGCTCGTGACGCGCCGTGCGGCTCTCAGGCGCCAGGGCGATCGCACTCGAGACGAGGAAGAGAATCGAGCCGATCGCATCGGGCCGCCACACCACCTGGTCGCTCACGGACGCTTTCCCGGAGACCTGGATCAAGGCGGCGAGCGTCGTCCCGTTGAAGAAGATCGTGCCCACCCACTGCACCACGGCGCTCGACCAGTTCGGGTCCCGCAGGTGGAGCAGGGCCTGGGTCGTTGTCCGCCCACCGTGCGGCATGCCCACCCAGGCCAGCCGCATCTGCACGCTCGACGCGGACGTGAAGAAGATCGAGCCGATGAAGAAGATGGCCGCCGCCACGGTGGGCGCGAGAGACTGCACCTGGCTGAGCGGAACACCGGCGGCGAAGCAGGCCGACCCGACGACGAAGAGCCAGCCCATCCAGGCGATCGGGCGCAACGATCGGTCGGACACCGTCTCAGCCGAGCTCGTCGACGAGATCGGCGATCGAGTCGACGATCCGTGACGGCCGGTACGGGAACCGCTCCGCCTCGTCGCGGCTCGTGATCCCGGTCAGCACGAGCACCGTGTGCATACCCGCCTCGAGGCCCGCGACGATGTCCGTGTCCATCCGGTCGCCGACCATCGCCGTCGTCTCCGAATGCGCGTCGATCGCGTTCAGCGCCGAGCGCATCATGAGCGGGTTCGGCTTGCCGATGAAGTAGGGCTCGACGTCGGTCGCGCGGCTGATCAGCGCGGCGACGGAGCCGGTCGCGGGCAGCGGGCCGTCGGGCGTCGGCCCGGTCGCGTCCGGGTTGGTCGCGATGAACCGCGCACCCGCGCCGATCAGGCGGATCGCCTGGGCGATGCGCTCGAAGCTGTACGTGCGCGTCTCGCCGAGGACGACGTAGTCGGGGTCGCGCTCGTTCAGCGTGTAGCCGCTCGCGTGAAGCGCGGTCGTCAGCCCGGCCTCGCCGATCACGAAGGCCGAGCCGCCCGGCCGCTGACGCTCGAGAAAGCTCGCGGTGGCCAGCGCCGACGTCCAGATCGCCTCCTCGGGAACCTCGAGGCCGGTGCGGCGCAGGCGCGCCGAGAGGTCCCGCCGCGTGTAGATCGAGTTGTTCGTGAGCACGAGGAACGGCAGCTCGAGCTCACGCAACCGCGCGATGAAGTCGCTCGCGCCCGGGATGGCGTGCTCCTCGTGAACGAGGACGCCGTCCATGTCCATCAACCAGGAGTGGATCTCGCGCTGCGTCACCGGCGCCCATACTCGCACGCGAGGCGCGTGCACGATCCGTCAGTGCTTCGCCTGTGCCGCCTCGGCGCGCTCGTCATCCCAGATTGAGTGCCAGCGTGTCCCCGGCTCGAGCACGACAGGCCGCTCCGGCTCAGCGAGGCGGTAGTAGAGCACGGTCACCGCGTGTGCCGCGTAGGGCACTGTCAGCATGGCCGCCAGCGTCCCACTCACCCACAGACCGAGGAAACCGTGGCCGCGGCCGAGCGTCGAGAACAGAAGACGGACGAGGCCGGTGATGATGCCGACGGCGAACATCACGTTGAACACGGCGCGGCCGTTCCCGCGCACCAGCTGCCGTGAGCGCGCGAGCGCCTGCCTCGCAGAGCACCCTTCGAGCGCCACGACCGGAACCGCGACTGCCCAGCGGGTCAACAGCACCAGGCCCGGCACGATCAGGAGGAGGAGTCCCAGCAGAACGCCGAAGCCCACCAGCAGGGACACCGCGACGAGCGGCTTCAATCGGTCGAACGCGAACTGGAACGTCTGCCGAAGCGACGTGCGCTGATCGCCGTCCTCGTGGAGATCCCGGACGACCTGGACGAGCGCCCCCTCGACGAGCGCATAGCCGACGAACGACACCGGGAGCGACAGGAGCGCGAGGGCGAAGCCGAGGAGGCCGGGCGCGAGCACCGACGCGACGAGGTTCACGATCGCGAACACGAGACCCGAAACCAGGACCGAGCGCCAGAACAACCGCCGGTAGATCGCCTGGACCTGCCTGTCGACATCCTTGGCGTTGAGCTTCACGGGGAGAGCGGCACCCGGCGGAGCGGCGGCGATTGTCATGCGCGTCGTATCGGCTCGACGCCGCGGAAGCTCAAGCACCCGTATCGCATTGGGCCGCCCTCGCGGACGGCCCAATGCGCGAGCTCTCTCTAGGAGCAGCCGGTGTTCGTGCCGCAGTCGCGGCACGTGTAGCAGCTGCCGGTCCTCACCATCCGACCGCCGCACTTCGAGCACTCGACGGCGTCCTCCCAGCTGTTGAACAGCGCCGTCTGGCCGGCCGGCGGCGCCTCGACGGGCACGCTCTCGCGGCCCTCGAGCGCGTCGTAGGCCTGGGCGAGGCGCGCCTTCACCTCGGGCGTGAGGATCCCGGCCACCTCCTGCTGCTCGGTGCTGAGGAACTTCTTGCCCATCCAGCGGAAGATGTAGTCGACGAGCGACTTCGCGACGCGGATGTCCGAGTCGTTCGTCATCCCGCTCGGCTCGAAGCGCATGTGGCTGAACTTCGAGACGTAGACCTCGAGCGGCACGCCGTACTGCAGGCCGAGCGAGACCGAGATCATGAACGAGTTCATCAGGCCCGCGAGGGTCGTGCCCTCCTTGGCGATGTCCACGAAGATGTCACCGGGCGTGCCGTCCTCGAACAGGCCGACGTGGATGTAGCCCTCGTACTCGCCGACCTTGAACTTGCGGCCCACCTCGGTGCGGTCGTCGGGCAGCCGCCGCCGCTGCGGGTGGCCCATCACGCCCGTCGCGCCGGCCGGGAGCAGCGCCGCCGACTTGTCCTTCGACCCGGAGAGCGGCTGGGCGACCTTGCAGTTGTCGCGGTAGATCGCGATCGCCTTCACGCCGAGCTGCCACGCCTCGATCAGGAGCCCGCCGACCTCGTCGACGGTCACCGTCTCGGGCAGGTTCACCGTCTTCGAGATCGCGCCCGAGATGAACGGCTGGACGGCGCCCATCATCTTTACGTGGCCGCGGTAGTGGATCGCGCGCTCCCCGATCGCGCAGTCGAAGACCGGGTAGTGCTCGGTCTTCACGAACGGCGCGCCGACGATCGAGTTGCGCTCGTCGACGTACGCGACGATCTCGTCCACCTCGGACGGCGCGTAGCCGAGCTTCTCGAGCCCGAGCGGCACCGTCTTGTTCACGATCGTGATCTCGCCGCCGCCGACGAGCTTCTTCGACTTCACGAGCGAGAAGTCGGGCTCCACGCCGGTCGTGTCGCAGTCCATCATGAAGCTGATCGTCCCGGTGGGGGCGAGCACGGTCGCCTGCGCGTTGCGGTAGCCGGCGATCTCGCCGAGGTCGAGCGCCTCGTCCCACGACCTGCGGCAGGCGGCCAGCAGGTCGTCCGGCACGGTGCCGGCGTTCTCGATGTTCCCGACCGCGGCGCGGTGCTTGGCGATCACGCCGATCATCGCCGCGGCGTTCTTCTGGTACCCGGCGAACGGGCCCATCCGGCGGGCGACCTCCGACGACTTGCGGTACGCGCGGCCGGTCATCAGCGCGGTGATCGCAGCGGCGTACGCCCGGCCCTCGTCCGAGTCGTAGGGGAGGCCGCGGGCCATCAGCAGCGCGCCGAGGTTCGCGTAGCCGAGGCCGAGCTGGCGGTACGCCTTCGCGTTGCGCTCGATCTCGGTCGTCGGGTACGAGGAGTAGCCGACGGCGATCTCCTGCGCGGTGAAGACGACGTCGACCGCATGCTCGAGCGCCTCGACGTCGAGCTCGCCGTCCTCACGGCGGAACTTCATCAGGTTGAGCGAGGCGAGGTTGCAAGCGGAGTCGTCGATGTGCATGTACTCCGAGCACGGGTTCGACGCGTTGATGCGGCCCGTGTTCGGGCACGTGTGCCACGCGTTGATCGTCGTGTCGTACTGCACGCCCGGGTCGGCGCAGCGCCACGAGGCCTCGGCGATGTCGTGCATCAGCTGGCGCGCGTCGACCGTCTGCACGACGGTGCCGTCGGTGCGCGCGGTGAGGTTCCACTCCTTGCCCTCGACGACGGCCTCCATGAACGCGTCGGTCACGCGCACGGAATTGTTCGCGTTCTGGTACTGGATCGAGGCCCAGTCGGGGGAGTCGAGCGACATGTCGTAGCCCGCCGCCTCGAGCACGCGGGCCTTCTCCTCCTCCTTGGCCTTGCACCAGATGAACTCCTCGACATCCGGATGGTCGACGTCGAGGATCACCATCTTGGCCGCACGCCGTGTCTTGCCGCCCGACTTGATCGTCCCCGCGCTGGCGTCCGCGCCGCGCATGAACGAGACCGGGCCGGAGGCGTAGCCACCCTTGGAGAGCTGCTCCTTCGAGGAGCGCAGCTTCGAGAGGTTGATTCCGGAGCCGGAGCCGCCGCGGAACACGATCCCCTCGCGGCGGATCCACTCGAGGATCGACTCCATCGAGTCGTCGATCGAGAGGATGAAGCACGCGCTGCACTGCGGCGCCTCCTCGAAGCCGACGTTGAACCAGACCGGCGAGTTGAAGGAGGCGAGCTGGTTGACGAGGATCGCCTTCAGCTCGGCCTCGAACGTCTCGGCCTCCTCCTCGTTCGCGAAGTAGCCGCCCTTGCGGCCCCAGCCGGCGATCGTGTCGACGACGCGGCCGATCATCTGCTTCACGCTCGACTCGCGCTCGGGCGAGCTCATGCGCCCGCGGAAGTACTTCTGCGCCACGATGTTCGTCGCCGTCTGGCTCCAGAACTTCGGAAACTCGACGTTCTTCTGCTCGAAGACGGGGCCGTCCTTGCCGGGGATGTAGGCGTCGCGAATCTCCCACTCGACCTCGTCGAACGGGTCGCGCCCGGGGATCGTGAAGTAGCGGCGCAGGCCGACCGAAGCCTCCTGCTCGATCACGATGTTGACCAGCTCCTCAGCGGCTGGATCCGGTGCCTGAACTTCCTTCGCGGACGCCATGTCCTACCTCCCGGGTATGGGTGAAGTCTACGTTCCAGCCAGCGCGTGCCGTCCGGCACGTCGGAGAGGCGGACGGCGAAAGTTAGTGGGCGCGTCGGACGGACGGACCCGCTGGCGGCGGCGAGGCTACGCGCCGGGGCCGGCGGGCGGCTCTGGTGGTGAGACGGCGACCCGGCGCGACTGCATCCGCCGGGCGAGGACGCTGCCTCCACCGGCGAGGAGCAGGAGCAGCGCGACCGCCCCGAGCACGATCAGCGGCACGGGCACCCCGTTTGCGTTCTCGGGCGCGAACGTGTCGAAGACGCTGCCGACGAAGCCGCCCCCGCCGCTCGTGCCGCTCGTGCCGCCGCCCGACGGACCGCTCGCCGAGACGCCTGGGGAGGGCCCGCTCGGGCCACCGCCGCGCTCGATGCGGATCGCGAGCAGCATCGCGCGCCGGATGTCGTCGGGTGCGCTCGAGTAGGTCTTCGAGTCCTCGGGCAGCTTCTTGATCGCCTCGACGTAGCAGTGCACCGGGTAGTTGCCCGTGACCTGCCCGTGGCGATACCAGTCGTTCTGGACCTTGTACCAGCAGGGCTTGGCGGCTGAGGCGGGGGCAGCGCCGAGGGCGAGGAGCGCGAGTGTCGCGGCGGCTGTGGTGAGGGCGATTCTCAACGGGGTCATGGTACGGGAGGGCCAGGCGCGTCCGCGCCGGTCCTCTGGGGCAGTCTCGCCGCACCGGATGAGGGCGCTTTGATCGCAGTGTGAGGAGTTCGTAAAGGGGGACCTGTCCAGCGCGGGCCGGTGGTAGCTTGCGCGCCGATGCGTGCCGCCGCCCTCCTCGCCGCGGCCGGCGCTTTGCTTCTGGCCGCGCTTCTCGGCGGCGGGGCCTCCGGCGACTCGCGGCTGCTCTGGATCGGAGGCGGTGCGGCGCTCGCGGCAGGGCTCGCGGCCGCCGCCTCCTTCCTCGGCTTCCTGCCGCGGCCCTCGCCGGGCCGCTCCGGCGCCGCCTTCTTCGCGCTGGGCGGCGGCTTCGTGATCTGGAGCGGAGCCACCATCCTCTGGTCGGTCCAGCCCGACCGCTCGTGGGCCTACACGAACCGAGGGCTCGCCTACCTGGCCTTCGCCTTCTTCGGGCTCTTCCTCGGCGCCGCGCTGCCGCATGCGCCGCGCAAGCTCGCGTACCTGTTCCTCGCCGCGTTCGCGGTGGCGGTCGGCTGGGCGCTGCTCGGCAAGGCGATCCCGTCGCTGTACCCGGACTACGGGCGGATCGCGCGGCTGCGCTCTCCGGTCGGCTACTGGAACGCGCTCGCGCAGGTGTGTGACGCGGCGCTGCCGCTCGGGCTCTGGCTAGGAGCGCGCCGGCGCTGGGCGGGCTCGCTCGTCGTCTACTGCGCGTCGGTGGCAGCGGTGCTCACGCTCTCGCGCAGCGGCCTCGCGATCGGCGTGCTGGCCGTCCTCCTCTACCTCGCGCTCTCGCGTGACGCATACGGGGGGCTCCTGACGCTCGCCGCCTCCCTGCCGCCCGCCGCGATCGTCGCCGGGATCGCGTTCACGCAACCCGGCCTCGTCGACGACGGCACGACCCACTCGCAGCGCGTCCACGCCGGGGCCATGCTCGCCGCGACGTTCCTCGCGGGCGCCGCTGTGGCGGGGCTCGCCGGCTGGTGGCTCTCGCGGCTTCGCGTCCCGCCGGCGCCGGGGCGGGCCCGGGTCGTTCGCTACGCGGCCTCGGGTGCGGTGGTGGTGGTCCTGCTCGTCGTCGTCGCCGGGGTCGTCCGCGCGGGAGGCCCGGCGCCCGCGGTGCGGCGGCTCTGGCACGGGTTCGCGACCACCGAGCAGATCACGCAGGCCTCGGGCCGTCTTCGCAGCGCGAACTCGAGCAACCGCTGGCGCTGGTGGCAGGAGTCGTGGGATGCGTTCTCGCAGCATCCGCTCGAGGGCTCGGGCGCCGGAACCTTCGAGCTCGAGCACCGGATCGTTCGCGCCGCGAGCTACTCGGAGCCGACGATCGAGCCGCACTCGATCGCCCTGCAGGCGCTCGGCGAGACGGGACTCGTCGGGTTCCTCCTCCTGGCGGGTGCGGTCGCCGCCGCGGCGCTCGTGCTGCGCTCGGCGCTGCGGCGGCTCGATGGCTTCGACCGCGCCGCCGCCGTCGCGCTCACGGCCGGGGCCACGGCCTGGCTCGCGCATGCGCTCGTCGACCTGCACTGGGACTACATCGCCGTCACGGCGCCCGTCTTCCTCGCGGTCGGGGCACTCGCCGCGGCGGGGCGCCCTGCCCTTACCGTGCAGCGACGGCCGCTCCTGGCGCTCGGCGCGGTGCTGGTCGCGGCCGCCGCCGTCTACTCGCTGGCGACCCCCTGGCTCGCGAACCGGCGCATCGACAGCGGCCTCGCGGCGCTCGACCGAGGCGACCTCGCGGCAGCCGCCTCCGACTTCCGCTCGGCCGACCGGCTCAACCCGCTCGCGGTGGAGCCGCTGCTCTACCAGGCGGCGGTCGCGACCGCGCGCGGAAAGATCCACGCAGCTGAGATCCTCTATCTCCGCGCCCACGCGCGCCAGCCGAAGAACCCCGACGCGCTGTACGAGCTCGGCGTGTTCGAGTTCCGGCAGGGCAACTACCTAGCCGCCTACCGGGCGCTCAACGACGCCTACACGCTCGACCGCTTCGGCCCGGCCGGGCAGAAGGGCGGCTACCTCGACAAGGCGCGGGTGATCGTCAACCGCGAGGCGGTGAAGCAGAGGCAGATGGGGACGCCGATCTCGCCCTAGCTCCGGCCGAGGACGTACGCGAGCTTCGCGCCGCGCAGGTCGCGCGTGCGGATGCCGTCGAGCGGCGAGACGATTCGCACGTGCAGGTCGCGTGCGGCGCGAAGCGCCTCAGAGCGGAGCCCGGGCCGGAACATCACGATCGAACGCACGTAGCCGGTGTGCGGCGCGTTGGCGGCTCCGCTGACGGGGTAGCCGAGGCCGCGCACGCGGGCCGCCGCGGCGGCCGCGGCGCCGGCGCGCCCGTTTCCGTTCAGGACGAGGATCGAGGTCTTCGCGCGCGAGAGCGTCGGCGGGCCGGGCTTGGGCTGGTGCTTCAGGGGCACCGCCTTGATCGGCGCGAACACCTTCTGCGCGGCCGCGTGCTGGACGCTGTGTGCGACGGACGGACCGAAGAGTGCGGCCCCGGCGGCGACGAGCGCTGCCAGCTCGAGGAGGGCGAGGATGACGACGACGATCGTCGCCGTGCGCCAGGGCCCGACGGAGGCGGGAGAGGGGAGGGAGTGCTCCATCGTGCGGGGGGATTTCTCCCTCCGCGGCGCCGCTCCTTCTCTCTATTGGCGCTGGATCCAGCTCCAGGTCACGGCCAGCCCTGCTTCGAGGCTCGTCTCGGGCCGCCAGCCGAGCTCCGCTGCGGCGCGACCGGGATCGAGCACGCTTCGCATCAGGTCTCCCGGGCGGGCGGGAGCGTGCTCCGCCGGCCGGTCGAAGCCCGCGACGCGACAGCATGCGTCGTAGAGCGCCGAGACCGACAGCTCGGTCCCCGTGCCGACGTTGAAGACGCCGCCCTCGCGGCCCGCGGCGGCCAGCACGGCGCGCACCACGTCGCCGACGTAGACGAAGTCGCGGGTCTGCGAGCCGTCGCCGAAGATCGTGCTCGTGGCGCCCGTAGCCATCTGCTCTAGGAAGATCGCGACCACCCCGCCCTCGAGACCGGCCGCCTGGTGCGGCCCGTAGACGTTGGCGAACCGAAGCGCGAGGTGGGTCGTGCCGTGGAGCCGGTTCCAGGTCGCGAGGTACTCCTCCGCCGCGAGCTTGGCCGTGCCGTACGGCGACAGCGGCCGTCGCGGCGCGTCCTCCCGCGCCGGCGCGTCGCATTCGCCGTAGATCGCGCCGCCGGTCGAGCTGAACACGACCTGCGCCCCGTGCCGACGGGCGGCTTCGACGACGCGGAGCGTCCCGAGCACGTTGACCTCCGCGTCGTAGACCGGCTCTGCAACCGAGGTGCCGACGTCCGCTTGCGCGGCGAGGTGGAAGCAGACCTCGGGGCGTGTCTCGTCGAAGACAAGGTCGAGGTCGTCGTCCCGGCGGATGTCGCCCACGTGCAGCCGCACCCCGTCAGGCACGAATTCGCGCTTGCCGGTGGAGAGATTGTCGAGCACGTGCACCTCGTCGCCGCGCGCCGCGAGCGCCGCGGCGACGTGCGAGCCGATGAAACCTGCACCGCCGGTGACCACTGCCCGCATCAGGCCGTATCCTAGGCGCCGCGTGTTCGTAACGTTTGAAGGCCTCGACGGCTCCGGCAAGACCACCCAGGTCGAGCTGCTGCGCACCGTGCTCGAGGCGGAGGGGCACGAGGTCGTCGCGACGCGGGAACCGGGCGGCACCGAGGTCGGCGAGCAGATCCGCCAGATCGCTCTCCACGGCTTCCCGATCACCCCGTGGGCCGAGGCGGCTCTCTTCGCCGCTGCGCGCGCGGAGCTCGTCGAGGGCGTGATCCGGCCGGCGCTCGATCGCGGCGCCGATGTTCTCTGCGACCGCTACATCGACTCCTCGCTCGCCTACCAGGGCCTCGCGCGAGACGTCGGCGTCGAGCTCGTGCTCGACATGAACCTCCAGGCGACGCGTGGGCTGCTGCCCGACCTGACGATCCTGCTCCTGATCGACCCCGGCCTCTCGGAGCAGCGCGCCGGCACGGAGCCCGACCGGATCGAGCGCGAGAGCGCCGACTTCCGCATGCGCGTCGACCAGGCCTACCGCGAGCTCGCCGAGCTCTTTCCCCACCGCATCGCCGCCTTCGACGGGTCGCGGACGCCGTCCGAGCTGGCCGAGGAGATCCTTGGACGCGTTCGAGCGACTGCCTGAGCAGGCGGAGGCGAAGCGCCTGCTGCGGGCCGCGCTCTCGGAGGGGCCTGCTCACGCTTACCTCTTCCACGGCCCCGCGGGAGTCGGCAAGCGCGCGGCCGCCTTCGCGTTCGCCGGCGAGCTGCTCGGCGATCCCCGCCGCTCGCATCCCGACCTCTACGTGGTGGAGACCGTCGGCGACCAGATCCGGATCGACGAGATCCGCGCCCTTCGCCACGACCTGCACATGACGCCCTTCGAGGCAGCGCGCCGCGTCTACCTCATCCTCGACGCCGACGAGTTGAACCGCGACGCCGCCGACGCGCTGCTGAAGGATCTCGAGGAGCCGCCCTCCTACGCGGTGATCGTCCTCGTCGCCGACGACCTCGGCCCGATCCCGGTCACGATCCGCTCGCGCTGCCAGCTGATCCCGTTCAGGCGCCTCTCGGAGAAGGCGGTGCGGGAGTTCCTCGCCGAGCGCGGCCCCGAGCTCTCCGACAACGGCCTCACCGCGCTCGCCCGGGTCTCCGCCGGGCGGCTCGATCGCGCCGAGCGCCTGCTCGAGCCCGAGGCGCAGGCCAGGCGGACGACCGTCCTCGACGTTGCGCGGAGCGTCTACCTCGACCCGGAGTTCGAGCCGTCCGGCGCCGCCCGGCGGCTGCTCGAGGGAGTCGCGGAGCGAGGCGAGGCGGCGCGGGAGCAGGCCGAGCGCGACGTCGACCCGCAGGCTCCGGCCAGAGAGGCCGAGCAGTTCGTGAAGCGAGTCGCGCGCGGCGCCGAGCGCGAGGAGCTGCTCGCGACGCTCGACGAGCTGTCCGCGTGGTACCGCGACCTCGTCGTCGTCGCGGCCGGTGCCGCGCGCGCGGCGGTGAACGCGGACCGCCACGCCGAGCTCCACGAGGACGCCACCAAGGAGCGGATGCTCGGCGCAGAACACGCGTGCGAGCTCGTGCGTGAGGCCTGGAGGACGCTCGAGGAGCTGAACGTCAATCCCCAGCTCGCGCTGGCCGCCCTGTTCGTACGCCTGCGCACCGAGCTCGCCGGCCCGGCCTTCGCTGTGTAAACCCGGTTTTACGTTTCTCGGAACGAGGCCTTACACGGGTCGTGTCTCCTGTCGGGAACCGGACGAGGAGGCCCCTCCTATGCGCCCGCCCGTTATTTCCGTGCTCGTCGCATCCCCCACAAGTGGGGTTGCGGGGTATTCGATCCTTACTCACACTGAGCCCGACGCGCTCCAGCGGGGCGTGTCGCCGCGTCCTCCACATGGAGTCTGGTCTTGGCCGCAGCACCGTCAATAGGCCGTGCGTCAGCCGTCGAATCGCCTCCTCCGGCTCCCGAGGCCGATTTCACGCGCGATCTCTACGAGCGCTACGCCGGCCAGATCTACGGCTACTGCCTGCACAAGCTCGGCTCGCGCGAGGAGGCCGAGGACGCTGTCCAGAACACGTTCCTGAACGCGTTCCGCGGCCTGCGTCGCGGCGTCGTGCCGCAGGCCGAGTCGGCCTGGCTGTTCAAGATCGCCGAGAACGTCTGCCTCTCCCGACACCGCTCCTCGTTCCGGCGCGGCCGCGTCGAGACGCCGAGCGACCTCCAGGCGATCCAGGACGTCACGCCGTCCCCCGAGCGGCGCGAGGACGACCTGATCGGGCTCGAGGAGGCGCTCGCCCGCATGCCCGAGAGCCAGCGCCGCGCGATCCTGCTGCGCGAGTGGCAGGGTCTCTCGTACCGCGAGATCTCGCAGGAGATGGATTTGAGCCAGGCCGCCGTGGAGACCCTGATCTTCCGCGCGCGCCGTACGCTGGCACAGGGGCTCGAGGACGAGCCCAAGACGAGGCGGTGGAAGCGCGTGCGCCAGGGTGCCGACGTGGGCTCTGCGGTCGCGCTGCTGAAGACGCTCTTCACGACCGGCGCCACCGTCAAGGCGGTCGCCACCGCGGTCGCCGTGGGCAGCGCCGTCGTGGCAGCCTCGTCGGGTGAGCCGGCCGCCCAACGCCACCACGTACTGCCGCACGCCAAGCATGCAACGGCCAACCGTCAGATCTCCTCCTCGACCTCCTCGACGCGATCCGCCCTTGCTCCCGTCGCGACGAAGACGGCGGTCACGCGCGCCGCGCGCGCGAAGACGAAGCCGGCTTCGTTCGTGATGCCGTTGAGCACCGTGGGCTCGGTCACCTCCATTCCCGGCGAGGCCGCCTCTCCGGCCACGACCCCGACGGCGACGGCCGAGCCGCCCGCTGCGACTCCGGCGGCGCCCGCCGCGACCCCGGCCCCGCCGCAGGTGGTTGACAGTCCACAGCCTGCGGCACCGGCTGCCGCGCCGCCCGCGGCCCTGCCCACCACTCCCGCCCATGGGCTTCAGCCGGGAACCGACCCGATCACGCCGGACCCGGCCGAGCCCACCCCGCACTTCCCACCGCCGACCGCCAAGAACATCGTCCCGGCACCGCCCGACGCGACCCCTACGCCGATCGCCACCACGCCCGTCGTGACCACGGCTCCGACCCTCGGCGATTCCACGACCCAGCCCACGCCCGTCGTCGCGCCCGTCCAGACGACGGTCACCGGTCCGCCCGGCGGCAACAGCTAGAACCGGCGCTCGAGCAGCGAGGCGACCTCGGCGTCGTCGACCTGGCCGAAGTCTCGGTACCAGAAGCCCACCGCGCCGAGGTCGAAGAGCTCGTGCGGGCAGATGACCGCGTCGGCCTCGTCGCGGAGCACCGCGGCGCTCTGAGCCGCGCCGACCGGAACTGCGGCGACCACGCGGGCCGAGCCGCGGCTGCGGGCCCAGCGTACCGCGGCGATCATCGTCGCTCCGGTCGCGAGCCCGTCGTCGACGAGCAGGCAGGTGCGACCGGCGAGCGGGATGGGCTCGCGTCCGTCGTGGAGTGCGCGGTCCAGCTCGGCCGCGCGGGCCTCCGCCCGCTCGACCTGCGCGGCGAGGTCCTCGTCGGTGAGCCCGCCCGGGTCGCGCACGTAGACCCCGCCGCCGGGCGCGACCGCGCCGAGCGCGTACTCGGGCTGCCAGGGATGGCCGACCTTGCGCACCGCGACGACGTCGAGCGGGAGCCCGAGCGCGTGCGCCACCTCCGCCGCCACCACGACACCGCCCCGGGCGAGCCCGACCACGACGGCGTCGGAGCCCTGCTCGTCCGCAAGCGCGCGGGCGAGCACACGGCCCGCATCGCGGCGGTCGGCGAAGAGCGCCTCGTGCCTCACCCCTCGATGGTGACAGAGCCCCGTGCGGACCGCGGTAAGCCGACGCGAGCGCCGACGTCGCTCAGGGTGGTAGAGCGTCGAGGGGCAATGGTCTCGCCGGTCACTGTCGTCACTGGGCTGCACACCAGCCGGAGTCCTTTGCCCGTGCGGGGTTCGCGCAGCACGTGGCAAGCGTGCACCAAGTTCAGGCGGTGGGTTACGCGCCCGAACATCGCCGGAAGGCCGCCCCCGAAGCGGGGACTCCGGCTCGACGTCGCGTCTGGCGCCTCCAGTACGGGTTTCCACTGATGTCGCAGTCAGGTAAGCCGCCTACGGTCCCTCCATCGTCTCCGACACCCCTCGCGGAAGACGTCACGCACCAGGGGGTGTGCTTACGACTCGGCCGTCATAAGCACACCCCGCCTCCTTCTCGACACGGTCAGACCCGGAGTCCGCGCCGCGAGAAGGTGCGTTCCACTCTCGCTCGCACACGTTGCAACCCAATCTCGGCGTGATACGAATACAGGTAGAGCCGGGGGACGTTGGCGGCCCAACGCCCCCCGGTCTTCTGCCGTGCCTGACATGCGGGGCGTTGGGTTGGGGTACGTCGAGCGCTCCAGGGGGATGGAGGCCCGCATCGACCGTCGTGACGCTAGACGAAGGCGTGCGGCGGTGCCTACGCATCGAACGTATAGGCCGCGATGTGTCCGGTGCGCCGATCATCTCCGCGGCGGGTCGGTGAAGCAGGGCCGTCCTACCTTCCTACCCACGCCGGCCCAGCCGTTTCCGGGCGGCTCCGGAGGACGAACATGAAGCCGTGCCCGGGCGTCAAGAGGCTTTCCCGTCGCCCTGACGGTGTAGCACGCTTGTCTAGGAACGCACCTTGCGCAGGACGACAACCGGAGGGTCGGCCTCGTGATCGACGGCCTCGACTAGGAACCGCTTCGTCAGGTAGAGCTCGACCGTCCCCTCGACGATTGGTGCGTCTCGCGAGACGTAGTCAGCCGGTGGTAACGGCTGGACGCCGACGAACTCGAACCGGTAGCGAATCATCTCTCGGCCGCCCGAAAGCGATGCCGGAGGAGGCGCTGCAGGCTGGCGTTCATAACGCGTTGCTCCCAACTAGGTCGAACCGCAGATCTCCGATTATCGCCCACCGATCGTTCTGGCGGAAGAGCCAGATGAGTTGCACGTCGCAGCATCCGCAGCCTGGGGCATCGTATGAACGAGAGAGGCGATTGGCTCCTAGACGCCGGCTCGGGCGGCCCAGGCTCTGGCGGCTTCTGGTCCGAGATCCGAGACGCGCGTGTAGCCGGCGCGATCCATGACTCGGATCAGGCTTGCGATCGCGACGTCGTCGAGATCCGATTCACGCCTGGCGCGAGTGGATGCGAGTTCGTCCAGGGTGCAGCGGAGGTCGTCGGGGCTCATCGCGAGGAATCGGGTGAGCGTGATCTGCTCGAGGATGAGTTGGCTCATCCCGGACTGTGGCCTCTGAGTGGGTGCAGTTCTCGGCTCATCGCGACTCCAACTCGGCCCCGCGTCAGGCCGCGCGGAGGCGGCGGGCGCGGAGTTCGATCGCGAGATCCAGGTCGATGTCGGGGTTTGCCGCGAGCAGGGTCGCGGCCTCGGGGCCGTAGCCGGCTCGGCGCAGTTCCTCGCAGCGCCAGAGGAAGACTCGATCGTTCTCGTTCAGTGTCGCGTCGGCGGACTCGATGATCAGGGCGGTCGCTGGGCTCATCGTGCTCCTCCTTGGCCTGAAGGAAGGAGAATCGGCCCCGGAGCCGCCCAGGGCCGATTCATTGTCTGGGTCGGCCCCCGCCGCATCGGGGTCGACCTCATCGCTTGCCGTCTGCTCATGCTGCTTGGAGCAGGCAAGACGAGTTCTACGCCTCGGTGGGCGCTACCCGAATCACCCTTCGGGTGGTTCATCGGGTTACTTCACTTCACCCACTTGGGGCATGACACACACGGGTCTGCCAATGATGTTGAGGGCTGCGTGTAGGCCGCAACCACGCGCCGGGTGACTGTAGAGGCGGCGGAGCCGCAGCCCCGCCTCCAGTCGCCCCTCACCAATCCCTCCTCAGAGGTCTCATGCCAGGCTTAGCGACGCCCGATATTGGCAGTGTCTGCGGCCCCGACCTCGAAGGAGCACCAAGCAACGTGACTGCCTATGTGCGGCACCGCAATGTCCGCGACGTCGCGCGTCAGGTGGCGGCGTGATGCGGATAGAGCTGACCAACTCGCGCGACTACCCGCGGCTTCGGGACTACTTTCTGCGTCTCGGCGCAGCGGTCACCGGCAGTGGGGACGGTGGAACGCTCGAGGTCGAGTTCCCTGACGGGTTGCTCGATGAGGACGAGAGCGCCGAGTTGTACTACGAGACGTGGGCGCGAGCGAATCGCCTCGATGCTCGCATAGCAGACGGCAGTAGTGGTCGGGCAGCTCCCGAGAGAGGCAGGGCGCTCGAGGTGGTCACCCTCGCGTCCGATCCTGGCGCTCCTCCGCCTCCGCGGCTTGGCGAGTTGCTTGTCAGGAAGGGGTTCATCACGGATGAGCAGCTTTCGCAGGCTCTCGTTGAGAGCCGCCGCAGCGGCGATGTCGTCGGACGAGTTCTGATCCGGAAGGGCTGGGTGTTCGAGTCCGAACTCGCACGCGTGCTAGCGGAGCAGTGGTCGATCCCCTACGTCAACCTCGCCTCCCTCGGGGTCGACCGGTCGGTTCTCCCACTGATGACACCGGAGATGGGCCGCCGCTACGCGGCTGTTCCCGTGCGGTTCTTCGGCAGCGAGCTGAGGGTCGCATTCGCCGATCCCTCCGACCCCGACGCGGTCGGCGCAGTCCAAGAACAGATGGCTTGCCCGATCCAGCCCGCTGTCGCCGAACTCTCCGACATCGACGCGATCTGGCGCTCCGTTGGCGTCTAAAGGACGTCCTTACCGAGACGCTCGACGGTGAGGTGCCGATCCGGGCCAGGCCTCTTCCGCTTCTAGCCGCGAGCGTCACAGGCCCCAAAGAACCCAGAATCGTCGGCCCCGACCTGATACCGCACAACGGGTAGCCCCTGAATGTTCGAGCCCGACGGCGGAGCGGCGAGGCTGCGGTGACGTCGTGGTGACGGCTGGGTGACAGGGCCGTGGTAAGTCTCTCTCAACCCGCGACGAGGGGAGAGATGTGGCCAAGGGGGAGACTGCGACCAAGGAGAAGACCGGAATCGCCCAGCTCGAGTGTTGTCCGACTCTTGAGCCGTGCGAGGTGTGCGATGTGATCGACGTCCGTTTTCGGCTTCCGTTTCGGCCGGCTGCGGGAGCTGCAAATCGGGCGCCGGTCACGGTGGAGGTGACGCTGCACTTCCGTCTGACGCGCTGCTCCGGGTCGTTGTCGTTGGGAGACATCCTCTACAGCACGACGCTCCTGCCGGGAGAACAGGTGCGGCTGTTCAGCAGCGACCGGCACAGCAGGTTCAGCTTCGACAGCGAGACGAGCCTCGCCTACCGCCAGCAGACGACCTCGGAGGAGTCGTTCTTCATGGCGGGGATGGCCAGCGCAGTCAGCAACGTGAATGTCAACGAGAGCGCCTCCTCGAGCTCCTCCTTCCATAGCTCGTCGCTGAGCGGTGGCGGCGGCGCAGGACTTGATCTGGGAATCATCAAGATCGGCGGCTCGGCCTCCGGGAGCTCCTACGACGCGAAGTCTGCAAGCGCCTTCGCGCGCAGCCTCTCCCAGCACGCCGACTCGTCCAGCCGACACGTGGAGGTCGCAACGCGGGCGGCCTCATCGACGTCGGTCGGTGAGGTCAACACTCGCACGCACACCGAGGGGGAGTCGGAGGATCAGTACGAGTCGAGCTCGCGGGTCTTCTCGAACCCAAACCGCTGCCACGCGCTGAGTTTCCTGTTCTACAAGCTGAACAAGTGCCAGACCATCCGCTGGGAGCTCGTCGGGATCGAGCGCACGGTGCTCGACCCGGCCGCACCAACGAGCGTGGAGTTGAACGATCCTCCGCCATTCGACGGCGTGAGCGTCATTCCCGACAGCGTCTTGGCGACCAGTAGACAACGACTCGACGTCGAGCGGTCGGCCCGTGCGAGTGTCAGTGAGAACGTAACCGCGATCGGCGCGGACCTGTTCTCCCGCGCCGCGGTCCTCGCGAGCTTGGCCCGCGGGGCCGAGCCACTCACGGCGGCCGTTCGACAAGCGGCGCTCGACGCAGTCGACAAGGAGCTCATCGCAGAAGGTCTACTGGGGAAGAGCGGCGAGGTGAGCGAGGCCACGAAGAAGCTGTTCGGCTGGGAGCGCGAGATCGCGCTTCCGACAGCCGGTGTGATCGTGAAGGGCTGCCTCGACGAGTGCGACATCTGCGAGCCGTCGCTCGACCGCGAGATCGAACTCGACCTTAGGCGAAAGCAGCTCGAGAACGAGCTGCTGAAGAAGAAGATCGACCTGCTCGAGAAGTCGCAGGAGTACCGATGCTGCCCCGACAGCGACGAGGATGAGGCAACGCCGAGCTCGTAGTCAAGACTGGAGTGCGCCGACTCGAAGCCGTCGACCCTTCTCTACGTGGAGGTCGTCCCAGGCGGAGGGCGGCGCGTCATAGGGACTGATGTCCGCCGGCGCTCGCGGGGCGGTCTCGCATCGTCCGCGAAGCCTGCTTAACGCTCTCGAGCAGGACAGCCTGAAGCTCGTGGTCGGGCAGTCCCGCCTCCGTGAGGATCTGTCGGATTTCGCTTGACTGAAGATGCCGCTTGGCCCGTTGCCTGAGACCGACGTAGTCGACGGGATCGCGATTCTCTTCGAGCGCCCGCACGATCAACTCCCGCTCGCGTTCTGCCTCATAGCCCTCGAAGCCATACGCGCCAACCAGGAGCCGAGCGAACGTCTCAATCCTCTCTCGGCGGAGGTCCTGCTCGTCTTCCAACACCGACAGTCTACGCCCCCGACCAGAGCGGTCGACGAAGTGCCCGCCCACGCACTCTGAGGACACCCACAGGCCCACCGCGGCACCGTGACGCCACGGCCCGGTCCGTTCCTCGCAGGGAGCGGGGCGCCCGGGCTCGAGCCGCTTGCGCCAGGCCACTCCCGCTCCTTCGCACACCCCTCTCGACGCGCTGTTCGGGCTGAATTCTGGTCGGTAGGCGAAAGGGACTGAGCGGGCGGAGCGTCCAAGGAAGGGGACACCGCCGCGCTCAGGCCGCAGAGCCACCAGACGACCCGTTGAACACGGAACTCGTGTCGACTTGAGCTGGCGCAGACTATCCTCGGAGTGAGGAAGGACTAACCAGAAGTTCATGTCGCGCGGGCGTCCACCGAGGAATCCTTCGTTGGTGGCGACCATCACCGTCGACCAGAAATATCGGATCAAGGGCAACCGCTCGCTGCTGAAACGACCTATCTCGGCGTACGCAGACGCCGCGTCCGTCTCGAACGGCAACGGCACGGAGCAGATCGAGATCCTCTGCGAATGCTCCGACCCCCTTTGCAACGTGACACTCACTGTTCTCCGCAACGAATACGCACAGCTCAGGCCCGAGCGCCGGCAGCATGCCGTCGCCACCGGGCACGAGGTGGAGTTTGCGCCTGTGCGCGTCACCTTGAGGACCGAAGCGTACGAATTCGTCGAACCCTGGCGGCCCTAGGCTGGAAATACGGACGGCTCGCGGGAGCGGCGAATCACTGAGACTTCCTTCGTCGCTTGCGAACTTCGATTGGGGGCGCCTGTAGCCCGATCGTCTGCACGCTCGAGCACCGGGATTCCGGTTCGGACCGAGTCTCGGCGCCTCACGGGGCCGTCAGACCGCGCGCTCAGCTTGGTGACTGGTTTGCGCTGACTTGGCACAGGGCTCAGCACACCGTCCGCGATGGGCAGGTAGTGCGCCGCGAAGTAGCTATTCTTCGGGCCGCGCCGACGTAGCTCAGCTGGTAGAGCACATCACTCGTAATGATGGGGTCCGGGGTTCGAGTCCCCGCGTCGGCTCTTCCCGGTCGGTGTCAAGCCCGGTGCCAATCCCGACGATCGGTGGGGCAGGCGTCTGGTTCAAGGACGCCAAGAGCGCGGAGCGCCGCCTGGGCCAGTGTTCGCGAATGACGGCTGACGCACTACTCGCTCCTGCCGACGGCCTCGAGATCCGGGTCATTGGCGAGATACGCTGCCCACTGGGCGTCTTGAATCATCACCATGGCTAGACGGAACTATTTAGTGGAGGGCTTATCTGGTGCCGGCAAATCCTCGGTCTACGAGGAGCTGATCCGACGTGGCTACAAGGCCATCAGTACCGACCGGGCTTGGAAGTACCATGCCGACCCTGACACCGGTCTCCCAGGTCGGCCCATTCATCACGACAACTCAATGTGGGACCAGCAAAAAGTCGTCAGCGAACTCGAAAGCCCGGAACCAGAAGTGTTGTTTGTTTGTGGAAGCAGCCGCAACCGCGACCGCTTTCTGCCCTATTTCACCAAGATATTCAACCTCCGCATCGGCGATGACACCATGCGTCGACGCCTCCAAGAGCGCACCAACAATGAATTTGGCAAGCTTCCCGAGGAAGTCGAACTTATGCTCAGGCTCAATCGAAGCGACGAGAAACCGGCCGGAGCCATAGATGTGGACGCTACCCAGCCTGTCGACCAGGTGGTCGACGAATTGCTTCGCTTAGCAAATTGCAGAACCGTGACGAGCGACTCGACGCTGACACCATGGTCTAAACGCGGGTCCGCGATTGGTCAGTCATTCGTGATCTCTGAGTCCGCACTCCCGATCGAGCAGGCTGCTGCTAGCCCGCGGAAGCGCATCGTCCGTGGAACGTCGGATGAATTCTGGGATGTCCTAGGCCGCGAGACCATCACTCGCATCGAATACGCCTGGTCTGGCTACGTTCTTGCGACGCTGTTGCCGTACCTCGACGAGCAGGGCATCGAGCTTATGCACTCTGACCATGAGGTGGCCTCGACCATCTCGCAGACCCGCGAGGGCTCGGTCTTTGTCCTCACGTCAGATCACCGTGAGCGTTACTTGGCACGCCTCGATCCAAGTGCGTTCGACGGGGCAGTGCTTCGCCGCTACTACGAGGAGTTCAACGAGACGGCAGCAGAGGGCGTCGATTACGCAATGCTGGACGGGATTGCTTTCTTTCGTGACACGCTCGCGCCTCTCGACTCCGCCATCGTGGCCGTGTTCATCATCGGATAGTCCCTGCCCAGGCCGCGTGCGCTCGACTGCGCGAACGTACTCTCGCTTGAACTTCTGAAAGGGTGTCACTTGGTGTGCGCGCATGCCCGCGTTTACTTGACACACGCTTGACACACCCCGAAATTCGGCTCCAGCACTGGGTTTGCGGAGGGACCACATCATAGGGTCCCCGCCCGGGTGTATCGGCTGGCTCGGGCTCGGCGCCGGTGTGGCTCCGGCGTTGACCGGCTAGCGTTGCGGGGTGCCCGAGGTGAGCCACTCGACTATCGTGGTCTTCGATCTTGGCGGTGTCCTCATCGACTGGGATCCGCGCCATCTGTACCGGCAGCTGTTCGAGGACCCCGCCGAGATGGAGGCGTTCCTTGCCGAGGTGACCACGGCCGAGTGGAATGCGCATCAGGACGCAGGGCGGCCCTGGGCCGAGGCGATCGAGATTCTGGTCGCCGAGCATCCGGAGCGGCGTGAGCTCATCGAGGCGTTCCATCGGCGATGGCCCGAGATGCTGGCCGGGGAGATTCCGGGAACGGTCGAGGTGCTGGCCGATCTGCGCACCGGGGACACACGATTGGTCGCGCTGAGTAACTGGTCGGCGGAGATGTTCCCGGTCGCGCGAGAGCGGTTCGACTTCCTGGCGTGGTTCGAGGGGATCGTCATCTCGGGCGAGGTCGGGGTGAACAAGCCCGACTCGCGGATCTTCGGACACCTCCTTGAGCGGTTCGGGATCGAACCGGGAGAGGCACTGTTCATCGACGACTCCCCGGCGAACATCGATGCGGCGACAGCGCTCGGGTTTCGCGTGATCCAGTTCACCGACGCAACAGCCTTGCGGCGCGAGTTGGCACAACTCGGGCTCCTTTCGGATGTCGGGGCTGCGTCGCCACCGCGACAATCATCCGGCTAGTTAGGAAACCGGTTCCTGAGGTCCTCGCTCAGGTGACGGGACTGGACCCTCCGTATCGAGGTAATCCCGATCTACGAATCAACGCCCGACGTCTGACTCAGCGCTCAAGCCCGAAACGTGCTGCGGGGATTACACCGATGCGCGGTCGGCGCGGCACACGTACGTTGGGTCAAGAGATGAGTCGTATGCGGCCACGCGAACCGAGGATCGTCTGCTTCATGGGCTTCAGTGGCACAGGCCACTAGGCTCGAATGTCTGCCGGCGCTACCGCGTCGGCGTTGCATAGTCAGTTCTTCCGCTCATCTCGCACCGTCGTCCAGGTCAAGCGCAGCCGGCTCGGTGATCCAGGCCGCCGGCCGAGCGCCGACTAGAAAGAGCGTGAGATGACTGCGGTCTTCGTCCCACGGTCTTGGCCGAGGCGGCGGCGGATGACCGATTGGCCGGTCGCATGAAGGCGCCCGGCCGCGTGTCCTTGCCCCAGCCGCTCGACCGTCGTTTCGAAGCGTGCGTGTTCGACTGGGACGGCACCGCTGTCGCCGACCGGGCCGCGGATGCCGGCAAGGCGCGCGACCTGTTCGCCGCCCTGCTCGGCTCCGGCTTCGACCTGGCCGTGATCACCGGCACCAAGCTCGCCAACGTCGACGACCAGCTTGGCCTGCGTCCCGACGGCCCCGGCCGGATGCTGGTCTGCTGCAACCGCGGCTCCGAAGTGTTCGAGCTCGGCCCGGACGGTGCCGCGCCGCTGTTCCGCCGCAGCGCCAGCGCCCGCGAAGACGAACAGCTGAGCGCAGCCGCGGCGCTGCTGCGAGCCCGGCTTGGCGAGCGCGGCCTCGAGACAGGGCTTATCTCCGACCGGATGAACCGGCGCAAGGTCGACCTGATCCCGCTGCCTGCCTGGGCGGAACCGCCGAAGGCGAAGCTCCCCCAGCTGCTCGCCGCGGTCGAAACGCGCTTGGCGCAGGCCGGGATCAGCGGCGGCCTGCCGCAAGCGATCGAGCTGGCGCTCACCTGCTGCCGGGAAGCCGGACTGGCCGATGCCCGCGTCACGTCAGACGCGAAGTACCTCGAGCTCGGCCTGACCGACAAGACGCACGCCGCCTCATACGTGTTCGACTGGCTCGGCCGGCGTGGTCTGCGCTCGGAGCAGGTGCTGATCGCCGGCGACGAGCTCGGCCCGCTCGGCGGCTGCGCCGGCTCCGACTCGCTGATGCTCATCCCCGCGGCGGACCGCGCGATCAGCTTCTCCGTCGGCCCGGAGCCAAACGGCGTGCCCGCCGGGGTGCTGCATCTCCCGGGCGGCCCCGCGCGCTTCCTCGACCTGCTCGGCGGCCAGTTACGGCGCCGCCGCGACGGCGAGCTGCCCGCGCTCTGCGCCGATCACGGCTGGCAGATCGTGCTCGACGGCGTCGGCGGCGAGGAGGAGCCGGTGCGCGAGACGCTGCTCGCGCTCGGCGACGGCCGCTACGGCACGCGCGGCACCGCCTTGAACGCCGTCGCCGGGCAGGCAACGCTCGCCGGGGGCCGCTACGCCGGCAACGGTGCCGCCGAGGAGCTGCTCGCCTGCCCGATCTGGAACCGGATCGACGGCGCCCAGGGTGAGCGCTACCGGAGGGTGCTCGATCTGAGGACCGGCACGCTCCACCATCAGCTCGAGGGGCCCGACGGGCGCCTGGACGCGCTCCTGTTTGCCTCGCTCGGCCGGCCCGGCACCGCCTGCCTGCGTGCCCGCGCCGACCAGGCCGCCCTGCTCCGCAACGGGACGCCGCTGGCCGCGCCCAAACAGCCGGGCACGGAGACGCGTTTCTCCCGGCGCGGCCAGGTGACGATCGCCGAGAGCTGGAACGTGGATCGAGTCTTCGCCGCTGCGTCCGAGCACTGCCTCGGCGACAGGCTCGACAGGCTTGCCTGCTACGCGCCCGACGAGCGTGGCGCGCTGACCGCGCTCGGCGTCGCCAGCAGCGAAGGCTTCGAGCGACTCTACAGCGCCCAGCGGCAAGACTGGGGTGAGCGCTGGGATAACTGCGACATTACGATCGAGGGCGCGCCGGAGCTCGAACGTGCCGTTCGCTTCAGCCTGTTCGGCTTGATGGTCGCCGCAACCAACGAGGGCGAAGCGGCGATTGGTGCCCGCGGCCTCACCGGGTCCGGCTACCGGGGTCACGTCTTCTGGGACACCGACGTCTACACACTGCCGTTCTTCGCCGCCACCGATCCCGCCGCGGCCAAGGCGATCCTGCGCTACCGGCTGAACCGGCTCGAAGCCGCCCGCGCCGTCGCCGCCGCCTACCGCCGCGAGGGCGCCCGTTTCCCCTGGGAGTCCACCCGCTCCGGCCTCGACGTCACCCCTCCGCTCCTGCGCGACGCGGCCGGCCGGTCCGTACCGGTCCGCACCGGCAGCCACGAGGAGCACGTTGCCGCCGACGTCGCCTGGGCGGCCGACTGCTACCTGGCCTGGACCGGCGACCACACCTTCGAGCCCGAAGCGCGCACCCTGTTCGTCGAGAGCGCCCGCTACTGGGCCTCCCGGATCCGGCTCGACCGGCAAGGACACGGCCACATATACGGGGTGATCGGCCCGGACGAATACCACGAGCCAGTCGACGACTCCGCCTACACCAACGTCATGGCCCGCTGGAACCTGCGCCGCGCCGCCCGCGCCGTCTCCGAGCTGCCCGGGGATGACGTGTCGCTCGCCGCGCGCGAACGCTGGCTTTCGCTCGCCGACTGCATCGTCGACGGCTACGACCCGCAGACCGGCATCTACGAGGAGTTCGCAGGCTTCCACCGGCTGGAGCCGCTCGTCGCCGCCGAGCTCGCCGAGCGGCCCTTCGACGCCGACCGGCTCGTCGGCCGCGAACGGACGAAGAACTCGCAGCTTGTCAAGCAGGCCGACGTCGTGCTACTGCACCAGCTCGTCCCGGGCGAGGTCGCCCCCGGCTCGCTGCAGCCGAACCTCGACTTCTACGAGCCGCGCACCTCACACGGCTCCTCGCTGTCACCGGCGATGCACGCCCTGCTGCTGGCCCGCGTCGGCCGGCTCGAGCAAGCGGTCCGCTACCTGGAGACCGCGGCCCAATTCGACCTCGAGAACCGGAACGGCACGAGCCACCACGGCCAGCACACCGCCACCCAAGGCGGCGTCTGGCAGGCGCTCGCCTACGGCTTCGCCGGGCTGCGCCCCGACGGCGACTGCCTCCAGCTCGACCCGCGCCTGCCGGCGGACTGGCAGGCGTTGAGTCTGACCGTTCGCTACCGTGGCGCCCGGGTCAAGCTGCGGATCGAACGCGACCGTGTCCTGGTCAGCGCGAGTGGGCCGACGCTCGTGCGTCGTCCCAGCGGCCTGCCCGTCCTGGTCGACGCCGAGCCGGTCGAGCTCTAGCAGCGCTCCGGCGACCTATCGGGGCGCTCCGCCGTCCTCCTTCTCGAGGTACGGCCTGACGAAACTGGCGTACTCGGAGTAGCAGCGGGTGCGATACTCGGGTCTCAGGGAGAACGGGTGAACGTGTTGGAAGATGAGCAAGATCTACGCCGAGAACGGATCGAGACGTTCGCTCGACTCCTAGTCGACGCGTACGGCTTCGAAGGCGATGAGGCTGAACGCGAGCGGAAGAGGATCGTGCGGGCGCTGGACAAGAACCGTGATCCCATCCACTACGTCCGCCTCCAGCGACGGGCCAAGCGTCAAGTTCAAGAGAGCGATCTCCGACGGATGGTCGCGGAGGCAGGATTGCCTGATGATGAGCTTGAGGCTGTCCTTCGGGAGAGCATCAGGAGGGTTTCGCAGAGCGCTCGAGACCACAGCGCGCGCACTGACGAACCTCGGTCCCGATGATGCGCGTGGTTCGGCGCCCAACGGGGGCCGACACTGGTCAGTGCGGGTGTCGCACGGGTTACACCGGGCTACCGTGACCCGGGGACGGCGACACGACGGCAAGTGTGCGACGCGAAGCCGGAGAGAACCGGTTGGCCACCTGTGTGCAAGCGCCTCGTCTACTTGACACACGCTTGACACACCCTCCGCAAACCCGCTCCAGCAAAGGGATTGAGACGGGACCACATCATAGGGTCCCGGCCCGGGTGAGCCACACAATCGTTCCCGCGCAAACGGGGCGCGTGCTCAGAGGTAGCCGAAGCTTGCGGCCGCCGCGGCGGCTTCCTCGAGCCGACCGGTGCGCAGGGCCTCGTCGAGCTCGGTCGGCAGTGCCTGGCGGGTCGGCTCGAGGAGCACCTCGGCGAGCTCCTTCGCCTCGGAGGTGAACGTAGACGAGAGAGTGAAGGCGGGGGAGTGGTGCCCTGGAACGCGGGTTCCTCCGGTTCGGCGGCGCTGGAGCCCCCTTCCCGGGGGGCTCCAGCTGGTCTTGCTCGGTAGGTCGCGTTGGTGTGCGACGGCAGCTAGTGGCAGCCCCAGATCGCTTTGCTGGGCGATGCCGTACCACAGCTGTTGTGGCTGAAGCTGGGCGTGCCGGTGCCGTCCCACCAGAGATCGGCGCCCGAGCTTCCGCTCGCCGAGTTGTGGCTGAAGGTGCCGGTTCCGCCGAACTCGTAGATCCCGTAGATGCCGCCGGTCGTCGAGTTGTGATCGACCTGCGCCGAGTTCCCGAAGTCGGTGACGATGCCGAACCAGCGGGAGGCCACGTCGTTGTGGTCGATCGTGGCTCCGGTGTCGGTGTAGATGCCCACGTCGTTCGTATTCAGGCTGTTGTGTGAGACCACAGTCGACGAGGCAGCCCCAATCATGAGAACGCCGAACGACTGATAGTCGTTGCCCCAGTCCGGGCCGCACGGCAGGGTCGGGTCGTTGCACTCGTTGCCGCTGATCGTGTTGTGATCGATGGTCGCCGAAGCACCGAAGAACACCCCGATTCCGCCGGGGCCGTTACATGGGAAGGTGCAGGGCGCGCCCTGGATGGTGTTGTGGTCGATCTGCCCGGTCGAGCCGTCGCCGGCGACGAAGATCGCGGCTCTCTGATAGCCGGTCAGGGTGGTGTGGTCGATGGTGAGGTGGCCGACCTCAGGATCGGTCATATCGCCGTGACGCTGGGTGCCGGCACCGACGTCGAAGCCGTTGTTGCATTCGCTCCCCGGGTTGTCGCGGATGTCGCTGACCGCCGCCCGCGTGATCGCGAGCGACGCCCCGCCGATGACGGAGATCCCCCTGTCGATGCTGCCGCAGGTTCCAGGGCCGGGGCCGGCAACAGCCAACCGGCTCATCTGAACGCTCGCGCCGCTGTTGATCTCGACGATGTTCAGGAACCCCTGGCTGTCCGGCACGAGCACGGTGGTAGGCGCGGAGATCGTGCTCGCTTCGGAGCCTGCCCCGGTCAGAGTCAGATCCTTCGCGATCGACACCTGCTCGACGTAGCGGCCCCTGGCAAGCGAGATCGTGTCGCCGGCCGAGGCGACGTCGACCGCCTGCTGGATGTGCTTGCACGGGCTGTTCCTGCTGCAGGTCGGGTTGTCCACGCCCGACGGTGACACGTACCTGGTCGTGCAGCTTGCGGCTGCCGCCGCAAGCACGAACACACTCAGTGAGAGCAGCCCGATGGCTGCCAGCATTGCTCGCTTGATCATTGCTCCTCCGTTTCTGCGGTCTGTGGTCGCGCGGGGATCGCGGTCGCCGCTCCTGCCAGCTCGGCATGGAAGACGAGCAGCAGCGCATCGTCGTACGAGAGCGGCATGCAGTGGGCCTCCGCGGCGTGGCGCCTGACCTCCGCGACGAGCCCTTCCTCGTCCGCTGCGCGGGCGTCGAACCCGCACTCGCACGTGAGCACCCTTTCCACACGCATCGCAGCGAGGCTAGGAACCCACGCCTAGATCGAGGCAAGATCACGCCTAGACCACGGCTAGGTCATTGCGGCACGCTCGATTCCGGCGCCGTCACGACCTTGCTGTCAGGTCTGTCCTACCGTACCCAGAGCTGGTCGATGAGCAGGCCCATCCCATCCGGGCTGAATTGGTAGTTGCCGACGCGCTTCGAGAGGACGTTCACGTCCTTCGTCGCCATGAGCGGCACCCACGGTGACGCGTCGGTGATCTCGCGGTCGACCCGTTGCCAGAGTGCACGCGCCCCGGTCGGGTCGCTCTGCTGCTCTGCCTCCGCCCTTCGCATCTGGCGGTCGATGCCCGGGTTGCAGAACTGGCTCGAGTCCGACGCCGGACAGCTGAAGAGCTCGACCAGGAACGTCGCCGGGGACGGGTAGCCGCCTTCGTGGCCGTCGAACCCGATCTGCGCCCGGTTTCGCGGGTCACCGACGGCATTCCAGTATCTGTCAAACCCGCCGACAGGCTTCACGGCCACGTGATAACCGAGCGATTTCAGCACCTTCAGGGCCACGGCGTTGAAGCCCTTTGCCTGCGACCATGCCCAGAGGGTGACCTTCATGCCGCGTGTCCCTGAGCGTGCCACGAGCGCCTTCGCCTTCGCAAGGTCGGGGGCAGTCCACTTGCCGCTCTTCGTCGAGCCGGCCGTGTACGGGCAGTAGGGGCTGTAGCCGGGGAAATTCGGCGGCAGGATCTGGCACGTCGGCTCGGCGACGCTCGGCCCGCCCCAAGCGTTCGTCGCCGCGGCGCGGTCGACGGCGAAGTTGATCGCCTTACGGGCGTCGAGCCGGTCGAACGGCGGGACGCGAGTGTTGAGGAAGAGCGCCTGGATGTTCGGACGCGGGTTGGAGTGCAGCTGGCTCAGGTACCGGAGCTCGAGCCTCGACACCTGCAACGGGGTCAACGGCTCGGCCAACCACAAGACATCGGCCCTGCCGTCGACGACGTCGCGAATCGCCTCGTCCGAGGTGCCGCCGATGCGGAGGTCGATTCGGTCGGGGTACCCGGCCGGCTGCGCGGCCCGGTTCCACTCGTGGAAGTAAGGATTGCGGACGAACCTGAGCAGCTTCCGCGGCCGGTAGCTCGCGATCATGTAGGGGCCGGTCGCGGGCAGCGGATGCGTTCCGGCCGGCCGCCGCGGCGTGCCGCCCGGAAGCACGTAGGCCGCCGGGAACGCGAGCTTGTAGAGAAAGTCGGGATCCGGCCGGACCAGGTGGAAGGTCACGGTATGGGCGACGTCGTCGGCGACGATCCCGCGTGAGAGGTCGCACCTCTTCGGGCGCTTCCGGCAATGCGCGCCGCCGACGATCTCGTTGTAGTCGTTTACGTTCCCGTAGTCCAGCGCGTAGTCGCGTTCGAAGGTGGAGCGGAAGTCGGTCGCCTGCACCGGCCTACCATTCGAGTAGCGGATGCCGGGCCGGAGCAGAAAGGTGTACGTGTGGCCGCCGTCGGTCGGCGAAGGCAGCGAAGTCGCGAGGTCGGGCACGGGCTGCGCTCCGGCCAGACCGCTGACCTGGTTGAGCGCGACCAGGCCGTCGCCGGTCATCCGCAGGAATGGGAAGGTGTACGTAGCGCCGGAAAGGGCGAAGTCGATGGAGTCGACGACGCTGGGCCGATCAGCCCGCACCACGAGCGTCCCGCCGCGGTGGCCGGCGCCCCCGTGACGGACGGCGACGAGCACGGTGTCGCCCGACATCGCCAGTCCCAGTGGCCGGCTTCCCACGCTCACTCGCTGCGCCACCTGGTTCCTGCCGGGATCGATCCGCACGACGTTGCCGTCGAACTGGTCGCTCACCCAGATGCCGCGTGCGTCGACGGCCACCGCAGCTGGCCCGTTGCCGGCGGGAACGGCTGCGGTGACGGAGTTCGTGTCGGGATCGATCCTGGAGACCGTCCCGTCCAGGCTGTTCGCCACCCACGCCGCGCCGTCGCCGTAGGCGATTCCGGTCGGGCCGTTCCCGACCTGGATTAAGGCGACCTGCTTTCCGGTCGTCGGATCGATGCGAACCACCTGGCCCGCGGCACGGACGCTCGCCCACAGCGTGCCTGCGCCGAAGGCGAGCTCGGTCGCGGCGATCTGGAGCGTCTTGGTCCGCCTGCCGCTCGTCGGGTCGATCCTCGTGATCGTTCCGTCGCCCGTGTTCGCGACCCAGATCGAGCCGGCCGCGTAGACGATCCCGCCCGGCCCGCCCCCGACGGGAATCGTCTGGACGACCGTGTTCGTGCCGGGGTCGATCCGCGAGACCGTGCCGTCGAGGCTGTTGACCACCCAAACCGCGCCGGCGCCGTTCGCAATCCCGCTCGGGCCGTTGCCGACCGGAACCGTCTCGACGACGGTGCTCGTTCCGGGGTCGATCCGCGACACCGAGTGGCCGTCGGCGTTGGTGACCCAATACGCACCTTCGCCGGCCGCGACGGCCGTGGGTGTCGCGCCGACGCCGGTGGCCGCGACAAGGCGCCCCGAGCGCGCGTCGACGACTCCCAGCGAGTCGCCGGCCACCGAGACGGCCGAGCGGCCTCCGCTTCCACCGTGACCGAACACCACGAGCGGAACCACGACAACGGCAGCGATCACGCCGGTGAGCGCAGAGAGAAGGACTGCGCGGCGCTTCCGCGACCGTCGCTCGCCTACCTGCTCCGCCCGGAGCGGTGCAGCCTCCGTCTGGACTCGCGAGAGCTCGGACGTACCGGGTTCGTCCGTCGGCTCGGCGACCGGCGTCGTTTGAACGGACGTCTGCGGTGCCTCCAGGAGTGCACGGTAGATCGAGTCTGTCTCCGGCGACGGATACGTGCCGAGCTCCTTGGCGAGAAGCTGCCGGCACTGCTCGTACACGCGAAGCGCCTCGGCGCGGTTTCCCGCGACGACGTGTGCGTCCATCAGGCGGCGGTATCCGGCCTCGCGAAACGGTGAGAGCGCGATCAGTTCCTCGGCCCACTTTGCCGCCTCCCGCGCGGCGCCCGAACGCAGGCACGCATCGGCAAGGACACTCAACGCGCGCTCGCGGATGTCGGCGAGGTCGCGTCGCTTCTGTTCGACCCACGTTCCGTCTTCACCGGGCAGGAAGGGTCGGCGCGCCAGTGACTCCGCCGACTCAGCCGCCGCCCGTGCCTGGTCGAGCTCGCCTGCGGCGAGCGCTTCTTCCGCGTCCTGTGCGCTGCTCGCGGCTGCGAACAGGTCGACCCACGTTTCCTCGGGCAGGTCGAGCCGGTAGCAGCCGAACGCGGCTGTCAACAGCTCCCGACCGTCGAGTCCGGCGTCTGCGAGCGCGCCGCGGAGCTTGCTGGCAATCACTGTCAGCGCCTTGTCACTGGTCGCCGGCGGCGTCTCGCCCCAGAGCGCCTCGGCGAGTTCGTCCCGCGGAACCGACCTGCTCCGCTCGGCTACGAGGTAGACGAACAGGAGCCGTCCCTGCCGGCCTCCGAGCTGCGCCTCGCCGATCACGGCGCCGTCGGTCTCGACCGCGACGCGACCCGTGAGGAAGACCTTCAGCAACAGTGGGCTAGCCATTCGCTTCCGCCATCTTGCCCCTATCTAGGCGCGGATACCTAGCCTCGCCGCGATACGTGTGGGAAGGGTGCTCACGTGCGAGTGCGGGTTCGACGCCCGCGCAGCGGACGAGGAAGGGCTCGTCGCGGCGGTCATGCGCCACGCCGCGGGGGCCCACTGCATGCCGCTCTCGCACGACGAGGCGCTGCTGCTCGTCTTCCATGCCGAGCTGGCGGCGCAGCCCGCAACCCCTCACGAGACGACCGACCCTCCGGAAAGGGTCCACGGCGCTCGTTCGAGCTCTGCAACCATTTCACTTCCCGGGCGGTGACCCTCTGAAGCTGATGACACCGGGACCGCGCCGGTCTCGGAAAACCCGGGACGTCCCCGTCGATTTCGAGCTCGAAGCGCCTGCGGTCTGAGGCGCAGCCGCACCCGGCTCGTGACCGGACGGATGCAGGCCAGCCTCGCGAGCCATGATGCCAAACCCTCGGCGAGATCCGACCGGGCCTCGACACGCCCGGAACTCCGCAACGACGAGTAATGCCCGTCGCCGGCGTACCATAGTGCCCGCAAAGAACAATCACGCTGAAGGGGCGGTCATCGGAGTACGAGTCGATCTGAACGTGTCGCTGGACGGTTACGCCACGACCGAAGGCGGCACGCCGGACAACCCATTCGGGGAGGACTGGAACAAGCTCACCGCGGCCTACGTCGCCACGCGCACGTTCCGCGAGCGGGTCCTCCATGACAGCTCGGGCGAGGGCACGACCGGCGTGGATGACAAGTACGCAGCGGCCTACTTCGAGGGCGTCGGCGCCGAGATCATGGGTGCTGGAATGTTCGGGCTCCACGCATTTCCTGACGACCCGGACTGGAGGGGTTGGTGGGGCGACGAGCCGCCGTTTCGCGTGCCGGTGTTCGTACTCACCCACCGCAAGCGCGAGTCGATCGAAATGGCCGGTGGCACGACGTTCTACTTCGTCGATGCGTCTCCACCGCAGGTCCTCGCGCAGGCCACTGCTGCCGCCGACGGGAAGGACGTGCGAGTCGGCGGCGGCGTCAGCACCGTGCGGTGGTTCCTGAAGCTCGGTCTTGTCGACCAGTTGCATGTCGCGATCTGTCCCATCCTGCTCGGTCGCGGGATCAATCTGTGGGACGACCTCCGCGGGTTCGAGGACGGCTACCGGGTGCAAGCCGAGACCGCCGAGAGCGGCACCGTGCACGTCGCCTTCACTCGCACGCCGTGAATGCCCGGAAGTGAGCGTGTCAGGAGCGTTACTGAAAGGAGCTTTCAGGGAAGACAAGTTCGACCCCAATACCAAGATCAACGCGAGCGAGGTGAAGGATTCCGCGGCGGCATATGGGTTGATGACGCTAGGAGCACGATTCCTGCGCGAGGAACTCGGTGCTGTTCAGACAGGGATGAGTTGTCTCACCGTGAAAGCTGGCCGGCGAGAGGCGTTCGAGCACAAGCACCGCGAGACAGAGGAGATCTGCTTCGTCGTTAGGGGCTACGGCCGGATCCGACTCGATGACGAAATCCTCGATCTCGCGCCGCTCGATCCTGTCAGGATCGGGGCGCGGTGAACGTCCCCACCTCGATCACGATCACGCCGGTCCCCGTTGCCGACCTGCTCGCCGAGGGCGAGCGGATGCCGGTCTACGTGCACGTCATCGACCATCCCGATGCGCGGGTGCTGGTCGACACCGGCATGACGGAGCTGCACCCGGCGGTGGCCGACCTCGATCCCCGCCTCCGTCCACTGAGCAAGCAGGACTTCGACCTCGCGGGCATCGACATCGTCGTCAACACACACCTGCACTTCGACCACTGCGGCGGCAACCACCTCTTCGCCGGCAGGCCGATCTACGTCCAGCGTCGGGAGCTCGACGACGCGCGCAGCGAGGACGACTACACCATTCGCGAGTGGGTCGAGGCGCCCGGCGTGCGGTACGTGCCTGTCGACGGCGAGCTCGAGCTGCTTCCGGGGCTCCGGCTCGTCCCGGCGCCGGGCCACACGCGCGGGATGCAGGTGGTCGTCGTCGAGACTGGCGGGCGTCCGGTCGTCGTCGGCGGCGACGTGGCGGTTTGGTTCGGCGAGCTCGACGAGCCGCACACCGAAGGCCAGCTGCGGGTACGCGCGCTCGACCCCGAGCTGGTCTGGCTCGCGCACGAGCACGAACCGTGGCGACCCCGCACCGTCTAAAGCGCCGTCGTTCGCGACGAATTTGAGCTCGCCCGGCCCAAAGGTCTTTCGTGATGGCTGTTACGAGGCCATTCCGTGCTTCTGAACCCCAACTTCGACCGGAGGTGGCCGAGGGCCACGCGTTCGGTCTCCTTTACTTGACACACGCTTGACACACCCTCGGAATTTGGCTCCGGCAAAGGGTTCGCGATGGGACCACATCAGAGGGTCCCGGCCCGGGTGAGGTGGTCTCAGTCGATTGAGGAGTGGGGCCCGTTGGCCTTCGCTCGAGTCAGGGGTCGTGCTTGACTCTTACGCGTGAAGATCGCACTGCCGCTCGACAAGCAGGCGTGGCACCCGTCGGCGCTACCGGGACAGATCGTCCTGGTCACGACCGTTGACGCGGAGGGAGCTCCGAACATCGCACCAAAGAGCTGGGTGACGATGGTCGCGTTCGCCGGGCCGGTCGTAGCATTCGGCTGCAACGTCACGCACGCTACGTATCGAAACATCGTCGCGACGGACGAGTTCGTCGTGAACGTGCTCACGGAGTCCCTTACGGAACGTGCGTGGGCGCTCTCCGACGTTCATGGCAGCGCGCGTGCGCGCGAGTGTGGGTTCACGCTCGTGCCGGCGCGGGAGGTAGGGGCCCCCGTCGTCGACGAGTGCCCGGCGAACCTCGAATGTCTGCTCGACGATGTGAAGCGCTACGGCGAGGAGGTGCTCGTCTTCGGTCGCGTCGTCGCCGCATCGATCGAGGAGGCCTGCGTCAACGCCCCCTTTGCTGCTCAGTACGAGCGCCTCGCGCCGGCGTTCTTCCTCGAGGTGGGCGCCTATGCAGGACTCGGACCGGTCAAGCGCGTGGGACCTCGGAGGACCGAACCCGGCGACTAGCGGGTCGCCTGGGCGAGCGTGCGGGGAAGTCTCCTGAGCGACGCGCCGACTTCGGGTGCCGTCCGAGCTGGCGCCGGGGTTGATCAGGCCTCGACGAGCATCACGAGTGTCTCCGACAGTACCCCGTCGTGCGCCATCGCCTCGGCGGCCGCCTCCGTCTCCATCGCGGCCATGACGGCGTCCATGTCCGCGACGTCCATCAGCACTCCGACCCGAGTGGGGTTCTGTGGGTCGACGAACGTCCGGATGTTAGTAACGCCGAGAGGGCCAAAGAACTCCTCGCGCTTGGGCGAGGCGAGCCAATGGTCCCTGTCCTTCACGTCGTGATAGCCGAAAACGGTGGGCATCGCCGCTCCTTCGTGTCAAATGGCTGGCGCCTGCGGGCCGGACGGGGAGAAGATATGCCCCCGCGGCTTGACTTGCCAACGAATGTGAGGAGAGGGTCGCCTGGGCCAGTGTTCCGGAATGACCCCGAGCCCTTCCCTGCATCTCGGACCTTGCGTCTCGTGCTTGCTACTGCGCCGATGGCAAAGGCAAGCCCGACAAGGAGAAGCCCAGAGTCGCGAGAATCCAGGTTGGGTCGAACGTGAGGCCTGGAAGTACTGAGAGGAGGGCTCGATGAGCAACGAACAGGCGGCACCTGAGACGAGAGGTGTTACGGCGGCGTTACTTGCAACGGTTGACCTTGGCCCTGAGATCGAGGGCATGGCAGGGCGCCAACTTCGAATGCGTATGGTGACCATCGAGCCTGGAGGCGTTTTCGGCCCGATTCACGACCATAAAGACAGGCCAGGCATCGTCTACATACTGCAAGGAACGATCACTGACCATCGAAATGGAGTCGCTACGGACTATGGGCCGGGAGTCGGCTGGCCCGAGGACAGGAACACCACACACTGGCTTGAGAACAGAGGAACGATTCCGGCGGTGGAGATCTCGGTCGATATAGTCACGCAAGAGTAAGCGCAGGCCCGACATCTACCTGTAAGAGCGCCGGAGCACATCAGGCGTGAACCCCCCTTTGGGCGAGCGTGCTCTCGCTCGAACCTTCCGTCGTCCTGAAGCGTGCCCTGCGTCTCGCAGTTTGTGCGAAGTACAAACAACGGCGAGCCCCAGATCCCCCGGCCTTCGCCGGTGGTTGCCGTAGTCGACCTGAGGACAGGCAATCAGCCCGTGCTCTTCCGCGTGTCGCGTTCTGGTGGAAAGGCGACTTACGAGCGGTTCGGCTAGACCGCGCAGTACGAGCCGATCGGCTTCGCTGGGGCCGATCGGCTGCGTTATGTCCTGCGCGAAGCGTCAGCCCTGCTTCTCGGTTGATCACTCCGCCGTCGAAGTGCAGGTGTAGTGCGTTCCCTTGTAGTTAAACGACGCTTTCATCAGTCGTCGTTCCAGATCGCCCCGATCGCGGCGCCGTTCGCGATCGTGGCGCTGATCGGGTTGGAGAGCTGTAACCACAGCCCCTCGTGCGGCTCGACAATCGTGTCGGCCACGACGGTGACCGCAATCGTCTTGGCTTGCTCACCGGGGTTGAAGGTGAGCGTGCCACTCGTCGCCGTGTAGTCGGTCGGGGCAGTGGCGGTCTCGTTGATCGTTGCGAAGTCGACCGAGACGGTCTGGGTGCTGGTTTTCGAGAGCGTTACCGGGAAGGCCAGCGTCGTCGTGCCGGTGTTCCCTTCGAAGGCGGAGACGTCGGCGATCGACAGTGACGGCAACGACAGCCCTTGCACGATGCGGAAGGTCGAGACTCTCGTCGCCGACTGATGACCGGACCTGATCGTCAGCTTCACCTTCAGCACCTTGCCGGCCGCCTTCGCCGGGATGACGAATGAGAGGCGGGCCGTTCCGTTCCCGAACGATTCCGCGTGCCGGATTACCTTCCCGAAAACGGACGGATCACAGATCATCTCGCCGCTCGTCAGAGCGGCGCCGGTATCGCTACGCGTCACCTTGAAGGCGACTGTGAATCGCTTGCCGGCCAGCGGCTGCGCAGGGACGGTGACCGGCTGCCCGATCACCGGCTTCACCAAGAGCCGTGTCGTCCCAGCCGTAGTCGAGGCTGCACTGAGGGCGCCAGCAACCAGCAGGACGAGCACAGCGACAGCGGTATGAACGCGTCGCGTACGTCCCATGTTCCCTCCCTTCCTCGAGGGGACGGAGAGCACACGAAGAGAGCGATTCACTGCTGCGTCCCCTCATCCGAACTCTCTCAATGCGGGGCTCGGCTGCCATCGGTGAGACCACTGATCACGGAATCACACCGATGGCCAGCACCGGTTTGGAGCGAGCGCAACGATAGATGCGTCAGCCCGTTGTGTCGCGTTCAGGTGGAAGGGCGGCACGACGGAAGGGCAACCTTAGGAGCGGGCGGAGAGTGGCTCCGGGGAGCCGGGATCGGTCTGGACTGCGGCGAACCGGTTCGACCACTCGGATGCGTGGACACCCCGTTTACTTGACACACGCTTGACGCACCCGCGAAATCTGGCTCTAGCAAAGGGATTGCGGTGGGACCACATCATCGCCTCCCCGGCCCGAGGACGAGGATTGTGACTTGAGCCCTAACGTTTCCCGCGGTTCGTGCGACGGGGATCGAACCCGCGCAAGATTTCAATCAATTCGTCCGGGTTCGCCTCGACGCGACCGAGGATCGACTCAGTCGACGCTGACGGGGACGCAATCGGTCGTATAGACCGGCGTACCGTTCGCAATGAACAGCCAGACGATCCCTACCCGCAAGGGCGGATTGTTTGGCGCGCCGGCCGGTAAGGTGGCGTCCGCGTTGCCGTTACCTGCACCGTTCGTGGTCACCATCGCAGTCTGTATCGTGAGGAACGGCGATCCTGCACAGGTCTGATTGGCGTAGATCACGAGCTGGACCTGGTAGGTCGTGTCTGCCTGAGCACCGTTGAGGTGATACTCCTCGTGTGCCGCGTTCACGACTCCGTTGGTGTGGATGTCGTTGACAAACCCGGATTGGAGCGGTGCGCTAGCAACCGCGTGAACGCCGGCATGCGACGTGTGAAACACCTGGTCGGCGAACGCGCCTGGTGCGGCAATCAACGCCGCGCCGGCGGCGAGCCCCGCGAGCATGAGGAGCGGCTTCCGCAACATGATGACCTCCGAATCGATTCGACGCGGACAAGACTGTCACGCGAGCTACTGCTGTTCAGCTAGCGGTTGCCGAAGCTGTACGTTCCGTCCCAAAGTGCCCCTACGTCGTTGGTTGGGTCGGCCGAGACAACCACATTGGCATGGAAGTGCTTGAACTGACCGACCCCGCCTGTGAGCGTGCAACGGCCGGTGGCGGTGGTGTAGTTGACTTTGCAGTGGCCGAAGGCGGCGTTGCCGTGCCCGGCGTAGAGCATGACATCGCCGTCGAAGGAGTCACCGTCCAACGCCGCCAGGTAGTAGACCCTCGACCCGACCTTGATCGCGTCGACGTTCGAGCTAACGATCGTGCAGTAGTCACCGGCGGCGCCCGTGTACTTCGAGCACTCCTTCGTCAGATGGAGAGCTCCGGGTCGCGGGGAGGACGCCGATCCCGCCGGTACGAGAGCGAGAGCGACAAGGGAAACGATCGCTGCCGACACCGCGAGGAGACGTGTTGGGGTAGACATCTGCTTCCTTTCGATCGTGGGATACCGCCGCATGTCTCCACGATCGCGGACGCCGCACATTGCCGCAATCTGACGAACGTCATATCTTTCAGTGGTGCCGTCTGGCGTCCGCCTCGGCCCGAACGATCTCGACGGCGCACTCGCTGTCGTCGCCGAAGCGGCCTCGATCAAGGGAGCGCAGCCGTTCGAACTTCCCGTGATCGAGCGTTTGCTCGGCCTGATCCGGGCCGACCGCGCCGGCTACTTCGAGCGCCGCAAGCCCGGAGACGACGTCTACAAAGTCGAGAACGGGTCTTGGGACGTCGCTTGGGACAGCGAGCAGATCCAGGCTCTCCTCAAGTGGTGGCCGCTGCACCTCTGGGATGGAACCGATTACGCCGTCAGGCTCAGCGATCTGCTGACACGAACGCAGCGGCTGCGCAATCCCTGGTGCATCGACGTGATGCGCCCGCGCTCGATAGAGCACGAGATGAAAGTACGACTCCGATCCCCGCAAGGCATCGTCCGCGGTTTCTGGGTCGAACGTGGCCCCGACAGCCGTGACTTCGACGAGCGCGACCGCGCCGTCCTGACCGTGCTAGGGCCCCACCTCGCCGCAGTCCGCGAGCGCTGGGAGCGCCACAGCCGGCCGGCCCTCCTCCTCACCCAGCGAGAGACAAGGGTGCTCACTCTGGTGCGAGAGGGTCTGACCAACCACGAGATCGCTGCGCGACTCGTGATCTCCGCCGGAACGGTTCGCGCACACCTCGAACACATCTTCGAGAAGCTGGACGTCCACACACGCACCGCCGCGGTCGCGCGCGCCTTCGGCTCCAACACCTGACCGGTCTACCGATCTACCATCTGGAGAACGGGGTCCAGACCGCCGGACGTGGACTGCTTCGGCTCACGAGCAACCTCGCGCTGACGGCCGCCGACGTGCGCGGCCGCGGCTCACAGACGTCGGGATCACAGAAGTCCGACGAGTGGAGGCGGCGGGAATCGAGCCCGCGTCCGCGTGCAATCGCCGAGGACAAGCCGAGTGCGCACAAGCCCCGGTTTACTTGACACACGCTTGACACACCGCCCGCAAACCCGCTCCAGCAAAGGGATCGCGGAGGGACCACATCATAGGGTCCGGGCCCGAGGTTGAGGATGCCTCGTAGGCGGCGCCTCCCATGTCCCGGTTCGGGTAGCCGGGACTCACCGACAAACCGCTGGAAAGCAGCGGGTGCGCGCCTGTCGCGCGTCAGATCCGCGGCCAGCATGAGCCCAAGGTTTCATCTGACTCCGCGAGCCGGGCTGGCAGTTACGGCTACGGCAACAGAACATGCGGAGTTTGAGAGATACTCGCTGAACAAGTACCTGACCGGAAAGCATCCGCCCGAATTCCTGCACAAGGTCAGCGGGCCGGTGATCACAGTCTCGCGATCACTGACACGGCGGACCGGAGTAACGATGGTCTCGCTGCGCAAGACACGCCGGCTGTGGTCGGCCCGGGCCGGCCGCTGCGAGATGCCTAACTGGACACCCGAAGAGTTCGCCGCTATCGGGCGGCTGCTCGACCGGCGGAGCCGGGAGGGGCCGCCGGTCGAAATGAAACGAACGGCCGACTGCCGACGAAATCCCTAACAGCGGTATCGGACCGGAGATCCCAGCCGAAGATCCACCTGACGAGGTGCATTCTCCACGGGTGTCGGCGTCGGAACTCGACCACCACGGCGAAGCTCTCATCGTTCGAGAGGAAGCGCTGCTCCGGTGTGAACGACTCCCGTCCGATCTGTACGTGAACCGCCGGACGAACTCGGATGTTCCGAACCCAGTCGGTGTTCTCACCCCAAGCCGAGCAGATGACCGCCTCATGGGTGTCCGGGTCGTACGTCAGGGCCATCGCGACGATGGAGTGGAGCTTTCCGGTTTTCCGTCCCGCGTGGACCACGAACAGGAACGTGTGGCCCAGGAGCCAGCCCCATCCCCGGCGATACAGCGGTAGCGGCAGCCGGAAGACTACGAGAGCGAGACGCCCTGGCTGCCGGCGGAGCCCCAGTAGTGGCTTCGTCTTGGGGTCGATCGAGTCAGATGTGAGGGGCCTCATAACGGCCATTACCTCCGGATCCTCAAAGTGACCTCGCGCGAATCAGTGTGGCGGCAGGAACGTGTCCGTCTGGTAGTCGTGGGTTACCGCCGAGATGTGCATCGCGATGTGCGCGATGGGCGCTCCGAGCGGGTTGAGCGTGAGCAGCGTCGGCGCGCTCCAAAACGCCGTGCCGCGAATCGGCGTGCCGAGCTTGCCGGAGCGAAACTCGGAGTAGCCCGCGTGGTAGACGGCCGTGAACGCGAACGCCATCGCCAGGGCGAGCGCCCCGGTCGCCGTCGTGCGGCGCCAGTGCTCCCTTCCCCGCATGAACGGGATAGCGGCGAACACGGCGAGCACCGGGAACGAGCCAAGCAGGATCCCGTCCGCCGCGCCGTACACGACACCGCGCCAGAGGATCTCCGCGGCGAACGTCACGCCGTGCGGATGTGCACTTCCAGCGCCCTTGAACACGATTGCCGAGAGCAGGCCCCCGGCCACGAGTCCGAGCGCAACCGACCACTTCCAGTTCCGCGCGACGAACTCCCGCACGTTCACGCCGCTGGACCTCACCCACGCGCCGAAGAACACGAACACCGACACGGCGTAGATTCCGTAGTAGAGGTCGCGGGAGAAGCCGATCAGATCCGCGAACAGGAACGGCACGAGGAACGCGAAAAGGGCGCCTCCGCCGAGCCAGGCCCACTGGTTCGCATGTTCGCCGTGACTCCGCACGGCGAACGGTGCAGGGGCAACCGTCATCAGAATCACCTCCTACGTGGCTACCCCATCCTCATCGCCGGAATCGACTTTCACATCGTGGCGATCGCTGCCGGGGACTGCGGCTAATCCGCACGCTGGAACTGGCTCGCCAGCGCTCCGAAGACGCATACCTTCGACCGGCTGGTTCGCGATTCAGGCCCGACGATCGCCAGCCCGCAGCCGACTTGGATCGAGCGCTACGCAGACGGCCCGGTCGCGTTCGTCTACTCCGGCGAGGCCCCGTGGAGCGAAGGGTCACCGGCCTGGGTGTACACGTTCTGGAACAGCCGCATCGACCGCGTCTACGTCCTCAACGGAGCGAAGGTCGACGGCCCGCTGCCGGTCCAGGCCGCGACGCTCGAGCCCGACCACACGATCCGCCTCGCGGCTCCCACGTCGCCGCCGCCGCGGCCGCCGTTCGCCGTCGCAGGCACCGGTGCCGCGCTCGCGGGAGCGCCGCGTCCGGCCGCCGTGGTCGCCGGCTGACGCCTACACCGGCTTCCGGCCCATGCACTCAGCGTAGGAGGTTGACGGTCCGTCCCGCGATCAGAAGGACGGCGAGGCCTGAGGCGCCCGACTCGATGACGTTAGCCCGTTCCAGGCCCGTTCTTATGGACTTCGAAACCGTTGACGATCCCTCCCCCGAGCCTTGTCGCACGTTGCGGGAAGGCGACGGCTTCCTGAGGATGATGCGCTGCCGGCGTGTGAGGGGGCGTATTGCAGGAGGCGACAGTCACGCGCCCTGTTTCAGGCGAGCATGGTGCGCAGATAGTCCTCGACCCTGGTTTGGGGCTGCATCCACTCGGGGGCGGGGGCGATTTCGTCGCCGCGGGTCTGTACGAGCATCAGCGACGGGAAGATGGCAGCGTCGGTTCCGGCTGCCTCGCGCGCCTGTTGCTCGAGGTCGTCGGCGGGGACGTGTTCGACGGTGATCGGCCGGCCCGTGATCGACTCGGCCAACCGAACAACTTCCAGCGGACTGACGGCGTCGGGGCCGCCCAGCTCGATCGTCTGCCCATGCGCGCGCGGGTTGTCGACGCAGGCCACGATCGCCCTGACCACGTCGTGAGCCGATATCCAGCTGACACGCTGGTCGCCGCTGCCAAGCACACGCGCGCTTCCACCAGCCAAATCGAAGCCCAGCGCCGGGCCGAGCCACATCTCCATGAAGTAGCTCGGACGCAGGATCGTGTAGATCAGCCCCGACTCGCGCAGGCGCTGCTCAACCGCACGCTTAGCCTCGGTCAGCGGATCGTCCGTATCGATGCGACCGGTGAAGGAGACGTAGATGAAGTGACCGACCTCCGCCTGGCGCGCAGCATCGACAAGCGCCAGGTGGCCGTCACGGTCAACGGCACTGATCGAATCGGTGCCCACCGAGCCGATCGTGGTCGCACCCGAGACAACGGTTACCACACCAGCACAGGCGCGAGCAAGCGACTCAGCATCGCGCAACTCCCCGCGCACGACCTCAGCCCCAAGCTCATCGAGCCACTTGACTCGCTCTGGGTCGGACGTCTCCCGCACCAGCGCCCGCACCGGCTTCCGCTCACCACAGAGTGTCTCGCAGACGCCGCCGCCCAGAGTCCCAGTCGCCCCCACAACCAGGTTCATCACGCACCCCCTTGCTCGGAGGCTCCGAGTATGCCGCGCCCGCCGCCACCCAGCAACACACGCTCAGAGCATCCCCGCAAACTGGCTCTGAAAGCTTGGCTACTGAGTCCGCGACCAGCGCACAGAGTGAGCTATCAGTACGCGCTCAGCACCGCCGGCGACTGCGGACGCTGGGGCCGACGCGCCAATGCCCTCGTCTACTCGACACACGCTTGACACACCCTCCGCAAACCCGCTCCAGCAAAGGGTTTGCGGAGGGACCCCATCATCGCCTCCGACCTGTTTAGGGGTCATTTTCTGGTCTTTTTGGACATTCCCGAGCTCGAACCGTCGAACACTTCTCTCTGTGAAGAAGAGACGTGTCCGTCTTGTGTCCGCGCTCTGTGTCGAACTGGACAACACAGATCCTTTCGGGGGTCGGGTCTGCGGCGACCAGGTTCTCTGGAGCCAGGTGATCGACCTGCTGCATTGCCCGACGGAGCTTCGAGCGGGCTACGGGTCAGGCGTCGAGCTCGGCTGGCCCGTCGCTGGGCGATGCGAGGCGGTGCGCGATTGCGGCGGCTTCGCGCCGGTTCGGTGCGGCGAGCTTGCGCAGGATGTGGGAGACGTGGACGCTCGCTGTCTTCACGCTGATCACGAGTGCGTCGGCGATCTCCCGGTTGGTGTAGCCGCGGGCGACGAGCGTGAGCACCTCGGCCTCCCGCGGCGTCAGGCCGAGGTTCTCCTCCAGGACACGCTTTCGATCGGACGGCGCGGCGTCCGGCGAAGCGAGGTCGAGCCGCGCACGCTTGGCGAGCAGCTCGAGCTGCCGAGCAAGCGGCTTTGCTCCTATCCGAGTCGCGACAGAATATGCCGCTCTGAGTGGCACGCTGGCCTCCGTGCGCGCCGCGCCGGCTGCGACGAGCGCCTCGGCTTGCCGCCAGCGGCAGTAGGCCGCGAGGGGCGGGCGTTCGAGCCCATCCCACGTGGCCGCGGTCTCCGACCACAGATCGGGCCGTGCGACGTCGCGGGCGCGCTCGTACTCGGCCTCGGCGAGGGCCTGCCAGCCGCGGGTGTTCGGCGTGACCGCTGACGCCTCGTTCGCGGCGCGTCGAGCGACGGCGTTGAGCTTCCGCGCCCGGGCGAGCCAGGTGCGGACGGCGTCCGCATCGCGCCGGGCACGCGCGAGCGCTGCTAGCTCGGCATGTGCGCGGAGCCCCTTCGCGCAGAACCAAACATGCAGCTGGGCGGCTCGCGGCGAGCTCGCCTTCGCCATACCGTCGTTCACTGCCTGGTCGACCTCCGTCCAGCGCCGCTCCCACAGGGCGAGCTCTGCGAGGTAGACGTCGTAGATCCCCTGCCCGCGGTCTTCGCGCAGCGTCGCAAGCGCGGCCTCGAGATGTGATCGCGCGGCGTCGAAGTCGCCGCGCCCGAGCTCGAGGTCGGCGCGGAGCATGAGGAGCATGTAGGGGAAGTTGGCGGTGATGGCGCGGAGCGCGGTCGCGCTGACTCTGTCTGCCTCGTCCCACTCTCCGATCGCGATGAGGGCCTCGATCGAGTTCGCGAGGAGTACCGTGCTGTCGATTCCGTACGGCTTGACGAACTGGAGGCCTTGCGCTCCGACCCGTGCCGACTCGCGGGGCCTACCCAGCATCGTCAGCACGTCGGTGAGCGAGGTGTACGCCCGCAGAACGGCCGGAGAATCGTCTGTTTCCTCGGCGAGCTCGAGAGCTCGCCTGATGAGCCCGATGCCCTCGTCTGTGCGGCCGACGTAGGAGAGGTCCCTGCCGAGGTCCGCGAGTGCTCGGAGCTCCACCGCGTGCGCGCCGACCTCGCGGGCGAGCTCGAGCGCTTGCTCGCACGTTGCAAGCGATTCGTCGAAGCGCCACGCAAGCATTAGCCCGAGCGCGAGCGCCGCGAGAGCCTCGGCGCGTTCCACTGAGGGTGGTTGTGCCGGCACGAGCTCGACCATGCGCTCGAATGCGGAGAGAGCAGCGTTGGTTCTTCCGCTCTCGTGCAGGTAGTGGCCGAGGCTGTCGTAGAGGCGCGCCGCGCGTAGCGGGTCGTCCTCCGGTATCAGCTCGATCGCCCTCTGTGTGAGCTCGACCGCACGGGGCGCTCGGCCCGTTTGGCTGGCGAGTGCCGCTGCCCAGGCGCAGAGATCGGCGAGGTCGAGCCCTGCGCGGCCGAGTGCATCGGGTACGGCGTCCCACAGGGCGAGCGCCCGCTCGAGGTGGGCGAGAGCCTCGGCCAAGCCGAAGACGGCCTCGGCCTCGCGCGCCGCTTCGACCGACGCGGCGAGCGCCTCTCCGCTGCGACCGGCCGCCGCCCAGTGGGGTGCGAGCTCGGCCGGAGTCGTGGCCGCGCTGCGTACGAGCTCGTCGGCGAGCCGTGCGTGCAAGTCCTCCCGCTCGCCGGGGAGTATCGTCGAGTAGATCGCCTCCGCGAGGAGCGCGTGGCGGAATCGGAAGCTGTTCGTCGCCTGCTCGGCGACGAGGACGGCGTGGTCGACCGCCCGACGCAGCGACTCTCGCACGTCGCGCTCGCGAAGACCCGCGACGGCGCAGAGGAGCGGGTATCCGATGTCGCGTCCGACGGCTGAGCCCACTTGCAACAGGCTCTGCGTTCGACCGTCGAGCCGGACGAATCGCTGTAGGAGCAGGTCGCGCAGACGACGCGGAAGTTCACCGCGCTCGTCGCCCGCCGCCGCGAGCAGCTCCTCGGCGAAGAAAGGGTTTCCCTCTGAGCGGGCGAGGATCGTGTCCATCAGCCCCGCCGGTAGCGGAGAGTCGGTGCGGGCCGCGAGCAGCGCCGTCAACGCCTCGTCTTCGAACGGTCCGAGCTCGATCACGAGCGCCGAGCCCGAGCGCCGGATGCCGTCCGCGAGCCGGCGCATGCGTTCCGCGGAGGAGAGCTCGTCCGCGCGATAGGTCGCGAGCAGCAGCACGCGTCGGTCGTCGACGTTGTGCGCGAGGAAGACGAGGAGATCGAGGGTAGACGTGTCCGCCCAGTGCAGGTCCTCGAGCACGACCAGCACGGGTACGGCGGCCGCTCGGTCGGCGAGCAGCGCGAGCGTGTCCTCGAACACCCGCAGCTGCGAGCCTTGCATGCGGTCAGCGGCCTGCCGAGGCTCGCCGAGCGGTCGCAGAGCCTCGACGAACGGCTGGAACGGCAGCTCCGTGCCGACGAGATCGATCGCGCGCCCGACGAGGACCTCGAAGGCGGCGTCGCCGGCGCGTCTCGCGAGCTCGGCCGCCAGCCGGGTCTTCCCGATGCCCGCTTCTCCGGAGACGAGGATGGTCGCACCGTTCCCCGCCCGCGTCGCGTCGAGCGCGCGCCAGAGCTCTTCGAGCTCGCCAACGCGTCCGACGAAAGCGCTTGTAGGCATCCCGATACTGGAAGATAGGGCGCTCGGCTGCAGAAGATAAGGCCCTCCGCCCGATGTGCTCGCGTTCCTTACCGGCCACGATCCCTCCGCTTCGACGAACACAGGAGGCGAGAGATGGCAGCAGTGACTGGGCCCGTCGCGGGACGCGGGGTGAGGGTTTCGATGAAGAGGTACACGGTTCGGGGCGGGGGCGGCCTGCGTTTGCACGTCCGCGAGTGGGGGAAGCCGGAGGGACCGCCGATCCTGTTTATCCACGGCTGGTCGCAGAACCACCTCTGCTGGGCAAAGCAGTACGAGAGCTCGCTGGCCGACGAGTTCCGGCTCGTCGCGTACGACCTCCGCGGTCACGGTATGTCCGAGGCGCCGCTCGAGCCCGAGAACTACACCGCCGGAAATCTCTGGGCCGACGACGTGGCGGCGATCATCGACGAGTTGCGTCTCGACCGCCCGGTGCTCGTCGGCTGGTCGTACGGCGCGTTCGTCATCAGCGACTACGTGCGCATCTACACACAGGATCGAATCGCAGCGATCAACTTCGTCGAGGGCGTCACCAGACTCGGCGAGGCGGCCTTCGGCACGCTGATCGGCCCTGGGTTTCTCGACCATTTCGTCGATGCGACAGCGGATGACCTGCCGACGAACATTCGGGCCATGCGCTCGTTCGTCAAGGCGTGCCTGGTGAAGCCGGTATCAGACGACGACCTCGAGACGGCGATGTGCTGGAACGTCGTCGTGCCGGCGCAGATCCGCGCCGGCCTCGCGGCTCGCGCGATCGACGACGACGACGTGCTGCGCGCGCTAAAGGTGCCGGTGCTCGTCACGCACGGCCGGATGGACTCGGTCGTCCTGCCGGCGATGGCCGAGCACGTCCTCGCCACGTGCCCGACGGCCGAGGCCTCGTGGTACGAAGGAGTCGGCCACGCGCCGCACCTCGAGGAGCCCGAGCGCTTCAACCGCGAGCTGGCCGAGCTGACCCGACGCGTCCGCGCCTGAGGGTACGGGCGAAGCCGCATCGAACCGAACCACCAACGTGACCTCCTCTCAGTGGAGAGGAGGATCATAGGGTCCCCGGCCCGGTTAGAAATAGCTGTTTTGCAGGGTTTTGAGTCTAGTCGGCGCTCAGGCCACGTTGGTTGTACGTCGCCGCCTGAGCGCTGACGCGGTAGGGCCTAGGTCGGGGCGGGCGCGGATGAGTCGTTCTGCCAGAGGCCGAACTCGTTTCCCTGGGGGTCTCGGCAGGTTGCGAACCAGCCCATGCCTGGCACTGGTCGCGGCTCGTCTGCCTGGCCGCCGAGCTCGTTCACTCGCGCGGCGCCGACCTTGATCTCGTCCACGTCAAAGTAAGCGCGCGCACCCTTCTTGCCGGGCTCCATGTTGGTGATCGCCCCGCCGGTCTGGTCGCTGATCCGGGCCATGTGGTACTCGAAGGGGCCGGGGAACGACTCGAACTCCCACCCGAAGAGCGAGCCCCAGAACTCGATCCCCTTTCCGGTGTCATCGGCCGGGATCTCGAAATGCACGATCCGTGTGGGCATGAGATTCTCCTCTCGCTTGCTCGGGTTAGCCGCCGCTGATCGCGGCGATGATGTCCACGCGAGAAGTCGTCCCGAGAGGAGCGTCGAGCGTGGACCGCTCCCGGTCGACGTAGACGTGGATGTGCCGGTGGAGGACCGGGCCGGGCTGGCAGAGCCGGTCCCGGAGCCCCGGCCAGTCCCGATCGAGCTTCTCGATCGCCTCGGCGACGGTGGCTGCGTCGACGTCGAGGCGGTGCGGCAGGTCGTCGAAGAGCGCGGTCAGCGTCGTCGGCAGGTGCAGGTCGGCCATGGCTCTACTCGATGACCGCGACTTCGACCGACCAGATCGGCGGGAGATAGCCGGCGATCTCGCTCCAGCTCTCGCCCTCGTCTGCGCTTGCGAACACCTGGCCGGTACTCGTCCCGAAGTAGAGGCCCGGCACGTCGTACTCGTCGATCGCCATCGCCGCGCGGAGCACGCCGAGGTGCGCGTCGCGTTGTGGCAGGCCGCGGTCGAGGCGTTGCCAGCTCTCGCCGGCGTCGCTCGTGCGCCAGACGGCCGCGTGCCCCTCGGGCATGCAGCGGGCGTGGCCCGGGTCGAGCGGGATCACGTAGAACGTGTCACGGTCGTGGGGGTGCGCGGCCGCGGCGAAGCCGAACTCGCTCGGCAGCCCGTCGGTGATCTCGAACCACGAATGGCCGCCGTCGTCGCTTCGATGGACCCCGACGTGGTTCTGCTGGTACATCCGGCCGGGATCGGACGGTGAGCGGACGAGCCGGTGGACGCAGAAGCCGACCTCCTCGTGCTCCCGCGGCCAGTCGGCCCGCAGCCCCTTGTTGCGCGGCGTCCACGTCGTACCGCCGTCGCCCGTCTCGAACAGGCCAATCCCCTGCACGATCGTCCAGAAGTGCGACGTGTCGTCGCCGTCAGGCATGATCGCGGAGATGCCGAGATGCCCCGGCGGCTGGTTCGCAGGGTCGTCCCAGGCTTCGCTGCCGGGCTGCCCCGCGAGCGTCGTCAGCAGCGACCAGTTCCGGCCGCCGTCGCGGCTCTCGAAGAGGCCCGGCGCCTCGACGCCGACGAGGATGCGCCCGCCCGTCACGGCCAGCGTCGAAACCTTCGAGACCTTGCGGGTCTGATCCGCGTCGTAGGCGAGGCCCTCGCTGGAAACGGCCCAGGTCTCACCGAGGTCGGTGCTATGCCATACGGCCGAGCCGTGCCATTCGCTCGCGGCGGCGGCGTAGATCGCACCCGACGCCCGATCGTGAACGGCGTGGTAGACGGGCCAGCTCTCGCAGAAGGGTCCGCGCAGCTTCCAGTTGCGACGGTCGTCCTCGCTCTCGAGCAGGAAACAACCCTTCCGGGTTCCGAGTAGGAGCAGTGTCCGTGGCATCCTTACCTCCGGTCGAGATCTGGGTTCAGGTTAGAGACGGCCGAGCGGCTCGAAACTCATCGGCGGCCCGGCCGATGAGTTCTCGGACGCCTCACGGTCATAGCTGCCGACGAGTCACACACCGCGATTCTCTCGGAAGGAAGGAACCGGAATGACCGTGGAGACCGGGACTGAAGTCGCGACGCAGACCTATCGGGTCTGGATCAACGCGTCGCCGGAGGCGATCTGGGCGGCGTGTACCGGGCGAACTCGACCGAGGAGATGCTCGCGTTCGGCGCCCCCGAGGCGATGGTCGAGGGCAAGGTGCTCGAGGCAGAAGCGCCGCGCCGGCTCGTCCTGGGGTGGCATGCGCTGCTCGGCCCGGAGGTCGCGAGCGAGCCCGCCTCGAGGCTCACCTACGAGGTCGATCCCGCGGTGGGCGGCGTCACGAAGCTGACGATCACCCACGAGCTCGACGGCGCCCCGACGACCGCGGCGATCGTCGGCGGAGTCGTCGCGGAGGCCGGAGGCGGCCGGGGCTGGATCCTGAGCGACCTGAAGACGCTCCTCGAGACGGGCGCACCGCTCGCCACCCAGATGACGCCGTGAGCTCGAGGGACCAGGCGGAGTAAAATGTCATGGTGAGCGGATCCCCTGTTGCGGTCACGTCCGGGTTCGGGGAGCTCGAGCAGCACCGCCGTGAGCTGACGGGGTACTGCTACCGGATGCTCGGCTCCCCGTTCGAGGCGGAGGATGCCGTCCAGGACACGCTGCTGCGGGCGTGGCGCGCGCTTGACCGCTTCGAGGGTCGCGCGGCTCTCCGCTCGTGGCTCTACCGGATCGCGACGAACGTCTGCCTCGACATGCTCAGCGGCAGGGAGCGCCGCGCCCGACCGATGGACCTCGGGCCGGCGCGGGCCCCGGTCGTCGAGAACCTCGACATGCTGCCGGAGGTCACCTGGCTCGAGCCGGTCCCCGACGGGCTGGTCGCACCAGAGAGCGATCCCGCGGAGGTCGTGGTCTCTCGCGAGACGATGCGGCTCGCCTTCGTCGCGGCGCTCCAGCACCTGCCGCCCCGCCAGCGCGCCGTCCTGATCCTCTTCGAGGTCCTCGGCTGGAAGGCAACGGAGGTGGCCGAGCTGCTCGAGACGAGCGTCGCATCGGTGAACAGCGCCCTTCAACGGGCGCGGGCGACTCTCGAGGCGAAGGGCCCGACGATTGCCGAGCCCGCCGGGCCGCTCGAGGAGCCGGACAAGGAACTGCTCGCCCGCTACGTGGAGGCATTCGAGCGGTACGACATGGAGGCGCTGACTTCCCTCATCCACGAGGACGCCACCCAGTCGATGCCGCCCTACTCGCTCTGGCTGCGCGGCCGCGACGACATTCTCACGTGGTGGCTCGGGCCGGGCATCGGCTGTAGAGGCTCGCGCGTGATCCCGGCCGGGCGCGCCAACGACTCCCCGGCCTTCGGCCAGTACAAGCCGAGCCCTAGTGGCGACGGTTACGAGCCGTGGGCGTTGCAGGTGATCGAGATCGAGGACGGCCGGATCGTCGAGCTCACGTTCTTCCTCGCCACGGAGACGCTCTTCCCGCTCTTCGGCCTCCCGCCGAGGCTGCCGGCGTAGGGTCCCCCTCGGCGGGCAGCGCGTCGACGAGGCCCATGAGCGCGACGAGATCGCGCAGCTCCCGCGACGCGTTCCACAGCCGGAGGTCACAACCGGCCCGCCGGGCCGCGAGCTGGAGGCGCGAGAGCGCTTCGACCGTTACCGCGTCGGGGTGGGCGGCCCCGACGTCGCAGACCGCGACGTCCGCGCCGCAGCGCTCCAACAGCCCGCCGATTCGCGCGCAAAGGCCGGCGAGATCGACGCGGTCGACCGGGCCGACCAGCGTGAAGACGATGACCCTCGGGATCGACGCAGCCATCGCGGACAAGGACCTCGGCCGGCCGGAAGACTCATCGCCCGGATCACGACAGCGTGCGATGAACGGTGCGGCCGTCGGGGTGGTTGTGTGTTCTGTATGTCACCGGCACCTCGCGCGGGCGTACGCTTAGCGCGAGTGAGAGCCAATGCGGGAGGGCGGGATGACGATTAAGCTGCATCGCTGCGATGCCCAGTGGGTCAAGATCGGCGCGCACCCCTGCTGGCGGGTGGAGAAGGCTCTGATCGAGCAGGGGATCGAGTACGAGCGAGTTCCGGGTCCTGGAATGCCCTGGCAGCGCAAGCAGCGGACCCGGCTCTTCGAGCTGACAGGCGGCTACCTGTACCCGGCGATCGAGTTCGAGGACGGAACCGTCTACCGTGAGGAGTCGAAGGACATGGCCGCGCGGATCCGCACAGGTGAACTGTTCCATCAGACGGCGACAGGAAGCCGCGCTGAGTCCCGCGACGGCCCAGGCGCGGCCGAGACGACCAGCGTCTGACCGCACTCGGTTATCGCAGCCCACGCGAGGGCATGGTGAGCTCGAGGCAGCAGATTTGAACCCGCGCTCGCAGGTAGTCGCCGAGGCAAACCAAGTGCGCACGGGCCACCGTTTACTAGCCCGCCATTTCGCAGATGCACGGGCGAGGAGGTGCGTGTGACGACCGACAAATCGGGGCGCACGAGTGCCGGGATCCTGCTTTGGCGTAGCCGGGAGGGTTGCTTGGAGGTGCTCCTGGCCCATCAGGGCGGGCCTTTCTGGGTCAAGAAGGACCTGGGCCACTGGACGATCCCCAAGGGCGAGGTGGAGCCCGGTGAGGAGTTCGTGGCGGTTGCTCGGCGTGAGTTCGGAGAGGAAACCGGGCACGATGCGCCCGACCACCCGCTGATCGATCTTGGGCAGATCACACAGAAGTCGGGCAAGCGTGTGCTGGGGTGGGCAGTCCAGGGAGACCTCGACCCGTCGACCGCCGTGAGCAACACCTACGAGATGGAATGGCCGCCGCATTCGGGCGTCGTCCGGACATTTCCCGAGATCGACCGCGTCGAATGGTTCGATCTCGACGAGGCACGCCGAAGGCTGAAGGCGGCGCAGGTTCCTTTCCTCGATCGGCTTCAGGCGGCCCTCGCCACCACCGGTAACCGATCCTCAGCCGAGCAGGTTGACGGTGCGTCCCTCGATCGGAAGGACGGTGGGGCCTGAGGCGGCCCGACTCGATCGCGTTAGCCCGCGTCTCCCGACTTGCTGAACTCGCTCACGTGTTCGCGGCGCCTCCACTTGCCGACGACTCCACAGGCGTCGCCGGGTGCGTGGGCGCCTTCCAGATCCCGAGTTTCTGCAGTAGCGCGACCTGCTTGCGAGTGACCTTCTCGCGGTACTGGGCGTGCGTGTACGGCTTCCGCTTCAGGTACAGGTTCTTCGGGTAGATCGGGCGCTCGTAGATCAACTGGTATTGCTCCGTCGTCAGGTCTTTCAGCCAGTTGTCCCACTGCGCGGTCTGGCGGAAGTGGCGCAGCGCCTCGATGTCGATCGTGCCTGCGATCCAGGTCGAGCCGGCGCCGTAGGGAACCTCGGTCACGATCTGGCCACGGTAGTCGACGATCTGTGAGCCGCCGGAGAACGTGTCGATCGGGATCGTGGAGTCGCTGTCGAGGAGGTAGGTGCCGAGGTTCATCCCGATCACGTACATGTTGTTGTCGAGCGCGCGCGCGCGATTCTGCACGCCGAACATCCCGCTCATCACCCCCGGGGCGGGGTAGGGCCCACGGTAGGCGATCTCACACCCGTTCATCGCCAGCCCGCGCGCGTTTTCGGGATACGACGCCTCGTTTGCCATCATGATCCCGATCCGGCCGATCTCGGTGTCGGCAACCGGATAGAACGACTCGAGCTTGGCGCCGTACAGCTCGACCCAACGGTCCCACACGTTGTGCGGCGTGACGGAATGCTCCACCGGCTGCAGCGGCACGACCTTGTGATGGCGGAGAATCACCGTCCCGTCGTGCGGCTCGATCACGAAGCCCACGTTGAAGAACCGATCCTCGAACTCGGGGTGACGCGCCTTCGCCGTCGCGACCACGTACGCGTTCCATTGCCGCGCGAGCTTGCCGAGGGCGTCTGTCTCGGGACCTGGAATATCGATCGCGCACTCGCGGGCGAACTGCACGTGGTCGGAGTCGAACACCTCGTCGGTGAATCCCTGTAGACCTCCCTCCGGGACGCAGATCAGGCGAACCGGGAGATCCATGCTGGAGAGCCAGCAGGCGGCCTTGATCATGTGCGAGATGTGCTCGATGTTCCACATGATCTCGTCGCGCCTGCGGATCCCGCGCATCGTCTGAATCAGGCCGACGACCTGGTAGGGCTCGCTCATCGCCCACGCTCCTTTTCCGGGGATGTGGGAACTCTACGACCAGCCCTAGTGGCCGCTCTTGGAGAAATGCATGTAGTCCTTGGTCGAGCCTGTCCAGTTTCCGCCCCAGCCCCAGCCGATCGAGCGGAAGGCCGCCACAACTGCGGGCGTCACCATCCCGGGGCGAAGCCGCGAGCGGTCCAAGTAGGGAAGGCTCGAACGTTCGCGTGTGCGGCCGCAGCCGACGTAGGGGTTCTCGATCGTGTTCAAGTCGACGGCCTCGCCGTAGGCGTGCTCCGACCAGCTGCCCGTACCGGTTCCACCCGAGCAAGGGGAGGGCACAGCCTGCCGGCACTCAAACGACCCGCTGAGGTCGCCGTCGGCGGGTTGGGAGCTACGCGGCCCGTACGCGTCGGCGAGCCGCATATGGCGGATCGGGAAGCGCAACGCATAGAGCTGCCGGAACACACGCGCGAGCGGCGCAGCAGCGTTCTGGTTGACGATCAGCTGCCCGGCGTGCGTGCGGCCGTCGAAGCCCCAGTGGGTGACAGTCAAGACGCGCAGTCGCGCGAGCGGCACAGGGCAGCCCGAGTGCCAGAACCGGCCGTTCAGCTCCGCTTGCAGCGGCGCCGACAGCGGTTGGATCGACGCGCCGAACGCGAGGAGTACGAACGGCAACGCGAGCAAACCCATCATGGTCCTTCAACTCCCTTCGACGCTCCGAAGCCTATCTCCCGCCGCAGGTCTTGACCTTTCGTCACCCCGCTGGGTCCGTACTCGTCTCGTGAGTGAGTGGCTCGAAGTCGACGGGGCGCTCGAGCGGACAGTTGAGCTCCCCTCGTTCACGGAGGCGATTGCGTTCCTCAACCGCGTCGCCGAGTTGGCGGAGGCGGAGAGCCACCATCCGGACATCGGCGTCGCCTATCGCAAGGTGACACTCCGCTGGACGACCCACTCCGCCGCAGCTATCACCGATCGCGACTGCGCGTTTGCCGAGCGTCTTTCCTCTTCTTGACCTCCCGTTCACGTGGGCCTTAGAAAGGGCGTCTAGGGTGCCGCCGTGAGTCGTTGTCTTCTTCTGGGTGTCTTGGTGATGCTGGTCTCGACAGTCGGGACCGCACGGGCCTCCCCTACGATCCAGTACGGCCTGCAGGACGATGCGTGGCTTGCGGCGGGGCCCGGGCCGAACACTCTGCCGGAACGGATCGCACTGCTGAAGACGCTCGGCGTCAAGATCGTCCGATACAACCTGCTATGGAACAAGACAGCCCCGCAGTCGCCGTCGGATCCGACTGACCCGAGCGACGCAGCCTACGACTGGGCGTTCTCAGACCCGGTCGTGAACGCGCTCCACGATTCCGGTATCCCGGTGTTGCTGACGATCTACGGCACGCCTCCGTGGGCGAACGGCGATCACCCTCCGGCCTATGCGCCGACGAGCGCAACCGCGATTGCGGAATTTGCTACCGCCGCGGCGCGCCGCTACCCCTGGGTGAGGAAATGGGCGATCTGGAACGAGCCGAACGAGATCCGCTGGTTGCGGCCGGTCTTGCCGAGCGTGTACACGACGAAGCTGCTGAACCCGGCCTACACAGCCCTACACCAGGCGATCCCGGGCGTCCAGGTCGGCGCCGGCGTGACCGCACCGCGCGGCAACACCGGCGGACTCTCGCCAATCGCCTGGATTACCGGCCTGCACTCCGCCCACGCCCGCTTCGACGCGTATGCGCACAACCCCTATCCGTCGTCTCCGTTCGAGACTCCGTTCTCCGGGGCTTGCAAGTACTGCACTACGGTGACGATGGCGTCGATGCCTCGGCTCATCTCGACCCTCGACAAGTACTTTGGGAACAAGCCGATCTGGCTCACCGAGTACGGCTATCAGACCAACCCGCCCGACCGCACCGACGGCGTCTCCCTCGCAACGCAAGCGCGCTACGTCTCGGAGGCCGGACTGCGCGCATACCAGCTACCGCAAGTCACCATGCTGATCCAATACCTCTACCGAGACGAACCCAACCTCGCCGGCTGGCAAAGCGGCTTTCAAACCGACACCGGGGCACACAAACCCGCGTTCGACGCGTTCAGACTGCCGCTGGCGCAGATCGGTCGCAACGGAACAAGAACAACGATCTGGGGCCAGATCCGTCCCCGCTCGGGACGACAGCCCTACACGATCCAAGAACTCGACCGCGGCAACTGGCACGTCATCGGCGCCTCCCGCCTCACTTCACCCAGCGGGTTCTTCACCCAGACCCTCACGGCCGGCAAAGGCACCCGCCTGCGCGTCTGGTCGCCTCGCGACAGAGCCCATAGCCCAATCCTCACGATCGCCTGAGCGCGACTAGGCCTGGCGCCTACACGCGCCGCGTGCATGTCGTCGATTCGGACCAGCGGTGCTCTCGTCCGAACGGCCGGAAGCGAATCATGCCTCCCATGTTTTGTCGCCGCGGCCTGCCGTGGCGATGCTCGTGTCGTCTGGTGCCGCTAGTCGAGCGGCGTTACCGGTGAATCGGCGCTTTCGACCAGGACCAGGTCGGCGAACGCAGCCGACGATTTCCCGAACTCCCACCAGCCGCGAAGGTTCGGATGCACGACGGCGGTGCTTCGGCCATAGGCGAGTGGGATCAAAGCGACTTGTTCGGCGACGGCCATCCTGTCGGCGGCGTGGAACAGTTCGAGCCTCGATCGGTCGCTGCGTTCCTGGCGTGCGCGCTCGATGAGTTCGTCGAACGGCGGGTATGCATAGCCGCCTTCGTTCGTCTTCGATTCGGAGTGGAGGAGCAGGCGGAGGTAATACTCGGGATCGCTGTACCCCGGTAGCCAGCCGGTGATCACGATCGGCGCGATGAACTCCTCCCACGGCCGTCTCAGTTGCCGGGCGTGAGTAGGCGTCCAGGTCGGGGTCTCGACTGTCAGCCCAAGCGTCTCGGACCAGCACGTCGCGATCGCGTGGATGATGTCGGCCCAGTCCTCCAGACCGGCCAGACGGACCGTGTCGTCGTTGACTCCGGATTCGGCAAGCAGCTTGCGAGCGAGTTCGGGGTCGAAGCGAGGAACGATGTTCGGGGTGTGCCCTTGCAACGCGGGCGGGACAAGACCTCCGGTCGCCACGAGGAGGTTGTCTGATAGCAGCGCCGCCAATGCATCGCGGTCGATTGCGTGGGCGAGTGCGTGGCGGAACAGTCTGTTCGCGGCAATCGGATCCGTGTGGTCGAATGCCAGGTACGCCGTCCACGCGGCGGGGCCCACAATTGTGTGTTGCTCGGGCGCGCCAGTGACGCGGTCAGCGAGGCGCGGCGTGTACCGCACCGCGACCATTTCGTACTCGCCCTGCTCGTAGAGGGGTAGGGCATCGGCAATGGTGCTCCGTCGATACACAACGCGAGCGACGTTTCCGGGTCGGCTGACGTTGTCGTACTCTGGCCGTCGCTCGAGTACGAGTTCGTCCTCGTCCCGCCGAACGATGCGGAAGGGTCCGCTGACGACCTGGGTGCCTGTCTCGGTCCATGCGTCGCCGTCGCGCTCGATCGCGTGGCGGGGTTGAGGGCCGCCGTCCGGCCGATTCATCGCGCTGAGGAAGTAGGGGGCCGGCGCGGCGAGGCGGAACTCAACGGTTCGGTCATCGAGTGCTCGCACGCCCACGGTTTCCGGGTCTCGGTTGCGGCCGAGACAGTAATCCTGGCCGTGTTCGAGCACGAAATAGATGGCCGCCGATGAGCCCGGCGTGACAGGATCCAGGACGCGCTTGATGCCAAATTCGACGTCGTGAGCCGTCAACGGCTCTCCGTCCGACCATCGAAGCCCTTCCCGCAGATGGAAGACGTACCTGAGACCGTCGTCGGCGATCTCCCAGCGCTCGGCGAGCGCCGGCACCATGGTTCGTTCGGGCCACGCCTCGATCAGACGGTCGAAGAGCTGCATGCAGAGCTGGATGTTCGGCCATGCGATTGCGGAGCGGGGATCAGGGTCATTCGGCACGAAGCTGCTGGCGATGCGAAGGGTCCGCATCGTCGTGGGTCGAGGCTCGGGTGCGGACCAGAGGTCGAATGCCCGCTGGTAGGTCTCGTTCGCCTCGGCGAATCGCATCGATGTGTGCAGTGCCAGCGCGAGCTTGAGGAGGACGAGTGCCATGGCCCGGGACTCTCCTCTTCGCTCGAGCAGCGGAAGCAGCTCGCGGTAGTGGCCGATCGCTTCGTCGAGTGCGTATTCCTGCCGTGCCTTGTCGCCGGCGAGCGTCAGGAACGACACAGCCTTGTCCTCGTTTTCGGCGGCGAGCCAGTGGTGTGCGAGCAGGGCAAGCGTGTCGTCGCCTGCATCGGATCTTTCCTCCAGCCACTGCGCAGTCTCCTGGTGCAAACGGCGGCGCTCGGTGCCGACTATCGTCCGATACACCGCTTCTTGGATCAGGACATGCTTGAACCTGAACTCCGGCTGCGGCCACCGTCGGCCTTGGCGAATCAGGTCGATTCTCTGCAGCTCACGAAGCGGTTCCCGCAGCTCCTCCTCGCCGCCTGCGACCCCCGCGAGAAGCGAGAGGCCGAAGCGACGGCCGATCACAGAGGCCGCGGTCAAGACCCTGCGCTGGGCAGGGTCAAGGCGGTCGACGCGGGCGAGAATCACCTTCTCGACCGTCGGGGGGATATCGATCGCGGTCTCATGATCGAAACGCCAGCGGCCGTTCTCGCGCTGCAAGGCGCCGGCGTCGACCAGCGATCGCACGAGCTCCTCGAGAAAGAACGGGTTCCCTTCGGCCTGCTCGAGCAGCCGCTGTTCCAGATCCGGCGGGAGTGTCTCCGTACCCACGAGAGCCCGCAGCAACTCACGTTCCGCATCATCCGAGAGCGCCTCGAGCTCGAGCTCGCGCGTACGATGGGGGAACCTGCGAGCTGCGGTTTCGCGTAGTGCCCACGACGGATGATCGGGGTCCGGGCGTTGCGTGATCACGAGCAGAACAGCCGCGTCCTCCGTGACTCGGAGCAGCTGCTCGGTCAGCTGGAGTGACGTCGGATCAGCCCAGTGCACGTCCTCGAGCACGACGACCACGGGCCCCGTCGAAGCGAGCCGCTCGAACAGGTCGTACATGACCTCGAAAGTTCGGTATTGGAGCGCTTCTGGCGAAAGTTCCGACAATCGATAGCGCGATTCGGGATCGGGCGCCAAGCCGAGCAGGAGCCCGAGGTAGGGGAGCAGATCGCCGGCCTCGTTGCCCGTGACGCGTTCAACCGAGCGTCGAAGCGCCAGACGAGTACGCAGTTCGGGGTCGTCGAGAGCGACGCCAAGCCACTCGCGAAGCAGATCGCGAAACGGCCAGTACTGCATCGAGTCGCCGTATGAGACGCAACGGCCCTCGAGCCACAGCGGTTGGTCGGCCGTCCGGCGAATCTCATCCACGAACCTGCTCTTGCCGATGCCGGGCTCGCCGCTCACGAAGAGGATCGATCCGGCGCCCTCAGCGACCGCTGCAAGCGCCTCCGCTGCAACGGCAAGCTCAGTCTCGCGCCCGACAAGCGCGGTCTCTGTCTCCTGCCGGGTCGGGGCAAGCGCACCCTTCACCAGGTAGGCGGGAGCCTCATCGCTCTTGCCCTTGAGCTTCAGTGCCTGGCGATCGCCCCACGCGAAGTGGCGCTCGGCGACCCGCCGCGTCTCCCCACCCGCGAGCACGCCGTTGGTTGGTGCGGCAGCCTGCAAACGCGCCGCGACATTGACTGCGTCTCCGGTCGCCCCATATTCGATCCGACTCCCCCCGCCGACCGGGCCGAGAACGACCATGCCCGTATCGACCCCGACTCGGACCGCGAGCGAGTCGACACCAAAGCTCCGTTCAACCTCGTGCGAGAAGTCACGCACCTCATCGACAATTCGTAGCGCGGCGCGCAGCGCCCGCTCCGCATCGTCCTCATGCGCCGTTGGCGCGCCGAAGAGGGCAAGGATGCCGTCGCCCGCGAGGTCCTTTACCGTGCCGCCGAACTCCTCGACGGCGTGCACTGCCCTGGCGACCGCCTCGCCTACGATCAACCGCGTCTCCTCCGGGTCCAGGCGCTCGGCTATCGCCGTCGAACCGACCAGGTCGGCCGCGAGTGCAGTAACTACCCGGCGCTCCTCACGCATCGACCCATCGGAACTCATTCCGCCAATTCTGCGCGAACGACGTCCCGACGCCTAGTGGCCAACACACGAGGCCGAGTGGTCGGAAGGCGAGCACGCGCGGACCGCGAGCGCTCGCTTGGCTGCGAGGCCGGGAGGGTTCCGGGCGGCGCGAGGGTCTCGATGTCGTAGCGGGCTGGGCAGACGAAATCGACCATGAACCTTGCGCCGTCCGGTCATGGGGTTACCTTCGCTCAGGTACCTGCGGTTCTGACCCTTGGCGGAAAGGGACAACATGAGGATTCCTCTCGGGGGCCCGCTGCGGCTTGCGCTGATCTCGAGCGCGGTTCTCGCAAGCGCAGCAGGAGTCTCCTATGCGACCTCGAGCGTGCTCGCTACGGGCACGAGCGTGATCCACGGCTGTTATCTGAACAGGATCGGCACGTTACGTGTGATCGATCCGAAGACGCAGCGGTGCTCGTTCGTCGAGACGCCGATCCAATGGAACCAAGCCGGGCCGCCGGGCCTGAACGGCGCTCCGGGCCCTTCAGGCCCCAAGGGCGACCCAGGTCGGAAGGGCGATCCCGGCACCCTGGCGTCGATCGACCAGCTCGAGGGGACACCATGCACGCTCGGGGGCCGCACCGGAGCCACGCACATGGCCAATGGGGACGGCAAGACCAGCTTCTACATGAACTTCGAGTGCATCCTGCCCGACGGGCTCGAGCCAAACAGCACCGCCGACACCGCCGGGAAGCTGCCAGTCAACTCCTTCGGGACGATCGACCCGGCCGGCGAGGACGACTGGTACAGCCTTCCCTCCACCAGCATCGGCTGGATCTCCATGAGCGGGGACAGGGGGGATCCGTTGACGATCGAGCTCTACCAGGACGGCAAACCCATCGCGACCGGAGCGCCAGACCCGACGACCGGGAACATCACCCTGTTCTTTGCCCCGCCGGATACAACACCGCACGACTGGCTCGTCCACGTCACAGCACCACAGCCGCTCGTCTACTGGATGTCGTGGGGCTAGCGACTGGCGCCTTGATTGCAAGGGATCGCGGAAGGACCTCATCAACTGACAGGGAGTGTTGGGAGAGCGGTGAGGGCAGGTTGGACCCGCCCTCACCTGCTTTCGTTGATCACTTCGCGCGGCCGAGTACGGTCTTGACTTCAGCGTGCTCATGCTGTCCGCCTCGGTTCGACCTCGCGAACTAGGAGTGCGTTCCGCGAGGCATACCGGGGCGAGCCTGGATGTAACTCGGGGTTGACCCTGAAGGTTGAGTGTCCGATCGGACCTGCAACATGAACTCGATGACGCACATGCCTTCGGGGATGAGCCAGAAGGTCGCGGAAGAGGCCCTTCGTGGTGCCCTGCGTGATCTGTGTCGCGGCGGCAGCTGGGAAGGAGTCGTCCGCGGGGTGGCCTGGCAAGCCTCCTTGAGCGACGGGCGGGACCCCCGTTCGATCGAAATGCTGGCCGATGCCGCGGAGGCGATCTTCGCCGACCTCATCGACCAGGCGTTGTGGGCAATCGAACGGGTTGTTGCAGACGCCTGGGACGAGTTCCTCGAACTACGGCCTGGAGACGAACAAGGAGCTCTCGCGGCCACCCGACTCGACGCCAGAGAAGAGAGTATTAGGCTGATCGAGTCTGCAGGCGAGCGCGTGCTCGAGGCGCTTCGATCTGGAATCAAGAACGCCGCTTAGGCTCCGCGTGCCCCGCGAGGTAGCGGCGGAAGCGCGCACAACCGTCTACCGCATGCTGCGCGAACATGCCGGACACCGCGTCGCGTCTACTTGCTCGAACGCGGGAGGTGCCCGACTACCAGCGGAACGACGGGTCTGCTCCGCCGTCAGCTGCTCATCGCGGCCATGGCGGTCTTCGCGCGCTCGGCCATCTCCTCGGGAGGGACGTCTTCGACATGTGTCGCGATCGACCACAGATGGCCGAACGGATCGGAGATCGTGCCGAAGCGGTCGCCCCAGAACTGGTCGGCCACTTCCATCGCCACCGTCGCGCCCGCTTCGACGGCTGTCTGGACGACCGTGTCGACGTCTTCGACATAGAGGAAGACGCTCGCCGTGGTGCCGCTCAATTCCTTCGGCGACTTCACCGACGACTGGGGAAACGTATCCGAGAGCATGATCATCGAGTCGCCGATCTGGAGCTCCGCGTGGCCGATCTTGCCGCCTGGCGCGTCCATTCGCATGCGCTCTTGCGCCCCGAAAGCCTTCTTGTAGTACTCGATCGCGCGGGCCGCGTCGTCAACGGCTAGGTACGGCGTGGCCGTGTGGTAGCCGTCCGGAATCGGTGCTGTCATCTTGGCCTCCTTGGGCTCAATCAGCGGGAAGAGTCCTCGCCGCGGTGGTACCCGTGCTCTCGGGCCGGCAAACGTGACGCGATGCCCGCCTCCGGCGACTCCGTGACGGCGACGGCGATGAACGCCGCTTCCGCGACACCGATGATCTCGGCGGAGAGACGAGACGTCGTGACGAGAAGGCTCTCCGTTACCTGCTCGTGTGTGTGAGGTTCTTGACGGGTTTGAGGTTGGCGCTGTGGCCCGCTTCCCGCGCGATTGCCTCGACGTGGACTACGTCGATCGGCGGTGGAAGCGCGCTGGCCAATTCAAGCCTCTCGTGGAGGCCGGCCTCGATCAGGGCAGGAAGGTCGCTTGGCGCGGAAGGCTGCAGCACGACCCGGACGGCCAAGTGCAGACGGGGCAGGCTGGGCCGCCAGCCTGCCCCGTCTGCCTCCCCGGAGGAACAGAGCATCTCCGTGTCTGTTTGATACGTGTGCGGGTCCGGCAGCCGCGTCTAGACCTCGCCGGCGCTCTCCGGCCCGGCGTCGGTCAGGAGGCCATTGCGCTGGGCCCAGCGGCTGGCCTCGGTGCGGTTGGCAACGTCGAGCTTCCGGTAGATGTTCGAGAGGTGGAACTTGACCGTCTGGATCGTCACCCAGAGGTGACGTGCGACACGATCGTTCGAGTATCCCTCGGCCACGAGCAAGAGAATCTCGCGCTCGCGCTTCGTGAGTTCCCAGCCAGGATCCGTGTCGCAGGCGGGCGGCGCGGAGGCCAGATGCAGAGGGTGGCCGACATACATGGACGGCTCGAACGCCTGACGTATGGCGCCTGCGATCTCCTCCCGCCGCGCCGTGCGCGAAACGGCGACGACGGCTCCTGCGCCGAGCAGGGCGGCGATCCGGCGTTCGTCCGCGATGTCGGCGAAGGCGACGGCCTTGATAGTGGGCACCAGCGCCCGTGCCTCACGGATGCTGGAGACACCGTCGAGGTTGTCGTCGCACCCGATGAAGTCGAGGATGAACGCGTCGGGTCGATGGAGGCTGATCGCGCCGAGTGCCGCCTCGGGCGTGGTGTGTCTCGAGACCGTCTCGATCTCGAGGTCCCCCACCAACCCTTCGATGACCTCGAGCATGAGTGGCTGGGTGTGCAGCAGAACCGCGGTGCGGCTCGCCAGGGATTGGCCGTGCGCCGGACGGGCGCCGACCCGGCTCTCATCGAGCATGGTGGCCATGTGTGAGAAGCACTCCTTCCATCGTCGCGGTCTGTACGACCGTCCTTAGGGGATCTCGACGAGAGAAGAGCGAGGAGGCGTCCTCGTGATACGTGTCTCTATCGAGAAGCGTCCTCCCTAGAGGTCGAAGATGACGCCGAGCTCCGCATTGTGCGGCCGGGCCGACGACGCCAGGACGGCCGCGGCGGCTTCTCGTGCGCTCATGCTTCGGTCCTCGGTCATCCTCGCAACGATCTCAGCGGAGATCTTCGGCGCCGCAAACGACGTGCCGCTCCACCGGGCCCAGCCGCGGAAGTCCTGCGGTTCGCGCCCGCCGATCGGCGTGACGTGGCCGAGTTCGTCGAACTCGAGGAAGGTGCTCAGCACCTCGACGCCACGAGCCGCCGCGTCGACCCACCAGCCGAAGTTCGAGAACGCGGCCCGTTGGAGTGCATCGTCGACGGCGGCCACGGCGAGCACCCGCTTGTGTGCGGCCGGCCAGAGCGGCCTGTGGGTCGAGTCGTTGCCTGCAGCAGCAACAACGGCGGTCGTTGGCGCGACGTGGCGAAGAGCTTCCGTCAGCGCAACCGGAGGGAGGTCGTCGTGGCTGTAACAGCCGAGCGAGAGGTTGATCACGTCTGCGTCGCCATGCGCGATGAGCGCCCGCGCGACATCTAGCTCGGTCCCGTATCCCTCGCTGTCCAGCACCTTTGCGATCTCGATCGTCGCGTTCGGGACTCGCGCGAGGATCAGGCCCGTGATGAACGTTCCGTGGCCAGACTCGTCATCGAGCCAGCCGTTCCGAGGGTGGAGGTCGAGCTCTTCGAGCGTTTCAGGCCCCGCGTCGGTGTGCAGGTCCAGCCACTCGTGGATCTTCGGAGCGAACCCCGTATCGAGCACGGCGACCCGCGCCTCCGCGCCCGCTCCGGCGGCGAAATGGATCTGCTCGGCCGACGCGATCGCAAAGCCCGCCGGCCCGCCCTGCACGTTGGGGAGCCCGGTGACGACATGGTTCGGCCCGACGCGCGCGGCGACGTCTCGACCGCGCGAGCGCAACTGCGCGACGACGTCGGGGACGTGCTCGCGATCGGGAATCTCAAACCGGGCGACCCGCTCCGTCAGTGACGGGACGACCTCCAACTCGGTCGCCCCGACCTCGCTGAGGCCCGCCTCGACCAGGCGAAGATCATCGCGGGCAACCAGCACCTCGTTCGGGACGCGAAGGTGCGAGCGCGCAGTGTCGTCGAGGTGAATGTCGTCGCGGTGTGCCAGACGGGCCATGCGATGGCTCTGGATCGCTCTGTGTGCGTCCCTCGACCCTCCGTCTCGCTTGCCGGCCATCCTGTCGAATCCTATGGCTCGAGCACGAGGACGCCTAGACCGCGATGTCTGATGTATCCCGAACGGCTCTGCGCGCTCACATGAGTCGAGATGCTGAGATCACGCGCCCACGGCAACCAACGAAGGGCCGTTCCCTTCGAGAGTTGGCCCCTTCGGCCTAGGCGGCGGTCCACGAATTCGCTGTCGTCGTCGGACGGGGGGTACGCTGCGCGCGCGGTCCGGCCGACTCGTCTACCGTCACGGTGCGTGAGACCCGATACCGGTGATCCTGGCTCGTCCGACGCCGCGTCGCGCACCCAGGCGGAGCGGGCGATCGAGCTCGCGGTGGCTGCTCCCCTACGTGCGAGGGCGCTCGCGGAGATCGCGTTGGCAGGTGCTTGCGCGGCAAAGGACGCCGAGGCGAAATCACTGGCCGAGCGAGCACTCGGTCTCTCAGCGCTCGAGCTGAAGGACGGGGAGACGGCCGTTCGTCAGCTCCGGCGCGCGGTGCGGACCGCCGAGAAGGCGCAGCTCGTCGTCCGCGCGGCCGAGGCGCGCATGAGCCTCGGCCGCGCCCTCCTGTACACGGGAAACTCGACGGGCGCGTTCCGCGAAATCGACCTCGCCGGCTCCGCACTAGACGGGTTGCCGGCGGCGCGGCTCCAGCTTCAGCGCGCGATTCTCCTGCATCACCACTACCGGCTCGACGAGGCGCTTGCCGGCTACCGCGCGTCCCTCTCGGTCTTTCGCCGTGCCGGCGATCGGCTCTGGGAGGCTCGGGCACTCAACAACCGAGGGCTGGTGTACGGGTATCGCGGCTCGCTTGGCGCTGCGGAGCGTGATCTGCTCGCGGCCGCTCGCCTCTATTCCGAGCTCGACCTCGATCTGGCACTCGCCGAAGTCGAACACAACCTCGGCTGGGTCGCGGGCCGGCGTGGTGATGTTCCGGCTGCGCTCGGCTTCTTCGATCGCGCCCACGAACGCCGAGTCGCGCGAGGCGTGCCGCTCGCGGAGCGACCGAACCAGCTGAGCGATCGTTGCGAGCTGCTCTTGTCGGTCCGGCTGGTCGCTGAGGCGCGGGTGGCTGCAGAGCAGGCGGTTTCCGCTCTGTTGAAAGGGAAGATGGTCGCCGAGACCGCCGAGGCTCGGCTGATGCTCGCGGAGGCTGCACTATTGGAAGGCGATTGCGAGACCGCACGGTCGCAGGCGGAGACTGCGGCTCGGAGCTTCGCCCGTCAGAGCCGTGCTCGCTGGGCTGCGCTTGCGAGATACACGGCTCTTCGAGCGTCCTTCCTCGAGCACGGGCCATCCGCGGGGCGTCTGCGTGCCGCGCACCGTGCAGCCGACTCGCTCGGCGACGCCGGCTGGACCGTCGCTGCCCTCGATGCGCGCCTGCTGAGCGCCCGCATCGCCCTCGCCCTCGGGCAGATGCGGGCCGCACGGAATGCGCTGGCCCGTGTTCGCGTGGGCGCCCGCGATCCGGTCGACCTCCGTGTGCGGGCGAAGCATGCAGCCGCACTCGTCGCGGTCGCCGACGGCGATCGACGGGGCGCGTACGCCGCCCTGCGCGCGGGCGCCCGACTGGTGCACGACTACCGGGCTGTCCTCGGCGCGACCGAGCTGAGGGCGCAGGTCAGCGGCCAAGCAGAGGAGCTGGCACAGTCTGGCCTCCGATTCGCGCTCGAGGATGCAGATCCACGCCGAGCGCTCGCCTGGTCGGAGGAGTGGCGGGCTGCGGCACTCCGGCTGCGTCCCGTGCGACCGTCCGACAACGCAGAGTTGGCTGGCGAGCTGGCGGAGCTCCGGGGTGTCGGGGCGGAGCTGCAGGAAGCCGTTCTCGATGGCAGGGATCCCCGGAAGCTCAGGTCGCGGCAAGCGATGCTGGAGAAGTCGATCAGGGACCGGACCCGGCGCACGCCCGGAATCACTACGGCGGCGGCCCGACCCCGCCCATACTCCGAGCTCACAACACTCCTCGGCGATCGCGCGTTGGTTGCCTACCTCGAAGTCGACGGACTGCTGCACGCCGTGTCGCTTTCCAACCGCCGCGTACGTTTGCACGAGCTCGGCCGCGCTGCGGAGGTCCGGGCGGAGCTCGATGCCCTTCGCTTCGGCTTGCGGCGCCTCGCGCAGGCGACGACCTCGAGCGCTTCGCGGCTTGCGGCCGTTGGCGCGACCGACCACGCCGTGGCGCGGCTCGACGAGCTCGTCGTGCGGCCCCTCGCCGGGCCGATCGGCGAGAGGCCGCTCGTGATCGTTCCGACCGGGACGCTGCACGCAATGCCGTGGTCGATCATCTCGAGCCTCGCCGGGCGTCCCGTGACGGTGGCGCCCTCGGCCTCCGCTTGGGCCGACGCCCGCGAGCGGGTCCCCGCTGTCGGAGCAGCGCGTTCGCGCGTGTTGGTGGCAGCAGGTCCCGGGCTTCCGTTCGCCGAGGAGGAGGCCCATGCAGTGGCACTGCTCCACCGCAGCGGGAAGGCGCTCACGGGGTCGTCGGCAACGGCGGCCGCCGTGCTCGCGGGTCTTGGCGGCGCGGACATCGCGCACCTTGCGGCGCACGGCACGTTTCGCGCGGACAACCCCCTCTTCTCTTCGCTGGAACTCGTCGACGGGCCGCTGACTGTGTACGACCTGGAACTGCTCGAGGAGGCGCCGACGCTGTGTGTGCTGTCAGCGTGCGAGTCCGGCCTGTCGGACGTGCGTGCCGGAGACGAGTTGATGGGTCTCACGGCGACCCTCCTCGCACTCGGAACGGCGACGATCGTGGCGAGCGTGACCGTCGTCCCCGACGAGACCACAAAGGCGCTGATGACTGCCTTTCACGGCTACCTCGCCGTCGGAGTCGAGCCTGCCGACGCACTGGCACGGGCGCAGGCATCCGCAGACGACGACGTGGACGGCCTTGGTGTCCGGGCCGGATTCGTATGCTTTGGGGGCGGGTGATGGGATGCGGGTAGTTCGGCGCCCTCGACCGCGCGCGCCAGTCCCCGGCAAACTGCGTCTCTCTCAACGCTCTGGGAAGGGAGCGAATCCGTCGGTGGATGCCGCCAAACTCGTTCAGCGGGCTTCGGAAGGAGACCAGGCCGCCTGGAATGCGCTCGTCGATCAGTTCAACGGTCTGCTCTGGAGCGTGGTTCGAGCGCACCGCCTGAGCCCGAGCGACGGGGCGGAGGTCATTCAAACGACCTGGCTGCGGCTGGTCGAGAATCTCGATCGAATCCGGGAGCCCGAGCGGGTCGGAGCATGGCTCGCAACCACGACGCGGCACGAGTGCCTCAGGTTCATCCGGCTCAACGCGCGCGAGGTCGCGACGAGCGAGGTCGAGGCTGCAGAGCACTCGACCGATGCGTCGATGGACGGCCTTCTCTCCGCGGAGCGCGACATCGCGCTCTGGAAGGCGTTCGCGTCGCTCGGCGAGCGCTGCCAGACGCTCCTCCGCATCCTGATGGCCGAGGTACCTCCGAGCTACGTCGAGGTCTCAGCAGCCTTGGGGATGCCGATTGGAGCAATCGGCCCGACGCGGCAGCGCTGCCTCGAGCGGCTTCGGCACGATCCTTTCCTCGCCGCGTTCCGCCTCGACCGCTCGGGTACGCCCTGATGACTCCGGGCACCCAAGGGCCGGCGGCGCCTCGCGACCCGGACGAGGATCTCCTCGCCGAGCTCCGTCGGCTCGCAGCGTGCGTCGACCCGGTCCCGGACTCGCTCAGTCATGCGGCACGCGAGAGCCTGACTTGGCGGCGGGTCGACGCCGAGCTCGCAGAGCTTCTAGCCGATTCGATCGAGGATGACTCCCGACTGGAGCTCGTCCGTTCCGCAGGCGGTCCACGGTCGGTGTCGTTCGAGGCTGCCGGTCTGACGATCGAGCTCGAGATCATCGGCGTGGGGGCGCGCAGGACGATCATCGGTCAGCTCGTGCCGCCGTCGGAGGCGAAGATCGAGGTGCAGTCCGGCGGCCTGCGCGCAACCGTGAGCGCGGACGAGCGCGGGCGCTTCAGGGCCGAGGAGATCCCGTCCGGGCGAATGCGGCTACGTCTCACCGACCACCCCTCGGCACGACGGCCGGTGGAGACGAGTTGGATCGCGGTCTAGCGAGAGGAAGTGGGGAGCGGCAGTCCCCTGCGCCGCTCCCTCTGAAAGGAGTGCGGCGCGGGAGCGCCTGATACATCCAAGCGCTCTCGCCTGGTTGGCGCTACAGGTTGGTTCCCTCAACCAGGCTTGGTCAGAACCGGCGATTTCCACTGCTCGGGAGCACCTGGTGGAGCCGGCACAGGATCTGGCCCGGATCGGCGTGGATAGTGTTGGCTCCATGGAGGCACGGGTTGTTCGCATCTCGATCGCTCCGGTGAAGTCGCTCGGGCTCGTCCACCCGGAGAGCGTCGATCTCCGGTCTGACGGCGTGCAAGGCGATCGCCGCTTTTGGCTCGTCGACGCCGACGGCCGGCTCTTCAACAACAAGCGCAACGGGCCGATGATGACGGTCCGGCCCGCGTGGGACGAAGCAACCCGGCATCTCTCGCTGAGCTTTCCGGACGGAAGGAAGGTGGCAGGCACCGTCGAGCTCGGCGAGCCGGTCGCCGCGGAGCTCTACGGCCTCCCACATCCGTCGCGTCACGTGATCGGGCCGTGGGAGGAGGCGATCTCCGCCTCCGTCGGCCGGCCGCTCACCCTGCTCTGGTCGGAGAGCCACGCGACGGATCGCGGTCTCGCCGGAGGCACGGTCTCGATGGTCTCGCGCGGCTCGCTCGAGCGCTTACGCGAGGAGGCAGGTGTAGACGCGCCGATCGACGGTCGGCGCTTCCGGATGATGTTCGAGATCGACGGCGTGGCCGCACACGCCGAGGACGACTGGATCGGTTCGAGGGTGAAGCTCGGCTCCGCCGAGATCTTCGTGAACGGGGACGTCGGCCGCTGCGTCGTGACCTCTCATGACCCCGACCGCGGCGTCACCGACCTCGACACGCTCGGAACCCTCGCCCTCTACCGGCCCGAGGGTCGTACCGAGCCGCTGCCCTTCGGTGTCTACGGTGCGGTCACCACCCCCGGACGGGTGCAGGTCGGCGATACCGTAGGCGTGCCAAACACCTAGATCCAGCGCTTGCGTCGGCCGAATGCGGGATCGGACCGCGCAAGCTTCAGTCCAGAGGGGATGCTGTCGGTGACGATCACAGGGCCGGATCTGGCGACCGCCGATGCGTTTGCGACCGCCGCGTTCGCAATGGGCCTCGACGGCCCCGCCTGGCCGCGCATCTCCGCGGCTACGAGGCGATGACCCTCCTGGCCGCCGGCCGCTCGCTGCGGACGCCGGCTTCTTGGTCTCGCAGCCCGCACCGAATGAACTCGCAGCGTCATTTCAGGCAGGGCGGACAGGTCGGCGCAGGCTCTCCCGATGATTGCGTGCGCTTCGGGGCTGTTGTCGCGAGCCCGCGCTTACTCCGCAATGTAGGGATAGAACCCGACCGGCGTCACGTCGCCGCCGCCGCCCGCTTTCTTGGTCGAGCTCGCTGCCAGTGCTGCCTGTTGCGGCGTGAGCGAGCACGTGATCCCGACGCCCTCCACGTAGAACGCCGGCACCGCCCCCGTGTAGTGCTTGTCGGTATCCGGCTGCCCCAGCAACAGGTTCAGAAACGTCCCGGGCATGATCGGGGTGCCGTCCTGCCACGTGTCACCGAGCGAAGAGCAGTACCCGAAGCGGTCGGCGGGCCGAGGCACCGACGCAGAGGCGACGCCGGTCCCCGCCGTGGAGGAGTCGACGCTGGTCCCCGCCGTGGAGGAGTCGACGGTCGTCGCCGTCACGCACCCGTAATAGGCGTGCGCGACGGGAGCGTTGCACGGCAAGTCGCCGCCCTCGCAGTCGTCCCACACCCCGACGATGTAGCCCTGGTTCGGCTCCAGGCCGTCGAAGGTGAACGAGAAGCCCTGCGGGTCCGAGTCGATTGAGTCTTCCAGGAACCGGCCCAGGTACTGGCCCTGAGCGTCGAACAGATCGGCGCCAACTCGGCCGCACTGACCCCCTGAGCCGCTTTGCTCGGTGCCTGTCACGGTCACGCTCCCCGGCGTCGTGGCGACGCTGATCTGACCGACGTCCGCGCTCGCAGCGGCGGCAAGAGCAGCCGCGCAGACGACAGCTGCTCCGAGCGTTGAGAGCATCCTCCAGTTCTTCATCTTCCCCCCAAAACTTGCTTCGCTGCGGACCTACCCCTACTCCGAGTGTCGTGGCCGCTGCCGCCGCACGCAACTCACCATCCGGCTAGTTGCGCGCTGCCCGCTTGTCATAGCGCCAGGGGTGGCACGGGGTCGTCCGGGGTGCGAGCGCACGGCGGACGTTGACTTGCCTCGTGACGTTTGGAACGATCACACGCACACGGAGCGGGGGGTTTCGTTCGTGGCCGCCAAATCACCGAAGGCCTCCTCGCAGACGGTTCCCCTGTGCACGGCGGCCGCCTGAGATTTGAGGAGGAACAACGATGGAACGGCGACTCTCACTCATCTTCGCTGCAGCAGCACTCGTCATCGCACTCCTTGGCTCGACGCCTCTCGGCCAGGCCGCCGGGAACGTGATTGCGAAGGGTGTGCCGTATGCAGACTCGTCGGGGTTCGCCAAGAACGCGGGAAAGCTGAACGGCCACGCGTCCTCGACGAGTCCCAAGGCGGGCCAGATCCCCGTCCTCAACGCCAAAGGCAAGCTTCCGGCCGCGATCGGAGCCGTCGGGCCCGCGGGTGCGAAGGGCGACGCTGGGGCGAAAGGCGATCCGGGGGCTCCGGGTCTCTCCGCATACCAGCAGGTCGCCGAGCAGGTGGCGGTGCCGGCGGGCACCAAGCAATTCGACGTCACGTGCCCGGGCGGGAAGACCGTCCTCTCCGGTGGCTACAACCTCTCGGCGGGGGACAACAACACGACGATGGTGATCTCACAGCCGGATTCGAACACACAGTGGGGTTTCCGGATCAGGAATCCAACCGGGGGGGCCAAGACGATGACCGTGTACCTGGTTTGCGCGAACGTCGGGTCTTGAGACTCGGCGCGGCCACGGAGCACGCGTGAAGGCCGAGGATCGCCATTTCTTCCTCGTTTCGCAGTCGCTGGCAGAAGGGAGCACGGTCCCGTTCCTCGGTGCCGGCGCGAATCTGTGCGACCGGCCGCCCAGGGTGGGCTGGAAGCCCGGCCGTTATACCCCGAGCGGAGTCGAGCTTGCCCGCACGCTCGCGAGATCCAGCGGCTATCCGCTCTCCAGGAATCTCGACTTGTCGCGGGTCTCCCAGTTCGTCGATGCGATCCTCGGCGAGGGTGACCTCTATCGACGCCTCCACACCGTTTTCGACGCCAACTATCCGCCGAGCTCTCTTCACCGCCTCATCGCGCGCCTGCCGGCGTTGCTCCGCGAGCGAGGTAGCCCCCAGCTGCTCGTCCTGACGACGAACTACGACGACCTGACCGAGCGCGCGCTCGCGGCGGAGGGCGAGCGCTTCGACGTCGTCTGGTACGAGGCGAAGATCGGCCCGATGCAAGGCCGGTTCCTGCACCGGACGCCAGAGGGCGAGGTCGTGCCGATCAAGGTGCCGAACAAATACACGGGGCTCCGCCTCGACGAGCGGCCCGTGATCCTCAAGCTGCACGGTGCGATCGATCGCAGCGAATCGAAGCGCGACAGCTACGTCGTGACCGAGAACAGCTACATCGACTACCTCGCGAGTGGCGACGAAGGCGCGCAGATCCCCAAGGAGCTCGAGGCTCGGATGGCCGAGAGCCACTTCCTCTTCCTAGGTTACGCGATGCGCGACTGGAACCTGCGTGTGATCCTGAGCCGGATCTGGCGCGCGGAGCAGCTCGACCTGAAGTCGTGGGCGGTTCAGCTTGAGCCGACGGACCCGCGCGAGCGCGAGATCGAGGAGGCCCTCTGGCACGGCCGCGGCGACGTTGACCTGGTGTATTCGCCGCTCAAAGAGTACGTCGCCCGGCTCGAGGATGAACTTTTCGGGCCAGGGTCGCCGGCGGCATGACAGACGTGGCTCCGCCGAAGACGCCGTACGTCGGTCTCGTCCCCTACGACGAGGAGGACGCGGACCTCTTCTTCGGTCGTGACGAGGAGAAGCGCATCGTCGCCGCGAACCTCCGCGCGACGCGGCTGACGATCGTGTACGGCCCCAGCGGCGTCGGTAAGACCTCGCTGCTGCAGGCAGGAGTCGTCCACGACCTGCGTCGCCAGATCCTCGCCGAGGGCGCGGCGAGGCCCGCTCGCTCCCGGTTCGGGATCTGCGTGTTCCGCGCCTGGCGTGACGATCCTCTCCCTGCGCTGATGGCGGCAATCGGGGCTGCCGCCGCCGAGAGCCGCGGCAGGGACATCGTGCGCCCCTGGCGGCCGGGGACGCCTCCGGTCGCGACGCTCCGCGCCTGGACGAAGCGCGTGCGCACGCTCCTCGTCGTCCTCGACCAGTTCGAGGAGTACTTCCTCTACCACGAGGACGAGGACGGCGACGGCACGTTCGCGGGCGAGTTCCCGGCGATCGTGAACGAGCCCAACCTGCGCGTGAACTTCCTGATCTCGATCCGCGAGGACGCCTGGGCGAAGCTCGATCGTTTCGAGGGGCGCATCCCGCGCCTGTTCGCGAACTACGTCCGCGTCGAGCACCTGAGCCGAGCAGCCGCACGGCAGGCGATCGAGCGCCCCATCGGCGAATGGAACCGCCGCCTCCCCCCGGGCAAGGAGCCGTACGTGCTCGAGGACGCCCTGGTCGACGCTGTGGTCGACGCTGCTGCTCGAACGGGAGAGCTCGTACCGGCCGAGGTCGACGAGGCCGCTCTCCGGCTGCCGGGGGGCGCCGACGCGGTGGAGGCGCCGTTCCTCCAGCTCGTCATGGAGAAGCTCTGGCGGGCGACGCTGCAGGCCGGCGCCCGGGAGCTCACCCTGGCCCGGCTCGAGGAGCTCGGCGGCGCGCAGCAGATCGTCGAGAATCACCTGCTCGATGCGCTCGGCGGGCTCACCCGCCACGAGCAAGAGGTCGCGGCTGACCTCTTCCGCTTCCTCGTGACCCGCTCGAAGGCGAAGATCGCCCACCCCGCCTCCGACCTCGCCGAGTGGACGGGACGGCCCGAGGCGGAGGTTTCAGGCGTGCTCGAGAAGCTCTCGCGCGGCGAGAGCGGGCGCATCCTCCGTCCCATCCCACCGCCGGACGAGAGCGAGTCGACGCGCTACGAGCTCTTCCACGACGTCCTTGCCGAGCCGATCCTCGAGTGGCGCCGCGGTTTCGAGCAGGAGCGTGCCCGCCGAGCGGCGCTGAGGCGCTTCGCCCGCATCGGCGGTGTGCTGCTCGCGCTCGTGGCCGTCTTCGCCGCGCTCGGTATCTGGGCGCTCGTGCAGCGCAGCGACGCCAAGCGCGCGGCGAGGTCGGCGACCTCGCTGGCCCTGGCCTCGGCGGCCGCCGGGCAGCGCGTGACGCACCTCGACGAGTCGCTGCTCCTCGGGCTCGAGGCGTATCGGGCGAGCCCGAGCGCCGAGGCGGCGAGCAGCATGGTGGGAGCACTCGAGGCCGCCCGAAGCTCGGGGGCGGAAACGATCCTGCGCGGCTTCCGGGACGGCGTGCGGACCGTCGCCTTCAGCCCGGACGGGCATCTGCTCGCCGCGTCCAGCCTGAGCGGCGCCGTCCGGGTCTGGGACCTCCAGGGCCGCCGGCCGCTCGGCTCGCCGCTCCAGGGTGGCTGGGGCGAGGTCTGGAGCGTCGCCTTCAGCCCCGACGGACGCATCCTCGCCTTCTCCGGCGCCGACGGCGCCGTCCGGCTCCTGGACGTGCGCAACCGCACGGTGCTCGCGGTGCTACGCACCCAGGACAGGGTGGACGGCGTCGCGTTCAGCCCCGACGGGCGCACGCTCGCGTCCGCCGGGCGGGACGGCACCGTGCGGCTCTGGAACCTGCGCGACCGGAGGCCGCTCGGCCCGCCCCTGCGCGGTCACACCGACCGAGTCGTCAGCGTCGCGTTCAGCCCCGACGGCCGCACGCTGGCGTCTGCCGGCTTCGATCAGACGGTTCGGCTCTGGGACGTACGCACTGGAAGGGCGCTCGGGCCGCCGCTGCGCGGCCACACGGGCGCGATCGTGAGCGTCGCCTTCAGCCCCGACGGGCGCACGCTCGCCTCGTCTGACCTGGACGGCACGATCCGGCTCTGGGATGTTCGGACCCGCACGCCGCGCGGTCGGCCGCTGCGCGGCAACGCGGGCGAGGTCTGGAGCGTCGCTTTCAGCGCCGACGGGCGTACGCTCGCGCTTTCGGGCTGGAACGGGACGGTGAGCCTCCGGAGCGCGCAAGGGCTCGGGCTCGTCGGCGAGTTGCGAGGCCATTGGGGCCACGTCGACGGGGTTGCGTTCAGCCCGGACGGGCGCACCCTCGCCTCCGCCGGCTTCGACGGCACGGTGCGGCTGTGGCCAATGCCGAAGCCCGGCGTGCTCGGGCGGCCGCTCACCGGCCACACGGATCAGGTCCGGAGCGTCGCCTTCGGGCCAGGCGGGCTGCTCGCCTCCGGGGGCTACGACCGGACGGTCCGCCTGTGGGACGTCGCAAGCGGCAGGGAGCTCGGTGCGCCTCTGCGCGGCTCCACGAACGGGGCCGTGAGCACGGCCTTCAGCCCGGAGAGCGTCGCCCTCAGCCCGAACGGTCGTGTGCTCGCCGTCGGGAGCGACGACCAGGCCGTGTGGCTCTGGGATGTGCCGACCCGCCGGCAGCTCGGCCCGCCCCTGCGCGGGCACACCGGCGCCGTCGTGGGCATCGCCTTCAGCCCCGACGAGCGCACGCTCGCCTCAGCCGGTGCCGACGGGACGGTCCGGCTCTGGGACCTGCGCACGCGCAGCCCCCTCGGCCGGCCGCTCGACGCCCACGCCCGGGAAGTGCTAGACGTCGCCTTCAGCCCCGATGGGCGCACGCTCGCCTCCGCGGGCTTCGACGGAACGGTGCAGCTCTGGGACGTGCACCGACGGAGGCCGCTCGGTCGGCCTCTGCGCGTCGGTCCTGTCGGGGTCCTGAGCGTCGCCTTCAGCCCGGACGGGCGTACGCTGGCCACCGGGTCCGCGGACGGCGCGGTGCGGCTGTGGGACGTGCGACGGGGCCAGCCGCTCGGCCAGCCCTTCAGGCCTGGCCTCGCCAGGGTCGAAAGCGTCGCCTTCAGCCCGGACGGGCGGACGCTGGCCTCCGCCGGCGCTGACGGGACCATACGACTGTGGGACGTGCCCGGGCGGAAACCGCTGGGTCAGCCCCTTCGGAGCGACGCAGACAAGGTATGGAGCGTCGCTTTCAGCCCCGACGGGCGTACGCTCGCCTCGGGCGGCTCCGACCGGACGGTGCGGCTGTGGGGCGGCATCTTCTGGAAGGACTTCGCCGACCTGAAGACTCAGGTGTGCAGCCTCGTCGTCGGCAACTTGACGAGGACCGAATGGACCTCGTTGGCCCCCGGACTGGCCTATCGCACGACGTGTCGGTGAGGTGATCGTCGAGCGCCGACCCGTCAGCGGGCGTCGGCGATCAGCTGCTCCGCAAAGCGGTGAGCGAGCGCTGCGATCGTGTTCGACGGATTCGGCCCGACAGGCCCGGGCAGGACGGATCCGTCGGCGATGTACAGCCCGGGGTACCCGAACACTCGCCCGTACGAGTCGACGACGCCTTCGCGCTCGTCCCTGCCCATCGGGCAGCCGCCGAGCGGGTGGACCGTGGCCGAGCGGCCGACGTACCAGGGCAGGTTGTCCTTGAACTCCGCGTGGAGCACGTGCGACATCTGCTTGCCGGTCTTCCTGACGTTCTCGAACAGCTCGTTCGAGCGACGCGTCTTCCAGTCGGCGTCGAGGTACCCGTCGCTCGTCAGCGTCATCTTCCCGTCGGGGATGTCGCGCCCCATCGAGAAGAGCGGAAACGACGTCGACGAGAGCTTGGCCGGGCCGAAGGCGGCCGCGACCTCCCGGCCGATCTCGCTCCGGCGGACGAGACGCAGCCAGAGCCGGACGAGACCCAGCGCGAAATGGACGAGGCGCTTCACGACTCCGAGCTGGTAGCTCGTCTCGACGATCCAGTTCACGATCTGCGGATGCCCGCCGTCCTGGATGTAGTAGGCCCGGCCCGGCCCGCCCTCGGCGGCGTCCTTGACCCGGACCGTGCTCGTGATCACCGCGCCGTAGCCCGGATCGACGATCCGGGGCCGGCCGTCGTCCTCCTTCGACTCGAGCGCGAGCATCAGGATGTCGCCGTTGCCGCAGAGGTGCGTCCCCAGCCTGTCGCTCAGGGCCGGGAAAGCGGCGCGGTTCTTCAGCAGGAGGTAGGTCGTCCCGAAGGTGCCGGCGGAGAGCACGAGCCGGTCGGCGGTGATCCTGTGACGAGGGAGCTCCCGCGTGCGCTTCTCCCCCTCGACGGCCTCGGAGTGATCGACGTAGTCGATCGCGTAGCCGCCGTCGGCCGGAGCGAACGACTTCACCTCGCTGCGTGTCTTGATCAGCGCGCCGTGCCGCATGCTCGCGAGCGAGAGGTAGGTGAAGTCGAGCGTGTTCTTGCTGCCGTAGTTGCAGCCGATGTTGCACTCGCCGCAGAGCCGGCAGGTCAGGCGAGTGCGCCCGTGCAGGTTGGGCGGGTCGTCGCGCACGGGCTCGCCCGGCGCGTCGTCGGGCCCGGCGAAGGAGATCGCGAGCGGCGGCAGCAGCCACTCGAGCCCGAGCTTGCCCGCCGCCTCCTGCATCGCCCGCGTCTTGTACGTCCGGTCGTAGGGAGGCCGGTCGAACGGGTACGGCGTAGCAGAGAGCATCTGCTCGTGCCGCTCGTAGTGCGGCTCGAGGTCGTCGTAGTCGACCGGCCAGTACTCGAAGCCGCCGTGCGCGAGATCCTCCTTGACGAAGGTCGAGCGGTCCTTGCGGAGGATGACGTTCGAGTAGACGAGCGAGCCGCCGCCGAGCCCGCTCGAGACGATGCCGCCGAGACCGCGGAACGACCAGACGTCCCAGAGGCCGTGCCTCCCCTCGCTCGGGTCCCAGAAGTTCCGCCCGATCTCCCACGGGCTGCGAGGAAACGAGCCCGGCGGGTAGGCCTTCCCGCGCTCGAGCACGCAGACCGACATGCCCGCCTCGGCGAGGCGGTAGGCCGTGACCGAGCCGCCGAAGCCCGATCCGACGACGACGGCGTCGAAATGCGCTTCCCGATCAGGCGGCAGATCGGACACTCTGCGGGATTCTGAGACCCGGCCGCGGCAATGTCCAGGCTTGATCCGCGGCCGGCGGCGCCGTAGATTGGGCCGGCCCAGTCGAGGAGGCAGGCCATGCCCGATCCGGCGCCGCAGCGCCCGACGGCGAGCGCGATCTTCGAACCGCTCGCATTTCGCAACCTCATTGTCAAGAACCGGATCCTCCGCTCGAGCACCGGCGGCCGCTGGGACAACTACGACGGCTCCGGAACGCCGACGCGCATCAACTGGGACCTGAAGACCGCGCGCGGCGGCGTCGGGGCCATCATCTCCTCGCACGCGCCGGTGCATCCGCGCGGCCGGCTGCTGCCCGGGTACGCGCTGATCGACCGGGACGACCGTGTCCCGTTCTGGCGGGAGCTCATCCACCGCGTGCACGAGTACGACTGCAAGTACATCCTGCAGCTCGCGCACGCAGGCCGCGAGCGGCTGATCGGCGGCTTCGAGTATCCGAAGGGCCTCAGCTCCACCGCCGATCCGGAGCCGCTGAACGGGTTCCAGTGCGATCGGCTGACGGTGCCGGAGATCGGGGAGATCGTGGCGCAGTTCGCGGCCGCTGCCCGCCGGGCCCGCGAGGCCGGGGCCGACGGTGTCGAGCTCGCCGGCGCCAACGGCGTCCTCTTCACCCAGTTCCTCAGCTCGGCGATCAACGACCGCAAGGACGAGTACGGCGGCCCACTCGAGAACCGCGCCCGCTTCGCGCTCGAAGTCGTGCGCGCGGTGCGAGCGGAGGTCGGCCCGGACTTCTTCCTCGGCTTCAAGATCAGCGTGCAGGAGCACCTGCGCGAGGTCTTGCCGTGGCTGGCGAACGGCAACACGCTGGAGGAGTCGCTCCAGGTGTGCCGCTGGCTCGAGGAGGCCGGCGTCGACTGCATCCACGTCTCGAGCGGCGGCGAGTTCCCGCATCCGCGCAACCCCGCCGGCGACTTCCCCACGCGCGACGTGGTCAGGACGTACGACGGCCTGATCTCGAGCGGGCGGTACACGTTCCGCAACTACCTCGTCTTCCGCTGGTGGCCGCTGAGCGCGCTCTGGAAGTGGCACTGGGAGAAGCCGAGCCGCCGCGGGCCCGAAGGGATCAACCTCGCCGACGCGCGGGCCGTCAAGGAGGCGGTGGACATCCCCGTGATCTGCACCGGCGGGTTCCAGACGGCGTCGGTGATCGCCGGGGCGATCGAGCGCGGGGACTGCGACGCGGTCACGATCGCGCGTCCGCTGATCGCGAATCCCGACCTCGTCCGCTGGTTCGAGCAGGGCCACGACCGCGCGCCGCGGCCGTGCAGCTACTGCAACAGGTGCCTGTTCGAGTTCGTCGAGAACCCGCTCGGCTGCTACGACGAGCGCCGCTACGCCTCGCGCGATGAGATGATCCGCGAGATCCTCTCCGTCTACGACGCCGTTCCCGAACGGGAGGCCGCATGAGTAGCGACGTGATCTTCGAGCCGCTCCGGTTTCGCAACCTGACGGTGAAGAACCGTGTGTTCCGCTCGAGCCTCGCGGGCCGTTTCAACAACTACGACGGCACCGGCACGCAGACGCACGTCAACTGGGACCTCAAGTTCGCGCGGGGCGGCGTCGGCGCGATCATCTCCTCCAACGCCCCGGTGCACCCGCGCGGCCTGATCGTCCCGAACTACGCGCACATCGACCGCGACGAGACGATCCCCTTCTGGCGCAGGCTCGTCGAGCAGGTGCACGAGCACGACTGCCGCTACATCGTGCAGCTCGCGTTCTCCGGCCGGCAGCGCGACCTCGGCGGAATCCAGTTCACGAAGGGCTGGAGCTCGACCGACAGGCCCGAGCCGATCCACGGTCTCGAGTGCGAGCGGATGACGGTGCCGCAGATCCACGAGCTCGTCGGCCGCTTCGCCCAGGCCGCGCGGCGCGCGCGGGAGGCCGGCGCGGACGGGATCGAGATCCACGGCTGCAACGGCTACCTGATCACGCAGTTCCTCTCCCCGGCGGCCAACGACCGCAAGGACGAGTACGGCGGCTCGCTCGAGAATCGCGCCCGCTTCGCGCTCGAGATCGTGCGGGCGATCCGCGCCGAGGTCGGTTCCGACTACCACCTCCAGTTCAAGATCACCGGCGTCGACTACGGCAACGACCTCTTCTTCTGGTGGCCGAAGGGCACGAAGCTCGAGGAGTCGGTCCAGGTCTGCAAGTGGCTCGAGGAGGCCGGCGTGGACGGCTTCCACGTCTCCTCGGGCAACTCGTTCCCGCATCCGCGCAATCCCGCGGGAGACTTCCCGGTGAAGGACGTCGTGCGGGGCTACGACACGATGATCTCCAGTGGGAAGCACACGTTTCGCAACTACCTCGTCTTCCGCACCTGGCCGTTCAACCGGGTCTTCGCCTGGCTCTGGCGGCGGCCGAGCAGCAAGGTGGGAATCGAGGGCATCAACCTCGGCGACTGCCGCACGATCAAGGAGGCGGTGTCGGTGCCGGTGGTCTGCACGGGCGGCTTCCAGACCGCGTCGGTCGTCGCGGCCGCGATCGCGCGCGGCGACTGCGACGGGGTCACGATCGGGCGACCGCTGATCGCCAACAACGACCTCGTCCATCTCTGGCAGTCGGGCGTGGATCGGCCGCCGCGCCCGTGCACGTACTCGAACAAGTGCCTGATCAACCAGATCGAGAACCCGCTCGGCTGCTACGAGGAGAGCCGCTTCGACTCCCACGAGGAGATGGTCCGGCAGATCCTCTCCGTCTTCGACCCGCCGCCGGTTCCAGGGCCATAGCGGACGCGATCTTCACGCCGCTCCGCTTCCGGAGCCTCGAGGTCGGAAACCGGCTCTTCCGCTCCAGCATCTCCGGCCGCTTCGACGACTACGACGGAACGGGGACGCAGACGCGGATCAACTGGGAGTTGCGCTTCGCGCGCGGCGGCGTCGGCGCGATCATCTCCTCGTGGTGCGGCGTCGACCGGCGCGGCTTCATCGTCCCGGGCTACGCCGCGATCGACCGCGACGAGTCGATCCCCTTCTGGCGCGAGCTCGGCGAGCGCGTGCACGAGCACGGCTGCAAGTACATCCTCCAGCTCGCGCACGGCGGCCGCCAGCGGGACATCCCGGGGATCGAGTTCGCGAAGGGCCTGAGCTCGACGTCGAAGTCCGATCCGCTGCACGGGTTCGAGTGCGAGCGGGCGACGCCGGCCCAGCTCCGCGAGATCGCCCTCGCCTTCGGCGAGGGAGCCCGCCGGGCGCGCGAGGCCGGCCTCGACGGCGTCGAGATCCACGGCGCGAACGGGTACATCTTCACGCAGTTCCTCTCCTCGGCGATCAACGACCGCAAGGACGACTACGGAGGCTCGCTGGAGAACCGCGCCCGCTTTCTGCTGGAGGTCGTGCGCGCGATCCGGGAGCGGGCGGGCGACGACTTCCATCTGCAGGTCAAGATCAGCGCGACCGAGAACGCCGACGCGTTTCTCTTCTGGCTTCCCCGCGGGAACACGATCGGCGACTCGGTGCAGGTCTGCCGCTGGCTCGAGGAGGCCGGCGCGGACGCGATCCACGTCTCGCGCGGCTCCACCTTTCCGCATCCCGACAACCCCGCTGGCCAGATGCCCCTCCGCGAGGTCGTCCAGCACTACGACACGATGCTCTCGAGCGGCGTCCACGCCTTCCGGAACTTCCTCCTCTACAAGATCTGGCCCATCAACCGGCTGCTCCAGGGCCGGTGGTCGCGTCCGGTCGACAAGGTCGAGGGCGCGCTCCTCCCGGACGCGCGCGCGATCAAGCGCGCGGTCTCGATCCCGGTGCTCGTGACGGGCGGCTTCCAGACCGCGTCCGTCATCCGCCGGGCGATCGACGAGGGCGACTGCGACGCCGTCACGATCGCGCGCCCGCTTGTGGCGAACCCGAACCTCCCCTCGCTCTTCAGGGAGGGTCACGACCGGGCGCCGCGGCCCTGCACGTTCTCGAACAAGTGCCTCTTCTCGGTGCTCGAGGACCCGCTCGGCTGCTACGACGAGAGCCGCTTCGCGAGCCGCGAGGAGATGCTGAAGGAGATCTACTCCGTCTTCGACCCGCCGCCGTTCACCCGTTAACGAAACGGGGCGAGCGGGTCGGCCCAGATCGGCCGCGTGCGCGGGTCGGCGAGGAGCTCCGGCCGGCGCGTGAGCACGACGTAGTTGCCGGACCCGTAGCTGCCGACGAAGACCGGCCCGGCCAAGCTCGCGAGCGTGTAGTCGGCAGGCGTCAGCGTCTTCCCCTGGCCGTCCGAGACGTCGACGATGACCTTGCGGCCGCGGAAGCACGGCGTGACGCCCGCGATCAGGCGCTTGCAGACGATCTGCACGGGGTGCGGGCCCGGCGTGAAGTAGTTCGCGTGCGAGCCGAGCGCCGGATAGTCCACCGGGTGTTCACCGTCCTTCTCGACCGTCGACCAGGGCCGGACCACGCCGCCGTTGTGCTGCGAGTAGAAGGCGTCGACCGGCTGCTTGTCCTCGTCCAGCCGTAGGGTGATCTGCTCCCAGTCGGACTCGTGCTCGTTGAGCCGGTAGTTGAACAGGTAGAGGAACCAGTACTGGATCGCGTACTCGCCCGTATCGTCATAGCGCGTGACGTGCGCGTAGACCGTCGGCCGCTCGCCGGTCCGGAGCAGGTGGTTCTCGATCTCGGCATAGGCGCGCTGGGAGTGCTTCGGCGGGTCGGGCTCGACGCCGCGGACGTCCAGGAAGTACTGGCAGCCCCGGCTCAGGAGACAGGTGCCGAACTCCGAGATGAGATGCTCGACCGACGGGGCGGCCTCGAGGATCTTGACGAAGCGGCCCTCCTCCTCCTTCAGCTGGGTCTGGCGGACGTAGGCCTCCTGCCGGATCGGCACGAAGAGCTCTCGCGAGTCGAGCTTCAGGATCGGCGCGAACTGCTGCGCGAGCGCGCTTGCCTCTTCCAGCGGCGGGGCGGACTGGCGCGGGACATCGCCGCCGACAGGGCCGTGCTGGTTGACGAAGTCGACGAAGTAGATCGCCGCGATCACGTTCCCCACCAGGACGAGGAAGAGGATGGCGGCGAGCGTGGCGAGCACGTGCACCCACCACGCCGCGGCCGTGAACCGGCGCCCGATGCCCATCGCCTACCCCTTCGTCGCCTTCCCCGTGAGCTCCTTGCAGAGCCGGTCGAGGGCGGCGCTCTGCTGCTTCACCAGCTCCTGCGCCTTCTGCTTGAGCGCTGCGATGTTCGTCGCGGTCGCGTTGTCCATGTCGTCGCTGCCGATGTTCAGCTTCGTCTGGAAGCGGAAGTAGCGCGCGCCGCAGAGGGTCTTCATCTGGTGGTCGACGGTGTCGCTGACGCCGTCGAAGACGACGTCGAGGATCGGCTTCGCCCACTGCGCAAGGCCCCAGTCCTTGGCCTCCTTGTAGTGGATCGGCCGCGTGTACTGACCGGTGCCGAGGGAGGCCACGAGCACGTCGGTATCGGGCTGCAGCTTCCTCATCTCTACGTATGCGCACATGGCCGGGTTGTTCGCGTAGACGCCGCCGTCGATGAGCCCACCGTGCGGCCTCGTCGTCTTCAACTCCTCCGGCTCGAAGTACGTCGGCGCCGCCGAAGTGGCGCGGGCCACGAAGCGCATCGGGAAGTCCGAGCCCGGGTCGCTCCTCGCCTTGTGGCGCGCGAAGAACCACGGCTCCCGTGTCTCGATCTCGTAGCTCGTCACGAGAGTCTCGGTGAGCGCCTCGCTGAGGGAGACGTCGCCGAAGTACTGCTCGAGCACCGACTCGATGCCGTCGGCACCGTACCGCTCGTCGAGGAGGTTGCCGATCGCGACGACGCGGCGCCACGGCGAGCTCGCGAAGATTCGCTTGCCCTCCTTCTCGTAGAGCGCGGTCAGGTCCGAAGCGGCGTACTGCGGGCGGGTCTTGTTCTTCGCCGAGGGCTTGACGAGGCCGAGGGCGAGGATGCCGCCGGTCGAGGTGCCGGCGATGAGGTCGAATAGCTCGGCGATGGGGGCCTGGGTACGGCTCTCGATCTCGGCGAGAACGGTCGCCGGGATGATGCCGCGAATGCCGCCGCCGTCGATCGAGAGGACTTTGAGGACGCCTGGCATGGCTCTCTCCTTGGCTCGGAGACCGGAGCCGAACGGAGCCGCAGGTCCAGACGGCTCCGCTGACGCTACGGCGCCGCGTTGCGCTCGTCAAGGCCGACGGGGAAGGCGGCGCGGCCCGTGGCGGCAGAGCCGATCGTCGGTCAGGCCGCGCGGGCGCCGCGCGGTGAATCGATTGCGTCTGGCCGCAGGATCGCCAGCGTCTTCGCGATCGCATCGCCCAGCGTGGCGTCCTTCGTCGTCCCCCAAAGCGGGCCCGCGCCGTCGGTGACGAGGTCGACGACGCGCAGCATCCCCGCCGGCGTGACCGGCTCCTCGAGGTTCTCCAGCGCTCGGGCAAGTGCTTCGACGCACTCGTGGTGCTCTCGAACGGCGGGCAGATACAGCGGGCGGTGCCACCCGGCGGGGCGCTCGTACGCGCTCTGCTCGATCAACCGGAGCGTCCTGGCGAGCATCCGCCTGTGCCGCGGCGAGCAGAGCTGCCTGGCTCGCCAGGCGTACGACGGCGGGACGAACGCACCGGTGGCGCTCCGTAGCCAGTCGTCGGCCACACGCCGCTGTCGCAACAGCAGCCGCTGCGCCCGAACGAGCTCGTAGAGGCCGAAGATCCCCAAAGAGACGGCGGCGACGACGAGCAAACGGCTCGGCGCCGGCACGGTCCAGGCGAGGCCGCCGACCAGGGCTGCCGCTGCGAGACAGGCGGCGGGCAGCGCGAGGGTCCGTCCCAGCCCGGGGGTTCCGCGCAGCTCCAACTCACCACTAAAGGTAGCTCTCGGCGTGCACCCTGCGTCGACCCGCGGCGGCCGGCGGCGGCCGGCGCGCCGACTCTCAGATGAGGCCGGCGCGCGTGCCGTGCGCGGCGGCCGCGGCGCGGGACGAGTGGCCCAGCCGCTGCAGGATGTTCGCGACGTGCCGGTGGACCGTGTGCTCGCTGAGGACGAGCGATGATGCGATCTCGCGGTTCGACAGCCCGGCGGCGACGAGGCGCAGCACCTCGGTCTCGCGCCGTGTCAGCGGCGAGTCGCCGTTCGACTCCACCGGGACGGCATCTTCGAGGAATCCTGCGAGCGCGCGCTGGAGCTCGCGCCGGTCGTCCATCCAGGGCAGGTGGGAGTCGCCGCTCAGGGTGACGAAGCGCGCGTTCGGAAGCAGCGAGGCGAGCTCGCGACCGCGGCCGATCGGAACCGTGCGGTCGTCGCGGCGGTGGAGCACGAGCGCCGGCACCGTCACCAGAGGCAGGAACTCCCGCGCGTCGGAGCTGAGGTCGAGCTCGAGGAACGCGGCAGCGACGTCGGCGTCGGCCGAGTGCCGCTGGTAGCGGCTGATCGCCGCAATCTCCTCTCCGCTCCCGCGGGGGAGGAACAGGCCGGCGAGCATCTGGGCGGCGAGCTGCCAGTTCACCTGCACGAAGTCGACGAGCGAGCGCCGCGTCGCCTCCGGGATGTCGTCGCGTGACGCGTAGCCGCCGAAGAAGACGACGTTGCGAACCCTGTCCGGCCGGGCGCTGGCGAAGCGGGCCGTGGCGAGACCGGCGCACGAGCACGCGAATACCGTCGCGGGCTCCTCGCTGCAGGCGTCGAGCACGGCCGCAAGCTGGTTCGTCTCCGACTCGGGAGTGGGCGGGCCGGGCAGCTCGCGGTCGGAGAGCCCCGCGCCCAGGCGGTCGTAGCGCACGACGCGATGTGTGCGGGCGAGCTCCTCGAAGAAGCTCCGCGCGCCGGGATCGTCCCACTCCTCCTCGAGGTGGGTCACCCAGCGGCCGGCGAAGAGGATCAGCGGACCCTCGCCGACCGTCGCGTACGCGATCCGCCGGCCGTCGAGCTCGCAGAAGCGAATCTCCTGCTCCATGACCCGCAAGTGTCATGGCCGGATCGGGCCATGTCAAGAAGATGGCCCGCGACGGCGAAGCGGAGCCGGACTGCCTCGGCGACCATGGTCGAAATGCCAACGCGTTACGTCAACGGCCTCACGATCCGCACCCTGCGAAACGGCGACACCGAGACGGTGGCGGCGCTCTTCGGCCGCCTCGGCCCCGGCTCGCGCGAGAAGCGGTTCTGCGGAGCGAAGCCACGCCTCTCGGAGGACGAGCTGACCGCTCTCGCGCGCGTCGACGGAGAGCACCACGTCCTCGTCGGCTACCTCGACGGCGACCCACAGCCGGCCGGAATGGCGAGGCTGGTGCGCGACGGTGCGACGGCCGAGGTCGCGTTCGAGGTCGCGGACGGCTACCAGGGCCGGGGCATCGGCTCCACGCTCGCGCGCGAGCTCGCGGCCGACGCGCGGGCGGCGGGGATCACGGAGCTCGTCGGGACCGTCTGCGGTGACAACCAGCCGGTCGTCTCGCTCCTGAGGCGTGTCGGGAGGTCGCTGCAGATGAGCTGGCACGGCCGCGAGCGCGAGTTCGTCGTCGAGCTCGGGAGCTAGGTAGAGGAAACGCCTCGGACATCGTCCTCGGGTCGCGCGATGGGATCGAGCGTGCGAACATACGTTCGCAATGGGAGAGCTCGGCAAGGCGACGATCCTCCACGCCGACGTCGACGCGTTCTTCGCGTCGGTCGAGCAGCGAGACGATCCCCGTCTGCGTGGGCGGCCCGTGATCGTCGGCGCCGGGGTCGTGCTCGCAGCCAGCTACGAGGCGAAGGCGTACGGCATCCGGACGGCGATGGGCGGTGCGCAGGCGCGGCGGCTCTGCCCGCAGGCGGTCGTCGTCTCGCCGCGCATGTCGGCCTACGCCGAGGCGAGCAAGGCGATGTTCCGCGTGTTCGACGACGCGTCGCCGTTCGTCGAGGGGCTCTCGATCGACGAGGCGTTCCTCGACGTACGTGGGATGGAGCGGATCGCCGGCACCCCGGCCGAGATCGCCGCGCAGCTGCGCCGCGATGTCCTCGAGCGGGTCGGCCTGCCGATCTCGGTCGGCGTCGCCCGGACGAAGTTCCTGGCCAAGGTGGCGAGCGGGGTGGCGAAGCCCGACGGCCTGCTCGTCGTGTCGCCCGACCGCGACCGCGAGCTGGCGTTCCTCCACCCGCTCCCGGTGGAGCGGCTCTGGGGGGTCGGGCCCGTGACGGCCGGCAAACTCCACCGCCGCGGGATCGAGACCGTTGGCGAGGTCGCACGGCTCTCCGAGCTCGCGCTGGTCTCGATGCTCGGCCGCGCCTCGGGCCGGCACCTCCACGCTCTCGCCCACAACCGCGATCCCCGGCCGGTGCAGGTCCGCCGCCGCCGGCGCTCGATCGGCGCCCAGCGTGCGCTGGGACGTTCGCCGCGCTCGCCGGCCGCGATCGACGCCACGGTCGTCGCTCTCGTCGATCGTGTCACCCGGCGGATGCGGGCCGCGGGCCGCGTCGGCCGGACGGTCGTGCTGCGGTTGCGCTTCGACGACTTCTCGCGGGCGACGCGGTCGCACACCCTGCCCCGGGCGACCGCCCAGACGCACGCGATCCTCGGCGCGGCGCGAGCGCTCCTCGCGACGGCGACACCGATGATCGAGCGCCGTGGCATCACGCTCGTCGGCATCGCGGTCGCCAACCTCGACGACGACGACGCGATCCAGCTCACTCTGCCGATCGACCACTACACCGGAGCCGAGCTCGACGCCGCCCTCGATGCGGTGCGGGCGCGGTTCGGCTCCGCGGCCATCACGCGGGCCGTGCTCCTCGGCCGCGACCCGGGCCTGACGATGCCGCTGCTCCCCGACTGAGCGGCCCGCCTACGATGTGGGTCCTGGATGCACGAGGTCGTGATTCCCGCCGTCGGCGTTGCGTTGCCGGGCTCGGTGTTCGCCCCGGCGGAGCCCCTTGGGATCGTGGTGTTCGCGCACGGCAGCGGAAGCAGCCGGTCGAGCCCACGCAACGCCCGGGTCGCCGTCGCGCTGAACGAGGCGGGCCTGGTGACGCTCCTCTTCGATCTGCTGACCGACGAGGAGGCGCGCGACCGTGCCAACGTCTTCGACATCCCGCTCCTGGCGGAGAGGCTGGCAGCGGCGACGAGCTGGGTCGAGGCCGACCCGGAGCTCCGCGGGCTGCCGATCGGCTACTTCGGCGCCAGCACCGGCGGGGCGGCGGCGCTCTGGGCGGCGGCCGAGCGCGGCGGCGTCTCGGCGGTCGTCTCGCGCGGCGGCCGGCCCGATCTCGCGGCGCCGCGACTGGCCGCCGTGCGGGCGCCGACGCTGCTGATCGTCGGAGGGCGAGACGAGGTCGTGCTCGAGCTGAACCGCGAGGCGCTCGAGTCGCTCACCTGCGAGGCGCAGCTCACTGTGGTCGAGGGAGCGACGCATCTGTTCGAAGAGCCGGGTGCGCTCGAGGAGGTCTCGCGGCTCGCCTGCGGGTGGTTCGCGCGGCACCTCGCATGATCGAGGTGCAGACCCCGCACGGCGTGGCTCGCGTCCACCTCCACCCGGTCGATCGGCCGGCGGCCGCCCTGGTCCTCGGTCACGGCGCGGCTGGCGGGGTGGCCTCGCGGGACCTGGTAGCGGCGACCGAGGCGGCGCTCTCCCTGGGGGTCGGCGTCGCGCTCGTGGAGCAGCCCTACCGCGTCGCCGGCCGACGCTCTCCCGCTCCGGCAAGTCAGCTCGACGCCGCCTGGACGGCGGTGATCGACCACCTGCTCGCGGGCGAGCTGCGGGGGCGGCCGCTCGTCGTCGGCGGCCGCTCGTCGGGGGCGCGGGTCGCCTGCCGCACCGCGGAGGCGACCGGCGCAGTCGCGGTGCTCTGCCTCGCCTTCCCTCTCCAGCCTCCGCGCCGATCCGGATCGGCCCTCGCGCAGAGTCGTCTGGCGGAGCTCGACGAGGTGAACGTGCCGGTGCTGGTCGTGCAAGGCGCGCGAGACGCTTTCGGCATGCCTCCCACGGCGACGCGGCGAACGGTCGTGCAGGTGCTCGGAGATCACAGCCTGAGGACGGACCTCGACGCAGTAGCCGCCGCCGTGCGCGCCTGGCTTCCCGGCGTCGTCGAGACGCGCGCGGACGCCTTCTGACCGACGTCCACCTCAGCGGTCGAGCGGCTCGCCGGCGAGCCAGCGCCGGCCGCTCGCGTACAGCGCGTCGACGTCGGGGCCGACGAGGCCGGGCATATCGGGCTTCACGGTGAAGCCCTGCTGCTCCTGCAGGTACGCGAGATGGCGGTAGCCCACGGGGTAGCGCTCGAGCGCGGCGCGGTCGAGCTCCAGGCGCGCCGCCGGGTCGACGGGGCCGATCCGGTCCTGCTCGTAGATCGGCTGCCGGAGGACGAGGCCCCAGCGGCCGTCGCGGCGCTCGAGGAAGTCGTAGAAGCGGCCGGTGCAGACGACGTCGCACTCGATCCCGTGCACCGGGGCGCGCTGCGTGATCGTCATCTTGGTCTGCGCGGTCGCGCGGTCGCCCACGACGTCGACCGAGGAGCCGCCGAGGAAATGGAGGATCCGGACGCCTCGCTCGAATCCCTCGCGGCTGACGCGGATGAACTCGTCGGCAGGCCCCTGGAACCACGTCGCCATCATCCGGCCGTCGTCGTGCCAGACCGTGCGAAACCGCTCCCAGTCGCCGGCGTCGCGCCAGACCGCCCAGTTCGCGACCAGCTCGCGAATCGCCTCCGCGTCTCCGCCCGGTGCCATGTGCGGAGTCTCCTACTTTGCGATGATCGGCGCCTCGATGAGTGCTGACGAAAGGACCTCGCCGGCGGAGATCACGGCGACCGCGGTCGCGAGCTTCGACGGCTGCCCCGAGCCCCGGCTGCGGGAGCTGATGCGGGCCTTCGTCGCGCACCTCCATGCGTTCGCGACCGAGGTCGGGCTGACGGAAGCCGAGTGGCGCGAGCTGATCGACGCGCTCACCGCCACCGGGCACATCACCGACGAGCGCAGGCAGGAGTTCATCCTCTGGTCCGACGCGCTCGGGCTCTCGATGCTCGTCGACGCGCTCGCCCACCCGTCGGCGACCGGCGCGACGGAGTCGACCGTGCTCGGCCCCTTCTACGTGGCCGGCTCGCCGCTGCGCGGCTACGGCGAGAGCATGGTCGAGGAGCCGGCGGGGACGCCGGCCTGGGTGCACGGCCGCGTGCTCTCGACCGACGGCAAGCCGATCGCCGGCGCGGAGCTCGACGTGTGGCAGAACGGCGACGACCGCCTCTACGCCGTGCAGCGGCCGGAGGCGCCCGAGGATCATCTGCGGGGCCGCTACCGCACGAGGGAGGACGGCACGTACGCGTTCATCGCGGTGCGCCCGGTTCCGTACCCGATCCCCGATGACGGCCCGGTGGGGCGGATGCTGGCCGCGACCGGCCGCCATCCCTGGAGACCCGCACACATCCACCTGATCGTGCGCGCGCCCGGCTTCAGGCCGGTGGCGACGCACATCTTCGACGCCGCCAGCGAGTACCTCGAGTCCGACGCCGTCTTCGCCGTGAAGCGCTCGCTCGTCCGGCCGTTTGTCGAGCACGAGGCCGACGATCCCGAGCGGCCGACGGGTGTCGAGGGCGACTGGGTCTCGCTCGAGCTCGACCTCGTGCTCGCGCCCGGCGACGACGGCGGCGAGCCCGCCGATCCCGGTCGAACTGCCTGACGCCTTTCAGACGTGGGCTTCGAGGATCGCCGCGACAGCCGAGTCGACGGTCTCGTAATGGCGCAGGCGCTGGTCGACCGTGGTGATCTCCAGGACGCGCCGGGCCGGGCTGTCCGTCTGGATTCGCAGGACGAGCTGGCGGTCCAGCTCCTCGGCGTGGGCGGACTCCTTGATCAGGACGCCGACGATCTTCGAGTCGATGAAGAGGGTCTCCGAGAGGTCGACGACGACGTCGTTCCCGCGGGCGAGCGCCCGCGCGATCGCCGCGGTCACGTCGGGCTCGCTGGCGAGATCGTGCTCGCCCATGAGGCCGACGACTGTCACGTTGGGCGCAGGCTGCGAAACCTGCACGATCGGAATCGTCAAAGCCGGGTCGTGGCTGGTGGACACTGGCATCCCTCCCGCGGACCCGCTGGATGATAGGAGACCTCTGTAAGACCGACGTGAAAAGTCGGCGATCTCCAGCCGCGCAGGAGCCGCTCCCGGAACGTGCCGGGAGCCGGGTGTCACATCTCAGCGCCTCTTCGACTTCACCGCCCGCTCGAGCTCCGCCTTGTTCATGGTCGAGCGGCCGTGGATTCCGAGCTTCTTCGCCTCGGCATAGAGCTGATCGCGGGTGCGGCCCTTCGGCCGATTCGTCCCCGATCTGAGGCCGCCGCGGCGACCCGACGAGAGGTCGTGGGTCGAGGTCCGCGACGACGTCCTCGATTCGCCGTGGCGAGCCCGCTCCTTGTTCACGGTCCGGGCTGCGATCTCCTCGGCGACGTCCTCTGAACGTCCCCGGTCCTCGAGGCTGTGCTTGACGTGCTCGTACTGGCGTGCGCGCTTCGATCCCTTCTCGATCCCACGTGGCGGCATGGTCAGGCCTCTGCTGCCCGCCGTGAGGCTGTGAGGACCGCGATCGCGACGGCCGCCGCGATCACGAGCGCGCGAGCCCTCTGCCTTCTGCGACTCGGGCGCCGCCCGATCCGGTGCGCCGCCCGCTGCAGCTCGACCAGCGCAGCTCGCGCCTGCCGCTGAAGCTTCTCGTCGGACGCGAGCCGGCCGACGGCGGAGACGAGGTCGGGCTCCTTGCCGAGCTTCACGTAGACGTCCCGGCCCGAGGCGTATGCCTTCTTCGCCCGCTCGTGCAGCTTCTGGTCGTGAAGTGCCTGATCGACGTACGGGGCGAAGGAATCCGTGGGGATCTTCCAAGTGATGCGTTCCGTCACGTTCATGCTGTCCCATCCTCTTTCGGTGGTCTCTGCCGGGCGGTACCCGGCGGGCACAGCCCGCAAACGACTCCCTAAGATGACCGGATGGTCCGCAGGCTCGCCGCGCCCAGACCGGCCGGCATGCACGCGCGGGACGTCCGTCGGAGGCTCCTGGTGGTCTTCGGGATCCTCGACGTGCTGCTGATCGCGATCCTCGCGAGCTCGTTCGCCGTCGCACGGAGCGTCAACCAGAGCTCGGAGCAGAAGTTCGTTCAGGAGGCGATTCCGCTCAAGAGCGCCGTCCAGGATCTGGTGCTCCAGATGGTCAACGAGGAGACCGGTAGCCGGGGGTACGTGATCACGGGCAACAGAGCCGCTCTCCAGCCCCTCGCTGCGGGGCGAGCGCGGGTGCCGGACGACCTGCGCACGATTGCGCAACTGGTGTCGATCGAGCCCGCGCTCGGCCCGGAGCTCGCCCGTGCCCGGCTCCAGATCCGCGCACTCCGTCGCTACTACGACCGCCAGATCGCGCTCGTCTCGTCGGGACCCGCCGGCCGACGGGCCGCCGCCCGGCACGTCCTGCACGGAAAGGCGCTCTTCGACGCGTTTCGGCAGACCGCCGGCTCGATGCTCGCCGAGTCCGATCGCGTCGTGGTGGACGCGCGGCGTTCGCAGAACAGTCGCTACCGGACGCTGCTCGTCGTGCTGCTCGTGTCCGGCGCGGCCGGGCTCGCCGTCGCCGTCGCCCTGACCGTCGGCACTCCGAGACGGACGCACGACCTCTTGCTCGAGCTGGAGTTCGAGCGCGCGGCCGGCGAGCTGCTGCTGCAGCGCGAGCAGCAGGCGCACGGGGAGGTCGAGGCGCTCGTCGGCAGGCTCCAGCAGTCGCTCCTGCCGGTCGTGGAAGTCTCCGATCCGCGAGTGGGCGTCGCGACGATCTACCGGCCGGGTGAGCAGCGGCTCGACCTCGGCGGCGACTTCTACGACTGCATGCAGCTCGAGGACGGCCGGATCGCGCTTCTCATAGGCGACGTCTCGGGCCACGGGCCCGACGCGGCAGCGCTCGGCGCGAGCCTGCGCGCAGCCTGGCGCGGCCTGGCGCTCAGCGAGACGGAGCACGGCGAGGTGCTCCGCTGCCTGGAGGCCGTCTTCGAGCGCGAGGGCACGGACGAAGGCGCGTTCGCGACGGTGGCCTACGGCCTGATCGATCCCGGGCGAACACGGCTCGAGATCGCCGTCGCGGGGCATCCGCCGCCGATCCTGGTCGAGGGCGGTGCCGCCCGGGCGATGGACGTCGCGCCCGGGCCTCCGCTCGGCGTCTTCGACCAGACCGATTGGCCGATCTCGACCACGGCACTCCGGACACCGTCGGCGGTCGTGCTCTACACCGACGGGCTCACGGAGGCCAGGAGCAGCCCCGGCAGCCACGAGCGCCTCGGGATCGAAGGGCTCGTCGCGGAGATCGCCGCGGCCTGCTCGCAGCCGATCTCGGCGGCCGACCTCGAAGGCCTCGCGACGAAGATCGTCGCGAGCGGCGGGGAGCCCCTCGCCGATGACGCGGCGATCCTCGCTCTGAGCATCGACCGCGACGAGGGCTAGGCGCGCTCCCGGGCGCCTCGTCCTATGCCGTGCCGCGCGAGAGGAGGCCGAATGCGGCCAGCACCAGGGCGACGAGCAGGACCAGGAACAGGAACTTGCTGACCACGATGCCACCTGCGATTGCGAATGCGACTATGAGTGCGAGGATGAGCAGTAGCGCCATTTCACGGCCCCCTTTGGTTGGATGCCGGGGTGGGTACCCGGCCGCACGGCTGCCGAAACACACGTTTCGGCTGCGTCCCGATCGGGTACCGACGCGTAGATTTCGGCCGACATGACAGCGCCATACGTGTCAATGACGATTCCCTGCGACCGCCGTTACGTCGGGGTTGTGGGACTCGTGGTGGGCGGGATGGCGGCGCGCTTCGAGCTCGGGCTCGATCGGGTCGACGACCTTCGTCTGGCGCTCGAGGCCGCCGCTTTCGACGGCCCGAGCAACCGGGCCCTCGAGATCGAGGTTCGCGGGGAAGGAGGGCTCGAGCTCCAGGCCGGACCGCTCGCCTCCTCGGTGCGGGAGCGCCTGCGCGGCGAGACCGGGCGGCTCTCGCTGCGCAAGGTGCTCGGCTCGCTCGTCGACGAGGCCGAGGTGGTCGAGCGGGACGGCAGCGACTGGCTGCTGCTCAGACAGCGCCCCGCGCGCGGAGCATGAGCGTGACGAAGATGCCTGGATCGTCCGTCGAGGAGCGTCGGCGCGACCTTCTCGTTGTGTGGTTCGAGCACCGCGACGAGCGGGCTCGGGAGGAGCTCGTCCGCGAGTACCTGAGCCTCGTGAGGGCGCTCGCGCGGCGGTACGCGGGCGGGGCGGAAACGCTCGACGACCTCGTCCAGGTCGGCTCGATCGGGCTCGTCAAGGCGCTCGACCGCTTCGATCCGGGGCGCGGTGACTTCGGGTCCTACGCGGTGCCGACCATCGTCGGCGAGCTGAAGCGCCATTTCCGCGACCGCACGTGGACGGTGTCGGTGCCGCGAAGTGTCAAGGATCTCAGCGTCGCCGTCTCCAAGCAGCTCGACCGCCTCTCCAACGAGCTGGGCCGGTCGCCGTCGATCGCGGAGCTGGCCAAGGCGGTCGGAGCCGGCGAAGAGGACGTCCTGGAGGCGCTCGAGGCCACGCGCGCCCAGACTGTGAGGCCGCTCGTCACGGGCTCCGAGGACGAGAGCGAGCCCGGCGACGTGGCCGCACTCGGCGTCGAGGAGACGGGCTTTGCGCAGGTCGACGACCGGTCACTGCTCGCCGACGGGCTGCGCGCGCTCGATGCCCGTGAGCGCCGGATCGTCGAGCTGCGGTTTGGTCGCCACCTCACGCAGTCGCAGATCGCCGGGGAGGTCGGCATCTCACAGATGCACGTCTCGCGCCTGTTGCGAACAGCGCTCGAGAAGATGCGCGATTCGATCGAGGCGGAGGGCGGGCGATGAGCGGCGAGGAGGCGGTGTCGTTCTCGCTCTCGTTCCCGGCGCAGGCGGAGTATCTCGTGCTCTGCCGTCTCGCCGTGGCCGCCCTCGCCGGGCTGGCGCCGCTCGACGACGAGCTCGTCGACGACCTGAAGCTGGCGGTGACCGAGGCCTGCACGAACACGATCCAGCACGCGTACCGGGGCGGCGATCCGGGCCGCGTCGAGCTGCGCTACGAGGTGGAGGACGGGCTCGTCAGGATCACGATCGAGGACTCAGGAGTCGGGCCGAGCGACGAGCGCCCTGCGAATCGGGGGGAGCGGGAGGGCGGGATGGGCCTCGCGATCATCCGTTCGCTCGTCGACGAGCTCGAGCTCCAGCCGGGCCCCGAGGGCCGAGGCACGCGACTCACGTTGGCCAGGAGGCTCTGACTCAGCCCGCAGCCAGCGCCTCGGCACGTGTCTCGTAGATCTGAAAGGCGCGGTCGAGCAGCGTGATCTCGAAGATCTTGCGGATCGATGCATGGTCGATCACGAGCACGAGCTCTCCGCCCCGGGGCCGCAGCCGTTTCGAGGCCCCGAGGATCACGCCCAGCGTCGTCGAGTCGATGAAGCGGGTGGCCGTCATGTCGATCACGATCCTCCTGGCGCCCGCAGCGATCGCATCCTGCAGGGCGTCCTTGAGGGCGGGGGCGCCGAGCAGGTCGACCTCGCCGGCGAGCGCGACGACATAGGTCCCGTCGACCTCCAGGGCCTCGAGCGAGACCTCGAAGTCGACGTTCACGAAGCCACTCCTGCGCCGGCGGCGAGATCCACGCGCAGCCGGACGAGCACCGCGCGGCCGTCCTCGTCGAACTCGACATCGTCGACAGGAGCGCCGTGTGCCACACCGCTTCGCTGGAGGTCGCGGAGCGAGAGCCCGTCTCGGCGGTAGAAGTCCGCCTCTCCGGTCTCGAGTAGCGAGAGCGGATCCCGGACCTCGATCGCACCGGGGGAGGGCAGGCAGGCGAGCCAGGGCAGGAAGCGGCGGAGCCCGTCGAGGCAGAGCACCTCGAGCCCGAGCGCCTGCGAGAGCCCGGCGTCGAGCAGCAGGTCGACCGGGCGTCCGAGCGTGATCCCGCGGCTCGTCACGTCAGTCGACACGAGCCGCCTCGCCGACCAGGCGCTCGGCTCCATCTCCGCACCCCGCGCCGGGCCGGCGCCGTTCGTCACGCGGTCGCCTCGGTCGCCGGCTCTTCCTCTCGCGGCACCGGCTCGGTCACGAGCGGCTCGGGCTGTGCCAGGGACGTCGGCTCCTCGACGAGAACCGAGCCGGCGAACCGCTGCCTGGCGAGAAGCCCGAGCGCGTAGGACGCGAGGCCGAGGGCGGCGGCGCCGACGCCGACGTACCAGCCGATCCAGAGCAAGGCACGCTTCCAGTCCTCGCTGCCGATCACCCGGGACTCGCTGCTCCAGATCCCGTGCAGGAACGGCCCGGTGACGAGCCAGATTCCCGCCACGAGCGCCAGGAGCGCGCCGAGCCGGGCCCGCACGATTCCACCGCGCGCGATCACGACGCCGGCCACGAGGAGGGCGATTCCAGGGCCGATGCTGAGCGTCCAGTGACGCTCGGAAAGGCGCCACGTACTGGGCGTGTCGAACCCGAACGAGAAGTAGGGGCCGACAAGGGCGACCAGCGCAGCCCAGATGCCGAGCAGCGCGAGCAGCACGCCCACGAGCACGAGGCTCGACGACCATGATCGGGTCGAGACGTGCACGACATTGTTGGTCCTGTTCATGACCCTTTGGTTCCCGGTCGTCCGGGCGTCGAAACATCGCGGCTCCGATGCCGGCTGGGAGTGGGGGACGGCGAGCGCGGCCCTGCCGCCCCCGTGTGGTCGTTACCCGGAACCTTGCGAAGCTAGTCGCATTGGGCGTCCGCAGCGCGGGTGCTTGCCCCCGCTGCCGTTTGGAGTCCTCGTCGCCGGGGTATCGACTCTCAAACCGGACCCGCAACAGGAGGCTTCCCCGTGAGCGCGGACACCACGATCGGCTTCGCCGCAGACATCAAGCCCCTCTTCAGAGAGGGAGACCGCGACGCGATGATGGGGTTCTTCGATCTCTGGAATCACGCGGACGTCGTCGAGTACTCCGACGTGATCGCCGGGCGGCTTCGCGACGGCTCGATGCCCTGCGACGGAGCCTGGCCCGAGGATCAGGTCGACCTCTTCGAGCGCTGGATCGAGGACGGAATGGCCGCCTAGGTCGGGTAGACCGCGTCCGGGGCCTGAGACAGTCCCTCCGGCCAGTCGAAGATCTCCGTGATCACGCCGAGGTCCTCGTCCGTCGAGAGGTACGCAAAGGTGACGCCGTTGTACACCCCGCCCGCGAGCACCTTGCGGCCCTTGTCGGTGATCGTGTCGAGCTCCTCCCGGTAGGGCTTGCCGCCGACCGCGACGTGGTGGACTCCCTCGCCCTTCGCGGCCAGCCACTCGGCGTAGATGCTGCGGTCGTCGAGCGGCTGGATCAGCTCCCATTGCACGCTGCCGACCATCGTCACCGCGAGCCGCCAGGAGCACCCGGCCGGGTGCAGCTCGCTCACGTTCTCGGGATTGAACTCGTAGATCTCCCAGGGGCCGATCCCGTACTCCTCGACGTACGTCCTCATCGACTGCTCGAGGTCTCGCACGACGAGGGCGATCTGGAGGGTCTCGGTGAAGACGGGCTCGCGCAAGGCGCCATGATTGCACGGCCGCCCCCGAGATGATTCGATCACCGGGTGTCGACGATGCGCGCAGCGGTGACCCGGAGCCGGGGGCTGATGGAGGTCGTCGACGTCGGCGAGCCTGGCGGGCCGGGGCCGGGTCAGGTTCTCGTCGCGCCCGAGGCGGTCGGGCTGTGCGGCTCCGACTTCCACTACTTCCTCGGCGACATCGGCACGATCGACGACCCGTCCTCGCTCTATCCTCGGATCCAGGGGCACGAGGCCGCCGGGACGATCGTGGAGGTAGGCGCCGACTGCCCGGGGCTCGCGACGGGGATGCGCGTGGCGCTCTGGCCGGTCTCCTCCTGCGGGCACTGTTACGCGTGCCGGATCGGGCGCGGCAACGCCTGCTCGAACATCTCGCTGATCGGCGTCCACGCCGACGGGGCGCTCCAGGAACAGCTGCTCGTCCCGGCCGCGCAGGCCTTTCCCGTCGGGGACCAGGATCCGGCGCTCGCGGCGCTGATCGAGCCCGTCTCGATCGCGATGCGCGCGGCCGTCCGGGCACGGGTCGCCGAGGGCGAGCACGTCGTCGTGCTCGGCGCAGGGCCGATCGGACAGGCCCTCGCCCTGGTCGTGACCGACCGTGGCGCCTCGGTGCTGCTCGTCGACACGGTCGCGAGCCGACTGGCCCGCGCTGCGGCGATGGGCGCCGACGTGCTGCAGGTCTCGCCGGGCGAGAGCTTCGTAGCGGCCGCGCGCGAGTGGGCGGGACCGGACGGGCCCGAGGTCGTCTTCGAGGCGACGGGTGTGCCCGCGCTGGTGCAGACCTCGGTGGAGCTGGTCGCGCAGGCCGGCCGCGTGGTGGTCGTCAGCCTCTCCAGCGAGCCGGCGCCGATCCGGGTCGGCGACCTGCCGTTCAAGGAGATCGACCTGCTCGGCACGAGCTGCTGCGGCTCGGGCGAGTTCGCCCAGGCGGTCGAGCTCGTCGGGCGGCGGCGCGATGTGGCCGCAGGGCTCGTCACTCACGAGTTCTCGCTCGAGCAGGCGCCCGACGCGATCGCATACGCGATGGAGCACCCGGCCGAGGTGATGAAGGCGGTCGTGAGGGTGGACGCGCCGTGACGGACCGCGCCGCGGAGACGCTGGGCCGGCTCTTCGACGTCCGCGGCACCCGCGTCGTGGTGACCGGCGCGGCGAGCGGGCTCGGCTTCGCGATGGCCGAGGTGCTCGCGGACTGCGGCGCTCACGTGACGCTCGCCGACATCGACGAGGCACGGCTCGAGGCGTCCACGCAGAAGCTCGTCCAGCGCGGCGGGCACGCGCGGGCGTTCGTCACCGACGTGAGGGACGAGGCCCAGGTGAAGGCGCTGTTCGACGACGTGGTCGCCGTCGAGGGGGGCGTGGACGTCGCGTTCGCGAACGCGGGCCTGGCCTCGGTGCCCGGCTTCCGCGTCGAGGGCGGCCAGACCCTCGACACCGTCCGTCGCGAGGACTGGGATCACGTGCTCGACGTGAACCTGAACGGCGTGATGCACACGATGCGCGCCGCCGCGGCCGTGATGAAGCGCCAGGGAGCGGGGCGGATCATCGTCACCGCCTCGAACGCCGGCCTGCGCCCCGAGCCGATGGTCTGCTACGGGTACGCCGCCAGCAAGGCCGCGGTGATCCACATGGTGCGCCAAGCGGCGCTCGAGCTCTCGCGGGACGGGATCCTCGTCAACGCGATCTGCCCGGGCCCGTTCTACGGCACCTTGATCGGCGGCGGTGTCACAGAGCACCCGACCGAGGAGATGAAGGCGATGTGGGCGGAGCTGATCCCGCTCGGGCGGATGGCCGACCCCGAGGAGCTGAAAGGGCTCGTCGTGCTCCTCGCCTCACCGGCCTCCAGCTTCATCACCGGGGGCGTGCACGTGATCGACGGCGGCTCGCTAGTCCAGGCCTAGCAGCCGCACCGCGTTCTCTTTCAGGATCAGCGGCCGCACCTCGTCGCGGAACGGCGCCTGCTCGAAGTCGGCGAGCCAGCGGTCGGGCGTGATCAGGGGGAAGTCGGAGCCGAACAGCACCTTCTCGCGCAGCTGCGTGTTCGCGTACTGGACGAGCTGCGGCGGGAAGTACTTCGGCGACCAGCCCGAGAGGTCGATCCAGACGTTCGCCTTGTGCAGGCAGATCGAGATCGCCTCGTCCTGCCACGGGAACGACGGGTGCGCGAGCACGATCTGCAGCTCGGGGATGTCGGCGGCGACATCGTCGAGGCACATCGGGTTCGAGTACTTGAGGCGCAGGCCGCCGCCGCCGGCCAGCCCGGTCCCGATCCCGCTGTGGCCCGTATGGAAGAGCGCGGGCAGGCCGGCCTCGGCGATCGCCTCGTACAGCGGGTACACGCCCGGGTCGTTCGGGAAGAATGCCTGCACGTTGGGGTGGAACTTGAACCCCTTCACGTCGTGCTCGGCGATCAGGCGGCGCACGCGCTCCAGCGCGTCAGGGCGCGCGGGGTCGACGCTCGCGAACGGGATCAACACATCCGGGTTCGCGCGGGCCGCCTCGGCGATCTCCTCGTTCGGGATCGGCGGGCGGCCGCTGCGCGACTCCCAGTCGACCGTGAACACGACCGCGGCCATCTTCCGCTCGCGGTAGTAGGCGGCGACGTCGTCGACGCTCGGCAGCGGCTCGTCGCTGTGGAAGTAGCGGGCCGCCGCCGCGCGGAGCTCCGGCGGCAGCGGGTCGTGGCCGGAGCGTGAGCGCTCCGCGTGCACGTGGACGTCGATCGCGACGACGGCGGCGGGATCGATCATGTGGAGCCCGGGACGGAGCTCAGACCAGCTCGGCCTTCGTGCGCCAGCCCTCGGCGTAGGACGTGCGTGGGGTCTCGGAGTACGGGCAGGGGCTGACGATCGCCCGGATCTCCGTCTGCACGTGGCGCTCGACGACCGGCTTGGACGAGCCGCCGCCCTCCTCGCCCCACACCAGCACGACCTCGGCGCCGAGCTTGACGTCCATGTCGACCATCGCCAGCGAGAGCATCGAGCGCTCGTTGAAGCTGTAGCCGGAGAACGTCGAGACGCCGATCATCCTGTCGCCGTCCATCACCCTGTCGTTCGGCCAGGTCGAGTAGTTCGAGAGCGGGAGGTCGATGTACTTCGCCGGCGTCCCCTTCTCGAACAGCGTCCCCATCGCGTGCGCGACGTCCTCGCCGTTCCAGGCGAGCGTCACCTTCTTGCGGTTCGGGGTGTCGGCCATCGCCTCGAGCGCCTCCCTGCCCACGAAGTCGTGGTCGAATCTGACGAAGGGCCAGTAGCCGAGCTCGTGCGGAGTCAGGTAGTAGTCGCCGATGTCGTCGGAGTAGTAGCTCCCGCCGAGCGAGCCGGTGCCCTCGTAGCCGTCGGCCGGCAGCCACTCGCGGTAGGCCTGCATCGACTCGCCCGTGAACACGGCGGGCAGCGGGCACGGGATCCAGCCCGACTCCAGGGTGTTGGTCGCGTACACCCGCGAGCCCACCTGGTAGAGACCGAACTCCTCGCCGGCCTCGACGAGCGCCGCCTTGACCTCGTCACCGTCCTCCCACGGGCCGAACAGCTCCATCCCGGGCACGCCGGACATGCCGTGGTGCAGCGCGCGGACCTTGCGCCCCGCGATCGTGAGCTTGCCCATGTTGAAGAACTTGATCTCGGGCAGGGGCCCGCCGTTCGCCTTCTCGAGCGCCTGGAGCGCGGTCGGGCCCTGAACCTGGTAGCGGTAGAGCTTGCGGCGCCCGGTCGGGTTCACCGCCGTCCGCTCGTCGCGCTCGCACTGGACGTCGAAGCCTCCGGTCTCCGCGTGGTACTGCACCCAGTTGTGCGCCGATGGGCGCCCGACGAGGCTGACCTTGTTCTCGTCCAGGAAGAAGAGGATCCCGTCGCCGATCACGTAGCCGTCCTCGTTGCACGCGACGAACTGCTTGGCCTTGTTCACTGCGAAGTTCTCGAAGCTGTTCACACCGAGCGACGACAGCAGCGGGATCACGTCCGGGCCCTCGACGTAGAGGTCGGTCATGTGGTGGGACTGGTCGAACAGAGCGCACGTCTCGACCCAGGAGTGCTGCTCGTCGCGCCAGTTCGTGAACTCGGCGGCGACCTTCGGATAGACGTACGGGCCTATCTGCGAATTGCGCGCCATGTCGACCGGATTGCCGACGGCTTCCAGCTTCTCTGCAAGGCTCTTGTACGTCATCTCACATCCTCCTCGGAACGCCGGATCACGGTGATTCGGACCCTACTCCATCCCGTCGGCGACGTCCGGGGTGCCGTAGGTGTGGAAGCTCTCGATCGTCTTCACGCCCCAGAACTGGCCGCGGGCCCGCTCCTCCGCCGACCAGACAACCGGCTCGTAGTCGGGGTCGAAGACGAAGTAGCCGCCGGTCGTGACCTCGATCCTGTTTCCCCCCGGCTCGAAGCCGTAGAGGAAGAAGCCCTGCGCGACTCCGTGCTTGGACGGCGCCGCCTCGATCGGGACGTCGTTGTCGACGAAGAGGTCGGCGGCGCGGAGGCACTCCTCGCGGGTGTCGACCCAGAAGGAGAGGTGGTGAAGCCGGCCGCGGAGGCCGTAGTGGTCGGCCACGTAGATCAGCTCGTGCGCGGCGATCGAGAGGCTCAGCCAGGCGCCCGCCTCGGTGCCGTCGTCGAGCTCGATTCGCTCGTAGAGGCGGTAGCCGAGCAGCTCCTGCGCGAAGACGCGGCTCGCGCGCACGTCTGCGGCAAGGTAGTTGACGTGGTCGAGCCGCTTCACGGCCGCGCCTCTGCCCACGTAGCGCTGCGGCTGGTTCTTCCAGGACGGCTTCAGGTGCTCGGGCGCGGAGTAGCGCTCGGCTTCGTAGTAGAGCTCGAAGACGTGCCCGTCGGGGTCGGTGAAGCGGTACGCGGGGCCGTGGCCGACGTCGCCGTCGATCCAGCCCTGGCCGAGCCCCATCGGCTCGATCGCGGCGACTCGCCGCTCGAGCGCCTCCGGGCTCCAGGCGCGCAGCGCGACGTGGCCGGGCCCGTTGTGGGGCGCCTCGGTGAGCTTCAGGCTGTAGCGGAGGTAGTCGCCCCAGCCGCGCAGGTAGACCGACTGGCCCTCGCGCGCCTCCACCTCCATCCCGAGCACGTCGACGAAGAACCGGAGGCTCTCCTCCGGCTTCGGGGTCAGCAGCTCGGCGTGCCCGATCCGCGCTACGTCGTGGAGCGGCTCCTTCACTTCTCCACCAGTCGGCGCAGGCCGTCGAGGTCGTACGAGAGCGCGCCCGTCTCGAGCTTCGCGCGCTTCTCGACTTCGCGCTCGGCCCGGGCGCGCGCAGCCGCGAGCACCTCCTCGATGCGATCGGCCTCGACGACGACGGCACCGTCCGAATCCAGGACGACCGCGTCGCCCTGGCGGATCGTCGCGCCGCCGACCTCCACCGGCTCGCCGATCGTGCCCGGGACGACCTTGTCGGCGCCCCGCACGCGGATGAATCGAGCCCAGATCGGGAGACCGAGCTCGCGGAGCTCGTCGAGGTCGCGCACCGCTGCGTCCACGAGCAGGGCGACCACGCCGCGGCCCTTCGCCTGCGTCGCGAGCAGCTCGCCGACCAGAGCGACCGGCGCCGGCTCGGGCATCGTGAGGACGAGCACCTCTCCCGGCTGAGCCGCGGCCATCGCCGCGTGCACCATCAGGTTGTCGTCCTGGCCGCAGCGCACGGTACGCGCCGGGCCTGCCGCGCGGGAGCCGGGCAGCACCTGGATCAGCGGCACGTCGACGAGCGGCGCACGCCCACCCGCCTCGTGGACCGTCGCGCTCCCGAGTTGCGCCAGCTCCGCGAAGGAGCCGGTCACAGCGCGTCCACGACCTGCGGCGTGACGCGCTGGAACGCTTCCGCGAAGCGGATCGCGGAGTTGCCGGAGGAGCGGCGCGCGTGGTTGGCGCGCTGCTCGGCACGCTGCGCGTAGTACGTCTGGAGGTACGCCTGCGCCTTCATCTCCGCCATCGCAGCCTGCTTGCGCTCGATCACCGGCGTGATGTCGACGAACGTGGTCGGTGTGAAGTTGCACAGCTCGGGCTGGTGCGGCTCGAAGAGAAAGAGCTCCGGTGGCAGCACCGTCTCGAACGCGCTCGCGACGCCTGCGCCCGCCGCAAGCGCGCGCGCTCGCTCGACCGCGAAGTACGCGGCCGCGTGGTCGGGGTTGAACATGTCGCGGTCGGTGTGCGTGATCAGCACCTCGGGCGCGAAGTCGCGGATCCGGTCGGCGATCCTGACGAGCCCCGCGGCGTCGATCTCGAGCGGGTAATCGCCGAGGTCGAGGCACTCGAACTCTGCACCGAGCGCGCCCGCGGCCCGCTCGGCCTCGCCGTGACGGATCTCCTTCACGCGCTCGACGGTCATGCCCGGCTCCTTCCACAGCTCGCCGGACTCGCCCTGTTCGCCGTAGGAGAGCGCGAGCACGCGTGCCGAGCCGCCGCCCGCCGTCGCGACGGCGACCGCCCCGCCTGCGCGCCAGACGAAGTCGGCAGAGTGCGCGCCGATCACCATCACGCGACGGCTCACGCGCGTCCCTCGCCGGCGGCGGCTCCCGCCGGGCGGAGCCCGGCTCCGCCGCCGCCTGGCGCCGCTGGCGGCACGGTGCTCTCCGGCCCCGTGTTATCCACACTGTGACCTCCGGCCTCGCACCGCCAGCGACGCCCGAGGAACGCGCGACCGAGGAAGACATGGACTCTCAAGGTACGCCGGCCAGCCGCCGGGAGTTGTCGACGATCATCGCGCGCACCTCGTCCTCGCCGAAGCCCGCGCCGAGCAGCCGGTCGGCCCAGATCGCCATGCCGTCCTCGACCGGCGGATAGTCCGGATTCCCGCAGTCGCTCGAGAAGATCGTCCGCTCGACGCCGACTGCTCGCACGCCGTCGAAGACGTGCTCCCACTCCGTCTTGCCGCTCAGCGGGGTGCTGAGGCAGCGCTCGACGAGGCAGCCGCGCTCGGCCAGTGCGACCTGGTCCTCGATCGAGAACCTCTGGCACGTGAACTCGGGGTGCGTGACGACGACCGTGGAGACTCCCTCCTCGAAGGCCGCGTCGACGACGGCGAAGGTGTCGTCGCGGGCGAGGTGGGCGGTCGCGAGGATCACGCCGTGCCGCGCCATTGTCCGGAGCACGTCGCGGGTCGCGGGCAGCACCTCGCCGTCGGGGCCGGTCACGTGCACCGGCTCGATGCTGAGGCCGAGCCCGTGCAGCTCGTGCTGGATCCGCGCCCAGAGCGGCACCTTGTCGCCGGGCTTCGGCTCGGTGCGCCCGGCGGTCTCGGCGGGCGAGTCGACGGTCGGCATCCAGACGATCCGCGCGCCCTCGCGCGCGGCGATCTCGACCGCGAGCGCGTTCATTCCGCCGACCGCCTGGTTCAGGGTCAGGGTGCCGATCACGTGGACGCCCGTGACCCCGGAGACGACCGTCGCGCGCTCGGCGGTGGAGGTGTAGTGCGACTTGAGCGCGAAGCCGGCGAGCCCGACCTCCCTGAATCGGCCGGCGAGGGCGACATCGTCGATCCGGCGGGGGATCACGTCCGGGTCGATGTGGACGTGGAGGTCGTACGCGCCCTCGACGAGGGCGCGGGCGCGGTCGGTCGGCTGGTCGCCCATCACGCTCACTCTACGACAGGCCGGCGAGGAGCGAGGCGCTCGCGGCCGCGATCCGGGGCTCGACTCCGAGGTCGCGCAGGAGCGCGCACGCGGCCTCCATCTCGTCGGTCCTTCGCGCCGCGTGGGCGCGGCTGCCCTCGAGCAGGCGCTCGAGCAGCGGCTCGCCGAGCACTGCGGCGAGCTCGTGCCTCAGCCACTCCGCGTGACCGGCGGCCTCGGCGCCCTCGAGGCTCTCGATCGCGGCGGCGGCGATCCCCTTCATGAACACGGAACGCAGCAGCTTCATCGTCGCGGCGTCGCCCGGCTCGGCCGAGACGACCTCCACCGGCATCCCCAGCGGCCGGAAGGCTTCGGCGAACGCGCGGGCACCCTCGCCGGAGGCAAGGGCGGGGGTGCCGAGGCCGCGGGCGGGCACCGGCCCGAGCAGCGCGACGTCGGCGAAGAGCCCACCCGCACCGGCGACGAGTGCCGCGAGCTTCCGCTTCAGCTCGGGCGCGGCCGTGTTCAGGTCCGCGTAGATGGCGCCGGCCGGCAGCGCGGACAACGCGGCAGTTGCCGCACCGAGGGCGGCAGAGGCGCTGTTCACGCTCAGGACGACGTCGGCGCCGGCGACCGCGGTCTCCGGGTCGGGCGCGCCGGCCCGGGCCGGGTCGTACCCGCGGACGTCCACGCCGGCGGCGGCGAGGTCGGCGGCGAGGCGGCTTCCGGCCTCACCGAGCCCGAGCACCGCCACGGTCGTCATCGAGCTCAGAGCTGTTCGAGCGCGCGCCGGACGAGCACCTGCGCGAGGTGCGCGCGGTACTCGCTGCTCGCACTCGTATCGCCGGGCGGATCGGTGCCCTCGCCGGCGCGCGCGGCGGCGTCGGCGGGAGAGGCGCCCCCGGCGAGCGACTCCTCGACACCGCGTGCACGCAGCGGGGTCATCCCCATGCTCGTGAGCCCCACCTGCACGCGTCCGTCGACGCGGGCCGCTGCGACTCCGACGGTCGCCCAGTCGGCCGATCGCCGCACGTGCTTGAGGTACGTGCCCGCCTCGACCGCCGGCACGCGGATCTCGGTGAGCATCTCCTGCGGCCGGAGCGTGGTCTCGAACGGGCCGGCGAAGAACTCGGTGGCCGGAATCGTCCGCTCTCCCTCCGGCCCGCGCGCTACGAGCTCGGCGTCGAGCGTGAGGAGAATCGTGCCGAGGTCACCCGCGGGGTCGGCGTGCGCGACCGAGCCGCCGATCGTGCCGCGGTGGCGTACCTGGGGGTCGCCGATGTGCGCGGCGACCTCCGGGATCACTGCGCAGTGCCGGGCGAGCACGGGGTCGCGCACGAGCTCGGCGTGCCTGGTGAGCGCGCCGATAGCGATCCGGTCGCCGTCCTCCCGCACGTAGCGGAGGTCGTCGAGCCGGCCGACGTCGACGAGCACCGACGGCCGCGCGAAGCGCAGCCTGAGCACCGGGATCAGCGACTGGCCGCCCGCGAGCAGCTTCGCGTCGTCACCCGCGAGCAGCTCGACCGCGTGGTCGACCGACCCGGCGCGCTCGTACTCGAAGGGGGCGGGGATCATGCGCCCGCCCGGGCGGCGGCCTGCACCGCTTCGACGATGTTGTGGTACCCCGTGCAGCGGCAGAGGTTGCCCTCGAGCGCCTCGCGGATCTCCTCCTCGGAGGGATTCGGGTTCTCGGCGAGGAGCGAGACGGACGCCATCACGAAGCCGGGCGTGCAGTAGCCGCACTGGAGCGCGTGCTGCTCGTGGAACGCCTGCTGGACGGGATGCAGCTCGTCGCCCGAGGCCAGGCCCTCGATCGTCGTCACCTCGCAGCCGTCGGCCTGCACCGCGAGCTGGTTGCACGACTTCACCGACTCGCCGTCGACGAGCACCGTGCACGCTCCGCAGGAGGACGTGTCGCAGCCGACGTTCGTCCCTTTCAGCCCGAGCTCCTCGCGGAGGAAGTACACGAGCAACGTCCGCGGCTCGACCTCGGCCTCGTGGGCGGTGCCGTTTACCGTGAGGGCGATCCTCGTCATGCCTTCGCCTCCTGGAGCGCACGCCACACGTTCTCGCCGTTCACGGGCATCTCGACGTGGCGCACGCCGTAGGGGGCGAGCGCGTCGATCACGGCGCTCTGGACGGCCGGCGTGGAGCCGATCGTGCCCGACTCGCCGATCCCCTTCGCGCCGAGCGGGTTCAGCGGCGTCGGCGTCACCATCTCGACCGCCTCCCACGAGGGGAGGTCGGCCGCCGAGGGGAAGGCGTAGCCGAGGAACGTGCTCGTCAGCGGGTTCCCGTCCGCGTCGTAGGAGAAGTGCTCGTAGAGCGCCTGCGAGACTCCGGTTGCGACGCCGCCGTGCACCTGGCCCTCCGCGACGAGCGGGTTGATCAGGGTTCCGGCGTCGTCGACCGCGACCAGCCGCAGCAGCTCGACCTGTGCCGTCTCGACGTCGACCTCGACCAGGGCGACGTGCGCGCCGAACGGAAAGGACGGAGGCGCCGTGAACTCGTGCACGACCTTGAGCTCCTCGAGCTTTCCGTCGGCGGCGGCCTTCGAGGCGAGCTCCGCCCACGTGAGCGCCTGGGTGGGCGAGCCGGCGGGATGGAAGGCGCCGAGCGCCGGATCGAGCACGATGTCGGACGCGGCCGCCTCGAGGTAGTCGGCGGTCAGCTTCTTCGCGTGCTCGACGACCTCCTCGGACGCGACCTTCGCCGCGGAGCCGCCGATCTGCAGCGACTTCGAGCCGTAGGTGCCGGTGCCGGCCGCGACCGCGTCGGTGTCGCCCTTGACGACCGTGATCCTCTCGAGCGGCAGGCCGAGCTGCTCGGCGGCGATCATCGCGAAGGTCGTCTCGTGGCCCTGGCCGTGCGAGAACGAGCCGGTGCGGAGGATCGCGTCGCCGTCGGCCGTGATCTCCACCTCGCCGAACTCCTTCTCGGCGATCCCGTTCGTGATCTCGACGTAGGTGCTGATCCCGATCCCGAGCTGCTTCGGGCCGCCCTCCTCGCGGCGGCGCTTCTGCGCCTCGCGCAGCTCGTCGTAGCCGGCCGAGCGCAGCGCGAGGTCGAGCGCGCCCTCGTAGTCGCCGGAGTCGTAGGCCGCGTGGGAGGCGGTCGTGTACGGGAACGCGTCCTTCGGGATGAAGTTCCTGCGCCGGATCTCGGCGGGATCGAGCTGCAGCTCGGCGGCGAGCGTGTCCATCGCGCGCTCGACCGCCTGCGTGGCCTCCGGCCGGCCCGCGCCGCGGAACGCGGCGATCGGCGTCGTGTTCGTGACGAAGGCACGGCTCGAGGTCTCGATCGCCGGGAAGGCGTAGACGCCGCTCGACATGAGGCCGGTCAGGTTCGGCAGGAAGGCGCCGAGGCCCGGGTAGGCGCCCACGTCGGCCACGATCTCGAGCCGGAACGCGCCGACCTTCCCCTCGCGGTCCGAGCCGATCGTGAAGGTCAGCTCCTGGCCGCGGCCGTGGTTGAGCGCGACCATGCTCTCGGAGCGCGTCTCGGTCCAGCGGACGGGCCGCCCGGTCCGGCGGGCGAGCCAGGCGACGAGGAGCTCCTCGACGCTGACCATCTTCGCGCCGAAGCCGCCGCCGACGTCCGGAGCGACCACGCGCACGTCCGCCGGGTCGAGGCCGAGCACGCCGGCGAGCACGCCGCGGTCCTGGTGCGGGGTCTGCGTCGAGAGCCAGGCGGTGAGGCGGCCGTCGGCGCCGACCTCTGCCGCGGCGGAGCGCGGCTCGAGCGGGCAGGCCGCCATCCGCTGGCTCGTGATCGTGCCCGAGACGACCACGTCGCAGCCGTCGAAGAGCGTCTCGTCGCGCTCCGGCGCGCCGCCGACCGCGGCGAGGTTCGTGCCGACTCCCGGGAACAGGAGCACCTCGTCCTTCGCGGCCTGGTGCGGGCCGATCACGGCGGGCAGCGGGTCGTAGTCGACGGCCACGAGCTCGGCGGCGTCCGCACCCGCCGCGCGCCCTTCGCTGAGCACCACGGCGACGATCTCGCCGACGAAGCGGACGGTGTCCGTGGCCATCACCGGCCGGCCCATCGCGGCGTCCAGGCCCGGGAAGGGCGGCGGCCCGAAGGGCGGCAGGTCGACGTCCGCGCCGGTCAGCACCTGCACGTCCGGCAGGGCCTCGGCGGCCGACGTGTCGATCCCGTTCACCCGCGCGTGCGCAAGGGGCGAGCGGACGAAGGTGATGGTGAGCGCGCCCTCGAGCGGCAGGTTCTCGACGTACTGCCCCGCGCCGCGGAGGAAGCGCCCGTCCTCGGTTCGGAGGACTCGATTGCCGAGGATGCTCACGGAATCGAGCCTACCGTCCTTTTACCGGTCGGACAACCTGGGTCCGAGCCAGGGGTCAGACCCCGCACCAAGAGAGTGACGAAGTATCGACAGCGGCGGCGCTTCGCGCCAAGCCTGCCGGTGTCGCCGCGACCAAGAAGCCCCTGCATTTGAGCAGTTTCAGAGTTCGACGTGCCCCTTCGGGACACGCCCAGGGTCTGACCCCGGTTTCGCGTCAGCGGCCGAGCACCTCGCGCACGGCCGCGGCCACCTCGGCCTTGCCCGGGAGGTACGCGTCCTCGAGCGGAGGGCTGAACGGGACCGGCGCGAACGGCGCGCCCACACGCGCGATCGGCGCGTCGAGCTGGTCGAACGCGGCCGCCTGCACCTGCGCGACGAGCTCGGCGCCGAAGCCGCCGTGCACGACCGCCTCGTGCGCGACCACGAGCCGGTGAGTGCGCGCGACCGACTCGACGATCGCTTCGAGGTCGAGCGGAACCAGCGTGCGCGGGTCGATCACCTCCGCCTCGATCCCCTCCGCGGCGAGCTCCTCGGCCGCCGCGACCGCTTCGTGGACGAGCCGCGAGAGCCCGACGACCGTGACGTCGCGCCCAGGCCGCACGAGCCGGGCCCGGCCGAGCGGAACCGGTTCGGTGCCGTCGGCGAGCTCGTCGTCCCGGAAGTACAGCGTCTTGTTCTCGACGAAGACGACGGGGTTCGGGTCGGCGATCGCGGTCGCGAGCAGGCCGGCGGCGTCCGCGGCCGTGCTGGGCATCGCCACCTTCAGCCCGGGCACGTGCGTCAGCCACGCTTCGAGGCTCTGCGAGTGCTGCGCGCCGCCGCGCTGGCCCGCGCCGCCCTGCGTCCGCAGCACGAGCGGCACCGTGAGCTGGCCGCCGGACATGAAGTGCGCCTTCGCCGCCTGGTTGACGAGCTGGTCGAGCGCGAGCGTGACGAAGTCGACGAACATGATCTCGATCACGGGACGCAGCCCCGACTGCGCGGCGCCGATCGCGATCCCGCAGATCGCGGCCTCGCTGATCGGCGTGTTACGGACCCGCTCCGTGCCGAACTCCTCGGCGAGCCCCGCGGTCGCGCCCCACGGCCCGCCCTCGGCCACATCCTCGCCGATCACGAGCACGCGCGGGTCGGCGCGCATCGCCCCTGCGAGCGTCGCGGTGATCGCCTGCAGGTACGTCGTCACTGTGCGTAGACGAGCTCGGTCGTCAGGCCGGGCGCCGGGAAGGGGCTCTCGCGCGCGAACTCCACCGCCGCCTCGACCTCGTCGCGCGCCTCCTCCTCGAGCCGCGCAGGCGCGGCCTCGTCGAGCCAGCCTTCCGAGAGGCCGAGCCGCTGCAGCCGCAGGATGGGGTCGAGCTCCTGCCAGGCCTCGGCGGCGAGCGCCTGCCGGTAGTGCTGCGGGTCGCCCTCGTAGTGACCGCGCAGCCGGTGGGTCAGGCACTCGAGCAAGAACGGCCCTTCGCCGGTTCGCGCGTCGGAGAGGAACCGGCCGAATGCAGCGCGAACCGCAACCACGTCGTTGCCGTCGACCGTCTCGCGGTCGAAGTGCCACGGCGCCACGACGTCGCTGACCCGCTCGACCGTCGTGTGCGCCGAGCGCGGCGTGAACTCGGCGAAGCCGTTGTTCTCGCAGACGAGGATCACCGGCAGCCGCCAGAGCGTGGCCAGGTTGACCGACTCGACGAAGATGCCGCCCTGGACGGCGCCGTCGCCGAAGAAGACGACCGTGACCTGGTCGCCGCCGAGCAGCCGCGCGGCAAGCGCGCTGCCGAGCGCAAGCGGGACGTTGCCGCCGACCACGCCCGTCGCGCCGAGCAGCCCGTGCTCGACGTCCACGAGGTGCATCGACCCACCCAGGCCGCGGCAGAGCCCGCCGTCGCGTCCCATCAGCTCGGCCAGCAGCGGCCCCAGCGGAGCGCCCTTCGCGATCGCGTGCCCGTGCGCGCGGTGGCTCGAGTAGACCGGGTCGTCGGGCCGCAGTTGCCCGCACACGCCCACCGCCACCGCCTCCTGGCCGACGCTCAGGTGGACCAGGCCGTGGACCTCGTCCGCGCGCACGAGCTGGCCGACCCGCTCCTCGAAGACCCGGATCCGCCACATCGCGCGGAGCGACTCGAGCCCCGCTTCGTCGGCCACCGGCTAGGCCACGATCGGCGCGGAGCCCAGCACCTGCTGCACCGCCTCGACGATCTTCGGCACGTCCGGCAGGAGGTAGTCCTCCATCGGCTGGCTGTACGGGATCGTCGCGTCGAGCGCCGTCACGAGCTTGATCGGCGCCTTCAGCGACGAGAAGCCCTCGGAGGCGACCTCGGCCGCGATCACTGCCGCCGCCGAGCCGTGGCGGGTGGACTGGTCGACGACGACGAGGCGCCCCGTCTTCTCCACCGACTTGAGGATCGTCGCGGTGTCGAGGGGCGCGAGCGTGCGCGGGTCGATCACCTCGGCGCTGACGCTCTCGGCCGCGAGCTGGTCGGCGGCCGCGAGCGCCTTGTCGACGAGCCAGCCGATCGCGACGATCGTGACGTCGCTCCCCTCGCGCCGCACGGCCGCCTGGCCGAGCGGGACGACGTGCTCGCCGTCCGGCACCTCGCCGTGCTCGAGCGTCAGGAGGTAGTGGTGGAAGTAGACGACGGGGTTGTCGTCGCGGATCGCCGCGGCCATCAGGCCCTTCGCGTCTGCCGCGGTCGACGGGACCGCGACCTTGAGCCCGGGCACGCCCATGAACATGCCGTAGATTGTCCCGGTGTGCTGGCCGGACCAGCCGGCGGTGAAGCCGTAGCCGGCCTTGAGCACGAGCGGCACCGTGACCTGGCCCTTTGTCATGTAGTGGAAGCGGTTCGCCTCGTTCACGACCTGGTCCATCGCGACGAGCATGAACTCCGCCATGTACAGCTCGACGACCGGGCGGTAACCCGCCATCGCCGCGCCGACGGCCATCCCGATTTCGGCGGTCTCGGAGATCGGCGTGACGCGGACGCGGTCGGCGCCGAACGTCTGCAGGAACGGGTCGTTCTCGGTCGTCGCGATGTTCTGCCCGAAGTAGAGGACGCGCTCGTCGCGCTCCATCTCGAGGCGGATGGCCTCCTCGATCGCGGCGATGTAGGGGAGCTCGTGTGCCATGTCGCGTCTCCTAGGCGTAGACGTAGTTGACGGCGGCTTCCGGCGACGGGAACGGGCTCGCGAGCCCGAACGCGACCGCCTCCTCCATCTCCTGCTTCACCGACTCGGCGATCGTGTCCGCCTCCTCGGCGGTCAGCGTGCCGTCGGTGACGAGCTTCGCGCGGAACCGCGGCACCGGGTCGCCGCGCAGCGCCGCCTCGTACTCCTCCGCGTTGCCGAAGACGGTGATCGCCTCGTGCTCCGGGAAGTGGAGCGGGATCCCGGGTGGGGCGATGATGTTGCCGTGGGCGCTCAGCCGGTAGACGAGCGACTCGACGAGGGTCGGGCCCTCGCCGGCGCGGGCGCGGTCGACCGCCGCCCTGACGGTCCCGTAGACGGCGACCGGGTCGGTGCCGTCGACGGTGACGCCCGGCATCGAGTACGCCTGCGCCTTCACGGCGAGCGGCTCGCCGGCGGCGGCGTTCGCATCCTCCTGGTCGGTGCGCGTGACGACGTTGTAGCTATTGTTCTCCATGATGTAGACGACGGGAAGCTTCCACAGCGACGCGATGTTCAGCGACTCGTGGAACGCGCCCTGCTTCGAGGCGCCGTCGCCGAAGAAGGCGAGCACGACCTGGCCCTTGCCGCGGATCTGCGCGGCGTAGGCGGCGCCGGTCGCGTGCGGGATCCCCTGCCCGACGATGCCCGAGGTGCCGAGGAAGCCGCGCGCGACGTCGGTCAGGTGCATCGAGCCGCCGTAGCCGCCGCAGAGCCCGCCCTCGCGGCCGTAGATCTCGGCCATCATCGCCCTCGGATCGGTGCCGAGCGCGATCGGGTAGCCGTGGCAGCGGTACGTCGTCAGCAGCTGGTCGTCCGGCCCGAGCGTCGCGAGGGAGCCGACGATCGAAGCCTCGGCTCCGTCTGCCAAGTGCGTGTGGCCGCGGATCACGCCCGGGTGCTCCTCGAACGTCCGCTTGACCCGCTCCTCGAACTCGCGGATCCGCAGCATCTGGGTGAACATCCAGACAAGCCGCTCCTTGTCGAGGCCGTTCTCGGGCACCGGTGCTCCTTTCTCGTGCTGTCGGCTCGGACTCGCTCGAATCTAACCACGCGGGCAGATCCCGCGAAGCCGAGGCCGCCCGACCGTCATGTCGAAATGTGCACGGACGGTTAACTCGTTCGCGTCGACTGTGCGCACACTGCGAAGAGCGCTCCTAACGTCCGCGCAAAGATCGCCGTCTAAGGGGGCGTCCCCCCGTGCATCTGCTTGGTTCATGACGGTTCACGGAAAATGCGTGCTCGACGACGAGCACAGATGAAGGAGGAACGCCCGTGAGGTCTGCAGCAAGGACTCCACTCGGACGTCTCGCGATCGCCGTTGGGATCGTTGCGGTCGCACTCGCCGTCACGGTCCCCATCGCTCTCGGGGTGGGCTCCGCGTCAGGCCCGGTCACCAACTACGTCGCCTACACCGGCGGCAAGGCCGGCAAGGCGAACCCGAAGCTCTCGCCGGTCGTGATCGGGGCGATCAACACGCAGGGGGGCCAGGTGCTCGTCGGGCCGGGCTGGACGGACGGCGTCAAGACGGCGGTGCAGTACGTCAATAAGTACCTCGGCGGCGTCGGGGGCCACCCGTTGGTCGTGCGCTATTGCTTCACCACTTCCGCGGAGGAGGAAGGAACGAAGTGTGGGCAGCAATTTGCGAACGACAACAAGATCAAGGTCGTCGAGTTCGGCGCGGTCGCCGTCGGCAACCAGTCGTTCTACGCGGCGCTCGGCAACAAGAAGCCGACCGTCGGCGGCGTCGAGTTGCTCCCGGTCGACGCGCAGCGAAAGAACGGCTTCGCGCTCTTCGGGACGAACGACTCCGTTCTCGGCCCGTGGGGCACGCTCGGCAAGGACGTCCTCCACGCCAAGACGGCGGCCGTCGTCTACGTGCAGATCCCCGGGATCGACTACGGCGCGAAGGTCGAGAAGGCGAGCCTCGAGTCGGCGGGGATCAAGACGACGCTGGTCGGCTTCCCGCCCACAGCAACCGACTTGACGGGGCCGCTCACCGCGGCCGGCGCTCAGAACGCGGACATGATCGTGCCGCAGTCGAATGCGGGCGGCTGCGTCAACATCGCCAAGGCGCTTGCGCAGCTCGGGAAGAGCAGCACGCCTGTCGTCTCCAACCCGCTCTGCCTGGATCCGGCCGTTCCGGCCGGTCTCGGCGGCGACCTCCCGAAGTGGATCTACGGCATCGCCTCGTCGCTCGGCTTCGACACGACCGATCCCGCAGTCAAGCCGTTCGTCAGGGGGCTGACCCTGGTCGGCCAGCCGAAGCTCGCGGCCGACGCCTGGGTGATCGTCGCCTGGGGCCAGATCCTGACGACGGTGAAGATGATGAACCAGATCGGCGTCAACAAGGTCACCTCGGCGAACTTCACCAAGGCGATCAGGGCGTTCAAGGGCCCGCAGGCCCTCGGCGCCCCGAGTCTCCAGTGCGGGAAGTACCCCGAAGAGCCGGCTGCTTGCAACGACCAGGCGCAGTTCTTCCAGTACCAGGGCGCCGGGAAGTTCAAGCGCATCACCGGCTTCCTGAGGCCGCCGAGCACCTTCAAGCTCGGAGGCTGAGCACGACGTCTCCCGATAGGGCGGGGCCGCGGCAGCGCGGCCCCGCCTCCTCGGGTGCGTGAGACTCTTGGGCATGGACTGGAAGCAGATCGTCCTCTTCGCGATCCTGGGTCTCGGGGCCGGGTCGCTGATCGCCGGCGTCGCGGTCGCCGTCGTGCTGACATACCGCGGCTCGGGGATCATCAACCTCGCGACCGGCGCGATCGCGATGCTTGCGGGCTACTCGTACTGGTCGCTGAAGACGGGCACCTACGGTGTCGACGTGCCGACCGCGCCGGCGCTGATCATCACAGCGCTCTTCCTTCTGGGTGTGGGGCTCTTGATCGAGTTCGCCGTCTACCGGCCGCTGCGGACGGCGGCGCCGCTCGCCAAGCTCGCCGCCTCGCTCGGGGTCCTGCTCGTGGCGCAGGCGGCAGTCTCGCTCGCGTTCGGGATCGGGACGAAGCCGCAACCCCCGGTTCTGCCGGGCGGCACCGTCACGGTCTTCGGCTCGAACGTCCCGATCGACCGGTTCATCCTGCCGGCGATCATCCTGCTCGCGACGCTCGTGCTTTCGCTCGTCTATCGACTGAGCCGGTTCGGGATCGCAACGCGCGCCGCTTCGGAGAACGAGATCGGCGCGATGCTGATCGGGCTCTCGCCCAATCAGCTCGCCCTGGCGAGCACGCTGCTCGCCACGTTCGTCGCCGGCGGGCTCGGCGTCCTCGCCGCCTCGATCACGCAGCTCGACCCGCAGGCGCTGCCGCTCGTGGTCGTCCCTGCGCTGGCCGCAGCGCTCTTCGCCCGGTTCACGTCCTTCTGGATCGCCTGTCTCGTCGGGCTCGGGATCGGGATGCTCGAGAACATCCTCTACTACTTCCAGATCCAGAGCTGGTTCCCGACCGACAACGGCGTCGCGATGCCGGGAGTGCAGCCGCTCCTTGTCTTCGGGCTCATCGTGATCGCGATGTTCGTCCGCGGCACGAGCCTGCCGAGCCGCGGCGAGCTCGTCGAGCAGCGGCTGCCGCTCGCCCCGCGTGCGAAGCGCCTCTGGCCGAAGGTCCTGATCGGCGCCACCGCCGCGGTCGTGGCGCTGATCGCCTTCCCGTACGACTTCAGGCAGGCGCTCATCACCTCGCTCCTGGCCACGATCATGTGCCTGTCGGTCGTGGTGATCACCGGCTTCGTCGGCCAGATCTCGATCGTCCAGCTCGCGCTCGCCGGGATCTCCGGGTTCATCCTCTCCCACCTCGCAGCAGACCACGGTGTCGGCTTCCCGGCGGGGATGCTGATCGGCGCGGTCGGAGCTACGGTGTGCGGCCTGATCATCGCCGTGTCGGCGCTCCGTGTCCGCGGCGTCAGCCTCGCGGTGGTGACCCTCGCCGCCGCGGTCGCGATCGAGCAGTTCGTGTTCCTGAACTCGACGTGGGGCGGGGGCACGTCGAGCTCGCCGGTGCCCGAGCCCAAGCTCGGGATCGACCTCGGCCCCTACGGCACCTTCCGCGGTCTCGACGGCAAGGTCCCGAGCCCGGTGTTCGGGTTCTTCGTCCTCGGCATGGTCGTCGTCCTCGGCCTCTACGTCGCGAACCTCCGCCGCTCGAACCTCGGCCAGCGCATGCTCGCAGTCCGTTCGAACGAGCGAGCCGCGGCCGCGGCCGGCATCAACGTCCGCAACGTCAAGCTCGCCGCATTCGGGATCAGCTCGTTCATCGCGGGCATCAGCGGCGCGCTCTACGGCTACAACTTCAGCTCCGTCACGGTCACCCGCTTCTCCGCCCTGACCGCGCTCAGCCTGATCGCCCTCGCCTACGTGGGCGGCGTGACGATGGTCTCGGGCGCGCTCTTCGCCGGCCTGATCTCGGTCGAAGCGCTGTTCCCCTACGCTCTCGAGAAGTGGTTCGGGATCGCCGGCAACTGGGCGCTCCTGTTCGCCGGGCTCGCGCTGATCCTCACGCTCATCCAGAACCCCGACGGGGTCGCCGGCGCGACCTACCGCAAGCACCAGTTGAGGAAGAAGCGCCGAGGCCTCGGTGCTTCCCGTCCCGGGACGGTTGCGCTCACGAAGGAGGAGCTCTGATGGACCGGATCCTCACCACGCACGTGGGCAGCCTCATCCGTCCGCAGGCGCTTCTCGACTTCCTCACCGCGATGGAGCGGGGCGAGAGCTTCGACGAGGACGCCTACGAGCGTGCGCTCGCCGACGCGGTGACGGACGTCGTGCAGCGCCAGGCGCAGGCGGGCATCGACGTGATCGACGACGGCGAGATGGGCAAGGGGAACTGGATCACCTATCTCTACGGGCGCGTGACCGGCCTCGAGTCGCGAATGGTGCCGCTCGAGGGGGCCGTCATGCTTCCCCCGAGCCGCGACCGCCAGGCCTTCCCGGAGTTCTACGCGCAGCTCGACGCGGAGTACGCCCGCACGATGGCGAACATGCTCAGGCTGGCCGAGCGCGACCGGGAGGCGACGTCGGCCGACGAGATGGAGGCCGAAGGGAAGTACTGGTACTGCACGGGGCCGATCGAGTACGACGGCGCCCTGCTCCAGCGGGACATCGCGCGCCTGAAGGCTGCCCTCGGCGGGGTCGACGTCACCGACGTCTTCCTCCCGGTGGTCGCGCCCGCGAGCACGTACTGGCTCCGCAACGAGTACTACGCGACCGAGGAGGAGTTCGTCTACGCGCTCGCCGACGCGCTGCACGACGGAGTACAAGGGCATCGTCGACGCCGGCTTCCTCGTCCAGGTCGACGACGCGGTGCTGCTCCACGAGTACGACTCGATCCTCTCGCTCGGCGGCTCGGTGGAGGACTACCGCCGCTGGGCCGAGCTGCGCGTCGACGCACTCGTCCACGCGCTCTCGGGGATTCCGCAGGACCGGATCCGCTACCACGTCTGTCACGGGAGCTGGCACGGCCCGCACGCCTTCGACCCGCCGCTCCGCGAGGTGATCGACCTCATCCTGCGGGTCCCCGCGCGCTACCACCTGATCGAGCAGGGAAACGTCCGGCACGAGCACGAGTGGCGCCTGTGGGACGAGGTCGCGCTCCCGGACGGGAAAGTCCTCGTCCCGGGCGTCGTCACCCATCACACGAACGTCGTCGAGCACCCCGAGCTCGTCGCCGAGCGGCTCGTGCGCCTCGCGAAGCTCGTCGGCCGCGAGAACGTGATGGGCGGCACCGACTGCGGATTCGCCCAGGGAGCCTTCGTCCAGCGCGTCCATCCGACCATCCAGTGGGCCAAGCTCGAGGCGTTGGCCGAGGGTGCGCGAATCGCCACGGAGAGGCTCTGGTGATCATCGGCACTTGCCGTCCGCGGTTCGACGCGGGAAGATTGCCGGGCCGATGCTTCTGCGTCCCCATCGCGTTCGATGACGCTGCTCATCGACACCGACGCGGTCCCGGCCCAGGACCGGGTGGAGTTCTGGTCGGCGTCGGCGTTCGACGCGTATCTCCCGGTCCAGGTCCGGAGCCCGGCCGGGGACCAGTTCGAGGCCCGGATGTGGGGCTACGCGCTGGGCCCGCTCGGCCTGTTCAGGATCGCAGCGGCGGCCAACACGATGATGCGCACGTCGCGTGCGATCGCCGCCTGCGACCCGGAGTGCCTGCACGTGTCCATCGTCCTCCGCGGACAGATCGACGCGGCCCAAGAGGGTCGAACGGGTGTCGCCGGGATCGGGGACGTGATCAGCTACGAGACGTCCCACCCGGTGGTCTTCCGGGCGGTCCGGCCGTTCCAGTCGCTCGTGGTCAGGGTGCCGAGGGAGCTGCTCGGTCGCCAGGCGACGCAGATCAGCAATCGCACTGCGGTCGGGATCTCCGGGAGCGAGGGGCTGCCGAGGGCCGCGGTCGCGTTCGTGCGCGGGCTGGTCGACGGGCTGGAGGACGGCACGATCACGCCGGCGGACGCACCGAACGCGGTCGACTGCGTGCTCGACATGATTCGGGGCGTGTACGCGACGCCGGTCGCCGCGCCGGAGCCGACGAGGTTGCGATCGCGCGCCGAGATCCTGCTCAACGTCCAGGCTTTCATCGAGGCGAACCTCGGTGATCCGCATCTCGATCCCGACGAGATCGCCCGGGCGAGCTTCATCTCGACCCGATACCTGCACAAGCTCTTCGAGGCCGAGGGCACGAGTGTCTGCCGCTGGATTCGCGCGTCGCGGCTCGAGCGCTGCCGCCGCGACCTCCTCGATCCGGCGCTGGCCCACGAGACGATCCTGGAGATCGCAAGCCGCTGGGGCCTGCCCGGCCCCCAGCACTTCAGCCGCCTGTTCCGGTCGGAATACGGCTGTCCGCCCAGCGAGCTCCGCCGCGAGGCGAAGTCGCTCGTGGTGGCGCCCGCATCCGCCGGCTGACCCCGAGCTGTCGTGCCTGCGGTGAGCCCTGTCCTGGAAGCGGCGGGGATCTCCGTCAGCTTCGGCGGCGTGCACGCCGTCGTCGACGTCGACCTCGAGGTCGGTGAGGGCCGGCTCGTCGGCCTGATCGGTCCGAACGGCGCGGGCAAGACGACCTTCATCGACGCGATCCACGGCTTCGTCCGTTCGGACGGTCGTGTCAGGCTCGACGGGGAGGACATAACCGGCCTGCCCCCGCACGCGCGCGCGCGGCGTGGGCTCGCACGCACGTGGCAGTCGATCGAGCTGTTCGACGACCTCTCGGTCGGCGAGAACCTCCTCGTCGCCTCCCACCGCCCCTCGATCTGGCGCACGATCGGGGAGACGGTGTCGGCACGGAGCGCCGGCTCGGCCGAGACGACGCCGGTGCTCGAGCTCCTCCGGCTCGGCGGTGCCGCCGACGCGATGCCGAGCGAGCTCTCCCAGGGGCAGCGCAAGCTCGTCGGGGTCGCGCGGGCGCTCGCCGGGAAACCGCGCGTCCTGTGCCTCGACGAGCCGGCGGCAGGGCTCGACACGCAGGAGAGCGAGGAGCTGGGTCGCCTGCTGCGCCGCCTCGCCGACGACGGCCAGGCGATGCTGCTGGTCGACCACGACATGGGCCTCGTGCTCGGGATCTGCGACGAGATCGTCGTGCTCGAGTTCGGCAAGGTGATCGCCAGGGGGCCGGCGGACCACGTTCGCAACGACCCGCGAGTCGTCGCCGCCTACCTCGGCAGCGCCGCCTCGAGGCTGGAGGATCGCGATGGCTGATGCGGTGCTCGGGCTCGAGGCTCTGACGGCCGGATACGACGAGGCCGCGGTGATCCGCGACCTCGAGATCACGGTCTCGGCCGGGGAGGTCGTCGCGCTCCTGGGCGCGAACGGCGCGGGCAAGACGACGACGCTGCGCGCCGTCTCCGGGCTCGTCAAGCCGATGGGCGGCCGGGTCCTGTTCGCAGGGAGCGACCTCGCGCGCACGTCCCCGAGCGCCAGGGCGCGCCTCGGGATCGCGCACGTGCCCGAAGGCCGGGGCCTCTTCTTCGGCCTGACCGTTGCCGAGCACTTCCGCGTCGCCCCGCGCGACGAGCGGCCCGACGTGGCCCTCGCGTACGAGTATTTCCCCAAGCTGGAGTTCCTCAAGGGCAGGCGGGTGGGCCTGCTCTCGGGAGGCGAGCAGCAGATGCTCGCAGTCGCCCGGGCACTCGCCCGGCACCCGAAGCTCCTGCTCCTGGACGAGCTCAGCCTCGGGCTCGCGCCGGTGGTCGTCGAGTGGCTGCTGCCGGTCGTCCGGCAGTTCGCGCAGGAGCGCGACTGCGCCGTGCTGCTCGTCGAGCAGCACGTGCATCTCGCGCTCGAGGTCGCCGATCGGGGATACGTCCTGTCACACGGCCGGATCGTGCTCCACAACGACGCGGAGCATCTGCGCGCCAACCAGCAGTTGTTGATCGCCAGCTACCTCGGGGAGCAGAGCACCGCGATCCTCGGGTCGAAAGAGGGAGGACAATCGTGAGTCACGGAAGCCTTGAAGACCTGCTCGCCTCGGTCGAGAGCCCGGTGGAGTTGCTGCGCAACTCGCAGGCCGGCCCGAACGTCTACCCGGGGGTTCCGGCCGAGTTCACGAACTGGCGGGACGAGCAGACGGCCTGGCAGCAGACCTGCGTGCTCTACAACCAGTCGTACCACATGGCAGACCTCGCGGTGGAGGGCCCGGACGCGCTCGAGCTGCTCTCCCGGCTGGCCGTCAACAGCTTCGAGGGCTTCGCCGTCGACAAGGCCAAGCACTTCGTCCCGTGCACGCCCGACGGCTACGTGATCGGCGACGTGATCCTCTTCCATCTCGCCGAGAATCGGTTCAACCTCGTCGGCCGCGCGCCGGCGCTCAACTGGATCACGTACCACGCCGAGACGGGCGGGCTCGACGTGCACGTCGAGCTCGACCAGCGGAGTGCGCTGCGCAGCGACGGCCGCCGCAGGTCCTACCGGTTCCAGGTGCAGGGCCCGAACGCGATGCACGTGATCGAGAAGCTGCTCGGCGGGCCTGCGCCGGAGCTGAAGTTCTTCAACATGACGGCGGTGGAGATCGAGGGCCGCACCGTCCGTGCGCTTCGCCACGGAATGGCCGGCCAGCCCGGCTGGGAGTTGTTCGGGCCGTGGGACGACGGCGAGGCCGTGCGCGAGGCGATCGTGGCCGCGGGCGAGGAGTTCGGGCTCAGGCAGGTGGGCGGCCGGGCCTACTCGTCGAACACGCTCGAGTCGGGCTGGATCCCGTCACCGCTCCCGGCCGTGTACTCCGGGGAGAGCCTGAAGGCGTACCGCGAGTGGCTTCCCGCGACGGGGTACGAGGGCTCGGCGTCGCTCGGCGGCAGCTTCAGCTCGCCGAACATCGAGGACTACTACTTCACGCCCTGGGATTTGGGTTACGGGAGCTACGTCAAGTTCGACCACGACTTCATCGGGCGCGAGGCGCTCGAGCGAATGGCCGGGGGAGAGCACCGCCGGAAGGTGACGCTGGCGCTGGACGACGACGATGTCACCGAGACGATCGGGACGATGTTCCGGCGCTCGGAGCGGGCGAAGTTCATCGACTGGCCCTCCGCGGTCTACTCGATGCATCCCTTCGACCGGGTCACGGTGGACGGCGAGACGGTCGGCGTCTCGACCTGGATCGGCTACAGCGCCAACGAGGGGAAGATGCTGACGCTGGCCGTTCTCGATGCGGAGCACGCCGAGCCGGGCATGGAGGTGACGTTCGTCTGGGGCGAGGAGAACGGCGGCTCGGCGAAGCCGACCGTCGAGCCGCACGTCCAGACCGAGATCCGGGCGGTGGTCAGCGCCGTCCCGTACGTCGAGGCCGTGCGAATGTCCTACCGGGCGACGAAGGCGTGAGCCTCAGCCGGTGAGCTGGGCCACAGTCGTCGCGTAGGCCCTGTCGAAGATCTGCTCGATCGGGAGGTTGCGGAGCTCCTCGGAGAGCACCTCGACCCCCCACGGCCCTTCGTAGCCGACCTTCCTGCACGCCTCGACGTACTCGCGGATCGGGAACTCGCCCTCGCCGGGCAGCCTGCGGTGGTTGATCGTCTCGTCGACCGGATCGGGCATGTTCTCCCACTGGCCGTCGGACAGCTCGACCCAGGAGAGGTACTCCGCCGGGATCCTCTGCAGCTCGGCCGGAGCGATCCCGAGCTTCGCCATGTGCCACGTGTCGATCGCGAGGCCGCCGTTGCGCGCGCCGGCACCCTCCACGATCGCGAGCGCCGTGTCGAGATCCTGGACGTTGACGTCGGGAGGCATGAACTCGTAGACCATCGTCGCACCGTGGTGTCCGGCCGCGTCGGCGCAGAGCTCGGCGAAGGCCTCCGTCAGCCGCGGCAGCTCGCACGGCGTGCCGGGGATGTTCCCCACCTTGATGTGGTGCGCGCCGAGCGCGGCGGCGGCGTCGTAGAGGAGGCGCTTGGTCGGCTCGGCAGCCCGGCGGCGCTCGTCGTCCGGATCGAGGAACCACTCCCAGACGAACTCGAGCTCGAGGTAGGCGAGGCCGTGATCGTCGAGCAGCTGCTTCACGTCGGCCAGCGTGCGGGTCTCGAGGACGTGCTCGAGGTCGGCGTGCCAGATCCCGATCCCCTTGAACCCGACCCGCTCCGCCTGTGCGCAGCGGTCGGCGAGGTCGAACAGGCTCCACTCCCGGCCGTAGTGGACGTCGACCGGGCCGGAGGTGGTCCAGTACAGGCCGAGGAGATCGTTGCTCGCCAATCTGCCGGACAACCTAACTGGTGGACAGGTGTTCCGCCAAATGGGATGCTTGCCCGGTCGTGGCTGACTACGTGATCGTCGGGGGCGGGTCCGCGGGCTGCGTGCTCGCGGGGCGGCTGAGCGAGGACCCGGACGCGAGCGTGCTGCTGCTCGAGGCGGGCCCGCCGGACGTGGCGCCCGAGATCCGCATCCCGTTCGCGTTCCCCGCCCTGTTCAAGTCGAGCCACGACTGGGACCTGCTCGGCGAGAAGGAGCCCGGCCTCGGCGGTCGTCGGCTGTACCTGCCGCGCGGACGCATGATCGGCGGCTGCGGCTCGATCAACGCGATGATCTACCTCCGCGGCAACCGGCTCGACTTCGACGACTGGGCCGCGGACGGTGCGACCGGCTGGTCGTACGACGAGGTGCTCCCGTACTTCAAGCGCGCCGAGGACAACGAGCGCGGCGAGGATGCCTTCCACGGGGTCGGCGGGCCTCTCGCCGTCTCGGAGAGCCGCTCGATGCAGCCGCTGGTCGACGCGATGCTCGCCGCGGCGGTGGAGGCCGGGTACGAGCACGTCCCCGACCTCAACGTCGACCGCCCGGAAGGGGTCTCCCGCTTCCAGGTCAACCAGCGCAACGGCAAGCGCTGCTCGACCGCCGACGCGTACCTGCACCCGGTGTCGGGCCGGCCGAACCTGGATGTCCGCACGAGCGTGCTCGCGCAGCGCATCGTCTTCGAGGGCGACCGCGCGGTCGGCGTCGAGGTCGTCCAGGACGGGAAGGTCGAGACCGTTCACGCCGAGCGCGAGGTGATCGTCTCCGCCGGCGCGTACCAGTCGCCCGTCCTGCTCGATGCTCTCGGGGATCGGCCCCGAGGAGGATCTCTCGCTCTTCGGGCTCCCGGTGCGCGAGAACTTGCCGGTCGGCCGCAACCTCCAGGACCACTGCATGGTGAACGTCAACTTCACGACCGACGAGCCCGCCCTGTTCGGGATCCTCACGCCGGAGAACTTCGAGCTGCTCGAGAAGGAGGGCCGCGGTCCGCTCAGCTCGAACATCCCGGAGGCCGGCGGGTTCTTCCGCACGCGGGACGACCTCCCGGCGCCGGACATCGAGTTCCACTTCGCGCCGTCGATCTTCTACGACGAGGGTCTGAACGCGCCGGCCGACCCCGGCTACGCGTTCGGCCCGGTCCTGATCAAGCCGGCCGCCCGCGGCTGGGTGAAGCTGCGCACGCCTATGGCCGACTCGAAGCCGCTCGTGCTGACCAACTTCCTCACCGAGGAGGTCGACCGGCGCAGCGTGATCGCGGGCGTCCGGATCGCGCTCGAGATCGCCTCACAGCCGGCGCTGAAGGCGGTCGAGCGCGCGCCGTTCAGCGTCCCCGACTCCGACTCGGAAGCGGAAATCCTCGCCTGGGTCGAGCGCTGCGCCCAGACCGTCTACCACCCGACCTCGACGTGCGCGATCGGCCCGGTCGTCGACCCGGAGCTCCGTGTCCACGGGACGGAGGGGTTGCGCGTGGTCGACGCCTCGGTGATGCCGACGATCACCCGGGCGAACACGCACGCGGCGACGGTGATGATCGCCGAGAAGGCGTCCGACCTGATCGCCGGGAAGCCCCCGCTCTAGCCGACGGGCGGGCCGAGGCGATAACGGTCCGCGATCAGGCCGTGGCGCAGGCCGCGGTCGCTCACGACCAGCGAGTCGCGGTCGAGCTTCTCCAGCACTGTGCGGACGACGCACGCGCCCGCGAGGATGACCTCGGCGCGTTTCGGCTGGAGGCCGACGACCCCCCGGCGCTCGTCCGCCGTGAGGGTGCGGTAGAGCTCGAGCTGCCGGTCGATCTCGGCGCGGTCGAGCTCGGTGCCCTGGACGATCTCGGGGTCGTACTCGGCGAGCCCGTGCTCGACGGCCGCGAGGTTGGTCAGCGCACCGCCCATGCCGACGAGCGCGTCGGGCGAGGCGCGGCCGTCGAGACGGTCGAGCTCGGCGGCGATTCCGTCCAGCGCCGCGGCGAGCTCCTCCTCGGAGACGGGTCGGTCGAGCCCGTAGCGCTCGGTCAGGTGCGCCGCACCGACGGGGACGCTGAACTGCTCGTCGATCTCCCCGCCGTGTCCGAACGTGAACTGGGAGCTGCCGCCGCCGGTGTCGAAGGCGACGAGCGGGCCGCGGCCGAGCTCGAGCCCTGACACTGCGGCGAGGTAGGCGAGGCGGGCCTCCTCCTCGCCCGGGATGATCTCGATCCGGACGCCGCAGCGGGCCTCGACGGCGCCGACGAGCTCCGCGCCGTTCGCCGCGGCGCGGAGCCAGGCGGTGCCGACAGCCGCGATCTCGGCGGCGCCGGCGCGCCTCGCCTCCTCCGCCATGCCCGCGATCGCCTCCATCGTCCGCCTCATCGGCTCCGGCTCCAGGGTGGCCGCCGCGTCGAGGCCCTCCCCGAGGCGGGTCACCTCGGCGCGGTCGGCGACCATGTTCCACGTGCCGTCTGCGCGCCGTTCGCCGACGTGGAGCTTGACCGAGTTCGTGCCGACGTCGATCGCGGCGAATCGCTTCGCCCCGAAGCCGAGGAGCGTCTTCAGGCCGCGGGCCATGCAGACGTTCGTCCGGGAGGAGAGGCCGAGCGAGCGCACGGCGGCGACCACCAGGGCGGGATCCTCCGACTCGACCGCGATCGTGCGCGTAGCGCCCCTGTCCGTCCTTACCTCGCTGAGCTCGGCCATGCAGCCGCCGACGATGTAGCGGGCCCGCTGCTTGTGCACGTCGGCGGCCAGCAGAGCCTCGTTCGGGCGAACGACCTCGTCGAGCAGGTCGTCGAAGCCGTAGGCGGCGCGGTCGAACGGGCGCGCGGCGACCCGCAGCGCGGCGAGCACGACGGCGACGTCGGAGGCGGGCAGCGGAAAGGCGCCCTTCAGCACCGGCACCCACTGCTCGAGCCCGTCGCCGTCGACCGCCTCCAGATGCTTGACGTCCATCAGCCCGTCCCGGACCTTGACCGACGCGTCGCTCTCCGCCGAGAGCAGGTAGACCTCGTCGCTCTCCTCGACACGCTCCGCGGTGAGTGTGGCGAAGGCCTCTTCGGCCCGGCCGAAGGTCTCGCCGAACGTCCGCCACTCCCAGCGGGGCACGAGCTCGGCCATCAGGCCGTCTTGGCGCGCGCGATTCCGGCGAAGTACTCGAGCGCCTTGCGCGTCTTCGTCTCCTGCTCGCCGCTGAGGTCGACGCCGCGCCCGTCGAGGTACACCCTCACCTCAGCGGCGACCTGGAAGCCCTCTGGGGGCAGGCATTTCGTCGAGAGCTCGAGCAGGCGCGACCCGTCGGGGTAGAGCCAGACCTCGGCGACGAGCCTCCGTCCGCCGAGCTCCTCGGGGGTCAGCCGGAGCTTGAGGACGAAGATCGGGCCGAGGACGGCGAGGTCGTCGAGGCCGACGCCCTCCGGGGCGTGCTCGGCGTAGAACGCACGCTGCTCGCGGGAGAACAGCTTCCGCAGAGGCAGGCTGCCGTTGACGGTCGACCAGATGTCAGCCTTTCGCGGAGTGCCGCGCATCGACGCCGAGCAGACGTAGCCGCCCGGCATCGCGTCGACCTCGACGAAGAAGCTCGCCGACCGGCGCAGGTCGTCGGGCAGTTCCGAGGGCACGACGGGCCGCAGCTTCACGACCGAGTCGTCGCCCTTTCCCTGGACGCGGCGGGCGCGGGCGACGACGCCGTTCGCGCTCAGCGCCAGGTCGGGTGTGTCGAAGAAGTAGATCTGGCGGATCTGCGCCTGAAGCGGGTCCAGCCCGAGCGAGATCGCCGCCGAGCGCTGCTCCGACTCGGGGACGGTGACCTTCAGCTCGACGCTGTCGGAGTCCGTCATCAGTGCCAGCATGCGGCCGAGCTCCTCGCCCGAGATCGCGGCCCTGGGACCGCTCGCGGAAGCCATGCCTTCCTCCTTCTGCAGTTGAAGCTGAGCGTACCGCCCGCGCCCGGGTGTGCGCTCGGCTCAGTCGTGCCGGTCGGCTGCGAGCTGCGCCTCCACGGCGCGGTGGACGTTGCCGTGGATGCGGTTTTGGCCGAGCCGGGACAGGAAGCCGTCCCGCTCGAGCACCGCCGCGACGGCGGGCTTGACGCGGGCGAGCCGCACCTCGATCTCGCGGCTCTCCGCGAAGTCGAGGATCTCGGCGAGCTTGGCGGAGCCCTGGGAATCGACGAGGCTCACGGCCTCGAGGTCGAGCACGACGGCGTGCAGGGGCTCCTCGCCCTTCAGCGCGAGCCCCCTGATCCGTTCCTCAAGCGCGTCGGCGGTCGCGAAGAACAGGCCTCCGTCGAGGCGTAGCACGGCGATCCCGGCGAACGTCTCGTCGCCGGGGTTCTCGGCCACGTCGCGGAACACCTGGGTGCCCGGCTCGCGCCCGAGCAGCGGCATCGCGGGAGCGGTGGCGACGTAGACGAGCCAGACGAGCGAGAGCGCGATCCCGATCACGACGCCGGCGAGCACGCCCGCGGAGAGCACGCCGAGAACGGCCGCTACGGCGATCCAGAAGTCGAAGCGCTTCACGCGGTAGAGGCGCCGCAGCTCGGGAACGTCGATCATGCCGAACACGACCGCGTCGATGATGATCGCAGCGAGCACGGCCTTCGGAAGCTGGGAGAAGAGCGGCGCGAGCGCGACCAGGGTCAGGAGCACGAGCCCGCCCGTGACGAGGGAGGCCATCGGGCTTCTCGCCCCCGCCGATTCGTTGAGCGAGCTCGCCGACAGGCTCGTCGAGACCGGCATGCCCTGGAAGGCTCCCGACGCGACGTTCGCCATTCCCTGTGCGACGGACTCCTGGTTGACGTCGATGCGGTAGCGGTGGCGGACGGCGAAGGCTCGGGCGTCGCCGGCCGTCTGCGAGAAGCCGATCAGCAGGAGGCCGGCGGCGGCCACGAGGATGGTCGAGTAGTGCTGCTGGAAGACGTCGAGCCCGGGCAGCGTCGGCGCCGGGAGGCCGCGCGGGACCGGCCCGACGAGCGCGACACCGTGCGCACCGAGGTCGAACAACCACGTGGCCAGGAGGCCCGCGACCACGACCACGAGCGCCCCCGGCACGTGCGGCGCGTAGAAGCGCAGGCCGAGGATCAGCGCCAGCGCCAGCAGTCCCACCAGCAGCGTCGTCCAGCTGATCTCGTCGAGGGTTCGGAGCCACGATGCGAGCTCCGCCCAGGCGCTCTTGCCGGAGCTCGACGTGCCGCTGAGCTTCGGCAGCTCTCCGATCACGACGTCCACCGCGGCTCCCGCGAGGAAGCCCGTCACGACCGCGCGGGAGAGGAACCGTGCGATCCAGCCCATGCGCAGCAGCGCGAGCAGGAGGAAGAGCGCACCGGTCACCAGCGTGATCGCCGCGACGAGCTCGGCGGCCTGCGCCCCGCCGACCCCCGCGAACAGCACCGCTCCACCGGCCACGGCCGCGAGCGACGAGCTCGGCCCCGTCGAGATGTGCCGTGACGTGCAGAACAGCGCGTACACGATCGCGCCGGCGGCCGCCGCGTACAGGCCGTTCTGGACCGGGACGCCGGCGATCCCCGCGTAGCCGAGGTCCTTCGGCACGATCATCGCCGTCACGGCGATCCCCGCCAGGACGTCGCTGCGGAGCATTGCCCTGTCGTAGCGCGGCAGCCACTCGACGATCGGGACCAGCCGAATCAGCCGGCGGCCGGGCGTGGCTTCGGCGCTCTCCACGGCACGATCCTTTCAGACGGATGGGAGGGCGCTTCAACGCCGCGCCCGCTCCCGGCATGTCAAGGTACGACGGAAATGGCCGTCGACAGAGAGACATCGCGCCCGTACGCCCAGGAGGCCGCCGAGGTCGTCGCTGCACTCGGGTCGGACCTGGACTCGGGTCTGACGGGCGCCGAGGCGGCGGCGCGGTTGTCGCGCTACGGGCCGAACGAGATCACCAAGGAGAAGCCGCCGTCGATGTGGGCGGTGGCGGCGCAGCAGCTGCGCGACCCGATGAACATCATGCTGATCGCGGTCGTCGCGGTGAGCTTCGTGATCGGCGAGGTCTCCACCGGCGTGATCGTCGCGCTCCTCATCCTTCTCAACGTCGTCCTCGGCACGCGCCAGGAGCTGAAGGCGCGTGCAAGCATCGACGCGCTCGCGAACCTCCAGGTGCCGCAAGCGAAGGTCGTGCGCGACGGCTCGGTCGCGCTCGTGCCGGCGGTCGACCTCGTCCCCGGCGACATCGTCGAGGTGGAGGCCGGCGACATCGTCCCCGCCGACGGCCGCATCGTCCGCTCGGCCACGCTCGAGACGCAGGAGGCAGCCCTCACCGGCGAGAGCGCCCCGATCCCGAAGGACGCGGGCGCGCTCGACCGAGCGGACGTGGCGCTCGGCGACCGCTCGAACATGCTGTTCCAGAACACGGCGGTGACGAGGGGCACGGCCACGATGGTCGTGACCTCCACCGGCATGGAGACCGAGATGGGGAAGATCGCGACGATGCTGACCTCGGTCACCCGCACCCGTTCGCCGCTGCAGAAGGAGCTCGGCAAGCTGACGTACGTGCTCGGGATCATCGCCTGGGGGGCGGTGGCGTTCATCGTCGTCGTCGGCGTTGCCCGGGGCGAGAAGTTCAGCGACGTCCTCCTGCTGGGCACGGCGATGGCGATCTCGGCGATCCCGACGGGCATGCCGGCCTTCGTGTCGGGCCTGCTCTCGATGGGAGCGAAGCAGCTCGCCGACTCGAAGGCGGTCGTCAAGAACCTGACCGATGTCGAGACGCTGGGGGCGACGAGCGCGATCAACACCGACAAGACCGGCACGCTGACGTTGAACCAGATGATGGTCTCGACCCTCTACACCGCCGGCGCGTGGTTCACGGTCGAGGGGGAGGGCTACCGAAAGATCGGAGCGCTCCGGTCGGTCGCGGGCGCCCCTACGCCCGACTTCACGCGGCTGGCCCTCGGCCTCGTGCTCGACAGCGATGCGACGGTCGGCGACGACGGGAGCGTGGTCGGCGACCCCACGGAGGCGGCGCTCGTGGTGCTCGCGGCCAAGCTCGGCGTCGATGCGGAGGAGACGCGGCGGGCCTACCCGCGGATCGCCGAGGTGCCGTTCGACTCCGACTACAAGTTCATGGCCACCTTCCACCGCTACCCGGTGGACGGCACCGACCGCGTGATCCAGCTGGTCAAGGGCGGGCCCGACGTCGTGCTGGCGCGCTGCAGCCTCGCGGGCGGCCCCATGAGCGGCTCGCAGGTGCCGATCGAGGAGGCGCGGACCGGGATCGACGAGGCGAACGACCGCATGGGAGAGAAGGGCCTGCGCGTGCTCGCCTTCGCGGCGCGCTTCGTCGACGACGGCGAGCTCGACGCGATGGCCGACGACCCGATGGCGCTCACACGCGACCTCGCGTTCGTCGGCATGGTCGGGATCATCGACCCGCTCCGCCCGTCGTCGAAGGCCGCGGTGCAGACGGCGCTCGGCGCGGGGATCGACGTCCGCATGATCACCGGCGACCATGCGGTGACCGCGCAGGCGATCGGCGAGTCGCTCGGGCTCGGGCCGGGCGCGATCAGCGGCATCGAGTTGCAGGAGCTGAGCGACGAAGAGCTCGGCCGCCGGCTACCCGAGCTGCACGTCTTCGGCCGGGTCACGCCGCAGGACAAGCTCCGCCTCGCCCGGCTGATGCAGGAGCAGGGGCTGATCGTGGCGATGACCGGGGACGCGGTCAACGACGCCGCCGCTCTGAAGCAGGCCGACATCGGCGTGGCGATGGGCAGCGGCAGCGAGGTCACCAAGCAGGCCGGCCGGATGATCCTCACCGACGACAACTTCGGCACGCTCGTGCACGCCGTCGAGATCGGCCGCCGGGTCTACGAGAAGGTCGTCTCCTACGTCCGCTACCAGATGACCCAGCTGCTCGCGCTCGTGTTCCTGTTCATCGCCGCGACCGCGTTCGACATCAACCAGGGCGTCGCGCTGACCCCGCTGATGGTGCTGTACCTGCTCGTGTTCGCCACCGCCTCAGGCGTCGTCGTGATCGCGGTCGACCCGGGGGCGCCCGACGTGATGCACAGGCCGCCGCGCGACCCGAGGCTGACGATCACCAACCGGGCCGCGGTCAGGCTCTGGGTCGTCTACGCCTTCACGCTCTTCATCGCGGCACTGATCCCGCTCGTCGCCGGCCCCGACGACCCGAGCACCGACGTGCCGACTGCCTCGCTGACGATGACGTTCGCGGTGATGGGCCTCGGCACCGTCTTCAACGCGCTCACGAACCGCCGCGACCCCGCGAGCGGCCTCTCGTCGCCGATCCTGAAGGCACTCGGCATCTCGCTCTTCCCCGTGGCGCTGATCGTCCTCGCGACCGAGCTGCCGGGGCTCCAGAAGGGCCTCCTCACCACCTCGCTCACCGGCAAGGAGTGGCTCGCCTGCTTCGGCCTCGCCGCCCTCCTGCCGCTCGTGATCGAGACGGGAAAATGGCTCCGCCGTCGGCGGGCCCCGAAGCCGGGCCCCGCAGACATGCAAAACGCGCTCGCCCCGGAGCGCGCCCTCTCCGAGGCTGCATCGTGAGCAAGGTCACGTATGCCTGGCTGCAGAGCGCGCAAGGATCAGTTGGGCCGCCCCGAAGCTGAGCAAGGCGACGGCAACGCCCAGGGTGGCGCCTGCGAGCGCGTCCGAGAGCCAGTGCACCTGTAGGTAGGTGCGGCTCCAGGTCATCGCGGCAATCGCGGCGGCTGCGAGCGTGAACCAGAGTCGGCGCTCCCGACCAGGTCTGCTGAAGAGGAGGACGAGCGCGACCGCGGTCGCGCCTGCGTAGGCGGCGTGGCCCGAGGGAAACGACGTCCCGTGCGGCTCGAGCATCTGCCCCGGCGGGCGCTCGCGACTGACGGCCGCCTTGACCAGGTTGACGAGCAGGGGGGTGAGCGCCTCGGCGGCGGCGAAGGCCGCCAGCGCGGCCCAGCGGCGCGCGAGGAGGAGCGCGAGCCCGATCCCGGCCAGCGTGAGGGCGCGCCAGAGGCCGCGCCCGAGCGCGTTGAACACGAGCGCGACGTGCGTGAGGAACGGCGTCTCGATGTCCTGCATCAGCTCGGACCAGCGGCTGTCGATGGTGAGAGGGCCTTCGGGTATCAGGAGCGCGAGCAGAAGCACCAGCGCGAGGAGTGCGCCCCCCCAGCCGACGGCCCGGCCCGGGCGGGCGAGGAACTCCTCCGTTCGCCACCGTCCGGCCGGCACGGCTCCGGCCTTCAGTCCCGTCCGGCGGCCACGGCGAACAGCCGTCGCAGCGTGTCGAGAGCCCCTTCCGGGAGCCCGGCCGACGGTGAGGCGCCCGGGTGCTGCGGCGCGATGCGCACCCGCAGCGCCTGCGGCCGGCTGACGAGCCGAAGCGGCGGGTCGAGCACGAGCGCCTCGCCGTCGACTCCCACCGGCACCGGCTGCGACGCCGTCACCTCGAAGGCTTGGTCGACCACTGCTGCCACGGGCGGCCCGCTCCGGGGGCCTGCAACACGGCGACGCCCAGCTCGCCTGCGTCCATCCGAGGCCGCATGCCCGAGCCGACGGCCCGCCCCAGGCGGTAGGCGTTGTTCGAGACCAGGATCACCGCCGCCGACTTGTTGCGCGCTGCCGTCCGGGCCGCGCCAGCCCAGCTCGGCGGTCGGCCCGTCGGGTTGCGCGGCGAGCACGTCGGGCGCCGTGTCGAGGATCGTGCGCAGCTTGGCGTCGCGGTACCCCTCGCGCTGCACGGCCTCGGCGTAGAGCCCGAATGACACGTTGTTCACGAACACGCGGCCGTTGATCTCGGCGAGGTCGACCCGGCGCTCCCCGCCGTTGACGAACGCGTCGAGCGCGCCGACGACGTCGTCGCGGTCGACTCCGAGGTCGAGCGCGAAGTGGTTGCGGGTACCCGCCGGGATGCAGGCGAACGGCAGATCGTGCTCGGCGGCGATCGAGGCCACCAGCGCCTGGGTGCCGTCACCGCCGGCGGCCGCCAGTCCGTCGGCTCCCCGGGCAACCGCGTCGCGGACGAGCTGTGCGAGGTCGTCGCCGGGCTTCAGCTCGATCGGCTCGATCCCGCGTGCCCGCGCCTCGTCGGCGAGGTTGTTGCTCACGGCCTTGCCGCCGCCCGAGCGCGGGTTCCACACCACGACCGCGCGCGTCGGTGGAACGGCGGCCTGGAGCGTCGCGTCGACGCGGAACACCCGCCTGCCGATCGCGACGCCCAGGATCAGGAGCGCAACGGCCACAATACCGAAGCCGTAACGGTCGCCCGACAGCACGACGACGACCGCCGCGACAAGCAGCAGCCCGCCGCCGGCCGCGAGAACGTGCCTTGCGGGGGCCGTTCGCAGAAGTGCCTGCCACGCCACGACGACGCCTGCGGCGAGCAGCGCGATCGCTGCCAGGCCGCGGGGGAGATCGCGCACGATCTCGATCACGGCCGCGACGACGGCAGCCACCAGGCACACCAACGCCGCCGCAGCGGAAACACGCCGACCGACCATCGCGTCGCCACCTTCCCGTCGTCCAAGTTCGCGCGCCTACTTCGCGCTTCCCGACGCATTGGAGCCTACCGCGATCGAAACCGGTCTCGCGGCCACGTGCGCGAACGACGAGCTACGGCGAGCTCGTCGTGCCGGGCCGACCGCCCGGTGTGCGCGTCCAGTCCGCTCCGGACTCACGGCGAAACGCGGCGATCGCTGCATCGAGCGTCGGGAAGAAGTGGCGTGGATCGATCGTTCGCGTGAGCTCGTACCGTTCGATCTTGCGCCTGACGGGGTCCTTCATCTCGGCAAACACGAGGGAGGTACCCCTCGCGTTGAGCGCTTCGTCGAGCTCTTCCAGCATGTCTGCTGCCGTTGTGTCCACGTCGGTGATCGGCTCAGCCGCCACGATGATCCAGGTCGGCGGGGGCTCGGCGGAAGCGAGCTTCCGGATCTGCTCACGGAACGTCCGGGCGTTGGCGAAGAAGAGCGGCGCGTCGAACCGGAAGACCACCAGGCCCGGAAGCGCCTCGGCATCCGGGTAGCTGCGCAGGTCGTGGTAGCCAGGAAGGTCTCTGACCCGTCCGAGCACGGTCTGGTATGGCCACCACACGCGCCGGAACGCAACTGCGACCGACACGGCGACCGCGATCGCGATTCCGGGCAGCACCCCGAACAGGACGACTCCGAGGAAGGCCGCGGTCGACACGGCGAACTCCGTCCGGCGCTGCCGCCAGAGGCGGATCGTCCCGGGAAGGTCGGCGAGAGACAGGGAGGCGGCGATCACGACAGCGGCGAGGGTGGGCTGTGGCAGGTTCCGCAGCAGTCCCGGAACGAGCACGAGCATCAGCGTGATCGCGGCCGCTCCCACCAGCCCGGTGACCTGTGTCTTCGCGCCGGCTTGCTCGGCGACAGCCGTCCGTGAGCCGCTCGTGCTGACGGGGAAGCCCTGGAAGAGGCCGGCTGCGACGTTCGCAGCGCCGATTCCGATCATCTCCTGGCTGGCGTCGACCTCCTGGCCGGTCCGGTCGGCAAACGCGGACGACGTAGCGATCGTGTCCGCGAGCGCAACGAGCGCGATCCCCGCTGCACCCCCGACCAGGAGTGGAAGATCGGAGAGCCCTACGTTGGGAAGGGTGAACGGCGGAAACCCCTGCGGCAACGTCCCTACGAGCTCCACCCCGTGCTCACCGAGCTGAAACAGATTCGCGGCGATGATGGACAGAATCACGGCTAAGAGGACTCCCGGGACCTTCGGCATCACGCGCTGCGAGACGCCGATCACCGCCAGGCCGAACACGCCGATCGCGAGAGCGGCAGGCACCGTTTCGCCGTGCGCGACGCCGTGCAGGAACCCCCGCAGCTCGTCGATGAAGCCGTCGGCGTCCACGGAGAACCCGAACAGCTTGGGCAGCTGCCCGACCAGGATCGTGAGAGCCAGGCCGTTCATGTAGCCGATCATGGTCGGCTTCGAGAGCAGATCGGCTACGAACCCGAGCTTCGCGACTCCGCCGGCCAGCATGAACGCTCCCACGAGCAGCGCGAGCATCGACGCGAGCGCGACTGCACGCTCCGGGTCGCCGTCGGCTCCGAGCAGGGGCAGGATCGTGGCCGCGATCATCGGCCCGAGCGAGGAGTCGGGTCCGAGCACGAGGATCTTCGATGGCCCGAAGATCGCATACCCGGCCAGACAGAGGATCGAGGTGTAGAGACCGGTGATCGGGGGAAGGCCCGCGAGCTCGGCGTATGCCATTCCCTGCGGGACGAGGAGCGTGGTCAGAACCAGGCCCGCGACGATGTCCCTGGGAGCCCAGGCGGCCCTGTACGACGAGAGCATCCGCAACCCGGGCACTGCGCGCATCCTCGCCACAGCGTCTAGCTTAAGGTCGGCCCGGCTGCGTGGTCTTCGGACGCACCTGCAGACTCTCCACCGCGGCAGCCCCCGAGCCGACTACGATCGACGTGCAACGCGCGCTCACCCAGGAGCGCGCTCTCCCGGAGGCTGCGTCATGAGCAAGAACAAGAAGACGAAGGCCAAGAGCGAGGACGCGAAGGCCGCGGCGAAGGCACCGGCAGCGTTCGATCTGCCCGAGGCGGGCCTGCCCGCGAAGTTGAGCCGCAAGGAGTACGAGCGCGAGATGGCCCGCCTCCACGGCGAGCTCGTCGCGATGCAGGAGTGGGTCAAGGCGTCGGGCGCCAAGATCTGCATCGTCTTCGAGGGGCGCGACACCGCGGGAAAGGGCGGCACGATCAAGCGGATCACCGAGCGGGTCAGCCCACGCGTGTTCCGGGTCGTCGCCCTGCCCGCCCCGACCGAGCGCGAGCGCTCGCAGATGTACGTGCAGCGCTACATCCGGCATTTCCCCGCAGCGGGCGAGGTCGTGATCTTCGACCGCAGCTGGTACAACCGCGCCGGCGTCGAGCGGGTGATGGGCTTCTGCACCGAGGAGCAGACGGCGAGGTTCCTGGAGCAGGTCCCACAGGTCGAGAAGGCGATGGTCGACTCCGGGATCATCCTGCTCAAGTACTGGCTGGAGGTCAGCCCCGATGAGCAGACCCGGCGGCTCGAGAGCCGGATCGACGACCCTCGCAAGGTCTGGAAGCTCTCGGACATGGACCTGAAGTCCTACAGCCGCTGGGACGACTACTCGCGTGCCCGCGACGCGATGTTCCTCGCCAGCGACACGGCCTGGGCTCCCTGGTACGTCGCCGACACGAACGACAAGAAGCGCGGCCGCCTCAACATCATCACCCACTTCCTCAGCCAGATCCCGTACGAACCGCTCGCACACGCCGATGTCAAGCTGCCACAGCGTCAGAAGGCCGGCGGCTACCGCGAGGCCGACCTCCCGCTGCGGCACATCCCGACCCCGTTTTGATCCCGGAAGGGGCGGTCGAGGGCTATCGGACGTTGAGCTCGATCCGGACGCCGTTCGGATCGGTAAAGAAGAGCTGGCGCAGGCCGGCGGCCGGGACGTCGTTCGCGACCGCCTCGATCCCCGCGGCATCGAGGCGCGCCGCGAGCTCTCCGTAGTCGGCGGCGGCGAACGCGACGTGATCGATCGGTGCCGGGGTCGATTTCAGGCCGAGTGTCGTCGCGTGGGCCTCGTACGCGGCCCGCTCGGCGATGTGGACGCACGGCTCGCCGTCGAGGTAGAGCCAGTAGCCCGGGAACTCGAGCGGCGGCCGCTCGCCGGCCTCGAGGCCGAGCACGTCGCAGTAGAACGCCCTCGTCGCCTCGAGGTCGTCCGTGAGCACGAGCAGGTGGTCGAGCCGCCGGAGTGGCATCAGCCGCCGGTCTTCGGGCGCGTGCTCGCGTACGCGACGACAGGCTCGATCGACGCGGGGTTCACGAGGGCGTCCGGGCTGACGACCTCGGCCGCGGGGACGCCGGTGAGGATCCGCTTGACCGGCAGCTCCAGCTTCTTGCCGGTGAGCGTCTGCGGGATCACCGGCAGCGCCACGATCGTGTCCGGCACATGGCGCGGCGAGAGCGCGTCGCGAAGCGCGCCTGCTATGCGCGCGCGCATCGCGTCGTCGAGCTCCAGGCCCTCGCGCAGGACGACGAAGAGGATCAGCTCGTCCGCCTCCTCGAGGTGGACGACCAGGCTGTCGACCACCTCGTCGAGCTCCTCGAGCGCCGAGTAGAACTCGCTCGTGCCGAGCCGCACGCCGCCGCGGTTGAGCGTCGCGTCGGAGCGCCCGGTGATCACGCAGCTGCCGCGCTCGGTGAACATGATCCAGTCGCCGTGGCGCCAGATGCCGGGGTAGTGGTCGAAGTAGGCTGCGCGATAGCGCTCGTAGCCGGGGTCGTTCCAGAAGCGGACCGCCATCGACGGCATCGGCTGGCGGATCACCAGCTCGCCCAGCTCGCCGACGACCGCCTCGCCGTGTTCGTCGAGCGCCGCCACGTCGACGCCGAGGCACGGGCCGGCGATCTCGCCGGCGTACACCGGCAGGAGCGGGCAGCCCTGGACGATCCCGGAGCAGACGTCGGTGCCGCCGCTGCCGTTGATGAGGAGCACGCTCGGGTCGACCTGCTCGTAGAGCCACTCGAAGCCGTCCACCGGGAGCGGCGAGCCGGCGACCGTGAGCGAGCGGAGCGATGAGAGGTCGTACCTGCCCGGCTCCACGCCCGCCTTGCGGCAGGCGAGCGCGAACGCAGGGCTGATCCCCATCAGCGTCGGTCGCATCTTCTCGGCCAGCTGCCACTGGTTTCCGAGGTCTGGGTACCCGGGGTTGCCGTCGAGCATCACGATCGACGCCCGCAGGAGCAGCGTCGAGACGAGCGCGTTCCACATCATCCAGGCGGTCGTCGTGAACCACTGGAGCCGGTCGCCGGGGCAGACGTCCCAGGCCAGCCCGAGGTTCTTCAGGTGCTCGAGCAGGATCCCGCCGTGGCCGTGGACGATCGCCTTCGGCAGGCCGGTCGTGCCGGACGAGAAGAGGACGTAGAGCGGGTGGGCGAACGGCACCGGGTCGAACTCGAGCGGCCCGGGCTCGCCGAGGAGCTCGTCCCACGAGATCGCCCCGGGAATCGGGCCTCCCGCGTACTCGACCTCGACGACCGACTCCAGCGACGGCAGCCGCTCACGGATCGCGGCGACGTTCTCGCTGCGGTCGATGAGCTTGTCCCCGTAGACGTACCCGCTCACCGCGAGCAGCACCTTCGGCTCGAGCTGGCCCAGCCGGTCGACGACGCTGCGGACGCCGAACTCCGGCGGGCACGTCGCCCAGACCGCGCCGAGGCTCGCCGCCGCCAGGAACGCGACCGCCGTCTCCGGGATGTTCGGGAGGTAGGCGACGACGCGGTCGCCAGGGCCGACGCCGAGCCGCTTCAGGCCCACGCGCGCCCGGGCAACCTGCTCGCGGAGCTCGCCGAACGTGAGCTCACGCACCTCGCGCGTCTGGGAGTGCGCGACGATCGCGACGTTGCCGAGATCCTCGTCGCGGCCGACCATGTGCTCGGCGTAGTTCAGGGTCGCGCCCGGGAACCACTCCGCGCCGGGCATCTCGCGTGAGCCGAGCACCCGCTCGTAGGGGGAGTGCGCGCGGACCCCGAAGTAGTCCCAGATCGAGGCCCAGAAGCCCTCGAGGTCGGTCACCGACCAGCGCCACAGCTCGTCGTAGCCCGGGAAGTCGAGCCCGCGCTCGGTGCGAAGCCACTCGACGTAGCGGCCCATCTCGAACCGCTCGCGCCAGTCGGGCGGCGGCGCCCAGATGACCTCTCCCTGGACCATGCCGCTACGCCGCTACGGCGAGGTAGCCGTTCGGATCGCGGTCGAGGTGGTCTGCGAGCCGCGTGGCGAGCGCCATGATCGTCAGCGATGGGTTCACGGAGAGCGTGCGCGGGACGAGGGAGCCGTCGCCGACGAAGAGCCGCTTCACGTCGTGAGACTCGCAGTTCCGGTCGACGACCGACCGCGCCGGGTCGTCGCCCATCCGGCAGGTGCCCTGGACGTGCGTCGAGGCGAGCCCACTCCACGCGATCTGCGTCGCACCGGCGGCCTCGAGCACGTCGCGGCTGAAGCGCCGCGCGCTGTCGATCCGCTCGAGCTCGTTCGGCCGGAAGTCGATCTCGAACCGCTCGCCGCCGTTCTCGTCCACGACCACGGCTGCGTTGTTGTCGTCGTTGACCATCGCGAGCACCCCGACCCAACGCCGGAACCCGCGCAGCGCCTCGGTCAGCCGCGGCCCCCAGAGCGGCCCGCTCTCGTCGCAGAGCGTGGTCGCGAAGGAGATCGGATCCTGGATCGTCGTCGCCTCGATCACGAAGCCGCCGTCCTCGTCGTGCTGGTGCTCCATGCAGTGGGCCGTGATCGGGTAGACCATGTGCGCGTCCTGCGGCTCGTCGAAGAGCCCGTACACGAGGCGGACGGGGTGGAGGCCGAGGTTGCGCCCGACCGCCGGTCCGTCGACGCCGGAGCGAAGCAGCAGCTGCGGTGTGTTCAGTGTCCCCGCCGCGACCACGACGGCGCGCGCGCGGACGGTATGGCGCTCGCCCGCGGCGTCGACGTACTCGACCCCGGTCGCGGCGCCGTCCTCGATCAGCACGCGCTCGACCGCCGCGTTGGCGCGGAGCTCGAGCAGGCCGCGCGCCCACGCGTCGTGGATGTAGGTGTTCATCGTCGACTTGCCGGCGTTCGTCGGGCAGCCCTGTAGGCACGAGCCGCAGCGCATGCAGTTCGCGTCCGTGTAGGAGGTGACGGGCTCGAGCTCGACGCCGAGGGCGCGGAAGCCGGCCTCGACCGTGCGGACGCTCTTCGGCCAGTCGGTGCGCTCGCGGACGCCGAGCACCTGCTCGACCCGGTCGTAGTACGGCTCGAGGTCGGCGGCGGCGAAGGGCTCGCCGCGCTCGTTCGTGAGCCCGCTCGCCGGGTGCCACTTCGCGACGTCGCGCTCGTGGGCGCGCAGCGCGACCTTCGTGTTGATCGTGGTCGTGCCGCCGACGCAGCGGCCGGCGAGCAGGGCGAGCATCTCGCCGTCGGGAAGCGGCGCGAGCCGCAGCGGCCACCACATGTCGTGCGTCGCCTTCGCCTCCCAGCGGACGAAGTCCGCGGCCGTGAGGTGAGGGCCGACCTCGAGCAGGAGGACGTCGCGGCCGCGCTGCGCGAGCTCGCCTGCGACGACGCCGCCGCCCGCGCCGGAGCCCACGACAATGACGTCGAAGTCCTCCTTCACGCGATCCCCAGGTAGGACCAGTCCTTGTGCAGCCGGGTCGCGAGCGGCGAGTTGAAGTCGATCTCGGCCCACGCGCCCGGGCCCTCGCTCCCCGCCGCGACGAAGTCGCTGTAGTACGCCTCGCACGCGAGCGCGCGGATGAAGCCGAACTCGGGCGTCCGCGCGCGCTCGGCGAGCGCGTCGGCGCCGCCCTCCGCCGCGGGCGCGAGCGCGTCGATCGCCTCCAGCGCGTGGTCGCGCACCTCGGGCGGCATCCCCGCCAGCAGAGCGTCGACGTAGACGACGGAGCCGACGCGGGCCGACCCGGGGACGATCAGCTCGCACAGTGTCTCCAGGGCCGCGGCGCGGCGCTCGTCGAGGGTCCTCAGAGCCACCACCAAACGACTCTAACGCCTGGATCAGCCCGGTGCGAGCCGGTGCCCCATGCCGAGCGAGATGTCACGCGCGGTCTGGGTGACGGCGGGGCCGAGGCGGGCGATCAGCTCGTCCATCGACACCATCGTGCGGTGGACGGCGAGGTTGAGCGCGGCGAGTACCTCCCCGGAGTGCGAGTGGATCGGGGCTGCGATCGACCGCAGCCCGTACGCGAGCTCCTCGTTGTTCACCGCGATGCCAGACTCCCGGATCCGCGCGAGCTCGTCCCGGAACGCCTGGGGGTCGGTGATCGTGTTCGGCCCGCGTGGAGCGAAGTCGATCAGCGCGATGATCTCCTCGCGCTGCTCCTCGGGGACGAAGGCGAGGATCGCCTTCCCCATCGCGGTGCAGTACGCGGGCAGTCGCGCGCCCACGTGGAGGTTGAGGTCGATCTCCCACTGGCCCGGCCGGGCCGTGCGGCAGCGCTCGATGTAGACGACGTCGGTACCGTCGAGGATTGCGAGGTTGACCGTGTATCCCGTCTTGTCGCTGAGCTGGCGCAGGTGCGGCGCCGAGACCTCCCGCAGGTCCATCGAGTTGATCGCCGAGAAGCCGAGGTCGAGCACCTTGGGGCCGAGGCGGTAGCGCTTCGAGTCGGGATCCTGCTGCAGGTAGCCGAGCCGCGCGAGCGTCGAGATGTAGCGGTGCGCAGTGCTCCTGCTCAGGGCCAGCTCGCGCGAGAGCTCGCTGACACCGATCAGCTGGCGGTCGGAGTGGAACGAGGAGAGGATCGCGAGGCCCCGTTCCAGCGACTGGGACGTGCCCGTGGTTCCCGCCGAAGTCGCCATGTACCGATCCTAGCGAAGTTGTCCCAACAGTTGGCACAGCGTCTCAGATGCTCTCGACGGCGGCGCGGACGAACTCGGCCGACGCACACAGCGCCTGGAGCTCGGCCGGCTCGAGCTCCCATTCGTGGATCTCCACTGCGCCGCCGCGGCCGATCGTGACCGGAACGGTCACCGCCACGCCTTCGATCCCGTACTCGCCCTCGAGGACGACCGAGGCGGGCCAGAGCTCGCCGGCGCTCTCGAGCGCGGCCACCATTCGCGCGACGCCCAGGCCGGAGGTCCACGTCGACGACCGGCCCGAGTCGAGCGCGACGTGAAGCGGGTACCAGCTGCGGAAGTACTCCTCCGCCGCGGCCTCCTGGGCCGGTGTGGGGTGCACCGCCGCGCCGTTCACGGCGACCCGGTCGAACAGCGGCACGCTCTCGTCGCCGTGCTCCCCGAGAACCCACGCCTCGACGCTTCCCGGCGGGACGCCGAGCGCTTTCGCGAAGCCCGTCCTCAGGCGCAGGCTGTCGTTCACCGTGTAGCCGAGGACGCGCCGGCGGTCGAGCCCGGTTCGCCTCTGCAGGCGCGTCACGAGCGGGTCGACCGGGTTCGTGACGACGACGATCGTGCCGTCCCAGCCGGCCGGGAGCCCGTCGGCCAGCTCGTCGGCGATCAGCGCGTTCCCCGCCAGGTACTCGATCCGCGGCGTCCCGGCGGTGAGCGGCGTGGACGACAGCAGCACGACGACGTCCGCGTCGCCTGCGTCGCCGGGCTCGCCGCCCCGGACCGAGGACCCGGGCGACTGCTCGAGCACCTGCTCGAGGTCCATCACGTGCGATGCAGTCATCTCCGGCCTAGCGTCGACGAGGACGATCTCGTGCCCGCCTCGCATCAGCACGAGGTTGAACGCAGTCGAAGCTCCGACGCCTCCGGCTCCCCCGACGATCGTCACCTTCACGGCGGCATCGTCCCGCCCATGGGCCAAAAAATCAAATCATTTGCGTGTAAGCTGCCCGCGTGGCTGTTCGCTCGGTCCGCGATGCGACGTTCGACGTCTTCCGCGAGTACGGGCTCACGTCCATCTTCGCGAATCCCGGGTCGACGGAGATCTCCTTCCTCACGGATCTCCCGGACGACCTTCGCTTCGTGCTCGGGCTCCACGAGAGCTCCGTCGTCGGGATGGCGACCGGATTTGCGATCGGGCGCGGCGAGCCTGCGCTCGCGATCCTGCACACGACCGCCGGGCTCGGGAACGCGGTCGGCGCCCTGGCCACCGCGCGGGTCAACCGCGCTCCGCTCGTCGTCGTGGTCGGTCAGCAGGACCGACGCCACCTCGCTTCCCAGCCGTTTCTCGCGGGGAAGCTGCGGGGGCTTGCGGGCGAGTACCCGGTCTGGGTCGACGAGCCCGTCCGCGCGCAGGACGTGCCTGGCGCCGTCGCGCGCGCCTACCACGAGGCGGCGACCGCGAGCGGGCCCGCCCTCGTGATCGTGCCCATGGACGACTGGTCCGCCGAGGCGAGCCCGGCCGATCCGCCTGCCGCCGCGGGCCGCGTCGCGCGCGCCCGGGCGGCGGACCCCGTCGCCGTCGCAGAGCTCGCCGAGCTCCTTGCCGGGGCCAGGAGGCCGGCGATCGTCGTCGGCGCCGGCGCCGACGAGCCCGAGACCTGGACGGCGCTCGTGACCCTGGCCGAGCGGCTCGGGTGCCCGGTCTGGCAGGAGTCGTTCAGCTCCCGGGCCGGCTTTCCCCAGGACCATCCTCTCTTCGCCGGCCACCTCCCTGCTGACCGGGTTCGCCTGCGCCAGACGCTCGTTCTCCACGACTTCGTGTTCGCCGTCGGTGCGCCGGTGTTCCGGCAGTACCCCTACCATCCCGGCCCGTTCGTCGAGGCGGGCACGCGGGTCGCGATGGTCAGCCGGGATCCGGACGAGGTGCATCGGAGCGCGGCCGAGCTCGCCGTGCTCGCGGACCCCGGGGCGGTCTGCGCCGAGCTCGCCCGGGTCGTTCCCGTGCGCGACGGCCCTCGCCCGGGACCGTTCGAGCGCCCCGTTCCGCCCGAGCCTCCGGCCGCGGGGGAGCCGCTCCGCGCCGGGCACGTCTTCGCCGCGATCGCCGAGCGGGCTCCGCGGAACGCGATCGTGATCGAGGAGTCTCCGTCCAACCGGCCCGAGCTCCTGGTCCGCCTGCCGGCCCGCGAGTCGCTCGGCTCCCTGAGCCCCGCGATGGGCGGGCTCGGGTTCGCCCTCCCCGCCGCGACGGGGTTGCGGATGGCGCTGCCCGACCGGCCCGTGCTCGCGATCGTCGGCGACGGCTCGTCGCTCTACAGCATCCAGGCGCTCTGGAGCGCAGCGCACTACCGCGCCGGGGCGCTCTATGTGATCCTCTCGAACGGCGGCTACGCGATCATGGACCGGCTCGCCGAGCAGCACGGCGGCACCGCGCCCTGGCCGGGCTTCGGCGTCGATGTCGCCGGGCTCGCGCGGGCGTTCGGCTGCCCCGCGCGCAGCGTGGCAGAGCACGGCGAGCTGCTGGAGGTCTTCGACGAGGTGCTGCCGGGCCTCGCCGCCCGCGACGAGCCGCTCCTCCTGGAGGTTGCGGTGGCCCCGGACGAGAGCTTCGCCCCGTGACGGAGCGATTCAGGTCCGAGCGCCGTGACGCGAGCGAGCAGGTCGCCTTCGAGATCCGCCGCTACGTCTCGGCCCGCGGCCTCGGCCCGGGCGAGCGCCTCGGCACCGAGCAGGAGCTCGCGGCGGAGTTCGGGGTCAGCCGCCCGACTCTCCGCGAGGGGCTGCGGCTGCTGGCCGGCTCGCACCTCGTTCGAGCCTCGCAGGGGCCCGGCGGCGGGATCTTCGTCGACAGCACGGAGAACGAGGGGATGGGCCGCAACGTCAGCGAGTCGATCGCGGCGATGCTCGAGGCCGACAGCGTCTCGCTGCACGAGCTGCTCGACGCGCGCGTCTACCTGGAGGTGCCGCTCGCCGGTCTCGCCGCGCGGAACGCGACCGAGCAGACCGCGGCCGACCTCAGGGCGGCGATCGCCGAGGCCGAGGGGAACCATCCGGCCGCAGAGGCCTTCCGGGTCGCGGACGCGCGCTTCCACCGCGTGATCGCGGCGACGGCCGGGAACGAGCTCCTGCGCGCGTTCACGAGCTGGACCCTCGACGTGCTCCAGCCGTCGCTGATCGACACGATCGGCGCCTCGATCGACGGAGCTGCGATCCTGCGCCAGCACGGCGAGATCGAGCGGGCGATCCGGCTCCGGCGGCCCGCCGCCGCCGAGCGGGCGATGCGCCGCCACCTCGAATACCTGCGCGAGCTCGTCGACGCGCTCGACGAAGGAGAGTCATGAAAGCGGCACTGATGCGGGAGTACCACCGTCCGCTCGAGCTCGTCGACCGGCCGGTGCCGGAGGTGTCCCGGGCCACCGACGTGTTGATCAGGATCGGCGGCGCGGGGGTCTGCGCGACCGATCTGCACGCGATCGAGGGGCTGATGGAGCCGGCGGGCGTCACATTGCCGCTCGTGCTCGGGCACGAGAACGCAGGCTGGGTGGCGGAGGTCGGCGTGGGGGTGACGACGGTCGCGAAGGGCGATGCGGTGCTCGTCTACCCGCCGTACAGCTGCGGGCTCTGCGTCGCGTGCCGCCGCGGCAACGACATGCACTGCGTGCGCCACGAGTTCACCGGCCTGTCGGTCGACGGCGGCTTCGCCGAGTACGTGCTCGTCTCGGAGCGCTCGCTGATCCGGCTCCCCGACGGGGTCGAGCCGGTGGAGGTCGCGCCGCACGCCGACGCGGGCCTCACCGCCTACCACGCCGTGCGGCGGCTCTCGCATCTCGCCGTTCCCGGCTCGACGGCGGTCGTGATCGGCGTCGGAGGGGTCGGCCACATTGCGCTCCAGCTCGTCCGCGAGCTCGGCTCGAGCTCGACGGTCGCGGTCGACACCGACGAGCGCCGGCGGCGGCTCGCCGCAGAGCTCGGCGCCGACGAGGTGATCGACGGACGGGCGCCGGTCGAGGCGGTCCGCGAGCTGACCGGCGGCCGCGGCGCCGACCTCGTCTTCGACTTCGTCGGCACCGACCGGTCCCACGCGGACTCGGTCGCGATGCTCGCGCGGGGCGGCACGTACTCGGTGATCGGCTACGGCGGGATGGTCTCGGTGCCGTCGGCGGCGCTCGTCGGGGACGAGCACGCCGTCGTCGGGAACCTCGTCGGCAGCTGGATCGACCTCTGGGAGCTGCTGCAGCTCCACGGTGTCGGCCGGCTCGTGCTGAAGACGGAGGTGCATCCGCTCGACTCCGTCAACGAGGTGCTGGCGAAGCTCCGCGACGGCGAGGTCACCGGCCGCGCCGTCCTGGTTCCGATGAGCTAGTCGTCCGGCCCTGCGCCCGCGATCGTGTCGCGGAGCAGGTACGCGGAGTGGAGGAGCTCGGGCTCGTCGATCAGCTTCTGCGCCGGCCCCTCGTAGCGGATGCGGCCGCCCTCGATCACATAGGCGGTCTTTGCGAGCGCGAGTGCCACGTGGGCGAACTGCTCGATCAGGAGCACGCCGACGCCGCCCTCCGCGACGGCCTCGAGGGTCGGCACGAGCCGCTTGACGACGACGGGTGCGAGGCCGAGCGAGAGCTCGTCGACGAGCACGATCCTGGGTCGCGAGACGAGAGCCTGGGCGAGGACGAGCATCTGCTGCTCGCCGCCCGAGAGCAGACGCGCGTCCATCTCCCAGCGCTTCTCGAGCTCGGGGAAGAGCTCGAGCGCGTAGGCCGTCCCGCTCGTCGCTTCCTCGCGGGTGAGCGAGTACGTCGCGACCCGGAGGTTGTCCTTGACCGTGAGGTTCGGCAGGAGCCGCCTCCCCTCGGGGACGATCGCCACCCCCGCGGCGCGAACCTGCTCGGGGCGGAAGCCGGTGAGGTCCTGGTCGCCCAGCACGACCTTGCCCCCGGTCGTGCGCAGCAGGCCGCCGACCGCGAGCACGAGGCTCGACTTGCCGGCGCCGTTCGCGCCGAGCAGGGTCGTCACCTGGCCGGGCGGGATCTCCAGCGACACCTCCTGGACGACGGGCCGTCCGCCGCGGGCGACGGAGAACTCCTCGAGGCGGAGTCCGGGCTGGGTGGCGACGGCGCTCTCGGCGCTCACAGCTCCTCCTCCGTCCCGAGGTAGGCGCGCATCACGTGCTCGTTCCGCAGGACCTCGGCGGTCAGGCCGGACGCGATCAGCTTGCCGAAGTCCAGCACCGCGGTCGTCTCGCAGCAGGCCGAGACCAGGCTCATGTCGTGGTCGACCAGGATCACGAGCGCGCCGAACCGGTCGGGGATCTTCTGGATCACCTGGCCGAGGTGCACGGTCTCCTCGTCGGGCAGGCCCGCGCCGGGCTCGTCGAGGAGGACTACGCGTGGATGACCGACGACGGCGCGGGCGATCTCCACGAGCCGTCGCTCGCGCGCGCCGAGCCCGCCGACTCTGTCCTTCGGGGAGACCTCCAGCCCGACGAACTCGATCGCGGCGAGCACGTCGGCGCGCCGGGAGCCGCGTCCGGCGCCCGAGTGCTCGTGGATCATGGCCACGTTGTCGAACACCGACAGCTGCTCGATCGCCATCTCCGTCTGGAAGGTGCGCCGCAGCCCCCAGCGCGCGCGCTTGTAGTCGGCCATCCGCAGCAGGTTCTCGCCGAAGGCCGCGATCGAGCCGGCGGCCGGGTTGACGAAGCCGCTGAGGACGTTGAAGAACGTCGTCTTGCCCGCGCCGTTCGGGCCGATCAGGCCGCACGTCCCGCCGGGGAAGACGAGGCTCACGTCGTCGATCGGGGTGACGCCCGCGAACCGCACGGTGAGGCCCTTGACCTCGATCACGGCGCCGGCTTGTCCCCGCTCGCGAGAGCGCGCGCACGGCGTGCGGCCAGGCGGCCGAGATTGGCCAGATCCTTCGGGAGTTGCTGTGCGAGCCCGCCCGGGGCCGTCAGCAGCACCTGGAGCAGGCCGACGCCGAAGAGGATGAGGAGGAAGTTCGGGTTCAGCCCCCACTGGGCCTGGAACAGGAACGGCAGGAGCTGTTGGAAGATGCCGGCGACGACCGCGCCCCAGATGCTGAAGATGCCGCCGATCAGAGCCGTCGCGGCCAGCGTCAGCGAGTCCTGCGTCTGGAACGTGATCGCGCGCGGAACGCCCACCTGCGCCGCGAGGAGGCACCCTGCGACGCCGGTGATGAACGACGCCAGCGCGAACGCCCAGAGCTTGTAGAGGGTGATGTTCACGCCGGTGGCCAGGGCGGCCGGCTCGCTCTCGCGGATCGATGCCCACGCCCTGCCCGGCTTCCCCGAGACGTGGAGCAGCACGAGCAGGAACAGGATCGCGCAGACGACCACGGTGTAGCGGTAGTACGCGACGTCACCGACCGCCGACGACGGCCTTCGCACCGGCGGGGTGCTCGTCGTGAGGACGCCGGTCACCGACCGGCCCTTGAAGCCTCCGCCGCCGTTCGGAAAGTCGGTCACCGACAGCACGATCGTCGTTGCGCCCGCGAACATGAGCGTGATCAACGCGAGGTAGAGGCCCGAGAGGCGGAGCGCCGGAAGCCCGACCAGCGTGCCGATCGCGCAGGTGATCCCACCGGCGATGAGCAGGAGCACCGGAAACGGGAGCGCCGTCGCATAGGCGACGCGCGTGCCGACCCAGCAGCCGATCGTGAGCAGGGCCACCTGGCCGAGCGAGATCATCCCGACGCGGCCGTAGAGGACCCCGAAGCCGAGGGCGACGACCGAATAGATCGCGACGCTCGTGAACGTCGTGATCCAGTCGGCGCCCGCCATGCTCGGCAGGACGAAGAGTGCGACGAGGAGCAGGACGAGGATCACGGCACTGCGGACGATGGTCCCCCGCTCGACTGTGGGCCAGGTTCGCTTCGGCGCGGTGCCGTCGCCGGATGCCGAGGCTGCGGTCACAGGCTCAGTTCGTCGCGCGCGAGATCGTGACAACGCGCCGTCGCGAGAGGTACAGGAGCGCGACGATCGCCAGCACGAACGGCGCAGCCGTCCGGTACGCCGAAACGTTGGAGTACGGACTGAGTACCGCCTGGGCGAGCCCGACGGCAAGGCCGCCGAACAGGGTCGCCCACAACGAGCGCAGCCGTCCGATCAGAGCTGCCGCGAGCGAGGAGATGACGAGGAACGTCAAGGCCGAGTAGTCCAGCGAGGTGAGCAGGTCCGGCAGGATGAGCCCGGCGATGCCGCAGGCGAGCCCCGAGAAGAACCAGGCGGCCGCCTCGACCCTGCGCACGGGGACGCCGAGGGTCGCGGTCACCTCGCGGTCGTTCGCGAGCGCCCTCATCGCCGTGCCGAGCTTCGTCACGCGCAGGAAGACGCTGACGGCGGCGGTGATCGCGAACGCGAGCGCGATCGAGATGAGCTGCGTCAGGCTCACGTTCGTGCCGAAGATGTCGTAGCGGTGGTTGGAGCTCGGCAGCGGCAGGAAGCGCGCAAAGGCGCCGCCGGCCGGCGCCCGCCACGCCATCAGGCCGAGCAGGATGAGGGCGAGCCCGAGCGTTCCCATCATCTTCACCAGCGGGTCGCGCCGCGCGAAGGCGGGGCCGAACACCATGCCGTAGGCAAGGTTGACGACCCCGCCGAACGCGACGCAGACCGTGAACGCGAGCCACTCGGGACAACCCGTGTGGTTGAGCAGGTAGTACGCGATCAGGGCGCCCGCGGCCCCGATGGCGCCGAACGCGAGGTTCAGCACCCCGGTCGCCCGGTACAGCACGACCAGCCCGACGCCGGAGAGCGCGTACACGCCCCCGAACGCGAGGCCGATCACGATGAACGGCTTGAGGAACTGCCACTGCACGCCGAACACGCTGAACGCGAGCACGATCAGTCATCGAAGCCTCCGGGCACCCTGATCGTCATGTGATCGCTTCACTCGCCTCCGCTACTTGCCGGTGTTGAGGTTGAACTTCTTCTCCCAGACACGCGTCTGGGCGATCGACGCGTCGACCGGGGCGATGTTGAAGCACGGCTCCTTCACGACGACCTGGCCGTTCTTGTAGTCGACCGTGATGTCCGTGTTGTTCGGGATGTGGTACGGCAGCTTCCAGGCGTACCACGGCTTGCAGAGCATGTCCGTCTTGATGTTCCTGAGCTTCGCGACCGCCGCGTTGTACGACTTCGCGGTGACCGGGCCGTTGATGCTCAGCAGGGCCTTGGTCGAGAACATGCCGTCCATGTAGCCCATCTGGCCGAACGCCTGCGGCGCTACGGTCGGCGCGTACTTCTTCAGGATCTGGAACATCAGCGCAGTGTCCGGCCCGACCGACGGGTCGATATTGCTGAACTCCTGGTTGATCCAGAGGTGGCCGTCCCATTTCGGTGAGAACTGGCCCGCCATGAACGTGTTCGCGATCGGGGTCGACGAGCCCCACTTGATCTTGTCGACGATGCCCTGGGCCTCGGCGGCCTTCATGAACGCCGGGGCGGTGTCGGGCGTGAAGTCGAGGATGATGCCGTTGCCGTCACCGGCGAACTGGTACATCTGGAGCAGCTGCGAGCTCGCGTCCGTGACGGGCAGGTGGGTCGGGAAGACCTTGACCGCGACGCCCTTCGCTGCGCCGAGCTTGACGACGCCGCCGTCGGCGTAGGCCGAGATCGTGTCGGGTGAGGCGATCGCGATCTTCTTGACGCCCGCGCGAATCAGTGCCTGGGCGGCGCCGAGGTCGCTGTAGCGCGGCCCCATGTTCGACTCGACGAACGACGGCGTGCTGAAGCACTCCGCCTGGACGCCGGCACCGATCACGATGTAGCCCTTCGACTGGTAGTACTTCCAGTTCGTCCCGCACTCGGCGAAGCTCGTGTTGCCGACGATGCCGACGACCTTGTCGCTCTCCACGAGCTTCCGCGCGAGCGCAGCCTCCTGCGCCGGGTTGAGCTGCTCGTTGTAGAGCGTGTAGCTGATCGGGCGGCCGTGGATGCCGCCGTTGTCGTTGACGCACTTGTAGTACGCGGCGACGACCTTGCCGATCGTGGTGAAGTCCACGCCCGGGATCAGCATGTCGATCCCGCCCATCTTGATCGGCCTGCCCGTCGCCTTCTTGCCGGTGCCCAGGCCGCACACGCTCTTTGTCGCGGTGGCGGGGCCGGCGCCGACGGGCGCAACCGCCTTGCGAGCGCCGCCGGCCCACGTGGCCAGCAGCAGCGCAATCACGCTGATGGCCGCGAGCGCAACACCGAAACTGATCTTCGTCGATCTCATCTAGTGTCTCCTCGTCTTTCGTAGGACTGAGCCAAACTGGCGTTCGATGCGGCGGGATGCCGCGACCCCCTGGGTCAGGATCTCGTCAAGCGCGCCCTCCTCGCGTCGGATACCTCCCGGGGGAGCTACCTCGCTCGCGCAGCGAGCCGCCTGAGTTCGCACCGCGGGGCGGTGCGACCGGGCGACCGTAATTCGGCCCGCGGTGGCCAGTCAAGCTTCGGGAGAAGCACATCCGCGACTTCGGCACGGTCGATCGACCCGGGGACTCGGTCACCGACCTGACGTCGTCTCGCGTCCGATTCACCTCGTCTCCTCCCTCCACATTCCCGATCCTGCGTGGCCTTCTGCGCTGCTGGTTAGACGTCTGCGCCAGCAGTTTGCTAGGCCCCGCTCTCACGTTCCGGCATCCGCGCGCCGTCTGCGCCGCACTTGCATGTCCCGCATACTAGACCAGTGTCTTGACGTATGGAACACTGCTGGGCAGGGTAGAAGCAACCGACCGATGCGCTGAGCGGCCGGAGACAAGGAGACGAAACTGATGGCGACGGAGATCAGGGAGAGCACCGCGAACCGGCTCTTCATCGGCGGCGAGTGGGCCGACGCGGAGGGCGGTCGCACCTTCGACGACCGCGACCCGTTCACCGGCGAGGTCCTCGTCGAGGTCGCGGCGGGATCACGCGAGGACGCGCGGCGCGCGATAGAGGTCGCCGCAGCGGCCGCTCCGGCCTGGGCGCTGACCCCTCCGGCCGCGCGGCAGGGCATCTTCCTCAAGGCAGCAGACGTGCTCGAGAGCCGCCAGGACGAGGTCGTATCCCTACTCGCGCGCGAGACCGGCTGCACGTTCGGGATGGGGATGTTCCAGATGCACTTCGTGCCCGGCCTCCTGCGCCAGGCTGCGGCGCTCGCGTATGCGCCGCTCGGCGAGGTGATCCCGTCCGACACGGGCGCGTTCGCGATGGGCCTGCGCCGCCCGGTCGGCGTCGTCGGCGCGATCGCGCCTTGGAACGTGGCGCTGATCCTCTCCGCCCGCTCGATCGCGGCTCCGCTCGCACTCGGCAACACCGTCGTCCTGAAGCCCTCCGAGTGGTCACCGGTCTCGGGGGGCCTGCTCTGGGGCGAGATCTTCGCCGAGGCGGGGCTGCCGGCCGGCGTCCTCAACATCGTCACCCACGCGCCCGGCGAGGCGCAGGGGATCGGCGACGAGCTGATCGAGAACCCCCACGTTCGGCGGCTCAACTTCACCGGCTCGACGGGGACGGGGCGCCGACTCGCCGAGGCGGCAGGGAGGCAGCTCAAGCGGATCGTGCTCGAGCTCGGCGGCTCGAACCCGCTCATCGTCCTCGCCGACGCCGACCTCGACTACGCGGTGAACGCCGCCGCGTTCGGCGCGTTCCTGCACCAGGGGCAGATCTGCATGTCGGCGCGCAGGATCATCGTGGAGCGGCCGATCGCCGAGGAGTTCACCGCGCGGCTCGCCGAGAAGACCGGCGGGCTGAAGGCCGGAGACCCGAACGAGCGCGACACGATCATCGGGCCGATCATCAACGAGCAGGCGCTCGAGGCGATCAAGAGCCGCGTCGACGCGGCGGTCGCCGGGGGAGCGAAGGTGCTCGCCGGCGGCAGCGCGGTCGGACCCTGCTACGAGGCGACGCTGCTCACAGACGTGCCCCTCGACTCCGAGCTCGCGCAGGTCGAGACGTTCGGCCCCGTCGCCGCGGTCGAGGTCGTCGACAGCGCCGAGGAGGCGGTCGAGCGCGCGAACGCGACGAGCTACGGGCTCTCGTCGGGGATCATCACCCAGGACGCAGACCGGGGCCTCGCGCTCGCACACCAGATCGACGCAGGCATCGTGCACGTCAACGATCAGCCCGTCGCCGACGAGCCGCAGATGCCGTTCGGCGGCGTCAAGGACAGCGGCTTCGGCCGCTTCGGAGGCAGCGCGGTCGTGGACGAGTTCACCGAGCTGCGTTGGATCACGGTGCAGAGCGGGTCACATCCCTTCCCCTTCTGAGTCGTGACGGTGCGCGGCGTCATCTCCGCCGAGGAGGCGGTCACCCATGTCCGTTCCGGCGACACAGTGATGGTGGGCGGATTCGGTCTGGTCGGGGCGCCGCTGACGCTGATCGACGCGCTCGTCGAGCACTCCGACGCGACGGACCTGACGATCGTCTCGAACAACATCGGCGAGCCGGGCCGCGGCCTCGGGAAGCTCCTTCGGCAGGGGCGGATCCGCCGTGGCATCTCGTCGTACTTCACCTCGAACCCGGAGGCGGTGGCTGCAGTCAACGAGGGCCGGCTCGAGGCGACGCTCGTGCCGCAGGGGACCTTCGCCGAGGCGATCCGCGCGGGCGGCGCCGGCATCGGCGGGTTCTACACGCCCGTCGGGGCGGGCACGCTCCTGGCCGAGGGCAAGGAGGAGCGGGAGATCGGGGGCGTCCGGCACGTGCTCGAGGAGCCGATCCGAGCCGACGTCTCGCTCGTGTACGCGGCTCGCGCCGACGCGCTCGGAAACCTGTGGTACCGGCGCACGGCCAGGAACTTCAACCCGCTGATGGCGTCGGCGGCCACGGTCACGATCGCCGAGGCCGGCGAGGTGGTCGCGGTCGGCGGGCTCGAGCCGGAGTCGGTCGTGACGCCGCACCTCTACATCGACTACCTCGTGGAGCGCGTGTGAGCGGCGACATCCGCCTTCGGATCGCAGAGCGGGCGGCGCGCGAGCTCCGCCCGGGCGAGGTCGTCAACCTCGGGATTGGGATCCCGAACCTGATCCCGGGGGTGCTCGAGGAGGACACGGAGGTCTTCCTCCACACCGAGAACGGGCTGCTCGGGGTCGGGCCGCGCCCGCTCGACGGCGACTTCGACCCGGACCTGATCGACGCCGCGAAGCAGCCGGTGACCGCGCTCGCAGGAGCCTCGTACTTCGACAGCGCGACGAGCTTCGCGATGATCCGCGGCGGCCACCTCGATGTGGCGGTGCTGGGGGCGCTCGAGGTGAGCGCCGCCGGCGACATCGCCAACTGGGCAGTGCCCGGAAAGGACGTGCTCGGTGTCGGCGGCGCGATGGATCTCGTCGTCGGCGCGCGGCGGGTGATCGTGACGATGACCGCGACCTCGTCTCGCGGCGAGCCGAAGGTCGTCGCCGAGTGCCGGTACCCGCTGACCGCTGCCGGGGTGGTCGACGTGATCGTGACCGAGCTGTCCGTGTTCCGGCGGCGCGACGGGCAGCTGCACCTGACCGAGCTGCTCGAGGGCGCTACCCTCGACGACGTCGCCGCCGTCACCACCGCTCCGTACCTCGTCAGCCTGGAGGAGAGCCATGCACGTTGAGCCTGCGCCGTTCCCGGAGGCTGTCGATTCAGACCGCCCCGGTGTCGATCCGCCTTTCGACTACCCCGACTACGTCGGCACGCGCCTGCGTGCGCCGAAGGAGCCGCTCGTGATCATCCCGGAGACGTTGACCGAGCTCACAGGGCCTGCGTACGGCGAGTCGGCGGTCGACGAGCTCGACGCCGATCTCACGCGCCAGCGCGCGGGCGAGCCGCTCGGCGAGCGGATCGTCGTGAGCGGCAGAGTGCTCGGGAGCGACGGCAGGCCGCTGTCTGGCCAGCTCGTGGAGATCTGGCAGGCGAACGCCGGCGGCCGCTACCGCCACGAGGTCGACACCCACGACGCGCCGCTCGATCCGAACTTCGACGGCGCGGGCCGCTGCCTCACCGACGCCGACGGCCGGTACCGCTTCATCACCGTGAAGCCGGGCGCGTACCCCTGGAAGAACCACCACAACGCCTGGCGGCCGAACCACATCCACTTCTCGCTCTTCGGGCGGGCGTTCACGGAGCGGCTCGTGACGCAGATGTACTTCCCCGGCGACCCGCTGTTCGAGTTCGACCCGATCTTCAACTCGATCCCGGACCCGGCGGTCCGGGAGCGGCTGATCAGCCGCTTCGACCTCGAGCTGACCCGGCCGGAGTGGGCGCTCGGCTACCGCTGGGACATCGTGCTCGGCGGGCGCGAGGCGACGCCGCTCGAGGAGCCCCACGATGACTGAGCAACTGGGCCTCTCCCCGTCGCAGACCGTCGGCCCGTACGGAGCGATCGGCCTCTTCCGCGAGCTGATCACCCCGGAGCTGGTCGACCCTGCGGATCCGCGCGCAATCCGCCTGTACGGCACGCTGATCGACGGCGCCGGCGAGCCGGTGCCAGACGGGATGGTCGAGATCTGGCAGGCCAATACGGCAGGCCGTTACGCGCATCCGGCCGACGACCGGTCCGAGCTCGAGCTCGAGGATGGGTTCCTCGGCTTCGGCCGCTCGGCCACGCCTGACGGGCGCTTCGAGTTCGTCACTGTCAAGCCGGGGCCTGTGCCCTGGCCGGGCGGCGGGATGCAGGCGCCGCACATCGAGGTCGGCGTGTTCGCTCGCGGGCTGCTCAAGCGAACGGTGACACGCATCTACTTCCCGGACGAGGAGGCGGCAAACGCGGCCGACCCGGTGCTCTCGAGCCTCGGCGAAGCGGCGCGCGCGACCCTCGTCGCGGTGGCCGAGGGCGACGTGCTTCGGTTCGACATCCGGCTCCAGGGACCGGGCCACACGACGTTCTTCGCAGTTTGAGCCCCCACTCAGGCGGCCGGGCGCTCGAGCGCCCGGCCGCAGCGGCTCAGGGCGTTGCGGAGGCTCGCCGCCTCGGCGTCATCGAGGTGGCGGAGCATCTCCCGCTCGACCTCGTCGACGGCGCGGTCGCAGCGCTCGAGTGCCCGGCTTCCCGCCGTGGTCAGCTCGATGCGGATCACGCGGCCCTGGCCGGGTGAGGCGCGGCGACGTACATAGCCGTGGTCGACGAGCCGGGCCAGCACCTCGCTCATCGACTGGGGCGTGATCAGTGAGCGCCGGGCGAGCTGCGCGTTGGAGAGGCCGTCCTGTTCGCGCAGCACCGACAGGGCGGTGTAGGCGGGCAACGTGAGGCCGGTCGGCTCGACCGCGGCGCCGAGGCGGCGGCGCAGCACACGGTCGAGGCGGCCGATCACATAGCTGAGCCGCGGTTCCACGCTCACGAAGAGGCGGGCCGCTCGTACGTCTGCAGGCCCGGCTTGATCCGCTTCTCGTCGAGGAACTGCCCGAGGCCATGCTCGCGGCCGCTCTCCTTGTCGAGGAACTGCGACTGCTCGACCTTCGCGTAGAGGTAGTCCTCGGCCTGGTCCCAGCTCATCGCAGCGCAGTGCTTGAAGCCGAGCTTCGCAGCGCGGAGGACGACCGGGTTCTTGTCGAGCAGCTCCCGCGCCAGCGACTCGACCTCGGCGCGGAGCTGCGCGCGCGGGACGCTGGCGTTGACGAGCCCCATCGCAGCTGCCTGCCGCCCGTTGAAGGTACGGCCGGTCATCACGTAGAGCAGTCCCGCCCGCGAGCCGACGGTGTCGGCCAGGGCCTTGCTGACCACGCTTCCGGGTGGGATCCCCCAGTTGATCTCGGACAGGCCGAAGGTCGCCTCGTCCGCCGCGATCGCGAGGTCGCAGGCGACCAGTGGGGTGAACGCGCCGCCGAAGCACCAGCCGTTGACCATCGCGATCGTCGGCTTCGAGTACGTGCGCAACAGGCGCCACTGCCAGTAGGCGGCGTCCCGGCGCACCCTGCGCTGCACGTGCTCGGGCGCGGCGTCCACCTCGCGGAAGTACTCCTTCAGGTCCATTCCCGCCGACCACGAGTCGCCGGCCCCGGTCAGGACGACCACGCCGCAGGAATCGTCGGCGTCGAGCGCCTCGAGCACCTCGATCATCTCCGCGTTGAGCGTCGGGCTCATCGCGTTGCGCTTCTCGGGCCGGTTCAGCTCGACCCAGGCGATCCGCTCGTCGACCACGACCTCGACGGTCGTCCAGCGCTCGGTATACCCCACGGTGGTCCTCCTGTTCGCTCAGTGTCGATCGGTTATATCAGGTAGCCTGATATAACCGGGAGCGGAACCTCCCTCGGTCGAGTGAGTTCTTCGAAACGGCCGCGGTGCCGATACCGGGTTTGTGACAGCCGTGCTCCCGGAAGCCGCAGCCGGAGCCGACCAGACGCTCGAGCTGCTGTATCGCGACCACGCCCAGGACGTGTCCCGCTACGCCCTGGCAGTGCTCGGCGACCGTGCGGACGCCGAGGACGTCACGCAGACGACGTTTCTCAACGCCTACCGTGCTCTGCAGCGCGGCGAGCGACCGATGAAGCCCGAGAACTGGCTGATCGCGATCGCCCACAACGCCTGCCGCGAGCGTTTCCGGAACGGCCAGCGGCGGCCGCGCGAGGTCGTCTTCCTGGACGAGGTGAGCGGCGGCCCGGTCCGCGTCGACGACGGTCCGACGGCCGACGAGCTGCGGGGCGCGTTGCTCCAGCTTCCCGAGAGCCAGCGCAGGGCGCTCGTGCTGCGCGAGCTCGAGGGGCGTCCGTACGGGGAGATCGCGCAGGCGCTGGACATTTCCGTCGCGGCGGTCGAGACGCTGCTCTTCCGGGCGCGGCAGGCGCTTCGCGAGCAGCTCGAAGAGCAGCTTCTCTGCCGTGACGCGGTCGTTGCGATTTCGCGACAGGTCGAGGGCGGGCTTCCGCGGGGCGAGCGTGCGAGCCTGCGTGCGCACCTTCGGAGGTGCCCCGAATGCTCGCATGTCGCTCGCAGCCTACGCGCCCGGCCGGCGGCGCTCGGCGGCTTCCTGCCGGTGCCGTCCTGGCTCTCGTCCCTATTTGCGCGGGGATCGGCCTCGGCCGTCGGCGTTTCGGGCTCCAGCGGGGCCGGGGCAGTGGGGCTCGTGGCGAAGGCCGCTGCGATCGTCGTCACCGGGGCGGTCGTGGGAGGCGGCGTCTCGGAGGGCGCGAAGCACATCGGCTCGACGCGCGCGCATCCCCGCCCGGGGACGGTGCCCGCCGTCGTGCACCCGGCTCACGCACCTTCGAGCGTTCCCGGCTCGCACGCGCCGGTGAGAGCCGCGGGCGCCGAGGCGTGGCCGACGACGATCGCGCCGACCTTCGGCTCGGAGAGCCAGGGCGACAACGTGCCCGGACAATCGACGCCTCCTGCACCGCAGGATCTCGTGCCGACCGATGCGACGGCGACTGCCGGGTTGGATGTCCCGCAGGTTTCGACGGGCGCCGCGCCGAGCGGAACTCCGGCCGGAGGCAACGGTCACACCGCGACGGGCGGCGGGAAGGCGGTGCCTGGTTCCGTCGCTTCCAACGGCGCGAACGACAAGGGTGCAGGCACGCCGGGCAATAGTGCAAAGGCAAAGTCCACCGCCCCGGGGAAGAAGAATCAGCCGGCAGCTGCTGCGGCCACCCCCGCCACTCCCGCCACGCCTGCGAAGCCGACGGCCGATCCGGCCGCCCCGGCGACTCCGGCGACTCCGGCAACGCCGGCTCAGCCGAACGCGCAGGCGAACGGCCAGGGCAACGGAGAGGTCAATGGGCAGGCGAACGGTCAGGGCAACGGCCAGCCAACCGTTCCGCCGGCCGGCCCGCCCGCGGACGTACCTCCTCAGTCGCACGCGGGCGGCAACGGCCACAACTAGGCGTCCCTCCCCCTTCCGGGGGGTTTTCGAGAGCACGGCGCAGGTTCAGTCGAGGGCGTGCATCTGCTGGGCGACCGCGATCGTGATCGCTCGGACTGGAGGACGTGCTGATGTCGATCTCTCGGATCTTTCGGCCGACTGGTGGTGCAGCTTTGCGCGGCGGCGTCGCGCGTCGTGGGGAGCGTGGTCAGGTGTTGGTTTTGGTGGTGGTCGGGCTGGTTGCGCTGATCGGGTTTGCGGGGCTCTCGATCGATCTGGCGAGTTGGTATCGCCAGCAGCGCTCGGAGCAGGCGACCGCGGATGCGGCCGCGCTTGCGGGGGCGCAGGCGCTGCCCGATGATCCCGTGACGGCGGCGGCGGATGCGCTTCGGTATGCGGACGCGAACGGGGCCGGGGTCTCGGCGAGCGACATCGTGGTCTCCAGCGACAGGTATCCGAACGACACGATCTCGGTGCGGGTGGGCAAGGAGGCACCGGCGGTGTTCACGAAGCTGTTCGGGATCAGCTCGGTCACGCTCCACGCCGATGCGGCGGCCCGCTCGGACGGGGTCTCCTCCGCGGAGGGTGTCGCGCCTGTGGCGGTCTCCAGCAAGCATCCGATGCTGGGCTGCAAACCGCCGCCCTGCGCCGGCGCGACCCAGCTCGACATGGTCGACCTGAAGGCAAAGGGCGGCCCCGACGCCGCCGGCAACTTCAGCCTGCTCGACCTGGAGATCAACGGGAGCGGCGGGGTCGGCGACTCGACCCTCGCCGACTGGCTCACCAACGGCTACGACGCCTACATGCCCTTGGGGGTCTACGAAGGGGTGCCGGGCGCCAAGTTCAACAGCGGCAGCTTCAGCCAGGCGCTCGCCGGCCGCGTCGGCCAGGAGGTGCTCTTCCCCGTCTACAAGCCACCGATCGTGCTGGGCGGCTCCAACGCCCAGTTCAACATCATCGGCTGGGTCGGCTTCCTGATCACCGGCTCCTCCGGCGGCGGCAACAGCGGCAAGATCTACGGCCAGTTCAAGCGCTTCATCGCCCAAGGCCTCCAAGGAAGCAACCCCGGCAGCCAATCAGACTTCGGCGTCCGCGCCGTCCAACTCGTCCAATAACACGGACGAACAGACGACGTCCCGGGTCGACCTCGGCACCTCCCCCCGAACTCGACCCGGGCGTCGTCGCTGCTCAGAGGTCGTACTCGACGTGCGGCGGATAGACGGTGATCGTCCCTGCTGCGGTCGAGGTGAACGTGAGCCGGACCGCACCGCCCGCGGCGGCGTGGGGCTGGAGAGCCGCGGCGAGGTCGTAGCTCGATTTGTCGCCGTCCCGCGCGGGGGCCAGAGTCGTGCCGCCGAGGCGGAGCGTGGTCGCAGGGCCGTCCGCCGCGCTGCCGCTGCGTGAGAGGAGCTGGTGGAGCGGTTGCAGCTCCGGGAGGATGCTCTCGGTCGAGGCTCCGTCGTCCGGAGTGCGGATCACGTGGAGCCCGTCCGAGGCGCTCGCGGCCAGCCACACCGCCTCGCCCTTGGCCGCGCGGAGCACGATCCACACCGGGCCCGAGCCGAGCACGACCGGGTCGAAGTACACCGTCGACCATTCGACGGCTCCGGGCGAGGACAGTGCCGCGGTTGCAGTCGCGAGCGCGTTCCCGGCCGGCGCGCCCTGGTCGTCCTGCCTGAGCTCCACCGAGACCTGTGTGCCGCTCGCGAGGGCGAGTAGCGGCAGCGCCAGGCCGGTCGCAGTGATGGCGTCGTCGACGGTCACGCTCACGGCAGCGGTGTCATCGCCGGAGACGTGAACTCCGGACCGGCCGCTCGAGGCCGTGGCCGCCGCGCCGGCGTCGCCCGGGCGGTCTCCGCGCAGGCTCTCCTGGGTCGAGAGCTCCGCTTTCGAGATCGTCGCCCCCACCGGCAGCGAGACGCCGACCCCCGCCTGCCCGGCATGGTCGGCCGGGAAGCGGAGCACGCGCTTCGCCGACGGCGTGGCCACGAGGTCCGGATACGCATCCTGGAGCAGCAGCCGGTTGAGCCGCGGCAGGTCGCCGGCGGCGAGCGCCGCCTCGGTCTGCTGGCCGAGCGTGATCCCGGCGAAGCGGCCCGGGTCGTAGAGCGGGTCGTGGGCGATCACCTCGTTGAGGCCGTCGACGATCGCCTTCCGCCCGATCGCGGCCTTCAGGTGCGCGGACACGGGATCGGCTGCGGCGGCGATCCGCGCCGCGAGCGCGTCGGGATCGACGAGGTCGCTCTCGAGCAGCTCCGGGAACTGGAAGCCGTCGATCGCGAACGAGGCGCCCGTGTCGAACGCCGTCAGCGCGAACCGGCACGGCTGGTCGCACTGGATCGCGAACCGCACCGACGGCTCGAGATCGCCCGCCTTCGTCTCGAGGTACGCCTGCAACGCCGCCGCGAAAGCCGGCCCGGTGTCGACGTGGGTCCCGCTCTGGTCGGGCGTCGGCCAGAAGAAGGTGGGCTCGTCGGTGCCGTCGGGGTCGACGAGGCCGAGGCGCCCGCCGGTCGGCGCGCCGCGCACCGTGATTCCCGAGATCTCGTTCTTCGGCACCGGCGCGCCGTCGATCGCGACCACGAAGCGGACGTCGGTGAAGCCGCCGAAGGGCCCCGCCGCCTTGCCGGGGCTCACGACTGCCGTGGTGGTCGGCTTCGAGGCCGGCTGCTGCTGGTCGACGCGGAAGAGCTGGAGGGTAGAGCCGGCGTGCGCCGTCAATCTGACCTGCCGTACCTCGCGCGCCGTGTCGAGCGTGACGACGAACGGGCTGCTGCCGGAGATCTTCGCCGGTGGCACATCGGTATCGAGTACGGTGAAGTCGCCGCGGAGGCGAACGGCAGCCGGGTCGATCGCGACGCTGCTCTCCGGCGAGGGCAGCACGAAGCCGAGATCGAACGTCGCGCGGTAGACAGTGCGCGGCCCGGCGACCGCCGTCGACACCTCGTAGGTCGCGATCGCGTGAGCCGCCGGCTTGTCGCGCTCGACTGCCCAGTGAGACGAGCCGGCCTTCACGGGCCCGGTCGGATGATCGGCGGGAAGATGATGTGGATCGGCGGTGTGTACTGGCGGAACGAGGTCACGAACTCGTTGAAGTCGGCCGCCTGGCCGAGGGCGTGTTGCAGGTCGGCGACGTCGAGCTTCGTGTTGACCACGTTCTGCAGGCTCTGGAGCGCGGGAGATGCCTCGACGAGCGCCGGCACGTTCGCGATCTGCTCGTCGACGTGCTGCTGCACGGCCTGGCGCGCCTGCTCGACCGCGCCGAGCGCCTGCACCCCGAGCGTGCCGACCGTCCCGCTGGAGGCGTCGACCGCGGGGAAGAGGGTCTGCTTCTTGTCGTTCGAAAGGCCGTCGATCGCGCCGGACTCGAGGAAGCCTCCCAGCTTCGCCTCGGCGACCTTCTGGCCGACGACCTGGCCGACGACGCCCTGCTGCACCGAGACGAACTCGCCCACGCGCTTGTGGATCCGGATCAGCGTGTCGTTGGGGTCGTCGAAGTGCGCGGAGAGGGCGAGATCGCCGGAGAGGAGACCGTCGGCATCCGCGAGGTCGATGTGCGTCTGCAGCCAGGCGCCCAGCCAGTCGCGGAAGTGGACGAGCGCCGCCCCTGACGCGACGACGGCGGTGTCGGTTGTCCCGTCGTCGGCGAGCTCGTGGACGTAGGCGACGACCGTCGAGTCGAACGTCGACCAGGCGTCGAGCGCATCCTGGTAGTTGACACGGTCGAGCAGGTGCTCGTGGAAGTCGCGGAAGTAGATGTCGACGCCGCCGCGGAAGTCGTCGTTGGCCTCGAACCGGTACGCCTCGACGAGGGTAGTGAGCTCGTTCGATGCCTCGCGGGGGGTCGGCGCCTCCGGGTCGAGGCCGCTCAGCACGAGCTCGACCGCGGCCTGCTGGCCGGCCTCCAGGTCCTCGGAGGTCGGGGCGACCAGCGTAACGCGGGCTGTGCCGTCGGCTGCCGTCCGCAGCGTCAGGCTCCCGCCGGACTGGACGGAGAACCCGTCGGAGCCCGAGAGGCGGCCCCAGCTCGCGGACAGCGTCACGGGCACGCCGACGACGGGTGCGCCGCCGGGCGCGGTCACGGTCGCCTGAATCGTCAGCGGCTGGCCGAGGTAGCGCTGCGGGCCGATCGCATCGAGCACGACCCGCGGCGTCCCGGTCGCCAGCGCCGCCTGCAGCGCGGCGACCTGGGCCGCGAGCGCGTCGAACTCGTCGCGCGGGACGGTGCTCTTGCCGAGGATCGCCCGGATGATCCGCGTGAAGCGCACGGGCCCGATCAGCGGCACCGTCAGCAGCTGGTCGAGGCTCGTGAACGTGCCGAGCTCCGCCCGCCGCTCGAGCAGGTGCGCGCCGAGCCGGAGCCCCACGTCCGGCTCGTTCGGGAGCTCGATCCCGTCGGCGAGCTGCTGCGCCGTCGTCGCGCCGTTCAGGAACGCGAGCACGGTCGCCGTGTCCACCTCGGAGACGAACTCCGGCGCGATCAGCTCCTGGACGTCGCCGAGGATCGCGCGGACGATCCGCGTGAAGCGAACCGGCCCGATCCCCGGCACCGCGCGGAGCTGGTCGAGGCTCGTGAAGGTGCCGAGCTGCGCCCGGCGCTGCAGGAGCCGCGTGGCGAGCGCGAGCCCGATGTCCGGCTCGTTCGGCAGCTCGATCGCCGCGGCGAGCGCCTCCACGGTCGCGGCGGCGTTGACCGTGGCCAGGATCTTCGCCGCATCGGCCGGCGAGACGGCCTGCGGCAGGATCGGTGCCCCGCTCGGACTCACGCGCGTCCCTCGCCGCCGGCGGCTCCGGCCGGGCGGAGCCCGGCCCCGCCCCCGCCTGCCGCCGCTGGCGGCACGGTGCTCTCCGGCCCCGTGTTACTCACACTGTGACCTCCGGCCCCGCACCACCAGCGGCGGCCGAGGAACGCGCGAACGAGGAGTTGACACAGGGCGCCTCATGGCAGGTTCAGGTGTGTCTTGATCGCCTGGACGTCGAGCACCGCCCCCTTCAGCGACAGGAACTGATCCCTGACCGCCGCCGGGTAGAGCTGCTGGACCTTGTTGACCTGGCTGCTCACGCTCTGCACCGAGTTCGAGATCGACGCGAGCGAGCTGCTCGCCTCGGCGACTCGGCCGTCGAGCGTGGCCAGGGTGGCGTGGGCGGTGTTGACCTGCGCCCCGACGGTGTCGACCTTGGTCTGGATCGCGGACACCTGGGCCTTCACCGCGCCGACGTCGGTCGAGGCGTGCACCGCGGAGCTCGTCAGCGCGTCGAGCCCGAGCTTCCCGTCCGAGGCCGAGAGCGTCCCGGCCTGCACGGGCTCGAACGCCTGCTGGAAAGCGACGACCTGCTGCATCGTCTGTGACACCTTCTGCACGAGCTCGGCGGGCTGGCCGACGGTGATCCCGTCGAAAGCGCCGTGCACGGCCTGCAGGTCGCGAATCCTGCCGACGAGGCCCCGGTTCGGCCCGACGAGCGTCGTCACCTCGTTCTTGAGGCGGTCGACTGAGTCGAAGTAGTCGGCCGTGAAGTGGGGCTGGAGCTTCGAGCGGATGTCCACGACGGCGGGTTGGAGCTGGACCGGGTCGAAGTAGTGGAACTGGAGCCACGGCCCGATCCAGTCCCGGAAGCCGACCCGGATCGAGCCCGCGCCGCGGGCCTGGTCGGGCGTCGTCGGATCGGCGTCGGCGCGCGCCACCGCGACCACGATCGAGGCGTAGTCGCGCCAGACCGGGCTGACCACCGGCGGTGCGACCTTGCCGAGCACGGCAGGCGCGTTCTTGACGTAGTACGTGTCGACGTACGACCGCATGCTGAGCCCGGCCGGCCGGTCGTACTCGGTCGCGAGCGCGGTGAAGACGCCCGCGTTCTTCGCGTCGACCGGGGTAGGCGCCTGGAGGATGACCTGGGCGAGCGTCTTGCTCGCGAGCGTCGAGGTCATCGTCGCCGCGACGTCGAGGTGCGCCTGGAGCGGCAGCTCGGGGCCGACCTCGGCCCGCAGCCGCGCCTGCGCCTGGCCCGACGTATTCGTGCGCACCGAGATCGCGCGCTCACCGCCCGAGCTGTCGCCGGTCGCCGACTCGAAGCCGTCTGCGGCGCGAAGGTGGCCCCACACCGCGATGAAGTCGACCCAGGGGCGCTGGTTCGCCGTGAAGGTGACCGGCTGGCCCTGGAGATCGGTCAGCTGCGCCGTGATCGTCGCCTCCTCGCCGGTCGCGTAGGTCACCCGGGTCGTCGAGAGCGAGACCTTGAAGTAGTCGCCGAGCTCGGTCTTGATCGCCGACACGTCGGTCTGCAGCGCGGTGACGTCGGTCGTGAGCGTCGTCACCTCCGTGGTGAGGGTCGCGAGCGAGGTGTCCACGGCGGCGAAGCGGCTGTCGACGCTCGCGGAGAGGTCGTCGAGCGCCTTCATCAGCTTGTTCCAGAGCTCCGCGCGGATCAGCTCGCCGGCACTCTTTCCTCCGAACTGGTCGACGAACGTCATCAGGACTCCTTTCGAACGGGTTTCTCGCCGACGGCGAGGACTGCACGGACGCCCGCGGGCCGGACCTGCTTCATGCCGTCGAAGACGCGGTCGAGGGCGGCCGGGTCGATCGAGTCGTTCGGCCCCCGGCTGCCGAGGCGGACCTCGATCGAGAGCGGCCGCTTGGGATCCCAGGCGAAGCCGACGCGCGCGGCGGGCGGGAAGGCGAAGACGGCCTCGTCGAATTCGCTCTGCTCGTCGAGCGGATCGGGGAGACCCTGGTCGTAGCGGCCGGGCTCCGGATCGGGCGCCTTGGCGTCGGCCGCGAGCAGGCGTCCTTCGATCGACCAGGCGGGCCGGCTCTCGGGAAGCGTCGCGTCGTCGGGCTCGAGCGAGAGATAGCGCCACTCGGTCGTCCCGGCCGGCAGCCGCGGCAGGGCCGGGATCCCGCCGTCGACGACCCGGGTGTCGCCGTCGAGCTTGATCCGGGCGACGAACTTCGCCTGATCGACGGCCGACGGATTCGCGACGCCGAAGTCGGCCGGATTCCAGTCCACGAGGTCCGCGGCGAGCGAGTCGCTGAACGCCACGCCCGTCACGGCCTTCTCGGACGCCTTCGTGCGGGCCGCGAGGGAGAACGTCGCCCAGGTGGGCGAGGTGAGCGAGGTGTCGAAACGCTCCCAGACGTTGCCGGCACGGCGGAAGCGCCAGGCGCTGCGCGGGGCCGGGTCGGCGGCCGGCGGGTAGATCGAGTCGGCGCGGCCGAACTGCACCCAGCTCTTCGACGAGGTCTGGAACTGGAAGAAGTCGCGGCCGTCGAAGCGAAACACGCCGCGGTCGGTCGCGGCCCAGAGCAGCCCGCGCTCGTCCTCGACGAGCGCCGAGACCAGGCCCGGGCAGAGGTCAGGGAACGCCTCGAGCTGGGTGCGGAAGGCGACGGCGCCACCCTCGCCGTGGGCGACGTAGCGCGCGAGGCCCTGTTCGGTGCCGATCCAGAGCGCCCCGTCGCGGGCGCGCAGGATCGCCGTCACGGGCGGCAGGAAGACGTGGCTGTCGTCGAGCTTTGCCGGATCGAGCGGGAGCCACTCCGAGACCTCGTCGCTGAAGGCCTCGCCCGAGTAGAGCCACCACTCGTTCGTGTCCGGGCGGTAGGCGACGAGGCCGAAGTCGCCGCCGGCGTAGATCGCGCCGGTCGAGTCCTGCGCGAGCGCCTTCACCTCCGCGGTGAGCTTCGTGTCCTTGAGCGAGTCGTCCTTCTTGAGCGATGCGAGGCCCTTCGAGGTGCCGGCCCACCACGTGCCGTCGCCCGCCTGGAGGAGCGCGTTGATCGCGCGGCCGTCGCCGGGCCCGGCCGTCGCCGCGAAGGCGCCGTCGGGGAAGCGCGGCATGCGGACGAACGCGGTCTCGGTCCCGAGCAGCAGGTCGGAGCCGTGCTCGGCTAGGCAGCGGATCGCAGGCTGGCCGGCCAGCGCCGTCGTCCACGCGCCGTCGAAGCGCCACAGCTCGCCGGTGCCGAGCCCGGCCCAGAGCGTGTTCTCGCCGGTTCGCAGCAGTGCCGTGACCGGATCCCCGGGGGCGTCCTTCGACGCCTTCCACGGGCCGGGCGCGGTCGGGTCCTCGCCGGGGCCGGCCGACGAGACCTGCACGCCGGCGTCGCCGACGAGCCACGAGCTGTGCGCCGGCTGGATCCGGAGCGTCCTGCCCGGCGGCACCGTGCCCGTGTAGGCGACCCCGACGCAAAGGGCGCCGCCGCGGTAGAGCTCGAGCAACGGCGCAACCGTCGCCGCGAAGACCGAGTCGCCGTCGGCGTCGACCTCCGCCAGCTCCTCCTCGGTCGGCGACTGGACGAAGACCGTCGGCGACGAAGGGAGCAGCCCGTCGTTCGAGAGCGGCCAGTGCATCAGCGGGCCCACGTAATCGGTGGGCTGGCCCGGCAGCGAGACGGCGACCGTCGTGGTCGTGAGTGCGGCGTACTCCTCGATGCTAAAGGGTCGATCCTGCTGCTCGGGGAGCGCGTCGATGTCGATCGGCAGCTGCGCCTCGGTCATCCGACGCATCGCCTCGACGGTGCCGAGGCCGTGCTCGTAGAGGGCGACGATCCGAGCGATCCGCTGCCGGTAGGTCTCGACGGTCTCCGGGTTGGCCGCGCCGCCGCCGTCCTGCACGATCGGCTCCTGCCAGGGCGGCAGCGAGAGCAGCGAGGCGAGGCGGCCGAGGTCGTCGATGTACGGGAAGTGGCGGACGGGCGGATCGTGTGGCGCGGGCATCCCGAGCTTCTGGAGCGCGAGGCTGCGCAGGAAGAACGGGCTGTTCTGGGCGCGGTCGGCGAACTGGAACCAGTGCGACTGCATCACGTCGCCCGCCTCCCGGTTCAGCCGCTCGAGCACGCCCGCAACCGCGAGGAGCTGCAGCCCGAGCAGGCTCCGCTGCTTCAGCTGGAGCGCGAAGCTCGACGGCAGCGCGACGCCGACGGGGGCGACGCTGTCGCTGACCGCCAGCACGGCGAGCGGCTTCAGCGAGAGCGCGCCGCCGCCCTCGATCGCGCGGACCTCGAGCGCGAACCCCGAGCCGGGCGCCCGGCCCGGCGCGAGCGAGAGCCGTCGAACCGGGCCGCCGGGTGCGGAGAGCTCGACGATCAGCGAGCCTTCGCCGCGGGGCGTCGCCTTGAACCGAATCGGGTCGGTGTCGCCGCCGACCTCGACGAGGTCGTCGCGCCCGAGCGGCAGCACCGGCTGCACCGCGTCGTCGGCGTCCGGCCGGTAGAGGAGCGGCAGCCGGTCGCGCAGGGCCTCGTACCTAGCCACTCGCGGCGCCTTCCACGTTGCCGAGCGCAAGCCGTTCGTACGCTGTCATCGCGTAGGTGTCGGTGTGGTCGTCGAGCACGACGCTGAGGCCGCTCTCGAGCGTCAGCACGAGCGTCACCTTGTACGGCGCCACGTCCGTCTCGGTCGGCGGCGAGCCGCCGACCGGGATCGAGATCGGTGCCGCGGTGCGACCCGGCAGCGGGACCGTGGCGAGGAGCTGGCCGAACGAGAGCGTGAGCGCGTCGTCGGACTCGTTCGCCGCGTTGACCGTGCCGAGAGCGTCGGTGAGCGCGGCGCGGATCGCCCCGGGGTCCGCCGGGTCGGCCGACGACGGGTACGAGACCGTCGCGCTGAGCGTCGTCGGCAGGTTCGGGTCGGCGATGTGGAGCTCGCCGAGCACGGTCGCGAAGCCGGCGATGTCGAGCTGGCCGGCCTCCACGTCGAGCACGTCCTGCGGCGGGCCGCCGTTTCGCGACGTCGCGCTGACGAGCTTCACGTCCTCGACGCCGTCGACCCCTAGCGCGAGCCCGACTAGCTGGTTGATGCTCGCGGGATCCTTCGCAGGCAGGCGCTGGAAGTAGTCGGAGATCTTGTCGCTCACCGAGCGCTGCGCCGCGCGGAGATCCTGCGCGAGCAGCCCCTTCCCGGTCGTCAGCCGCAGCTCGAGATCGACCTTGAGCGGAGGCTGCGGCGCCGCGATCTGCACGACGACACCAGCGGGGCGGACCAGCTCGATCGAGTCGGTCAGCCGCTGCAGCAGGTCGGGCGGCAGGGACTCGACGTGCGGCGTGATCGTGACCGTGCCCGGGGTGGTTCCCTCGTCGATGTCGGCGGTGATTCCGACGCCACGGAGTGCCTGCTCGAGAGCGCCGCGCGTGGCCCGCTCGCTCCCGTGGAGGAAGTTCTTGGCCCGCGTGCGCAGCTCCGCGTCGGTCTCGTCCTGGGTCGCGACGGCGGTCGGGCCCGGGTTCGTGACCGAGGCGATGCCGGCGATCGGCACCAGCAGCAGCGTGAGCCTGCCCGCCGGCTGCGGGTCGTTCGGGTCGAGGTCGCGGGCGTTGACGCGGATCGAGCTCTGCCCGGGGCTCATGGCCACGGTCTCGATCGTCTCGTACTGGACCTTGCCGTCTGCGGTGGCGACGCGCGTGCCGGCGGGGATCGTGAGCTCGCCGGGTGCGCCCGCCGCGCGCGTGAACTCGACCACGCCGGCCGGTCGGCCGCCGCGCACGCGGGCGATCCCGAGCAGCGCGACCACGTTGTCGAGCGCGTCGTCGGTCGCGGTGTCGACGAAGCCGGACTGGTACACGGTCTCGAGGAGGGCGTAGATCCGCCCGAGCTCGAGCGCGGTCGTCTCGCAGAGCGTGCGCAGCACGCTGCCGATCTGGAGGTCGGTCAGCTCCGGCTGAGCCGCCGCCGGCACGTAGTTCACGTACAGGAGCGAGCCCGGGTCGGGGAACTCGGCCCCTTTCTCGGGCAGCACGACCGTGCGGCCGTCGTCGGAGAGCTGGTAGTCGGTCCCCTTCCGGAACTCGTGCGGCTCTCCGTTCCGCGCCCCCCAGACGGAGACGATGTCCGAGGCGGGGGGTTGCTGCAGCACCAGGGTGTACGGCGCCGTGCCGGCCCCGGGCGGCGGGAAGGGCTGGCTCTCCGACGCGACGCCCCCCGTGAGGGTCGTCAGCAGGTTCTCGAGCACCTCGGGATAGGTGCGGCGGCGGAAGCTCATGACGCGACCCTCAGGCTGAAGGGCCCGATCGTGACCGTCTCTGCGGCGCCGACCGGCTGGGCGCGGATCAGGATGTCGACGAGATCTCGCTCCTCGACCGCCGGGGTGACGGTCACCTCCTCGACCTTGGCGATGCGCGGCTCCTGCGCGAGCGCCTCGAGCACGAAGAGCTTCGCGAGGCCGCGGCGCGTCTCGCTGTTCGGCGCCCCGAGCAGCTCGTCGAGGCGCGAGCCGTACTCCGGATGGCCGAGCTCGGCGAGCTCCCCACGCCGCGTGAGGAGGCGCATCACGACCGCCTGGCCCAGGTTGTCCCGGCCGTCGATCGTCTCGTAGTCGAGCAGCGTGTGCGCGCCCTCGCCCGTCGCCAGCGTCACGCGCTGCGAGGGCACGACGTACACCGGGCGCAGCTCGTGGTGGGTCAGCTCGATCCGAACGTCTCTGAGCAGCTGAGGATCAGCAGTCGCCATCTAGCCTCCGATCAGGACGGTCGAGACGGCGACGACCTGGCCGACCGGAAGGTCCGACGGGTCGTTGCACGTCGTTGCGATGTCGCCGGTGCGGGCCGCGGCCTTGCCGTTGATCTTCACCGTGGCGCTGCCCATGAAGATCGTCGCCTTGTTCGAGGGAGGGGTCTGGAACGGGCCGCCCGCGGGGATGTGCGAGGGCGAGTTGGTCGCCGTCGAGTCCTTGGTCGCGGCCGGCTTTCCCTCGATCTTCACGTCGCTCGAGAGCGCGCCGTCGAGCTGGCCCGCGAAAGGGTTCGGAAGCGGGGTCGGGATCGGCCCGCCCGGCGACGGGATCATCACGATGTGGATGTCGGTCGCGATCACCTGGTCTCCCTGCTTGGCTGCCGGCTGCCCCATCACGCCTCCTAGTTGATGTTCACCGTGGCGCCCTTGAGGGTCAGCTTGCCCTGGGCCTCGATGTCGATGTTGCTGCCGGCCTCGATCTTGAGGTCGGTCTGGCTCTTGATCGAGAGGGAGCCGTCCTTGCCGATCGACAGGCTCGCGTTGCCGCCGACGTCCACCGAGATCACCGGGTCGTCGTCCTGCACGGTCACGGAGAGCGCGGAGGCGAGCTTGACGACGACCTTCGCCGGGTCGCCGTGGAGCTCGACGTGGATTGCGCTGCCGTCGAGCGGCATGTTCAGGATCGCCTGGCCCGCATCGTTCTCCGGCGGCCGGTTCTGGTCGTCGTAGAGGCGGCCGATGATCACCGGATGGTTGATGTCGCCGTTCACGAACTGCACGACCACGAGCTCGCCGACGGCGGGGATGCTCGCGCCGCCGATCAGCCCCGTCGCGACCGGGACGCGACCGAGCACGATCCCGGAGTCGCGCAGCGCGACGGTGCACGCGTAGTTGTCGGTGTCGCCCGAGCTCGCGTGTGGATGCTGCTTCTGCACGACGGCGAGCTCGGCGGTGCGCATCCGGCCGAGCTCGTCACGGACGATCTCCTGGATGCTCTCGAACAGGGTGAGGGTCATGTGTCGCCCTTCGCGAGCAGGAGCAGCGAGGTGTAGCCGCGCGCCTTCACGAGCCGGTGGCGGACGCCCCGCACGACCCAGGAGCCGTTCAGCGTGTCGTCGGGCGCGCTCGCGACTGCGATCGTCGAGCCGACCGCCGCCTTCGGGGCGCCCGGGACGAGCAGCCGCGCCGTGAGTGCGCCGAGCTTCGCCGTCGCGGCGAATCCCTGCGCGGCTCCGTTCACCGCGTCCGCGCTGCGGAGCGCGCCGAGCTGGAAGAGCACCGAGGGGTCTCCGGATCCCGCCGAGCCCGTCACCGGCAACGAGTCGTGCACGTTCCAGCTCCAGGCGTCGCTGCCCTGGCTGCCCGCGGCGCCCTCGCCGACGACCGTCACCTCGCCCGGCAGCGGCGGCGCCTCCTGCGCGTCGAGCTCGAGGATGTCCTGGCCGTAGGTGAACGTCTGCGCCGGGGCGCCCGCCTGGAGCGGCGCGAAGTGGAGCCCCGCGTCCGCGCCGAACCAGGCCGCGAAGCCGGAGAGCTCGGCGAGGTTTGCGACGTGCTGCCACGCGCTCGAGCGGCTGTCGACGACGTAGTAGGGGAGGGAGGGGCCGCTCTCGACCGCGTCCGGGGCGACGCCGACCTTGCTCGCGAGATCCCGGACGATGTCGCCGGCGCTCTGCTGCTCGTAGCCCTGGTCGAGCCGGAACGCGGCGAGGACGGCGCCGCCGTTCGAGGCGACGAGGCGCGTCGTTCCCGAGACGGTGCGGTGCACGGAGCGGACGGCGCCCTTGAACACGGCGTCCGTGCTTCCGTCGTCGAATCCGAGCGAGACGTCGCCCGTATCGCCAAGCGAGGCCTTCGGCGCGTCGTCCCGCGAGGAGAACACGACCTCGGCGGCGTCGACCGCGGGCGCGAGCCCGGCCTCGACCGAGACCGTCGCCAGCGAGCGCGCCCAGTCGTCCGTGCTCCCACTCCCGAACGAAAGCGAGAACGCGGGCTTGCGCACGGCGGGAGCGGTCGCGCTCACGACGTTCTCCTCACGTTCGCCGACGTGTAGAAGTTGAAGTGCGTCAGGGCGCCGTCGCCGGTGTCGGGGTCGGAGAACACGAACGGGATCGTGTTGCCGGTGCCGCCGCCGCCGACAGGGTCCGGCACGACGTGCATGTGCAGGTGGTTGTGGAAGCTGATCCCCGTGGAGCCGGCGTCCATGATCGGCATTCCCTGCTTGACGGGCGTGCCCACGATGTTCGCGGTGGGGACGGGCGGCGTGTGCCGGCCGAAGGCCGCGCTCACGCTGCCCGTGCGGCCGTGGCCGTAGACGGCGACCGTGCGGATCGTGCCGCCGCCGGGCCCCTGGTCCTGCGCGTCGGGCGGGATCGCGGCGCCGCGTGTCGTCGATGTCGTGGCGGATCGCGATGTAGTTCCAGTTGCCGCCGGGGCTCGTGTCGTCCGGGATGCTCTCGACGAACGCGACGACCGTGCCTGGACGCGCGGCGAGGATCTCGTCGTTCATGTCCATGCTGAAGTCGTAGGCGTAGATCTGGTCGACGTTGTTGAAGTTGTGGCTGAACAGCCCTTCGTTCGCCTGGCCCACGTACACCGGCCCGAGCGTCTTGTCGTACGGGAGCTTGTACGGCGATGCCGAGGAGGGCTTCGGGTAGCCCTTGAAGTCGGAAGGCCCGGCGGGGTTGAACGTCCCGCCCGAGGTGTGGCCCTCCTGCTGGAGGTAGAGCCAGTACGGGTCGAGGAGGATGCCCTGCGGGATCCCGTACCACATCTTCTCCAGCGTCGGCGACCCGGAGGGGTCGCCCGAGATCGACTCGCCGATGATGCCGCCGACGAGACCGCCGAGGAAGCCGACGATCGTGCCCATCAGGACGCCCCAGATCAGGAAGAACTCCGCCATCGGCCCGTAGTCGCCCCCCGGCTTCAGGAGGCCCCAGTTCTTGCGGTCGAACCCGAGTGCCAGGACGAGGTTCTGCAGGCCCAGCACGATGATGTCGCGGACGGCGTCGATCTCTTCGCGGTTGCGCGGGTGGGCTGTGCCGTCCGTGTCCGGTGCCTTGTGGTTGATCAGCGTCAGGATCGAGAGCAGCAGGTCCCGCGCGAGGCCGGTGAAGTACTTGTAGCTCAGCATCTCGGCGTAGTCCGGCCCCGCGAGCGTGAGCCACTCCTTGAAGCAGAGCCCGAATGCCGCCTTCGTGTGGACGCGTTCGAACGATGCCCCGAACGTGAAGGCGAAGCGGCCGATCAGCCCTTCGAGCCACCACGGCGGCGGCTCGCGCTTGAGAGCCTTCCACGTGCCGTAGCCCGTCGCGCCGATGCCGTTGAGGATGTTCGAGGCGTAGTCGCCCTCCTCGAGCGAGATCAGGTGGAAGAGGAGCTCGAAGCCGTTTGCGGTGATGCTCGAGATCCACGCGATCGTCTCCATCGTGTCCGCCGAGATCGTCCCGAACGAGTACGGCGTCGTGGTCCCGTCGTCGACCTTGCGGACCTGCGACCAGTCGCCGGATGTCTCCGAGATGAAGGTGTCCTTGCGCCAGGTGTTCCGCTGCACGATCTGGCCGGCAGCGGTCTTCACCACGTCGTCGCCGGGGGCGATCAGGGCCAGCTCGATCTGGAAGGGCCGGTGGTTGTTCGCGAGCCAGCTCGGGTACCAGAGGTAGACGTCGGTCGACGCGGACTTCGGCACGGTGCCCGCGCTCACGCTGCCCGTTCCGAAGCCGGTGAAGGGCACAGCATGGAGGAGGTCCCGTCCGGCGTCGGCGACCTGGACGAGGTTCGCGCCGACGCAGGCGACGCGCGCGGCCTCGCTCGCGATCCCGGTGCGCCGGATCAGGTCGAACAGCTCCTCGGCCGCCTGCTCCAGCGGGATCTGGGGGAAGTGGAAGTCGTGCTCGGCGGTGCGCTTGATCGAGCGGAGCGCCGCGATCACCTGGCGCCGGTTCGAGCGGAGCGAGGAGTCCGACTCCGGCGCGACGTGCTCGAGCCGGTCGACGAAGTCGTCGAAGAACGCCCAGAGCTCGGTCTCGAGGAAGTCGGGGGTCAGCCCGAGGTCGGTCTCGACGAGGTCGAGCAGCTCGCCCAGGTGCTGGCGGATGTGGTCGATCGTGAGCTGCTCTGCGAGCCCGACGACCGTCGTGAGGATGTCGTGCGCCGCGGCGAGCGCAGCGTCGGGCCCGTCGACCGCCCCGAGCTGCCTGCGCCTTCTTCACGAGGGCGTCGAGCGGCGCCTCGAGCGCCGCCGACACGCGCTGGCGGGCGTGGTCGAGCCCGTGCTCGGCCTGCGCGAGGAACCGGGCGCTCGCGGCCTCGCCGGCGGCCTCGAAGGCCTCGAGGATATGGCCGCCCTTGAGCGTGTCGATTGCGATCCCGATGCCGAGCTTGGCGAGGTCGCCGATCCCTGCGTCGGCGGGCGTCGCGTTCGCGAGGCGCGGCAGCCGCTGCGGCTGCGTCAGGAGCGAGCCGACAGCTCAAAACCCGATCCCCACGGCGTCCGCGAGCTCGCCGACGGCCGCCACCGCGGCGCCGGCCACGTCGCCCAGGCTCATCGCCGGGACCGCAGCCCGCATCTCCTTGTACGCGTCGTTGACCTTCTCGAGCTCCTGCTTCAGCTCGTCCTTCAGCCCCTGCAGCTTGGAGACGACCGCGTCGAGCACCTGGCCGAGGTCGAACGCGTCGAGCAGCGGCTTCACGTCGCTGTCGAACACCGGCTGGACGACGTCGGTGATCAGCTTCTTGGGGTCGAGCTGCGCGAGCTTGTCGATCACCTCCTGGTAGTCGGCGTCGAGCTCGTCGACATCGGCCTTGGGGAGCGCCTGGGAGAGGTCGAGCTGGTCCAGGAGCTCGTCGAAGTCGGAGGAGAGCGCCGCCGCGAGGTTGGCCGGGTCGAGCGCGGCGAGCTTGCTGCGGACGTCCGCGAAGAGGTCGTTCAGGCTCGTGGTCAGGAAGTCGAGGTTGACCTGGTGGAGGCGGTCGACGAGCGCCTCGATCGTGTCCTTGATGTCGCCCAGGGAGCCGGGGCCGGCGACCAGGCTGCCGAGCTTCGCGTCGAGGTCGTCGACGAGCTTCTTGACCTCGGTCACGATCGCGTCGACCCCCGTTGCCAGCGGCTCGGTCAGCGCGAAGGCGGCGTTCAGCGGCGTCGCGAAGCTCGCCTCGACCATGTCGCGCACCGCCTGCCCGACGGCGGGCCCGGCAGTGAGCCCGTGCATGTCGTGGAGCGCGCCGTCGGGCCCGGTGAAGTTCGCGTCCCAGGCGTCGTCGAGCAGCGCGTGGGCGGCGGTCTTCGCAGCCGCGAGCACGAGCGCGAGGCTGCGGAGCGACTCGAACGGCCGCGTGAAGTCGGCCGAGAGCGGGTCGAAGCGGTCGAGCGCGGCGGCGGCTGCCGTCTTCTCGGGCGAGTCGGGCAGCGCGTTCAGCGTCGCGCGCGAGACGGCGTTCTTGGCGAGGACGATCGCCGCGAGCTTGGAGTGCGGGTCGACGCTCGTGAGCGGCCCGAGCACGGGATCGAGCCCCGCGTCGACCCGGGCCGTCAGCGCTGCCGCCTTCGTCCCGTCGAGTGCGGTCGTCAGCGCGGCCAGCTGGGGCGTGAGCGACGCGTCCGCCCCGGCAGCGTCGACCTTCGACAGGATCGGCTCGAGCCACGCCGACGTCTGCGCCGGCGCGTCGGCGAAGGCCGCCAGCACCGTGTGGACCCGCTGCAGCACCGAGACGAGGCGGTCTCCGATCGCCGCTGCGTCCTGCACCTTCGCGAGCGCCTCGTCGACCTCATGGAAGGTGGCGTCGATCGGGATCGCACTGAAGACGGCGTTGACCGCGGAGTCGATCCCGTCCTGCAGCGGCTTGACGATCGCGTCGGGCTTCAGCGAGTCGAAGGCGGCCATCAGCTCGTTGAACGGCGGCTCGAGCGGCGCGAGCGCCTTCGCCGGGTCGACGTTCTCCTTGAGCCGGTTCTTGAGCTGGTCGAGCTGCTGCTTCACGGGGTCGAGCAGCGCGCTCGGCTTGAACGCGTTCATCTCCTGGAGGAGCTGCTGGAAGGGCGTCGAGAGCGCGTCGCCGATCAGCGTCGTCGGCTCGAACTGCTTCACCTGGTCGAGCAGCTTCTGCGGCTCGCCGCGCAGCTGGTCGAGCGCGGGCACGGCACTCTGCGCGACCGCCTGGTCGAAGTCGTCGACGAGCGGGTTGATGATCGGGTCGAGGTCTTCGGGGAGGACGGCGAGCGCGGCCTGGAGCGCGAGCTGGAGCGGCGGCGTGAGCTGCGAGGTGTCGATCGCCTTCAGCGAGTCGGCCACCGCGTCGATCTCGTGGATCACCTCGTCGGTGATCGGCGCGAACGAGACGTCCTTGATCTGGTCGGCGGCCTGCTGAAGCGTGTCGCCGATCTCCTTCGCTGCGTCCGCGGCGCCGTCGAGGATCCCCTCCAGGCTCGACATCAGGTCGTTCAGGACGTCGACGATCTGTGCCGGGTCGAACTCGTCGACCACGCCGTCGAGCGAGGTCACCGCGTCGTGGACGGCGTCGCGCACCGGCGAGAAGAGGCTCGCCAGCTGGGTCTCGAGCTGCGTCGTGAAGTCGTGGAGGGTGTTCTCGAGCTCGGTCACGAGCCCGCTCAGGTCGACCTGGTCGACGAGCCCCTCGACGTCGGCGAAGAGCCCCTTCACCGCGACGGTGACGCCGGCGATCGCCTGGTCGAAGGCGTCGAGCGCCTCGTGCGCGGTGTCCGCGACGGTCTGGAGCGGCTCCTTGATCGCGCTCAGGTCGAGGCCCGCGACGATGTCCTGGAACCACGCCATGAAGGTGCCGAGCCACTCCTGGAACTCGTTGACCGGGTTGGCCGACGCGTTCGTCGAGCACGGCCTTCGAGAGGGGCTGGAGGAAACCGAGCGTCGGCGACGGCGCGAGCGCGTCGACGACGAGCGAGAGCGCGTCCTCGATCCGGCCCGCCAGGTCGGCGAGCTCGGCCTGGAGCCCGGCGAGGTGCGGCGTCACGTCCGACGCGAACGCTGCGCGGGCGGCGTCGAGGTCGTCGAGGTGGCCGTTCAGTGCCGTGACCGTCGCGGCCGTGCCGCTCACGTCGCCTGCGTCGACCGCGGCCTTCAGCTCGCCGAGCCGCGTCACGACGCCCGTCGCCGTGGTGCCGAGCGCGGCGGTGCCGAGGTGAGGCGCGAGGTCGGCGAGGTCGGTCGTGAGAGGCGCGAGCGCGGCGTCGAGCCGCGAGCCGACGAGCGTCGCTGCCGTGCCGAGGGTGCTCGCAAGCTGCGCCGAGACCTGGCTCTGCGACATTCCCTTCCACCCGGCGAGCGTCTCGAGCGGGTCCTTCACCTCGTCGACGATCGGGATGATCGCCGGGAGGATGTCACGGACGGTGTCGCCGCTGAGCATCTGGTGCAGGAGCTCGAACACGCCGCCGACGTCGAGATCGGGCGGCAGCTTGTCGAGGAGCCCGCTCACCTCGTCGAGCTGCTGCGTCGCAGCCGGGTTCGGCGCGGGCGGAGGAGGCGCACCGCCGCCGCCGCCGCCACCGCCACCGCCACCACCGCCACCACCGCCGCCACCGCCGCCACCGCCGCCGCTCGGTGGGGTCGAGCAGCGGAAGTCGGTCTGGGCGATCTTGGCCACGGCGAGCACGCCCTGAAGAGCGTTGTTCAGGGTGGTCGTCAGCGTCGTCACGGCGGAGCCGATCGAGCCGAGCCCGGAGGTCAGGTCGCCGGTGACCGACGAGAGGTCGGTCGGCAGCGCGCCCTGCACCGAGGTGAGGCTCCCGAGCAGGTCGTTGCCGCCCGAGAGCTCGGGCATCGGAAGCTCCGACAATGCGCTGCCGAAGTCGCCGATCGAGCTCGGCGGGTTCGACGCCAGGCCGCTGACCGCATTGCCGATCCCGGTCAGGCTCTCGACCTGGCTGCCGAGCGCCGAGGTGAGGTCGCTGCCCTGGAGGCCCTTGCTCGAGCTGCTCGAAGATCGTCGCCACTGTCAGGACCCCGTCCCGAACAGGTCGGCGATCTTGGCGGGCGCTTCCGAGAGGCCCTCGAGCGCCGCCTTGGTGCCGTCGAGTGCGCCGCTCAGGGGCGGCGTCGGGTCGCCGAAGTCCGGCACGCTCACGGCGTCGATCGCGTTGAGCGCGCCCGTGACGGAGTCGAGGAAGCCGCCCGCCTCGTCGAGCAGGCCGTCGTCCAGGCTCGGCGCGGGCGGCGGCGGCGGCGGCGGGCTTTCGCGCAGGGCGATCAGATACTCGATCTCGTCGGGCCGCGACGCGCTCTGCTCGAACCGCAGCGTCTCGATCACGACGTACTGGATCTCCGTGGCGGTGACGATGTCGGCGACGAAGGTCACCGGCTCGCCCGCGCGAAACTTGTCGCGCACCTCCTGGAGAAAGGCGTCGCGGTCCTCGTCGCCGAAGAGGCTGCCGCCGATCACGATCCGCGTCGGCGTCGACGCGAGGTCCTGGAAGAGGCTCGCGCTCTTCCCCGGCACCGCGAGCTCGGTGAACGACCGCTGCTCGACCGAGCCGATCGACGCGATGTGCGGGATCTCCCAGCCGCCGAGGACGGGCTTGACCTTCACGAGAGGTCCATCCCGTGGCGGCGGGCCTGCTCGATCAGCGCCTCGTTCACGAGCCACGCGAGGTCGGCGGGCTCGGGTGGCGCGGCCTGGACGGTCGGCAGCGTCCGGACGACCGAGCCGTTGGCCGGCGGCCTCGGGGCAGCCGCCTGCTGTGCGGGCGCCGCCGGCCGCCGGTGCTGTCTGCCCGCGCGCCGGGGCGGCCGGCGCGGCGGCGCCGTACTGCTCCGCCATCGTCTGGGCCTCCGTCAGGAGGAGCGAGGTGGAGAGCAGGTCGTACAGGCTCAACTGCCGGCGGTGCGACGACGTTGACGGCCGTGGAGATCCCCTCCGCGATCGTCCGCCCGATGTCCGCTCCCCCGCGGCCCCGCGACGCCGGCCGTCGCCTGAATCGCCTTGCCGACCTCGGACGTGACCGCATCGAGGATCGTTCCCGCCGACCGATCGGTTCCGCGGTGCGGGCGGAGCGCCGACCTCGTCCGACACCATCCGGGCGGCGGTGTCCTCGACCTGGCCGACGAGCTCGCCCAGGAGCCCGATCGCTCCGGCGAGTGTGCCGGCCGGCCCGGTCGGCGCGGGTCGCGGCGCCGGCCGGACCGGGGTGCCCGGCCCGGGCTTTGCGAGCGCCTCGACCGGCGCGGCAGTGACCGCGGTCGCGGTCGTCGCGACCTTGGTCACCGCATCGACGACGGTCGGGAAGAACCCTGCGCCCCGGGGTGCCACCGAGCTCGCCGGAGCCTGCCGTGCAAGAGTCGCCGCCGCGCGGGCGCCCGCCGCCTGTCCCGCCGCCTGTCCCGCCGCCGCGCCCGCCTGGGCCCCGGGCGACGCGGGAGTCACAGGCGCCTTCCGGCGCGCCGCCGCGGCGGCGCCCTGCTGGGCCCCGGCTGCGCCGCCCACGTCCGGAATCGCCCCGAACGGCGAGAACGAGACGAGGTCGAGCGCAGGCGAAAGCGCCGCGGGCAGCTGCTCGGCCGCCGCCAGCGTGAGGCTCAGTGCGCCGAGCGGCTCGCCGAGCGAGGCCGCAGCACGCCGCAGCGCACGCACGGCCGAGAGGTCAGGCTGCTGAGGAACGTGGGCGCTCACTGAGGAGTTTGAGATGGAGCAACACCTGCCCGAGGGTCAGCTCGCCGATCTCCTGCGGCGTCCAGCCGAAGCGCTCGGCCAGCAGGTACGTCGCCTTCGAGAGCGGCTCGTCGACCGCCATTGCCAGCTGGTCGACCGTGGTCGAGATCCCGCTCACCTCGTTGATCCGCTCGAGCAGGAACTGGACGAGCCCGACGTGCAGCGAGGACACCTGGGCGACCGTCAGCTCCGGCTCGACGAGCGCCTGCTGGACCATCAGCGTCGCCACCAGCGAGTCGCTCTCCTTCGCCGCGCGCGTGATCACCTGCAGGTCGCCGACGGTCAGCGGCCGCAGGCGCACGGTCCCGGGAACGGACGGCTCCGCGCCGTTCCCGGGGTGCAGGATCGCCGGCGGCACCTCGGCCTCGTAGGTCAAGGCGCTGCCGGCGACGAGCTCCTCGCCCGTGAGGATCACGACGGTGCGTCTCCGATGTCGATGAACAGGGCCGTGAAGTCGGCCGACTCCATCACCACGTCGTCCTCGGGCAGGTCGTACACCCAGTTGTTGAGCTTGACGTCGTGGAGCGTGACCGAGCTGTTCACGCCGGGCACCGCGACGTTCTCGACGAGCAGCGTGATGTTGAACGAGGGCTGCACCCAGCTCCCGGCGGGACGGCTCGTCGCCGCCTCGCCGAGCAGGAGCTTCAGCAGGGCGCCGTTGATGAACGCCCGGCCGATCGTGCCGGTGATCGTGACGTTGCCCGGCCGGAGCTGCGTCGGGTAGCGGCTGCCGAGCTCGTTGTAGATCTTGATCTCGGACTTCACCTCGACGCGGACGCTCTGAACCCGGCCGACCGAGATCAGGTCGTACGCCGTGAGCACCCCCTGTGCCGCGTCGCCCTCCGCTCCCGTCGGGACGGAGAGGCTGATCGCGCCGTCGGCGCCCGTGTAGATACTCGTGTTGACTGGCAAGGAGAGCCTCCTATTCGAGCGTGAGCGTGACGGCGACGAAGTCGATGCTGAACGTCGGCCTGAGGATCGCGTTGACGATCGCCCGGCCCGCGATCTCGTCCGCACGCGTGGCGGTGACGGCGAGCTCGTAGCTGATCAGGGCCTCGTCGGCGACCATCGCGCTGAGGAAGCCGTTGATCGCCCCCTCCAGCGCCTTGCGGACACGGGAGTTGTTCAGGCGCCCGATGAACGGGGACGAGACGGAGCGCATCCCGGCCTTCGCGTAGTCGGTGATCCGCCGCGTCGTGATCTGGCGGAACGGGCCCGAGTCGGACGTCAGCCCGCGCACCACCCGCACGCCGCCGCGCTCCTCGAGCACGAGCGTCCGCGCCTGCACGAGGGTCTTCTCCTCGCCGTAGGTGAAGCGCTGCTCGAGTTTCTGCACGGAGGCGAGCACCTTGTTCGTCGGGCTCGACTGCGGCACGAGCGTGCTGAGGAGGCCGGCCACCGCCGCGGCGGCGTACGTTCCCGGCAAGATCACGTCGGCCCTGGCCACCGAGTCGTATGCGTGGATCCCCGGTGCGACGAAGATGATGCGGTCGTTGTCGGGCACCTCGGCCACGATGTCGGCTACCGCCGTCTCGTCCGTGCCGACCACGGCGATGCAGTCCCTGCCGTTGTTCTCGGCCTCCTCGAGCACCGCTCCGAGCACGGCGAGCGCATCGGAGGTCGAGAGCTCCGGAGCGACGAGGATGTTGACGTCGTCCTTGATCAGCTTCTCGAACGCGGCCGTGAAGGCCGCCTGATCGGCACCGGCCGCGAGGCCCTGGGCGAACGTGACGCCGCCGCCGTTGCGGTAAGCGAGCTCGAGGCCACGGGTGAGGTTCTTCTTTCCGCTCGAGAACGCGTCGTACGCACCGAACGCGTTCACGGCGTCGTCGAAGCCGGAGAGGATCTCCGTGTCGGGGGGCACCGTCCCTGCCGTCCCGACGATGCCGATGTTTCCGGTTGAGACTGCCGCGCCGGCGATCAGCGCGTCCGCCCGAACCTGGACGTACGCCCCCGGTATGACGAGGCTGTCGAGTGCGAAGCTCTCGGCCATCCACTTTCTCCTTTCGTGCCTAGATCGCTAGATCGCGACGAGTTCGATGCCGTAGAACAGGGCCTGCGGGTTCTGGAACGTCATGAGGCCGACACGGCCCGGCCCCGGAAGCGCCGAGTCGGTGCCGGCGAGCGGCGGGTCCTCGTCGACGAAGAGCTGGAGGTCGGAGCGGCGCGCAACGACCTTCAGCCTGGTCACCGCTCCGACCGTGAAGCTCGCCGTCGCGTCGAGTGCGACCTGCTGGAAGGTGCCGGCGACCTTGCGTGCCGAGCAGCCGGTAGTTCTTGTTCTCGTTCAGCAGGGCGAAGTAGAAGTTCGCGTCGTCCAGGTAGCGGAAGACGAGCCCGATCCCCTGGTCGCCGTCCGACTCGACCTCGGAGCGCAAGATGAAGTCGGATACCGCCGGGATGCTCGGCGTCGCGCGCAGGACGAGGTAGGTGCCGGGCTTGTTCGCGTTCACGGCGCTCGTGCCGCCCGAGATCGCAGAGGTCTGCTGGATCCGCTGCTCGACGGCGTCGAAGCTCCAGCTCGACGGGGCGTTGCTCGTCGCGAGCGGGTCGTCCACGACGTCGAACCAGGCGAGCGACTGAGCGCTGAACTCCGCCGAGATGAGCTTGCGAGGGTCGTTGTCGCCCGAGAGGTCGAGATCGAGCGGGACCTCCTTGATCACGCCGCTCGAGTCCTCGGGGAACTTGAGGAACTCGTACAGGACCGAGAACGTGACCTCCTGACGCGCGACGCCGTCGGGCCCGGGCGCGGGCGGTGTCTGGAGCCCAAGGCCATCGACGCCGAGGTCGAGGATCCCGAGCTTGCGCAGGTCGCCTCTCGGCGCGCCCACGACCGCGGCCGTGAGATCGGCGACGGCGTCGTTCAGCGTCTCCAGCGTCTCGGTCTTGACGCCGACGATCGCGTTGGCGCTCACGCGGCGGCCGATGATCTCCCCCTCGGGGTCCTCGTTCGTGCCGACGAAGCCGTTCAGCCCGGTCGTGGCGAACCGCGTCGGGCTCACGGCGAGATCGGGCGCGAGCGCGGGGCTTCCCGACGGCGGAAGCAGTGAGCTCAGGGCCGTGGTCAACTGGGTCAGTGCTTCGCCGTTGAGTGGGTCCATTGGGTACGCGCGAGATCGGCCGTCGATCGACCCGGCGAGTATTTCCGCGGCCCGTCACTCGGGCGTCAACGCAGCGTCACGTACGTAAGACAGAGGCGATCAGCGCCTCCATCTTCGGCGACGGCGAGAGCCGGAGCTCGTCGTGGAGCAGTGCCCTGAAGCGCCGGTACTGTGCCAGCGCCTCGCTGCGGTTGCCCTCGGCGAGGTGCGCCCGGACGAGCGCGCGATGGGCGCTTTCCCGCAGCGGCTCGCTCTTCATCGCGGCCAGCCCTGCCTCGATCGCCTCGCCGAACCTCTCCGCCTCGACGAGCCGGTCGCACAGGCGCTCCAGCGCGTGGACGCGGAGCTGCCGAAAGCGCTCGCGCTCGACCGCCACCCAGTCGTCGTACCAGTCCGGGAGCAGGTCGCGCGAGAGCAGGAGGCCGTCCGGGCTGGGGCACTCCGGCTCGGCCGGGTCGAGCAGGCGCCGCGCCTGGGCGGCGGCCGTCTCGACGTCGACGGCCACGTTCGCCGCGAGGTGGAGCCGCTCGCCGTCCGCCTCGATGAAGCGGTGGCGACGGTTCAGGCGCCAGAGCGCCGAGCGGAGGCTGCCGGCCGCTCGGTCGTCGCTGGAGTCGAGCCAGAGCGAGCCGGCGACGAACGGCCGCAGCAGCGAGCGTCCGTGCAGGGCGAGGAACACGAGCACGCGTTGGCCGTTCATCGGGAGCGGGACCGACTCGCCGCCGACCGAGAGGTCGAACGCGCCGAGCAGCGTGAGCCGGGGAGCCTGGTCCAGCGTCATCGCGCGGCCGCGGGGGCACGCCTCATTGCCCCGTGCTCAGAGGGGAGAGAACCGCCGCAGCAACGGATCAGGGAACAACTCACCGCACCCCCGTCGCTCTCGCCCGCGCGGACAAGAATAGGACGAGACCCTCGGTCAGTCAATCTAGATGTACTCGTCGTCCCGGTCGGTGCGATCGGAGCTGAACAGCAGCAGCTCGTCTTCGTGCTTGTAGGTCGGGAGCTGCTCCCAGACGACGCACGGGTGGACTCTCGACCTGTCGATGTGGGCCGCGTCGGTCTGCGCCAGAGTCCACTGGTACTGGTCGCTCGCATTCGGGAGGGCAACGCAGGCCCCGTCGTAGAGCTCGACGAAGTAGTCGGAGACCGCGCCCTCCCACATCGCGAAGGGGTACACCTTCGCCGGGATGATCGTCACCGCCAGTGGGAACTCCGCGCCGAAGATGTCCTTCACCGCGGCGAGCAGTCCCGCGTGCTCGAGCGAGATCGGCAGGCTGGTGTCCCAGGCGTGGCCTGGCTCGAGGAACCAGCCCGCCTCGAGGTTCAGGTTGAGGCCGACGATCTCCGTTCCGGGCCACGTGTTGCGAATCGACGTCAACGCCGCGCGGTGATCCTCGCCGGGATTGTGCACCGACCACCCCACGACCGTGAGCCCGGCCCCCTTGTACTGCGTCATCTGCGCCTGCACCATGCCGGCGTTCATCGGCTGTCCCGACCAGAGCAGGAGCTCGAGCCGGCCCATGCCGCCACGTTGCATCCGTGGCCCCGCCACGGAGAGGGGGAACGAGTCCGCCCCCACGACCATCACACCGCGACCCGAAAAGACGGACATCCGGCCACCTCACAGTCGTCGTCGGGTGGCCGCCCGCCCCCACCTCAAGAACGCGAGATTCGCACTCTTGCGCTCGGGCGCAGCCGAGTCAAGCCGTCCGGCTAGGCCCGCTTGAAGGGCCAGTCGCAGCAGGCGGCGATTCGCTCCAGCGACTCGTGCAGCGTCCTGCGTGAGCTCTCGTCGAGTGGCTCGAGGAAGGCGTCCTCGATGCGCTTGGCGATCGCGCGGAGCCGTACCAGCTGGCGCTTGCCGTCCGGGGTGAGGCTGACGGCGTGGCGGCGGCGGTCGTTCGGATCCCGCCGGCGCTCGACGAGCCCTTGACCCTCGAGTGCGTCGAGGACGCCGACGAGCTGGCTGCTGTCCAGGCCGAGCATCTGCGCGACCGTCGCCTGCGTCGAGCATTCGCCCTCGGCGAGGAGCGCCAGCACGCTGTAGTGGTACATGCTGAAGCCGGCCTGCTCGAACTCGTCGAGCGCCTGGCTCTTGATCGCCGTGCCGAGCTTCGCGAGCAGGAACGCCGTATTGGCGAGCAGCTCCTGGGGCGGCTTCAGCGGGCGTAGCTCGAGCTCGGGGACAGGAGCGCTCATCGGGAATAAGCGTAGCGTCGTCGATCGTTTTTAGCGTTTATCATCGACTGACTAAACGATCGGAGGCGCAAATGACTTCCCTCGAAAATCGAAGACGATGGTTCGCACTGGCGGTGATCGTCGCCGCCCAGTTCATGGTCGTGCTCGACGTTGCGATCGTGAACGTCGCGCTCCCCTCGATCAAGACCGACCTGCATTTCACCCAGGAGAGCCTGCAGTGGGTGATCACCGCCTATGCGATCTTCTTCGGCGGCCTGCTGTTGCTCGGCGGGCGGTTGGCCGACCTGCTCGGTCGCCGCCGGGTCTTCGTCGCGGGAGTCGTGATCTTCACGGCGAGCTCCCTGCTCAACGGGCTCGCCTGGTCCGAAGGCTCGCTCATCGCCTTCCGCTCGCTGCAGGGCCTCGGCGCCGCGCTGCTCTCGCCGGCCGCGCTCTCGATCCTCACCACTACCTTCGCGGAGGGTCGCGAGCGCAACCTCGCCCTCGGCGTCTGGGGAGCCGCCTCGGGGAGCGGCGGTGCCGCCGGCGTGCTTCTCGGCGGAGCGCTCACCAGCGCGCTCAGCTGGTCCTGGATCTTCTTCATCAACGTGCCCGCAGGCCTGCTCGTTCTCGGTCTCACGCCGTTTCTCGTCCCCGAGAGCCGGGCCGACCTCGACCACCGTCACTTCGACACCGCGGGCGCAGCTTCGATCACGGGCGGCCTGATGGTGCTCGTGTATGCGATGACCCGCGCGACTCAGCATGGCTGGGCGACCGCGGAGACGGTCGGGCTCCTGGCGGCATCCGCCGCCCTCGTGCTCGCGTTCGTCGTGATCGAACTCCGCTCCAAGGCGCCGCTGCTGCCGCTGCGGATCTTCCGCCTGCGGACGCTCACGGCTTCCAACGTCAGCGGGTTGCTGCTCGCGGCCGCGATGTTCTCGCAGTTCTTCCTGCTCACCCTCTACATGCAGCAGGTGCTGCACTACTCGGCGCTGCAGACCGGCGTCGCCTACATCGCTCTCACCCTCACGATCATCGCGTTCTCCGGCGTCGCGCAGGCGCTCACTACGCGCTTCGGCGTCCGCCGGATCCTGCCCGTCGGGATGATCGTGTCCGCGGCCGGGCTCGTGCTCTACGCCCGGCTTCCGGTGGAGGGGCACTACTTCTGGGATCTGTTCCCGGCGTTCCTGCTCAGCGGGATCGGCCTCGCGTTCGCGTTCGTGCCCATGTCGATCGGTGGGCTCACCGGTGTCAGGCCCTCCGAGGCCGGCGTCGCCTCGGGGCTGATCAACACCAGCCAGCAGATCGGCGGCGCAATCGGCGTCGCGGCCGCGACCACGATCGCGATCAGCTTCACCGATCGCTACGTGACTGCGCATCCCGGTTCGACGGCTCTCGGTGCAGGGGCGCTCACCCACGGCTTCCAGGTCACGTTCTTCGTGCTCGCCGCAATCGCAGCGGTCGGGGCGGTCGTGGCGCTCGTCCTCACGGAGCCGCACGAGCACGACGCGGAAAGGGCGCCGGCCGAGGACGACCTCCTCCTCGAGGCAGCCTGATCAGCACGCACGACCACGAGTCGAGCCCGGGCGGCGGCGCAATTCAGCGCCGCCGCCCGGGCTACAGAGCTCAGCCCGTGGTCGTGAGCTCGACCGGGCAGGCGACCCCGGTGCCGCCGAGGCCGCAGTAGCCGTTCGGGTTCTTCGCGAGGTACTGCTGGTGGTAGGGCTCCGCGTAGTAGAACTCGCCCGCGGCGGCGAGCTCGGTCGTGATCGGCCCGTAGCCGGCCGCGGCGAGCACGTCCTGGTAGGCATCGCGGGAGCGCTCGGCGGCCGCCTTCTGCGCCTCGCTCGTCCAGAGGATCGCCGACCGGTACTGAGTGCCGACGTCGTTGCCCTGCCGCGCGCCCTGGGTAGGATCGTGGTTCTCCCAGAAGAGACGGAGAATCTCCTCGTAGCTCGTCACGGCGGGGTCGAAGACCACGAGCACCGCCTCGGTGTGCCCCGTCCGGCCGCTGCAGGTCTCCTCGTAGGTCGGGTTCGGCGTGAACCCGCCGGCGTAACCGACGGCGGTCGTGTAGACCCCCGGCGCGCGCCAGAAGACGCGCTCGGCGCCCCAGAAGCAGCCCATCCCGAGGATCGCCCGCTCGAGGCCCTCGGGAAACGGCGGCTGGAGCGGGGTCCCGAGCACCTCGTGGCGGTCGGGCACCGTCATCCGCTCCTCACGGCCGGGCAGCGCCGCGTCGGGCTCGATCATCCCGGTCTTGTCGCGGAAGAACGAGAACATCGCCCTCACGCCGCCTCGGCGAGCCGCGCGAGCGCGTCGCGCTCGAGCTGTCGCACCCGCTCGCGCGAGATCTTGAGCTCGCGCCCGATCGCCTCCAGCGAGGCCTGCTGCCCGTCGAAGCCGAAGCGAAGCTCGAGGATCCGCCGCTCGGTCTCGGGCAGCTTGCTGAGCGCCGCTCGCATCTCCTGGCGGCGCAGCGCGTCGCCTGCCTCCTCCGCGGGATCGGCCGCGAACGGATCCGCGAACAGGTCACCCAGCTCGCCGTCGCCGTCACTGCCGATCGCCTGGTTGAGCGAGGCCGACACCGACACCGCACTGAGGGCCTCTTCGGCGTGTACGAGCTCGAGGCCGGCCGCGTCGGCGAGCTCCTCCATCGTCGGCTCGCGTCCGAGCTCCAGCTCGAGGCGCCGGCGGGCGCGGCCGAGCTTCACCTGGCGCTCGTTGACGTGGGCGGGCACCCGGATCGTCCGCGACTGGTTCGAGATCGCACGCTGGCATGCCTGGCGAATCCACCAGGTCGCGTACGTCGAGAACTTGTAGCCGCGGCGCCAGTCGAACTTCTCGACCGCGCGGTTCAGGCCGATCACGCCCTCCTGGATCAGGTCGAGCAGCGGCAGATCATGCCCCTGGTAGCGCTTCGCGATCGAGACGACGAGACGCAGGTTCGAGTTGATCATCCGCTCCTTCGCCTGTCGGTCGCCGCGCTCGACGCGCTTCGCGAGCTCGACCTCCTCGGCGGCGGTCAGCAGCTGGTGGCGGCCGATCTGGTTCATGAACATCGTCAGCGCGTCGGTCGTCGCGGCCGCGGACGGGTCCACGCTCAGCTCGAGCTCGGCCTCGTCGGGCACGATCTCGACCCCGCGGGTCTCGAGCTCGGCGCGCAGGGCGGCGAGCTCGTCGTCGTCGAGGTCGTGCTCGGCCGCGATTGCGGCGAGCTCGCGCTCGGCGACGAGACCGCTCTCGTCGGCCTGCTCGAGGAATACGTTCAGTTCGTCGTTCGGAAACACAGTGTTCTTGATTCTCCTCTTCAGTTTCGCTTACGCGACGGTGCTACGGGCACGGCGCCTCTCGAAGCGCTCCGTGCGGCTGCCCTGCGATACAGCCCGCTCGACCCCGGTGTAGACGGGGTGACAGTTCGAGCACGCATCGACCACAATCTCACGTTTTGTTGATCGAGTTGTGAAGACCTCGCCACAGGTGCTGCAGCGGACGGTCGCGAGTGTCAACTCGGGGTGACTTCCCCTCATGGTTCTCCTTTGGCAGGACTAAATCCGCGCCGAGACGTCCTTCACGAGATCTGTCTCTGCGCGCGTACTTGTTAGAACGACCGGCAGCCCGTGTTTATTTCGCTTCCAGAGCCGGGTCCCAGCCCGCTGCGGCGTACGTGCTCTCGAGGAAGTCGAGCAGCGTTCGGCGCGCGTCCGGCGCGGCCCGGACCGCCTCGTAGGGCAGCACGAAGAGGCCCATCTCCTCGTTCCAGCCCTCGGCTCTCGCCTCGATCCCGGGTGGGCGAGGATAGGTGTACGCGAAGAAGGCCGGCTCGGGGAACCGCTCGTCGCCGGGCCAGAAGCCGGCGCACACCTCCTCGGCGTTGGCCGAGTTGCGCATGATCACGTCCGCGTTCGGCGGCGGCTCGGCCGGCCTGCCCGAAAAGCGGGTATAAGCGAGGTCGAACGTGCCCCAGAAGAACTGAACGAGCGATACTCGCCCGAGGAAGCGCGCTCGGTGCACTTTCATCACCGCGTCGACCGACGCGAGCGCGCGCCGAAAGCGCGTGACCGGCTCCGCGTCGTAGCTTCCGTGCTCGACGTCCTCCGGGAACGGGATCGGGTTCGGCACCTCGGAGGGCCGTTCCGTGATCTTCACCGGCACGCCGGCCCTGTCGAGCGCTGCCATCAGCAGCGCGTAGAACTCGGCCACGGTGCGCGCCTCGAGCGTCACACGCTCCAGCCCGCCCTTGGCCGTCCGCACGGACACCACGTGGTCGACGAAGTCGACGTCTAAGTCGAAGACGCCGTTCTCGTGCGGGATCGGCGAGGTGTTGAGCCCGCGCGCCGTCACGTAGAGCGGCACCTGTCCCCACTGCGGCTCCATCGGCGCGAGAGCGAGCCGCACCTTGCCGACGATCTGGAGGTACATGTGGAGCGTGTCGCGGGTGCTCCGCCACGCCCCGTACGGAAGCTCGGGCCAGTCGCCCGCCATCAGGTGAGGAAGACCTCGTCGACGTAGCACCAGAGCCACGCCTCGCCCGGCTCTGCCGAGCGGATCAGCGGGTGCCCGGCCTCGTGGAAGTGCGCGGTCGCGTGCTTGTTCGGCGAGTTGTCGCAGCAGCCGACCTTGCCGCACTCCAGGCACATGCGCAGATGGATCCACCAGCCGCCGATCTTCAGGCACTCCTCGCAGCCGAGGAGCGGGTCGGGAAGGTCCGTGAACCGGATCGTCTCGAGGTGCGAGCACGGCGAGGCCGCCATCGAGCGGTTATACCGGTCCGACCAAGCCCTGTGCGATCCGGGAGATCGTCCCCGGTCTCCCACTAGACTGGAGCTTCTGGTGCACGAACCGCTCGAACTCGTACACACCGTCCGGCAGGCCCTCGCGACGACGCCCCTGTACGCGGCGACGGTCCGCCGGATCGTCCCGCGCAGCCGGGAGGCGGGCGAGACCGACGTGGACCTTCCCGGCGAGCGGCCGGTGTTCGTGGTCGGCTCGCCGCGTTCGGGCACGTCGTTCCTGGCGGGCTCGCTCGGGCGACTGCCGGGCTTCGTCGACCTCGGCGAGGTCGGCCCGCTAAAGGCAGCCCTGCCACGGCTCGCCTCGCTGCCGGAGGCGGATGCCGCCGAAGGGCTGCGGCGCACGATCGAGCGGATCCGGCGGCTCGGGCTGGCCCGCCGCCTGCGCGCGATCGAGCAGACTCCGGAGACCAGCTTCGTCGTTCCCGCCGTTGCGCGGGCGTACCCGCGCGCCGCGATCATCCACATCGTCCGCGACGGCCGCGACGTGGTCTGCTCGCTGCTCGAGCGGGGGTGGCTGGGCGCCGACCGGCAGGACAGCGACGACGTCGGGGCTCCCTACGGCGTCCATGCCCGCTTCTGGGTCGAGCCCGACTCCGCCGAGGAGTTCAGCCGCGCCAGCGAGGCGAGGCGCGCGGCCTGGGCGTGGCGCCGCTACGTCACCGCCGCGAACTCGGTGCCCGAGCGGACGCTCGAGATCCGCTACGAGGCGATGGTCACCGATCCCCGGGGAGTCGGTGCGCGGATCGCCGAACACATCGAGAGTGACCCCGAGCTGGTGGCCGGGGCTCTCTCCGACGTGTTCACGGGCTCGGTCGGGCGCTGGCGCAGGGACCTCACACCCGAGCAACTCGCCGACGTCGAGCGCGAGGCTGGCCCGCTCCTGCGCGAGCTCAGGTACGCCTAGGGTCCGCTCGTCGGGCTCCCGTCCCTGCCCCGCTAGCATCCTTCGGTGGTCACGATCTGCGACGTCGGCCCGCGTGACGGGCTCCAGAGCGAGCCGCAGACGCTCGCTCCAGCTGTTCGCGCGGAGCTCTGCAACCGGCTCGCGTCGGCCGGGCTGCCCCGAGTGGAGGCGGTCAGCTTCGTCAGTCCCGAGCGGGTGCCGCAGATGGACGGCGCCGAGGAGGTCGTCGCCTCGCTCGAGCGCCGACCGCGCGTCGTCTTCGCCGGGCTCGTCCTCAACGAGCGCGGCTATGAGCGGCTCGCCGCCTCCGGGCTCGCCGAGGCGCACCTCACTGTGGCCGTCTCGGAGAGCTTCAGCCGCGAGAACGCGAACGCCTCGGTCGAGGAGGCTGCCGCGGCGGCGGAGCGGATTCTCGCGCGTGCACGCGAGGACGGGATCCGCGCCACGGTCACGCTCAGCACGGCCTTCGGCTGCCCGTTCGAAGGCTTGGTCGACCCGGGCCGGGTGCTCGCGCTCGCGGACCGCCTCGCCGCGGCCGGCGCCGCCGAGGTCGTCTACGCCGACACGATCGGCGTCGGCGTGCCGCGTCAGGTCAAGGAGCTGGCCCGCGCGAGCACGGATCTCGGCGTCCCGATCGGGGTCCATCTGCACAACACGCGCAATACCGGCTTCGCCAACGCCTACGCGGCGCTCGAGGCCGGCGTGACCGTTTTCGACGCCTCGATCGGCGGAATCGGAGGCTGCCCGTTCGCGCCGCGCGCGACGGGGAACATCGCGACCGAGGACCTCGTCTACCTCCTGCACGGCGAGGGCGTCGAGACGGGCGTCGACCTCGGGGCGCTGATCGGCGTCTCGGACTGGCTCGAGTCGGTGCTGGGGCGCGAGCTCGAGGGTCAGGTCTACCGGGCCGGACTTTCCTAAGGAAAGTCGCTTTACTTTTAATAGCTCTTTAGGTAAGGTCGCGCCCATGGTCGCAGGCAAGGCCGTTTCGATCGCGATGATGTGTGTGGCTTCCCGCCACCTCGTCGTCGGCTAGCGACCCTCCACACCCAGCCGAGAGAGGACGAGATGGCGAGAGAGGCCAGAGCATCGCGTACCCCCGAAACCCTCGACTGGGAGCTCGTCTACAAGCGCAATCCCGTCGAACGGCTGAAGCGCGACAAGAGCCCGCTCGGGATCCTCGGCGAGCTGCCGGCGCTGATCGCGGCCGGCTACGAGAGCGTCGCCGAGGAGGATCTCGTGCGGCTCAAGTGGTGGGGTCTCTACCACGACAAGCCGAAGGTCGGCACGTTCATGCTCCGGATCAAGCTGCCGGGCGGGCGCGTCACTCCGGCGCAGCTCAGGACGATCGGCGAGGTCTCGAACCGCTGGGGCCGCGGCGAGGGGGAGCTCTCGACGCGGCAGAACGTCCAGCTCCACTACCTCGAGCTCGCGGCGCTGCCGGAGGTGTTCGCCGCGCTCGAGGCCGCAGGCCTCACGACCGCGGGCGCCTGCGGCGACGCGGTCCGCAACATCACCGGCTGCCCGCTCACCGGGCTCGCTCACGACGAGCTCTTCGACGCCACGCCGGTGCTCGAGGAGGCGGCCGAGTTCTTCTACGGCAACCCCGACTACTCGGACCTGCCGCGCAAGCACAAGATCACGATCTCCGCGTGCGCGCATCGCTGCAACGCGCCCGAGATCAACTGCATCGCGCTCGTCGGCGTCCTGCGCGACGGCGAGCCCGGCTTCGCCGTCACCGCGGGCGGCGGCCTCGCCTCGGTGCCTCGCCTGGCGCGCGACCTCGGCGTCTTCGTGCGCCCTGACGAGGCGCTGCCCGTGCTCCGCGCGCTCCTCGACGCGTGGAAAGAAGACCTCCGCTATCGCGTCTCGCGCGTGAAGTCGCGGATGAAGTTCATGGTCGATGACTACGGCGCGGAGGGCATGCGTGCCGAGCTCGAGCGCCGGCTCGGCTATGCGCTGCCCGACTACACGCTCGAGCCGCCCGGCCCGCTCGCCGACCACCTGGGCGTCCAGCTCCAGCGCGACGGCCGCTCGGCGATCGGCGTTCCCGTCCACCTCGGCCTCGTCTCGGGCGACCAGATGATCCGCGTCGCCGGGCTGGCGGACGCCCACGGCGGCGACGTCGCGATCACGCGCCAGCAGAACCTCGTCGTCACCGGCGTGCCCGGTGAGAGCGTCGAGGGCACCGTCGCCGCGCTCGCGGAGCTCGGCTTCCCGCTCGACGGCAACTCGATCCGCGGCGCGTCGATCGCCTGCACCGGCGAGCCGCACTGCAACTTCTCGGTCACCGAGACCAAGACGCGCCTCGGCTCGCTGATCGAGGGGCTCGAGACCAGGTTCGGCGACGGGGTCGCCGGGCTGCGCCTGCACCTCGACGGCTGCCCGCACGCCTGCGCGCAGCACTGGGTCGGCGACCTCGGCTTCCAGGGCACCACCGTGCGCGACGACGAGGGCAAGCGCCGGCAGGCCTACGACATCTTCCTGCGCGGAGGCCTCGGCCCCGACGCTGCGATCGCGCGGCCGGTCTTCCGGCGCGTCCCGAGCGAGGAGCTCGACCAGGCGGTCGCGGGGCTCGTCGGCGGCTGGATCGAGCAGCGCATTGCGGACGAGCAGTTCGCCGCATTCACCCATCGACTGTCGGACGACGACCTTGGGATCCTGGCCGGCCGCGAGCCCGCCCGAGCGAAGGAGGAGGCCGCATGAGTGTGGAGCTGATCGACGAGCTGGAGGCGGGGGAGCTCTCCGTCGAGTTCGAGGGGCAGGACCCGGAGGAGCTCCTGGAGTGGGCGCTCGAGCGGTTCGCGCCGCGGATCGCACTCTCGACCGCGTTCCAGATCGACGGGGTCGCGCTGATCGACATGCTGTACCGGCTCGACCCGGAGATCGCCGTCTTCTCGGTCGACACCGGGCGGCTCCCCACCGAGACGTTCGACCTGATCGAGCAGCTTCGCGCGCGGTACCCCGGCCTCCGGCTCGAGCTCCTCTCACCCGATGCCGGCCAGGTGCAGCGGCTCGTCGGCAAGCACGGGCCGAATCTGTTCACGCGCTCGGTCGAGAGCCGCCTCCTCTGCTGCCAGATCCGCAAGGTGCAGCCGCTCACGCGCCATCTCGCCGGGCTCGATGCGTGGATCACGGGCCTCCGGCGCGACCAGTGGGCGAGCCGCACCGACATCCGCAAGATCGAGATCGACCACGACCACGGAGCGATCGTGAAGCTCAACCCGCTCGCGGAGTGGACGGAGGAGGAGGTCTGGGACTACGTCCGCGAGGAGGGCGTCCCGACCCACCCGCTCTACGCCCAGGGCTACACCTCGATCGGCTGCGCACCGTGCACCCGCGCGATCGCACCCGGCGAGGCCTCGCGCGCGGGGCGCTGGTGGTGGGAGACGAACGCGCCGAAGGAGTGCGGAATCCACTGCGCGATCGAGACCGGCGGCATGGAGCACGAGCTGCACGCGATCCTCGGGGAGGGAGGTCACGATGACGACGCTTAGCCTCGCCGGCGAGGAGCGCGAGGTCGCGCTCGCCGAGGCACAGAGCGTGCTCGCGATCGCCGGCGACCCGGACTACCGCGACCAGCTCGCGTTCCTGATCGCCGCGATCGAGGACGGCGAGGTGCCCGTCGAGAGCGAGCAGACGCTCGAGCAGCTCGTCGAGCTCGGGCTGCAGGCGGGACGGATCCGGGCGCTCTACGGGCCGGGCGGCGAGCAGGCGGCGCTGCGCCTCTATCGCCGGCTGCCCCGGGGTGCGGAGCTCGGCGCGAGCGCGCGCGAGGTGAGCAGGGCGCTACGCGCGCTGAGCGGGAAGGAGCTCGAGTCGATCTCGGTTCAGGCGCTCGGCCCCGGCGCGTTCACTCTCTCGCTCACGGCGGGAGGCACGGAGCTCACCGTCCGGCTCGACCGTCAGGGAGCGCGGCTTGCGAGCGTCGGTGTCTGAGCCCAAGCAGTGGTACATGGCCTGCCTCGACCTCGAGGGCAAGAGCGTGCTCGTCGTCGGCGGAGGCGTGGTCGCGCTCGAGAAGGTTCAGGGGCTCCTCGCCAGCGGCGCACGGGTCACGGTGGTCGCTCCGCGGATCGAGCCAGGGCTCCGCGAGCTCGACGTCGAGTGGCTGCCGCGGCGCTACCGGCGGGACGATCTCGAGAGCCGCTTCCTCGTGATCGCCGCGACCTCGGACACGGCCGTCAACACGAGCGTCCACGAGGATGCGGAGCGCCGCTTCCTGTTCTGCAACGTCGTCGACGTGCCGGAGCTCTGCTCGCTGATCCTGCCCGCGGTGCATCGCCAGGGGCCGATCGCGGTGGCCGTCTCGACGGGGGGCGCCTCGCCTGCGCTCGCCCAGCGGATCCGCACGCAGGTCGGCGAGGGGATCGGGCCCGAGTACGCGGAGCTCGCCCTGGAGCTGCAGGCGCTGCGGCCCTGGGCGAAACGGAACCTGCCAACCTACGAGGACCGGCGGAAGTACTTCGAGCGGCTCGTCGAGCAGGCGCTCGCTTGACCGTCCGGCTCGTCGGCGCCGGCCCCGGCGATCCGGGGCTGATCACGGCCAGGGGCCTCGAGCGGATCCGCGCCTGCGACGTGCTCGTGCACGACCGCCTCGTCTCGCCCGAGCTTGTCGCCGAGGCGCCGGGCGACGCGCTCGTGATCGACCGCGACTCGCTCGACCAGGCCAGGGTGAACGAGCTCCTGGTCGCCTACGGGCGCGAGGGCCTCGACGTCGTCCGGCTAAAGGGCGGCGACCCGTTCGTGTTCGGGCGCGGCGGCGAGGAGGCACTCGCGCTGATCCGCGCCGGTGTGGAGGTGGAGGTCGTCCCCGGCGTCTCGTCGTTCGCGGCGGTGCCCTCGGCAGCCGGGATCCCGGTCACGCACCGCGGGGTCGCCTCTCAGGTGACGGTCGCCGCGGGGCACGACGCCGACGTGCTCGACTTCGCCGCGCTCGCCGCGGCACGCGGTACGCTCGTCTTCTTCATGGCGCTCGCGCAGCTGCCCCGGATCGCCCGCCGTCTCGTCGAGCACGGTAAGGACCCCGCGACGCCCGCCGCGGTGATCGCCGAGGGGACGCTGCCCGGTCAGCGCGTGGTGCACGCGCCGCTGGCCGAGCTCGCGACCGCGGCGGGCGAGCTGCCCTCGCCGGCACTGATCATCGTCGGCGAGGTCGTCGCGCTCGCCGCCGAGCTGGCGCCGGCCGCGCTCGAGGGAGTCGCGTAACGGTGGAGTTCCGGCGCATCTCGGCGCTGCCGCCGTACGCCTTCGCCGAGATCGACCGGCTCAAGCTCGAGCTGCGCCGCGCGGGCGAGGACGTGATCGACCTCGGCTTCGGGAACCCGGACCTCCCGTCGCCGCCCGAGGCGGTCGCGAAGCTCCAGGAGGCGGCGGCGAAGGAGCGAAACCACCGCTATTCGTCGAGCCGCGGCATCCCTCGCCTGCGGGCCGCGGTCTGCGACCTCTACCGGAGCCGCTTCGGAGTCGACCTCGATCCCGAGACCCAGGCGCTGACGACGATCGGCGCGAAGGAGGGGCTCTCGCACCTGATGTGGGTCCTCGTGCAGCCCGGTGATGTCGCGGTGGTGCCGACACCGACGTACCCGATCCACACCTACGCGCCCGTGCTCGCGGGTGCGACCGTCGTCCAGGCGCCGGTCGACGGCGGCTTCGCGGCCTTCGAGGAGGCGTTCGCGAGCACGCCCACGCGCCCGCGGGCGATCGTCCTCTCGTATCCGCACAACCCCACGACGACCGTGGCGGAACCCGATCTCTTCGAGCGCGCGGTCGCGTTCGCGCGCGAGAACGAGGTGCTGATCGTGCACGACTTCGCCTACGCCGACATCGCCTTCGACGGCTACCGGCCGCCGTCGATCCTCGAGGTCGAGGGCGCGACCGACGTCGCCGTCGAGCTCTACACGCTCACGAAGGGGTTCTCGATGGCGGGCTGGCGCGTCGGCTTCATGCTCGGGAACGCCGAGGTGGTGGGCGCCCTCGCGCGGCTGAAGTCGTACCTCGACTACGGGACCTTCCAGCCGATCCAGATCGCCGCGATCGTCGCGATGAACGAGGCCTCCGGGTATCCGGAGGAGATCACCGAGGTCTACCGCGGCCGCCGCGACGCGCTCTGCCGGGGCCTGGCGCGGATCGGCTGGGAGATCGAGCCGCCGCGGGGGACGATGTTCGTCTGGGCGGAGATTCCCGAGCCGTACCGGGCGGACGGCTCCCAGGCGTTTGCGGTGCGGCTCGCGCGCGAGGCCCACGTCGCGGTCAGTCCGGGCGCCGGCTTCGGCCCCGGCGGCGAGGGCTACGTCCGCTTCGCGCTGGTCGAGAACGAGCAGCGCATCGCCCAGGCCACGCGCGGGATCAGGCGAGCGCTGTCCGAGCTCGAGTCGCCGGCCCGCGCGCCGCGCTAGCCGTAGCGGCCGTCGGGGTAGCCGGGCCCCGGCCCCGGCTCCGGTGTCGGGGCAGGGCTGCCGTTCCCGCTCGTCACGACCACCTGCCACGTCGCGACGCCCGCCTTGAGCCCGTTGCCGTTCACCTGACCCGTCTTCCTGTCGCGCGCGTAGGTGTAGAGCGGGCCGCCCTTGTAGGTGACCTGGATGCGTCCGTCGGGGCGCTTCAGGATGCCCAGGTTCTTGGCGCCGGTCGGGGTCGTCCCGGGCGCGATCCAGAGCGGCCGCCAGATCGCGAAGCAGGCCGGTGTCGCGCAGCTCAGGGCGCCCTGCTTCTCGCCGCTGAGGCGGTAGAGCGTCATCCCCTTCGTGGTGACGAGGATCGTCTCTCCGAGGATCCTGTTCTTGGCGCTCTTGACCACGGCCTGGTTCCCGGCGCCCGCGCTCCCGACGAGCGCCCCGAGCAGGGCGGCGGCCGAGACGACGAGGGCTACGCGTCTGAGTCTCACGGTACTCATACGGTAGCTCGGAGTGAGTCGGATCTAGCGCCCCAGCACGTAAAACTCGGGATTCGGCACCCAGCCTAGCCCGCTTGCCATCCGGTTCGAGGCGTTGAACAGCCCCGTCACCTCTGCGATGTCCATGATGTCCTCGTCGCGCCAGCCCGCCTCGCGCAGCGCCTCGACGTCGGCCTCCTCCATCTCGGCCGGCCGAAGCGTCAGTTTCTGCGAATAGTCGAGCATTGCCTTGACGCGCGGCTCGACCGTCGCCTCTGTGTGGTCGGCGGCGATCGCGTCGGCGAGCGCGGGATCCTTCGTGAGCTTCCGCAGTGCGGCGGAGTGGGCGGCGATGCAGTAGCTGCAGCGGTTGGCGACCGAGACGACGACCGCGATCATCTCCCGCTCGGCCTTCGTGAGGCCGGAGTCGCCCTTCATCGCCTCCTCGTAGTGCGCGTTCCAGGCGAGCAGGTGCGAGGGGCGCAGCGCGAAGAGCCGCAGCACGTTGGGGACGAAGCCGAGCTTCTCGAGCGACGGGCGCCAGAGCTCGAGCACCTCCTCCGGCAGTTCGTCCTCGGCCGGGACGCGGAGCCAGGTGAGCGGTTCCTCGGCGGCCATCGCCCATCAGTCTAGAGCGGGGGCGTGCGTTACTGTCCCCGGGGTCGATGACCGCCGCCGCCCCTGTGATGAACGTGAGGAAGCACCGCGTCTGGGTCTGGACCCTGATCGTCCTCGCCTCGATCGTCACGCTCGTCTCCTCGCTGACCGTCTTCGTGAAGCGCCAGGCCCTCGATTCTCGCGCCTGGTCGAACGCGAGCGTCCGGCTGCTCCAGGACCGGGAGGTCAGGGACGCGCTCTCCGTCTACATGACCGACCAGCTCTTCGAGAACGTCGACGTGAAGACGCAGCTCGAGGAGATCCTGCCCGAGCAGACGAAGTCGCTCGCTGGCCCGGCGTCGGGCCTCCTGCGCCAGTTCGCGCCGCGGGCCGCCAGCGACCTCCTCGCCCAGCCCGCAGTCCAGAACCAGTGGCAGAAGCTCAACTACAACGCCCACCAGCGCTTCATGGACATCATCAACGGAAAGAGCTCGGGGGTCGTCCAGACCCAGCAGGGCGAGGTCGTTCTCGATCTGCACCCTCTCGTCCAGGGCCTCGCCGACCGGCTCGGGCTCGGCGCCCAGATCTCGTCGGACGCCGGGCGGCTCGTGGTCTTCGATTCGAGCCAGCTGAAGCTCGTGCAGGACACGGTGAAGGCGATCAAGGTGCTGAGCGTCTTCCTCGTCGTTCTCGTCCTCCTGCTCTACGCGGCCGCGATCTGGCTCGCGGCGGGCTGGCGGCGCATCGCGCTGCGGGCAACCGGCTGGAGCCTCGTGACCGTCGGCATCGTGCTGCTCGTCCTGCGGCGGCTCGCCGGTCACGAGCTCGTGAGCACGCTCGTCAAGACCGAGTCCGACAAGACCGCGGCGAGGCACGCCTGGCTGATCGGCAGCACCCTGCTCGCCGACATCGCCTGGGCGATCATCTTCTACGGCCTCGCCCTCGTGATCGCGGCGTGGCTCGGAGGCGCGACCCGCCCGGCGACCACGGTCCGCCGATGGCTCGCTCCGGCCTTTCAGGAGCGCCTCGGCGTGGTGGTGGCCGTCGTGGCGTTCCTCTACCTGCTGCTGATCCTCTGGGGGCCGACCTCGGCGACGCAGCAGTGGTGGGGGATCTTGCTGTTCGCGGCGCTGATCGCGTTCGGTGTCTGGGCGCTTCGCCGCGAGACGCTGCGGGAGTTCCCGGACGCCGGAGGCGCCATGGACTGGCCCGACCTCCGCGCCGGCTGGAACAAGCTCCGCGGCGGCTCCGAGAGCGGCGGCTCCGAAGGTAGCGGTTCCGACGGTGGCGGCTCCGAGCCGCCGCCCGTCTGATCGCATGTCGACGCGAAGCCTCGCCGCTCTGGCGATGGCGTGCGCGGTCGTCGCGCTCGCGCCCTCGGCGTCGGCCCGCCCGCACGCCTCCGGGATCTTCACCTTCGCCGCGGTCGGCGACATCGTGATGGGCTCGATGCCGAACCTGCCGCCGGACGGAGGTACCGGCTTCTTCAAGGCGGTGAAGCGCCAGCTCTCCGCCGACGTCGTCCTCGGGAACCTCGAGGGCACGCTCTCGACGACTCCCTCCGCCGCGAAGTGCGGCACGAACGGCACGAACTGCTACGCGTTCCACACGCCGCCTTCCTATGCGCGCTGGCTCACGCAGGCGGGCTTCACGGTGATGAACGTCGCCAACAACCACGCGCTGGACTACGGCCCCGCAGGCCAGGCGCAGACGCTCGCAGCGCTCCGGAAGGTCGGACTCGCCTGGACCGGGCGCCCCGGTGAGATCCGCTACCAGCAGGTCGGCGCGATCCGTGTGGCGCTGCTCGGCTTCGCTCCGTACAAATGGGCGCAGAGCCTGACCGACATCCCCGCCGCGCAACGTCTCGTGCGCAAGGCGGTCGCGAACGCGGACGTCGTCGTCGTGACGATGCACGCGGGCGCCGAGGGCGTCGACCACCAGCACGTGACTCCGGGAATGGAGACCTACCTCGGCGAGCCGCGCGGCAACCCGATCGCGTTCTCCCATGCCGTCGTCAACGCAGGTGCCGACCTGGTCGTCGGCAGCGGCCCGCACGTGCTGCGCGGGATGGAGTGGTACAAGGGCCGCCTGATCGCATACAGCCTGGGCAACTTCGGCGGCTACGAGGTGTTCCGCCTCGGAGGCCCGCTCTCGAGGAGCGCGATCCTCCACGTGACCCTTCGCTCGGACGGGAGCTTCGTCAAGGGCCGCATCGTCCCGACCCGGCTCGACGCGCACGGCACCCCGGCGCTGGACAAGGCCGGCGCCGCGCTCGGCCTGATCCGCTCGCTCTCCCGCGAGGATCTCGGCTCCCGCGCGGTCACGGTCTCCTCGAAGGGCCGCTTGCGCTAGCGCCTAGCGTGTCCGCGCGAACCGCTCGACGGCGGCCAGCAGCTCCTGCGTCTTCTCCGCAGCGGCCGCGCGGTCGCCCGCCGCGATCGCGTCGGTGACGCAGTGGTTCACGTGCGCGTCGAGGATCTGGAATGCGAGGCTCTCGAGCGCGGTGTTGACCGCGGCGACCTGCGTGAGGATGTCGATGCAGTAGCGCTCGTCCTCCACCATGCGCTCGATGCCGCGGACCTGACCCTCGATCCGGTGCAGGCGCTTGACCAGCGCGTCCTTCTGGTCCACGTAGCCGTGGGTCATGCGATTCCCTCCCGGCTGCTCGAGAAGCGCCGCAGCCTCAGGCTGTTGGTGACGACGAAGACACTGGAGAAGGCCATCGCCGCCGCGGCGACGATCGGGTCGAGCAGCCCCGCGACGGCTAGCGGGATCGCGGCCACGTTGTAGGCGAAGGCCCAGAAGAGGTTGCCCTTGATCGTGCGGAGCGTCCGCCGGGCGAGCCGGACCGCGTCGGCGGCGGCGCGCGGGTCGCCCGAGACGAGCGTGATGTCGGAGGCCTCGATCGCGATGTCGGTGCCGGTGCCGATCGCCATGCCGAGATCTGCCTGGGCCAGCGCCGGAGCGTCGTTGACGCCGTCGCCGACCATCGCGACGACCTGGCCCGTCTCCTGCAGGCGCTTCACCTCGGCGGCCTTGCCGTCCGGGAGCACCCCGGCGAGCACGTGCTCGATTCCGACCTCGGCCGCGACCTGCTCGGCGGACTCCCGGGTGTCGCCGGTCAGCAGCACGGGCGTGAGGCCGAGCGCCTTCAGCTCGCCGACGGCCTCGGCGCTCGTGGGCTTGACCGCGTCCCGCACGGCCAGCCTGGCCCGGGGGATGCCGTCCCACGCGACCACGCCGCGCTCGATGCGTACCGCGTGGCCGTCGACAACGCCCTCGACGCCGATGCCGGGCAGGTTGCGGAAGCCGGCGACCGACGGGAGCCGGCCGAGCTCGGCGCGCGCAGCCGCGGCTACGGCGCGCGCGACGGGATGCTCGCTCGCGCTCTCGAGCGCCCCGGCAAGCCGGAGGACCTCGGCGCGCGAGGCGCCGTTCAGCAGCTCGACCCCTGCGAGCTCGAGCGTGCCGGCGGTGAGGGTGCCGGTCTTGTCGAGCACGACGGTGTCGATGCGGCGGGTCTGCTCGAGCACCTCGGGGCCTCTGATCAGGATCCCGAGCTGCGCGCCCCGCCCGGTGCCGACCATCAGCGCGGTAGGCGTGGCGAGGCCGAGGGCGCACGGGCAGGCGATGATCAGCACCGCCACGGCCGCGCTGAACGCCTCGGTGGCGGTGCCGCCGACGGCGAGCCACGCGACGAGAGTCACCAGCGAGACTGCGATCACGACCGGTACGAAGACGGCCGAGACGCGGTCGACGAGCCGCTGGATCGGCGCCTTGCCCGCCTGTGCCTCGGCGACCAGGCGGGTGATCCGCGCGAGCGCGGTCTCGGCCCCCACCCGTGTCGCGCACACCACGAGGCGCCCGTACGTGTTGAGCGTCGCACCCACGACCTCCTCGCCCGGCCCGACCTCGACCGGGATCGGCTCGCCGGTGAGCATCGACTGGTCGATCGCGGACTCGCCGAGCTCGACGACGCCGTCGGTGGCGATCTTCTCGCCCGGCCGGACGACGAATCGGTCGCCGGGTCGTAGCTCGTCGACGGGCACGAGCGCTTCCTCTCCGCCGCGCAGCACCCGTGCCTCCTTCGCACCCAGCTCGAGCAGCCCGCGGATCGCCTCGCCGGAGCGGCGGCGGGCGCGGAGCTCGAGGTAGCGGCCGAGCAGGATCAGCGTCGTGATCGCCGCGGCGACTTCGAAGTAGGTGTCGGCGTCGATCCCGGCGAGGAGGGCGACGACCGACCACGTCCAGGCCGACAGCGTGCCGAGCGAGATCAGCGTGTCCATCGTTGCGGCGCGGTGACGAAGGTTGAGCGCCGCGGCGCGGTGGAACGGCCAGCCTCCCCAGAGCACGACCGGTGTCGCAAGGGCGAACGCGAGCCACTCCCAGCTCCGGAACTGGAGTGGCGGCGCCATCGCGAGCACGGCGAGCGGGGCGGTGAGAGCTGCCGAGAAGAGGAGGCGCACGCGCCAGGGCCGGCTTGGATCCTCGCCCGGGACCGCCTCGGCCGGGAGCGACGCGTGGTAGCCGGAGGCCTCGACCGCCGCGAGCAGGTCGTCGATCTCGACGCTCGCCGGGTCGAAGCTCACGGTCGCCTCGTCGGTCGCGTAGTTGACCGACGCCTCGACGCCCTCGAGCCGGTTCAGTGTCTGCTCGACGCGGACGGCGCAGGACGCGCACGACATCCCTTCGATCTCGAGCCGGACTGTCTCGGCCATGACCCCAATATACCCACCAGGGGTACCTTGACATCCGGGCGAACTACGGATTCTCAGATCTGCCAGGCACCGCCGGCGATCAGCGGCACCGACTTGCCGTTCGCGGCTGTTCCCGTCACCTCGAGGTCGTCGGTGCCGATCATCACGTCGATGTGGAGGTTGGCGCGGTTGACGCCCCGCCGGGCGTCCGGGCGGCGCGTGAGGCCGAAGCCGGCGCCGAAGGCGATGTGGGCCGCCGCGTTCTCGTCGAGCAGCGTGTTGAAGTAGACCCGCTTGCTCTGTCCGATCCGCGAGCTCGCGTCCACGAGCGCGACTTCCCCGAGCCGCCGCGCATTGGGCTCGCTGTCGAGGAAGGCCGCGAGGAAGTCCCGGTCGGCATCGGTGTCCGCCTCGAGCCGGACGAGTCGCCCGCCGCGGAACTCGCCGGCGATTCCTTCGAGCAGCCGGCCGCGGAAGGAGAGCGGCAGCGAGCAGCGGAACGTGCCGGCTGCGGCGCCCGCCTTGGGGCTCGTGTAGCACTCCTCGGTCGGCACGTTCGCGGAGATCACGTGGCCGTAGGCGTCACTGCGGCGGCCGCCGATGAAGACGGTTCCGGGCGAGAGGCCGACCTCGAGGTCGGTCCCCGGGCCGTGGTAGCGCAGCCGCGTCAGCTCGAGCTCGGTGAGGACGCGGGCCCGTTCGGCGAGCATCGTCGCGTGGGTGACCCAGCCCGAACCGTCGGCCGGCTCTCCCGGCCCGAGCCGGCAGAACCAGAGGATGTCCTCCGCGAGCCGTCGCTTCGCCTCGGCCGTCTCGAGCCCGGGATAGACCTGGTCCGCCCAGTACGCGGTCGGCCAGGAGCACGCCGTCCAGCGGATCCGCCCGTCGAGGCTCGCCAGGGCGACATCGCGGATCTTCTCCATGCGGCGCGCGGAGTCGGTGGCGACACGCCCCGGCGGCAGGCCGTCGAAGACGCCGGGGTCGGCCTCACCGACCACGAACAGCGAGGCGCGGTCGGCGCCCTTGCTCGCGCGCAGCCGGCGCGCCTGCCAGTCGGGCAGGAGGCCGAGGTGCTCGTCGGCAGCGTGGCGCACGCGTGCGGCCGCCGCCCGCGGCTCGTCGTAGGTGATGTCGACGAGCCGGGCTCCGGCGCGATAGGCGGCCTCGGTGAGCGCGACGAGGAGCTCCCGGTGCTCCGGATGGCCGGCCAGGAACAGGATGTCGTCCCGTTCGAGCGCGAGGCAGGTGACTGCCAGGAGGTCGGCGTAGCGGGCGAGCGTCGCCGGGTCCAGCACCTGCTCCGGCTCGGGCCGGGCCGCGTTCGCCATCGCTGGAACCTACCAAGCGCCTCCGACCTGGTTTGAACTTCAGCGCCGAACTAGCGAACCTTTACCTGCGATGGACACGGCAGCCGTCCAGGAGCGGGCGCGGGGCGAGAACTTCCCTGTCGCATCGCTGCTTTTCCCGCGGGCCCTGCGGCCGCACTTGCGCGCGGTCTACGGCTACTGCCGCCTCGTGGACATTCTGGGGGACGAGATCGAAGGCGACCGGCCGGCGACGCTGGACGAGCTCGAGCGCGAGCTGGGCGCCTGCTACGGCGGCGAGCCGAGCTGGCCGGTGCTGGTCGAGCTCCAGCCGACGATCCTGGAGTTCGGCCTCCCACCCGAGCCGTTCATCCGTTTGATCGAGGCGAATCGTATGGACCAGCGAGTGTCGTCGTACGAGAGCTGGGAGGACCTGCGTTGGTACTGCGTCCATTCGGCCGACCCGGTCGGCCACATCGTGCTCGGGCTGCTGCGGCGAGACCGGGAGGCCGATCTCCTCGACGCCTCGGACGGCGTCTGCACAGGGCTCCAGCTGGTCAACTTCTTACAGGACGTGCCGCGCGATCTCGCGCTCGGGCGTGTCTATCTACCCGCCGAGGACCGGAGGCGGTACGAGGTCGAGCGGCTCGACCGCCCGAGCCCGGAGCTCCGCGAGCTGCTCGAGTTCGAGGCGGAGCGCGCCCGCGGGCTTCTGGCCTCGGGAGCGGTGCTCCAGGAACGGCTCGGCGGCCGGATCGGGCGCGCGGTCGGGCTCTTTGCCCGCGGCGGGCTCGCCGCGCTGGCGGCGCTCGAGCGCGCGGACTGGGACATCTTCACGGGGCGGCCCCGGCCCTCGCGCGCCCGGCTCGCCTGGGAGGCGTTTCGGTGACGACGACTGCCGAGGCTTACGCGGAGGTCGAACGGCTCACGCGGCGGCGCGCGCGCAACTTCGCCTACGGGATCATGGTGCTGCCGCGGCCGAAGCGGCGCGCGATCGCCGCGATCTACGCCTTCGCGCGCCGCGTGGACGACATCGCGGACGGCGAGCTCCCCGTCGACCAGAAGCGCGCCCGGCTCGAGGAGCTGCACCTGCTCCTCGACGCCCCGCCCGGCCACGACTTCGCCCTGGTCGCGCTCGCCGACGCACGCGGGCGCTACCCGATCCCCGAGACGGCCCTTCATTCGTTCGTGGACGGCGGCCTGCAGGACCTCGAGGTGACCCGCTACGCGACCTTCGAGGATCTCCGCGGCTACTGCCGGCTCGTCGCCGGAGCGGTCGGAGTCGCCTGCCTGCCGGTCTACGGCGGCGGCGACCCGGAGCTGGCCGAGACGCTCGGCGTCGCGCTGCAGCTGATCAACATCATCCGGGACGTCGCCGAGGACTGGTCGCTCGGCCGCGTCTACCTCCCAACCGACGAGCTCGAGGCCTTCGCGGTCCTGGAGGAGGACATCGGCGCGGGGCTCCTGACGCCGCAGCTCCAGGCCCTGCTCGCGTTCCAGGCCGAGCGTGCTCGTGTCTACCTGGACGACGGCCTGCACCTGCTCGACCAGCTCGACCGGCGCAGTGCTCTCTGCGTCGGCGCCTTCGCCGGCCTCTACCGCGCCACGCTGGAGCGGATCGAGGAGTCCGGGTTCGACGTGTTCGCCGGGCCCCCGCACCTCTCGCCGCTCGTCAAGCTCCGCATCGTCGGGGGAGGGCTCTGGCGATGAGGAGCGTGGTGATCGGCGGCGGGCTCGCCGGGCTCGCGGCTGCGCTCCGCCTCGTCGAAGCAGGACACGAGGTGACGCTGCTCGAGGCGCGTCCCACGCTCGGCGGCGTGGTGCAGACGCTGCCGAAGCGGGACGGCGACCCCTCGCCGCCGCCGGACAACGGCCAGCACATCGGCCTCGGCTGCTTCACCGCCTGGCAGGAGTTCCTCGGCCTCGCGGGCTCGGCCGGCTCGCTCGACCGGCGACCCCTCGAGCTGCCGGTGCTCGACGAGCAGGGCCGGGTCGGGGTGATCTCCGACCGCCCGCTCGACCTGCTCCGCTACCGGCACCTGCCGCTGCGCGACCGCCTCGGCATCGTGCGCACGCTCGCGCGGCTGCGCCGGCTCGACCCCGCCGCGCACGACGGCGAGACCTTCGCGGACGTGCTCGGCTCCAGGGAGCGTGTGATCGAGCGCTTCTGGGACGTCTTCATCCGCCCGGCGCTGAACTTGCGGAGCGCCGAGGCGAGCGCCGCGCTCGGGCTCTTCACAGTCCAGACCGCGCTGCTCGGAGAGAAGGGCGCGGGCGACCTGCTGCTGCCGACGGCGCCGCTCGGGGCGATGCACGGCGATGCGGCTGGGGCGGCGCTGCTCGCGGGCGGCGCGGAGGTGAGGCTCGGCGCACGGGTCGTGGCGCTCGAGCCCGGCGCCGCCGTCCTCGCGGACGGCGAGCGGCTCGGGGCGGACTCGTTCGTCGTGGCGCTCCCTCCGGCCGAGAGCGCCCGACTGCTCGAAGAGGAGGACCCGGGGCTCGAGAGCTCCCCGATCGTGAGCGTGCACCTGCTCTTCGACCGGGAGCTGCTGCCCTACCCGCTCGCCGCCCTGCTCTCGAGCCCCGCTCACTGGGTGTTCGACCGCGGCGCGCTGACGGGACACCGGCCGGAACGCGGCCAGTATCTGACCGTCGTCTCGAGCGGCGTCCCCGAGCTGCTCGAGGTGCGCGGGCGCGAGCTCGTCGAGCTGATCTCGGGCGAGCTGATCGCGCGGCTCGGGCCGGCGGGCGTGCTCTGGTCGCGCGTCAGCCGCGAGCCGGAGGCGACGGTGGCGGGGCGCCCGGGCCAGGCCGTGCGCCGCCGGGGCACAGAGACGGGCCGGGCGAACGTCGTCCGCGCCGGCGCGTGGACCGACACGGGCTGGCCTGCGACGATGGAGAGCGCGGTCCGCAGCGGTTTCGAAGCGGCCCAAGTGCTCATGAGCACGAGGACCGAGGAGGTTGCGGCGTGACGGCGACCGAGTCGGCGACCGCGCTCGACACCGCGCTCGAGCGGGGCACCCGGCGGCTGCTCGAGCTGCAGTGTCCGGAGGGGTACTGGGTAGGCGAGCTGGAGTCGAACGCGACGATGGTCGCCGAGCATCTCTTCATGCTCCACTTCCTCGGCCTGCGCGACGCCGAGACCGACCGCAAGCTCGCGAACGAGCTGCTCGGGCGGCGCCGCGCAGACGGCACCTGGGCGATCTGGTGGGACGGGCCGCCCGACCTCTCGGTCACCGTCGAGGCCTACGCGGCGCTGAAGCTAGCAGGCGTGGATGCGGGCGAGGCGACCCGCGCGTACATCAGTCGCGAGGGCGGGATTGGGCGGACACGCATCTTCACCAAGGCTTTCCTGGCGTTGCTCGGGCAGTGGCCGTGGCACCGCATGGTGAACGTCCCCGTCGAGCTGATCCTCGCGCCTCCCGGTGCGCCGCTCTCGGTCTACGACTTCGCGTGCTGGGCGCGGCAGACCCTCGTGCCGCTCTCCGTGGTGATGGCGCTGAAGCCCGTGAGGCCGGCCGGGATCGATCTGAGCGAGATCGGCGCGCGCCCGGGGCGGAACCGTAGGCCCTTCTCCAATCGGGTGCGGCGGCGAGCGATCCGGGCCGCCGAGCGGTGGGTGCGCGAGCGGCAGGAGGCGGACGGCTCCTGGGGCGGGATCCAGCCGCCGTGGGTCTGGTCGCTGCTGATGCTCGCCGCGCTCGGCCACAACCGCGAGGACGAGTGCTTCCGCCGCGGGATCGACGGCTGGGCCGGCTTCATGATCGACGAGGGCGACCACCTGCGCCCCGAGGCGTGCCAGTCGCCGGTCTGGGATACGGGCCTCGTCGTACTCGCGCTGCGCGCCGCGGGCGTTCCCGCCGACCACCCGCAGCTCGTCAAGGCCGGCGAGTGGCTGTTGCGGGAGGAGATCAGGGTCAAGGGCGACTGGGCGGTGGGCCGGCCGCACCTGGCCCCGGGCGGCTGGGCCTTCGAGTACCAGAACGACCTCTACCCCGACATCGACGACACCGCCGTCATCGCGCTGGCGCTGCGCGAGCTCGAGATGGGGGAGGACGCCGTGCAGCGCGGGCTCGACTGGGCCGCGGGGATGCAGTCCACGAACGGCGGCTGGGGAGCGTTCGACGTCGACAACACAAAGGACTGGATCCCGCGAATCCCGTTCTGCGACTTCGGCGCGGTGATCGACCCACCGAGCGAGGACGTGACCGCCCACGTGCTGGAGGTGCTCGCGCCGGATCCCGCCTACGACGACGTCGTGCGGCACGGGCTCGACTACCTCCTCGGCGAGCAGCAATCGGACGGCTCGTGGTGGGGACGCTGGGGGGTGAACCACCTCTACGGGACGGGCGCTGCGCTCCCCGCTCTCGAGGCCTGCGGGATCCCTCCGGGTCACCCGGCGGTGCGGCGTGCGCTCGCCTGGCTCGACTCCGTCCAGCGTGAGGACGGCAGCTTCGGCGAGGACATCCTCTCCTACTCCGATCCCTCGCTCCGTGGCCGCGCGAGCTTCGCGACGCCGTCTCAGACGGCCTGGGCATTGCTCGGCTACATCGGCGGCGGCGCGGCCGGATCGGCCCCGGCGCGGGCTGCCGCCGACTACCTGTGCCGGGCCCAGCGATCTGACGGTGACTGGGACGAGCTCGCGTATACGGGCACAGGGTTCCCACTCGACTTTATGATTAGGTACCACCTCTACCGAATTTCGTTCCCGATGCTGGCGCTCGGCAGGTTTCGCGAAAGGGGGCTAGGTGAAGTTTCCGCTCCGCTCGACAGTGGAGATCGGTAGGTACGTCGCCGCACAGCAGCGCAAGGGCGAGCGCTACCCGCTCGTGCTGATGCTGGAGCCGACGCTGGCCTGCAACATCGCCTGCATCGGCTGCGGCAAGATCCGCGAGTACGAGTCGAACCGCGCGCGGCTGAGCGTCGAGGAGTGCATCGACGCGGGTGTGCAGTGCCCCGCCCCCGTCGTCTCCATCTGCGGCGGCGAACCGCTCGTCTACAAGGGGATCGAGGAGGTCGTCGCCGGGATGCTCGAGCTCCGGAAGACGATCGAGCTCTGCACGAACGCGCTCCGCCTCGAGGAGTTCCTGGAGGTGTTCGAGCCGAGCCCTCGCCTGACCTTCGTCGTCCACCTCGACGGGATGCGCGAGATCCACGACTACGTCTGCGACTACCCGGGTCTCTGGGACATCGCGGTCGAGTCGATCCGCAAGGCGCGCGCCTCGGGGTTCCGGGTCACGACGAACACGACCGTGTTCAAGGAGACGCAGGTCGCCGACGTCGTCGAGATGATGGGCTACCTCACGAACGAGGTCGGGATCGACGGGATGCTGATCGCGCCGGGATACCAGTACTCGCAGATCGACCCCGAGCTGACGATGACCCGTGAGGAGCACGAGGTGAAGTTCCGCGAGATCCGCGAGGCGACGCGCAAGCACGGGTATCGCTGGCTCGCGAGCCCGCTGTACCAGGACTTCCTCACGGGTGAGCGCAAGCTTGCGTGCGCACCGTGGGGATCGATTACGCGGAACCCGTACGGGTGGAAGGGGCCGTGCTACCTGCTCACGGACGGCATCTTCCCGACGTACGACGCATTGCTCGAAGGGATCGAGTGGGAGGAGTACGGGCCCGGCAATGACCCGCGCTGCGAGCACTGCGGGATCCATTCGGGGTTCGAGCCCTCCGCTGCGTTCGAGGCGACGCGAAGCGTCAAGCAGAGTGCTCGGAGCATGGCATGGACCCTGACGGGCTGATCTTCGCAGTCGCGACCACGGCGGAGGAGCGCGCCGCCCGGCGGGCCGGGGCGCGCACCGCGCTGATCGGTCTCGGCGCCGCAAACGGGATCCCGGACGGCAGGCTCGTCTCGTTCGGGCTCGCGGGCGCGCTACACGACGGCCTTTCGTGCGGCGAGGTGATCGACGCGACCCGCGTCGTCGACACGGACGGCGCGGTGCTCTGGGAAGGGCCGCCGCTCGGCGTGTCGGGCGGGCGTGCGGGGACGATCCTCGCGATGGACGAGGTCGTCGACGACCCGGTCGAGCGACGGCGCCTGCACGAGCGGACCGGCGCGGATGCGGCCGACTTGGAGAGCGGGGCGCTCGCGCGCACGGGCCGCCTGGCAGGGGTTGTCCGTGCGATCAGCGACACGCCCGGCCGCGGGCTCAGCGGCATCGAGGGCGCGGTCGGGCCCGAGGGTCGCACCGACTGGGGCGGGCTGGCGCTCGCGTTCGCGCGCGCGCCTCGCGGGGTCGCCCGTGCGGCGGCCGATGCGCGCCGCGCGCTGAAACGGCTCGAGGGCGTGGCCGCGTGACCGGAGGGCGCGTCCTCCTGGCCTCACCGAGATCGTTCTGCGCCGGCGTCGACCGGGCGATCGAGATCGTCGAACGCCTCCTCGACGAGCACGGGCCACCCGTCTACGTCCGCCACCAGATCGTCCACAACGATCATGTGGTCGGCCGGCTCGAGCGCCTCGGCGCCGTCTTCGTCGACCACGAGGACGAGATCCCGGCCGGGGAGATCTGCGTCCTTTCGGCTCACGGCGTCGCACCCGACGTGAAGGCCCGCTGCGAAGAGCGCGGGCTCCGCGTCGTGGACGCCGTCTGTCCGCTCGTCTCCAAGGTGCATGCCGAGGCACGCCGCTATGCCGACTCGGGCCACCTCGTCGCGCTGGTCGGCCACGCCGATCACGTCGAGGTGATCGGGACGCTCGGCGAGCGCCCGGACTCGACGGTCGTGATCGAGTCGCCCGAGGACGCTCTCGCGCTCGAGGCCGACGGCAAGCCGGTCGCCGTGATCACGCAGACGACGCTCTCCCTCGACGACGTGGCGCCCATCGTGGTCGCACTCGAGACGCGGCTCGGCGCGCTCACGAGGCCCGCGGCGGACGACATCTGCTACGCGACGCAGAATCGCCAGGACGCGGTCAAGCGCCTCGTCGAAGAGGCAACGTTGATCCTCGTGATCGGCTCGACGACGAGCTCGAACGCGCGGCGGCTGGTGGAGGTCGCGCAGGCCGCGGGTGCCGAAGCTGCGCTGATCGACGGCGAGAGCGAGCTCGACCTCGCGATCCTCGACGGCCACACGACGGTCGGCGTGACCGGCGGCGCCTCGACGCCCGAGGAGCTCGTCGAGGCGGTGATCGCGCGCCTCGCCGAAGCGGGCTACGACGATCTCGAGGAGATCACGGTCGCGCGCGAGGACGTCCATTTCCGACTCCCCCGCGAGGTCGCATGACGCTCACCACCCTGGCCGCCGCCACCTGCGCCGGGCGGAGCCCGGCTCCGGTGCCGGCTGCCGCCGCTCGCGGCACGATGCTCTCCGGGTCCGTATTTCCATACTGTCCCCTCCGGCCTCGCACCGCGAGCGACGACCCAGGGGGGCGATCGTGACCAGCGTCGAGGTTCCGTACTCGATCGCGTGCGCCCTGCCGACACTGGCCGTGCTCGACATCACGAACGACGTCGCGCGTGAGGTCGCCGCGCAGCCCGCCGAGCACGGGATCGTCTACGTCACCGCGACGTCGACCCCGTGGCTCGTTCGGGTCAACGAGCGTGAGACCGGGTTCTTCCACGACGTCGAGGAGATGCTGACCCGCCTCGTGCCGCTGACGACGCCCGAGCGGGAACGGCTCCTGCTCGCGCTACTCGGCCCTCGCACGGAGCAGCTCCCGTTCGTCGGGCACCGGCTCTGCCTCGGTCAATGGCAGCGGATCCTGCTCGTCGGCTTCAACGGCACGGCGGGCGAGTACGAGATCACGATCGTCGGCTAGGAGCCTGACGTTGACCAGCCCCTATCGAAAGGCGCACACTTGTGGTGTGTCCCGCGCACGCCGGCACCGGCGGCTCTCGGCGGCTCTAGCTTTCGGCCTTCTCGCGTTCGTCGCCGAGCTGGTCGGACGGAGCCTCACGCACCGGCTCGACGTCGGTCGCCACGTTGCCGCGCCGGGCTATGCGACGGCGGACTACTACCCCGTCCTGCTCGCCGTGGTGAAGGTCGTCTGTGCGCTCGCGGTCGCAGCGGTCGGGTGGCGCCTCACGCGGGCGCTCGTCGCTGCGCGCGCTGCGCGGCTCCGGCTCGGGGCGGGGCGGGCGCCCAGACTGCGGCTCGAGCTCTCGGCCCGGCTCTGGCTGATCTCGTTCTGGCTCACGGCACTGATCTACCTCGTGCAGACCGACGCGGAGCGTGTTGCCGGCGGCCAGTGGCCTCTCCTCGCGCCCTGGCTGCACTCCTCAGCGCTGCCGATCTTCTCCCTGCTCGCGATCGTGGTCGCACTCGTCTTCGGCGCGATCACGCGCTGGCTCTCGGAGCTCGACCGCTTCGTCGAGAGCGCGCGTGCGGCCGTGCGCCTTCGCGCGGGTCGCGACCCTCAGCTCCACCCGACGTCCTTCCTCGCGCCGCCGCGGCGGCTCTTCGGGCTGTCGCTGCAGTCCCGCCCGCCGCCCGCTCCCGCCTGAGCCCCGCGGGCCCACTCGTCCGCCCGCGGGCCGTTTGGCTCACCCGTTTCACCGTGGGAGGACTTGATGAACGCAGAGATCGCACAACCGTATGCAGCACGCCGCACGGCGCGCGCCCGCGCCCTCCGTGCGCTCGGGCCGCTGACCGTCCTGGCCGGGATCCTGTGGGCGATCGTGCAGCCCTGGCGGATCACGCTGCTCCACCCGATGGACCAGGGCTTCTGGTGGCTCCTGATCGAGCCACCGCTGATCGTCGTAGCGGTCGGGATCGGCTTCTGGCTCCTGGTCGGCAATGCCCTGCTGGAGGATCTCGATGCAGCCTCCGGCTGAGATGGTGCACTGGCTCTTCGCCGGCGGGATCCTCCTGCTCGGGCTGACGCTCCTGGCCGAGGCGATCGTCGGCGAGGAGGTCTGGCGGATGCGGCCGTGGCGCGTGTACCTCTTCCCGGGCCTCCTCTTCACGATGGGCGTGCTCATGTGGCCGGTGATGGTGCTCTACACGAACTCGGCCATCCATACCCTTGCTCATGGCTCCTGGGCGCAGGTGATGATGCTGGCGGGCGCCGCCGAGCTCGGGCTCGCCCGCGGAAAGCTGAAGAGCCCGTACTGGCGGCTGATGACCGCGCTGGCGCTGTTCGTCTCTGGCTCGGCCTTCCTGATCCACGAGGCGAATCCGTGGTTCTTCCAGCGCTCGGCCTTCCTTCACCACCTCAACGGCTGGGTGCTGATCGCGGCGACGCCGGTGGCGATCGGTCGCGCGATCCGGCCGCGGTCGGTCGCCTTCGGCGGCGCCTTCGCGCTGGTCTTCGTGCTGATCGCCGTCCTGCTGTTCTCTGACCGCGACCTAGCTCCGATCTTCGGGCATCTCTCGCCGCTCGCAGGGGCCCCTCACCGGTGAGACGCGCCCTCTTCGCCGGAGTGCTCGGGGCGCTCGCCTTGCCGGGCTCGGCATTCGCGCACGCGAGCTTGACCTCCGGCCTGCCGTCGTACGGCGAGCGCCTCGCGGCCGCCCCGGGGGAGGTGCGGCTCCATTTCGACCAGGGCGTGAAAGCCTTCCCGCGCTCGATTCGCGTCCTGGCCGCGGACGGAACCGTCGTCTCTAGGGCGGCACGGAGCGGCGCGGACTCGCACGACGTCGTCGCTCCCCTCGCGCGGCTCCCGAAGGGCGGCTACACGATCCGCTGGTACGCGCTCTCGAACGACGGCCACACGGTCTCGGGGGTCTACACCTTCGGCGTTCGCACGGCAGCGCCGCCGATCCTCCAGGCTTACGGCTCCTCCGGGCCGACGCGGACCGAGGACGTCGTGCGCTGGCTCTACTTCCTCTCGCTCGCGCTCCTGATCGGCGGGATGACGTTCCGCCTCGTCATCTTCCCGGCGGCGATCCCCTCGGCGGCGGAACGCCGTTCGTTCATCTCGATGGGGATCGGCGTCGTCCTCGTGCTCGAGGTCGGGATCGCTGCGTTCCTGCTCCGCGCGGAGGATGCCCTCCAGCTCCCGTTCTCCAAGCTGCTCTACGGCGACCTCTCGCCGATCGCCAAGGGAACGCGCTTCGGGCTGGCGTTCCTGGCGATGACGCTTGGGTACGCGCTCGTCGCCGCACTCGTGTTCCTGGCCTGGCTCACGGATCGGATCCGGCTTCTCTGGCCGGCGCTCGCGATCGGGCTCCTCTTCGAGTCCGGTCTCAGCCTCTCGGGGCACTCGGCTGTGGACGCCGGTGCCTCGTGGCTCTCGGAGCTCGCCGACTTCGTCCACCTCGCGGCTGCGTCGATCTGGGTCGGTGGGCTGGTGATGCTCGCCGCGGTCGTCTGGCCGACCGCGAAGGAGCTGCGGCGGAGCGCATTTCTGCGGTTCTCGCGTCTCGCCACGGTCTGCATCGCCGCGATCCTCGTCGCGGGGGTCTACCTGAGCGTGCTCCGCCTGCCGCACGTGAGCGACCTCTGGACGCACGGCTACGGGCAAGTGCTGCTCGTGAAGCTGTCGCTCGTCGCCGTCGCGCTGGCGTGGGGCGCGGTGCACCACTTCGTGGCGCGGCCGGCCCTGGAGCGCGGGCAGGACGGCATGCTCCAACGGCTGCCCCGGAGCCTCATCGGGGAGAGCCTCGTCGGCATCTCGATCCTCTTGCTCGCGGCGGTGCTCGTGAACTCGAAGCCGCCACCGCAGCCCGCGAAGGCGCCCGTGCAGGCGGCACGGGTCGGGCGCTGAGATTACGGCCGGTCCCATCCCAAACCCCCACCCGCCCACGGGGAAGATGACTGTAGCGGGTCGAAGCGCGCGTGTCTGTCACAGGTTCGCGCCGATTTCCCGCGCGCCGTGGGGCACGCCGCCCGTTACGTCTGCCAGCTAGCGTACGTCCGATGCTGTACGCGATCTCCGGAGGTGCGGGATTTCTCGGCTTGTACCTTTCCAGGCGGCTGCTCGCCGACGGGCACGCTGTTCGCACGCTCGACGTGGCGCCCCTCGACGACGCCGAGCTCGAGCGCTCCGTCGAGGAGCTGCGGGGCGACGTGCGCGACCTCGAAGCTGTGCGCAGGCTCGTCGACGGCGCCGACGTCGTCGTCCATTCCGCTGCCGCGCTCCCGATCCAGGCCTCGCGCGCGCAGATCCGTTCGGTCAACGTCGGCGGCACCGAGAACGTCCTCGTGGCCGCGAAGGGCGCCGGGACCGGTCGCGCCGTGCTCATCTCCTCGACCGCGGTCTACGGCGTGCCGGTTAAGCACCCGATCGAGGAGACTGACCCGCTCGTTGGCGTCGGCGCCTACGGCGAGTCCAAGATCGACGCCGAAGCGCTCTTCCGTGTCGCCGGGGTCGAGTCGACGATCATCCGGCCCAAGACATTCATCGGCCCCGAGCGGCTCGGTGTGTTCGAGATCCTGTTCGACTGGATCCGCGAGGGCCGCCGCATCCCGATCCTCGGCGACGGCTCGAACCGCTACCAGCTGCTCGCGGTCGAGGATCTGGTCGATGCGATCGTGCGCGCCTCAACCGCGCCCGCGGCGGTGGGGGAGGCTCTCAACGTGGGTGCCACGGAGTTCGGCACCGTCCGCTCCGACCTGCAGGCGCTGATCGATCACACCGGCTCCGGCGCACGCCTGCGACCGATTCCCCACCGGCCCGCCGAGGTCGTCCTGCGCGGCCTCGAGCTGGCCCACCTCTCGCCTCTCGCGGAGTGGCACTACAAGACGGCCTACCGGGACTCCTTCGTGGACGTGTCCAAGGCGGAGCGGCTGCTCAGCTGGAGCCCGCGGCTCTCCAACGAGCAGGCGCTGATCGAGACGTACGACTGGTACCTCGCCAACCGGGGCAAGCAGGGCGCTGCGGGCGTCACCCACCGGGTGCCGTGGAACCAGCAGGCGCTGGGCCTCCTCAAGAAGATCAGCTGATGCTCGTCCTCACCCGCAGCCAGGTCGAGGACCTGCTCGACCTCGACGCGCTCGTCGAGGCCGTCGCCGCCGCCCAGGCCGACCTCTCTTCGGGTGCCGCCTCGATGCCGCCGCGGATCGCGGCGCTCGTGTCCGAGCAGGATGGCCTGCTCGGGGTGATGCCGGCGTATCTCCCGTCGGCGGGGCTCGCCTGCAAGCTCGTGACCCTCTTTCCGCGGAACCGGGACCGCCACACTCACCAGGCGGCGATCATGGTCTTCGACCCCGCGAACGGCAGCCCCGTCGCGCTGATGGACGGGACGTACATCACCGCGACCCGAACGGCCGCCGCCTCGGCGCTGGCCACCCGACTGCTGGCCCGGGAGGATGCGTCGGTTCTCGCCGTCCTCGGGACCGGCGTCCAGGCTGAGTCACACGGTCGCGCGCTCGCGCGCGTGCGTGACTTCACCGACGTACGGGTCGCCGGTCGCGACGGCGCGAGGGCGGAGGCGCTCGCGGCCGGGCTCGGTGGCCGCGCCGTCTCCTCGTGGGAAGAGGCGCTCGACGGCGCCGACGTCGTTGCTGCGGCGACACACACCGACCAGCCGGTCGTTCGTCGCGAGTGGCTCTCTCCGGGCGTCCACGTCAACTCGGTCGGGCTCAACCAGACCGGGCGTGAGGTGGACGAGGCGACGGTCGCGGAGGCGCTGCTCGTGGTCGAGTCGCGGGCCTCGACGCTCGCACCGCCGCCGGCCGGCGCTCCCGATCTGGCCGGAGTGCCGCCCGAACGCGTGCATGCCGAGCTGGGCGAGCTCGTACTCGGCGAGAAGCCTGGTCGCACGAGCGCCGATCAGATCACCCTGTACAAATCGGTGGGCGTTGCAGTGCAAGACGTGGCTGCGGCGGCGCTCGTCCTCGAGGCTGCGCGCGCGAGAGGGATCGGGACCGACATCGACCTGGGGGCTGAATGACCGCGGTGAACGAAGGGCTCGAGGGCGTCGTCGCCTTCCGCACCAGGATCGCGGAGCCCGATCGAGAGGGGGGTGCGCTTCGCTACCGCGGCATCGACATCGAGGAGCTCGTCGGCCAGGTGCCGTTCGAGCAGGTCTGGGGACTGCTCGTCGACGAAGCGCTCCAGCCGGGCCTGCCACCGGCGGAGCCGTACGGGGCCACCGGCCTGACCGGCGCCGCGCCTGCGGACCTGCAAGCCGCGACGGCGGCGCTCGGTGGCGAATGGCGGCTCGGCAAGCTGATCGACATCTCAGATGTCGAGGCGATCGAGGATCTGCGCCGCCTCTCGGCAACGACGATCTCCGTGGTCGCCCAGTCGGCGCGTGTCGCGGGCGGCCACACCGATCCGGTCGATCGCGCGACGATCGACAGCGGTCGCTCAACCGCCGAGCGGTTCCTCCTCGAGTGGCGCGGAGAAGCTAACCCGAAGCACGTCGGGGCGATCGAGACCTACTGGATCTGCACCGCAGAGCACGGCCTGAACGCATCGACGTTCACCGCGCGGGTCGTCGCTTCGACCGGCGCCGATTGCGCCGCTTCCCTGTCCGCGGCGGTCGGCGCTCTTTCCGGCCCGCTGCACGGCGGTGCGCCGGCGCGCGTGCTGCCGATGCTCGACGCCGTCGCCGAGCTCGGTGACGCGGATGCCTGGGTCAAGGCCGCGCTCGATCGGCACGAGCGGATCATGGGCTTCGGTCACCGCATCTACCGTGCCGAGGACCCGCGCTCCCGGCTGCTTCGGGCGAAGGCAAAGGAGCTCGGCTCACCGCGCTTCGAGGTTGCCGAGGCGCTCGAGCGAGCCGCGCTCGCCGAGTTGCAGGCTCGGCGGCCCGACCGTGTGCTCGCGACGAACGTCGAGTTCTGGTCCGCCGTCGTGCTCGACGTGGCCGATATCCCCTCCGCGCTTGCGCCCGCGATGTTCGCCTGTTCGCGGACAGCCGGCTGGTCGGCGCACATCCTCGAGCAGAAGCAGCTCGGCCGGCTCGTCCGCCCATCCGCCGAGTACGTTGGCCCCGGCCCGCGCTCGCTCAGCGAGCTCTAGTGACCAACCCCCGCTCAGACCTCGCCTCCTATCGCGACCGCTTCCCGATCCTGGCGGACACGACCTATCTGATCAACCACTCGCTCGGCGCGATGCCGGCGGCGGCAGAGGAGCGGCTCGCGGAGTACGCGCGGACGTGGAAGACCCGCGGTGTCCGGGCGTGGGGCGAGGGTTGGTGGACGATGCCGATGGTGGTGGGCGACCAGATCGGCCGCATCGTCGGCGCGCCGGCCGGCTCGACGGTGATGCACCAGAACGTCGCCGTGGCCGAGGCGATCGTGCGCTCCTGCTTCCGGCCCGAGGGCGTCCGCAACCGCGTCGTGTACGAGGAGGCGAACTTCCCGTCGGTGCGCTATCTCTGGCAGGCGCAGCCCGACCTCGAGGTCGTGGTCGTCGGCGACGACGTGGCGATCGTCGATGCGCTCGACGAACGCACCCTCCTAGTCCCGATCAGCCACGTGCTCTTCAAGACGGGAGAGATCCAGGACGTCGAGCCGATCGTGCGGCGCGCGCACGAGGTCGGCGCTGTGGTGATCCTGGACGCCTACCAGTCGACCGGGATCGTGCCGCTCGACGTCACCGCGCTCGGCGTCGATTTCGCGGTCGGTGGCTCGGTCAAATGGCTCTGCGGCGGGCCGGGGAACGGGTGGCTCTACGTCCGCCCTGACCTCGCCGAGCGCCTCGAGCCCGCTTTCACGGGCTGGCAGGCACACGAGGAGCCGTTCGGCTTCGAGCCGGAGATGCGCTATGCGCAGGGCGCGGCACGGTTCCTCACCGGCACGCCGAACGTGCCGGCGCTCTTCGCCGCTACACCGGGCTACGACCTGATCGAGGAGATCGGGGTCGAGCGGATCCGTGAGAACTCGCTCCGCCAGACGGATCTCTTGATCGGTCTTGCCGAGGCGGCCGGCTTCGAGGTGCGCTCGCCACGTGAAGCCTCCCGTCGCGGGGGCACCGTCACCGTCCACGTGCCTCACTTCGAAGCGGTGCATCGTGAGCTCGGCGAGCGGCAGATCGTGTGCGATTTCCGTCCGGGCGCCGGGATCAGGCTCGGGCCGCACTACTTCAACAACGACGAGGAGCTCGAGCACGTCGTCGCCCAGATCGGCGAGATCCTCGAGACTGGCGCACACGAGCGCTGGCTTGGCGCGGCCGCCCGTTTCTGATCCGGCACGGGTCGGTCACAGACACGTACGTGTTTTCGCGATAGCGTCGATCGTGGGTAAGGCGGGAGGGGTCGGGTCCCGAGTCTCCCGCGCGTGAATCCTTAGCGCTTCGGCTTGGGCCGGCGCAGCTCGTCGAGCAGTTCGGCGACGGGAACCTGCGCGTCGTCGCGGTGGCGTGTCCAGCGCTCGAGTGACGCGGCGGCCCCGCGGGCGATCCCATCGTCCAGCCCTAGGGCCGCGTGCGTGTCGCCGATCTCGTTCATCTCGGCAGCCCAGCGCCACGCGCGCGCTGCGGTTCTTCCGATGCGTTCGCGCCCGACGCCCTCTTCTCCGAGCGCATCCTCGAGGCCGTAGGCGCGCGCGACCGCATAGGCCTGAGCCTCGAGCACCGCCCCGATCTTGTTCCAGCCCGCGAATGCCATCTTCAGCGCCGAGGCGGCGCCGACGCCACCGGGAAGTGGAGTCGGCACGACCGGCTCGCCGAAGAGCCCGCACGCGAGCTCGACCTCGTCCGGCTCGCCGGAGAGGAAGAGGTGGAGTCCGGTCTTCGCGGTGATCGAGCCGTCGACCGCCCGGTCGAACAGCGTCGCGATCCGCTCGGCGCGGGCCGGCGAGATCGCGTTTGCGTCGACGTACAGTCCGGCGAAGCCGTATCCGGCCACCGCCCGCGCGACCTCCTCGGCGAGACCGGGCGGGCAGATGCTCAGCACGACGTCACTGCGGGAGACGAGCTCCGCGACCGTGCCCACGTCCCGGAAGCCCGCGGCTCTCGCCGCCGTCGCGCCGCTGCGGCCCTCGCTCGCCCACAGCACCTCGCCTTTCACCGCCGTCGCCCACCGCTGCGCCCATCTCGCCCGGGAACAGGAGGCCGACTCGCATCGGGCGACTGTACCCCGCGGCTACGGCCGAAAGAGCGTCTTGCCAGCCCACGTCCCCTTTCCTACCCTCGCGGACATGCAGCGATACCTCCCTGTCGCCCTCGTGGCAGTCGTTGCTGCGCTTCTCATCGCCGTGCTGCTGCCGCGGCACCACGGTCGCAAAGCCGTTGTCCGCGCCGACCCGACCCTGACGCCCGGAGCTCTCAACCCAGACGTCACACAGGCGACGATCGGCTCCACGATCTGCGTGGCGGGCTGGACGAAGACGGTGCGCCCGCCGTCGAGCTACACGCACGCACTCGAGCTGCGGCAGCTGCGGCAGTACGGCCAGAGCGGCCCGACGAGCAACTTCCAGGAGGACCACTTCATCAGTCTCGAGCTCGGCGGGGCGCCCACCGACCCGCGCAACCTCTGGCCCGAGCCGCAGCCGCGTGCGAGTGAGGTCGACAGGATCGAGAACCAGCTGAACGATCTCGTGTGCTCGGGGAAGATCACGCTCGCGGAGGGCCAGAAGCGCGAGGCCGAGCTCAAGTACCGGGACGGCTAGACGAGCTCGAGCAATCGCTGCGCGAACGCAGGCGCAGTCGGCTCGTCCTCATGGCGGAAGAAGACCCAGCTCTCGGGGCCGCCGCGAAGCTTCGCGCCGAGCGCGGCAATCTGCTCGTCGGAGTACGGCGGTTCCCGCAGGCGCACGAACCGGAACCGCGAACGCCGCTCGAGGTCGTTCACCACGGCGACTTCGGGCGGCAGCTCGACCCCGGCCCAGGAAGGGTGGCGGAAATCGAGCGCGAGCCTCACCGCGGGGTCGACCGAGCCGAGCAGGAGCGCGAGCAGCCCTTCGTCGCGCTGTTGCAGCACCTGCACGCGGATCGGGCCGAGCCGGTCGCCGAGCAGCGAGACGCGCTCGACGAACGGAGCGACGCGGTCGAGGCGATACAGCGGCAGTTTCGGCGCGAACGTGAAACCCGCCGGGACGCGCTCTGCCCAGCGACGGAACTGATCCTCCGCCGGCAGGCGGTACCCGGTCGTGTTCAGCTCGACGGTGTCGAAGCGACCCGCGTAGAACTCGAGGAAGGAATCGGGCTTCGAGCCCTCCGGATAGAAGCCACCCCGCCAGGTCGGATACGACCAGCCCGACGTGCCGACGTGGATCACCTTGGAGCTCAGAGGGGGCGGAAGAGATCGACCGCGTTGCCGTCCGGGTCGAACACCTGCGCGTAGCGCTGGCCCCAGAAAGCGTCCCACGGCGCCGCCTTGCTCTCGAAGCCGGCGGCGACGAGGCGCGCGTGAACCGTGTCCACGTCGCACTCGAACGCGAGCGACATCCTCTGGCCGGTGGGCGGCGCCCAGCCCGGCTCGAGCTGCCTGATCAACTCGATGGTGTCCCACATCAGGCGCACGCCGCTCGGCAGGGTGATCTCGAAGTGGTCTTCCCCCGCCGGCGGCTCGGGCACGTCGAGTCCGAGCGTGCGGTAGAAGCGCGCCGACTCGGCGACGTCGCTCGAGGCGATCCCGATCGCAGCCAGCTGCACCATCCTGGCAGCACGCTAGCATCGAGACCCGATGGCGACCACGGAGCAGCTCATGGCCGAGCACACGATCACCGTCCTGGACCACGGCTTCGTCCGGCTCGATGAGGCGATGGCCTCTGACCTTTCGGTCGTGAATGCCGCCCGGGTCTCGTTCGCCCGCCGCAAGGAGGAAATGGACGAGTCCGACGAGGGCCTGATCCGCTTCCTGATGCGCGAGCGCCACGGCACGCCCTTCGAGCACAACGCGTTCCGCTTCCACATCCGCTGCCCGATGTTCGTCGCGCGCGAGTGGTTTCGCCATCGCGTGGGCTCGTTCAACGAGTTCTCGATGCGCTACGCGAAGGCGACCGACGACTTCTACGTCCCGGAGCCCGACGACGTGCGGACGCAGGTCGGAAAGCCGGGCGCCTACTCGTTCGAGCCGGTCTCCGACGAGCTCGCCGAGACCACGCGCACCGAGCTCCAGGCGGTCTACGAGCACGCATACGCGACCTACGAGCGACTCGTCGAGCAGGGCGTTGCACGGGAGCTGGCCCGCTCCGTGATCCCGGTCGGCGCCTACACCGAGTTCTACTGGACGGTGAACGCGAGGGCGCTGATGAACTTCGTCTCGCTGCGCGCGGCCGACGCGGCCCAGCTCGAGATCCGCCGCTACGCCGAGGCCGTCGAGCGACTCTTCGCCGAGCGGATGCCGGTGACACACGCGGCGTTCGTCGCGAACGACCGCACCGCGCCCTAGATTCGGCTCGTCCGCAGGACGATCGGCTCGTCCATGTGGCCGGCGAGATGCCGCGCCACCACCCAGCCGTCGAACGTCTTCAGCTTGTACGGCGCGTTGAGCCGGACGTCGGTGCTCTGCGTGTCGACCACGAACGTGCCGCACGAGGCGACCGGCTTGCCCTTGCGGGTGAGCAGGAGCTCGTAGTAGCCGCCGGCCGGCAGTTGTGCGAGGCCGTCGACGGAGAGCCTCATCGGCCAGTTCCCGGCCGAATCCTGCGCGCCGACCCTGAGCGAGCCGGTGGCGCTCGGCCCCTGCAGCTGCGCCACCCAGGCGGTGCGGAAGTCCCCGCCGTGCTTCTGGCCCCAGGCGAAGCCGCCGAGCAGCGCCAGGAGGGCGATCGCAGCAGCCGCAGCGAACGCGGTGTAACGACGCCGGTTGGGCAGGAACGTGACCTTCGGCTCGGGATCCGGTGCATGCTCGAGACCGGGCGGCAGCTCGGGAGGCGGCCCCGCGACGAGAAGCGCCTCGTGCGCGGCGAGCAGGTGCTCGCGCTCCCCGGCGGGAACGTCGGCGCCGATCAGGTCGTCGAACTCGGGTCCGGTCACAGGGTCTCTCCTTCGAGCAGCGTCGCGAGCCTCGCCAGGCCGCTGCGCGTGCGGGTCTTGACGGTACCGAGCGGGATGCCGAGGTATCCCGCCACCTCGCTCTGGGAAAGCCCGCCCCAGTAGGCGAGCTCGAGTGCCTCGCGCTCCGCCTCGGGGAGCTCCTCGAGGGCGCGGTGGACGCGCCAGCTGACGAACGCCGCCTCGGCCCGCTCCGGCGGTCCGAGCTCGCCCGAAGGGGTGTCGGGCACCTCGGCGACCGGGTCGCGGCGCGCGCGAGCCCGGTCGACGATTGCGTTGCGGGCCACCGCGTACAGCCACGGGGCGGCTGGGCCTCGCTCGGCCCTGTAGTTGGAGGCGGAGCGCCACACCGACGTGAAGGCCTCCTGCACGGCGTCCTCCGCGCGACCGCGGTCTCCGAGCATCCGGAGCGCGAGCCCGTACAGCGGGCGTGCGTAGCGCCGGTAGAGCGTCTCGAAGGCGCCGCGGTCGCGCGCGGCGATGCGGCCGAGCAGGTCGGCGTCGGTGGCGCGGTCGGGCGGCGTGTCTGTCAGGCGCGCGGTTGCAGCAGGAAGGGACAGGGCCATCTCCATTTCGTCATCGTGACTACGCATCCGGAGCGTGCCCGGTTTGGAGGAGGCGGCCGCCGTCGACGACGAGCGTTGTCCCGGTGACGAACTCGGCACCCGCGAGGTAGAGGACCGCGCCCGCGATGTCGTCCGGAGAGCCGACCCGACCGACGAGGGTCTCGGCGGCGCGCCGCTCCTCGGAGCCCCGCACGACCGCGACCGGCCCCGGCGCGATCCCGCACACGCGCACCTCGGGCGCGAGGGCACGCGCGAGTACCCTCGTCAGCATCGACTGGGCCGCCTTGGCCGCACTGTGCGGCGCGAACGAGGGCCAGGGCTGGAGCCCGGCGACGTCCTCGAGCATGATCACGAGCCCGCCGCCCGCGGCGAGGTGGGGCGCGGCGGCCTGAGTGACGAAGAAGCTTCCCTTGGCTGTGGCGCCGAACGCTTCGTCCCAGTCGGACTCTCTCACCTCCGCGACAGGGCGAGGCGTGAAGCCGCCGCCGGCGCCGTTCACGAGCACGTCGAGGCCCCCGAGCTCGACGGCCGCCCGTTCGACGAGGGCACGCGCCTCCTCGGGCCGCGAGACGTCGCCGTCGGCGCGCCCGGCCGCGACGACGTTCCAGCCGGCACCGCGCAGCAGCTCGGCGAGCGCGGCGCCGAGCTTGCCGGTGCCGCCGGTCAGGAGGGCGCGCATCCGTCGAGTGATAGCACGACGGATGCGCGCCTCCGTGAGAACTAGCTCCCGCGCGCCTCGAACCGCGACGCGACCGCGTCCCAGTTCACGACGTTCCACCAGGCGGCGACGTAGTCGGCCCGGCGGTTCTGGTAGTTGAGGTAGTAGGCGTGCTCCCAGACGTCCAGTCCGAGCAACGGCACGTCGTCCTCGAGGATCGGGCTGTCCTGGTTCGCGGTCGAGTAGACCGCGAGCCCTGTCCCGTCCCAGACGAGCCATGACCAGCCGGAGCCGAAGCGGCCCATCGCGGCGGTGCCCACCGCCTCCTTGAGCGCATCGACGCTGCCGAAGGTGTCGTCGATCGCGGTGCCGAGGTCGCCGCCGGGCTCGCCGCCGCCGTCCGGGCTCATGATCTCCCAGAAGAGCGTGTGATTGGCGTGCCCGCCCACGTTGTTGCGCACTGCGGTGCGGATGCTCTCCGGGATGATGTCGAGCTCCGCGAGCACCGCCTCCACCGGGCGGTCGGCCCACTCCGTGCCGTCCAGCGCCTTGTTGGCGTTGTCCACGTAGGCCTGGTGGTGCTTGTCGTGGTGGATCTGCATCGTCTGCGCGTCGATCGTCGGCTCGAGCGCCGCGAAGTCGTAGGCAAGAGGTGGAACGCTGTAGGGCATCTGCTTCTCCTTGTCCGGTCGACCCTCCGTCCGAAGGATATGCTCCGGCGCGTCCCGTCTGAGCTGGAGGGTGAGATGGCGAACTTCGATGAGATCAGGCCTCGTGAGCTGAAGCAGGCCGTGTACGAGCTCGACGGAATCTCGCGAGCCTCGATCGAGGCGCACTACAAGCTGTACCAGGGCTACGTGAACAAGCGGAACGAGATCCTCGGCAGGCTCGAGGGCGTCGATCTCGCCGCTGCGAACCAGGTCTACTCGGAGCTCCGCGCGCTCAAGGTCGACCTCTCGTTCGCGATCGGCGGGATCAAGAACCACGAGCTCTACTTCGAGCACCTCGGCGGCACGGGCGGCGACCCCGACGGCGCGATCGGCGGGCTGATCCGCCGCGACTTCGGCTCTGCGGAGGCGTGGCGCACCGACCTCAAGGCGACGGGGATGGCCGGCCGCGGGTGGGCCTGGACCGCCTACGACTGGGACGAGCGGCGCCTGTTCAACTACGTCGGCGACGCGCAGAACAGCTTCCCGATCTGGAACGCGACGCCACTCGTCGCGCTCGATGTCTACGAGCACGCGTACTTCCTCGACTACCAGACCGACCGCGCCTCCTACATCGACGCGTTTCTCGCCAACCTGGACTGGGGTGTCGTCAACGGGTGGGTCGAGGGGTACCGGATCCCGCTATAGGCATCGCCGTCTCCGTCCTCGCCGGCTACCTGGCCGGGTCGCTGCCCTTCGGGTACTGGCTCGTCAGGATCGGCAAGGGTGTGGACATCCGCACGGTCGGCAGCGGCAACATGGGCGCGTCGAACGTGTGGCGCACCTACGGGACGAGGTATGGGCTCGCGGTTACCTTGCTCGACGTCGCCAAGGGCTTCGTTCCCGCCTTCCTCGCGACGATGTACGTGAGCACGCTCGCCGGGGTGCTCGCAGGACTGGCGGCGATGCTCGGGCACGCACGGCCGCTCTTCCTCCGCTTCAGCAAGGGCGGGAAGATGGTCGCGACCGGCGGCGGCGCCTTCATCGGCGTCGCGCCTTTGCCCGCGCTGATCTGCATCGCGATCTGGATCGTCGTGTTCATCGTCACGCGCTACCCGTCGGTCGCGTCGATCGTGACAGCGGTCTCGGTGGTCGTGTTGACGATCGTGTTCGACGAGCCTTGGCCGGTGATCGCGTTTTCAGCCGTGGCAGCGGCCGCCGTCATCGTCCTCCACCGCGCGAACCTGAAACGCCTGCGGGCCGGAACCGAGAACCGGGCCACGCTTCCCTTCAGGCGCGCGACGGGCTCAGGCGCGTAGCCAGGCTGCAAGCGTCGTGTCGTGCGTCCGGTGGACGCCGTCCGCGAGCTCTCCGCGCAGCTCGCCCACCGTGCCCTCGCGCTCGGCGATCACGTCGTGGTTGTGGATCGTCTCGAGGTTGATCTGGCGCGACGAGACGAAGTCGTCGTCCGAGAGCTCCGAGTAGGTGTCGAGGGTCTCCTTCAGCGCCAGCCGCACCGAGTCCTCGACGAAGCGCGGCTGGAGGTGCGCGTGCTCGACGACGAATAGCTCGTCGGGGCGCTTCAGCAGTTCGTAGACCGGCGCGCTCATCGAGCGCTCGACGATCCCGGCGAGGTCCTCCGCGTTGAGCTGGAGCTGCGTGCCGATGATCAGCGTGCCGATCCCGCGCTGGTTGTGCGTGGCCAGCGGCACGAGCTCGAAGATCCGTTCGATCTCCTCGCCGCCGAAGCCGGCCTCGAGCAGCCGCTCCGACGCCTGGTTCCGGACGAGCCCCTGCGCACACGGGCACGCGTTCCAGCCCGTCTGCTCGACGCCGACGGCGCGCCGGACGCCGCGCTCGGAGGCGGCGGCGATGCCGATGATCGAGAAGAGGTCGCGGGTGGCGAGCTTGGAGACGGGGGTCTCGCGCTCGAGTGGATAGCGGGCGACGATCTTCACCTCGGCGCGCAGCGCCTGCTGACGCGAGACGATGTGCTGGGCGATGTGCTCAGCGAGCTGCTCGACGAGTAGCGCCTCGCCGATCACGACCTCCTCGATCGCCTCCTCGAACAGCTCGGGGAAGCGCGACATGTGGACGCCCTTCTGGGCCGGATCGAGGTCGACCGCGCATTCGATGTCGGCGGCGACGAGCTTCTCGCTGCCGCCGTAGCTGAGCCGGATCGCCTTCGAGACTCCGCGAACGCCCACGCGCGAGAGGCCGAGGCGCACATCGGGCGCCGATGCCTGGAGGTCGTCGTGCGGGACGAGGCGTGGGTCCATATGCTCAGCACGGTACCAGGGGGCCTGTGACCGACGACATTTCCTTTTCCCGGCTCGCCACGCTGGCCTGCCACGACCTGCGGACGCCCCTCGCGACCGTGCACGGGTTCGCGCGCACGCTCGAGCAGAGCGAGCTCGAGGAGCCGGCCGCGCGGTACGCGGCGATGATCGGCCAGGCGTCGCGCGAGCTCGCGGAGCTGATCGACGAGCTGGCGCTCGCCGCTCGGATCGACGGCGGCCGCTACGCCCCGGTGCTGCGCGAGACCGACTCGCTCGAGCTCGTGCGTGCGGCCGCTGAGCGGCTCGGGGAGGACAGGGTCGTGGTGAGCGGCACCGGGGCGTCGGTGCGGGTCGATCCCGAGCCCGCCACGCGCTCGCTCGCCGCGCTCGCCCAGTCCGCGCTGCGCCACGGGGGGCTCGAGATCGCGGAGCTCGCGGTCGTGGGCCCTGCGGTGAGGCTGTTCCCGGTCACCCGGGCCGCGGCCCCGGTCGTGCTCGGCGAACAGTTGCGCGACCTCGGAGCCGGCGTCGCAGTGCGCCACCTTCGCGCACTCGGCGCCACGCTCGAGCTCGAGGCGGAAACCCTCATCGTGTCTCTGCCGGTGGCCTAGACGGCGACTGCGAACACGTCGCCCGGCTCGTAGCAGCCGCGACAGCGTGCCTCGTAGGAGTCGAGCGCGCCGACCTGGATCGTCTCGCCGCTGAACGGCGCCGGGCGGCCGTCGACGAGCCGCTGGGTCATCGTCGCCGGGCCGCCGCAGCGGTGGCAGACGGCCTGCAGCTTGTCGACGAACTCGGCGAGGCAGAGCAGCTCGGGCATCGCGCCGAACGGCTCGCCGCGGAAGTCGTTTTCGAGACCGGCGGCCACGACCCGCGCCCCGCGGCCGGTGAGCTGCCTGACGACCTCGACGATGCCCGCATCGAGGAACTGCACCTCGTCGATCCCGACGGCCTGGCAGCCCGCGGCGAGCGCGAGGATCTCATCCGAGCCGTCGACCCCGACGGCGCGCATCTTCGCACCGGCGTGGCTGACCACGTGGGCGACGTCATAGCGGTCGTCGATCCGGGGCTTCACGATCAGCGCGCGCTGGCCCGCGATCTCGGCCCTGCGCAGGCGGCGGATCAGCTCCTCGCTCTTGCCGCAGAACATCGGCCCACAGACAACCTCGAGCCAGCCGCCGCGTTCGGGAACGTTCCGGATCACGGCGCGACACTCTAGTGCCCGCGCCGGACATGTCCCGGGGTCAGGCACCCGGACCTGTCACGAGCGGATACAAGGTGGCTTCGTTACTGGCATTCGGCGGGCTTCGGTTGATGCGAATGACAGGTCCGGAACGGACCCGTATGTCACGTCTTTGTGTCTCGCACTGGACCCGTCTCTAGCGGAGCAGCCGCGAGAGCCGCCGGTCCTTCAGCACCCGCCCGCCGGTCTGGCACCTGGCGCAGTAGTAGATCGTGTGCTCCTCGAAGTCGACCCGGCGGAGCGGCTCGCCGCAGACGTGGCAAGGCTCGCCGAGGCGGTTGTGGACGCGATAGACCTTCGCGTCGGTTGCCCCACGCTCGCGCAGCTCGAGCCCGCGCTCCAGCTCCGAGTCGATCGCGGCGGCGAGCCTCGCGACCTCCGCGTCCGTGAGCTGCGTCGAGAGCGCGTAGGGGGAGAGGCGCGCGGCGTGGAGGATCTCGTTCGCCCAGGCGCGGCCGATGCCGGCGAGGGCGCGCTGGTCGCGCAGGAACGCGTGCAGCCGCCGCGCCTCGGCGCGGAGGATCTCGCCGAGCCGCGCAGGCCCGAGCCCGAGCGCCTCCGGCCCGAGGTGGGCCAGCTCGGCCTCGGCCTGCTCCGGGGTGAAGAGCCAGACTCCGGCGCGCTTCTTCTTCCCGGCTTCGGTCATCACGAGCTCGGCGCCGTCGCCGAAGCGCAGGCGGAACGCCGGGGTCTTCGGTCCCCTCGCACCCGGGTCGAGGTAGCGCAGCCGGCCGGCGGTCATCAGGTGGACGACGACGACGAGCTCTCCGTCGTCGGTAGGGAAGAGCAGGCGCTTGCCGCGCCTCCGCGCGCCCGCGAAGCGGCGCCCCTCGAGCGCACCGAGCGGCGGCGCGAAGGTCTTCAGGGTCGCGATGTGCGCGGGTCCCGCCTTCTCTATCGGCGCAGCCGAAACCTGACCGTCGAGGGCTCGGCGCCATGCTTCCATCTCCGGCAGCTCGGGCAATTAGGCTCCTCCAGTGGACACGATCAGGGTAGCCGTCACGCGCGGCGAGATGGTCGAAGCGGTCCACCACTTCCACGCCGCGGCCGTGCGCGACGGGGCGCTCGTCGCCTCGGCCGGCGACCCCGGGCTCGTCGCGTTCTTCCGCTCCTCGGCCAAGCCCCTGCAGGCGCTTCCGCTCGCGCGGGCTCGCGACGACCTCGACGACCGCGACCTCGCGATCGCGTCCGCGTCGCACCTCGCCTCGCCCGACCAGCTCACCGCGGTTCGGGCCCTGCTCGCCAAGGCGCCGGCGAGCGAGCACGACCTCGAGTGCGGTCACGAGCCCACGCGCCTCGAGCACAACTGCTCCGGCAAGCACGCGGGGATGCTCGCGCTCTGCCGGACGCGTGGTTGGCCTCTGGAGGGCTATCGCCTGCCGGAGCACCCGGCCCAGCAGGGCTGCCTGGCCGAGGTGGCGTCAGCCGCCGAGGTCGACCCGGCGACGATCCCGACGGCGGTCGACGGCTGCGGCGTTGTCACCTTCGCGCTCCCGCTCGAGCGAATGGCACGAGCCTTCGCGCGGCTCGAGTCGCTCGACGGCGGCGCCCGCGTGGCCGCGGCGATGCGCGCGCACCCCGATCTGATCCGTGGGCCGCTCGCCGCCGACACGCGGCTGATGCGGGCACTCCCGGGCTGGACGGCCAAGGGCGGCGCCGAAGGTCTCCTCTGCGCGTCGGGCACCGACGGTCTCGGCGTCGCGCTCAAGTGCGCTGACGGCGCCTCTCGCGGGCTCGAATCGGCGCTAAACTCGTTCCTGGCCTCGCTCGGCGTCGATCTCCCCGAGGCCGGTCCGGAGATAGTCCGGAACAGCCGCGGTGAGGCCGTCGGCGAGGTCGTCCTGCTTTGACGAAAACTCGCCAAAAATCGGGGTTTTATAACGGTGGCCGGGTGTGTAAGATCCGGTCCCTCGAAGGTGGGCCGGAGGAATTGCGTTCCGGCTCTTTGTGTGAGTGAGGCAGGTTAGTCCCCGTCAACCCGCGCGAGAAAGCCGAGGTTCATGCTCACCGTCGACATCTCTCTCCCAGACGTTGAAGAACTCCAGAAGCTCGTCACCGACGGGCAGGAGAAAGGGTTCCTCACCTACGACGAGATCGTCGCCGCGCTCGACGACATCGAGCTGACCAAAGAGCAGATCGAGGATTTCTACACCTACCTGATCGATCACTCCATCGAGCTGGTGGAGGGCGAGCAGCACAAGAGCCCGCCGCACGAGCAGCCGGCGCTCGCCCCCGAGGACGAGAAGAACGCCCCCAAGCTCGACCTCACCGTCGAGCCCTCGCTCGACTCGCTGCGGCTCTACCTGCGCGAGATCGGCAAGGTGCCGCTGCTGACCGCCGACCAGGAGGTCTACCTGGCAAAGCGGATCGAGCGCGGCGACATGATCGCGAAGACGCAGATGATCGAGGCGAACCTCCGCCTCGTCGTCTCGATCGCGAAGGGCTACCTCGGGCGCGGCCTCTCCTTTCTCGATCTGATCCAGGAGGGCTCGCTCGGGCTGATCCGCGCCGTCGAGAAGTTCGACTACCGCAAGGGCTACAAGTTCTCGACGTACGCGACCTGGTGGATCCGCCAGGCCGTGACGCGCGCGATCGCTGACAAGGCACGCACGATCCGCATCCCGGTGCACATGGTCGAGAAGCTGAACAAGGTCGTGCACATCGAGCGCCAGCTCGTGCAGCGCCTCGGCCGCGAGCCGCGCCCGGAGGAGATCGCCGAGGAGCTCGAGATCACGACCGAGGAGGTGCGGGAGATCTTGCGCATGGCGCAGCTCCCTGTCTCGCTTGAGAAGCCGATCGGCGAGGACGAGGAGTCGGAGCTCGGCGACTTCGTCCCCGACGACCAGGCCGAGTCGCCATTCGACACGGCCTCGGTCTCGCTGCGGCGGGAGGACATCGAGAACGCGCTCGCCTCGCTGCCTGAGCGCGAGCGGAAGGTGATCGAGCTGCGATTCGGGCTCAAGGGCGAGCAGCCCTGCACCCTCGAGGAGGTCGGCCGCGCGTTCGGCGTCACCCGCGAGCGAATCCGGCAGATCGAGAACAACACCCTCAAGAAGCTAGAGTCGCTGCCCGAGGCGCAGGGCCTCAAGGACTGCGTCTAACGTCGAACGAGCTTCGGCGCGTCGAGCTTGACGCTGATCTCGCGGCCGTCGTCGAGATAGGGGTGCTTGGTGGTGCGGTAGTGGAGCACCCATGGGTGCCTGCCGCTCGGGTGGAAGACGACCGTGCGTGACCCGCCTGATGGGACGAGCACCGTCCGCTTCAGCCCTGGCGCGGTGAAGATCATCGGGGTTAGCTGCGTGTCCTTCGGCAGCCAGAGCCGGAGGATCAGCGTTCCGTCCGTGCGGCCGCTCTGGTCGGGCCAGACGGTGAGGCGCCCGCCGTGTGCGAGCCAGCCGTCGGTGTAGAGGCCGGCGACGAGGATCGAGAGGCGCGGCGTGCCGGCGGGCCTGTAGAGCTCGAGGCTCACGCCTCGACCGACGAAGCTCACGCCCGTCAGCTCCGCCCGCGCGGCGTACGACTCGAACAGGATCGGGCCTGTGATCGGCTCGCGGCCGGCGACCATGCGGCCGTCGCCGGTGACGTTGATCGGCGTGGCGCCGAACGCGTCGGTCGCCTCACCGCCTGGAAGCAGGACGACCCGGCTCACGCTCTTGTTCCAGAAGAGCTGCTCGGTCGCTCGGCCGCGCGGCGCGCCCAGCGTCTGGACCAGCGAGACGTTCTCGAGTCCGGTGCGGTCGATCCAGGTGAGGTCGCGCGGCATCGACGCGCGGACGTTCGCAGCGTTGTCGCGGTCGAACACGAACGACCCGACGGAGGCGAGCGCGCAGGCGACGCCGGCGAGGCAGAACGCGATCGCGGCGGCGTGCTTCCGACCCACCAGCACGACGGCGAGGACCGAGAAGATCCCTGCGACGATCGCGACCACGAGCGTCCCGGTGCCGACCGAGAGCAGTCCCTCGAGGCGGAAGACAGCGAACAGGAACGGTGAGTCCTGCTTGTTGTCGGCGGCCGTGAAGCCGGAGAGCGGCACGCGTACCGAGAGGAGGAGCATCGCCCCCGAGACGACCGCGACTGCGAGCCGGTGCGGCCAGCCGCGCTTCACGTAGAGGCCGAAGCAGAGCGCGACGAGCGGCAGCAGCGCGAACAGGTAGCGCTCCTGGTAGCGGGTCGACCCACGGGCCGCGTAGATCGCCGCCTCGACGAAGACTCCCGCGGAGAGGGAGAGCGCCAGCGCTCCGAACGCTCGCTCGACGCGTGTCCGCGGGCGAACAAGTGCAAGCGCGAGCCCGACGATCGCTCCCGGGATAAGGATCCAGCCGGCCGAGTAGGCGAGCATCATCGTGTCGATCGCGGCCCACTTCAGGGCGGCGAAGGCGGGCACGTGGTCGTGCCCGACCACGGCGTAGTAGCCGAGCACACGTGAGGGCCCGAGCGCGACGACGGCCAGCACGGGAAGTCCGAGCAGCGCGAGCGTGGGCCAGTAGCGGCGGACGCGCCCGCGCTCGACGAGGAGCGCCGCGGTGAGGAAGGCGATCGGCAGCACCGCGTACTGGATTCGTGCGAAGGCCGCGAGCCCCGCAACCATCACGAAGGCGACCTGCAGCTTCCACGTCGGCTGCTCGAGCGCGCGCACCCCGAGGTAGAGCGCGGTGAGCACGAGCGGATAGGCGATCGGGTCGGCGAGCAGGAACGAGGCGAAGAGGAGATCCGGCGAGGCGACGGCGAGCGCGGCTGCTCCGAGCGCCAGCCCGGCGCCGAGCCCGAGCCGGCGGGCGAGCAGGTAGACCGGGATCGCGGCGAGCGACATCGCGAGCGCGTTCAGGCCCAGCGTGAGCCGGTAGGCGAGCATCGGGTCGTGGAGGAGCCAGAACGGCGCGGCGAGGAGCGGCTCGAGCAGCGCCGGGAAGTGGGCGGGCCGCCCGCGGATCGCGAGCTTCCCCGACTCGGCGAGGCTGCGGGCGAGCGTGCCGTAGATGTACTCGTCGGGGAAGTACAGCGGAACGGAGTGCGCGAGCACGGCGGCGAGGCGAACGACGAAGCTCAGCGCGACGATTCCCGCGAGCGCGTAGCGTGCGGGGACCGCGGCGATCCGCGCTGCGCTGAGCGCGCGCGTGCTGGAGGCCGCATCGACTGCCACGGAGTCGCTATCGGCACCGGCGGGCACTCCCTTGATCGAGGGGCTGTCGTCCGGAGTCGGTCCTACCCTCTTACGGCATGGAACTCATACGGAAACTCGTCGCCGAGTTCATCGGCGCGTTCACGCTCATCTTCATCGGGTGCGGCTCGATCGTCGTCGCGGCAGGCATTCACGATCTGGCGCTGATCGGCGTCGCGATCGCAAACGGCCTCGCGATCGGCGTCATGGTCTGCGCCATGGGCTACATCTCCGGGGCGCACTTCAACCCGGCGATCACGTTCGGCGCGTTGCTGGCCCGCAAGATCACTCCTCGGCTCGCCGTGCCGTACTGGATCGCCCAACTCGCGGGCGCCGTCGCGGCCGCCGGGCTCGTGAAGCTGCTCCTGCCCCGCGCGGCGACCAACGCCGTTAACCTCGGCGCCCCGGCGCTCGGCGGAGGCGTCGACGCATTCTCCGGTGCGTGTCTCGAGGCGATCTTCACGTTCTTCCTCGTCTGGGTCGTGTTCGGCACCGCCGTCGACGGAAAGAGCACCTTCAAGGGGGTCGCGGGCATCGCGATCGGGCTCACCATCTCGATCGACGTGCTGTTCGGCGGCCCGCTCACGGGCGCGGCGATGAATCCCGCCCGCGCCTTCGGTCCAGACCTCGTGCAGAACGACTGGGCCGACTGGTGGGTCTGGTGGGTGGGCCCGCTCGTCGGCGGCGCGGTCGCGGCGCTTGTCTACAACTTCCTCTACCTCGGCCGAGACGCCGAGACAGCCTCGACCTAGTCGAGGTACGAGACGTAGTCCTGTACCGGCCGGCGCTCATCGGGCGCCGGTGCGGTGCGGGGCGTGCCGAGGTGGATCAGGCCGAGCACACGCTCGCCGTCCGGGATCCCGACGGCCTCACGCCCGGCCGGGACCCGGAGTACCGCGGGCGTGCGCCAGTAGCTTGCGAGCCCGTGTGCGTGGGCGCCGAGCAGCACCGCGTAGGTCGCCGCCGCGGTCGCACACAGGTCCTCCTCGTCCTGGGCCTGGGCGCCGGTGAGGACGACCGAGGCGACGACGAGCGTAGGCGCGCGGTCGAGCTTGGGGGCCTCCGCCGACCCGGCCGCCTCCTTCAGCCTCGCGAGCGACTTCGGCCCGAGCACCCGGAAGCGCCACGGCTGGGTCAGGTGGTGGTTCGGCGCCCAGCGTGCCAGCTCGAGCAGCTCCTCGAGCAGCTCGCGCGGCACCGGTTCGGGTTCGAAGGTCTTGTGGGTGCGGCGGCTCCGGATTGCGTCTTCGAGCTCCATGTGGAGGACGATCGTACGGGACGCCGAACTCAGGTGGTCACGCCATGAGCTCACTCAAGCTTCTCGCAGCGATCTCCGTCCTTGCAGAGGGCCTCGCGGCTGCGGCCGTCTTCATCCGGCGCGGCCCCGGTCTACGCTAAGCCGGGCGTTGCCCGGCGAGCGGTTCCTGGCACGGCCGCGGCGGACGCTCCTGCTCGCCTGCACCGTGCTCGCGCTCGTCGTGATCTGGGCGTTCGTCGTCCCCGCCGGTACGCGCGGCATCGACCGGCGCTGGTGGGAGTGGATGGAGGACACGTGGTCGTTTGTTCCCGGCCACGCGGCGCGCTTCTTCGCCTGGCTCGGGAACGGCTACGGTCGAGGGCTCGCCCTCGCGCTCCTCGTGCTGCCGCTCCTGGCACGGCGGCGCTGGCTCGGGCTCGCCGCGCTGGGGGCGGTCGAGTTGCTGACGCCGCTGACGACCGCGCTGCTGAAGGACCTCTCGGACCAGGCGAGGCCACCGGACCGGCTCGTCTACACGAGGGGCTCGTCGTTTCCGTCGGGGCACACCTCCTACGCGGCGGCGACGCTCGTCGCGCTCGTGCTCCTCTACACCGAGGTCGGGCCGCGCCGGCGGCTCTGGTGGGCGCTCGCGGTCCTGGGCACCGCGGCGATGGGCTGGAGCCGCACGTACCTCCACGCGCACTGGCTGAGCGACGTGGTCGCGGGCGCGGCGTGGGGCGGGGCGCTCGCGCTGCTCGTGTTCGCCGTCGCCCAGCTCGCCGTTTCTAGGCCTGGTCGAGCCCGGGGTGCCGGGTAGCGACGCGATAGAAGCCCGAGTGGAAGACGAGCGGCTCGGCTTCGAACTCCTCGAAGCGCTCCACCTCGCCGATGAAGATCACGTGGTCCCCGCCGTCGTGGTTTCGCACGTGCCGGCAGGTGAACCGGGCGATCACGCCGTCGAGCAGCGGCACCCCGCCCGCGCCCTCCGAGGCGGGTACTCCGGCGAACTTGTCGGGCGCGGGGGTCGAGAACTGGCGTGACAGGTGGTGCTGGTCGGCGGCGAGCACGTTCACGGCGAAGTGGCTCGACTCGAGGAACTCGGGCAGGCTCGGGGCGCTCTTCGCCAGGCACCAGAGGACGAGCGGCGGGTCGAGCGAGAGCGACGTGAACGAGTTCGCGGTCACGCCGATGCGCCGCCCGTCGCCGGCCCGCGCCGTGACGACCGTCACCCCGGTGGCGAACTGGCCGAGCGCGCGCCTCAGCTCGCGCCGGTCGAAGGGGTCCTGCTCCTGCTGGCGTCGCTTCTCCTCCAGCAGCCGCGCTGCCTCGTCGGGATCGAACCACCACGGGAAGAAGGCGCGCGGATCGTCGAACCCGTTCACGATCGTGCCCGCGAGCGAGGGGAGCTCGGCCGCGGCGCCGAGCAGCTCGAGCACGTGTGGCTTCGGCGGCGCGAGGAGCGCGTTCGTCCACTGGGTGACCCACTGGGCGTAGCCGCGCCAGTAGCGGTCGAATGTCTGCTGCATCCACTCCGCGGTGAACTGCTCGTCTCCCCGCGCGAGGATCGACTCGAGGTAGGCCTCCGCGCACTTGGCGGCGTTGTTCGAGCCCTGGCCGGTGATGGGGTCGTTGAGCACGACGGCGTCGGCCATCCCGAGCAGGCTCGCGCCCGAAGGGAGCGTCCCGACTGGGTGGCGCACCGCCGGCGCGAAGCGCCCGGTCAGGACGCCGAGCGGATCGGTCAGCTCGACGTGGCAGCAGCGCTCGGCTTCCCAGGGCAGGAACGTTTCGAGGATCCCCTTCGACCGCGCGAGGTGCTCCTCGGGGCTGCGCACGTCCTCCCAGCAGTCCATCGGCCCGCCGGGGACGCCTTCGAAGACCATGATCTCGCACGGCCCGGTGGTCGTCAGGGCAGGGAAGACGAAGTACTCGCCGACGCCGGGAACCAGGTTGAAGCAGACCGCGGAGAACCCGGGCCGCGGCGTCATTCCGGTCACGTACGTGAGGGCGAGCGCCCGTTGCGGACGGTCGTACGGCGACTTCTCCGGGTCGGGCCGGAACAGGCGCGCCAGGTCGCCCTTGCCCGTCGCCACGACGACGAGCTCGTGCTCGCGTGCGTACCGCTCGAGCTCGGCCTCGCCGGCCTCCTCGATCGCCAGCCGCCCTCCCGCCTGCTCGAACTCCTCGATCCACGCGGGTACCTTGAGGCGCTGGTCGACCGACTGCGCCGGGGTGTCGAGCCGCGCCGCCCACGACACCTGCGTGCCGCCGGCACCGTCGGGGACGGCGAAGGAGATCCCCTCGACCGGCGGGCACTCCTGCTCCCATCGGTCGAGACCGAGCGCGCGCTCCGTCTGGAGCGCGGTCCCGAACATGCACTGACTGGAGAGGACGCGGCCGGCGCGAAGGTCGTCGGGAGTGCGGTTCGAGACGAGCGTGACCTCGTACCCGGCCCCGAGCAGGCCGAGCGCGAGCTGCGTGCCCGACTGGCCTGCCCCGACGACGGCGACGCGCCGCATCGCTCAGGCGCTGGCCAGTTCCGCGAGGTAGGCGTCCGCCTTCTCGGGGTCCATGAACCACTCGAAGAAGTCGCGCGGGTCGTCGAAGCCGTTCACGAACCGGTGCGCGAGGCGAGGCTCGCCGTTTCCGGCGCCGAGCAGCTGGAGGACGTGCGGCGGGGGCGGGGTCAGGAGCGCGTTCGTCCAGGTCGCGACGAACTGCGCGTAGGCCCAGTAGCGCTCGAAGGTCTCCTGCATCCACGCGGCGTCGAAGGGCCCGTCCGAGCGGGCGAGAATGCTGTCCAGGTACACGGCCGCGCACTTGGCGGCGTTGTTGGAGCCCTGCCCGGTGATCGGATCGTTGAGGACGACGACGTCGCCGACCCCGAGCACGACTGCGCCCGACGGCAGCGTGCCGACCGGCTTGCGCACCGTCGGCGGGAAGCGGCCCGCGAGGATTCCGTTCGGGTCGGTGAGCTCGACGTTCTCACAGCGTCCGGCCTCCCAGGGCATGAACGTCTCCAGGATCCACTTCGACTTCGCGAGGTGCTCCTCGGGGGTCGTCACGTCGCCCCAGCAGTCCATCGGCCCGCCCGGCACGCCCTCGAACACCATGATCTCGCACTCTCCGGTGGTGGTGAGCGACGGGAACACGAAGTACTCGCCGACGCCGGGGACGAGGTTGAAGCAGACGGCCGAGAACTCCGGCCGCGGAGTCATCCCGGTCACGTAGGTGAGCGCGAGCGCGCGCATCGGCTGGTCGAAGGTCGAGCGCTCGGCGTCGCGTTCGAACAGCCGCGCGATCTCGCCCTTGCCGGCCGCGACGAGCACCAGGTCGTGCGACCCGGAGTAGCGCTCGAGGTCGTCGACGGTTGCCTCGTGGATCACGAGCTCGCCGCCGAGCGACTCGAAGTGCTCCATCCAGCGCGGCATCTTGAGGCGCTGGTCGGTGGCCTGCGCCGGGCGGTCGAGACGCGCGGCCCAGTCGATCGCCTTCTGGCCCGGAGCCTCGGGGTTCGGCACCGCGAGGCTGATGCCCTCGACGTCCGGGCAGGTCTCGTCCCAGAAGTTGATCCCGAGTGCGCGCTCGGTGTCCAGCGCGTTGGAGAACATGCACTGGCTCGACATCACGCGCCCGTCGTGGATCTCCTGCCCAGTCCTGTTCGAGACGACGGTCACGTCGAGCCCGGCCTGCCGCAGCCCGATCGCGAGCTGCAGGCCCGCCTGGCCGGCACCGATGATGGCAACGCTGGTCATTGGGCGCTCCTCCTGGTCATTCCATGAGTTTCGGGATCGCGGGGACGGCCTGCTCGGGCCCCATCGCGGAGTAGCCGCCGTCCACCGACCAGTCGGCTCCGGTGACGAAGCTCGCGTGGTCGGAGCAGAGGAACGCGACGACCTGCGCGACCTCCTCGGGGTCGCCGACCCGGCCGAGCAGGTGGAACGGCGCCGCGACGTGGTCGGTCTTGGCGCGGTCGCCGCCGGTGAGCTCGTCCATCACCTTCGACCACGTCCAGCCCGGTGAGACCGAGTTGACGCGGATCCCGTCGGGCGCGAAGTCCATCGCCATGTTGCGGGTCAGCTGGACGATCGCCGCCTTCGAGACGGGGTAGAGCCAGCGGCCGGTCTGTGCGACGCCGGCCGAGATCGAGGTGAAGTTGACGATCGTGCCGCCGCCCTGCGCGACGAGGTGTGGACGCACGGCGCGGGCCATCATCGCGGTGCTGACGACGTTGACGTCGAGCGCGGCCGTCCAGTCGGCCCGCGGCGAGGCGGCGCCCTCGTCGAGGTACGAGCAGGCGAGGTTGACGAGTATGTCCAGGCGGCCGAAGCGGTCGAGTGCGGCGCCGACGCAGGCCTCGATCCGGGCATCGTCGGCGATGTCGGTGTGCGTAAAGAGGACGCGGTCGCCGAGCTCGGCGGCCAGCGCCTCGCCGGGCACGGGGTCGATGTCGGCGATCGCCACGGCCGCGTCGTTCGCGTGCAGCTCCCGGACGACGGCGCGGCCGATGATCGTCGAGCCGCCGGTGACGATCGCTGTCTTCCCTGCGAGGCCTTTCAGCATCCGGTTCGACTCTAACGCCTCGACGGATATAGGATCAGCGCATGCGCCGCCTCGCCCTCGTCGTCGTGCCCGTTGCCTGTCTCGCGCTCCTCGCCGCCGGCTGTGGCGGGAAGAGCGAGCCGGAGACGACGTCGGCCGACGACTGGGCGAACAGCGTCTGCGGCGACCTCGTCACGTGGACGACGACGATCAAGTCGCTCGCCACGAGCCTCAAGTCCAACCCGACGAAGGCCGGGCTCCAGGACGCCGTCGGCGAGGCGCAGGACGCGACGAAGACTCTCTCGAGCGACCTAAAGAGCCTCGGCAAGCCGGACACCGACGCCGGGCAGCAGGCGAAGGAGGACATCGACCAGCTCTCAGACGAGCTCACGACCGACGTCGACAAGATCCAGAGCGCGGTGAACGACGCGTCCGGCGTCTCGGGCACGCTCACCGCGATCTCGACCGCGAGCGCCACGCTCGTGACGATGGGCCAGCAGGTCTCGGCGACCTTCGGCGAGCTCCAGAAGCTCGACGCGAAGGGCGAGCTGGAACAGGCGTTCTCGAACTCCAGCTCCTGCAAGGAGCTCACCAGCAGTAGCAGCGGCTGAGCCCTTCCGATGTGCCGCTGGCTCGCCTACTACGGTGATCCGATCCCGCTCGAGTTGCTGCTCTTCCGGCGGCAGCACTCGCTGATCGACCAGAGCCTCCACTCGCGGCTCGGTGCGACGACCACGAACGGCGACGGCTTCGGGGTCGGCTGGTACGGCGACGGCGCCGACGAGCCCGGCCTCTACCGCAGCGTCCATCCCGCGTGGAACGACCGGAACCTACGAGATCTCGCGGCGCACATCTCCGCGCCTGTCTTCTTCGCGCACATTCGCGCCTCGACGGGGACGCCCATCCAGGAGACGAACTGCCACCCGTTCCGCCACGGCCGCTGGCTCTTCATGCACAACGGCGCGGTGCGCGAGTTCGAGAAGGTCCGGCGCGACCTGATGCTCGAGATCGATCCGGAGCTCTTCCCCTTCCTGCAGGGGTCGGCCGACTCCGAGATCCTGTTCTTCCTCGCCCTCACGTTCGGGCTCGAGGACGACCCGGTGGCCGCGCTCGAGCGGATGGCCGGGTTCGTCGAGGAAGTCGGCGAGCGTCACGGCGTCGCGCACCCGCTGATGATGTCGGTCGCAGTCACGGACGGGACGAAGATCGTCGCCGCGCGCTACTCGAGCGAGCACGACTCACGGTCGCTCTACTTCAGCACCGACGCAACGGCACTCAAGCAGCAACACCCGGAGCTCGAGGAGGTCCAGGCGCTCTCCGACGAGGCCCGGGCGATCGTCTCGGAGCCGCTCGGAGACATGGTGGGCGTCTGGAACGAGGTGCCGGAGTCGAGCATCGGGATCGTCCAGCCCGGGCAGGACGAGTTGCATCCGTTCACGCCGCGGCGCTGACGAAACTCCCACCGAGCTCACAGAGAACTCTCAGAATCGGGCGGTAGCGTGCCTTTCATGGATGAGAACAGAGAGCACCTCAGCACCCGCCGCGACTCGCTCGTCAAGGCCGGCGGGCTCGTCGTCGCCGCGATCGGCGTGAAGTCTTTCCTCACGGACGGCGCGTCGGCGGCGACCGATGGGACCGGGCCGGCCGCGGTTGCCACCGGGGCGGTCGCCTGTGTGCTGACTCCCGAGATGACGGAAGGCCCGTACTACCTCCCGGGCGAGAAGGTCCGCCGCAACATCACCGAAGGGCGACCCGGGATGCCGCTCACGCTGAAGCTGAAGGTCGTCAACGTGTCGACCTGCAAGGCGATCAAGGGCGCGGCGGTCGACATCTGGCACGCCGACGCGGGCGGGACCTACTCCGGAGTGCAGGACTCCGTGGGCACCGCGTTCATGCGCGGGATCCAGCCGACCGACGCGAAGGGCGTCGCGCAGTTCCTGACCGTCTACCCCGGCTGGTACCAGGGGCGCACGGTGCACATCCACGTGAAGGTGCACCTCGGCGGCAACGTCGTCCACACCGGCCAGCTCTTCTTCCCCGACACGCTCACGGACACCGTGTACAAGGCCGCGCCCTACAACGCGCGCCGCTCGCGGGACACCCGGAACGCGAACGACTCGATCTACGTCAACGGCGGGAAGCGCTCGATGCTGGCGATGGGCCGCAGCGGCCCGGGCTACGTCGGCGCGATCACGATGGGCGTCCACCGCTCCTAGCCCCGCTCGTGGTGGAGCCGCCGCGTGGGTCTCGTCGACTCCGCGCAGCCCGAGTCCAGGCCTGGCTGGCCTTGTGATCCCTCGCGCACGAAGAGCGCTGCTCGTTGGAGCGGTCCAAGTTCGTGACGAGGGATCACAAGGCGGTCGGAAGGTCTCTTCCGGAGTGGCTCGCGGTGGTGCCGCGAGGAAATAAGCTCCGCACATGGAGATTCGCGGAGCCGCTGCCGTCGTGACCGGAGGAGCCTCCGGGCTCGGCGCCGCCACCGCGCGCGCCCTGGCCGAGGCCGGAGCGCTCGTCGTGGTCGCCGACCTCGACGAGGAGGGGGGCGCCGCGGTCGCGGCCGAGATCGGCGGTGGCTTCTCGCGCGCGGACGTGACCGATCCCGCTGACGTGATCCGCGCGGTCGACGCGGCCGCCGAGCTCGGGCCCCTCCGGGTGCTCGTGAACTGCGCCGGGATCGGGATCGCGGTCCGCGCGATCGGCAAGGACGGCGCTTACGAGAGCGCGCATCCGCTCGACGTGTTCGCGAGAGTGGTCACCGTCAACCTGATCGGCAGCTTCAACTGCATCCGCCTGGCCGCGACGGCGATGTCCCGGACCGACCCGGTCGGCCCGGACGGCGAGCGCGGCGCGATCGTCAACACCGCCTCGGTCGCCGCGTTCGACGGCCAGGTCGGCCAGGCCGCCTACAGCGCCTCGAAGGGCGGAATCGTGGGGATGACCCTGCCGATCGCCCGCGACCTGGCGCCGGTCGGGGTCCGCGTCAACACGATCGCGCCCGGGCTGATCGACACGCCGATCTACGGCTCGGGGGAGGGCGCGGAGGCCTTCAAGGAGCGGCTCAGCAGGGACCTGCTCTTCCCGGCCCGCCTCGGCGTTCCCGCTGAGTTCGCCTCGCTCGCGCTCGAGCTGATCCGAAACAGCTACATGAACGCCGAGACCGTCCGCCTCGACGCTGGCGTGCGCCTTCGCCCGAAGTAGCGGAGCTCAGGCGCCGGTGAGGTCGCGGCGGCCGAACGCCCATAGCGCCGCCAACGCCGCTCCCGCGGCGATCGCGAGCATGGCCACGGCGGCCGTGGCCCGGAACGGCGTGGCCGGGATCAGGCCGATGTGGTGGAACGGCGAGAGCCCGACCACCCAGGAGGGCGCGCCTACGATCGGCCCGAACAGCTCCCAGACGAAGGCGAGCGCCGTCAGGCCGTAGGCGATTCCCGTCGAGGCGCGGGGGAGGGTCGCGAACGCGAGCGCGCCGAGGCCTAGGAAGAGGAGGGCGGTGGGGAGGCAGTTGGCGCCGGCTCCGAGCAGGTCGGCCAGCGAGACGGGCGCACCCTGCGAGGCGGCCCCCGCCCAGGCGAGGAGGCCGGCGGAGAGGGCGAGGGCGGCGGCCACGCCGACGGCGATCAGGAGGCGGCCTGCGAGCCAGCCCCGCCGCCCGACCGGGAGCGCGAGCAGCGTCTCGAGCCGCTGGTCTGCCTCCTCGCGCCGGGCGGCCGCGATCTGGGAGCAGCAGAACAGGCTGATGGAGAGGATGAAGAAGAGGAAGGCGAAGCCGAGGTAACCGGAGGGCGTCGTGACCGCGCTCGCGCCGAGCTTCGCGAGCTGCTCCTGCACACGCTCCGAGAAGGCCGCGGCGGAGACGCTGTTCGCGATCACCCCGAGCACGAACGCGAAGGCGCCGCTCGCGAGCAGCCACGCGATCAGGCTGCCGCGCTCCCCGCGCAGGGCCTGGGCGGTGGGCGAGCCGAGCAGGCCGAGGCGTGGCTCGGCGTCGTCCCGCGCCTGCAGCAGCCCGCTGCCGACGTCTCGGCGGAGCGCGATCGCCGCGGAGACCCCGAGCAGGATCGCGCTCGAGACGAGAGGGAGGAGCAGCACCGCCGGCCGGGGCTCCGCGAACGCGCGGAGCTCCTCGATCCAGCCGAGCGGGGTCGCCCAGCGGAGCGCGGTCAGGCTGGACGTGTCGGCGACGACGCGCAGGAGGAACGCCGCCGCAACTGCGCCGCTGCCGAGCTCGAGGGCGATCCGGCGGTTCGGCGCGAGCTGGCTCACGAGTGCGCCGACCCCGACGAACACGGGTATGACGGCGACGACGGCGAGCGCGAGATAGGCTGACCCGTCCGCCGGCAGCTTCGCAGCGACGAGGCCGACGAAGGTCGCGAGCCAGAGCGCGACAGCGCCGACGCCGATCGCGACGAGGGAAGCGACGAACGCGCCGCCGCGTCCGACCAGCCCGGCGAGCACGAGCTCCTGCCTGCCCGCGTCCTCCTCCGTGCGCATCGCGCGCACCGCGGCGAGCAGGCCCCAGGCAGCCGCGAAGATCGAGAGCGTGCCGCCGGCCCGCCAGGCGACGTAGCCGCCGACGGTGAGGAGGTCGTGCGGCACGCCGTAGAAGAGACGGACGCTCTTGTTGTCGCTGAAGGCGTGCACGAACCGGAGCCGGTCGGCGACCGTCGGGTACGTGTTCCGGTAGCCGACGGCGTTGGCGGCCGAGATCCCCGCGAACAGGAGCGCGAACGAGATCGTCCGGATGCGCGAGTCGGCGAGCGCCCTCCGGGCGACCGCGACGCTAGGCGTCCACACGGCCGTCACTGCCGTCGTAGTGGTGCAGGAAGATCTCCTCCAGCGACGGCTCGCGGCTGGTCAGCGCGACGACCTCGTGGTGGGCCAGCGCGTCGATCAGCGGGCCGATGCTTCCCGTCACCTCGAACCGAAGCGCGTTCGCTCCCGCATGGACGACGTGGACGCCGGGGACGTCGAGCTCGGGCGGCGTGGCGGCGAACGTTGCCTCCACCGTCTGCGCGCCGAGGTGGCGGAGCTCGGCGAGAGTGCCTTCGTCGACGAGCTTTCCCAGGCGGAGGATGCCGACGCGGTCGCAGAGTGCCTCCACCTCGCTGAGGATGTGCGACGAGAGGAAGACGGTCTGACCGCGCTCCTTGGCCTCGAGCACGGTCTGGCGGAAGGCGACCTCCATCAGCGGGTCGAGCCCACTCGAGGGCTCGTCGAGCAGGAGCAGGTCGGCCCGCGTCGCGAACGCCGCCACGAGCTGCACCTTCTGGCGGTTCCCCTTCGAGAGCGCGCGCACCTTCTTCGAGACGTCGAGCTGGAACCGCTCGACGAGCTCGTCCCGGTAGGCGGTGTCGGTCGAGCCGTGGACGCGGGCGAGAAACGCGAACGTCTCGGTACTCGTGAGCGAGGGCCAGAGGAACGGCTCGCCGGCGACGTAGGCGACGCGGCGGTGGGCCTCGACCGGGTCGTGCCAGGCGTCGATCCCGAACAGGAAGCCGCGCCCCGCGCTCGGCCGGTGGAGCCCGAGCAGGAGGCGGATCGTGGTGGTCTTGCCGGAGCCGTTCGGGCCGAGGTAGCCGTACACCTCGCCCGCCTGCACCTCGAGGTCGAGGGAGTCCAGGGCGACCGTCTCGCCGTAGCGCTTCGAGAGCCCCTCGGTGCGGATCGCGGTCACGACGCCGCGAATCTAGCCGAAGGCCTCCGCGGCCTGCTCCGCGCCGAGCACGACCTCGACGTGAACCGTGCCCATCCCGGCCGTGAGCGGAATCAGGTTCCCCGGCACGCGTCGGCCGTCGACCGTCATCGCCTGGACGCCGCCGCAGACCCCGTCCGGGTTCAGCACCGTGATCTCGTAGACCACGTTGCGGAAGCGGCGCGTGACGTGGAACGAGGCCCAGCCGTGCGGGACGCACGGGTCGATCCGCAACCCGTCGTAGTCGGGCTGCACGCCGAGGATGCCCTGCGCGGCCACGACGAAGCTCCAGGCCGCGGTCCCGGTCAGCCACGAGTTGCGGGCCTCGCCCGGAACCGCCGCGTCGCGCCCGGCGATCATCTGGGAGTAGACGTACGGCTCGTTCCGGTAGGTCTCGATCCGGTCCTCCTTCTCAGCCGGGCAGATCGAGAGGTAGTACTCCATCGCGCGATCCCCCTCGCCGAGCAGGCACCAGGCGAGGTCGATCCACGTATGGGCGTGGCAGAAGACGCTCGCGTTCTCCTTGTAGCCGGGCGGGTAGCTCGAGATCTCGCCGAGCTCCGGGTAGTAGCGGGTGAAAGCGGGCTGGTGGAGGAGCACGCCGTTCTCCGTGTAGAGGCGCTCGTGCACGCTCTCGAGCGCCTTCCGTGCGCGGCCGTTCCCGGCGCCCGCGCCGCCGAGCACGCACCAGCCCTGGCTCTCGACGAAGATCTGCCCCTCCTCGCGCTCGTGCGAGCCGACCGCGCGCCCCTGCGCGTCGAATGCCCGCAGGTACCAGCCGCCGTCCCAGGCGTGCTCCTCGACCGCCGCGAGCATCTCGTCGTGGGCGCGCTGCAGGCGCGCCTGATCTGCAGGGCGGCCGAGGTGACGGTACAGAGCAGCCAGCTCGCGGGAGGCGTAGAGGAAGAGCCCGGCGATCATGACCGACTCGGCCGCGGAGCCCTCCACGTCGCCGGTCGTCTGGAACGACTCGTCGGGCTCGGTGGAGAAGCAGTTGAGGTTGAGGCAGTCGTTCCAGTCGGCGTGCCCGATCAGCGGCAGCGAATGCGCGCCGCGGTTCTCCAGCGTGTAGCGGATGCTGGTCTCGAGGTGGTGCAGGAGGTCGTCCCGGCTGCCCGGCCGGTCGGCATAGCCGACGGGCGCTTCGAGGATCGCCGTGTCTCCCGTCTCCTTGACGTATGCGCAGGTGGAGAGGATCAGCCAGAGGTGGTCGTCATAGAAGTCGCCGCCGATCTCGGCATTCCCCTGCTTGGTGAGGGGCTGGTACTGGTGGTAGCAGGTGCCGTCGGCGAGCTGTGTCGCCGCCAAATCGAGAATGCGCTGTCGTGCCCGGTCGGGGATCAGGTGGACGAAGCCGAGCAGATCCTGGTTGGAGTCGCGGAAGCCCATCCCCCGCCCGATTCCCGTCTCGTAGAGGCTGGCAGAGCGCGAGAGGTTGAACGTGGTCATGCACTGGTACTGGTTCCAGCTGTTGAGCATTCGCCGGATGCTCGGTTCGGGGCAGTCGACCTGGAACGTCGACAGGAGGCCTTGCCACATCTCGTGGAGCGCGTCGAAGGCGGCCTCGACCGTGCCGGGCTCTGCGTACTTCTCGAGCAGGCGGCGCGCCTTCGCCTTGTTCACGACGCCCGGCCGCTCGAACTTCGGCTCCTCGCCCTGGTCGACGTAGGCGAGCACGAACGCGAAGGTCTCTGAGGCGCCCGGCTCGAGCCGCAACTTGAGCTCGTGTGAGCCGATCGGATTCCAGCCGTGCGTGATGCTCCCCCGCGAGGCGCCCGAGAACGGGACGCTCGCCTCGTGCAGGCCGTTGTGGGCCCCGACGAAGGCGTCGCGGGAGGTGTCGAAGCCGTCCGCCTCACGGGTGCACGCGAACAGCGTGTAGTGGCCGCGTCGCTCCCGGTACTCGGTCGTGTGGTAGATCGCAGGGCCCTCGACCTCGACCTCGCCGATCGAGTACGTGCGCTGGAGATTCGTCATGTCGTTGAGGGCCTCGTAGAAGCAGAACTCGACGTAGGAGTAGAGCTTCAGCTCCTTCGCCAGCGGGCCGGTGTTGCGAACGGTCGTCTGCCAGAGCTCGGCCGTCTCGCCGGGGGGCACGAAGAAGAGGAGCTCCACCTCGACGCCGTCGCGCGCGCCGAGGAGCCTCGTGTAGCCGAGACCGTGGCGGCACTCGTAGCGGTCGAGCGGGGTCTTCGTGGGCTTCCAACCGGGGTTCCACACAGTGCCGCCGTCGTTGACGTAGAGGTAGCGGCCGCCGAGGTCGAGCGGGACGTTGTTGTGGCGGTAGCGGGTCAGGCGGCGCAGCTTGGCGTCGCGCCAGAACGTGAAGCCGCCGGCGGTGTTGGTGCAGAGCCCGATCAGCTCGTCCTGGCCCAGGTAGTTCAGCCACGGCAACGGCGTGTCCGGACGGTGGATCACGTACTCCCGCCGTGCGTCGTCGAACTCGCCGTATGGGTTCGTCGTCACCGTCTGCCCGACACGGCGACCCGGCGGTGCTCGGCGATGAAGTCGCGGTACCAGTGGAAGCTCGCCTTGGGCACGCGCTCGAGCGTCGGGTAGTCGACGTAGACGATCCCGAATCGCCTCCGGTAGCCCTCTGCCCACTCGAAGTTGTCGAGCAGCGACCAGACGAAGTAGCCCTCGACCGGGACGCCGGCCTCGACGGCCCGCTCGACCGCGGCGATGTGGTCGGCGATGTACGCCTGGCGCTCGGGATCCTTCACCTGGCCGTCGTGGAGCTGGATGTCCTCGAACGCGGCGCCGTTCTCGGTGATCGAGATCGACGGCGGCGCATACTCGTCGCGGAGGCGGACGAGCAGCCTGTAGAAGGACTCGGGCGTTATCTCCCAGCCGATGTCCGTGTGGGCCGAGTCGCCCTGGTACACGTCGGCGAAGCCGCCGGCCACGGCCCGGACCACCCTTCGCGTGTAGTAGTTGACGGCGAGGACGTCGATCGGGGCCGCGATCGTGGCCATGTCCCCGTCTCGCACGGGCGGCGCGGCCGGAGCGAAGCGCTCCAGGATGTCCGGTGGGTACTCGCCCCGGAGGACCGGGTCGAGGAACCAGCGGTTGTTCTCGCCGTCGGCGGCCCACGCTGCGGCACGATCGGCCTCGGAGTCGGTCGCGGGGTCGACGGGGTTGAGGTCGATCGCGATCGCGACGCGCGCACCCGGCACGTCCCGGCGCAGCACCTCGGCGGCGAGCCCGTGCGAGAGCAGGATGTGGTGGCCGGCGGCGAGCATGTCTCCGACGTCCTGCCGGCCGGGCGCGTGGACGCCGAGGCCGTAGCCGAGCCATGCGGCGACCCTGGGCTCGTTCTGCGTGATCCAGTTCGTGACCCGGTCGCCGAGACGGCCGGCCACGGCCTCCGTCAACTCGACGAAGGCCTCGGCGGTGTCCCGCGCGACCCAGCCGCCCGCATCCTCGAGCACCTGCGGGAGATCCCAGTGATAGATCGTCACGTAGGGGTCGATCTCGGCGCCGAGCAGCTCGTCGACGAGCCGGTCGTAGAAGTCGAGCCCGGCCTCGTTCACCCGCCCCCGTCCCTCCGGGACGATCCGCGGCCAGGCGATCGAGAACCGGAAGGCATCGATCCCGAGCTCCTTCATCAGGGCGACGTCCTCGGGATAGCGGTGGTAGAAGTCGCACGCCACCGCGCCGGTGTCGCCGTTGCGGACCTTGCCCGGCGTCGCGCAGAAGCGGTCCCAGATGCTCTCGCTGCGGCCGTCCTCTCGGGCTGCGCCCTCGACCTGGAAGGCCGAGGCGGCGGCGCCCCAGACGAAACTTGTTGGGGGTGTGCGCTCGGTCGTCATGGTGCCGTCCTTTGACTCGGGGACATGCGCGCAAGGCCTCGGCGGCTCCGGTTCCGCGGACCCGTACCGAGTCTCCTGCCGCCGTGGAGAGGCTACATCGGTGCGGCCGCGGAGGGGAGGTGCGGGTTTCCCGTGCCCGGCGCGATCCCCCAGGTGCTCGTGACCGACTCGCCCGGCTCGAGCCGGATCAGCCCTTCGCCGGTGCGGAAGGCGTTGACGGCGCACGTCATCGGCTCGACGGCCAGGCTGCGCCGCGCGACGTCGGGAAGCGGGTCGCCGCTGAAGACCATCAGGTAGCCGTACGTCTCGTCGGCCCAGAGCGTGAGCCCGCGGCCCGTCGCGGGATCGTGCAGCTCGACCCGGACGAGGCCGTCCTCGCCCCGGTCGAGGTCGGTGTAGGCGCTGTCGAGCACCGTCGCGCCGATCGGCCGCGGGGTGCGGAAGTCGTACGAGGTGCCGTCGACGGCTCGCCGCTCGACCGGGAGGGCGCGCTCGTCGGCGAGGATCACGGTTCTCGCGGGCACGCGGAGCACGACGGGGTCGACCGTCGGTGTGCCGAGGGTGAGGTACGGGTGGGCGCCCGAACCGTAGGGGCACGGCTCGGAGCCCGCGTTCGTCGCGGTCGTCCGCACCCGGAGCCCCGCTTCCGACAATGCGTACTCGACCGAGAGCTCGAGCGTGTACGGATAGCCCGGCTGCGGATGGAGCACGTGCTGCGCGATCGCGCGGCCGGGCCCGTCCTCCCGTACCGCCCACGCCGCCCAGCGGACGAGCCCGTGGATCGCGTTCGAGAGCTCGACCTCGTTCAGCGGGAGCTGATTCCGGCGCCCCTCGAACTCGTAGCTTCCGTCCTCGATCCGGTTCGGCCACGGGATCAGGAGCTGGCCGCGGCCGGAGCTGCACACGGCGTCGGCGGGGTAGCCGTCAATGAGCTCGGTTCCGCCCACGGAGTAGGTGCGCAGGCCGCCGCCGACTTCGACCACGACGGCCCGCTGGTCGCCCGCCTCGAGCTCGATCTGGCGCCCGCTCGGGAGCATCAGTCGCTCGCGGCGATGATCCGCGAGGCCGCCTCGATCAGGGCGAGGTGGGAGAATGCCTGGGGGAAGTTGCCGAGATGCCGCCCGGTGCCGACGTCGAACTCCTCCGCGTAGAGGCCGAGCGGTGATGCGATCCGCAGCAGCCGCTCCATCCGGTCGTTCGCCTCCTGCAGCTCGCCGATGATCGCGAACGCGGAGACGAGCCAGAACGAGCAGATCAGAAAGGTCCCCTCCTCGCCGGAGAGCCCGTCGTCGGTCTCCTCCGTGCGGTAGCGCAGGACGAAGCCGTGCTCGGTCAGGTTCCCGGCGATCGCGTCGACCGTGGCCCGCAGCCGCTCGTCGTCGCCCGCGAGGAAGCCGAAGTTCCCGGCGAGCAGCGTCGAGGCGTCGAGCGCGTCGGTCGCGTAGTGCTGGCGCAGAACTCCCGCGTCGCTGACGCCGTGCGCGAGCACGTCGTCGCGGATCTCCTCGGCCGTCGCGGCCCATTTCGCGGCGAGGTCGGGGTCACCGCGGATCCCGGCGAGCCTGGCGGCGCGGTCGAGCGCGACCCAGCACATGATCTTCGAGGAGACGTAGTGCTGCGGCGCGCCCCGGGCCTCCCAGATCCCCTGGTCGGGCTCCCTCCAGGCGCGGGTCGCGCATTCGGCCTGCGTCTGCACGATGGGCCAGAGGCGGTTCGGCAGGCGCTCGGCCTTCTTCGTGTGGATCAGAACGGAGTCGAGCACGGCGCCGAACACGTCGTTCTGCCGCTGGTCGAACGCGCCGTTGCCGATCCGCACGGGCTTCGCGCCCGCGTAGCCGGTGAGGTGGTCGAGCGTCGTCTCGGGCAGCTCCCGCCGGCCGTCGATTCCGTACATGATCTGGAGCGAGCCGTCGTCGGTCGGCTCGACGTCGGCGACGAACTGCATGAACTCGTCGGCCTCCCAGTCGAGCCCGAGCCAGTGCAGCGCCTGCAGGGTGAACGTCGCGTCGCGCATCCAGGTGTAGCGGTAGTCCCAGTTGCGCTCGCCGCCGGGGGTCTCGGGCAGCGAGGTCGTCGGCGCGGCCACGGTGGCGCCGGTCGGCATGTAGGTGAGGCCCTTGATCACGAGCGCCGAGCGCTGGATCGGCTCGCGCCAGCGGTGATCGGGGATCCGCGCTCCGTCGAGCCACCGCCGCCAGTAGCGCCTCGTCGCGTCGAGCATGGCCGCGGCCTCGCCGACATCGTGCGGCACCGCGAGGTGCTCGGCCCAGGAGAGCGCGCAGTAGGCACGGTCGCCCGCCTCCAGCACGTGCCGGCCGTGGACGCGGTTGCCCTCGATCCCGAGCGCGAGGTCCGACTGGAGGCGGACGGCCGCGGTCTGCCCGGCCACGCTCGCGTCGGCGGTGTGGCGGCCGCCGTCGACCAGCGTCCAGGTCGCCGCCTCGCGGCCGTAGTCGAACGCCGGCTCGCACACGAGCTCGACCTCGACGCGGCCCTCCACGCACTCGACGATCCGCACGAGCACGTGGTCGGCGTCGTCGTCGGTCGGCGGCCGCGTGTGGGGCGTGACCTCGTCCTCGTGGTCGCTCGGCCCGATCGTGAGCGCGTCGCGGACGACGACCCACCCGCCCGGCGTCTTCCACGTCGTCGTGAGCGCCATCGTGCCCGGCCCGTAGGCGCGCGTGGTCGGATGATGGATTCCGTACGGCCCGAACCGGAAGGTGCCTGCCCCGCGGTCGAGCAGGCTGCCGAACAGGCTCGGCGCGTCGAAGGCGGGCACGCACAGCCAGTCGATCGAGCCGTCCGGCGCGACGAGCGCTCCCGTGTGGCAGTCGGAGATGAACGCGTAGTCGGCGATCGGCGGGAACGGCGACGGCGCTGCGGCGCTCTGCGGGCCCGAACCGTTCATCTAGCCGCCGGCGAGCACCCCGGCGCCGACCGCGCCGGAGAGGTCGCCGAGCTTGGTGGCGAGCATCACCGGTGGCCGGTCCGGCGTGAAGAGGTGCGGTTTCATCCCCTCGGCGATCTGATCGACGAAGGGTTGCCCGAGACGATCGCCGAGGCCGCCGCCCACGATGATCGCCTCGAGGTCGAGCACGTTCTGTGTCGACGCGAGGGCGATGCCGAGCGCCCACGTGGCGTCGTCGAGCAGCTGTCGTGTCAGCTTGTCGCCGGTCTTCAGCGCCTTCGCGAAGACGCCGGAGCTGACCCGGTCACGGCCCTCCGTCTTCATGATCCGGAACAGGCTCGTCGCATGACCGCGCTTGTGCAGGTAGCGGGCACGTTGCTCCATACACGCCCGCCCGGCGTACGCCTCGAGGCAGCCGTGACGGCCGCACGAGCATTTCCGGCCGCCCGGCTTGACCACCGCATGGCCGATCTCGCCCGCTGTATCCCGTCCGTGGTAGAGCTCGCCGTTCAGGATGAGCCCTCCGCCGACGCCGGTGCCGACCCAGACGCCGAGCAAGTCCCTGTACGGGCGGCCGGCGCCACGCTCGAACTCGCCGAGCACGCCGACACTGACGTCGTTGGCGATCTTCACGGGGACGCCGCCCATCGTTTCGGAAAGGAGGGGCCCGAGCTCGACGCGTCCCTCGAACCCCGGGACGTTCGACGCGAGCGACACTGCGCCGGCGGCGGAGTCGATCTCACCCGGTGTCCCGACCCCGATCGCGCGCAAGTCGGCCGGCTCGACCGCGGCCTGCTCGAGCGAGGCGCGGATTGTGCCTGCGATCGCTCCGATCACGTCGCCGGCCGCGCCCGTCTGTGGCGTCGGCACGCGCGCGCTGCCCGCGACCTCTCCCTCGCGCAGGGCGACCGCCTGGATCTTCGTCCCGCCGACGTCGATGCCTGCGGTGATCTCTGGGTCTGTCATGCGGAAAGCCTCCCTTGCGGTCGAGGAGCAGCCTCATCCTCTCAGACGCGATTGGTATGTGAGACTCCAGCCTTGATGAGCCCGCGGACAGCCCTGCGCGCGCGTCCTGCCTGGACGGCGCTGGAACGCCACTACGAGGAGATCCGCGACGCCCACCTGCGCGAGCTGTTCGCCGCCGACCCGACCCGCGGCGAGCGTCTGGCCGCCGACGGCGCAGGCCTCTACCTCGACTATTCGAAGAACCGGGTCACCGACCAGACGCTCGGGCTCCTGCGCGAGCTGGCCGAGCAATCGGGGCTCGCCGAGCGGACGGAGGCGATGTTCCGGGGCGACCGGATCAACGTCTCCGAGGACCGCTCCGTCCTCCACGTGGCGCTGCGGATGCCGAAGGGCCGGTCTCTCGTCGTCGACGGCGTCGACGTGGTCGCCGAGGTGCACGAGGTGCTCGACCGGATGGCGTCGTTCTCCGACCAGGTGCGCTCGGGCGAGTGGACGGGCCACACCGGCAAGCGGATCCGCAACGTCGTCAACGTGGGGATCGGCGGCTCCGACCTCGGCCCGGTGATGGCCTACGAGGCGCTGCGCCACTACTCGGACCGCGAGCTGACCTTCCGGTTCGTGTCGAACGTGGACTCGACCGACTTCGCCGAGGCGACGCGCGACCTGGCCGCCGACGAGACCCTCTTCATCATCTGCTCGAAGACGTTCACGACGCTCGAGACGATGACGAACGCGCAGACGGCGCGCGAGTGGCTGCTTGCCGCGCTCGGCAACGAGGCCGCGATCGCGAGGCACTTCGTCGCCGTCTCCACGAACGCCGCCGAGGTGGCGGAGTTCGGGATCGACACGGCGAACATGTTCGGCTTCTGGGACTGGGTCGGCGGCCGCTACTCGATGGAATCGGCGGTCGGCCTCTCGACGATGCTCGCGGTCGGCCCCGGCCTGTTCCACGAGCTGCTCGCCGGCTTCCACGCGATGGACGAGCACTTCCGCACCACGCCGTTCCTGCGGAACCTGCCGGTGCTGATGGGCCTCCTCTCGGTCTGGTACGGCGACTTCTTCGGCGCGCAGACGGCGGGCGTGATGCCCTACGAGCAGTACCTGAAGCGCTTCCCCGCCTACCTCCAGCAGCTGACGATGGAGTCGAACGGGAAGCACGTCACGCTGGATGGGGAGGCGGTCGACTACGAGACGGGCGCCGTCATCTGGGGCGAGCCAGGCACGAACGGCCAGCACAGCTTCTACCAGCTGATCCACCAGGGCACGAAGCTGATCCCGGTCGACCTGATCGGCTTCGGCGAGACGCTGAACCCGATCCGCGACCACCACGATCTCCTGATGTCGAACGTGTTCGCGCAGGCCGAGGCGCTCGCGTTCGGCACGACGGAGGCCGACTCGCCGCACAGGGGGTTCGAGGGGAACCGCCCGACGAACGTGATCCTCGCCGAGAGGCTGACGCCGTACGCGCTGGGCGCGCTCGTCGCGCTCTACGAGCACAGCGTCTTCACGCAGGGCACGGTGTGGGGGATCGACTCATTCGACCAGTGGGGCGTCGAGCTCGGCAAGGTGCTCGCGAAGCGGATCATCCCCGAGCTCGAGAGCGAGACCGAGCCGGAGCTCAGGCACGACAGCTCGACGAACGAGCTGATCCGCCGCTACCGCGGCATGCGCTAGCCCGGCCCGGCGACCGCGCCGCCGGGCCGGGCCGTACCGCCTCAGTCGTCGTGACCGAAGCTGTACCTTCCGTCCCAGGCGAAGTTGAGGCCGTCCTTGGTCGAGACCCTCACCTTCGCACGGAACGAGCTGAAGTCCCCGGTCCCGCCCGAGAGCGTGAGCACTCCCGAACCGGTCGGATCGAGCACGACATGGCCGAGCGCATAGTCGCCGAGCTTGACGACGAGAGCGAGGTCGCTCTCGAAGGTGCCTCCGGTCGCTGCCTGGAAATAGATGACCTTCGAGCCGACCTTGATCGCCTTCAGGTTCGAGGACGTGATCGTGCAGAAGGCGCCGGGCTGGGGCCCGTCGTTGAACTGAGAGCACTCCTTCGTCACGTGGAGCTCTCCACTACGTGGCGACGACGCCGTTGCGATCGCGACGCTGATGCCGGCGGCGGCCACGAGCGCCGCGGCGAGCACGAGAAGCTTCTTCATTTCCCCTCCTCTGACTTGAACGGCTGAGCGAGCTCGATGACGGCCACGATCCGCGCGAACGGCACTCGGGCCAGCTCGTTCATGCGCACGACGCTGTCCGCGTCGGGTGCGCTGAACCGGCAGAAGCACGATTCGTCGGAGGGCACGTAGAAGGAGCCGAGGTACGAGACGTCCACGTCGTCCCTCGGGATCCGTGCGAGCGCCTCCTCGAGCCACGCGCGGTCGCGGCCCGGGAGGTATCGCTCTACGAGATAGGTCGTCATCGCGCTCCACCATGGCCCTGCACGCGGGCGCGAACAACCGTCCGAACCTGTGGATTTACGCCGAGGGGGTCGAGGTGAGGCGGGCCGCGAGCTCCGTGCGCGAGCTGACCCCGAGCTTGCGGTAGACCTTCGAGAGATTCCACGCGACGGTGTTCGGGCTCAGGCTCAGCTCGTCGGCGACCTCGCGATTCCTGCGGCCCTCGACGACGAGCTCGACGATTCGCCGCTCCGTCTCCGACAGCACGCCGTCGCTCTGGATCCGGCCGCCGATCCGTCCCAGCTCCGAGTGCGCTGTCTCCAGCCAGAGGCGTGCGCCGAGCTGGTCGAAGATCTCCGCCGCTCGTTGCAGGGACTCGCGGGCGTCACGCTTGTGCCGTGCCTTGCGTTGCACCGTCCCGAGCGCGAGCAGAGTCCTGGCGAGCTCGAAGGGATTCACTCCCTGCGGCGGCTCCGGATCCGCAGCCGCCGCTTCGAGCGCGGCGATCGCGCTCTCGTGGTCGCCCTGCGCGGCCTCAAGGAGTCCCCGGCAGCGATGGGCGAGCGGATGCAGAGCCGTGTCTGCCCCGGACACGTGACGGTCCAGCAGGGAGAGCAGCTCCTCCGCCGTAGAGAGGTCCCTCACGCCGATCGCGGCCTCGATCCCGACCGAGCCGGCCAGATGGGCGTGGTAGTCGTCCAGCTCCCCGACCTCGGCGAAGTGTGCGGCGACTGCGCGCCAGCTCGCCGATGCGTCGCCGCACGAGAGCTCGAGCAGCGCAAGGGCGCGGGCCAAACGGTAGATCGCTCCGGCGTAGTTGGCCTCCTCTGCGGCCCGCAGCAGTTCGGGGATCTCGCGGCGTGCCCGCTCGGCATCGCCCCTCAACGCCGCGAGCTCGGCCAGGATCATCAGGCACAGCGGCTCGGTCATCTCCCGGCCGGTCTCGCGCCCGACCGCCATTGCCTCGTCGCACAGCCGCTCGGCCTCGCCCCAGGCTCCGCTTGCCACCTCCATCCTGGCGAGGAAGAACAGGCACGCGCCGACCTGGGGATCCTCACGCTCGTACGCCTCGGCGATCAGCCGACGCCAGAGGGCGCGCGCTTCGTCGTGACGGCCGGATCGGCCGAGCTGCCAAGCGAGCGTGGTCTGCGGGGTGCCGTCCACGGCGAGCGAGATCCTGGGGCGGCGAGGGCCGCGGCGCTCGCCGCCCGAGCTCCTCTCGATCGCCGACGCGCGGTCGAGCAGATCGCGTCGGATTCGACCCGTGCGCCAGAACGCGATCTCGGCGACCGTAACCAGGCCGATCACGAGCAGGTCAGGCTCGGCCAGCTGCTCGGCCAGCGCGAGCCCCTCGTCGGCGAGGCGGGCGCCCTCGCGGTTGTCGCCTCGCGCCGTCGCGAGGCAGGCCAGCTCGCAGATGATGGACGCGCGCTGCCTGATCGCGAGACCGGGCTCGGCCAGTGCACGCTCGTAGACGTCGGCCGCAGTCCGCTTACCCTCCGTCGCAGCGCCGACCAGTGCGAGCGCGCAGAGAGCATCGGCTCTCGCAGGGCCCGGCTCCGCGGAGTCGACCGCCTCGGTGAGGATCGTGGTCGCCTTCTTCCCGTCGCCCGCGTAGAACCAGTGCTCCGCAGCGGTGATGCGCCGCCGGCCGAGCATGTCGGCCGCCTCGGGTGGAGTGAGGGCGACCGCGCGGTCGGCGAGCTCGGCCGCCTCCTGGGCGGCGCCGCGGCCGCCGGCGTGCGCGGCCGCCGAGTCGAGCGCCGCCGCGATCTCCTCGTCAGGGCCGGCTGCGGCGATCGCGAGATGGCGGGCCCGCTCCTCCGTGTCGACGTTCAGGGCCGCGAGGCGGCGGTGCAGCTCGCGCCGCCGGTGCAGCGGCACGTCCTCGTAGCAGAGGGGTGCGAGGAGGGGATGCGTGAATCGGATCCGGTCGCCGTCGAGCTCGAGCACGCGCCGCCTGCACGCCAACTCGATGTCGTCCACCGCACCCGGAGCGAATGGCGCCAGAAGCGTGACCGAGGGTGCCCCCAGGGCCGCCACGGCGACGAGCGTCTCGCGGACCTGCTCCGGCAGCGAGCTCAGCCGCTCCGCCACGAGGGCGCGCAAGCTCTCGGGCAGGAGCACGTGCAGGCCGTCGTCGCGGATCGTGCCGTCGGTGAGCGCGCGTCCGATCTCGAGCGCGAAGAACGGGTTCCCGCCCGCCGCCTCGTGCACGCGGACGAGTACCGGCCGCGGCAGGTTCAGCGAGAGCCGGCCCCACAGGAGCCGGTGGATCGCCCCGATCGAGAGCGGCGTGACCCGAAGCCGCCGGAGCCCGGCGAAGGCGCGCTGGAGCTCGAAAGGCGCCTCGACCGGGCGCCCGCGCACCGTCGCCAGCACACCCACCGGCTCGGCCTCGAGCCGTCGGAGCACGAAGCGGAGGATGTCCGCCGAACTTGCATCGACCCACTGCGCGTCGTCGATCGCGACGAGCAGCGGCCGACGCTCGACGAGGATCCGCACGATGGACAGCAGAGCCGCGGCGAGCAGCCGTGTCTCCGGCGGCGGCCCAGCGGGCTCTCGGATCAGGAACGCGACCTCCAACGCGCGGCGCTGGACCGGCACGAGTCGGGGCAGTGTCTCGTCCAGCACCGGCGCGAACAGGTCGCCGACAGTCGCGAAGGCCGTGCGCAGCTCGGAATGGCTTGCGCGTGCGGTGAGAACGCACATTCCTCGGTCGCGCGCGAGACGCGCACCTTCCTGCCAGAGCGCCGTCTTCCCGATCCCTGCGTCACCCTCGAACAGCAAGGCCGATCCACCCGCAGGCACAGCGTCCAGGAACTCGCCGAGCACGGCGAGCTCACTGCGCCTGCCGACGATCTGCTCTGCCATGTGCCCTCACCTTCGGGCCGCAGCACACCCTTTGTGTCGAGCGTCACATGCAAGCAGGGCGCATGGCTCAAGTCAAACGGCAGCCACCAAATGTCGGCTGTATCACCGTTTGCCTGCTCGGCTGCAACGTCACCCGAAGTACTACCGTGTGGGCGTCACGGAGTCCGGCGAAGGGAGCGAAGCCATGGCCACAGGCACACCGATGCAGCTCGGGATGGTGGGGCTGGGGCGGATGGGCGCCGGGATCGTCCGGCGGCTGATGCGCGACGGGCACCACTGCGTCGGCTACGACGTCAGCCCGGACGCCGTCAACGCGCTCGCCGCGGACGGCGCGATCGGGGCCGAGTCTCTCGCCGATTTCGCCGCCAAGCTCGACAAGCCCCGCACGGCGTGGGTGATGGTCCCCGCAGGCGAGATCACCGGCAAGACGATCGCGGCGCTGGCCGAGGTGCTGGAGCCCGGCGACACGATCGTCGACGGCGGCAACACCCACTACCACGACGACATCCGCCACGCGAACGAGCTCAGGGAGAAGGGGATCCACCACGTCGACGTCGGCACGAGCGGCGGGGTCTGGGGCTTCCAACGCGGCTTCTGCCTGATGATCGGAGGGGAGGACGAGATCGTCCAACGGCTCGGGCCGATCTTCGCCTCGATCGCCCCGGGAGTCGACGCCGCCCCACGCACTCCGGGCCGCTCGGGCGATCCCTCGCCTTCGGAGCAGGGGTATCTCCACTGCGGCGGAAACGGCGCCGGCCACTTCGTGAAGATGGTGCACAACGGGATCGAGTACGGCGTGATGGCGAGCTACGCCGAGGGGCTCAACATCATCAAGGGCGGCGACGCCGGCAAGAAGGAGGTGGAGCAGGACGCCGAGACGAGCCCGCTCGAGCACCCCGAGCACTACCGGTACGACGTGGACACGACCGAGGTCGCCGAGGTGTGGAGGCGGGGCAGCGTGATCGGCTCGTGGCTGCTCGACCTCACCGCACAGGCGCTGTACGAGTCGCCCGACCTCGACGAGTTCTCCGGCCGCGTGTCCGACTCCGGCGAGGGCCGCTGGACGTCGATCGCGGCGATCGAGGAAGGGGTGCCGGCGCCGGTGCTGACCGCCGCGCTCTACTCGCGCTTCAGCTCGCGCGGGCTAGATGAGTTCGCCGACAAGGTGCTCTCGGCGATGCGCAAGCAGTTCGGCGGGCACGACGAGAAGCCCGCCTCGTAATGGAGCTCGAGGTTCTGCCCGACCCCGACGCAGTCGCGCGGCGCGGCGCGGAGCTCGTCGCCGAGCAGGCGCGCGCCGCGGTCGCCGCGCGCGGCCGTTTCACCTTCGCCGTCAGCGGCGGCCGCACGCCGTGGGCGATGTTCGCCCACCTCATCGACAAGAACGTGCCGTGGCAGCTCACCGAGATCTGGCAGGTCGACGAACGGGTCGCGCCGGCCGGCGACCCCGACCGCAACCTCGCCCACCTCCGGGCCAGCCTCCCCGCACGGGCCGAAGCGCAGGTGCATCCGATGCCGGTCGAGGAGGACGACCTCGAGGCAGCGGCGGCGCGCTACGCGCACTCCCTGCCCGAGCGATTCGACCTCGTCCACCTCGGCCTCGGGCCCGACGGCCACACGGCCTCGCTCGTCCCGGGCGATCCCGTGCTCGACGTGACCGACCGCGACGTCGCCCTGACCGGGATCTACCAGGGCAGGCAGCGGATGACGCTCACCTACCCGGTCCTGAACCGGGCGAGGCAGATCCTCTGGCTCGTCACCGGCGAGGACAAGGTGGACGCGCTCGCGCGGCTGCAGGCCGGTGACAAGTCGATCCCCGCGGGGCGCGTGACGGCGGTGGACCAGCTGATCGTCGCGGACGCCGCTACCCGGGGATGATGCGCTCGACGTCCTCGCCTCGGCCGACGAAGACCTCTGAGACCATCGAGGCTGGGAACAGCCCGTGCTCGACGACGCCGGCCGCGGCCGACAGCTGCGCGGCCAGGGCTTCCGGGTCGTCGAACTCGCCGAGGTAGTCCGCGATCACGCCGCCGTCAGGGCTGCGTGGCACGTTCCGCAGCTTCACCGGCCCGAGCAGTAGCAGCGTCGCGGCCAGGCCGTACTCCAACAGCTCGAGCGGGACGGGCGGCGACAGCCTCTCCACGACCTTGTCGGACGAGACGATCACCACAAACCGGTCGGACGCGGCGACGACGACCTTCTCGCGTGTGTGCGCGCCGCCGCCGCCCTTGATGGCCCAGCCCGACGGCGCCACCTGGTCGGCGCCGTCGATCGCGAGGTCGAGCCTCGCCGGGGCGTCGACGCCGCCGAACGACTCGATCCGCAGCCCGAGCCCGCGCGCAATCTCCGCGGTGGCCGGCGAGGTCGCGACGCAGCGCAGCTCGAGCCTGCGCGTGGCGAGCGCGGGGAGCAGGTAGCTCACGGTCGAGCCGGTGCCGAGGCCCACCGTCATCCCGTCCTCGACCAGCTGTGCGGCCGCCTCGGCGGCGAGCCGCTTCTCGTGCTCGAGGCTCAATACAGCTCGTAGGAGCGGTCGACCTCTTCCCGGATCTCGGGCTCCGGGCGCTTCTCCGCGGCGGAGCGCTCGGCGATCGTGCGGCTGGGGCTCAGCACGTCGGCGGGATCCGGCCAGGAGTCCGGGCGCCAGAGCCCCGAGCGGAGGAACGCCTTGCTGCAGTGGCTGAACACCTGCTCGACGCGGATGTCCGCGACGAACCACGGGAACTTCCCGTCGACCTCGCATGCCTCGAGCAGCGCGGGGTCGCGCGTCAGCTGGGCCGTGCCGTTGACGCGGAGGGTCTCGGTGATTCCCGGGATCACGAAGAGGAGGCCGATGCCCGGCCGCTCCACCAGGTTCTGCCAGCCGTCGAAGCGGCGGTTGCCGGGGAAGTCCGGCAGCGCGAGCCGCTTCTCGTCGAGAACCTTGACGAAGCCGGGCGGGCCGCCCTTGGGCGATGCGTCGGACGACCCGTCCGCCGCGGAGGTCGCCAGCACGAGAAACGGCGCGGTCTCGATGAAGGAGATCGCGCGCGCGTCGAGCGCCGGCATCTCCTTCGTGAGCACGCGCTCGAGCGGCTCTCCGACGAGCGCGCGTAGGTCGGCGACGCTCGAGATCGCGTGCTGGTCCGGTCGTGCTCACGCCGGGAAACTAGCATCTCGATCTTTCTGGAAAGAAATGAAGATTTTCAGATAGATTGGGGCGATGCCGCACAACTCGGGGCCGGTCCATGAGATGAAGGCGAACCTGTTCCGCGGGCTCGGGCATCCCGCCCGGGTGCGGATCCTGGAGCTGCTTCGTGGGGGCGAGCGGTCGGTCGGCTCGCTGCAGGCAGAGCTCGGGCTCGACTCGGGCGGCACCTCCCAGCACCTCTCGGCGCTGCGGCGGATCGGCCTCGTCGAGTCGCGGCGTGAGGGAACGAGCGTCTTCTACCGGGTCGACGACGAGCGCGTCTTCGAACTGCTCGAGGCGGGTCGGGCGATCATCACCCGCCAGCTCGCCGAGCAGCAGTCGATCCTGAGCGAGCTCGAGACCACGTGACCGGCGCCGTCCTGGTGCTCGGCCCTGCCGCGGTCGGGCTAGGAGGAGCGCTGTGCGCTGCCCGGCGGACGTTCACGGCGGGGCTCGCCGTGCAGGCGGCCGGCGCGGGACTCGTCGCGGTGGGCGGCTTCTGGGCGCTGGCCGCCGGCGACGTCCTCGGCGCGCCGTTCACGAGCTCGTTCGTGCCGCGCCTCGGCGTCGACGGCCTGACCGCGTTCTTCCTCGGCACGCTCGGCCTGATCGCCGCGCCGGCCCTCCTGTACTCGATCCGCTACCTCGAGCCGGGCGCGAAGGGTCGCGCCGTCGCGGTGCTCACCGCCTGCTTCGTGCTGGCGCTCGCCCTCGTGGTGTGCGCCCGCGACCCGCTCACCTTCCTGCTCGGCTGGGAGCTGATGACGATCCTCTCCGCCGCCGTGATCCTGGTCGCGCGCGCGGGGAGCCCCGACGCGCGCCGCACCGTCTTCACGTACGCGTCGATCACGCACCTCGCAGGCGCGGGGACGTGGATCTCGATCCTGCTGCTCGCGGAGGCGGGCGCGATTGGGAATACGCAGGCGATCAGCACCGGCTCGGGCCTGCAGCTCGCGATCGCGTTCGCCGCGCTGATCGGGATGGGCGCGAAGGCCGGGCTTATGCCGCTGCACGTGTGGCTGCCGCGCACGCATCCGATCGCGCCCGCGCCGGTGTCGGCCCTGATGAGCGGGGTGATGATCAAGGTCGCCGTCTACGGGCTCGTGCGCGTCCTGGTCGACTGGGTCGGCGTGCTGCCGTCGTGGTTCGGCGTGCTCGTGCTCGGGCTCGGCGCGCTCTCGGCGGTCGGCGGCGTCCTCTACGCGATCTTCCAGCACGACCTGAAGCGACTGCTGGCGCTGCACTCGATCGAGAACGTGGGGATCATCGTGCTCGGGCTCGGCGCCTGCCTCGTGCTGCGGGCGAGGGGCGCGGACACCTGGGCCGCGTTCGCGCTCGGGGCGGCGCTCCTGCACACGCTGAACCACGCCGTCTTCAAGTCGCTGCTGTTCCTCGGCGCCGGCTCGTTCGAGCGGGCGGTCGGCTCGCTCGAGCTCGACGGGCTCGGCGGCCTGCTACGCCGGATGCCGTGGACCGGGTCGGCCTTCCTTGTCGGAGCGATGGCGATCGCGGGGCTGCCGCCGCTCAACGGCTTCTCGTCGGAGTGGCTGACGCTGCAGTCGTTGCTGCACGTCTCGGCCTACGGGAACCTCGGCGACGGGATGGCGGGGGCCGTCGCGCTGGCCGCGCTCGGGGCGACCGTCGGCCTGGCCGTGCTCTGCTTCGTCAAGGTCGTCGGCCTCGTGCTCCTCGGCCGGCCGCGGCGGGACGCCGTCGCCGCCGCGGTGGAGGCCCCGCCGCTGATGTGGGGCACGGTCGCCTTCCTCGCCCTCGCCTGTGTCGCGCTCGGGCTGGCTCCAGGCCTCCTGTTCGGCCTGCTGGCTGGGCTCGCCCCCTGGCCTGCGGCCGCGCCGACGCACGTCGGGCTCGACCTGCCCGGCACGGGCTCGCTGCCGACGCTCGGGATCGCGGTCGTCCTCGCCGGGCTGACCGGTGGCCTGGCGCTCGTCCGCGGCCGCCGCAGTGCCGCGCCCGCGCCGACCTGGGCGAGCGGCCAGCTCGTGGAGAGCCGCCTGAACTGGACGAGCGCCGGCTTCACCAAGCCGCTACGGCTCGTGCTCGAGGCCGTCCTCCGCCCGCAACGCGAGATCACCGTCCGCACGGAGGGCGGCGTCGTCCAGGAGGTGAGCTACCGGGGACACGTGCCGCAGCTGATCGACGAGCGCGTGTACCGGCCGGTCGTCCGGGTCTCGCTGGCCGGGGCGACGCATGCCCGGCGGCTGCAGAGCGGAAGCCTCGGGATGTACGTCGTCTACCTGATCGGGCTCGTCGTCGTCCTGCTCGCGGCCGCCCGGTTAGGGGTGGTCGGATGAGCACTGCGACGCTCGCCGCCGGCGCCGCGCAGATCGTGGGCGGGATCCTGCTCGCGCCGCTGCTGCCCGGTCTCGTCCAGCACTGGAAGGCGCGGCTGCAGGGCCGACGTGGGCCTTCGCCGCTTCAGCCCTACCGCGAGCTGCGCCGGCTCTGGGGCAAGAGCGCCGTCACGGTCGAGGGGGCGAGCGTCGTGTACCGGCTCGCGCCGGCCGTGGTCGCGGCGAGCCTCGCCGCAGCCGTCCTGCTCGTCCCCGCGGCGGAGCTCGCGCCGAACTGGGGCGTGGGGCACGACCTGCTGGCACTGGCCGGCTTCCTCGCGCTGGCGCGGTTCGCCGTCGCCGCGGCGTCCTGGGACGTGTCTAACGGCTTCTCGCTGATGGGAGCGAGCCGCGACCTCACGCTCGCAGTCTTCGTGGAGGTGACGCTGGTTCTCTCGATCGCGATCGCGGCACTGGTCGCCGGGACCACCGATCTCCCCGCCGTCGTCGCCGGAACCGCGGGCACGGCCGTGTGGTCGAGCCCCGCGCTGGCGCTCGGGGCGCTCGCGTTCTCGCTCGTGGTGCTCGCCGAGACGGGCCGCCAGCCGATCGACAACCCGGATACGCACCTCGAGCTGACCATGATCCACGAGGGGCCGCTGCTCGAGTATGCGGGCCGCGACCTCGCCTACCTGCAGTGGGCGGCGAGCGCCCGCCACTGGATCGTGCTCGTGATCGGCGCGCAGGTCTTCCTGCCGCACGCCCAGAGCGTGTGGTGGCAGCTCGCCCTGTTGCCGGTCGTGCTCGTCGCGCTCTGCGCCGGGCTCGCGCTTGCCGAGACGCTCGTGGCGAAGATGCGCGTCCTGCTCGTGCCGCGTTTGCTCGCGGTCGGGGCGGTCGTCGCCCTGCTCGGAATTGCGACCTGGCTCGTGGGGACCGTATGAACGGCGGGGTGATCTGGACGCTCGTCGCGATGGGGCTCGTCGTCGTGACCGTGCGCCGCCGCTCGGTTGCGGTCGGCTTTCTGACCGTCCAGGCGCTCGTCCTCGTCGGGGTCGCGCTGAGCGAGGCAACGGGCGGGGCAGACGTGGTCGCCGCGGCCGTGCTCGCGGCACGCGCGCTCGCTCTCGCCGCGCTCTTCTACGCGCTAGTCGCACGCACGCGCGAGGCAAGGCCCGTCCGCGCGAGCGTCGCGCCGCTCGCGCGCGCAGGTGCAGCCGTCGCGCTCGCGCTCGTGCTGACCTGGCTCGTGCCGACGATCGGGCTCGCGTCTCGTGACGTCGAGCGCGGGGTGATCGCGCTCGTCGCGTTCGGGATGGTCGCCGTGGCCGTGCGGCGGGCGACGCTCTTCCAGATCATGGGCGTCGTCCTCGTCGAGAACGGCATCGCGTTCGCTGCGCTCGAGCTACCTGGTGTCTCGTCGCTCGCGATCGAGATCGGCGTCGCGCTCGACCTCACGCTCGTCGTGCTCGTCGCCGCGGTCTTCCACGAGCGGATCTTCGCCGAATTCGGCTCCGGCGATAGCGCGGCCCTGAGGACGCTCCGTGACTAGCCGGGAGTTGCTCGCGGTCACGCTTCTGCTCGCGCCGACCCTGACGGCGATCATCGTGGCGCTCGTGCCGCGCGGGCTCGTGACGCGCATCGCCGTCGCGGGGGCGCTCGTCACGGGCGGGCTCGCGATCGCTCTCGCTGCGGTCGCGCTCGGCGATCCGAGCGGCGCGGTCGTCGGCACCTGGATCGTCGTCGATCCCGCCGCCGGTCTGCTGGCCGGTGTGATCGGGCTCGTCGGGCTCGCCAGCGTGCTCGTCTCGCCCGCCTTCCTGGCCTCGGCGCGGAGCTCTCTCGTGCCGGCGAATCGAAGCGAGCGGCTCTATTTCGTCCTCCTCTACTGCTTCTGGGCGATCCTGCTCGCCGTCCCGCTCGCGGGCAACCTCGGCTCGGCGTGGCTACTCGTCGAGGCCACGACCGCCGCCTCGGCGCTCCTCGTCGGCTTCAGCGGCAAGGCACGCGCGCTCGAGGCGGGGTGGAAGTACCTGATCCTCACCTCGCTCGGCCTCGGCGTGGCGCTGCTCGGGATCGTGCTCCTCGCCGCGGGGGTGCCCGGCGGCGGACTCGGGGCGCTCTCGTGGCACGCGCTCACGACGTACTCCGCAGGCGAGACGGGAGCGCTCGTCGCGTACCTCCTCCTGCTGGCTGGGCTCGCGGCCAAGATCGGGTTCGCTCCGGTGCACAACTGGCTTCCGGACGCACACGCGGAGGCTCCGCCGCCCGTTTCGGCACTCCTCTCGGCCGCCCTGCTTCCCGCCGTGCTGGTCGTCGCCTGGCGGTGCGAGCAGGCACTCGCGCCGGTCATCGGCGCCAGTACGGTGCAGTCCGTCCTGATCGCCTTCGGCCTCGTCTCGCTGCTCGTCGCCGTCCCGTTTCTCTGGCAGGCGATGGCGTGGAAGCGCCTGCTCGCCTACTCGAGCCTCGAGCACATGGGCGTGCTCGCGCTCGGGATCGGTTTCGCGACGCCGCTGGCGATCGCGGGCGTGGTGATCCACGTCGTCGGGCACGCGATCGCCAAGGCGCTCGGCTTCTACGCTGCGACGCCGCTCCTGGCGCACGACCCGCGCTCCAGCGGCCATGAGGTCACGGGGATCGGTCGCACGCGCCCGGCGCTCGGCGCGTCGATGGGTCTCTCGCTCGGCGCGCTCTCCGGCCTGCCGCCCTCGCCGCTCTTCGTCAGCGAAGTGCTGATCGTCGCCGGCGGCTTCGAGGCGGGGCGCAACTGGGCCGCCGCTGCTGCCGCGGTCCTGCTCTCGCTCGGCTTCCTCGGCCTCGCTCACGCGTTGCTCGAAACGACCGTCGGCAAAGCTCATCGCCGTGAACCCGGCCGGCTCCCGGGCCTGCGCGGGCTCGGAGTGCTGGCGGTCGTCTCGCTCGTCCTCTTGCTCGTCCTGGCCGCCGCGGGGTTCTGGCTCCCGGGAACCGAGCTCGTCGACGCGCTCCAGCGGGGGATCTCGTGACGGGCTACCGCGAGCGCGTCGCCGCGGCGCTCGAGGGCGGTTGGCGCTTCGCGGGCCTCCACGCGTCCGCCGGCGGCACCGTCGTCCGGGCCCTGCTCGCCGGCCCGGACGGCTCGCTCCGGCTGGAAGACGTCGCCGCCGACGGGGGAGCCGTCCCGTCGATTGTCGACTTGGCCCCGGCGGCGGGCTGGGACGAGCGTGAGGCGGCCGACCTCTACGGCCTCGGCTTCACGGGCCACGAGCCGCTGCGGCCGCTCCTCGACCACGGCGGCGCGAACGACCGCTGGACGGTACGCGTGTCGGGTGCCGACGCCTACGAGATCGCAGTGGGCCCGATCCACGCCGGGGTGATCGAGTCAGGCCACTTCCGCTTCCACGTTGTCGGCGACCGGATCCTTCAGCTCGATGCGCGGCTGTTCTACAAGCACCGCGGCCTCGAGCAGGCGGCGGAGGGGAAGTCGCTCGAGGAGGGCGCCGCGTACGTCGCGCGCGCCTGCGCGGCGTGCGCCGTCACGAACGGCGTCGCCTACGCACACGCCTGCGAGGACGCACTCGGTCTCGAGGCGACCGCCGAGCTCGCTCGCGTCAGAACGATCCTGCTCGAGCTGGAGCGAACGTGGAGTCACCTCAACGACATCGCGGCCGTCTGTGCCGGAGTAGGTCTCGCCGCCGGCAACAACCTCTTCGCGGCGCTCACAGAGCGTGTGCGCCGCCTCAACCGGGAGCTGACCGGCCATCGCTTCCTCTTCGGCAGCGTCCGGATCGGCGGCAGCGCGCTGGAGCTCGGCCGCGAGGAAATCAAGGCCGCCCGCGCCGAGCTCGACGAGCTGCGCCGCAGGGCGGCGAGCGGCTGGCGGGAGCTCGCCTTCAACTCCTCGTTCCAGGACCGGCTCCCCGACATCGGTGTCGTGGCTGCGGAGAATGCGGAACGGCTCGGCGCGGTCGGGCCCGCCGCGCGCGCAGCAGGCCGCGCCGAGGACGTCCGCTCGGTGTCCCCGCGGCTCGCCTACGACGGGTTCGAGCCGGTCGTCCCGGAGCGGCCCGCAGGCGACGTGCAGGCCCGGCTCGACCAGCGGGCGCTCGAGCTCTGGCAGTCGTTCGAGCTGCTCGACGGGTTGCTGGCCGGCCCTTTCGCCCCCATTGCGGCGACGCTCACCGGCCCCGAGCGGCAGCTCGGGATCGGCCGCGTCGAGAGCCCGCGCGGCGCGACGAGCTGCGTGGTCGAGCGAAACGGCGACCGGATCGAGCGCCTCCGCCTGCGCACAGGCTCGTATGCCAACTGGCCCGTGGTCGCGTTCGCGGCCGCCGACAACCTGCTGCCCGACTTCCCGCTCATCAACAAGAGCTTCGAGCTCTGCTACGCCTGCGCGGACCGCTGATGCTGACGATGCTCAAGGATCTCCGACGATTGCGCCGCGAGGAGGGCCTCGCGCGGCCCGACCGGGGGCGGAGCCTGGCAATCCGTCACGTCGACGCCGGCTCGTGCAACGGCTGCGAGCACGAGCTCACGCTCGCGTCGAGTCCCTACTACGACCTCCAGCGCTACGGCCTCGGCGTCGTTGCCTCGCCGCGTCACGCCGACGTCCTGCTCGTCACCGGCGCAGTCACGAGCCGCATGCGAGACGCGCTGCTCGTCGCCTACGCCGCGATGCCCGAGCCGCGCCGCGTCGCGGCTCTCGGCGACTGCGCTCTCGGGTGCAACCTTCTCGGCGCTGCGACGGAGCTCGTCGGCCCGGTCGAGGCGGTCCTCCCGGTCGACCTGCGGATCCCGGGCTGCCCGCCGACGCCGGACGAGATTGCGGAGGCGCTGCTGCGCCTGATCGATTCCACGACCCGATAGGCTACGGCCATGGACGAGCCCGTGGCCGTGACGACCGTTGCAGACGAGCTCGAGGCCGACGTGGTCTGCGGCCTCCTCCGCTCGGCCGGGCTCGAGTGCGGCTTCCGCTCTACCGGGGAGGAGGACTCGGCCTTCGAGGGGATCGGCGGCGGCCGGGTCGAGATCCTCGTGCACCCGTCCGATCTCGAGACCGCCCGGGAAGTGCTCGGCGCGAAGCCGGAAGCCTCCTAGGCGTACGTCTGCCCGTAGATCTGGCTCACCTCGACGACCTCGTCGACGGGGACGCCCGCGCGGCGGGCCGCTGCCAGGATCGCCTCGGCCGACGGCGCCTCGTACAGGCAGTAGGAGCGCCTACGGTCGGCGCTGAGGAACGAGAAGAGCCAGCGGACGCCTTCGTCCGAGTTGGCCTCCTCGATCAGCTTGACGTCCTCGTCGCCGAGGTCGAGCTGGTCGGCGAAGGTCCGTTCGATCACATAGGTCGGCATCGGCGGATCGTAGCGCGGCTGTCACGCGTCCACCAACCCGTGCTCGTAGGCGAAGGCGGTCGCCTCGGTGCGGTTGGCGCTCTGCGTCTTTCGCAGGATGCTGCGGATGTGGTTCGCCGCCGTGTGCTCGCTGATGTGGAGCTCGGCGCCGATCTCGCGGTTGGAGAGGCCGCGGGCGACCAGCCTGAGGATCTCGAGCTCGCGGTCCGAGAGTCCGGACGGATTGGGGGCCGTCGGGCCGAGGCGCCCGACCCGCGCGCTGAGCGCGGTGAGGCCGTGCCGGTCGGCGAGCGCACCCGCCTCGGCCAGCTGCGCGCCGGCCCGCTCCGGCTCGCCGCCGCGGCGCAGCATGCGCCCGTACTCGAAGTGGGTGTGCGCGAGCCACGTCATCGCCCCCATGCGCCGGTTCAGCTCGAGCGCCGCCTCGAAGTGCCGCTCGGCTCGCGCGGAGTCGCCGAGGGTCGCGGCGAGCATCCCGAGGTAACGATCGCCCGAGCCGTAGCTGGCGACGCCGTGGCCGATCATCACGTTCTGGCCCGTCAGCGGCTCGAGCTCGGGGTAGAGCAGCCCGGCCGTGTCCTGGTCGCCCACGGCGCTTGCCGCGTCGGCGAGGTAGGTGAGCGAGGCGACCCACAGTCCCGCACGGAACTCGTCGAGGCCGTCGTCGAGCACACGGGCGAGCTCGCTCCTCACGTCGGCGTCCATGCCGAGCTCTGCGAGCAGCGCCGCCAGGCCCGGCCGCCACGCGCTGCCGTCGCCGTCGTCGGTGGCGAGGATGCGGATCAGCGGCGCGAGCTCGGCGAGGCGGCCCTGCTCCCGCCGGATCCCGAACATCTGGATCCCGTAGATCCCCGACGCGTCGCGGCCCGTCAGCAGCCGCCCCCACTCGCGCGAGCGCTCGGCGGCGTTCTCAGCTTCGGCGATGCGTCCCTCGAAGAGGGCCAGTGCCGACTCGTAGTGCTCGGCGACGTGGAGGATGAACGGCTGGCGCAGCTGCTGGGCCATCTCGAGCACGACGGTGATCGCGTCACGGGCCGCCTCGACCTCGCCCAGCGCGAGCAGGGTTATGGCCCGCCACTCCATCGCCTCGGCCTGGATGTCGACGTTGCCGATCCGCTCGGCGAGCTGGCATGCCTCGTCCAGCATCGCGAGGATCTCGCGCAGGCTCAGCGTGCTCCTTGCCCAGTACGCGCGCATCAGGACCGCCGCCAGGCCCTGCCGGTCGCCGATCCGCCGGGCCATCGCGATCGCCCCGTCGCGGACCGCTTTGGCGCGCGCGGACGCGCCCTCGAACTCGAGCGTGCGGGCGAGGCCGGAGAGGAGCCCGACCCTGAGCCTGGAGTCCTCGTCCGAGAGCGCCGCGGAAGCCTCCTCGAGCAGCTGTCGCGCTCCCTGCTCGTGCATGGCCGGTCGCCAGCACGCGTCCTCGAAGCCAATCGCGGCGCGGGCGAGCAGCTCGCCGTCGCCGAGGCCGCGCGCGATCTCGGCGGCCTCGCGGAACGACTGAAGCGCGTCGAGCGAGGTGCCGGCGCGAAACTGGGCCGTGCCGAGCTCGAGCAGCGTCTCGGCGCGGCGGCCGTCGTCCGCGATCCCGATCCGCAGCGCCGTCTGGAGGTGCGCGGCGGCCTCGTCGTAGGCGAGCGCGCCGGCTGCGGCGCGCGCCGCGAGGAGGCTGTATTCGACCGCGCGCTCCGGGCCGCCGATCGGCGCGGCCGCCGCGAAGTGGTACGCGAGGTCGGCCAGCGCGCGGGCGTCGGGGGATGGTGCGAGCGCCTCGAGCGCCTCGCCGACGCGCAGGTGCAGCTCGGCGCGCCGGAGCCCGCTCAGCCGGTCGTACAGCGCCCGGCGCACGAGCTCGTGCGTGAAGCGGTACGCGAGCCGCGGCGCCGGCAGCTCCTCGATCATCCCGCTTCGCACCGCGGAGTCGAGCGCGTCGAGGCGCGTCAGCTCCGCCGGCGCGGCGCGCCGCAGCAGGTCGAGCTCGAACTCGGCTCCGGCCACTGCGGCCAGCTCGAGCAGGTCGCGGACCGTCGCATCGAGGCGTGAGAGCCGCTGGCTCACGACCTCTCGCACGCTCTCAGGGGTCGCGATCTCCTCCAGCGGCCGGGTCAGGCGGAGCGTGCCGTCCGTCACGACGATCGCGTCCGTCTCGACGAGCGTCCGCCAGAGCTCCGAGAGGAGGAACGCGTTGCCCTCCGTGAGCGCCTGGATCGCGTGCGCGAGCTCCGCCAGAGCCGGATCGACGTCGGCGCCGGCCGAGCGCCGCAGGTACTCGGTGACGTCGTCGTCGGTGAGGCCCCCGAGACGGAGGCGGACGACGTCGTCAGAACGGCGCAGGTCGGCGAGCGCGTCGGCCAGCTCGGCGGGGACGTCGGCGTCGGTGTCGCGGAAGGTCGCGAGGACGAGCAGGCGGGCGTCCGGCACCGAGCGCGCGAGGTGGCGGAGGAGCTGCAGGGTCGGCCCGTCGGCCCAGTGGCCGTCCTCGATCACGAGCACGAGCGGCCGGCGGCGGCAGGCGCCGACGAGCAGGTCGCCCACCGCGGTGTGGAGCCGGTGCCGCTCGGTGTCCGGGTCGGCTCCGACCGGCTCCGGCAGGCCGCCGAGCCGCGCCGAGAGGTCGGGGAAGATCCGGGTCAGTTCGCCGCCGGCGCTGCCGAGCTCGCTACGGAGCACGTCGGGGTCGGTCGTCCGCACGAGCTGGTCGAGCGCCTCCACGAAGGGGCGGTACGGCGTCCGCACCATCGCGTCGCACGCCCCGGTGAGGACGAGCACGCCGTCCTCTGCGACCTCGCGCGTGAACTCCCGCACGAGACGGCTCTTGCCGGAGCCCGACTCGCCGCCGACGAGCGCGATCCGGCGCCCCTCGCTCTCGGCGTGCGGCACGAGCGCCCGCAGCGTCAGGAGCTCGCGGGAGCGGCCGACGAACGGAGACGAGGCGACGAGGAAGACAGGCTCGGGCACGGCAGTAGTCAGATCTGATTATCGCCGCTCTTGGCTGCGGAGCGGAAACTCGGTCAGTCCAGGTCATGACGGCGACGGCGCGCGGTCGTACTCTCGACCAACTGAAGGCGAGCAGGAGGTTGAGCATGAGTACGCAGACGACCGTCGCCAATGCGGCACGTCAAGAGCTTGGCCCGAAGTTCTCGGGCACCCTCGTCGGCCCGGAGGACTCGGGCTACGACGAGGCTCGCACCGTCTACAACGCGATGATCGACCGCAGGCCGGCCGTGGTCGCGTATTGCCAAGACACCGCCGACGTTGCGGCGACGATCGCATTCGCCCGCGACCACGACCTGCTGCTTGCGGTGCGCGGGGGCGGCCACAACGGCGGCGGCCTCGGCGTCGTCGACGACGGCGTCGTGCTCGACCTCTCCGGCCTGAACTCGGTCGAGGTCGACCCCGCCAACCGCACCGTGTGGGCCGGCGGCGGCTGCGTCTGGAACCAGGTCGACGCCGCCACCCACGAGCACGGCCTCGCCACGCCGTGCGGGATCATCTCCTCGACCGGCGTCGGCGGGCTCACGCTCGGCGGCGGGATCGGTCACCTGAGCCGCGGCTGCGGGCTCACGATCGACAACCTGCTCGAGGCCGAGCTCGTCCTCGCGGACGGCTCCAAGGCACGCGCGAGCGCGGACGAGAACCAGGACCTCTTCTGGGCGATCCGCGGCGGCGGCGGCAACTTCGGCGTCGTCACCTCGTTCAAGTTCCGCTCCCACCCGTGCTCGATCGTGCAGGCCGGCCCGACGTTCTGGCCGCTCGAGCAGACCGCCGACGTGATGCGGTGGTGGAGCGAGTTCATCCGCCAGGCCCCGCGCGAGCTCAACGGCTTCTTCACGACGATGACGGTGCCTCCGGCCGACTTCCTGCCGGCGGAGCTCCACTTCCAGAAGGTCTGTGGCGTGATCTGGTGCTACAACGGCGACGAGGCCGCGGCCGCCGACGTCCTCGGCCCGGTGCACGACGTCGGTACGCCGCTACTGCACGGCGTGGGGCCCGCGCCGTTCCCCGCCGTGCAGAGCCTGTTCGACGGCCTCTACAGCCCAGGCCTCCAGTGGTACTGGCGCGCGGACTTCGTCAAGGAGTTTCCCGACGCGGCGATCGAGCAGCACGTCGAGTTCGCCGACCGGCTGCCGACGCTCCACTCCGCGATGCACATGTACCCGATCGACGGCGCCGTGCACGACGTCGCCAACGCGGACACGCCGTTCGGCTACCGCGACGCGAACTGGGCCGAGGTGATCGTCGGCGTCGACCCGGACCCGGCCAACGCGGCCTTGATCCGGGACTGGACGGTCGACTACTGGGACGCCACGCACCCGTATTCCGCGGGCGGCGCCTACGTGAACTTCATGATGGACGAAGGCCATGCGCGCGTCCGCGCCTCCTACGGCGAGAACTACGACCGCCTCGCGAAGACGAAGGGCGCCTACGACCCGGGCAACGTGTTCCGCGTCAACCAGAACATCGAGCCGAAGGCCGCGTAGCCGCACTGGCCAATCACCACGGGCCGGCGGGGTGGACCCGCCGGCCCGTGCTCGTTCGTCCCGGAGCACGGGCCCACGGCGCGGGTCTACGACAGCACCCTGCCCGCTGCGGATCGGGAACTCTCCATCGATCGCTAGCTCGATAGAGTCCACGCGTGTTCTCGAGGCGCTCGAGCGGCGTCCTTCTCCACCCCGGCTCTCTTCCCGGCGGCACGCTCGGGCCCGAGGCATACCGCTTTGTCGACTGGCTGGAGGCCGCGGGTCAGTCCTGGTGGCAGATCCTTCCGCTCGGGCCGCCGGACCGCTACGGCTCTCCCTACGCCGCGCGCTCCGCTTTCGCGGGCTGGGCGGGGCTCTGCGCCGAGCCGGATGCGGCGGTGAGCCCGGAGGAGATCGAGGCGTTCCGGGCCCTGCACGGCTACTGGCTGGACGACTGGGCGGCCTATGCGAGGAAGGGCGCCGTCGCCGACCAGGTTCGCTTCGAGCGTGAGTGGCTTGCACTGCGCCGCTACGCTGCCGCACGCGGGATCCGGCTGATCGGCGACATCCCGCTGTACGTCGCCGACCGGAGCGCCGAGGTCGCCTCGCACCCCGAGCTGTTCGACCGCAGCCTGATCGGCGGCGTCCCACCGGACCTGTTCACGGAGACCGGCCAGCTCTGGGGGAGCCCGATCTACGCCTGGCCTGCGCACCGGGCGGAGGGCTACCGCTGGTGGATCGAGCGCTTCCGGCGGACGTTCGAGCTCGTGGACATCGCCCGTCTCGACCACTTCCGCGGCTTCGTCGCCTACTGGGCGGTCCCGGCCGGGGCGCCGACGGCCGAGAGCGGCCGCTGGCTGCGCGGGCCGGGACTCGACCCGTTCCGGGCCGTCGAGGCAGAGCTCGGTGGGCTGCCGCTGATCGCCGAGGACCTCGGCGTGATCACGCCCCCCGTCGAGCGGCTGCGCGACGCCATCGGTGCGCCCGGAATGCGGATCCTGCAGTTCGGCTTCGGCAACCCGCGGAGTCGCGATGCGCTCGCGAACCATCCCGAGCACTGCGTCGTCTACACGGGGACGCACGACAACGAGCCGATCGCGGCCTGGTGGCGCACGGCTTCCCCCGCCGTCCGAGCCGACGTCACGGCGCAGCTCGCCGCCGCCGGGATCGAGTCCTCCGATCCGGCCTGGGCGCTGATCGAGCTCCTGTTCACCTCGCGCGCCCGGATCGCGGTGGTGCAGATGCAGGACGTCCTGGGGCTCGGCATCAAGGCGCGCATGAATCTCCCGGGCACGCGCGGCGGCAACTGGAAGTGGCGGCTCGAGGCCGGGGCGCTGACCGACGAGCTCGCCACGCACCTCCGGGAGGTGACCGAGGGCGCCGGCAGGCTCGCAGGGCCAGACCCGTCGTAGCCGGGTCAGGCGCCGCGGTGCGCGGGGAGGTAGAGCCGCTCCACGTACTCGGCCACCATCCGGCCGCCCGTGAAGTGCGCGCCTACGGCGGCGATCGATGCCGCTTGCATCTGCGTCCAGCGTGGCGGCACGCCGGCGGCGTCGCGCTCGTAGAAGGCGGGTACGACGTCCTCCTCGAGCAGGCGAAGCAGCTCGGCCGCTTCGGCCTCGTCGCCCTGCGCGGAAACCGCAGCGGGAATCGCCCAGCCGAGCTCCGGCCCGTATGCCTCGCTCCACCAGCCGTCGAGGACCGAGAGGTTGAGCACGCCGTTCAGGCCGGCCTTCATCCCGCTCGTCCCAGAGGCCTCCTCCGGCGGGCGGGGATTGTTCAGCCACACGTCCACGCCCTGGACGAGCAGACGGGCGAGCGCCATGTCGTAGCCGACCAGGAAGGCGACGCGCCCCTCGAGCCGCGGATCGCGGGCGTGGGCGACGATCCGGCCGAGGAGCTCCTTCCCGCCTTCGTCCGCGGGATGCGCCTTGCCGGCGAAGACGATCTGCACTGGGCGCTCGGGATCGGCGAGGAGCCGCGCCAGCCGGTCGACGTCCGAGAAGAGAAGGTCCGCCCGCTTGTAGGGGGCGAAGCGCCTCGCGAAGCCGATCGTGAGCACGTCGAGGTCGAGGCTCTCACCACCGATCCGCTCGCCGCCGAGCCGCTCGAAGAGCCTCGCCTTCGCCCGGATGTGGGCCGCCCAGAGGGTGGCGGGATCGAGTCCCGCCGCAGCCTCCCACCGGGCCTCGTCCGGGGCCGCCTCGGGCTCGACGCCCGCGTCGCGTAGCGGCACGGTCAGCTCGGGCGCGAGCCAGGTCGGCGCATGGACGGCGTTCGTGACGTGTTCGATCGGCACCTCGTCGACGGGGAGGCCGGGCCAGAGGCCGCGCCACATCGCGCGCGAGACGGCGCCGTGCTCAGCGGAGACGCCGTTCGCGCGCGTCGAGATCCGGAGCGCCAGCGGCGTCATCCCGAAGCCGGGCTCATCGCGCTCGACGCGTCCAAGAGCGAGGATCTCGTCGGTCGCCACCCCGCATCCATGCGCGAGGCCGTCGAGGTAACGGCGGGCCTGCGCCTCGTCGAACTGCTCGTTCCCGGCCGGCACAGGCGTGTGCGTCGTGAACAGGGTCGAGGCGCGCACGAGCTCGAGGGCGGCCGGGAACGGGAGCCCGCGCTCCTCGACGAGGACACGCGCGCGCTCGAGGCCGAGGAAGGCGGCGTGCCCCTCGTTCATGTGGAAGACCGTCGGCTCGAGCCCGAGCCCGCGAAGGGCCCGTATGCCCCCGACGCCGAGCAGCAGCTCCTGGCGGAGCCGGTGCTCGCGGTCGCCGCCGTACAGCACGTCGGTCACCTCGGACTCGAGCAGGTAGAGGCGCACGCTCCCGACGTCCGCGCGCCAGACCCGCGCCGTGACCGCCTCGCCGGCGAGCTCGACCTCGACGCCGACCGGCTCGAGCGCGAGCCCGAGGCGCTCCGGGTCGAGCGCCGGGTAGCGCGCCGCCTGCCGGTCGTGCTCGAGCACCTGCTCGAAGTAGCCCTGACGGTAGAACAGGCCCACCCCGACGAGCGGGACGCCCAGGTCGGACGCGGACTTGAGGTGGTCGCCGGCGAGGACGCCCAGCCCTCCGGAGTAGATCGGGAGCGCCTCGCTCAACCCGAACTCGGGGGAGAAGTACGCGACGAGGAACCCGGTGTCGCCGTGCTTCCGCCGCCACCAGCTCCCGGTCACGTCAGCCGCCAGACATGGAACGACGGGCCGTCTCTCGGCAGCGTCGCGACGCCGCCCGCGCAGTCTGCGCCGCCGCCGTAGAGCGGCTCGAGCGAGGTGCACGAGAGCGCCGTGAGCGGTAGGAAGATCGGGGTGTGCGAAGCCCGGCTCGCAAGGCACAGCAGGCGCTCGTCACGGCTCTCGCGCAGGTACGCGATCGCCTCCTCGCCGACGAAGGCGTAACGGATTCCGCCACGCGCCAGCGCGTCGCTCGAGCGACGCAGCGCGATCAGGCGCCGGTACTCCTCGAGGAGGGCCGTGTCCCAGCTCTCCGGCCGGTCCCAGGGCATCGTCCGTCTCGCGTCTTCGCCCCAGTCGCCCTCGAGCCCGAGCTCGTCGCCCGCGAATACCATCGGCACGCCCGGCGTCGTCATCTGTAGCCCGATCCCGACGACGTGTCGTTCGCGCGACCCTGCCACCGTCTTGAAGCGCGGCGTGTCGTGGCTGTCGAGCAACGGCCAGGAGTGCAGTACCGAGGGCCAGGGCAGGCCGGCGCGGAACGCGCGCATCGAGGTCGCCGCTTCAGCTCCGCCGATCCGCCGCAGCCCCGCGGGCACGCCCCAGAACGCGTGCTGGAGCTCGCCGGGCAGGTCGTCGCCGCGCAGCCACGACCACACCGGGCGCAGGAAGCCCGCGTAGTTCATGGCGCCGTGCCAGCCGCCTCCGCCGAGATCCCCTCGGTAGTCGTGGCCGTGCTCGGCGATCAGCACCGCGTCGGGTCGTGCCTCGGCGAACGCGCGGCGAACAGCCCGCTGCACGGCGTGGTTGAGGTCCACGTCGCGCCAGCGGGCGACCATGTTCGCGACGTCGATCCGCCAGCCGTCGAGCGAGAAGGGCTTCGAGAGCCAGTGGCGGACGACCTCGAGCATGCGCCGCTCCAGCTCGGCCGAGCGCCAGTCGAGCTTGGGCAGGCTGGGGACGTCGAACCAGGCCTCGTACCCGTTCGGCAGGCGCTCGTCGAAGATGAAGAAGTCGCGTTCCGGCGAGCCTGGATCCTCCAGCGCCTGCCGGAACCAGGGGTGGCCGTTCCCGCAGTGGTTCAGCGTCAGGTCGCCGACCACGCGGAGGCCTCGCGCGTGGGCGGCCGCTGTCAGGGACGCGAGGGCGCGGTCGCCGCCGAGGAGCGGGTCGACCTCGGCGAAGCTCCAGGCGTCGTAGCGGTGGGTGCTCCCGGCCGGGAAGACCGGCGTCAGGTAGAGCGCCGAGACGCCGAGCCGCTCGAGGTGGTCGAGGCGCTGCTCGATCCCGGCGAGGTCGCCGCCGAACCACTCGTGCGCGGTGTCGGGGCCGCGGCCGCTCGGCAGGTCGCCCCAGCCGCGCGGCACGGCCCAGGCGGGCGGGTCGGCCGCGTCTCCGCTCGCCGCGAAGCGATCGGGGAAGATCTCGTACACCACGGAGCCCATGTGCCATTCCGGCCCGCCCGTGTCGAGCGAGAGGACGAAATCGTCTCCGTCGCAAGGATCGTGGGCGACGGGGCCGGCTCCGTTCAGCCATGTGTAGCCGCTCCCGTTCCCGGCCAGCCAGCGGTAGCGCACCGACGGGTTCGTGACGGGGAAGGTGGCGCGCCACCACACCTCGGTGTCGGATTCCGCGTCGACCACCGCCTCGACGCCCTTCGGCTCCCCGTCCTGGACATGACGAAGGCTGACCGACGTGGCCCCGGCCTCGCGCGGCACACGCAGGCGGACGACCGCCTCGCCGCCGAGCCCGTCGGGACGCTCGGGCACGCAGGCGTCGGAGCCGTCGTGGTGCGGCTGGCCGAGCAGCGAAGAGGCTGGCATGCGCGTGGTGGTAGCCGATCTCGCCGGCGATGCTGCGTGACGGGGCGAGAGGCGGCCGGCGCCTAGCCCTTCACGCCCCCGCGCGTGAGCCCGCTGATCAGGTAGCGCTGCGCGAACAGGAAGACGAGCACGGCCGGGATCGTCACCAGCACCGCTCCGGCCGTGAGGTACTGCCAGTCCTGCTGGAACTGGAACACGTAGGTGCGGAGCCCGACCGGCAGCGTGTAGTTGTCGGGCGTGGTCAGGAGGATGTTCGCGAAGGCGACCTCGTTCCACGCGGTGATGAACGTGTAGAAGCAGGTGACCGCGATGCCCGGCAGCGAGAGCGGCATCACGATCCGCCAGAACGTCCCGAAGGGCGTCAGCCCGTCGAGGCGCCCGGCCTCCTCGATCGAGATCGGGATCGTGTCGAAGTAACCCTTCAGCATCCAGACGCAGAAGGGGACGGCGACCGTCGAGTACGCGAGGACGAGCGCCGTCCTCGTGTTCAGGAGCCCGAGGTTGACGATGATGTTGTAGATCGGAACGAGCAGGATCGCGGCCGGAAACATCTGTGTGATCAGGAACGAGTTGAGCGCGCTTCGGTACCCCGGGAAGCGGTAGCGGGAGAGTGCGTAGCCCGCGGTCGCGGCGAGGAACACGCCGACGATCGTCGTGATCAGAGCGATGATGATCGAGTTCGCGAACCAGTGCAGGAACTCGTAGTCGTTCTTCGTGATCACGTGCTTGTAGTTCTCGAGCGTCCAGTCCTGCGGCAGGATCTTGAGCGTGGTGCTGGCAACGATCTCGTTGTAGGGCTTGAACGACGAGATGGCGATCCAGAAGACCGGGAAGACGGCGATGATCACCGCGCAGACGAGCCCCGTGTGCAGTAGCACCGACATCGAGCGCGAGCGGCCGCCGCGCCTGCGGCGGGGTGCGGCCCTCGCCGCGGCCAACGCCTCGGGCGAGATGACCTCGGTGCTGCTGCTGCCGGCCTCTATGAACTCACTCACGACCAGGTCTCCTCGCCCATCCGGGCGATCGTCCAGCGGTAGAACTGCCCGAACACGAGCAGGATCGAGAGCAGGATCACGCCGTAGGCGGTCGCCACGCCGTAGCGCTTGAAGTCGAAGGCCTCCTGGTAGGCGAAGGTCGCGAAGATCTGCGTCGCGTTGGCCGGGCCGCCGCCCGTGATCAGGTAGATCACGTTGAACATGTTGAACGTCCAGATCAGGCCGAGCAGGATCACGGTCGCCGCGACCGGGCGCAGGCCGGGCAGGGTGACGTTCCAGAACCGCTGCCACGCGTTCGCGCCGTCGACCGCGGCCGCGTCGAGCAGGTCGGCATCGATCGCCTGCAGCCCTCCTAAGAGGGCGACCATCATGAACGGCACCCCGAGCCAGACGTTGGCCGTGATCACCGAGAACTTCGCCCACGTCGGGTCGCCGAGGAAGGCCGGTGGGTTGCTGACGCCGAGCTTCTGGAGCAGGAGGTCGAGGAAGCCGTAGGGGTTGTTGAAGATGAAGCGCCAGGCGAACGCCGAGATGAACGACGGCACCGCCCACGGCACGAGCAGCAGCATCCGGTAGATGCCGCGGAACTTGAGCGTCCTGTTCAGCGCCATCGCCAGCGCGAGGCCGATCGTGAAGTGGAAGAAGACGTTCACGAACGTCCACATCACCGTGAAGCTGGCGACGTCGCGGAACTCCTGGCTCCCGAGGATCTCCTTGTAGTTGTGGAGCCCGATCCACTCGTAGCTCGAGGGGATGTACTTGTTACCGATGTTGAAGCGGTCGGCGTTCGTGAAGCTGAGGTAGATCCCCTTCACCAGCGGGTAGAAGACGAGCAGGCCCATGACCACGAAGGTGGGCACGAGCATCGCGTAGGCGAACCACCAGCGTCCCCAGCTGCGGCGGAGCCGCTCGCGGCCTGACGGACCGCCCCGCCTCCGGTCCACCGCGATCGCGGGGCCGGAGGCGGGAACGGGCTGGTCCGTCGAGCTCACTGATTCGAGACTAACGCACTACTTCACGATCGTGTAATCGGGGAACAGCTTCGTCTTCCAGGCCACGGCCGTTGCGTTCAACCCGGCAGCCGGGCTGAGCTGGCCGAGCAGGACCTTCTGCATGTTCGGCCCGAAGTCCGCGTAGATCTGGCCGCCCTGAGGGGTGACCGGGCGGTTCTTCGCGACCTTCATCTGCTTCAGGAAGTCGACGATGATGCGGTTCGTCTTCACCGCGGGGTCCTTGTAGGCCGAGACGCGGGCCGGGAGCAGGTTGTTCTTCGCCGCGAACTGCGCCATCTGCGAGGGCTCGTCCATCCAGTGGATGAACGTGTAGGCAGCGGTGAGGTTGTCCGTGTTGCGGCCGATCACGTAGTTGTGGCCACCCACGGGCGAGCCCTGGCCGCCCGGGCCCTTCGGCACCGGGGCGACGCCGAGGTTCGACGGCTTCTTGAAGGCCGGGCCGGAGAGGATGTCGGCGGTCGACCACGGGCCGTTCACGATCATCGCGACCTGCCCGTTCTTGAACGCCGTCTGCATGTTGCCGTAGTCGTTCGAGAAGTCCTTGTCCGGGAACGCGCACTTCGAGTGGAAGAGCTTGTTGTAGGCCGTGAGACCTGCAACGGAGCGCTTGTTGGCGATCAGGATCTGCTTCGACTGCGTGTTGAACAGGTCGCCGCCGAAGGCCCAGATCCACGGCTGGATGAAGTACGAGTCGCCGCGGATGAACAGGCCCTTGCCGGCCCCGAACTTCGCGCAGGCGGCGGCGAGTGCATCCATCGTCGTCGGAGCCTGCTTGATGCCAGCGGCCTTGAACATCGCCTTGTTGTAGAGCAGCGCCGGGGCATCGGTGACCTGCGGGAGGCCCCAGATCTTCCCGTTCCAGTTGTCGTAGGCAAACGCCGAGGGCAGGAAGTCCCTCTTGTCGGCGGCGGTCACCTTCGAGGTGATGTCGGCGAGGAAGCCCTGTGCCGCCCAGTTGGAGACGTCCGCGACCTCGGCCCGCATCACGTCGGGAGCCTTGCCGGCCTGCGCGGCGGCCGTGAACTTGGCGTCACGCTGGTCGAACGGCACGTAGACGAGGTTGACGTTGATGTCCGGGTGCGACGCCTCGAACTGCTTCACGAGGGTCTGCAGGGTCACGGTCTCCTGCTCGTTCATCGTGTGCCAGAACGTGATCGACGTCGCCTTGCTGGCGTGCGTCGCCGCGACGCTGCTAGCGGTGAGGACCGCTCCGGCGACGCTGACGGCGGCGAGCGCAGTGAGAAGCGCCCGCCATCTAAAGGCTTTCATCTTTGAAGCCCCCCTGTCTGTTTGGGATTCCGCGCCTCGATTCTGGCGCGTGTGTCTTGGCGGCGAACCCCGACCGGGGCGCGCACCACGTGAGACGCTGCGCAGCGAACGCGGTTAGCTGAAACATGTTCCATGTCCTTGAAACTCCGTGACCCTAAACACTAAGCTTGCTCGTTGTCAATACCCAGTAAAGCGAGCAGACATGCGCTTTCCAAGCTCGGAAACGGCTGATCACTCGTTTCAAGTAGTGTAACCGGCTGTCAATATGAAGGGATCTTTACGATGTCCACGCTCCGCGAGGTAGCCCTCCGGGCCGGAGTGAGCCTGGCGACCGCCTCACGGGTCGCCAACGGCTCGGCCGGAGTCAGGCCACCGACGCGCGAGCGCGTCGAGCGGGCGATGCGCGAGCTCCTGTACGTCCCGCCGGGGCGCGAGCCGGCGACGGGCGCGATCGGCCTTCTCGTCCCCGAGCTCGAGAACCCGATCTTCCCGGCTCTTGCCCAGGCGATGGAGAGCCGCGCTGCCGCGCGCGGGCTCGCCAGCATCCTCTGCACGACTGCAGGCGATCCGGCGCGTGAGGCCGACCACGTCCACATGCTGCTCGAGCGGCGCGTGGACGGGATGATCTTCATCTCGAGCGAGATGGCCGACCTGCAGGCGGACCACGACCACTACGGCCGGCTGCTCGACGAGGGGGCGCGGCTCGTGTTCGTCAACGGCGCGACGGGCTCGCTCGAGGTGACGTCGGTCGGAGTCGACGAGCGGACCGCCGGCCGCCTCGCCACGGAGCACCTGCTCGAACTGGGTCACACGCGCATCGGCTTCGTCGCGGGGCCGTCCCACTTCCTTCCGACCCGCGAGAAGGAGGCCGGCCGCCAGGCCGCCCTCCGCGCGGCGGGCCTCGAGCCGGACGGGCTCGTCGCGCACGGCGCCTTCACGCTGGAAGGGGGTCGCGAGGCTCTGCGCGCGCTGCTCGCAAAGAAGAGCGCGGCACCGACCGCCGTGATCTGCTCGAGCGACCTGATGGCGATCGGTGCCCTCCACGAGGCGACGAATGCCGGGCTGCGCGTGCCGGAAGACCTCTCGATCGTCGGCTTCGACGGGATCGAGGCGGCCGAGTGGACGAGCCCCGCGCTGACGACGGTCGAGCAGCCGATCGACGAGATCGCCGAAACGGCGGTGGATGCGCTGTGCTCGCTGATCGAGCAGCCGCGCCGGATCGTGCCACGGATGATCTTCCGCCCCCGGCTGCGGGCGCGCGGCTCGACGGCGCCGCCCTCCTCCCCCTGAGCCGCGGCTACGCGAGCGTCGCGGCCGCCCTGCTCGGGTGGGCCAGGTTCTCGCCCGACTCCGGGTGGAAGAAGTGGAAGCGGCTCGGGTCGACCGCCAGGGTCAGCGCCTGGCCGGGCCGGGCGGCCGAGTGCCAGTCCACCTGGGCGTTGAAGAGCGCTCGCCTGTCCTCGGCGAGCAGCGCCGCTTCCTCCCGCTCGTCGGTGGCGGCCCGCGCGGCCTCGGAGTCCAGCCGCGGCGCCTCGACCGGGAAGATCACGTGCGTCTCGGAACCGAGCTCCTCGACCACGGCCACGGTGACATCGACCGTCGGCAGCCCCGGCTTCGCGAACTTGAGATCTTCGAAGTCGCCGGGGCGGATGCCGAGGATCACCTTGCCGTCGGCGGTGGAGCCGTAGGTCGGACGCCGCTCGCGGTCGAGCGGCAGGGTGAAGCCGCCGAAAGCGACGTGATCTTCCGCGATCGTCGCCTCGACGAGGTTCATCGCCGGCGAGCCGATGAAGGCGGCCACGAAGAGATTGATCGGCTCGTGGTAGAGCACCTGGGGCTCGTCCACCTGCTGGATCGTCCCGTCGCGCATGACCGCCACGCGCTGTCCGAGCGTCATCGCCTCGACCTGGTCGTGGGTGACGTAGACGGTCGTCACGCCGAGCCGCTCGTGCAGGCGCGAGAGCTCGGCGCGCATCCCGACGCGCAGCTTCGCGTCGAGGTTCGAGAGCGGCTCGTCCATCAGGAACGCGGCCGGCTTGCGCACGATCGCCCGTCCCATCGCGACCCGCTGGCGCTGGCCGCCCGAGAGAGCGGCCGGCCGCCGGTCGAGGAAATCCTCGAGCCCGAGCATGGTCGACACCTCGTCGACGCGCTGCCTGATCTCGCCCTTCGGCATCTTGCGCACCTTGAGCCCGAAGCCGAGGTTCTGGCGCACCGTCATGTGCGGGTACAGGGCGTAGTTCTGGAACACCATCGCGATGTCGCGATTGCGCGGGGAGGCGTGAGTGACGTTGTTTTCGCCGAGCAGGATGATGCCGTCGGTCACCTCCTCGAGCCCGGCGATCATGCGCAGGAGCGTCGACTTGCCGCAGCCCGAAGGCCCCACCAGCACCATGAACTCGCCGCTCGTGATCGTCAGGCTCACGTCGTCCACGGCATGGACATCACCCTCGAACACCTTGGTCACGCTGTCCAGGACGATCTGGCTCACGGGCCGCTCCCTTCCCTGTCTCGGTCGGTCCCTGAACGAGCAGGATAGACGCAGAGGGGCGCGACCATCTAGGGGCGTGCGGCTTTCCCGCACCGGCCTCAGCAGCCGCCCCGATGAAAACAGGTGCCTCGCGGCGGGAGACTCGCGATGGGTAGACCAACCTTCAGAAAGGGGAACTGATGGCGACCATCGAAACGACGATGTACGCCGCACCCGGCCACGACGAGAGTCCCGTCGCGCTGAAGCCGCGCTACGAGAACTTCATCGGAGGCGAATGGGTCGCGCCGGTCGCGGGGCAGTACTCGACGAACCTGACGCCGGCGACCGGCGAGCCGTTCACCGAGGTTCCGCAGTCGGGCGCCGAGGACATCGAGCTCGCGCTCGACGCCGCGCACGCCGCAAAGGACGCCTGGGGCGAGGCCTCGCTCACGGAGCGCTCGAGGGTCCTGAACCTGATCGCAGATGCGATCGAGGAGAACCTCGTGCCGCTCGCAGTCGCCGAGAGCTGGGACAACGGCAAGCCGGTGCGGGAGACGATCGCCGCGGACATTCCGCTCGCGGCCGACCACTTCCGCTACTTCGCCTCGGTGATCCGCGGCGAGACCGGCTCGATCTCGGAGATCGACAAGAACACGATCGCCTACCACTTCCACGAGCCGCTCGGCGTGGTCGGGCAGATCATCCCGTTCAACTTCCCGCTGCTGATGGCGGCGTGGAAGCTGGCTCCGGCGCTGGCCGCGGGCAACTGCACGGTGCTGAAGCCGGCGAGCCCGACGCCGTGGTCGATCCTCAAGCTCGCAGAGCTGATCGAGGAGATCGTCCCGGCCGGAGTGCTCAACATCGTCAACGGCCCGGGCGCCGAGATCGGCAAGGCCCTGGCCACGAACAAGCGCATCGCGAAGATCGCCTTCACCGGCGAGACCACGACGGGCCGGCTGATCATGCAGTACGCGGCCCAGAACATCATCCCGTCGACGACGGAGCTCGGCGGCAAGTCGCCGAACATCTTCTTCGCCGACGTGATGGCGTGGGACGACGAGTTCCTCGACAAGGCCGTTGAGGGCCTCGTGCTCTACGCCTTCAACAAGGGCGAGGTCTGCACCTGCCCGTCGCGGGCTCTGATCGAGGAGTCGATCTACGACGAGTTCATGGGCCGGTGCCTCGAGCGGATCGGTGAGATCCGCCAGGGCCACCCGCTCGACCTCTCGACGCAGATCGGCGCGCAGGTCTCGACCGCACAGCTCGAGAAGATCGAGAGCTACGTGAAGATCGGCCTCGAAGAGGGAGCGGAGCTGCTGATCGGCGGCGAGCGCAACGTCCTCGAGGGCGAGCTGGAGGGCGGCTACTACTTCCAGCCGACCGTCTTCAAGGGCCGGAACGAGATGCGGATCTTCCAGGAGGAGATCTTCGGCCCGGTGCTGGCCGTGACCACGTTCAAGAACGAGCGTGAGGCGCTCGAGATCGCGAACGACACGCTGTACGGCCTCGGGGCCGGCGTCTGGACACGGGACACGAGCAAGGCGTATCGCATGGGCCGGGCCATCAAGGCCGGTCGCGTGTGGACGAACTGCTACCACCTCTATCCGGCGCACGCTGCCTTCGGCGGCTACAAGGTCTCGGGTGTCGGCCGTGAGAACCACAAGATGATGCTCGACCACTACAGCCAGACGAAGTGCCTGCTGGTGAGCTACGACCCGCAGCCGCTGGGGCTGTTCTAGGAGTGAAGGTCGTGTCCGGTCACGTCGTCGCAACCGAGAGGGCCCTCGAGGCAATCGGCCGGCTGACCGACCGGTACGGCGCTCTGATGTTCGTGCAGTCGGGGGGCTGCTGCGACGGCAGCTCCCCGGTCTGCCTGCGCGACGGCGAGCTGATCCTCGGCCCGAACGACCTGCTGATCGGCGACGTCGGAGGCGCGTCGTTCTACATCGACGAGGAGCTGTACGAGCGCTGGCGGCGCCCGGCTTTCTTGCTCGATGTCGGGGAGGGCGGAGGCAGCGGGTTCTCCCTCGAGGAGACCGAGGGGATCCACTTCACGGTTCGCACGCCCGAGGGCTAGTCTCAGCCCTCGATGAGGGCAGCGGTGGCATACGTGTGCGCCGTCGTCGTGGCGGCGCTGGCCGCAACGGCCCCGGGCGGGCCGGCGACGGCGGCGAGTTGCCCTCCGAACCTCGCGGGCGGATTGACCTCGACCGGTTCGGCGTTGCAGCTGATCACCGTCGAGGCGCCCGGCTACGCGAGCTCGAGCGGGTCGCTGAGGCTGTGGCAGAAGGCCGGCGGCTGCTGGGTCGCCGCCGGCGGCCCCTGGCGCGTGCGGCTCGGGCGCAACGGGCTCTCCGACCACCACGTCGAGGGCGACGGCACGACGCCGACGGGCGCCTACGGGCTCGGGCCGGTGATCTACGGCCTCGCTCCGGACCCCGGCGTCCGCTACCCGTATCACCGGCTCGTCTGCGGCGACTGGTGGAACGAGAACGCTGCCTCGCCGGGGTACAACACATTCCAGCACGTCCCCTGCGGCACCACGCCGAGCTTCGCACGCTCCGGGGACTACGGGCTCTGGCTCTCGAAGCGCGCGTACCCGCACTTCGTCCCGATCCGGTACAACACCGACCCCGTCGTGCCGGGCCGGGGCTCGGCGATCTTCCTGCACGTCGACTGGGGCCACGCGACGCACGGCTGCATCACCCTCGCACCATCCCGGCTGACGACCGTCCTGCGTTGGCTCCGGCCCGCCGCGAAGCCGCTGATCGTGATCGGCACGAAGGGCGAGCTGAAGCGCTCCTAGTTACGAGCTGGTGTACCTGCTGTGTCGATCTTCTGGCCGCGCCCGGGCCCACGCTTTCACGCGGTTATGGTCGGCGCGAACCCGGCCCGAAATCACTCACGAGGGAGAGCAGAGCCAATGCGCAAGATGCTATTGCCCGTCCTCGCCGCGCTGATCACGGCGGCGATCACCGCAACGCTCGCCGCCGGCGGCGACGGCAACGGAGGCGGAAGGAACGATCGTGAGGACCACGACAGGTATGCGATCGGGCTCTGGGGCGACCTGCCCTATTCGACCGTTCAGGCGACGGTCGGGGTGCCGAACCTGATCGCGGACATGAACAAGCAGGACCTCGCGTTCACCGCCAACGACGGCGATCTCAAGGCCGGCGGGGGCGAGTGCACCGACGCCGTCTACACGCAGGCGCTGTCCTACCTCAACTCGCTGCGCGCTCCCGCCGCCTTCACACCGGGCGACAACGACTGGACCGACTGCGACCGCATTGCCGGCTACAACTCGCTCGCCCAGCTCGACAAGGAAAGGAAGCTCTTCTTCAGCACGCCATTCACGCTGGGCCAGCATCACTCAGGCAGGACGTGCAGTCGGCACCCAAATGCCTCGGTGTGAGCGGCCCCGTGTCGTGCGTAGAGAACCGCCGCTGGAGCGTCGACGGGGTCACCTACGCGACGCTGAACATCCAGGGCTCGTGCAACAACCTCTGCGACGTCGCGCCCGACCCGGCCGAGGAGGCCGCGCGCAACACCGCCGACATCGCCTGGATGCAGCAGACATTCGACGTCGCGAAGGAGCGGCATTCGGCCGCCGTGATGCTCATCACCCAGGCCGACCCCGGCTTCGACCTGAGCGATCCGACGCGGGCGCCGCTGCGCGACCCGATGACGCTCGCCGAGACCGACGGCCAGCCCGACGGGTTCCAGTCGTTCCTGGTCGCGCTTCGCGACGAGGTGGTCGCGTTCGGCAGGCCGGTCGCATACGTCCACGGCGACTCGCACTACCTGCGGATCGACAAGCCGCTCCAGGACTCCCAGGGCCGCCGGCTCGAGAACTTCACGCGGGTCGAGACGTTCGGCGACCACCAGGAGAACGGCCTGAACGACGTGCACTGGCTGAAGGTGCTCGTCGATCCGAACAGCCGCGAGGTGTTCGCATACCAGACGCAGATCGTCCCGGGAAACCGGGTCGCGGTTCCCGCGCCGTAGCCCTTCGGGACGGAAAGAGCGACGGTGGAGGCTCACGCCGCAGGGGCCTCCGCCGTCGCGGTATTCTCAGCCCCTCGTGAGCGCGCAACCCGTGACCGAGCCGGCGACGCGCGACGCGATCTTCCTCGTCGTCACGGTGTACCGGGGCGACGAGCCCCGGTCGGTCGTTCGCTCGCTCTGCGCCGACCTGGCCGGTCTCGTCCGCGCCGTCGGCCAGCGCGACCTCGACGGGCGGCTCACCTGCGTCGCCGCGTTCGGGTCGGACGCGTGGGACGTCCTCTTCGGGTCGCCCCGGCCGGCCGTGCTTCACACGTTCCGGGAAGTGGTCGCCGGCCCGCGCCACGCGGTCTCGACGCCCGGCGACATCCTCTTCCACATCCGCGCGGAGCGGATGGACCTCTGCTTCGAGCTCGCGGCTCAGATCATGGCGAGGCTGGAAGGCGCCGTCTCCGCCGTGGACGAGACACACGGGTTTCGCTACTTCGACGACCGCGACCTGACCGGCTTCGTCGACGGCACCGAGAACCCGGTGGGGGAGGAGGCGGCCGAGGCGACGATCGTCGGCGAGGAGGACCCCGGTTTCGCGGGCGGGAGCTACGTGCTCGTCCAGAAGTACGTGCACGACCTCGCGAAGTGGGAGGCCCTCGCGACCGAGGAGCAGGAGCTGATCATCGGCCGCACCAAGCTCTCGGACATCGAGCTCGACGACGAGACGAAGCCGTCGAACGCGCACAACGCGCTGACGGTGATCGTCGAGGACGGGGAGGAGATCGACATCCTCCGCCACAACATGCCCTTCGGCGACGCGAGCGGCGAGTCCGGCACGTACTTCATCGGCTACGCGCGCTCGCCGCGTGTCCTCGTGCAGATGATCGACAACATGTTCGTCGGCGCGCCGCCGGGGAACTACGACCGGCTGCTCGACTTCACCCATCCGGTGACCGGGACGCTCTTCTTCGTCCCGCCCGCGGACTTCCTCGAGGCGCTCGACTAGAGCGACTTCTCCTTCAGCCAGGCCAGCACCGTGTCTGCGACCTCGCGCCAGCCGCCGTCGAGCGCGAGCGAGTGGCCCCGGTCGGGGAACTCCTCGAGCTCGGTCACCGCGGGCGACTTGGAGTACAACTTGTGCGTCGTCCGGCTGACCGAGGCCGGGACCGTGTGGTCCTTGCCGCCGGCGGTGATCAGCAGGGGCCCGCGCGTCGCGTTGGCGGTGTCGACCTTGGCCGGCGAGTGTGAAGAGAGGTTGGCCGAGGCGGCCTCGAAGAGCGGCTTCCCCGGTGAGGGGACCGTCCAGCGCTCGTACAGCTCGTCGGACTCCGCCTCCGACAGGGTGTTGCCGAACCCGTAGCGGAACTGCTTCTCGGTCAGCGAGACCGCCTTCTTCTTGTTGCCCGGTTTCCGCAGCGCGATCGAGGCGACGCGCAGCGCCGAGGGCGGCAGGAAGATCACGCCCTTGATCGGCGCGGGGTCGATCGCGACTCCGCCGGCGGCGAGATCCTGGCCCAGGAGTCGCTGCACGATGAGCCCGCCGAAGGAGTGGCCGATCACGATCGGCTTCGCGTCGAGCCCTCCGATGATCTTCGCGTAGTGGTCGACGACGTCGTCGATGCCGTGGCCGGCAATGCGCTCCGGGTGCGCCCGGGAGTCCTCGACCGTGTCCCCGTCGCCGGGCCAACCGGGCGCCGACGGCTCGTAGCCCGCCTCCCGGAAGAGGTCGACCCAGGCACCCCAGGAGTCGGCGTGCAGCCAGAGGCCGTGGACGAAGACGACCGGGGTTCCTGCTGCGGCCATGAGCTCCTCCAGTCTCGGCGGGTCGGATCGCCGGAGTGTGCCACGCTGCCTCTTCTGATGGAATCAGGCGGGTGAGGACGCTTTCGATCATCCAGGTGGGCGCCGGCCTCTGGGGGCGGAGCTGGGCCGAGCTCGTGCACGGCGCCCGCGGCTTCCGGCTCGCCGCGCTCGTCGACGATGCTGCCGCGGCGCGGGAGTGGGCGGCGGCAGAGCTCGGCGTGCCCGCGTTCAGGCGGCTCGATCAGGCGCTCGGCTCCGTCGACGCGGAAGCGGTGCTGCTCGTGTCGCCGCCGGCGACACACCGGGCGCTTGCCGAGCAGGCGCTCGGCGCGGGGCGGCACGTTCTCTCGGAGAAGCCGTTCGCGCTGGGGCTCGAGGACGCGCGCGCGATCGCCGGGGCAGGACAGCGCGCGAAGCGGCACGTGATGGTCGCGCAGAACTACCGCTTCCGCCGCCAGTCCCGCGCGCTGCAGGAGCTCGTCTCGGCGGGCGCGCTCGGACGCCTCCTCGGCGTCCGCATCGCCTGCCGCCGCGACCTCCGGAACGCCTGGATCTCGCCGCGCGACTGGCGCGGGAAGATGCCGCACCCCTACCTGCTCGACATGGCGATCCACCACGTCGACATGCTCCGCCAGATCACCGGCCGCGAGATCGGCCAGGTCGACGCGCGCGCGTGGAAGGTGCCGGACTCGCCGTTTCGCAACGAGCCCGCCGTCGAGGCGCTCCTCACCCTCGAGGACGGCACTCCGGTCGCCTACGAGGGAACCTGGGCGGCGACCACGCCGCAGACCTCGTGGAACGGGGACTGGGAGCTGATCGGCGAGAGGGCCCGCGCGACCTGGACCGGCGGGGTGGACGACGCGCTGCGCGGCGCCGTGCACCTCCAGCGCTACGGCTCGAAGCGAGAGCGGGTGGCGCTCCCGAGGCTCGCCGCGGTCGACCGGCTCGGTGTGCTCCACGAGCTTCGCCGTGCCGTCGTCGAGGGGACGCCGCCCGAGACGTCGGCCGAGGACAACCTGAAGAGCCTCGCCGCGATCCTCGCGATCGCGCGCGCGGTCGACGAGCGCAGGCCGGTGCGGCCGTGAAGATCGGGCTCTTCCTCGCGCTCTTCCACGACCGCACGCTCGAGGAGGCGCTCGACGCCGCACGGGCGGCGGGGTGCGAGGCGGTCGAGATCTCGACGACCGGGCCCCATCGGCCGGATCGCGAGGCGGTCGAGCGCCGCGGCCTCGAGATCTCGGCGCTCTCCTGCCACGGCAACCCGCTCCACCCCGACGAGGCCGTCGCGGCTGCGGCCGACGCGAGCTTCCGCGAGACGGTGCGGCTCGCGGCGGAGCTCGGCGTCGGCACCGTGATCACGTTCTCCGGCTGCCCGGGGGAGTCCGAGCGCTCGCTGCGCCCGAGCTGGGTCACCTGCTCCTGGCCGGACGACTATCCCGAGACGCTCGCCTGGCAGTGGGACGAGCGCGTGCTCCCGTACTGGGCCGAGGCGGCGGCGTTCGCCCGCGAGCGCGGCGTGCGCGTGGCGATCGAGCCGCATCCGGGCTTCGTCGTCTACAACACGGCGACGATGCTGCGCCTGCGGGAGGCGGCGGGCGAGAACGTGGGCGCGAACTTCGACCCCTCTCACTTGTTCTGGCAGCAGATCGACCCGCTCGCCTCGGCGCGCGCGCTCGACGGCGCGATCTTCCACGTCCACGCCAAGGACACGGGCTTCTTCGCGGAGAGGCTGGCGCGGGACGGCGTCCTGGAGACGAGGACCGACCCGGACGAGCGCGCCTGGATCTTCCGGTCGGTCGGCGACGGCCATCCGGTCGAGTTCTGGCGTGAGCTCGCGGCCGCGCTGCGAGGCGCCGGGTACGACGGCGCGCTCTCGATCGAGCACGAGGATCCGCTCCGCTCCCGCGAGGACGGTCTAGCGCGAGCCGTGGCGACCCTGCGCGAGGCGCTCGCCTAGCCCGCTCAGGCGTTCTCGTGGCTTCGCGTCGCCCGTCTGAGCGACACGACGAGCACCAACACGACCGTGGCGGGAAGCACCCACCACGCGGCGATGTCGCGATCGGCGAGGAACGCGGAAAGGCCGAGCCCCGCGGCGACGCCCGCCGCTACGACCCAGTCGTCACCGACGATGAAGTCCCACCAGAACGCGCCGAACCTGCGGATGTGGCTCAAGCTCCGACCTCCGCCGGGAGCGCCGCTATCCGCACGCGGCGAAGCTGCCGGACCAGCACGACGGACACGAGCGCGAGGAACGCGAGGATCCCGAGGATCGCGAGATCCTCGCCGGGCCAGCTCACGCCCGCCCCCTCGCCGCCCCAGAAGACGCCGAAGCTCGTCAGCAGGAGGCCGACCGCGAACTTGATCGTGTTCTCCGGGACCCGCTCGAGCGGGCCGCGCACGAGCAGGCCGAAGCCCGCGACGACCAGCACCGCCGCCGCGGCGGCCGTCGCGGCGAGCGGGAGCCTGCCCTGCGCGGCCCCGAAGGTGACCACGATGAAGACGACCTCCAGCCCTTCGAGCAGCACGCCCTTGAAGGCGACGGTGAACGAGTACCAGTCCATCCCCGCGCGCTCGTCGGTCGAGGCGGACGCGGCGAGTTCCTGCTCCTCCCTGAAGGCGGCGCCCTCGTCGTGGAGCTCCTTGTAGCCGCTCGAGCGGAGGATCGCCTTGCGCAGCCACTGGAGCCCGAAGACGAGCAGGAGGGCGCCGACGAGGAGGCGGAGGGTGTCGATCGGGATCAGCCGAAGCGCCGGCCCGAGGACCGCCACGATCACCGCGAGCGCGAGCGCCGCCACGCCGACGCCGATCAGCGGCGAGCGCCAGCCGCGCACGACGCCGACCGCGAGCACGATCGTCAGCGCCTCGACCGCCTCCACGCCGCTCGCGAGGAACGTCGTCAGGAAGAGAAAGATCCCGTGGCTCACGGGCACCGATCGTACCGCGGCGCCGCTGGCCTAGAATGGCCGCGATGTCCGACGAGAACCTGTTCGGCGAGGAGCACGTCCGCCGCTACCGCGAGACCGGCGGCGAGGTCGGTCACATCTGGCGCAACGGCTCGAAGATCCTCCTGCTCACCACGAAGGGCCGCGTCACCGGCGAGCTGCACACGGTGCCGCTGATCTACGAGGACTCCGACGGCGACTGCGTGATCGTCGCCTCGAAGGGCGGCGCGCCCCACCATCCGGGCTGGTACCGGAACCTCGCGAAGGAGCCGCGGGTCGAGGTCCAGGTGAAGGGCGACATCTTCCCTGCCCACGCCCGCACGGCTACCGGCGAGGAGCGCGAGCGGCTCTGGAAGCTCGCCGCCCTGCAGTGGCCGGCCTACGACGACTACGCGAACAAGACCGACCGCGAGATCCCGGTCGTCGTGCTCGAGCGCGACTGACGGTCAGGCCGCGAAGGCTGGTAGGACGGCGGTCACGATCCGCTCGGCCAGGCCCTTCTCGAGCGGTGCCCCGCTCAGCAGCAGCCGGTAGTAGACGGGCCCGAACAGCAGCTCGTGAGCGAGCTCGACGTCGGCGTCGGGCCGGATCTCGCCCCGCCCGATCCCCCGCTCGATCAGCCTTCGCACCTCGGCGACCCGCATCGTGACCACGCGCTCGCGAAAGGCCCTCGCCAGCTCCGGGTCGGTGGCGAGGTCGGAGACGAGCCCTTGCATCACCCTGCCCATCAGCGTCGAGCCGAGGATTCTCACGGCTGCATCGACGAAGGCGACGAGTTCCTTCTCGGTGTCACCGAGGTCGGGCGTAGCGACGACGTTCTCGACCATGTCGATCAGGACGGCGAGCGCGAGCTCGTCCTTCGAGCGCCAGCGGCGGTAGATCGTCGTCTTGGCGACGCCTGCGCGGGCGGCGACTCCCTCGATCGTCAGTCCGCGAACCCCGGACTCGGCGAGAAGCTCGCGAGTAGCGTTCAGGATCGCAGTCTCCGTGGCGGACTTGGGCGGGGCGTCCTCGGCGGGTGCGTCGTGCGCTGCGGCAGGCGCGGTCATCACCCGCAAGTATGCCCTATGTAAGAACGATACGTAGCGTATTGCGCCATGAGGCTTTTCTGCTAGCTTGGCATCGAAACGATACGGAGCGTATCGTCAACATGTCACACCACCACGAAGAGACTGGAGACGACCATGAGCACCGCAGTCTGGAGCCTGTTCCGCGCGCTCGTCGGAATGGAAGGGGGTCGTACCTGCCGCAGCTGCAGCGAGTCGATCGTCCAGGACGACCCGTTCGGGATGAGCGAGGGCGTCTGCCGGCCCTGCCGCACCGCGAGCGCCTGAGCGACGGTTCAGAGCGACTGTAGGCCGACCCGCACCGACAGGGTCTCGTTGGCCGCGCCCGTGTAGACGCCGCGGGTCGGCGGCACGTCGTCGTAGTCCCGGCCGACGGCCACGCGGACATAGGCGTCTGTCTGCTCGCGGTCGTGGGTGGGATCGAGCGCGAGCCAACCGCCCGTCCCGTCCCAGACGTCGACCCACGCGTGCGAGGCCGCGTTGTCGCCGACGAGCGTCGGGTCGTAGAGGTAGCCGCTCACGTAGCGGGCCGGGATGCCAATACAGCGGCAGGCGGCGAGCAGCACGTGCGCGAAGTCCTGGCAGACGCCGCGGCCGAGCGCGAGCACCTCGTCGGCGCGCGTCTGAACGTCGGTCGCCCCCGGCTCGTAGACGAGCTCCGCGTGGACGGCCTGCATCAGCTCGCGGGCATCAGAGCGCCCGGCCGCCAGCTGCCGGATGGGGTCGGCGAACGGCGAATAGTCGGTGGGGCGGAGGTAGTCGTGCAGCTCGAGCGGCGTCGGCTCGAGGCGGTCGCTCACGAGCGCCTGCGGCGTCCACACCTCGCTCACCGCGGTCACTTCGAGCCGGTCGTGCGATTCGAGCACGTCGAAGTGGTGGACGGTGTTGCCGAAGTGATCGCGGTACTCGCGGACGCGCACGCCCGGGGGCTCGGTGTCGAGCCGGAACGAGGAGCAGTGCTGGCCGCCGCCCTCGGCCGGACGGAGACGCAGCTCCGTGTAGGCCTCCGCGATCGGGCCGTCGTACGCGAACTCCGTCGTGTGCTCGACTCGCAGGATCATTGCTGCTGTGCCGCCTGCTGCTGGGCGTAGGGGCCGGGCGGGACCGTGCGCGTGGTGAAGTAGCCCGCCGCGATCTCGTCGGCAGCGTCGGCGATTCCGAGCTGCACCCGGCGGAGAAGGAGCTCCGTCGTCTCGTCGAGCGAGTGAAGCTCGGTGAAAGCGAGCTCGGCGAAGACGCGGCCGATCGCCCGCTCCGGCCGCAGCGCCTCGCCCGAGATCGCCCGGATCGACTCGAGGGCCCGCTCGAGGGAGAAGCAGACGGCCCGCGGCAGGCGCCGCTCGAGCAGCAGGAATGCGACCACCCGCTCGGGGCGGAGCTCGTCGTCGCTCTCCTGCTTGCGGAACGCCTCGAACGCGCCGCAGGACTTGAGCAGGCTCGAGAGGCGCGCATTCGACACTGTCGCGGGCGCGGGCGCGGCGAGGCCGGGCACGGTGACCGAGAGCAGCCGCGCCGTCGAGTCGGCCCGCTCGAGGTGAGCACCGAGCTCGAGGAACTCGTACGCCTCCCCGCGCGGAAGCGTCGCCTTCATCACGCCCTGGAACGCGTGCGAGCCCTCGCGGATCCTGACGAAGAAGTCGTGCGGTGAGGCGAGCACGGCCGTCGGCCGGATGCGCGAGACACGCAGGTGCAGCCGGTTCAGGTGCTCCCACATCTCGCTCGAGATCTGCTCGCGGGCGCCGCGCGCGTTCTCGCGGGCGCGCGCGACGCAGGCGGTGACGGCGTCCGGGTTCTCGGGGTGCCAGAGCATGAACTCCGTCACGCTCTGTGCCGTGTAGTCGGAGAAGTGCTCGCGGAAGACGTCGTCGAGGCCGAGGAGGAGGATCAGGTCGCGCCACGCGCGCCCGCGGTCGGGCAGGTCGGCGTCGAGCAGCCCGTGGAAGTTCACGTGGAGCAGCCGGCTCGTGTCCTCGGCCCGCTCGATGTAGCGGCCCGTCCAGTAGAGGGACTCTGCGACCCGGCTCAGCATCAGGAGCGCAGCACCCAGGTGTCCTTGCTCCCGCCGCCCTGCGAGGAGTTGACGACCAGCGAGCCCTCGCGCAGCGCGGCGCGCGTCAGCCCGCCCGGCACGACGCTCGTGACCCGGCTCGAGAGCACGAACGGGCGCAGGTCGACGTGCGCGGGCCGGAGCTCCTCCTCGTAGATCGGCATCCGGCTGAGCGCGAGCGTGGGCTGTGCGATGAACTCGCGCGGCTCGGCCGCGACAGCCCGGCCGAACGCCTCGCGCTCCTTCGCGCTCGCGACGGGCCCGATCAGCATCCCGTAGCCGCCGCTGCCGTCGACGGTCTTGACCACGAGCTCGTCGAGGTGGTCGAGGATGTAGCGGCGATCGGCCTCGTCGACACCGAGGTAGGTCGGGACGTTGGCCAGGACGGGCTCCTCGTCGAGGTAGTAGCGGATCATCTCGGGCACATATCTGTAGACCGCCTTGTCGTCGGCGACGCCCGTTCCCGGCGCGTTCGCGATCGTGACGTTGCCGGCCCGATAGGCGTTGAGGAGGCCGGGCGCGCCGAGCATGGAGTCCCGGCGGAAGATCAGCGGGTCGAGGAACTCGTCGTCGACGCGGCGGTAGATCACATCGACGCGCTGGAGGCCCTGCGTCGTGCGCATGTAGACGACGTCGTCGTGGCAGAGCAGGTCACCGCCCTCGACCAGCTCGACGCCCATGTGGCGTGCCAGGAACGAGTGCTCGAAGTAGGCGGAGTTGTGCACGCCGGGCGTCAGCAGCACCACGGTGGGCATCGCCGCGGCGGGAGGAGCAACGGCGCGGAGCGCGGCGAGCAGCTCCTGCGGGTACTGGTCGATCGAGAGCACGTCGTAGCGTGCGAAGAGCGGCGCGAACTCGCGCTTCAACGCGGCGCGGTTCTCGAGCATGTAGCTGGCGCCCGAGGGCGAACGGAGGTTGTCCTCGAGCACGAGATACTCGCCGTGCCCGTCGCGCACGATGTCGACGCCGGCGACGTGTGCGTACACCCCGCCGGGCGGCTCGACGCCGATCATCTCGCGCCGGAAGTGACGCGCGCCGAAGACGAGCTCCGACGGGATCCGGCCGTCGCGCAGGATTCGCTGGCCGTGGTAGACGTCGGCGAGGAACAGGTTCAGCGCACGCACGCGTTGCACGAGCCCGCGCTCGATGTGGCTCCACTCGTCCCCCGGGATCACGCGCGGGATCAGGTCGAAGGGGAAGATCCGCTCGAGCCCTTCTTCCTGGCCGTAGACCGTGAAGCCGATCCCTTGGTTGAGGAACGAGACGTCCACCGCGCTCCGGCGGCCCTCGAACTCCTCGACGCTGAGCGCCGCGAGCTGCTCCGCGAGCACCCGGTAGTGCGGGCGCGGAACGCCCGGCGCCTCGAACATCTCGTCGAAGAAGGCGCCGGGCACGTAGCTCCCGTCGAGCGTGAGGACCGATGGGCTCGCGGACGTCGGCACAGGGTCAGCCCGAGAACTCGATCTCCGCGGAAAGCTGCTCGGCCCCGTGCTCGCGCACGAGCTCGTCCCGGACTCGCATATCGAAGTAGACGTAGACAGTCGCGAGCGCGACGAACGGCATCGCCACGGCGTAGACGAGCCCGGAGATGACGTTGAGCCACACGAGGGGCACGTTCGTGACGAGGATGAGCAGCGCGCCGAGGAGGGGCCCGGCGAGGAGCGCGAGCGCCCCGCCCACGACGATGAGCGATGCGACCTTGAACCAGCCGTGGCTCACCAGCCGACCGCTCCGCCGCAGCGCGGCGATCGCGGAGCGCTCCTCGAGCTCGACCGAGGGGGCGAGCAGCGCCCAGCGGACGGCCAGCCAGATCGCGATCGGCAGGAGGAAGATCGTGGTGAAGCAGATCGAGATCACGACGGACGCGATCACGAGCGCGCCGAGCAGCGGCCGGATCGAGTCGACGGCAAGTCGGTAGGCGCGGAGCGGCGAGATCGTCCGTCCGGCATCGAGCTCGGCCAGCGCCCGCGCGGTCGCCGCCATCACGAAGCCGAGCCCTACCAGCGTCAGGGCGCTGCCGATCGTGAGCACTGCCCAGGCGAGGAGCCCCGCGCGCTCGCCCTGGGTCTCGACCCCGAAGATGCTCGACGCGTGGATGAGGCCGGCCTGGAGCACGGTCACGATCACGGAGATCGGCAGGACGAGGATCCCGATCCCGAGGAAGAGCCAGAGCCGGCGGCCGTACATGGAGAGAGCGGAGGACAGGATCTGGCCCCACGCACGCCGGCGGGCGAGACGGAACGGCGCCGCGGGCCGCCAGGTCGTGCGGGTGAGCGCGAACACGAGCAGGACGACCAGGGCGATGAGGGTCAGCAGCGCGGGCAGCGGATTGTCGACGGCACGCCGAAGGGCGTTGGAGCCCTTCGCGACCGCGCCACAGAAGAAGTCGGTCGCGCCCGTCCCGACCGCGCCGCCTCCCGGCACGGCGATGCTCGTGCTGCGCCAGTCTTCCGACCAGGCGATCGGCTCGGTCCACTGGGACTTGAGATTCGGGCCGGTAGGCCCGTTGAAGAAGGCGCGCTGCAACTCGCCCCAGCGGCCGCCGAAGCCGATCCAGGGGAACGCACCGAGCGCCGCAGCGGGGTCGCTCGGGATCGTCTGCACGACCGGGTGCACGTCGAAGGTCGGCCCTCTCGTGTCGTCGCAGCCGACCCCCTCCGAGGCAGAGCTGCCCAGGTAGAGCGCCTCGCCGTAGAAGTTCGCGTGCGACCCCGCGGCCGGATGGACGACCGGGTGGGTGGCGTCGACGAGCTCGAGCTTGGAATCCTCCCACGTCGAGCGCTCGCCGCCCTCGTGCTGGCTGTAGCCGATCTCGGTCGGCTTCTTCGCGAGCGCCTCGGCTGCGGTGGCGGCGTCGAAGTCGAGCTGGACCATCTCCCAGTCGCCCTCGTGCGTGTTGTTCCAGTCGTTGAAGACGTAGTAGAACCAGTACTGGAGGGCCAGCTTGCCCGGGTGGGCGGGGTCGGCCACGACGTGCGCGTAGGCCGCCGGCGCCGTCCCTTTCGTGACCAGCCGTCCCCACTTCTCGTAGCCGCACCCCGGGTCGAGCGCGCTGCCGGGGAAGTCGAGGTGGTACTCGTACCGTGCGGCGGTCAGATCGGGCGCCGCGGGCCCGATCTTCACGAGGTTGTCGCCGCTCCAGGGGCCCCGCAGCGCGACCGTCGGCTGGTCGAAGAGGGCGTTTACGTCGATCGGCTCGTACGACTCGCCCGAGCCGCACGCCTGGGCCTGCGACACGAGCCGGACGACCGGGGCGAACCGCTTCGCGAGCGCTTGTTCGTCAGCCACAGAGGCGTTCGCGAGCGGCGGCACGACGAGCGCGACCGCGGCCGCCAGCGTGAGAGCCATTCTCCTCACTGCCATGCTTAATGATCCCTTATCGCTGGGCAACGCGCCGTTTACGTGGCGCCGCTACCGTCGGCTGGATGAGACTCCTCGCACTCGCCTCGCTGCTCCTGCTGACCGTCGGTGCCGGCGCCGCCGCCGCGCAGCCCGTTCCGGTCCCGGTCGAGCAGCAGATTGCGAAGCGCGCCGGGCTCGAGAGCTACACGCCCGCGCGGATGATGACCGGGTGGCACTACGCCCGCTGGCAGTACGTGCCCGGCGAGTTGCGGATCTGGTTCTACAACCGCTCGCACCGGGAGGTCGAGTTCGTCGTCACGCCTCGCCTCACCGCAAGCTGCGCTGCCGGCAAGCAGAAGACCTTCCAGCTCGGCGGCAACAAGGTCTACTGGTCAGAGACGGTAGACCCGTCGGTCGACCGCTACCAGCAGCAGGCCTGGCGGTGCGTCAAGGGCCCCTCCGGCCGCTGGATGCGCCTCGTCGCGCTGAGCCCGCTGCCGCCGACGAAGCTGGCCGACGTCGGCCTCGGCATGGTCGTCGCTTCCGGGCGCCTGATCCACACGTAAGGCGCGCAACCCGGTCCGATCCGGGTTGCGCGCCCACTCGCTGGGCTACCCGTTGTCGCCGCCCGCGGCGGCCTGCGCAGCCGCGTCTGCCTGGCTGAGACGGATCACCGACTCGCAGCCGCGCAGCGTGACCGGATCGTGCTCGACCACGTAGGCGGTGTCGTTGCCGGGGCCGCAACCGAGGACGTCTCGCTGGTTGTCGTTCGCGAGCGCGTGGAGGACGTCGTTGCCCTCTCCGCCGTACTGGACGTCGGCGCCCGCGCCGACCCAGAGCACGTCGTCCCCGGCGCCGCCGTAGACGATGTCGTTGCCCGGGCCGCCGCGGGCGACGTCGTTTCCGCGCCCCGAGTAGACGACGTCGTTGCCGTCGTGCGCTCGGATGTCGTCGTTGCCGGCCCGCGCGTAGATCAGGTCGGCGCCGGCGGTTCCGTTCAGCGTGTCCGGGCCGGCCGTGCCGCGGATCACGTCGAGCCGCGCCGCAGACGCCGCGACGGCGACGACGAGCATCGCGCCGACGGCCAGGACGATCAGGCTTGCCTTCATGGTGGACCCCCTGGTCGGAGTGGTGACCGACCCGTTGTCCCACGCGCGTGTTCGCGCACGGTCAGCCCGCCGCAAGCGCTCGGTAACGGCTCTGTAAGAGCTACGGCAGGAGGATCAGCTTGCCGGTGGTTCTCCGTCCCTGGAGGTCCTCCTGCGCCTGTCGCGCCTGCTCGAGCGGGTACGTCCTGCCGATCCTGACCTCGAGCCTCCCGGCGAGGATCCAGCCGAAGACATCGCTCGCGCGTTCGAGCAGCTCCTCGCGCGTGAGCGTGTAGTGCGTGAGCGTCGGGCGCGTCACGAAGAGCGACCCGGCAGGTGCGAGCTCGCCCAGCTCGAGCGGAGGCGGCGGCCCGCTCGCGGCACCGAACAGAACGGCCAGGCCGCGCGGGCGGAGCGCCTTCAGGCTCTCGGCGAAGGTCGCCGCGCCGATCCCGTCGTAGACGACCGAGGCGCCCTTGCCGCCGGTGAGGTCGCGAACCTGCTCGGCAAAGCCGTCGTAGCCGATCACGTGGTCGGCTCCCGCTGCGCGCGCGAGCTCGGCCTTCTCCTCGCTCGAAGTCGTGCCGATCACCATGCCGCCGGCGAGCTTGACGATCTGGGTCAGCAGCAGTCCGACTCCGCCGGCCGCCGCGTGGACGACGACGGTGTCGCCCGGCCCGACGGGATACGTCGAGCGCGCGAGGTAGTGGGCCGTCATCCCTTGGAGCAACGCGCCCGCCCCGAGCTCGGGCGAGATGCCCTCGGGCACAGGGACGGCCTTCGCAGCGTCGACCGCGACGCGCTCGGCATAGGAGCCCGGAACGGCGACCCACGCGACGCGCTCCCCGGTGCCTGCGACGGTCCCGCAGCCCTCCACCCCGGCGATCAGCGGCGGCGGGCCGCCGTAGTTCCCCTCGCGCTCGTAGATATCGCGGAAGTTGACGCCGATCGCCTCGACATCGACGAGCAGCTTGCCGGGGCCGGCTGTCGGCTCTGGCTCGTCCCTGACCTCGAGCACCTCGGGGCCGCCGCTGCGGGTCACGACTACGGCTCGCATCGAGCGCCACGATATCGGTGGGAGCCTTACCCGGGCGTGAGCTCGTAGACCGCGTTACTGCCCTCGCCGCCGAGCACGACGATCGTGTGCGGGAGCGCGACCGCGGCCGGCTCTGCGAGGCCTCGCGGGAGGAGGGCGGCGACCGTGGTCTTGCCGCTCTGCGGGTCGATCCTGAGGACGGTCGAGAGCGGTGTGCCCGAGGACGTCTTGCCCCCGACGAAGTAGAGCGCGCCGCCGAACGGGACGAGGGCGCCGTACGCCGTCGGCGCCGGCAGCGCTCCGACCCGGTGGACGGTGTGGGCGACCGGGTCGACCGCATAGATCGCCGCAGTCTCGCCGCCGGTGGTGAGTCCGCCGGCGACGTAGATCCGGCCGCCGAGCGCCGCGACCCCCGCGTAACGGAGGCCGGAGGGCAGCCGCGCCACCGTCGCCGTCCGGCCGCCCCCTAGGTAGCGGAGGACTGCGCTCGCGTACTTCGCGCCGGTGTAGCCACCGACCAGGTACGCGTGCCCGCCGACGACCGCGGCACCGAGGTCGGAGAGCGGCTCGTCCAGCTTGCCGGCGACCGCGGCGGCCCCGGTCGCGGGATCGACTCGCACGACGGTGTCGGTCGAGACCGCCTCGCCGCCGCCGAAGACGTACGCGCTGCCGCCGAGCAGGATCATCGCCGCGTCGTGCCCGGCAGCCGGAAGGTGGCCGACGGCCCGGAGCCTGGACGGCGTCCCGAGCAGGATCTGACTGGTGGACGAGCCGCCGGCGAGACCGCCGGCCACGAGCACGCGGCCGTCGGGGAGCGCGACCGCGTTCACCCGCGAGAGCGGCTGCGGCAGCGAGCCGACGCGTCGTACCATCGCCATGGCCGTGCCCCGCTGGTGAGCCGGCGACGGCGCCGGTCGCCCCGTCGTTGCGACCGCCGGCAGCAGATCGAGGCCGTCCGGCTTGTTCAGGTAGTCCGCCGCCGTGCCGCTGTCGCCCTCGTGCCCGTACGACCAGACGATCTGCTTCGTCTTCGGGTCGATCACGACGATGCGGTGGTGCCAGTCGTCGGTGACGGCGATCATCCCGTTCGGCCACCGCACGGCGAGCGACGGCCGGTCGAGCGACCCGGGGCCGGAGCTCGGCGCGTACGTCCACACCACGCGTCCGGCGGGTGTGAGCTCGTCGACCCGTCCGGGCGAGTTGAAGCCCGCGACGAGGATGTTCCCGTTCGGCAGGAGCTGGGCATCGGACGGGTATGCGGTCGGGGTGCGCAGGGTGTAGACGAGGCGCCCGGATGCACTGATCCGGTCGACCCAGCCGCCGATCTCGGTCACGAGCACGCCGCCGTCGGCCAATGGGGTGGCCCCGTTGGGTGACGAGAGTCCTCGAGGTGGGTCGTGGCCGCAGGAGCCCGCGTGGCCGATCTCGCGTACGACGCGGTGCGCCCGGTTGACGAAGAGGACGCGGCAGTTCTTGATGTCGGCGACCATGAACAGCCCGTTCCGGAGCAGGTAAGCATCGTCCGGGTTGGAGAGGTAGCCCGCGCCCGACCCCGCGACGCCGGGATGGCCGTACGACCAGACCATCCGGTGCTTGCGGAGCGAGATCAGGCTCATCGTCTGGTTGAACTCCTCGTTGATCGAGATTCCCATGTAGTCGGGGGTGAAGAACGCGTCGTCGGGGTCGTGGAACGACTGCCCCGGGCGGATGTCGCCCGGGCGCGGGAAGCTCCAGACGACGTGCTTCGACGGCGAGACGATCAGGATCCGGTTGTTGTTGCGGTCCGCGATCAGCACGTAGCCGGGCACGGGACCGGGCTTGACGGGCGGCAGGCGGAGGATCCTCTGCGCAGGGGTGGACGGCGCCGCGACCCCGGGCTTCGCCAGGGCTGCGGGCTTCGCGCGCGTCGTCGTGGCGGACGCGGCCTGGTGGGCGGCGCCGCAGCCGGCGAGGAACGCGGTCGCGGCGGCGGCAAGGGCGGTCGGCGTGACGGCGCGCACGAGCCGGAAGCCAAGCACGCGTCTATGAGGCCTTGGTGAGAGCGTCTTCGCGCAGCCGGACGAGGCGGGCGAACTCGCGGATCACTGCGCCCGTCGCCTCGCCCTGCCGCCGCAGGCGCGAAGGTGCGTCCCGCACGAAGGCGGCGACGTCCAGGCCGAGCGCCTCCAGCCCGACGGGCACGGCCGGATCGCTCAGCCAGCCGGACAGCATCTCCGGGGTGAGCTCCAGGTGGATCTGGCTCCCCCAGGCGGCGGGCCCGGTGCGGAAGATCGCGCAGCCGGGGCCGGCGGTCTCCGCGAGCACGGTGGCGCCGGGAGGAGCTTCGATCGAGTCTTCGTGCCATTCGAGCACGACGGTCCGGTCCGGGAGCCGGTCGAACAGCGGGTCCACTCGCCCCGCCGGAACCACCACGAGCTCCTGCCAGTCGACGTACAGACGGTCGAGCCGCCTCACCTCGCCGCCTCCCGCCTTCGCCAGGAGCTGAGCTCCGAGGCACAGGCCCAGGATCGGCGTCTCCGCGGCGAGCGCATCGGCGAGCAGCTCGAGCTCCGCCGTCAAGAACGGGTACTCCTCGGCGTCGGGGACGCCCATCATGCCGCCGAGACTGACGATCCCCGAGATCTCGTCGAGCCCGGGCAGGCGGGGATTCTCGAAGATGTTCGTCTCGAGGAGGGACAGGCCCTCGCCTCGAAGCGCATCGTCGACGAGCCCGGTCTCCGGGCCGCGCAGGTGGTTGACGACGAGGATGGGGCGCACGGTCGGTCGATATGTTCTCCGATGCGTGCCCGATGGGAGAGATGCAACCACCACCGGCCAGGTCGCCGGCCCAGCGGAAGAGCGACACGCTAGAGAAGCTCCGCGGCGGGGTCGACCTCTGGGTGGCCTCGGCCGGCGAGGACGGCGACGCCTACCTCGTGCCCCTCTCCTACTACTGGGACGGCACGGCGCTGACGGTCGCGACCGCACGCTCGAGCCGAACCGCCCGGAACCTGATCCGCGCCGGCCGAGCGCGCGTCGCGCTCGGGCCGACCCGCGACGTCGTGATCGTCGAGGGGCCGATCGAGGCGGTCGCGATCGGAACCGATCCGGAGCTCGAGGACGCGCACGCGCGCGCGACGGGATTCGACCCGCGCACGCTCGCCGCCGAGTACGTCTACCTTCGGCTCACGCCGGACCTGATCCAGGCCTGGCGCGAGGAGAACGAGCTCGCGGGGCGGGATCTGATGCGTCACCGACGCTGGCTCGCCTAGCCGCGTCGTCGTCACCGCTGTCTGCGAGCGCGCCCCAGCCCAGCAGGGCCGTGAGGAGCAGCGCGACGCCACTGAGCGCGAAGCCGGCTCGTGGGCCGAGCGCGACCGCGGTGACACCGGCCAGGAGGCCCGTCAACGGGTTCATGCCGGGGATCGCCATCGTCCAGATCCCCATCACGCGTCCTCTCAGCGAGGGCGCGGTTCGCACCTGCACGAGCGTGTTCGCCAGTGCGATGAACCAGATCGAGAGCAGGCCCGCGAGCACGAGCCCGACGAACGCGGCCGCGGCGCCGGGCGCGAATCCGGTGAGCACGATGTCGACGCCGGTGAGCAGCGCGAGCACCCGGACGCGGCGACCCGTCGGCCACGAGCCGCCGCCCGCGGCGAGCAGCGCGCCGCCGACCGCGCCGACGCCGAAGACCGCGAACATCGCTCCGAACCCGCTCGGGCCGAGGTGGAAGACCCGGGTCGCGAGGAGCGGCAGGGTCACGCCCGCGTTGAAGACCATCCCGGAGGCGATCGCCATCAGCATCGTGGCGCGGATCGCCGGCGACCTCCGCACGTAGCTCAGGCCGGCCCGAACATGGCCCCGGTCTTCGCTCACTGCCGCCGCGGCCGCCCTGCGTTCCGGCCGGTAGAGGAGGAGGGCCGCGATCGGGAAGAGGAACGACGCGGCCGTCGCGGCGAAGCACGCCGAGACGCCGATCGTTGCGATGAGCAGCCCTCCCAGCGCGGGGCCGAACACCCGCGACGCATTCTGGACGACCTCGTACAGGCCGACGGCGCTGGCCGCCCGCGCGGTTCCGACGAGATCGAGCGGATAGACCTGTCGTGCGGGCCCGTCGACCGCGAGCACGCAGCCCGCCGCGAACGAGAGCGCAAAGAGGATCCAGAGCTGTGCCGCGTCGGTGACGCTGACGAGGAACAGGCAGAGGGCGACGAGCAGGAACGACGACTGGGTCGCGAGCAGCAGCCGGCGCCGGTCGACCCGGTCGGCGAGCCCGCCCGCCCACACTCCGCCGAAGAAGACCGGTGCGAACGTCGCCGCCGAGACGAGCGCGAGGTCGATCGCGTTCCCGCCGAGCTCCAGGACGAGCCAGGCGACCCCGATGGCCTGGGCGAAGACCCCGGACGTCGACACGACCTGGCTGAGAAACCACGCGCGGTACGACGGAACGCGAAGAGCGGCGCCCGCGTCGCCGAGGTCGAAACGCCATTTCGATCCGCCGGCCCGCACGAGAATCGATGCTATCGACCGTGCGCGACGCTTATCATCGGCTCTCCGGGTCGTCTGAAGGGAGCGCTGAGATGGGAGATGCAAGAGCCGAGCTGATCGACGGATTCGCGGGTCGCGTCGGCGTGCCTCCCCTGACCGCCGCCGAGATCGAGTCGGTGCTCTCGCTGGCGGCGGTGGCCGCCCACGGCACCGGCGACCGCACGAGCGCGCCGCTGGCGTCGTTCCTGGCAGGCATCGCAGCCGCGAACAGCGACGATCGAGTCGCGGCCATCGATACCGCGCGGCGCACCGTCGCCGAGCTGGCGCCCGCACCCGAAGCCGGGTAACGGCGGCGACCTCAGGAACTCGGCTCTTCGGAGTCGCGCTCCGTGCGTGAGAGTCTGGCGACGCAGAGGTTCGGCTCGACGAAGGCGTCGAGCCGCTCGACGCGGAGCTCGCTGCCGAGCTCGGCCAGCGCGCCCGAGATCATTCCGCGGTGAATGGAGCAGACGATCCCAGGATGAGCCTCCGCCAGCTCGTGAAACGGGCAGCGTCGCATCAGGATCTCGCCGTCGGCCGACTCGGGGCGGAAGCCCTGCTGATCGAGGAGTTCGACGACCTCCGCGGTCGCCTCCTGGTCGCTCAGGTGGACGTGAGGCCGTGGACGGTTGACCAGGTAGCGACCCCACGCTCGGCCCGCCTCCTCGGCCCGGGCGGGACCGTCGGCGAGCTGAGACGCCATCCCGGTCAGGATTGCCGAGAGGAGGCGGTGGTCCTCGACCGCTCCCTCTCCGGGAGGCTCCGTGGCGATCGTGTAGACGACGCGCGGCCGGCCCGGGCCGGCCCGGGCGACCGTGCGGGACGAGACCATGCCGGCGTCGGCCAGGACACCGAGGTGCCAGCGCACGGTGTTCGCGTGGAGGCCGACCCGGCGGGCGAGCTCCTGGACGTCGAGCCCGTCGGCTGCACCGCGGAGCTCTTCGACGATCTGGACGCGGCGCTCGTCCGAGAGCGCACGATGGAGAGCCGTCGTGGCCATTAGTTCGATGACTATAGGGCAAATCAGTGAGATCGAATCCAAAATCAGTAAAAAGCCACAACCAGACTCGCATCCATGGTGTTTATAAATCTTCCAAGAGTCGTATGAAGAATCTCTCGTCCGACACCGCGATCGCCGAATTCGTGCTCGAGCGTCCCTCGCGCGCCCGGGTCTTCGAACGGCTCGGGCTCGACTACTGCTGCGGCGGGAAGCGAAGCCTGGCCGACGCGTGCCGCCGTCGCGGGCTCGACGCCGACGCCGTGCTCGCCTCGCTCGACGCCGAGGCGGCGCCTGCGAGCGGGGAGCCCGACCTGCGCGACGCCCCGCTCGGCGAGGTCTGCGATCACATCGTGGAGGTTCATCACGTGCGCCTGCGCGAGGAGCTGCCGCGGCTATCGGGCCTTCTGGCGAAGGTCGTGCGCGCACACGGTGCCGACCATCCCGGGTTCGCCGTCCAGCGCGACGTGTTCGAGGAGCTCCGGTCCGAGCTGGAAATGCACCTCGAGGAGGAGGAGAACGTGCTCTTCCCGGTCTGCGCCGGGCTCGACGCAGAGAGCGCGACCGGTTGGCCGGAAGGGCTCGAGCTCTCCGCCTTCGAGGACGATCACGCCGCGGTAGGTGCTGCGCTCGAGCAGCTCTCCGAGCTGACGGACGGCTACGCGCTCGAGGGCGCCCTCTGCAACACGCACCGCGCGACCCTCAGCGGGCTCGGCGAGCTCTCGGTCGACCTCCACCAGCACATCCACGAGGAGAACAACATCCTCTTCCCGCGCGCACTCGCGATCCTGCAAGGCAGCAGGACGTGAAGCGTCCAACCTGGAACCTCGCCCTCGGCACGCTGGCGTTCGCGCTCTGCTTCACGTCGTGGAGCCTGATCGCGCCGTTCGCGAAGACGTTCAAGCACAACCTCGGGCTCAACTACACCCAAGCTCTCCTCCTGACCGCCGTCCCGGTCATCCTGGGCTCGCTGCTGCGAATCCCGATGGGCGTCCTCACCGACCGCTACGGCGGCCGCCTGATCTTCTCGGTGCTGCTCGCCGCCTCCGCGCTGCCCGCCATCCTGTTCGGCTACGCCGACAGCTACTGGGCGCTGATCGGCGTCGGGTTCCTGCTCGGCATCGCCGGCGCGTCGTTCGCGGTCGGCGTCCCGTTCGTCTCGGGCTGGTACTCGCGCGAGCGGCAGGGCTTCGCGCTCGGTGTCTACGGGATCGGAAACATCGGTACCGCGATCGCGTTCTTCGGCGCGCCCGCAATCGTCGACCACTGGAGCCGGCCCGCGCTCGGCTGGGTCACTGGGGTCGCACTGCTCGTGGGTGCCTGGCTGTTCTACTCGTTCGCCCGTAACGCGCCCCGAACTGCGCCGCAGACGCGCTACCGCGAGGTGCTCCGCTCGGGCTGGCGGCTCTATCGGCTTGCGGTCTTCTACTTCATCACGTTCGGTGGCTTCGTGGCGATGGCGTTCCTGCTGCCGACGCTGCTGCAGGACTGGTTCGGCTACTCGAAGGGTGAGGCGAGCGCCCGCGCGGCGGGCTTCATCATCGCCGCCACGGTCGCCCGACCCGTGGGCGGCTGGCTCTCCGACCGCTTCGGCGCCTACCCGGTGCTCGTGCTCGTCTTCGCCGGGGTCGCGATCGACGCGGCGGTGCTCGCCGCGATCGCGCCGGCGCCGCGGATCGTCCCGGTGTCGATCGCCTGCCTCACGCTCGGCACCTTCCTCGGTGCGGGCAACGGCGCGGTCTTCAAGCTCGTCCCCGCGGAGTTCCCGAACGACGCCGGGGCGGCCGCGGGCATCGTGGGCGCGGCCGGCGGCCTCGGGGGCTTCTTCCCGCCGGTCTTCGTCGGCCTCGTCAAGGACGCCGAGGGCACCTACACCTACGGGTTCGTCGGCCTGCTCGTGTTCGTAGGTGTCTGCCTCGCGCTCGCCGTCTGGCTGCTGCGAAACGCCCCGGGCGAGGAACTGCGCGGGCTGCACCACGGCCCCGTGGGCACGTGAGGTACTTCGGCGACCGTTGGAGCGTGCGCTCGGGCAAGGGGCGCGAATGGGAGTCGTTCTACCGCGACCGCTGGCAGCACGACCGGGTCGTCCGCTCCACCCACGGCGTCAACTGCACCGGCTCCTGCTCGTGGAAGATCCACGTCAAGGACGGGATCGTCGCCTGGGAGACCCAGCAGACCGACTACCCCTCCAACGGGCCGGACGTTCCCGAGTACGAGCCTCGCGGCTGCCCGCGCGGTGCCTCGTTCAGCTGGTACGTCTACTCGCCGTTGCGGGTGCGGTACCCGTACGTGCGGGGCGTGCTGCTCGACCTCTACCGGGAGGCACTCGCACGGACGGGCGACCCCGTCGAGGCGTGGGCGGAGATCGTCGAGGATCCCGAGAAGGCGCGCAGCTACAAGGAGCTGCGCGGCAAGGGCGGCTTCGTGCGCGCCTCGTGGGACGAGGTCGCCGATCTGATCTCGGCCGCGCACGTGCACACGATCCGCCGCTACGGGCCCGACCGGGTCGCGGGCTTCTCGCCGATCCCGGCGATGTCGATGGTCTCCTATTCCGCCGGCACGCGGTTCCTGTCGCTGATCGGCGGGGTCTGCCTGAGCTTCTACGACTGGTACGCCGACCTGCCGCCCGCCTCTCCGCAGGTCTGGGGCGACCAGACCGACGTGCCCGAGTCGGCCGACTGGTGGAACTCCGGCTACGTGATGCTCTGGGGCTCGAACGTCCCTCAGACGCGCACGCCCGATGCGCATTTCATGACCGAGGCGCGCTACCGGGGCCAGAAGGTGGTCGTCGTCTCGCCCGACTTCGCCGGTCACACGAAGTTCGCCGACCACTGGTTGCCGGCGGCGGCCGGCTCGGACGGCGCGCTCGCGATGGCAATGGGCCACGTGATCCTGAAGGAGCTCTACGTCGAACGGCAGGTGCCCTACTTCGAGCGCTACGCGCGCGAGAACACCGACCTGCCGTTCCTCGTCACGCTGCGCGAGAAGGACGGCGCCTGGGTCGGCGACCGCTTCCTGCGTGCGTCCGATCTCGGTGAGACCGGCGAGAACGCCGAGTGGAAGACGGTCGTCCTCGACGAGAAGACCGGAGGGCCCGCAGTCCCCAACGGGTCGATCGGCTTCCGCTGGGGCGAGGAGGGGATGGGGAAGTGGAACCTCGAGCTCGGCGAGGTCGAGCCGGCGCTCTCGCTCATGGGCGCCCACGACGAGCTCGTCGAGGTGGAGCTGCCGCGGTTCGACATCGGCGACTCCGAGAGCGGCGGCTCACATCGTCGCGGCGTCCCCGCAAGACGGATCGGCGGCTACCTCGTCACGACCGTGTTCGACCTGCTCGCCGCCCAGCTCGGCGTGCGCCGGGGCGAGCTGCCCGGCGACTGGCCGGCGGACTACGACGATCCCAAGCCCTACACGCCTGCCTGGCAGGAGGAGCACACCGGCGTCGACGCGAGCCGCGTGATCCGAGTCGCCCGCGAGTTCGCCCGCAACGCGGAACGCACGAACGGCCGCTCGATGATCGTGATGGGCGCGGGCACGAACCACTGGTACCACTCCGACCAGATCTACCGCGCGATGCTCAACCTCGTGCTGCTCTGCGGCTGCCAGGGCGTGAACGGCGGCGGCTGGGCGCACTACGTCGGCCAGGAGAAGGTGCGCCCGATCACCGGCTGGTCGACCCTCGCGTTCGCGCTCGACTGGAACCGGCCGCCGCGCCAGCAGGCGACGACGCCGTTCTGGTTCCTCGCCACCGACCAGTGGCGCTACCAGCGCACCAGGGCCGGCGAGCACGCCTCCGTGGTCGGCCGCGGGACGCTGAAGGAGATGCACCTGGCCGACTGCAACGCGCTCGCCGCGCGGCTCGGCTGGATGCCGTCGTACCCGAGCTTCGACCGCAACCCGCTCGAGCTCGCCGACGAGGCCGACGCCGCGGGTCTCTCCGTCCCGGACTACGTCGTCCGCGAGCTGAAGGCCGGGCGCCTGCGCTTCGCCGCCGAGGATCCCGACGCGCCCGGCAACCACCCGCGCGTGCTCACGCTCTGGCGCGCGAACCTGCTCGGCTCCTCGAGCAAGGGCCACGAGTACTTCCTCCGCTACCTGCTCGGCGTGCCGGACTCGGCGATCCGAAACAGCGAGGCGGGGGAGGAGTTCCGGCCGCAGGAGGTCGTCTGGCGCGAGGACGCGCCGACCGGCAAGCTCGACCTCTTCACCACGATCGACTTCCGCATGAACGGCTCGGCGCTCTACTCGGACATCGTCCTGCCGGCGGCGACCTGGTACGAGAAGCACGACCTCTCGAGCACCGACCTGCACCCGTTCGTCCACTCGTTCAACCCGGCGATCCCGCCGCCCTGGGAGACCAAGACCGACTTCGACATCTTCAAGCGGATCGCCGGGTCGTTCACGCGGCTCGCGAAGAAGCACCTCGGCGTGCGCCGCGACGTGATCGCCGCCCCGCTCCTGCACGACACCCCCGACGAGCTCGCACAGCCGCTCGGCAAGGTGCTCGACTGGAAGAAGGGCGAGTGCGAGGCGATACCGGGCAAGACGATGCCGAAGCTCGTCGTGGTCGAGCGCGACTACGGCGCCGTGCTCGACAAGTGGCTCGAGCTCGGGCCGCTCGTCGAGGAGCTCGGCAGCTCGACCAAGGGGATCACCTGGAAGCCGCTCGCCGAGGTCGAGGAGCTGCGGCGGCGGAACGGGGAGGTGGACGGCCGCCCGAGCCTCGCCCGCGACGTCGACTGGTGCGAGGCGATCCTCGCCCTCTCCGGAGTCACGAACGGGCGACTCGCGCGCGAGGGCTTCCGCGTCCTGGAGAAGCGGGCGGGCGTGCCGCTCGCCGACCTGGCCGACGAGCACGCCGACACGCGGATCGACTTCGGCGACACCCAGGTGCAGCCGCGCAAGGTGATCGTTTCGCCCGAATGGTCGGGGATGGAGTCGCGGGAGCGCCGCTACTCGCCGTTCACGATCAACGTCGAGCGCCGGCTCCCGTGGCGGACGCTGACGGGGCGCCAGCAGTTCTACGTCGACCACGAGTGGCTGCTCGAGTACGGCGAGGGGCTGCCCGTCTACCGGCCGCCGATCGACGTGATCCGCCACGTCGGCGAGCAGTTCTCCGGGGACCCTGGCCGGGCCGAGGTGCACGTCCGCTGGCTCTCGCCGCACTCGAAGTGGTCGATCCACTCCGAGTTCCAGGACAACCTCCACATGCTGACCCTGTTCCGCGGCGGCCCCGTCACCTGGCTCTCGGTCGAGGACGCCGCCACGATCGGGGTGCGCGACAACGACTGGGTCGAGGTCTTCAACCGAAACGGCGTGATCGCCTGCCGCGCAGTCGTCTCGCACCGGATCCCGAAGGGCCTCGGGCTGATGTACCACTCCCAGGACCGGCACGTGAACGTGCCCAAGACCGAGCTCTCCGGTACCCGCGGGGGAACCGACAATTCGGTGACCCGGATCTCGATCAAGCCGACCCTCCTCGTCGGCGGCTATGCGCAGCTCTCGTACGGCTTCAACTACTACGGCCCGACCGGCCCGCAGCGCGACGAGATGGCCGTCGTCCGCAAGCTCGAGAAGGTCGAGTACTGATGAAGGTCAAGGCACAGGTCGCGATGGTGATGAACCTCGACAAGTGCATCGGCTGCCACACCTGCTCGGTCACCTGCAAGAACGTATGGACGAACCGGCGCGGCGCCGAGTACATGTGGTTCAACGACGTCGAGACGAAGCCGGGGGTCGGTTACCCGAAGCGCTGGGAGGATCAGGAGCAGTGGCGCGGCGGCTGGGAGCTCGACCGGCGCGGAAAGCTGCGTCTCAAGGCCGGCGGGGCTGCGCGCAAGCTCGCGAGCCTCTTCTTCAACCCGAACCTGCCGACCCTGGAGGACTACTACGAGCCCTGGACCTACGACTACGAGACGCTGACGACGGCGCCGGTGCAGCGCCACCAGCCGGTTGCACGTCCCGAGTCGCAGCTGACCGGCAAACCGCTCGACCTGCAGTGGGGGCCCAACTGGGAGGACGACCTCGCGGGCGCCCCCGAGCGCGCGCTCGCCGACCCCAACCTCCGAGACGGCGCCGAGGAGCAGGTGCGGCTCGAGTTCGAGCGCGCGTTCATGTTCTACCTCCCGCGTATCTGCGAGCACTGCCTCAACCCCTCGTGCGTCGCCTCCTGCCCCTCGGGCGCGATGTACAAGCGAGAGGAGGACGGGATCGTGCTCGTCGACCAGGACGCGTGCCGGAGCTGGCGGATGTGCGTCAGCGGCTGCCCCTACAAGAAGACCTACTTCAACTGGCAGAGCGGCAAAGCCGAGAAGTGCACGCTCTGCTACCCGCGGCTCGAGACCGGCCAGCCGACGATCTGCTCGGAGACCTGCGTCGGCAAGATCCGCTACCTGGGTGTCGTCCTCTACGACGCGGACCGCGTCGAGGAGGCCGCCTCCGTCCCCGACGAGAAGGACCTGCTCGCCGCGCAGCTCTCGCTCTTCCTCGACCCGCGCGACCCCGAGGTGCAGGCGCAGGCCTCGCGCGACGGGATCACGGACGACTGGCTCGAGGCCGCGCAGCGCTCTCCCGTGTACACGCTCGCCGTCGAGCACCGGGTCGCGCTGCCGCTCCATCCCGAGTACAGGACGCTGCCGATGGTCTGGTACGTGCCGCCGCTCTCGCCGGTGATGAGCATGATCGAGGGCGAGGGCTCGGAGGCCGACCCGGACGACGTCTTCCCGGTGATCGACGAGCTGCGGATCCCGGTCACCTACCTCGCGAACATGCTGACCGCAGGGGACGAAGAGCCCGTCCGCGTCGCACTGAGGCGGCTCGCTGCGATGCGCCGCTACATGCGCGAGCAGACCCTCGGAGGAGAGCCCGACGCCGCCACCGCCGAGGCCGTCGGGCTCACGCCCGACGCGGTCGAGCGGATGTTCCGGCTGCTCGCGATCGCCAAGTACGACGAGCGCTACGTGATCCCGCGGGCGCACACCGAGGTCGCGGTCTCGTCGGGCGTCACCTTCACCAGGAGGTTGATGTGAAGCCCTGGCTCGCGCTCTCGAATCTGCTCCAGTACCCGGACGCCGAGCTGCTCGAGTCGGCGGGCGAGCTCCCGGGGTGGATGCGCGAGACCCCGCTCCAGGAGCTTCAGGCGGTCTATGTCCAAACATTCGACTTCGACCGGCGCGCCAGCCTGCACCTCACCTACCACACCTACGGGGACCGCCGGCAGCGCGGGCTCGAGCTCGTGCGCCTAAAGCGCCGCTACGCGGAGGCCGGGCTGCCGTTCGAGGGCGGCGAGCTGCCCGACTACCTGCCGGTGCTGCTCGAGTTCGCCGCGCTCGTCCCCGAGGGCGGCGAGTCGCTGCTCAACGAGCTCCGTGCGCCGCTCGAGCTCGTCCGCTCTCGGCTCCACCAGACCGGGAGCCCGTACGCCGAACTGCTCGACTCGATCGTCTTCGCTGCTACCGAAACCGACGAAGGCCCAGCTCGCGGCGGCCGACAAGCTCGCCGACGAGGGCCCACCGGCAGAGCTCGTCGGCATGGAGCCGTTCACGGCCGCCGCGTCATGAGCACCGTCGACTTCTTCCTCTGGGTCGCCCTCCCGTACCTCTGCCTCGCCACCTTCGTGGTCGGCCACGTCTGGCGGTACCGGCGCGACCAGTACGGCTGGACCGCCCGCTCGACCCAGCTCCTCGAACGGCGGCTGCTGATGGTCGGCAGCCTCCTCTTCCACTTCGGGATCCTCGCCGCGATCGGCGGCCACGTGCTCGGCATCCTCGTCCCGCGCTCCTGGACAGAGGCGGTCGGGATCAGCGACACGAACTACCACCGGGTCGCGGTGGCTGCCGGCATCCTCTCCGGGGCGGCGATCGTGGTCGGGTTCGCGATCCTCGTCTACCGCCGCGCCCGCGTTGGCCGCGTGCGGGCGACGACGACCCGCAGCGACCTCGTCCTCTACCCGGTGCTCGCGGCCACGATCCTGTTCGGGATGCTCGCGACCGTCTGGGGCACCGCCGTCGACCACTACGCCTACCGCGAAACCGTCAGCGTCTGGTTCAGAGGGATCTTCACCTTCCAGCCGCACGAGGCGCTGATGGCGAACGCCACCTTCCTCTTCCAGGCACACGCCCTCACCGCGTGGCTCCTGCTCGCGATCTGGCCGTTCACCCGGCTCGTCCACGCCTGGAGCGTCCCGGTCGCTTACCTCGGCCGCGCGCCCATCCTGTACCGCGGACGGCGGGGCGCAGCAGTGCCACCGAACAGCGCGTAACAGCGGGCTTCGCGTCCACCGGGATCCGGCAAACCGCCAATCCAACGGTGACCGTCTGCGCGTAATGCTTCGTTGGGCAGGTCAGCACGGACTGACGGCATAGCTGATCGCCTGCGTGTGCCTGGGCTGTGCGGGGGCGGCCACTGCACAGCCCGGGTTGCGCGATCACGCGTTGCGCCTGCCCGCCGAGGGCACAATCCACCCGGTTCGGGTTCTCGTAGTAGCGGGTGACACCGACCAGGGGGTGGATGGGCATGAAACGGCTTGGTCTCGTGCTGGTGACTCTCGTGCTCTCCGGGGCTGCGCTCACTGCTGCGCACGCGGCCTCGGACGCAAATCGGATCGTCTGCCATCGAACGTCGTCGAAGTCGACCCCGTACGTGAAGCTCAGCGTCTCGGCGAGACAGCTCCGGACCCATCTCACGCATGCGGCCGACATCTTCCCGGTGCCCAAGAGCGGTTGCCCCAGGACGGTGCTGACGCCGACGTCGGGCGGGCAGGCGTTCCAGGTCGCTCTGACCGGTGAGGCGGAATCGCCGGCAGGCGATCCTGCCGGAACGGGTACCGCGACGTTCCGCTTCCGCGCGGGACAGGGCCAGGTTTGCTACCAGCTCGCGGCAACGAATCTGCCTACCGCCGTCGCGGCGCACATCCACCGCGGAGCCGCCGGCACGGCCGGTCCGGTGGTGATCCCGCTGCAGACGCCTAACGCAGCCGGCACCGCGAGCGGTTGTGCCAGCGCGGCGCGAACGATCGTCGGGTCGATTCTCGCGGATCCGGGGTCGTTCTACGCCAACGTGCACACGAACGAGTTCCCGGCCGGCGCGATCCGCGGTCAGCTCACCGGGGCCTCGACGGCGTCCCTCGGCTGGACCGTTGCCGTCGACCTGAAAGGCTCGACGGAGCCGAACGCAACGGGCACCGCGGTCGTCAGGATCCGCAAGGACGGGATGGTCTGTTATCGGCTACACGCGGCGAACGTGACGCTGCCGACGGTCGCCGCCCATATTCATCGTGGCGCGGCCGCGGTGAGCGGGCCGGTCGTGGTGCCATTCACTGCCCCCGGTGCGGACGGCAACTCGAGTGGTTGCACGGCGGCTGCGGCGTCGTTGACGGACGAGATCATCGGCAATCCCTCCGGCTTCTACGTCAACGTGCACACCAAGGAGCACCCGGCCGGGGCGATGCGCGCCCAGCTGGGCTGATCCAGAGCTCGTGGGGACGCGCACCCGCGGTGCGTCCCCGGCGGTTTGACCGGACGGTCGGCTGTTGGCCGACCGTCCGTGCGGGTGAGGGTGGTGGCGGGTTCAGATGCTGGCTCGGGCCGTGCAGCGCTCACCGTTCGAACGTGTCGCTACGGCGAGGACGGTTCCGTGTGCGCCGGAGATCACGCGGCGGAGAGAGAAGGATCCGCTGGGGGCGTGGGTAGTCGCGGTCGTCGAGGCGACGAGCGATCCATTCTGGCGCAGGGTCACCTTCCAGGGGACGCCGTTGCGGTTCTGGTCGACCTCGAACTCGACCTCGATGCGACTGTCCTCGGGGCTCAGCTTGAGCTTGGCGGTCGAGCTCTGGGTGCAGACGCCGCGCACCCGGACGGGGTCGCCGCCCTTGGCCGACGCGAGTGGAGCGGCGACGAGGGCTGCGCCGCTGACGGCGACGGTGACGGCGAGTGTGATGACGCGGACGCTGAGCATTGGTTCTCCTTCGATCGCGGGATGACGAACGGGAGACTTGCGATCGGCCGGTCGGAGCCGCAATGCGACATTGGTCCCGGTGAGCCTTGGCTTGCGGCGCCGCGAGGCATGATGGAAGCCGATGGAACCGCTGCGCGCGAGAGAGAGCCGCCGTGTCGGAGGTCGTCCGCCGACTGCACGCTCGGTGCTCTTGCTGTTTGCGCTCGGGAGCGCGGCCGCGATCGCCGTGGTCGTCGTCGGCGGCTATTTCGCGCTCCGCTCCGTCGCGATCGACGAGGCAAAGCGTGAGACGCGGACGAGGGTGCAGGAGGCGGGGCAGCTGGTCGAGGCGACCCTCGGTGACGGTCTGCTTGCGGGCAAGCCTTCCGCGTTGGAGGCGGTGGACGATGTCGTCGTCTCGCGTGTGCTGAGCAACTCGATCGTGCGGGTGAAGGTCTGGTCTGCGGACGGGCGCGTCCTCTACTCGGACGACCCGGCCCAGATCGGCGGTCGCTACGCGCTCGACCCCGGCCAGCTGGGCCTTCTCCGTGACGGCGGGGCAAAGGTGGAGGTGAGCGACCTCGGTCGCCCCGAGAACGTGCTCGATCGTGGTCAGGGCGACCTGATCGAGGCGTACACGCGGATCCGGACGCCGTCGGGGACGCCGGTGTTGTTCGAGATCTACCAGCGGTTCGGTTCGGTGACGGCGAGTGCGCGGCGTCTGCTCGCCGCGCTCGCGCCGCCGATTCTGGGGGCGATTCTGCTGATCGTCTTGATCCAGGTTCCACTCGTCTGGTCGCTTACGCGCAGGCTTCAGCGGGGGCACGAGGAGCGCGAGGCACTGCTCGGGAATGCGATTGCGGCGTCGGCGCGGGAACGCCGCAGAGTCGCTTCGTATCTTCACGACGGGCCGGTGCAGGAGATCGCCGGCCTCGCCTTCTCGCTCGCTCCGCTGGCCGACGAGGCGACGGCCAGAGGTGCAGGCGGAGAGGCGGATGTGCTCCGCGCGACGATAGAGCGCCTCCGCCGCACCGTCCGCGACCTGCGCGCGCTCCTGGTCGAGCTCCATCCGCCGCACCTCGCAGCAGCCGGGCTCGAGGCCGCGATCGCCGACCTCGTCAGCCCACTCGAGGCGAGGGGCGCAGCCGTGTCGGTCGCGATCGACGGAGCGGAGCAGCTCGACCGGGAGCAGGAGGCGCTCGTCTACCGGGTCGCGCAGGAGGCTGTCCGAAACGTGATCGCCTACGCGGACGCCGGCTCGGTGCGTGTCGAGCTTACAGTTGACGACGGCGTTGCCCGGCTCGTCGTCGCCGACGACGGCCGCGGTTTCGACCCCGCGGTGCGGGAGCGGCGACGTGCGGAGGGGCATCTCGGCCTGTCGCTCGTCGAGGAGCTCGCGCGGCAGTACGGCGGCAAGCTCGAGGTCAGCTCGAGCGAAGGTGCGGGCACACGGGTCGAGCTCCAGGTGCCGACCCGGTGATCCGCGTCGCGGTCGCCGACGACCACGGCGTGCTCCGCGACGGGCTGGCGAGCGTGATCGCGGCCCAGCCCGACATGGAGCTGGTCGCGAGCGCGGCCGACGGAGGCGAGGCCGTCGCGATCTGTAGGTCGACGGCACCCGACGTGGTGCTGATGGACATCGAGATGCCGGTCCTCGACGGGATCGAGGCGACTCGGGCGATTCTCGCGGAGGCGCCCGGGACGATCGTGCTGGTGCTCACCTCGTTCTCGGATCGCCGGCGGATCATGGGAGCGCTCGACGCCGGCGCGGTGGGCTACCTGCTGAAGGATGCATCTGCGGAGGAGGTGGTGCGCGGGATTCGCGCCGCAGCGGAGGGCGGCTCACCGCTCGATCCGCGGGCTGCGCGGTCGCTGCTCGAGGCCAAGAGCGCGCCCGACCCGCTCGCCGGGATCTCCCCGCGCGAGCGCGAGGTGCTCGCTCTCCTCCTCGACGGAATGCCGAACAAACTGATCGCGCGACGGCTCGAGATCAGCGAGAAGACGGTCAAGTCCCACCTCACGAGCATCTTCCGTCGGATCGGCGTCACAGACCGAGTCCAGGCGATCCTCTGGGTCGAACGGCAAGGCCTCCGAGGCGACCTGATGTCGTAGCCGATGCGACCAAGGTCCCGTTGCGTGCCGAGCGACGCCTCCGCAAACTGGGGAGTGTGATTCGCCGCCCAGCTCCGTTCGGAATCGGCAGACGTCGGCTCGTGCTCCTGCTCGGAGTCGGCATGTTCTCGCTGTTCGCCGCCTGGCCCATTGCGGCAGTTGCGAAGGACGGCCCCGGCGAGGTGAGAGTCGCCGGTGTCTGCAGCAGCGGCGTGGCCTCGGAGTTGAGGCTGAAGCGCCGCGACCAGGGTATCGAGCTGCGGTTCGAGCTCGACGGCGGCGGTGCGGGCGCCGTCTGGCGAGTCGTGCTCGTGCACGAGCGCCGGATCGCGTGGAAAGGTGCCGTCAGGACGACTCGCCCACGAGGCTCGTTCGAGGTGAGGCGGACGCTGGAGGATCTATCGGGCGCCGACGCGATCACCGCGAGCGCATGGGGTCCGCGTGGCCTCGTCTGTCGAGCGGCGGCCACGCTCCCCGGCTCCTGAGACCCCACGTCAACTTGGGGCCGAATCTAGCGGTCGGTATGACTCTGCTCTGCGAGCCACGCCTTCGCGACTCGCTTCTGGGCCCGGGTGAGCCATGCCTCGACGACCGCGTCCTCCAGCTCCTCGCGATCGAGGCGGGCGAGGTCAGGGATGCGGACGAGCACCGCCGGGTAGCCGTCGAAGTGCGGCGTCGTGAAGAAGACGCCGCGGTCGTCGGCGAGGATGAGCTCCTTCACGCCGAGATCGGCGACGCGAAACATCAGGACGTCCTCGAGCCGTTCGCCGGTCCCCGGATCGATCGCATCTGGACGACGGCCGCGGTGAAAGCAGTACATCTTGCCGTGCACGAAGTACGCCGGGCGGCCGTCGGTCACCTCCTTCGTCGTCAGCGGCATCGCCAGGGCGAGCTCGTCGAGGTCGGCCATCGTCGCCACGGGTCGAACTTAGCCAAAGCCGAGGCCGCGCGAGCCGCAGGACGATGTTGTCGACCGCGTCCGACACGAGCGCGCTAGCGCACGGTCACGACGAAGCGCCGCGACTCATACGCCTTCGCTGTCTCGCCGCGGGTGAGGCCGAACGAGACCGTCGTCTTGCCGCTGCCCGTCGCCCTGAACACGAGCACGACGCTCGCCCCGACATCCGCCTCCGAGACCTGCTGCACCACGTGCGGGTCGAACGGGCGGGCGATGCGCCAGACGCGGCCGCCCGTGCGCCGGGGAAGTGCGAAGGCGACGAGCTGGCCCTTCTGCGTCTGGATGGTCGAGGTGGGGCCGGCCGGCAGCGGTCCCACCGGCGTCGTGTCCGCGAGCGCGGCGCCGGTGAGCGACGCTGCGACGGCGATGGTTGCGACGGCCGCGGACGCGATCCGGCGATGGGCATTGAGCACGGCTCTCTCCTTTCGAGGTCGCCCGATGATACGGCTGCCTGGGACCGCTTCGCTTCGGTCGAGCAGTTCCCGTCAGCGGTGGCCGAGGCGGCGCTCACGTTCGTCCAGCGTCCCGTCTGGCGAGCACTGCACGCACCGGGGGCCCCGCTCGGGGCCCCCGGCCGCATGCGCGTCGTCGGCAGCCCGCTACTGGATCACGACGTTGTTCCCGGGGCCGCCGTCGAGGACGTCCTGCCCGGGCCCGCCCTCGAGCACGTCGTCACCGGCGCCGCCGAACAGGGTGTCGTCACCGGAGCCGCCGACCAGGATGTCGTCGCCCGTCCCGCCGTCGATCACCAGCTTGATCGCGTTCGCGTCGAGCCCCGAGGCCACGACCGCGTCGTCGCCGTCGAGGCTGTGGATCGTGAGCGTGTCGTTGACGGGCTCGGCGTGGACGACGTTCACCGTCGCGGCGAGGCCGGTCACGGTCGCGGCACCGTCGGCCCCGACGACTGAGATCGCGTCGTCGCCGTTCGTGCCGTTGACGATCACGTTGTCGGCCGCGCCGTCGCCGACACCACCGGCTGCGCCCAGGTCGACGTTCACCTTGGTGACGCCGGCGCCGGACAGGTCGTTCTCGGTGACGGTGTCGGTACCGCCGAGCGTGTTGAGGTCGACCTGCTCCACGCCGTTCGTGTCCATCGTGATGTTGCCAACGTCCCGGAAGAGCCTGAACCGGCTTCCGTTTGCCGACAGCTCGATGCGCTCGGAGACGTTCGCGCCGTTGAACACCATCCGGTCGCTGCCGGACTGGCCTTCGATCGTGTCGCTGCCGTCGCCGGGGTTCCAGACGAAGGTGTCGTCACCGGCCTCGAGGAACGCGGTGTCGTTGCCACGGCCGCCGTTGACGAGGTCGCTGCCGGTCGAGCCGAGCTGGACGTCCGCGTCGTCACCGCCGTTGCTCTCGAGCTTGATCGCCGAGGCGTCCAGGCCTGAGGCGTCGACCGTGTCGGCTCCTGCCAGCGCGTTGATCGTGAGCGTGTCGTTGGCAGGCTCCGCGTTCCTCACGTTCACGGCGGCGGCGAGGCCGGTCACGCTCGCGGTGCCTGCGGCGCCGTTGACGACGATCCGGTCCGCTGCGTTCGTGCCGTTGACGACCACGTGGTCGGGCTGGCCGTCGCCTGCGCCGAGGTCGGCGTTCACCTCGGTGACGCCGGTTCCGGCGAGGTCGTTCTCGACGACCGTGTCGGCGCCGCCGAGCGCGTCGAGGTCGACCTGCTCCACGCCGTTCGTGTCCATCACGATGTTGCCCACGTTGCGGGTGAACCGGAGGCGGCTGCCGTTCGCCGAGAGGTCGAACTGCTCGGCGGCGGCGGAGCCGTTGAACGCCATCGCGTCGGCGCCGTCCTGGCCCTCCACGACGTCGCTGCCGTCGCCCGGATCCCAGGTGAAGGAGTCGTCGCCGGCTCCCAGCAGTACCACGTCGGCGCCGCCGTTCCCGTCGACCGAGTCCTTCCCGTCGCCGGCGTTGAGGACGTCGTTGCCCCCGCCGCCGGCGATCGTGTCGTTGCCGGCGCCGCTGTCGACGGTGAGCTTGATCGCGCTCGCGGCGAGGCCCGACGCGTCGATCGTGTCGTTGCCGTCGGCCGTGTCGACCGAGAGCGTGTCGTTGGCGGCCTCGGCGTTCGTGACGTTCACATTCGCTGCGAGGCCGGTCACGCCGGCCGCACCGTTGCCGCCCGAGACCGTGACCGCGTTCTTGCGGTTGGTGCCGTCGACGATCACCTGGTCCGCCTGGCCGTCGGCGGCTCCGAGGTCGACGTTCACCTCGTCGACCTTGGTTGCGGTCAGGTCGTTCGCAGTGATCGTGTCGGTGCCGCCGAGCGCGTTGACGTCGACCTGCTCCACACCGTCGGTGTCCATCGTGATGTTGGCGACGTTGCGGAAGAGCCTGAGCCGCCGTCCGTTCGCCGACAGGGTTACCTGCTCGGAGACGTTGGCGCCGTTGAAGACCATCGTGTCGGTGCCGCTCTGGCCTTCCACGGTGTCGCTGCCGTCGCCCGGATCCCACGTGAACGTGTCGTCGCCGGCCCCCAGGAGTGCGGTGTCGCTGCCTCGGTTTCCGTCGATCGAGTCCTTACCAGGGCCTCCGACCAGCGTCTCTGCTCCGGAGCCTCCGGCGAGCGTGTCGTCTCCGACTCCGCCGTCGATCGTCGTCGGAATGGTGTCGGTGAAGACGCCGTTGCTCTCGTCGATGCGCACGGTGTCGTCGCCGCCGCGGGCGTTGACATAGACCCTCGAGACGTCCGACCGGTTGAAGCTGAAGACGGCCGAGCCGTCACCGACGTCGACCTGGAGAGTGCCGGGCTGCCCGGCCTTCAGGCGAAGCGCGATCGTGTCGCCCTCCTTGGTGCCTTCGACCTTCAGCACGCCGTAGCTCAGCTTCGGGGCCTTGAGCCCCGGCGTGGCATTCGCCTGGCCGGCCACTGCCCCGGCCACGACCGCGGCCACGGCCAGTGCCGAAGCCGCCAGCCGCGCCTGTCGCACCGAGCGCAGCTCCTTGATTCGATCGAGGTAGTTCATGTCTTGCACATCCCCTCTCGTGTGAGTGTTGTCGAGGCCAAGGACGCCGTTTGCGGACGTCTATTCCCGGTCTATGCTCACGGGACGCACCGGCCGCCTCAGGCCACCTCGCAGATGGAGCGCCCACTCGACCCGGCTCGGCTCGGAGATCACATAGACCGGCTCTACCGGGCCGCCTGGGCGCTCTGCGGCTCCCGCGAGGACGCCGAGGACCTCGTCCAGGAGACCTACACGCGCGTGCTCGGGCGACCCAGGCTGCTCCGCAACGAGGACGACCTCGGCTACCTCCTCCGTGCGCTGCGCAACACCTTCCTGACCCAGAAGCGAACGGAGAGCCGCCGGCTGCGCCCCGGCCCGCTGCCCGAGCAGCTCGACCTCGTCGCCGACCCGCAGGCGCGCGAGCCGCACGCTGCGGTCGAGGCCGGCGAGCTCTACGCCGCGGTGGCAGCGCTGCCGGACGATTTCCGCGACGTCCTCGTCGCCGTGGACATCACCGGGCTCTCCTACAAGGAGGCGGCCCGGGCGCTGCGGATCCGTGAGGGGACGGTGATGAGCCGCCTTTACCGCGCCCGCCAGCAGGTAGTGCGCAGCGTCGAGGGCTAGATGGTCGATGCCATACCTGCCCGCGTCTGGCTGGTGGCCCAGACACGGCGCAGGATCGTCCGGCTCACCCTTGTCCAGGCGCACCGGCCTGGCCTGCGGTCGATCCGAACGCCCTGCTTGGTCTGAGCCATCCCCAGACGCACCCGGGCATGGCATCAACCATCTAGCGGGTGTCGACCGTTCCGGCGAGCACCTTCTCGCCCGACGAGGCCTGGTCGCCGTCGGCACGCTCGCGCGTGACGGTCAGCGTCGGAAAGTCCTTCGGCGACACGCCTGCCCACAACGTGACCTTCCGGCCCTCGTTGAACGTCCCGATCGGGACGAGCACGCCGGCGGGACTGCGCAGCCACGCCTCGTAGAACTGCCCGTCCGCTCGGCGGGGAAGCCCCGTGGCGTCGAGCTCGATCCGCCAGCCCGAGGAGGTCTTGGTGAGCGTCGCCTCTCCGGCCGCGCCCGGCGCGAGGCTGGTGGACGCGAGGGCCGCGCGGAACTGCTCGCCCTGCGTGCCCGTGCGGAGCACGGCCACCACGGCGACGACTGCCAGCGCGACCGCGGCGGCGGAGCCGACCGCGACCAGGCGCCGCGTCGGCCGTGGGCGCGCGCGTCGCGGCGCCTCGATGCGCGCTCGCAGGGCCGACGGCGCCTCGACCTCGGCAGCGGCGCTCTGGACGAGTGCGACCGCCCGCTGCTGCTCGGCGAGCAGGTCGGCAAGCTCCGACGACTCGGCGACCTTTGCCTCGAGCGCGGCACGGCGCTCCGGCGCAAGCGAACCGTCCGCGAGCGCCGCCAACTCGACGACCTCGGCGCGACCGGCTTCGTCCTCTCGTCGGCGTCTCATGGGCACTGCACCGGAAACCGTAACTCCGAATGCGTACCGGCCGCCACGCGAGCGCGCGAGATACCAGCGGGTCCAATCCAGAGAGCCCTCACATCGAGTAGGACCCCATTCGGCGGAAACTATTCCCGCCTCGACGCGACCTCGTGCCATTCGCGGCTCGGCATAAACTCTGTGGATCATCCGAAACAGATGATGGGGGGCGGATTTTGGTGAAGGGAATCACCGAGCGCCTTGCGCGGGCGTGCGCAGCGCATCCGCGGCGGACTCTGATGGCCTGGGGAGTGACGGTGGTGGTCTCGCTGGTGCTCGTCGCCACCTCGTTGCACGGGCTCAGCTCGGACTCGCGCGTCGTCGGCAGCCCGGACTCGACGAAGGCCGCAGATGCGATCGCGGCGGCCTTCCCGCCGACGCCGGCCGAGCTGAAGCTGCAGGTGAGCGACGTCGTCGTGGTCAGCTCGGCCCGGTATGCGGTCGACAGCCCGCAGTTCCGCGCTCTCGTCTCGCGCCTGGTCGAGGAGCTCCGCACCGCCGGCGAGGTGATCAATGTTCGCAGCTACCTCTCCGGTGACCGGTCGCTCGTCTCCCGCGACGGCCACGCGACCCTGGTTCAGCTCCTGGTCGGAGGCGACTCGGCGATCGAGCCGGTGCTGCCCGTTGTGAAACAGGCGAACGCTACGCCCGGCTTCGCCGTCGCCGTCACCGGTGATCACACCGTCGCCAACGACTTCAACACGCTCTCCCAGCGCGACCTCGAGCACGGGGAGCTCGAGTTCGGGCTTCCGGCCGCGCTGGTCGTGCTCCTCCTCGTCTTCGGCGCTGCAGTCGCAGGTCTCGTCCCGGTGCTGATGGCGATCCTCTCGATCCTGGTCGGCCTCGGGCTCGTGGCGCTGCTCTCGCTGGAGTTCGGCCTCTCGGTCTTCATCGTGAACATGCTCACCGGGATGGGGCTGGCGCTCGGGATCGACTACTCGCTCTTCGTCATCTCGCGCTTCCGCGAGGAACGGACGCACGGGCTGCCGAAGACCGACGCGATCGGCCTCACGGGCGCGACGGCCAGCAGGGCCGTGCTCTTCAGCGGCAGCACGTTCGTCGTGGCCCTGTTCGGGATGCTCCTCGTGCCGACGACGATCATGCGCAGCCTCGCCGCCGGTGCGATCATCGTCGGCGTCGTCTCGGTCGTCGCAGCGCTGACGTTGCTCCCGGCGCTGCTCAGCCTGCTCGGGGACCGGGTGGATGCCGTGCGCGTGCCGATCCTCGGCCGCAATCTCGGTCGTGCCGACACCAGCGAGGGCCGCTTCTGGCGGTCGATCGTCGAGGCCGTCCTGCGCCGGCCCGTGCTGAGCCTCGTTCTCAGCGTCGGCCTGATGATCGCGGCCGCCGTCCCGATCTTCGGCCTGCACATCGGCGCCAGCGGCGTCAGCACCCTGCCGGACGACCTGCCCTCGAAGCAGGGCTACGTGGCCCTCCAGCGCAACTTTCCCGCTCAGAACCCCGACCCTGTCCGGATCGTGGTCGAGGGAGGGAACGGCGCGGTTGCGAGCGATCTCGCCAGGTTGAAGGCTCAGCTCGCCGCCGATCCTCGCTTCGGGCCCGGCTCGATCCAGACCGCGCCCGCGGCGCACGTCTCGCTGCTGTCGGTGCCCGTGCGCGGCGACGCCGTCGGCGGTCCCGCGGTCGCCGCGGTGCGCGACCTGCGCAAGCACGTGCTCCCCGATGCCTTCGCCGGTACCGGCGCACGCGTCTTCGTCGGCGGCAAGACGGCCGAGAACGCCGACTACTTCGACGCGGTCACGAACCCGACCCCCTACGTGCTCGCATTCGTGCTGGGGCTCAGTTTCATAGTGCTCACGGTCGCGTTCCGCTCGATCGTCGTCGCGCTCGTCTCGATCCTCCTCAACCTGCTCTCGGTCGGCGCCGCCTACGGGCTGCTCACCCTCGTCTTCCTGCAGGGGAAGGGCGCCGGCCTGCTCGGGTTCCAGCACGTTCACGCGATCGACGCCTGGGTCCCGCTCTTCCTCTTCTCGGTGCTGTTCGGCCTCTCGATGGACTACCAGGTCTTCCTGATGAGCCGGATCAAGGAACGCTACGACCAGAGCGGCTCCACCCGCGAGGCGGTCACCTCGGGCGTCGCCACCACCGCGCGCATCATCACCGGAGCCGCCCTGATCATCGTCGTCGTCTTCGCCGGCTTCGCCCGCGGCGACCTCGTGATGTTCCAGCAGATGGGCTTCGGCGTCGCCGTCGCGCTCCTGCTCGACGCCACGGTGATCCGCTCGGTCGTTCTCCCCAGCACGCTCAGCCTGCTGGGGGATCGGACCTGGTACCTCCCCGGCTGGCTCGAGTGGCTCCCACACGTCGAGGTCGAGCGCCCGACCCCGGCCGTGCGCCCGGAGGTTGAGCGCGGGGTTGCCTAGACCGTGCCGGGCGAGATACAATGCAACCGGTTCCAATGGCAAGCACCGACGTCCACACCATCGCCGACATCGCCGCTCTCGCGGGCGTGTCGAAGTCCACGGTCTCGCGCGCGCTGAACGACAGCCCGCTGATCAGCGACGAGACGAAGGAGCGCATCCGCGAGATCGCCAGAGAGCATCGCTTTCAGATGAACGATCCCGCCCGCCGGCTCAGCCTCAAGCAGAGCCACGTCGTCGCGCTCGTCACTTACGCGTACAAGGCCGACTCCGCCGTGCCCGACACGTTCATGCTCGAGATCATGAGCGGGGTCTCCGCGGGCCTTCACGCGGGCGCCTACGACCTGCTCGTGATCCAGGTCGCGCCGAAGGACACCGACTGGGTGCGCCAGTACCTCGAGTCGGGCCGAGTCGACGGCTTCGTCCTGATGGCGGCCAGCTGCACGCGGCAGCACATCAGCACGCTCGTCGAGCGAAAGGCGCCCTTCGTCATCTGGGGCCTGCCGCCGGGAAAGCACGAGTTCTGCACCGTCGGCGGCGACAGCCTCGCGGGCGGCAAGACCGCGACCGAGTACCTCGTCCGCCGGGGACGGAGCCGGATCGCCTTCCTCGGCGGCGCGGCGTCGGAAGTCGAGGTCCAGGACAGGTACAAAGGCTACGAGGCCGCGTTGCGCGAGGCCGGGAGGGAGATCGACCCCGCGCTCGTCGCCTACGGCGACTTCACGGCCGCGTCGGCCGCGACCGCGATGGGTACCCTCCTCGAACGGGCCGGCGACCTCGACGCGGTGTTCGTGAACAGCGACCTGATGGCGATCGCGGTGATCGACGAGCTCCGCGCGAGGGGCCGACGCGTACCCGAAGATGTCGCGGTCGTCGGCTACGACGACATCTCGATCGCCCGCTACAGCGACCCGCCGCTCACCACGATCAGGCAGAACGGGCCGCTCGCGGGCCGGCTGCTCGCCGAGAACCTGATCCAGCACCTGCGTACCGGGGCGGTCACGAACGTCTCGATCCCGGCCGAGCTCGTCGTCCGGAAGTCCGCATGAGCGAGCTCTCTTTTTTGCCACTGTCCGCAACCGGTTGCACAAGTCGCACGGGAAGATTTGCGTCGAGAAAGGAGTCTTGAAGGACATGTTCTATGCGCCGAATACACCCCTGCTCCCTCTCCACGAGCCGCCCATCACCCGGCCCGGTTACGAGATCCCGCCCGCGCTCGCGGCGTCGCCGCGGCCGACCCGACTGCGAGCGCTGGCCGCACGGCTGACTTTCACGCGGCCGAAGGCGGCCGAAGCCGACCAGGTCTCTGCGTGCCCCTGAGCGCCGGCTCAGCCGAGTTGCTTCGGAACGACGTAGGCGGCGAGCGCCGCGTCGGCTCGTGAGAGCCGCCTCCAGGTCGCCGTGGGGATCGTGAGCGTTGCGAGCGCAGCTGTCGGAAACTTCGTCTCGAGGCGCTCGAGCTCGGTGCCGCCCGAGGCGAGGGCGAGGGCCAGCTCCTCGAGACCGGGGTTGTGCCCGATGAGCATCACCGAGGCCACCGTCTCGGGCACCGCGCGCAGGCGCCCTAGCAGTGTCTCGGCCGAGGCGGCGTAGAGCTCCGCCTCCAGTCTCACGGTTGCGCCGGCGCCCAGCGCGGGCTCGATCAGCTCGAGCGTCTCGCGCGTGCGCCGCGCGGTCGAGCAGAGGACGAGGTCAGGCTCGATCCCGACCTCGACGAGATGCTCGGCCATGCGCTTCGCGTCCCGGCGCCCTCTCGGGGAGAGCGGACGCTCCCGGTCGGGAAGCGCCGGATCGTCCCAGCTCGATTTCGCGTGGCGGAGGAGAAAGAGGCTATGCATCACCGGAACTCTGCACGGCCCGCGCCGTCGAGGCGAGGGCGGAGCCCGGAGGATTAGACGTATTACGCTCCCGCTCGTGGCGCAGAACATGGTCTTTGCCTTCGGCGCGCGGCAGGAGGTGCAACTCCTCGTGCTCCTCGTGACGGGCGCTGCGTTGCTGATCCTCTCGGGCCCGCTGCGCATCCCGTACCCGATCCTGCTCGTCCTCGGCGGCCTGCTACTCGGCTTCGGGCCCGGCGTGCCTGTGGTGACGATGCCGCCGGACGTCGTGCTCATCGGCATCCTGCCGCCGCTCCTCTACACCTCCGCGTACCGCACCGGGCTTCGCGAGCTTCGGTACAACCTGCGCTCGATCTCGCTGCTCGCGGTGGGGCTCGTCGCGCTCACGACGGCCGCCGTCGCCGTCGTCGCGCACCGCGTCGCAGGTCTTCCGTGGGCCGAGGCCTTCGTCCTCGGCGCGGTGGTGTCGCCGACGGACCCGATCGCGGCCGTCGCGATCGGGAGGCGGTTCGGAGTGCCGCGACGGCTGATCGACATCGTCGAGGGCGAGAGCCTCGTGAACGACGGGACGGCGCTCGTGCTGCTGCGGACGGCGATCATCGCCGCCGTCTCGGGGGTGTTCTCGCCGTGGGAGGCAGGGGGGCGGCTCGTGCTCAACATCGTCGGTGGGATTGCGGTCGGTCTCGCGGTCGGCTACGTGATCCGCCGCGTCCGGCGTCCGCTCGACAACCCGCCGCTCGAGGTGACGATCGCCTTCCTCACAGGCTACTTCGCGTTCCTGCCTGCGACGGCGCTCGGCGTTTCAGGCGTGCTCGCCGTGGTCACCGCGGGCGTCTACATGGGCTGGTACACGCCCGAGCTGACGACGGTGCAGACGCGTCTGCAGGGACAGGGGTTCTGGGAGATCCTGACGTTCCTGCTCAACGTGCTGCTGTTCGGGCTGATCGGGCTGCAGCTGCGCCCGATCCTCGATGGGCTCTCCGGTCACAGCGGCTGGTCGCTGGTGGGGGACGCTGCCGTGATCGTGCTCGCCGTGATCGTCGTGCGGATCATCGGGGTCTTCATCACGACCTACCTGCCGCGGTGGCTGTTCCCGAGCATCCGCGAGCACGATCCGTACCCGCCGTGGCGCTATCCCGCGTTCGTCTCCTGGAACGGGATGCGCGGCGCGGTGACGATCGCCGCCGCGTTGCTCATCCCGTTGCACACGGACACGGGCGCGTCGTTCCCCGGGCGGGAGCTGATCGTCTTCTTCGCGTTCTCCGTCGTGCTCGCGACGCTTGTGGTACAGGGCCTGTCGATGCCGATGGTGATCCGTGCGCTGCGGCTGGAGAAGGACGACGGAAGCGCCGACGCGGAGGAGACGCAGGCGAGGATCCGCGCGGCCGAGGCGGCGCTCGAACGCCTCGACGAGCTGGAAGGCGAGGCGTGGGTGCTCGACGACACGGCCACGCGGCTCCGCGGCCTGTACCGGTTCCGGATCGACCGCTTCTCTGCACGCGCCGATCCCGACGGCGACGGCAAGATCGAGAAGCGGTCCATGAAGTACCAGCGGCTCCGCCGCGAGCTGCTCGACGCGGAGCGGCGCGCCGTGGTTGAGATGCGCAACACGGGCGAGATCAGCGACGAGGTGATGCGGCGCGTCGAGCGAGACCTCGACCTCGAGGTCTCGAGGCTGGACCGCTAACGCCTTCGCATGGCGGTGAGGGCATATCCGCCCTCGAGCATCGCCGGCGCCCGCTGCTGGAGGCGCTCCCAGGTCGGCACGTCCCAGCCGAGGGAATCCGCGAGGCGGACGATCATGCTGAAGAGCGCGCACACTGTGGCTGCGTCGCGAAGCGCCTGCGGCGAGACGCCGGAGGCATACGCCGCCTCGGCGTCCGCGCGCGTCAGCTCGTCCGGGCGGAGCGTGAGCGTTTCGAGGAAGACGAGCGTCGCACGCAGCTCCGGTCGCAGCGGCGCCGTGCGCCAGTCCGCGACGACCGCGTCCCAGACCTCCTCACCGAGGGCGAACGACGCGACCGCGCCGTGGGAGCCCGTTCAGAAGGGACACTGGTTGAGCAGCGACGTGAAGGCCGCGAAGAGCTCGCGCTCGCCGGCGCTCCAGTCGGACGGCCCGCGCATCACGCGATCGAGCTCGTCCGAAAAGGGCGTTCCGAACAGCTCGGGCCGGTACATGAGCGTCTTCACGACGCCGAGAGGCTCCGCGCCCGAGCGCTCGCGGATTTCCTGGAGCACCGCCGCCTCCTCCGGCGCGTGCCCGTGGTCGACGACGTCCAATCTCATGCGAGCACCTCGTTCGCGCGGTCGAGCCGGTGCAGCCCCTCGCCGATCGCGGCCGCGACCGTCTGCTCGAAGATCTGGTCCTCGGAGAACCCGTCCTCCGTCAGGCCTTCGACGTCGTCGTCGACGACCGTGTACGCGCACTCGTGCACCTTGCGGAGGTAGCCGGCCATCCCGGCGGGGGCGGGTGGGACCGCGGCGACCGTCGCGCGCAGCTTGTCGATCGACTCGCTCACGCTGCATAGAGTACGCGCTGAGATGGCGAGCCAGCGCACCGGCATCCCCCCCGCCGAGCTGCAGGAGCGGCGCGAGCGGCTGCTCGAGCACGTCCGGCGCGAAGGCCTCTCCGGCTACGTCCTCTTCGGCGCCGACTACATCCAGTACTTCACCGGCTTCTGGTTCCTCTCGAACGAGCGGCCGGTGATCTACGCCGAGAGCGCGGGCGGCGAGTCTGCGGTGTTCGTGCCCGAGTTCGAGGTGGAGCGCACGCGCGCCGAGACCGCCTTCGCGCGGATCGAGTCGTATTCCGAGTACCCGGGAGTCGAGCACCCGATGGCGATCTTCGCGCGCGTCCTGGGCGACCTAGGGATCAGGGACGCGATCGGCGCCGACGAGGACGGCTACCCCGGCATCCTCGGCTACAAGGGGCCGTCGCTCAGCGAAGCGGCCGGCGCCTCGGTCGCTCCGCTGGGAGCCCTGATCGAGAGCATGATGGCGCGCAAGAGCGCGAGCGAGATCGCGCTCATCCGCGAGAGCGGACGCTGGTGCGCGCACGCCCACCGCTTGCTGCAGGAGTACTCCCGGCCCGGCGCGACCGAGGCCGAGGCGAGCCTGCGGGCGAGCACGGAGGCGACGCTCGCGATGCTTGCAGAGCTGGGCGAGGTCGGCGGGCTCTCCTCGTCCGCGGGCGCGTCCGCCGGCTACCGGGGCCAGATCGGGCTGCGCAGCTCGTGGGCGCACGCGGTCGCGCACAACATCGAGTTCCAGGCGGGTGACGTGCTCGTGACCGAGACGAGCGCGCCGATCTGGGGCTACAACGCCGAGCTCGAGCGGGCGATGATCATCGGCCCGCCGACCGACGAGATGCGGCGGCTGTTCGACCACACCGTCGCCTCACAGCAGGCCGCCTTCGCCGCGATCCGGCCGGGCGCGACGTGCGCCGACGTTGACGGCGCGGTGATGCGCTACCTCGAGCAGAACGACTTGCTCCGGTACTGGCGCCAGCACACCGGCCACGGGATCGGCCTGCGCAATCACGAGGCGCCCTTCCTCGACGTCGGCGACCCGACGAAGCTCGAGCCCGGCATGGTCTTCACGATCGAGCCGGGCCTCTACGACGGGGAGATCGGCGGCTTCCGCCACTCGGACACCGTCGTCGTCACCGAGGACGGCATGGACGTCCTCACCGACTATCCGAGCGACATCGAGAGCCTCACGATCCCGGCCTGATCGTCCGGTCACGACGTCCGGAAAGAGCTCACGGTCCGGGCGGACGATCGGCGGACGTCGCCGCGGCGGCATAGCGGCCCGTGTCGCTCGTCGCGGCGTGCTCGACCCCGGCGGCGGCGTAGGCCTCGTCCTCGTCGAGGGTCTCGTGCTCGAGCAGAGCCTGGGCGAGCGAGTCGAGCTTGCCGCGGTTTGCCTCCAGCAGCGACACGGCCTCCTCGTGCGCCGACACGACGATGCGACGGACCTCGTCGTCGATCAGCTCCCGGGTGTGCTCGGAGGCCTCGGCGGCGCCCGGGAGGAGCGGGCCGCTGCCGTCCCGCGGGATCACCGCGAGCGGTCCGACGTTCCGGCTCATGCCCCACCGTCCGACCATCTGGCGGGCGATCTCGGTGAGCTGCTGGATGTCCGACTCCGCACCTGTCGTCGGCTCGCCGAAGACGACCTCCTCGGCGGCGCGACCGCCCAGCGCGACCTTGATCTTCGCCAGCAGCTCGCGCTCCTCGTAGTTGTAGCGATCGCCCTCCGGGGCGGAGAAGGTGACGCCGAGCGAAGCCCCGCGGGGGATGATCGAGACCTTGCGCACGGGATCGGCGCCTTCGGTGAGCATGCCGACGATCGCGTGCCCGCCCTCGTGGTAGGCAGTACGGCGCCGATCTTCCGGGCTCATCATGATCTGCCGCTCGGCGCCGAGCACGATCCGCTCCAGCGCATCGGCGAAATCCGACTCGTCGACAGCGTCGTGATTCCGTCGCGCGGCGAGCAGCGCCGCCTCGTTGACGAGGTTCGCGAGGTCGGCGCCGACCATGCCCGGCGTCCCTGCCGCGATCCGGCCGAGATCGACATCCGGTGCGAGTGGCACGCCGCGCACGTGTACCTCCAGGATCTTCTGGCGCCCCGCCCGGTCGGGCGGCTGCACCGCAACGCGGCGGTCGAAGCGGCCGGGCCGAAGCAGCGCCTGATCGAGCACGTCGGGGCGGTTGGTCGCGCCGATCACGATCACGTTCGTCGAGGAGTCGAAGCCGTCCATCTCGGTGAGGATCTGGTTCAGCGTCTGCTCCCGCTCGTCGTTGCCGCCGCTGAACCCGGCAATGCCCGACGTGCGCGAGCGGCCGATCGCGTCCAGCTCGTCGATGAACACGATCGCCGGGGCCGCCGCCTTCGCCTGCGCGAACAGGTCGCGCACCCGGGCCGCACCGACCCCGACGATCGCCTCGACGAACTCCGAGGCCGACATCGAGAAGAACGGTGCGCCCGCCTCGCCCGCGACAGCCCGGGCCAGCAGCGTCTTGCCCGTCCCGGGAGGTCCCGACAACAGCACGCCGTGCGGGATCCGGGCACCCAGCCGGACGTACTTCTCTGGCATGCGCAGGAAGTCGACCACCTCCGACAGCTCGGCCTTGGCCTCGTCGATCCCGGCGACATCCGCGAAGGTGACCTGGTCGGCCGACGGCTCGTATCGCCGCGCCTGCGAGCGGCTGAACGCGCCCAGCACGCTCTGCATTCGAGCGCCGCGGCGCAGCAGCAGGAACAGCAGGCCGACGAAGAGGATCGTCGGCCCGAAGCCCACGAGCAGGCTCTCCCACCAGGGCGCGCCCCGGTCCAGCGGCACCGCGTTCACGACCACGCCCTTCTCCTCGAGCAGCTTCGAGAGCGCCACCGTGTCCGCGAACGCGGGAATCTCGGTCCGGAACCGCGTGGTCGGCTTCGAGCCCTGGTAGCTCTGCGGCTTCGTGAACGCGCCCTGGATCGCGGTGCCCTTCGACATGATCGCGGCCACGTCTCCCTTCTCGACCTGCTGCAGGAAGAACGGGCTGTACGGCACCCGCACGCGCGACGGCGCCTGGGTCGCCCGCGAGCCGGCCCAGTAGTTGATCGCGAGCAGCGCGACGAGCGCGGCGAGCCACCACCAGCCCAACCTCAACCGCTGCTGGGGCTTTTCCCCCGACGGGCTCGGCCGCTTCCCCGGCTCCGCGCTCATCCCGTCACGATAGTACGGCGCTCAGTCCAGGCGAAACACTTCCTCGAGCCCGGGCGGCCCGGCGTCCGGGACGCGATCCTCGAGGAATTCGGCCATCTCGTCCTGCCAGCGGGTACAGACCTCCTGCTGCGCGAGGTAGGCCTCCGCCCCTGCCAGATCGTCGGCCTCGAAGTAGCCGAACACCTCGTTCCCGGCCCGGAAGATCGAGTAGTTGCGGATTCCCGCGCCGCGGAGGGCGTCGAGCATCTCGGGCCAGACGTCGCGGTGGGCCGCGACGTACTCGTCGATCCGCTCCGGCCGCAGGCGGAGGACGAACGCCGAACGCTGGGTCACGTCGCCTCGTACGCGCTCTCGACCGACGACGTGCCCCGCTCGCGGGCGAGCGCCTCGCCGTAGCCTCCACCCTGGAACGCCGCGACCGGGTCCTCGTCCACGCCGACCTCGCGCCTGAGCCCGGCGAGCAGCGGCCGCACGTCGGTCTCGAAGGCTTCGAGCAGGATCCGGTGGCCGCCGAGCACGTCTCCCTCGGCCTGCGCGGCCGCGAGCCTCTCCTCGTCGACGAGCAGCGCCTTCGCGTACGCCGTCTGGATGTTCATCACCGACTGCAGCATCGCGTCGATCTTCCCCTCGACGTTGTGCGACTGGTCGATCATGAAGGCGACGTTCTCGGCGCCGTCCCCGTGCGCGATCTCGCGCATGATCCGGAAGAGCTCGAACGGGTCGATCGAGCCGACGATCAGGTCGTCGTCGGCGTACTTGCGGTTGTTGAAGTGGAAGCCGCCGAGGAGCCCCTCCGCCAGGAGGAGCGCCACGATCTGCTCGACGTTCGTTCCCTGCGGGTGGTGGCCCGTGTCGACGAGGACCTGCGCCTGCGGGCCCAGCCGCCGGCAGGCCAGCGCCGCGGTCCCCCAGTCGGGCAGGTCGGTGCTGTAGAAGCCCGGCTCGAAGAACTTGTACTCGACGAGGAGCCGCATCCCCGGCGGCAGCGCCCCGTACAGCTCCTCGAGGCCCTCCAGGAGGCGAGCGTGCCGGGAGCGGAGATCGTCCTGGCCCGGGTAGTTCGTGCCGTCCGCGAGCCACAGGCTGATGATCGTCGAGCCGGTCTCCCCCGCGATCGCGACGCACTCGCGGCAGTGCTCGAGCGCGCGTGCGCGGACCCCGGCGTCGGGGTGGCAGAAGCTGCCCAGCCTGTACTCGTCCGACCCGAACGTGTTCGGGTTGATCGCGCCGATGCGAACACCCTTCGCCTCTGCGTAGCGGCGTAGCTCCGCGTAGTCGTCGACCGCGTCCCACGGGATGTGCAGCGCCACCGAGGGGCAGCACCCCGTCAGCCGGTGGACGAGCGCGGCGTCCGCGATGCGCTCGTGGACGTTCCTCGCGGCACCGGGCCACGGATAGACGTGGAAACGCGTGCCCGAGTTGCCGTAGCCCCACGAGGGTGTCTCGATCTCGAGGCTGCGGAGGCGTGCGAGTACGGAGCTCTCGTCCATGACGCGGAGTCTGCACCATATCGCCACCGATTTGCGAATTCACTTTCGATTCATCTCGTTTCGAAAGCGGTCATTGACAACTGCGGCGGGACAGGCATAGGGTCGCCCGATCGACTCGCCGCGTGATTTTCCCGGTTTCTCGCAGGAAGAGCGGATGCAGCAGGTGCTGCAGATCCTCGAGACGCGCGACTCGGTTCATGTTGCGGAACTTGCGGAATCGTTTTCGGTTTCGGAGGTCACGATTCGCAGCGACCTCTCCACACTCGCAAAGCAGGGCCTTGTCGCCCGTGTGCGCGGCGGTGTCCGTGCCCTGAACCACGGGCAGTCGGAGGTCGGGTTCGACCTCCGGCTCAGGCTCGAGGTCCAGCCGAAGCTCGCGATCGCGCGCGCCGCGGCCGCACTCGTGGAGGAGGGCGAGGCCGTCGCGCTGGACGCGAGCACGACCGCGTACTACCTCGCCCTGCAGCTGCGGAACAAGCGCGAGCTCGTCGTGGTCACGAACGGGCTGCTGGTGGCGACCGCGCTGGCGGACGCCCCCGGCATCACCGTCCTCGTCACGGGCGGCACGCTGCGCCTGTCGGCGATGTCGCTCGTCGGCGATCTCGGCACCGACGTCCTCCGCGCGACGCGGATCAACAAGGGCTTCCTCGGGGCCCGCGGGCTCAGCCTCGAGCGCGGCCTGATGGACCTGAACCCCGACGAGGTGAGGATCAAGCAGGAGATGGCGGACGCCTGCGAGCAGGTCTACGGGATCATCGACGGCACGAAGTGGCACCGCAGCGCGCTGCTCGCGTTCGCGCCCACGGACGACCTCGCCGGCATCGTCACCGACTCGGGCGCGCCCGAGGACGAGGTCCAGGCGTGGCGCGCGGCAGGCATCGAGGTGATCGCCGCCGATCCGGGGCCGCCCGAGCCGCCGCCCGTCCGGCCGCGCGACCTCCGCCGCGCCGTTCGCAACGAACGGGGGTCCGGCTGATGGCGGTGATGGCCGCGGTCGATCTCGGCGCGCAGAGCGGCCGCGTCGCGGTCGGGGACTTCGACGGCTCGCGCCTCGCCGTCTCCGAGGTCCACCGCTTCGCCAACGAGCCGGTCGAGGTTGCCGGAACGCTCCGCTGGGACCTCCACCGTCTTCGCCGCGACACGCTCGACGGCCTGCGAGCCGCCGCCCGCGACGCCGCGCTCGACTCCGTCGCCGTCGACGCCTGGGGGGTCGACTTCGGCCTGCTCGACCGGGCAGGCGGTCTCGTCGAGAGCCCCGTTCACTACCGCGACGCCCGGCGCGTCGCGGCGGCGCCGGATGCGCTCGCGCGCGTGCCCGCGCGGGAGCTCTACGAGCGGACCGGGATCCAGCTGCTCCCGATCAACACCGTGTTCGAGCTAGCGGCGATGGCCGCGAAGCGCGATCCGGCGCTCGAGTCGGCCGACGTGCTGCTGCTGATCCCCGACCTCTTCCATCACTGGCTGTGCGGGAGCCGCACGACCGAGTTCACGAACGCCACGACGACGCAGTGCCTGGACGCTGCGAGCGGCGGCTGGGCGACCGACCTCCTCGAACGGCTCGAGATTCCGACCCGTCTGTTCCCGGACGTCGTCGCGCCGGGGACACCGCTCGGGCCCGTGAACGCGACGCTGGGTCTGGGAACCGCGGTGGTGATCGCGGCCGCGACCCACGACACCGGCTCGGCGGTCGCCGCGGTGCCGTTCAACCGCGCGGGATCGATCTTCCTGAGCGTCGGCACGTGGTCGCTGGTGGGCATCGAGGTCGAGCGGCCGCTGATCAACGACGACACGTTTGCAGCGAACCTGACGAACGAGGGCGGCGTGGCGGGGACGTTCCGGCTGCTCCGCAACGTGGCGGGCCTTTGGCTGCTGCACGAGTGCCGGCGCCGCTGGGCGGAGGAAGGCACGGAGCACACGTTCGCGGAGCTCGTCGCTCTCGGCCGGAGCGCGCCGCCGCTTCGCTCGTTCATCGATCCGAACGCCGAGCTCTTCCTGGAGCGGAGCGGCGACATGCCGCGCCGGATCCAGGAGTTCTGCCGGCAGACGAACCAGCCGGAGCCGTCGGGCGTCGGCGAGACGGTCCGCTGCGTCCTCGAGAGCCTCGCGCTGAAGCACGCAGAGACGGTCGATGTGGTGCGCGGCGTCACCGGCTCGGATCCGGCCGAGCTCCATGTCGTCGGCGGCGGCGCGCGGAACGAGCTGCTCTGCGCCTGGACCGCCGAGGCCACCGGCCTGCCGGTGCTCGCGGGACCCGAGGAGGCGACGCTGCTCGGGAACCTCCTCGTGCAGGCGATCGCGCTGGGCGAGATCGCCTCGCTCGCGGAGGCGCGCGACGTCGTCCGCGCCTCTTTCGAGCCGACCAGGTACGAGCCCTCGCCCTCCGCCGAGTGGGAGGACGCACGCGGGCGATTCGCGCAGCTGCGCAGCGACGCGGGGCTGGAGGTGAGCGCGTGAGCAGCGCAACCGAAGCGCTGCACGGAATCCCGGCTCCGGTGAGCCGCTGGGAGGAGTCCGCGGCCGCAGGCCTGGCAGTGATCGACGGGCTCGTCTACCGCTCCAACCTCCTCGGCGCCGATCGGGCGCTCGCCAACATCGGCGGCGGCAACACTTCGTCCAAGGAGACCGTGCGCGACCATGTCGGCCGGGACGTGCGCGCGTTGTGGGTGAAGGGCTCCGGGACCGACCTGGCGACGATCACGGCGGCCGGCTTCCCCGGGCTTCGGCTCGACGAGTTGCTGCCGCTGCGCGAGCGCGCCGAGATGGACGACGCCGAGATGGTCGAGTACCTGCTTCGCAGCGCGCTGCGCCCGGACCAGCCGCGGCCGTCGATCGAGACGCTCCTGCACGCGTTCATCCCCGCCGCGCACGTCGACCACACGCACCCGGACGCGGTGATCGCACTGACCTCGACGCCCGAGGGCCGGCGGCTCGCCGACGAGGCATTCGGCGAGGAGGCCGTCTGGCTGGACTACCAGCGGCCGGGCTTCGACATGTCGCGCCGGATCGCCCAGCTCCTCGAGGAGCAGCCGGCCGCGCGCGCCGTCCTGCTCGAGAAGCACGGGCTCGTCACGTGGGGAGCCAGCGGTCACGAGAGCTACGAGGCCACCATCGAGTTTGTCGCCCGCGCCGCGCGCGCGATCGAGGCGGCGGCGAAAGGCCGGTTCGGGTTGGGCGGCCGGAAAGTCGCGGAGCGCGACGAAGGGAGTGTCGATCTCCTCCTCTCGAAGTCCCTTCCCGCGCTCCGCGGCGCGCTCCTTGCCGACGCCGACGGGCTCGTGCTCGAGGTCGACAGGAGCCCCGCGGCGGCGGCGTTCGCCTCGTCCGTGCGCGCGCCCGAGGTCAGCCAGATCGGCGCGCCCTGTCCCGACCACCTGATCAACACCAAGCACAAGCCGCTCTTCCTCCACTTCGACCCCGAGACCGGCGGCGCCGCGGATCTCGCCGAGGCGTTCCGGCTCGGCGTCGCAGAGTTCGCGGACTGGTACCGCGGCTACTACGAGCGCAACCTCGACGACGAGACGCGGCAGTTCCCGATCGACCCGGCAGGGCCGCGGGTCGTCCTCGTGCCGGGCGTCGGGATCATCACGACGGGCTCCGATGCCACGCGCGCCCGGGTCTCCCGCGACTTGTACCACCGGGCGATCGCGGTCCAGGACGCGGCAGACGCGCTCGGCGGGTTCCGGTCTCTGAGCGAGAGCGAGGCGTTCGCGATCGAGTACTGGCCGCTCGAGCGCTACAAGCTCGCGCAGGCGCCGCCCCGCGGCGAGCTCGCCGGCCGCGTCGCGGTGATCACCGGCGGCGCGAGCGGGATCGGCCGGGCCGCGGCCCGGGTGCTCGCTGCGCGCGGCGCCCACGTCGTCGTCGCCGACCTCAACGCCGACGGGGCCGGCAAGGTCGCCGAGGAGATCCGCTCATCGCACGGCATTCGGCGCGCGCTCGCGGTGCACTGCGACGTGACGAGCGAGGACGCGGTCGCCGAGATGGCGCGGCGCACGGTGCTCGAGTACGGCGGGCTCGACGTCCTGGTCGCCTCTGCGGGCCTTGCGACCAGCGCGCCGATCACCGAGACGACCCTCGAGGAGTGGGAACTGAACTACGCGGTCCTCGCGCGCGGGTACTTTCTCGCCGCGCGAGAGGCCTTCCGGGCCCTGATCGAGCAGGGCCGCGGCGGCTCGGTCATCTTCGTCGCCTCGAAGAACGCCCTGGTGGCGGGCGCCAACGCAGCCGCCTACTCGTCGGCGAAGGCCGCGTCGCTGCACCTGGCGCGCTGCCTCGCAGAGGAGGGAGGCCCACACGGGATCCGCGTGAACACCGTCAACCCGGACGCCGTGATCGAGGGCTCGAGCATCTGGTCGTCCGACTGGAAGGCCGAGCGCGCGAGCACGTACGGCGTCGACGAGGGCGACCTGCAGACGTTCTACCGCGCGCGCACGAGGCTCGGCGTCGACGTCTACCCCGAGGACGTGGCCGAGGCGATCGCGTATTTCGCCGGGCCGCGCTCGCTGAAGTCCACCGGGAACATCCTCAACGTGGACGGCGGCGTCGCCGCCGCGTACCCGCGATGAGCGCCCTGATCGAGCTCCACGGGATCTCGAAGAGCTACGGCGGCGTCCAGGCGGTCTCCGACGTCAGCTTCGGGATCGAGAAGGCGTCCGTCCACGCGCTCGTCGGCGAGAACGGCGCGGGCAAGTCGACCCTCGTGAAGATCCTCACGGGCGTGATCCAGCCGGAGGAGGGCCGCCTCCTGATCGACGGCGAGCCGCAGCGGATCGGCGACCCGCAGACCGCGCACAGGCTCGGGATCGTGGCCATGTACCAGGAGCCGACGGTCTTTCCCGATCTGACCGTGGCCGAGAACGTGTTCGCCGGCCGGCAGCCGCGCGGCTCCCTCCACGCGGTCGACTGGGGCGCGATGCGCTCGGAGGCGATGCGGATCCTGGACGAGCTCGGGGCCGAGTTCGGCCCGGATACTCCGGTGCTCGGGCTCGGCGTCGCCGACCGCCAGCTGCTCGAGATCGCCAAGGCGCTCTCGTCTAGCGCCCGCGTGCTGATCATGGACGAGCCGACTGCAGCGCTCTCGCCGAACGAGGTCGAGAAGCTCTTCGCGACCGTGCGCGGGCTGCGCGAGCGCGGAGTCGCAGTCGTCTACATCAGCCACCGCCTCGAAGAGGTCGCTGCGATCGCCGATGTCGTCACCGTCCTCCGCGACGGCCGGCACATCGAGACCAAGCCGGTTGCCGAGCTCCCGCAGGGCGAGATCATCCGCCTGATGGTGGGCCGCTCGCTCGACGCCCTCTTCCCGAAGGAGGACGCCGAGATCGGCGAGGTCGTGCTCAAGGCGGAAGGCCTGACCCGCCGCGGTGTCTTCTCGAACGTCTCGTTCGAGCTCCGTCGCGGCGAGATCGTCGGCCTGGCCGGCTTCGTTGGCTCCGGTCGCACCGAGGTCGCGCGCAGCATCTTCGGGATCGATCCGCTCGAGGGCGGCGAGCTCTGGATCGACGGCCGCACGTTCAGGCCGCGCTCCCCCAGAGCGGCGCTCGGCCGGGGGCTCGCCTACCTGCCGGAGGACAGGCTCCATCAGGGGCTCGTGCAGCCGATGTCCGTCGGCACGAACGTCTCGATGGCGGTCCTGCCGGAATTGACCCCGGGCGGGATCCTCCGGCCGCGGCGCGAGCGCGCGCTCGCCCGCCGCTTCATGGAGCAGCTGCGGATCAAGGCGACGTCGCCCGCGCAGGTCGTCCGCAGCCTCTCGGGCGGCAACCAGCAGAAGGTCGTGCTCGGGAAGTGGCTCGCGGCGGAGCCGAAGATCCTGCTCCTCGACGAGCCGACGCACGGCGTCGACGTCGGCACGAAGGCAGACGTCCACCGGACGATCTCGCACCTCGCGACGCAGGGCCTCACGATCCTCCTCATCTCCTCCGAGCTGCCGGAGGTTCTCGGCATGAGCGACCGGATCCTCGTGATGCGCGAGGGGCGTCTCGTCGCCGAGCTGTCGCGGGCGGAGGCGACACCCGAACGCGTGATCCAGGCCGCGGCCGGAGTCGGTGAGGCGGCGTGATCGGCTCGCCTCGGCGCAGGTCGGCCCAGGAGCTGGCCGCGGCGACCTTCCGCCTGCGCGAGATCGGAATCGCCGCCGCCCTCGGGCTGGCGATCGTCTTCTTCTCCATCCGTGCGTCGCACTTCCTGACCGTCGGGAACTGGCAGAACATCCTCCAGAACGTCTCGATCGTGGTGGTCGTCGCGGTCGGCGAGATGGTCGTCGTGCTCACGCGCAACATCGACCTCAGCGTCGGCTCGATCGTCGGCCTGAGCGCGTACCTCACCGCCGCCACGTTCGTCCACCACCACGGCTATCCGCTCCTGGTCGTCGCCCTGATCGCCGTGGGGATCGGCGTCGGGCTCGGCCTCGTGAACGGCCTCCTCGTCGCCGTCGGGCGGATCCCCTCGATCATCGCGACACTGGCCACCCTTGCGATCTATCGAGGCATCGACGTGCAGATCACGGGTGGGGAGAACATCACGGCGTACCAGCTGCCCAACCGCTTCCTCGAGCTCGCGTCGACCAAGCCGGCGGGAGTGCCGACTCTCGCCTGGATCGCGCTTGCCGTGGCGCTTCTCGGCGCGGCCGTGCTGCGGTGGGCGCCCTGGGCGCGCGACTTCTACGCGATCGGCTCGAACCCGGAGGCCGCACGCTTCGCAGGCATCCCCACGACCCGCCGTCTGATCACGGCCTTCGTGATCAGCGGCGGCCTCGCCGGGCTCGGCGGGTTCATGTTCGCGGCCCGCTTCCCGACCGTCGACGCCGTCGCGGCCAAGGGATTCGAGCTCGACGTGATCACCGCGGTCGTGATCGGCGGCGTGAACGTGTTCGGCGGCTCGGGATCGGTGCTCGGCGTCGTGCTCGGGGCGCTGTTCGTGGCGACGATCCAGGACGGCTTCATCCTGCTCCGGATCTCGGAGTTCTGGCGGCTCTTCTTCAACGGCTTCGCGATCGTCGTCGCGGTGACGCTGAACGCTCTCCTCACCCGACGGCTGCAGGAGGCGCTGCGCCGCCGCAAGGCCGACGTGCTCGAGGCGCGGCACCGGGAGGCGGAAGCGTGAGCCGCGTCGGACGGGTGATCCGCCGCCTGCTCGCCCGCTGGGAGAGCATCCTCGTGCTCGCGATCATCGGCGCGGGCATCTGGAGCACCACCCTCTCGCCGTACTTCCTCAAGCGCGCGAACCTCCTCGACCTCGTCACGCCATACGTCTTCATCGGGCTGATGGCGTTCGGGCTCACCTTCGTCGTGATCGCGGGCGAGATCGACATCTCCGTGGTCTCCATGCTCGCCGTCTCCGTCGTGTGCTTCGCCCAGATCTTCGAGGCGGGCGTGAACGTCTGGCTCGCCGGTCTCGCAGCCCTCGCCGTGGCGACTGCCCTCGGGCTGGGGAACGGTGTGCTGGTCGGGCTCCTGAACCTGCCGTCGCTCGCGATCACACTGGGGACGCTCGCCGCCTACGGGGGCCTCGCGTTCGTCATCCTGGGCGGCGAGGGCGTCGCCTCGTTCCCGAACGACTTCACGCAGATCGGCGGCGGCTATCTCTGGGGGAACCAGCTCCCGGTCGCTCTGCTCGTCCTGTTCGGGGCGGCGCTCCTGCTCGGCCTGCTCCTGCACGCGACCCGCTTCGGCCGGTACGTGTTCTCGATCGGCTCGAACCGCGAGGCTGCGCGCTTCTCGGGCATTCCCGTCGCCCGTGTCCGCGTGAGCGTCTTCGCGCTCTCCGGCCTGATGGCCGGCGTCGGCGGGGTCGTCTACATCGGCTACTTCGGCTCGGCCCGCGCCGACGCGGGGACCGGGGCGCTCCTCGACGTCGTGACCGCGGTCGTGCTCGGCGGCGTCGACATCTTCGGCGGCGCAGGGTCCATGCTCGGCGTGCTGCTCGCCCTGATCCTCGTCGCCGAGCTCCGGAACGGGATGCAGCTCGCGAACATCGCCGGTGAGACCCAGGACATCGTGATCGGCGCGCTCCTCCTCGCGGCGATCGTCGCCGGCAATCTCCTCCGCGCCGCCCAGGCGGACGGGGCCCTGTCAGGTCGGCTCCGTCTGCGCCGAAGGGAGGTGGTCGATCACGAGGCAGCGGACTCCGCCTTGCCCCCCAGCTTGGAAACCTAGGATCGAAAGGAAGGTAGGACAGATGCGCAGAAAGAAACTGGGCCCCGTCGGCATCGTCGCCGGTCTCGCCGCCATCGCAACGCTCACCGTCGCCCTGTCGGCGGGCGCCGGCACCAAGGCGGGATACAAGATCTACTTCCTGCCCAAGACCACCACGATCCCGGTGTTCACGCAGAACGGGATCGGGGCCAAGGAGGCCGGGAAGAAGCTCGGCGACTCGGTCACCTACAACGGGCCGACGACCGTCTCCGGCACGGCGCAGGTGCCGTTCATCAACGCTGCGATCCAGCAGGGCTACAACGCGATCGTGATCTCGACTCCCGATCCCAACGCGGTCGCGCCTGCGCTGAAGCGGGCCGCCGCCAAGGGGATCAAGGTCATCTCCTACGACGGTGACACTGCTCCCAGCTCCCGGGTGATCTTCGTCGCCCCGACGTCGAACTCGCTGATCGGCGTGACGATGGTCGAGTCGATCGGCAAGCAGATCGGCTACAAGGGTGAGATCGCGATCCTCTCGGCGACGCCGACCTCGCCGAACCAGAACACCTGGATCAAGTTCATGAAGGTCGCGCTCAAGCTGCCGAAGTACAAGAACATGAAGCTGGTCGCGACCGTCTACGGCAACGACGACCCGACCGACTCGGCGAAGGCGACGCAGGGGCTCATTTCCGCGTACCCGAACCTCAAGGGGATCATCTCGCCGACGACGGTGGGCGTGCAGGCCGCCGCACAGGAGCTCCAGCAGGAGAGCAAGTGCGGCGCGATCAAGCTGACCGGGCTCGGGCTTCCCAACGACATGCGCAAGTACGTGAAGGCCGGTTGCGCCGGGGCCTTCGCGCTCTGGAACGAGTCCGACCTGGGCTACCTGGCGACGTACGTCGCGCATGAGGTGCTCGCCGGAAAGCTGACGGGCGCTGTCGGCCAGAGCTTCGTGGCCGGCAAGCTCGGCAAGCGCACGGTCGTCGTGAGCGACGGGAACAAGCCGGTGGTCGTCCTCGGACCGCCGCTCGTGTTCACGGCGAAGAACATCGACAAGTACCACTTCTAGGAGGAGGGCCAGCGGGGCGGAGGGTCACTCCTCCGCCCCGGAGCCACTCCAGTGGACAGCAACCACCTCGACCGGCTCGTCCTCGGCAGCGCCGGGCTTCGCGACGACGCGGTCACGCCGCGGCTCCTCGACCGGTTCCGCGAGGCGGGAGGCCGTGCGGTCGATCTGGCCAACGTGTACGCGGACGGAGAGTCCGAGCGGGCTGTCGGGCGCTGGCTCGCGACGAGCGGGGTCGGCCTCACCCTGTACGTCAAGGGCTGCCACCCGCCGTACTGCAGCGCGTCGCTCGTGCGGGAGGAGGTGGACAAGGCCCGGTCGGCGCTCGGGCTCGACACCCTCGACGTGTTCATCCTCCACCGCGACGACGCGAGCGTGGCCGTGGCGGACTTCGGCGCGGCCCTGCTCGCGGAGGTCGGGCGGGCGAGCATCCGGTCGTTCGGGGTCTCGAACTGGACGCTCGAGCGCTTCCATGAGCTGGCGGCGGAGCTCGGCGGCGACGCTTCGCACCTCACGGCCTTCAGCAACCAGTTCTCGCTCGCGGAGATGGTGACGCCGACCTGGCCCGGCTGCCTCTCGATGACGAAGGAGGAGATCGCGTCGCTCGACCGTGACGGCGTGACCGCGCTCGCGTGGGCGAGCCTGGCCGAGGGCTACTTCGCCGGGCGCGACACCCCGAGCTGGACGAGCGAGCGGAACGAGGGGCGGCGCACACGCGCAGGGCAGCTTGCTGAGGAGCGGGGCACGACCGCAACTGCGGTGGCTCTCGCCTACGTGCTCCGGCAGCCGGCCCGGGTGCTCGCGCTCGTTGGCCCGCGCTCGGAGGAGCACCTCGAAGAGCTCATCCGCGTGACCACGCTTCCGCTCACTCCCACAGAGCTCTCGTGGCTCGAGGGCTCGTAGGAGATCACGCGCCGGGAGCCGCTGCAGTGAGCCGGCGCTCGATCGCGCGGCGCGCCCGGTCGATCGGCGCCGACTCCTGGCTGACCACGAAGTGGGCGTTGGCGAGCAGCAGGTAGGCGTCGAGCTCGAAGGCGAGCTGTTCGGGATCCTCGGAGAGGTCGATCGCGCCTTCGGCCTGAGCGTCGCGAACCGCCGTCTCGAGCAGTCGGGACCATTCGACTGCGAGCTGGACGGCGTGGTCGCGGACCGGGCCCGGGTGGGTGTCCATCTCGGCGGCGACGGAGGCGAAGAAGCAGCCGCCGGGGTAGACGCCGTCCTCGACATGCCGCAGGAAGTTCTCCGCGAGCTGCCGCAGCCGCTCGAGCCCGGTGGGGGCGAGCATCGCCGGGTCGATCACGGTCTCGGTGTACAGGGCGCCGGCCGTCTCGATGGTCGCGAGCTGGAGCTCCTCCTTGGAGCCGAAGTGGGCGAAAAGGCCGCTCTTGCTCATCCCGACGGCCTCTGCCAGCCGGCCGATCGAGAGCCCGCCGATGCCCTCGACCGTGGCGAGCTGCGCGGCTTCACGGAGGATCGCGTTGCGGCTCCGCTCGCCGTCGCTGCGCCGCCTGCGTGCGCCGCGATCGCCTGCACGGCGGACCTCTGTCTCACTCATCGCTTGACAAGTTAGCACGAACGGTCGTACAGTATCAATGCAGCACGAACGATCGTACTAACTATCGGAAGCGAGGTACCCGAAATCAGCTCTCTGCAACGAACGGAATCACCGATCATCTTCCTGACCTCGGCAGAGGCATCGGTTCTGGAAGCGCTCGAGGCGGATCTCGGCCGGCGCTTCGGGAACGACACTCGCATCATCGCCGCCGACGAGCCCACGGCCGGGCTGGCCCGACTGGCGGCGTTGGCGGACGACGCCCAGTCCGTCGCCCTCGTGATCGCCGACCAGTCGATGCCCGAACTGACCGGCATCGAGTTCCTCGCGCGCGCTCACGCGCTTCATCCTGCGGCGAAGCGGATCCTTCTCGTCGAGCGCGACTACACGGCGGCGAATCCGATCGTGTCCGCGATGACGCTCGGCCAGATCGACTATCACCTCGTCAAGCCCTGGTCGCCTGACCATGGCTTGTATCCGGCGGTGAGCGAGTTTCTCGCCGGCTGGGCGCGCTCCGAGCCGGACGGGTTTGCGATGTTGCGGATCGCGGCGCTCGAGAACAGCGCGCGCGCTTACGAGATCCGCGACCTCCTGACACGCTTCGGCACGCCGTTCACGTTCCACTCGACGGATTCCGAGGAGGGCGCGGCGCTGCTGCGCGAGGTCGGGCGGGCCGGCTCACGGCTCCCGACGGTCGTTCGACACGACGGTCGCCTGCTCGTCGACCCGACAGACGGCGACCTCGTCGAGGCTCTGGGCGGCGGCACGCGCCTCGGTGTGGACGCCTACGACGTCGCGATCATCGGCGCCGGGCCCGCCGGCCTCTCGGCGGCTGTCTATGCGGCCTCGGAAGGGCTCGACACGATCGTCCTCGAGCGACAGATCTCCGGCGGTCAGGCGGGCGCGAGCACTCGCATCCGCAACGTCCCCGGTTTCACCTGGGGGATCGGCGGCCACGACCTCGCGTATCGCGCGTGCGAGCAGGCGTGGCTGTTCGGGGCGAACCTCGTCTTCGCGCAGCGGGCGACGTCGCTGCGTTCCTCGGGCACGGAGTTCGTCGTGCAGGTGGCCGACGGCCAGGAGGTCGCCGCCCGCACCGTCGTGCTCGCCATGGGCGTCTCGTGGCGGCGGCTCGGGATCCCGGGGCTCGAAGAGCGGGTCGGCGCCGGCGTCTTCTACGGTGCGGCGGCCAGCGAGGCGCGTGCGATGCGAGGGAGCCACGTCTGCGTCGTCGGTGCCGGCAACGCCGCCGGGCAGGCGGCTGCGCATCTGGCGAAGTACGCCGACGAGGTCACGCTGCTCGCCCGCGGTGACTCGCTCGCGAAGAACATGTCCGAGTATCTGATCTCGGAGCTGGATGGACTGCCGAACGTCTCGGTCCGGCTGGGAGTCGAGCTGGTCGACGGCGAGGGCGACGACCAGCTGCAGGCGGTCGTCGTCCGCGACCGGTCGAGCGGCGGGTTGGAACGGATCCCGACCGCCGGCCTCTTCGTGATGATCGGCGCCGAGCCGCACACGGAGTGGCTGGACGGCACCGTGGAGCGCGACGAGCGTGGGTTCATCCTCACCGGGAGCGACCTGGACCCCGACCCGAGCGGTTGGCCGCTCGAACGCGCGCCGATGCTGCTCGAGACGAGCGTCCCGGGGATCTTCGCCGCCGGCGACATCCGTCACGGGTCCGTGAAGCGGGTCACGACCGCAATGGGTGAGGGCGCGACGGTCGTCCAGCTCGTTCACAAGCTCCTCGAGGGTGACCGGGCTCCGGCCGCCGCGGGCTCCAGTCACTCGTAGGGAACGCAACGAAAACCGATTGGAGCCCCGGCTTCGTACAGACCGAAACGCGCGTTTCGCCGGAGGTCGAGTCCCCCGACCTGAAATAGGCCACGGCGTGTCGACGTTGTTCTGTTCTGCGGACATGAGGGGGAGTGGCATGAGGGACTTGGAGGAGGCGGGGATGGATCCGCTGCTGAGAGAGGTGCTGCTGGGCGAGCCGGACATCGTCGCCTGGCTCGAGCCGCACGAGACGAGCGATGACGATGACGAGCCTCAGGGGGCGGTGTCGTGGGCCGGCTGATGCACACCCGGGTGCTCGAGCCGAAGCGCGGCCCCACCCTCCTCGTGAGGCCCCTGCGCCACGGCGACGTTCGCACCGTGATGGGCGTGTTCGAGCGCCTGGGCGAGCGGTCGCGCCGAGCCCGGTTCAACGGGCCGAAACCGTGCCTCAGCGCATCCGAGCTGCGCCAGCTCGCGTCGGTCGACCCGGCCCGTCATGCGCTCGTCGCGTACGTCGAGGGCGACCCGCAGCCGGTCGCGATCGCACGCCTCGTTCGCGACGGCCGTAGCGCCGAGATCGCCTTTGCGGTCGCCGACGAGCACCAGCGCCGCGGGATCGGCTCCGCGCTCACGGCGGAGCTGATCGCCGACGCCCGTGCCGCGGGGATCACGGAGATCACGGCCCTCGTGGCGAGCAACAACCGCGCAGCGATCGCGCTGATCCGCCGCATCGCGAACGCGCTCCAGATCAGCTTCGAGGGCTCCGAGCTCTCGATCCGCGCAGCAATCGCCTGACGAGCCATTAAGCTGTCGTTTCCTGACGCCTCGCTTTGGGGGTAGCGGTTCATGTCGGACACGGAGGCTCGGTCTTTGGATCCGGTCGAGGGCGCAAATGTCCGTGAGCTTCGGCTTGCGATCGTTCTCTACGGCGGGGCGTCGCTCGCGATCTACATGCACGGAACGACGAAGGAGGTTCAGCGCCTCGTCAAGGCGTCCGCGCTCGCCGACCGCGGCATTGCCCCGGCCGCGCCGAGCGAGCGCGTCTACGGCGAGCTGCTCGCGGAGCTCATCCGTCGCAACCCCGCGGGGGTCCGTACGCGCGTCGTCGTCGATGTCGTGGCCGGGACCTCTGCGGGTGGGATCAACGGCGTCTATCTCTCGAAGGCGATTGCGCACAACCGGTCGCAGGACTCCCTCCGCGACCTCTGGCTCGAGCGCGGCGACATCAAGGTGCTGCTGCGCGGGCCGAGCTGGCTGCCGACGCTGCTGAAGGCGCCCGTGCTGCTCGCGGGTGCCGTCAAGAAGCCGGTGCTCAAGGGCGACGCGATCGCGCAGTGGATGTACGACGCGCTCCACGACATGGACGCAAGCGGGTCCCAGCCGCCGGAGCTTCAGACGCTGATGCCGCCGTCCCATCCGCTCGAGCTCTTCGTCACGGTGACCGACTTCTACGGCTACCGCCGCAACGTGATGATCGCCGACCCGACGCTGATCGGTGAGCGCGCGCACCGGCACGTGCTCTCGTTCCGCCTCGACGGCGCCGTCGACCAGTTCGACGAGGCTCACAACGGCGCGCTCGCCTTCTCCGCGCGCACGACGATGAGCTTCCCGGGTGCCTTCCCGCCGATCAGCCTGTCGTCGTTCGAGGCGGCCGTCGCGAAGGACGCCGGTGACGTCTCGCAGGTGCTGCCGGGGCTCTTCCGGATCTACGCGCTCTCGGGCTCGGACCCGCACGCGACGTTCTTCATCGACGGCGGTGTGCTCGACAACAAGCCGTTCGGCTACGCGATCGCTGCGATCAAGAAGCGATCAGCCGAGTCCGAGGTCGAGCGGCGGCTGCTGTTCCTCGAGCCCGATCCGGGCGGCGGGGGCGGCGCAGCGCCCGGAGGAAGCTCGCCGAGCCCGATCGCGACCGTGCTCGCATCGATCTCGGGCCTGCCTCGGGAGGAGCCTGTCCTCGACGACATCCTCGAGGTCAACGCCCAGAACGATCGGGTCCGGCGGATCCGCGACATCATCGAGACCTCGTTCGACCCGATCGCCGCCCGGATCGAGGAGATCGTCGGCACGGGGCTCGGCCGGCTCGCGCAGGAGCGGTCGCCGGCCGAGCTCGCGGGGTTGAGCGCCCGGATCAACGAGGACGCGAAGGCGGCCGCGGGCTTCGCATACGCGACCTACATCCGCAGCAAGGTGAGCGGCGTCGTCGACGGCTTCGCGCGGACGATCTGCCGCCTCGCCGACTTTCCGGACGACTCGAACCAGGCGGTGTTCGTCCGGGCCGTCGTCCGCTCCTGGGGAGGGACGCGCCTCTTCCGCGACGAGAACGGCCGGCAGGCTCCCGTCGACGACCTGGTCGCGTTCCTGCGGAGGTTCGACCTCGCCTACGGCGCACGCAGGCTGCGCTTCGTGATCGACGGCCTCAGCTGGTGGTATGCCGACGTGGGCAAGCCGGGCTACCCGACGCGCGCGCAGCTCGACCAGGGCAAGAAGGCCCTGTACGACGCACGCGACACCCTGCTCGACGCTATGGACGGCCGAGGGCTGCTCACCGACGTCACGGGTGACGTGCTCGCGGTCTTCGCACAGGCGCCGATCGACGCCGCGATCGCGAAACGGCAGGGTCCCGGGGACTATGCGGTTGCCCACGCCGTCGAGCTCGCCCGCCTCGAGCAGGCATTCGGCGACGCGCTCGACGCGAAGCGCGCCGGCTCCGGCGAGGCGCTCTACCGGCAGCTGTACGAGCTGTCCGAGAGCTGGGCACCCGAAAGGCGCGCCGACCTGCTGGTCCGCTACCTGGGCTTCCCGTACTGGGACGTCCTGCTGTACCCGCTCCAGACCGTTGCCGACGCCGGCGAGCGCGACGCGATCCAGGTCGTGCGGATGAGCCCGCGCGACACCGAGTTGCTGCCGCCGCTCGATCCCCACAAGGCGAAGCTCGCCGGCCACGGGAAGATGCACTTCGGGGCCTTCTTCGACCGCGCCGGCCGCGAGAGCGACTACCTGTGGGGGCGCCTGGACGGGGCCGAGCGCCTGATCGGGCTCGTCCTCGGACCGGATTTCACCGACGAGGAGCGCGCGGCCTGGTGCCGCAAGGCGTTCGCGGCGATCGTCGAGGAGGAGGACGACGCGCTCCCGAACGCCAAGCCGCTCCTCCAGCACGCGCGCAGCTTCGCCGGCTCGTAGCTCGGCTTGCATCGCGATGAGCTTCGGTGCTCAGTGGATCGACGGCTCGCGGCCGAGAGCGAGCCGTCCGAGGAACTCGTAGGCGCGGTTGTCTCCCAGCGGGTGCATGAAGGCTCCGGCCCGGACATCGCGGTACGCGCGCGCCAGGGGCGACCCGTTGAGGTAGCCGGCGCCGCCCGAGAGAGCGAGCGCTCGGTCGACGATCCGAGGGGCGGCCTGGCCGATGAACACCTTCGCGGTCTGCGCCTCGGCGAAGAGCGCGGTGAGCTCCTCGTCCGTCCCCTTGGACGCCGGGTTCGCGGCCTGATGCCGGTCGATCAGCATCGCGGAACGGTCGAACACGGCCCGGCAGGCGGCGAGCTCGATCGTGCTTTCGGCGGCTAGCGCCGCCTCGCGGCCGTTGCCGTTGGCTCCGTGCCCGGCGAGCTTGCTCAGCGCGAGCGCGTGGGCGCTCTCGGCGATGCCGAGCGTGGCCGAGGCGTGGAGCAGTCCTGCGTTCAGGTTGCGCTCGATGTACGGAACCGGCTGGCCGGTGGGGAAGCCGCCGCGCAGTGCGGCGGCCGGCAGTTCGACGTCGTCGAAGGTGATCGAGTGGCTGCCGGAGGAACGCATGCCCAGCGCGTCCCAGTCGTCGTGGACGAGGACGCCGGGCGTGTCGCGCGGGACCATCGCGTAGCCGTAGCGCCCACGACCGTCCTCTTCGTCGGTGAACGTGACTGCCGTGTAGAACACGTCTGCGGCCGGGGACATGGTGCAGAACGCCTTGCGGCCCGAGACGATCCAGCCGTCCTCGGTGCGGGTCGCCGTCGTCGCGGGGCGGGTGAGGTCTTGCTTCGGCTCGCTGCCGGCCGCCGCGAAGACGGTGCCGTCGCTGGCGATCTGCTCCAGCGAGCCGGCGAGCGCGGCGGCACGCCGTTCGTCGCTCGAGGCGACGGCCATCTGCCAGCGGCGCACGACGTTCAGCAGGTAGGCGAGGTGCATGTTGACGCCGAGGGTGAGGGAGGCATCGCCGCGGGCGAGCCGGCTCGAGGCGACGAGGACGTCGTGCACCGACGTCACGCCCAGGCCGCCCAACGGCTCGGGGATCGGTGCCGTGAAGTAGCCGCTTCGCTTGACCGCCTCGAAGCTCGCGAAGGGGTAGCTGCCGTCGCGGTCGTGCACACCCGCGTGCGAGCCGATCTCCTCCGCGAGCGCCTCGGCTAGCGCGACGAGGCGCTCGCCTTGCGGGGTGTTCGCCGTCAGCTCGTACGTCATGTCGTCACGTCCACCGAGACGGGCACCCCGTTCGTGACCATGTCGAACACGGCCGAGCGCCGCCGCGCGCGGTCGACGATCTCGCGCAGCTTCTCCTCGGGTGCGTCGCTCTTGATCCGGAACGAGACGCTGATGCGCTCGAAGCCGTTGCGGTAGTCGTCGGAGAGCCCGAGCGCGCCCTGGACGTCCATGTCGCCCTCCAGGGTCGATTCGACCTCGGTCAGGTGCACGCCGCGTGCGGCGGCCACGTAGACGAGAGAGGTCGTGAGGCAGGCCGCGAGCGCGTGGAGCAGGCACTCGGCCGGATTCGGGCCGGTGTCGGTGCCGAGCAGGATCGCCGGCTCGCCGGCGTCGAGCGTGAACGACTCGACCCTCGAGCTGTCCTCCTGGCCCGCGCCGTAGAAATCCCTGATCGTCGTCTGGTTGTGCGCGCCGTCGACCCAGCGGTTCCGGGCGCGGAACTGGAACTTGCCCAGCTCGGGCTGGGCCTTGATCGCATCGAGCGTCCCGAACAGGACTTCGGTGTCGACTCCATTGCGAATCGTGTGCGCGAGCTGACTCATCTCGACTGCTCCTTCGGTTGGTGTCGGCGGGAGATCCGCCTTCCGTCGTCGCACAGGAGACACGCGGCCGGTAAACCGGTCGCAGCCGGCCGGTAAACCGCCGGTATAGCCCCGCCGTCCTGGAGTTATCGGGCCGCGTCGGCGAAGATGACCGGAGCATCCAGCCGGTGATCCCGAAACCGAGCCGAAGGAGTGAGAGATGAGCGAGAGCGTGTATCGCGTCACCGAGGTGATCGGGTCGAGCGCGGAGTCGTGGGAGGCGGCCGCGCGAAACGCCGTCGAGACCGCAGCGCAGACGGTCCGCGACCTCCGCGTTGCCGAAGCCACGCGCTTCGACGTGACGATCAAGGACGGAAAGATCGCCGACTACCGGGTTCGCCTCGACATCTCGTTCAAGTACGAGGCAGGAGACTGATCCGGCTCCACGACGCGGCTCGAACTACCCCGAACGTGATCGGAGTTGCGGACAGGAGTTGACCTTGGCAACGACCGGGAATACCTGCGCCTGCGCGGTGTCCTTGTGTGGAGACACCAGCTAGCAACGAAGGGAGTTCTCGATGAAAGGTCTGCTTCTCACCATCGGTGCGCTTGCCGTCGCTCTGTCGCTCGGCGTTGGCCTGGCCAGCGCGCTAGCGGGGAATCGGACGGCCGGCGCCGGTGCGAAGGTCGCGGTCGCGAGTACCGGGCTGGGCCGGGTCCTCGTCGACGGCCGCGGCCGCACCCTCTATCTGTTCGAGAAGGACAAGCACGGCAAGAGCGCCTGCACCGGGATGTGCGCCGGCGCCTGGCCGCCGCTGATCGCATCCGGCAAGCCACGCGCGACGGCAGGGGCGAAGGCGTCCTTGCTCGGAACCGTGCGGCGCCCGGACGGCCGCCTGCAGGTCACCTACAACCATCACCCGCTCTACACGTTCGTCAAGGACACCGGGAAGGGTCAGACGAACGGCGAGGGCATCGACGCCTTCGGCGCCGAGTGGTACGCGGTCTCGGTCGCCGGAGCCAAGGTCGAGCAGAACGCCGAGAACGGCGGCGGCGACGACCCGGCGCCGGGCGGCTACGGCGGCTACGGGTACTAGAAGTCGCGTGCGCGAAGGGAGAGGGCCGTGCTCGGGAGCGGCCCTCTCCTGCGCAGGAGCCGGCCGTGGCGCCCCTCCTGACTTTCATCGATGCTTGTCGCGACGGGATCGACGGCCTGTGCCCGCGATGGTCGAGGCGAACGACTATGAGGAGGGGTAAGAATGGCGATGAACGAGAAACGAAGCGACTCGAAGAGGCATTCGGCAGCGTCGCAAAGCGGCATGGGCTTCGCCTATTTCCTGGCGCTGATCGGGGCGGCCGTCTACTGGGTGCAGCAGGCGAGCGGCTTTGGCGAGGTGGTTGTCGCGCTGCTGAAGTCCTTGGTCTGGCCTTCGTTCTTGGTCTACGAGCTCTTGAAGTTCATAGGCGCCTGATCCAGTCGGTCTCTGGCTCTGCTCCACTCCGCAGACAAGGCCTCGTCTCAGCGGCCGATCACACGCCGAACACGGAGCGTCCGTACAGACACCGCCGCGTACCACGCGCCGACGAGCGGGCCGAGGTCCACGAGCCCGGAGTCGCTCGGGGGCGTCGGAAACGACGCGAAGTTCAGCGCATACAGGGCCGCGCCGATCAGGATGCCCGTCAGGCCGAACCAGCGGCCGAACCTCGGATGCGCGACCATCGCGAACCCGAAGAGCACCGTTCCCGCGGAGATGAACGTGTCCCAAGCGAGATCGAGACCGAACTCGACATGGTCGAACGCGTCTTCAACCGACGGCGACAACGCTGGCTGTTCTCCTCGGCATCGTTGACGGCAAGCTGAACGAGGAGCATGGCAGTGACGAGCGCCCCCGCCGCGACGTTCGCGATTGCGGCCAACAGTCCCGCGAGGGTCGCCCGCTCGGCTGCGAGCACCAGATAGAGGGCGACGCTCGCGGCGGCGAGCAGCGGCCCGAAGAAGCTCGCGATGATGGGACCCGCCACGTCGCCGAGGGGCGCCGCGACGATGACGGTGTGCGTCGCCACCGCCAACAACCCGGTGACACCCGTCATGAGCGCGAGGCGCGAAGGATCGGCTTTCGTCCGCAGTGACGGGGATGTCGTCATAGGTCGCGCCTTGGCATACCTCGGCGTCTCGTCTGGATGAGATTAGCGCCCCCGAAGCAATCGGATTCCACTCCCTCCGCGTGATGAACCGAGTCGACGGTTCGCGGCGGTTCACGTAAAGCGATAGAGGAAGCCGTTGGTGTTGTCCGCGAGCCAGACGACACCGTTCACCGCAACGAGCCCGTGGACGTCGACCCGTCCCTCCGCCGCGACGACGACCGAGACCGCGCCGCTCGTCGCCGACACCTTCTTCAGCGCGTCCATCGTCGGGAACCCGCTCGGATCGACCTCGGCGCTCCTGGTCGGGACCCACAGGACGTCGCCGGTCGCGGCGACGTCGATCCCGCTGGCGCCGATCTCGATCCTGGAGTCGATCGAGCCGTCTGCGGGATCCACCTTCAGCAGGTCGGTGCCGCGCCCGGTGATCCAGAGCGCGCCGTGCGACCAGACCATGCGCTCCGTCGCGTCGCCGGGAATGACGGCAACGCGGCGAGACCTGTTCGTGCGGAGGTCGATCCTGCTGAGCACACGATCGCGATGGTTGATCACCCACGCGCTCGTGCCGTTGAACGCCATGTCGGCAGGCCCGTCGCCGACCTGCGGTCGCGCGACCACGCGATTGCTCTTCGGAGAGACACGGATCACATGCGCACCCTGGTCGTCCGCGACCCACACCGATCCGCCGCCGGTCCAGATGTTGTACGCAGCGCTGACCGGCAAGGGCACGCGCTTGACGAGCCTGCCCGAGGCCTGATCGATGCGGTAGAGCGTGCCGCCCGAGTCGAGTGCCCAGACCGAGCCGAGGCCGGAGGCGACGGCGATCGCGGGGCCACGCAGCCGGAGCGATGTCGTCGTCTTCCCGGTGGTCGTGTCCACACGGGTCACGCGGGACTGCTCCTTGCACGCGACCCATGCGTACTTGCCCTGGACGGCCACAGTCATCGTCGGCCAGTACGGCCCGGCCGCCGCGCAGACCGGCAGCGCCTGTCCGCCGGGAAGGCCCGTGGGGGCGAGCGCCGCCGCTGCGAAGATCGCGGCCCATTTCACACCACGAATCGTGGCGGGAGAGCGGGCTGTCTTTGCGACAACTTTCGCTAGATTTCGGCCATGCATGTCGTCGCTGCGGTGATCGACCAGGGCGCGCTGACGTTCGACCTGGCGATCCCCTGCGAGGTCTTCGGCCTCGACCGGAGCGACATCGTCGATCCCTGGTACGAGTTCCTGCTCGTCGGCGCCAGCGCCAGGCGGGTCCGAACGCAGACCGGCTTCACGATCGAAGTGCCGTACGGGCTCGAAGAGCTCGGCCGCGCTGACACGATCGTCGTCCCGGGCTGGTCGGACCCCGACGACGAGCCGTCGGAGGCGCTGAGGGAGTCGCTACTCGCCGCGCATGCTCGCGGTGCGCGACTCGTCTCGCTCTGCACGGGCGTGTTCGTTCTCGCTGCAACGGGGCTGCTCGACGACCGGCGCGCGACCACGCACTGGATGTATGTCGAGCGCCTGCGACACCGCCATCCGCGGGTGAGAATCGACCCCGACGTTCTCTACGTCGCGGACGACAACGTGATGACCTCGGCGGGGACGGCCGCGGGCATCGACCTCTGCCTGCATCTGGTCGCGCTCGACCACGGTCTCGACGTCGCCGCCGCCGTCGCGCGCCGGCTCGTGATGCCCCTGTACCGCTCGGGCGGCCAGGCACAGTACGTCGACACGCCGATCGCCGAGGACCCGCGAGGGCTGAGCGCGCTCCTCGACTGGGGCCGCGCGAATCTGGGCGCGGGCATCACCGTCGACGACCTCGCGGAGCGGGGCGCGATGAGCACGCGCACCGTGACTCGGCGCTTCCGATCGGCGATTGGCATGCCGCCGGGAGAGTGGTTGAAGCGCGAACGGCTCCGTCTCGCCCAGCGCCTGCTCGAGCGGACGGACGATCCGCTCGAGCTCGTGGCGCGCCGCGCCGGCTACGACGCCGCGGTGACGATGAGGGCGCAGTTCGCAGCCCGCCTCCATACGTCGCCGCGCGCGTATCGTCGGGTGTTCCGCGGCGACGCAGCTATGTGAGCCGCGGCGTCACGCCGCATAGGTCGCTTGCGACGACTGGAGCGCCGCCGCCAAAGACGCGGCCAGGCCGACGAGTGAGCGGGCGCGCGGAGCCCCACGAGGCGGTCACGGCGCCGCTGCGAACAGGCGCCAGGTGCCCGGCACTCCGGCCAGCTCGTGCTCGCCGCGCTCCTCGAAGCCGATGCCCGAGCCGGCGACGATGTCCTTGACCGTGCTGGAGACAACCACCTCCCCCGGCTGCGCCGCTGCGGCGATGCGCGCGGCGATGTGCACTGCGAGGCCGCGCACGCCGCCGTCCGCCTGCTCCACCTCGCCCGTGTGCACGCCTGCCCGTACGCCCAGGCCCAACGCCTCGAGCCCCTCCGCGATCGCCGAGGCGCAGCGGACCGCGCGCGCCGGGCCGTCGAACGTCGCGAAGACGCCGTCGCCGACCATGTCGACCTCGCGCCCACGAAAGCGAGCGAGCTGCGCACGCACGAGGCGATGGTGCTTGGCGAGTAGGTCTTGCCAGCCGCGGTCGCCGAGCTCCGCCGCCTTCTCGGTGGAGCCGACGATGTCGGTGAACAGAAGTGTCGTGAGCACGCGGTCAGGCTCCACCTCCTCCCGAACACCCGTCAGAAAGCGCTCGATCTCGTCGAGGAGCGCGTCCTGGTCCCCCTCCCAGGGGAGGTGGTCGTTTCCCGGCAACTCGACCACGCGTGCGCCGGGGATGTGCTCGCCCATGAAGCGAGACCCGTCGCGCCAGGTTTCCTGTGCGCGGTGGAGCACGAGGGTCGGGACGCTGATCGTCGGCAGCAAGTCGCGGATGTCGATCTCGGCGTTCATGAGACGGAGCGCCTTGCTCGCGCCGGGGCTCGCGCCGCGTCGCACGTACGACGTGTACCAGCGCAGCGCCGCCGGGTCGCGCAGGATGTCCGGGGCGACGCGGCCGAGCCAGTCTCTCGTCGCCGCCGCCGCCCAGTCGTCCTCCTCGAGGAGGGCGAGGCGCCGGCGGAGACTCTCTTCGCTCACGCCCCAGGGGTAGTCCGGCGCCTGCATCTCACGCGGGAAGGTGCCCATCAGGACGAGCGCGACAGCTCGCGCGGGGTGGGTCGCGGCGAACAGCGTCGACATCGCTCCTCCTTCGGAGAGACTCAGCAAGACTGCCCGCTCCGAGCCGACGGAGTCCAGCACTGCTCGAACGTCGTCCATACGCGTTTCCAGGTCGGGCAGACGCTCCGGGGAAACTCGATCGGAGAGGCCGGTGCCGCGCTTGTCGAAGAGGATGAGTCGACCCATCGACGCGAGCCGCCGGTAGAAGGCCGCGAGCTTCGGGTATTCCCAGCCCGGCTGAAAAGTGCAGACCCAGCCGTGGACGAGAACGAGGTCGACCGGTGCCTCGCCGACGACCTGGTAGGCGATCCTGATGTCGCCGCTTCGCGCGTAGGAGACCTCGCCCACGGGAGCCGTGCTGACGATTCCGGATGCCGGCGTGGGAGCGGTGGCGCTCACCTCCGTGTCCGTCGGCAGCTCGAGGGATGGGTCCTGCTGCAGCATCAGCCGCTCGAGCTCGCGCAGCGAAGCCGACGGCTCGATCCCCAGCTCCTCCGCGAGGGTCCGCCGGAATGCCTGATAGCCGGCGAGCGCCTCTGCGTGCCGACCCGAGCGGTAGAGGGCGAGCATGTGCTGCGAGCGGAGCTGCTCGCGAAGCGGGTGTTGGGCGATCAGCGCCTCGAGCTCGCCGACCACGTCGCGGTGATGCCCCAGTGCGAGGTCGGCCTCGATCCGCCATTCGAGTGCCGCAAGGCGGAGTTCCTCGAGGCGCGCGCTCTCATGCCTGGCGAAGGGCTCCGAGAACTCGGCGAGTGCAGGCCCGCGCCAGAGCGAGAGCGCGCGACCCAACAGCTCCCTCGCGTTCCGCGGATCGCTCTGTGAGAGCGCCTGCCGGCCGTCGGCGACGGAGCGCTCGAAGCGATCCAGGTCGAGCTCCTCGTCACCGACCTCGAGCAGGTAGCCGGGAGGGCTTGTCTGCAGCCGCGGTTCCGGAAGCGCCTTCCGCAGCTGCGAGACGTGAATCTGCACCATCTTCTGGGCCGAGTCCGGCACCTCCTCGCCCCAGAGGGCGTCGACGATCTGCTCGCGGGACACGGTGTGGTTCGCGTGCAGGAGCAGGATCGCGAGGAGCGCCCGCTGTTTGCCCGCTGCGATCTGCACCTGCGCGGGTCCAGCGAATGCCTCCAGCGGGCCGAGGAGCCGAAAATCCATCTCGAGACACGCTCAACGCTAGCATCGTCGCGCCCGGGCGTTATGTGCGGCCGGGCGACAGCGCAGGGCGGTCGCGCGTGACCGCCTCGGCGCGCCCGGCGGTCGTGCCTCGCAAGGTCGGACGGTGGACGAGCGTTGCGGCTGCGCCGAGGAAGAAGAGGCCCATGGTCGCGCCGAGAGCGCCGTAACCGCCGACGGCGAGCGCCAAACCGGCAGCGATCGAGCCGGCGAAGTAGCCGAACTGCATCGTCGCCGCGCGGAGGCTGGTCACGGCCGGCCGCAAGTGGGGCGCAGTGGCGAGCGCGAACGAGCTCGCGACCAGCGTGCGCGCCCCGGCGGCAAACGCGGCGGTCGAGAAGAGGACTGTGCTCGCAGCGGCGTCCGAACGCGCAAGCCCGAAGAGGCTGTCGGTGACGGCGAGGGAGACGGCGAGCAGGACGAGGGTTCGCCGTGGTTCGTGTCGGACGAGGCGCCGGCTTGTCAGGTTGCCGGCGACGTACGCACCCGCCGCGACGGCGAGCAGGCACCCCGTCAGCCTGGTGGAGGTCCCGTACGATTCGGCGAAGAGCGCGCCTGCGTAGACGAGCGTTCCCGCCCAGGCGGCGTTCGCGAACAGCTCGGACGCCAGCCATCGTGCGAGGGTGCGGTCGCCGAGCGCGTCGCGAGCGCGCGCGGGCGGCACTCGTGCGGGCCCCTCGCCGGCGCGAGAAGCGACCAGGATCCCGGCGACGACGGAGGCGGCAAGCGGTAGCGCGAGCCATCCGTAGCGCCAGCTGCGCTCGCCCAGGAGCCCGATCAGCGGCATGCCGACGATCCAGGCTGCGGGCTGGCCGACGAGCGCCCAGGACAGTGTCCTCGTCCGCAGTGCGGGAGACACCCACTCCGCTGCCGCGAGCGTCCCGGCCGTCGTCAGCACGGCGACGGCGACACCGACGGGCAGTTGAGCGAGCGACAGCAGGACGAAGCTCGGAGCCGCCGCGCTCGCGACCGAGCCGAGCGCGAGCAGTGCCGAGGCAACCAGCAACTGGCGTCCGAGGCCGAGTCGTCCCGCGAAGCTGCCGAGCATCAGCGCAGTGATCCCTGCAGCGAGGCCGGTGATCGTCCGCAACTGACCCGCGGCGGCCGTCGACACGTGGAGGTCGCCCGCCACGTCCGCCAGTACCGGCGACACCGCGATCACCGCCGCCTGGCTCGCGAACAGGGCCGTGAAGAGCGCGACGCTCACCGCCCCGTACCCGCCGCTCGTGTCGTTCGTCTCCTTGATCGCGCACTCCTGTCTCGTGGTCGCCACCCAGGAGACCCGCAGTGCGCAAATGCCGGGTTGGGGAAGAGGGAAGTCCCCGGTAAAGCGAGCCGGCTTGCCGTTGACCGGCGAGTCGCGCGCGCCAAGATAGGTAGCCCCGGCCCGCAACCTGGGTGACCCTCCCGATGCCGTGACCCGACCCCCTCTCGTACGGTCGAGAGATTCGATGACAGCGAGCAAGGGGGGACGTATGAGCAGCAAGCGGTGGATCGACAAGAGGCTCCTGTGCGTGGGCCTCGTCGTGGTCGTGGCCCTGTCGACCTGGGCAGCCGCCGGCGGCACGGCGACGCGCCCAGTCGGCCCGCCGCCTCGGACGGCCGCCGGTTCGGGGCCGGAGTCGACTCTCGTCAAGCAGCTCGCCCTGGCGCGCCTCGCCACGGCGAAGTACGCGAGCGATCTCCAGCGGGCACAGGCGGACGGCTACGGGATCATCACGAAGATGATCCCGAACATGGGCTACCACTACATGAACCCGACCGTGAAGGGCTTCGATGTGCGCAAGCCGCCGATCCTCGTGTACGAGCATCGAGGCTCGAGCTGGCAGCTCGGCGCGCTCGAGTGGGTCTATACGGCGAAGCCGGCCACGCCGCCGCTGCCCGGTGCGAAATACGGGTCGTTCGGCGCCGGCTGCCACTACAGGGACGGGACGTTCGTTCCCTCCGAGACCCAGGATGCATGCCCGGCGACCAGCCCCCAGACCGGCTCGGCCTTCAATTTCTGGCATCCGCTGCTGATCACGATGCACGTCTGGCTCTGGTACCCGAACCCGACCGGACTGTTCGCGAGCACGAACCCACTTGCGAGCGCCTTCAACCGGGGGTGAGAGCGCCCAGGAGGGCGGAGGCGCTGCGGACGCGGCGCCTCCGCCCTCGATCGCTGGACGCCGTTGGTGGCTGACATGCATCATGGCGGGGCCGTGCACCAGGTCGTTTCCGCTCACGCCCCGGGCAGCTCGAGTGAGCTGCTCGAGCGCGGTCGCGAGCTCGCGATGCTCGACGAATGCCTGGAGGCGGTCCGGAGCAGCTCGCAGGGAAGCGTCGTCGTCATCGGCGGCGAGGCGGGAGTGGGGAAGACCGCGCTCTTGCGGCGCTTCTGCGAGGAGCGGCGCGATTCCCTGCGGAGCCTCTGGGGGACCTGCGATCCGCTCTTCACTCCACGCGCGCTGGGGCCTATCCTCGACATCGTCGACAGCTCCGGCGGGGAGCTCGCGGACCCGCTCGCGAACGGGGCCAGGCCGCACGAGATCGTGTCGGGGCTCGTGCGCGAGCTGGGGCGGGCGCCGTCGGCCCTCGTCCTCGAAGACCTGCACTGGGCAGATGAGGCGACGCTCGACGTCTTACGGCTGCTCGTCCGGAAGGTGGAGGCCGTTCCCGCCCTCGTCCTCACCACCTATCGCGACGACGAGCTCGACGCCCGCCACCCGCTGCGGATGGTGCTCGGCGAGCTCGCGACGAGCCGCGCAGTCCGTCGCGTGAGACTCGCCCCTCTCTCGCTCGAGGCGGTCGCGCGGCTTGCCGAGCCGCTCGGCGTCGACGCCGGCGAGCTCTACAGCTCGACCGCCGGCAATCCGTTCTTCGTCGTCGAGGCACTCGCCTCGGGAGCCGAGCCCATCCCGCCGACGGTCCGGGACGCGGTGCTCTCGCGCACGGCACGGCTCAGCCCCGCGGCACATTCGCTGCTCGAAGCGGTTGCGGTCGTCCCAGCGCACGCCGAGCTCTGGCTTCTCGAGGCCCTCGCCGGGAGCGAGATCGACCGGCTCGACGAGTGTCTGGCGTCGGGCATGCTCATGTCGGAGCCGCCGAATGTCGTGTTCCGGCACGAGCTCGCCCGCCTCGCCGTCGAGGAGTCGGTAGCACCGAACCGGCGGCTCGACCTGCACCGCAAGGCGCTCGCGGCGCTCTCCGACCCTCCGTACGGCGGCGTCGATCCGGCCCGGCTCGCCCACCACGCCGAGGCCGCCGGAGACGCGAACGCGGTACTCGAATATGCGCCCGCTGCGGCCGAGCTCGCGGCCGCGCTCGGTGCGTATCGCGAGGCCGCAGCTCAGTACGCGCGGGCGCTCCGATTCGGCGATCGGCTGGCGACCGCCGAGCGTGCGGAGCTGCTCGAGCGCCGCTCCCGAGTCTGCTACGTGGCCGACGAGAACGACCAGGCGGTCGAGGCGATCGGGGAAGCGCTGGAGTGCCGCCGGGAGCTCGGCGAGGTGCTCGAGGAGGGTGACTCGCTTCGCTGGCTCTCGCAGATCCTCTGGTGTCCCGGTCGGAGCGCGGAGGCCGAACGGACGGGTCGCGAAGCTGTCGCGCTCCTCGAGGCTTTGCCGCCGGGGCGCGAGCTCGCGATGGCCTATGCGAACCTGGCAACGATCTGTATGGCCGCCGCCCAGTGGGAGGAGACGGTGACCTGGGCCGTCCAGGCTCTCGAGCTCGCAGAGCGACTCGACGACACGGAGATCGCCGTGCACGCGCTCGCCACGATCGGCACCCTGGAGCTGGCGGAGAGCGGGCCGGAGAAGCTGGAGCAGAGCCTCGAGCTGGCACGGCGGGCCGGGCTCGTCGAGCAGGCCGGGCGGGCATACATCCTCCTCGTCGGCGCGGCGGTGTCGGAGCGCCGCCACGACGTCGCGGCCCGGCATCTGTACACGGGGATCGACTACTGCAGCGATCGAGGCCTGGAGCTCTTCCGGCTCTACCTGATGGCCTACCGCGCACGCCTGGAGCTCGACCAGGGCCGCTGGGCGGATGCGGCCGACTCCGCCGCAGCCGTCCTGCGTATGCCTCGCACCTCGATCACCCCGCGCATCGTTGCGCTGGTGGTGCTCGGGCTCGTGCGGGCGCGGCGCGGAGATCCAGGGCGGTGGGCTCCTCTCGACGAGGCGTGGGCCCTGGCGGAGCCCACCGGAGAGCTGTCGCGGCTGGGCCCCGTCGCGGCAGCGAGAGCCGAGACGGCCTGGCTCGAAGGCGACCGCGAGGTCGTCGCCACGGCGACGGGGACCGCGCTCCGGCTTGCCCTCGAACGGACCTCACGGTGGTTGACCGGAGCGTTGGCCGACTGGTGCCGGCGCGCCGGGCTCGACGGGCAGATCTCCGCCGCTACGGCGGAGCCGTACGCCCTTCAGCTCGCCGGGGAGTGGGCGCGGGCGGCCGAGCTGTGGACCGAGCTCGGCTGTCCATACGAGGCTGCGCTCGCGTTGGCGGACGCGGACGAGGAGGAGCCGCAGCGGTTGGCTCTCGAGGAGCTGCAGCGGCTCGAGGCGCGGCCGGCGGCGGCGATCGTTGCGCGGCGCCTGCGCGAACGCGGGGCACGCGGGCTGCCGCGAGGGCCGCGTCCTGCAACGCAGCAGAATCCGTATGGCCTGACGCCTCGCGAGCTCGAAGTGCTCGGGCTGGTGGCCGAAGGGCTGCACAACAGGCAGATCGCCGATCGGCTCGTGCTCTCCGAGCGCACCGTCGACCACCATGTCGGCGCCGTGCTCCGCAAGCTCGGTGTTCGCACCCGCGCCGAGGCGAGCGCGAACGCGATCCGGCTCGGGCTCGCCGATCAAGATAGGTAGCGCCGCGGGACAATTTGGGTAGTCGCGCCGTAGCGCCCCGGCCCTCGCTGCATCTACCGTCGAATGCGAGCAAGGTCGCGGACGAAAGGAGAAGCGAGATGCCGCGGTACGTGGTGGAGCGCACGTTTTTCGACGGACTTCAGATCCCCGCCGGCGCCGAGGGCGCAGAGGTCGTCCTGGCTGTCGTGGAGCGGAACGCGGAAGAAGGCGTGACCTGGGTCCACTCGTACGTCAGCGAGGACAGGGAGAAGACGTTCTGCGTCTACGAGGCGCCGAGCCCGGAGGCGATCCGGAAGACAGCCGCGCGCAACGACCTTCCCGTCGACCGCATCACGCAGGTCCGCATCCTCGACCCCTATTTCTACTGGTGAGACCGGAGGGAGAAGCGTGACGGAACGAGAGGAAGCCGGAATGGAGCCGCTGCTCAGAGAGATGCTCTCGAGCGAGCCCGAGATCCTCGCCTGGCTCGAGCTGCGCGAGGAAGAGGACGACGACGAGCCGGCGTGGGTGTCGTAGCGACGTCTCTCGAGAGAGCGGCGGAATAGGTCGCCGCGGGGATGTGATGTCCAAGCTGAAGATGTTCGCGATGACGGCGCTTGCGGTAGCCGCGATCGTCGTCGGCGGGCTTGTCACGGCGCCGTCGGCGTCGGCGGCCCCGAAGACCTGCGAGCAGGCCCTTGCGCTGTCCATGGCCTACATCGCCATCGGCGATGTCCTGGTTGCTTACGGCCATAGCGCCGCCGGGGCCGGCTACTACGGGCGCGCCCAGGGCGTGGTCGAAGCCGCCTGCTGAGTACCTCGGCTTCCTGCGAACGGCCGGCCTCAGCGCCGGCCGTTCGCAGAGAAGGGAATCGAAGCTAGCGGAGCTTCCAGAGGAACTTGACGCCGGACCTCAGGTGGCTCTCGCGGGAGAGAAGAGCGAGCGCGATCACACCGAGGAGCGCCACCGGCACGAGGGAGCGAAGCTCGCTGTGCAGGACGTCGAGGTCACCGGCGAGCGCCTGCCGCTCGGAGGCGATCTCCAGGCGGATCTCCTCGACGGGCCGCTCAGGCATGACTCCGCAGCGTCGTCACAGTCCGCTTCGCCTCGTCGATCGCCTCGGCGGGCGGCGAGACCTTCTTGGCGTACCGCATCGCCACGAAAGCGGCGATCGCTGCGAACACGAGGATCGCGCCCGCGACGATGAGGAGCGACGCCCACAGGGCGAGCTCCCCGTTGAGCGCGACGGCAGCGGTCGCAAAGAGGAACCCGATTGCATAGAGGACGAGCACGGCGGCCAGGCCGGCAAGGCCGAGAGCGATGCCGAGCGCTGTCGCCTTCCGTTTCCCTTCGACCTTCGCCAGCTCGAGGTTCAGCTGAACGAGCGACGTGATCCGTGCCTGCACGCGCCTGGCCTGCGTGACGATCCCGAGCATCCTGAGAGCTTACTCCCCGCCGCCGGCTGCGAATGCTCACGGAGGTCTCGACCGCCGGGCAGGGCTGTGTATCTCGGCGACAAAGGCGCCGCCGCCGCTGCGAAGATGAGCGGGTGGAGCGGGTTCGCATCGACAGGTGGCTGTGGGCGGCGCGCTTCTTCAAGACACGCGGCGAGGCGACCGAGGCGGTCCTCGGCGGCCGCGTCCACGTGGGCGGCGAGCGGGTGAAGCCCGCGAAGGAGGTCCGGGTCGGCGAGATGCTCGAAATTCGGCGAGGTGAGCTCCGCTGGACGGTCGTCGTGACCGGCGTTGCCGACCGCCGCGGGCCTGCGAGCGTCGCGGCGACGCTCTACGAGGAGACGCCCGAGTCGCTCGCCGCGCGCGAGCAGCAGCGCCTCGAGCGTCGTCTTGCCCGCCCGCTCGGCGCCGACCTCGGGGCGCGGCCGACGAAGCAGGCGCGCCGCCGGATCGAGGCGCTGCGCCGTGGCGAGCGGCGCCCGCCGAGGGCGTAGTGGCGGCGGTCTCGAGCGCTGCCGCCGCGATCCTGTCAGCGCCGCCGTGCTGCTCTAGCTCCCGCGGACGACCGAGAACCTCGCGGTGACGAAGTCGCCGTTTCGCGCCGTCTCTTCCAGGCGTAGCTCGAGGCGCCGCGGGAGGAGCGGAGCGCCGCTGCCCAGCGTGAGGGGCGCGACGTACACGATGACTTCGTCCAGCAGCCCGGCGTCGGCGAACTGACCCGCCAGGTTGCCGCCGCCGACGATCCACACGTTGCGGCCGGCGGCGGCGGCGACCATCTCCGCGTGCACGGCCGCCACGTCCGCGCTCGTGAAGGCGATCGCCGCGCCCGGCACGACCTGAAGCTGCCGGTGCGTGAAGACCCAGCAAGGGATGTCGTAGGGCCACTTCCACTCAGCGGGGTCCTTGTCAGCGAGCTCGTGTTCGAGGATCCACTCGTACGTCGTCGACCCCATCGCGAGTGCGCCGACGCCCGCGAAGAACTCGGCGTAGTTCAGCGATCCGGCCCGGTCCTGGTCGCGGGTGAACAGCCAGTCGAGCGAGTGATTCTCGTCGGCGATGAACCCGTCGAGCGTCGCCGCCGTGTAGTACTGCGTGAGGCTCACGCCGGGATCTTCTCCCACACCGACCTGTGCAAACAGATCCGAAAGGAAAGGAGCACCGACGTGCGGCTCTTTGCGGAAGCCCTCTGACGGACTCGAACCGTCGACCCCCTCGCCGCTGCTGTGCCCACGGAGCTTCGACCGGGCAACGGGTCAGGCGTCGAGCTCGGCTGCCCCGTCACCAGGCAGGGCAGATTCCCGCCGGGCACCCTCATCCCTTTCATCGCGCGCGTCCTAGCTGGACGAGCGGCTCGTCTGTGGGGCACGGTGAGGTTTCGGTCGGTCGGCGACGCCGACCGCCGAGTACACGGCGGGGAATCCCTTACGCCAGCTGGGATAGCGCGGCGACCAGCCGAGCTCGCGCTTCGCCTTCGCGTTGGAGGCACCCCGCGCCTCGGTGGAGAGCACAACCACCACCTCGCCTGCGAGCAGCCGTGCGAGCCAGGTGGGGAAGCGCCGCGGCGGCTTGGCAGCCAGGGCATGGGCGAGCACCGGCAGCCATTCGCGCACCGGCGCGGGATCGTCGTCGACGATGTTGTAGATCGCCGGGCCCTCGTGCTCCAGCGCGAGAACGGTTGCGGCGGCGGCGTCGTCGAGGTGGATCCAGGACCAGATGCCGCCGCCGTCGCCGACGATCGGAAACTGCCGCTTGCGAACGGGCTCGAGTGTGCCGTCGTTGGCGGCGCCGTAGAAGGCGCCGTAGCGCAAAGCGACCCCGGAACCTACACCCGCGACGACCGGTCGCCTGGCACGCGGCTCGTTCGCGGACGCGCGCCTCGGACATCCCCATCCTCAGCGACGCGATAACGGCCATGGTCGACCCGTTCGATCGGGCTCTCGCGATGCAGCGGTGGGTGCGCCAGCTCCGTCGTGCTACGGCGGCGCGGGTGTAAAGAGGGCGCCGTCAGTGAAACTGCGGTAGTTGGGGAGCCCGCCTCCGCCCCAGACGAGTTTGCGAACCGTACGGGGCAATCAATGTGTGCCGGGAAGTCTAGAACGCCCTGGACACTGCCTTCGCGGGCGTCGTCAGTGCAGTAGCATTCCGCCGTCGACGTCGATGACGGCGCCGGTGATGTTTCGGCTGGTCATGAGGGCGGTCGCGATCGTGGCGATGTCCTCGGCGCTGGCGGCGCGGCCGGTCGGAAGCGTGCTCGCAGCGTCCTGCAGCATGGCGTTTCGCTGCTCGGGATCGAGGTGGGCCCAGTAGTCGGTGTCGACGATTCCGGGGCTGATCGCGTTGACCCTGATCGGGGCGAGCTCCGATGCCAGGTTCTTGGCGAGCGACTCGACGGCGGCATTGGCGGCGCCGAGCAGGGAGATGCCGGCCGAGCCGATGCGCGACGAGATCGCGGCGATCATGGTGATCGATCCACCCGCGACGACGGAGCGCGCAGCGGCACGCGCCACGTTCACGTTGCCGAACAGCTTGAGGTCGAGGGCGGCGCGGGCCGCTGACAGGTCGAGTGAGCCCAGCGCCCCGGCGGGGCTGTGACTGGGGATCGAGGAGACGACATGGTCGAGTGGCCCGATCGACTCGAAGGTCTCGTCGACCTGCTCGGTGCTCGACACGTCGAGGGTGTAGACCGCGGTGTTCGAACCGATGAGCCCACGCGCCGTTTCGAGCCGTTCCGGGGACCGGGAGGCGATCGCGACGGTGGCTCCGGCGGCGTGTGCTCGCTGTGCGATCGCCAGGCCGATGCCGCTCGAGCCTCCGATCACCAGCACGGTGGCTCCCTGGAGCTCGTCGGTGAGATTCATCTGGCGTCTGTCATTCACTGTGACCGACGAGCATCTTGAAGGCGAGCCGACGGCCGAGCTTGCGTTGGAACGCGAGGGTGAACCAGAGGCGTGTCAGCGAATCGACGAGATCGAACGCCTCGAGCCCGCCCAGCCAGACCGGCCGGAGGCCGATGTCGGTGATCAACGTGTCTGCGACTTGCTTCCCGGTGCCATCCTCGGCCGCATAGAAGAGGTCGGCTGTGACACCGTCGAAGACGGGGTCGGCGAAGTTCTCCCAGCCGAGCGTGTTGAATGCGCGGACGGGATGGGCGCCGCCGGCAAGTTCGTCGAGCGCGTGAAGCTTGCCCGCGCCCTGGATGTCGTTGGTCGCGTCGATCACGACCTTTCCAGCGAGCGCTCCGCCGAGCGAGGCGACGACATCCTTCGCCGCTGCCCCTGGGACGGCCAGCACGACGACCTCGGCGCCGGCGACGGCGTCCGCGACCGACGCGGTACCGGGCGCGCCCGGAGAGCGCACACCGTAGACGACCTCGTGTCCGACTGCGGCCCACTTGCTTCCGAGCGTGCGGCCGATGTTTCCTGCTCCGATCACGGCGATCTTCATCGTTTCTCCTTTCCTAGACCACGAGGCCTCGATCACGAGCTTGCGTCGCGGCACTGCCCGAGTATTGCTGTTGTCCCATGCTTCGACGGCGTGTTGGCCGCTCCAGACTGCGACCGGAAGCCGCTTCGCTGTTCGTTGTGAATCTAGGTGGTCGCCAGCGGCGGGCTTGTGAGCTGTGTCACTGGGCCGGGGTTGACCTGGGAGACGACTCGGACGTCGAAGCGGTAGTTGCCTGGTGCCAGTTTCGTCTGTGGTAGGCGGATGGTGGCCTCTGCGTTGGCGCGTAGGGCGCCGCGCCGCGCGACTATCGGGCGCCCATCGGCGCGGTCGAGGGTTACCAGGTAGAGGCAGTCGCGCGAGCATGCGAGGGTGAGAGGCGCGGGTATCGAGGTGAGCTCGGTCGGGAATGTCAGCTTGGTCGCGGTGACCGGGGCCGCGAGGCCCGGACAGACGATCGTGCCGCGTTGGGCGGGGCCGGCCGCTGCGGTGACGGTCGCGGCCGACGCCTTTGCGTTTCCGCTTGGGTAGAGGACGCCGGTCGGCGGCGCTGGGGTCGAGGCGTTGTCGGAGAGCCGGTCTAGGACGACGCCGGCGATGCTCGGTGAGCACGCGGCCGCAGTGATCGAAGCGGCGTACCCCGCTCCCTGGGCGCGCGCCGAGACCGCGCCGGGAGCCTGGGGCTGACCGACTGGGTACGACTCCAGCTCTGCGGTCGGGATGGTCGTCGGTGTCGCGATTCCGTCGATCAGGATCTCCGGCGCAACTCGTCCGAAGGCGGCGCTGAGCGCCGAGACGAGCTGCAGCACGTTCGCGGCGGTCCATTGTCCCGGAGCGGGACTCGCGACTGGCCGGAAGGCGACGAGGTCTGCGTACGGCGCCGCGCCACCGGCGGTGGCGAACGCCCGTCCTAGAGCGGCCACGGTCGCCTTGGGCGCAGAGCTGCCGTCGATCGCGATTCCGACCGGAATACCGGGAACCGCGCCCTGCACCGCTGTCCGGATCGCGGCGAGGGCGGCGGCGTATGCTGGGGCCCCAGCGGCCGACGCCGAGGGCGTGAGCACGAGGTATCGCAAACCGGGCACCTGCTGGGCGATCGACGCCGCATACTGGGCGAGCGCAGCCTGGGCGGCGGCGTCGGTCGGCAGCGGGTTCGCCGCCAACTCGACAAGCGTACCGAGGCTGGCCGGCAGTGTCTGGAACGCCGCGACGAGGGCGGGGTCGGCAGCCGTCGCCCCGGAGGGCCAAGCGACACCGAGTCTCACGAGTCTCATCCCGAGCGCCTGGGCCAGCGTTCCCTGGGCGGGGTCGTCCAGGCCTGCCCCGACCACGAAGGCCGGCTGCCCTGTGACGACGTCAGCGGTCGTGCGTCGGCTTTGGGCGACTTGCGCCGCGGCGGCGCGGACGATCGGCAGCGCCTCGAGCGCGACGTGATTCCCGGCCCAGTCGACAGCGCGCAGCTCGACCGGGTACGTGCCGGTGCGCGTCGGCTCGCGCCACGACAACGTATGCCAGCCTGCATCGAGCGCGACGTGGTGCGTCTTGCCTGCAGCGCTGACGGCGTTGACCGTTGCCGGCTTCGAGAGCCAGAAGCGCACTTCGCCGAGCCCGCCGTTTGCGAGCTTGAACGCCGGCGGCTGGTGGAGGTATGAGGCGAACCGTGTCGCGGCGTCGGCGAAGCGGGGGTCGGCGGGAGCGAGCTTGGTCAGCAGCTGCACGACATACCGCTGGTATTCGAGCGGCGAGGGGTCACGCGCGAGCGAGTAGTACGTCCAGTAGCCAGTGTCGAATTTCGGCAGCGTCGCTGCGGCGGCGTGCTGCATCCGGGCGGCCAGGGCGGCAGCGGATGCGTCCTCGACCGCGGCGGCGTAGGACTGGAGGGAGATCACGGCTTGGAGTTGCGCGTTCAGCACCGCTGTCGACCGAAACGCGTAGAGGCGAATCCAGGGACCGGCGGCGACCCCCGTGAGCAGTCGCCCCGGGATCGTCCGGTACGCCCCTCTGGCCTGGCGGGTCAGCAGGGTCGTCTCGTCCGTCACGAGCGTGGCGGCTCGCGCCAGCGCCTGGGCCGCCACGGCCTGCGCCATCCCCGAGAGCCACGGTGCGCGGCCGCCACCGAAGGAGAAGTAGTACTCCCAGCCGATCCCGCCGCCGTGCTGGTAGACGCCGCGGGCGACGAGCGCGTCCGCGAGTAGCCTGGTCGCGGCCACATCGCCACGCGCGACGTCTGCGTTCAGCTCGCCGAAGTTGGCAAGCGGGTGAAACTCGAAGCAGCGGCCGCTGAAGTAGCGGTAGACGACGCCGCTGGCATCGGTGATGTCCGTCTTATCGGCGGGCGCCCATCGTCGGGCGAAATAGTCGTCATTGGCCCTGAGCTGCCCGAACAGAGCAACGGCCCGCGGGCCGGTCAGCCGGCCTGAAAGCGAAGCGACCTCAGCGAGCGCAACACCCACATGATTCCCCCGGCCCGCCGGCAAACCACGGATCAGCCGAGCGGCCCGGCCGATCTCGGCACGGTCAATCGCGGCCTGTGAGGCGTCGATCTGGCCGGCCGCGACGGCACGGCGCACCGCCTCGAGCGCCGCCTTCTGCACCGGGAGGAGCGAGGTCGCCGGCGCCGCACCGGCCAGGACGAGCCCGACCGCCGCAGCAGCGATCGTCGCCAGATACCTCACGATCTCAACGACGCCACCAACACAAAACGGTTAGTCGGGACCCTGCAAAGTCGTCGTCCCCACACAGCTCAAGTGCGGCGGCGCGACCTTCTCGGCGGACTACTCCATGAGTACGAACTCGCAGCGTGATCGAGTTTGTGCACCCCACGCGCTGGTATCGAGCCGTCGCCCCGTCCTCGTTCGCTGTAGTGTGGCGCGATCAGGCTGTGGCTCGAGTCGGCAGGAGCATCTGTCCGGTGCGCCAGGCTAGGGCGAAGAGCAGGACGGCTGCTCCGGCGAACACTCCCAGGGCGCCTACGGAGATAGACGCGGCAAGCGCCTGGGATGTTCCGACACCGGCGGCGACGAGGGCGGCGGTTCCGGCGCCTGCCTGGGTGGCTGCGCCTGCCGGCCCGATCGGCAGCGCCGCGGCTGCGGCGCCTGCGCAGAGAAAGAGAAGCGCGAGTGGGAACGAGTAGCCCAGTCCGAGTGTGCCGAGGAGGATGAAGACCGCCACTGCGCGGACGAGCCAGCAGCCGAAGACGAACGCCCACGCCTGCGCGGCGCGGTACAACGACGTCGTGCGCGGGCTCAACCAGCGGCCGAGCCGGAAGCGCAGGGCGCGTTTGCTTGCGGCGAGGCGGGGCAGAGCCACGATCACCGCGGCGGCTGCGACCCCGGCGGCGGTTACAAGCGCGAGCGCGGCACGCGCGGCGATCCCTGCTCCTGGGAAGGCGACGGCGGCGGCGGCGAGCGGCGCCAGCGCGGCGCTGTCGATCAGACCGAGCATGACAAGCGAGAGGCTGATTGCCCGCAGACCGGCGGGACAGCCTGGGTAGCGGCGCACGACTGCGATCCGCATCGCATCGTCAAAGCGGCCGGGAAGCACGACACCGATCAGCGCCGCGCCGCCGTTGCCGGCTACAAGCGCGAGCGGAGAGGGCCGCTCGTGGTTGGTAAACAGCTGTGCCCACCCGAGTGCCTTGAGCGCCTGGGCAAGGAGAAGCAGCAGTCCGGCTGCCACGAGCAAGCTGGGCTTCCCGTGTGAGAGCGGCCACGAGGTGGTCGTAAAATGACGGACAGCCAAAAACGCGAGGACGAGCATGACGGCGACCGACCCGAAACCGAATCCCCAGCGCGTCTTCGGCGAGTGTCGAAGCTGCCAGAGCGCTCGCATCAGCAGCCGATAGCGGCCCTCGAGCACGACCGGTGCGGCCGAGACGGCGATCCTCGCCAACGGATCCCGCTCCAGCTGGATATCCGGCGGCAGCACGGTTGGAACCTTCCTCACCGCTTCCTTCGAGAAAACCACCGGCAGCATGCCACCTCACGCCGGCGCCGACGTCGGCGTGTGGGTGGATTGACTCGGTTTCAGTCAACGAACTCATGACTTTTGCAGGCGAACCCGAGTCTTGCGCACCCCACGAGTTAAGGCTGAGGGGTTCCAAAATGCCGGTTCGGTTCACGCTGCGGCCCGGTAGTACTCGTGGATGAGCCCGCCGAGTTGGTCACGGCGCTTGATCTCGCCGGTGTGTGGCGGACTGGCCGCGTTGGCTGCTTCGGGTGGCGCGAGCGCGAGTCCGCGGTGTGGACGCTCGCGGTTCTAATTGGCGGTGTAGGCGCGGAGGACGTGCTCGAGGTGGCGGCGTCCGAGGATCGGTAGCCAGTCGAGACACTCACCGCGGATGGTGCGGACGAAGCGCTCGAAACGCACAAGCGGCGACACCCGGCCCCTGCATCTTGATTTTGGAACCCCTCGGGCCGGGCTTGATTTGTGCGATAATGCACATGTCTACAGCGAGCAGTCGCGCGGACGCACCAGCCTCTCAGGCTTCGTTAGACGCCAGCTCCTCTCTTCGTTGTGATCGTCCATGTTGGCGAACATCGACCGAAGAGAGTCCGTATGCCTGTCTATGAGATCGTGCGGGAGCGTCCACCGGGTCGTTCGAGCGTCAGCTTCGCCAACCGTGAAACCGCCGAGGTCGGGGATGTGATGACGATCAACGGCAGCAGGTGGGTCGTTGTCCTGAAGGAGCCTCCGTTCGAGGAGCGGCGCATCGAGAGGATCGTTTGTAGGTCACTGCCATGATGGAGACGGCTTGGAGGGCATCCGGCTCCAACGGTGTAGGCGAAACGCCTTCCGATGCGCCGCGAGACTCACGCGCTTCAATACCGGCAGCCCGTGACGAGTTCAGCAGTCGCTTGGGCTAGTAGCGTGCCCGAGAACGCGGAGTGGGGCCGCCCCTCTCGCCCTGGTCGATAGCGAACACCACCTCTGCGATTCGACACCTGCAAGCCTCGAACTGGGACGAACGTCGGATGTGCCACGAGGTGGTTTCAAATCTGCGTCATCTCGGGATCACTAGCTTTCCAAGCGGAACCGTGGTTTTGAACCCCTCACGACGACAAGCGCCGCGCACGCCTCAACTGCATCGCACACCTGCTCTCGATCATCCCGTACGAAGATGTGATCGAGCCGCCGCTCGAACTGCCGCCGCGGCCCGGCCCCGGCGACTATGAGCGCCCCCCGCGCTCGCTCTTCCGCTACGTCCCGGATTGCGCGGCCACCCTCTGAAATGACGCCGACACACGGCGGGTGCCGCGCGGCACCTCGCCACGGGGGCGCTGACGGTGCAGGACAATCGGCCTGATGAGTTTCGGTGTTCTCGCCTTGATCGTGCTGGCTGGGCTGGCGGGTCCGCTGCTCGCATCAGGGAAGGGCGCGCTCGTTCCGGTGGTCGTGGGGGAGTTGGCCGCCGGGGTGGTGATCGGAACCAGCGGCTTTGGTTGGCTCGATCCGGAGCAACCGACGACTGCCTTCTTGGCCCAGGTCGGATTCGCGATGCTGATGTTCGCCGCGGGCATGAATGTGCCGCTGCGTCATCCCGGACTCCTCGCGGGCCTTCGGCGCGGCGGTCTTGCTGCAGCGATCGCAGCGTTGCTTGCTGTGCCTTTCGGCGTCGCAGCTGCGCGGGCGACCGGCACGCACCATGCCGCGCTCTATGCGCTTCTGCTGGCGAGCGGATCGGCGGCGATCCTGCTGCCGGCACTGGAGGAACAGCGGCTGCTGGACGATCCGCGTGCGTTGACGGTGATGGCCCAGGTGGCGCTCGCGGATATCGCTGCGATCGTCGCGCTCCCGCTCGTGCTCCAGCCAAGTCGCGCGCTGAGGGCCGCCCTGGGCGGCTTGCTTGTCGGCTTCTGCGTCCTCGGGCTCTACGGAGTCACGCGCCTTCTCAATCACCGGCCGTGGGTGCGCCAGGTGCGGCGCTGGTCAAAGAAGCGCGGCTGGGCACTCGATCTCCGATTGTCGCTGCTCATCCTCTTCGGGCTCGTCTGGGTAGCACAGCGGAGCGGCACAAGTGTCCTGATCGCCGGCTTCGCCGTGGGGCTGATGGTCGCCGCGATCGGCGGACCAAAACGACTCTCGCGGCAGGTCGCCGGAGTCGCTCAAGGCTTCATGGTGCCGCTCTTCTTCGTCGTCCTCGGCGCGCGCCTGGACCTGCGCGCTCTCGGCCAGCACCCCTCGCTCATCGTGCTAGGGGCGTTGCTGGTCGTGATCAACCTCATCGTGCACGCCCTCGCCGCGCTCCTCACCCGGCAGCCGCTCGCTGCCGGCCTCGCCGCAACCGCACAACTCGGCGTCCCTGCGGCGGTCGTCACCCTGGGCCTCGAACTGCACATCATCACCGTCGGGGTGGGCTCCGCAATCGTCGCGGCTGCGCTCGCATCACTCGCGCTAACCGCAGCCGGGGTAACCCTGCTCGGGCGCAGCACTCTCGGCGCGGACACTCCTGTAAACGAGCCAATCACCCAACCACGCTCATGAACTGTCCACCCAAGTCACTGCCGTGCGGCGCTTCCGGCGGAGTTCGGGCAAGCGCGCCAGAGGCTCTCCGAGTGTGGCGACGGCACTTGAGCCGGGGCATGGCCTTAACCGCGCGCGTTCGCTGTTCCGCCGGTGGTGTCGAGCCTGTCGAGCTCTTGCATGGTGTCGGTGTCGAGTTCGAAGTCGAAGATCAGCGCGTTCGAGCGGATCCGCTCCCGGTTGCTCGATTTTGGGATGACTGCAGCGCCGTGCTGGATGGCCCAGCGCAGCATCACCTGAGCCGGAGTCCGCCCGACGCGCTCTGCGAGGGCGGCAATCGTTGGGTTCGTCAGCGCCCGCGCGCGCTCGAGCGGGCTGTAGGCAACGACCACGATTCCCTCCTGCGCGCAGTAGTTGAGCAGCGCTTGTCGGTAGTGGAGCGGGCTCAGCTGCACTTGGTTTACGGCAGGCATTCGGGAGCCGTCGGCCGCGAGCTTGCGAAGCCGCTCCCGCCCGAAGTTGCTGACGCCGATCGCCCGCGCAAGCCCCTGCTCCCGCAGCGACTCCAGCGCCCTCCAGTGGTGCCGCGTCATCCCCGGCACCGGGAAGTGGATGAGGTAGAGGTCGACGTACTCGAGGTCGAGCCGCTCCAGGCTCCGTCGCAGCTCACGCGCGGCGCTGGGACGAGCCGGCATCAGCTTGGTCGTGACGAACACCTGCTCGCGTGGCAGGCCGCTCTGGGCCAGCGCGGCGCCGACGCTTCGCTCGTTGCGGTACAGCGAGGCGGTGTCGATATGGCGATAGCCGGCCTCCAGCGCCCACTCAACAGCCCGCTCGGTCTCCTGACCGGCGGCCATCTGCCAGACACCCAGACCCAGCAGCGGCATCCTGCCGCCACCATCCAGCTCCCGATGCGGCTGGGCGTCGGCCACCACCCCCGCGATTCTCGCAGCCCTAGCGAGACACATCAGCTCGCGACACGCCGAGCCATCGAGGTGAATGCCGCTCGCACGTGTCGCTTCTGGTGGAAAGGCGACGAGACGGTCGGTAACCCGGCGAGCGGGAGCCACGCGGTCGATTGCGGCGGAGCAACCTTTGAGCGCTGGCTCGTTCGTCGAGAGTCGCTAGCCGCCTTGGTCTGGCTCTTCAGCGTGCTCGAGCATGAGCGCGACCGCATCCGCCCACCCCGACCCAATCTCACGCAGCCGCTCGATAGAAGGCGCGGCGTCGTACTCGGTGCGGCGCAGCTCGATTGCGCCGTCCGGGATGCGCAGTGCCCAGGCGGCGCGGCGGTCGCCGTCGAGCGGCAGTCCGACGCTGCCCGGGTTGACGAGCTCGGTCCGCGAGGGCCCCGGGCGACGGAACTGGCGGTGGCTGTGCCCGAACACGATCAGCCGCCGCTGCTCGCCCGCGAGCAAGGCCTCGTCGCCGGGCGCAGGCTCGGGCCCGAACGTCTCCTCGTCGGAGAGCGGGGAGGCATGGCAGAAGAGTTCGCCGCGAAAGACAAGCCGCTCGGGCAGTCCGTACAGCCACTCGATCTGCCCGCGAGAGAGCGCTTCGCGGGCGAAGACCAGCCAGCCGTCTGAGCCGGCGAGCTCGTCGTCGCCGAGGAGCATCCGGTCGGTGTTGCCGCGAACCCAAGCGGCCTCGGGCAGGGCCTGGAGACGCTCGAGCGTCTCCCGCGGCCAAGGGCCCTCCGCGCAGTAGTCGCCCCCGAGCACGAAGCGGTCGGCACCGGCCGCCCGCGCGTCGTCCAGCACCGCCTCGAGCGCCGGCAGGTTCCCGTGGATGTCGTACAGCACCGCGAGCACACACGTAGTCTGACGCGATACTGCCGGCGACCGGCGCGGTCACCTACCGTCACCCGTTTACGGAGCGCTCTCTTGCAGGTATTTCGTCGGCAGGCGGCGAAGCGCACGGCGAAAGAGGACTTCGGCATACCTCGCGGCTGCCGCTTGAACCCGCGCACGTGCGCGCACAACCCCGTTACTTGACACACGCTTGACACATCCCGCGCAAACCCGCTCCAGCAAAGGGATCGCGGAGGGACCACATCATCGCCTCGGCCCCGGGTGACCTCTCAGTCGCGTCCGTACCTTGAGCTACCGACTACGTAGAACTGCGCGAGCCATAAGAGAGCACCGAGCGCTCCCGTGGTGAGAGATCGGCCGGGCGATCCGCTAGCCGGTGGGGGTGCCTTGTCGCATGCTGCGGCCTTCTGCGATGGCGATGGCGGCGCCGACGAGTGCTAGGTGTGTGAGCGCCTGGGGGAAGTTGCCGAGTTGGCGGCCGGCGACTGGGTCGTACTCCTCGGCGAGGAGGCCGACGTCGTTGCGAATGTCGAGCAGCCGCTCGAACAGCTCGCGTGCCTCGTCGATCTTGCCCTGGCGGGCGAGCACTTCGGCGAGCCAGAAGGAGCAGGGAAGGAATACGCCCTCGCCGGCGGGCAGCCCGTCGAGGGCGCCGTCGTCGCGGGAGAGGTAGCGGAGGAGGAGCCCGTCAAGGGTGAGTTCACGGCGGATCGCCTCGACCGTGGCGACGAACCGCTCGTCGGTGGCGGGGAGGAACCCAACGAGCGGCATCACGAGAACGCTCGCGTCGAGCTCGTCCGAGCCGTAGGACTGCGTGTAAGCGCGCTTCTCCCGGCTCCAGGCGCGAGCGACTACCTCGGCCTTGATCTCGTCTCTGAGCGCGCGCCAGCGCTCGACGGGGCCCTCGCGACCGAACTCCTCGTGGGAGCGGACGGCTCGGTCGAACGCGACCCAAGCCATGACCTTCGAATGGGTGAAGTGCCGGTTGGGCCCTCGCACCTCCCAGATGCCGGCGTCCACGCGGCGCCAGCCGTCCTCGAGCCACTCGAGCAGCTTCAGAGTCAGTGACCAGACGTTGTCGTCGGGAGGCGCTCCGTGCAAGCGGGTTTGGTAGAGCGCGTCGACGATCTCGCCGTAGACGTCGAGTTGAACCTGCTCTGAGGCCGCGTTGCCGACACGCACGGGTCGTGACCGCTCGAAGCCCGGCAGCCAGTCGAGCTCACGTTCATCGAGGCGCCGCTCGCCGGCAATCCCGTACATGATCTGGACGTCGGCGGGATCGCCCGCGACAGCGCGCAGCAGCCACTGCCGCCACGCCATCGCCTCGTCGCTGTAGCCGGCGTGGAGCATCGCCAGCAGGGTGAGGGTCGCATCGCGGAGCCAGCAGTAGCGGTAGTCCCAGTTGCGGACGCCCCCAATCGATTCGGGCAGCGAGGTCGTCGGCGCCGCGACGATCCCGCCGGTTGGCGCGTAGGTGAGCGCCTTCAGCAGGAGCAGCGACTGGTGAATCTCCTCGTGGTAGTCACCCTCGCGGTCGCAGCGACCTGCCCAGTCGAGCCAATAGTCCTCGGTCTCCGCGAGCGCTACCTCGGGGTCGATCTCGCCCGGCAACTCCTGGTGTGAGGGGAACCACGTGAGCGCAAACGGGATCCGCTCTCCCCGGCCGAGCACGAACTCCGAAACCGTGGTCATCCCCTCGCCGTGGATCTCGACCGGGGTGCGGAGACAAAGGGCGTCAGGCCCGGCGGTCGCCACCCGAGCATGATCGACCCGGCGCACCCACGGCACGATCTTGCCGAAGTCGAACCGGATCGCGAGCTCCGAGCGCATCCGAACGTCGCCATCGAGGCCCTCCACAATGCGCACGATGTCCGGCGCCGTCCCTCGCGGCGGCATGAACTCGATCGCACGCACGCTGCCTTCGTCTGTCTCATACACAGACTCCAGGACCAGCGTGTTGTGCCGATACCGTCGCGTCGAGCGGCGCACCACCGCCGACGGGGCGAGCAGCCAGCGCCCATGCTCAGGCCCGCCCAAGAGCGCGGCGAAGCACGCGCCCGAGTCGAACCGCGGAAAGCAGCACCAGTCGATCGACCCCGCTCGGCTGACCAGCGCCGCCGTCTGCAGATCACCCACCAGCGCGTAATCCTCGATCCCATCCACTCCACCCATCACCGTTTGCCGACGATCTCTGAGTCAGGGACCAGCACGCTCGGGCACACGACGCCGGCGTCGGTTGACGATCGCCACCCGACCCGGGCGGATAGGTATGCCTCGTAGGCAGGGAGTTCAGTCCACAGTCTGCAGCGCCCTAGCAACCGTCTCGGCGCTCAGGCGGACCGTTCGTATCGTCGTCTCCGTCCGGAGCCATACGGTGCCCGGCGGTTCGGGCCTCTCCTCGGCGGCGTTGGCCGCTTCGACCACCGCCGGGTCGGAGGCTCGTCGGTCGGCTCGGCGTCGGCCCGTCGGATTGCCCAGTAGATGACGAGGCCGAGCCAGATGATCGCGATCGGGAAGAGCACCATGCCGGAATAGTACGACCGCGGAGCTGCGGAGGATTGATTCCGGCGGTTGTCAGAGCAGCGCGTAGCGGAGGAAGAGATGGTCTGTCTGTCGCCGCACCGAGAGGATGCGCGATCTGTGTGCCAGGTCCGGGAGCAGCTCGATTCCCTCCACGAGCGCCAGTCGCCTCTTGCGGGCTCGGCCCGCCAGTAGTGGCGAGATCGTGAGGCACAGCTCATTCACCAGGCCGGCGGTGATGAGAGAGCCGAACAGCGTCGGTCCGCCCTCCGTGACGATCAGCGAGTGCCCGCGCTCACGGAGGGCTTGCAGGCCAAGTTCGAGGTCGACCGAGTCGCCGCTATTGGTCGCGACGACTTCGGTCGCGCTCGGGACTCTCGCCCGAAGCCCGGCGGCTGCAGCTTTGGTGGTGAGAACGATCGCGTTCTGTCGGAGGGCGGGGTGGGTTGGGTCGAAGGTGCGCCCTGAGGTGACACAGGCCAGGGTCGGTCGTTCGGGCAGCTGCAGGCGGCGGCGGAGCTCGGCGAATCCGGCGGCTGCGGGAGGGTAGACGCGCTCGGGACGCCATGTGCCTGCAGGCGATGCGAGCATCGTTCCGGAGGCGATGAGCACGACGTCCGCGCAGGCTCGCAGCAAGCCCATCACGACTCGGTCGGCTTCGCTCCCGTCTGCGATCAAGGCGTTCCCTTCGGGTAGCTCCGGGAGCGCGACGACGCCGTCGATCGTCTGCACGAAGTTCGCGACCACGCAGGGCGCCTGAAAGCCGAGCCCGCCGCCGTACAGCTCGCGGAGTTCCTCGGGCAGGTCGAACTCGGGCAGGCCGGGCTGCTCGTCGAGTAGCCGGAGCGGCCTCAGGTGCCGCTCCGAACCTCGGCGAGGAACTCCGCCCGCAGCTCGGCTTCCTCTTGGTACAGGCCGCGCCAGAACGTCGTCACGGTCCGCGAGCCGGGCTCGGAGACGCCGCGCATCTGGGTACAGAGGTGCGCCGCCTGCAGGTGTACGGCGACACCGCGCGGCCGGACGAGCTCGACCAGCGTGTCGGCGATCTGCTCGCCGAGACGCTCCTGCACCGTGAAGCGCCGAGCGTAGAGGCGCACGAGCCGGGTCAGTTTCGAGATCCCGAGGATCTCTGGGCCGGCGACATAGGCGACGTGGGCGACGCCGTGGAACGGCAGTGCGTGGTGCTCGCAGAGCGCGTGGAAGGCGATCGGCCCTTCGACGATCTGGCTTCGGGTGCCGCTCACGCCGAGCGGGCGCTCACTCGGGAAGGCCGTGCGGAGTTTCGGGTCGCCGTCGTACCCCGCGGTTGCATCGACGAGGGCCTGCAGCAGCCGGGCAGGAGTGTCGCGGGTCCCCGGGGTGGCGAGGTCCATGCCCAAAGCGGAGAGGATCTCACCGAGGTAGCGCTCGTAGCGGTGGAAGTCGGCCTGACCGATCGCCCGTCCGTCGGTTTCCTCCGAGCGTGGGCTGAGTTCGACGACGCTTGTCACAGGGTCTCCTCCTTGAGTTGAGGGATCGTGTGGATCACGAGCTCGCGGCGGAGCCCGAGGAGCGCGACCAGACCGAGCTCGGCGAGCGCGAGCCAGGCAAACGCGAGCGGCTGTCCGAGTGCGATGCAGAGTCCGAAGACCGCGAGCTGGGTCGACATTCCGAGATTCGCGAGGATCGCAACCGTCGCTCGGTCGTGATAGGCGAGACGCGCCTCCGGGCCTGCACCGCGGAGCCGCTGAGCGACGAAACCTTCTACGAGTCGGTCCTGCGGTGCGTACAGCATCAGGTAGAGGCCGCGGACGACTGCGTCTGCGCGCCCGGTCGCCTCGGGCATCACCAGGGCATCGGCACCGCGTTCGGACCGGTAGAGCCGCTCGACGTTGTAGTTCACGCTCAGCACCGTCGTCAGTGCAAGGAAGCCGGCGATTGCGAGGATCGGCCGGCCGGTGCTCCAGCCGACGGCCGCGAACAGCGCCGCATTGACGAACAGGTCGAGCTCGGAGTCGAGGTAGCGGCCGAACACGGTGATCCGGCCCGAGAGACGAGCAAGCTGCCCGTCGGCGTTGTCGAGCACCGTCTTCAGCTGGACGAGCAACGCGGCGAGGATCATGTTGCCGCGCGCCAGCTCGACCGCAGCAGCGATCCCCGTGGCACCCGCGGAAGCAGCGACGAGCGGAGGCGCCACCCCAAGCCGCAGCAACACGAGCACGACGAGGTGTGCGAGCGGACGGTAGATCAGCTCGCACAAATATTCCTGCGCGACCTTCTTCTTGCGGGACCGGCTCAGCCGCCTAGACATGCTCCACCGAGTCGAGCGGCTCGCCCGCGCGGATCAGCTCACGGCCACGCTCGACCTTGCCCCACACGTTCCAGAACACGAACCCTCGCGGTCGGCTCTCCCCGTCTACGTAGGCGATGATCCCTTCCCGGTTTGGGACGTCCCACCGCTCCACCGTCGCGAGACGGGAGTCGACCTCGCCGACGGCCTCGTATCCGAGCTCGAACATGTCCGAGTAGAAGAACGGCAGATGCTCGTACGGAATGCCCGCACCGGCCATGTTCGCGCCGACCACCTTGCCGTGCGTCTTGGCGTGGTCCTCGTGCTCGACGCGCATGGTCTGGCCGAGCGCGGGGACGGGGAAGTTGGCGACGTCGCCCGCTGCGAAGACGTCCGAGCGCCCTTCGACCCGGCCGAGCTCGTCGACGAGGATCCCGTTGTCGACCCCGAGCCCCGCAGCCTCGGCAAGCTCGGTGGTCGGCTCGATTCCGAGTCCGGCGACGACCGCGTCGGCCTCGATCGTGCGGCCCGAGCCCGTCGTGACCGTGTGCGCGCCGGCCGAAACGACAGTCTCGCCGACGAGCACCTCGACACCCTTCTCGCGGTAGTAGTCAGTAACGAACGAGGATAGTGGGGCGGGGAGGAGCCGCGAGGCGATGCCCGGATCGGGGAAGACCATCGTCACCTGCCGGCCGGTCGCCGTGAGCGCGGCCGCGATCTCGGAGCCGATGAAGCCGCCGCCGATGACCACGATCCGCGAGCCCTCGGCGGTCGCCCCCCGGAGGTAGTGGTAGTCGTCGAGCGTCCGGAAGTAGACGAGGCCCTCGGCCCCGCCGAGGGTACGCGGTGCTCCGCCCGTTGCGAGCAGGATCTTGTCCCACCCGTGCTCCTCACCGGTGTGATCGGTCGCCTCCTGCGCCTCGAGATCGAGGGCGACGATCCGGCGGCCGAGTCGCAGCTCGACTCCGGCCTGGGCCGTATGGCGCCAGATCTTCTCCTCCTCGCCGCCGAGCCAGAGCTTCTTTGAGAGCGGCGGCCGGGCGTAGGGGGCATGTTGCTCGGCCCCGACTAGGCGGATCGAGCCGTCCGGGTCGTGCTCGCGGATGCTCTTGGCGGCGGCATCCCCTGTCATGCCGCCGCCGACGATCAGGTAGCGCGTTTGACTCATGATGGCCTCGTCTCTTGTGTCGGTCCGGGCAGGGCGTCCAGCTCGAGCAGCGCGCGCAGGCTCTCGTGCTCCTCGGCGCAGGCGGGACAGCCAGCGAGGTGTGTGGTCAGGCCGGATACGACTGCTTCCGCGTCTGCGCCGGCGAGTTCGAGCTCGACGTAGCGGTCGAGCTCCGCAAAGCATTCGTCGCAGCCGAGCTCCGGCTCGGACGGGCCGAGCAGCCGCAGCAGCGTCAGGCCCAGGTCGGTGTTCTCCATCACCATCCTCCTGTCAGGCCTTGGGTCTCGAGATGCGCGCGCAGGTTCCGGCGTGCATCGTGAAGCGACTTGTAGAGTGCGTTTCGGTTGCTGCCGAGCCGCTCTGCGAGCACGTCGATCGGGACGCCGTTGAGCGCCAGCGCGACGAGCACTTGCCGCTGGTGCGGGCTCAGTGAGGCTATGCCCTCCTGGATCGCCCGCAACAGCTGCTTTCGCTCGGCCTGGGCCTCGGGCGTTGGCGCCGGATGCTCGAACTGCGACCAGCTCTCCGGCTCGAGCGGGAGCTCGCGGCCCCGCCACGCTCGCCGGCGCACCTTCACCCCAGCTTCTAGCAGGGCGAACTTGTACGCCCACGTCGTGAAGCGGCTCTCGCCTCTGAAATCACCCAGGCGCCGCAGAACAGAGAGCGCTGCGTCCGCAGCCGCCTCCTGGGCGAGATCGTCGAGCTCGTCGCCGCTTAGCTGCGGCAGCGCCTGGCGGCGACGGGCGACCTCGAAACGGGCGGCTCTGAGCAGGAGATCGTGGAGCGCCGCGACGGCCGCTTCGCGCGCCGGTCCGTCCCCGCTCAGGTCGCGCACCCAGTCAGGCGAGCCTTCGTCGGGAATGCGGGGCACCACAGCCGCGATCTTCGTTGATCCAGAAACACTCATCGAATGCGTTGGTGTCGCCGGCGGCGTGTTTCTTACCCGGCTCGGTCATACTCGCGTGATGGGCGAGTGGCGTGAGGTCGACGGGGCGCTCGAGCACACATACGAGTTCCCGTCCTTCGCCGAGGCGATCGCATTCGTCAACCGGATCGCCGACCTGGCAGAGGCCGAGAACCACCATCCCGACATCGCCGTCGCCTACCGCAAGGTGACGCTCCGCTGGACGACCCACTCCGCCGCCACCATCACCGACCGCGACCGGGCGCTCGCCAGGCAAAGCGACGCCCTCGCCTAGCAACCCCGCACGGGAGGAACCATGGCCACAACCCCTGCTCTCACCCAGCGCGAATCGGTGCCGTTCCGGGTTCGCACCGCGGACGGCGGCAGTATTGAACTTGCCTACTCGTCCCCTCGTCCCGCGGAGCACCATGACGAGCGTGCGCTCCTCGAGTCGCTGCCCTGGTTCGAGAGCGGCAAGCCGCTAAAGAACTGGATGTTGCACGAGACGGATTTCTACGACGAAGTCGAGCAGATCTGGGGCCGCCGCTGGGGCGCCGAGGGAATCGGAACCCTGCGGGAGGTGCTCGTCTCGCGGCCGACCGAGAACGAGATCCGACCGGAGTACGCCGAGGAGTGGCAGTACTACTACTCGAGCGCTGCCGGCACCGCCGACCTCGGCCGGCTACAGGCGCAGTTCGACGCCTATTACCAGACGCTCGAGGACCATGGCGTTCGGGTGAACTACATCGAGCCGCCCGTGCCTGCGATCGGCGCCTACGGCTACATCAAGAATCTCGTCACCCTCGCAGGAGGTGGGCTCGTCGTGCACGGCGGTGCGCTCCTGCATCGCTACGGGCTCGGCTCGTGGCAACGGGGCCGCGAGGTGATCTGGGAGCAGGTGCTGGCGGCACTCCAGGTGCCGATCTACCTCACCTTCAACGGCAAGGCGATCTGCGAGCCCGGCGCGGGCCGCTGGCTCGACTCCAAGACGTTCGTCTTCAACGAGTCGGTCGTCGCCAACGAAGAAGGCTTGCGACAACTCGAGTTCATCCTCACCAATCTCGGGATCGAGCTGATCGTCTGTCACAGCCCCGGCTGGTACGACTCGATCGGAAACGGCAACATCGGCACCTCGCACATGGACATGGTCATGCTCACCGTCGACCACCGAAAAGTGCTGCTCGCACCCCATCTCGTCAACTACGGCTTCGTCCGTGAGCTGCTCCGCCGCGACTACACGATCATCGAGGTGCCGGTCGAGGAGTACTGGGACCTCGCACTCAACGGCGTCACCCTTTCACCCGGGAAAGTGATCACCAACGCTGGCTCGCCGACCGTCGTCAAGGCGCTCGAACAGAACGGGGTAGAGGTGATCCAGGTCGACTTCTCCGAAAGCCACCGCTTCGCGATCGCAGGCCTCCACTGCGCCACCCTCGAACTCCAACGAGACCAGGACTAGCCGGGCAAGGGGATGGCCGGGCAAGCCCCCACTTGCGACGGCTGAAGGGTTAAGGCGCCGCTCGCAGTTCGGCGCTGAGCTCGTGCTCGACCTTGACGATCCAGTCAGAGTCGGGGCGGCTCCCGGTCGCCTGGGCCAGCGCATCGACCAAATGACGTCGCACGTACTCCCCCGGCGTGACCCGCCAGAGACTGCGGAACCGGTCGAACTCCACAGTCAACTGTTGCCCTGAAGGAGACCGGATTATCCAATCCGGGCGGAAGGGATCCTTTTGCGCAGCCATTTCAGGTCACGCTACCGCACCCGTTGCCGCGGCGGCGGGCCAGCTACCAGGGGTTACGCCTAACCGCCGTACCCGTAGCCGCCGCCGGTCGTCGTGGTCGTCGCGGTAGTGGTGGGTGGCGGTGTCGTGGCGGCCGTTGCGAGTGTGCCGGCGGGCGTGACTGCGAACCAGTTGCCCTCGACGCCCTGACCCTTGACGTCCCCGGGCTTCCTGTCAGCCGAGTACCGGTAGAGAGCTAGTCCGTTGTATGTCACTTGGGTGTGGCCGTCGGGCCGCTTGATCGTCCCCAGCTTCGAGGCTGTCGCGCCCGATCCGTGAAGGGTGCCATTACTCGTGTCGCGTCTCATGCGGCGGCTCGGTAGTACTCGTGGAGGAGGCCGCCGAGCCGGTCTCGGCGGTGGATTTCGCCGCCGGTCGGCAATGGCGGTGATTCGCTGGGGTTGGGTGGCTGGAGCTTGAGCGCGCGGTGCGGCCACTGGGTGTCGTGGTGGTCGACATAGACGCGGAGGACATGCTCGAGGTGGCGACGGTTGAGGATCAGCAGCCAGTCGAGGCACTCGGCACGCATCGTTCGGACGAAGCGTTCGGCGATCGCGTTCGCCTTGGGCGCGCGGATGGTGTGGGGGTGCCAAAACTCGGTGCACGGCCCTACAAATAAGCGATTTACCGGCAGGACGCTAATCTTGGCACCCACAGGCGCTTGCGCGCGTTCGATCGCAGCTCGGCCGCACCTATCCGCTGGTGATCGGCGGCACCGAGACGAACGTCGAGGACGACCCCGCTCCCGGGCGCGCAAGAGAACTCTTGGAAGGCGAGTAGGACGAGTCCTGATCGCTGATAGCCAACCAGCGTTCTGAGGAGTACGGGCGGAAGGAAGAAGCCTTCCGCCCGTACCACGAGCTCCGCGAACACGTTTCTCGCGATGAGTGATAGCGCGTTCCCGGCGGTCCGTCTAGGGGTTTGAGGACCGCCTGACCCGACACGGGGCGGGGCGGTTCCCAAGGCGATGCGCTATTCCTCCCCCCGCTCCTCCTTGGTCGAGAACTGGTAGATCGTCTGGGTCTGGTACACCTGGCCGCGCCGCAGCACTGTCGACGGGAAGTTCGCATGGTTGGGCGAGTCGGGGTAGTGCTGGGTCTCCAGCGCGAACCCGTCGCCTTGTCTGTACATGTGGCCGCTCGTGCCGACGAGCGTGCCGTCCAGGAAGTTGCCCGAGTAGAACTGGATCCCAGGCTCGGTCGTGTAGATGGAGAGCACACGACCGCTCTTCGGCTCGCTCACCCGCGCGGCCAGGATCAGCGACTTGTTGTTCGGGTCGGAGCGGTTGAGCACCCAGTTGTGGTCGTAGCCGCGCCCGATTACGAGCTGGGCGAAGCCGTCGCGGATGCGATCGCCGATCGGGGTTGCCTTGGTGAAGTCGAGCGGCGTCCCGGACACGGGATCGATCGCGCCCGTCGGAATCAGCGTCGAATCGACGGGTGTGTAGTGATCCGCGTTCAGCTTGAGCACGTGGTCGTAGATGGCGCTCGTGCCTTCGCCGGCGAGGTTCCAGTACGCGTGGTTCGTCAGGTTGACGATCGTCGGCGCGTCCGTCGTGGCGTGGTAGTCCATGACGATCTGGTTCTTCTCCGTGAGGGTGTAGGTGACGTCGGTGGTCAGCGTGCCGGGGTAGCCCTGGTCGCCGTCGGGACTCGTGAAGGCGAGCTTCAGGCCGACGGTCTTCGAGCCCGGAACAGGCGTCGCCGCCCAGACGTGCTTGTCGAAGCCCACGAAGCCGCCGTGCAGCGAGTTCGGCGCGTTGTTGATCGGCAGGTGATATGTGACCCCGTCGAGCGTGAACGTGCCGAGCGCGATCCGGTTCGCATACCGGCCGGTGATGCAGCCGAAGTACGGGCTCTTCGCGACGTAGTCGGCAAGGTTGTCGAAGCCGAGCGTCACGTTGGCCAGCTTGTTCTTGCGGTCGGGCACGACGATGGACTGCAGGATCCCGCCGTAGGTGAGGATCTTCACCACCATCTGCTGGCAGTTTGTCAGCGTGTAGCGATCGACCGCCTGGCCGCCGACGCTGCCGAAGGGCTCCTTGGTGATGGTTGGCGAGCATTTGGCCGTGGACGCGGAGGCAGCGGACAGGCCCACTGTCACCGCCGCCACGCCGATTGCCAGGCTAAGAAGCGCGACGAGCGGAACAAGCCGCCGCTTCGAGAGAACCGTGCGCATTGGGCGCCTCCCTTCCCCTTAGGGACTCGTGAGTCGCCGCAGAACTGCCGAGCATAGGTCATACGGTATGACTTGTCCAAGGGTATAACTCAGCGGCACTCCCCAAAGGGCTCCCCACGCGCGACGAGTCGATGTCGCTCCAACCGCGGTACAGCCGAGATGGCGAGATAGCCGGAGGAAAGGAGCCTCCACCGATGCTCCCAGAGACGACCGGCAGCAAAACCCTGAACCTAGGTCTTGAACCCAGGCAGTCAGTTGCGAAGCCTGGGATGATCTGGTAACCGCGCGCGTGAACCCGTAGTACTGCGGCTCAGTGTGAACCGACCCGACATTTAGAATCCCTTCAGGTGCGCAAGGCCGATCGCGTGCAAGGCCTCAGAGCGCCGGAACTGCTCCAGTGTCAGCCCGAATTGAGTTTGCTACCCCACGGGCTCGCCTGCCGACCAAGCACGACGAGCTGATGTCGCAACACGAGCAACTCGATATCCTTGCCAAACTCGCTCGCCGGCGCCCAACGAGCAACCGCAGCAGCGCCGCGAACGCCAGATATGCGAGAGAAAGCAGCATTCGCCGATGCTCGCATGACCGACCGGCAGCCGCAGCAAGACCGACAAACCGAGGTTTTGAAACCCCTCACGCTCCGTAGGTCATGACGGATACCTCGATCCCGCTCGAGTCGGCCAGCGCGTAGAGGTCGACCGTTTCGCCCGCCGGAGTCGTCCCGAACGGCCGGCTCGCGATGATGGTTCCATCGCTAGCGCGTCGCGGCAGCGCGGGCGGTGTCGAGCTGGATGCGCTTCAGCCGCCGCATGACGTCGTCGCCGCCGCGACCGAAGAGGTCGTGGAGGCGAACATACTCCCGGTAGAGCGCCTCGTAGGTCTCCCGGTGCGCCGCGTTCGGCTTGTAGGTCGTGCCGCTCAGGTGCGCCATCTCCCGCGACGCGTCGACGATCGTGTCGTACCCGCCGGCAGCGGCTGCGGCCGCGACGGCTCCGAACATCGCCGAGCCGAGCGCGGGCGCCTGCTTGGACGCGGCGACGGCGAGCTCGCGTCCGGTCACGTCGGCGTAGATCTGCATCAATAGCGGGTTGCGCTCCGGCAGGCCGCCGCAAGCGACGATTCCCTCGACGGGGACGCCGGCCTTCTCGAAGGCGTCGATGATGATCCGCGTCCCGAACGCGGTCGCCTCGATCAGCGCGCGGTAGATCTCCGGCGGCCGTGTGGCGAGCGTCATCCCCATGAGCACACCACGGAGGTCGGCGTCGACGAGCACCGAGCGATTCCCGTTCCACCAGTCGAGCGCGAGCAGGCCGCTCTCGCCCGGCCGCAGCGCGGCCGCCGCCTCGGTCAGCACGTGGTGCACGTCGATCCCGCGCCGACGGGCCGCTTCGTGGTACTCGGGGGGCACCGAGCGCTCGACGAACCAGGCGAAGATGTCGCCGACGGCAGACTGGCCCGCCTCGTAGCCGTAGAGGCCCGGCACGACGCCGTCCTCGACGACGCCGCACATGCCGTCGATGTCTGCGAGCTGGGCGCCGAGGAGGATGTGGCAGATGCTCGTGCCCATGATCGCGACGAGCGTCCCGGGGTGGGTGACGGTGACCGCCGGCGCCGAGACGTGAGCGTCGACGTTCGCGACGGCAACCGGCGTCTCGGGCTGCAGGCCGGTCCAAGCGGCGGCCTGCGGGCTCAACCCGCCGGCGCGGCTGCCGATGGGCGCGAGCTGCCGCGACATCTTCTCGTCGACGATGTGCGCGAACCTTGGGTTCAGGGCGGCGAAGTAGGCGTCGGCGGGGAAGCCGTCGCGTTTCGACCACATCGCTTTGTAGCCGGCCGTGCAGGTGTTTCGCGTCTCGACGCCGGTGAGCTGCCAGACTGCCCAGTCGGCCGCCTCGATCAGCCGATCCGCGTGCGCGTAGACCTCCGGCGCCTCGTCGAGGATCTGCAGCGCTTTTGCGAAGAACCACTCGGAGGAGATCCGTCCCCCGTAGCGTGGCAGCCAGGTCTCGGCCCGCTCTTCCGCGACCTCGTTGATGCGATCCGCTTCGGGCTGCGCCGCGTGATGCTTCCAGAGCTTGACCCAGGCGTGCGGCTTGCGGCGCAGGCCGTCGAGCAGGCAGAGCGGCGTGCCGTCTGCGAGCGTCGGGAGCATCGTGCACGACGTGAAGTCGATGCCGATCCCGATCACGTCCGCCGGAGCGACGCCGGTCTCGGCGAGCAGCGCGGGCACCGCCTCCTGGAAGGTTCGCACGTAGTCGCGTGGATCTTGGAGCGCCCAGTCCGGCTCGAGCAGCACGTCGTCGTCGGGCGGCGGGAGCCGCTCGTCGATCACGCCGTTCCGGTAGGGGTAGACGCATGTGCCCAGCTCGGAGCCGTCGGCACAGTCGACGAGCACGGCGCGGCCCGATTCCGTGCCGAAGTCCACCCCGAGCGCGTAGGCGCGGCGAATCATGCGGCCACCGTCTCGATCCTCCGCTGTGGTTCGACGACGACCTTCAGGCCGCGCCGCTCCACGAGGTCGCCGAACGCGTCGCGCCATTCGTGGAGGCCGTACCGCTCGCTCACAAGCGGTGCCAGCGCGATCTCGCCCGCCTTGACGAGCCGGATCGCACGGGGCAGATCGCTGGGCTCCATCCGGCGGCAGAGCAGCAGGGTCAGGCCCTTGCGGCGGGCGACCGAGGCGGTGAAGGTCGTCCGGTCGCCGTCGGGGATCCCGACGAGGACGGTGCGCCCAGCGGGCCGAGTCGAGGCGATCGCGTCGTCCACCGCCGCGTCCTCTCCCGCGACCTCGAAGGCGACGTCGACACCGAGGCCGCCGCCGGGCTCACCGGGGAACCGCGGCCTGATGCCGGCTTCGCCGACCATGAGCGCGCGCTCCGCCCCGAGCGCCGCGGCCGCCTCGACGCGGTGCGCGAGACGGTCGGTCGCGACCTCCACCGACGCCCCGACGGCGCGCAGCGCCTGCACGATCAGCAGTCCGAGCGGGCCGCAGCCGAACACGCCGGCTGTCGTGCCAGGTCCCGCATGGCCGAGGTCGAGCGCGTGCAGCGCGACCCCGAGGGGCTCGAGCAGCGGCGCCTCCGCGTCGGGGACAGCGTCGGGCAGCGCATAGGCGAGCTCTTCGGGCCAGGCGACGAGCGTTCGCAGCGCACCGTCGGTCGAGCCGTGGCCGGCGAAGCGAGGTACGAGGCAGAGGTGGGGCAGCTCCGACAGGCACGCCGCGCAACGCCCGCACGGCACGGCGGGATCGAGAACGACGCGCTCCCCTGCGCGGGGACCGGCGGCGACCACTCCCGCGAACTCGTGGCCGAGCACGAGCGGGCTGCGCAACACCGCGTCGCCGATGCCCCCTTCGACGAACCAGTGACGGTCGGAGCCGCAGAGGCCGACGGCCGTCACTCGCACAAGCAGCTCGCCCTGCTGCGGCTCGGGGTCAGGCTCGTCGTGCAGCCGCAGCTCGGCAGCGCCGTGCAAGCGCAGCGACCTCATGAGGGCTGGCCGTAGTAGGCGCCGGGACCGTGCTTACGGTCGAAGTGCTTGCGTAGCAGCTCATCCTGGATCGATCCGATCTCCGGTCGGAGCAGCAGCGTGCGGTACGCGCTCGCCGCCACCGCCTCGAGCGCGACGGCGTTCTCGACCGCGTCGCTCGCGTCCGCGCCCCAGACGAAGGGGCCGTGCGAGGCGACGAGCGCTGCGGGCATTGCGAGCGGGTCGAGGCCGAGCTCGGCGAACGTCTCGACGATCACCGCACCCGTCTGCTCTTCGTAGCCGGAGGCGATCTCTTCGGGGGTGAGCAGACGGGTGACCGGGATCGTCCCGCGGAAATGATCCGCGTGCGTCGTTCCGAGGCACGGGAGCTCGCGGCGGGTCTGGGCCCAGGCGGTCGCGAACGGCGAGTGGGTGTGGACGATGCCGCCGACCCCGTCGAAGGCGCGGTAGAGCGCGAGGTGCGTTGGAGCGTCCGAAGACGGCCTCTGCTCGCCTGCGAGCACGGTCCCGCGGGCGATGTCGAGGACGGGAATCGCCTCCGGTCCCAGCTCCTCGTACGGAACGCCGCTCGGCTTGATCGCCATCGCGCCGGCGGCCCGATCGGCGGCGCTCGCGTTTCCGAAGGTGAGCACCACGAGACCGGCGCGTACGATCTCGAGGTTGGCGGCGACGACGCGTTTGCGCAGCTCGTCGAACATGGCGGTTACACGCCGCCGGCCAACCGGTAGTAGGCCTGATTCCAGCGCAGCTCCTTCGCGAACGCGCGCGTGCTCGTCTCTGCGTCGATGACGAGCAGCTCGATGCCGGCGATCTCGGCGAGATCGGCGAACGCCTCCGTGTCGAGCGCGAGGCTGAGGACGGTGTGATGCGGCCCGCCGGCGGTGAGCCACGCCTCGGCCGCGGTCGTGAAATCGGGCTTCGGCTTCCACACCGCCCGCGCGACCGGGAGCTTCGGCAGCGGCTCGTCCGGCGGCACGACCTCGACCTCGTTCGCGAGCAGCCGGAACCGGTCGCCCAGGTCGAGCAGGGCGGCGACCACGGCGGGGCCAGCTGGAGCGGTGAAGACGAGCCGGACGGGGTCCTGCTTGCCGCCGATCGAGAGCGCGTGGATCTCGCAGGAGGGCCGGTCGGCCGCGATCGACGGGCAGACCTCGAGCATGTGCGCGCCGAGCACCTTCGGGTCCGCCGGCGAGAGGTCGTACGTGTAGTCCTCCATGAATGAGCTTCCGCCCGGAAGGCCTGCGCTCATCACCTTCGCGATTCGCACGAGCGCGGCCGTCTTCCAGTCGCCTTCCCCGCCGAACCCGTAGCCGTCGGCCATCAGCCGCTGCACGGCGATCCCGGGCAGCTGCGAAAGGTCGCCGAGATCCTCGAAGGTGTCGGTGAACGCCTTGAAGCCGCCGGTGTCGAGGAAGGAGCGCAGCCCGGCCTCGATCCGCGCCGCGTCGCGGAGCGACGCGCGCCGCTCGCCGCCCTCGCGGAGCGAGGGGGCGAGCTCGTACTGCTCCTCGTACTCGCGCACGAGCCGGTCGACCTCGTCGTCGGCGACCTCGTGCACGGCGTGGACGAGCTCGTTGATGCTGTAGCCGTTGATCGAGACGCCGAGCCGCAGCTGCGCCTCGACCTTGTCGCCCTCGGTGACCGCGACCTGCCGCATGTTGTCGCCGAAGCGGGCGACGGCGAGCGTCTGCGCCTCCCGCCAGCCGCAGGCGGCTCGCGCCCAGGTGGCGATCCGCTCGAGGACGGCGCGGTCGCTCCAATGACCTACGACGGTCTTCCGGCGCAGGCGCATGCGCGTCTCGATGAACCCGAGCTCGCGGTCGCCGTGCGCCGCCTGGTTGAGGTTCATGAAGTCCATGTCGATCTCCGCCCACGGCAGCTCCTGGTTGAACTGCGTGTGCAGATGCAGCAGCGGCTTCCGGAGCGCGGAGAGACCGGCGATCCACATCTTGGCCGGCGAGAAGGTGTGCGCCCAGATCACCACGCCGACGCACGCGTTCGCCGCGTTCGCCTCGAGGCAGACGCTGCGGATCGACTCCGGCGTGAGCGCCATCCCCTTGTGCCTGACGGAAACCGGGATCGCCGCGGCGGCGTCGAGAGCGCCGGCGACCTCCCGCGCGTGCTCGTCCACGCTGCGGAGAACGGCATCTCCGTACATCTGCTGCGTGCCGGTGACAAACCAGATCTCGAACTCGCCGAGCGGTTTCATGGTCTAGCCCCCATTTCGATTCCACGCGATGTCGCGCCCGCCGGCCGCGACGAAGCTCGCTCGATGCGGAACAGGCTCGCCGCGTCGATCGGCGGCGCGGACACCTCCAGGGCGGGTCGGCGTCGAAGGAAACAGCGATGTGCAGGCGGAACGGATTCTTGGCACCCCATAAGGCGAAGGAAAGCAACATCCAGCAATGCGCTCAGGAAGCGCGGGCCCCGCGCATTCGACCGCGAACCAGGGTTTTGACCCTTCAGGGCTCCGGCTCCGCGATGTACGCCGCGGTCACCTCGATCAGCTCCAGCATGGCCGCCTCTGCGGCGGTGCTGTCACCGGCGCGGATAGCGAGGGCCACGGCGCGGTGGAGCGCTAGCGTCCGCTCTGCGAGGTTGCGGGTGCGGGTGAAGCTCGCCCGGAAGACGGCGCGCAGCGTTGAGCCGAGATGGGTGAGCAGCTCGTTGTGGCAGCCCTCGAGGATCACCTCGTGGAAGCGGACGTCCGCCGCGATGTAGGCGTCGCCGTAGTCCGGGGCGGTCGCCTCCATCTCGGCGAATGCCGCCTCGAGCTCGGCGACCTCCTCGGACGATGCGCGCTCGGCGGCGAGTGCGGCCACGGCGGGCTCGATCACGCGGCGCAGCTCCGAGACGTCGAGGAAGAAGCCGTCGTCTGGGTCGGCTTCTAGCCGCCATGCGAGCACGTCCGGGTCCATCAGGTTCCAGTAGACGCGGCTGCGCACCTGCGTGCCAGTCTTGGGGCGGGCCTCGACGAGCCCCTTCGCGGCGAGCACCTTGACGGCTTCACGCACGACCGTGCGGCTGACGTTCGCGTCACGGTTCGGATCGTCGTCGATCGGCAGCGAGTCGCCGGGTCGCAGCTCACCGCGCAGGATCCGCAGGCCGATGTCGTGCACGAGCTCGCCGTGCAGGCCCCGTCGCGGGTACGTCTTTCCTTTCATCATACGATAACGATAGTAGTAGACACCGATTCGCAGCCGTGTTACGGTCGCGCGGTTCGGTCACTCGCCGCGCAAGAGAGGGAGGGATTCTCGTGGATTTCGACGACGGCAAGGGAGAGCCAGGCAGGATGGATGCCGACGAGGAGCGTGAACTCGTTCTCGACCGCAGGCGGCTCCTGAAGAGAGTCGGCCTGGGCGCAGCTGCGCTTTCGATCCCCTCGGCAATCCTGGCGGGTCCGACCTTCGGCGCGGTCGCCGAAGGGCTTGCCGCGGAGAGCTTCATCAAGCCCCATCCGAAGTGGAAGTTCGTGTTCGTCAACCACGTGACGACGAACCCGTTCTTCGTTCCCACGATCTACGGCGCGCAGGACGCATGCTCGCTGCTCGGTTGCAGCTATCAGTGGACCGGTTCCACGACCTCAGACATCAGTCAGATGGTCAACGCGTTCAACTCGGCGATCTCGGCCAAGGCGGCCGGGATCGCGTGCTGTCTCGTTGATCTGAAGGCGTTCAACGGGCCGACCGCCAACGCGCTCGGTAAGGGCATCCCAGTGCTCGCCTACAACGCCGACGTGCCTCCGGGAAACCCGAACGGGCGGCTCGCGTACATCGGGCAGGATCTGTACGCCTCCGGGTACGCGATGGGCCAGCGGATCGTCGGCCTGGTCGGCAGCGGTGACGTCGCGCTGTTCATCGCCACCCCCGGACAGCTGAACATCCAGCCGCGGATCGACGGTGCCACCGCGGCGATCAAGAAGTTCGGTGCCGGCAAAATCAAGACGACGGCGATCGCCACCGGCCCGCTGCTCCCCGACGAGGTCGCGAAAGTCGAGGCCTACTACCTCGGTCACAAGAGCCTGAAGGGGATGTTCGCCGTCGACGCCGGCTCGACTCAGGCCGTCGGGCAGACAGTCGCGAAGTACAAGCTGAAGTCGAAGGGGATGAAGGCGGGCGGCTACGACCTCACGCCGACGACCCTGAGTCTGATCCAGGCGGGTCAGTTGGACTTCACGATCGATCAGCAGCCGTATCTGCAGGGGTGGCTGCCCGTCCTGCAGCTGTTCTTCTACCGCTACGCCTCCGGACTCGTGGCGCCGTCGAACACGAATACGGGCATCGTGTTCGTCACGAAGGCGAACGTGAAGCCGTATCTGTCGACGAAGACTCGCTACGAGGGCAGCTCCAGCGCCCAGAAGTACCCCGTCTCGTAACACGTGACCCAGGCCGCGACAGCACCACGGCCTCCCGAACCACCGCAACGCGTCAGTCTCGGCTGGCGCGTTGCGGGTGCGTTTGCTCGCCGCCGCGAGGCGAGCATCGGAGTCGTCCTGCTCGGTCTCGTCGTCTACTTCTCGCTGCGGACCGACGCCTTCCTGGGACAGGAGAACGCACAGGTCATCGCAGAGTTCTCGGCGCCGATCGCGATCATCGCGGCGGGCGAGGTGATGCTCCTGATCTGTGGCGAGATCGACCTCTCAGCTGGGAATGTCTACGCGTTCTCCACCTGGATCTTCTATTTCGCGAACCACAGCTGGGGTCTGCCGATCTGGCTCGCGGTGATCGTCGGCCTGCTCTCGGGATCGCTTGTAGGGCTCGTCAACGGAGTGATCACGGTCGGTGTCGGCGTCCCCTCGTTCATCACGACACTCGGGATGATCTTCCTCTTGAACGGCTTGACGCTGATCATGTCGGGTGCCTTTCCCGTGGAGACTCCCGGGGGTCATACGTTCTTCAAGGTCTTCGGCGGCGGGGCGTACGTGACGGTCTATTGGGCGCTCGGTGTGATCGTCGTGATGACCATCCTGCTCAACAAGACACGCTGGGGGCTCCACACGATCGCCACCGGTGGCAACCTGATCGGGGCGAGCGAGAGCGGCGTCAACGTCAGGGCTGTCAAGGTGGGGAACTTCGTCCTCTGCAGCACGCTCGCCGCGCTCGCCGGCATCCTGGAGTCGGTGCGGATCACCTCCATCCAGGCCTTGCAGGGTGGCACGCCGCTGATGTTCTATGCCGTCGCTGCGGCCGTGATCGGCGGCACCTCCTTGTTCGGCGGGTCAGGCACAATCATCGGCGCCGCCCTTGGCGTGCTCGTCCTCGCCGTGCTGAACCTCGGCTTCACGCTGCAGGGGATCAGCGCCTACACGTTCGACCTCGTCCTCGGTATCGCGATCATTGCCTCGATGTCGTTCAACGTGACCCTGGAGCGGATCCGCCAGTCGGGACGACTGGGGAGCACGACGTGACCGAGACTGCGAAACCGCCCGACCGGGCACCGGAGCCGGCGGCTGATGCGATCCGGGTCGAGCACATCCGCAAGAGCTTCGGCGTGGTGACAGCGCTCGAGGACGTCTCGCTCCACCTCCGACCCGGCGAAGTGCTCGGTCTGATCGGCGACAACGGCGCCGGCAAGTCGACGCTGATCAAGATCCTGACCGGCTTCCACAAGCCCGACGCCGGCCAGATCTTCGTCTTCGGCGAGGAGGTACAGCTCAAATCCGTGACGCACGCTCGCTCGCTCGGCATCGACACCGTCTTCCAGGATCTCGCCCTCGTGCCGGGCATGTCCGTCTACCACAACATGTTCCTGAACCGCGAGCTCACAGTGGGCTTCGGGCCGCTGCGCTTCCTCAACAACCGCGCAATGAGGAGGCACTCGCGCGAGTACCTCGACGACATCGGCGTGCGCATCCAGTCGATGGACGCGGCGGTCGCGCGCATGTCAGGCGGTCAGCGCCAGGCGATCGCGATCGCCCGCTCGACCCACTCCGACGCCAAGATCATCCTCCTCGACGAGCCGCTCGCAGCCATGGGCGCGCGCGAGGGGGCGCTGATCATCGAGCTGATCACGGAGCTCAAGCAGCGCAGCGACGTCTCGATGATCGTGATCGCTCACAACTACCTGCACGTGTTCGAGATGTGCGACCGGGTCAACCTGCTCCGCAACGGGCGCATCACGCTGGATAAGCCAACCAGCGAGACCTCGATCGAGGAGTTGACGTCGATCGTCGCCGCCGAGTATCGGCTGGCCAAGCCGGCGTAGTTACAGCGCCGCGACGGACCGCACGAACGCGCCCAGCTCGTTCGTGAACTCGGGATACGGCCCGAAACGCTCGTTCATCTTCAGCGTCAACGGCCAGAGCGCGGTCGTCCCGGAGGCGATTTCCTCTCTCACTCCTTGCTCTAGCTCGTAGGTGAAGTCGAGTGAGCGGTCGAGGAATCCAAGGGCGCCGGCTGCATCCATGACGTGGTAGTGAGCCGTGAGCAGCAGATCGGGCTCGAGCGCCCGGATGCGCCGGATCGAGTCCCGGTAGGCGGCGACGTCGTACACCCGGCCTGGGATCAGTAGCTGTCCGTCGTTTGCGTAGATACCACGCTCGAGCACGGCGTCGATCACGATCGCCGCGCGGCTCCTGGGGTCCCAGAGGCCGATGTGTCCGAGGGTGTGCCCCGGCAGGTGAAGGACCTCGACACGCCAGTCGTGTTCGAGGCGGATCGTCTCACCACCCTGGAGACCTTCGTCGATCGGCGCATCACCGCCGCAGAGCGCCTTCAGCGCAGCCCTCCCCGCCTCGTCGGGCTCGTCGAATCCGTACGGCTCGTGCCAGAGGTAGTTCTCGTTGACCATCGCGTCGTTCGACTCGATCCAGCGTCGGTCGAGCTCGTGGCAGGCAAAGCGGGCCTGCGGGTGGAGATCGCGCAGCGCCCGGTTGCCGCCGGAGTGGTCGAGGTCGGCATGGCTGATCAGGACGTCGTCGAGAGCGGCGAGGCCGAGTCCGAGCCCCTCGAGGTACGGGCCGAGCGCTTCTGCCGGGGTGTGCGGCAGGCCCGTGTCGACGAGGAGCGTGCGATCCGTCCCGGTGAGGATGTACTGCGCCATGAAGCGCACCCCGAGGCTCGACTCGACGCGGTGGATCCCCTCTGCGACCTCCACTCCTACTCCCACCTCGGGTCGGGCCGGCTGCCGCGTGTGATCGTGTAGCCGCCGTCGACCCGGATCACCTCTCCCGTCACGTGCGCCGAGGCGGAGGAGAGGAGCCAAGCGACGGCTTCGGCGACGTCCGCGACGGAGGCGAGCCGACGGAGCGGTGTGTCCGCCACCGCGAGATCCGAGTCGAGCTCGGACGGCAGCGAGGCGGCGCCCCAGCCCGGGGCGACGACGTTGGCCCGGACTCCCCGTGCGCCGCCTTCGAGCGCCGCGACGCGGACGAGCGTCTGGAGGGCGATCGCCCCTGCACCCGCTGCGCCTCCGCCCGGGAAGGGTTGCGTGCCGAGGTTCGACGTGACGGCCACCCAGCTCCCCGACCCTCGTTCGAGCGCTCCCGAGAGCCACGGCTGCGCCGCGAAGAAGCACTCGGTCGCCCAGGCGTCGAACGTGCGCAGCCAGCGCTCCGGCTCCAGCTCCGCCAGTGGGAGGAGCTCGACGGGCGGTGGGACCGTGACGAGCCCGTCGGCGGCGAGGTCGTCGGGGGCGGGCTCCAGCCCGAGGCCGGCGAGGGCGACCGTGAGTGGATGGTCCGCGGCGGCCTGGATGAGTACGCGCATCAGTACTTCCCGATCACGAGCCCGCCGTCGACGCGCACGTACGCGCCGGTGACGATCCTCGACGCGAGGAGGTAGGCAACCGCTTCGCCGATCTCGCGCGGCTCTGTTGGACGGTGGCGCAGGGGGTTCGACGCGCGGGCTGCTGCGCGCTTCTCCTCGGTATCGAAGTCGGGAGACGGGATGTTGATGTCCGAATCCACCCAGCCCGGGCCGACGTGGTTGACGGCGATGTCGTCGGCTCCCCACTCGCGGGCCATCACGCCGACGAGGTGGCCGACCGCGTGCTTGGAGGCGCCGTACACACCAAGCGGACTGAACGGCATCACCGCGTTCACGGACGAGACGACGACGATGCTGCCGCCCTCGCCCTGTCGCCGCATCTGCGCAGCGGCCGCGCGGCAGCCGTAGAAGACGCCGTGCAGGTTTACGCCCATGACGGCGTCCCAGTCGTCGCGCGTGACGTCCGCGACCGGTTGCCAGCGCGCGACCCCCGCGTTCGCGACGAAGGCGTCCAGACGCCCGAAGCGCTCGACCGCCTCGGCGACGAGTCGCTCGTTCTCCGCGGCGAGCGAGACGTCGGCGCGAATGAACGCCGAGCGCGGGCCGAGCGCCTCGATCTCCGCCACCCGCCGAGCAGCCTCGGCGTCGTGCGAGACGTCGTTGAGCACGACGTCGAAGCCGCGCTCCCCGAGCACGAGGGCGATGCCGCGGCCGATCCCGCGTTCGCGGGCGGCGCCGGTGACGAGCGCCACCGACATCAGATCACCACCGAGATCTCGCCCTCGTCGCTCACGCGCACGTCGTACGTTCGCAGACCGATGTCCTCGAAGGCGACGCATCTGCCGGTGGGGACGTGGAACTCGAGGGAGTGCCACGGACAGCTCACGACCTCGCCCTCCCAGATCCAGGCGAGCCGCCAGTCGGTGTGCGGGCCGCAGTCGATCGTGCCCGACACCGAGCCTGCGCAGAGCGGGCCGCGCTGGTGTGGGCAGAGATTGGGGATCGCATGCACCCGCCCGTCGATGTTGAAGACGCCGAGCTCACGGTTCGCCACGCGCACGACCCGGTGCGTGCCGGGTGGCAGCTCCTCGAGGCGACCGATGTGGTGCTCCTGCGGCTCGCGGCTCATGCGCGCCCCTCGCCGCCCGAGGAACGCGCAAGCAAAGGGGTTGACACAGGGCGTCTCATGCGGTGCCGAGGCCGAAGAAGCGGGCGGCGTTCAGGCCCATGATCTTGCGCCGCACCTCGGGCGCGAAGGGCAGGCCGAAGACAAACTGTGTGTGGTCGAAGTCGTGATGCGGCCAATCGGAGGCGAACATCGCCTGGTTCTCGCCGTCGAACAGCTCGAACAGCTTGACGACGTCCGTGCGCTCGTCAGGCTCCTCGATCGGCTGCGTACCGTAGAAGAAGCGCTGCATGTAGTGGCTTGGGCGCTCCTGGAGCAACGGCACCTCCCGTCGCCGCTCGATGTACTCCTTGTCCAAGCGGTTGGCGATCCAGGGCACCCAGCCCGTACCCGCCTCCATGAAGGCGATCCCGAGCCGCGGGAAGCGAACCGGCACCCCTGTCTCGAGCAGCGAGACCAGGTTCGCGACCATTGCGAGCGGGTGCGCGAGCGCGTGGACCGCCAGCGCCGTGCGGAACTGCTCGAGCTGGAACGGAAAGACGGGGAAGATCGCCTCCACGCTGTGGATCGCGACGGGTAGACCGGCCTCCTGCGCCGCGTCGTAGACCGGGTCGTAGAGCTCGCTGCCGTAGAGGGTCTTCAGCCCGGCCGCGGGCAGGTAGGCGCACACGTACCCCGGGTGGCCGGCGTGCTTGCGGATCTCCGCCGCCCCCGCCGCCGGGTCCTGAGGCGGGATCACGATGGAGCCTCTGAGCGTGGGCTCTTGACGAAGCCAGCGCTCCGCCAGCCAGTCGTTGTATGCCCGTGCGAGCCCGACGGCGAACCCGGGGTCGCGCACCATCGCGAGCGAGAGCAGGTGATCGGGGAACAGAACCGCCTCGTTGACCTGGAGCTCGTCGAGCTCGCGCCGCATCACGGCCGGCGAGCCAACGACCTGGGGGCGGTTCGACCCCCCGGGCCACGGGATCCGGAACTCGGCTCGCGGCGACATTGCCGGCAGGTCGAGATAGCGCTCCTCGACCTTCGCGATCTCGCGCAACGCGACGTCCCACGGTGGCTCGGCATGGTCCGCGAGCTCGGCAACGTCCTCGTGGACATGCACGTCGGCGTCGACGACGTACAGGTCGGCGAGCGTCTCGCGCGTGCGGGAAGAGCCGTTGGCGGGGTCGCGCCCGGTCACCGAAAAGATCATAAGATAGGCCTTCTCATGGCGGTCGAGCTCACGCGGAACGAGGCTGGGGTCGGGTCGTTCCACGTCCACCGCGGGCATGCCTTCGAGGGGTTCGAGCTGCGCGGCGAGACGCTCGTCGCCCTGTGCGCGTGCGGGGAGACGCTCGACGTTGCGAGCGCGGCCTACACTCGCTGCCCGGAGTGTGACGGCGAGGCGGCCTGCCGCCGGTGCGGCGGCAGCGGAGCGGTTGTCGACCACGCGGCGCTCGAATGGCGCCTCCCGACCATCCTCGTCAGCTGAACATGCAGGGAAGGAGGCGCGCATGAAGACGAGGCCGCTCGGCTCCGCCGGGCCTCAGCTGACGATGGTCGGTCTCGGGACCTGGGCGATGGGCGGGCCGTGGAAGTTCGGTTGGGGCCAGGTCGACGACGACGAATCGGTGGCGGCGATCCGACACGCGGTCGAGCGCGGCGTCAACTGGATCGACACTGCCCCCGTCTACGGGCTCGGCCACTCGGAGGAGGTCGTCGGCGAGGCCGTGAAGCCGTTTCGCGCCGGCGAGGACGTCTACCTCTTCACGAAGTGCGGACGGGTCTGGGACGGGTTGCCCGAGGGCGAGGTCGGGAACGACCTGTCTCCCGGGTCGATCCGCCGCGAGTGCGAGGCGAGCCTGGGCAGGCTGGGGGTGGAGCGGATCGACCTCTACCAGTTTCACTGGCCCGACTGGACGACGGGGACGCCGATCGAAGAGTCCTGGGGCGTGATGGCGGAGTTGGTCGACGAGGGCAAGGTGCGGTGGATCGGCGTCTGCAACCACGACGTCGAGCAGCTCGAGCGCTGCGAAGCCGTCCGCCACGTCGACTCGCTCCAGCCTCCGCTCTCGATGCTCGTTCGCGGAACGCGCTCGGAGCTGCTCCCCTGGGCGGACGGACACGGCACCGGCGTGATCGCCTACTCGCCGATGGCCTCCGGGATGCTCACGGGAGCCTTCGATCGCGACCGCGTCGAGAGGCTCGATCCGAACGACTGGCGCCGCGGGTCCCCCATCTTCCAGGAGCCCTTGCTCTCTGCGAACCTCGCGCTCATCGATGGGCTCCGGGCGATCGCCGCGCGCGTGGGATCGACCGTTCCGTGCCTCGCCGTCGGGTGGGTGCTGGCCCAGCAGGGAGTGACCGGTGCGATCGTCGGGGCCCGCAGGCCCGCGCAGGTCGACAGCTGGTCGCCGGCAGGGGAGGGCGGTTTGGGCGACGATGTCCTGCAAGAGATCGACGGGCTGATCGCCGCCTCCGGAGTCGGGACGGACGAGCGGCCGTCGCCGCCGCCACACATGCGCCCGGAAGCGCCTCGCCCGGCGGTTCCGAACGAGTAATGCGGCCTCCGGCAAGTGTCCGGCAGAAGACGGGAGCGACGGGACTCGAACCCGCGACCTCCGGCGTGACAGGCCGGTCATGGCGCTTCCGGGCTGAGCCGGGATACGCGGGGATTTGAGGCGTGAGCAGGGCTTTCCGCCACTGCCGTTGCGGGCATTGGCGGGTACCTGCGGGAGCTTCCGCGGTCGAGGTCTGCGTTTCTTGGCGCTATCCGTCCGATGGCAGGACAAGGAGTTCCGCGCATCGCTGCGTAAGCTGCTGGAGGAGAATCAAGACATCATCGAGCGCCTCGCTCGTTGACCCGCTACCTCGAGCTTGCCGACTACCTCCTTATCGCAGAGGCGGTGCTAGAGATCCCGGCCGCGACTCGCGCGGCTCGAACGGATCAGTCTCGCCGAATCGGCTCTCCTCGCCCCCGCTGCGGAGTTCGAAGGCACTGAGGCGTACCCCGATCTCGTGGACAAAGCGGCCGCGCTCTGCTGGCACTTGGTCAAGAACCATCCACTCCCGGATGGGAACAAGCGTGCCGGGTACATGGCGCTTCTCGTGTTCTTTGGATCGTAACGGCGCAGTGTGGCACCGCTCGCCCGACGACCCCGCGTAGACGGACTCTGTCATCCGCGGAGTCGCTGCAGGAACGGTGAGCCAGGCCAGCCTCGCCGACTGGATCCGGACGCGGCTCGCGCCGGGGTAGGACCGCGGCAAAGGGGTGCCCGCGTGCCCACCCGCCCGCCCGTGGGGCTCACAAACTCTGCCGTGGCTCTTCGATTCGTGGGACTTGCAGCGGATTGAACTAACGAACCCTACGCGGTCGGTGCTCCGTCCTCACTCCGGTCGGAGGTCTCCCAACCCCTCCGACCCTGCCCAGCGAAGCGCGAGCAGTTCTCCCTGCCGCATCCCCGTCTTCATGAACCGGGGGCGGTCCACTGAACATCCTCGTGGGCCGCTTCATCCCCGGTTGCCGCACGGCCGTCCTTGCGGGCTCGTCCGCTACAGACGAACGGCCCGGTACCGCTGCCCAGGGCCAGTGGGACAAGCGGTACCGGGCCTCGACCCGTGACGTTCGCTATTTCCCCGAAGCGGGACAGGCCGTTGTTGCCACCCAGCAGCTCCTAGCCCTTCAAGATGGTCGAAATCTGGCCCTGCGCCGTGTTCAGCGCGTCCTGCACAGATTTGGAGCCGGACAAGGCAGCCTGAATGGCGGTCCACACCGCCTGGGAGATCTTCGGGTACTTCACGCCCAGGCCGAGGGTGCGCGGATGCGCGAACAGCGTCTGGTTGACGTAGACGTTCCACTCAGGGCCTGCCTGCTTCACGTAGATCTTGGCCACGGCGATCTTGCCCGGCAGATAACCGAACAGCTTCGCGAGCTTCAACTCCATCGCAGGCGCTTGCATGCCCTTGATGTACTCGAAAGCCATCTGCTGCGTAGCACTGTCGCCGCTCTTGCTGACCATCCAGTCCTCGCCACCCAACGGCACGATTACGTGCTGGCCGGGCACACGGACCGGGACAGGGACGATCCCGAATTGCTTGCCGTAGAACATCTTGTTCTGGTTGAGCGTCGGGAAGTTCCAGGGGCCGTTGACCATCATCGCGGCCTTGCCGTCGATGAACTGGGTCGACGCGGCGGGAGTCTGGCTCCAGTTGAGGCAGTCCTTGGACGCCGAACCGTCGTCGATCAACTGCTTCCACACGCTCAGCGCCTGTACTCCCGGCGCAGACGCGACATTGGCGAACGTGAACTTGCCACCGTTACTCCAGAAGTACGGCTCCCACTGCCATGTGGTGTCTTCTGCAGCCTCACAGGTCAAGGCAATGCCGTAATGGTCCGCGGTCGTCAGAGCCTTGGCGGCAGTCACCAGCTGCGCCCACGTCTTGGGAGGGCTGACGTTTGCCGCCTTCAGCATGGCGATGTTGTACATCAATGCGATCGAATTGGCTCCTGCCACCGGCAAGCTGTAGTACTTGCCACCGGAGAAGCCCTCATTGATCACCGCTGGGAAATAGCCCTTGGTGCTGAAGCCCTTCAAACCGCTCAGAGGAATCACCTGGCCTGTCGAGATCATGGTCGACACGAACGGGTTGTCGACGGCCAACAGGTTGGGCAGGGCGTGGCCCGCGGCTTGCGTCAGAAGTTTCGTATTGAGATTGGCAAAGGGTACGTATTGCCTTTTTACCGTCACACCAGGATGCGCGGCCTCGAACTGCTTGCTGTAAGCGGTCAACGCGGCGATCTGACCTGGCGTATTGAAGTAGTCCTCCTCCGTGAGCGTGATGGTGGTCGCGGCGGAGCTGGTCGCATGCGACAACGACAACGCGACGACTGCACACGTCGCGATCGCGAGGGCTGCCAGCCCCCAGTGCCACCTTCTGGTCAACATGTTCACAGCGGTTCTCTCCTTTTCGGGTTGATGGGGGATAAAGGTAATCGGGGATAAATGCCCGACCTCTAGACGCCAGGCTTCTCCTCCTCTAATTCGTCGACCACCCCCTCAGCGCCACCAATGGTGGGATTTGGTCCATCGCTAACCCTTCACCGAGCCCGCCGTGAGGCCACTCGCTATATAGCGCTGTGCCACCATCAGCATTACCGCGGCCGGCACGAGGGCGATTACTGCAGAGGCCATTACTGCGCCCCAGTCGGTCGAATAGTTGCCGAGATAGTTGTAGATCCCCAGGGTGATCGGCTGAATGCTTGTCCCGTTGAGGATGGTCAGGGCAAATATGAAGTCCGCCCAACCGGCCAAGAACGCGAAGACCGCGACGGTTATGACGGCCGAGCGGGCAAGTGGGATCACGACGAGGCGGAACGTACGCCACTCGGACGCACCGTCGACTCTGGCTGCATCCATGAGCTCGTTGGGAAGGCTGAAGAAGAACGCCCGTAACACGAGGATGGCAAAGGGGATCGCGTACGTACCGTCGGCGAGAATGAGCCCTGGGTACGAGTTCAGCAAGTGGATCCAATGGAAGACGATGAACAAAGACGTGGCCAGGACGATCGAGGGGACGATCTGAGCCACGAGCATGGAGCTGACTATGACGAGCGTCACCCGCAGGCGGTATTTCGAAAGCGCATAGGCCGCCGGCACGGCCACGACAAGGGCCAGCAGCGCGGTCCCAAGGCCGACGATGAGGCTCGTCAGCACGTTGCCCGTTTGCGACCCGGACACCGTTTCCTGGGTGTTTGCCGATCCGCCCTGGAGGACAGTTCGGTAGTTGTCAAGTGTCGCCGCGTGCGGCAGCCAGTAGAACGTGCCGCTGAACAGGGTCTCGGTCGACTCGAACGAGCCGACGATGATCGCGTAGACCGGGAACAGCACGATGACGAGGGCAGCGGCCGCCGCGAGAGTGGCGAGCCATCGCATGGCTCTCGACTTCTGCAAGCCGGTCATTTGCCTTCTCCCCAGCTGCTTCTCAACGAGCCCCGGCTGAGCCACAGATACAACGGTGCGCAGATCAGCGCCAGCATGAGCAGCACGTTGTTGAGTGCTGCACCCTCGCCGAAGGAAAATTGCTGGAACGAAAGGTTGTAGGACCAGGTCGTTATCAGCTGGGTGGAGTTGGCCGGGCCCCCTCCGGTCAGACCGATCACGAGGTCGAACACTTTCACGGTGAATACGAACCCGAGGAGCACCGTGACCTCGATAACCGGCAGGATGATCGGCACGATGACAAGACGTAACCTTTGCCAGGCGCCGGCGCCGTCGATGATTGCTGCTTCCTTTACCTCCACCGGCACGTCCTGGAGCGCGCTGTAGAGCAGGAGGGTGAAGAAGGGTATGCCGAGCCAGATGTTGGCGATGAGGATCGTCCAGAAGGCCAGGTGCGGGTCGTTCAGCCACTGGACCGGGTCGTGGACGAGGCCGAGGTTCATGAGTACTTGGTTGACGGCTCCACCTTCGGCCTGGAACAGGAACCTGAAGATGACCCCGGTCACGATCAGGGGCAGCAGCCAGGGGACGATGATGAGCGAGCGAGCAAGCGTCCTCCCCGGGAACCGGAGGCTGAAAAGCAACGCGAGCGCAAAGCCGATTATGAACTGGAAGACAAGAGATAAAACAGTGAATTCGAGCGTGCGAACGATTGCCGACCGGCTTGTCGGGTCATGGAAGATAAAGCGGTAGTTGTCGAGTCCGGCGAACGGGGCGGTGAAATTGGCGATCGTAGCGGGAGAGGTATGCTCGAAGCTCAACATCACGTTGTAGAGGACGGGCAGGGCGAACGCGAAGAGAAAATACGCGATCGCAGGGGCCAGGAAGAGCCACCCCGCGAGCTGCTGCTTCCTCCGAGCAGACAGCCGCGAGCCGGTGCCTGCGGACCGAGCAGCCGCACCTGTGCCGGTGGTTGCTGCAGCGCCCGCCTGCGTCTTCATGTTCCGCTGGGCGACAGGTCGCTCAAGCCGCCCCCCTCCCGTAGGTAGACCGGGATGCGCTCCAACGGTGCAGCTGCTGTCACCCAACCGTTCTTCTCGACCGGCTCTCCCGTCCAGGCGTCCAGCCACGACGCCCCCACGGGGAGGTACAGATCGCGTTCCCGCGCTCCTTCTACCGTCACCGGGGCCACCAGCACGTCCGGGCCGAACATGTACTGGTCGCTCACCTCCCACGCCGGTTCCTCGCCCGGGAACTCCAAGAAGAGCGCGCGCATGGGGGGAAGTCCGGCGGCGCTGGCCGCGCCCATCTGGTCCATGACGTACGGGCGTATCCGCTCGCGCAATGCCAGCTGTTCGCGGATCAAGCCGTATGCCTCCTCGCCGAAGGACCACACCTCATTGGGCGCTCCTGTCTGGCCCGAGCCGACGAGGGGGCCCGGCTCCCGGACGCCGTGGAGCCTGAAGAGCGGGCAAAAGGCGGCGAACTGGAACCATCGCACGACGAGCTCGCGGAAGTAGGCCGTGGTCGGGTCGCCGTTCCTGAACCCGCCGATGTCGGTCGTCCACCACGGGATCCCGGAGATGCCCATGTTCAGGCCGGCCGGGACTTGTGCGGCCAGGGCCTCGAACGTGGACTCGACGTCGCCCGACCACACGGCGGCGCCGTAGCGCTGGCTGCCCGCCCAGGCGGACCGGCAAAGCAGCAACACGTCGTCCTCGCCGCTCGCCCGTAGTCCCTCGTAGAAGCCCCGGGCATGCTCCCGGGGGTAGATGCCCTGCACCTCGGAGCCTTCGCCCATGAAGTACCGGGCGCCCTCAGGGTTGTCGGCGAGGATCTCCGGTTCGCATGCGTCGAGCCAGAACGCCCGGATGCCGTAGCGGCGATAGCCGTCGGTCACCTTCTCCCAGACGTAACGCCGCGCTTCGGGGTTGGTCGAGTCGTAGAAGCGCATGAAGGCCTGGCCGTCGGTGCCCTTGTCCCAGAACGCGAGGTGAAGCGGCAAGCCCGCCAGGTTTCGCACCAGGAGGCCGCGCCGGTCCATCTCCGCGTAGGCGTCGCTGTTGGGGTTGACTGTCGGCCAGACCGAGACCATGAGCTCGGCTCCGAGCTCTCGCAGCTCGTCCACCATCGCCTGGGGATCCGGCCACTCTGCTGAGTCGAACCGCCACTCGCCCTGGCGCGTCCAGTGGAAGTAGTCGCAGACGATCACCGAGAGAGGCAGGCCGCGGCGCTTGTACTCGCGGGCGACCTCGAGGAGCTCTTCCTGGTCCCGGTAGCGCAACTTGGACTGCCAGAAACCGGAGGCCCATTCCGGCAGCATGGGGGGCAACCCCGTTGCCCTCGCATAGCGACTGACGATGTCGGCCGGCGTGGGGCCCATCGTCACGAAGTAGTCGATCTGCCGGGCTGCGTCTGCGGCCCACCTCGTACGGTTGGTGCCCAGCTCGACGCGGCCGACCCCCGGCATGTTCCAGAGGAACCCATAGCCTCGGCTGGAAAGCGCGAACGGCACCGAGACTTCGGTATTGCGCTGGACCAGGTCGATGACGGCCCCCTTCTGGTCCAGCAGGCCGTGCTGGTGCTGGCCGAGCCCGTAGAAGCGCTCCCCCGGGTAGGCGTTGAACGTGACCTCACAGCCGTAGAGGTCGCCTCCGCCCTGTCGGTAACGCCGCTGGGGGGGCGACGTGAAGTGGGGAACGCTCTCGGCGAACAGCTCCTCGCCATCCGCCCGGAGGAAACGCACCAGCGGCGGGAGGGGGACGAACCGCTCCTCGTGGTTGACGGACACTTCGACGATCAGGTCACCGTTGCGCACCTGAGCTCGGTCATCGACGATCTCGACCTGGGCCTCGGTGGCCCAGGCATCGTCCAAGGCGCTGCCTGGTGTCTCTGTTATGGATGCTCCGAGCGTCGAGCGCACTCGGGCGCCGCTCTCCCCCCACGCGTCGACCTGGAGGACCTCGCCGCCCTCGAGCACGGTCAAGCCGGTCTTGCTACCGATGAAGGTTGCCAATTCCCTCGTCTTGCGTTGGGGTTTGCGTTTCTTGTTCGGATGGGATCTCGCGGAGCAACTGCCCGCCCCCCGGTCGAGCGGGTGCTCCGATCGCGTCTCCGGTCTCGCCGTCAAAGAAGTGGAGGCGGTCGACGTCGACGACGAGCGTGACCCGCTCGCCGGGCGCGACCGGCACGCGCGGGTCGACCCGCGCGACGCCCTCCACTGCGGACGCCCCCGCGATATCACCGGACGCCTGCACCGCCGCGTCCGGCGTCCACGCGCCGCCTCTGTTCCGGACCCTCCTCGCGTCCGTCGAGAAATGGACGAGCGATTCGTTGCCGAGGGCCTCGACGAGCTCGACGCGTCCTGCGAGCGTCGTATCCCGGTTCGCATCGCCATCCTCGGCCACGGTGAGGTCCTCGGGACGGATACCCACCACGACCTTGCGGCCCTCGCCGGCGACGAGGCCGGGACGACGATGTCCAAGGTCGGCGGGAAGGGCGAGCCGCTGCGATCCGAGCGAGAGCAAGAGCCCATCACCGGGTCCCGAGATCGCGCCCTCGTACAGGTTCATCGGCGGCGAGCCGATGAACGAGGCGACGAACAGGTTCGCGGGGCTCTCGTAGAGCTCCTGCGGCGGAGCCAGCTGCTGGAGCGTGCCGTTGCTGAGGACCGCGACCCGGTCGCCCATCGTCATCGCTTCCGTCTGGTCGTGCGTGACGTAGAGGGTCGCGACTCCGAGACGCCGCTGAACGCGAAGGACCTCGCTCCGCATCTGCACGCGCAGGTTCGCGTCGAGGTTCGAGAGCGGCTCGTCCATAAGGAACACGGCGGGCTCGCGGACGAGTGCCCTGCCCATGGCCACCCGCTGGCGCTGCCCACCCGAGAGCTGCCGGGGCTTGCGCAGGACGACTTCCGTGAGCCCGAGCACGTCGACTGCCTCGCGTGCCTTCCGCTCGCGCTCGTGCTTGGGAACGCCGCGCACCCGGAGGGAGAAGGCGATGTTCCGGAGCACGTCCAGGTGCGGGTAGAGAGCGTAGTTCTGGAAGACCATCGCCACGTCCCGGTCGCGGGCCGAGACGTCGTTGACGACCTTGTCGTCGAGGCGGATCGTTCCCGACGTGACCTCCTCCAGGCCGGCGACCATCCGCAGCACGGTCGTCTTGCCGCAGCCCGACGGTCCGACGAGGACGACGAACTCTCCCTCGTCGACGAACAGGTCGAACCCGCGGACAGCCCGGACGCCGTTCGGAAAGACCTTCGTCAGCTGCTCGAGGGACAACGTCGCCAAGCAGCCCCCTGTCAGTCGAACCTGGGGAGCCAGACGCGCATTCCGCCGTCTCCCCGGTTCGCCCACGTGAAGTAGGGGACCGCGAGCAGCGGCGCCGGTGCGGACGCGCCGTCCCGCTGGAGTTCGCGAACATCGACGTACCCGACATGCCCCCACCCGTCGAGGTTCCGGACGACGCCTGCGACGGACACGCCCGGCACGCCGCCGAGCGTCGCCAGCGGCCCGCTGTCGGCGGGCTCCGCCTCTCTCCGGAGCGCCACGTCGGCGAGGTTGGCGCCGGCCGGGAGGTCGCCCGACTCGAGGCAGTAGACGACCGGGCCGCGCTCGAGCGCCAGGCAGCCACGAACGGCGTCGATCCGCGGATTCGGCGCCGTGAGCCGGGGCGAGACGTCGAGCTCCAGGACGACGCGGTCGCCCTGGCGCCAGCGCCGCTTCAGCTGCACGTATCCCGGCGCGACCGGGTGACCGTCGACGATCGCGTCACGCGCCCACGCCGGCACCCGGAGCGAGAGCGTCCACTCTGCGTCGCCGCACGCGACCACTTCCACCGTTACGGATCCCGACCACGGATAGCCCGTCTCGACCGCCAGCTCGACTGGGCCCGCAGCCGGTACGACGGCACGAATCGTCGAGGTCGCGTACTGATGGAGCTCGACGCCGCCGTCGCTGGTCGTAGCGAGGTAGTGGTGCAGCGAGGCGAGCAGGCGCATGATGTTCGGCGGGCAGCAGGCGACCGGGTTCCAGGTATGGCGTGTGTGGCCGCCGCGCGACTGCAGTGGATTGGCGTAGAAGTACGACCGACCGTCGAGCGAGAGCCCCGCGAGGAACCCGTTGTAGAGCGTCCGCTCGAGCAGGTCGGCGAAGCGGCTCTCCCCGGTGACCAGCAGCAGCCGCCAGTTCCACATGATGCTCGCGATGGAGGCGCAGGTCTCGCAGTAGGCGCGATCGGGCGGCAGCTCGTACGGATCGCCGATCGCCTCGTCGTAGTGGCGCGAACCGACCCCACCCGTGAGGTAGGCCTTCGTGGAGACGAGGTCGTCCCACTGCGCGAGCATGGCCTCGCGCAGGCTCTCGTCGCCCGTCTCCGCGTAGAGGTCGGTCACCCCCGCGGCGAGGTAGAGGGCGCGGACGGCGTGGCCCACGATCGTGCGCGATCCCCGCACGGGCTCGACGTCCTGGTAGTAGGGAAGGTCGAAGCGCCCGCCGGCGAAGAAGCCGAAGCCGCGACGGCTGGTGAGCTTGTCCGCGAGCGCGAGGTAGCGGCGATCGGAGGTCTCGCGGTAGAGCTCGACGAGTGCGACCTCGACCTCCGGATGTCCGTCCGTGCGGCGATCCGCGTCGGAGCCGAAGAGGTCGACGAGTAGGTCCGCGAAGCCGCGGGCAACCGCGAGGAGGCGCGGCGAGCCAGTCCGTCCCGCGGCGATCCCCGCCTGGATCAGGTGACCGGCGCAGTAGAGCTCGTGTCCCTGCTGGAGGTCACTCCAGCGCTCGCGGCTGTCGAGACCCCAGTAGCTGTTCAGGTAGCCGTCGGGCTGCTGGGCCGCCGCGACGAGCTCCGTCGTCTCGCTCGCGAACCGCTCGAGCTCCCCATCGCGCTCGCGCGCGGTCTCCCAGGCGAGCGCCTCGAGCCATTTGTAGACGTCGGTGTCGCTGAAGACCATGCCCTGCCGCGTGCCCGCCGAGCGGCCGGCGGCGATACGCAGGTTTTCGAGCGTGCCCGCCCGCTCGAGCTCCTCCGCACCCTGGAGGATCGTCACCTCGCGGTTGATCCGCTGCCGCTCGCCGAGAAGCCCGCCGAGGATCCGCACCCCTGTCGGGTCGAGAGGCCGGAGCCGCACCCGCGCCGACGCTGTCGGCGCAACACACGAGGCACTGCCCTGGAACGAGTCCACTCCTCTGCCTCACTCCTCCACGGCGTACGTTGATCCGGACTTGCGAAGCGCTTCGCGAAGCGCTTCGATGCTACTGTTCGGTAGTTGTAAGATCAAGTCACGACGATCACTTTTCCCCAGGGTGTCCGACGCTCCCACGCCGATCCGCTCGAAGTCGAAGCCGCCGACGATGGCGCAGATCGCCGCGCAGGCGGGTGTCGCGCTGAGCACGGTCTCGTACGTGCTGAGCGGCAAGCGAACGGTCTCGCCCGAGATCCGCGAGCGCGTGCTCGCGGCCGTCGCCGAGCTCGACTACCGTCCGCATCGCCCCGCCCGCGCCCTTGCGAGCGGCGCCTCGCACACGATCGCGCTCTTCCTGCCCTCTCCGCAGTGGCAGCTGATCCCCGTCCAGCAGACGTTCGTCGCCGGTGTGACGCAGGAGACGAGCGCCAGCGACTATGGGTTGCTCCTCTCCACGTCGGCGGCAGATCCCGAGACCATCGCGAGCGTCTTCGAGATGGGCCGCGCGGACGGCGTCATCCTGATGGAGACGCTCGCCCATGATCGGCGGATCGAGCGGCTGAAGGCCGGCGGCGACCCATTCACGCTGATCGGGCGGACCGCGGACACGACCGGGATCGGCTTCGTCGACATCGACACCGGCGCCGCGGTGGAGAAGAGCCTCGCCCACCTCGCCGAGCTCGGTCATCGCTGCGTCGCGCTCTTCAACTTCCCGCAGGACCAGCTCGGCGCCGGCTACAACGCGGCGCTGATCGCTCGCGACGTCTTCGAGGAGGCGACCGGCGTCCTCGGCATCCGCGGCATCCATCTCCCCTGCCCGCACCCGGCGCAGGAGGCCTTTGCCGTCGCCGCCGACCTGCTGCGAACGGACCCGGATTGCACCGCGGCTATCACGACCGGCTGGCAGTTCACGGGTCTGCTGGGAGCACTGCGGGCGGCCGACCTGCACGTCCCGGACGACTTCTCGATCGTATCGGTGATCGAGGCGCAGTTCGCGGAGATGCTGACACCGGCGCTTACGGGGATCGAGTGGCCTGCGTTCGAAGCCGGCCGGCTCGCCGCCGAGATGCTGATCGAGCGCCTGGCGGACAAGCGCGCGCCTGCGCGCCAGCTGCTGATCGGCGGTGACCTCGTCGTCAGGGAGTCGACCGGCCCCGCACCCGGCACGATCGCCCCGGTCGGAGCAGCCGAGGCACGCGCGGGCTGATCTGCCGATGAAGGTCGTCGTCACCGGGGGCAGCGGCAAGGCGGGGCGGGCGGTCGTCAGGACCCTGCTCGAGGCCGGCCACGACGTCCTGAACGTCGACCTGGTGCCGTCGGCGGAGTCGAGCTCGCCCGACTCGCCGGCGCCGTTCCTGTACGCGGACCTGACCGACGCGGGCCAGGCGCTCGAGGCGGTCGGCGGCGGCGACCGCCTGCCGGGCGTGGAGGCGGTCGTCCACCTCGCCGCGATCCCCTCGCCGGTGCACGCCACGCCGTCGGCGGTCTTCCGCAGCAACATCCTCTCGACGCACGCGGTCTTCGCCGCCGCCGCCCGGCTCGGCCTGCGCCGCGTCGTCTGGGCGTCCAGCGAGACGACGCTCGGGCTGCCGTTCGAGCAGCCGCCGGACTACGCGCCGGTCGACGAGGAGCACGAGCTCCGGCCCGAGTCGCCCTACGCCCTGTCGAAAGTGCTCGGCGAAGAGATGGCCCGCCAGTTCAGCCGCTGGAGCGGGATCCCGTTCGTCGGGCTCCGCTTCTCGAACATCATGGAGCGCGCCGATTACGAGCGGTTCCCGTCCTTCTGGGCGGACCCCCACCTGCGCAAGTGGAACCTGTGGAGCTACGTCGACGAGAGCCACGTCGGCCAGAGCGTCCGCCTCGCCCTCGAGGCGGACGTCGGGGGCGCAGACGCGTTCATCATCGCCGCGGCCGACACGGTGATGCGGCAGCCCAGCCGTGAACTGATGGCCGAGGTCTTCCCGGACGTGCCTGTCCGCGAGAGCGTCGCCGAGAACGGCACCCTACTCGCAATCGACAAGGCCCGCCGGGTCCTCGGCTACGAGCCAACGTTAAGCTGGCGCACGATTCTCTGACCGGGAAGGAGCAGGCGGTGCGCTACAGGATGCTGGGCAGGACGGGTCTCGAGGTCTCCGAGCTCGGCTTTGGAGCCTGGGGGATCGGCAGGGACGCGTGGGTCGGAGCCGACGACGACGAGTCGCTGCGGGCGCTCCGGGCTGCGATTGAGCACGGCGTCAACTTCCTCGACACCGCTCACGCGTACGGGGACGGCCACAGCGAAGAGCTGGTCGGCGCCGCCGTGGGCGAGTCGGCAGAGACGGTCTACGTCGCCAGCAAGGTCACGCCGAAGAACTGGGAATGGCCGGCCCGACCCGGAGTGCGCCCCGAGGAGGTCTTCCCGGCCGACTGGATCGTCGCCTGCACCGAGCGCAGCCTCCAGAAGCTGGGGCTCGAGACGATCGACGTCCACCAGCTGCACGTCTGGTCGGACGAGTGGGTGGGCCAGGGCGACTGGCTCGACGCGATCGAGCGACTGAAGCGCGAGGGGAAGATCCGCTTCTTCGGCGTCTCGATCAACGCCCACGAGCCGGAGAACGCGATCCGGCTTGTCGAGTCGGGACTCGTCGACACCGTTCAGGTGATCTACAACGTCTTCGACCAGAGCCCGGAGGACGTGCTCTTTCCCGCAGTCGAAGCAGCGGGCGTCGGTGTGATCGTGCGGGTGCCGTTCGACGAGGGCGCGCTGACCGGTTCCGTCCGGCCCGAAACGACTTTTCCGGATGGCGACTTCCGGAACGAGTACTTCGCCGGCGAGCGCAAGCGCGAGGTGTGGGAACGCGTGCAGGCGATCGCCCGAGACCTCGACGTCGAGGTCGAGCGGCTGGCGGAGAGCGCGCTCCAGTTCTGTCTCAGTCACCCGGCGACGGACGTCGTCATCCCCGGCATGCGCTCGACACACAACGTCGAGAGAAACGTGCGCGCCGCCTCTGCCGGCCCACTGGATGAGAACGAGCTGGCGATGCTCCGCCGCCATCGTTGGGTCGTCGACCTCGACCGGTAATCCCGACGCAGGAAGTTCGTATCGAGTGTCGCTCATCGACACGCATGAAATTCGCCGCCGGATCGCACTGAGATCGCACGCCGCACCCTCGTGGCTCGGCGCAGCGCCGACAGAATGCCGGTCACCCAGTAGGAGGATTTTCTCCGCGGCGCGACTGCGAGCTCGCGCAGCGCTTACGCGGAGCGAGAGCCGGACTACGCTGTATTGACGATCCTGAGGGGTTTCAAAACGTGGGTTCCGGTTCTTGATGTCGACGGCGGCCGGCTCTGGGAGCATCGACCGATGATTTTTCATTCGCGTATCTCGCGTTCTCGACGCTGCTGCGGTTGCTCGTGCGCGGCCGCCGCAGCGAGTTCGCCAAGGACGTCGAGCTGCTCGTACTGCGCCATCAGCTGGTGGTGCTTGGTCGGCAGCAGCCGCGGCCGTCGTTTCGGGCAGCCGATCGCGCTTTCCTGGCTGCGCTCGGCCGGATGCTCCCGCCTCGCGGTCGGCATGCACTGATCGTGACGCCGCGGACGCTGCTTCGCTGGCACCGACAGCTCGTGCGCCGCGGGTGGACGCAGCCACAGCGCAGCGGCGGCCGGCCGCCGGTCGAGCGTCGCGTTCGCGAGCTCGTCCTGCGCCTGGCGCGGGAGAACCCGCGCTGGGGCTATCCACGGATCGCCGGTGAGCTGTTGAAGCTTGGGTGCACATCTCGCCGAGCACCGTCCGGCGGCTACTCCTGTCTGCGGGGCTCAAGCCGGCACCGCGGCGCGCTGGCCCGAGCTGGCGCGACTTCCTCCGCCAGCAAGCCGCGACCATCCTGGCCTGTGATTTCTTCACCGTCGAGACGATCACGCTGCGCCGCTACTACGTGCTGTTCTTCATCGAACTCGGAAGCCGCCGCGTCCACCTCGCCGGCTGCACCACCAACCCGACCGGAGCCTGGGTCACTCAACAGGCACGCAACCTCAGCTTCACCGGCCTGTTCGAACGGACACGGTTCCTGATCCACGACCGAGACACAAAGTTCAGCGGCAGCTTCGACGAGGTGTTCCGCAGTGAAGGCATTAAGACGATCCACACCCCGATCCGTGCGCCACAGGCCAACGCCTACGCGGAGCGGTTCGTGCGCACCGTCCGCGCCGAGTGCCTCGACTGGCTTCTCATCCTCGGACGCCGCCACCTCGAGCACGTGCTCCGCACCTACACCGCCCACTACATCGCGGAGCGGCCGCATCGCGCGCTCGCGCTCGTCCCACCCGAAGCAGGAGACACAACCGTTCGACCGGCCAACGCCAAGGTCGAACGCCACGATCTGCTTGGCGGCCTCATCCACGAGTACCGAGCCGCAGAATGACCTGAGTTTTGAAACCCCTCACCACAACCTGCTCAAGCGGCTCTCCGAAGCCGTGCCATGAGGCGTCGCAAGACGTCGCGCTGCGTCGGCAGTACCAAGATGTACCCGTCTCGTACCCGCAGAGCGCCTCGTCGTTGTTATCGCAGGCAACAGCACATGCCTTTTTGCAGGCATTTTGTGCAAAAGCCCTCTCGGGGACTCGAACCCCGGGCCCCCTCCTTACCATGCAGGATCGAGGGCGGAAAGCGCGGGTGTGCAGGGGCATGCGTGACCACGTTCTCCCTGCAAAACGGCGGGATCGAGGCAGGAGCCTTCACCCAGCGTGGACGCGGGTGGTCGGGCTGGTGTTCCCTCCGTGTTCCCTCGGTTCGCATGCGCCGATCACACCCACGGTCTGCGGTCAATGTGCTTTGGAGGCTGGGTCAAGGCCTGCCCCGATGGCGCGAGCGATTTGTTTCCTTCTAGAGGTCGAGGTATGCCTCGGCGGAGATGTCGCCGATCACGCGGCCGATCGTCGCGCCGACGGCGGCCGTTTAGCGCTGTCGGGGTGTGGCGGGAGCGAAGCCGTGCAGGAGTAGGTCGGCGACGCCTTCTGCGAGTTGGGCGTCGATTGGGCCGCCGGTGACGAGGAGGCGGTAGAAGAGTGGGCCGCCGAGGACGTCGAGTGCGAGTTCGACGTCGAGGTCTGGGCGGAGGTCGCCGCGCTCGATGCCGCGCGCGAGGACTTCGCGGAGCGCGTTGCGGCGGGCTGCGAGGAAGCCCTCGCGGGTCGCCTGGGCGAGGGTGGGGTTGCGGTTCATCGCTGCGATGAGCGCGGGCATCGCCTGCGCCGCAGGCGCGTTGCCGTAGACCTGGACGGCGTCGTTCATTAGCGCGAGCAGGTCTTTCTTTGTCGATCCTGTGTCTGGGATCGCGATCTCCCGTACCAGCACTGCGATGGCGGCGGTGAGGAGCTCGTCTCTGGAGCGGTAGCGGCGGTAGATCGCGGCCTTGCCGACGCCGGCTCGCTCGGCGACGTCGTCGACGCGCAGCGTCTCGACCCCGTGCTCGACGATCAGCGCGAGCGTGGCGTCGAGGATTGCGGCGTCGATGCGTAGGTCGCGCGGACGTCCCATTGCCCCTCGCTTGTGGCCCTCGTCGCTCATCGCGATCACCGTACCATACTTTCGGAACGCGAGTTCTCGTATATCTGCTATCGTCCACTAGATACGGAACGCATAGTTCCCTATCTCGGAGGAGGACAGGATGAAGATCCACGCGATCCAGACCGGCACCGTCGCGATCACGAAGAGCTGGCGCGAAGGCGACGGCGACGGGCAGGGGCGGCTGCTGCGCACGTTGTTCGACCGCGAGTGGACGATGCCGCTGCCGATCTTCGCGTTCGCGATCGAGCACCCGGAAGGGGTGATCGTCGTCGACACCGGCGAGACCGCGCGTGTCTCAGAGCCCGGCTACTTCCCGCGCTGGCACCCGTTGTTGCGGTTCGCCGTACGGGAGTGGGTCGAGCCGGAGCAGGAGATCGGCCCCCAGCTCGCACAGCTCGGAATCAGGCCGAGCGACGTGCGCATGGTCGTGATGACGCATCTGCACACAGACCACGCCGGCGGCCTCCACCACTTCCCGGACACCGAGATCCTCGTCACGCCCGCCGACCTCGAGCACGCAAGCGGCTTTCGCGGCCGCCTGCGCGGCTACCCGAGCAACCGCTGGCCGAGCTGGTTCGACCCGACGCCGCTCGAACTGCAACCGACCCCGCTCGGCCCGTTTCCGCAAAGCCTGCAGCTGACGACGTCAGGCGACGTAAGCGTCGTCCCCCTTCCAGGCCACACGCCCGGCCAGGTCGGCCTCCTCGTCGAAGACGGCGACCACACCGTCTTCCTCGCCGGCGACAGCTCCTATACCCAGGAACTGATGCTGCGCGGCGTCGTCGACGGCGTCGGCTCCGATGCCGCCGCCGAACGCGAGACCCACGCCCGGATCCGCGCCTACGCCGCCGCCCACCCGACCGTCTACCTTGTCGCCCACGACCCCGACGTCCCCGGCCGGCTCGCCCGGCGACAGACGATCGAACCGCCCGCGCTGGAGAAGGCGGCATGATCGCTGTCAGCGCCACGATCCGGATTGAGCGGGCGATCGACGACGTGTTCGCCTACGTCGCCGACCCAGACCACTTCGCCGACTGGAACTCGGCGGTCACCGACGTACAACCGACCAGCGCGCCCGGCGACAACCCGCCCAGCTTCGTGATGACCCGACACCTACCGGCAGGTGTGGCGACAAACGACTTCCAGGTTGTCGCCTTCGAGCCGCCGACGCGTTTTGTGATCGAGACGACCTCGGGTCCAATACCGTTCCACTACGAATACCGGTTCAGCGAGGACGACCACGCCACCAGGATCGAACTCGACGCCCGCGCCGACATCGGCCCGCTCGCGCCCATCCTCGGACCGCTCGCGCGACGGGGACTCGAGAGCGGCATCCGGGCCAACCTCGAGACACTCAAGAACATCCTCGAGGCCGCGCGGAGCTGATCGCTCCACCTGACGAGTGCGCCCGCCGCCACGTGGAGCTTGCGCCTCCGCTATTAAGTGTTACTATGTACCGGTAGTCAGTAACACTGAGTATCTGGAAAGGGGGCGTTCCATGGGCAAGCAGGTGACGGAGATGCTGAAGGGAACGCTGGAGGGCATCGTTCTCGCGATCCTGTCCGGCCGGCCTGCGTACGGCTACGAGATCACGGCGTGGCTGCGGGAGCAGGGCTTCTCCGACATCGCCGAGGGAACTGTCTACGCGCTGCTCGTCAGGATCGAGCAGCGCGGCTTCGTCGACGTGGTGAAGGTCCCGTCCGAGAAGGGGCCGCCGCGCAAGGTGTATTCCCTGAACGCTCAGGGAAAGGAATACCTCGAAGAGTTCTGGAGGACCTGGAGCTTCCTCACGGAACGGCTCGAACAGCTCCATGAAGGAGGCAGATAGACAATGTCCGATACAGAAAAGGGCGGCTTCATCTCAAAGGTGATCGGCCCGAAGCGGCGGTGGCGTGCATACAAGGCGCGCGTCAAGCAGCTTCCCGAGAACTACCGCACGGCGGTCGACGCGATCGAGCACTATCTGATGCACTTCGTGCCGACCGACGGCGACAGCGCGGTGTCCGAGTTCGAGGATCTTGCGGATCTGTTCGAACGGGCCGCGGCGGATGGAACTCCGATCCGCGAGATCGTCGGCGACGACCCCGTGGAGTTCGTGGAGGCGTTTGCTCAGAACTACACGAAGGGCGGGTATGTCCCCGATCGGGAGCGGGAACGGCTGATCAGCGCCATCGACCGCGCCGAAGGGGAAGAAGGGGGGACTCGCTCATGACTGCACAGCTTGTCCAGGGGTCTGCGATCCGCGTGCAGGGCTTGGAGAAGTCGTACAAGGAGCTGGAGGTGCTGCGCGGCGTGGATTTCGACGTGGCGCGGGGCAGCATCTTCGCCCTGCTCGGCACCAACGGGGCGGGCAAGACCACAGTCGTGAAGATCCTGTCCACGCTGCTCAAGGCCGACGCGGGGACTGCCAGCGTCAACGGCTTCGACGTCGCCGCGCAACCGGCGAACGTGCGGGAGTCCATCAGCCTGACGGGACAGTTCGCCGCCGTCGACGAGATCCTCAGCGGGCGGGAGAATCTTGTGCTGGTCGCCCAGTTGCGGCACCTCAAGGATCCAGGCAAGACCGCGGATGACCTGCTCGAGCTCTTCTCGCTGACCGACGCGGCCGCGCGGAAGGTGTCGACGTACTCGGGTGGCATGCGTCGCCGCCTCGACATCGCGATGAGCCTGATCGGGAATCCGCCGGTCATCTTCCTCGACGAGCCGACGACCGGGCTCGACCCCCAGGGGCGCATCGAGGTGTGGCAGGCCGTCAAGGAACTCGCCGGGCACGGCACGACGGTGCTGCTCACGACGCAGTATCTGGACGAGGCCGAACACCTCGCCGACCGAATCGCGATCCTCCACGAGGGTCGGATCATCGTGAACGGCACCCTTGGCGAGCTCAAGCAGCTGCTCCCGCCCGCCAAGGTCGAATACATCGAAAAGGAGCCGACCCTCGAGGACGTCTTCCTTGCCATCGTCGGTGACGACGGTGAGGACGGCGCTCTGGCAATGGCCGCAGGGTCGGCACGGACGAGTGAGGAACAACGATGACCAACCATTTCTTCGGCGACACCGCCGTCCTGCTGGGACGGTCCCTGCGCCACATCACGCGCAGCCCGGACACCGTCATCACGACAACGATCATGCCGATCGCCTTCCTGCTGCTGTTCGTCTACGTGTTCGGCGGCGCGATCAACTCAGGGTCGGATTCGTATGTGAACTACCTGCTGCCCGGCATCCTGCTGATCACGATTGCTTCGGGCATCTCCTACACCGCATACCGCCTCTTCCAGGACATACAGAGCGGCATCTTCGAGCGATTCCAGTCGATGCCGATCGCACGCTCGTCCGTCCTGTGGGCGCACGTGCTGACCTCCGTGGTTGCCAATCTGGTCTCGCTCATGGTCGTCGTGCTCGTCGCCCTCCTCATGGGCTTCCGCTCGGGGGCGGGTGTGCTGGCGTGGCTCGAGGTGCTCGGCATCCTGATCCTGTTCACCCTGATGTTGACGTGGATCGCCGTCATCCCCGGTCTCTCCGCGAACTCCACGGACGGCGTGAGCGCGTTCGCCTACCCGCTCATCTTCCTGCCGTTCATCAGCTCGGCATTCGTGCCCACCGACACCATGCCCGGCCCGGTGCGCGCCTTCGCCGACCACCAGCCGGTGACGTCCATCGTCAACGCCATCCGCGACCTGTTCACACAGCAGCCGGTAGGCACAGGCATCTGGATCGCCCTCGCCTGGTGTGTCGGAATCCTCATCATCGCCTACAGCTTCGCCGTGGTCACATACCGCCGCAGGATCTCCTAGTGCCCACCGTTTCCTCGGCGCGGGAGCCCACGAATCCCAGAGCTGGAAGGGAGCGGCCGCATCGAAGCTGCTGCGCGAAATCGAAGACCGCATCGGGCTCGTCCGTCTCGCTCTCGAGACTGACATCGTGACCTGCGCTTAGATCGGCTCGAGCAGTCGGTGCGGTTTCCGTAGCGCGACCGCAACGGAATCGTCTCGAAGCCTTCCTCGGCCACGGCGGAGCTCCATCAGAACGTCCTTCGGAGCGGGTGTCAGCTTGCAGGTCGGGCAGTAGCCGGCGTCGTCGAGTCGGGTGGCGCAGGCGGCGTGCTTGAACACGCGGCTGTTCGGGGATCTGTGGTGTCCGCCCCAGACGAGCAGCGCGTGAAGCACCGGCCACAGCTCACGGCCGGCGGCCGTCAGTTCGTAGAGGTGGCGCCCGGCATGGTCGGGATCGGTGCGGCGCTCGAGGATCCCGTCGGCGACGAGCCCTCCCAGCCGGTCTGAGAGCACCGCCTTCGGCACGTCGAGGTGGGCGTGGAACTCGTTGAAGCGTCGGACGCCGTAGAAGGCGTCGCGAATGATCAGCAGCGTCCACCGCTCTCCGATCACCTCGAGCGCGCGGGCGAGCGAGCAGTCCTGACGTTCGTAGTCCTTCCCAAGCACCGGATCCAGTCTAGCACCAATGGGTTCGATCACTGAACTTATATCTGCTAGGGTCTTATTGGTTCGATCATTGAACTCAGGGAGAGTTCGAGATGACAGCGATGGAAGGCTCGACGCGAATCGTGTGGCTACCGGCAGCGGCGATCCTGCTCGGGACCGGTTGGGGGGCCAATCAATTCACGCCCATGCTGCTGGTCTACCGCGGGTCGCTCGGTCTCGGCACCGGCATGTTGGAGGCGATCTTCGGCCTCTACGCCCTCGGTCTGATCCCCGGACTGCTGCTTGCCGGGCCACTCTCCGACGCGCGCGGGCGACGGAGCGTGATCTTCCCCGCGGCGGTGCTCTCACTCGCGGCCAGCTTGACGCTCGCCGCGGGGCGAGATCACGTCGCTCTTCTGTTCGTCGGGCGCCTCATGGCAGGAGTGGCGAGCGGTGCCGTCTTCGCGACCGGCACCGCCTGGTTGCGCGAGCTCTCACGCCCGCCCCTGGGCACGGCCAGCGACCACACGACGGCGCGACGTGCCGGAGTCGCCATGACCGCTGGCTTCGCGCTCGGACCACTGGCAGCGGGCCTGCTCGCGCAGTGGGCCCCGGCCCCGGCGATCGTCCCGTACCTACCCCACATCGTCCTGATGGCCCTCGTCCTGTTCTTGCTGCGGAACGCTCCCGAGACTGTCACGCCGCACACGGGTCGCGCTCTGCGCATCTCCCTGCCGGGCATCCATAGCCGACGGTTCCGCCGGGTCGTGGCGCCGATGGCGCCATGGGTGTTCGCCGCCCCCGCGATCGCCTTCGCGCTTCTACCGAGCGTCGTCGGAGCCGCGCACGCAGAGGACGGCACCGCAGTGACAGCTGCCATCACCGCGCTGTGCGCGCTGGCCGGCGTCCTGATTCAGCCGCTTGCGAGACGCCTGGACACCCGGCGCAACCGCGGCGCGACAGTCGGACTACTGTTGCTCGTCGCCGGGCTCGTGCTCGCCGCTGCAACGACCGAGACCCGCGAGACCTGGATGCTCGTACCGAGCGCGATCGTGCTCGGCAGCGCCTACGGCCTCTGCCTCGTCGCCGGGCTGGTCGAGATCCAGGCCCTGGCCGGCCAGGGCGCGCTCGCCGGCCTGACCGCGGGGTTCTACGCGCTCACCTACCTCGGCTTCGCCGCTCCTTACCTTCTCGCGGAGGCCGCACACCTGGCCAGCTACACGATTCTGCTGACACTCACTGCCGCTCTTGCGCTCGCCACCGCCGCGCTGGTCACTCGCCAATCCGCTCGAGCGATGTGACCTGCGGGATCATCCTGTGCGCTTCGGCTCGGGTGCGGGTTTCTGGGTTTGCGCGTGGACACGTTGCGCGAGTCCGTCGACGAAGAGGTCGATCAGCAGTTCGAAGCTTTGGTCGTTGTCGGCGTAGCCGAAATGCTCGGCGACGGCGGCGAGGTTGGGGAACTGTTCGACGGGGAGCGCTGCGATGTAGTCGCGTGCGGCGTTTGCCGCCTGCTCGTCCAGCGGGCGCTCGATCTCGACGCCGAGCTCTGTTGTCTCGTCGAGGGTGAAGCCGTTGATGATCGCGAACAACAGGTGGTGCGCCGTGACCGCGAGTTGGTCTGGGACGCCTCCCGCTCGGAGGATTGCGAACAGGCCCTCGGAGACACGAAGCGCGTTCGGTCCCATCGGGATCCGGCCGATTGAGATGCGGACGATGTCGCGGTGGCGGAGGATCATCGCCCGCCCGGCGCGTGCCGCCTCCTTCAGCTGCTCCTGCCAGCGTTCGGGCTCGGGTTTCGGCACCTCGACCTCGCCGAGGACGCGGTCGAAGATGAGCTCGAGCAGGCCGTCCTTGCTGCCGACGTGCCAGTAGAGCGAGGCGGGGCCTGTGTCGAACTCGTCGGCGAGCCGGCGCATGCTCAGCTCGTCGAGGCCGTCCTTGTCGAGAAGCCGCAGAGCGGTCTCGACGATCGCCTCACGTGTGATCGGCTCACGCCCCCGCCTTCTCGTTCGCTCCGGCGGGTGCCGCTGCCAGGGCGGCGCCGGCAGAGGGGCAGGTTCAGGATCTCTCATTTCTCGAACACCGTATCACTGTCGAACAGCGTTTGCATAGTTCAGAGTTCTATGCTAGAACACTGTTCTATTCGAACACCGTTCGATGTGTCTGAAAGGAGAAGCAGCCCATGACACCGACGATTCACGCTCAGGGCCTCGTGAAGCGCTTCGGCAAGACCCAAGCGCTGGACGGGCTCGATCTGGTCGCCGATGCAGGCCGCGTTACCGCGGTTCTTGGTCCGAACGGGGCCGGCAAGTCGACCCTCGTGCGTGCCATTGCGACACTCCTGCGTCCCGACGCGGGAGCCCTCCGCGTACTGGGACATGACGTTGTCCGCGAATCCGAGCACGTGCGGCGGTCGATCGGGCTGGCCGGGCAGTTCGCGGCCGTCGAGCCAGCGATGACCGGTCGCGAGAACCTGGAGATGGTCGCCCGCCTCTACGGCAAGAGCAGGAGGAAGGCACGTTCGAGCGCGCAGCGTGTGCTCGAACAGCTCAACCTCCTCGACCCTGCCGGCCGGCTCGTGCGCACCTACTCGGGTGGCATGCGTCGCAGGCTCGACCTCGGTGCGAGTCTCGTCGGAGAGCCGCGGTTGCTGCTCCTCGACGAGCCGACGACGGGGCTGGATCCGCGCAGCCGGATCGAGCTCTGGGAAGCGATCCGGACGCTCGTCGAGGCGGGCACCGACGTGCTGCTGACCACCCAGTACCTGGACGAAGCCGACCAGCTCGCGGGTCAGATCGTGATCGTCGACCACGGCCGCACGATCGCCGAGGGGACGCCGGCAGAGCTCAAGCGCCAAGTCGGCGGGAACGTGATCGAGGTGCACACCCACCGCCGCGACCAGCTCGCCACGATCGCCGAGGCGCTCGCGCGACTCGACCACGGCAACGCTCTGATCGACGAGGCCACTCACCGCGTCACCGTAGGCATCGACGGCGCCGGTGATGGTCTCAGAGCGGCCCTCAGCGCACTCTCCGCCGTTGGCGTCGAGATCGACGACATCGCCCTGCGCCAGCCCACCCTCGACGAGGTCTTCCTCGCCCTCACCGGACGTTCCGCAACCGACGACGACACGAGCCGATCGCCGCGCGCCGAGGCGGCCGCGGCCTGAACCGAGAAAGGACTACTCATCTCATGACAGCCATCGCCCAGGATCTCGACCGCCGCAACAAACGCAACTCGACCGGACTCGTTGCGAGCACGCTCACGATCACCCGCCGAGCGGCCCTTCGCTACCTGAGAACGCCGCAGCTGATCGTGATGGCCACGCTGCAGATGTCCCTGTTCTTCCTGATCTACCGCTACATGTTCGGCGGTGCGATCCACGCCGGAGCGATCCCCTACGTCGACTACCTCGTGCCCGGCTTCATCGCCACCGGGGTCCTCTTCTCCGGGATCGGGGCCGCGGTCGCCACCGCGGAGGATCTCGAGCACGGCTTCGTCGACCGGCTGCGTTCGCTACCGATCCCGCGCAGCTCCGTGCTCGCGGCCCGCGCGATCGCCGACACGGCCATCCTCGCGCTCGCCTCGGCGGTCACGGTCGCGGTCGCGTTCGCGGTCGGCTTCCGCCTCCACGGCAGCGTCCTCGACGGGTTCGCGGCCTTCGGGCTGGTGGTCCTCTTCGGGTTCGCCTTCGAGTGGTTGTTCCTGACGATGGGGATGCTCGCCGGCAACGCGCAAGCAGCGCAGGGCATGGGCATGATCGTGTTCCCGCTCGCGTTCATCTCCAGCGCCTATGTGACGGTCGCCTCGATGCCCGGCTGGCTGCAACCGTTCGCGAAGTACCAGCCGCTCACCTCCATGGTCGACGCAGTTCGAGCGCTGACCCTCGGGGCACACGCACAGCCGGAGCTCGGCCACCCCGCCTCCTACTACATCGCCCGCTCACTCCTCTGGGCGGCCGCACTCGTCGTCCTCTTCGCGCCACTCGCCGTCGCCCGCTACCGGCGCGGCTAAACAAGCCCAATCTGCATCGAGAAAGGAGACTCCCGTGACACGCAATCCCGAACCCGTCAAGATCCGCGCCCACGGCCAGTCCGTCAAGCACCTCGGCGACTGGACCACGGCACGCAGGTTCGACGTCCGCGCTTCGCGCAGCTTCGTCGTGCTCGATCTGCTCCTCCCCGAGATCGAGCCCGGCGAGATCGAGATCGACCTCGAGATCGACCACGCGACCGTCAAGCTACTCGTTCCAAACGGCACCAGCATCGATCACGACGACCTCCGTCGCATCGGTCGAGGCCGGCTCAAGGACTGGACTGGCACCGCGGCCCCCGGTGGGCGCCAGATCAAGCTCGTCGGTGAGATGCGAAACGCGGAAATCCGGGTACACCGAGGCGGCGTCGCCGTCCTCTCGCTGCTCGCGTCGCGAGGGCACCGGCGACAGCTGCGCGAAGCCCATCGGGCAGGACGGCTCAATCCCGCCGCGTGACAGGAAGGAGAGACGACATGACCGACCAGACCACGACGAACGAGTACGACCGTCGGTCCGAGGCGCTCTGGGCCTCGATCGACGACTACGACGAGGAGGACTTCCGCGCCAAGATCGAGGAGCTCATCGCGGGCCTCCCCGCCGACAGTGCGGTCGCCGCGTTCGAACGCGCGTCAGCGTTCGATTCGACCGGACACCCCGACCAGGCGATTCCCCTCTACCGCCGGGCGCTCGGGCTCGGGCTCGAGGGCGAACGCCGACGTCGCGCGGTGATCCAGCTGGCGAGTTCGCTGCGCAATCTCGACCAGGCGTCGGAGAGCGTTGAGCTGCTCACGGCCGAGCGCGAGCAGCCCTCTGACCGGCTCGACGACGCCGTCAGCGGGTTCCTCGCGCTCGCGCTCGCAGACACCGGCCGTGAGCGCGAGGGCGTCTCGATCGCGCTTGGCGCTCTCGCGCCTCACCTGCCGCGCTACCAGCGGTCGCTGGGCAACTACGCACGCGCGCTGGTGGTCGATGAGGAGTGAGAACCACGCGCACGTCCTGCCGACAGGCGTGTCTGGTTCATCACCGGAACGAGCTCGGGACTCGGCCGCGTGCTGCATAGACGCCGGCCGAAGCCAGAACCTACGGAAATAGGAGTTGTGAAATGCGTGTGTTGTTGACGAGGTATGGGTCGCGCGGGGACGTCACACCGCTGGTGGGACTCGCCGTGCGATCGCGGGCACTCGGCGCGGAGGTGCGGGTGTGCGCGCCGCCGGACTTCGCGGAGCTGCTGGCCCGTGTCGGCGTGCCGCCGGTGCCGGTCGGACAGCCGGTGCGCCCGCTGGTCACCGGGGCGACGCCGCCGTCGGCGGCCGGCCTGCCCCGGCGCGCGGCCGAGTTGGTTGCCGCGCAGTTCAACACCGCTGCCGCGGCGGCCGAGGGATGTGATGCGCTGGTGGCGACCGGCATCATGCCGACCGGAGTGCAGGCATGACCGAGCATGCGGTGGTAATCGCCGGGGGCGGCCCGACGGGGCTGATGTTGGCGGGTGAGTTGGCGTTGGCTAGCGTGGACGTCGCGATTGTCGAGCGGCGCGCCAGCCAAGACCTCCCCGGCTCGCGCGCAGGCGGTCTGCACTCACGCACGATCGAGGTTCTCGATCAGCGTGGAATCGCCGATCGGTTCCTTGTGGAGGGGCAGGTGGCGCAGGTCGCGGCGTTCGCGATGACCCGTTTGGACATTAGCGACTTTCCCACTCGGCACCCCTACGGGCTTGGGCTGTGGCAGAACCACATCGAGCGCATCCTGGCCGGCTGGGTCGACGAGCTAGGGGTGCCGATCCTTCGCGGACGTGAGGTAAGCGGTTTCGCGCAGGACGACACCGGCGTCGACGTCGCGCTGTCCGACGGCCGGTCGCTGCGGGCGCAGTATCTCGTCGGGTGCGACGGAGGACGCAGTCTGATCCGCAAGGCAGCCGGCATCGAGTTCCCCGGGTGGGATCCGACGACCAGCAGCCTGATCGCCGAGGCCGAGATGGCCGAGGAGCCGGAATTGGGCATCCGCCGCGACGCCCTCGGCGTCCATGCCCTCGGCAGGGTGGAGTACGAGATCCGCGACGGCGAGGTGGTCTACATGGATGGCGGGCCGGTACGGGTCATGGTGACCGAGCCGCACGTCGGACGCACGAGCGAACCCACCCTGCGCGATCTCAGCGAGGGCCTCATCGCCGTCTACGGGACCGATTACGGGATCCACAGGCCCACCTGGATCTCCAGGTTCACCGATATGACCCGGCAGGCCGCGGCCTACCGCGAGGGACGGGTGCTGCTGGCCGGCGACGCGGCGCACGTGCATTCCCCGGTCGGTGGACAGGGCCTCAACATCGGTGTGCAGGATGCGGTGAATCTGGGCTGGAAGCTGGCCCAGGTGGTCCACGGGACAGCGCCGGAAAGCCTCCTGGATACCTACCATGCCGAGCGCCACCCGGTCGCTGCCCGAGTGCTGCGCACCACGATGGCGCAGGTCGCGCTCATGCGCGTCGACGATCGCATCGAGGCGTTGCGCGACACTGTGTGCGAGCTGCTGAGCATGGACGAGCCGCGCGAGCGGTTCGCCGCGATGATGTCCGGCCTGGACATTCATTACGACCTCGGTGAGGGTCACCCGCTGCTCGGGCGCCGCATGCCCGATCTCGACCTTGGTCTCTGCCGACGGCCCGCTGCGGGTCTTCACCCTGCTGCACGATGCCCGGCCGGTGCTGCTCAACCTCGGTGAGCCCGGCGGCTTCGACATCACACCGTGGGTGGATCGGGTTCAGTTGATCGACGCCAAGTACGTTGGTACGTGGGAGCTTCCGGCAATCGGGGCGGTCACTGCCCCCACCGCCGTATTGATTCGGCCCGACGGACATGTCGTCTGGGTCGGAGATCAAACCAACCCGGGGCTCCCTGACGCGCTGACCACCTGGTTCGGGCCGCCTGCTGCTGCGTAGAACGCGACCGGGAGGTTGTCTGTGGCTGCTTCGCTCATGGGCGGATCGTGGCCGCCGCAACCTTCCGATCGAATCGGCGATCCGGAGGATCGCCTGCGCGAAACACTCAGGCTGTGACCCGGGTGGCATGCTGCCGGGATGGTGGTGAGGGTGCAGGCCGAGCGGCGAGGTCGCCACGAGGTCGGCGCGCAGCAATTGTGATCGGATCGCGCGGCCTCAGCGGCACGGTTGTCCCATAGACCACCCCTCGTTGAGAGAAGGGGTCGACCGCGTCCACGTGGTGGGATCGCCTTCTGATTCGTTGTCGATTCGAGGAGGTGCCGCGATGGCGCAGCACGGTCAGGTACTGAGGCTGAGGACGCGGCGGGCGGATGGGAAGATGATGTGGGCCTACCGCTACCGCGTTCAGGGGCGCTGTTCGAGGCGGCCGCAGGTGGGCGGCTTCGCCACGCGAGCTGAGGCGGAGCGGGCGCTTCGGCGGACGCTGGAGCGGCTTTGTCCCGGTGGGGCGATGACACTTGCTGAGTTGGTGGAGCTGTACCTGGGGTCGCACCAGGCGGCGCCGGCGACGATCGAGAAGTTGCGCTGGTTGTTGGCCAAGGCGACCCTCGCGTTCGGCGAGGTGCGGCTCGCGGATCTTCGGCCCGAGGACATCTGCGCCTGGCGAGGCACCCTGCCGGAGGGCCATCGTTTTGAGGCGACGCAGGCGTTGCGGCAGGTGCTAAACGCCGCTGTCGCCTGGCAGCTGATTGACGTCAATCCTGCGAGGCGTGGTGTTCCGAATCCGCTGCGGCGCTTCCCGGAGAAGCGCCCGTTCGAGTCGTGGGATCAGATCGGCGCCGTGGCCGAGCAACTTGGCCCTGTCACCGGCCCGATGGTCGTGTTCGGAGCGGCGACTGGGCTGCGGCCGGCCGAGCTCGCGGCGCTCGAGCAGCGAGACGTCGACCGCTCTGTCGAGGTCGTCTATGTCCGCCGACAGCTCGTGCGCGGTCAGGTTAAGCAAACGAAGACGCGGCGGAGCGTGCGCGCCGTGCCGCTGCAGTCGATCGCGCTGGAGGCGCTCGACCGGCTGCCCAGGCTCGAAAGCCCGCTGCTGTTTCCGGCGCCGCGCGGCGGTCACATCGACCTGCACAACTTCCGCGCCCGCGAGTGGCGGCCCGCGCAGCTCGCCGCCGGCGTCGAGCCGATCCGCCGGCCCTACGATCTGCGTCACACCTACGCCACCTTCGCGCTTCGCGCCGGGATCTCGATCTTCGACCTCTCCCGGTTCATGGGCGCGAGCTTGGCGATGATCGACCGCCACTACGGCCACCTCGCCCGCGACGGCCGCGAGCATGCCGTCGCGCTCCTCGACACCTACGCGCGCGACTCCGCGGCGTGGACGCCGCGTGGACGTCGCAGCAGAGCGAGAAAACCCGCTCGGCGACAGCGCTCGGGCCATCACTGACACACCGACGTTCGGAGCGGTGGACGTTTCGTGGACGCCGCCGCCCCGAAACGTCGCTCGCCTGCCAACGAAAGGGGTCGCTTTGCAGGTGCTTCGCTGAAGCCCTCTGACGGACTCGAACCGTCGACCCCCTCCTTACCATGTGCTCGGGGTGGTGGGGCGGTAACCCGCTTGGTGGTGTAAACCCCGTTGTTTGCGGGGAAATCAGCGGTTCCCTGACCCGGATCGGCCTCCTTCCCAAAGCTCGGTTTTTCGCGGGTTGGGCGCGCAGTGGGCGCGCTGTTGGCGCTGTCTGAGCGGTCATTGAATTGGTGTTCTGGAGGGCTGTCGTGAACGTGGTCACGGGTGCCTTCAACGGTACGCCTGGCGCCGGTCGGATCGGGGCACTCCGTCGATTGGGGGCTGTTGATGGAGCGGCCGAGCGCGCTGGAGGTCTACACCGAGGTGGTGTTGCCGGCGTTGCAGGAGCGGCTCGATTCGGCGTTGCCGGAGTTCGGCTGGCGCCGTGATAGGTGGGGCTGGGTCGCGACCGATCAGGAGTTCACCCACCGGGTGTTTGGTGTTCGTGCCGATCGGGTGGTCGCGCATGGTCCTGCGCCGCGCGGGTTCCTTGTCCATGGCGGTGGGTCGGTGTTGTGGACTGCGTATCTCAACGGTGGGGTTGTGCCGCGTGGGCCGGAGTTTGTGCGTACGGTGGAGGAGCTTGCCGGCGCGCGGGTCTCGACCCGGGCCTGCTGGAGCAGGCCCGGCCACGCGACCGCCGCTGCGAACTGCTGCAGGCGGTGTTCGCCCTCGCCGAGGCGGAACTCAGGGGCGAGCGCGGCGCGAAGGCGCGTGCCTACCTTGAGGGGCGTGGTTTCCCGCCCGGCGCGATCGAGCGTTGCGGGCTCGGTCTGTTCCCTGACCGTCGCTCTCTGGCAGAGGCGCTTGAGCGGCAGGGGTACACGGCGGCGGAGGTGGGCGCTTCGGGGGTGTTGGCCGACTCGCGCTGGCCGGGCAGGATCGTCGGCTGCTGGCGCGACGAACACGGCAACGCCCGCACGCTCTGGGCGCGAACGATCAGCCAAAGCCAGGAGGAGGGGAGCCGCTACCTCTACCTGCGCGGGGCTGCACGAGCCGGCTTGCCGCCCTATGGGCTTTCGACCGTGCTCGCCGGATCCCTCGATCGTCGCCGCGAGGTTGTGCTCGTGGAGGGCGTGATCGATGTTCACGCCCTGCGAGCGCACGGGGTCGAGAACGTCTGCGCGCTCGGCGGCACCAGCATCCGGTCGGCCATGTTCGAGCAGCTCGTCAAGCTCGGCGTCGAGAAGGTCACACTCTGCCTCGACAACGACCAAGCGGGCCGAACCGCCACCGTGGGGGCAATTGAACAAGCGACACGCTCCGCCTCGAGCCCTGCGCTGTTTGTCGTCGACCCCGAACGGTTGGCGCCGGCGAAGGATCCCGACGCCTACGTGCGCGCCCACGGCGCGACCGCTTTTGCCCGGCTGCTTGGGTCGCGCACCTGCGCGATCAGCTGGCGCGCGCTGGAGTTCACGCGCGTCCTCGACTCTGAATCCGACCAGGAGTCGCGGCGAGCGACACTCGCACGCGCCGGCGCCTGGCTCGGATCTCTCCCTCCCCGGCTTGCGCTCGAACAAGACGACGCCCTCCGAACAGTCGCAAGCCGCTGCGGCTACAGCGTCGAAGCCGTCGAGCGCGCATTCCGCGCCCGCTACTGGCAACCACCCGAAAGACCCCAGACCCGCGACAGGCACAACGCGAAAGGGATCGTCCACGAACGCTGACACTCCCGGGGACTGACTCCCGCCGTCGGTGTGACGAGCCGTAGTTCAAGGCGCCCAAGCCTTCGACGGAGCCTGGTGCCCTAAAGGGCAACCCCCTCCCTGGTTCGAATCCCAGCCCCGCCGCTCCTCGTCTTTCCGGTGGGGTCCCGGGCTGCGGCTTCGCTTTCGGCGGGACGGCGGGGTTATGGTCGGACTCGGGCTGCGGCGCTAACCGAGCAGGAGGTATCCCCATGACGCCCACCCCGATCCCTCACGCGCTGATCGTCTCGCGTGTGCTCCGCCGCCCCGCCTTGCGCCGGGAGCTGATCGAGCATCCGCGTGCCACGCTCGAGCGCACCTTCGACGTGAAGCTGCCGCCCGACGTGAAGGTGATGGTCGTCGAGGACACGGCGACGAAGATCCACGTCGTCGTGCCCGGCCAGCCGGGCATGCGCGGTCCCGAGGAGGGGGTGATCGCCGAGGTGCTCAAGCGCTTCCGCACGGAGAAGGCGTTTCGGGAGTCGGTGGTGCGCGACCCCAAGGCCGTGATCCAGGCCGAGACGGGCGCCACCCTGCCCGCCGGGCTGGAGCTCACCGTCGTCGTCGAGACACCCGACCGTCGCGTGATCCAGCTCCCGCCCGAGAATCCGGAGGACGCTCTGACGCCTGCCAAGGCGCAGTCGCTGTACGGGGGCGGAGGCGGCGGGTACTACACGCTGCCCGAGGAGAGTCAGACGATCGGAGGATGCTCCAACGTCGACACGGTGACGTGGAGCTGCTGCGAGAGCGATGTCAATGTGACGACGATTCTCGCTGGCAGCGACTGCTGCGGCGAGGTCGAGCCGCCCGTGCCCGACGGAGGCGGGGGCAACGGGCACTAGCGTGCCGCCGGTCCGCGAGGCGCCGAGCGTCGCCGACTACCTCCTCGCGGTCGCGCCGGCGCTCCCCGACTCGCTCGTTCCTGCGCCCGCGCTCGCACGCGTCGTGGAAACCGCACGGCGACTGCCGCCGTGCACGGTGGCGGCGTTCGAGCGTCCGCTTGGCGGCGGCGAGACGCCGGTCGACTTCTCCGTGTACGTGCCCCGCGCCGAGCAGGCGTTCCACGTGCTCGCATCCGGGACCGGCCGACCGGGCATGCTGCTAGCCGCCGCGCGCGAGGGCGGCCCGCTCGCGGAGGCGGCCGACCACTTCTGGCTCGAGTTCGACAGCGGCTCTCGGGGAGGGACGGAGGCGAACGTCTTCTTCTCCCCCGCGGCCGATCGTGTCGGCGAGTGCGTCTCCGTGGTCGTCGCAGCGCTCACCGCGCGTCCGCTCGACAAGGGACTGGCGCTCGCGCTCGACCGCTACGCGGCCGCTGTCGCGCCCGGTCGGATCTTCCAGGTCGGCGTGATGCTGGCGCGGCCGGAGACGGGGCTGCGGACTCTGCACGTCGCGGCTGGGGCCTACGGCAGCTTCGGCGCGCGCTGCCGGGCGTTCGAATGGCCCGGCGACCCGGAGATCCTGATGGCCGCCTACCTGCCGGTCCGCCACGGCTTCCCGGAGGTCTCGGTGGCCGTGGATCTCGGACCGCGCGGCATCGGCCGTCGTGTGGGGCTCGAGCTTCCGCGATACGTCCCGGGCGAGTGCCGCGCAGCGGCGCGCCTGGACAGCGGCTCTGGAGAGCCTCGAGGCGGCCGGCTACTGCACCGCCGAGGAGCGGCACGACGCTGCTGTCGTGGATCGGCCGCTCGCTGCCGGGCGACGGGGCCGTGGCCGCGGAGCCTCCGAAGGGACGTCGGCGTCGTCGTGGGCTGGGCGCAGCCGTGCTTCGAGCGCGCGATCCACCACGTCAAGCTGATCGTCGAGGACGATCGGTTTGTCGGCGCGAAGGCCTACTTCGGTCTCGTGCAGGGCTGGGCGCCCCAGGGCGCCGGGTGAGCGAGCAGGCCTGGATCGCGGAGGTCGCCGCGACGGGGCCGCCTCGTTGTGGGAGCGGCTCTCGGCGCGGGGCACGGCCCGGGTCGGGACCGCGACGAGGCTGGGCGACGAGCGGTGGGCGCAGCTGGGTCGGGGCGGTAGGCGCAGGCAGATCCGGCACGTCTGGACGCGCCGGCTCGCCTGGGACGGCCTGCGACCGCGCGACGTGCGGCCGCTGCTCGGCCCCGTGCGGCTGCCTGCGGCTCCGCCCGCTGGTCGCCGGCTTCGCTTCCCGCGCTACTGCGTCGGGCCCGGGCCGCCGGGATCGTCGGTGCCCATCCGGCGGCCCGTTCGTCGGAGCCCCTTCCGTTCGAGGCCGTGTGGCTGCCCGTGGTCGTTGTCGAGAGCGCGCGGTTGCGGCGCGCCGCTGCCGCACGGGCCGCTCGGGCCCCGACGCCTGGGCCGCGCTCGAGCGGAGCCTGCTGCGCAACCTCTGCCATGCGGGTGCGGCCGTGCTCTCGCGCGAGCGGCGGATCCAGCGCGAGACGACGGACAGCACGCTCGCGCGCCTGGTCGCCGCGCCGGACGAGGCGCGCGCTGAGGCGGCGCTCGCCCGCGACCTCGTCGACCGAGGGCTGTACGACCTGCTGCGCGACTACCCCGGCCTGGCGCGCCTCGTGTGCACGCTCATCGCGCAGTGGAGACGCCAGGCGGGCCGGCTCGCTGGCACGCCTGCGCGAGGACGCAGAGCTGGTGGCCGAACGGCTCCGGCGCCGAGCTCGGGCGCGTGGACGGCCTGAGCACGGACCTCTCCGACCGTCACGACCGCGGTGCCACGGTGATGCGGCTCGTGAACGCCGACGGAGCATCCGTGATCTACAAGCCCCGCGACGCCGGGCTGGAGGTCGCGTTCGCGACGCTCCTCGACGAGCTGGGGAGCGAGATGGCGTTGCCGCCGCGCGCGCCGACGATCGCGCCGCGTCGCGGGTACTACTGGATGGAGGATGCGCGGCCGGCCGCGCTCGCAGATGCCGCCGCTGCGAGCCCGGTACTACCGCCGCGCCGGCGGGCTGCTCGCGCTCCTCCATCTTCTTCACGGCAGCGACGCGCATCTCGAGAACGTCGTCGCTGCCGGCGAGCATCCCGTGCTCGTGGACGCGGAGACGCTCCTCGCGCCGGAGCGGGCCGGGGCGCCGCCGACGGCGGGCGGAGCCGCGACGCGCGCCGGATGGAACCGGCTCGACGCGTCAGGTGCTGCGAATCGGGGCTGCTGCCCGCTGGGTGCCCGACGGAGCCGGAGGGTACGACAGCGGCGGGCTCGGGCCGACGTGGGCGCAGCGGGCGGCGTCCGGGCCGTGCGCTGGCGGGCCGACGAGAGGGGGTCACCCGTCGCTCCAAGTGGACCGACGCGGACCTCGAGCCCGGCAGGCAATGTGCCGCGACGGGACGGCCTCGCCGACGGCGCCGAGGAGCACGTGGACGACTGATCGCCGGCTTCCTCGAGGTCGGGCGCGCGCTCCGGCGACGCAGCGCCGGCGAGCGCCGCGCGCTGGCGGCACGCTTCGCCGGGTGTAGGGCACGCGTCCTGCCCCGGGCGACGGCCACGTACGGAGGCGGCGCTGCTCGCGTCGGTGGAGCGCCGCCGCGCCGTGGCCGGCGGCGGCGTCCGGAGCGTCACCCTCGACGGCCTGCACGGGCCGCTCGACGGCCGAAGCCGGATCCCCCGCCCGCGATGGCCGCTCGCGCGGGCGGAGCGAACCGCCCTCGAGCAGCCTCGACGTGCCGCGGATCACGGTGCCGGTCGACCGGATCCCGTCGTCGGCTCCGATAGCGCTCTGGACGAGCATCCGGGCTCGACGTCGTCCGGTCGCGCCTGACCGCGCTCGAGCTCGCTGGACGCGGAGGTGCCGCTGATCGAGGCGGCCTTCTACGCCCGGGTCGCGTCCGGCGTCGAGGACGACCAGACCCGGTGGCGCGCGACTCGTCCGGCGCCGGCGTCGACGAGCCCGACGAGCCGGCGGACGGCGCCGCGCCGATGGACGCGGCGGCGGCGGTCGGAGGAGGCAGAGCGGATCGCAGTCCCTCCTCCTCGAGGCGTCGGGATACGCGGAGGCGACGGATCGCTCACATGGCTGACGCCGGTGGTGGTCCATCAGTGCGCGAGGCTTCGGCATCCAGCCCGGTGGGCGCCCGTCTCTACGACGGGGCCGCAGGCATCGGGCTCTTCTTCGGCGCCCTGGCCCACGTCACCGGCGTCGGCCGCGGCACGCCGAGGCAGCCCGCGCCGCCGTACGCGAGATCGTCGACGACCCGGCCGCGGCGGTGGCCGGGCTGCCGCCCGGAGGGATCACCGGAGCGGCGCGTCGATGGTGTGGGCGCTCGTGCAGCTCGCCGCATGCCCTCGACGAGCCCGACGCTTCGTGTTGAGAGCGCGTACGGCGTCGGCGCCGCGCTCACCGCCCGAGCGGATCGCCGAGGATCGAGCGTTCGACCTCTCGGCGGGCAACGCCGGAGCGCTGCTCGCGTTCCTCTGCCTCTATGACGACGACCGGCGAGGAGGAGTGGCTCAGAGCGCGCCCGCACGTGCGGCGGCCTGCTCCTCTCGAACCGCACGGATAGCCCGGCCGCCTGGCCGCGGGCCGAGGGGCCGCCGCTCACGGGGCTGTCGCACGGCATGGCCGGCATCGCACACGCGCTGCTCTCACTCGGCTCCCGGACCGGGGACGATCACGTTACGCCGACGCGGCGCGGGAGGCGCTGCGCTACGAGCGCCTTCGCTTCCTGCCTGCGGTCGGCAACTGGGAAGACCTGCGCCCGGGCGGGCCGTCGCGGGGGCCGAAGGTCATGCACGGGTGGTGCAATGGCGCTCCCGGAATCGGCCTGGCCCGGTTGCCCTGGCAGAGCCCTCGACGAGCAGGCGGCGGCCGACCTCGAGGTGGCCGATCGCGACAACGCGGCGGCACGCGTCGGGCGCGCAGGACCATCTCTGCTGCGGGACGCTCGGGACGGGTCGAGTTGCTGCTCCGCGCGGGCATCGTCCTAGAGCGCCCCGCGCTGGTGGACGAAGCACGCGCGGCCACCGGAGCGGTCGTGGCGCACGCCCGGAGCCGCGGCCGCTATCGCTTCTCGTCGCCCGAAGCTGCCGCCGGTCGACGGTCCCCGGGGTGTTCCGCGGCCTCGCCGGCGCTGGGCTCCAGCTCCTCAGGATCGCCGAGCCGGACCGGGTGGCGTCGCCGCTTCTCCTGGACTGATCCGACGCTAGCCGGGCACTTGCGTGAGGACAGGATCCCCGCCACGTAAGACGGGCGTGACCACCGACGCGGCTTCGAAAACGACCTGTGGGGTGCGTAAATTCGGCTTCGCGTGCAAATCGATGCGTTGCGCACGACGGACACGCATTTTGGCACCCGACACGCCAACCTCGTTCTGCCAGCCTCTTTCTAGTTTCACGGGCGCGCGCGACTCCCAGATCGTCTCGCGTCCTGCGTTCTGCGTAACTGCGCGGGATGAGAGACCGCAAGCCGTGCGCGATCACTGCCCACTGGAATCTGGAATATCCGGCACCCACGGGCGGCGATAGCGATCTCTCGAGGAGTCAGGCGTGCGGAATCAGCGTCGATAGTGCGCGAGCAGGCAGAGCAGTTCCCAAGCGAGGTTGGCGCCTGCGAGCGCGGTAATGCCGGCGACGTCATAAGGCGGCGAGACCTCCACCACGTCGCCTGCGGCGATGCCCGAAGCGAGCTCGGTCAGGCCGCGGAGGAAGGCAAGCAACTCCCGGGTGGTCATGCCTCCGACCTCGGGGGTCCCGGTACCCGGTGCGAAGGCTGGGTCGAGGACGTCGATATCGAGTGTCACGTAGGTGGGTAGCCGGCAATGCTGGTGGGCGAGCGCGAGCGCGCCGTCAGTTCCCGCGTCGTCTAGTTCGCGTGCGAGCAGCGTCTTGAATCCGAGGTCGCTGTTGTCGCGGTAGTCGCCGCCGGAGTAGAGGCCGCCGCGGAGGCCGATCTGCACCGATTGCTGCGGGTCGATCAGCTTCTCCTCGACGGCGCGGCGGAAGATCGTTCCGTTGGTCAGCTTGTGTCCACCGAAGTAGGTGTCCCAGGTATCGGTGTGGGAGTCGAGCTGCAGCAACGAGAGGGTCCCGTGGCTCGCGGCCGCGGCGCGGAGCAGGGGCAGTGCGACGGAGTGGTCGCCCCCGAGCCCGATCACGATCGCGCCTCGCTCATGTAGGTCGCGCGCGTGCCGTTCGATGGTGGCGTGCGCGGCGGCGATGTCAATTGGGCTGGCCGGCGCGTCTCCCGCGTCGACGACCTGCATGTCGTCGAAGGGGAAGACGTCGTGCGGCTCGCTGTAGGGCTTGAGCAGGAGTGAGGCCTCGCGGATCGCGGCGGGGCCGTATCGGGAGCCGGTGCGGAATGTCGAGCCAAGGTCGAGCGGGGCGCCAAGAATAGCGGCGTCCGCGGCTTCGACGTCCTCGAGCCGTGGCAATCGTGCAAAGGTACGGAGGCCGACGTACCGTGGCACGTTCTGGGCATCAACCTGTCCGATGTGCTGCGAGGGCTGCATCTGCTTCTCCTAGTGGTCGTGGTCGCGGAGCCAGGCGACGTAGTCCGGGATTCCTTGTTCGACGGGCCCGCCGGGCCGGTAGCCGAGGTCACATCGCGACCATTCTCGCGCGCGCGAGACCTCGCCGCGGGTCTTGCGCAGAGGGGTGGGGCTAACGTCTCAGCTGTGGCGTAGCGATGTTGGGTTGCCGCTCTCGGGGACGCTGAAGATCTCGATGTTGAAGCTGGCGTCGAACGCGGACCCGACGTTGCGGCGCTCGTTTACATCGCAGCCTTCGTGCCGATGGGGGCGTCGCCCATGATGTTGTCCTCCACGACGACGTTCCGAGAGTAGGCTTGCAAGACGAGGAGCTCGCCTCGCGACTTTCCCTTGGCGGCGGCGTTGCGCCGGAAGCCCCACATGCGGTTTTTCCGAATGACTGTCGACTCAGGGGTATCCGAGCCCGCCTTGAGGTCGATCGCGTTCTCGTCCCAGGTCGTCCCGGTGTCGGGGATGTAGCGGCTCGGCTCGAGGTAGATGTCGTTGCCCACCATCGGGGCGCCACAGCATGCCGCAGCAACGTTGAAATACCGCCCAGGGCATTGGCCCCTCCGTCGCCGAGTGGGGCATATCAGCGCTTCGTGCGGCTGTCAACATGGCGGGCCGACATCGGGGCCCGCCCGGTGGAGCCGGATTCGCCCCGACCCAGCGCAACACTGGTAGGTCGGGCCAACATGAACGCGGGAACGCGACTCCGCACTCGCTTTTGCGACACAACGAAGCCGCGGAAGAGAAACGGCCCCCTTACCGGCCCTGATGTCGTCCTTCGCGGCGAACTGGAGTCACGAGCATTGGCGCTTCTCGGCTGACGTGACCCGCTCTTTATTGAGTTCGGGAATGTTGCTTGAACATGCGGTCTGCGTGCAGCCCCGCATCAGCGGGCCCGCTGATGCCGTGGCCGTCTCTGCGAGTGACAATGGCGGAGAGGGAAGGAGGACATCGTGGCCGTGCCAGTCACTTCATCGCAACGACACAGGTTCTCGCTCCCGCAGGAGCCGGGGCGGCGGGTAGGGACGCAGTCGCTGCTGATGGCGGCCGCTACGGCGGTCGCGGCTGTCGTCGCCGGGGTCGTCGGAACGTTCCTGCAGTTCGTCGTGTTCGATCTCGAGGAGCAAGAGTTGCTTCCCGAGGCTGGTGCGTGGGGCTACGTTGCAGGGTTCTTCCTCCTCGCGCTCATGGTCCTGCCCGCCGTCATCGGAGTCGGGCTCGGCCTACGGGCGCGTCGCCTCGGCGAGCGTCGCCTGGGAACCACAGGGATCATCGTGAACGGTGTGATCTCGACGTATCTCGCCTTCACGTTCGCGGCCACCCTCCTGTTCGGCTGACGCTCCGCCATCCGCCTCCTCCGGTGCCCAGCCCACTCGCCTGCGCCAGCGTCCTCTCTCTTGATGCCGTTCGGCGCGATTAGCGACGGCGGCGGACGGGCTGGAGGACGCCAGCGAGCCGCTTCGACTCGTTGCTCGGTTCTGGTCGTCGCCGCCGACGGCCGAACCGGACCCGCAGCCCTTTGATCATGCGCCGCACCCCGACAACCTAGCGGGGCTCGAGCGCGCCGGCGTTCCGTCATGTAGGCCGACCGTCAGTTTGCGTCTCCTCTTTGCGAGGATGAGGCGCAAAGCACCATCGCCGCGAGCGGTGCTTTGCGTCCACTTGGTCGAAGGGACGTGGACGCAAGGTCACTTAGTGCGTGCCGCAGCTGTCGCGTAGGACGAGTTCGACGTCGAGGATTGTGCGGTGGGGGCGGGGTCTCTTTCCGCGGATGAGGTCGGAGAGGGTTTGCATGGCTTGGATTCCGATTTCGCGGGCGGGGACGGAGACCGTTGTTAGTGGCGGTTCGACGAGTGCCGCGGTTGGGGAGTCGGTGTAGCCGAGTAGGGCCAGCTTCTCGGGTACGTCGATGTGGCGTGATCTCGCTTCGTGCAGCACGCCGAGTGCGAGGGTCTCGCCGGCGGCGAAGACGGCGGTGGGGGGGTCGGGCTTGTCGAGGAGGTGCGCCAGTCCGAGGCGTCCGGCCTCGACGGTGAACTCGCCGACCTCCGATACGAGCTCCGGGGAGAGCTGGACGCCTGCGTCCTCGAGAGCGTGAACGTAGCCGTCGTAGACGTCGCTCACGTTCGGCCACGCCAGCGGCGCGGTGACGATTCCGATTCTCCTGTGGCTATGCTCGAGGAGGTGGCGGGTGGCGGTGTAGCCGCCGCGGTGGCCGTCGAAGAGTAGGACGTGGCCCGTTCGGCCCGGCTGGTCGACGTAGACGATCGGCGGGACGCCGTCTCGGTCGGTCCGCGTGCGCGCTGTTGGGGAGGCCGCCGACGGACACGGCGATGATCCCGTCGACGCCGCGCGCGATCAGGCGGCGGATCTCCGCCTCCGCCAGCGTCGGTGAGTCGCGGGTGTCGACGATGAGGACGAGCGTTCCCTGTTCTGCGGCGACGTCCTCGGACGAGCAGCTTCATCACGATCCTCCGCCCCTCCACCCGCGCTCGATGCTCTCCTTCGCGGAAGCCCTCAAGGATCGCCGTCACCACTTCGTCGATCGTCAAGCCCCCCTCGGTGGAGAGCTCCCATACGGCACCTCGGCGTAGACGACGTTGTCGGCCCGAGTTCCTCGACGCACTCGGCCGCCATACGCTCGATCGCATCGCGCGTCTGGAGGAGGGCAATCGTGTGCCGGAATCCGTCGAGGTAGAGCTCGAGGCTCTTCCGGTTGGCTCCGAGCCTGAACCAGCGGGCAAGCTCGGCGGGATCGGTCGTCGGCAGCTCGCGGCACTGCCCATGCTGCGCCACCCTGGGAAATCCGGGAACATCGAGCGGTACGTGCCGCCTCCCCCAGGTGATGTACTCCCTCGCGCGCACGCGCGCGCGACACAGAGTCCGCCCACCCCCCGCGGACTGCGGTACGCGGTGGGGCCTGAAACGCGAAGCCGTTCCGCCCGAGCGTCGCCGGCCTTGTGGGCTGGACGACGGAGGATTAGGGTCACGGCACTGTCTTTCGGGAGGGGCAAAATGAGGAAGATCTGGTCTGTATGTGCGGTCGCTGCGCTCGCGGGTGCCGTCGCCTCCGGAGCCGCAGCGACGTCGTCCGGAACTCGGCACGTCTCGACCGCCGGGAACGATGTCGGTAACAACTGCCTGTCGTCGCCCTGTCGGACGATCCAGCATGCGGTGGACGTCGCCGGCGCCGGGGACACGATCGCGGTCGCGCCCGGGACGTACGTCGAGTCCGTCACGATCGCTGTCAGGCTGAACCTGGTCGGCTCGAAGGGTGCGACGATCGATGCGACCGGACAGCACAACGGCATCGTGATCTCCGGAGCGGGTGCGGCCGGCACGCGCGTGAAGGGCTTCACAGTCGAGAACGCCGGCCTGGAGGGCATCTTTGTCGTCGACACGTCGCACATCTCGATCACGAACAACGTCGTTCGCGACAACGATGCGTTCGGGCCGTTCCACGAGCTCTGCGTCGCCAATCCCGACGATTGCGGCGAGGCGGTTCATCTGCAAACCGTTACGGACTCCGCCGTCGTCGACAACGTCGTCCAGAACAACGTCGGCGGCATCCTGCTCACCGATGAGGACGGCCCTACGGCGCGCAACCTCATCAGCGACAACAAGGTGCTCGACAACACGCTCGACTGCGGGATTACTCTCGCCTCCCACTGGTTCAGCCTCCAAGCCGCGGCTACGCCGGACGTGGCGGGCGTCTACTTGAATCTGGTGCTCCACAACACGTCGAACCGCAACGGCGCGGCGGGCATCGGGATCTTCGCCGGGCCGCCCGGCGCCGCTGCCTGGGGCAACGTCGTGCTCGGGAACACGGCGATGGACAACGGGCTTCCGGGCGTCGCGATCCACAGCCACTTCGCGCTTCAGTACGTCAACGACAACTCGATCATCGGCAACACCCTTTCGGGGAACGGCCCCGACGACGACGCGGAAACCCCCGGTAACACGGGGATCGCCGTCTTCGCCGACACGACGCACAACCCGATCCCGATTCTGCCACCGGCCTCGCCGATCCCACGGACGACGATCGTCGCGAACAGGATCGCCGACGAGGACGTCGGCATCTACGCGTTCGGCGCAACAAAGCTCCTGGGTCTGCCGAGCAACAAGTTCGACTCGGTCGGAACGCCGATCTCGATCAACTGACAGATCGCCGGCGGGGGCCTCGTCGACGCGAGGCCCCCGCCGGGTTCCTTATCTCGAGGAACCCGGTCACGCGCTGGCGACGGGCCTTTCGAGCCAGTGTGCCGAGACACCCGAGGGTCTCGGTCGGGCGTGCGCGTGGTGGCCGGCCGCGGCTGCTGCGCCGACCTGGAACCGCTTGATCAGCGTTGGTGCAGCTTCCCTTTCCTCGCGTTTGTCCTGACCGTATGCTCCACGATCACGGCTCTGTGGAACGACCTCCGCGGCCTCGAATCCGGCTATTCAGTCGTGACCGAGGCTGCGGAAAGCGGCATCATCCACGTGACGTTTACGCGCGGCTGACGGGGAGTTCGCGCATCCAGGCCCGGCCGGTCGCGGGTGACCCAAGGGGGAGGGCGGGCGCAGTAGGCTCGTGCTCGTCGTCGTGCCGACGATCGCGACGAGGCCGGTGCGTCGCGCGCGCGTGCGCGCGAGAGGCAGCCCGTCGCCGCTCTAGCTCAGTGCCCGCTTTCGCTCTTGGGCCTGAGTTCGAGTTCATGGTCTGGGGGTGGGTGCCTACTCGTCTCGACTCGTCTGCCAGGAGAGCCTGGCGGAGCAGGCGGTTCGTCAACGTGCGGCGCGTGATCGTTGCAGTGGTCTGCTGGTTGGGCGGTGACGGTGGCGTGACGCTGGCCTGCGAGACTCAATGCGAGCCTGCGTGAGGCGCCCGGTCGGAGGAGGTGCGGGTGCGGTTCGGTTTATCGACGGCGCGAGTGCTGGTGGTCGTGGCGGTACTGGTTGGGGCGGCACTGGTCGCGGTGGGTTGTGGGTCGTCTGTGCGGTCTCGAGCAGGCGCTGCGGCGGACAGCGGCCGTGTGGGCGTGGTGTCGGGGGGCCGGGCAGTGCTGGTGAGGGGCGTGCCGTCCGCTGCTGAGGTGGAGCGCATGCGCGGCCAGGAGGAGAATGAGGAGTTCGAGCGGCCGGCTCCTGCAGATCAGGACGACCCTGACGACACGCCGGCCCGGCGGCGGGATCGGCCCGTGAGTGGGGACTCGCAGGTTGCGGCGGGGGCGCGCTCTCAGGCTGCCGAGGCTTTCACCGTCTTCCGCAGCTCGCCCACGGCGATCTCGTCGACTACCCCGACGGCGGAGCCGACCGTGGCCAATGACGGCGCTGCGATCCTCGCGACAGCCAACTGGGGTGCTGCGGTCTCGGCCGACAGCGGCCTTACCTGGTCATCGCTCAATCCGTTCGCCAACTCGATCTCGGGGGGCTTCTGTTGTGACCAGGTCGCCTATCCGGTCGAGCGAAACGGGCACTCGCTGGTCCTTTGGCTGCGGCAGTACAACCCCCTGGCGAGCGCGAAGGAGAACGCCTGGCAGCTGGACGTCTTTCGCAAGCCGACGGACCTGCCGGACATGGCTTCTTCCTGCCAGATCGAGTTCAGGCCGCAGGAGAACTTCGGGCTGCAACCGGGCTATTGGTTCGACTACCCGCGCGTCTCGTCGACCGACAACAATGTCTTCGTCACGACGAACATCAAGGACCTCTTCAGCACGAAGGCAGACCCTCGCGTCGGCGCGCTGATCGTACGGTCTTCGATCGACGACCTCGACGACGGCGACTGCCACGTCGCCTACCGCTCCTGGTTCGAGGAGGGTGATCCGTACATCGCGCCCGTCCAGAACGCCGGCAAGACGATGTTCCTCGGCCGCCTCGTGCACAAGGCGGTTGTGGGCGACGAGATCAAGATCTATTCGATCGCGGACGGGTCGAACACCCTGACCCACGTCACGCGGGACATCGAGAACTTCGCCTCGCGCAAGAAGACCCGACTCTGTCCCGGCCCCGACGGCACAAACCCGTGCGCCCGTCTCCACCCCGACCAGGCGACCGGCTTCCGCTCCGGCAACACGGTCGGCTGGCTGTGGACCGCGCCCCAGGACAGCGAGTTCCCGTTCCCCCAGGTGCGTGTGGCCCTGTTCGACACCGCGAACCTCAAGAAGGTGGGCCAGTTCCAGATCAACAACGAAAACTACGCCTGGACGCTCCCCGCCGTCGGCGTCAACACACGGGGGGACGTAGGCGTGATCCTGTATGCGATGGGCGGCGGCGCCTTCCCGTATCCGAGCGCGCAGGCGTTCATTCGCAAGGATCCCCGCGACTGGTCGGGGATCGCGATGCACAAGCTCACAAGCTCGACAGGCGGCGCGGCGACCTGGGGCGACTACGCCTCGGTCAGGCCATACGGGAACTGCCCCAACACGTTCCTCGGCACGGCATGGTCGATGCAAAGCGGCACCGCCCAGGTGCGGACCGTATGGTTCGGCGACCCCGCCGACGGCTGCCCCGATCTAGCGGTGAAGACCCTGCTCGCCTTCCCGGTCACAGTGCCGGCGGGATCCACGATCTCGTTCGTCCACGCGATCACCAATCTCGGCTCGGGAACCGCCGGGGCGTCCACGACCCGGTACTACCTCTCGCGCGACACCGAGAAATCAGACGACGATCTCCTGCTCGCGCCGACGAGCCCGACCCAGAGCCTCGGCCGCGACGGCTCGATCACAGCCCCGGCGGTCAATGCCACGATCCCGGCTGCGGCGTCACACACCTACTACTCGCTCGCCTGCGCCGACGACCGCTCCAACGTGGCGGAGATCTCCGAGACGAACAACTGCTTCGCCGGGCAGGTCGTGGCCGTCACCACACCCGCAGTCGCCTCGGTAGCGGCCGCCTCCACCGCCCCGCTGACACAAGGCGCGAAGCTCAAGGTGAACCTGGGCCTCACCTTCGGCAGCTCCGGGTTGCCGCATCCACCCGTCACCATCTCCTACTACCTCAGCCCGAGCGCGACCCTGGGAGCAGGCACGATCTTGCTCGGGAGCCGCAAGTGGACCCAACAAACGCGCAGCCGACGCACAACCTCCAGCTCCCGACGCAGCTACCGGCCAGGCCCCTGCACCTCGCCGCCTGCATCGGCACGACGCCGACCATGGCGAATTGCCTGCTCGCCCGAGGCCGTCTCAACTAACCCGCATCGCGCCCCGAGATTCAGGTCCCTACCCCGGTTGGAGCGGGCCCCGGCGGCATCGCGTGTTCGTGGGGGTAGGATCCCTGGCGGACCGTGGTAGGGTGCGAGTCAGGCCGAGCGGGCGAAGATGCCTCTGACGGTTGCTGGGTACCACTTGGCACCGCCCTGTGCTGTTGCGACCTGTCGCGGTTCAGGCTCTCGGCGATCGTTCGTGGTGAGTCGCCGCGGGCTGGCAGCCAGGGCGTGATCGAATGGCGATTACCACCAGAACAGCAGTCGTGCTCGTGCCGGCCTCCCAGACGTTCGTCGACGCGAACTCCACGCCGCCGTTCCTCGACGACCTCACCCCCGCGGAGGCACGCAAGGTGCTCGATGATTTCCAGGCCGACCCGATCGAGAAGCTGCACGTAAACGAGGAGTGGGTCACCGTCCCTGCAGACGTCGGGGAGTCGCCCCGCCCGACCGGAGCCGAGCGGGGCGCGGCGCGTTGTCTCAGCGGTGATATGGGCCGGAGCCGTCGTCGAAGAAGATCCCGCTACGCGACCTAGTGCCGACGGCCCCCGGCGGCTTGCGCGGGCCTGCCTTTGTCAGATTGGTTGCGGCTGACCCCGCACCGTCGTCGGCCGGCTGGAGGTGCGCGGAACCGACAGGCGCTGCTGAAGCCGCGGGCGCGGCGACGGCGGCGATGATGGTGAGTGCGCGGGTCATCGTGAACCTCCCTGCGTTTGATGTTGGGTCACGCGAGCCGCTCAGCAGCCGATGTGGCGAATCGGGTCGCAGATGTTGCCGTCCTTCATGATGAGGGCCGAGGCGGGCGACGCCGAGACGGCGAGCGCGACGATGGCGGCGATGATGGTGAGTACACGGAACATGATGTACCTCCTTGCGTTGATGTCCGAGGAAGCGAACCGGCGCGCACGCTAGGTGAGAAGACCGGGAGACGATGAGCCGCCAACGTCTCCCGGTGTTTCTTCTCGGTGGGACGGTAGTCCCCCGACCGCCCGCGAATGTAGAGCGACCGGCACGCGCGGTGATACATCGCCGCGCACTTCTTCCCGAAAGCCCGAGAACCCCGCCGCGCGTACACCTGCACGGGTGATTCGCTATCGCCCGTGGGGTTCGAAAACTCGGTCAGTCGGAGGTCGCAGAGGTAGCGGCCGGGTAGCGTCGGCTTCCCCGTCTGGTGGAGGTCGCGCGTGTTGTGGTCGCTTGCGTACTTGGTCGTTCGCCGTCTGTTCGAGTTGATGATGCTCTGTTGCCGGTCGTCGGGGTCGAAGGAGCTGGAGATCCTGGTGCTGCGGCACGAGCTCTCGATCCTGCGCCGGCAGCCGCGGCGGCCGCAGCTGCGAGAGGCGGATCGGGTGTTCTTGGCGGCGTTGAGTCGCGCGCTGCCGCGTCGGGCCTGGTCGGCCTTCTCGGTCAGTCCGCGAACGCTGCTGCGCTGGCACCAGCGGCTGGTGGCGCGCCGCTGGACATACCCGCATCGCCGGCCCGGCCGTCCACCTGTCGATCGCGAACCTCGAGGCTCTCGTCGTCCGCCTCGCGCGGGAGAACCCAGCTTGGGGCTACCGGCGGATCGTCGGCGAGCTGCACGGCCTCGGCTTCAGCGTCTCAGCGAGTTCGGTCCGCGCGATCCTGATCCGCCATCGGCTGCCACCGGCGCCAGAACGAGACGGGCTGAGTTGGCGACTGTTCCTGCGCCAGCAGGCAGCGACGATGCTCGCCTGCGACTTCCTGACGGTCGAGACGGTCTGGCTGACGCGCATCTACGTCCTCTTCTTCGTCTCGCTCGAGCGTCGTCGGATCGAGTTCGTGGCGAGCACGAGCAATCCGGATGGGCGCTGGGTCGCACAGCAGGCGCGAAACCTGCTGATGCAACTAGCCGACCGGGAACAGTCCTTCCGCTTTCTCCTTCACGATCGCGACAGCAAGTTCAGCGGCGCCTTCGACGAGGTCTTCCGCAGCGAGGGCATCAGGATCATCCGCACGCCGATCCGAGCCCCAAACGCGAACGCCTACGCCGAGCGTTGGGTCGGCACCCTCCGCCGCGAGTGCCTCGACCGGATCCTGATCATCAACCGCCGCCACCTCGAGCACGTGCTCCGCGTCTACACCGCCCACTACAACCAACACAGGCCGCACCGCTCGCTCTCGCTCCAACCGCCCGACCAACCGCCCGGCCGTGCTCGTCCGCGCACCCGCAGCCAAATCCACAAACACGAACTCCTCGGCGGCCTCATCAACGAATACAAAGCAGCCGCATGACCACCGCTCACGCCCATGACCGAGTTTTCGAACCCCACGGGCTTCTGTTGTCCGTACGCGGCGATGGCATCGGAGGCGCAGCTGCGGGTTGGGGATCCGGCTCGTTCGTCTCCGCGATCGCGTCGAGGCGATCGGCGGCTGGGCGTTCTAGAGTGAGCAATCTGGACGCCGACAGAGGGAATGGGGTTAGCGGGAGGGCCGATGCCGAGCGGCGATGAGATCCGGGAAGTTCAGCGTTCGGCGTGGTCCGGGCTTTCTGCGGGCTGGGAGAAGTGGGACTCGGTCATCATGGATCAGCTGGGCCCGGTCGGCACAGCGATTATCGAGCGTCTCGACATCGCCGACGGTCAGCAGCATCTCGACATCGCTGCGGGCACTGGTGAGCCGGGGCTGACCGTCGCCAAGCTCGCGCCGAGAGGACACGTGGTTCTGACCGACCTTGCGGCTGAGATGCTCGATATCGCGACGCGACGAGCGAACGCGCAAGGGATCACCAATTTTGAGACCAAGGTGTGCAGCGCCGACGACCTGCCATTCGGTGACGCGACATTCGACAGTATCTCGGTGCGGTTCGGATACATGTTCTTTCCCGACCTCGCCAAAGCGACCTCCGAGTTCGCGCGCGTGCTCAAGTCGGGCGGACGTCTCTGCTCGTCGGTATGGGTCAAGCCCGAGGAAAACCCGTGGACGACGATCGTAATGCAGGCAATCGCGACGGAGGCGGTGCTGGCGCCACCCGACCCGGACGGACCGAATATGTTCCGGTGCGCTGCCCCGGGATATGTCAGTGCCCTGTACGAGGCCGCAGGGCTGCGCGACGTTGCCGAGTGGGACGTCGACGTCGAACTCGTGACGCGATCGCCCGCGCAGTATTGGGAGATGATCAGCGAGCACGTCTCGCTCGCAGTTGCGGCGCTCCAGCAGGTCGACGAACCGGCGCGGGAGCGGATCGCGAAAGCAGTCATGGCCAAGGCCAGCACCTACCAAGAAGACGGCAAGGTAAGAATTCCGGGCGTGGCCCGCTGCATCGTCGGCACGAAGTAGGGACGCCCGAACTCTGCTGCTTGAGCGTCCCCTCGCCCGGGGGGTGAAGGATGTTCGAAGCCGCTCAGGTAGGCGGAAGAGGCGGTGAGACTGATCCAAGGTAGTGCGCACGCCTGCGGGTCTGGCGTGCGGCGCGGTGGCCCTGCAGGTGAACACGAACACCGTGTACGTGCGCGGCCCACACCGCCGCCGGATCGCGTCTTCCGAGCTCAAGGTCGGCCAACACGTCGGCGTGATCTTCGCCGCCAACGGATTCTTCAAGGCACCCGGCCGCAACCCCGCAACCGCCACCTTTACCGCAAAGCGAATCCACGTCTGGGGCCGCGACCCCGTCCCAGCAGCAAGCAGCACAGGCGACGGCGGCGCCACCACGACCCCATAGACGAACTGCCTACTCGCTGGTGAAACACGAAGCAGGTGTGGGGGTGCCAACCTCGGTGCCCTGAGCAATCACCTATTTTCAGGCGGGGCATAGGATGTCGCGTACCCGACGAGAAGGAGCTCACAGTGGCGATCGCATACCTTCAGGAGTTCGAGATCAAGGACGGAGACACGAGCACCACCAACTACGACGCAGTCGCCGCCGCGCTCGATCTCCAAGACGCTCCCGACGGCCTGCTCATCCACACGGCGGGCTTCGACCACGACGCAGGCGTCTTCCGCATCTTCGACGTCTGGGAGACGCGGCAGCAGGGCGAGAAATTCATCAACGAACGACTCGGCCCGATCATCGAACCGATGGCTGCCGCCGCCGCCCAAAGCGCCGACAACGACTTCGCACCACCCAGCCGCGAAGCTTGGTACGAGCTCCACGACTCGACGGCCCGCTGACGTAGTCGCTGCCCGTAGGGTTTCGTTAACCGCTGGGGTTTGCGCTCGTGGCTCGCGCGCGTCGTGTTTGACCCACCCCGACCGGGAGCGGAGACTGCCTGCTGTGCGGGGAGCGGTTTAGTCCCCCCACCGCTCCCCGCACAGAGAACCTACCCACGCGCGGTTCGCCCAGTTCGTAAAGTCCGAGGAGCAGCGTGTTCTGCGAGCAAGTGGAACGCGCCGCGCGCGCCATCGTCGACCTCTCTCTCACGTGCACGGCCTACCCCTGGCCGGCCACTGGCAACCAAGGAAGAGTGGGTTTGCCGAGGACTACTTCCTCGCCTCCCGGTTCCGGGTGAGGTGGTCTCAGGCTGGGAACCCTGGAGGCTGCGCCCGTCGGCGTCTCCGGCTCGTACTCCGGCCAGGTCGTCGGCCTCGACGGGAACCTCGTCCAGGCCGACGTCACAAACTCCGCGGGCGAGACGGTCAGGCTCACCATCTCCCTGCAGATCGACTCCACGACCGGCTCGGTCACCGGGACGGTGCACGGCGCATGACCGTGACCCGCGTTCGTCCCGAGCCGGCACTCGTCGCCGCGCCTTCCGGCCTCCCGCGGCTGCTCGCCGGGATTCCGCCGGCGGACAGGGCGGTGACGCTGGAGGAGCACCTCGCCCGTTACGGCTCGGTCCGCGACGGCGGAAGGAGCCGCGACCTGATCGACCTCGTCGAGGCGAGCGGCCTCCAGGGGCGGGGTGGCGCCGGCTTTCCGACCGCCACGAAGCTACGCGCCGCCGCGTCGCGCCGCGGGCGCCCGGTCGTCGTCGTCAACGGCGCCGAGGGCGAGCCGGCGAGCGCGAAGGACAAGGTGCTCCTCCGCTGCGTGCCCCAGCTCGTGCTCGATGGGGCGGTCGCCGCAGCCGAGGCGGTCGGCGCGCGCCAGGCGTTCGTCGCAGTGGCCGACGGTGCGGCTGCCGAGGCAGTGGAGCAGGCGATCGAGAGCCGGCGCCGCCGCAGGCTCGACGGCCGCGTCGACCTTCGCCTGGTGGAAGTTCCCGATCGCTTCGTCGCCGGAGAGGAGACCGCGCTCGTCCAGTTCCTGAACGGCGGGCCGGCCAGGCCGACGTTCACCCCGCCGCGGCCCTTCGAGCGCGGCGTCGGCGGCGCCCCGACCCTCGTCCAGAACGCGGAGACGGTCGCGCACATCGCGCAGATCGCCCGGTTCGGGCCGGCCTGGTTCCGCCGCGTCGGGACCGCCGCCGAGCCGGGCTCGATCCTCGTCACGCTCTCGGGCTCGGTCGCGCGCCCCGGCGTCTACGAAGTCGCTCTCGGCACGCCGTTGCGCGAACTGCTCGCCCAGGCCGGAGGCGTGCGCGAGGACGTCCAGGCCTATCTGATCGGCGGGTACTTCGGCACCTGGGTTGCCGCGAAGACCGCGGCCGGCTTGCTCCTGAGCGAAGCCGACATCTCGCTCGGAGCGCGCGCGATCGTCGCCCTCCCCGCGCGCTCGTGCGGCCTGCAACGCGGTGCGACGTCATGCCCTGCATGGTCCGCACCGCCTACTCGACACTCTGAGGGGCGCGCGCGTGCGCGCGAGCGGCGCTGGCTTTGGCGCCGCGCCTGCTCGCGGCTCGGCTTTTCGAGGTTAGGCGGAGAAAGCGCTACCGGAGGATGCCGGTGTGGCCGAGCGAGTAGCGGCCGGGCTGTGGCCACACGCAGACGCCGTGCGGGCCGCTGCCGACGGGGATCTTCGCGAGCAGCGTCCCGTCGCTGGTCGAGATCGCGTAGAGGACGTTGTTGTAGCGGCCCGAGACCCAGAACACCTTCCCGTCGGCCGAGACGCCGCCCATGTCGGGGCTGCCGCCGCCGGGGATCCGCCACTTCGCCACCTGCTTCCGCGTGCGGAAGCTGATCACCGAGATCGACCCCTCGGCGCGGTTCGTCACGTAGAGGTACCTGCGCGTCGCGGCTCGGGTAGAGGCCGTGCGCGCCGCGCCCGGTGTGCATGAAGCCGAGCTTGCGGGTCGCGTTGCCGTCGATCTCCCAGACCCCGCCCGACCACATGTCGGCGACGTAGAAGACCTTGCCGTCGGGGGAGAGCTTGACGTCCTGCGGCATCGCGCCGAGGTGGAGCGCGATCGTCCTCACGACCCGCTCGCGGGCGACGTCGATCTTCAGCATCAGCCCCGAGAACTCGCAGCTCGCGAGCGCGTAGCGGCCGTCGGCGGTGAAGTCCATGTGGTCGACACCCGAGCAGGGCACCGTGACCGAGCGGTGGAGCGCGAAGGTGTGCGCGTCGCGGAAGTCGAGCCGGTGCAGCCGCTCGGCGACGACGATCGCGTAGCGGCCGTCGGGGGTGAAGTACATGTTGTAGGGGTCGTCGACGGGGATCGGCGGGCCCTTCGGGCGGCCGGTGCGTCGGGTCGATCGGCGTGAGGCTGTTGCCGGTGTCGTTCGTGACGTAGAGCGTCTTCAGGTCCCAGGAGGGCACGACGTGCTGGGGCAGGCCGCCGACCGGGAAGTGGGCGACGATCTTGTAGGTCTTCGGGTCGACGACGTCGACCGTGTCCGAGACGCTGTTCGGCACGTAGACGAGCGGCCGCGCGCCGGCGACGGCCGGGCTCAGCATGTTCGCGCCGTCGGCGGCGTAGACGTTCCGCTTCGAGAGGAGCGGCGGGATGCGGCCCATCGCGGCCTGGGTCGCCCGTGCTCGCACGAGCTCGGCGATCGTCGCCACGGTCCCGCTCGCGGCGCGCCCGCCGGCGAGCAGGATCCGGCCGCCCAGGCCGACCGCGGCGAGGTCGGAGCGGGCGACGTCGAGCCTGCCCGCCGCCCGGACCTTCCGCGCGCGCCGGGTCGACCGAGACGATCCGGTCGGTCACGGAGCCCACGTCGGCGCCGCGACCGCCGATCACGTACGCGAGCCCGCCGATCGCCGCGGCCGCGGCATGGGTCGTCGGCGCCGGCAGCGTCCCGAGCCGGCGGACGGAGCCCGAGGCCGGGTCGAATCCAAGTACTGCAGCGCTCGCGGTCCCGGCCGGGAGCGAGCCGCCGGCGATCACGACCGTCCCCCCGACCGAGGCGACCGCCGCGTAGCGGACCGGCGCTCGGGAGGTGCGCGACGACGTGGGCGGCGCCGCCCGGCTTCCAGGCGACGATCGTGTCGAGCCAGCGCGTCCCGGTGTACCCGCCGACGACGTAGGCGGTGCCGCCGACCGCCGCCGCCCCGGAGTCCGAGCTCGCCGCCGGCAGGCGCCCGGCCACCGTGACGCGTCCCGTCGCGGGATCGATCCGGAGGATCTCGTCGAGCTGCTTCGGTGCCGTCGCCGCCGCCGAACAGGTAGACGACGCCGCCGATCGTGACGGCGGCGGTGTCGTGCCGCGCCGTCGGCAACGCGCCGCGGGGCCGGTCGCCCCGCGCGGTCACGTACGAGGATCGAGCTCGAGGAGGTGTCGGCCGCGGTGAGTCCGCCGAGCAGCAGGCCGCCGGCGCCGACGGGCGCCGAGGCGGGATCCTGGAGCGGGGCCTCGAGCGAGCCGGTGACGTGTTCGCTGAGCACGAACGGCGCTCTAGCGTGGACGACCTCGACGGGCGCCCGGCGCACGGAGGTTGTCGCGGCCGTTGTTAGCGCGAGCGAGGTTGTCTTCCCGCGGCCGGCAGTGAGTCCCCAGCGAGGATCCCGGCTCCCGCGACTGCGAGAAGGACGACGACCAGGAGGGCCGAACGGCGTTGCCGCGGCCGGCGGGAGGGCCGGCGGTGCTGCGACCGCTCGCCTGTCGGCTCGGTCACGTGCGTTCCTGCTTGCGACTCATTCCAGTGCGCAGGTTCGTGGGGCTCAGCGCCAGATTCCGGTGATCGGTTTCGAGTGCGACGATTCGCCGAGCCTTGGCAGACCCCAGGCGTCTTCGATGGTTCGCAGCAGGCCGTAGTGGCCGGTCTTGCTGCGAGACCGGGCGCCGGGTTTGACCAGGGGGCCGAGCGCGAGCGCCGCAACGCGGCCTCCGCCTCCGGTCGTGGACGACCCCTCGTCGAAGACGACGAAGACGACGCTGCCCGCGAGTTGCGGGAGCTGGAGCAGGGGAACGATGTTCTGCTTGAGCCAGGCGTCGCCGGTCGCAACGGGACAGTCGTGCATGTCGTTGCAGAGGTTCGGGACGATGAGTGCGAAGTCGGGCAGGTTGCCGGCGGCCAGGTCCGGCTGCAGCTGCGAGAAGGGGACGATACGGGCTCGGCGGGCGGGACTGTCCGCGATGTCCTTGAAGTACAGGAACGGGTCGTGCTTCTTTGCGTATCGGCCGGCTATGGCACCGGTGTATCCGGGTGAGGGAAGCCCTTCTGCATACGTCTTCCAGGTCAGCCCGGCATGCTCGAGCTCGTCGGCGAGGTTCGGGGCGTCGACGACGCAGGAGGTGCAGTCGGAGGTGATGCCCTGTGTCGAGCCGGAGACGAGCGCGAGGTAGTTCGGAAGGCTCGGGTGCGCGACTGCGTCATAGGCCGTCAGCGACGCATAGGTACGCGCGAGCGAGGCGAACGTGGGCGCGGCCGGGTTGCCGACGATCGCGCTGCGTTCCTTGTTCTCGAACACAACGACAATGGCGTGCCGAAACCGAGGCACGCTTTGGTCGCGGCCCGCGCCAGACGGAACGGCTATGAGAGCGAGCATCAGGGCCGTGGCTGCGACAGCCGCGCGGCCCTTGCCTCCAGAGCATCCATGCCGCGAGCGCATCACGGCGTGCCTGCCGCTTGGACGGCGCGGACAGGGCGAGTGATCGTGGCTTCGGAGGGTCGGCCTGCGCGCAGCTCCGCCGCGAACGCGATCGTACCGGGCGGCGCGTTGTCCTGCCATGAGATCGCGCTGCGCGCCAGCTTGGGCATCGGGCGAAACGGCAGCCCGGAGGCGCGTGCGAACACTTTCTCGATCCGCCGGTTGAACGCGGCGGCGCTTCGCGTCAAACGCAAGGGCATCGGTTCATGGGGGCGAGTCGGGTGCCTGGCTTCTCGGGCCAAGCTGGAACCATGCGAGTGTTAGTGCCGCGAGACCGAGAAGGATGGCGGCGATCCCGTGCTTTACGTGGTGGTGCGAGGTCGCCGTTGCCGTATACCCGGGAAGCCACGAGGGAATTGCGTGTGCGTTCTCGGCTAGGTAGACGACACCGATCGCGATCAGCGCCAGACCGATGACCGAGGCGAGGATGGCTACGACGCGCCGGGTGGCGGTGTCAGACACCTGGGCCTGCTCAGTCCCCGGCGACGTCTCGGCGTAGGAAGACGAGGTAGGCCGCGGACAGCGGCACCGCGGTGTAGAGCGCGCAGACCCACGCAGCGCGGGTGACCGGGGCGAAGTCGGCCGGGACGCGGAGGAAGCCGTGCCACGCGTCGAACTGGGTGCCGAGGAGGTACGGGCCGGAAGCTCTCGGTCCCGGGCAGGACGCCGAGCAGCTGCATCAGCAGCGCGAACATCAGCGTCCCGACGACGGAGGCGGCGCTGTTGCGCGTCACGGTCGAGAGCATCAGCCCGAACGCGGCGATCCCGGCGAGCGGCAGCACGTAGACGCCGAGGCTCGCGGCGAGCAGGACGAGACCGTGCCAGGCCGAGACCTTCGTGCCCGAGAGCGACGTCGAGCGGATGGAACCCGAACGCGAGGCTGCCCGCGACGAAGCCGACGAGGCCCATCGCGAAGACGACCGCGATCACGTAGCTGAACGAGGCCAGCACCTTGGCCGCGAAGATCTGGCCGCGCTCGCGCGAGCGGGTGAGGATCGTCTTCAGCGTGCCGTTGTGGCTCTCGGAGGCGACGATGTCGCCTGCCACGAGCGCGGTGATCAGCGGCAGGCCCCAGATCGACATGAAGAAGAGGACGAGGAAGGGCGCGACGAGGCCGGTCTCGCGGACGTAGCGGCCGAGCGGCACGTCGTTCGGGCCCGCCCGACTGCAGCAGCAGCACGACGACGAAGATCACCGGCACGAGCATCGCCGCGCCGAGCCCGAGGTACGTCCGCTTCTGCGCGAGGAGCTTGAGCATCTCCCAGCGGTAGACCCTGCGACCGACGGCGCTCACGCCACGGCCTCCTCGTCGCGTCGCGCGTCGGCTGCTCGCCCTCGGTCAGCCCGAGGAAGAGCTCCTCGAGGCTCGCCGTCTCCGGGACGAGCGCCGTGACGCCGATCCGTGCCTGCCCGAGCGCGACGGACAGAGCTGCGACGGCCTCTTCGTCCGCCTGGAAGCGAAGCTCCGCCGCCGACGAGCTCGACGCCGTCGATCCCCGGCTGGGCGGAGCACACCATGCGCGCGCGCTCCGGCTCGGTCGCGCGCAGCGCGGTAGCCGGTCGAGGCGCGCGCGAGCAGGTCGGTCGAGCCCTCCCTCGTAGACGATCCGGCCCTTGCTCACGATCGCGACGCGGTTGCACAGCTCCTCGACCTCGCCGAGCAGATGGCTCGAGAGGAGGACGGTGATCCCCTCCCCCGCGAGCCGCCGTACGAAGTCGCGCATGTCGCGCATCCCTGCCGGGTCGAGACCCGTCGTGGGCTCGTCGAGAAGCAGCAGGCGCGGCTGCCGCAGCAGCGCGGAGGCGATCCCGAGGCGCTGGCGCATCCCGTGGGAGTAGCCGCCGACGCGGTCCGTTCGCGCGGTCGCGCAGGTCGACGAGGTCGAGCACCTCGTCGATCCGCGAGCGCGAGTCGGGCTCGTCGTAGGCGGCCAGCAACTCGAGGTTCCGACGGCCGGAGAGGTACGGGTAGAAGCGCGGGCCCTCGACGAAGCCGGCGACGCCGTCGAGCGCCTTCGCCCCGTCGAGCAGCGGGTCGCGGCCGAACAGCTCCACCGAGCCGTCGGTCGGCCGGATCAGCCCGAGCATCATCCGCAGCGACGTGGTCTTGCCGGCGCCGTTCGGGCCGAGGTAGCCGAACACGTCGCCGGGCTCGACGGTCAGGTCGACCGAGTCGACCGCGACGATCTCGCCGTAGCGCTTGACCAGCCCGCGGGCCGCGACCGGCGAGCTCGCTCACTTCAGCGTCCGTGCCGCAGCCTCCGCCGCCGCCGAGGGAAGCGAGCCGGCAAGGACGTAGTCGACCCCGCCGCTCTGCCACTCGATCACGGTGCCGAGCTGCGTCGCGAGCTCGTGGGCCGTGACGCCGTCGAGCGAGACCGTCGGGAGGCGCCGAGAGCGAGCCGCCCGTCGGCGCCGAGCCGTCCGCCTTCCGCTCGAGCACCGCGATCGCGCCGAGCCCCTGGCCGTAGACCACGACGCACGGAGTCCCCGCCGACGAGCCGCACGTCCTTGAGCGGCAGCCCGACCAGCGAGTCCGGCGCCGCGACCGGGAACCCGGCCGCCGCCTGAACGGCGCCGAGACCGGTGACCGGCGCGCCCTTGTCGGCCGTGGAGCTCGAGGCCGGCTCGAGTCGAGCTCGACGACCTTGGCGCCTGCCGGCGGCGAGACGTCGACGTCGCTCGAGGAGACCGCGCCGTAGGAGATGTCGGTCGACGGCGAGCTCGAGCACCGGCGAGGAGGCGCCCTGCGCGTAGATCGCCGCGCGCAGCGGCACGCCGTTCTCGGCGTCCCAGGCGAGCTCGACCGAGCCGAGCAGCCCGCCGTCGTGCTTCGGCGCGACCGTGACGTGTACGCGGCGCGCCCGGCGACGTCGACCGGCTGCGCGTCCGAGACGCTCACGTCCGGCCCGACCTGGTGAGGAAGTCGCTGATCTGGGCGACCGTCGGCGAGCGGCGCCCTGGTCCGGGCCGGCGCTGTCGTTCTGCGCGGGCAGAGCGGCCTTGTAGACGGTGTTCGACGAGGCGTCGTAGACCGTCACCTCGGTCGGGCTCCAGACGATCTGGGCGTCGCCCGCGTCGGACTGCAGCTCGATCCGGCCGCGGCCGTCGTCGGTCACCCACAGGCGGCCGGAGGCGCCCGAGATCAGCGACGAGCCGGCGCTGCCGAGCAGCGCGCCCGACGGGAAGCAGGTTGTTGGTGAAGTGATCCGGGCGGTGATCCCGTCCGGCTGCGGCGCGGCGACGGCGTCGTGGAGCGCCTGCGCAAGCGGCTTTGGCGGCGGAGTCGGGCCGCTGCCGCCGCTCGCGGCGACGGCGAGCGCGGCGCCGCCGGCCGAGAGCGACGAGCGAGGGCGGCGATCAGGACGAGCAGGCGGCGAGGTCGGAAGTGTGCGAAGGCGCTTCACGGCGGTCCTTTCGAAGACTCTCCCTCCGTTGTAGCCGCGGACTCTGAGAGGTCTCTGAGAGCGGGCAGCTCGATCGTGAAACGTGACCCCTCGGCGTAGGCGCGGCCGCCGTGGCGCTCGGCGGTCGCGCGCACGATCGCGAGCCCGAGCCCCGAGCCCGTGCCGTGCCCGGCCGCCGCGCCAGAAGCGCTCGAACGCGCGCTCGGCCTCGGCCGGCTCGAGGCCCGGGCCCTCGTCGCGGACGCTCAGGCGCGCGACGCCGTCCGCGCGCTCGGCGGCAACGGTGATCGCGCCGCCGGCGGGCCCGTGGCGGCGCGCGTTCTGGACCAGGTTGCCAGCGCGCGCTCGAGCGCGGCGCGGTCGCCGCGGACGCGGACCGGGCCGGCGACCTCGACGGCGAGCGGGTCGTCGTCGGCGGCCGACGGCGCGGGCGAGCTCGTCGAGTCGCACGTCCTCGCTCGGCGGGTGCGGCCGCGTCCTCGCGCGAGAGCGCGAGCAGGTCGTCGGCAAGCCGCACAGCCGCTCGGCGTCCTGCTCGAGGTCGGCGACGAGCTCGGGCGTCGCGCCGTGGCGGGCGAGGTAGTCGGCGTTGCCGCGCAGCGCGGTCAGCGGCGTCCGCAGCTCGTGGGAGGCGTCGGCGAGGAAGCGCCGCTCGGTCTCGCGCGCGCGCTCGAGCGCTGGCGAGCATCGCGTTCAGCGTCTCGGCGAGCCGGCCGACCTCGTCGGCCGAGGCGGGCTCGGGGAGCCGGCGCGCCGGGTCGCCGGTGCGCTCGATCTCGGCCGCGCGCGTCGGCGAGCCGGCCGAGCGGGCGCAGCGCGCGGCGCATCAGCAGCGGCGAGCGCGAGCGCCGCGAGGGTCGCCGCGGCCAGCGCCGCAGACGAGCAGGAACGGCGTGGAGGCTCGCGAGCGTCGACTCGAGGTCCCTGCGTGGAGGCCGCGACGACGACCGCGCCGCCCGCCGCCGGCGCCGCCCGAGTTCGCGAGGGGCGCGGCGTACATGCGCAGCGGCTCGTCGCCGAGCTCGCCGTTCGCGTAGCCGGCCGCGCCGCGGCGCGATCAGCGCGCGCGGACGAGCGCGTGCTCGCCGGCAGCACGCGCCCGCCGAGCGAGAGCGAGCGCGCGACGATCCGGCCGCGGCGGTCGAGCACCTGGACCGTGACGTGCGTGCCGCCGAGCGGCGCGTCGAGCGAGCCCGGCAGCGTCGAGCGAGCGCGGGCGCCGAGGCGCTGAGCTGCGCGACCTCGACGGCGCGCTGCCGCAGCGTCGCGGTCCAGCGACCGGCGCAGGTGCCGTCCGACGAGCACGTCGACCCCGATCCCGACGACCACGAGCGCGATCAGCACCGCCAGCGCCGCCGCGAGCGACCGACGGGCCTGCAGCGAGCGGATCCTCATCGCCCGAGCGTGAAGCCGACGCCCCGCACCGTCTCGATCAGCGGCGGCTCGCCGAGCTTGCGCCGCAGGTAGGCGACATAGCGGTCGACGGAGTTGGGCGTCGCCGCCGCCGCCGCCGCCCCACACCTGCTCGAGCGCGAGCTCCCGCGTCACGACGCGCCGCGGGTTGCGCAGGAAGCAGCTCGAGCAGCTCGGCCTCGCGGCGCGGTGAGCGCGAGCTCGCGCGCCGGCGCGGGCGCCGTCCGCGCGTCCGAGGTCGAGGGCGACGTCGGCGAACGCGAGCAGCTCGCGCCGGCTGCTGCGCCGCGCCGCAGCAGCGCCCGCACGCGCGCGAGCAGCTCCTCCGCCGCGAACGGCTTGACCAGGTAGTCGTCGGCGCCCGCGTCGAGACCGGCGACGCGGTCGGGAACGGCGTCGCGGGCGGTGAGCAGCAGGATCGGCAGCGCGAGCCCCTTCGCGCGCATCCGCCGGCAGACGGCAAGCCCGTCAACGCCGGGCATCGTCACGTCGAGGACGAGCAGGTCGGGCACCGAGCGCTCGACCGCCGCAAGCGCCGCGCCGCCGTCCGCCGCGAGCCCGACCCCGTAGCCCTCCGCCGCGAGCGTCCGCTCGAGCATGCGCCGGATCGGCGCGTCGTCGTCGACGACCAGGATCGCGGCATCGGCCACCACCTCAGGGTAGCCCCGGCTCAGCAACTCCCACGGCGTGATGTCCGCGCGCTGAGCTGCGGGCCAGTCTGCCGAAATGGAGCCTGGCCAGTGGTCAGCGCCAGATGCTGGGCAGTATCGAAACGGTCGGCGTGTCTACCGCCGGCCGCTTCACCTGCACGTGGCTCGTCCTTAGGTTGCCGGTCCGGGCGTTGACCGGCGTACGTCCTGGCGTGACTCTCCCGACGGCAGAACTTTTTGCCGCGCTCGTCGTCTGGGGTCTGTCAGGAGGTCACACGTTGATGCAGCAGTCCGCCTGTGGGGTACGCAAACTCCGTTCACGCGGTGGCGTGGTATTCGTGGATGAGTCCGCCGAGTCGGTCCTGGTGCGCGACGGAGGCGGTAGATGAGTGCAGCACTCGCAGCTTGCGCGCCGCGGGATCGGGCGGCTTGAGGTTGAGCGCGCGGTGTGGCCTGTGGGCGTTGTAGTGGTCGGCGAAGACGCGGAGGACGCGCTCGAGGTGCCGTCGGTTGATGATCAAGAGCCAATCGAGACACTCAGTGCGGACGGTGCGGACGAAGCGCTCGGCGGTCGCGTTCGCTCTCGGCGCTCGCACGGGTGTCTTGATGGTTCGGATGCCTTCGTTGGCGAAGACGGCGTCGAAGTCGCGCGTGAATTTGCTGTCGCGGTCGCGGATTAGGAACCGGAACGATCCCGGTCGGTCCTGGAGCGTCCAGGCGAACTGGCGCGCCTGCTGGGTGACCCAGGTTCCGGTCGGGTTGGCGGTGCAGCCGGCGAGATGGACGCGGCGGCTGCCGAGTTCGATAAAGAAGAGCACGTACAGGCGTTGCAACGACATCGTCTCGACGGTGAAAGAGTCGACTGCGAGCATGCTCTGCGCCTGTGTCCGTAGGAACGCACACCAGGAGAGTCCGCCTCGCGAACCGGCTGGGCCGAGCCCGGCCTGGTGGAGGATCTTCTTCACGGTCGTGGCGGACACCACGAAGCCGAGGCCGTTCAGCTCACCGACGATCCGCTGGTATCCCCAGCGCGGATTCTCGCGCGCGAGCCGCAGCACCAACTCGCGGATCTCCCCGCCGATCGGTGGCCGGCCGCGCCGACCGGTGTAGGTCCAGCGGCGCGCGACCAGGCGGCGGTGCCAGCGCAGCAGCGTTGTCGGTGTGACCAGAAACGACCGCCAGTGCGATCGCGGCAAGAGCCGACTCGCAGCAGCCAGGAAGACACGGTCGGTGGTCGTCAGCTGCGGACGATCTGCCTGCCGGCGAAGTACCGCCAGCTGATGCCGTAGCACGACGATCTCGAGCTCCTTGAACTCGGCTGAGCGAGGACAGCGAATGCCGTCTCAGTTGCCCCGCTGATCGCGCTGCTCACACTGTACTTCTGGGCGTTGGATCGGAGGTGGCCGCTCGCGACCACGCGCGCCGCGCTGTCGGTCGGAGGCATGTGGGTGGCGTTGTCTGTGCTCTTCGAGTTCGGCTTCGGCCACTTCGTGGAGGGCGACTCGTGGGCCGACCTGTTGGAGAACTACGACGTCACCGACGGGAACATCTGGATCCTGATTCTCGTCTGGATCGGCGCCGGCCCTGCCGCCGTCCGGGCGATCGCTCGGAAGCGAACGGCATAGCCGCTAAATGAGGCGGTCTCAACTGGAGGGTTCAGCTCTGGCACGAGTGCGTCGCCTCGTAGGCACGTTTCGGCTGAAGCGACCTCTCTTTCATAAGAGGGGTCGTTCGCGCCAGACAGACGACCGCAACTGGGCGCTCGCGGTCAGTTTCGTCTTCTGCACGTTTCCTTGGCGAGAGTCCTAGAGACCTCGCAAGCGGTGGAGGGCGCGTCGCGATCATCGAGGCCGACAGTGCGGCGACGCTGGCTCGTACCACTGCTCCCCGGACGCCGTGGTTGCGTTTCACAGTGACCCCGATCGGGCCGATCGAAGAGTCAACCGCGCCTCCCTAGGTCTGACACGGAATTGGTTTGTATCGGTGAGGACGGCGCGGGCGCGTTCGATCTTGGCGAGGATGTCCTCCGGGAGGCGGTCCATCCGAACGGAGTCGGGACCCCCCGCTGTGTTAGATCTCGGGAGCCTACGGCCCGGGCCGTGGCTCCAGGATCACCACCGCGGTCTCCATGGAGCGGCGGGTGGCGTAGGCGTCGAGGTTCTTGTCGATCTGGCGCCACCGGTCCCACAGGCGTTCTCGCTCCTCGCCCCGGGCCGCGCGGCCGCTGACCAGGCAGGGCCCGTCGGCCAGGTCGGCGCGGACGTCGGGATGGGCCTGCAGGTTCAGCCACCACGCCGGCTCGCCGTCACCCCAGCCGTTCATGGCCAGGGTGACGAAGTTCGGGCCGTCTTCGAAGTAGCCGACGATCACTGGGTGCTCCCGGCCTGTCCGCCGTCCGATGGTGGTGAGCCGCATCGCGCCCCACTTGCCGGGCTTCGGCTGCCACAATCCCACTCGGCCACCGCTCAGGCGGTAGAGGCGCCGGTGGGTGATCCAGAAGAGGTGGATGAACCAGCGGGGAGGAAGTCGTGGCTTCTTGGGTGTTGGGCTGGACATCGCGCTGCTCTCGGGTTAGCTCCGCCGCCGAACCGCTGCGTAGATCACGCCGCCGCCGACGAGGAGGAGCATCACGCCGGCGCCCAGGACGCCGGCGCCGATCGCGAGCAGGTGCGGGAGCCGCGCGCCGACGGAGACGTCGGCGCTCACGCCGGCCGATCCGCTGGGACGCATCAGCACGATCCGCCAGCTGCCGCTCTGCGGCCGCCACGAGAGCACTTGCCGGCCGGGCCCGACCGCTTTCGCTACCCAGAAGCGCTGGGCGATCGGTGCGCTGCGGGGCGGGCCGCCGCCACGCAGCCGGAAGTCGCCCGGGCCCGCATCGGCGCGGTTCGCGACCTCACGACGGACACCGGCGAGGTACGCGTCCACGGCGCGGGCAGGACCGATGCCGGTGAAAACCGGCGCGGTGCTCTCCGTTGCGATCCGGACCGTCCCGAGCACCGAGCGGGGCACGATCACCTCGCCCGTCGACCCGGTGCGGTAGCTGTCCGAGACGAGCGCGAAGGTCGAGGTGTCGTACGCCCTCGTCCCAGTCATCAGGTAGCCACTCGCGTCGCGCTGGGTCTGGTCCACCACGATCGCAACCCCGCCCGCGACAAGGCAGGCGGCCGCGATCACGGCGACGACGCTACCGAGGACGACCGCGATGACGCGTCCAGCGCCCCAGCGGTCCGCTTGAGCAGACGCGTCACCGACTGCCGCCGGGACGGCCACGGCGGTGATCGCGATCCCGCCAGGGTCGACCTCGCCCGGGTCGAGCCGGAACGGCGGGTACTCGCGCGTCATCAGCGCCGCGTACGCGCCCACGCGCAGCAACCAGCGGTTGAGGCCGAGCACGAGATCGAAGATCGACCTTGGGTAGACACCACGAAAGAGCAGAGCAATCACCGCGAAGAAGACGAGGAGGTCGACGAGACCGATCGGGCCGAAGGACGTGGACCCGTTCGCGCTCGCCTGCCAGGTCACGACGCCCGCACCGGCGCCCGCGAAGATGCCTGCGACGAGGTACTGCGGAATGCCCGCGAACCACCAGCCGATCAGCGGGAACCCATGCCGCTGAGCATGCGGGTAGTCGATCTCGAGCCGGGCCGGGTAGTCGGGGACGTCGGCAAGGGTGAACGGCGGATAGCGGTCGGTGCCGTTGGCGGCGAACGCGTAGAACGCCACCCGCCAGGACCAGCGCAGCACTCCGAGGTTGAAGTCGAAGATTCCGCGCGGGTAGCTGCCTCCGAAAAGGAGAGCGACAAAGGCAACGAACGAGAGGAGCACGAACGCCAGCCAGAGGAAGGCGAGGACGAAGAAGTGGGGCACGAGGAGCAGCCACTTGACCAGCCAGAGGGCCCGCGAGGGCTGCTCGAGATGGCCCTCCAGCCGAGCCGGGTAGGCCGGATGGACGGGCACGGGCGTCGCGGACATCGACGATCACCTCCACAATTCTCGAATGACACACCACTAGCACGCCCTCGCCTCGCTGGCATCCGGGCAAATCCGGATCGGAGTGACCACGTTTCCGCGCGCCACCGCCAGTTCCAGCTTCCGGAGTGGTGCGGGCATCTGCACCAGCTACCTCCGCTCGGCCGGGTGGCCGCGGCCATCGGAGTCTCTGAGCATCGGATACCGATCGGTTCGAGGACGGCCAAACCGGCCGGCCGGGAAAATGCCGCCTGAGGAACGCGTATTCCGGGAGCAAGTGCCGAACGCGCTTAGACGCTGAGGTCGCGGCGGTCGAAGAAGACCGGGGCGAGGAGCCCGGCGGCCAGGGCGATCGCGGCGAGGACGAGTGCGTGGTCGACGGCGAAGCCGTGTCGGAGTGGGTCGCCTGCGACGTAGTGGTAGAAGGGCGAGGCCGTGCGGATGCGCTCGAGTGTGTGGACGAGCGGGGCGAGCGAGTTGAGGAGGTAGGCGATAACCGCTAGCGCCGCGGTTAGGCCGGTCGCGAGGCCGCGCCGCCCGGTTGCGGCGCTGAGGAGCAGCGCGATCGCGCCGAACGCGAGCGCGAGCAAGACCGCATCCGCGACCGCGGCGGCCAGGTTCCCGAGGGAGAGATGCATGGCGGTGGCCTGCGAGCCGATCGCGAGCGCCAGCCAGAACACCGTCCCGAGCCCTACGACCTCGACGACAAGCGCTCCCAGCTTCTCGATCGCGAGCCGTGGGCGCGAGACGGGAGCTGAGAGCAGGAGGTCGAGCGTCCCGCGCTCCTCTTCGCCTGCGATCGCCCGGGCGCCGGCGCCGATCGCGGCAACCAGGAGCAGCAGCGGGGCGAGCAGGGAGAAGATCTCGGCTCCGAGGTAGCCGGCGGGTGTGCTGAAGTCGAACTCGCCGCCGAAGGCGACGAAGGCCTTGAGCGCCTCGGGGTAGGTCTCGTGGAGCTTCGCCAGGGCGGGGTTGTTCTTACCGTCGGCCACACGGCGACGATCAGCGCCACGTAGCCGGCCAAGCCGAGCGTCCACCAGACGAAGCTGCGGCGGAGGTCGCGGAGGGTCTTGGCGAAGACGCTACGCAGCACGGCCGTCCCCCCGGTACAGCTCGAGGAAGACGTCCTCGAGATCGGCCTCGTGGACGTCCAGGCCGAGCACCTCGAAGTGCGCGAGCGTCTTGACGAGTTGGTCGATCGCTCCTTCGAGCGAGAAGAGGACGACCGCTCCCCGCCGCTCGAGCTCCCGCACGCCCGGGAGGCCGGAGAAGGCGTCCTCGGGCGGCGGCGCCGCGAAGGTCGCCTCGACGCGGACGAAGGATCGCCTGCGGAGCGCGTCCACGGTTTCGACGAGCTCGAGCCGTCCATCGCGGATCACGGCGACCCGGTCCGCGGCGTGCTGCACCTCGGCGAGAAGGTGCGAGGAGAGGAAGACGGTGCGGCCCTCCGCGGTGACCTCGCGCACGAGCTCGTAGAACGTCTGCTGCATGAGCGGGTCGAGTCCGGAGGTCGGCTCGTCGAGCAGGAGCAGGTCGGGTCGGTGCATGAATGCCTGCGCGAGGCCGACCTTCTGCCGGTTCCCCTTCGAGAGCGCCTTGATGGGGCGGGTGAGGTCGAGCTCGAACAGCTCGGCTAGCCGCTGCGCCTCACCGAGCCCGTCGAGCCCTCGCAATGCAGCGAAGTAGGCGAGCAACTCGTGGCCGGTCAGATGCTCGTAGAGGCGAAGGTCGCCGGGAACGTAGCCGAGCCGTCGGCGGATCGCGACGCTTTCCCGGCGTGAGTCGAGGCCGAACAGCTCGATCCGCCCGCTCGTGGGGCGGATCAGGTCGAGCATGAGCCGGATCGTCGTCGTCTTGCCGGCGCCGTTCGGGCCGAGGAAGCCGAACACCTCGCCCGGCCCGACGGTGAACTCGAGCTCGACCACGCCGCGCGTGCCGTCGTACTCCTTCGTCAGCGAGCTGCGCCAGGATGACGGGAGGGGTCACCGCACGACCTGCCTGCGAGTCGCTGAGGGTGGCGGCTGTTGAGCGGCCCGGGCCGCGGGGTGGATCGGACGCGGGCTGGTCTCGACGTTGGTATGCCTTGAGCAGTTCCACGGCCGTGAGCGGGATGAGCGCAAGCACGACCACGACTGCGACCGCGACGGCGCTCAGGGGTTCGGTTGCGAAGGGAGTGTTGGCGGCCGGGAAGAAGACGACTGCGGCGATAAGGGCGGCGGAGGCGAGGACGCTCAGGTTGAGCCAGCGGTTTGACGGCATGCGCCAGGCGGCGGTCGAGTATGAGCGCATTCCGTACACGAGCGCGAGTTCGGAGAGGGCGAGGGTCGCGAAGGCCATCGTCTCGGCGATGTCGCCGCCGAGCGCTCGACCGATGCTGAACGCCGCGAAGGTCGCGGTCCCCACCAGGATCCCGATCCACAGCAGCGCGTGCCAGGTACGGGTGTTGAAGAGCTCACGTCCTGTTCTTGGGGGCGTGGTCATCGTTTCGGGGCTTGCGGGATCGCGGGCGAGCGCGAGGGCGGGCAGTCCGTCGGTGACGAGGTTGACGAGCAGGACTTGGATCACGGCGAGTGGGGGTCCGAGCCCGGCGAGGATCGCGATCGTGAAGACGAGCACCTCGCCGAGGTTCGCGGAGAGGAGGAAGGCGACGAACTTGCGGATGTTGTCGCCGATCCGACGCCCCTCGGCGATCGCGGTGATGATTGTCGCGAAGTCGTCGTCGGTGAGAACGATCGCTGCGGCTTCGCGTGCGGCTTCGGTGCCGGTGCGGCCCATCGCGACGCCGACGTCGGCGCGGCGGAGTGCGGGTGCGTCGTTGACGCCGTCTCCGGTGACAGCGACGACGGCGCCGTTCTCCTGTAGCTCCTGGACGAGCGCGAGCTTGTCGGCGGGTGTTGCCCGCGCGAGGATCGCCTCGTCGGGGAGGCCGAGCGCGTGCCCGATCGTGCGTGCCGTTGCGGGATGGTCGCCGGTGAGCATCCGGATCTCGATGCCGGCGGTGCGCGCGGCGTCCACGGCCGCTGCGGCGGTTGCGCGTAGGGGGTCGTGGAGTGCGATCACGCCGAGGAGGTCGAGGTCGCGCTCGATCTCGGCGTCGGACCTGGCGTCCGGCTCGAGTTCGCGCTCGGCGACGGCCAGCACGCGCAAGCCTTCGGCCGCCCACGCGCTTGCCAGGACGAGGAGATCCTCGGCGTTGCCGGTTGCCAGCTCGGCAAGCGACTCCGGCGCTCCCTTGCTGAAGGCGTGGCGGCCGTCGCCGTCCTCGTACACGATCGTCATTCGCTTCCGTTCGGGTGAGAACGGCAGCTCGTGCACCCGCTCGCGCGCGCCGAGCAGGTCCTCCTGCGAAATGCCGCGCTCCATCGCCGCGAGCAACAGGGCCCTGTCCACGGGGTCACCGACGAAGTGGTCTTCGGCCCAGCGGGCATCGGATGCGAGCACCGCGGCTTCGAGGAGCTCCGACTCGCCGATCCCGTCGGCGGGTCGAAGAGCGGCGACCCGGATTTGGTTCTCCGTCAGTGTTCCGGTCTTGTCGGTGCAGATGACCGTCGTCTCACCGAGCGTCTCGATCGCTTCGAGCCGCCGGACGATCGCGCCGCGGCGGGCCATCGCTCGCGCCCCGAGTGCGAGCGCGGCCGTCACGATCGCCGCGAGCCCCTCCGGAACCGCGGCCACCGCGACCGCGACGCCCGTCAGAAAAGCATCGTCCCAGGTGCCGCCGCGGACGAGGATCAGGCCGGCGAGGACGACCGTGATCGCAATCCCGGCCACGACCATCTGACGGGCGAGCCGGCCGAGCCGAAGCGTCAGCGGTGTCGGCGGCGCCTTCGCAGTCGCGGCGAGTGTCTCGATCTCGCCGATCTGTGTGCGTGGCCCTGTCTCGCAGACCAGAGCTTCGGCGTGGCCCCGGGTCACTCCAGTGCCTGCGAAGATCATCGACGCCCGCTCGGCCAGCGGCGTATCGACCTCGACCGGCTCGACCTGCTTGGCAACCGGCAGAGACTCGCCCGTGAGGGCCGATTCGTCGACCTCGAGCGCGCTCGCCTCCAACGAGCCGCGCGTCGGCTGCGACCCGCTCGCCTTCGCCGACGAGCAGGAGGTCGCCGGGGACCACCTCCTGCGCTGGAAGCTCCTGTCGTGACCCGTCGCGGACGACGAGCGCGGTCTGCGTGAACGCCTGCGAGAGCGCCAGAATCGCACGGTCGGCGCTCAGCTCTTGCCAGAACCCCAACACAGCGTTCAACACGAGGATCGCGGCGATCGCGATCCCCTCGCTCGTATCGCCGATCGCCACCGAGATCACGGTCGCGGCGATCAAGCAGCGCCACCAACGGATCGAGAAACTGGTGCAGCTACGAGCCGGAGGTACGGCGGTCGCCGGCGGCGCTCCGGCGCGTTCAGGCCGTACCGCTCCAGTCGACGAGCCGCCTCATCAGCCGTCAGTCCGCGCTCGGGGTCGGTGCCGAGTAGTCGTGCAACCTCGGCGCACGAAGTGGCATAGGCTCGCCCGGTCACGGCCGGTTCGTGCGAACGACGAGCACCGAGCACTTCGCCTGATGGGCGACCCGCTCGGAGACACTGCCGAGCGCCGCAAGCCCATGAAGGCCGCGACTGCCGACCACGACGAGTGTCGGTAGCCAGGGATGCAGTGACGAGCGCCTCGACCGGATGGGCGTCCACCACCTCCACAAACGGCGTACGCAGATGAACGTGCGCGAGATCGACATCCTTGCCCTGCAGCGCCGTGACCACCCGAAGAGGTACCTCGAACCGCCGAGCAAGCTGTTGCGCAGCCGCCAGCGCACCATCAGCCGCTGAGGAGCCGTCTATCCCTACGACGATCGAACGCGGGAAACCCTCCGGGTCAGTCACCGGCCGCGCAACGAACACAGAACACGGCGCACGGTGAAGCAACTCACCGGCGACACCGCCAACCAAGATCTCTATCGCTCGCCGATGACCGTGCGAGCCGACCACGACCACCGACCCATCCACTCGCACGATCTCCCGGAGAAGCGATGCCATCACGTACCCATCGACGGATCGCCTTTCGGCGCGCTCGCCGATGATCCGTACGGCCTCGTCGAGCGCCACCTCAGATTCCAGTGCGAGTTCGTCGGCGATACGGGCCGCCTCAAAGCCCGCCCTTGCTGCCTCGGCGAGATGCACGACAGAGACAACCTCGATCGGTGCAGACGGCTCCGCGAGCCGGGCGGCCTGACGACACGCCTCGAAGCTCGCCTCGGAGCCGTCGACTCCGACCACGACCCGGCTAAAGACGGACTCGCTCATCGCTGGCACGTTGTTGCCTGCAGAGCTTTCAGCAGAAGTCATCGTTCAACCTCCCGAGTCCGTTGTACAAGGTGTGGCTACGACTCGAGCGACCACGTTGCGGGTCAAGCCAGGCGTCGCGCCCACCGGCCGCATGACGCCCCAGGCAAGCACCAGCACGAACGAAGCAGCCGCCGGCGTCGCCGCCCGCCAGCCGAGATGCGTCGTTGGCAAGATCACAAGCTGACGCGCCTTCCTGACCGGCAGCCGCTGCATCGCTCCACTGCCCATCTCGCGCCTCCTTCACAAAAATGGTCGCAGGACACCGCGAGGCCGGCATCGGGGAGATCACCGATGGCCGACACCCACCCAAGCCACCTCACGTCTTCAATAGCCCGGAGCGGACCGGTTGGCCGGCTGTTTGGCGCACCCCATTTACTTGGCACACACTTGAAACACCCCGGCAAACCGGCTCCAGCAGCGGGTTTGCGGTGGGACCTCTTCATAGGGTCCGGCGGAGGGAGAAACTTGACCGGAGCCCTCGACGTTCCCCGCGGCGCAGGCGGAGGAATCGAACCCGCGCAAGATTTCAATCGCAACTTCGGTTGGTGCTACATACGGCGTGCCGAGGCGAGCAGGGTGAGGCCGGGAAACTCCAGCCCGGTCGGCGTCTTGTAGGCGCTGGTCGCGTCCCGTAGGCGGGCTTGAAGTGCCTGGGCGGCAGGTTCGGGCAGCGAGGCGAGCATCTTCGCGAGCGGGCCGGCGAGTGCGGAGGTTCTCGTCCACCACTCCTCGAACGAGCTAGCTCGCAGCGGCGTCGGGAGCTCGCTGATCGCGACGTCTGATAGCCCGGCGTCGACGAGCAGGCGGGCCAGCCTGTCGGGATCGTCGAGCGAGAAGGGGCCTGGAACGCCGGGCGGAGGTACTGGCTTGCCGGTCTGTGCGCTCACCGCGTCGAAGACGATTCCAAGCCAGGGGTTTTGCTCGCGTGGGCCCCAGACAGCGAGCGCGACCCGCCCGCCGGGCCGCAGGACTCGCCGGATCTCGCGTGTCGCACGGGCCGGGTCGGGCACGAGCATGAGTCCTTCGCGGCAGAGCACGACGTCATAGGAGCCGTCGGGCTGCTCGATCCGCTCGAGATCGAACTCGCGGGTGCTCACGTTGGTGAGCCCGAGGGCGGCGGCGCGCGCCGCCGCGATCGACGTCATCTCGGCGGCCACGTCGGACAGGACCACCTCGCCACCCGGGGCGATCCGCTGCGCCGCCGCCAGCCCCACGCTCCCCGGCCCGCACGCCAACTCGAGCACACGCTCGTCCGGTTGGGGCATCGTCAGCTCGAGCATCGTCTCCGTCACCCCCGCGCCGCGTTCATCGACGTACGCCGCGTGATCGGCCCACGAACCGGCGACAGCGGCCCACATGCCATGCAGGCGCGCGCGGAGGTCATCGAGATCCCCACCCTCCGTGCCTGCTCCACCATCCGGCCGGTTCTACGATGCTCTTCGCTTCCACGACGCCCTCCTCTTAATTGACTGCATGTATAGAGTAATGAAGTTACTGGTAAGATACCGAAATGGCTGAGGGTGTCAAGAGCAGGCGCCGTTACGACTCTCCGCGCCGGCGCGCGCAGGCGGCCGCGACGCGTAGCGAGATCCTCGAGGCAGCGCAGCGGCTGTTCGAGCGCCAGGGCTACGCGGCGACCACGATGGCTGCGATCGCGACCGAGGCCGGAGTTGCGCTCAAGACCGTGTACGTGGCCTTCGAGACCAAGAGCGGCCTCTTACGCGCGCTCTGGCACCTGCTCCTTCGCGGCGACCAAGACGACGCTCCCGTCGGCGAGAGGTCCTGGTACCAGGAGGTCATTGAGGAGCCTGACCCTGAGCGCCAGCTGCGCCTGAACGCGCGAAACTCGCGCATGGTCAAGCAGCGTGCCGGCGCACTCATGGAAGTGATCCGCAACGCGGCCGCCGCAGACCCCGACATCGAGGCGCTCTGGAACCGCATCCAGGCCGACTTCTACGCCATCCAGCGCCCGATCATCGAGGCCCTGCACACCAAAACGCGCACTCCGGCCCGGCCTCGACACCACCCGCGCAGCCGACATCCTCTGGACACTCAACCACCCGAACCTATGGCAACTGCTGGTCGGCGAGCGAGGCTGGACGCCCGAAGAGTGGGAACAGTGGTTCGCGGACACGACCTGCGCGCAGCTCCTGAGACCCCGCACGCGCCCGAAGCGCCGCGAGGAGTAACTTCGGCGTTAGGTCAACTTCCTGTGGTGAGGTCGAGGCTGAGGCTGTCGTGGGTCTTGGTGTTTGTGCGGTCACGGAAGGCGATACGGAGTGTTGGTTTCTTGGTCATGTCGATGGTGACGGTGAGGTAGCCGAACTCGACGATGGGGTTCTTGACGAGGGTGTACTCGCCGTTTGTGATCGGTGCTTGGGGGAGGCCGGCTGTTGGTTTGGTTGCGGCGAAGCCGCCGCTTCCGGCGACGACGTAGGGGATCTGGCGTCCGTCCGGTGTCGTGCGCGTGAAGCGTTGGTAGAGGTGGGCGTGTCCTGAGAGCACGGCGTCTGGCCAGAAGCCGGCTGCCTTGGAGGCGGTGTCGATGTCGTTGGCGAGGCCGGTCGTGCCGCCGTGTTTGCCGTCGACGGATGCCGGTGGGTGGTGACAAGCGATGATCACCGCGCGCTCGAGCGCTTTTCGTGCTGGTGCGAGCCGTTGCAGTTCGGCTTTGAGGAACTCGAACTGCTGGTCGCCGACCCGTGGGTACTTGCCGCCCTGGCTCGAGATGACGCCGGGGCCTTCGAGGACGTTGGTGTAGAGGCCGATGATCGAGACGAAGGGCGCGTCGAGGGTGAAGTAGACGCCGGGCTGGGTCATCGTCGAGCGCACCAGCCCGCCCGAGTCAGGGGATGGGCCGGGACTCGTGGCGCAGAAGTTGCGAAGGAACGCCGCAAGGGTCGGCACCTGCGGAACGTTTGGATCCTTTCCGAACACGGCGCCGTCGTGGTTTCCCGGAATCGCGAAGATCGGCCGGTCGTAGAAGCGGAACGGCTCGTAGAACTGGTCGTAGTAGTACTGGCCCTCACCGAAGTTGTAGACGACATCGCCGAGATGGAAGAAGAAGGCAGGTGTGGTGGGGCCGGCGTGGGCGACGTCGCGGCTCATCGCATCGGCAACGCTGGCCTCGTTCGCGATCGCCTGAGCCGCACTCTGGAAACTGTTCACCTTCGCAGCACCAGTGTCACCGACGGCATGGAAGACGATCTTTTTCGCCTTCTCGATCGACGCGATCAGAGGACTGGGTAGGACGTCCGCCAGATCGACCCGCGGCTCGGGCACGGCCGGCGGAGGAATCGGCTGCACCTCCGCCTTGTGGAGCTTGTAGTAGGGGCTCTTGTAGTACTGCTCTGAGGTGTTGTCGACCTGAAACGAACCCTCGTCCGGTGTCGGTCGCGGATCGGCGAACAACCGCTGGTCAACTCCTCGCAGCCTCGAAACGAATTCCGTCTGCATCTCAACCTCCCAGCTTGTGTCCGGTCAATTCGAACCTGAACTCGTCTGCACGACCTGTCAACAACTCGGGCCGCTCTCGCCTCGTAGGCACGTCTCAACCTTCCGTGGGCCGGTAGCGAGGGCGTGTGTCTATCCCTTTGCGCGAAGGCGCGCAAGGAGCGCGTCGACTGGGTGCCAGAACACGGCGCGGGCGATAGCGGTCGATTGCTGCGCAGAGTCGTGGGTCGCGGTGAACCCGGGGCGCGACCGGACGATCACGTATCGCTTGGCGTTGGCGGGGTGGCCGCCGAGCCAGTGCCAGAAGGCGTCCGCGCCTCCGCGTCCGGCGACGGTGTCGGCGTCGCCCACCAACACCTCGGCGAAGACCTTGGGCCCGAGCGGCACAGCGGGCAGGCCTCCGATCGGCAGGGCGGGAAAGATGCTCACGATCGCCGAGGGCGTCGGTACTCCCCATTGCCGCGCCTCCGCCCCGTAGTCGAAGATCGCGGCTGCGCCGAACGACTTGCCGACGGCGACGACGGGGAGGCCGGTCGGACCCAGGCGACGGAACGCCGCCGCGACGCCGCGGTGGAAGGCCGCGAGCGCGGTCGTCGGTGAGTCGCCGGCGCCGGCCTCGTATCTCGGATAGATCACGAGACTTCCACCTTCGCGGAGGTGGTCGAGCCAGGGAGCCCAGTCGGAGGGAACAGGTGTGCTCCATCCGTGTCCGAAGACAATGACGTCCCGGGGTCGCCCGCGCGGTTGCATGATCCAGACCTGGTCGGCTCCGGTGCCGATCGATACGGCGGGAGGCAGCGTCCGCGGCGCGTGGGTGGTCCGCGCCGTGGCGGTCGCGCTGACGAGCCGGTCGAGCGGCGACCAGAACGACATCCGCGCGATGGGTGTCGTCTGCTTGGGCGCGGCATGGTCTGCGACGAAGCCGGCGTGGGAGCGCACGACCTCGTAGCGTCGGAGAGGAGACGGGCCGCCGAGCCAGCGCCAGAATGCGTCGGCGCCGCCATGCCCCGCCTCCGTGTCCGCGTCACCGACCTGGACGAGGACGCGTGTCCTTCTCGGAAGTCTCGGCAGCGGTACACCCGCGATCGGTCCGGCGGGGAAGATGGCATCGACTGCCACGGGCTCCGGGAGCTGCCATGCCCTCGCGTTTGCCGCATAGGTGAACGCGAGACTCGCGCCGTACGAGTAGCCCGCGGCGATCACGGGAACGCCGCCCGCCCGCGAAAGACGCTCGAACGCGCTACGGATCCCTGCTTCGAAGTCGACCGCACGAGGCGCGCCCTGCGCATCGCCGCCCAGCTGGTACCGGGGAAAGACGACCGTGTCGCCTCGACGAGCCAGGTGGTCGAGCCAGGGCAGGAACTGTCCGACCCAGGGGTACGAAGGCGACGGCGGAGCGACCTTCCAGCCGTGGCCGAAGACGACGATCGCGCGCGTTCGCCCGACCGCCCGCACGAGCCAGACTGCGGCAGAGCCCTTCCCGTACGGCCCCTCCACTCGTGGCGAGACGGCTCGGGCCGGCGTGGCCGCGAGAAGCGACGCTGCAACCGCGAGCATTCCCGCGAGCGCTCTCACGTCGTGAGGAGGATAACCGCGGCCGTCACGACCCAGCCCGCGACGCATGCACGAACGACGGGGTCGGTCAGCAGGATCTCCTCGGGCGCTTCCCCGAGGTTGCGGCGTCGTGAGAGCAGTAGATAGCGACCGAGGCCGACGGCGACAAACGGCACGGTCGCGGCCATCGCAGTGGTCGGGCCGAGGACGGCGTAGGCGATGTAGGCGGCGAGGGTCGCCGTCGCGGCGAGCGCGACCAGGCTCTCGATGCCGATGAGCGAATAGCTCTCTGAGCACAGCGCGCCCGGACGTCGCGCCGCCGGCGACGAGGGTGAGCTCGGCGCGTCGCTTGGCGAGGCCGAGAAACAGGGCGAGCAGCGCGGTGCACGCGAGCAGCCAGGTTGAGATCGAGACGTCGACGGCCTCTGCCCCGGCGATCGCCCGGAGAACGAAGAGCGCCGCGATGGCGGCAACGTCGAAGAGCACGATCCGTTTGATCCGGAGGGAGTACGCGAGCTGCAGGGTCAGGAAGGCGAGGATGGCAAGGAGCGCGCCCGGGCCGAGCGCGGCGGCGATGCTCGTTCCGCCGACGGCGAGTCCGGCCGCGAGACTGAGGGCGAGGCGGGGCGAGAGTTCGCCGCTCGCGACGGGGCGTGCGCGCTTTGTCGGATGCAGTGCGTCGTGTTCGGCGTCGCGGACATCGTTCACGAGGTAGGCGGCGCTCGAGGCGGCGCAGAATGCGACAAACGCCGCGACTGCGTCGAGCCAGGCCTGAGGCTCGTCGAATCGACGCGCGAACATCAGAGCTGCGAACACGAGGACGTTCTTCGTCCACTGGCGCGGCCGGATGGCCGAGGTCAGGATCGACGCCGAGCGCCGGGGCACGGCGTGCGCTCGGGCAGCGAGGAACCGCCGGTGTGGCCGCCGCGCTCAACGGAACGGGACGGCCTGGCTCCTGCCGGGCACGCGCCGGAAGACGGCGAAGAAGTCGCGGTCGTCCGGGACTAGGTAGCGAGACGAGGGCTGCTGGCCGTTCGGGACGAGCTTGGATGGGTCGCGGCCGCCGTGAAGGGCGTACGTGATGAAGCTCGGCCATTCGGCGTTGATGTCCAGTTCGATCGCGCGCACGGCGCCGGCGTGGATCACCGCATCCGCCAGGCTCGCAGCGGTCTGGTAATCGGCGGCGAGGTAAACGAGATTTCCCTGCCTGTCGACGCCGACGGCGGAGCGCCAGACACGGACTGCGTTACCGAGGGTGCTGCCCCACAAGGCACCGTTGTCGATCTTCGGGTTGGGACGACCGGCGTCGACGAGGAGCGGGAGGTTCTGTCGCGCGAATGCGACCCGGGGGCCGGGCGCGCGTCCTCCGCGCCAGGACACCACATCCACGCGGCCATCGCGATATCCGACGAATGTCCCCAGGCCGGGTAGGAGGGGCTCGTACATATGGCCGTTGATCGCGAAGCCTCCGTGGCCGTCGCGGTAGGTGAAGCCGCTGTTGAAGGTCGCGAGTAGCCTCCAGCGCTCGCCGTACGGGACCTCGCAACGCACCGCGCGGCGCGCCGGCCGGCGGCTCGTACCGCCCCGGGTAGAGCGCGACCTGGGTCTGCGTCCGGTCGATCCAGGCGACATATGCGACGTTGCGCGGGTAGGTCGCTTCCGGGCGAAAGGCCGCGACGAGTACGGCGGAGTGGCCACCGACGAGAACGCCAGCCGGCTGCCAGACTCCCTCTCCGGGAAGTGCAGGGCGCACGACAGGGCGTATGCGAGCCGGCAGACGAGCCGGAACAGCGCCGCCTCGTCGAGCGAAGCGCCGGACTGCCACGGTCGAGCCGACTGCCGGCAAGCGCTTCAGCGGTGGGCCGCCGGGCTTCGGCGCCCGCCACCGGTAATAGACCCGTTCGACGTCGTTCACGAACCACGCGCCGCCGCTCGCGCGGACCCACTCGACGCTCCGGATCCCGAACGGCAGGCTCGACGGCCGCAACATCCACGTCACATACGAGTAGGCGACCGGCACCGACGCGATCGCGAGGATCAGCGCGACGAGCCGCACGAGCCTCTGCCGCAGAGTCGGAGGACGTTTGCGGCGGTTCCTTGAGCGGACAACATGGGCGGCCGCGGTCTCGTCGATCACGGGACGGGGGACTGCCTCAGCCGTGTGAGAGGCCGATGAGAGGGACTAGTGCGAGCGTCGACGCAAGCCGCGGACATGGCCGCGCGTCCCGAGCTGCCGCTTACTGCGGAGGGTGCTGGTGGCGCTCGAGGTGCGGGGCGCCGCCGATCAGGTCGTAGAGGCGACCGACGCGCGAGTAGCGGGCCGCCTGGAGCTCGGCGCGAGCGCGACTGCGTTCGAGCTTCGCCGGCCCGTAGAAGCTGTGGGCCCAGACCGAGCTCGGCTTCGCGAGACGCCAGGCACCGATGATCGCGAGCCCGGGCACGAAGATCCCGAAGGTGCCGAGCTTCAGCTTGCCCTTGAGGAAGGCAATCAGCGCAAACGACATGTTGACCGCGATGACCCCGCCCAGCACCCAGTGCGGCATGTCCTTGGCGGGGTCCGCTTCGAGCGGCGCCGTCGTCACGAGGCAGAGGGCCGCGAGCGTGAACCCAATCAGGGTCGCCTCGATCGAGCTGCGCCCCGCCTCGGTCCAGTAGACGTCGTCGAGGTGGAGGATGAGCGCGAACTCATCGAGCGTGAGCGCAGCGCCGACCCCGAACAGCGATGCGAGCGCGAGCATCGGGTCGCCGCCCGGCCGGAACGCGATGATCGCCGTACCCGCCGCGAGACAGGCGACGATTCCCGGAACCAGATGGTGGAGGTGGACGCCGCGCACCGACCCGCTCCGCCAGCCTCGGGCCCGTCCGATCCGTGTATAGGTGCGCACCGCGACGAACGTGAGCAGGAACGCGAGCAGCAAGAAGAACAACGGCTCCCGCCCCGCCCGGAAGACGTAATGCTCATAACCCGGGAACGAAACGGAAGAAGTCCGCCAGGGCTAGCAATGTCGGCCAGGGACGAGGTGGTTGACCGACGTTCCTGTCTGGTGCGTCAGCCGGTGTTCGGGCACTTCCCGCTCTTGTACGCGGCCCGGTCGACGGGTTGCAGGATCCATCTCCAGGTGCCGTTGACCGAGACGGCGTGCATCGTCGCTGTGGTGACGCCGTCCTCGGATGTCACGCGCACGCTGACGGCCTTGGCCGGTAGGGACTTTCCGTCCACGTCGACGGGGTCGGCGTAGGTCTCGAGCACCTTGATGCTCTTGAGGTTCCAGCCCTCGTTTTGCTGGCAGGCGACGAAGCGTGCTCTGGTCACGACGGCCTGGTCGGCGGGGAGGAGCTCGTCCCAGAGTCTCCCCGACTGGCCACGGGAGAACTGAACGGTGACCTGTTTCACGAAGTCGGAGGCGGATGCTGCCCGCTCGCAGCTCCGGTGGTTCCGCTTCCTCCGCCACCACCGCAGCCGGCCGCGAAAGCTGCCACCCCGGCGAGAAGCAGCGCCGCGGACGCCTTGGTCATGAACTTCATGCAGGCACCTCCGTGAGCCTTTGTGTCCCGACGAGCGGCAGGTCGCCCAGTACGACGGGGTCACCCTCGAAGGGGACGAGAAGAGCAGCGAGCCCGGGTCGCCTGCGGAGCACGTCGCCGGACTCGCCGAGCGGCGCGACTGCGAGCGCAGTGGCGTAGGCCTCGACCTCTGCGGCGTCCGGGCCGACGACCGTGACCGCCAGTGGCCCCTCCAGCGCTGGAGCTCCCGTTGCCGGGTCGATCAGATGATGGAGCCGCCCGTCCGGGCCGAAGCGGCGAGTGTCGCGCCCCGACGTGGCGACTGCACCGTCGTCGATCGAGATCGTCCCGATCTGCGCGCCCGGCGAGCGCGGGTCGGCGATCGCGAGGCGCCAGGGGCCGCCCTCGGGGGTCGCGCCCCAGACGACGATGTCCCCGCCGAGATCGACGAGCCCGCCCGGAAGGTCGAGCCACGCCTCGCGCATCGCCCACAGGGCGCGCGTGGCAGAAAATCCCTTGCCGATGCCGCCGAGGTCGACGGCGGCACCAGCCTCGACACGAGCTCGCCCGGCGGCTGCATCGATCTCGATGGCCGCCCCCGCGCACCACCCGCTCGCGCTGACGGGCGGTTTCTCCTCCAGCTGCTCGAACGAGCGGTCGTAGCCGGCGGCCGCGAGTACCGGGAGGATCGTCGGGTCGAATCTCCCACCGGTCTCCTCACGCGCCCGCAGCGCGACGCGCAGCGCCGCGACGAGCCGGTCGTCGATCGCGCACCACTCACCGCCCGCACGGTTCAGGCGCGACAGGTCGCTGCGCTCGTCGAAGCGCGAGAGGACCCTCTCGCAGGTATCGACCTCGGCGCGGCCGGCCGTGAGCGCGCGCCGCGCTCGCGCCGCGTCCGGGCGAGCGGCGGTGACCGCCACCTCGCACTCGGTGCCCATGGCGTGGAATCGCTCCCGAACGAGGCGGGCGCCGATCATGCCGAGAGCGCCTTCACGGGTGCCGGTTCGCTGCGCGGCGCAGGCTCGGCGGCCAGGGGGCGTCGTCTCGGTGCTGCGGCTTGGCGGGGCATGAGGATGCGCGCGAAGACGAGCCAGAGAATCGGACTGATCGCGATCGCACCGAACACCAGGCCGGTGGTTCCCTGCAGGTCGGTGCCCGCATGAAGCGCGTGGCCGAGCGCGAGAGCGAACGCGGCGAACGACGCGTAGTGGAGCAGACGCCACTTGCGCTGCCCGATGCGGCGGCGCACGTGGAAGGACAGGGCAAGCGCCAGCATCAGATAGCCGGCGACGACCCCGGCCGCCACCGTGATCGGCCGCCACGGAGCCGTTCCGGGGACGACCACGGCGACCAGGCCGAAGCGCATCACCGGGTCGAGCAGGATCGCGATCCCGTGGAGCATGACCATCGCCAGACCGGTCCAGATCAGCGTCTGGTGCCAGCCGAGGAGGTCCTTCTGCCGCTTCGGCTTCAGGATCCTCGTGCTGAACATCAGGCCGAGCGTGACAGCCAGAGTCAGCAGGGCGAACCCGACCAGTCCAGCCGCACGCGCGATCAGCCATGCGACCGGCATCCCCGCAGCAGCGAGCTCGATCATCCCGCCGGCACCGGCGAGGTCCTGGTCGTCCCATGGGTGGCCGTCGAGCCGGCACCCGGCACGACGACAAGGCTGGTCGTCCCGTTCTTGTTCTTCACGAGCACGGCGCCGGGGATCGATCCCGAGGTGCCGGCAGGCGTCGGCTGCTGACGCGTCCAAGCAAGGAACGCGACCACAGCGAGGAGAGCCCATACGGAGAGCACCGTTGCCCAGATCGCGCGCATCAGCCCCCCGGCTCGACTCTCGGCGGCGCTGCGGGCGCATTGCCGACGACCTGGCTGACCGTGGGAGTCGACGGCCGCACCGGCGCGGCCTTACGCGTCAACCCGGCGATCGCCGCAGCCCCTGTTACCACCGTAGCCGCGAGCACTGCAGCGAGAGCGAACAGTTCACGGCGGCCTGGCATGGCTGCGCCGGTGCGATCGGTTCTTGTCGCGTCCAATCGACGCTCGCGTGCTCAGCTGCGGTTCCGTGTCGAGGCCTCCCTTCGGGCCACTTCGAACCTAGCCGCGGGCACTGCTGCAAACATCCGTAGCGACCCTGATCGACCCTGCGGAACTGCCGCGCGAGTGCCTCCCCGCTAGAGCAGGGGAGGCGAATTCGAACAAGTGGCTCGACGACTCGCGCCGAGCAGCAGCTCGTGCCAGCGTCCTGCTCTGCCCGCCTAGAACGTGCCGGATGCGATCACGACCCCCGCCGTCGTCTGCACGGTGACCGTCGAGCCGTGCACGATCACGGGCACACGCTGGCCGCGCTCGCTGTTCCGCGTGAGCTGCGCGATCCCCTTGCTCGACACCTTCGTCGAGCCGACGGTGGCACCGTTGACCCGCACGAGCACCGATGTGCCGCGAAGCGACGCGAGACGCTCCACCTCGACCTGGAACTCACGCTGGCCCGGCTGCGCCTGATACTGCGCCGATCCGCTCGCCCGGCTGTACGCCGATCCCGGCCTGAGCGGAATCTGCTGGTTGACGGTCGCCTGAGCAGACATGCTGCCTCTGATCGTGTTCGGCCCGGCGCTCGGTGAGGCGGCGGCGAGGGCAGCGGCGGGCGTGACCAAGAGCGCTATCCCGACCGCCAGGGCTGCAACCGTAGGGTTCATTCGTCTTCCTGCTGTGGTCATCTCGATACCTCCACTAGCTGGATAGACCGCTTAGCCTGCAAAGCCCTAGCAACCCGCAACACGCTCCAACCAGACGCCAGCAGGCAAGCCGCAAACTCGCGCTCATGCCCCGTCAGCGGAAGTGTCGGGCGATGCGTCATCAGGTCTCCTTTGTTGGTGTGGATTCTGTCGCCTCCAGTTCTACGGAGTGACAGGACAAGCGTGCGACAAGCGCCGGTAAAGAATCCGACTCAAGAAGACAAGAAACGCCCCACGCAATGCCACGCCGCCGCGATGACCACAGCCCGAAGCCAACTCAGAGCTACTACCAGGGCTGGCCCGCCGTGATCCAGCACCGCCGCTTGCAGCCGCCGCCTGACGCGTGCTGCGGAAAACCCGCAGGAACGACCGGCGCCCGCCCTGATTCCGGGGAGAGCGCCGATCGTAAGATCGAGTACAGAATGAGCGCCGTGACCGAGTTCCGCGACGTCAACCTCCGGAACGGCACCACACTGCGCCTGCGAGCGCCGCACGCAGCGGACTCGGGGGCGCTGCTCGCGTTCATGGCAGACCTGTCCGAGCGGAGACGCTATTTGCGTTTCCACGGGACCGGCCAGTCGGGCCTTCTCGAGATTTGGTAGCGGGAGACGAGGCGCCGACGCCCGGGATCCCGGCAGACCGACTGCCCGCGCGCAGGCAGGACTCCGGGCCGCATCCGACCGGCGGCGATGAGTTGCGCGAGCGCGTGCTCGGAGAGCGCGGCCGGATCGCGAAGCTGTCGCGTATCCGGGAGCTCGTGCTCGGCTTCCAGGACGGCTTGCTCGTGCCGCTCGGGGTCGTCACCGGCCTCGCGGGCGCCTCGGTCGGCTCTACCGCCGTGATCGTCGGCGGCCTCGCCGAGGCGGCGGCCGGCGCGCTCGCGATGGGCACCGGTGCGTTCCTGGCGAGCCAGGCCGAGAACCAGCTCTTCGCGAGCGAGATCGCTGACGAGCAGGCCGAGCTGCAGGATCACCCCGCCGTCGAGATCGAGGAGCTCGCCCTGCTCCTCCGCGAGGAGGGCCTCTCGCCCGAGGACGCGAAGGTCGCGAGCGACAGGATCGCGACCTCGACGTACGCGCTGATCAAGACGAAGGTCGAGAAGGAGCTCGGCCTGCCATACGGCGAGACCGAGACGGCCCGCGGCGACGCGGTCGTGGTCGGTGCCTCCTACGCGGTCGCGGCGCTGATCCCGCTCTGGCCGTACTTCTTCTTCTCGTTGAGTGTCGCGCTCCCGATCTCGCTCGTCTGCACAGGCCTCGCGCTCTTCGCGCTCGGTGTCCTCAAGGGACGGGTGGCGCGGATGGCGCTCGTGCGCAGCGGCCTCCAGGTGCTCGTGATCGGCGGCGCCTCGGCGGCGATCGGCTACCTGATCGGCTCGGTCGGGCCGAGGCTGTTCGGAGGCTAGGAGATGCGCGCGCGCCTTCTCGCGCTCGCGGCGCTCGTCTGCGTCGTGGTCGGCGGCATCCTCTACGCGTTCGGCTACGGCGGCGGCGCGGATGCGGTCTGGGCGGCGGGCTCGGCGATCATGCTCGTGCCGCTCACGTGGTCGGTGCTGCGGACGCTGTGGCACCACGACGTCGGGGTGGATGCGATCGCGCTCGTGGCGATCGCGGGCGCGCTCGCGACCGGCGAGTACTTCGCGGGCTCGGTGATCGCGCTGATGCTGGCCGGCGGGAACGCGCTCGAGGAGGTGGCCGCGGGCCGGGCGCGGCGCGAGCTGACGGCGCTGATCGAGCGCGCGCCGCGCGTCGCGACCAGGAGGCGCGGCGACACCCTCGAGGAGGTCTCCGTCGACGACCTCGTCGTCGGCGACGTCGTCGTCGTGCGCGCCGGCGAGGTCGTCCCCGTGGACGGCGTCGTCGTCTCGGACGAGGCGGTCGTCGACGAGTCCTCGCTCACCGGCGAGCCCCTGCCGAGCACGATCCAGCGAGGCGGGATGGCGCGGAGCGGCACCTCGAACGCGGCGGACCCCTTCGAGCTGCGCACCGCCCGGCCGGCCGCCGAGAGCGCGTACGCGAACCTCGTCCGCCTCGTCCGCCAGGCCGAGACGCAGAAGGCGCCCTTCGTCCGGATCGCCGACCGCTACGCGGCGATCTTCCTCCCGGTCGCGCTGCTCGTCGCCGGCGCGGCCTGGGCCGCGAGCGGCGATCCCGTGCGCGCGGTCTCGGTGCTCGTCGTCGCGACGCCGTGCCCGCTGATCCTCGCCGCCCCGATCGCGTTCATCGCGGGAGTCTCGCGGGCCGCCCACGCCGGCGTGATCGTCAAGGGCGGCGGCGTGATCGAGCTGCTCGGGGAGGCGAAGACCGTCCTCCTGGACAAGACCGGCACGCTCACGCTGGGCACGCCGGAGGTCGACGACGTCGTCGCGCTCGACGGGATCGCTCCCGACGAGGCGCTGCGGCTCGCCGCCTCGCTCGACCAGCTCTCGACCCACCCGCTCGCCGCCGCGCTCGTGCGCGAGGCGCAGCGGCGGCGGCTCGACGCTCACCTTCCCCGAGCAGGTGGACGAGACGGTCGGCAAGGGAATCACCGGCCTCGTCGGCGGCCTGCGCGTCGCGGTCGGCAGCCCCTCCTGGCTCGATCCGGCACGCCCCGACGACGACGGCGCGAAGATGCTCGTCCAGGTGGACGGCAAGCTCGTCGGCTCGGTCGCGATCGCCGACCGGCTGCGCGACGACGCGCCGAGCCTGACCCCCGGCCTGAAGGCGGCCGGGATCCTCCACGTCGCACTCGTCACCGGTGACAGGGCGGCGGTCGCAGACGCGATCGGCCGCCAGGTGGGCGCAGACAGGGTCTACAGCGACCAGACGCCCGAGCAGAAGCTCGAGGTCGTCCGCTCGATGCGGTCGCGCGCGGACCTCCGGCCGGTCGTGATGGTCGGCGACGGGATCAACGACGCGCCCGCGCTCGCGCTCGCCGACGTCGGGATCGCGATGGGCTCGGCCGGCGCCACGGTCTCGTCCGAGACCGCCGACGCCGTGATCGTGGTCGACCGCGTCGACCGCGTCGCCGACGCGGTCCGGATCGGCCGCCGCTCGCTGCACATCGCCCGCCAGAGCGTGCTGCTCGGGATCGGCGCGAGCCTCGTCGCGATGGGATTCGCCGCGTTCGGCTACATCGACCCGGTCTTCGGCGCCCTGCTGCAGGAAGTGATCGACGTCGGCGTGATCCTCAACGCGCTGCGCGCCCTGAGGTGAGTACGATCGCCCGGTGGGCGCCCGCCACCTGTCCGCGGCGAAGTGATCGCAAGATACGCGGTCTCGGTTCCGCTGGCCGACTTGCCGCGCAGTTTCGTCACGAGGCGGTAGAGCGGGAGGATCAGGATCTTGTCGATCCGGTACTTCTCGGCCATCAGGCGATCGATCCACGCGTGGTCGGCATCGGGGAGGAACTCGACGTGCACAGGGATCGGCTCGCCTTTGAGGACGCCGCGTGCTGTGCACGGCGCGACGATCGCCGTTGAGTTCTGCCGGAGGCGTTTCGCCTTGTACGAGTCCGCCGCGGTCGTGACGAACAGCCGCCCTTCGTCCTCGACGAACCAGACGGGAGTTGAAACGGGCGTGCCGTCGCGCCGGTAGGTCGTGAGGCTTAGGTACTCTGCCGGAGACGGTGAGGGCGCTAGCGGTACCGCGGTCGGTGGTGTGTTCAAGGACTGGCATTTCTCTTTTCCTCTCATCGCGTCGGGTGGTAGGGGCGAGCATCGTGGTCTACGGCCGGGCTGGTGTCTTGCGGTGGATCAGCGCGCGCAGAAGGACAGCTGCTGCGGCGCCGATCGCGATCGCCCATGGCCAATCGAGGGAGGCGAGCAGGTGAAGGATGATGGCTACCGCGACGAGGATCGCGATCGTCTCGAGGTGCAGAAGCGTGTTCTTCATGAGAAGCCTCCTCTCACGGATGTCGCGCGAGCCGGATGGCCGCGCGTAGATCGAGGCGCGGGCCGGAGCACAGGAGTGCGGTGCCGTAAACACGGCCGGCGAAGCGGACGAGTGCGTAGATGGAGCCGATGACGAGCGCGATGGCGAGTGCGTGTTCCCAGAGCGGCACGCCGACGAGCGCGCTGCGGGCGGGTAGCACGAGCGGCGCGGTGAGCGGGAAGACGGTGAGGACGTTCGCGAGAAGGCCGTCCACGTTGGCGGAGACCGCGAGGTAGCCGACGAAGTAGGCGGCAACGAGTGTGTAGGTGACGGGCTGTCCTGCTGTTTCCGCGTTCTGTTGGCCGGAGGCGAGCGCGCCGGCGGCGGCATAGGCGACCGCGTAGAGCGCAAACCCGAGCACGAACCAGGGGATGACGAGCGCGACGCTACTGGCGAGCACGGCCGGGGCGTTGAAGGCGCCGCCGGCGATGAGGACGGCGGCGAATCCCGCGATGAGTGCGAGCTGTGCGAGCCCGAGCAGCCCGATCCCGATCACCTTGCCGGCGAGCAGGTGACGCGGCTGCACCGTCGACAGGATCACCTCGACGACGCGGTTGGCCTTCTCCTCGACGACGCCCGTAACCACCCACTGTCCGTACATCGCCAGCCCGAGGAGCAGGAGGATGGAGCCGAAGTAGGCAACCACGGTCGCGGCGTCGGAGGTCTTGGTGTCTGCAGGATGGAGCGTCGCGGTCGTGAGCTCCGGTGCCGGAGGCAGGCGGTGGCGGAGCGAGCGCACGGCAGTGTCTGCGACCGCCGCCGCCTTCGGATCGACGTTGGACCGGAAGACGAGCCGGTCCTCGGACAGAAGCAGGAGCACGTCGACCTGCTTGGCCTCGAGCGCCCGCCGACCGGCAGCAGCAGATGCGACCACTCGCAGCCGCACGTTCGCGTTGTCGAAGGGTCTTGCCGCGCGTTGGAGGGCGGCGTCGAGGCCGGGCGGCGCAGGCGCCGTCACCGCGACCCGGTAGGTCTTCTCCTTCGAGAGCGCCCCGTTCAAGGCGGTCGACCCGCCGACGATGAGGAGCATGACCAGAGTCGAGACCAGGAAGACGCGGCTTCGCAGACGCTCGCGGATCTCACGCCGGGCAACGAGGGTGATCACTCGCCAGCCGCTCATCGCTCGACCAGCTCCAGGAAGAGCTCCGCAAGCGAGGGCGGGCCGTAGCTGAACTCGACGACCCTCGCCGCCCGCTCCGCCTCCGCGAGCACCCGCTCCGGGTCGACGTCGCGGCCCACGCGCAGCCGCAGGTCGCCGTTTCGTCGCTCAACGAGCTCAACTCCAGCGACATCCGGAAACCACTGCGAAGGCGCGCCGTCGAGTTGGAGCTCGATCCGTCGCTGCTGCGAGCCGCGTCTCAGCTCGCCCACCTCCCCCGTCGCGACGATCACGCCGTGGTCGATGATCGCGACCTCCTCGCAGATGTCCTCCACCAGCTCGAGCTGATGACTGGAGAAGAGAACAGCGGCGCCGCGAGACGCCTCACCGCGGAGCACCTCAGCAAGCGTGTGCACAGCGACAGGGTCAAGGCCGGCGAACGGCTCGTCTAGGACAAGCAGATCCGGCTCATGCAACAACGCCACAGCCAGCTGCACGCGCTGCTGGTTCCCATGCGAGAGCTCCTCGACCTTCGCGTCGGCGCGGTCAGCCAGGCCGAGCCGCTCGAGCCAGTCCGACCCCGCAGCGCGTGCCACAGCCGCACCGAGCCCATGCAAACAGCCGAAATACTCAAGCTGGTCACCAACCGGCATCCGCGGGTAGAGACCGCGCTCCTCCGGCATATACCCAAACCCCAACCGCTCCGCCAGCCCCACCGGCCGCCCATCCCACAGCACCTCCCCGCGGTCGAGCCGGACGAGCCCGAAGACCGCCCTCATCGCCGTCGTCTTCCCCGCGCCATTCGGCCCGAGAAAGCCGAGCATCCGCCCACGCGCCACCGAAAACGAACAGTCAGCGAGCGCCTGCACCGCCCCAAACCGCTTGCTCACATCCACGAAGCTGAGCATCGTCTCTCTGCCCATCAGTCTCCACCCGAGGGTTGCAGCGCACATCGGGGTACCCCCTGATGAGCAAGCCAGGCGAGGGCGTTGCGGGCTAAGCGGTCTCTCACCAGCTAATGGAGGTATCGAGATGACGCCAGCGGGAAGGGGAGTGCGCTCCGTAGTTCCCCGAAGTGGTGATCAGCACCGGGGCGGATGGCCTGAGGGATGCGCGCGGCGACGATGTCGTCCTATGCGGATGTGGCTTATCCGGATCGCGATCGCAGTAGGGGCGCTCTTCCTACTGATCCAACTCGTCCCATACGGGCGCAGCCACACGAATCCGCCCGTCACCGCCGAGCCGGCATGGAACTCTCCGCAAACCAGGGCGCTAGCACAGAGGGCATGCTTCGACTGCCATTCCAACGAGACGAAATGGCCCTGGTACACGAACGTCGCCCCCGTCTCATGGCTCTCACAACGCGACGTCGACGGAGGCCGCTCGTCGCTCAACTTCTCGGAGTGGAACAAGCCCCAAGACGTCAGCGCGGGCGACATCACCGATGCAGTGAACGGCGGCGGGATGCCACCATGGTTCTACGTGCTCCTCCACCCCAGCGCGGGCCTCTCAAAGACAGAGAAGGCACAGCTCGTCACCGGCCTCGACGCGACCTTCACCAAGTCGCCGCCGAAAGGCGGAGGCGGCGGATAGCCACTGCCGGGCCTTGGCAGGCCCACCCCCGAGCACCAGTTCGCGGGGTGGGCGTCGGCGCCGCGGCCACACGAACCGCACAAGCGCACCTCTCTCGCGCGCACGCGCGCGCGATGCAGAGCCGACTCCCACCCCCGCGGAGAGCCGACGCCCACCCCCGCGGCACTGCGGCTCGGGGCGGGGCCTCCTTGCGGGGGGCCTAGTGGCCGCTGGCGGAGAAGTGCATGTAGTCCTTGGTGGAGCCTGTCCAGTTGCCGCCCCAGCCCCAGCCAATCGAGCGGAAGGCCTGGACGACGGCAGGCGTCACCATCCCGGGGCGTAGCCGGGAGCGGTTGAGATAGGGAAGGCTCGAGCGTTCGCGTGTGCGGCCGCAGCCGACGTAGGGATTCTCGATCGTGTTCAGGTCGACGGCCTCGCCGTAGGCGTGTTCTGACCAGCTGCCTGTGCCGGTTCCGCCCGAGCAGGGGGAGGGCACGGCTTGGCGGCACTCAAACGAGCCGCTGAGGTCGCCGTCGGCTGGCTGGGAGCTGGTCGGCCCGTATACGTCGACGAGTCGCATGTGGCGGATCGGGAAGCGCAGCGCGTAGAGCTGGCGGAACACGCGCGCGAGCGGAGCGGCGGCGTCCTGGTTGACGACGAGCTGACCGGTGTGCGTGCGGCTGTCGAAGCCCCAGTGGGTGACCGTCAAGACGCGCAGTCGCGTGAGCGGAACGGGGCAGCCCGGGTGCCAGAAGCGGCCGTTCAGCTCGGCTTGCACCGGTGCCGACAGCGGCTGGATCGACGCGCCGAACGCGAGCAATATGAACGGCAACGCGAGTAGACCCATCATGGTCTGTCAACTCCTTCGACGGGGCTGAAAGCCTAGCTCGCGCCGCCGCCTTGACCCAGGCGAGAACTCGGAGATCGGCCGGGGTTGATTCCATGGTACGGATGCGCTAGACGTGGTTTCGTCGTGGACTTTGTGGCCTATCACGACCGTACGAGTGCCGATCATCAGGCGCATTTTGACGATCTGTTCCCGAAGGGCTTTCGGATGACGAGCCTGAGTGTGTACGGGGCGCGTGGCGACGAGCGCTATGCGGCGGTGTGGGTCAAGCGCCCGGGGCCTGACTGGTCCGCGGTGCACGGCGTCAACGGGGCCGGTTACCAGGCTGCGTTTGACAACGCGGTCGCGCTTGGCTTCAAGCCGGTGCTACTCGCTGCGACTGGGCCGGCGAACGATCCGGTGTTTGCGGGCACGTTTGTGCAGGGGCCTGGTCCGGTGCCGCTGACGCGCTTTGGGCTAGTGCGTGGACCGGTGAGTGACCCGGCGACGATCGACCATTGGATTGCCGAGGCGCGCACCAATGGGTGGATGCCGACGAGCATCGCCGCCTATGGCAGCGTCCCGGACCTGCGCTATGCCGGCATCTGGGTCGACAACCCGCAGGGGATCTGCTGGACGATGGATGGCCTTGCCGACACCCCGGCCGCCTACCAAGGCCGCTTTGATGCGCTCGTGCCGGCGTGGGCGCGGCCGGTTCAGGTGGCGGTTTCGCCGGATGACCGCTACGCCTCGATCTTCCGCGACGACCGCATCGGCGATTGGGTCGCGCGCCATGAGTTGACGAGCGCGGGTTACCAGCAGGCTTTCGACCAGTTCGTGCCGGAGGGCTTCTGGCCGATCTCGGTGCAGGCCGGTGGCGTCGGCAAGGCGGCGCGCTTCGCGGTCGTCTTCGGCAAGAGCGACCAGCCGCTGGCGCTGTCGTGGCGAGCGCCGACAGGCCCCGTGGCCAACGCGGCGATCGACGACGTCGTGCGCCAGGCGATGGAACGCCACCGCATTCGCGGCGCCGCCCTGGCGCTCGTGCGGCGGGGGCGGCTTATCTACGCCCGCGGCTACACGCTGGCGGAGCCCGGCTATCCGACCGTACGCCCGACGACCCGCTTTCGGCAGGCAAGCGTCAGCAAGACGATCGTCGCGCTCGCAATCCACCGCCTGATCCAGGACGGAAAGCTCACGCTTGGGACGCGCGTTCAGGATGTGCTTTCGCTGACGCATCCTGACGGTAGCCCGGTCGACGCAGCAACCTTCGGCGCCGTGACGATCCAGCATCTGCTCGAACATCGAAGCGGGTTGCCGACTAACCCGTACGGAGTCGAGCCCAACGTCGCCACGGCCTTCACGGCCGCTGGGACCCCAACGGCGCTGCCAGTCAACGGACGGATGACTGACCGCTACATGGTGACTCTGCCCGCCAGCCCACCGCCGCAGCCGCCGCTCTACAACAACTGGGGCTACTTCCTACTCGGGCACATTGTGATGGCGCGGACACGGAAACCGAACCTGCCCGCAGCGCTAAACGGGCTCCTGCTGAAACCCCTCTCGATCACCGGGATCCGATCGGCGCGCACACGCGTGGAGAGCCAGCCCGCCAACGAGGCGCGCTACCACCCGACCGTGTTCGCGACAGGGCCGAGCATGGTCGATCCCGACCGTCGGCTCCGGGTCTCCGGCTACGGTGGCTACTGGAACCTCGAGCGCGATGACGGCGGCGGCGGATTGTCGGGCTCGGTCGTCGACGTCGCGCGCTTGCTCGCGATGCTCGACATCAGGAAGGCCAACCCCGTACTAAAGCCTGCCGCGATCGCCAAGCTCTTCAGCCTCGCGGCGGCAAATGGCGGCCACGGTTTCGACTACGCCCAGGTCACCAACCCGACGAAGAAGTTCTACTACGGGATGAAGGGTGGCGACATCCCAGAGAGCAACCAAAACTGCGTGCGCTACCAGACCGATGACTACTCGATGGTCGTCTGCTGGAACCGCAGCGACATCGGCGAGGGAGCAGGAGGCGACGCGTGGTGGTACCCCGACTTCCCATCGATACTCGGGATCGCCCGAACATCCACGTGGGGCCGAGCCGATCTATTTCCGAACTTTCGAATGCCAACACTCACATAGTTGTGGCGCTGGTCGGCTCCGGGCCTCCACCCCGTCGCCGACCAGATGCACAGCGCCATCATCAAAGCCTCCAAGACCCGCCAGCCTGCATAGGCTTCGCGCCGAGTAAATGCGCGCACGAGGCAGGTCACACCTCGGCAGAATCCAGGCTCTGGACTGATCCATCGGCTTCAGGTCGCGAGCTACCGACATAGCTTCAGGTCGCGAGCTGGCGACATAGCTTCAGGTCGCGAGCTGGCGACATACATAGCGACATACATAGTTACCCGCGCGCGACGAACCTTCTGCGCAGGGTGATGCGTATCGTTCAGTTGCCGATGGCCGCGTTCGCTTACAGGTACGAGCTCCGGCGCGGCGAGGACGTGGTCTCTACAGGTCACCTGACGCAGGAGCGGGCGCTTGAGGTCGGTGAGCGGATAGAGATCGCCGGCGAGCTCGGGATCGTGCGGGCGGTCGAGCCGCTGTTGGGAGAGCGAGAGCTTCGGCTCGTCGTGCAGCTCTGGCGCGAGGGCGTCGCCTCTTAGGCTCGAATCAGAATGAGTTCTGGAGTCTCCTGAAGCAGACGAGGCAGCAGGCGAGGGCGAGGAACGCTTCGTGGATCTCGTGGCGGCGGTCGTAGCGGACGAGCAGCCGTTTGAATTGGTGCAGCCAGGCGAAGGTGCGTTCGACGACCCAGCGGTGGCGGCCGAGCCCGGAGCCGTGATCGGTGCCGCGGCGGGCGATTTCGGGTGTGATGCCGCGGCGGCGGAGCTGGCGACGATGGCTCTTGTAGTCGTAGCCGCGATCGGCGCTCACCCGGTCGGGTCGTCGGCGTGGCCGGCCGACCTTGCCGCGCACCGGCGGCACGCGGTCGACGAGCGGGATCAGCTGGGTGACGTCATGGCGGTTGCCGCCGGTGACCGTCCAGGCAAGCGGGATCCCTGTCGCGTCTACGAGAAGATGATGCTTCGAGCCGTTTCTGGCTCTATCAACCGGGCTCGGGCCCGTTTCGGAGCCCCCTTTTTCGCCTGTACATGACTGCCGTCAGCGACCGCCCGGCCCCACTCGATCAGACCATCCGCGTGCAACTCGGCCAACAACACCTCGTGGAGCCGCTCCCAAACACCGGCCCGCTGCCACTCATCCAGCCGCCGGTAACACGTCGAGCCGCCGCCGAAGCCGAGCTCGGGCGGCAGGTGCCGCCACGCCATCCCGGTGTGCAGCACAAACAGAATCCCCTGCAGCGCCCGCCGGTCTGGCAGCCGCTTCCGACCCGGATAGCGGAATCGCCGCTCAACCTTCGGCAGCAATGGCTCGATCCGAGCCCACAACTCGTCCGAAACGACCCACGGAGCCGCAGCCACTGGCACCCCCTCGATGTTGACGACGGATGCCGACGGCATTCGCCCTCAACGAACGGGTCCCTTCATTCCGGTTCGAGCTCTTAGGCTCTTCGGCTGAAGTGACCCGCTCTCTAGCGAAGGAGGGAGTCAGCTTCACGTCCCCGCGGGCAACGACAAATGTCTCTTGCAGGAACTTCCCTCGGCGAAGGTCACGCGTCGGGTGTGCGGAGTACGTCTCGGTTGCGACGCGAGACGTCGCCGATGCCCGCGAGTGCCCGCCAGTCCCAAAATGTACCCGTCTCGTACCCGCGAGAAGTCGAAATCTCGTCATTACAGGCAACATAACATGCCAATTTGCAGGGATTTTATCGAAGCCCTCTGACGGGCTCGAACCGTCGACCCCCTCCTTACCATGGAGGTTCTGGTGCGGTACTGGCGGACACGACGGGACAGCCGCGAGCGCGTTTGTCCTGCAAATCGGCCCTCTAAGGTGTGTCTCCAGTGCCCGCGCGTGCCCGCGTGTGCCCAACCTGATGTACCCGTCTCGTACCCGCGGCGTGTTGTCTGTTTTCAAAACGCACAACGGAGAGCACGCGTGCGACTGATCACGACCATGAACCCCCGCGCGAGCGTGGTGCGATGCGCCGCGTCGACGGTCGACGTCGAGTGAATGTCGCTTCGGGCCACTCCCCGGACTTCAGTCTTGCTCCCGCGCGCTCGCTGCATACGTGACAATGCAGGAAGAAGGGCGTCCGCGATTCTCCCTGCGACACGCCCAGAAGGGAGCGGCTAACTATGAGCGTACGAGGGCAGGTCGCGTCGCCGGAAGCTGTCGAGCGCCTCCACTAGGCGATGAACCAGCACAACTTGGAGGCGTTTCTCGCCTGTTTCGATCGCGAGTACCGGAGGCGATACGCCGCGACAGGGGCGAGCCGGCAAGTCAGCCAACGACCGCGAAGACGACTGGTACGTCGAGCGACCACTTTTGGTCGTCGGCGAAACGCAGATCGGTGAGGAACAGGCCGACGACAAGGCCACGAACACTGCGACGATGCCGAACGATCGAGCCCTCGTAACTATGCTGCATTGGACGACGCCGAAGACTCGAGGTCTCCCGCGGTCGCGTCGGCTAACGCGAGGAAATCGTTCAGGGCACCCGATGTCATCGGACGGGCGAAGAGGTATCCCTGACCGATCTTGCAGCCGCGGGCCTGGAGCGAAGTGGCTTGCTCCTGGAGCTCGATTCCCTCCGCGACGACGTCGAGCGAGAGGCTGTCGCCGAGGGCGATGATCGCCGAGGTGAGAGCCTCGTTGTCGCCCGAGCCGACGAACGAGCGATCCATCTTGAGGATGTCCACCGGGAAGCGGCTGAGATAGCTCAGCGACGAGTAGCCCGTTCCGAAGTCGTCCATCGCGAGGCGTATGCCCAGGGACTTGAGCTCATGGAGCTGCTGTATCCCGAAGTCGGTGTCGACCAGCATCAGCGATTCGGTGATCTCGAGCACGAGGCAGGCTGGAGGAAGCCCGGTGGCGGCGAGTGCCTCGCGCACGTCGGAGACGATCGTCTCGGACTGGAGCTGCCTGACCGAGAGATTGACGCTCATCGTGAGCGGCTCGGGCCGAGGGAACGTTGCTGCAGGCGAACGCCCTCGCGACACGCGGACTCGAGCACCCAGCGGCCGATCGGGATGATGAGGCCGGTCTCCTCCGCGATGGGGATGAAGTGGTTCGGCGGGATCGTGCCGCGGCTCGGATGGTTCCAGCGGAGCAGTGCCTCGACGCCGATGATCTCCCGGCCGGCCAGGCGGACGACGGGCTGGTAGTGCAGCTCGAGCTGGTCGAGGACTAGCGCGTGCTGTAGATCCGAGCGAAGCTCCAGCCTCTCGACGACCCGTTCGTGCATCGTCGACTCGAACACCCGGTAACTGCCCTTGCTGTCGCGCTTGGCCATGTACATCGCGACGTCTGCGTTGCGGAGAAGGTCGGCGGCGGCGGGCGTCTCGAGCTCCTCACCGACGAGGCAGATGCCGATGCTCGCGCGCGGGAACACGTTCTTGCCTTCGATCTCGACCGGTAGATCGAGCGCACGAAGGATCCGCGCCGCCGCATCTGCGGCGTCCTCCGAGCCGGTGACCCCGTCGAGGAGCACGGCGAACTCGTCGCCGCCGAAGCGCGCGACCGTGTCGGTCGGCCGGACAGCGATCTTGAGCCTGCTCCCGACCTCTCTGAGCACCTCGTCGCCGGCGGCGTGGCCGAGGCTGTCGTTGACCGTCTTGAAGTCGTCGAGGTCGACGAACATCACCGCGATCTCCGGGATATCTGCGCGTGGCGCGCATCAGCGCGTGCTCGACACGATCGGAGAAGAGCGCGCGGTTGGCGAGCTTCGTGACAGGATCGTGGAAGGCCTGGTGCGCGAGCTGGTCCTCGAACGCCTTGCGCTCACTGATGTCGCGACTGTTCAGCACCAGGCCGCGAACGTGCTCGTCGTTCAAGCAGAATCGGTGCGCTGCACCTCGAACCGGAGAGCCGTGCCGTCGCGATGACGGACAGAGCATTCGATCGTGTGCCCTTCGCTGTTGCCGGGCCGTCGGCGGCGAGAAGCTGAGCGAGAAGAGGGCGGTCGCTGTCGGCTGACGAGTCGGTCGAATCGCGTGCCCTCGACGTCGTCGACGCTGTAGCCGAGCACGCGTCTCGATCGAAGGGCTCTGGTAGGTGACGATGCCCTTGCGCGTCGAGCACGGTGATGAGGTCGCTCGAGTGGGCGACGAAGGAGCGGAACCGCGCCTCGCTCTGTCGGCGATGGAGATCCGCCGAGAGCGACGCAGCCCTCAACGGCGAGCGATACCTGCGTCGCGAGCGCGCCGAGCGCGTCCGTGACATCGCGCGTCACAGTCCTCGGGCGACGAGACGACGAGCGCCCCGCGAATATCGTCGCGGACGGTGAGCGGCGCGACACAGGTCGTCGAGCTCCGCGTCAAGTCGAGGTCGGCCCGAACGTAGGCGGGGAGGATCCGTGTCCACGATGCGGAGCGAGTCGGACGCATCCTGCTTGAGCCAGTCGCGGGTCCCGTCGCTCAGTGGTCCGCCGGTGGCGCCGTCGGACGACTGCCGCGACGACTGCCTCGCCCTCCCGGACGAGCACGAGCCTGAGCGGCCGTCTCAGGACCGAGTAGACGAAGTGCACCGCCGAGATCGCGGCTGCCGCGACCTGTTCCTGATCGGCCGCGGCGACGAGGTCGACACCGGCGCCGCGTAGGGCGCGTTCGCGCGAGACGGCACGCTCCTCCTGACGGACGAGACCGGCCATCCTCGCCACGACGAGCAGGAAGAGCACGGCGGACGCGACGATGAGCACGAGGACGTCGGGGTTGTGCAGCGAATCGGCGAAGCGGATCGCCGGCGCGATCAGGCACGCGCCTGCGAGGAGGATCAGCCGGAGCGGCGTGAGGCGCGCGCGGGGGTCGGCGGCCGGCTCCTCCAGGGTGCGCATCGAAGGGTGAAGCGCCGCGGCACCCCAGAGGAGGTAGTAGAGGATCCAGCCTGCGTCGAAGCTCAGCTGGTGGTGGAACGTGTCCTTCAGCAGCGCATAGTTATAGGCGGAGTCGGTGGCAATCAGGCAGACGACGCTGCTGACGAGCAGCCAGAATGCGGGCGTCCGCTTGCCCGAGTCGACGGCGAGGCGGATCAGGCGGCGAGAAGGAGGACGTCTCCGAGCGGGTAGGCGGCGCCGAGACGCCCTTGGCGAGCCAGGACAGGCCGGAGAGGTGGACGTTCGGCGCGATCAGGAAGACCCAGGAGAGTAGAGGCGAACCCGATCGTCAAGATCAGCGCATCGATCAGGGCCGAGCGATCACGGCGCGGGTTTCGCCGCTTGATCAGAATGACAGGCCCGCCATCAGCACGGGGTAGACCGCCAGGTAGAAGGCGTCTCCGATAGACGGGAAGGGGACGTCGACGCCGAAGACCTTCGGATAGCCGTAGGTGTAGAGGTCGCCGCAGAAGAAGAGGAACTGTCCCGCGGCAAAGAGCCACCACGCCAGCTGCGCCTTCGGCTTGTGCATGCGGATGCCGACGACGATCGCGACGACGCCCGAGAGGCCGAGCGCGTTGATCAGCGGGCCGTTGCCGGCGAGCGGCGGGAAGAAGAGGTAGAGCGCGGTGAGAGCGCAGGTGAGACCAGATACCACGCCCAGACGCGGCCTCGCCAGTTAAAGACACGCGCGCTGACGTCACGCGACCTCTCCTCGGTCGCGCGGGCTGGAAGTCGAAGCGGCTCACGAGGCGGCCGAGGACGTCGAGCAGCCGCTCGATCTCCGCGTCCGTGTTCGCGGCCGTGACCTGGATCCGAAACCCGACCTCGTCGCGCGGGACGAGCGGGTACGCAGCCAGCGTCACGTAGATGCCGTTGTCGAACAGGAACCTTCCGACCGCGTCGATGTCGTTGTCGCGGGCGAGCGGCACCTCGATGATCGGGAACCCGGAACGGTTCGGCGTGTGCACGCCGAGACGGTCGAGACGCTCGAGCACCGCGCGGTCTTGCGCCAGAGCGACTGCGCGGATCGCATCGCCGCGCCGCTCGTTCACTCAAGACCCGGCGAGACGGTCGCGAGCGACGCGACGGGGGACGGTCCAGAGTAGAGGTACGGCGGCGCGGCGGTCTTCAGCAGTCGCTTCAGCTCGGGCGGACAAGTGAGAAACGCCGCCAGCGACGAGTACGCCTTCGACAGCCCGGCGACGAGAACGACGTTCTCGTAGGTCTCGCCCGCGTACCTCACGATGCTGTTCCCGCGATTCCCGTACGGGCAGAGCTCGTCGTCGCTTCGCTCACCGATCATCCCGAAGCCGTGAGCATCGTCCACGTACAGGAGCGCGTTGTACTCGCGGGCCAGACGGGCAAACGCGGGAAGGTCGATGGCGTTGCCGGTCATGCTGTTCACGCCGTCGACGCAGATCAGGCGCGGCGATCCACCGGGCTCCTTGAGCAGGCGCTCCAGGTCGTCCGGATCCTCGAACCGAAACCGTTTCATCGTCGCGCCCCGGGAAGCAGCGAACTGGCATCCCTCGTAGATCGTCTTATGGGCTCGCGACTCGACATAGATCGTCCCGGCGCCGGCGAGCACCGGAATCACCGACATATGGATGAGGGTGATCGTCGGGAGCACCAGCGTGTCCTCGCGCGCCGAGCAGCTCCGTGAGGCGCGCTTCGATGCGGGTGTAGAGGACGGGGCTACCGAGCAGGCGCGACCAACTCGGGTGCGTCCCCCATCGTCCAGATACGCCGGAACGGACTCGATGATCTCGACGCTCGAGATCGAATCCCAGGTAGTTGCATGATGCGAAGTCTGCGAGCCATTGGTCGCCGACACGGATCATCCGGCCGTCGAGCTCCTCGATCACCGCGTCAGTCATCGGGTGCGAACGCTCGAGCTCGCAAGGTCGGGACAGGCAGCGAGCCACTTGTCCAGCCACGCAGGGGTCGTCGAAGCGGCCTTCCGGCCGAACGATGTGCGCGCAGTCATCGGGACTTCTCGACCAAGAGCGGCCAAGCCCTTAGCCTCGGTCGGATTCCCATCGCGCACCCGATCCCGTGCACCAGGCAGCAGCCTGCGTGAGCCATTAGCTCCGTACCCTGCGCAGAACAGCAACAGGGGGGTCGGTGGTCTCATCGACCGACTTGACCAGCCATCGTTGCGCCCGCCATAGAGCTCGACCGTGCCGACAATGACGCGAGCCTCTCGGACAACGTCGTCCGGGCCCGGCAAGGGAGGCAACACCTTCATCGAACTCGAAGCGATAGCGGTCGCCGCTGCCCGACGAGCGCAACCTCGGCTAACGTGAGACGGGGCATCGTGGGCCGCGCGATGGAGCCGCAGAGCTTCATTCATCGTGTTGCTCCCTGGTTGAACCGCAGATCCGTTCGCTATCGGCCCTAATGGACAGTTGGAGCAGACTCGATCGGGGGATACGCCTGGCAGAGGGCGCCCCCGGTAGTCGGCGCGAACCAGCGCTGAGAACCGAGACCTCGGTGAGCGATCAGCGGAAACATTTTGGCGCGCGCGCGCGAGGGGGCGCCCGCCACGGGGGCGTGTTAGCGCCCTGCCGAGGGACACGGCCCGCCGACATCCATAGCCAGAGCGTTGCGACGTGCCGTTAGCCGTTGCCGTTGCCGTCGCTTGGCGTTTCGTCGGTGAGGGGTAGGAGTGCTGCGAGTTGGTCGAGCGGGCTGCTGATCCGAGTGAGGCCGGCGTTGAGTGAGCTGGCGGAACCGGAGTTTTGAAACCCCTAGCACGTTGACGGATGTCGGCCTATGGCCGAAAGGCCAGGGACGGAAGAGACGGCCTGGGAGTTGGGCAAGCCGGCCCGCGTGGACGACGAGGCAGTGCTCTGCAAGTTCAAGGCGTTGGAGCAAGCGTGGGGATCGGCCTCGATCTGCTCACTGCCTCGATGTGCTTGTTGCTTCACGCGCGCGGTTACCATAGGTCGGCCTCAGGTGCAAGGTTCGCCTGACGTTGCGAAAGTGGGCGCTACCACTGGGCTCGCGGTGGCCCGCAAGAGCGCCGAGGAATCCCAGATAGAAGAAGGAAACACCATCCAACGATGCTTCCAGAACACAGCAGGACTCGAGAGGTGAGAACCTAGGTTTTGAAACCCCTCAGCTAGCGCGACGAGATGGACACGAGCCGGTCGGCGCCGGACTCGGCGCCCCAGACCTCGCCGGGCCGGCCGAGTAGCTGCCGCACGTTCGCGTCGCGCGTAGGCGGATCCGCGTGAAGCGCTGCGTCGCCGGATCGAATCGCACGATCGCGCTCGGCGCCGAAGTCGGTCAGCCAGACGATGTCGCGGTCGTCGACGTAGACGGCGTACGGCTGGGCGGCGCCCGGGCAGGCGCCACTCGCGCCAGCGGCGGGTCTTCGGGTCGTAGCGGGCGACGCGGCCGGCGTTCCACTCGCTCACCCAGAGCCGCCCGTGCGAGTCGGACCAGATCCGGCGGGCGCCCTGTCCCGCGGTCGGCGGCCGGACGACGGTCGCCTTGCCCGTGTCGAGGTCGATCCGGGCGATGTGGCTGCCTGCGAGCGACGCGTACCAGACCTGGCCGGCGGGCGTCGTCGCGATCCCGTACGGGCCCAGCCCGCCGGGCGCTCGGAACACGCGCAGCGCGCCGCTGCGCGGATCGAGACGGCCGTAGATTCCGCTCTGGCCGGTGAACCAGAGGCGCCGCGCCGGTCGAACGTCGCCGGTGTTCAGGTTCGCGTATCCGCTCGAGGCGGGGAGCGGGTAGCGCTTGACGGCGAGCGTGCCGGGTCGACGCGCACGATCGCGTTGAGGCCGCCGTCGGTCACCCACGGCGCGCCGTCCGGCCCGACGATGACGCCGTGCGGCGCGGAGCCGTCGCCGAGCGCGACCTCCGTCACCTTGCCGGTCGCCGGGTCGAGCCGCCGAGCTTCCCGCCGCCTGCGCCGTGTACCAGACTGTCCGTCGGCGCGCAGGCGCGACGTCGTGCGGCCCTGAGCCGGCAGGCACCGCGTACTCCGTGACGCGCAGCGCGTGCGCTGCGGCGGGGCGCGGATCGCCGTTCCACTCGTCGCGGGCGATCCGTCCCACGAGACGGAAGCGGCTGTTCCCGAGCGGCCGGAAGACGAGCGTCTCTCCCTCCTCGAGCGTCGAGCCCGGTGGCGTCGGTGACGACGACTCCATGCGTGACGAGACGGTGTAGCGTCCCGGCGGCCGGCCGCGTACCGAGGAGGCGGCGCGCGGCGGGGATCTGCCGGCGCCAGGCCGCGTCGTGAGCGGAGATGATCGTGTTCAGGAGCGCGGGCTCGACCGTGCCGCGGCCGAAGGCGAGCCGGGCGGTCTCGCGCGTGCGGCAGAAGCGGCTCGTCAGCACCGTGCCGATCGGGAGGTGGAGCCGCTTCACCGCCCTCGCGATCGCGCGCGCCTGTGCGCGCCCTCGGCCGACAGGATCCGCTGCGTCGAGCAGTCGGTGAGGTCGACCGGATCCTCGTCCTGCTTCGACTGGTCGGTGGTCGCGTGGCGAAGGACAAGCACAAAGCCGCCGCGCTCGAGCTGCTCCAGGAGCGCGGGCTGGGCGCCGCACCACCCGAACCAGACGCGACGAGCGCGGTGGCGAGCGTGGGCGACCACGGCGGCGACGATCCGATGTCGCGTCACACGGTCCCCCTCTGGCGTCTTGGTTCGTTCCGCGGACCAGATGGATCTCGGCTCGGAACCGAAGTGGAGGCGGCGGGAATCGCACCCGCGCAAGGTTCCCTTCGAGCTCAGCGGAACTGGTACCTCCCCGGCTGGCTCCAGTGGCTCCCGCACTTCGAGCCCGAGGAGCCGTCCAGCGCGGCGGAGGCGAATCCGGTTTCCGCCACCGCGTAGCTCCCCGCAGTCACATCCCCGGCCCCGAGTTCACGGGCCGGGGATGCCAACCGACGCGGGTCAAACTCTGCGCCCGGCGTGAGGGGTTTCAAAACTCCGATTCCGCCTGGACAACGCATCATTCCGCCGCGTGAACCCAGGTTTTGAAACCCCTCAGGCCCGGTTCGCGTCAGCGTGGACAACCGCCATTGTCCAGGAACTTTAGGTGTGGGTGGTCGAATCAAGCGTCTCGAGCACGGTCCATGCTGTGCTCGCGAGACGGCGCGCGGGCCCGCGAGTGCCCTCCAGTCCCAAAATGTACCCGTCTCGTACCCGCGAAGGCTTGCAATCTTGACATTACAGGCAACACAACATGCCCAGTTGCAGGTGCTTCGCTGAAGCCCTCTGACGGACTCGAACCGTCGACCCCCTCCTTACCATTTCTGGGGAGGGAAGCGCGGGCACACCAGGGCATCCGCGGCCACGTTCTCCCCGCAAACAAAAGGGATCTAGCGCGGAGACATGACCCGCGCGTGGACGGGCGTGGTCGGGCTTGTGTTCCCTCCATGTTCCCTTGCGAGAGGTATTGGACGACGGAGCAACCTGATGACAGCGGAGGCTGATCACCGCGATGAACCTGTGCCCGTTCATGGTGCGGTGCGCGGGGCCGGCTTGGAGGCGCCACGCCCAGCGCCTCACTAGGCATCACTCACTGCCGGGCTCGCAGCTGCGACGGCCGGATCGCTGCGCCCGTTCCGCTGATCGTCGGCGAGGAAGTCAAGCAGCCCTTGTTGCATTCCTCGGGATGTGTCCAGCCGATGTTTGGAGATCAGTTGTCGGTGTCGTGCACGAACCACTTTGTTCCGAGGCAGCTGCGTCCGGCTTGATCAGCGGCCACGGTGTGTTCGGAACACTCCAGCCGGCCGACCCCCGCGTAGCGGGCCTTCACATGCACCTCGGACGAGGAGGGCTTAGTACCGGTACGGAGCCGTTTGGGCGTACACACGACCGCTGTCTTCCAGCGCGTCGGCAGCGTTCGTCGCTCAGGGCCTCAAGATGGCCTTCGTGTCCGTCAGACCGGTTCAGCCGCGAGCTCGTGCCGCAAACGATCGGGTTCCTCGAGCGTGCCAAGGCGATCGAGGATGGCGAGCGCCTCCTGCGCGATCGCCGCGGCCTCCATGTCGTTACCCGTGAGCCGTTTGGCGCGGCCCAGTGCTCCCAACGCGAGTCCGAGTTCGTTCTCGGAGCCGCTCGCTCGCAACGTCTCGATTGCTGCCTCGAGCCGGCGTACCGCCTCCTCGGCGTCGCCCTGAGCCAGGGCCACCTCTCCGAGGCGCCGTCCGCTGGCGCCGAGGAAGAAGTTCGCCCCGCTCCTCGCGGCCGCGCCGTGGATCTCCAGGAGCGTCTGGTGCGCCCGCGCGTAGTCGCCGGCGGTCACGTACGCGTCAGCCAGCCGCGGCGCGAGGAAGCTCCACGCCATCTCATGGCGCGCCGCCTTGGCCATCGGGACGATTTGCTCGAGGATTGGCAGGCCTTCGTCGACGGCCCCCGTATGACAGAGCGCCGGCGCCATGAAGCCGAAGGCGAAACCGCGGAAGTACACGGTCGGGGCGGTCTCCTTCGCGGCGTTGCCGAAGTCGAGCGCGGTCGCCCAGTCCCGTTTCTCGACGCAGACCAGTGCGCCGATCGCGTTGCAGAACGAGACCATGCCGGCGTCGGAACGCTCCGTGCCTGTCGCCACAGCTTCGTCGACCTCGTGCAGCGCGGCTTCCCAGCGCCCCGCCATCATGTAGGTGAGCGCGCCGCCGGCTTGTGCGTACATGTACGCCATCGGGTCGAAGCTGACGGCGAGGTGCTCGAGCGCCCGCTCCGCGTAAGGGTGGGCGCGCCCGTACTCGCCGAGCAGCATGTGCGCCCATTGCACTTGGTTGCATGCGTGTGCCGCGTGCTCGTGGTTGCCGGACCGCTCGCAGAGCTCGAGTGCCTGGCTCGCGGTCTTTCTCCCCTGCTCGTATTCGCCGAAAACCATCTGACGGTGCGCCAAGCGACCGTAGAATGCCCCGAGGAGGCCGGGATCGCTCTGCTCCAGCGCAAGCGGCTCGTGGCGGAGCAGCAGCTCGTAGTAGTCCTCGTGACGATGGAGGTAGTGGAATCCACCTGTCTGGTCGAGCACGAGCGTGAGCCTGCGCCTGCGGTTGTCCTCGGAGTCGGGTAGGTCTTCGAGGATCGCGAGCGCCTCGTAGAAGTAGCCGAGAGCCTCCTCCATCGCATGCTGTGCTGAGGCCTTGCGATTGGCGAGCTCGAGGTAGTCTGCGGCCCGTTCCCGCTCGGAGCTACGCGAGTAGTGGAACGCGAGGAGCTCGTACTTCTCGTGGAGTCTGCCCGCATAGGAGCGCTCGACCGCTGCGCCGGCGCGCGCGTGGAGAGACCGGCGCCGGTCTTCCAGTAGGCCGTCGTAGGCAACGTCGCGGGTCAGCGCGTGCTTGAACACGAACGTCCGCTCAGTCCCTCCATGCTGTTCGTGCAAGAACTCGCGCCGCTTGAGCTCGTCCAGGGCCGGGAGCAGCGCTCCGTCACCGTCCCAGACGCTCTCGATGAGGTCGAGCGAGAACTCGCGCCCGAGTACGGACGCGACGCGGACGGCGCTCTTGTCTCCGGCGTCGAGCCCGTCGATTCGTGCGGCCAGAACGTCCTGCACGGTTGTCGGGATCGAGCCGTCAGAGCGGCTGTCGGTCTCCTGTCGTGCGGCTCGAGCGAGTTCCTCCAGGAAGAAGGGGTTTCCCTCGCCCCGACCGACGATCCTCTCGGTCGCGTCGTTTGCGTCGCCGAGGATCGCTGCGACGATCTGTTCGCCGGCCTCCCTCGAGAGCGGCCGGAGGGCGATCTGGGTTACGTACGACTTGCCGAGCCATGGGGGGTTGTAACCAGGGCGGTACGTCGCCAGCAAGAGAGCCGGGACGGAGGGCAGCTCGTCGACGAGCTCGGTCAGGAACTCCTCCGACGTGCGGTCGATCCAGTGCGCGTCTTCGATCACCACTAGCAGCGGCCGACTGGCTTTCGCGAGCAGACAGCTTGCGCAGCGCCTCGAACGTTCGGCCCTTCAGCGTTGCCGGCTCGAGCGCGACGAGCTGAGCGTCACCGGAGGTGACGTCGAGCGCGTGATGGAGGTAGCGACGGGAATCCGGATCCAGACGCAGCTCCTCGAGCGTCGTGCTGATCTTCGCGGCGACGCTCTCACGGTCGTCTTCCGGCGCGATCCCGCACGCTTCCCGCACCAGATCGAGGATCGGGAGATAGGGAACGGCGGTCCCGAACGGCAAGCAGCGACCTTGAAGCGCAACGGTGTCCTCCTCGGCCGCGAGCCGCAGCTCGTGGGCCAGCCGCGACTTGCCGAGGCCGGGGTCGCCGGAAATGCCGATGACCTGTCCTTGGCCCCCGGCCGCGGAGCGAAGGGCTTGCCGCAGCGACTCGAGCTCCTCGTGTCGTCCCGAGAAGGGAGTCAGCTGCTGGTGTGCCTCGTCGATCGGGGACGTGCGCGGGCCGCGCCCGATGACGCGCAATGCGTGGACGGTGCGCTCGTTGACCGTCACCGGCTCTGTCTCCTGGAGATCGAAGTAACCACGCAGGTAGCCCGCGGTCGCGGTGCTCACCAGCACATCTCCGGGGCGAGCCGCCCCATGCAGACGAGCTGCAAGCACAGTCGTGTCACCCGAGGCGGTGTAATCCATCCGAAGGTCGTCGCCGATGGCGCCCACGACTACCGAACCGGAGTTGATCCCGATCCGGACGTCGATCTCGGATCGCTCCTTGACCGCGAGTGCGGCAAGCGCGGCGCGGCGTGCGTGGTCCTCGTGGGCGATCGGGGCGCCGAAGAGGGCCATGAAGCCGTCGCCGAGGAACTGGTTGACCGTGCCCTCGTAGCGGTGGACCTCGGCGAGGGCGAGTGCGAAGAAGCGGTCGACGACCCGGTGATATTCCTCGGGGCCAGCCTGCGCCGCCAGCTCGGGCGAGCGGACGATGTCGCAGAAGAGAACGCTCACCTGTTTCCGTTCGCCCTCGATCGCGCTGCGGATGGCGAGAATCTGGTCACGCAGATGGCCGGGCGTGTAGGTCGCCGGGGACGGGGTCGCCTCGACGGCATGCCCGCACTCCGGGCAGAACTTGGAGTACTGGGGCAGGGTCGCTCCGCAGTCGTCGCACTTGCCGCCGACGAGCAAGGCGCCGGCGATGACGGGCGCGACCTTGCCGCGACCTCTCCGGGGCGGCTCGTCGTTCTTCGGCGGCGACTCAGGGCGGCGACCGTCAGTGTGCGAGGTCCTCGATCTCGGAGTCCGAGCCACCGGGCGAGCTGCGGAGGATCTCGAGATAGACGGCCTCCGACTCCGGCGAAGGGTAGGCGCCGAGCTCGTCGGCGAGGAAGCGCCGGCAGCGCTCGTACACGCGGAGTGCCTCGGCCGGGTTGCCGGCCGCGACATGCGCCTGCATCAGCGCGCGGTAGCTGGTCTCGCGGAAGGGCTCGAGCTCGGTGATCTCGGCCGCATATCGGACTGCGTTCCCGAACTCCCCCTCAGCAAGCGCCGCATCGCGTAGGCATTCGAGCGCACGCACGAGGACGTCACGGAGGTCGCGCCGCTGATCCTCGACCCACCGTCCGTCCTCGCCGGGCAGAAACACCCGCCGAGCAAGCTCGGCTCCCGTCGAGGCCTGCGCCCGAGCCTCGTCGAGATCCTCCGCGGCGAGTGCCGCCTCTCCCCGCTCGACCGCGCTCGCCGCCGCGTCGACATCGATCCAGGCGTCGGCGGGCAGCGTGAGCTGGTAGCAGCCGAACGCGCTCCTCAACATGCTCGAGCCGTCGATGCCGCACTCCTCGAGCAGCGCGCGCAGCTTCGTCATCAGCACCCGGAGTGCCTTCTCCCACGTCGCCGGAAGGTTTTCGCCCCATAACAACTCGGCCAGCTCATCGCGAGGGACAGATCGTCCGTGCTGGACCGCCAGGTATGCGAACAGGATCCGACCCTGCCGGCCCGGGAAGCGCTGCTCGTCCAGCTTCGTGCCGTTCGCCTCGATAGCGAGACGGTCCGTCATCGAGATTCGAACGCTCAGCCCGCCTGCCTCCTCCCAACCCTCCCTAGCCGCGCGTTAGCAGCGCGCTAGCGAGGGTCTAGCCGCCTAGCGCGGAGTATCGGCCGCGACATGTTCTGTGACAAGCCACGAGCGGCCGGCGGCGATCGATCCGTGGTCAGCGCGTGGGCGAGGAAAGGAGATCGAATGCGAACGCTACGTCCGCCGGTTGGGGCGCTTCTGGATCGCAAGGTCATGCGAAGGAAGCTTCTACCGCTAGCCATCGCGACGGTGCTGGCGTGCGTCGCCGCGGCGACGGGTCTCGCGGCGGGATCGACGCAGGTCGACGCAGTTCTCGTTCACGACTCCCCGCCACCAGCGTGTGGCATCTCGGGAACGGCCGTCGTTCACGGCACGTCGGTCTTCCGCGACACGGGCAACGGCACGTACTTCATGAGCGGCACCTTCTTCGGCGTCTTCACGGCCGACAATGGAAAATCAGCCACGCTCTCCTTCGCCGGGCCGTCAGAAGCAAACGTCGCCGCCCGTGATCGACGAGCAGGCGGGGACGGTCACGATCATGACTACCTACGGGGGTCTGTTTGAGAAGTTTTCGATCACCGGTGGTCCGACGTTGAGTCTTAATGCTGGGCCTGTCACCTTTGTCGATGTCTTCAAGTACACCGGGGATCCAAGCGATCCGGTGGGTGACTTCATCTCCGAGACGTTCTCTGGGCTACATGGGCCACATCCCGATCTCCTGAGCGGCCGCGTCTGCGACGTCCTCGTGCCGTACCTGCAAGGCCCGTAGAGCAGCGATAGCAGGGGGCGGACCTGCAGCTGGCGGGTCCGCCCCTTACACGTGACCGCCCGCCACGCATTGAAGTGGATCGGTGGAGCGGAGGACGGCATAGATCCCAACGCTTGGGCGTTCTACAGGTAGGGGTAGCAGACTTCGGATCGGAGGGACAGCGGTGACAGTCGAATCGGATGCGCGGCGCGCTGAGCGCATGAAGAAGACGGGTACCACTACGGTTCGATACGAGACGCGCACGACGATCGACCGACCGATCGGCGAGGTGTTCGCGCGACTGGTGGACCTCGATGATTACCGAACGTGGATGCACCGTACGGGCTTGTTCCGCCGGTCCGGCCAAACCTCTGACGGTCCTCGAGGCCCAGGAACCGCGTACTTCGACGCCACGAGGATGGGCACCTTCCGCGGTCAAATAACCGACTACCAGCCGCCGTCGCGGATCGGGTTCCGCGAGACTCTGCGGTGGTTCGGCTCCGACCTGATGGAGGCGAGACCCGAATACCTCCTCGAAGCGGACCGGGACAGGACGATCGTTCATCACATCGCGGAGGGTGAGCTCTTCGGCTTGATGCGATTGATGAAGCCGATTGCGGCGCTGTTGGCAAGAAGCGAACGGACGCGAACCGTCAAGTCGCTGAGGCGTTCGCTGGAGGCGGGGTAGAACCGCAACACCTGGTTACCTGGCGCGTCCCGCGCTGCGGAGTAGTCGAATCATCTTCCGCTCCCGCCTCGATATCCGTGAAGAAGAGTGACAGGGCCACACAGGGAGATCTCGCCGATGGCGTCATGCGCCGCCGCATCGGCCCTGTGGGGTGCCAAAAAGAGGTGCGCACCGTGAGAAATCAGCGATTTGCAGGAGGAGGCTGATTTTGGCACCCCGCACGTCCGTGCGCTTCTCGAGCAGCGCCTTCGTTTCGCCAAGAGCGTCTCGCGGCCTGAGGACGTGTATGCACTCGAGCTGGATGGTCACCCCGACCCGGCGATCACATTCTTCAGCCTCCGGTTCGACGGCGAGTTGCTTGGAGTCGGGGCGATCAAGCTGCTCGGCCCGGATCATGCGGAGCTGAAGTCGATGCACACGGCGGTGGCGGCGAGGCGTCGCGGGTCGGCCGCGATGGTCAACCACCTTCTCGCATGGCTGCCGAGCGGGGGATTCGTCGGGTCAGCCTGGAGACCGGGGCGGGCGGCGTTCGCGCCCGCGCGCTCCCTTTACGCCGCCGCTGGCTTCGTGCGGGCCTGTTCGGCGACTACCCGGAGAGCCCGAACAGCTCTTTCATGACGCGGCTGCTGAGCTAGCCGCCAGCCCGTCGTCCGCGCCGATTGGCAGATGGCAGGCAGGATTCAACGCGCCACGTCTGTGCTTCAGCGGTTGACCCGGTCTCGTCCGAGGCGTACCTTCGGTTGCTGCCGCGAAGGAGAGGGTATGGGCCGGTTCGACGACATCTACCGGCGCTCGCTCGACGAGCCGGAGGAGTTCTGGGCCGAGGCCGCCGCGGCGATCGACTGGGACGAGCCGTGGGAGCGCGTGCTCGACGACTCCGCGGCGCCGTTCTACCGGTGGTTTCGCCGGCGGCAGGCTGAACACCTGCTACAACGCCCTCGACCGTCACGTCGAGCGGGGCCGGGCCGACCAGCTCGCGCTGATCTACGACTCCCCGGTCACGGAGACGGTCGCGGCCTTCACCTACCGCGAGCTGCGGGACGCCGTCGCGCGGTTCGCGGGCGCGCTCGCCGCGCAGGGCGTCGAGCGGGGCGACCGCGTCATCGTCTACATGCCGATGGTGCCCGAGGCGGTGATCGCGATGCTCGCGTGCGCCCGGATCGGGGCGATCCACTCGGTGGTCTTCGGCGGCTTCGCGGCGCACGAGCTCGCGAGCCGGATCGAGGACGCCAAGCCGAAGGTCGTCGTCTCGGCCTCGTGCGGCATCGAGCCGGGGCGGATGGTCGCGTACAAGCCGCTCCTCGACGCGGCGATCGAGCTGGCCGAGCGAAGCCGGAGCGCTGCATCGTCCTCCAGCGGCCGATGCTCGAGGCCGAGCTCGCTCCGGGCGCGACCTCGAGTGGAACGAGGCCGTCTCGCGGCGCCGAGCCGGCCGACTGCGTGCCGGTCGCGGCGACGGACCCGCTCTACATCCTCTACACGTCGGGGACGACCGGGCAGCCGAAGGGCATCGTCCGCGACAACGGCGGCCATGCGGTCGCGCTCGCGTGGACGATGAAGCACGTCTACGACGTCGAGCCGGGCGAGGTCTACTGGGCGGCGTCCGACGTCGGCTGGGTCGTCGGGCACTCCTACATCGTCTACGGGCCGCTCCTGCACGGCTGCACGACGGTCCTCTACGAGGGCAAGCCGGTCGGCACGCCCGACGCCGGCGCCTTCTGGCGCGTGATCGCCGAGCACGGCGTGTGCACGCTCTTCACCGCGCCGACCGCGTTCCGCGCGATCCGCCAGCAGGACCCGGAGGGCGAGCAATCGGCCGCTACGACCTGTCGCGGCTTCCGCGCGCTCTTCCTCGCCGGCGAGCGCTGCGACCCCGAGACGCTCGGCTGGGCCGAGGAGAAGCTCGGCGTGCCGGTGATCGACCACTGGTGGCAGACCGAGACCGGCTGGGCGATCGCCGCCAACTGCCTCGGCATCGAGCGGCTGCCGGTCGTGCCCGGCTCGCCGACCCGCGCCGTGCCCGGCTGGGACTGCACGTGCTGGACGCCGGCGGCGACGAGCTCCCGCCGGCGAGATCGGCGCTCTCGTGGTCAAGCTGCCGATGCCGCCCGGCTCCTCGCCGACGCTCTGGAACGCCGACGAGCGCTACCGCGAGACGTACCTCTCGGCCTTCCCGGGCTACTACCAGACGGCCGACGCCGGCTACATCGACGAGCGACGGCTACGTCTTCGTCATGGCCCGCACCGACGACATCATCAACGTCGCCGGCCATCGGCTCTCGACCGGCGCGATGGAGGAGGTGCTCGCCGCGCACCCGGACGTCGCCGAGTGCGCGGTGATCGGCGTCGCGGACGAGCTCAAGGGCCAGCTGCCGGTCGGCTTCCTCGTCCTCAAGGCGGGCGTCGAGCGCGCCGCACGGGGAGATCGTCGCCGAGGTCGTGCAGCTGGTGCGCGAGCGGATCGGCCCCGTGGCGGCGTTCAAGACCGCGATCGTCGTCGAGCGCCTGCCGAAGACGCGCTCCGGGAAGATCCTGCGCGGAACGATGCGGCGGATCGCCGACGGCGAGGAGTACACGATGCCGGCCACGATCGACGACCCGGCCATCCTCGACGAGATGGGCGAGGCGCTCCGGAGATCGGCTACGCGCAGCCGCGAGGTGTGTCTGCGCACCGGTGAACGCAGGCAGGACGCAGGTGGAGCCCAGCCGCCACAACTGGTTCGAGCCCAGTACCGCCTCGGCTGTGGCTCGAGCCGGTGACCCCTCTCGTTGAGAGAAGGGGTCGCGGCCGTCTCCGCGGTGGGATCGCTCCTGATTCGTTGTCGATTCGAGGAGGTGCCGCGATGGCGCAGCACGGTCAGGTACTGAGGTTGAGGACGCGGCGGGCGGATGGGAAGACGATGTGGGCGTACCGCTACCGCGTCGACGGGCGCTGTTCGAGGCGGCCGCAGGTGGGCGGCTTCGCCACGCGCGCTGAGGCGGAGCGGGCGCTTCGGCGGACGCTGGAGCGGCTTTGTCCCGGTGGGGCGATGACACTTGCTGAGCTGGTGGAGCTGTACCTGGAGTCGCATCAGGCGGCGCCGGCGACGATCGAGAAGTTGCGCTGGCTGCTGGCCAAGGCGACCGCCGCGTTCGGTGAGGTGCGGCTCGCTGATCTGCGCGCCGGAGGAGATCTGCGCCTGGCGGGTGACGCTGCCGGAGGGGCATCGCTTCGAGGCGACGCAGGCGCTGCGGCAGGTGCTAAACGCGCGCCGTCGCCTGGGAGCTGATCGACGTCAACCCGGCGAAGCGCGGTGTTCCGAATCCGCTGCGGCGCTTCCCGGAGAAGCGGCCGTTCGAGTCGTGGGAGCAGATCCGCGCCGTCGCCGAGCGGCTCGGCCCTGTCACCGGGCCGATGGTCGTGTTCGCAGCCGCGACCGGGCTGCGGCCCGCCGAGCTCGCGGCGCTCGAGCAGCGAGACGTCGACCGCTCGGCCGGGGTCGTCTATGTCCGCCGACAGCTCGTGCGCGGGCGGGTGAAGCACGACGAAGACGCGGCGGAGCGTGCGCGCGGTGCCGCTGCAGTCGATCGCACTCGAGGCGCTCGACCAGCTGCCCAAGCTCGAGAGCCCGCTGCTGTTCCCGGCGCCGCGCGGCGGCTACATCGACCTGCACAACTTCCGCGCCCGCGAGTGGCGGCCCGCGCAGCTCGCCGCCGGCGATCGAGCCGATCCGCCGGCCCTACGATCTGCGTCACACCTACGCCACCTTCGCGCTCCGCGCCGGCATCTCGATCTTCGACCTCTCCCGGTTCATGGGCGCGAGCCTGGCGATGATCGACCGCCACTACGGCCACCTCGCCCGCGACGGCCGCGAGCACGCCGTCGCGCTCCTCGACACCTACGCGCTCGACTCCGCGGCGTGGACGCCAGGTGGACGTCGCAGCAAAGCGAGAAAACCCGCTCGGCGACAGCGCTCAGGCCGTCACTGACACGCCGACGTTCGGAGCGGTGGACGTTCCGTGGACGCCGCCGCTCCGAAACGTCGCCTCGCCTGCCAACGAAAGGGGCCGCTCTGCAGGAGCTTCGCTGAAGCCCTCTGACGGACTCGAACCGTCGACCCCCTCCTTACCATGGAGGTGCTCTACCAGCTGAGCTAAGAGGGCTGGTTCGGGGAGTGTACCCGCGCGCTGGCTAGAATCCTTCCGCTCAGGGGGAGTGCCCGAGCGGCCAAAGGGAACGGGCTGTAAACCCGTCGGCTCAGCCTACAGAGGTTCGAATCCTCTCTCCCCCATTCAATCCGTTCTCGCGCCCGGTTCGCCGGCGGCCCGTCAGCGAGCCCGTGTGACGCGCTCGAGCACCCGAGCCGCCAAGGGCATGTCCGGAGAGTGCCAGACCTGTCGATCCTCGAACGACCACGCGTAGATCGGGTTCCCGTCCCGTACCAGCTCGAGCAGGCGTGATTCGCCGAGCTCCTCGGCAGACCACTCGTACAGGCGCTGCAGTCGCGGCACGATCACGGCATAGTCGAGCATCCGGCCGAGCCGCTGTTCGTCCGCGATGTAGCTCTCGACGTCCTGCGCGAGCGGGTAGCGGTGTGGGAGCACGCGGCGGAGTGACAGGAAGACACCCGCCATGCCGAGCCGGGGATCGCCGAGCAGGCGGGCAAGAGGAGCGAACCGTCCCAGCGCCAGGCGCGGCGCCCCGACGAGTGCGTGCGCGTATAGGACCCGCACCAGCGCGACATTCATGAAGAAACGCTCAGGCACACGCTCTGCCTCGGCGAGCGTCCGGTGCTCCATGTAACCGCCGACGATGCTTGCGTTGTGAGCCCGGTACCAGTTGCGTCCAGTCGGCCTTGCGATGAACTCCAGCCAGAGCCGCACGGCCTGCGACGACGGCTCGCCTGGTCGACCGCCGACGAGCGCGACGGCCTCGCATCCGTCCCGCAGGAGGCGCTCGTTCACCGCCCGCCACCAGAGACTGCCGGGAGGCGATGCTTCGAGCGGGTCGAGCAGACCGCGCTCAGCCTGCCAGTGCATGAATGACAGGGCTGCACGTCGGAACGGCAGGTGTCGTGGCGCCCGTCCTGTAGGCCCGTGGTATGTCTGCTCGACCAGGGCAAAACGCGCGGCTGGATCGTCGCGCGATGCCGCGACCTGCGCCTCAGCCCAGGCGAGCGCGTCTGGGTGCTCGCTCATCACCGGCTGGAGAACGGCTCCTCAGTGACGGTCTCGGTGACGGAGTGGGGACTGAGCTTGGTGACGATCTCGGGCTCGGACATAATTCGCCCTTCCGTCGAATTGTCTCGAAGAGACCGGGGGCTCCGCATGACATCTTCCGCGCCTGACGCCGCGGCCGGCGGCGGCTCGAGGAACCTGATCCTCGCCGCGATGATCGTTGCCGTGTCGATGATGTTCATCGACCGGACCATCGTGTCGATAGCCGCGCCAGCCGGCGCGATGGCGGTCACCGCGGTCGTGGCCGTCCTCGGGCTGCGGCGAGGCGTCCAGGCCGAGTCGGATCCGACGGGGGTCGCGTAGCCGTGACCGATGAGGCCCCGCTCGCAAGGGTCGGCGAGGGGCTCAGCCCCGCGGCCGACGGCTGGTTCATCGTGAACGCCCGCGAGTCCCGCTGGCTCGAGGGTGACTTCGGCGCCTATACCCGCTTCGAAGGGGACGCGCGCTTCCCGAAGCTCGGGATCAACATCGGCGTGCTCGAGCCCGGCCAGCCCGCTTGCATGTACCACGGCGAAGACGAGCAGGAGGATTTCCTCGTCCTCTCGGGCGAGTGCCTGCTGCTGATCGAGGGCGAGGAGCGCCCCCTCAAGACGTGGGACTTCGTCCACTGCCCCGCGTGGACGGAGCACGTCCTCGTCGGCGCCGGCTCGGGCCCTTGCACGATCCTCGCTGTCGGCAGTCGCACGGGCGGAGGTGTCGTCTATCCCGCCAGCGAGGTCGCGCAGCGACACGGCGCCGGCGTCGAGGCCGAGACCCGGGATCCCGGCGAGGCATACGCGCGCTTCCGGCCCGACGCGGACGTCGAACACCGCGAAGACTGGCTCCCGGGGCCGTAGGATTCGAGCAATGCCACGCTACGACGCGATCGTCGTCGGCGCGGGGCCTGCCGGCTCCACGGCTGCGTACCGACTGGCCGCCGCGGGCGCCTCGGTGCTCCTGCTCGACCGCGCACGATTTCCACGCGACAAGCCGTGCGGGGGCGGGGTCACGATCAGGGCGCTCCGCCAGCTCCCGTTCGGGATCGACCCGGTGGTCGAGGAGATCGTGAACGGCTTCGAGCTGCGCATCGGCCACCGGCGAGGGTTCGAGCGCAGGGCCGCGGAACCGCTCGCCTTGATGACGCAGCGCCGCCGGCTCGACGCCTACCTCGTGGAGCGCGCGGTCGCAGCCGGCGCAGAGTTGCGCGACGGCACCAAAGTCACGCGCGCGCGAGGCACCTCGGTCGAGGCCGACGGCGAAGTGCTCGAAGGAACCGTGCTGATCGCGGCCGACGGCGCGAACGGGGTCGTCGCCCGGTCGCTGGGGCTCGGGGTCGAGTGCGACCGGCCGGTCGCACTCGAGGGGAGCATCCCGTACGGGCAGGTCGCGCGAGAGCGGTACGCGGGACGGCTCGTGCTCGAGTTCGGCACCGTCCCGGGTGGCTACGGCTGGGTCTTCCCCAAGGGCGACCATGTCAACGTCGGCGTCGGGGGATGGGCCTCGGAGGGGCCGCGGCTGCGCGAACACCTCGCGCGCCTCTGTCTCGCGCACGGGATGGGCCCGGAGCAGCTGCAGGGAGTTCGCGGGCACCGGCTGCCGCTGCGCCGGCCCGGCTCGGCCCTCGCGCAGGGACGCGTCGCGCTCGTGGGCGACGCCGCGGGCCTCGTCGACCCGCTCTCCGGCGACGGCATGTACGAGGCCTTCATGTCCGCCCGCCTCGCAGCCGACCAGGCGCTTGCGATCCTCGCCGGCGACGCGGCGGGATTCGGGCCATATGCCGAGCGGCTGGAGGCCGAGCTCGCGCCGCTCGTGCGGGCGTCGTGGGGAGCGAAGCGCGCGCTCGACCGCTTCCCGCGGCTCACCTTCACCGCAGCCCGCGCACCGTACCTCTGGGACGTCGTCGTCCGCCTCATGCGCGGCGACCTCACGGCTCCCGGCCAGGCGACCGGCCCGGCCCGCGTGCCGCTCAAAGTCCTGAAGCGCCTGGCCCAGACCGCTGCCCACTAAAGCAGGCCACGGCAGATGCCGATGCCAGGCCTGGCCCCATGGACCTCAACTCCTGCCTGCGGCTCGCCGTCGAACTCGGCGCGAGCGACATCCACCTCAAGATCGGCCAGCCGCCGATCCTCCGGCGCGACGGCGAGCTCGCGCCGATGGAGAACTGGTCCGTCCTCACCGAGGCCGATCTCGAGAGCGCGCTGCACATGGTCGGCGCCGGCGCACCCAAGCGCCTCGAGGCCTTCTACGACACGGGCGACCTCGACGTCGCCTACCAGGACGGCGAGCTGCCGCGGTTCCGCGTCAACGCGTACCGCCAGCGGGGCGCGATCTCGTTCGCCTTTCGCGCGATCCCGAGGATCGTGCCGTCGTTCGCCGACCTCAACCTCCCCCCGGGTGTGCAGCGGCTCGGCGAGGAGCACCGCGGCCTGATCCTCGTCACGGGCGCCACTGGCTCCGGCAAGACGACGTCGCTCGCCGCGATGATCGACCACATCAACCGCTCGCGGAAGCAGCACATCGTCACGGTCGAGGACCCGATCGAGATCCTCCACGACGACCACTCCTGCATCGTCAACCAGCGCGAGGTCGGGATCGACACCGAAGGGTTCCAGCAGGCGCTCCGCCGGGCGCTGCGGCAGGACCCGGACGTGATCCTGATCGGCGAGCTCCGCGACTCCGAGACCGCGCAGACCGCGCTCCAGGCGGCCGAGTCGGGCCACCTGGTGTTCTCGACGATGCACACGATCGATGCGGCCGAGACGATCGGGCGCATGATCGAGTTCTTCCCCGCCGCGAAGCAGCCGCAGATCCGCTCGATCATGGCCGGCGTGCTGCGCGGGGTCGTGAGCCAGCGACTGCTGCCGAGAGTCTCGGGCGGCCGGGTGGCCGCGGTCGAGGTGATGGTGATGAACTCGCGGATCGCCGACCTGATCCGCGAGAACAAGGAGGACGAGATCCTCGAGGCGATCGCCGAGGGCTCCTTCTTCCAGATGCAAACGTTCACCCAGGCCCTGATCGACCACGTCCTCCACGGGCTCGTCGACAAGGAGGTCGCGGCGAACGCGGCCACGAACCGGCACGACTTCCTCGTCGCGCTCGACCAGGCGGTCAAGCACCAGGCCCACGCGAACGCCACGGAGGAGGAAGAACGGGAGCGGCTGCAGCGCGAGGCCGACCGCGAAGGCATGCCCGAGCTGCGCCTCGCCGCCCCCGCGGAAGGATGAAGCCGCTCCTCGCAGCGCTCGCCGTCGCGCTCGCTCTCGTCACGGGTACGGCGCGCGCTGACACGTTCACAGTGATCCCGAGCTCCTCGCCGGCGAGCGCCGCACTGCCGAACGACGGGTCGTTCATCGTGTCGGCGAACCTCCTCACCCCGCCCGCCGTTCCCGAGACCGTGTCGCCGGCCGCGCTCCAGCAGCTCTGGCAGCAGGCCGGGAGCGCGTACGGGATCCCGTGGCAGGTCCTCGCCGCGATCAACAAGGTCGAGTCGAACTTCGGCCGCAACATGGGGCCGAGCTCGGCGGGCGCGATCGGCTGGATGCAGTTCATGCCCTCGACCTGGCTGCGCTGGGGCACCGACGGCAACGGAGACGGGGTCGCCGACCCGTGGAACGCGGAGGACGCGATCACCTCGGCCGCGCGCTACCTCGCCGCGGCCGGCGGGCAGACCGACATCGAGCGGGCGATCTTTTCCTACAACCACGCCGACTGGTACGTGAAGGAGGTCCTCTCGATCTCGAATCTCTTCGGGGCGGCCGGCTCGGGGGAGACGTTCCAGCTCGACCAGATGCAGGAGTCGCTCGCGGTGGCCCAGCAGGACCTCGCCAGTGCCTCCTCGCAGCTCGCGGCCGCACAGCGCCTCGAGCGCACCCTCGACCGCGCCTACGGGCGGCGGCTCGCGAGGGTCTCGTCGGCGCGCCTCCTGTCCGACCGGCTCGCCCTGCAGCGGCTCGCGGTTCTCGCCGGCGTGCGTCGCGACCGCGCCACGGCCTCCGTCGCGCAGGCTCAGGCGCGCGTCGGCGCCGCGCGGGATGCGCTGGACGAGGCGCGCACGAACTCGCAGGCCGCCTCGTTCTCACCGGGGGCCGGGACGCTGCTCGGCGCGCCCGCCTACGACGGCGGCTGGGTCTTCCCGGTCGGCGGCGGGCCTTCCGTGGTGTCCGTCTCGCATTACCACCACGACTATCCCGCGGCCGACATCGCGGCTCCGGAAGGGTCGCCCGTGTACGCGCTCGCGCACGGCGTCGTGACGGAGCTCGTCGAGGACTCGCTCTGCGGGACAGGCTTCGAGTACCAGACCGGGGACGGCCAGAGCTGGGTCTACTGCCACCTCTCCTACCGCGACCCGACGGTCCAGGTGGGCACCGTCTTCGACGCAGGTGCGTCCGTCGGCCTCGTCGGCCACACGGGCCATGCGACCGGCCCGCACCTCCATCTCGGGCTCAAGCCGTCCGCCTACCCCCAGGACCAGGCGTGGTTCCAGTCGTTTGCCGGCGTCGCGTTCACCTGGCAGGACCAGGCGCCTCCCGGGCGCGCGCTCACCGTCGCCGAGACCCCCGTCCGGACCGGCGACGTCTTCGCCGTCGTGCCCTCGCAGCCGGCTCCAGAACGGGCTCCGGACCAGGCTCCGGCGATCGGCTTCACCCTGCAGGGGGGTTAACCCCGCGGCGCTTTCTGCCGAAAGGTGAATCATGGGTGTGCGGCTCCTGCGTGTCGTTTTCCTCACCGTCCTCGCGGTGCTCGCCTTCGCGGGGCTGACGTACGCGGCAGAACAGACCGCGGCCACTCCGGCGCCCCAGGTGACGGCGACGACGGCGACGATCGCACCCCAGATCCTGGTCGTCCCCGATGTCCAGGGCCAGGCGTTCGTCTTCGCGAAGGGGATGGTCCAGGACGCCGGCTTCGCCTGGCACGTCACAGGCTCGGTAGGCGGCTACGCGGTGGACACGGTCGCGACGCAGCGTCCCGCGCCCGGCACCCGCGTCGTCGATACCGGCGCCCCGATCCTGACGCTGACGCTCACGCGCGACAAGCACTACAAGGAGCACGGCCAGCCGGAGAACGATTCGCCCTACGACGGCACGGCGATCAGGCTCGCACCAGTCTCGTCGGGCCTCGCGCCGCTCCCGGCCACGCCGACCCGTGCGCCGCAGGCTGCCCCGAAGGTCGTCAAGCCGGCAGCGAAGCCCGCTGTGAAGCCCGCCGTGAAGCCGAACGTCAAGACGACCGTCAAGGCCGCGGCGCGGCCGCCTGCCTTCGTGGTCAAGGCCGCGCCCAAGGAGCCGCTCGACGAGATGCCGCTCACCGAGCGTGCGATGAAGCTCTCCATCTGGCTCGCGACCCACGAGCACCCGACGAACGCCAACGTCCAGTACTGGCTCTACCAGCACTCCTGGATCGTCACCGGCGCGGGGTTCGGGTGGTGGCACGGCGCCGCCGCGCTGCGCACGCTGATCGTGGTCGACAAGCGGGTCGAGGCGCAGTGGGGCATCGGCAAGGCGAGCGAGGCCACGGCGCGGCGGACACTGGCGGCGGTCCTGGCGAGGTCTTCTTGAGGCTCGTGAAGCGACTGCGCGGCGAGCGCGCCTACACCATGGTCGAGCTGATCACCGTGGTGGCGATCATGGGGATCGTGATGACCGGGATCACCACCGTCTTCGTCCAGGGCTCGAATGCCGAGCTCGACATGAACAACCGCTTCCAGGCCCAGAGCGCCACCCGCATCGCGCTGGACAAGATCCGCAAGGACATCCACTGTTCGAGCGGCGTCACGAGCCCGACGACGCAGGGAGGCCCGGTCGTCGACGCTCAAGCTGACCGACCCGTGCGCCCTGCAGACGACCGTCCTCACCCAGGGCGCGCTGTCGGGCACGGGCACCGGCAACTTCACGATCGTCAGCACCACCGGGTTTCCGACCGCGTCCTCGACCTGGCAGATCGACAGCGAGCAGGTGACGGCCACCCTCTCCGGGAACACGGTCACGGTCACGGCGCGGGGCGCGAACGGCACGACTGCGGTCTCCCACGCGGTCGGCGCGCCCGTCCTCAACAGCTCGGGCTCGGTCAGCTGGTGCACCGTGACCGTCTCCGGCAACACCGGGCTCTACAGGCAGCTCGGCACGACGTGCGGCTCGGCCAGTCCGGCGATCAAGGTGGTGGACAGGCTGACGTTGTCGAACATCTTCTGGCTGCAGCTCCCGTTCACCGGAAGCCTCACGACGGTGTACGTGAAGCTGCCCGTCAACGTCGCCACCGCGAAGCACCTGAGCGCCTCACTGGACACGTACACGCTCTGCGACGGGATCGTGCTGCGGAACAGCAGCCGCGTCGGCTCCGGGTCGTACCTCGCGAATCCCTGCTAAACCGGCCCGCGCGTTCTGACGATACGAGAAGGGCATGGGACTCGCGGCCATCTTCCTCGCGCCCGGCCTCGCGGTCGGCAGCTTCCTGAACGTCGTTGCCGCGCGGGTGCCGCTGCGGCGCTCGATCGTGCACCCGCCGTCGGCCTGCATGGGCTGCGGGACGCAGATCCGGCCGCGCGACAACATCCCGCTCATCTCCTACGCGCTCCTGCGAGGCCGCTGCCGCTCGTGCGGCGCCTCGATCCCGGTGCGCTATCCGGCGGTCGAGCTCGTGACCGCGCTGCTCGTCGCAGGCTCCTTCTGGAAGTTCGGGCTCAGCGCCGAGGCGGTCGTCGCCGCGGGGTTCTGCGTCGTCCTGATCGTGATCTCCGCGATCGATCTCGAGTACCGGATCGTCCCGAACCGGATCGTGCTGCCGGCGGCGGCGGTGGGGCTCGTCGCGCAGACCTTGATCTACCCGAGCCCCGAGTGGGTGCTCGCGGCGCTCGGCGCGTCAGGCTTCCTGCTGCTCGCCGCGCTCGCATACCCGGCCGGAATGGGGATGGGCGACGTCAAGCTCGCGCTGCTCATGGGCGCGGTGCTCGGCCGCAACGTCGCCGTGGCGCTGATGGTCGGGATGATCTCCGCGCTCGTGCCGAGCATCTACCTCCTCGTCCGCCACGGCTCGAAGGCGCGCAAGATGGGGATTCCGTTCGCGCCGTTCCTGGCCTTCGGCTCCGTCGTCGCCCTCTTCGCCGGCGGCTGGCTGCTGCACGGCTACCTCTCCCTGCTGAACTAGCCTCCCTCGTTCGAGGGTATGCGGCTCACCTCCTGAAGGTGAGGGGGAGTGGGGGGCGAATCACCTCTCCCCGCACCGCACCCGCGGTCAAGCAACGCGCCGCACTTGCCGATAACTCGAACGAGGGATATGACCGACTTCGATCCGCCTCCCAGCCTACGCACCGTAGGCAATGAAGATCTGGGCGCGGGCGCGCTCTCGCAGCCGCCCGGCGCGCCTCCGTTCCAGATCAACCCGCTGACGGAGCTCGTCACGGACCTGCTCGCCGCGACGGGCCTGATCCCGCCCGACAAGCTTGCGCTCGTTCGCGGCCGGGCGGCACAGGGCTCGATCGCACAGGCGATCATCGACGAGGGTGTCGCCTCCGCGGAAGGAATCGCCCGCACCCTCGCGGCCCGGTACAACATGCCGCTTGCGGACCTGCTCGCGACGAAGGTGGACGAGGAGGCGGCGAAGCTGATCCCGCTCCACGTCCTCGAGCGCGTCGGCGCGATCCCGTACGCCCTCGTGGACGACACGCTCAAGGTCGCGATCTCCGACCCCGGCAACATCAACGCGATCGACGAGCTGCGGCTCGCGACGCGCCACCAGATCGAGCTCGCCGTCGCCTCGCGCGACGACATCCTCGTCGAGATCCGCCGCCTGGTGCGCGCCTCCGAGGCGTTCGGTGCCCGCGCCGCCGTCGACGAGGGCTTCGTCGGCGAGGAAGAGGAGGAGGCCGACGATCTCGAGGCCGACGACGGGATCTCGGAGGCGCCGCTGGTGCGGCTCGTCAACTCGGTCATCTTCCAGGCGGCGGAGGACGGCGCCTCCGACATCCACTTCGAGCCGCAGGAGGACTCCCTCGTCGTTCGCTACCGCGTCGACGGCGTGCTCCAGGAGGTGCAGCGGATCCCCAAGCGCATGGCCGCCGGCGTCACGACTCGTCTCAAGGTGCTCGCGAAGCTGGACATCGCAGAGCGCCGCAAGCCGCAGGACGGCCGCATCTCGCTGAACGCGGCGGCGGCCGGCCGCATGCTCGACATCCGTGTCGCGACGCTCCCGACCGTCGAGGGCGAGTCGCTCGTGATGCGCCTCCTCGACAAGTCGAAGAAGCCGCCGACGCTGCAGGAGATCGGGCTCTCCGACGAGATGCGCGTCACGCTCGAGGAGATCGTCAACCGCCCGACAGGCGCCCTGCTCGTCACCGGGCCGACCGGTTCAGGTAAGTCGACGACGCTCTACGCAAGCCTCAACATGATCAACCGGCCGGAGATCAACATCATCACGGTCGAGGACCCGGTCGAATACCGGCTAGCGGGCGTCAACCAGGTGCAGATCAACGTGCGCGCCGGGCTCACCTTCGCCGCGGCTCTGCGCTCGATCCTGCGTTCAGACCCGGACGTGGTGATGGTCGGCGAGATCAGAGACGGCGAGACCGCCAAGATCTCGATCGAGGCCGCCCTGACCGGTCACTTCGTGCTCTCGACCCTGCACACCAACGACGCTCCCGGTGCGATCACCCGCCTCAACGAGATGGGCGTCGAACCGTTCCTCGTCGGCTCGGCCGTGACCGGCGTCCTCGCCCAGCGCCTCGCGCGAAAGCTCTGCTCGCACTGCTGCGAGATGTACCAGCCGGACACCGAGGAGCTGCTTCGCGCGCGGGTCTCGCCCGACGTCGCCGCCGCTGCCGACGGGATGGCCTTCTACCGCAAGCGCGGCTGCCCGCGCTGCAATCAGACCGGTTACAAAGGCCGGATCGGCATCTTCCAGCTCCTGGCGATGAGCGAGCAGCTCGAGAGCCTCGCCGTGCAGAAGGCGAGCCGCGAGGAGATCGAGCGCGCGGCGATGTCCGAGGGCATGCGGACGCTCTGGGACGACGGCATCCGCAAGGTGGCCGCCGGGCTCACGTCGATCGAAGAGCTCGCCCGCGTCTCCGTCTGAGACCTCGACGCGCAAGAATGGCGGGTCCATGGTCGACGTCCGACCGCTGGCCGAGAACGACCGGGCCTGGGCTGTCCAGCTCGAGGCCGATAGCTGGTCGACGCCGCCCGTCGTCGCACGGCTCGGGGAGCTCGTCGACCCGACGGAGCTGCCCGGCTTCATCGCTTTCCTCGACGGAGAGCGGGCAGGGCTCGCCTCGTACGCGGTGCGTGGTGACGAGTGCGAGCTGGTGACGATCCGGAGCTTGCGCGAGGGTCGCGGCGTGGGGCGGGCGCTCCTCGATGCCGTCCGTGACGCCGCCATCGAGGCCGGCTGCACACGGCTTTGGCTGATCACGACCAACGACAACCTCCGCGCTCTCGAGCTCTACCAGCGATGGGGCATGGACCTCGTCGCCTTCCATCGTGACGCTGTTACGGAGGCGCGTCGCCACCTCAAGCCGTCGATCCCGGAGCACGGCGCGCAAGGCATTCCGATCGCCCACGAGCTCGAGCTGGAGCTGCGCCTCGAGCCTCGCCGACCCTCGGGCAGCTCAGCGTGAAACGACCTCTGGGAGTGGGCGCCCGCCGGCTCTACTGCGCCTGGATGTCACAGCCGAGATACATCAGTGCTTCGACCGCTTCCGTCACGAACTGCGTCGCCTGGCGCGCGTCCGCGAACGTGTACGGGCCGGGCCTGACGGGCTCCGCCGCGCCGAGCGGATACACCTCGGCCTCGACGACGCACGACTCGCCGTAGTCGATCGCGCGCATCACCGCGACCGAACGGCCCTCTTTGCGCGCGTGGCGCACGAAGAGCTCGCGTGCGGCGGCGGGTGCCGGCTGGCTCATGTCGTTCGCTTGGCGCTCAGCGCGGCCTGTGCGACGACCTGGCGGTCGGCGAAGCCGTCGACCTTGAAGGTCAGCGTGCCGGGCCGGGCATAGATCAGCAGGGTCGGGTCCTGGAGGACGCCGAACGCGTTGGTGAACGGTGCTGCCTGCGACTGGTCGAGCACGTTGATCGCGAGGAAGCCCACCTTGGCGGTCTTCGCGCCGGCGGCGGCCTCGCCGAGCGAGGTCGCGTCGACCGATGCCTCGGGGCTGTACAGCGAGACCACGACGACGGGATACTCGCGGAGCGCTTCGGTGACGCGGGCGGGAAGCCCGTTCGCGGGCGTCGTAGCCGCGGCGGCCGTCGCTGCCGGAGCAGCCACGACGACCTTCGGCTTCGGCTTCGGCTTCGGCTTCACCTTCACGTGCACGACCTTCTTGTGCGGGGTGGTCACCTTGGTGACCGTCACCTTCTTCGCCGGCGTCGCCGGGGTGAGCGAGTGGACGTGCGTCTTCACCGGGTGGAGAGGCTTGATCACCGCAGGGGCGCTGGAGGACGACGACGAGCCGCCCCCGAGCACCTGCATGAACAGGAAGACTCCGACTGCGGCGAGGATGCCGACGAGCGCGACGATCTTGATGGGGGAGGAGACGGTCATACGTGCCGTATCGGCATTTCCGAAGCTCCCCTTGATGCGCGAGGGGCGCGGTCTCCCGCGCCCCTCGCAAACCTCGGTCAGTCTGCGATTAGCAGACGCCGACGACGATGTCGCCGGAGGGGCCGCCCTTGTGGTAGGTCGACGTGCCGGGGCTGGTGTTCTGGATGCAGTAGCTGGTGGTGTTGGCGCGGACGATCTTCACGTTCTTGATGCCCGCGTCGTAGCTCTGCTGGAGCTTGGTGAGCGTGACGCCGGTGTAGCCGGTGGAATGGTCGGCGTTGAATGCCTCCATGCCCGGGATGGCTGCACGCACGTTGGCCTTCGCAGCCGAGACGTTCGCCCGGGTGCGGAAGCTGAGGTACGACGGCACTGCGATCGCGAGCAGGATGCCGAGGATGATGATCACGACGAGCAGCTCGATCAGCGTGAAGCCGCTCTCCTCGTTACCGAGGCGATGCCGCAGACTGGCAATCATGCGATTGCTCCTTTGGGTGGGAGGCGTATTCAAGGTCAGCAGACTCCGGAGACGATGTCGCCCGACGGGCCGCCCTTGTGGTAGGTGACGGTGCCCGGGCTGGTGTTCTGGACGCAGTAGCTGGTGATGTTGGCGCGGACGATCGAGACGTTCTTGATGCCCGCGTCGTAGCTCTGCTGGAGCTTGGTGAGCGTGACGCCGGTGTAGCCGGTGGCGTGGTCGGCGTTGAACGCCTCCATGCCCGGGATGGCTGCCCGCACGTTGGCCTTCGCCGCCGAGACGTTCGCCCGGGTGCGGAAGCTGAGGTAGGACGGCACCGCGATTGCCAGCAGGATGCCGAGGATGATGATCACGACGAGCAGCTCGATCAGCGTGAAGCCGCTCTCCTCGTTGCCGAGGCGACGCCTTAGTGTGGCGATCATGCGTTGCTCCTTCAGGTTGCGAAACGGTGGAACGAACGGTGGCAAAGGTCGTATCGGGCATCACGTTCCCGCCCCTGAGACTCAATGGAGGGATCCCGAAAAGCGAAGGGGCGCGGTCTCCCGCGCCCCTTCTCGAGCCGTTTCGGTGCCGTGCCGGGCTAGCAGACGCCCGAGACGATGTCGCCGGAGGGGCCGCCCTTGTGGTAGGTGACGGTGCCCGGGCTGGTGTTCTGGATGCAGTAGCTGGTGGTGTTGGCGCGGACGATCTTCACGTTCTTGATGCCCGCGTCGTAGCTCTGCTGGAGCTTGGTGAGCGTGACGCCGGTGTAGCCGGTGGCGTGGTCGGCGTTGAACGCCTCCATGCCGGGCACGGCCGCGCGGACGTTGGCCTTCGCAGCCGAGACGTTCGCCCGGGTGCGGAAGCTGAGGTAGGACGGCACCGCGATTGCCAGCAGGATGCCGAGGATGATGATGACGACCAGCAGCTCGATCAGCGTGAAGCCCTGTTCGTCTCGGGCAACGCGCCGGCGGAGGGTGGCGATCATGCGTGACTCCTTCATGCGTCGGACCCCTTGGAGGGGAGGAACGCGCTAGTTATCGGCGTGCCCATTTCGCCTCCGTCCCCCCGTTCGAGGGAACGAAAAGGGGCGCGGTCTCCCGCGCCCCTTTCCATGCCGTGAAGGCCGACGGTGCCGGGCTAGCAGACGCCCGAGACGATGTCGCCGGAGGGGCCGCCCTTGTGGTACGTGGCGGTGCCGGGGCTGGTGTTCTGGATGCAGTAGCTGGTGGTGTTGGCGCGGACGATCTTCACGTTCTTGATGCCCGCGTCGTAGCTCTGCTGGAGCTTGGTGAGCGTGACGCCGGTGTAGCCGGTGGAATGGTCGGCGTTGAATGCCTCCATGCCCGGGATGGCTGCACGCACGTTGGCCTTCGCAGCCGAGACGTTCGCCCGGGTGCGGAAGCTGAGGTACGACGGCACTGCGATCGCGAGCAGGATGCCGAGGATGATGATCACGACGAGCAGCTCGATCAGCGTGAAGCCGCTCTCTTCGCGTGCGAGGCGACGCCTCAGCAGTGAAATCATGTCTGTGCTCCTTCGAGGTGGTAAGAACGGTGGCACTAGGTCGTATCGGGTGGTGTCCGAGGCCCCGCTAGCCCCGTTCGAGGGATAGCGAAGGGGCGCGGTTTCCCGCGCCCCTCTCGGCAACACCTCGGTGTCGGCCCGGTCTAGCAGACGCCCGAGACGATGTCGCCCGACGGGCCGCCCTTGTGGTAGGTGACGGTGCCCGGGCTGGTGTTCTGGATGCAGTAGCTCGTGATGTTGGCGCGGACGATCGAGATGTTCTTGATGCCGGCGTCGTAGCTCTGCTGGAGCTTGGTGAGCGTGACGCCCGAGTAGCCGGTCGCGTGGTCGGCGTTGAACGCCTCCATGCCCGGCACGGCCGCGCGGACGTTGGCCTTCGCAGCCGAGACGTTCGCCCGGGTGCGGAAGCTGAGGTAGGACGGCACCGCGATTGCCAGCAGGATGCCGAGGATGATGATCACGACCAGCAGCTCGATCAGCGTGAAGCCCCGCTCATCGTTGGCAAGGCGCCGCTTCAGCGACTGGATCATAGGAGGAGCTCCTTCCGGACGGCCCACGGCCGGTTCGCGCCCGCGGGAGTGACAAGTGGCAGAGAAATGATCGGATTGCCGCGCGCCTGACTTGTCCCCTCGGATGGGGGATTCGAGGGAGGCGATCCGGCACCCGTAAAGGAACCCCGCCCCGCTGCCGATAGCTCGGACGAGGGACATGCCGGAACTCACCTATTCCATCGATGACCTGCTGGAGCAGATGGTCGCGCGAGGCGCGTCCGACCTGCACCTGACCGTCGGCGCGCCGCCGACGATCCGCGTGCGCGGGCACCTCGAGCGCCTCGACGGCTACGAGCCCCTCGTCGCCGAGGACACGATGCAGCTCTTCTACCGGATCATCTCGAGCGAGCAGCAGAAGAACCTCGAGATCAAGCGGCAGATCGACTTCGCGCACGCCGTTCCCGGCGTCGCGCGCTTCCGCGTCAACGTCTTCTTCCAGCGGGAGGCGCTCGGTGCCGCGTTCCGACAGATCCCCGAGCAGATCAAGACGCTCGAGGAGCTGAACCTGCCCTCGAGCCTGCACCAGCTCACCGACAAGCCGCGCGGGATCGTGCTCGTGACCGGGCCGACCGGCTCGGGCAAGTCGACGACGCTGGCGGCGCTGATCGACGAGATCAACCGCACCCGCCACGAGCACATCCTCACGATCGAGGACCCGGTCGAGTTCGTCCACAAGCACAAGAGCTGCATCGTCAACCAGCGCGAGATCGGCCCGGACGCGGTGAGCTTCGGCGAGGCCCTGCGCGCCGCGCTGCGCCAGGACCCCGACGTGATCCTGCTCGGCGAGATGCGCGACCTCGAGACGATCGGCACCGCGCTGACCGCCGCCGAGACCGGCCACCTCGTGTTCGGCACGCTGCACACGCAGAGCGCCTCGTCGACCGTGGACCGCCTGATCGACGTCTTCCCGGCCGAGCAGCAGGAGCAGATCCGGATCCAGATCGCGAACTCGCTGCAGGGGATCCTGACCCAGGCGCTCCTGCCGACCGCGGACGGCAAGGGCCGGGTTGCGGCGCTCGAGATCCTCTATCCGGACGACGCCGTCCGGAACCTGGTCCGCCAGGGCAAGGTCGAGCAGATCTACTCGATCATGCAGACAGGCACCCAGCGGGGCATGCAGACGATGGAGCAGTCGCTCGCCGAGCTGGTTCAGCGGAACATCGTCAGCTTCGAGGTCGCGCGCTCGCGCTCGAGCCGCCCCGACCAGCTGTTCGGCCTGCTCGAGCGCGCCGGGTACGAGATTCCTGAAGACGTCGAAGTGGAGGCAGCAGGGCAGCCTCCGGTCGGCACCCTGCGGGTCGCGGGATCCTCGTAGATGGTCGACTGGAAGAAAGACATCTCGCTCGGCCGCAAGCCCAAGCCCGAGGGCGACTCCGAGCCCGAGCCGGCACGGGCGGAGGCGCAGGAGCCGCCGGCGGAGAAGACCTCGTTCTGGAAGAAGGAGATCTCGGTCGGCCGCAAGCCGAAGCCCGAGGGCGACGCCGAGCCCACGCAAGCCGAGGCGCAGGAGCCGCCGGCGGAGAAGCCCTCGTTCTGGAAGCAGGAGATCGGCCGCAAGCCGAAGGCGCCGGAGGAGACTCCCGACGAGCTCGACGAGCCCGGCGAGGCGAAGACGCCGTTCTGGAGGAAGGAAGTCACGCTCGGCCGGAAGGCCAAGCCCGACTCGGACGAGCAGCCGGCGCTCGACGAGCCGCTGCCCCCCACCGCTCCTCTGCCTCCCTTGGAAGAGCCCGACCCGGTCGAGACAGAGCGCCTTCTCGCTACCGCGCTCGCGACGCTCGCCGCCCGGGAACAGGCCGGGGAAGAGGTCGCGCCTCCCGTCGAGCTGCCACCCGCCGTCGAGCCCACGCTCCCGCCTGCTGCCGAGGCGCCTCCCGTCGCCCAGCCCGAGGCGGCCGAAGCCGCGCCGGAGCCGCTGCCCCTTGCCACGGAGCCCCCGCCCGAACCCGAGCCCGACTTGCCGCCTGCGGCCGAGGCCGTTCCCGAGCCGGTGCCGGTCGCCGAGGCGCCGGAGCAGCCCGTCGAGGAGCGCCAGGCGCTGCACCCTGTCTCGTGGGTGGACGCCGTCCTCCACGCGAGCGCGGCCGAGGACGAGTCAGCCGCCACCACGCTTCCTCGGCCGCCCGCCCCGGAGCCGGTGCTGCCGCCGGCGGCAGAGGTGCCGCCGCCTGCGCCTGCAGTCGAGGCGACCCCACCCGCTACGACGGCGCCCGTCGCCGAGCAGCCCGTCGCGCAGCTCCCGGCTGCAGCGATCCCCGTCGCCGCGGCGGCGACCGTCCATCCGCCCGTGCCTGCTTCCGAGCTGCCGCCCATCCCGGACGAGCCGAAGGTTCCGTTCTGGAAGAAGGAGATCGGCGGCTCGAAGAAGCCCAAGGAGCCGAAGCAGCCGAAGGAGCCGAAGCAGGCCAAGGAGCCGAAGGTGGCGGGCGCCTCGACGCCGTTCTGGAAGAAGGAGCTCGGCGGCTCGCGCAAGAGCAAGAAGACGGCAGGCGCGGCAGTCGCGACTGCCGCCGTCGCCCTCGCCGCCGATTCCGAGGCCGTCAAGGCGAAGACGCCGTTCTGGAAGCTCGAGCTCCGCGGCTCCAGGAAGAAGAAGGTGAAGGAAGCGGCGGTCGAGCCGGCCGAGACGGGTGCCAAGAAGCCTCTGAAGGCGCGCGGGTTCACGATGCCCCGCCTCGAGCTGCCGACCAGGAGCAGGAAGAGCACCGCGCGGCACAAGGAGCTGGTCGGCCTGAAGATCGGCGCGTCCCAGATCGCGGCGGCACGCGTTTCGAACAACGGCGTCGCCGAGGTCACACAGGTCGCGCGCGAGGACATCGACCCCGGCATCGTCGTCGGGGGCGAGCTGCGCGACCCGGAGGCGCTCGCCGTCGCGCTGAAGCACTTCTTCCATGTCAACAAGCTGCCGAGGAAGGGCATCCGGCTCGGGATAGCCAACAACCGCATCGGCGTCCGCACGTTCGAGATCACGGGGATCGAGGATCCGAAGCAGCTCACGAACGCGATCCGCTTCCGGGCCCAGGAAGCGCTGCCGATCCCGATCGAGGAGGCGGTGCTCGACTACCACATCCTCTCCGAGACGGCGAACGAGGAAGGCGAGACCGTTCGCAAGATCCTCCTCGTCGTCGCCTACCGCGAGCTCGTCGACCGCTACGTCTCCGCCTGCCGGGACGCGGGCCTCTCGCTCGCCGGCATCGACCTCGAGGCCTTCGCGCTCCTGCGCTCACTCGCCGCGCCGCGCGAGGACGACGGGCCGGCGCCGGCCGCTCTCGTCGCCGTCGCTGTCGGCCACGACCGCTCCACCTTTGCCGTCTCGGACGGACGCGTCTGCGAGTTCACGCGCGTGCTGGACTGGGGCGGCTCGACGCTCAGCGTCGCGATCGCGCGCGCGCTCGACATGACGCCGTCGGAGGCCGACCCGATCAAGCACGCCATCTCGCTCGAGCCCGGGCCCGCGCCGGAGGGCGTCTCTGAGGAGGTCGCAACCGCCGCACGGGAGGCCGTCAAGGGCCAGATCAACAACTTCGCGCGCGAGCTCGTGTCCTCGCTCCAGTTCTACCAGAACCAGCCGGGCTCTCTGGGCATCGGCGAGATCATCCTCACGGGCGGCACCGCGCACCTGCCGGGCTTCGCCGCCGAGTTGCAGCGCCTGATCGGCGTCCGCGTGAAGCTCGGCGACCCGCTCGTCCGCGTGAAGGTCGGCAAGCGCGTTCAGGATCCGGAGCAGCTCGGCTCGCTCGCGATCGCAATCGGGCTCGGGATCGAGGACTGATGCGCGCCGTCAACCTCCTTCCCAGGGACGATCCGAACCGCCGTACCAAGACCAACGTCCCGGTCGTAGTCGGCGTCGCCGGCGCCGTGCTCTCGACCGCCCTGATCGGGATGATGTTCATGTCTGCGAGCGGGTCGGTGCACGAGCGGCAGCAGCAGCTCGACGCGCTGCGCGCGGAGCTCGCGGTCGTACCGCCCCCGATCCAGCAGAGCTCGGCCCAGGCGGGGCTCCAGGAGGAGCAGAAGGCGCGCGTCAGCGCGGTGTCGACGGCGATGGCACGCCGCGTCGCCTGGGACCGCGTGCTGCGTGAGGTGACGCTCGTCCTGCCCGAGGACGTGTGGCTCCAGAGCTTGACCGCCAACTCGCCGGCCTCGCCCGGCTCCCTCGCGGCGCCGACGGCGTCCACGAGCGGGGTGCCGACCGGTTTCACCCTCAAGGGCTACACCTACTCGCAGGATGGGGTCGCCCGCGTGCTCTCCCGCCTGATGCTCGTGCCGGATCTCTCGAACGTCCAGCTCGCCTCGAGCACGGTGAGCCTGATCGGCACGCAGAACATCGTCCAGTTCACGATCGCCGCGAACGTCCGGCCGCCGCTGGGAGCCGCATCGTGAACCGCACGCAAAAGCTCTCGCCGCGGATCCAGGGCATTCTCGTCGGGGTCGCCCTGCTCGTGATCGTCCTGCTCGGCTACTTCCTGCTCGTCTCCTCGCAGAAAGGGAAGGCGAGCAGCCTGAGCAAGCAGATCGAGGCGACCAACGCGCAGATCCTGCAGGCGCGCGCGCTCTCACAGCAGTCGCGGCAGATCCAGCCGATCCACGTCGCGACGCTGTTCCGGCTCACGAAGGCGATGCCGAACGAGACCGACATGTCGGGGATCCTCCTGCAGCTCAACCTCGTGGCCTCGCAGGCCGGGATCAGCTTCGACTCGATCATCCCGGGAAACTCGGTCGTGCTCTCCGGCTACCAGGCGGTCCCGATCCAGCTCACGTTCACCGGCAACTACTACGGCCTCGTCGACTTCCTGCTGCGACTGCGGAATCTCGTCGACGTGCAGAACGGCGAGCTCGACGCGAACGGCCGCCTCTTCGCGGTGGACACGATAACCTTCGGCGCGGCTGCGACCGGCTTCCCCCAGATCACCGCGAACCTGCTCGTGGACGCGTTCGTCTACGGGACGGCGGCGCCCGCGAGCGCGACGGGAGATGCGAGCGCGACCGCCCCCGCGACGACGACCGACACCACCGCGACCGACGCTTCCGCGACAGGAGGGCTGGACGGCTGATGGCCAAGAAGTTCGATCCGAAGGCGAAGGCCAAGAAGCAGAAGATCATCGCGATCGTCGGCGCCGTCGTGCTCGTGGCGATCCTCGGGCTCACGCTGCCGAGCACGCTCAAGCAGCTCAACCCGCCTCGCACCGACACGGCGCCGTCCCCCGTGCCCTCGTCGACCGTGGTGACGCCGGCGGCCGGCACGCTCGCGCCGCCGACCCTGGCGGGCTCGGGTACCCAGACGCCTGCCGCCACGGCGGTGGTCGCGGGCGCGCTCATCTCGACCGATGCGCCGGCCGCTCCGACGACCGCAAAGCTCGTCTCCTTCAGCCTCTTCGTGAGCAAGGATCCGTTCCAGCAGCAGGTGAGCGCCGGCACTCCGCCCCCCGACGGCTCCGGGTCGACCGGGACGACGGACACCTCGACGACGTCGACCACGCCCACCACGCCCCCGCCGCCTACTCCTCCGCCCCCGACCAGCACCCAGCCGCCGGCTCAGCCGACGAGCGCCTCGATCAGCGTGAACGGAACGGTGGAGGTCGTCAGCGTGGGCAAGACCTTCCCGGCCTCCGCGCCGCAGCCCTTCTTCCAGCTCGTCTCTCTGACGCCGAACTCGGCGAAGATCGGGATCGCCGGCGGCTCGCTCACGAACGGGAAGAACACGGTCACGATCCCGGTCGGCAAGACGGTGACTCTGATGAACACCGCCGACGGGACGAAGTACACGATCAAGCTCGTCTCGGTCTCGGGCGGCTAGCTGGCAACAGCCGTGTCCGGGGTCGACCCCGGATGCGCCCGGACCCTCGCGGCGCGCCCGCTTCGGACGTGGCCGGATGCCTGACCCCGGGCCATGTCCGAAAGGCGCAGCAACGGATCCGACCCGCGCGTGCGGATGCGGCTCGTGGACTCGTCCTGTGTCCGCTTCGGCCATAGCCGAGCGCCTGACCCCGGGCGATGTCCGGTCGGCGCGGGGGTCCCCGCGCTCTCGCGGCCCGGCGCTAGCCGGAGGAGGCGTCGAACGTCGAGCTCTGCTGAGACAGGATCCTCGAGGTCTTGAGCCCGTCGCGGACGACGACCGTGACCTGAGGGATCGACCTCGCGTTGCCCTGCGGCGTCACCATCACGATGTAGGTGTCGATCTCGTACTTGTGGTGGTCGGGCCCGGTCACGGTCTGGCTCGGCGTGGTCGCCTTGCTCGGCGGGGTGATCCCGGCCGTGGTGCACGCAGTGGCGCTCGTGACCTGCGAGGCCGAATACGGCGGGGTGACCGAGGCGTAGACGCCGGAGCTGGGCGGCGAGGTGATGTAGATGCAGGCATTGGGAAGCCCGCGGTAGAGCTCCATCTGCTGGTCGCTGAGCGCCGCGGCGGTGGAGATGCTGCCCGCCCGCGCGAGCCCCCAGATTCCCGAGGTGAAGGCGGCCACGACCGCGAGCAAGCCGATGTTCAACATCGTCATCGCCATCAGGAGTTCGATCAGGCCAAAGCCGCTCTGGCCACGCAGACGTCCGCTCACAATCCGCCTATCGGCAGCACGCGGCTGGGACTCAAGCGCGCGTATCCCTCTGCCGATACGCAGTGCGGATGGCCGCCTTTACGTACCAGGCGATCAACGCTGCGGGAATCGAAGCGAAGGGCGAGGTCCACGCCCCCGACTTCAAGTCCGCGCGTGAGCAGCTGCGCCTGCGCGGCCTGCTTCCGCTCGACCTCGTGGAGCTGCCGGCGAGCGGCGAGGACAGCGCCCGTACCGTCTTCAAGAAGATCAAGCCGAAGTCGCTCCAGATCTTCTCGCGCCAGTTCGCGACGATGATCGAGGCCGGCCTGAACGTCGTCAGCGCCCTCGTGATCCTCGAGTCGCAGACCGACGACGAGTATCTCGGAGCCGTGATCCGGGAGCTGCGCGCCGACGTCGAGGGCGGGCTCCTGCTCTCTCAGGCGCTCGGCCGCCACCCGAAGATCTTCAACCGCCTCTACGTCTCGATGGTCGAGGCAGGCGAGGCGGCCGGAATCCTCGACCAGGTGCTCGACCGGGTCGCGTACCAGATCGAGAAGGACACGGCGATCAAGCGCCGTGTGAAGGGAGCGATGATCTACCCGACGATGGTGCTGGTCTTCGCGACCCTCGTCCTGATCGGGATGCTGATGTTCCTCGTCCCGATCTTCGTGAAGATCTTCGCGCAGCTCGGCGGCGAGCTGCCGACACTGACGCAGTACGTGGTGAAGGCGTCGAATATCATGCGCTCGGACTGGTACATCATCATCCCCGGGATGATCGCGTCCGTCGTCATCTTCCGGAAGTGGAAGAAGTCGGAGAAGGGCCGCAAGGTCTACGACCGGCTCCTGCTGAAGGTACCGATGAAGATCGGCGACACCGTGAGCAAGGTCGCGATGGCGCGGTTCTCCCGCACGCTCTCGACGCTCGTCGCGGCCGGCGTCGACATCATCAAGGCGCTCGAGATCACGGGGCAGACCGCCGGCAACTGGGTGATCGAGGACGCGCTCACCACGGTTCGCGCGCGCGTGCACGAGGGCGTGCCGATCGCCGAGCCGCTGATCGAGAACCCCGTCTTCCCGGCGATGGTCTCGCAGATGGTGAAGATCGGCGAGGAGACGGGAGAGCTCGAGAAGATGCTGGCGAAGATCGCCGACTTCTACGAGGACGAGGTCGACGCGGCGATCCAGTCGCTCACCTCGATCATCGAGCCTCTGATGATGATCGGCGTCGGTCTGATGGTCGGCGTGATCATCATCAGCATGTACCTGCCGATGTTCAAGATGCTGACACTGATCAAGTAGCCGCGCGCGCCGGGCAACGCAATTCCGTTGCCCCGTGTCGGCAGCAGGTAGGGGTTTTCCCTCATGGGGCCGCAGCGGTCTCCCCGATGAATTCGGGTGCGCTTCCGAAGGAGACTGAGAGTGCTTCCGGCGGAGGCGGCCGAAGCCTGACTTCTCTCCCGTTCGCCGGCGGCAGCATGGCGGTGTTCAAGCAGAACGCGCCGGCACCCTTCGATGCTCACGCGGTCTGCGAAGGGAGGAGTGATGTTCGGACGTCTTCCACGTCCAAGCCCTGCGATGGTGGTTGCCCTGATCGCGTTGTTCATCGCAATGACCGGGACCGCCGTTGCGGCCGGAGTCGTGCCGCTCGCGAAGCGGGCCCTGGTCGCCGACAACGCCCTGAAGCTGCAGGGCAAGACTCCCGCAGCGTGGGTCGCCAACGCCGGGAACCTTCCGAGCCCCGCGACCACTGCGGCAGGCCTGGTGACGATCAAGACTGCACAGTGGAGCGTCAGCCCGGGTCGAGGAACGGACTTCGCGACAGCGTGTGACAGCGGGCAGAAGGCGATCGCGGGAGGCTGGGACGACCCGGAAGGGTGGGGCCACGAGTGGGACAGCCGGCCCTCGGCCGACGGCGGCAGCTGGAGGCTCTATGTGTCTGTGGGCACCGGGGCGCCGGCGACGCAGACCGGCGGTCTCTACGTCGTCTGCCTGAAGTGATCCAGGTGGAGCGGCAGTGAGACCGGCTTGGAGACCGAGGAGGGTGGCAGCGCTCGGCGCTGCCACCCTCCTCGTCCTCGGTGCGCCGGCGCTCCACGGGAGCGCGCGGCTGCAGGCCGCCCCGGCGTTCCCGCGCGGCAACGCCTATCTGGCGGCGGCGGTGTCGGGCCCGTCGGCGATGCGCCTGCCTGCGGTCGGGGTCGGCTGGCACGGCGGCGCCGTGACGGCCGCCACGGGCGAGCAGATGACGATCTACATCTCGGACGGCTACACGCCGGAACAGGTCTCGCAGCAGACGTGGGCAGACTTCTTCGCGGGCCTCATCCACGGCAGCGAGCTGGCGAGGCTCGTCGCCTACGTCGTCACGCCGACCGAGGTCCAGCAGATGTGCGGCCTGGAGGCGCTCGCGTGCGCCGGTGGCGGCCGCATCGTCGTGCCGGGTGAGCCCCAGTACGGCTGGGCGCCGACCACCGTGGCGACCCACGAATACGCGCACTTCATCGCGCTCAACCGCTCGAACCCGCCGTGGAACGCCGATGCCTTCGGCACCAAGCGCTGGGCCTCCGTGGCCGGCATCTGTGCCCGCGTGGGCGCCGGGACGGCATTCCCTGGCGACGAGAGCGAGCACTACAGACTGAACCCGGGGGAGGCGTTCGCCGAGGTCTATCGCGTGCTCAACGAGACCAGGGCGGGCGCGTTCTCCTTCGCCTGGTCGATCGTCGATTCCAGCTTCTACCCGGACTCGCAAGCCCTGGGCGCGGCGGAGCAGGACGTCCGCTCGCCCTGGCTGGCGCCGACCGCCGTCTCGGTCAGCGGGCGGTTTCTTCCCAAGGGCCTCCGCACGTGGAAGCACACGATCGTCACCCCGCTCGACGGCGTCCTGCAGGCGACGTTGACCATTCCCTCGGGCGGCCTCTACGAGTTCACCCTCACGACGCCGGACGGCAAGACCAGGCTCGCAAGTGGGCTCTGGTCCGGCGCCCACACGAAGACCCTCACGACGATCGTCTGCGGACAGCGCCAGCTCGTTCTCCACGTCGCGCTGCGCGGAACCCGCGGCCGCTTCTCCGTACGGGCCGCGGTCCCGTAAATCAGGTCAGCGGCTGTGCGCTGCCGGCCACGGCCGCCAGAGCTCGAGCATCACGAGTGGCCGAACTTCACGTCGGGCAGGATCCGGTCGAGCCAGCGCGGGCAGGCCCAGGCCGCGTGCCCGAACACCCGCAGGAGCGTGGGGATCAGGATCAGGCGGACGAGCATCGCGTCGAGCAGGACGGCGATGCCGAGGATCACGCCCATCTCCTTGGGCGGGAGCGGCCCCGAGAGGGCGAAGGTGAAGAAGACCGCGACCATCACGGCGGCCGCGGCGAAGATCACGCGGCCGGAGTGGGCGAGGCCGTTGATCGAGGCGTCGCGCGGATCGCCGGTGCGGTCGTAGTGCTCCTTGGCCGAGGAGAGCAGGAACACGGTGTAGTCCATCGAGATCGCGAAGATCATCGCGAAGAAGAAGACCGGCCCCCACGCGTCGAGGAAGCCCTGCGGCTCGAAGCCGAGAAAGCCCGCGCCGTGGCCGTTCTGGAACACGAGCCTGGCGACACCGAAGGCGGCTCCCACCGCGAGCAGGTTCGTGGCGACTCCGAGCGCGGCGATCAGCGGCGCCTGGAGCGCGACGAGCAGGAGCAGGAAGCCGAGCACGAGCACGATCCCGATCACGAGCGGCGTCTTCGCGGCGAGCGCCCGCTCGAGGTCGTGGTTTTCGGCCGAGGCGCCGCCGACGAGCGCCGGTGCGGGCAGCGTCGACCGGAGCCGGTCGATCGTGTGACCGACGGCCGGGCTCGACGGGTCCGCGTTCGGGGTCGCCTGGATCAGGGCGAGCCCGCCGCCGCCCGGCTGCGCCGTAGAGGCGGACGCGATCCCCGGATCGCGGCGAACGGCGGCGGCGACGGCTACCGCGTCCCGGCGCGGTGCGACGATCTGCAAGGTGCCAGGCGCACCGGCGCCGAACGCTTGCTGCACCTGCGCGTAGCCGATCCGCGAGGAGTCCTGCTTGGGCACAACCTTGATCGAGGGCATGCCGGTCTTCAGCCCGAGGATCGGCAGGGCGAGGAGAACGAGCGCGAGCGTCGCCGCGGGGCCGTAGATCTGCGGGTGCCGCCAGAGCCGCTCGCCCCAGCGGGCGAATGCGGCCGAGCGGTGCTCTCCCGAGTGCACCCACTTCAGCGGGAGCGCGTCGACCCGAGGCCCGAGCCTGGCGAGCACCGCAGGCAGCAGCGTCAGCGTCGCCGCGAGCACGAAGAGCACGCTGATCATGATCCCCAGGGCCATCGAGCGGAACGCAGGGCTCGGCACCAGCATCACTGCGGAGAGCGAGATCAGCACCGTAACCCCGGAGAAGAGGACGGCCTTGCCGGCGGTGTCCATCGTCACCGCGACCGCGTCGCGTGCGTCGAGCTTCGAGCCGAAGTAGGCGCCGCGGAAGCGATTGACGACGAAGAGCGCGTAGTCGATCCCGAGCGCGAGGGCGAACATGAGCGCGAAGTTCATCGCCCAGATCGAGATCTCGAAGCCGTGCGTGAGCAGCGAGAGCAGGCCCGCGGAGGCCACCAGGCCGAGGATCGTCAGCATCAGCGGCAGTCCCGCTGCGACGAGGGAGCCGAACGCGAGCACGAGGATCGCGAGCGTCACCGGCCAGCTGAACAGCTCGGACTTCATCATCGCAGTGCGGTTGGCCGTGTTGAAGTCGCTCCACATGCCCGAAGCGCCGGTCAGCGAGACCGTGACGCCGGCCGCTCCGGCCGCCTGCAGCTTCGACTTCAGCTTGTCGGCGACGGCGACCATCGCAGTCGGGTCGCCCTTGGCGCCGGCCATCACGATCGCCGTGTGGCCGTCGGCGGAGATCGTCGAGCCGGAGCGGGGCGCCACGACCGCCGCGACCTTCGGGCTCGCGTCGGAGCATCTGCTGGACGCGGGCGATGGTCGCCTTGAACGCGGGGTCGGCCGCGGTCTGGCCGGACGAGTGGACGACGACCATCAGGGCCGAGCTCGAGAGCCCGCCGAAGTTGTCCTGGATCAGCCGGCGTGCCTGCACCGACTCCGAGCCGTTCGCCTGCCAGCCCGCGCCGGAGAGCGCGGTCTCGACCCTCGGCGCGAAGAAGCCGAACCCGACCGCGATCACCACCCAGGCGATCGCGACGGCACGGAAGTGATCCGCGGTCCAGCGGCCGAGCCGGCCGACCGGGCCGACGGCCTGGGGATGCTCGAGCGCGCCGGCCCGGGGGCGGAGCTTCGCCGCGACCGTGGTCACGAGCCCACCGCGTCCATCAGCTCGCTGAGCGAGGCGAGTTGCCGCTGGAGAGAGCCGCAAACGTCCTCACACAGGGCGAACACGCCCTCGTCGACGACGGCGTAGTAGACATGGTTCCCCTCCTTGCGGCGGCCTACGATGCCGACCTCGGCGAGCACGGCCAGGTGCTTGGAGACGTTCTGCTGGGAGGCGCCGAGCGCCTCGGTCAGCTCGCCGACGGTCGCCTCGCCGTCGCGCAGCCGGTCGAGCAGCCGGATCCGCATCGGCTCGCCGATCACGCGGAAGCGCCGCGCGATCAGCTCGGCGAGCTCGTTCGTGACCGGATGGGGTAGCGGCAACGTCTTGCCTCCTCGAAATAAACTAAGTAGTTGTATAGTTGTATATCATGCAATCGACAACCACCGCAAGAGAGGACTGAGAACGATGGATGTGACAACCGAGACCTTCCAGCGAGACGTGATCGAGCGCTCGTACGAGGTGCCCGTCGTCGTCGACTTCTGGGCCGCCTGGTGCGGGCCCTGCCGGATGCTCGGCCCGGTGCTCGAGCGCGAGGCCGAGGCACGCGGCGGGCAGTTCGAGCTCGCGAAGCTGGACGTCGACTCGAACCAGGAGCTCGCGGTCGAGTACAGGATCCAGGGAATCCCGGCCGTCAAGGCGTTCAGGAACGGCGAGGTCGTGTCGGAGTTCGTCGGCGCGCTCCCGCCCGCCGTGGTCGCGCGGTTCCTCGACGCGCTGATGCCCGCCGAGAGCCTGGCATAGCGGTTTTCCCGCAACTCGTCTCCGCTGATCCGCGGTTGTCCGCGGATCACGCGGCGGCGAAGCTGGAGAGGTGATGGCAGCCACCGTCCGCGTCAAGGAGTTCCACTTCCCGCTCTCCGTCGAGTGGACGGGAGGGAGGCGCGTCGTGGCGAAGGTCAACGGGAAGCCGGGGATCGCCGTCGCGCCGCCGCCCGAGTTCCGCGGGGAGGATCCCGCGACCTGGAGCCCGGAGGACTTCTTCGTCGGCGCGGCCGCCTCGTGCCTGGCCGTCACCTTCACCGGGCTCGCCGAGCGGGCCGGCCTCTCGTACGCGGGCCTCGAGGTCCACGGCGACGGTGTCGTCGGCGGGCGGGAGGACGGGCGCTTCGGATTCACGCGCATCGTGCTGCGCCTCGTCGTGGAGCTGGATCCGGCCGACGAGCAACGGGGACGCGAGCTCGTGCAGAAGGCCGAGGAGACCTGTCTCGTCTCCGTCTCCCTCGACGTTCCGGTCGAGGTCCAGCTCGAAGTTCGATGAAGCGGCAGATCGTGATCCTCGGCGGCGGCACCGGCGGCACGCTGACCGCCAACCGGCTGCGCCGCCGGTTCGAGCCGGGCGAGGCCGACCTCCACGTCGTCGACCGCGACGACATGCACGTCTACCAGCCCGGCCTTCTCTTCGTGCCGTTCGGCCTGGCCGACCCGGACGAGATCGTGAGGCCCCGCAGGCGCCAGCTCCACGCCGGGGTCGAGTTCCACGAATGCGACATCGAGAGCGTCGACCTCGACGCGGATCGCGTCATCCTCGCCGACGGCACCACTCTTCCCTACGACTTGCTGGTCGTCGCGACCGGAGCGCGCCTTCTGCCCGAGGAGACCGAGGGCCTCACCGGCGCCGGCTGGCTGGAGCGCGTCTTCACGTTCTACGACCTCCAGGGCGCTGTCGCTCTGCGCGAGGCGCTCGCGCGCTTCGACGGCGGCCGGCTCGTCGTGAACATCGCGGACATGCCGATCAAATGCCCCGTCGCCCCCATCGAGTTCACCTTCCTCGCCGACTGGTTCCTGCGCGAGCGGGGCGTCCGCGCGAGGACGGAGCTCGTGCTCTCGACGCCGCTCGACGCGTGCTTCACGAAGCCGGTCGCCTCGAAGCACCTCACCCACCTGCTCGAGGAAAAGGAGGTCGAGCTGGTGACCGAGTTCAGCGCGGGCGAGGTCGACGGCGTCGGCGGCAAGCTCGTCTCCTACGACGGCCGCCAGATCCCGTTCGACCTGCTCGTAACGGTCCCCCTCCACGGCGGCGCCGCCTACGTCGGCCGCTCGCCGGGCCTCGGCGACGCGCTCGACTTCGTCCCGACCGACCCGCACACCCTCCAGGCAGGCGCGAAGGACAACGTCTTCGCGCTCGGCGACGCCGCCGACGTCCCCACGTCCAAGGCCGGCTCGGTCACGCACTTCGAGGGCGAGCTCCTCGACGCCAACGTCGCCCGCTACCTCGCCGGCGACGAGCTCGAGGCCTCCTTCGACGGGCACGCCAACTGCTTCGTGGAGACGGGCTTCCACAAGGCGCTGCTGATCGACTTCAACTACGACACCGAGCCGCTCCCCGGCCGCTTCCCGACTGCGCTCGGCCCGTTGCCGCTGCTCCGTGAGTCGCGGCTGAACCACCTCGGGAAGCTGATGTTCCAGTGGTTCTACTGGCACGCGCTCCTACCCGGACGCGAGATCCCCGGGGTCGGCGCCTCGATGCCGACCGCCGGGAAGCAGCGCGTCGCCTAGCCGAAGGAGGACGAGATGACCCCCACCCTGATCGCCGATGCCCCCGTCGACGTCGACGACGAGGGCTTCCTCACCGACCCGGACCAGTGGAGCGACGCGATCGCAGAGGCGATCGCGCGCGAGAACGGGATCCCCGAGCTCACGGACCGGCACTGGCTCGTCGTTCGCTTCATGCGCGACCGCTACGTCCAGACGGGCACGGCGCCCTCGATCCGCGCGCTCGGCAAGGAGTCGGGCGTCCCGGTCAAGGAGCTCTACGAGCTCTTCCCGAAGGGCCCGGCCAAGCTCGCCGCCAAGATCGGCGGCATCCCCAAGCCGCACGGCTGCATCTAGGAAGGAGCCCCACGATGACGGAACTGGTCGAACGGCCACAGGCGCAGATCACGAAGCCGGAGACGATCGAGAAGGTCGCGATCGTGATCTCGAAGGGCTCGCTCGAGGGCATCTACCCCGGCCTGATCATGGCCAACGGCGCCCGCATGGAGGGCATCGAGGCCGACATCTTCTTCACGTTCTTCGGTCTCGACGCGATCCGCAAGGACCGCTCGGCGAAGATCAAGGTCGCGACGGTCGGCAACCCCGGCATGCACATCCCGACCTTGATCGGCGCGATTCCCGGGATGTCGTGGCTGGCGACGAAGATGATGGCGAGCAAGATGGAGAAGCTCGACCTCCCGCCGATCCCGGAGTTCATCGAGCTCGTCGCGGATTCGGGCGCCCGCCTCTACGCCTGCAAGGCGACCGTGGACATGTTCGGGCTGACGATGGACGACTTCGTGCCGCAGGTCGAGAAGGTGCTCACCGTGGGCGAGTTCTACGAGCTCGCCGGCGGCGGGGAGATCATCTTCACGTAACCGCCTCCCACCTGATTCTCAGACAACTCACAGGAATGTCTGTCACGGTTCGGGTGTGAGCGCGACCGCGAACGGGCACCGGATCCTCGTCGTCGACGACGAGCAGTCGATCGTCGACGCCGTCGCGACCGCGCTCCGCTACGAGGGCTACCAGGTCGAGGAGGTCTACAACGGCCGCGACGCGCTCGCCGCGGTGGCCGGCACCGAGCCCGACCTGATCGTGCTCGACTGGATGCTCCCCGACATCGAGGGGATCGAGGTCGGGCGGCGGCTGCGAGCGCTCGGGGTCAAGAGCGCGGTGCTCTTCCTGACCGCGAAGGACTCGACCGAGAACAAGGTGGAGGCGCTCCGCGCCGGCGGCGACGACTATGTCACCAAGCCGTTCAGCCTCGCCGAGATCGTGGCGCGCATCCAGGCGATCCTCCGCCGCACGGCCGGCGACCTGCCGGGCGACGTGCTCCGGTTCGAGGATCTCGTCCTCGACGAGGCTCGCCACGAGGTTTTCAGGGGGGAGACGCCGATCGAGCTCACCGCGACCGAGTTCTCGCTGCTGCGCTACTTCATGCTCAACCCGCGACGGGTGCTGTCGAAGGGGCAGATCCTGCAGAACGTCTGGCGGTACGACTTCGGCGGCAACTCGAACGTCGTGGAGACCTACGTCAGCTACGTCCGGAAGAAGCTCGATGCCGCAGGCCCGCCCCTGATCAAGACCGTACGGCAGGCGGGCTACATGCTCGAAGCCGCGACGAAGTAGATGTTCGCGCGGCTGTCGCTGCGAACGCGGCTCGTCGTCGGCGTGATCGTGCTCGCCGCAGTGGGCCTCGCCGTCGCCGACGTGGCGACCTACGCGTCCCTGGACTCGTTTCTCATCGACCGCACCGACGCGACCCTCGACGCGGCGCACGTCGGCGTCGAGCACGCGCTCTTCCAGCCCCGGCCCGGACCGGACAGCGGTCGGGGCGGCAACATCGACGCGCTCACCGCCGCGGCACCGGGCGCCTACATCCAGGTGCGGAAGCTCGACGGCACGGTGGTCGGGTCGGGGTCGGTTCCCCAGTTCTCGCAGCAGGAGACGCCTCCGCCGCCGCGGCTGCCCGCGTCGATCTCCCTGCCCGACGCCGGCCGCAGCGGCGGTGACCGCGCACGTTACTTCACCGTCTCGGCGGAGAGCGGCGAGAGCCGGTATCGGGTGCGGGCCTCGATCGAGCCGCAGGCGAGCAACTACCTCCTGATCATCGCGACCTCGCTGGCGAGCGTGGACAGCACGCTCCACCGGCTTCTCCTGATCGAGCTGCTCGTGACCGCGGCCGTGCTCGTGGCCCTCGCGCTGCTCGGGCTCTGGGTCGTGAGGCTCGGCCTGCGGCCGCTCGAAGAGATCGAGGAGACGGCAGACGCGATCGCAGCCGGCGACCTCTCGCGCCGCGTCGAGCGCGCAGACGACCGGACCGAGGTCGGCCGCCTCGGGCTCGCGCTGAACGCGATGCTCGGCCAGATCGAATCGGCATTCCTGGCGCGCGAGGCGTCCGAGCGGAAGCTGCGCCGCTTCGTAGCCGACGCCTCCCACGAGCTCCGTACACCACTCACGGCCGTGCGCGCGTACGCGGAGCTCTTCACCCGCGGCGCGGACAAGCGGCCCGATGACCTCGCGCGCGCGATGACGGGGATCAGCCGCGAGTCGGAGCGGATGAGCCTCCTCGTGGACGATCTCCTGCTGCTCGCGCGGCTGGACGAGGGCCGCCCGCTGGAGCGGAAGGAGGTCGAGCTCGAGCGGGTGGTCGGCGACGCCGTCGAGACGGCGCGGACCGTCGAGCCCGACCGTCCGATCGAGCTCCATGCCGAGCACGCGGTCGTGATCGGCGACCGCGACCGGCTCCGCCAGGTCGTCGACAACCTGCTCGGCAACGTCCGCGCCCACACCCCGGCGGGAGCGCCGGTCGAGGTGAGCGTCGCCGGCGTGAACGGCAGCGCAGTGATCGAGGTCAAGGACTCGGGGCCGGGGATGAGCTCGGAGGACGCCGAGCGCGTGTTCGAGCGGTTCTACCGCGCCGACGCGTCCCGCTCGAGGGCGAGCGGCGGCGTGGGCCTCGGCCTCTCGATCGTGGCCGCCGTCGCCGAGGCGCACGGCGGCGCCGCGTCCGCGAGCTCGGAGCCCGGCGTGGGGACGACGTTCCGCGTAACGCTGCCGCTGCGCGGGCGCTAGCGTGAGGGCCGTGCGCCTGACGGTGATCCCGGACCGGCCGCCGCGCGCGCTCGCACTCGCGGATGCGACCGCCCTCGTCCTCTTCTCGGTCGTGGGGCTGCTCTCGCACGACGGCGCGGTCTCCGCCGCCGGGCTCGCCCGCGACGCGCTGCCGCTCCTGGCGGGCTGGTTTGCGGCGGCGCTCCTCTTCCGCACCTACCGCACCCGCTCGGTGCGGACACTGCTCCTCGCCTGGGTCGTGGGGGTGCCGCTCGGCGTCGCGCTGCGCGCGATCGCGCTCGGCAGGGCGTTCGAGGGGCGCCAGGTGGCCTTTCTCGCAGTGGCGCTCACGTTCACGCTGCTGTTCGTGCTCGCGCTGCGGGCCGCCCTCAACCTCGCCTCGCACGTGACGGAGGGCTAGGCCAGGTCAGGTGAGCAGCGCCCGCCGCAGGCGCCAGTTCCCGAGCGCGATCAACACCGCCGCGAACGCGAGCAGGACGCCGATGTCGTCGAGCACTGCCCCGAGCCCGCCGCCGTGCTTCAGCAGCGTCGAGAAGGCGTCGTTGCCCCAGGCGTGGGGCGTGAGGTGCGCGAGGCTACGAACCGTGGGCGGAAAGACCTCGAGCGGAACCATCGATCCACCCAGCGCGGCCAGGCCGAGCCCGAGCAGGATCGCCACGGGGCCGGCCTGCTCCTCGTTCGAGAACACGCTCCCGATCAACATCCCGGCTCCTGCCCCTACGAGGCAGAAGGCGAGCACGACCGCTGCCGTCGCCGCCGGGTCGCCCCAGCGGACGCCGAAGAAGAGGGCCGAGCCGACCACGATGAGCAGCGCCTGGAGGAGCGCGACAGCCAGCCGGCCCAGCGTCTGGCCGGCCAGGATCGTCGCCACCGAGGTCGGCGTCGAGAGCATCCGCCGCGCGACACCGAGGCGCCGTGACTCGATCAGCCGCGCCGAACCGGTCAGCGACGTGAGGAAGATGAAGAGAAGGAGTTGTGTGCTTGCGCCGTCCGAATAGCGGCCGCGCGACTCGGGGTAGGGCTTCCCGTCCGGCGCGGTGAGACGGACGCCGACCGCGGAGACCGTGGCCGCCGCCGCCTTCGCGCGGGCGAGCGCGGCCGCCGGGAGCGCCGCGCGTTCCTGCTGAAGGAGGCGTGCGGCGCCGAGCAGGCCGCTCTGCGCCGCGACGGACGACTCGATCGTGGCGCGGAGCTGCTGCGCGACGGAGTCGGGACGCGCGAAGTAGCGCAGCTGCACGGGGCGTCCGCCCCGGGCGGCGATGTCGTAGCCGGCCGGAATCACGAGCCCGGCCTCGACACGGCCGCGGGCGACGGCATTCTGCAGGCTCCGCTCGCTCGAGAACCGCTCCAGCCGCACCGACGGCTCGGCATCGACCGAGGCCGCCAGCGAGCGTGCGAGTGAGCCCTCCGCGCCGCCGACGACGCCGATCCGGGCCCGGTCCGAGCCGCCGAAGGCGGAGCCGAGCAGGAGGATGATCAGCATCGGCAGTACGAACAGGAAGAACACGTTCAGGCGAAAGCGGAAGAGCCGTCGTAGATCGGTCGCTGCGATCGCGAATGCCTTCACGGCTCGATCAGCTTCCCCATGCGCGTGAGTGCGATCCCACCCGTGACGGCGGCAAAGGCGAGCATCGCCGCCGCCGGCCCGAGCACCGCGCCGGCGCCCGCACCGCCTGCGAGATCCCCGAGGCCGCGCAGGAACCAGGCGTGCGGCGTCAGGAGGCTGAGCGTCGCGATCACCCCGCCCGCCTGGGAGACGGAGAAGAACGCGCCGCCGAGCATCGCGAGCACGAGGGCGACCATCGAGCCCCACGCGCCTGCCTGGTCGGGCGTCTTCGCCAGCGTGGCGACGAGCGCCATCACCGCGGTCGCCGCGAGCACGCCGCAGACGATCAGGATCGCGACCCCGAGCGGGTTGCCCCAGTGCGCGCCAAGCACGAAGTGCGTCGCGATCGCGAGCACCGTCAGGCTCACGATCCCGAGCACGAGGCTCGTGAGGAGCTTGCCCACCAGTACCGCGCTCCGGCGAATCGGTGCCGCGAACATCCGCGCGAGGGTTCCGTCCCGGCGCTCGTCGAGCACGCTCGTGACCCCGAACTGGACGGTGAAGAAGAGGAAGAAGACCGCCATCCCGGCCGCATAGAAGGTCCCGGGATCGAGCTCCTTCGCGCTCGTCGAGACATCGGCGATCGTGACGGGACGCGGGGCTGCGGCCGCGAGGGCGGCCAGGCGCCTCGCCTCGGCCGCGCTCTTCGGCACGGCCGCCGCCACCGCGACACGCACCCCGTCGACGCCGCTCGCATAGCTTTGCGCCAGCGAGCGGGCGACCAGGGCGCCGATCGAGTCGTCGACGTTGCCGAGCACGCGCAGCTCGGCCGGCCGCCCGCCCGCGACCGCCGCCGAGAAGCCCGCGGGGATCACGAACGTCGCTGCGACCTTGCCGTTGTCGACGTCCGCGCGCCCACGTCTGAGCGAGGGCTCGGTGCGCACGCGCGCGAGGCCCTGCGCCTCGACGGGGCGAAGCACCTCCGCGACGAAGGCGCGTGCCGCGGGCCCGCCGTCCTGGTCGACGAGCGCGAACGAGAACGTCACCTTGCCGCTCCCGACGTCGTGCAGGGTCAGGCCGAAGATCGCTGCGAGCACGAAGGGGACGACGAAGGCGACCAGGATCGCGGAGCGGTCGCGGAGGCGCTGACGCAGGTCCTTGCCCGCGATCAGGAGGGCGGTGTGCACACTAGTCCCTGAGCGCCTTGCCGGTGAGGTGGAGGAAGACCGCCTCGAGATCGGGCTCGTCCACCTCGACGGCGTCGACGTCGACGCCTGCGGCGGTGGCCGTCTGGAGCAGCTCCACGAGCACGCCGCGCGCGTGGTCGACGATCAGCTCGAGCCCGCCGTCGCGCACGCTCGCGGCGACGACGGCTTCGAGCGTGCCGCAGGCGCGGGCCCCCGCCTCCAGGTCGCCCGAGCCCTGGAGCTGCACCCGGTCGTGCTGGCCCACGAGCGCGACCAGCTCACCGCGGGTCCCTTCGGCCTTCAGCTCGCCGAGGTCGACGATCCCGATCCGGTCGCACAGGCGCTCGGCCTCCTCCATGTAGTGCGTGGTGTAGAGGACGGCCATCCCCTCCGCCGCGAGACGCTCGACGCTCTCGAGGATCGCGTTGCGGCTCTGGGGGTCGACCCCGACGGTCGGCTCGTCGAGGACGAGGAGGCGCGGGCGATGCAGCAGGCCGATCCCGATGTTGAGCCGCCGCTTCATCCCGCCCGAGTAGGTCTTCGCCTGGTCGTCGCCGCGCTCCGCGAGCCCCACGACCTCGAGCACCTCGGTGACGCGCTCTCGCGACTTCGCGGCCGGGATCCCGTAGAGGCGCGCGAAGAAGCGGAGGTTCTCGGCGGCGCTCAGGTCGGGATAGATCGCCAGGTCCTGCGGCACATAGCCGATCGCGGCCTTCGCGGCCACGCTCCTCGTGGTCAGCGGCGCGCCGGCGATCTCGACGGCCCCGGCGTCCGGCTCGAGCAGGCCGCACACCATCGAGATCGTCGTCGTCTTTCCCGCGCCGTTCGGACCGAGCAGGCCGTACGTCTCACCGGCGGCGATCCGGAAGCTGATCCCGCTCACGGCCTGCACGTCGCCGAAGCGCTTACGTAGCTCGGTGCAGACGAGGACGGCGTCGGTCACGGTCGGCCCAACGATCCTCCGCCCGTCCTGTTCCTGCAACCCGGACCGGGCCGTTGGGTATGGTGCGCGCGTGAGCGGGGCCACGAGAAAGGCGGGGCCATGGATCCTCGCGGCTCTCGTGGGCGCGACGCTCCTGCTCGTGTCCGGCTGCGGCGGTGGGGAGAAGTCGGCGGGTGGGACGACGGGCACGACGACGACGCCTGTCGCGAGAGGCGGCACCTACGTCGTCGAGCTCGCCACCGACGTCGACTACACCGACCCGGGCCTCGACTACCTCTCGACCGGCTGGGAGATCCAGTACGCGGTCGGCTGCAAGCTCCTCAATTACCCCGACAAGAACGGGGCGGAGAGCTCGCAGCTCGAGCCCGAGGTCGCGACCGGCTTCCCGAAGGTCAGCGACAGCGGCAAGACCTACACCTTCACGATCCGCAAGGGCTACCGCTTCAACACGGGCCAGCCGGTGACCGCGCAGAGCTTCGCCGACGCGCTCAATCGCGACGCGAGCCCGACGCTGCAGTCGCCGGCCCAGGCGTTCCTCGCCGACGTCGTCGGGGCACAAGACGTGTTCGAGGGGAAGGCCAAGACGATGTCGGGCGTCGTGGTAGACGGCGACAAGCTCACGATCGAGCTCGTCAAGGCGGGCCCCGACCTGCTCGCGCGGCTCGCGATGCCGTTCTTCCAGGCGATCAACCCGGCACTCTCGGCGGACCACAACCCCAACGGGGTCGACACTCCGGCCTCGTGCGGCCCGTACTACATCGCCGACCGCATCCCCAACAACTCGATCACGATCATGCGCAACCGCTACTACAACGGCCCGCGGCCGCACAACCTGAGCGAGATCGACTACAAGATCGGCAACACGCCGGTGGTGATCGAGCAAAACATCGATTCGGGCACCGCCGACTACGCGGCGAGCGGCGTCGCCCCGCCGAACTACAAGTCCATCGCAGACAAGTACGGTGTGAACAAGGAGCGCTTCTGGGTCGAGCCCCAGCTCAGCGTCCAATACCTCGCGATGAACACGTCGCGCCCTCTGTTCAAGAACAACGTCAAGCTGCGGCAGGCCGTCAACTGGGCGATCTCACGCGGGGCCCTGCTCGAGCAGGGCGGCTACTACGCGGGGGTGCTGACCGACCAGATCCTGCCGCCGGGGATGCCCGGCTTCAAGCGAGTGAGCGTGTACCCGCTCCAGCAGACCAAGCAGGATGTCGCCAAGGCCCAGGAGCTCGCCAAGGGCAACACGCGTGGCGGCAAGGCGATCCTCTGGACCTCCACCACCCAGCCGGCCCCGCTCCAGGCCGAGATCTATCAGCAGAACCTCAAGGCGATCGGGCTCGACGTCCAGGTGAGACAGTTCCCCCGGGCGGTGCAGATCCAGAAGGAGGGGATCAAGGGCGCCGAGTTCGACTTCACCACCGAGGGCTGGGCGGCCGACTACGCCGACCCCTCCGACTTCATCAACGTGCTGCTCGACGGCACGAACATCAAGGCCGCGAACAACAGCAACGTCGCGTACTTCGACGACCCCGCCTACAACAAGCGGATGGCGAACGCGTCGCTCCTCTTCGGCGACCAGCGCTACACCACCTACGCGGGGCTCGACGCCGACCTTACGAAGAACGCCGCCCCCTGGGCGGCCCGCGCCAACTCCACGGACCGGATCTTCCTCTCCGAAAACAGCGGCTGCTTCACGTACAACGCGGTCTTCGGGGTCGACCTCGCGGCGCTCTGTCTCAAGTAGGATTCGGGCAGGAAGGAGCGCTCATGCCAAGTCGATCCGAAGGCGTGTTGTACAAGAGCCCGCTCCACGAGACGGTCTCGACGACCGAGACCGACTACTGGAACGACTCCTGCTCGATCGAGGAGCTGACGTACGCGATCGAGAACGGTGCCGTGGGCGCGACCTCGAATCCCACCATCGTCGGCGAGGTTCTCAAGAAGGAGATGCACCTCTGGCGTGACCGGATCGCCGAGCTCATCGCCGGCAACCCGACCGCCACCGAGGACGAGATCGCCTGGATGCTGATCGAGGAGATGGCCGTGAAGGGGGCGGAGCTTCTCCTGCCTGTCTTCGAGCGCGAGGGCGGCAGAAAGGGGCGCCTCTCGATTCAGACGAACCCGAAGTTCTACCGCGATGCGGCGCGGATCATCGAGCAGGCCGTGTACTTCGCGACGCTGGCCCCGAACATGCAGGTGAAGATCCCGGGCACGCACGCCGGCATGTATGCCGTCGAGGAGGCCACGGCGGTCGGCGTCTCGATCAACGCCACGGTGTGCTTCACGGTGCCGCAGGCGATCGCCGTCGCCGAGGCCGTGGAACGTGGCCTGGAGCGCAGGGAGGCCGCCGGCGAGGACGTCTCGGCGATGTCGCCGGTGTGCACGATGATGATCGGCCGCCTGGACGACTGGGTGAAGGTCCTCGCCGACCGGGACGGAGTGGCGCTCACGCCCGGCTACCCCGACTGGGCCGGGATCGCCTGCCTGAAGAAGGCGTACGGGATCTTCCAGGAGCGCGGCTATCGGGCGCGGCTGCTGGCGGCCGCCTACCGGCACCACCTCCACTGGTCCGAGCTGATCGGCGGCGACATCGTGATGACGATCCCCTACAAGTGGCAGCTGCTCTTCAACGCGTCCGACATCGAGGTCAGGCCGCGGATGGACGACCCGGTGCCGGACGAGATCGTCGCCGAGCTGTATCGCAAGCTGCCCGACTTCCGCCGGGCATTCGACGTCGACGGGATGCGCACCGAGGAGTTCGACTCGTTCGGCGCGACCGCGCGGACGCTGCGGGGGTTCATCGCCTCCTACCAGGACCTCGTCGCTGTGATCCGCGACTTCATGATCCCGAATCCCGACCTGAAGTAGGTTCGACGGTCGTCTAGATGCGCGGCATGCCCCAGGCGCCGTGCATCATGCCCGGGCCCCCGCGCATGCCGTGATCGGGGCGCGGGCCGGGCCCTGTGCCGTTGACCATGTCGGTCAGCCGCTGCTCGAGGTTCGTGAGGATCTGCTTCTCCTGCGCGGCGGTCAGCTTGCCGCTCTGGACGGCCTTGTCGAGCTCGGCCTTCTCGGCGTCCTTCATCGCCTGCACGAGCCCCTCGACCGTCTTGCCCTGCGCCTTGGCGACGTCGGCGAGCGACTTGCCGGACTGAAGCCGGGTGCGGAGCTCCGCCTCGGTCAGGCCGAGGTACTTCGCGGCCGCCGTGAGCTTCTCGCCGCCCCGGTGCATCCCGCCAATGCCCCTCGGGCCGCCGAGCCCGCCGAAGCCGAGGCCCTGGCCCGCGGCGATCCTGGCCTCGATCGCGTCGGCCTGCTCGCGGGTGAGCGTGCCGGCCTTCACCGCGGCCTCGACCTGGTCCTTGAGCGCCGCTTTGAAGGCATCCTGGAGGGCGCTCGGTGTGACGCCGAGCCGGCCCGCGACGTTGTCGATGATTGCCTGGCGCTGGTCGGATCCGCCCCACGCGTGCGAGGCGGCGACTGCGGCGCCCGCGCCTGCTACGGCGGCGAGTGCGACGGCTCCGGCGATCACGATCGAGCGGCTGCGCTTCATCTCGGTGCTCCTTGAATGCGTCGGGGACAGTCTCATGGCAGCAGTCGCGGCTAAGAGACGGCTAAGAACGGCCTGCCAAGGACAAGGCCGCCCGGCCCAGTCCGGGGTCAGACCCGCGAACAATTGTGTGCCGATTCTGTGCCGAGAGTGTGCCGGCGCAGGTCGGCAAGGCGCATTCCTCAGCGGTTCATGCCGTTTCGGCCATGTCCGGGGTCTGACCCCGGATGGTGTCGGGGTCGGACGCGTCCGATCTGGCGGCTCTCTTAGGCGCCGTTCACGTCGAAAACGCACACTTACGCCGTGAAGATCCTCGTGGTGGACGACGAGCCTGCGGTCCGGCGGGCGCTCGAGGGTGCGCTCTCCGGCGCGGGCTACGATGTCGCGGTCGCAGTGGACGGAGCGGAGGCGCTCGCGTTCCTGGGCGAGCGGGGCGCGGCCGACGCGGTCGTGCTCGACGTGCTGATGCCCGAGGTGGACGGGCTGGAGGCCTGTCGGCGCCTCCGCGCGTCCGGGAACGACGTGCCGGTGCTGATGCTGACCGCGCGCGACGCCGTGGGCGACCGCGTCGCCGGGCTGGACGCGGGTGCCGACGATTACCTCGTCAAGCCGTTCGCCCTGGAAGAGCTACTCGCGCGCGTGCGGGCGCTGATGCGGCGCGCGACGGGCGGCGAGCACGACACGCTGAGCTTCGGCGACCTTTCACTCGACCGCAGCACGCGCGAGGCCCGTCGCGGCGACCGTTCCCTCGAGCTGACACGCACCGAGTTCAACCTGCTCGAGCTCTTCCTGGTCAACCCGCGCCAGGTGCTGACGCGCTCGCTCATCTTCGAGCGGGTGTGGGGCTACGACTTCGGCTTCGGCTCGAACTCGCTCGACGTCTACATCGGGTACCTGCGCCGCAAGCTCGAGGCGGGCGGCGAGCCGCGCCTGATCCAGACCGTGCGCGGTGTCGGCTACGCGCTCCGGGAGCCCGAGCAGTGAGCCTCCGCGCGCGGCTGACCCTCGCGGTCGCGGTGGCCGTCGCCGCGTCGATCGCGATCGCCTGCGCGGTCGTCTACGTGATCGTGCGCGGCGACCTGCGCAGCCAGGTGGACGACACGCTGCGGAACCGGGCGGCGGCGGCCGAAGCGGCGTTCAACCGCCCGGGAGGCGGGCTCATCCGCGGCCCTCACGGGGGCTTCTTCGCGCGCCTTCCCACGCTCGGCGAGGGCGGCGGCGACACCCTCGTCCAGCTCGTCCAGACCAACGGCACCGTCCTGCGTGCGCCCTACTCGCCGATCGCGATCCCGGTCGACCGGCAGACGAAGCTCGTGGCCGGCGGCACGCGCGACGCGTACATCGCGGACTCGACGGTGGACGGCGTCCACGTCCGCGTACTCACGGCGCCGCTCGGGCAGGGGCTCGCGGTGCAGGTGCTGCGCCCGCTGCAGGAGGTCGATCACACGCTCAACCGGCTCGCGCTGCTGATGACGCTCGTGGCCGCGGGTGGCATCGCGCTGGCGGTCGCCGCCGGCGCGATCGTCTCGCGCGCGGCGCTCGCCCCCGTGCGCCGCCTCGGGAACGCGACCGAGGAGGTGGCACGCACGCACGACCTGAGCCTGCGGGTCGAGGTCGAGGGCTACGACGAGCTCGGCCGGCTCGCCGAGAGCTTCAACGAGATGCTCGAGGAGCTCGAGGCTTCTGTCGGCGCGCAGCGGCAGCTCGTCGCCGACGCCTCGCACGAGCTCCGCACCCCGCTCACGAGCCTCCGCACGAACATCGAGGTGCTCGCGCGCGGCGACGGGCCGAAGGGCGAGCGGCGGGAGCAACTGCTCCGGGACCTCACCGAGCAGCTCGAGGAGATGACGGCGCTCGTCAACGACCTCGTGGAGCTGGCGCGCGAGAACGCACAGCAGCCGGACTCTGAGGAGCTCCGCCTCGACCTGCTCGTCGCGGACGTGGTCGAGCGGGCCCAGCGCCGGGCGCCCGAGGTGAAGATCGAGGCGAAGCTGGAGGAGGCGACCGTCAACGGCGTGCCGACGGCGCTCGAGCGGGCGGTCGGGAACCTGCTCGACAACGCGGTCAAATGGAGCCCTCCCGGCGGCGTGATCGAGGTCACCGTCCGCGAGGCCGAGGTGACGGTACGCGACCACGGCTGCGGGATCGACGAGGCCGACCTGCCGCTCGTGTTCGACCGCTTCTACCGGGCGCCGGCCGCACGCGGGATGCCGGGCTCGGGGCTCGGGCTCGCGATCGTGAAGCAGGTCGCCGAGCAGCACGGCGGCTCCGTGTCCGCGGAGATGCCGGAAGGCGGCGGCGCCCTCCTGCGGCTGACGCTTCCTACCGGTAGCTGATCGTCTCGCGGCGCCCGGAGGCGGCCGAGCGGAGGATCGCGTCTGCGACCTCGGAGGCGCGATAGCCGTCCTCGAGCGTCGCCGCGTCCGGGCCAACGGAGGTGTCGTCCGCGATCGCGGCGAGCAGGTGGTGCAGCTCGTGGACGAACGTGTCGCCCCAGCCGACGATGTGCCCGGGCGGCCACCAGAACTCGATGAACGGGTGCGTCGGCTCGGTGACGAGGATGCGCTCGAAGCCGGGCCCGCCGCGTGAGAGCTGCAGCTCGTTGAGGCGCTCCATGTCGAACGCGAGCGAGCCCTTCGAGCCGTTGATCTCCCACTGGAACGCGTTCCGGCGGCCGAGCGCGAAGCGGGTCGCCTCGATCGTGCCGACCGCTCCGCCCTCGAACGCGACGACCGACTCGAAGGCGTCGTCGACGTCGACCTTCTCGCCGCCGCGGGTGTCGACGAACGTGCGCGTCAGCGCGGAGATGGTCTCGATCTCGCCGACGAGGTAGCGGGCGAGGTCGATCACGTGCGTGCCGAGGTCGCCGATCGCGCCCGTGCCGGCCTCCGCGCTGTCGAGCCGCCACGTCTTCGGCGCGGCCGGATCGGAGAGCCAGTCCTGCAGGTAACGGCCGCGGAAGTGGCGGATCTCGCCGAGCTCGCCCGCCTCGAGCATCCGGCGCGCGAGCCGCACGGCGGGGACGAAGCGGTAGTTGAACCCGCACGCGTGCTTGACCCCGGTCGCCTCGACGCGCTGCCAGATCTCGTAGCTCTCGTCGGCGTTCATCCCGAGCGGCTTCTCGCAGATCACGTGCTTGCCGGCCTCGGCCGCGGCGATCGTGGGCTCGGCGTGGAGCGCGTTCGGGCCGCAGTTGTCGAACAGGCCGACGCGGTCGTCGGCGACCACCTCGTGCCAGTCGGTCGTCCACGACTCGAAGCCGTAGCGCTCCGCAGCCTCCGAGACAGCAGCCTCCGAGCGGCCGGCGATGCTGACGAGGCGCGGCTCGAGCGGCGCCGGCCACGTCATGTGCCCGATCGACTTGAGCGCGTGCGAATGGGCCTTGCCCATGAAGGCGTAGCCGAGCATGCCGACACCGATCTCTGCCACGGGAGCGATCCTAATCGATCAGCGTCTAGAGTCATCCTCGTGACGCTCGCGCCCGACCTCGTGCGCCGCTTCGAGGACGCCCTCGGGGCCGGCGGCGTGATCGGGGAGCCGGAGCAGCTGCGCGTCTACGACTGCGACGGCCTCACGGGACGGCGGGTCGTGCCCTCGCTCGTGACCCTGCCGGAAACGACGGAAGAGGTCGCTGCGGTGGTCCGGATCTGCAACGAGGCCTCACTGCCGTTCGTCGCGCGCGGCGCGGGCACGGGCCTCTCGGGCGGCGCTCTGCCCGTGGCCGAGGGGATCGTGATCTCGCTGGCCCGGATGACCCGGATCCTCTCGGCCGACCCCGAGCGCGGTCGTGTCGTCGCGCAGCCGGGCGTCACCAACCTCGAGGTCACGCGCGCGGTCGCTGCGGCGGGCTTCTACTACGCGCCGGACCCGTCGAGCCAGCAGGTCTGCACGATCGGCGGCAACGTCGCCGAGAACTCCGGCGGTGCCCACTGCCTCAAGTACGGCTTCACCGTCAACCACGTGCTCGCCGCGACGGTCGTGCTGCCGGACGGCGAGATCGTCGAGCTCGGGCTCGGCGATCCGGGCCCCGACCTGGTCGGCCTCTTCGTCGGCTCCGAAGGGACGCTCGGGATCGCGACCGAGCTCACCCTGCGGGTGCTGCGGCGGCCCGAGGCGGTGCGGACGCTGCTTGCGGGCTTCCCCTCGACCGACGCGGCCGGCGCCGCCGTCTCGGGCACGATCGCGGCCGGGATCATGCCCGCCGCGATCGAGATGATGGACCGGCTGACGATCGAGGCGGCCGAGTCGGCCGTCGGCGCGGGGTACCCGCCCGGCGCGGCGGCGGTGCTGATCATCGAGCTCGACGGCGTCACGGCGCAGGTCGTGGAGGACCTCGCCGCGGTGGAAGAGATCTGCCGCCGTCACGGCGGCTTCGGGCTCCACATCGCCGCGGACGAGGCCGAGCGCGCGGCCGTGTGGCGCGGGCGCAAGTCCGCCTTCGCCGCGATGGGCCGGATCAGCCCGGACTACTACGTCCAGGACGGGGTGGTGCCGCGCACGAAGCTGCCCGAGGTGCTGCGGCGGATCAACGTCCTTTCGGGCGAGTACGGGCTGCGCGTCGGCAACGTCTTCCACGCGGGCGACGGGAACCTCCATCCGCTCGTCCTCTACGACGGCTCGCTCGAGGGCGAGCCGGAGCGGGCGGAGGAGCTCGCGGGCAAGATCCTCGAGGCGTGCCTCGACGCGGGTGGCTCGCTCACCGGCGAGCACGGCGTCGGCACCGACAAGGCGTGCTCGATGCCGCTGATGTTCGGGGAGGCCGACCTGGAGACGATGCACCGCGTGCGGCGCGCCTTCGACCCGAACGGCCTCTCGAACCCCGGCAAGGCCTTCCCGACCCCGCGCCTCTGCGGCGAGGTTCCCGGCCCCTACCGCGCCCATCCGCTCGAGAAGGCAGGCCTCGCTGAGCGCCTTTGAGCCCCGCACCGTGGCCGAGGTTTCGGCGTTCCTGCGGGACGCGGACCGCGTCGAGATCGGGATGTCGCTCTCGGCCGACCGGCTCGACCGGGTGCTCGAGCACGAGCCGGGCGACCTCACGTGCGTCGTCGAGGCCGGGATTCGCCTCTCGGCCCTGAACGAGCGGCTTGCCGAGCACGGGCAGCGGCTCTCGCTCGACCCGCCCGGCGACCCGACGCTCGGCGCCTGCGTCGCGGCCGACCTCTCCGGGCCGCGCAGCCACCGCTTCGGGACGATGCGCGACCTCCTCCTCGGGATGACCGTCGTGCTCGCGGACGGCACCGTCGCGAGCTCGGGTGGCAAGGTGGTGAAGAACGTCGCGGGCTACGACCTCGCGAAGCTCTTCTGCGGCTCGCAGGGGCGGCTCGGCCTGATCGCGCGGGTGAGCCTCCGCCTCCATCCGCTCCCGGCAGAGATGCGCTCGCTCGCGGTGCCCGTGCCCGGCCCGGCGGAGGGGCGCAGGCTGCTGCGGGAGCTGCGCGCCTCGCAGCTCGTGCCGTGCGCCGCCGACCTGCACGTCCCGGGTGAGCTCGCGCTGCTGTTCGAGGGCGCGCCGCGCGGGGTCGAAGCCGAGCTCGAGGCCGCGCGCGCCCTGCTCGGCGGGGAGGAGTCCGACCCCTGGCCCGGGCTGCTCGCCTTCCAGGCCGCCGCCCGCGGGCGCGTCCCGTTCGACGGCCTCGACGGGCCTACACCGCCGTTCCTCGCCCGCCGCGACACCGCGTACGTCGCGCACGAGGTCGAGGCGCGCTGGCCGCCGCTCGCCGAGCGCGTGCGCGCCGCTCTCGACCCCGAGGGCGTGCTCGCGTGAAGGCCGAGCTCCTCTCCGACTGCGTCCACTGCGGCTTCTGCCTGCCGACCTGCCCCACCTACGTCCTCTGGCACGAGGAGATGGACTCGCCGCGCGGCCGCATCCAGCTGATGGAAGGGATCCTCGACGGGTCGATGGAGCTCAACGCGACCGTCGTCTCGCACTTCGACGCCTGCCTCGGCTGCGTCGCTTGCGTGACGGCGTGCCCGTCCGGCGTCCAGTACGGCCGGCTGATCGAGGAGACGCGCGCCGAGGTCGAGACGCACTTCCGCCGCTCACTCACCGATCAGCTGCTGCGCAGCGCCGTCTTCGCGGTCTTCCCGCACCGGCGGCGGCTCTCGGCGGCGCTCGCGCTCGCTCCGCTCGGTCGCAAGGTCGGCCCGAAGCGCCTGCGCGAACTGGCGGAGCTCGCGCCGCGCCGCCGCGTCGCGGATTGGCCGCCGGAGCTGACGCCCGGGACCGGCCCCACGGTCGGCCTGCTCGCCGGCTGTGTCCAGAGCGTCGCGTTCGGAGACGTCAACACCGCGACGGCGCGCGTCCTCGCCGCCGACGGCTACGCGGTCGCATGCCCGCGCGAGCAGGGCTGCTGCGGCGCCCTCGCCGTCCACGGCGGCCGACTGGAGGACGGGCGCGAGGCCGCGCGCCGCACGATCGCCGCGCTCGAGGGCTACGACCTCGTCGCCACGAACGCGGCGGGCTGCGGCTCGAATCTCAAGGACTACGGCGGCCTGCTCGCGGACGACCCCTCCTGGGCCGAGCGCGCCGCCGCGTTCTCGGCCAGGGTGAGGGACGTCTCGGAGCTGATCGCCGAGCCCCGGGCCGAGCGCCGCCCGCTCGAGGTGCGCGTCGCCTACCACGACGCCTGCCACCTGCGCCACGCGCAGGGGATCACCGCCGAGCCGCGCGAGGCGCTCGCCGCGGTTCCCGGCCTCGTGCGGCTCGAGCCCGAGGGGCAGGAGCTCTGCTGCGGCAGCGCGGGGATCTACAACCTCGTCCAGCCCGAGGCGGCGCGCGAGCTGGGCGACCGCAAGGCCGCGGCCGTGCTCGCGACCGGGGCCGAGGCGCTCGCGAGCTCGAACCCCGGCTGCCTGATCCAGCTCACGACGGCGCTTCGTCGGGCCGGGCGGCCGCTCCCGGCTTACCATCCGATCCAGCTCGTGGACGCGTCGATCCGCGGGCTCAGCCCCGACGACCTGTCGAAGGAGGCACGCTTGTGACCGTCCTGACCGAGGAGGCCCGCGAGTTCGTGACGCTGCTCCAGCGCGAGCTCGGCCCCGAACGCGACGAGCTGCTCGCGCGCCGGCACGAGCGCGCCGAGCGTCTGCGCGCGGGCGAGCTGCCCGACTTCCTCCCCGAGACAGCGCCCGTGCGCGCGGGAGACTGGCTCGTGCCGCCCGCGCCCGCCGACCTCCAGGACCGCCGCGTCGAGATCACCGGGCCGGTCGACGCGAAGATGGTGATCAACGCGCTCAACTCCGGCGCGAAGGTGTTCATGGCCGACTTCGAGGACGCCAACTCGCCGACCTGGGCGAATGTTACCGAGGGCCAGGAGAACCTCTCTCAAGCGATCGACCGCACGCTCGAGTTCTCGAGCCCGGAGGGCAAGGAGTACCGGCTGAACGACGAGGTCGCGACGCTGCTCGTGCGCCCGCGCGGCTGGCACCTCGTCGAACGCCACTTCGAGGTCGACGGTGCGGCGGTCTCAGCGAGCCTGTTCGACTTCGGCCTCTACGTGCTCCGCAACCACGCGCGGCTCGCTGCGGCCGGCACGGGGCCGTACTTCTACCTGCCGAAGCTCGAGTCGTACCGGGAGGCGGCGCTGTGGAACCGCGCGTTTGAGGTCGCACAAAGTGCCCTCGGGATCCCGAGCGGGACGATCCGCGCCACCGTCCTGATCGAGACGATCCTCGCCGCGTTCGAGATGGACGAGATCCTGCACGCGCTCGGCCCGCACGCGACAGGGCTGAACGCAGGGCGCTGGGACTACATCTTCAGCGTGATCAAGAAGCTCGGGCACCGGCCGGAGTTCGTGCTCCCGGATCGCGGCGACGTGACCATGGGCGTGCCGTTCATGCGCTCCTACGCGGAGCTGCTCGTCCACACCTGCCACCGCCGGGGCGCGCACGCGATCGGCGGGATGGCCGCGTTCATCCCCTCGCGGCGCGACGCCGAGGTGAACGCGGTCGCGCTCGCGAAGGTGCGCGAGGACAAGGAGCGCGAGGCGGGGCAGGGCTTCGACGGCACCTGGGTCGCGCATCCCGACCTCGTCCCCGTCGCGATGGAGGTGTTCGACCGCGTGCTCGGCGAACGGCAAAACCAGCTCGAGGTGATGCGCGACGACATCGAGCCCGATGCCGCGGCGCTGCTCGACGTGGCCGCGACTCCGGGCGCGATCACCGAGGCCGGCGTGCGCAACAACGTCTCGGTCGGGATCCAGTACCTCGCCGCCTGGCTCCGCGGCTCGGGCGCAGTCGCGATCTTCAACCTGATGGAGGACGCGGCCACCTCCGAGATCGCGCGCTCCCAGATCTGGCAGTGGCTGCATCACGGCGAGGTCGCGCGCGAGGACGTGCTCCGGATCCAGGCCGAGGAGGTCGACAAGCTCGGCCCGGGCTACGAGGAGGCGAGCGAGCTCTTCGACCAGGTGGCGCTCGGCGACGAGTTCGTCGAGTTCCTTACGGTCCCGGCCTACGCGCACCTGAAGTAAGGCTCGACCCGGTTCCTGCCGATACACCGCAGCACGATGACGGTGTTGCGGCTCCTCGGGATCGTCGGCGTGCTCATCGCCATGGCAGTCGCGGTCAAAGGCGGGATGCTGCCCTTCGGCTCCGGCTCGAGCGGGAGCAAATCGCCGATGGAGCAGCAGATCGACAGGGCGAAGTTCACGGGCGCCGAGGCGGCGCTAGACGCGTACCACGCGGGCACGGCGACGTACGCGGGCGCGCCCGCGATCCCCGGTGTCACGGTCGTCCGAGCGAGCACGGCGTCCTACTGTCTCCAGGCCCAGGCCGGCACGACGATCGAGCACGAGATCGGCCCGGGCGGCGTCGTCACCGCCGGCGCCTGCTAGCGAGGCTCTTCAACACCGCGGCGGCTACGGCCGCCGCGTCCACCGAGCTGCCCGTCACCGACCAACCTTGTGCTCATGAGCACAAGGGTTTGACGGGTCTACGTGCTGGTCAAAAAAGCAGAAACCGCCGCGGCCGTCTCGTCGTAGGCGTCCCAGAGCACGGTGTGCCCACCGGGCACCTTCACGATCTCGGTGCTCGCGCGCGGCTCCCCGTGGAACGGGATCCACGAGGCCTCGCCCAGAACGACCAGCGTTGGGCACTCCGGGAGCGGCGGCGAAGGGGTTGCCATCTCGCTCCACGCGGTCACGATCGCGCTGCGGCAGTAATGGACGCGGAGGCCGCCGCCCTCCGCCGCCGAGACGAGATCCTCCGCGCTCTCGGCCTCGACCAGCTCGCGCGGCGCGCGGAGGATCGTGCCGGAGGCGTAGCGGAAGTCGACGTACTCGCCGAGCGAGCCGAAGGTCGTCTCGAGCCGGACCGCCTCGGCCTGCGCGAGCGCCGTCGAGGGGTCGATGTGGAGCGCGGGATCGAGCAGCACCGCACGCTCGACGTGCTCGGGCGCGCGCACGGCGAGCTCGGCGACGAGAAGGCCGCCGAAGCTGTGCCCCATCCAGACCGCCGGCTCCTCGACCGTCTCGAGCAGGTCGGCGACGTGCGTCTCCACGTCCCACGGCGGCGACCAGCCCGACTCGCCGTGGCCGCGGAGGTCGACCCCGACCACGCGGAAGCCGCCGAGCGCATCGTTCGCGAGTCGCCGGAAGCGCGAGAGCCGGCTCGTCACGCCGTGCAGGCAGACAACGAGCTGCCCGTCCGCGGGGCCCCACTGTTCGGTGTGCAGTTGCATGGGTCTCAGCCCTCCACGTGGATGCGGGTCGGTGAGTCGCGCAGCGGCCGTCCCGGCCGGCCTGCACGGGCGGCGAGCGCCTCGGCCAGGATCGCGAGCGCGGTCTCGGCCGGGGTGTCGGCGCCGAGGTCGAGCCCGGCGGGACCGTGGATGCGCGTCAGTGCCTCCTCCGGGACGCCCGCCTCGAGCAGCTTCTCGCGGCGCCCCGCCTGCGTCTTGCGCGAGCCGAGCGCGCCGACGTAGAACGCCTCGCTCGCGAGCGCGCCCTGGAGCGCGGGGATGTCGAAGCGCTCGTCGTGGTTCAGGCAGGCGACCGCGGTGTCCCGGTCGAGGTTCAGCTCGGGCAGCGCGTCCTCGGGCCAGGTGACCATGATCCTGTCGGCGCTCGGCAGCCGCTCGGGCGTCGCGAAGGTCGCGCGCGCGTCGACGACGATCGTGTCCCAGCCGACGAGCTTCGCCGCGGCGCAGAGCGCTTCGGCGGTGTCTACGGCGCCGAAGACGACGAACCGGGGCGGCGGCCCGTACACCTCGGCATAGACCCGGTCGCCCTCGCGCTTCAGCAGGCCGTTCCGCTGGATCTCGGCGGCCAGCCCCGCCAGCGCCGGCGGCCCGTCGCCCAGCGTCTCACCCGAGTCGAGCAGGACGAGCAGCTTCGAGCCCGCGTGCTCGCCCTCGAGCACCGTGAAGCAGACCGCGCGCTCCTCGTTCGCGACGACCTCGAACAGCCGCTCGCCCAGCGTCGCGTCGAACCGATCCACGTAGACGTCGATCTCGCCGCCGCAGGGAAGCCCGACCTCGAGCGCCTCGTCGTCGGAGATCCCGTAGGTGAGCAGCCGGGGCTCGGCCCCGGCGAGCACCTGGCGGGCGCTCTCGTACACGTCGTTCTCGACGCAGCCGCCCGACACGGAGCCGGCGAGCTCGCCGGTCTCCGAGACCACGAACTTCGAGCCGACCGGCCGCGGCGCCGAGAGACGCGTCGCGACGACCGTCGCGACCGCGGCGTCCTTCCCCTCGCCGCGCCAGCGGGCGAGGTCGGAGGCGACCTCGCGCATCATGCCGCGTGCCTCCGCTCGATCCCGGCCAGCGCGGCCGCGAGCTCCTCGAGGCTCGCGACGTCGTGGCCCGGCAGGAAGCGGTCGATGTAGGGGAGCGCCGCCTGCATCCCCCCGGCGAGCGGCTGGAACTCCGGGTGCCCCTTGAGCGGGTTGACCCACACCACCGCGAAGGCCTGGCGCGCGAGCCGTGCCATCTCGTGTCCGACGAGGGCGGCGTCGTCGCGCTCCCAGCCGTCGGAGAGGATCACGACCACCGCGCCGCGGGTGAGGGCGCGCCGTCCCCAGAGGTCGTTGAAGTGCTTGAGCGAGGAGCCGATCCGGGTCCCGCCCGACCAGTCCACGACCCGTGCCGAGGCCGCGTCGAGCGCCGCCTCGGGGTCCCGGGACTCGAGCTCGGGCGTCAGCCGGGTCAGGCGCGTGCCGAAGGCGAACGTCTCGACGCCGCGGCCCGAGCCGTGCGCTGCGTGCAGGAAGAGCAGCAGCGCCCGCGAGTAGCGCTCCATCGAGCCCGAGACGTCGCAGATCAGGACGAGCTTGCGGTTGCGCTCGACCCGGGCGCGGTACGGCCGCTCGAGCGGGTCGCCGCCGGTCGCAAGCGAGGCGCGGACCATGCGCCGCAGGTCGAGCCGCTCGCCGCGCGGGGCCGGGCGCAGGCGCCGCGAGCGGCGCTTCGGCCGCTGCGTCGCGATCTGTGCGATCAGCTTGCGGGCGCGGGCGAGCTCCTCCGGGGTCATCTCGGCGAAGTCCTTGTGGCGCAGGGTCTCCTCGAAGCTGAAGCCGCCGGTCTCGTCGTCGCCCGCGTCGGGCGGCTGCTCGCCGTCGGCCTGCGTCCCGGCGGGAACGGCGCGGAGCTCGCGCCTGGTCAGCTCGGCCTGCCGCCGCTGCTCGAGCCGAACGGGCGCGCCGAGGAACCACGCGGCGAATGCGCGGTCGAACGTCTCGAGGTCGTCGGCGCGCGAGACGAGCGTGGTGCGGAGCGTCCAGTAGACGTCGTCGCGGCGCGCGAGCCCTGTCTCGTCGAGCCCGCTCAGCGCGTCGGCGAGCCGGCCGGGGCCGACCTCGAGCCCGGCCTCGCGCAGGATCCGGCCGAACGTGACCACCTGGCGGAGAACGGCATCACCCTGCACTCCGGGCCTCCGCGAGCAGCCCCTGCAGTGTCTCGTCGCGGACGGCCTCCACGTCCTCGTGGTACTTCAGGACGGAGCCGAGCGTCGCCTCCACCGTCGCGGCATCCAGCTCGTCCCGGCCGAGGGCAGCGAGCGCCCGCGTCCAGTCGATCGTCTCGGCGACCCCGGGCGGCTTCGCGAGGTCGAGCCCGCGCAGCCCGCGCACGAACGCGGCCGCCTCGACGGCGAGCTTCTCCGGGACGCCCGGCACCCGCAGGTGCACGATCTCGATCTCCCGCTCGAGCGAGGGGTGGCCGATCCAGTGAAAGAGACAGCGGCGCTTCAGCGCGTCATGGAGCTCACGCGTGCGGTTGGAGGTGAGGATCGCGTGCGGCTTTCGTTTTGCGCTGACGGTTCCGAGCTCGGGGATCGTGATCTGGAAGTCGGAGAGCACCTCGAGCAGGAAGGCCTCGAACTCCTCGTCGGCGCGGTCGATCTCGTCGATCAGCAGCACGACGTCCTCCTCGCACTCGACCGCCTCGAGCAGCGGCCGGCGGATCAGGTACTCGGGCCCGTACAGCTCGGCCTCGACGACCGTCCCCTCCTGCGCGGCGCGAATGTGCAGCAGCTGACGCGCGTAGTTCCACTCGTAGACGGCGTGCGCGACGTCGAGCCCCTCGTAGCACTGGAGCCGGATCAGGCGGGCGCCGAGCGCGCCCGCGACCGCCTTCGCCGCCTCCGTCTTGCCGACACCGGCCTCCCCTTCGAGCAGGAGCGGCTTGTCGAGCGTGAGCGAGAGGAAGAGCGCGGTCGCGAGCCCCCGGTCCGGCAGGTAGCCCTGCTCGCCGAGGGCGGTCTCGAGCGCGTCGATAGAGTCGAAGCTCACGGTTCCAGCATAGACGGGTGGCGCCGTGCATTTAGACTCACCCTTCGCGACCGTCATCCGAGCGAAGGGGTTTCTATGAGTGCAGCTCCCGAGGTCCTGCTTCCCTCCTCCGCGGACGAGGCCGTGTCGCTCTTCGGCGACGGGGCCGACGTCACGGTGGTCGGAGGCGGCACGATCGTCCTTCCGGAGCTCACGTACGGCCGCCTGAAGCCGTCGAAGGCGCTGCTGCTCCATCACGCCGGCCTCGCCGGGATCTCGCGGGCCGGCTCGACCGTCACCGTCGGCGCGACGACCTCGGTCTTCGACCTCTCCGGCGAGCCCGCGCCGCTCGGCCCGTGCGCGGCGAACATCGCCGATCTCGAGATCCGCTCCCAGGGCACGCTCGCCGGCAACATCTGCGCCGGAGAGGGCCCGGACGCCCCGCGCGGCGACCTGCAGGGCCCGCTGCTCGCGCTCGGCGCGACAGTCCGCTCGGCGGGCGAGGGCGGAATCGTGACCGAGCCGCTCGAGGAGTTCCTGCCCAAGCGCAGGAGCCGCCTGCTCCTGGAGGTCTCGTTCGAGGAGCCCGCCGCCGGCGCGTTCGCCGCGCTCGGCCGGCCGCACACCCACGACTACACCGCGCTCGCGGTCTCCGCGGTCCGCGCCGGCGACGGCTCGATCCGCCTCGCCGCGACCGGCGTCGGCTGGTGGGGCACACGCCTCCCGTCGGCCGAAGCCACCGCCGGGGATCCCGGGGCCGCCGGCAAGGCGGCGCTCGCCGACGTCACCCTCCACGACGACGCGCTCGCGTCCGCGTGGTACCGGGAGCGGACGCTGCCGGTGCTCGTCCGCCGTGCCCTCGCCGAGCTCGAGGAGTCCGCATGAACCTCACCGTCAACGGCATCGAGCGCGAGGTCGAGAGCGCTCCGCTGACACCGCTCCTCTTCGTGCTGCGCGACGAGCTCGAGGTGGAGAGCCCGAAGGCCGGCTGCCAGCAGGGCGGCTGCGGGGCGTGCACCGTCCTGGTCGACGGCGAGCCACGGCGCTCGTGCCTGACCCCCGTCGCAGCCGTCGAGGGTGCGCAGATCACGACGGTCGAAGGTCTCGGTTCGCCGGACGACCTCGCGCCGCTGCAGCAGGCGTTCACCCACCACTACGCCGCGCAGTGCGGCTTCTGCACCACGGGGATGATCATGGCCGCGCAGGCCTACCTCGACCGCGGCGGCACCGACGACCGCGAGGCGATCCAGTCAGCGCTCGCCGGCCACGTCTGCCGCTGCACCGGCTACGTGAAGATCGTCGATGCGATCGCGGCGGTCGCCCGGGGCGACTCGTTCGACATGACCATCACGGCGGAGAGCCACGACACGACGAACGTAGGAGGTACGAAGTGAAGGCCGTCGGCGCACGTCTACCCCGCTACGACGGGATCGCGCACGTGACCGGCAGGACAGTGTTCGTGGACGACGTCCGGATTCCCGGCTCGCTCTGGGTGAAGGCGCTCCGCTCCCCCTCACACCACGCGAAGATCGTGAAGCTCGACACGGCCCCCGCCGAAGCGATGAAAGGCGTCCACGCGGTCGTGACCCACAAGGACGTGCCGCTGAACGTCTACGGGCACCTCTCGGCGCTCGGCATCCCGGCCGACGAGCCGCTGCTCGCGGAGGGCGAGGTCCGCTACCAGGGCCAGCCGATCGCGGTCGTCGCGGCCGAGACGGAAGAGCTCGCGAGCGCGGCCGTCGAGGCGATCGTGCTCGAGCTCGACGAGCAGCCGGCGCTGTTCGACATCCGCAAGGCGTTCGACGCCGACGCGCCGCGGATCCACGAGTGGGGCAACTGGTACCCGCACTTCGAGGCGGAGATGGACCGCCGCCAGATCCGCAAGGGCGACATCGACGCCGCGTTCGACGCGGCCGATGTGATCGTCCAGGGCGTGTACCGGCCGGCCGCGATCGAGCACGTCCCGCTCGAGACACAGGTCTGCCAGGTCGTGCCCGAGCCGAGCGGGCGTCTCACGATCTACTCGTGCACGCAGGCGCTGTACTTCTCGTTGGGCGTCGTCTCGGCGCACCTGCAGCAGCCGTTGAACAAGTTCAAGGTCGTCGGCGGCACGGTCGGCGGCGGCTTCGGCGGCAAGGTCGACACGGCCACCGAGACGATGTGCTCGCTGCTCGCGCTCAAGTCGGGGAGGCCGGTGCGGTGGCGCTGGACGCGCGAGGAGGAGTTCCTCTGCTCGTCCACGCGGGCGCCGTGGCACATGGAGATCGCGGATGCGGTGACGAAGGACGGCTGGATCCTCGGCCGCAAGATGCTGACGCTCCACGACTCCGGCGCCTACGCGCGCTTCTCGCCCTACGGCCTCACGAAGCACAGCTTCCATCACACGGGCGCGTACACGATCCCGAACCTCCACTTCGACGGCTACGTCGTGTTCACGAACCGCGTGCCGACCACCGCGATGCGCGGCTTCGGCGTCACGTCCGTCTCGTTCGCGACCGAGACGCACATGAGCCGGGTCGCCCAGGTGCTGGGGATCGACCCGTTCGAGCTCAGGCTCAAGAACGCGAATCGGATCGGCGACACGTCTCCGAACGGCGTCGTCTACACCGACCCGTCCACCGTCCCGACGATCCAGGCGATCGCCGACTCGCTCGGCCACGAGCTCGCCGGCGACTACCGCGCGATGACGCCGGCGCAGCGCGAGGGCGCGCTGCTGCCCGAGCATCTCGTGTCCCAGCTCGGAAATCCGGAGGAGCACTGATGGCCATTCACAAGGGTCGCGGGGTCTCGGCGATCGAGTACCCGACCGGCATGAACCAGAACGGCGACCCGTCGCAGGCGTGGATCAAGATCAAGCCGGACGGGAGGGTCGACGTCTTCGCGGGCACGTCCGACATCGGCAACGGCTCGAAGACGATCCAGTCGCAGATCGTCGCGGAGACGCTCGGCGTCCCGTACGACTGGGTCACCTACGACAACTCGAATACGGACTCCTCTCCGGTGTGCACCGGCACCTTCGCCTCGCGGGCCACGTTCGTCGCGGGCATGGCCGTGAAGAAGGCGGCGGAGAAGGTGCGCGAGCGCGTGCTCGAGATCGCGTCGAAGGAGCTCGAGATCGACCCGGCCGACCTCGACATCGTCGACGGCGAGGTGATCGCGAAGGGCTCGCCGCAGAAGAAGATCAACGTCGCGGACGTCGCGGCGGCGGCGACCTGGACCTACGGCGAGCTGCTCACGGGCACCGGCGCGCAGCTGAAGCCGTACGCCGAGATCGTCGACCCGGAGTCCGGGCGTGTCGACCTGCCTCCGCACTCGGCGATCTCGTACGCAGCCTGCGCGGCCGAGGTCGAGGTCGACGACGAGACGGGCGAGGTGACGGTGACGCGGCTCGTCAACTGCTACGACGTCGGCCGCGCGATCAACCCGACCCTCGTGGAGGGACAGATCGAGGGCGGCGCGATCCAGGGGCTCGGGCTCGGAGTGCTCGAGAACTGCTACCCGTACTACCCGAGCGTGGAGCACCGCGGCCGGCAGTTCGGGGCCTACCTCGCCCCCGGGATGGAGGACCTGCCGAAGCTCGAGACGCTGATCATCGAGAACCCGTCCTCCGACGGCCCCTACGGGGCCAAGGGGATCGGCGAGATGGCGAACAACTCGCAGGCGCCTGCGATCGCGAGCGCGGTGTACGACGCGGTCGGCGTCTGGGTCACCGAGCTGCCGATCACGCCCGAGCGGGTGCTCCGGGCGCTGGAGGCGAAGGCGGAGCCGCGACGCGAGGGGAAGGTCGTGGCCTTCGACGACGAGCTCTCGATCAACACGGTCGGCAACGGCTCGGTCAGGTTCGAGGTGGCCTCCTGAGCGCCTTTCGCAGCTGGAACGGGGTGGATCTCTACTCCCTCTTCCCGGGGGTGACGATGCACGCGATCGGCGGCGACCAGGTGCTGATGTGCCGGGTCGCCTACGAGCCCGGCACGACGGTGCGGCGGCACAGCCACGCGGCGACCGAGCAGGTGATGCTGATCACCGACGGCTCGGTGCGGATGACGATCGGCGACGAGACGAGGGAGCTCGCCGCCGGCGACGTGGCGGTCGTGAACCGCGGGATCGAGCACGAGCTCTACTCGGAGCACGGCGTGAGCTTCATCGAGGCGCTCGCCCCGCCACCGCTCGATCACGTGCCGGACAAGGAGCGTGACCTCGTGCTCGGCGACCTCGGCGGCTCGCTCCACGTCGAGCGTTAGAACCGTCCTCGTCACCGGCGCGAGCCGGGGGATCGGCGCCGCCGCAGCGGAGCGGCTCCGCCTGGACGGCTGGCGCGTCGAGACCGCGGAGCGCTCGAGCGGGGTGGACCTCTCCGACCCCGACGCGGCCCGGGCCGCCGTGGAGCGGCTCGACCGGATCGACGGGCTCGTCGCGAACGCGGGCACCACGGTGCGCGGCCCCGTGCTGGATCTTCAGCTGGACGACTGGCGGCGCGTGCTCGACCTCAATCTCACCTCGGTGTTCGTGCTCGCCCAGGCCGCGGCGCGCCGGATGGTCGAGCAGGGCGGCGGCGCGATCGTGCTCGTCGCCTCGGTGCTCTCCTTCCAGGGCGGCGTGAGCTCGGCCGCGTACGCGGCGTCGAAGGGCGGAGTCGCCCAGCTCGCGAAGGCGCTCTCGAACGAGCTCGCGCCCCGCGGCGTCCGGGTCAACGCGGTCGCGCCCGGCTTCACCGAGACGGAGCTGACCTCCGACATGGAGGCCTGGAAGCGCGAGGAGGTGACCGCTCGGATCCCGTTGGGCCGTTGGGCGACACCCGAGGACATCGCCGGCGCGATCGCCTGGCTGCTCTCCGACGACGCCCGCTACGTCACCGGCGCGATCCTGCCGGTCGACGGCGGCTACCTGGCACGCTGACGAAAGGAGCGGAAATGCCGCTGATCGAGGTCAAGCTGTTCGACTACCGCGTCACCCCCGAGGTGAGCGAGGCGTTGATCGAGAAGCTCACCGACGCGCTGTGTGAGGCGGTCCACCCGGGGCTCCGCGACCACACCTGGGTGATCGTCGAGGGCCATTCTCCGAAGAACTGGGGCGTCGGCGGCAAGCCGTGGCCGGTCGACCAGATGCCGCCCGGGCCGAGCTAGCCCGCCGACGGGTGGAGCAGCGGGACGAGCGGCTGCCAGCCGGAGCGGAGGACGGCGACAAGCGACGGCGGCGTGACCGACGGGGCCAGGCCGTCCGGCCTGGGGATCCGCTCCGAGTAGCCTGCCGGCGTCCAGAGCAACAACTGTGAGCCGCGCACGAGCCACGGCTCGCCCTTGCGCAGGACGAAGGCTCCGTCGGGAAGGTCTTCCAGTCGTGTCTCGTCCCGCGGCCTCGTCCGCTCGTCGTGGAGCTGGGCGTCGATCGCCTCGGCGCCGACCTGGCCTGGATGGAGCTCGCGCCAGAGCGCACCGAGCCGGTTGTAGTCCTCGCGGCGGCAGAGCGCGCACGGCCGGTGTCCCGCGGCGAATGCCGTCGCCTCGTCGAGGAAGAACAGCTCGGTGAAGCGTCCCGGCTGCAGCAGCGGGCTCCGGTGCCAGCCTCGGAACTGCAGTCGGCAGGCGATCCAGCGCTTCCCGGCGTAGCGGCGCCGGATCCGGCCCGACGCGTCGTGGAGGCAGCCGCGGTTGCCGTAGACGAGACCCCGGGCGGGGTGCGCGACCAGGTCGCCGAGCGGCGTGACCCGGTTCTGCAGCGGCATCGTCAGCGGTGCTCGGTCGCGAGGCGCGCCCCGAACCCGATCAGCACCGCGCCCGTGAGGCCCTCGAGGGCGCGTCGCACGCGGGGCCGGCGCAGGACGTCCCCCGCCCTCGCGACCACGAGGCTGTACCCGACCAGCCACGCCAGGGTCATCAGTGAGAAGAGGAGACCGAGCGCGAGCAGGGCGAAGAACGAGGCCCCGGCCGGCGCGAACTGCGGCAGGAAGCTCGTGAAGAAGACCGCGATCTTCGGATTGCCGAGATTGCTGACCAGGCCCTGCCGGTAGAAGCGCCGGGACCGTGTGCGCACCGGGGCCGCTCCCCCGTCACGCCGCCACGCCGCCCGAAGTGCCTGCACGCCGAGGAAGACGAGGTACGCCGCGCCGACGATCTTCAGCGCCAGGAAGGCGGGCTCCGACGCCCGGAGCAGCGCGGCCACGCCCGCACTGGCGGCGAGCGTCCAGATCACGAGGCCGGTGGCCGAGCCGAGCGAGGTGAGGATCCCGCCTCGGGCCCCGGCGACCAGTGAGTTCCGGGCCACGAGGGCCATGTCCGGGCCCGGCGCGACGATCAGCAGCGCGGACACCGCGAGAAACGGCAGGAGCTGCACCCTTAGGTCTCCACCACGAACTCCATCAGGAGCCCATCGTGCCAGCCGGCGCCGTCGGTGTCGCGCTCGTAGCGGCGCATCACGCCCACGGGTCGGAACCCGGCCTTCTCGTAGGCCCTGATCGCGGCGGCGTTCTCGACGGCCGGGTCGATGGTTATGCGATGGTGGCCGCGCTCCTCGATCAGAAGGCGCACGACCTGCCGCACCGCCTCGGTGCCGAGCCCTCGGCCGTGCAGCGCGGGGTCGAGGAACAGGTCGATGCCCGCGTGGCGGTACTTGGGCTCGAGCTCCTCGCTGAACTGGATCATCCCGGCTACCGCGCCGTCGATCTCGATCGTAAGGCGGGTCGCCTCGGAGTCGTCCGTCCACGGAAAGCCCTCGGCCGGGGCGTCCCACCAGCGCGAGACCTCGGGAGTCCCCTGGATGCGACGCAACTCGGCCTCGTCCCCCTGGGAAAGCGGGCGGAGGATCATTCGAGTCGTACGTTAACGCGCGCTAGAGCCAGTCCTCGCCGTCGGGCTCCGCCATGCCGATCAGCTTGTCTCGCCGCCACCAGAGGCCGGAGAGTGCCAGCAGCACGAACGCGAGGAGGCTCACTGCGCTGAAGGCGATCGCGAGCCAGAGCAAGACACCCGCGAGAACCAGGAAGGAGCGGGCGACCGGGTCGTCCCACGCGGCTGCAAGCGCCCTGCGCGGCCTTACGCGCGGCCGCGTGGACGCATGTGGATCTTCGTGCGCGAACACGGCTTGGACAGGCAGCGGCGGGGCGACCGGTGCCGGGCGGGGCGCCGCGACCGGTGTCGGGGGCGGCGGAGCGACCGGTACGGGCTGCCTCGTAGCGACCGGTGCCGCGGGCGTCGGCACGACTGGTGCCGCCGGCGGCGCTGCGACCGGCACGGGCTGCCTCGTAGCGACCGGTGCCGGTGCGGGCGGAGCGGCCGGTGCGGGGGTGTGCGCGACCGGGGCGGTGCTCGGCGGCGTCGCCTCATCGTCCACCGGGGGACGCGTGAAGCCCACCGGGGCACGCGTGAAGAAGGTTCCCAGGGCCGGCTCGCGTGGCGAGTACTCGGCCGACGCCGCCTTCCAGTTGACGGGGTCGAACCCGAAGATCTTCATCAGCGGCGCACCTTCCGGTGAGGCGTCGGGCGGGTACGCCCACACCTTCTCGGCCTCGCCGTTGCTCGTCTCGAAGATCACGAGGCTCGCCGTGCCGGTTCGCTCGGGATCCTCCCGGGCGAGCCACTCGACCGCGAAGTCGACCGCCTCGAGGAAGTCGCCGAGCCCGTCGGCGAGCTCCGTGGGATCCCCCTCCTCGGGGAGGAGTCGAACCGCAAAGTGTCTTTCGGTCTGCCAGGCCGCATGGCGCGTTTCATTGGCCATGCTGTCTTCCCCTCTCTCAGACCACCATTGTCGGCCAAACGGCGCCGGTCCTCGTCACTCGATGGGATGATTGGGAGTGCGGCACCCGACGCCGATCCCGAACGTGAGGGAAGAAGGGGGTCGACGGTGGAGCGAGTCGAGTTCGGGAACGGTCTCCGGTCGCATATCGCGCGGGAACCCGAGCCCGACCTCGCAGAGGCGTCGTTCGGCCCCACGCAAAGGCCTGTTCCCGCCTTCGAGCCGGCGCCGACGCAGACCACGTCGGCCGACTGGGTCCGTGACCTCTTGCGGGAGCGCGTCGGCGAGCAGGCGGAGCGCATCTGGGCCGTGTTCGACGACGCCCTTCGGGCGACAGACGCGGAGGGAAGGCCCGATCATGCGCTTCGCCTCCGCGCCGCCTGGGCGCTGCTGGCCGAGGTCTACGGCCCGCCCGCGGAGCCCAGCGCCGAGCTGCCTGCGGGCGCGCACGACGAGCTCGCGACACTTCGGCGCGCGAAGCGCCTACCCTGAGTTGTCGACCAGCGCGGCGAGCTCCACGTACTCGACGCTGGGCCGGACCCCGTACAGCCCTGTGACGCGCTCGAGCAGCGCCTCGGTGAAGAACGCGTGCGCGGCCTCGGCCGACTCCCACACGTAGAAGTTGACCGCCTCGCCGCGGTCCTCGCTCACCGTGAAGAACTTGTTGCGCAGTCCGGGCATCCCCTCGAATCGCTCCCGCGCGCCCTCGGCGATCGCGGTCACGGCCACGGGATCGACTCCGTCCTCGTAGTGGAACGTCACGAACACGCCGATCATGCCGCTGAACTCTAGAGCACCGGGCTCGGTGTTCCGTAGATGCAGGCAGCGCCTTTCAGCGCTCCCCCCGATGACAGGCCGCCCGATTCGGCGGAGCCTGGAATGCGGAGGTGAGGTGTGATGAGCACCACTGTTCCCGTACCCGAGCAGCAGACCGCGCCGGAGCCGACCGTGGACGACGAACTGCGCCGGGAAGCGATCGCAAGCCTGAAGCGGAAGCGCAGGTTCGGCGAGAACGTAATCGGATACGTCTCGGTGAACGGCGTCCTCTGGCTGATCTGGGCGCTGACGGACCGCTCGACGGACGGCGGCCTGCCCTGGCCCGCCTGGGTGTCGTTGATCTGGGGCTTCTTCCTCGCGATGGACGCCTGGCGGACTTTCGGCGGCTGGCCCAGGAGCCTGCACCGGCCGATCACCGAGGAGGACATCGAGCGCGAGCTGAAGCGGTCCCGCTAGAGAAGAGCCCGGAGCACTCTCGACTCGTTCTCGTCGGCGCCGAGGTAGGCGCCGCGGATGATGCTCCAGGCCCGCATTCGCCCCTCGTCCAGCCCGGCCGCGGCAAAGGCCGCGAGCCGCCGCTCGGTCACTTCGAGCGTCATCCGGTAGGGCAGCGGGTTCCAGAGGAACGACGGCACGTCGAACTCGGGCTCGCCCAGGTACGGCTTCGGGTCGATCGCGAGGTACCTGCCGCCGGCGTCGAGGATGTTGTGGTGGTGGAAGTCGCCGTGGACGAGCATCGAGCGGCCGGGCTCGAGCGACGCGTAGAGCTTCCGCGCGAACGGGGTCAGCTCGTGTCGCTCTGCCTCGTCGAGCCAGCGCGGGACGTGGTCGCCGATCCAGCGGAAGGGCCCACCCGCGGGGCGCCAGAGCCGTAGCCCGACCTCGACGGCGATCGCCGTCGCCTCCTCGTCGGGCAACAGCGCGAGGTCGGCGCCCGGCCGTGCGCGCTCGAGCAGGAGCGCCCGCCGCTCGCGATCGTGGCGGAGGAGCCGAACGGCGCCGTCACCGGCCCAGAGGGCGAGCGCATCGCCCTCCTCGTCGGCCTGGTCGTCCTCGGGCGGCGTCACCTTCAGCACGGCGTCGTCGCCTGCCGGCGCGACGAACGAGAAGCGGGCGAGTGCGAACGGCCGGCCGAGCTCGACGCCCCACTCGCGCGCCGCCTCGCGCGCCGGCGGTTCGAGGTCACGCATACGTGAAGTGGTCGACGACGATCGTCGCGACGAGGAGTGCGACGAGGAGCGCGATCTGCGCCGCGGCGGACTGGGCCGCTCCGAGCGGAATCGTCGCGAGCGCGACCACCGCCGCTCCCGCGCGGCTCGCGCCGGATCCGATCATCACCTGTCCCCGAAAGAGCGCGTCGCCGGCGAGGAAGGCCGCGACGCCGCCGGCGAGCATCGCGGCCCTCGCCCAGCTGAGCGCGTGGAAGGGCTGCTCGAGCGCCGACTGCTCGGCAGCGGCGATCGCGACGATGCCGAGCAGCATCGCCAGGTAGCAGTAGAAGAACGCGGTGAGTGCCCGGCGGGCGCGTAGGAGCGGCTCCATCCCGGCGAGGGCACGGTCGGCGCGCTCGTCGTCGCCCCGGCCGAAGTAGAGCCACCAGAGGCACGCGCTGAGGGCGAGCCCGAGCAGCGCGACGAAGGCGAGCCCGGCATCGACGGCGAGGCCCGACGCGCCGATTCCGACGGCGACGACCGACTCGCCGATCGCGACGATCAGGACGAGCCCGTGCCGCTCGACGAAGTGCGACGGTGCGACCTCGAAGCCCGCCAGGCCGCGGAGCACGGGACCGAGCCACTGGAGCGCGACGGCCGCCGTCCAGAGGACGTACTGCGCAGTCCCGCCGGCGGCGCCACCGGCGAGGACGAGGAGCGCCGACAGCACGTTGAGCGGGAAGATCCGCAGGATCGCCGCCACGACCCGCTCCGACGACGCCCGCGTGAAGAGCCCAGTATGGATCGCAACGATCACGAGGTAGGCGAGACCGAACGCGAGGCCGGTGCTCGAGAAAGCGGTGGGAACGGCGAGGGCGAGGAGGAAGAAGGCGCCCATCCCGCCGAGCAGGAGCATCCGCCGGTTCGTGGCGTCCGCCGCGACCGCGTTCGTCAGCCAGGCGTAACCGCCGTACATCCACCAGATCAGCGCCAGCATCAGCACCACCTGGATCAGCGACCGCAGGGTGGGCGCCCCGTAGAGGACGTCCGTCAGCTGCGTGATCGTGAGCACGAAGACGAGGTCGAAGAACAGCTCGAGCGTCGAGACCCGATTCGAGGCGGTGCCGGCGGCTTCCATCAGCACGTTCTAGCCGCCGGAGCGGATGCGGCGCGGAGCCCGGGCATGCGTAGTTCACCACGATGCGGGAGTCGGCCTGGTGGCCAACGATTGAGCCTTGGGGGCAAGCGAAGAACAACCTCCCGTCTGCGTGCTGTCAAGGGAGATGACATGAACGAAGAAGAGCTGCAGGTCCACCTCGAGCGAGGGCTCGAGCACCTGCGACGCGAGTTCGCGGACAAGGTCCCGCCCGAGCAGGTGACGCGGATCGGCAGAGATCGCTTCGAGCGGCTGATCGAGAACGCGAGGATCCTGGACTTCATCCCGCTGCTCGTCTACCGGCAGACCCGCGAGGCGCTGCTCATGGCACAGCCGGACGAGCCCGACTGGGACGCCCGGGGCAGGCCGCGGCGAATCGAGGTGAGCACGCGCGCTCTAGAATCCGTGCGTGGATAGCCGGGAGGCCGCACGGAGGTGGGCGGAGGTCTGGGAGCGTGGCTGGCGCGCGCACGACGCGGACGCCATCGCCGCGCTCTACGCGCACGGCGCGTCCTGGCAGCAGCATCCGTTCCGTGAGCCCGAGCCGGGCTACCTCGGCCGCGTGTTCGACGAAGAGGAGTCCGCCAGGTGCAAGTTCGGCACGCCGATCGTCGACGGCGATCGCGCGGCGGTGACGTGGACCGCGCAGACGACGCTCGTGGACGGTGGCATCGAGGACCTCGTCGGCGTCTCGCTCCTGCGCTTCGACGGTGACGGGCTCGTCGTCGAGCAGCGCGACATCTGGGTCGGACGCTAGGGGTGGCCGAGCTCCTGATCCGTCCGGCGGTACCCGCCGACGCGGACGTCCTGCGCGATCTGTTCCGCAGGTCGTCGCTGGCGAACGAGGGGGATCGCGAGGATCTCCTGGCCCATCCCGAAGCGCTCGAGCTCTCCGGGCTCGCGCCCGGGCAAGGCCGGACAAGGGTCGCCGTCGCGTGCGGCCGGATCGTCGGCTTCGCCACGCTGCTGGCCGCCGGCGAGCTCGAGGACCTGTTCGTCGATCCCGACCGGATGCGCCGGGGGGTCGGACGGGCGCTCGTGCTCGACGCGGTGGCCGTCGCGCGGGCGCAGGGGCTGGAGCGAATCGAGGTGACCGCGAACGGGCACGCGCTCGACTTCTACGAGAGCGTCGGCTTCGTGCTCGACGGCGCCGTCGAGACGGCCTTCGGCCGGGGCTCCCGCATGCATCTCGACTGCTAGGGAGCCCCGGCCTTACCGCCGGTTGTCGGAGGGTCAGCGCGTCTCGACGCTGACGACGTTGAACTGCTTGTCCACGTAGACGGTGACCGGCGACCCCGAAGCGTTTGTCATGTGCGCTTCGTAGGCGGCGTTGCCGTCGGCGTCGGTCTCGACGCGGACGATCGTGCCGCCGGGCACCTTCGCCGACGCGAGCGCCGTCACCTTGGCCAGTGCGTCGCCGGTCAGCGGCGTCTCGTCGCTCCGCTGGCCGCCCCAGGGTTGCCCGGCGGTGGGCGGCGTCCCCGCCGCGGCCGGCGCAGCCGTCTGGAAGACCGAGCTCGAGTTGGTCGGGGTGGCTGCCTTCGAGCCGGTCGCCGCACTGGCGATGCCGTAGGTGCCGCCGACGAGCCCGAGCGCTACCGCGCCCACCACCACCGATCTCGGCATGAACCTCTTGTATGTCTCCTTCATCCGTGCTCCTTTCGTGAGTCCTTCATCACCCGTGAGTGGGGACTCTTCGAGGATCGCGCGCACGGCTGGGAATCGGATGGCAGGCGGATCAGAGTTCGATCAGAGCGACCAGGGCGAAGTGGGCGGGATCGAGATGGCATGCTTCCGGCCATGCCTCCCGAGGCACGGCTCGAAGCCACGGAACACGGCCTCGTCCCAGCCGGCGACGGCTGGTTCGTGCTCAACGCGCGCGACGCGAGCTGGCGCCACGTGCAGGGCCGCTCTGCCATCGTGGACTTCGAGGGCGAGCCGCCCTTCTCCCAGCTGGGGATCAACCTCAGCGTCCTCGAGCCCGGTGAGTCCATGGGGATGTACCACTGGGAGGCCGACCAGGAGGACTTCCTGGTGCTCGCCGGCGAGGCGCTGCTGATCGTCGAGGGCGAGGAGCGCCCGCTCCGGCAATGGGATTTCGTGCACTGCCCGCCCGGGACGAAGCACATCATCCTCGGCGCGGGGGATGCGCCCTGCCTGGTGCTCGCCGTCGGCGCCCGCCGGACGGCTGGGCCTGACTGGGGCGGCTACACCGTCGACGAGGTCGCGCGGCGCCACGGCGTCTCGGTCGAGCGGGAGACCAACGACGCGGAGGAGGCGTACGCGCGATTCCCCAGACGCGGGCCGGCGCGGTACCGCGACGGCTGGCTCCCCGACTGATCACCTGTCGAGGCGGCCGTCGCTCTCGTAGCGGGCGAGCGCGAACGTGAAGTTGCGGCCGTCGCCGCTGTAGCCGGCTGCGACGAGCTTTCCATCCGGCTCGAGCACCAGCGCCGCCGCGCCGGACTGCTTGCCGATCGCGGTCGTCGCAGTGCCGCCGCTTCCGAAGCCCGCGTCGGGGTGCCCGTCTTCGTCGTAGCGGGCGAGAGCGAACTCGTCGTGACCGGCGTAGATGTCCTGGCCGTAGAAGGCCGAGCCGGCGGCGACGAGCTTCCCGTCCGGCTGGAGCAGCAGCGCCGCCACGCCGGCGCTGTCTCCGATCCGGGTCGTCGTCACGCCGCCGCTCCCGAAGCTCCGGTCGAGGCGGCCGTGCGAGTCGTAGCGGGCGACGGCGAACGTGAAGTCGTGGAGCTGCCCGCCGCGGCCCGCGGCGACGAGCCTGCCGTCCGGTTGGAGCACCAGTGCCTGTGCAACCGCGTAGCTCCAACTCGCCGTCGTCACGGTGCCGGCATTTCCGAAGCTGCGGTCCAGGCGTCCGTTCCCGTCGTAGCGTGCGAGCGCGAACGTGCTGTGGGCGCCGGTGCCGCTGGAGCCGGCCACGACGAGCTTTCCGTCCGGCTGGAGCAGCACCGCCTGCGCCACGGCGGCCTTCCCGACCGGGGTCGTGACGGTGCCGGCGTCGCCGAAGCTCCGGTCGAGGAGGCCGTTCTCGTCGTAGCGCGCGAGCGCGAACATGCTCTCGGCGCCTCGTCCGCTGGAGCCGGCCGCGACGAGCTTTCCGTCCGGCTGGAGTACGAGGGCCTCCGCCGTGGAGCCCTTCCCGATCGCAGTGGTCACGACGCCGCCGCTCCCGAAGCTCGGGTCGAGAAGCCCGTTCGCGTCGTAGCGGGTGAGCGCGAACCGGCTGTTTGCGCCCTTGCCGCTCGAGGCGGCGGCGACGAGCTTGCCGTCGCGTTGGCGCACCAGGGCCCAGGTGACGGCGCCGTTGCCGATCGTGGCCCTCACCGTGCCGTCGCTCCCGAAGGTCGGATCGAGGCGGCCGTTCTCGCCGAAGCGGGCGAGCTCGAGGCTGTTGTCCTGGCCGGGGGGAGGGCAGTGGCAGCCGGCGACGACGAGCTTGCCGTCCGGCTGGCGCACCAGCGCCGAGGCGAACTCGTAGGAGGCGCTGTTGCGCGAGGTCGTCGCCTTGCCTCCCTTCCCGAAGCCGCCGCCGCGGTGACCGACGACGAGGAAGGCAACGGCTGCGACGGCCGCAACGGCCACCGCGGCGGCTGTCCACAGGACGAGCCTCGCTGCCACGAACGGATCTTCCCACGTACGATTCCCCCGTGACGTCCAGGCTGCTGAGCGCATTTCGAACCCCGGTGGGGCTCGGAGTCGCCGTTGCAGTGGTGGTCGTGGTGGCCCTCGCTGTGCGCTTTGCAGTCGGCACGCCGGCGAAGGGGTACGTCGTCCACCGGCTCGTCTCGGACGGCGGCGTCCCGGCGCTCGCGACGGACAGGGTGCTGGTCAACGGCTGGGGCCTGGCCGCCACGGCGACAGGCCCCTGGTGGACGACGAACGAGGCGAGCGGCACGAGCGCTCTCTACTCGGGTGACGGGAAGAAGCAGCTGCTCACCGTGAGCGTGCCCGGAGGGCCCACCGGAATCGTCGCCTACGGCGGGCGTGGGTTCAGGGTCTCGGCCGGCGGTGCTTCGGACCCGGCCCGGTTCATCTATGCGTGCGAGGACGGGCGGATCCGCGCGTGGACGCCGACGGTGCCGCGCGGGTGGTCGACCCAGTCGGTGATCGTCGTGGACCGCGCCGGGGAAGCGGCAATCTTCCGCGGAGTCGCCGTCGCGGGCGGGCGCCTCTACGCCGCCGACTTCCACAACGCGCGCGTCGACGTCTTCGACTCCCGCTGGCGCCCGGTTCGCCTGCCCGGCTCGTTCAGCGACCCGTCGATCCCGCCCTGGTACGCGCCGGACAACATCCAGCTGCTCGGCGGCCGCCTGTTCGTCACGTATGTCGGGCGTGCCCCCGTCAACGGCAACGACGACCCGACCGGAGGCTTCGTCGACGAGTTCGACCTGGCCGGCCGGCTCGTGGCCCGGGTCGGGCGGATGGGCGTCCTGAACGAGCCGTGGGGGCTTGCGCTCGCGCCGTCCTCGTTCGGCCGCTACGCCGGTGACCTGCTCGTGGCGAACTTCGGCGACGGCCACGTGAACGCCTTCCGGAAATCGGGCGGCCGCTGGGCGTTCGACGGGGCGCTCGCCGAGCCCGACGGTGAGCCACTCGTCGTGAACGGCGTGTGGGGGATCGCGTTCGGCAACGGCGCCGCCGCGGGGCCGAAGGACGAGCTGTTCTTCGCGTCCGGCCCGCACCTCTGGCGCGGCCCGACGGAGCTGGCCAAGCACGGGCTGTTCGGCTCCATCTCGGCCGTGTGACGACCGGCTAGGCTTGGGCGATGAGCGGTTACACGAAGCGGAACCTGCGAACGGACATCGAGAACCAGGCCCCGAACTTCGGCATGCCGGCGGAGCTCGAGGCTCGCTTCGCCCGCACGGCGCTCGGTGGTGAGACTCTCGGCCTCAGCCTCATGACCCTCGCGCCCGGCTTCAGGATCCCCTTCGGCCACCGGCACGAGGGGCAGGAGGAGGTCTACGTCGTGCTTCGCGGCTCCGCTCGGATCAAGGTCGAGGACGAGATCGTCGAGCTCGGCGAGTGGGACGCGATCCGGTTCGACAAGAACACGATGCGGGCCGTCCAGGCAGGCCCCGACGGCGTCGAGTACCTCGCCTTCGGCGCCGGCGACGATCCCCGCGACGCCGAGATCGTCCAGAACTGGTGGAGCGACTAGCTCCTCGCAATCGTCACAATCTGCCCGTGCAGGTCAGGCGTCTGGATGTAGTGGGATTCGTCCGCTCCGCGGGTGACTTCCTCGGAGCGCGTGAGGCGGAGCACAATCTCATGCTCGGGCTCTCGGGGCGCCTGCTCGCCGACCCGAACACCTACGGCGCCGACGACCCGTACTTCGCGGTCGTCGAGGACGGTGGTCGCATCGTCACCGCTGCGCTGCGCACGCCGCCCCACAACCTCGTCCTCGCGGAGTGCGAGGACACGGCCGGCTACGTCGCGCTCGCGGAGGACGCCCACGCTGTGTTCGCCGACCTCCCCGGCGTCAGCGGCCCCGCCTCGGCGATCGGTGCCTTCATCTCCGCGTGGGGCGCGCTCACGGGCGACGGCGCCCGGCTGGCCATGTCGCAGCGGATCTTCGAGGCGACCGAGGTCGTCGCGCCGCCGCGAGTCGCCGGCGGAATGCGCGCGGCCGGCGACGAGGATCGCGAGCTCGCGCTCGACTGGGTCAGAGCGTTCATGCGCGAAGTGATCCCGGAGGGCCCGGAGGACGCCACCGGGTTCCTGGAGCGCAACGCGGCAGATCCCGATGCCCGGCTCGTCCTCTGGGACGACGGCGCGCCCGTCTCGATCGCCGCGTGCGGAGCCGCGACACCGCACGGCATTCGGATCGGGCCCGTCTACACCCCGCCGGAGTCTCGCAGCCGGGGCTACGCGAGCGCCCTCACGGCCGAGCTGACCGCGCAGCTGCTCTCGGGCGGGCGCGACTTCTGCTTCCTCTACACCGATCTCGCGAACCCGACGGCGAACTCGATCTACCAGCGGATCGGCTACAGGCCGGTCACCGACGTCGAGCTGTGGAGGTTCGACGCGGTAGAGTGACGCCGCATGGAGCCGACCGGGCGTTCGACGGAGTTCGTGGCGCTCGGCCACGCGGGCTCCGATCACTACGCGGGCCTGGAGACCTTCGCGAATCCGGGCGTGTCGGAGGTGGAGATGACGAGTGACGAGCTCACGGCACTCTGCCCGATCACCGGACAGGCCGACCTCTACACCGTCACGATCGAGTACCGGCCGCAAGCGCTCTGCCTCGAATCGAAGTCGCTCAAGCTCTACCTCGCCCGGTTCCGGAACGAAGGGCTCTTCTGCGAGGCGCTCGCCGTGAAGATCCGGGACGACATCGCCGAGACGCTCGAGCTCCCGTCCGACAGGGCCTGCGTCACGTTGAAGCAGAAGGCGCGCGGCGGGATCACCATCGTCGCGACGGCCTGAGTGGGCTAGAGCGCCTTCCAGTAGTAGGTCGTGTCGCAGGGCCGCCCGTCCGGATAGAGGGCGAAGTTGGGGACCACGCCGACCGTGACCCAGCCCATCCGCTCGTAGAGCCGCGAGGCGTCGCCGCCCGTCACCGCGTCCAGCACGAGCAGCGTCTTGCCCTCCGCGCGCGCCTCGGCCTCCGCGCCCTCCATCAGGAGCCTGGCGATCCCGCGCTTGCGGGCCGAGCGGTGGACGAGGAGCTTCACGAGCTCGCCGCGATGCGGCTGGTTCGGCATCAGGGCGAGGACCACCTGGACCGTGCCGACCAGGTAGCCGTTGACAAACGCGCCGAGAACCAGCCGGCGGCCCTGCTCGACCTCGGCCGCCCAGGCCTCGTAAGCCTCGCGCGCATGTGCGTGCGAGAACGGCGCCATGTAGCCGACCGAGGCGCCTCCCGCGACACAGTCGAACAGGACGGCCGCGAGCGCGTCGAGCTGCGCGCGCACCTCGGCCACGTCGAGGCGGCGGATCTCGATCTGCTCGGCCGCGGGCATCGGGGTCAATTCTCGCTCACCGACGGCGGGTGACGAACACGTACTCGCCGCTCTCGTCGTCGAGCGGTGTCCGGTCGAAATCGCCGTAGAGGGCCTCGACCTCGAGCCCCGCGACGTCGGCGAGCCCCAGCCACTCGTTCTTGGTCGCCCACCACAGAGAGCTCGTCCCGCCGTCGTCGAGGGTGATGTCGATCCGGTTGTCGCCTACCGCGTACCGCAGCGTGTGTGGAACGGGCTCGTCATGGTGCTGCCCGTCCAGGCGCGCCGCAACCTTGTGGTCGAAGGCGAAGGCGTTCCACGCGAACCGCCCGCCCGGCCGGAGCGAGGCGGCGACGCGCTCGAAGGTCCGTCGCCGGTCGGCCCAGGTCGGCAGGTGAAGGAGCGCACGGAACGGGCAGTAGATCAGCGCCGCCGGCTCGTCGAGCTCGAGCTCGCGCATGTCGCCCTCGCGCAGATCGAGCTCCACACCCGCCTCGGCGGCGTTGATGCGCGCCTGCTCGAGCATCGCCGGCGAGAAGTCGATCCCGACGACGCGCCGGCCGGTCTCGCGCGCGACCGGGATCGCGACGCGTCCGTTTCCGACGGCGAGCTCGACGAGCAACCCGTCGGCCTCGCGCGCGAGCTCGACGTAGAACGGCACGTCCTCCGTCATGTGCGCCGACCACTCCTCGTACCGGCTCGCGAACGCCTCGGCCCAGCTCATCCCGTGATGCTACGACACGGCTTCTGCTGCACAATCCCTCCATGGCGACCAACTACGAACGGGCATTCGCGAAACGGCCGGAAGTCCTCGCCGCCTGGATGCAGCTGAACGGTGCGATCAAGGCGGGAATGGACCTGCGGCGCTACGAGCTGGCGACGCTCGCTGCGGCGCGGCGGCTCCGCTCGAGCTACTGCTGCCTCGCCCACGGCACGGTCCTGCTGGAGCGCTTCGGCGAGCCCGTGCGCGAGATCGCGCTCGACCACCGTGCCGCGGGCCTCGACGAGGTCGATGTCGCGGTCATGGACCTGGCCGAGCGCGTCGTCGACGACGCCGCCTCGATCGGCGACGAAGACCTTCAGCCGCTCCGCGACCTCGGGCTCTCGGAGACGGAGATCATGGACGTCGTCCTCGCCGCCGCCGCGCGCTGCTTCTTCTCGAAGACGCTCGACGGGATCGGCGTGCGCCCCGACGCGAGCTACCGCGACCTGGAGCCGGAACTGCTCGACGTGCTCGTCGTCGGACGGCCGATCGCCGAGGCCTGAAGTGCTCGAGCTCAGGCCGAACTGCGAGCTGTGCGACAGGGACCTGCCGCCCGAGGCGTCCGACGCGCGCATCTGCTCGTACGAGTGCACGTTCTGCGCCGCCTGCGTCGAGGAGGTGCTCCACGACGTGTGTCCGAACTGCGGCGGCGGCTTCCAGGTGCGGCCGATCCGGCCGGCGCGGGCGTGGCGGGAGGGCACGGGCCTCGCCAACGACCCGCCGGGTGAGCGTCGCCGCCACACGCCTTACAGCCGCGAGGAGCTAGGGTCGTTCGCCGAGACCCTGCGCCACGTCCCACCCGGCGAGCGCTAGAGGAAAAGGCGGAAAGGAGATAGTCATGGCGCCGGTAACGCAAGTCGGAAGGGTGATGGTCCCGGTCCGCGACCAGGACGCAGCGATCGCGTTCTACACGGGGATGCTCGGCTTCGGGCTCGTCGCCGACGTTCCCTTCGGCGACGGCGAGCGCTGGGTCGAGGTCGCGCCGCCGATGGGCGGGGCGGCCCTTGCGCTGGTCCCCTCGCGCGGCGAGTACCAGGCGGGGCGCATGACCGGCATCGCACTCGAGACGACGGACGCGCGCGCCGCCCACCAGGACCTGAAGGGGAAGGGCGTCGACGTCGACGCGGAGCTGATGGGCGGAGACGGCACGGTGCCGCTGCTGTTCACCTTCCGCGACCACGACGCGAACTCGTTGATGATCGTCGAGAGTGCCTGAGCCGATGTCGGAGCACTACGGCGCCCGGTTCTTCGGCGAGCGCGAGGCGGCGGTCTACGACGACCTCGCGGGCGACATGTTCGAGCCTGGTGTCGTCACCCCGGCCGTGGACCTGCTCGCCGACCTGGCGGGCGAGGGCAGGGCGCTGGAGCTCGGGATCGGCACGGGTCGGATCGCGCTTCCGCTGGCCGAACGCGGTGTGCGGGTCCACGGGATCGACGCCTCGGAGGCGATGGTGGCCAGGTTGCGCGCAAAGCCCGGAGGCGCGGAGCTCGACGTCACCATCGGCGATTTCGCGACGACCCGGGTCGAGGGTCGTTTCTCGCTCGTCTACGTCGTGTTCAACACGATCTACAACCTGGCGACGCAGGACGAGCAGGTCGCATGCTTCCGGAACGCCGCAGCGCATCTCGACCCCGGAGGAAGCTTCGTCGTCGAGCTCGAAGTGCCGGACTTGCAGAGGCTCCCTCCCGGCCAGAACACCAGCGTGATCGGGGTCGACGCACGCCGCATCTCGTTCGACGTCTACGACGTGGTCACGCAGCGGCTTGCCTCTCATCACTTCGTCGTGAGTGGGGAGCGGATCGACTCCTACCCGTCGGAGGGCCGCTACGCCTGGCCCGCGGAGCTCGACCTGATGGCCCGCCTTGCCGGCCTGAGCCTGCGCGAGCGCTGGGCCGGCTGGAAGCGGGAGCCGTTCACGAGCGACAGCCGCTCGCACGTATCCGTCTACGTGAAGCCGTGACCGAGACCTGGATCGAAGGCGTGCGTTCCCTCCTGGAGGCTCCCTCGCCTGCCGTGCTGACGACGTATCGGAAGGACGGCGGCGCGCTCGTCTCGCCGGTCTGGTTTCGCTGGCACGACGGAGGGTTCGAGGTGGTGATCGCCGAGGGCGATCTCAAGCTCCGGCACCTGGCCGGAGACCCACGGTGTGTGCTCGTCGTCTTCGAGGCCGTTCGACCGTTCCGCGGCGTCGAGGTTCGCGGCGCGGCGGAGCTGGTCGAATGCGACGTCGGTCCGGTGCGAGCGGCCATCGCGGAGCGCTACCTCGGAGCGGCCGACGGCGAGCGGTTCGCGGCCGAGCGGAGCTCCAAGCCGGGAGTCCTGCTTCGGCTTGTCCCCGACAATCCGCGTGTCTGGGACCTGTCGGGAATCCTGCCGGACTAACCGAGAGGCGGTCGAGATGGGACAGCAACCCGCAGCGCCCGGCTTCGTGGTTCTGCGTCAGGTGGCGAAGGACGAGTGGCAGTTCCTGGGGGAGGTGTCGAGGAAGCGAGGTCTCCCTGCCCGGGCTGCACGCACGCAGGCGATCCTCGAGGCGACGAAGGGCGCGGCGAAGGAGGGCGAGGCCTACGCAGCAGTCCTTCGAAGCGAGTGGAAGGTCGCACTGGACTGGGCTCCACCGAACGCATGACGAGCTGGCTCGACGACCCGGAGGCCGTCGCGGAGGAGTACGCCTCGGAGGCGGCGCTGCGCGAGCGCCTGCTCGCCTTCCGCGAGCTCGCCGAGGGCCCGGACGACGAGGAGATCCTGCGGGAGCGGATCCTTGCCGCGCGCCCCCGGCGCCTGCTCGACGCCGGGTCGGGGCTGGGCGACCTCTGCGTGTGGGCGGAGGCCGAGCTCGACGCCGAGGTCGTCGCAGTCGACTCCTCGCCGCGGATGGTCGAGCTGGCCGCGCAGGCCGGTATCAGGGCGGTCCTGGCCGACATCAGGGAGCTGCCGTTCGCCGACGCCTCGTTCGACTGTGCCGTCGCGAGCTCCGTGCTCTACCACGTGCCCGACCCGGAAACGGCGATTGCCGAGCTGGCGCGTGCCCTCACCGACCACGGAGTGCTGCTGGCGTCGACCGGAAGCGACGACGAGGAGGCGCGGCGCCTCGCGTGGGCGTCGCTCTTCGACGAGGCGATACCCGTGGCTCCGCCGCTCTCCTTCAGCCGCGAGAACGGACACGACCTCCTCCTTCGCCATTTCCACGACGTCGAGCAGATCGACTGCGACGTTGTCCTCGTCTTCCCGACGCGCGCACGGCTCGTCCGCTACGTGGAGGCGCTCCCACTCGCCAGGGAGGCCGCAGGGCGAGTACCCGAGCTCGCGGAACCGTTTCGTCTCCCGTCAAAGGCGACCGTCTTCCAGGCAAGCACGCCAAGATAGACACGTCGGACGGCGTAGTTCAGGAATCTCCTCCGGACGGACGGCCCCAGACGATCGTCGCGGTCATGTCGAGGTCGAACCTGCCGTCACACTCGGCGACCGTTCCCTCCCGAACGAGCGCGCGGATCACGCCTTCGACTTCCTCGTCGAACGCCGGGACCTCGTCCGCGCTCATTCGTTCGACGTCGAATCCGCTCTGGGAGTGGTGGCAGCCGACGATCTCGTCGAGCGTCGGGCGCCAGCCGGTGGGAGCGGTCGTGTGGTCTCCGGCTCGCACGAAGACGCCTCGCCGCTCCAGCTCGACGATCGGGTCGAGCGGGCGGAACTCTCGATTCGCAGCAAACCGTTCGTAGATCGGGCCGAAGCGGCGTTTGAGCTCCGGGGCTCTGAACCAGTTGCGAGCGACGATGGCGAGCCGACCGTGGGGGGCCAGGACCGTCGCAAAGCGCGCAAAGACGACCTGCCAGTCGAACCAGTGCACACTGTCTCCGGCGACCACCAGGTCGTAGGGGCCGTCCAGCTGAACGTCCTCGATCGGTCCCGCGCAGCCAGACGAGATTCGAGGCAGCCCCGCCCGCGCGTCGTCGGCCCTCGGCGATCATGCGCGGGGAGAGGTCGACCGCGTCGACGCGCCCCACCAGTGGGGCCAGCGGCCTTGCGATGTCTCCCGGTCCGCAGCCGGCGTCGAGCACCACTCCGGCGGGCCCGGCCAGCGAGGCGAGGAACGTGAACAGCGCGGCCGGGTACTCGGGCCGGAACCTGTAGTTCTCGACGACGGAGGGATCGTCGAACCACTCCGCGTACCTCCGATCCCACCCGCTCGGCTTGGGCTCCACCGTCGCGATGCTAACCGCCGGTCGAACAGGAGCGAGTCGCGCGCTGCGGAATGGAGACGGCATGAAGGTCCAGCGGATCTGCTTCCTCGGTACCCGCACGGGGAGCTTCGAAGCGACCGCAGCCCTGTTTCGAGACGTCCTCGGCCTGCACAACGTCCATGCCGAGCCCGGCTGGTCGATCTTCCAACTCCCGTCCGGGCGAAGCGACTACGTCGAGGTCTTCGGCCCGGAGCACGAGAACGCGAGCCTGTTCCCGGCCGAGGTCCGCGAGGGGATCGTCGTTGCCTTCGCCGTGGACGACATCGTCGGCGCCCGTGAGGAGCTTGCGGCCGCGGAGGTCGAACTGGTCGGCGACCTCGTCTGGGCAAACGACCTGTTCGACAATCCGAGCCTGGAGGGCTACGGCTGGTTCTTCTTCCGGGGCCCCGACGGGAACGTCTACGTGATGCAGCAGGACAGCCGACCGGTCGCGACCTGACGGGACGGGTCGCCTGACGCCGGCCGCGCGCGGTCGAGACAATAGGAGGGCCGTCATGGTGCGACTCCGGAAAGAGGTGCGGAATGGGTTCGTGGCCGAGTGGGATTCGTGCGATCACCTTGTTCGTCGAGGAACTGGACGACGCCAAGCAGTTCTACCGGGATGTGTTCGGCCTGCCGGTGATGTTCGAGGACGACAACTCGGCCGTGTTCGACTTCGGGAACACGCTCATCAACCTGCTGAAGACCACAGCGGCACCGGGGCTGATCGCGCCTGCAGCGGTGGCCGGTAGCGAGGCCGGATCCCGCCTTCAGTTCACCATCGAGGTGGACGACGTCGATGCGATGTGCGCCGAGCTGGCGGCACGCGGAGTGACGCTGTTGAACGGCCCGATGGATCGGCCCTGGGGGATACGAACCGCAAGTTTCATGGATCCCGGCGGCCACATCTGGGAGATCGCGAAGTAGCCCACGGTGCTCCTCGAGAGTGCGGGGAGTCTCTCTGAGGGGTGGAAAAGCCGCAGTAGGGCGCCGGACTTCTTCCGGATGTGCGTAGCTCGAGCGCGCGTGAGCATGTGTGCGTGCAACCGGTCGTGTCAGCAGTCGAGCTGACGAAGCGCTTCGGCGAGATCATTGCCGTCAGCGATCTTTCCTTCGAACTGGAGGCGGGCAGCGTCACCGGCTTCCTCGGCCCGAACGGCGCCGGCAAGACGACGACGCTGCGAATGCTGCTCGGGCTGGCCAAGCCCACCCGTGGCCACGCGCTCGTCTTCGGCCACCCCTTCGCCGAGCTCGAGCGGCCGGGGGCTCGCGTCGGCGCCGTGCTCGACTCCGCAGACCTGCACCCGGGACGAACGGGACGCGATCACCTGCGGGTCCTGGCTCCCGTCGCTCACGTGTCGCCGGGTCGCGTCGAGGAGGTGCTGGCGCTGGTCGACCTGACGGAGGCGGCCGGTCGCCGGGTGGGCGGCTACTCGCTCGGCATGTGTCAGCGCCTGAGCCTCGCCGCTGCCCTGCTCGGCGATCCGGAGCTCCTGATCCTCGACGAGCCCGCCAACGGCCTCGACCCCGAGGGGATGCGCTGGCTGCGCGATTTCTTGCGCGCATTCGCTGCGCAGGGCAGGACGGTCTTCGTCTCGAGCCACCACCTGGCAGAGGTCGCGCAGACGGTCGACAGGGTCGTGATCATCAACCGCGGCCGTCTGGTCGTCGAGTCGCCGTTGAGCGAGCTCACCGCCCGTCTCGCCGGGACGGTTCGCGTCGTCGCTGCCCGGCCCGACGCCCTCGAGAGGGCGCTGCACGACGCAGGTGTCGCAACCGAGCGCGACAACGGAACGTTGCACATCCATGGGGTGACCGCCGACCGGGTCGGAGAGATCGCGCTGTCGGCGCACGTCGAGCTGCGCGAGCTCGTAGCCGAGTCGTCGTCGCTCGAAGACGTGTTCCTCGAGCTGACCGCGGAGCCACCGTCATGATCGACCAGCTTCGCTCGGAGTTGCGCAAGATGCGCACGACCAAGACGGCGGTCTTGCTGCTCGTCGCCGCCGTGGCCCTGACAATTCTCGGCGTCTCCATCGAGGGACTGTCGCCCGCCCTCGAAAAGCTGGCGCAGGTGGATCAGCAGCGAACGCTCCTGGGCGCGGGGGCCACGGCCGGGTTCTTCGCCACGCTCGCCGGTGTGATCACCGTCACGGGCGAGTTCCGATACGGGACGATCCGCCCGACGCTGCTCTTCGAGCCGCGCCGTCGTGTCGTCCTCGCGGCGAAACTCGCGGTGGCCGCGCTCGCGGGCGTCCTGTTCGCCGTCGTCTGCATGGGCGTGTCCCTGTGCGGCGGTTTGGCCATTCTCGCCGCGCGCGACGTCAACGTCGCGCTGACAGGCGCCGACACGCTGGCGTTGGTGTTCGGAGCCGCCGCGGCCGCCGCGCTCGGCGGGATGCTGGGCGTCACGGTCGGGGCACTGATCCGCAACCAGGTCGGCGCCGTCGTCGCGGTCGTCGCCTATGCCTTCCTGGTCGACGCCGTGCTCTTCGCAGCCGTCCCGTCGGTCGGCCGCTATCTGCCGGGCAAGGCCGGCGACGCGCTCGCCGGGCAGCCCGTCGAGCACCTCCTCACGCCGGGCCCAGGCGCCGCGGTGCTCGTGGCGTGGACGCTCGTCTTCACCGCCGCGGCGACGGCGCGAACCGAGCGCAGCGATACCTGACGACGAGCCGGTCGCGGCAGTCCGAAACTGGTGCACGGCGACCTCCGGATCGCCTGTCAGGGCACGAGGGCGTGCCAGAATCGCGAGTCGTGATGGTCACCGTCGCTCGCGGGGCAATCGCCGTCGTCGCGGCAACCCTTGTTTGCGGCTGCGGCGGAGGCAAGGAGCAGAAGCTGCTGTTCACTGCCGCCGATGTCACGCGGATCGCGAGCGTCGGGCCGGTGGCGCCCGGCTGGACCTGGCCACGGGATCCGGAGAAACCGGCCGCGGCGGACTCCTCGACGGAATCGGCCCCGAACGACCCTCTTCTGGTCAGGCTGAAAAGGCAGATGGCCGGCCTCGTCGACATCGCAGAGGCGTCGAACGAGTGGCGGGACAACAACAAGTTGGGTCACCTCGACCTGGGTGTCTTCGGGAGCGCTGACGACGCCGGCAAGGCGTTCGCCGCGTCCAACGCCTTCTCACGCGGCTGGGGTGCGAGAAGCGGACACATCACGAAGGCCGCGGAGATCGACGGCCTCGGTGACGAGGCCTGGGTCCTCTGGGTGGGAGGCCCCGGGACACAGGTGACGTATCACTGGCGCCGAGGCAACCTCACGCTCGAAGCACACGTGCAATGCTTCGGGATGTGCCCCGGCGACGTCGATGCCGCCGCGCATGCGTGGGCCGACGCGATCGACGCGGAGGCGCGGGCTCGTCCGTGGAGGGTCGGCGGAATGGTCGGGAGTGCCCCGTGAGCCGTCGAGCCGGCTCACCCGGGGCGCCGAGGGCGGAACCCCGAGCAGAGAAGGTCCGCGTGCTTGATGCGATCGGCGTCGACCGAGCAAAAGAGGTGCTGCTCGACGAGGAAGGGCTCGCCTTCCTCGACTCCCCGGAAACGGTATGAGATGTGGAGCCTGTCCTCGACTTCATCGGTCGTCGCATCGACGAGGCTCAGCTCTGTCGAGTCCGCGAACCACCCGGCGATCAACGAAGCTGCCTCGACCGCGCCGAAGCGCTCTCTGAGACCCGGAGGTGTGAGGCCGCGGAACTCGGCGTCGGGCGCGAAGCATGCTGCGATCGCACTCGCGTCCTGCGCCGCGACGGCAGCGATCAAGCGATCCCCCAGCGACGTTGCCACGGCACAAGCCTAGCGAGGCCCGGGCCGGGCGACGCGCGCCGCTGAGGCGTAGCATCGGCGTGCCGTGAGCAGTGCTGACATGCGCGCCGAGAGGCTGCAGGCGTTGGGCCTGGGTGACGAGGATCTCGCTGCGTGGCGTGAAAGTGGTTTGCCTGAAGACGGCTTCGACGACTGGCTGACCGATCGGGTCGCGCGGCGCCCGAGCGGCACGCGTGCGCGGGAGGTGTACGGCGCGGACGACGTTCACGAGTGGGCACGGCGCGCGATCCTCGACGCGCTCGCGCTCGGACCGGACGACCATCTGCTCGAGCTCGGCTGCGGCGGCGGTCTCTTGCTACGCGACGCGCTCGCGACCGGCGCGCGTGCAACGGGGATCGACCACAGCGAGGAGATGGTCGCGCTCGCATCCGAGCGTGCGACCGCGGCAGAGGTGGTGCTCGGTGAGGCGGAGAGCGTGCCGTTCGCCGACGGAGAATTTACGGCTGTCGCGATGTCCGTCGTCTTCTTCTTCCTCGATGACCCGATCGGGGTCTTGCGCGAGTGCCGCCGCGTGCTGCGAGCCGACGGCCGTCTCGCCGTCTACACGACCGCCCCGGAGTTGCGCGGGACCCCGGCCGCGCCGGAGCCGATCGCAAGCCGCGGCCACTTCTATTCGGACGAGGAGCTCGCCGAGCTCGGGCGACGCGCGGGGTTGAGCGGGGTCGAGGTGCGCAACGACCGCGGCGGGCAGCTGTTGACCGGGCGCACCTGCGCGATGCCGTCGGGATAATGTGGCGGCATGGCGTCGGTCAACATCTTCACCGCCGAGAACCTGGAGGGCAGGATCGACGTGAGCCGCGCCGTCGGCTCGGCGGTGACCGCCATGTACATCTACGACCTCGCGCCCGGTCAGAGCTCGTGCCCGTATCACTACGAGTACGAGGAGGAATGGTTGCTGGTCGTCGACGGCGACGTCGTGATGCGCACACCCGACGGGGAGCGAACGGCGGCACGCGGAGACCTCGTGTGCTTCCCGGCCGGTCCGGGTGGAGCGCACAAGATCATGAACCGAAGCGAGTCACCGGCGAGGGTGTTGGTGTTCTCGAGCACGCGGGTGCCGGCCGTGTCCGTCTATCCGGACAGCGACAAGATCGGGGTCTTCCCAGGTGACGAGGCAAACGAGCTGATCTTCAAGCGCGGCACGGCGGTGCCGTGGTCGGAGGGCGAGGAAGGCTGGGAGAAAGCCGACTGAGGCGATCGACGGGTTTGCGTGGCGCCGTGTCGTCCCTTCGGGGATCGGGATCCCGCCCTGGGATTGGAGTGACCTTCAGCCGTAGAGGGGCAACGCTCGAGAATGACACCCGAACGACGTCGCTGTTCACGGACATCGTCGGTGCCACCGAGCTTGCCGTGCGGATCGGCGACGCGGCCTGGGCGGAGTTACTCGAGCGCCACAACGCAGTCGTCCGCGCGCAGCTGAATGCGTTTGGTGGCCGGGAGATGGACACCGCGGGTGACGGATTCTTCGCGGTGTTCGCGGGTGTTCCCGACGCGCTCTCGGCCGCCACCGCGATCCGGGAGGTGGTACGGCCGCTGGGCCCCTCTCTCCGAGTTGGCCTTCACACCGGGGACTGCTTCGTGGTGGACGACAAATGCACGGGCCTCGCGATCCACCTCGGTGCGCGCATCGTTGCGCTCGCGGAGCCGGACGAAGTCCTCGTTTCGCAGGCCGTGCGTGACGCCGCGGGACCGAGGTTTCACTTCGTCGGGCGGGGAACTCACGCACTCCGGGGAATCCCGGGCGAGTGGACGCTCTATGCGCTCGTCAATACCTCCTGAGGAGCTGAGATGGAGTTCGGTGTACACCTTCCGCTGATCTCGTTCGCAGGCGAGCAACGCTCCCTCGATGAGCTGCTCGCGTTCACGGAGACTGCGCGCGATCTCGGTTACACGTACCTCTGTGCGAACGACCATCTCGTGTTCTCGCGCGCGTGGCTCGACGGGCCGACGGCACTGGCCGCCGTGCTCGCGCACAGTGGTCAGATGACGCTCGCGACGACCGTCGCCGTGCCCGTGCTTCGTGGACCGGCAGCAACCGCGAAGATCCTCGCCGCGATCGACCTGTTGTCCGGCGGCCGTCTGGTGGTCGGACTCGGTCCCGGTTCGTCTGCTCGCGACTACGAGCTGGTCGGCGTGGCATTCGAGGAGCGCTGGAAGCGGCTGGACGAGGCGGTGCAGGCGCTGCGCGCGTACTGGCGAGCCGATGACGTCGTGTTCGAGGGTGCGTTCTACTCCACTGCCGGCTTCACCCTTGCCCCGACGCCGGCGCAGCGCCCCGGTCCACCGATCTGGATCGGGAGCTGGGGATCGCCGGCGGGGCTGAGACGCGTGGCGCGCCTTGCCGATGGTTGGCTCGCCTCCGGCTACAACACGACCCCGGAACTCTTCGCTCAGGCCTGGCTCGACGTCCAGGCAGAGGTGACGGCACACGGGCGCGACGTCGCGCGGTTCCCGAACGGCATCGCAACGATGTGGTGCTACGTCACCGAGGACCGGGCACGCGCCGACGCCGTGCTCACGGACGTGCTGGCGCCGATGCTCAGTCGTCCCCCGGAGCAGCTCCGCGCGATCCTGCCGATCGGTTCGGCGGAGGAGTGCGCTGAGAAGCTGCTGCCGTACGCCCGTGCGGGCGCGCAACGCGTCTTCCTCTGGCCGCTCGCCGACGAGTGCGCTCAGCTGGAGGTGTTCCGCGAGCGCGTCGTGCCACTGCTCGAGACCTAGCTGTAGTTCCCAAGGACGTTGTTCAGCTCGCTGAGGCGGGTGCCGGGCGGCTTGTGTTGGAGGCTGCCGTGGGGTCTGTGCCAGTTGTAGTGGTCGAGCCATGGTTGGAGCAAGGCGCTGCGTTCGCTGCTTGATCCGTAGAGGCGGGCGTAGGCCCAGCCGTTGACGATCGTCTGGATGAAGCGTTCTGCTTTGCCGTTGGTGCGTGGCCGGTAGGGCCGGGTGGTGAGGTGGCGGATGCCGAGCCGCCGGCAGGTGGCGGCGTGGATGGTCGAGCGGTATGCGGGGCCGTTGTCGGTCATCAGCCGCTGCACTGTGATGCGGTGCTGGCGGTACCAGGCGACGGCACGCTCGAGGAAGGCGGCTGCCGTCGGGCCGCGTTCGTCGTCGAGGACTTCGGCATAGGCAAGTCTGGTCGCGTCGTCGACGCAGACGTGGAGGTACTCCCAACCGGTCTCGAAACGACGACTCTGCCAGCCGCTCTGCGAGCTGCGTCCGAAGACCCGATGGCCGGGTCGCGCGATCCGTCCGAGCTTCTTGACATCGACGTGGACGAGCTCGCCTGGCCGCTCTCGTTGGTAGCGATTCGCCGGCTCCAGCGGCGCGAGCCGAGATCGCTTTCCGAGTCCGACCCGCTTCAACACCAGCGAGACGGTCGACAGCGGCATCGAGAGCACCTCGCCGATCTCGGCTGCTGTCATCCTCAACCGGCGCAGCGCAATGATCGCCGCGACCCGCTCGGCTCCGGTCGAGCGGGGACTCCTGCGCGGCCGCGACGAGCGATCCAGCAACCCCTCGCCGCCCTCCGCCCGCCAACGTGCGAGCCACTTTCGCGCCGTCCGCTCACTCACACCAGCTGCGGCCGCGGCCGCAGCCGCCGACCACCCCTGCTCGATCCTCGCGACCAACAACCGACGGCTACGCGGACAGGTCCTCGCGTTAGCGTGCAACTTCATCACGGGCCTCCTTGGCCTGGGGTGCTTGGCAGCTCCCAGACTCCAAGGAGGCCCGGATGAACAACCTGTCTAGGAACCACACCTAGCGGCCCATCAGTTCCTCGAACGCGGGCTCGTCGCGGATCGGATCGAAGTCCGAATCGTTCTTCGCGTACGCGCGAGACGTCTCGGACATGTCGATCGCGCGTCGGAGGTGCTCGATCGCGTCGGTCGTCTGGCCGGCGAGGCTCTCGCAGCAGGCGAGGTTGTAGAACAGCGCGGCGTACTGCGGATGAGCCTCGACCAGGACGCGCAGCCGGTCGGCGACCTCGGCGTACTCACCCGTCTCGTACAGAGGGCGGAGCGGTGCCCAGAGCTCCCAGCCGCTGGGCTCGTACGCCTTTCCCGGAGTGCCGCCAAGCGCGATGATCGTCGTCTCGGGCTCCTCGGCGAACGCCGTCCGCTTCACGCCGGGAAGGACGAAGACGAACGTTCCGGCCGGAGCAACCACCCGGTCACCGTCGAGCTCGAACGCGGCCTGCCCGCGCAGCACGAGGTAGAGCTCCTCGTCCGAGTCCGGCTCCGACTCGTCGTGCTCGTTGATGATCCGGTCGCCCGCGTCACGGGCCGTCCAGGCGTTGACGCCGAAGGACGTGATGCCGAAGTGGTGCCGGACGGGCCGCCACGGCTCGCGCCCGTCGTCCTGCTCTTCGATCTCGTCGAGGTGAGCGACCGCGTAACCACTCATGGGGTCTCCTTCACGTCGTCGGTGCCCGCCGCGATCCCGGCGGTGTCTGATTAGCGATGCTGCGGCTGATAGCTCGTGCGTCCCGGTTGATCTGGAACAGCAGGCCCTTGAAGGTCGGGAGCATGCCGATGAAGTGGAGGCCGGGCGTCCGCGGATGCGTCTGAGCGCCGTGGACGATCGGTGCGCCCGAGTCGTGAAGCAGTCCGAGGTGGCCGACCAGATCCTCGAGCCCGCGCTTGTAGCCGGTCGCCGCGATCACGACATCCGGAGCGATCGTCCGGCCGTCGGACAGGACCACGCTGCGCTCGGTAAAGGAGACGACGGCCGCCGTCGGTTCCACTCGCCCCGCCCGAAGCTGGGCGACGAGACCTACATCGAGAACCGGCACGACTTCGGTGCGAAGGAACTGCTCTTTGAGGCCCATTGCCGGCCGCGCGAGCCCGTAGGCGCTCAGGTCGCCTACCGTGAGCTGCTCGACGAGGCGATTGGCGGGATCGATCAGGGCGGTGGGGAGGTACTGGTTCGGGAACCCCAGGATGGTCGTTGCGAGCGGCCCGATCTGTCGTGGGAGGACATGGGGCGACGTTCGATAGGCGAGCCACACGTGTCCTGCCCCTTGCTCGGCGAGGTCTGCAGCGATCTCGGCGCCGGAGTTGCCGCTGCCGACGACGAGGACGCTCTTGCCGCGGTACGGAGCCGGAGAGCGGTAACCGGCCGCGTGGAGCAACTCGCCCGAGTAACCGTCGACACCGGGCCAGCCGGGTACCACCGGCACGCGCATGTATCCCGTCGCGATGACCACGTGCGAGGCGACTCGAGGGCCGCTACTCGTCGGGAGGTGAAAGCGTCCGCTCCGGAAGTCGACACGTTCGACTACGACGCCGTGCTCGGGCTCGATTCCGTGATGCCGTGCGTATTCGGTCAGATAGGTCGCGACGTCGTCTCGCGCCAGCCAGCGGCCGAACCGTCGCGGGATCGGGTAGCCCGGCAGCTCCGACTGACGACGTGGCGTGTGGAGACGGAGACGGTCGTAGCGGTCGCGCCAGGAGTCACCCACTCGCGAGCCGGCATCCAACACGGTCACCGCAATGCTGCGTCGACGCAGACAAGCTGCAGTGGCCAGCCCGGCAGGTCCGGCACCGATGACGATCACATCCGGGTCCAGGCGTTCCACTCTACGCGCGACGACGTCGAACCCGCAGCGAACGTGGGGTACGCCTATCGCTGCTACGCTCGGCCTTCTGGTGGACGCCAGGGCCGCTACCGGCGCAGTGCTGATCGTCGCCGCGCTCCTCGCAAGCGCTGGGTGTGGCGGAGGGACCGGCTCCGGGAAGGTCGAGTCCCAGCGGATCGCCGTCCCGTCGTTCTCCCGGCTGGAGGTCGGAGACACGTTCGACGTCACCGTCTCGGTCGGGCAGAAAGCGGCGGTCACCGTTCGCGTCGACGAGGGTCACAAGGACGAGCTCGACGTGCGCGTCACCGACGACACGCTTCACGTCGGCCTGCAATCGGGGACGAGCGTGAGGGACGCGAAGCTGGAAGCGGACGTGACCGTTCCGGCACTGAGTCGGATCGATACGAGCGGTGCTTCGCAGGTGCACCTCTCGGACGAGATCGACGCCGACTCTCTCGAGCTCGTCGTGTCCGGAGCGAGCACTCTCGACGGTGCCGTCAAGATCTCCGAGGGCCGGCTCGACGTGTCCGGGGCGTCGCGGGCGAACCTCGAGGGAAGCGCCGCACGCCTCGATCTCTCGGTCGCCGGCGCGAGCAGCGTCAGAGGCGTCGCGCTTACGGCGCAATCCCTGACGGCAACCCTGTCGGGGGCGTCGAGTGTGGAGCTCACCGTGACCGACTCGCTCTCGGCGGAGGCATCGGGCGCCTCATCGCTGCGGTACAAGGGGTCGCCGCAGATCACCCGTCAGGAGGTCTCGGGGTTGTCGTCGATCGCTCAGATCTAACTCCTCGCGCCTCGGGAGGTGAGGTCTCTACCAGCACGTAGCCTCAGAGCATCCGTGATGACGAGGATGCACATCGACGAGCTCGAGATCGACGAGGCGCTTGTGCGTCGCCTCCTCCGCGAACAGTTCCGGGAGTGGGCCGACCTGCCACTCTGCCGCATCGAGCCGATCGGCACCGTCAACGCCATCTTCCGTCTGGGTGATGGGCTCTCCGTGCGGCTCGCGCGTCGTGACGGGCCGACACAGCCGGGCGGCACGGAGTTCGACTGGCTGCAGAGGCTGGCTCCGTTGCTTCCCGTCGAGATCCCCGTTCCGGTCGCACAAGGGCGCCCGAGTCGCGACTATCCCTGGTTCTGGGAGATCCACAGGTGGGTCGAGGGGGAGACGGTGCCGGTCGAGGAGATCGATGCGATCCGGGCCGCGCGCGATCTCGCGGCGCTCGTTGCGGCGCTGCAACAGGTGAGTCCAGCGGGTGCGCCGCGGGGACGGGGCATTCCGCTGGCCGAGCGCGACAAGGAGATCCGGTATTGGTTGTCGAGGTTCGACGGTGACCCCGGAGTGACGGCGGAGTGGGAACGGGCGCTCTCTGTGCCGCCGTGGGACGGCCCGCCCGTCTGGCACCACGGCGACCTCGATGCACGCAACTGGCTCGTCCACGATGGGCGCATCAGGGGTGTGATCGACTGGGGCTCGATGGGCGTCGGCGATCCGGCGTGCGACGTGATGGTCGCGTGGAAGCTGCACTCGCCTGCCGCCCGCGACGCGTTTCGCAAGGCGTTGCCGACGGATGACGCCACGTGGGCGCGTGCGCGAGGCTGGGCTGTGTCGCAGGCGGTCGCGATACTCGCCTACTACACACCGGAGAACAGCCCGACCCTCTACCGCGAAGCCGAGAGCTGGCTCGACCTGGTGCGGTCCGAGCGCGAGTAGCGGGATCTCCGTCTACGGACGGACGAGAGGTCGTCGGAGACTCCTATGATTTCGCTGTCCGTCGCGTTGTCTGACCCGGGGGGACCATGACCACACTCGAGAACCGGCCGAACACCGCACTCCTCGTCATCGACGTGCAGAACGGCGTCGTCGAGGCGGCTCACGAGCGCGACGCCGTCGTCGAGAACGTCGGCAGCCTCGTCGACAGGGCGCGGCGGGAACGGGTCCCCGTCGTCTGGGTCCAGCACTCGGACGAGCACCTCGCGATCGGGAGCGACGAGTGGCGCATCGTCCCCGAGCTGACCCCGAGCGACGCCGAGCCGCTCGTCGAGAAGACCTACGGTGACTCCTTCGAGGACACCAATCTCGAGTCCGTGCTGTCGGGCCTCGGGGTCGGGCGACTCGTCGTCGTCGGCGCACAGACCGATGCGTGCGTCCGCTCGACGCTCCACGGCGCGTTCGCCAGGGGCTACGACGCGACCCTGGTCAGCGACGCCCATACGACGGAGGACCACACGGCATGGGGAGCGCCGCCGCCGGACCAGGTGATCGCGCACACGAACCTGTACTGGACCTACCAGACGGCGCCGGGGCGGACGGCCGGGACGGTCGAGGCCAAGGACGTCGACTTCGGCGGCTCGTCCTGAAGCCTGTCCTGGGAGCTCCCGACTTCCACCAACCTCCGCGGCTCGAGCAGGCGACTCCCGGCAAGCCTGACCTAGAAGTCGATGCGCCTCACGACCCGGCGGAGGGTCGGGTGGCCGACCTCCCTGAAGCCGGCGGCCTCGAAGATGCTGCGGCTGCCGACGTGGAGCTCTCCCCAGGTGATCTCCTGCCCGGGCTGCGTGATCATCGGGTAGCCCTCGAGGGCACGGGCGCCTCGTTTCCGCGCGAAGTCGACGGCGGCGCGCGCGAGCGCACGGCTGATCCCGCGGCGGCGGAAGCCCGCGCGGGTGACGAAGCAGGTCACGGCCCAGACGCTGTCGTCGGTCTTGTCTTCCGCTCGGCCCGCCCACGGGACGCGGGTCTTGCGCAGCAGGCGTGGGTAGGCAGTGCGCGGCTCGACCGCGCACCAGCCGACGGGCTCGCCGTCGAGGTAGGCGACGAGGCCGCTCGTCGTGCCCGACTCCGGGTGACCACAGTCGGCCTGCGTGCGGAGCCGGAACGCCAGCTCCGCGGCGCCAACGGAGGCCCAGGACTCCCCGGGCTGCATCTTGTATCGCTGGCACTGGCATCTGGACGGATCGGCACGCGTGCCGAGCACGGCCTGGAGATCCTCCCAGCTCGCCTCGTTGGCGGGGACGATCGTGACCTCGGAGGGCGTTGTCGGATGGGCCATGCGCGCAGCGTACTGAGAGTCCGGTCACGTGAAGCCGGGTTAGAGTTCGCGGAATGAAGATCTTCAACCTCTACGGCGACGAGTGGGACGAAACGAGAGACCGCGAGGGCTGGCGGATCAAGGAGGCATTCGTCGGCCACCACGTCGGCGGCGGACTGATCGGCGCGAGCATGTCCGAGGTGGAACCCGGCAACAAGCTCTGGCCGTACCACACGCACCATGCGAACGAGGAGTGGGTGATCGTGCTACGCGGCGAGCCGACACTCCGGACGCCCGAAGGTGAGCAAGCCTTGAAGGAAGGCGACGTCGTCTGCTTCCCGCGCGGCAAGGACGGCGCACACCAGATCGTCAACGGCACCGACTCGCCGATCCGTGTGCTCATGCTGTCGTCGATGCTCGGCCCCGACATCGTCGAGTACCTCGACACCGGGAAGGTGTTCGCCACGAGCGTCACGGGCGAGCCGATCATGCTCGCCCGGCCAGGACCCACCGCCGAGTACTGGGAAGGCGAGGAATAGCGCGGCGAGAAGCCGCGCGAGGAGCGCCAGAAGCCCGAGCTATGGGATCGAGCGGTAGAGCCGCAGGAAGGAGCGGCGGAACCCGCGGGCCGGCCAGAAGCGCGACGAGAGGAGGTTCGTCTCTCGCCAGTCGGTGACCATGGTCGCGTACCCCTGCTCGTGCGCCCATGCAAACGCCGCTTCCGTCAGGGCGAGGCCGGCGCCCGAGCCGCGGATGTCCGGCAGGCTCGCCGCCCAGCCGAGGAGCGCGGCACCATCGGGTTGCGCAAGACCGCGGTGCATCGAGCCATTCTCCACGGGAACGAGCTCGAAGCTCGCGACTACGCGCCCGTCCATTTCGTACACGAGCTCGCCAAGCTCGTCGTTTGCGATCTCGGCGACGAGCATCGCGTGCAGCTCGTTCGCGTCCTCGTCGAGGTCGATGCCGCTGAAGACGGGAGCGAGTGCCTGGTGATCGGAGACCAGCGGCACGAGCTCGATCAGCGCCTCGATGTCGCGGTGCTCGGCGCGCCGTGTGCCGGGCGGCCACACCTGCGGGCCCACCTCCTTGATCCCGTGTGCCTGCTGCGCGCCGAAGCTCAGCCGGAACCACGCTTCCACCTGGTCGTCGAGTGCCGGTACCAGGGCGTAGTGGCGCGTGCGGCCCTCGTCGACCCACCGCTGCGACGAGAAGGCGTAGAGATCGCGGACGAGCTCGGGCTCGTCCACCGCGTAGCCGGCCGCCTCGACCCAGACGTTCGCTCCCCACTTCTGATCGTTCTTTCGCGTCCCGAGGAGGAACCCGGCCACGTGTCCGTCGCAGAGCGCGACCGCGCCCGACGCGTGTTCCTCCACCCACAGCGACGCCACCTCCTCGCGCGCCGTGTCGGCGTCCGCGAAGCGCTCCGAGAGCAGCGGCTCGGCGGCGCGGTGCTCCCGATGCCGGGCCGCCAGCAGCGATCCCGCCGCGTCGATGTGATCCTCCGAAAACGCGCGAATCTCGAGCCGACTCACCGGGCGACGATAGCGACCCCGATCAGCGAAAGCCAGAAAGCCTCAGGATGTGCCGGAGCTCGGGAACGTCGCCTGGAGCGTCGTGCAGGGTCGCGGCGCGCACCGGCTTCAGCTCAGTAGGCCGTCGATCTGACCGACGGCGAGAGTCAAGCCTTCTTCCATGCCCATTGCGACCAGCTTCTCCATGGCCTCGAGGGTCGGGAACGTCGTCTCGATCGCCATGGTCGTGCCGCCGGTTTCACGCTCGGTCAAGGAGACCCGGATGGTCGTGGTCGGCATGCTCGGGTCGGGCTCGCCGGCGCCGTCTGCGAAGCCGTCTTCGAATTCCAGGCGGTGCGGTGGTTCGACGGCGAGCACCCGCCACCACCCTCTGTGCTGATCGCCTTCGGGTCCCGTCATGAAATAGGTGACCTGTCCTTCGGGCATGAGCTCGTGGTCGAGAAAGGTTGCCGGATAGGTCGGTGGGCCCCACCAGCGCTCGAGCTGGCGCGGGTCGGCCCACACGAGCCAGACCCGGTCGACCGGCGCGTCGAAGGTCGCCGTGATCGACATGGTCAGTGCCTTGGGGTCCTTGTGGACGCTGGTGACGCTCATCGGGGTGCTCCTTCCTGGGAGTGGGTCAGGACATCGCCGAAGCGGTCGATCCGTTCGCGCCACACGACCTCGAGGAGGTCGAGCAGGCGATGCGCCCGTCGGATGGTCTCGACGTTTCCGCGCACGAGCTGCTCCCGTCCGCGTCGCTGCTTGGTCACGAGCTCGGCCCGCTCCAGCACCACCACGTGCTTCTGGATCGCCGCGAAGCTCATCGGATACCGGCGTGCAAGGTCGGACACGCTCTGCTCGTCGTGCAACACGATCGCGAGGATGTCGCGCCGCGTGGCGTCGGCCAGCGCCTGGAAGAGCCGGTCGTCCATTCGCTCTCGACTGGACATATCTACAACCATTCGGTTGCATATTACCGGCTCTCGCCAGGCTGTGCGAGAACTGCGTCCGTCCTCGGCGGTCTAGGAGGACAGCGCGCGCTCGAGGGCGGCCCGGTCGGTCGGCCCGCCATGCGTCGCAAGCACGTGCTCGACCGGCAGTGCGAGTAGCGGGCGCAGCCCCTCGGCGATCTCCTCGCGCGTCACGTCGGGGCGGAGCCACCGCTCGTTGATCTCGAGGCCCCGGCCGAAGTCGACGAGCGTGTCGCCGGAGATCACCGCACCCTTGCTCTCGACCCAGAGCACAGTGTCGTTCGCCTTGTGCCCGGGGAACACGTCGGCACCGAACGGCAGTCGGTCGCCTGACGAGTACGGGCGTGCCTCGCCTTTCTTCTCGCGGAGCAGCCAGACGAGGTCGGGACTGCCGTCGCCGGCCTGCTCGGCGGTGAGGCCGTACATCTCCATGAGGTCCTGCGCGGTGTCGGGCAGCGGGGTGTAGACCGGCACGCCGAGCCGCTCGACCAGGCTCTGGGCGTCGCGCTCGTGCCACGGCGCGGTGAGCACGATCGCCGTCTCGCGGCCGGCCGCGAGGTTCCCGAGCTCGCTCGGCACGGCCAGCGGATCGAAGAGCAGTAGCCGCTCCCCGTCGTCGATCGCGTAGGACGACACGTTCTCACTCCACGGCTCGGTCGGCCGCCACTGCGGGTGCGGCGCCTCCCAGTGCCACAGGCCCTGACGCAACTCGCGCACCGCACGATGCTACTGAAACGCTGCGCGCTCCCGATGCAGGAGACCGTCGATGATCCGCGTCGCCTACGGCCGCGGCTCGACGACCGTCGTCACGACCCAGCGGTGCTTGCCGATCTTGCGGTCGCGGACGAAACCGAGCTTCTCGTACGTGGACAGAGCACCGTTGTAGAGGAAGCCCGCGGGCACCGAGGCGGCGTCCTCCGGGTAGCCCTCGACGGTTCCCCCGCCCAGGCCCGCGATGAGGTCGACTGCACCGGCGAGCGCCGCGGTGGCTACCCCCTGACGCCGGTGCCCCTTGCCGACGTAGCAACACGCGATTCGCCAGTCCGGTGAGGTCATCTGCCCCGTTTCGTACGCCGCGCGGCTCTTGATCCGGGGCACCTCGCCGGGTGTCCCGAACTGGCACCAGCCCACGCAGTCGTTCCCCTCGAAGACAAGCGCCGCATGGGCCGTTCCCGCCCGAACGCGATCGAGCTTCCGCTCGCGGTTGAGGGCCGGCGTGGTTCCCCGGCCGACCCCCTCGGGGTGGAACCCCATGCACCAGCAGCCGCCGAAGACGCCGTTGTTGCGCTCCACCAGGTGGGCGAATGCGGCCCACGTCGACTCGTCGAGAGCCTTGACGGTGTACCTGGGTTGGACCATGAAGAGCAGACTAACCGGGTGTCACTCGAATTTCGGGCGGCGCACGCCGGCGCGTTGTTGTCGCGCTAGCCCGGACGTAGGGTGGGCTTCCTCCTGTTCGATGGTCGTGGGATCAGCCTGCTGGCCATTGGCGGAGTCACGCAGGTCTCTCTAAAGAAGTCGTCGCAGGATCTGCGGGGTCGACCGCGAGCGCGATGACAGGAACTCCGGGACTGACTCGTTCCAGGTGATCCTCCTCAGTCGGTGTCGACGCTTACTGCACCGACGCGGCAATGACAACGAGGTCGTGCTCTGCCCACCGAACCTCGGGCTGAAAGCCAGCATGGCGGAGGACGTCCAGCAGTTCATCAGTGCGGCTGACAACGCTCTGCGCTCGATCCAGTGGGGTCGGCTCGGAGACCGGATCGTGCGGTTCTACGACATCGGCCAGCACGAACCGTCCGCCCTCCGACAGCCGCTCCGCTACTCGGGGAAACAGGTCTGCCTTCAACGCCCCGTCGACGTGATGCAAAGCAAATGCGGAAACGATCAGTTCGAAGGGCCCTTCCGGTAGTCGATCCTGGAAGCGGCCAAGTCGCAGCTCTGCTCTCGCGCCCAGAACATCAGCCGCTGCGTCCAGCTTGTCTCGGCTTTGATCGAGGCACACAGCCAGCGCCGCCGGGTGGGCCTCCAAACAGCGTCGTGACGTCTCGCCCGTGCCGACGCCCAGGTCGAGCATGCGGAGCACCTCTAGATCCACTGACGCGCGAGCGATTTCCTGCTGCGCTCGGTCATACCGCTGTCCGTGCTGATTCATCAGGCCAGGGTAACCCGCCTGCCCCAGTGTTCAGGAGTGTTCCCTTTGACGCGCGGAGCGCGTGGAGGCGAAGTCGGCTCGGCAGTGTCGCGTTCTCGTGGACGCGTGACGAGAGGTCTTTCGATGCTCGGTAGCCGAGGGTGGCGACCAAGTGAGAACTACGCAGAGGCGCACGGCTCACGCTGCCCGACGGACGAATCTCACCCGAGCGCACGGACTCGTGCCCTGATGCACGCCCTTTTCGGAGTAGTGTCTTCGCACTCAACAAGGAGGGCTACGTGGCAACTGCACGAATCGTCGAGACGCGAATCACGCCCGAGGAGTACGACCAGATGAGGGAACGTTTGGGTATCGGCGACGCTCCTCCGCCTGGAGGGCTATTTCACGTCGCTGCACTGGGTGAAGACGGGAAGATCCGCATCGTCGAGGTCTGGGACTCGCGCGAGGAGGCCGAGGCTTGGGCTGAGAAGGTCGCCGCTGCCCGCAACGAAGCAGGCTTTGGTGACGGCCCGCCGACGATCGAATACCTGGAAGTCCACCGAATCGTCCAGCGCTAGCTGGTTCGGCGCGAGCGGCCCGGGCTGCTCGCGCCGAACCCCTTGTCTTCCCGAGTGATTCTTCTATGTCTGTCAAGTTCGGATTGGCGGGTTCTCGAGTAGCCGGTAGAGGTTGCGGGCGAGGTAGCGCTTGAGGCAGCGGTTGGCTTCGCGGTGGGTCTTGCCTTCTTGGATTCGGCGGTTGAGGTAGTCGATCGTTGGTCGGTGTGTGCGGCGGCGGGTGATGAGGATCAGGTGGAGTGCGCGGTTGAGTTGTCGGTCGCCGCTGCGGTCGAGGCGGTAGCGGATTGTCTGGCCGGAGGAGGCGGGGATCGGGGCGGCGCCGGCGAGTCGGGCGAATGCGGCCTCGTTGGCGACGCGGCCTGAGTGTGACCAGGAGATCACGACTTGTGCGGCCAGGAGCGGGCCGATACCGGGTTGGTCGAGCAGCTGTGGTGCGAGCTTGCGGGTGAGCGTCTCGATCTCGCGTGCGAGCTCGCGCTCCTCCGCGGTCAACTGCCGTACGCGGCGTGCGACGGCGCGGAGGGCAAGCATCGTTCCGCGCAGCTCCGGGTCCTGACGACGCTCAGGACGGGTCGCAGCCAGGCGGCTGAGTAGACGCGCTTGTGTGAGTGGCCGCAGCTCGCTGCGGAGCGGTTCGGCTGTGGTGATGAGCAGGTCGCGCAGCTGACAGAGCCCGGCACGCTTCGCGTTCACGGCGCCTTCACGGGCGGCCATCAGCGCCCGTAGCGCCTCACGCTCCCCGCTGCTGCGCGGCAGTGCAGGCCGTTTCCTGGTGAGCACGCTGCGAGCGGCCCGGACCGCGTCGAGGGCATCGGTCTTACCGCCCGAGAGCCGCTCTCGCCGCAGCCGGCCCACTTCGAACACCTGCTCGCCACGGCCGACGAGAAAGCGAGTCAGGCCGGCACCGAACGAGCCGGTTCCCTCGATCGCGAACGCCCGCCGCCCTGGCGCATGCTGTTCTGCGACGCGCAGCGCCTCCACATAGCCGCCGCCGTCGGCGGCCACACTCGCCTCAAAGACCACCACACCGCTCCGCACCTCGACCACGCCGAGCGCATGGGAGTCACGGTGTGGGTCAACACCAACCACGAAGTCCAGCTCATCTGCAAGCATCGGTAACGACCTCCAGCCCAGGTTGGGGGAACAACTCCGGAGCCGGTCTGGGGGTGAAGACCGCTGACGGCAGGACTGTGACGGGTCACGCCCGCGAAGGCGGACAGGCTTCTGATCAGGCCAGCAAGCGGGCGCCAGGCCGGCACCGGTCTCCTCGCCCGGACATATCTCTCGAAAGACACCCGCGCACAGGGTCATTCAGGAATCGAGTCACAAACGAAGAGCACCGGAGCCAACCTGACAAACGCCCCAGACGGAACCACGACACACTCACAGTTCAGGAATGTTCCCTTTCGCGTCGGAGGGCTGCCAGCACTCGGGAGAGAGGAGAGGTTCTCAGATCGCGTACAGGAGGAGGATGGCGGCTGTCGCCAGGATGATCACGGCGATGAACGCGATCTCGCTCGTGCGATCGCGAAGGCCGCTCACCAGGTAAACGATGAAGATCCACATCGGGGCGAGCTGGCTGAAGAAGTCCAGTTGCACACCGATCACGTTCTTCGCGATGACGGCCTCGACGAGAACGCAGGCAGCCGCAACGAGCGAAACCAGGACCTGCGGATCGCGGACCTGGCGTCGCCACCACACGCCGCCATGCGGCAGATTCAGCGCACGCACGACACACCTCCTTCGCCCAGGTACCTGGACCCTGATACCTCGATGATCCACCCCTACGCTGCGCTGCACATCCGCGCCGCGCCTGAAACCGTCTGCCCCGAACTACCGAATTCCCGCTGCCAGCCATCCGGCAGAAGCGGATCAGCTCACCGAGACGAACCTCGTCTGCCCCAGTCTTCAGGAATGTTCCTGAGCTCAGGACACTCGTGAATCCGCGGGACGCAGGATCCGTGTTTCCGCTGATGGCGCCTCGCGCGCCTTGAGGGATGTTTCTGGGGGAGGTTCGCCGATGTCGACGCGTGCGCAGCCGGTGCCGCATCGGGTGCACCGGCCGCATCGGTGGGTTGTGTGGCTTCTGGTCGGCCTGGTGGCCGCCGTGGGTATCGGCGTTGGCATCGACCGAGCGTTCTTCGCGGGACAGGAGCAGTATTCGTGGCCGCCGGAGCCGTGCGTGGTGCAGGGGATCGACGCCCGCTGCGGCACCTTCGTCGTCCCGGAGAACCGCGCGAAGCCGAACGGCCGCACGATCGGGCTCCATGTGGTCGTCCTACCTGCGTGGTCGAAGCCGGTCGCAAACGACGCGGTCGCGTACATCGAGGGCGGGCCGGGGGGCGCAGCCACCGACGAGGTGGCCATACGGAGCCAGCAGTTGGGCCTGCTGAACCTGAATCGCGACATCCTGCTCGTCGACCAGCGCGGCACCGGGCGATCGAGCCCACACGGCGGCGACGGGACCCAGTACGGGACGCGGATGGCGATGGACGACCTCGACGCGGTGCGGGCAGCGCTCGGCTACCGGCAGCTCGACGTGATCGGCAGCTCCTACGGCGCCACCGCGGCGCAGATCTACGTGAACCTCCATCCCTCCTCAGTGCACACGCTCATCCTCGCTGGCGCGACCGCGATCGACGTCCCCTTCTTCGGCCGCTACGCGGTCAACGCCCAGCGCGCCCTCGACCAGCTCGCGAAACTCTGCGTCTCAGACCCCAGCTGCCGGAGGGCGTTCCCAGGCTGGGAGCGCCAGTTCGGCGAACTGGTGAAGGCGTGGAACGCCGACCCGGAGCACGGCATGACAGGCGACGAGCTCGCCTCCATCGTGCACGTGATGCTGCTCGACGGGACGAAGGCCGTCTCGATCCCGCTGGTCGTCAGCAGCGCCGCGAAGGGCGACTACGGGCCCCTCGAAGACGCGGGCTCGGGAGATCTCGGCGCCGAGCTGAACCGCATGTCCGGGTCGATCTGGTGCAACGAGCCCTGGACTGGTCTCGCTGCGACGGGACCGTGGGGCACCGACTTCGACAGCTATACGACGGCCCGGATCGCGGCGTTCCGGCAGGCCTGCTCCTCCGTCCCGAAGCGCGCTGAGCCGCGCTCGGTCTGGAAGCTCCCCGCGTCCAGCCCCGTGCCGGTGCTCGCCCTCGTGGGCGGTGCCGACCCGCAGGACCCGATCACGAACCTCTCCGGCCTGAAGCAGCACTTCCCCGACAGCCGCACCGTGATCTTCCCCCACGTCGGGCACTCGTTCGGCATCGGCGGCTGCGTCGACCAGATCATGGCGGACCTCGTCGACCGCGGCACGACCAAGAGCCTGAACACGACGCTCTGCGACGGCGCCGTCGTGGTGCCGCCGTTCGCGCTCCCCGACTGAACCAGACCGCCGAGATACATCGGGCCATACCAGTGTCGGCTGGCCGGCGTGCTTTCGCCCGGCGCCTACGGGATCATCGTGTCGTCGTGCTCCTTGCGGTGCTCCTCGCGCCACTCCTCCTGGTAGCGCTCGGACTCCTCGAACTCCTGCTCGATGCGCTCCTGGTCGGCTTCGGTCTCGCCGGCCGGATGCTCGCCCGCTTCGTCCTTCTTGCGCATCGTGTTGAACGCGATCACGAGAATCGGCACCGCGACGACGGCGAGGATGATCCAGGGGATCACGTTCTCAATCCATTCCAGGGCTCCTCGTCGGCGACCTCGACGGCGCGGTAGCCCTCATCGCCGACGCACGGGCCGACCACGACGAGGATCCGCGAGATCCCATCGCTCAGGTTGAAAGACGCGTGCACGACGTCGCGCGCCACGAAGAGCGACTCGCCCGGGCCCAGCACGCGCTTCTCCTTGCCGAGCCACTGCTCCACCTGGCCCTCGAGCACGTAGAGCACCTCTTCCTGCCCCGGGTGGTAGTGGAAGTTGTGGAACCCGCCGGTCGCGAACTCGACCTCACCGACGACGATGTCCTGCGATGCCGTCACGTCGGGCCTCGCGACCCAGGTCATGCGCCCCCAGTAGGGCGTTTCCCACTCCAGCTCGCCGCGCGAGAAGAATCTGCCGTCCGCCATCGTTACCCCCTCACCGGGGCGCGCTCGGCAGCCCCGCTCTGGTCGTCTCCCGTTCGCTCGAACAGCTCGATCAGGTGCCTGTCGGGGTCCAGGACGTAGAACTGGACGATCCCGTCGCCTCGCTCGAGTGGGCCCGTGAACAGCCTCACGCCGTGGCTCTCGAGGCGGGCTCGGGCCCCGTCGAGGTCGTCCACCTCGAGCGCGACGTGTGCCGCCAGCCCGGTCAGCGCGCTCTTGCCCGGCTCCTTCCAGCCCGCCGGCGAGGTCGTGTCCTCGGCGAGGAGCAGGTGTAGCTCCTGGCCGCCGGCGCGGAACCACGCGCCCCGGAACGTGAAGGTCTTGGGGCGGTCGAGCTCTTCCATTCCGACCGCCTCGCCGTAGAATCGGCGGGACTGCTCGAGGTCCGCGACGACCAGGGCAGAGTGCTGGATTCCGAGTAGCACGGCCCGCCGAGCATAAACCGAAGGAGGCGCGCATGCCCTGGATCGACGTCAAGCTCTACGACACGCGGGTGAACGACGAGTCGGTGCCGAAGATCATCGAGGCGCTTACGGAGGCACTCCACGAGTCGAGCGGCGCCGCGAAGGAGCACATCCACGTGATCGTGCAGGGCGTGCCCGCGAAGAACTGGGGCGTCGCCGGCAAGCCAGGCGCCTAGACCGCGACCGCGACGAGCTCGAGCTCGACCGGAGGCGCTCCGGGAACCACCGCCTGCGTCTCACGCGCGTGGAGAAGGGTCGTGCGGACGATCATCTTCGCGCGGGCGAAGTTGTCGAGCTCGGTCGGCACCGGCTCGACCCGCCGCCCGAGCGCGTAGCCCGCCGCATTGCGGCCGATTGCGCGGTACGACTCGAGCGAGTAGAGCGGCGACATGCCGAAGAGCTCGAGGTTGTCGAGCGGCTGCAGGTCGGCGCGATGGATCAGCGCCGTGCCCTTCGACTGGAGCCCGACCGCGATCCCCGAGCCCGAGAGCCGGGCTCCGTCGTGGCCGATGAACGCGACGTCGGCGACGCGACGGACCCGGATCAGGCGGGGTGCCGCTCCCGCTTCGCGAATTCCCTCGAGGATCGCGGCCAGCACGTCGGCATGGGCGAGGCCGTTGATCGTCTCGCGCAGCTCTGCGCCGACCGCCGGCCCGATCGCCACGACGACCTCCGCCGGATCGTCGCCCTTCGCGGCCTCGCCGCGCTCCGCGAGGATCGGCGCGCCTCCGTCGCCTGCGGTGCCGAACCGCGCCGCGTCGATCTCGTGCGGCAGCGCGCGCAGGAGCTCCCAGCGCTCGCCCTCGAGCCGGTAGCCCGTGCCGGGGCCGAGGTAGAGGTTCGGGTCGTTGACGGCGGAGTGGACGAGCCCGGCCGGGTCGATCACCGCCGAGGTCTGCAGGTAGTCCGCCGCGACCCGCTGGCGTTGCATGCCGACGACCGCCTCGGCGACGTCGGCGAAGCCGTGCCGGTCGAGCGCGAGCGCGACGTCCAGGCCGGACACGCCCCGTTCGAGCGCGGCGTCTGCGGCCGCGACGTCCGCGGCCCGGTCGCGGTCGGGCAGGTCACGGCTGTCGTAGCCGACGACCGCCGCCTCGACCTCCGCGTCGGTCACGGGAGGGAAGCCGAGATCGGCGAACACGGCCTGGACGGCGAGAGCGCCGCGCCGGCGCACGGCCGCCACCGTCTCCTCGCCGACCGGCTCGATGCCGCCGTCGACCTGCCAGTCGCGCTGGATCGTGAGCCACTCGTCGAGGTCGTCCGCGTCGTAGTTGCCGCCGCCGAAGGTGTTGTCCCGGCGCGGCATGACCGAGTAGCCCGAGGTGACGAAGTCCGTGCCGGGCAGGAACTGGCCCATCAGCTTTGCGGTCTTGCGGATCGAGGAGTGTGAGGCGATCGCGTCGTTCCCGCTCGCGACCTCGAGGTCGAGCCACGCGGCGAGCATGTTCTCGGCCAGGATCGCCCGGCCGCCGCCCGCGACGGAGAGCACGAGCGCGACGCACGAGATCGAGCCGTTCTGGACCCCCTGCGAGCCCGCGGCGCGCACGACCGAGATGCAGCGCGACTCGAGGTAGAGCATCGAGAGCCCCTGCGCGTGGCCCATCAGCGCCTCGGAGCCGGTGCCCGAGGTGAAGCGCACCTTGACGCCGCGCGAGGCGTACGCCGCGCCGAGGAATGCTTTCGACCAGGGCGTGTCGTCGCCGTCGGCGAAGACAGCCTCGGTGCCGTAGACCGAGAGCGTCTCCGCGTAAGTGACGAGGCCGCGGATCGCGAGCTCGAGGTTGCGGCGCTCCTCGACCGCGCACTGGGTCATCACGCCCGGGCGCCCGGTTTGCGAGCCGACGAGGAGCGCGATCGCGTTCAGCGGCGCGTAGCGGGCGACGCCGACGGTCGTCTCGATCTCGGCGAAGCCCCGCACCGCCGCCTCGGCGGCGTCGGCGGCGAGCAGCGCCGGGTTCTCCTTGAGGTTCGTCACGTGCGCCTGGTTGCCCGGAGCCCGGCGGGCGCGGAGCTTCTTCAGCGCGAACATCAGCTCGACGGGGTCAAGCATTCCCGCGACGCGGGCGAGCTTCGCCGGGGTGAGTCCACGCGACAGCCGGACGAGCTCTGCCCGCGGCACGTCGACGTCCACCAGCTTCCGGGCGAGCTCCGTGTCGGAAAGAGCCATCGCCTCCGCGGCCACGTCGAGGTCGAGCCCGTGCGCGACGAGGAACCGGTCGATCACGTCGAACTCGGCCGCGGCCCGGCCGTCGAGGCGCGTGACGACACCGTCCTCGACCACGAGCTCGGGCTCTGGGTCCGCGGGGCCGTTCGCGGCGACGAGGCCGAGCTCGGGCAGCGGCGAGATCAGGAGCTCGCGGCGAAGCTCTTTCTCGGCGCGCGCGGCGAATCTGCCCGATGGCTCCTCAGGCAAGGAGCCCCCTCGCCGAGTAGGCGGACGCGGCCTCGCGGACGAACACGGCCGTCGCGGTAGCGCCCCAGCCGTCGAGCCTCGCGGCCCATTCCTCGAGCTGCGCGGCGCTGGAGCGGCCCGGGCGCAGCGCCGTGTAGATCTCCAGCAGCTCTCCATCGGGGACCGAGGCGAGCTCGGCGGCGCGCTCGAGGTTGTCGGCGAGCTGCGAACGCCCGGCGGCGCGCGCGACCTCGGCCTGGAGGCGGAGCGTCGCCGGCGTCGCACGGATCTCGTACGCGGTCAGCCCGCCGCCGCGCACGGCCTCGAGCGTCACCTCGTCGAGCCGCAACCCGCCGGGCGTCTCGACGAGGTCGGGCCGTCGGGTGCCGAGCGGATAGTCGGTCGCTGGGTCGAAGCTCACGGCCGAAGGTTAGGCTACGAGCCGCCCTTGTCGAACGGGAATCGCTTTTCCGGGCGCGTCGCGCTCGTCACCGGAGCCGCCAGCGGGATCGGCGCGGCCGCCGCCCGGCGCCTGCTCGCGGAGGGCGCGCAGGTCTTCACGCTCGACCTCCGTGCGGAGGGCCCCGACGGTGCCGTCGCGCTCGCGGGCGACGTCTCCAGCTCGGCCGACGTGAACGCCGCGGTCGCGGAGGCCGGCCCGGTCGACATCCTCGTCTGCTGCGCCGGCGTCCCGGGCCGGTCGCTGCAGACGGTCGACGTGCCCGACGAGGAGTGGAAGCGCGTGATGGCGATCAACGCCGACGGCGTCTTCTTCTGCAACCGCGCGGTGATCCCCGGGATGGCCGAGCGCGGCTACGGGCGGATCGTCAACCTCGCCTCGATCGCGGGCAAGGAGGGAAACCCGATGGCAGCCGCCTACTCCGCGTCCAAGGCCGCGGTGATCGGGCTGACCAAGGCGATCGGCAAGGACCTCGCGCGTACCGGCGTCGCCGTCAACTGCATCGCGCCGGCCGTGATCGAGACCCCGATCCTCGATGGGATCACGCAGGAGCACATCGACTACATGGTCGAACGCATCCCGATGGGGCGGATGGGAAGCGCCGAGGAGGTCGCCGCATTGATCTGCTGGCTTGCGAGCGAGGAGTGCTCCTTCTCGACCGGGGCGACCTACGACATCTCCGGCGGCAGGGCCGTGTTCTGATGCGGCAGGTCCGCGTTCGCGGCCCGCGAGGTGTCCAGAACGGCGTCGTCGCAGCGGGAGAGATCGTCACCGACGGCGGCGAGCGGATCGAGCCGCTCGATCTCGAGACGCTGGCGCTGCCCGACCCCTGGGAGCTGCTGCTCCCGGTCGAGCCGCCCGAGGTGTGGTGCGCCGGGGTCACGTACGAGCGCAGCCGCGACGCGCGCGTGGGGGAGTCGGCCGCGAAGGACGTCTACGAGCTGGTCTACGACGCCGACCGGCCCGAGCTCTTCCTCAAGGACGCGGGCCTGCGGCGAACCGTGGGCCCGGGCGCAGCCGTCGGAGTCCGCGCCGACTCGGCGTGGAACGTCCCGGAGCCGGAGGTCGGGCTCGTGCTCGGTGAGCGCGGCGCGATCGTGGGCTACACGATCGGCAACGACGTCTCCTCGCGGGAGATCGAGGGGGCAAACCCGCTCTACCTGCCCCAGGCGAAGGTCTACGCCGGCGCGTGCGCGCTCGGGCCGGCGGTGCTCGTCACCGACGAGGTCGACCCGGAGTTCGCCGTCGAGCTCCGGATCCTCGACGGGGCGGGCAAGGAGCTCTTCCGCGGCGAGACCTCGACCGCTCGGATGAAGCGCGGCTTCCGCGAGCTCGCGGACTGGCTCGTCCGCGACAACCCGGTGCCTGCGGGTACCGTCCTCCTCACCGGGACAGGCCTCGTGCCGCCGGACGACTTCACGCTCGAGCCCGGCCACACCGTCGCGATCCGGGTGCCCGGGATCGGCACGCTCGTGAACACCGTGGTGGTCGCCACCGACCTGCTCGAAAGGAGCACCTGATGACCGAGACCCTCACCGACGCCCCGGCGCGAAACTACGTCGCCGGCGAGTGGCGCGAGAGCGCCTCGGGCGAGACCTACGAGAAGCGCAACCCGTGGCGGCCGAGCCGGATCACGGGCGTCTACGCGGCGTCGGGAGCGGACGATGCGCGCGCGGCCGTCGCCGCCGCGGCCGACGCGTTCCCGGGCTGGTCCCGGCTGCCCGCAGCCCAGCGCGCCGCGTTCTTCTTCAAGGCAGCCGACGCGCTCGAGGCCAGGACAGAGCAGATGGCCCAGGACATGACCGCCGAGATGGGCAAGCCCCTGCGCGAGGCGCGCGGCGAGGCCGCCCGCACCGCTGCCATCCTGCGTTTCTCCGGAGGTGAGGCGTACCGCTCGGTCGGCGAGGTGTACGAGCCTTCCGTACCGAACCAGCGCCTCTACACCGTTCGGCGACCGATCGGCGTCGTCGGCCTGATCGCGCCGTGGAACTTCCCGGCCGCGATCCCCGTCTGGAAGCTCGCGCCGGCGCTGATCTACGGGAACACCGTCGTGCTGAAGCTCGGCTACGAGGCGCCGCGCACCGGCCTCCACATCGCTGAGTGCTTCGCCGAGGCCGGCCTGCCGGCCGGTGTGCTGAACGTCCTCACCGGCGCCGGCTCGAAGGTCGGCGCCGAGCTCGTCTCCAACGCGGGCGTGCGCGCGATCTCGTTCACGGGCTCCGTGGAGGTCGGCCGCTCGGTACGCGAGGAGGCGACGGCCCGGAACTGCCGCGTCCAGCTCGAGCTCGGCGGGCACAACCCGATGATCGTGCTCGGGGACGCGGAGCTGGACCGCGCCGTCGAGGCGGCCTACGCGGGCGCGTTCTGGTCGGCGGGGCAGAAGTGCACCGCCACGCGGCGGATCTACGTGCAGGACGGCGTCTACGACGACTTCCGCACACGGCTGCTGGCCCGGGTCGAGTCGGGCAAGGTGGGCGACCCGTCCGACCCCGAGACGGAGGTCGGGCCGCTCGTCAACGAGGGCGCGCTCGAGGATGTGCTCGCGGCGGTCGAGCGCGGCCGCGCCGAGGGCGGCGCCGTGCTCACCGGCGGCGCGCGCGCGGACGACGAGGCCTACCTCGTCGCGCCGACGGTCTTCGAGGGCGTTGCCGACGAGGCCTACCTCTCCTGCGAGGAGGTGTTCGGCCCGGTCACCTCGCTCTACCGCTTCTCGACGCTCGACGAGGCGCTGGCGCGCGCGAACGCGGTCGAGTTCGGGCTCTCCGCGGCGATCTTCACCCGCGACCTGCTTGCGGTGCAGCGGTTCACGAGCGAGCTGCAGGCGGGGATCCTCCACGTCAACTCGCAGACCGCGGGCGCCGACGTCCACGTTCCGTTCGGCGGGATCAAGGGCTCCGGCTGGGGCCCGCACGAGCAGGGCCGCGCCGCGCTCGAGTTCTACAGCGAGCTGGTCACCGTGTACCAGGACGCGCCGCTTGGCTGAGCGCCCGACCCGGGGTCAGACCCAGGAACAAGTGCGTGCCGAGTTCGTCACAGAAGTGTCACGGCGGAGCCGGGGAAACGGCTGGGCTACACACGACTGTCGGTTCCGGACACGGCGGGGGTCTGACCCCGAATGAGCGCCGAGCGCACGCTCGTCACCGGCGCGCTCGGCTGCATCGGGGCCTGGACGATCCGGACGCTGCTCGACGACGGCGAGGAGCCCGTCGGCTACGACCTCGGCGGCGAGCCACATCGGCTCCGCCTCGTGATGACCCCCGACGAGCTCGCGCACGTGGAGCTCGTGGACGGCGACGTCACCGACCTCGACGCACTCGAGCGGGCCCTCGACGAGCACGGGATCACGCGCGTGATCCACCTCGCCGCGCTGCAGGTGCCGTTCTGCCGCGCAGACCCGTCGCTCGGCGCTCGCGTCAACGTCGTCGGCACCGTGAACGTGTTCGAGGCCGTGAAGCGACGCCTCGACCGGATCACCGGCGTGATCTATGCGAGCTCGGCCGCCGTCTTCGCCGCCGACGACCCGTCTCCCGCCCCGGAGACGGGCGGCACGCGGCCGCTGACGCACTACGGAATCTACAAGCTCGCGAACGAGGGGACGGCCCGGGTCTACTGGGCCGACGACGGCGTCCCGTCGATCGCCCTCCGGCCGTTCGTCGTGTACGGCGCCGGCCGCGACCAGGGGATCACCTCGACGCCGACGCAGGCGATGCAGGCGGCGGCGCGCGGCGAGGGGTTCGAGATCACCTTCGGCGGTGTCGCCCAGTACGACTACGCGCCCGACGTGGCGCACGCGCTCGTGCAGGCCAGCCGCGCCGTCCGGGAGGGCGCGGGTGCGTTCAACTTCCCGGGGGTCACGGCGTCGATGACGGAGGTGGTCGCCGCGATCGAGGCGTCGGCCCCGGAGGTCGCGGGCCGGATCACGTGGGTCGACCAGCCGCTCCCGTTCCCCGAGCAGCTCCAGCACGGCGGGCTCGAGGCCGCGATCGGCCCGATCCGAAAGACATCGCTCGCCGACGGCGTCCGCGAGACGGTCGAGCTCTTTACCCGGCGATAACCGGGTTCGTCAGCTCGCCGAGCCCCTCGATCTCGATCGTGACCGTGTCGCCGGGCTCGAGCAGGCGCTTCGGGTCGCGGAACACGCCGACGCCGGCGGGCGTGCCCGTGAGGATGAGGTCGCCCGGCTCGAGCGTCGAGGTCTGCGAGGCGTAGCTGATGATCTCGTCGATCCCGAAGATCAGGTTCGCGGTCGTCGAGTCCTGGAGCACCTCGCCGCTCACGATCGCGCGGATCCGCAGGTCGTGCGGGTCCGGCACCTCGGAGGCCGGGACGAGCACCGGGCCGACCGGGCAGAACGTGTCCGGCGACTTGCCGCGCGTCCACTGCCCGTCGGAGAACTGCAGGTCGCGTGCCGACACGTCGTTGGCACAGATGTAGCCGCGCACCGTTTCGAGCGCGTTCTCCTTCGAGACGTTGCGCACCGAGCGGCCGATCACGACGCCGAGCTCGGCCTCGTAGTCGCACTGGGTCACGATGGGCGGGATCACGATCGCCTCGCCCGGACCGATCAGCGCGGTCGTGTACTTCGCGAAGAAGAGCGGCGCCTTCGGCGTCTCGACGCCCTGCTCCTCCGCGTGATCCTTGTAGTTGAGCCCGACGCAGACGATCTTGCCGGGCCGGTCGATCGGTATCACGTGCCTGCCTTCTGCATCGCGGCGTCGAAAGCGAGCTCGGAGGGCGCGAAGTCGGTCCTGCGCACGAACGCGAGTGCGTCCTGAGCGCCGTACTCGCGCTCCATCCCGGAGTCCTCCCATTCGATCGAGAGCGGCCCCTGGTAGCCGATCCTGTTCAGGGCGCGGAACAGCTCCTCGAAGTCGACGTCACCGTGGCCCGGCGAGACGAAGTCCCAGCCGCGCATCTCCTCGCCGAAGTTCAGGTGCGAGCCGAGGATCGAGCGGCGGCCGTTCAGTCGCTTGATCGAGTCCTTGACGTGTACGTGGTAGATCCGGTCGGCGAACTCGAGCGCGAACTGCGCGGTGTCGAGCGACTGGTGTGCGAAGTGGGAGGGGTCGAGGTTGATCCCGAAGCCCCCCCGGTTGCCGATCGCGTCGAGCGCCTTGCGGGTGGTGACGAAGTCGTAGGCGATCTCCGTGGGGTGCACCTCGAGCCCGAAGCGGACACCCTCGGCGTCGAAGACGTCGATGATCGGGTTCCAGGCCTCGGCGAACTGCTCGTACGCGCGCTCGATCTCGGCGAAGTCGTTCGGCGGGAACGAGTAGATCAGGTGCCAGATCGAGGAGCCGCTGAAGCCGTTCACCTGCGTCACGCCGAGGCGCGCGGCGGCACGCGCGGTGTCCTTCATCCGCTCGGCGGCGCGCGCCTGCACGCCAGCCGGGTCGCCGTCTCCCCAGACCTCGGGCGGCAGGATCGCGCGGTGGCGCTCGTCGATCCCGTCGCACACGCACTGGCCGACGAGATGGGCTCCGATCGCCCACACGTTGAGGTGGTTTCTCTCCAGGATCTCGTGGATCGAGCGGACGTAGCCCTCGTCGGCGAGCGCCTTGTCGACCTCGAAATGGTCGCCCCAGCACGCCAGCTCGAGGCCGTCGAAGCCCCAGCTCCCGCATTTCGCGGCCAGATCCTCGAGCGGCAGGTCGGCCCACTGGCCGGTGAACAGAGTGACGGGGCGGGACACGGGCTTCAATCCTATGCGATGCCAGATCCCACGATCGAGCGACGCGGCCCGCCGCCGAGTGGTCGATACTGCGCCTGACACCGGTGTTTTCGTACGAGGAGAGGGGTCTCATGCACTGCATTCGCTCGGCAGTCCTGGCGGGTTGCATCTTTCTCGCCCTGGCGGTGGTGGGCGGCGCGGCCGCGGAGGGCGGGCCGGGCAATCCGGGCGCCACCGGGCCCGCCGCGAAGCTGGTCGCGGCGGTCAAGGCCTGTCAGGCGCAGGGGCTGAAGCCGGGCACGGACGACTTCCGGCAGTGCCTGAAGGCGCAGCTCGGCGTCGGCGACCGGTCCAAGGTCCCCACCACCGGGCCGGCCGCGAAGCTCGTCGCCGCGGTCAAGGCCTGTCAGGCGCAGGGGCTGAAGCTGGGCACGGACGAGTTCCGCCAGTGCCTGAAGAGCCAGCTCGGCGTCGGCGACGGCGACGCCTCGAAGGCCGACAGCGGGCCCGCCGCGAAGGTGGTCGCCGCGGTCAAGGCCTGCCAGGCCCAAGGCCTGAAGCCGAAGACGGACGCGTTCAAGCAGTGCCTGAAGAGCCAGCTTGGCCTCGGCGACGGCTCGAAGGCCGGCACCGGGCCCTTCGCGAAGCTCGTGGCGGCCGCCAAGGCCTGTCAGGCGCAGGGCCTGAAGCCGAAGACGGACGCCTTCAAGCAGTGCCTGAAGGCCCAGCTCTCGGGAACCCACTAGATCTGCCGCGGAGCGCCGCCGTTGCTTAGGCGGCGGCGCTCCGCGAGACTAGCCCGGTGAGCACGTTCGCCGACGAGCTGCGCTATCGGATCGAGATCCCGTCCGTCGAAGGGCCGACCGTGATGCGCGCCGTGCTCGAGGAGGCGGCGGCGCGCGGAGTCCCGGTCCGCCGCGTCTCTCAGGGCAGCGGCGTGATGATGCTGACCGACGCCGAGATCGCAGAGATGGCGGAGCTGGGGGCCCTCGAGGGCGTCGAGGTGAGCCTCTTCCTCGGCCCGCGCGGCGCCTGGGACGCGGGCGGGCAGTCGTTCGCGACGGGCGCGGCCGGCGGCGTCGCGCGCGGCGCGGCCGGGATCGACGCGTGCGTTTCGGAGGTGCGCCGAGGGTTGCGGCTCGGGATCCGCTCCTTCCTCGTCGCCGACCTCGGGGTGCTGGCGGCGCTCGGCGCGATGCGCGCGGTCGGCGAGCTCCCGCCCGACCTCCTCCTCAAGACCTCGGTGCTCCTTCCCTGCGCGAACCCGGAGACGGCGCGGACGCTCGAGTCACTCGGCGCCGGGACGATCAACGTCTCGACCGACCTGTCCGCCGCCGAGCTCGGGGAGCTGCGCGCGGCCTGCTCGGTGCCGCTCGACGTCTACGTCGAGGTGCCGGACGATCAGGGCGGCTTCGTCCGGATGTACGAGGTGCCGGACCTGATTCGCGCTGCCGCGCCCATGTACGTGAAGCTCGGGATCCGGAACTCGCCGAACATCTACCCGGTGGGCGCGCACCTGCTCGACCTCGCGGTGAAGCTCGGTCGCGAGCGAGTGCGGCGCGCCGAGCTCGTGCTGCGGCTGCTCGCCGAGCGGGCGCCCGAGCTCGTCGAGGGCCGGGGCGCCGATCGTCCGTCCGATCTCGCGGTGCCCGTGCCGTGAGGGAGCGCTTCGAGAAGATCTACTCCGCGGCGCTCACGGACATCCTCGACGACCGCGGGCTCCGCAACCAGACGCTTCCCCACGAGTTGCGTCCGATCGTGCCCGGCAGCCGGGTCGCCGGCCCCGCGTTCACGATCGAGGGCCGGCCGTCCGAGGTCGACGACTGGGACGCGGCGCTGCGCAAGGTGCTGAAGATGCTCGGCTCGGTGCCGGCCGGCGCAGTCGCCGTCTACTCCTGCCACCACGACATCTCCGCCCACCTCGGCGAGCTCTCGGTCACCTCGCTCCAGGCGCGCGGAGTTGCGGGCGCGGTGATCGACGGAGGCTGCCGCGACTCCGGCTTCATCGCGAAGACCGGCTTCCCCGTGTTCTCCCGCTACGTGACACCCGAGGACTCGACGTGGCGCTGGGGGCTCACCGCGACGCAGGAACCGGTCACGATCGGCCGCGTCGAGGTCTCGCCGGGCGACTGGATCGTTGCCGACGAGGACGGCGTGATCGCGGTGCCGGCGGGGATCGCAGAGGAGGTTCTTGCCGCGGCGGAGGAGAAGGCCGCAGCCGAGTCGTTGATCCGCGACGCCGTGCGCGACGGGATGACGCCACTCGAGGCGTACGAGCGCTTCGGCACCTTCTAACGGGACACGCCCCGGGGACAGGCACTCGGACCTGTCCGGAGTGGTCAGTTCGCCAGTCTCTGAGCCGTATCCAGTAGCGGCCAAGAGTTTGGCTCTGACCAATTGAGACAGGGCCGGGGGTCAGGCACCCGGACCTGTCGGGTCAGGCGCAGGTCAGGACGAGCTTGCCGAACTTGTCGGCCTCCGAGACCAGGCGCGTGTGCGCCGCCTCGGCCTCGGCGAGCGGGCGCACCGAGTCGATCACCGGCCGCCAGTGCGCCGTCTCGAGCATGCGCAGGAGCGCCGCGAAGTCGGCCGGGCTTCCCATGGTCGTCCCGAGCAGCGAGAGCCACTGGAGGTAGAACGGGCGCACGTTGAGCAGTGCCTCGGTGCCGCCCGTGCCGCCGAAGACGACGACGCGTCCCCCGCGCGCGAGCGCGCGAACCGAATCGGGCCAGGTCGAGCCGACCGAGTCGAGCACGAGATCGACGCCGCGGCCGCCGGTCGCCTCGCGCACTGCATCGGCCCAGTCGCCTTCGGTGTAGAGGAAGCCGCCCTCGGCGCCGAGCTCGACCGCGCGGTCGATCTTCGCCTGCGACGAGGAGGTGACGAGCACGCGCGACCCGACCTGCGAGGCGAGCTGCACCGCGAACGTCGAGACGCCGCTGCCGGCGCCGAGCACGAGCACGCACTCGTCCGAGGTCAGCCGGCCGCGCGCGAAGAGGGCGCGATAGGCGGTGAGCGCCGCGAGCGGGAACGCCGCCGCCTCCTCCCACGAGAGCTGCGCCGGCTTCGGATACAGGTTCTCGGCCGGGATCGCGATCAGCTGCGCGTAGGTGCCGTTGCGCGGCCCGCCGAGGATCTCGAAGGCCTCGCTCCCGGCCGCCTCGCTCGGCCCCCAGTTCAGCGAGGGCAGGATCACGACCTCCTCGCCGGTGTCGCGCCGGACCCCGGCGCCGTCCGAGCCCGGGATCAGCGGCAGGGGAAACGGATAGATGCCCTGGCGGACGAGCAGATCGCGCCGGTTCACCGCCGCGGCCTTGAGCGCGACGACCGCCTCGCCCGGCTTGGGCTCGGGATCGGCGACGGTCTCGTACGAGAGCACCGCCCCTTCCCGGACGAGCATGGCCTCCATCAGCGCACGCCACCTACGAGCGCCTTGTGATCACTTGCCTCGAGCACGGTGCCTTCGTTACGGGCGATCGGGCTTGTAACGAGGTCGCACAAGGTGCCGAGCACGGGTTCCATCAGACCGGGATCGCCTTGAACCGCTTCATATTCTCGGTCATCGCCGTCTCGGTCGGCAGCCTCTCCATCGAGGAGGCGCCGAAGAAGCCGACGATCCCCTCGGTGCGCTCCAGGACGTACGCGGCGTCGTCGGGCTCCGCGATCGGCCCGCCGTGGCAGAGCACGAGGATCTCCGGGTTGACCTTCTTCGCGGCGTCATGCATCCCCTGGATCAGCGGCACGCACTCCTCGAGCATCTTCGAGGTCAGCCCGCCGATCGCGCCGCCCGTCGTCAGGCCCATGTGCGGCACGAGCACGTCCGCGCCGGCCTCCGCCATCGCGGTCGCCTCCTCGTCGCTGAAGACGTACGGGGCGGTGAGCAGGTCGAGCTCGTGCGCCGCACGAATCATGTCCACCTCGAGCCCGTAGCCCATCCCGGTCTCCTCGAGCCCCTGCCGGTAGGTGCCGTCCATCAGCCCGACCGTGGGAAAGTTCTGGACGCCGCTGAAGCCGATCCGCTTCAGCTCCTCGAGGAAGACGGGCATCAGGCGGAACGGGTCCGTGCCGCAGACCCCGGCGAGCACCGGTGTCTTCGTCGCCACCGGCAGCACTTCGGCCGCCATCTCCACCACGATCGCGTTGGCGTCGCCGTACGGCATCAGGCCCGCGAGGGAGCCGCGGCCCGCCATCCGGTAGCGGCCGGAGTTGTAGATGATGATCAGGTCGGCGCCGCCCGCCTCGGCGCACTTCGCCGAGAGGCCCGTGCCGGCTCCGGCACCGATGATCGGCAGCCCCTGCTCGACCTGCGCCCTGAGGCGCGCGAGCGCTTCGGCTCTCGTCATTTCCCCTCCTCGATCATCTCGTGCAGTCGGTCGGCCATGTCGCCGGCGAAGTCGGGGTCGTTCACGTCGAGCTCGAGCTCGTGCACCTCGACGTTCGGACCGAGCGTCTCGTGCAGGCCTTCGAGCAGAGCCGCGTCGGCCTCCGGGTCGTAGAAGACCTGGCCCTCGACCGCGATCATCGAGACACCCTTGAGTGGGATATACAGCGCGGTTGGACCAACTGCCGCAGAGAGCTTGCGCCCGATCTGGCGGCCGAGCTCGAGGCACTCCTCGGGCGTCGTACGCATCAGCGTGATCGTCGGGTTGTGGACGTAGAGGTTGCGGTCGGCGAAGCGCTCGGGGACGGTCTCCTTCGGGCCGAAGTTGACCATGTCGAGGGCGCCGAGCGAGACGACCTGCGGCAGCCCGAGGGCACCCGCCGCCTCGAGCCGATCGGGCCCTGCGGACAGCACGCCGCCGACGAGCTCGTCCGCGAGCTCGGTCGTCGTCACGTCGAGGATCCCCGCGAGGAAGCCGCCCTTGGCGAGCGCCTCCATCGACTGGCCGCCGGTGCCGGTGGCGTGGAAGACGAGCACCTCGTAGCCGAGCTCCTCGAGCCGCTCGCGCGCCGTCGTCACGCACGGCGTGGTGACGCCGAACATCGAGGCGCCGATCAGCGGCCGGTCGGCGCCGAGGTCGGGCACGCGGCCCTGCACGGCGCCGGAGATCATCCCGGCCGCGTTGGTCATGATCTGCGCCGAGATCCTGTTCACCCCGGCGACGTCGACGACCGAGTACATCATCGCGATGTCGACCGCGCCGACGTACGGCCGCGTGTCGCCCGAGGCCACCGTCGAGACCATCAGCTTCGGCACGCCGACCGGAAGCGCGCGCATCGCGTGGGTCACGAGCGCCGAGTTGCCCGAGCCGCCGAGGCCGAGGATCCCGTCCAGCCTGCCCTCGGCATGTAGGCGCGAGACCACCGCGGCCGCGCCCTCCGCCATCGTCTCGACCGCGGCGCCGCGGTCGCCTGCGGCCGCGAGTGCGCGCACGTCGGCACCGGCAGCCGCGGCCACCTCCTCGCGCGTGATGTCGGGGGTCGCGAGTGGCTCACCCATGATCCCCGCATCGACGAGGACGACCTCGACGCCGTGCTCCCGCACGCGGTCCGCGAGGAAGTCGTACTCCTTCCCCTTCGTGTCGAGCGTGCCGAGAAGGACGACGGTGGGCACGGCGCGATCCTAACGGGCTGCAGGAGTGGACGAGGCGCCGGGCTTCCAGGCCGGGCTCGAGTCGTTGTTCTTCGGCTCGGTGAGGGTCGTCACCGCGAAGGCGAGGTCGACGGTGTCGATCGCGCCGTCGCGCGAGAACGCGATCAGCTTCCCGTCGGGCGACCAGGCCGGGTCGATGTCCTCGGCGGCGCTCGCGGTGAGACGTTTGAGGCCCTTGCCGTCGACACCGATCACGTAGATCTCGTACTGCCCGCGCACGGAAGCGGTGAACGCGAGCCGCTGGCCGTCCGGCGCCCACGACGGTGAGATCGCCGACGACGCGATGCTGGTGACCCGACGGGCGGCCGTGCCGTTGGGATGCATCACCCAGATCTCCGTGACGGGCGTGTTCGGCGCGGTTCTGGCGAACGCGATCAGGTTCCCCTTCGGCGACCAGGCAGGGTCGGCCACCTTTGCGGAGCCGCGCCAGACCCGGTGCACGCCGCTCCCCTCCGCGTTCATCACGTAGAGGCCCCTGTGGGTCGCGGCGGCAAAGACGAGCTGTTTGCCATCCGGCGACCACGACGGGTGGACAGCACCGCCGGTGATCGGGCGTAGAAGCCTGGCGCCGCTCCCGTTCGCGTTCATCACCCAGATAGCAGCGGCGCCGCTGCGGGTGCTCGCGAAGGCGATCGACTTCCCGTCCGGCGACCAGGCTGGGTCGACCTGGAAGAAGAGGTTCTGCGGTGCCGAGACGGTGCTAGGGACGTGGCCCGTGAGCCTGCGCTGGCGGCCGCCGTCGTTGTTCATCGCGTAGATCGCGTAGACGCCGGAGCGGGTCGAGACGAAGATCATGTCGGGCCGCGGCTTCGCTGTGCCGCCGCAGCCGGCGAGAACCGTTGCGAGGCACGCGGACGCGAGCGCGAGGAGTGAGAAGCGGCGAGTCATGGCGCGGGACACCCGCTAGGACGCGAGGGGCTCGACTCCGAGGAACCGTCGCTGCGCGTCGGCGTCGGTGGAAAGCGCCTCGGCGGTCGTCTCCGTGAAGATCTGGCCCGCGACCATCACGAGCTGCCGCCGCGCGATCGAGGTTGCGACGCCTAGGTTCTGCTCGATCAGCAGGATCGCGAGCCCTTCATTCTCGAGCGTCTTGAAGACCTCGATCAGGTGCTCGATCACCGTCGGCGCCAGCCCCTCGGACGGCTCGTCCATGATCAGCAGCTTCGGGTTGGTCAGGAGCGCGCGCCCGATCGCGAGCATCTGCTGCTCACCGCCGGACAGCTGGGCGCCGCCGTGCTTCTTGCGCGTCGCGAGGTGCGGGAAGAGCTCGTAGACGCTCGACACGTCCCAGCTCCGTGCGCCCTCGACCTTCGCGCCGCGGATCATCCGCAGGTGCTCGTCGACGCTCAGCGACGGGAACAGGCGGCGGCCCTGCGGCACGTAGCCGATCCCGAGGCCCGCCACCCGGTACGACGGCTTGCCCAGGAGCTCCGTGCCCTCGAAGCGGATCGAGCCGGTCGTGCGGGGAGGGGTGACGCCCATGATCGCGTTGCAGAGCGTGGTCTTGCCCATGCCGTTGCGTCCGACGAGGGCGATCGACTCCTTCGACATCTCGAACGAGACGTCCTCGAGCGCCTGCGCCCGGCCGTAGAACGCGTTCAGGCCGGAGACTGCGAAGAGCGGCTCAGGCATGGGCCTGCTCCGCCTTGCCGAGGTAGAGGTCGTGGACGAGCTGGTTGGCGCGGATCTCGTCCGGCGTCCCCTCGACGACCTTCTCGCCCTGGTGGAGCATGGTCACGTACTCGGCCACGCGCAGCGCGACGTCCATGTCGTGCTCGATCAGGATCAGCGTGATCTCGCGGTCGAGGGCGAGCAGGAGGTCGGTCAGGACGACGCGCTCGCCGCGCGAGAGGCCCGAGGCCGGCTCGTCGAGCATCAGCAGCCTCGGCCTGACGGCCAGGGCGAGAGCGAGGGCGACCTGCCGGTGCTCGCCGTGGGAGAGCGAGCCGACGAGCTCCTTGAACTTCGGCGCGATCGCCGCCCGGTTGGCGGCGTCGTAGGCACGCTCGCGCAGCGCGGAATCTCGCTTGCGAAGCGTGACGGGGCGCATCCGGCCGCCCTCGACTCCGAGGACCGCGAGGTAGATGTTGTCCTCGACGCTCAGGCCGGGGAAGAGTCGCGACTGCTGGTACGTCCGCGCGAGGCCGAGCTTCGCCCGGCTCCGGGACGGCAACCGGGTGACGTCCTGACCGAACAACTCCACCGTACCGGACGTGGCCGGAAATTCCCCGGCGATCACGTTGAACAGCGTCGTCTTACCGGCGCCGTTCGGCCCGAGGATCGCCCGGCGCTCGCCGCTTCCGACGTCCAGATCGACGTCGCGCACCGCGTGAAGGCCGCCGAAACGCCGGCCGACCCCCCGCAAGCGGAGGGTCGGCTCAGCGAGATCGCTACGAGGTGCTTCCTTCGTAGCTCCGTCTGTCACCTACTTGACGACACCGTTCACGACGGGCCGTCCCTTGCCGGTCCACGGGAGCTTCTTGTGAGCGCACGTGGGATACGTCCGGCTCGGCGGCTGGGTGACGGCACCGCCGAACGTCTCGTCGACGTACTGGGGGACCTTCTGCACCGTCACGACCGCGAGCGCGCCCGGGGCCGAGACGTCCATGCGGTACGAGTACTGCTGCTGCAGCGCCTGGTTGTTCTTGCCGAGGAAGAGCTTCCCGTAGGCCGCGTCGGGAAGGACCACCTTGCGGAGGGCCTTCTGGAGCGCCGCCTGCCCGCCGGAGATGTTTCCCTTGACCGCGATCAGCGCCTTCATCAGCGCCCAGGAATTGACGTAGTAGTTGAACGTGAACCCGTCCGCACCGTGGTCGGCCGGCGTGCCGGAGAGAGGCGGGTACTTCTTGAACCACTTGTTCAGGATGTTCTTGTACTTCGTGACGTTCGGGCCCTTGAGGTCGGGGGCTGTACCGAAGCCTCCGACGTACGCGCCGCTCAGGTGCGGGCCGATCGTCTTGTCAGCGCCGGACGAGAAGAAGAACAGGTTTCCGATCACCTGCGTGGGCTTGAGCGGTCCGTACAGGTTCTCGAAGGCCTTGATCGAGGGAACGGTGCCCGTACCGCCGATTGCCCAGAAGTAGCCGTCCACCTGGCTCGGCGGAGGCAACTGCTGCACGAACGACGAGTAGTCGGTCGTGTTGAGCGGCGGGAACACCCTCTTCGTGATCGTGCCGCCCGCTGCGCAGAAGTCGGCGATGAAGCCCGCGCCGGACGCGTAGCCGAAGCTGTAGTCGTCCATGATGATCGCGGCCTTCTTCCAGTGATCCTTCTGCACCGCGACGCTGCCGATGCCGGCCTGCCACTGGACGCCGCTGCCGTTGAAGCGGAAGAAGTTCGGCGCCTTCACCGCAGCCGTGGTGTCCCACGCACCCGCGGTGCCGTTGACGAACGTCTTCGTCGGGTGCTGCTTCGCATAGTTGGCGACAGCAACGGATTCGTCGCCCGAGAGTGGCCCGATCATCATGTCGGCGCCTAGCTGCTCCATTAGCCGCTTGGTCTCCTTGATGGCCGAGTCAGCCGTGTCGTTCGCGCAGCCGATGCCCACGAGCTGGAGCGGATGGCCACCGATCGACCCGCCGTGCCAACCTGCCGAAGGCTTGTTCGGGTTGTTCGGCTTCGCGCCGCCGAACTGTGAGATCGCCGTGATGGCTCCGCCGATGTCCTGCTCGTAGTTCGCGGCGAACGCGCCGCCGCAGTCGGACATGATCGCGAACTTGATCGGGGTCGCCGTCGACCTGCCCATGGCTGCCGTAGCCATGACTGCAGCCGTGATCGCCACGACGGCAACCGCGAGGCTCGCGGGAAGCCAGAATCGGCGACCTCGTCCCTTGACATACGTCATGTGATGCCCTCCCTTGTGCGACGTCTTCCCGGCGCGTCACGCCGGGCTTCTGTTCAGAACGATGACCCTACTCCAACTCGAAGCTCCACATCGACCCCGCGCTCACCTCCCTTGCTCGCCGGCCGCCGGACCGCCAGGGTTTGTCGTACCTGCGCCGCCAGCTGGGACAGCCTGTGCGGCTGCTGGAGGCGCCTCGCCCCCGGCATGCTGGACGAGCCAGTCCCACATCCCCATCAACCCGCCGGGGGAGACGAGGATGATCAGGAGGAAGATCGCGCCGATCAAGGTGTGGAACGTCCCACCGATCACCGGCAGGTAGCCGGTTCTCACGTAGTTCTGGATCAGGACGAAGGCCAGCGCTCCGACCCAGGCGCCCTCGAGCCGGTACAGGCCGCCGATCACGCAGATCACGAGCAGGTCGATCGCAGCCCCGATGTTGATCGTCGCCGGGTCGATGTGCCCGTTCCACCAGACGAAGATGACGCCGGCAACGGCGGCGATGAAGCCCGCGAAGCCGAACGCCACCGTGCGGTGGAGCGCCACGTTGTAGCCGAGCGAGCTCATCCTCACGGGATCGTCCCGGACGCCCTGGAGACTCAGCCCGAAGGGCGTTCGCACCAGGTATCGGATCACCGCGTACACGATCAGCGCCAGGAGCAGCGCCGCGTAGTAGAGCCTGTTCGGATTCGCGTCGACATTGCCGATCACGCCGGGCGCGCCGATGCCGCTGATTCCCCCGAAGCCCGACAGGCTGAGATCCGCTCCGAAGAAGAAGTTCGCGATCACGGCGAAGGTCAGCGTGATCATCAGGAAGTAGATGCCGGCGCTCCGGCTCGCCAGCGCGCCGAACAGGAACGCCACGATCGTCGCGACCACGATCCCGATCACGACCCCGGCCCACGGGTTCCAGCCCAGGTTCAGCCCCTTCGTGTTCCCGTTCGTCACCACGTTGCCGAGGGCGAAGCCGGCGACGCCGAAGATGGAGATCTGCGCCAGCGAGACCATCCCGCCGTAAGCGGAGAGGAAGATCAGGCTCGCCGCGACGATGCCGAGGAAGAAGACCTGGGTCAGGATGAAGCTGATCCAGTACGCGCTGAAGATCGCCGGTCCCAGGAGGACCAGGACGAGCGCGACCAGGCCGACGACGCGCTCGACCATTTGGCGAGCGGTCCACGTCTGAACCCTCATGCGGGCCGCCCGAACAACCCCTGGGGCCGGAACGCGAGCACGAGCGCGAGCAGCCCGAACGTGAACATGATCGAGTAGTAGGTGTAGTTCACCGGGAGGTAGACGGCCGAGAACGTGGACACGAGCCCGAGGAGCAGAGAGCCGACCGCCGCGCCCACGAGAGAGCCCATGCCGCCGATGATCACGACGACGAGCGAATAGAGCAGCCAGTTCGCGTCGACCCCCGGCCCGAGGCTCGCGAACGACCCGCCGATCGTCCCGCCGAAGCCGGCGAGGGCGGAGCCGACGAAGAACGCGATCGCGAAGGTCAGCTGGATGTTGACGCCCAGCGCCGAGACCATCTGGCGGTCGTCGACGCCGGCGCGGATCACCATTCCCGTCCGCGTCTTCTTGAGCCAGAGCCAGAGCGCGACGCCCACCGCGAGCGCGACCGCGAGGATGGCCAAGCGGGTCAGCGAGTACTGGACCCCGCCGACGTGGATGTCGACGCGCTTGTCGATCCGTCCCGGCCACGCGATGTCCTGGGTGAACGCCCCGAAGTGAGCGATCATCTGGTCGGCGAGGATGATCGCGATCGCGATGGTGATCAGCGCCTGCCGGAGCTCCTGGCCCTGGTTCCAGCGCAGGAACACCTGCTGCATGCCGAGCCCCACGACACCGATGCACAGTGTCGCGATCAGGGCCGGGACGATCCACTCCCACAGGCTCACCTGCGAGCTCAGGAGCCCGAACGCCGAGTCCCCGCCGACGAAGTTGCGCTGGAGCTTGAGTGCGATGTAACCGCCCAGCAGGAAGAAGGCGCCGTGGGCCATGTTCACGACGCGCATCAGGCCGAAGATCAGCGTGAACCCGCTCGCGACGATGAAATACAGGCCGGCCGCCGTGATGCTGTTCAGCAGCGTGATGAGGAAGTCCGTGGGATCGTGCAAGACCGAGCCGAAGGTGGTCCCGGCCCCCCCGGTCGAAGGAGCGGCGAAGAGCACCCAGACGAGGCCGAAGGCGATGGAGATGGCGGCGATGGCGCGCGGCGCATGGCGCAGGTTCTCGCGCACCGCCGACGAGCTGTTGCGACCCGGAGTCACGCCGTGACGAACGTAACAACCCGCCCAGATAGATTCAACCGTGCTTTTTCCTGGAAGACCTGCTAATGGCCACGTTCGAGCGCGAGCCCGGCGGCGACGACCGTCTCGTCGTGCGGTGCGATCAGCTGCAGGTTCCCGATCGCGAGACCGGCCCAGCCGGTCAGGTTGACCCAGCGCAGGAAGGACGACAGCGGCAGCCGGATCTCCGCCTCGACCGCGTCCTCGGGCGGCAGCTCGACGGCGTAGCACGGGCTCACGTAGAGGTCGACCTCGGGCTCGTAGCTCCGCCACTCCGCGATCGCCGCGTACGCCGCCGCCACGTCGTCCGGGTCGACCCGGCTCGCGGTCTCGAGCTTCGCCCGCATCACCTCGCCGTACTCGTCCGCGCGGCTCGGGAAGGTCGCCGCGTGCGACGCCTTGGCCTCGTGGAGGAACTGCGGCCAGGTGTTCGCGGTCGCGTCGGGGAAGCGGGCCTCGACCACGCGCGCGCCGAGCCGCTCGAGGTCGGCGACGGACGCCTCGGCGAGGTCGCTCGTCTCGGTCGGGCGGCCGTCGCCGATCCCGGGCGGCTGGCGGAGGAGCCCGACGGTGAGCCCGTCGAGCCGCGGCTCGGGCACCGGCCGTCCGGCCAGCACCGACCAGAAGAGCGCGACGTCGGCGACCGACCGGGCCATCGGCCCCACCGTGTCGAGGGTGGGGCAGAGCGGGTAGACGCCGTCCGTCGGGATCACGCCCCAGCGCGACTTCAGGCCGACGATCCCGCAGGCGGCCGCGGGAAGCCGGATCGAGCAGCCGGTGTCCGAGCCGATCCCGAGCTCGACGAGGCCGGCGGCCAGCGCCGCCGCGTTGCCGGAGCTCGAGCCGCCCGTCGTCTTGCCGGGCTGTGCCGGGTTGTGCACCGTGCCGAGCCACTCGTTCTGGCCGAGCACGCTCCACGCGAACTCGGGCAGGTTCGCCTTGCCGACGACGACCGCCCCGGCGCGGACGGCCCGGTCGACCACGGTGGCGTTCCGGTCGGGGACATGCTCGGCGTAGAGGCGCGAGCCGTACGTCGTCCGGATCCCGGCCGTGTCGATCAGATCCTTCACGAGCAGCGTCTTGCCGGAGAGCGGGCCTTCTCTCGGCGCACCGGGCTCGACGGCCGTGACGATCGCGTTGTACGGATCGTTGCTCACGAAGGCACCTGCGCGACGCACTCGACCTCGATCCGCGCGCCGGGTACCGCGAGCCGCGGCACCTCGACGAGGGTCGAGGCGGGCCGCACTGCGCCGAAGACCTCCTGCCGGACGGTGTTGACGAGCGGTCGCTCGTCCACGTCCGTGAGGAACACGGTCACCTTGACCACGTCTGCGAACGAGCACCCGCCTGCCGCAAGGATCTCGCCGAGGTTCGCGAACACCTGCCGCGCCTGGGCCACGACGTCGTCACCGCCGACGAGGCTCCCCTCGCCGTCGACCGCGACCGCCCCGCTCACGAACAGGAGCCCGCCCGCGAGGACGGCGTCCGTGTAGTGCGAGATCGGCTCGGCCAGGCCTGCGACCCGGATCTCCTTCCGCTCGCTCACTCCCCGCGCATGCGCTTCTTGAGCGCCTCGAAGCCGTTCTGGAAGATCTCGTTCCCGAAGAAGCCGGTCCAGTGCTCCTGCTGGTCTCGGTTGCAGTCGAACGTCGTCCACCACTCGACGAACGACGCGTTCCCGTCGGTGACGGGGGTGACGCGGATCGTGGCCTGGTAGTTGTCGACGTCGAACGGCGTCTTCTGGAAGTCGTACGTGTACGACCTCGTCTCGTCGGAGTGCGCGAGCAGCTTCTCGCGCAGGTGCGTGCCGTCGCCCAGGGTGAAGCTGCGGACCCCGCCGACCTGGTCGCCGGCCTTCCCGTCCTCGATCTCGCTCGTGGCGATCGCCTCGGGATACCAGGTGGCCAGGCCGTTGAAGTCGCGGATCCTCGCCCAGACTGCGTCCGCCGGGGCGTCGATCACCGTGCTCGCATACGAAAGCGCCATCTCGTCCTCCCGTGTCGTGGTCGTGCCAACCCTAAGACTTCGCGAGCGCCTGGTCCCGGAGCTCCGTCAGCGTCTGGCGCGGCGTGATCGCCTCCGGATCGACGACGAGGTGGAGCAGGGCGGGCTGGCCGGACGCCAGGGCGCGCTCGAGCGCGGTGGGGAAGTCGGCGGTCCGGTCGACCCGCTCGCCGAAGGCGCCGTATGCCTGCGCGAGCGCGGCGAAGTCCGGGTTGACGAGGTCGGTGCCGCTGACCCGGCCCGGGTAGTGCCGCTCCTGGTGCATGCGGATCGTCCCGAGCATGCCGTTGTCGATCACGAGCACGACGATCGCGGCCTCGTACTGCACCGCGGTCGCGAGCTCCTGCCCGGTCATCATGAAGTCACCGTCGCCCGCGAACGCCAGCACGATCCGGTCAGGCTCGACGAGCTTCGCGGCCACCGCCGCCGGCACGCCGTAGCCCATCGAGCCGCTCGTGGGCGCGAGCTGGGTGCGGTAGGTGTGGAACTCGTAGAAGCGGTGCTCCCAGACCGAGAAGTTGCCGGCGCCGTTCGTCATGATCGCGTCGTCGGGCAGCCGCGCCCGCAGGTGCTCCATCACATCGCCGAGGTCCAAGTCACCGGGCTGGGGAGTGTGGCGGAGGTTCTCGAGGTACTCCCCGCGCGCCTGGGCCGACCCCTCGCGCCACGCGGACCCGTCGAGCGGGGGCACGTCGCGCAGGGCCGCCGCGAACTGCACGGGGCCCGCGGCGATCGCGAGCTCCGGCTGGTAGACGCGGGCGAGCTCGTCGGGATCCGGATGGACGTGGATCAGCGCCTGCCTCGGGCGCGGCACCTCGAGGAGCGTGTAGCCCGCGGTCGTGATCTCGCTGAGCCGGTCGCCGACGACGAGCAGCACGTCGGCGTCTCGGACGCGCGCGGCGAGCCGCGGGTCCTGGCCGAGCGTGAGGTGCCCCGCGTAGACGGGGGAGGCGTTGTCGACGTAGTCCTGGCAGCGGAACGACGCCGCGATCGGCAGCTCGCCGGCCTCGCACCAGGCGGCGAGCTCGTCGTGCGCCGCCGCGCTCCACGGCTGGCCGCCGACGATCACCACGGGCCGGGACGCGCCCTGGAGCAGCTTCCGCATCCGCGCGAGATCGGCGGCGTCCGGGTGAGTCTGGGTCGGCCGGTAGGGCTCGGCATCGGCGACGTCGGCCTCCTCGACGAGCATGTCCTCCGGCAGCGCGAGCACGACCGGCCCCGGCCGCCCCGAGGTCGCGACGTGGAAGGCGCGTGCGATCAGCTCCGGGATCCGCTCGACCTCGTCGATCTGTGCGACCCACTTCGCCATCGGCCCGAACATCTGCCGGTAGTCGATCTCCTGGAACGCCTCCCGCCCGAGCATGTCGCGCCCGACCTGGCCGATCAGCAGGATCAGCGGCGTCGAGTCCTGGAACGCGGTGTGGATCCCGCCCGAGGCGTGCGTCGCGCCGGGGCCGCGCGTGACCATGCAGATCCCCGGGCGGCCGGTCAGCTTCCCGTACGCGTCGGCCATGTTCGCCGCGCCCACCTCGTGGCGGCAGACGATGTAGCGGATCGGCGAGTCGTGCAGCGCGTCGAGCACCGCGAGGTAGCTCTCGCCCGGCACGCCGAAGGCGAGGTCGGTGCCGTGCAGCTCCAGCTGGTCGACGAGGATCCGGCCGCCCGGCCGCATCACGGGAGAGCCAGCGGATGGTCGAAGAACACCGTGGGCCGCTGGAGCTTCGGCTTCTCCTCGTCCAACGGGTCGACGTAGCGGATCGTCCGCTTGCCCTCCCATTCGGCCGGGATCAGGAGGACGCGAACGAACGCCGTCTCCTCCTCGGGCGAGGCGACCGCGAGGATCGGGTCACCGGCCTGCTCGAACCAGATCCCGCCGGGCCCGTAGACGGCGACGTTCCCCAGCGTGCGGATCTGCAGCTCGCCGTGCAGTAGGTAGCGGATCCCCGGGCCGGGGTGGGTGTGCATGTAGGCGATCCCGGCGGGAGGGAAGTCGATCCGGTCGCAGCGCGCGAGCCAGGGCGTGGCGGGATCGAGGTCGACCTCGCTGGAGAAGAGCGCGCCCTCGTCGATCCCGTCGAGCTCCCAGACAAGTGCGCGGCCGCCGACCTTCGCCGCGCCGAAGAACGCCTCGTTGCCCCCGACGTCGTAGACGACGCGGTTGCCGGCTCCGGTTTCGACCCCGCCCGGATGGTCGTAGAGGGAGAATCTCAATGGAAGTACTGGCCCCCGTCGATCACGATGGTCTGCCCGGTGACGAAGTCGGAGTGCGGCCCCGCGAGGTACACGGTCGCCCCGACGACGTCCTCGGGCACCTGGTCGCGCTGGATCGTGCGCGCCGCGACCGAGGCGTCGCGGAGCTTCTCGACCACCTCGGGGTGCTCCTTCACGCCGTCCGACATCGTGAAGCCCGGCGCGACGCAGTTCACGAGCACGTTGTCCTTGCCGAGCTCGCGCGCGAGCGCGCGTGTGAACGCGACGATCGCCCCCTTGCTCGTCACGTAGTGGAGGAGGAACGGAACGCCGCGGAACGGCGTACCCGACGAGATGTTCACGATCTTGCCGCCGCCCTGCGCCCGCATCGCCGGCACGACGGCGCGGCAGGTGAGGAACATCGAGGCGACGTTGACCTCCATCACGCGGTTCCACTCTTCGAGCGGGATTTCGGTGAACGGCCGCATCTCGAGCGACGCGTAGAGGCCCGCGTTGTTGACGAGGATGTCGATGCTCCCGCAGCGCCCGATCGTCTCCTCGGCGAGCCGCGCCACCGAGGGCTCGTGAGCCACGTCCGCGGTGACCCCGACCCCATCCGGGAAGGCGGCGGCCGCCTCCTCGGCGCCCTTCAGGTCTGCGACGACGATCCGCGCGCCCTCGTGCGCGAGACCCTCGGCGAGCGCCCGGCCGATCCCCTGGGCCGCCCCCGTGACGATCGCGACCTTGCCGTCGAGCGAGCCCATGATTAGTGCCCCTCCAAGCAATGTCCTCCGGCTTCTGGTCCGCGATCACGCGGCGCGATGCGGCGTCCTCGGTCGCGTCCATAGCCTCGGCTATGGACGCTCCCTGCGTCCTTGCCTCGCTTGGTGCTCGCGACCCAGAAGCCCGGCAACATTACTCGAAGAGGCACTAGCGAAGCGGCGAGAAGGCGGTCGGGATCAGGATCCGGTTCTGCTGCATGTGGATCAGCGGCTGGATCTTGGCGAGGAACGCCTTCCAGTCGTCGCGCGCCTGCAGCCGCGCGCGGCGCTCGGCCCGCTCGTCCCAGCTCTCGTAGCTCCAGATGTGCGTGTAGGTCGAGACGGCGCCGACGTCGACGGTGAAGGCGCCGACGAAGCCGCCGAGCTCCTCGATCTGGATCGCGATCCCCTCGGTCTCGTAGAGGCGGACGAGCTCGGGCAGCTTGCCGGTGTAGACGTGGTAGTCGCGCTGCTCGACGATCACTGCACGCCTCCGATCGCCCAGTACTTCAGCTCGATCCACTCGTCGATCCCGAAGCTCGAGCCCTCGCGCCCGATCCCGGACTCCTTGACGCCGCCGAACGGCGCCACCTCGGTCGAGATCAGGCCGGTGTTGACCCCGACGATCCCGTACTCGAGCGCTTCGCCGACGCGCGTGATCCTCCCGATGTCGCGGCTGTAGAAGTAGGCGGAGAGCCCGTAGGGCGTGTCGTTCGCGACCGCGATCGCCTCCGCCTCGGTCGCGAAGCGGTTGATCCCGGCGACCGGCCCGAAGGTCTCCTCGCAGCTCATCGCCATCTCCGCGGTGACGCCGACGAGCACGGACGGCTGGAAGAACTGGCCCTCGATCCGCGAGCCGCCGAGGAGCACCTCGGCGCCGCCGTCGACCGCGTTCGCGACGTGGCGCTCGACCTTCTCGATCGCCGGCCCGTCGATCAGCGGTCCGACGTTCACGCCGGGGGTGAAGCCGTCGGCGACCTTGAGCTGCGAGACGGCCTCGGTGAACGCGGCGAGGAAGTCGTCGTAGATCCCGTCCTGGACCAGCATCCGGTTGGCCGAGATGCACGTCTGCCCGGAGTTGCGGAACTTGCAGATGATCGCCCCGGCGACCGCCTCCTCGAGGTCGGCGTCGTCGAAGACGATGAACGGCGCGTTGCCGCCGAGCTCCAGCGAGACCTTCTTCACCTGGCCGGCGCACTGCGCCATCAGCAGCTTGCCGACCTCCGTCGAGCCGGTGAAGCCGAGCTTGCGCACGAGAGGGTTCGACGTCAGCTCGCGGCCGATCTCGGGTGCGTCCTCCGCGTCGCCGGTGACGACCGAGAGGACTCCCGGGGGCAGGCCGGCCTCCTCCGCCAGCGCGGCGACGGCGAGCGCCGAGAGCGGCGTCTGCTCCGCGGGCTTGAGCACCATCGTGCAGCCCGCTGCGAGCGCCGGCGCCGACTTGCGCGTCGGCATTGCCGAGGGGAAATTCCACGGTGTGATCCCGGCAGTGACGCCGATCGGCTCCTTCGTGACCAGGATCCGGCGGTCCGGCCAGGGCGTGGGGATCGTCACGCCGTCGAGGCGCTTCGCCTCCTCGCCGAACCACTCGTAGAACGAGGCCGCGTAGGCGATCTCTGCCTGCGCCTCCGCGAGCGGCTTGCCCTGCTCGGTGACCAGCAGCACGGCGAGGCCGTCGGCGCGCTCCATCATCAGGTCGGCGAGCCGGCGGAGGGTCCGGGCGCGCTCTTTCGCGGGTGTCGACTTCCAGCCGGGCAGGGCGCGCTGTGCGGCCTCGATCGCGCGGCGCGTCTCGTCGGCGCCCATCCGGGGCACCTCCGCGACGGTCTCGCCGGTGGCCGGATTGACGACTGCGAAGGTGGCGCCGGAGTCGGCGTCCATCCAGCGTCCGTCGACGTAGGCCTGGCGGCGCAGGAGGTCGCTCTCGACTGCGGTCACGAGGACAACGATAATCGCCCGGTGGCAGCGCCGCAGTTCGTCCGCTTCGACGACGTCCGTCGCTTCCTGCTCACAGACGGCGTGTCGGGGCGGCCGCTCTTCGGCGAGGGCGCGATGCTGAACCTGATCGACTTCGAACCGGGCGCGACGGTACCGCTCCACAGCCACCCGCACGAGCAGCTCGGGATCGTGCTCCGGGGGATGCAGGCGCTCGTCGTCGACGGTGTGGCGCGCGAGCTCGGCCCGCTCGAGGGCTATGTGCTTCCGGGCGGGGTCGAGCACTCGGCCTACTGCGGGCCCGAGGGCGCGCTCGTCCTCGACGTCTTCAGCCCGGTGCGCGAGGACTACCTCGAGCGCTGGGTCGGCGAGGCGTGAACGTCCCGGAGCGGTTCAACTTCGCCCGCGACGTCGTCGAGCGGCTCGCGGCGGAGGATCCCGGCGGCTGCGCGCTGACCTTCGTCGACTCGGCCGGTGAGGTCAGTCGGCTGACCTGGGGCGCGGTCGCAGACGGCGCCGCGCGCTGGTCGGGGCTGCTCGCGGAGCGGAGCCTACGGCGCGGCGACCGGCTGCTCGTGCTCGTGGGCAAGACCCCCGACTGGCATCTGATCCTGCTCGGTGCGCTGCGGCTCGGCATCGTCACGATCCCGTGCTCGGAGATGCTCCGTGCGAAGGATCTCGACTTCCGCATGCGCCACTCGGGCGCGTCGCTCCTCGTTGCGAATCGCGGCGCCGAGGCGGAGGTCGAGGGGATGAACGTGTTCTTCCTCGACGAGGCCGGCGAACCGGGTGCGGTTCCCGCATGCGAGGACACGCACGCCGACGAGCCCGCGTTCATCCTCTACACCTCGGGCACGACGAAGGACCCCAAGGGCGTCACGCACACGCACGCGTACACCTACGCGAAGCGGATGCAGGCCGAGTACTGGCTCGACGCGCAGCCCGGAGACGTCGTCTGGTGCACGGCGGGGACGGGCTGGGCGAAGTCGATCTGGAACGTCTTCCTCGGCCCGTGGAGCCGGGGCGCGGAGATCCTCCTCCATGAGGGGCCGTTCGACGCGCGCGAGCGGTTCGAGCTGCTCGAGCGGCTCGAGGTGACGGTGCTCTGCCAGGCGCCGACCGAGTACCGGCTGATGGCGAAGCTCGACGACCTCGCGCGCCACGATCTCTCGCGCCTGCGCCATGCCGTCTCCGCGGGCGAGCCGCTCAACCCGGAGGTGATCAAGGCGTTTCGCGACGCGTTCGGGATCACGATCTACGACGGCTATGGCCAGACCGAGAACACGCTCCTCGTCGCGAACACCCCGCGCAACGAGGTCAAGCCCGGCTCGATGGGGCTGCCGACGCCGGGCCACGACGTCGCGGTCGTCGACGAGCGCGGCGAGATCGTGCCGGTCGACGCGGAGGGCGACATCGCGGTTCGCGGGCATCCGCCGAGCCTGTTCGTGGGCTACTGGGACGCTCCGGAGGAGACCGCGGCCGTGTTCCGAGGCGAGTGGTACATCACCGGCGACCGGGCGACCCGCGACGCCGACGGCTACCTCTGGTTCACGGGCCGCGCCGACGACGTGATCCTCTCGGCCGCGTACCGGATCGGCCCGTTCGAGGTCGAGAGCGCGCTGCTCGAGCATCCCGCCGTCGCGGAGAGCGCCGTCGTCGGCAAGCCGGACCCCGAGCGCGGCCAGATCGTGAAGGCCTTCGTCGTCCTGCGGCCGGGCGCGGAGGCCGGCGAAGACCTCGCCGCCGTGTTGCAGGCACACTGCAAGCGCGTGACCGCTCCGTACAAGTACCCGCGCGAGATCGAGTTCGTCGACTCGCTGCCGAAGACCCGGAGCGGCAAGATCCGCCGCGTCGAGCTGCGGCAACTCGAAGAGCAGCGCGCGGGCTCGTGATGCGCCGGCCGGCGAGCTGCGTGCTCGTGGCGTCAGCCGTGATCGTGCTCGGAACGGCGTGCGGGTCGACAAAGCACGCCCCTGCGCAGACGGCCCCGGCCCACTGGGCGATCACCGATCTCGGCACCCTCGGCCCCGCGTACACGACGAGCATCGCCTCCGCGGTCAACGAGCGCGGCGACGTAGTGGGCGGAAGCGGCAAGGCGAACGGCGCCCAGCACGCCTTCCTCTGGCGCGACGGCAAGATGACCGATCTCGGCACGCTGGGCGGCCGGGACAGCGGCGCCGCTGCGATCAACGACCGCGGCCAGGTCGTCGGCGGGAGCCTCACCGCACGGCCGGCACGATCGCACGGCTTCATCTGGCAGGACGGCAGGATGACCGACCTCGGCACGCTCGGAGGGCGGAGCAGCCGGCCCCGCGCGATCAACGAGCGCGGCCAGGTCGTCGGGGAGAGCGCCACCGCGAGCGGCAAGGTGCATCCCTTCCTGTGGCAGGACGGCAAGATGACCGACCTCGGCACCCTCGGCGGGTCGCTCGGCTACGCCCTCGCGATCAACGGCAGCGGCCAGGTCGTCGGCCAGAGCGAGACGGCGAGCGGCAAGGTGCACGCCTTCCTCTGGCAGGACGGCAGGATGACCGACCTCGGCACCCTCGGCCCCGCGTACACCGACAGCAGCGCGGTCGCGATCAACGATCGCGGCCAGGTTGTCGGGACGAGCTACACCGCGGTCGTCACCCAGACCGGCCAGCACGGTCACGCCTTCCTCTGGGAGCACGGCAAGATGCGCGACCTCGGCACGCTCGGTCGTGCCTACCCCGACAGCGACGCCGTGGCGATCAACGGGCGCGGCGAGATCGTCGGCTCCACCCTCGCCGCGACCGGCAGGCGGCATCCGGTGCTGTGGCGGGACGGGAAGGTCGCCGATCTCGGCTCGCTCGGCGGGGACTTCAGCGCGACCGTCGCGATCAACGAGCGGGGCCAGGTGATCGGGGTGAGCGTCCCTGCGGCACGCGCCTCGGTGCATGCCTTCCTGTGGCAGAACGGCAGGATGACCGACCTCGACACGCTCGGCGGCACGGAGAGCGACCCGTCCGCCCTCAACGAGCGTGACCAGATCGTCGGCCTCGGCAGCACCGCGCGCGGCAAGGGCCACGCCGTCCTCTGGACGCTCCGGCGCACCTGACGCGCTACGGCGTGACGAGCACGCGGCCCGGAGAGCCTCCGAGGCTCGCCTCGATCGCGCTGTTCACGTCGTCCAGCGGATACGACGGCCCGACGAGCGAGGCGAGGTCGAGCCGTCCCGCGCGGACGTGGTCGATCAGCACGGGAAGCGCGACGGCGGGATCCTCGGAGCCGTACATCGTCCCGGTGAGCCACTTCTCGCGGCGCGTGAACTGGGCCGGGTCGAGGTCGAGCCGCGAGCCGGTCGCCGGCAGGCCCACGATCACCGTCGTGCCGCCGCTGCGCGTGCGCTCGAGCGCGACGACGCTCACTCCGGGGTCGCCGACCGCGTCGAAGGCGTAGTCGACGCCCTCCGGCGCGATCGTCGCGAGCTCCGTCTCGAGCTCGGCGGGGTCGAACGCGTGCGTCGCGCCGAGCTCGAGCGCCTGCGCGCGGCGCGCCGGGATGGGATCGGCGCAGACGATCGTCGCCGCCTTCGCGATCCGGGCGCCCTGCACCAGGAACTGGCCGACACCGCCCCCGCCCAGGACGAGCACGGACGAGCCTGCCGAGACACGCGCCGCGAACAGCACGGCACCCACCCCGGTCAGCGCTGCGCATCCGAGCAGCGCTGCCTCGCGCAGCGGGATCCCACCGGTCGGGAGCGCCACCTTCGCCGCGACGACCACGCGCTCGGCGAGCGCGCCGGTCGCCGTGCCGCGGTAGACCGTTTCGCCCTCGTACGTGATCCCGGTCGTCCCGTCCACGAGCGTGCCCGCGCCGATCGCCTGGTGCAGCGGCACGCACGCCGCCGGTCGGCCCCGCAGGCAGTCGCCGCACACGCCGCACGACGGCGCCCACGAGAGCACGACCTCGTCGCCCGGCGCGAGCCCCGTGACCGAGCTCCCGACCGTCTCGACCACGCCCGCACCCTCGTGGCCGAGCACCATCGGCGTCGGCCGCTGAAACTCCCCCTTCACCTGGTGGAGGTCGGTGCCGCAGATCCCGACCGCGGTCATCGCGACGACGACCTCGTCCGGGCCGGGCTCGCGCAGGTCGACCTCGACGACCTCGAACGGTTGCCCGACCGCCCGGAAGAGCGCCGCTCGTGTCTTCAGGACAACGCGGCTTTCACGGTCGCGCAGTCGGTCACGACGCAGACGTTCGTCAGCGCATAGTTGATGGACGCGTTGTGCCAGTCGGCGTTCATCGTCGAGCAGCCGTCCTCGGGCACGACCATGTTGTAGCCCATGTCCGCGCCGGTCCTGGCCGAGTGCTCGATGGACATGTTCGTCCAGGCGCCCGAGACGATCACCGTGTCGCGGCCGAGGCCCATCAGCAGGTTCTGGAGGTTCGTCCCCTGCCAGCCGCTCATGCGCGTCTTCTCGACCACGAAGTCGCCCGGCTGCGGCTCGAGCCCGTCCACGGGAGCCGCGCCCCAGGTGCCGCGCACCATCGCGTTCGCGTCCTTGACGCCGTTGAAGAGCGGCGCGTTGAGCGCGAGGCCGGGCGCGCCCGGCTCGACGATGTACCAGACGTGGATCACCGGCACGCCCTTCGCGCGGCAGGCCGCGGCCAGGTCGGCCACGTTCGCGACGACGTTCTGCTCCTTCGCGTGCGCGGGCGAGCCGGACTCCGCGAACGCGCCGCCCTCGCTGATCACGTCGTTCTGCAGGTCCTGGATCACGAGCGCGGTTCGCTTCGGATCGAGCTTCAGCTCGTCGTTCATCGGATCTCCTTGTCTCCTAGCGCATGTACGGCTCGCGGTGCGGGCCGACCTTCGTGCGGATCGAGTAGAGCGACGACGTGCTCGGGATGTAGAGCGTGTGCCAGTCCTCGCCGCCCCAGGTGAGGTTGCCGACGCCCTCTGGCACCTCGATCGTGCCGAGGTGCTCGCTCTCGGGGCTGATCACCCAGACGCCCTTCGGGCCGGTGACCCAGATGTTGCCGCGCTCGTCGCACTTCATCCCGTCGGGGATGCCCTCCTCGATCACGCCGGTGCCGACGCCTTCGAAGAACATGCGGCCGTTCGAGAGCGTGCCATCCGCGTTCACGTCCCAGACCTTGATGTGCGCCCGCGGCGTGTCGTTGATGTAGAGGAGCGACTCGTCCGGCGAGAAGCAGAGCCCGTTCGGCATGTCGAACTCGTCCTCGGCCACACACAGCTCGAGCTCGTCCTGGCCGCCGCCGGGCGGGATCCGGAAGACGCCCTGCCAGCCGAGCTCCCGGCCCCGCTCGATCCCGAAGCCGGGGAAGCGCCCGTACCACGGGTCACTGAAGTAGATCGAGCCGTCCGAGCGGACGCAGACGTCGTTCGGGCTGTTGAGGTAGGAGCCCTCGTAGTGGTAGGCGAGCAGCTCGCGGACTCCGTCCGGCCGCTCGCGCATCAGCGAGCTCGTGACGTGCTCGCAGACGAGCAGGTTCAGGTCGTGGTCGTAGGTCATCCCGTTGCACTTGAACGAGGGCCGCATCACCTCGACGACCGCGCCGTCGGACGGCGTGTAGCGCCGCCGGACGTCGCCGGGCATGTCCGAGAAGAGCAAGTGGTGCTCCGTTGGGTGCCAGATCGGCCCCTCGGTGAACGTGAAGCCCGTCGCCAGGCGCTCGACCTCGGAGCCCTCCTCGACGAGTTCGTAGATCGCGTCCGATTTTGCGTCGATTCCCGGCACAGCTTTCCCCTTTCGTGACCGAGTGTCGGCGGAGGCTAACACGCCCTCCGCGGCGTTTCACGCGTAGCGTTACGGCGTGCGCGACGTCGTGGAGACGCCCGAGCAGGCGGCGGCCGAGACGCTTCCTCCCCTGCTTGTGCTCCAGCCGGTCGAGGCGGTGCTCGACGCTGCAGGCCTCGGAGCGGGGCCGATCGAGGCAACGCGGATCGGGGACGGGCACTCGAACGTCACCTTCCTGATCCGCCGCGGCGACGAGCGCTTCGTGCTGCGCCGCCCGCCGCGCCCGCCGCTGCCGCCGTCGGCCCATGACGTGCTGCGGGAGGCGCGACTCCTCCGCGCGCTCGCCGGGACGGCGGTCCGGGTGCCCCGCGTGCTGCTCGCGCACGAGGACGAGACCGCCCTCGGCGTTCCGTTCTACGTGATGGACGTCGTGGACGGCGTCGTCTTCCACGACGAGCTGCCGCCGGAGCTCGACCCGCCCGCCGAGCGTCGCCGCATCGGGCACGAGCTCGTCGACGCGCTCGCCGAGCTCCATGCCGTCCCGCCCGTCGACGGCCTCGGCGGGCCGACCGGCTACCTCGAGCGCCAGCTCCGCCGGTTTGCCGGGCTCTGGGAGCTGACACGCACGCGCGAGCTGCCGCTCGTCGAGCAGGTGCACCGCCGGCTCGAGGTCACCATGCCCGAGTCGCCGCCGTCGACCATCGTCCACGGCGACTACAGGCTCGGCAACACGATGTACTCGACGGCGGCCCCGGCCCGCCTGCTCGCGATCCTCGACTGGGAGCTCGCCACGGTCGGCGACCCGCTCGCCGACGTCGGCTACCTCACCGCGACCTGGACCGAGCCCGACGCGCCCTCGCCCCTCGGCACCTCCCCCGTCACGGGGCTCCCGGGCTTCGCGACGAAGGACGACCTCGTCGCGCGCTACGAGGAGGTCAGCGGCCGCCGGGTCGAGCGGCTCGCCTGGTATCAGGCGCTCGCGCTGTGGAAGGCGTCGATCTTTCTCGAGGGCAACTACAAGCGGTTTCTCGCCGGCACGACCGACGACCCCTACTACGCGAAGCTCGACACCGGCGTGCCGGCGCTCGCGGAAGCGGCCTGGGAGCTCGCTTCGGCCGGGGGGTAGGGGAATTCCCGCATTGCGCTCTCGGGCCGGGAGGGGCACAATCAAGCTGGCTGGGAGGTGAGCCCGCATGCGCACGACTGTTCAGCCCGATTCGACGATCCAGGCGAAGAAGCACCCTCGCCAGGACGCGTGGCCGCCGGTGCCGCGTATCCACAAGGAGCGCCGGACCACGAGCATCTTCGTCGACCGCCGACACCAGGCCCGCTAGTCAGGATCTCCGGAGCCGGGCGGCCCGTCGTGGGGCGGCCCGGCCTCGGTGACCGGCAGTCCCGCGCTGCGCCAGGCGCGAAAGCCTCCGTCGAGGTCGGTCGTGCGCGCGAAGCCGAGCTCCTGCAGTGTCGCCGCCGCGAGGCTCGAGGCGTAGCCGTCGTTTCAGAAGACGATGAGCTCGCGCTCGAGCGACCCGAACCGTTCGGTGCGCCAGAAGAGCACCGAGAGGGGCAGGGGGAGCGCGCCTGGGATCACGCCTTCACGCCGGCGGTCGTTCTCATCGCGGGTGTCGACCAGGAGAGCGCCGTGCGCCCGCGCGGCCGCCGCCTCCTCGGGCGTGAGGCGCCGGATCCTCGCGCGCGCCCGGGCCAGCAGCTCCTCGACGGTCGTCCGCGCCACGGTCGGCGGGATTGTCGGATATAAGGCGCTGGTGAGCAACCCGGCCGTAACCGGTGTCCTGCCGGCGATCCTGACGCCGTTCACCGACGGCGAGCTCGATCTCGGCCTCCTCGGCGAGCACGTCGACTGGCTGTACGACCGCGGGATCCGCTGCGTCAACCTGATGGGCTCGACGGGGGAGGGGCAATCGCTCGCATTCGAGGAGCGGGAGCGGCTGATCCGCTTTCTCTCAGGCTCGAAGCTCGACTTCATCGCCGGGACCGGCTGCACGGCCCTCCCGGAGACGATTGCGCTCTCGCGCTACGCGGTCGAGCACGGCGCGCGCGCGGTGCTCGTCGTGCCGCCCTCCTACTTCGACCCCGGCGACCTGACCGGCTGGTTCACGGCGCTGTTCGAGGCGCTCCCCGACCACGCGCGCGTGATGCTCTACCACATCCCCCGTCTCACCTATCCGATCGCGGACGAGACGATCGGTGTGCTGCTGGAGCGCTTCGGCCCGATGCTGGCCGGGATGAAGGACTCGAGCGGCAACCTCGACCACGCCGTGCGCTGGCAGGCCGAGTTCCCCGGGCTGACGGTGGCGAACGGCAACGACGCCCACGCGGGCGCCTTCTTCGCGGCGGGAGGCCGTGCCGTGATCACTGCCTGCTCGAACGTGCTGCCCGAGGAGCTCGAGGCGCTTCGCGCGGGCGACGAGTCCTCGCAGGCGTTCGTCGCAGGCGTGCGCGAGCTGGTGTTCGGCCTCCCGACCCACGCGGCGCTCAAGCTCCTCCTGCACGTCGTGAGCGGGATCGCGCGCTCGGCGGTGCGGCCGCCGCTCGCCGAGCTGACCCGCGACGAGGAGACGCTCGTCGCGACCAGGTTCGCGGAGCTCAGGAGCGCGTAGCGGTGCCCACCGTGCAGCTCTTCGCCACTTGCCTCGGCGACCTCGCGTTCCCGGACGCCGTCGCCGACGCGGAGGCGCTGCTCCGCGAGGCAGGCTTCGAGGTCGAGTTCCCGGCCACGCAAGTCTGCTGCGGGCAACCGGCCTTCAACGCCGGGCACCGGGCGGCGGCCCGGCGGGTCGGCCGCACCTTCGCGCGCGCCTTCTCGCGCACGGTGCCGGTCGTGATGCCGTCGGGCTCGTGTGCCGCGATGGTCGCGCACCGCCTGCCCGAGCTCCTCGGCGAGGAGCCCTGGGAGGTGTTCGAGCTCTCCGCCTTCCTGGTGGCCGCGAGCTTCGAGCCGCAACGGCGGAACGAAGGGCGGACGGTCGCCTACCACGACTCCTGCCACATGCTGCGCGACCTCCGGATCTCCGAAGAGCCCCGCCGCCTGCTCGAGGCCTCGGGCGCGACGATCGCACCGCTGCCGCGCCAGGATCTCTGCTGCGGCTTCGGCGGCACTTTCTCCGTGCGCCAGCCCGAGATCTCGCTGGCGATGGCCGACGAGAAGCTGGCCGGCGCGGCGGGTGCGGAGGCTCTCGTCACCGCGGATCCCGGCTGCATCACGCACCTGCGGGGCCGTGCCGAGAAGACGGGCGGTCCGCGCGTCGTCCATCTGGCGACCGTGCTCGCTCGGGGGCTCGGATGAGCCTCGCGCAGCCGCCCGAACGGTTCCGCGAGACCGCGCAGGCCGCGCTCGCCGACGACCACGTCGAGCGCGCGCTCGACGAGGCGACCGCCCGCCTGTACGGAATGAGGCTCGAGGCGTGGGGGGCGCTCGAGGACGTGCAGGCCTTGCGGGAGCGGGGCCGCGAGATCCGCCTCGGCACGCTCGCGGCGCTCGACTCGCACCTCGACGGCTTCCAGCAGGCGCTCGAAGCACGTGGCGGCCGTGTCCACCGCTGTGTGAACGCCGCCGAGGCGCGCGCGAAGATCACCGAGATCTGCACCGCGGCGGGCGCGAAGCTCGTCGCCAAGTCGAAGTCGATGGCAACCGAGGAAATCGGCCTCAACGAGGCGCTCGAGGACGCGGGGATGAAGGTCGTCGAGACCGACCTCGGCGAGTGGATCCTCCAGCTGGCGGGCGAGCACCCGGTGCACATCATCGCCCCAGCGATCGAGAAGACCGCCGCCGACGTGGCCGAGCTCTTCTCCGAGCTCGAGGGGCGCGAGGTCTCGACCGAGCTGTCAGAGCTGACGCAGTTCGCGCGGACGCGGCTGCGCGAGGTGTTCCAGACCGCCGATGTCGGCATCACGGGCGCGAACTTCGCGGTCGCCGAGACCGGCTCGATCTGCCTCGTCGAGAACGAGGGAAACGCGCGGCTCGTCACCTCCCTGCCGCGCGTCCACGTCGTCCTGCTCGGGATGGAGCGCGTCGTGCCGACGCTCGCCGACCTCTCGGTGCTGCTCCGCCTGCTCGCCCGCAGCGCCACCGGGCAGAAGCTCTCGAGCTACACGACGCTGATCTCGGGCCCACGCCGCCCGGGCGAGCAGGACGGGCCCGAGGAGCTGCACGTGATCGTGCTCGACAACGGCCGCTCCAATCTGCGCGGTACGCGGTACGAAGAGATGCTCAGCTGCATCCGCTGCGGCGCCTGCCTCAACGTGTGCCCGATCTACCGGAAGGCCGGCGGCGGCGCCTATGGGCCGGTCTACTCGGGGCCGATGGGCGCCGTGCTCGTGCCGCTCCTCGTCGGGCTCGAGCAGGCGCCGGCACTGCCGCATGCGTCCTCGCTCTGCGGCGCCTGCACCGACGCCTGCCCGGTGAAGATCCCGCTGCACGAGCTGCTGCTCGACCTGCGCAGCGATCTCGTCGAGGGCGGGATCGCCTCGCGAGGCGAGCGGCTCGGCTTCACACTCTGGTCCTATGCCTGGAGCTCCCCGTTCGGGTACCGCCTCTCGACCGCCCTGGCCCGGCACGGGATGCGGCTCGCCGCCCTCGGCGGCCCCGGCCGCGTCTGGGCAAGAGGCCGCGCGCTTCCCCGGCTCTCTCGCCGCTACCGGGACAGCCGGTGATCGAGCGCTTCGCCGAGAACGCGCGCGCCGCCGGCTTCGTCGTCCACCGCGGTGAGGCGCCCGAGCTTCCGGGAGCCGGCGTCTCGCGCGCCGTCTACGGCCTCGCCGACACGGGCAGCGTCGTGATCGCCGCCTCGCCGGAGGAGCCGCGTTCCCGCTCGCTCCTGCCCGACGTCCACGTCTCGCTCCTGCGGGAAGCCGACGTCCTGCCGGATCTCGCCTCGCTGTTCGAACGGCTCGAGGGTGAGCTCCCGAGCGCGCTCGCGATCGTGACCGGGCCGAGTCGAAGCGGCGACATCGAGCAGAAGCTCGCGGTCGGCGTGCACGGCCCCGGCGAGGTCCACGTGGTGCTCGAGCCGTGAGCGCCTTGCCGAAGGTCCTCTCCGCCAAGCCGGTCGCGGACATCGGGGCCGCGATCGACCGTCTCCACGCGATCGAGTCCGCGCTGCCGCCGAACGACGGGATCGTCTGGTTCACGCGCCTCTACCGCATGGTCACCGAGACCGTGCAGGCCCGCGTGACCACGAAGAAGTTCAAGGACCCGGCCTGCCTCGCGCGGCTCGACATCGTGTTCGTGAACCTCTACCTCGACGCGCTGCGCGCCTGGGCCTCGGCCCCGTCGAAGGCGCCGAAGGCCTGGGCGCCGCTCTTCGCCGCGCGCTCGGCGCCGCGGATCGCTCCGCTCCAATTCGCATTCGCCGGGATGAACGCACACATCAACCGCGACCTCCCGGTCGCGATCGTCTCGACCTGGCACGAGCTCGGGTTGGAGTTGCGCGACCCGAGCCCGGAGCACGACGACTACGTCCAGGTGAACCCGCTCCTCGCCCAGACCGAGAAAAAGGTCAAGAAGTGGTTCGCCACCGGCTTCGTCGGGATCGTCGACGACTCGCTCGGGAGCGCCGACGACCGGATCGCGATGTGGAACGTCGAGCGCGCCCGCGACGCCGCCTGGGTGCAGGGCGAGGCGCTCTGGACGATCCGCGGCGTCGGCTTCCTCGAGCGGCGCTACCTCGACACGCTCGACCGGCTGGTCGGCTTCGCCGGCCGCGGCCTGCTCCTGCCGCTACCCTAGAAACGAGGACCGTGGCGGTCCTGGGCGGCCCTGCTAAACTCCGCCGAGCGCGGCGGCGTAGCTCAGTTGGTTAGAGCAGCGGAATCATAATCCGCGTGTCGCAGGTTCGAGTCCTGCCGCCGCTACTCTTCAGCGCCCCAGGAACAAGAGAGAGAATTCAACATGGCCACCGGAGTCAGAGTCGCTATCACGCTCGCTTGCACGGAGTGCAAGCGCCGCAACTACCAGACCCAGAAGTCGAAGCGGAACGACCCCGACCGCGTCGAGTTCTCGAAGTTCTGCCGCTGGTGCGGCAAGCACACCCCGCACCGGGAGACCCGCTAGTCCCGTGGCCAAAGAGACCAGATCGGAGCGTCGCGCCAAGCGCGCCGCGCGCGAGCAGTCGTCGGCGTCGCAGCGGACGCAGTCCCGCGCCGCAGCCGTGCGGCCTGCCTCGCAGCCGGTCAAGACCCAGGGCGGCGGCCGCCGCGTCCCCGGAGGCGGCACCAAGCGCTTCATCGCCGAGTCGTGGGGCGAGCTCAAGAAGGTCGACTGGCCGACCCAGCACCAGCTGCTCACGGGGACCGCAGTCGTGATCATCGCGTGCGTGATCGTCGGTACCTACCTCTGGGCGAACGACCTACTCTGGAAGCACGTCTTGAAGGGAGCTCTGCTCAGGTAGCCATGTTCCTCTGGTATGTCATCAACACGTATTCCGGCCACGAGAACAAGGTGAAGGCAAATCTCGAGCACCGGATCCTCTCCATGAACCAGGCGCCGCGCTTCCGCCGGGTCGTCGTCCCGACCGAGCAGGTGATCGAGACGAAGGACGGGCAGAAGGTGCAGATCGAGAAGCGCGTACTGCCCGGCTACGTGCTCGTGAACATGGACCTGAACGACGACGCCTGGTCGGTCGTGAAGAACACGCCCGGCGTGACCGGCTTCGTCGGTGCCGGCTCGAAGCCGGTGCCGCTCTCGCAGCCCGAGGTCGACCGGATCCTGCACACGGGCGCCGCGACCGGCGACCGGCCGCGCACGACGGTCGAGTTCTCCCTCGGCGAGTCGGTCAAGGTAACCTCCGGGCCGCTCTCCGACTTCGACGGCGAGATCGTCGACGTCAATCCCGACCAGCAGAAGCTCAAGGTTCTGGTGGACATCTTCGAGCGCCAGGTCCCAGTAGAGCTGGGGTTCGACCAAGTGAAGAAGCTGGACTGAAGACGGCGAGATTCGAAATCGCGTGCCAGACTTCAGTCTGGCTCGCACAGGCGAAACGGAAACGAGATAGATGGCAAAGAAGGTTCTGACCCTGATCAAGCTGCAGATCCCCGGCGGGCAGGCCAACCCGGCGCCGCCGGTCGGCCCTGCGCTGGGTCAGCACGGGGTCAACATCATGGAGTTCTGCAAGGCGTTCAACGCGCAGACGGCACAGGAGAACGGCCGCATCACGCCGGTCGAGATCACCGTATACGAGGACCGCTCGTTCACCTTCATCACGAAGACACCGCCGGCGGCGGTCCTGATCAAGGAGGCGCTGCGCCTCGAGAAGGGCTCCGCGGAGCCGAACCGCGAGAAGGTCGGCACGCTCAGCCGCTCGCAGCTCCGCCAGATCGCAGAGGTGAAGCTGGTCGACCTGAACGCGCGCGACGTCGAGCAGGCGATGAAGGTGATCGCCGGCACGGCGCGCTCGATGGGCGTCGAGGTGGAGGCATGAGTAGTCACGGCAAGGCCTACCGCGCCGCGAGGGCCGCGGTCGACCGCGAGCGCGCCTACACGCCGCTCGAGGCGATCCGGCTCCTGAAGGAGCTCGTGACAGCGAAGTTCGACGAGACGATCGAGGCGCACTTCCGCCTCGGCCTCAACGTCCGTCACGCCGACGAGCAGTTGCGCGGCACGCTGATGCTGCCGCACGGCACCGGCCGTGAGGTGCGCGTCGCCGTGTTCGCCGAGGGCGACAAGGCGCGCGAGGCGGAGGAGGCTGGCGCGGACGTGGTCGGCTCGGCCGACCTCGCCACGAAGGTCGAGGAGGGCTTCACCGAGTTCGATGTCGCAATCGCGACGCCCGACCAGATGGGTACGGTCGGAAAGCTGGGCCGCGTGCTCGGGCCGCGCGGCCTGATGCCGAACCCGAAGACGGGCACGGTGACGTTCGACATCGCCAAGGCGGTCAAGGACGCGAAGGCCGGCAAGCTCGAGTACCGCACCGACAAGTCGGCGAACGTCCACGTCGCGATCGGGAAGAAGAGCTTCTCGGAGAAGGACCTGCTCGAGAACTACGCCGCCCTCGTCGAGGAGATCATCCGCGCGAAGCCGTCGGCAGCGAAGGGCCGCTACATCGAGCAGATCACGCTTGCGAGCACGATGGGCCCCGGCATCCACGTCGACTCGCAGAAGACCCGTGGGATCGTCGAGGAGCTCGAAGAGGAGCAGGTCCCGGCCTAGGTTCCGTATCCAAAGCCCGTCGCCAGAGACAGCCGGCAGCCCCTCGGGGCAGAAGACCGGCCGAGGCGGACCGGACAGAGCGCCTTCGCGCATCTCCCTCCGAGCCCGCCCACGTGCGGGCTCGACCGTTTCAGAGGAGGTGAGAGATGCACAAGAGCGAGAAAGAGCGAGTGATCGCCGAGCTGACCGAGCGCCTGCGCGTGTCGCAGACGCTGATCGTGGCCGACTACCGCGGGCTGACGATGCCCGAGATCGACGGCCTGCGCGGCGAGCTGCTCAAGCACGGGGCACGCTTCTCGGTCGTCAAGAACACGCTGACGCGGCGTGCGGCCGAGGCCGCAGGCGCCGACGCGGTGCTCACGATGCTCGAGGGCCCGACCGCGATCGCCTTCCTCGAGTCGGACGGTGACCCGGTCGCCGTCGCGAAGGCGCTCTCGGATGCAGTGAGGACGACGAAGATCCTCGTGATCCGGGGAGGCGTCCTCGACGGCAAGGAGATCTCGGCCGAGGACGTCGACAACCTGGCGAAGCTGCCGCCGCTAGACCAGCTCCGCGGCCAGGTGCTCGGAGCGATCACGGCGCCGCTGACCACGATCATCGGCCTGTTCTCGGCGCCGCTCCAGAACCTGATCGGGCTGATCGACGCACGTATCGAGCAGCTCCAGGCTCAGGGAGACACATCCGCCGCCGAGGCCGCCCCGGCCGAGGAGGCCGCTCCGGAGCCGGAGCCCCAGCCCGCAGGGGAAGCCGAGCCCGAGCCAAATGCTCATGAGCACAAGGAATCGGAGCCCGAGGCGGCGGCTGTGCCGGCGCCCGAGGCAGAGGCACAGACCGAAGATGAGACAACGACCACCGAAACTGAAGAACCTCAGGAGGACTGACCAATGGCTGCAACAGGAGTCGACAAGCTCTTCGACGATCTCGGCAAGATGTCCGTGCTCGAGCTCGTCGAGCTGAAGAAGAAGATCGAGGACGAGTGGGGCATCACCGCCGCCGCTCCGGTCGCGGTCGCGGCGGCCCCGGCGGCCGGCGGTGCAGCCGGCGACGGTGAGGCGGCCGAGGAGAAGAGCAGCTTCGACGTCGTGCTCACGGCCGCAGGCGACAAGAAGATCCAGGTGATCAAGGTCGTCCGCGCGATCACGGGCCTCGGCCTCAAGGAGGCCAAGGACCTCGTGGACGGCGCCCCCCAGCCCGTCAAGGAGGGCGTCCCCCAGGAGGAGGCCGACTCCATCAAGGCACAGCTCGACGAGGCCGGCGCCAGCGTCGAGATCAAGTAGCGAGCGACCGCCCGCAGATGGTTGGGGTGAGGGGCCGCGTGAGCGGCCCCTCACCCGTTTTGCGTTCTCCTTACGAAGCGAAGCGCAAGGTCTTACGCGAGGAGGGCATCTAGTGACTACCGCAAACGGAAAGTAGGTAGTCGGAGATGAAGCTGAAGCTGTTTCTCGCACTCGTGGCTCTCGCAGGTCTGGCGTCTGCCCTCGCGCTCGCGTCGCCCACCCAGGCGGGCGACGGAAAGCACGGCTCCACCACCGCGACCGGAACCTCGACAGGAACGACCACCGGAACGACCACCGGGAAGAAGGACGACGACGGGCACCACGGGAACTCGTCGTGCCAGCGCGTCGAGCTCCGGGGAACGAACGCTTCAGGCTCCGTCGCGCTCATGGTGACCAAGGCGAACAGCAAGGGCTCGACGCTCGTCGGCAAGCAGGTCACGCTGACCGTCCCCGCAAACTCGACGGTGGGCGCGACGGCCTGCGTCGACGCCGGGGGTGCTCTCACGCTGCGCAGCCTCGTGGTCAAGCCGCCGGCTCCGGCGCCGACCACAAGCACCGCGACGACCACGACCACGAGCACGACGAAGACGCCGCACTCGCACCACTCGCATCACAACTCGCACCACTGAGCGGACGCGTTCGAACGCCGTGGGGCGCACCGATCGAGGGCGTCCCTCGCGTTTTTTGCACGGGCGCGCTATAGTCCGCCCGTCACCCGGCGGTCTCCGCAGGGTTCTCCTTGCGCTGGGGCAACCTGTTCAGCTAATCTTCAGGGTTGCGCCGACGTTCCGCCTGTTCGCACGTATAAAGCCGTCCAAGGGAGGCTGTACCACTTGACCAGCAAGGTTGCTGCGCCCCGCCCGCGCGCCAGTTTTTCACGCCTGAAGCACGTTCTCGACCTCCCCAATCTGATCGACATCCAGAAGGCCTCCTTCAAGTGGTTCCTGGAGGAGGGTCTTCGCGAGACGATCGACGACATCTCGCCGATCGAGGACTACACCGGATCGCTCGCCGTCGAGTTCGGCGAGTACGAGTTCGGCAGTCCGCAGTTCTCGATCAAGGAGTGCAGGGAGAAGGACCTGACCTATCAGGCCCCGCTTTCGATGATGGTCCGTTTCGTCAACAAGGAGACGGGCGAGATCCGGGAGCAGAGGGTCTTCATGGGGGACTTCCCGATGATGACCCAGTGGGGGACCTTCATCATCAACGGCACCGAGCGCGTGATCGTCACGCAGCTCGTCCGCTCGCCGGGCGCCTATCTGATGGAGCCGAAGGACCCGACGAAGCAGGTCTTCACCGCCAACCTGATGCCCTCGCGCGGCTCGTGGCTCGAGCTCGAGATCGACAAGAAGGGGATCGTCTACGCCCGCATCGACCGCAAGCGCAAGCTGCCGATCACGACGCTGCTCCGCGCGCTGCCGGCCGAGGACCCGACCACGGGCTACCAGCTCGACACGACCACGAACGAGAAGATCCTCGAGCTCTTCGACAACTCGAACTACATCGTCAACACCCTCGAGAAGGACACCACGACCCGCGAGGAAGAGGCCCTGATCGAGGTGTTCAAGAAGCAGCGCCCCGGCGAGCCGCCGACGCTCGACAACGCGCGCAACCTGCTCCGCGCGCTCTTCTTCGACCCCAAGCGCTACGACCTCACCAAGGTGGGCCGTTACAAGCTGAACCAGCGGCTCGGCGTCGGTGTCCCGGAGGACACCCGCGTGCTCACGACCGAGGACATCATCGCGCTCGTCCGCCGGCTCGTGGCCCTGCCGACGAACCTCGGCGTCCCCGAGGACTCGAAGGACTTCGCCGCCGACGCGATCCAGCTCAACCGCGATCCGATCCGCGGCGAGCTGGACGAGTACGAGGACTTCGGCAACCGTCGGCTGCGCACGGTCGGCGAGCTGATCCAGGAGGCGTTCCGGGTCGGCCTCTACCGCATGGAGCGCGTCGTCCGCGAGCGGATGACCACCGAGGACGTCGACACGATCACGCCGCAGACGATCATCAACATCCGGCCGGTGGTGGCGGCGCTGAAGGAGTTCTTCGGCTCCTCGCAGCTCTCGCAGTTCATGGACCAGACGAACTCGCTCGCGGGCCTCACCCACCGCCGCCGCCTCTCGGCGCTCGGCGCGGGCGGCCTCACGCGCGAGCGCGCGCCGATCGAGGTGCGCGACGTCCATCCGACCCACTACGGGCGCATGTGCCCGATCGAGACGCCGGAAGGGCCGAACATCGGCCTGATCGGCGCGCTCGCCTCGATGGCGACCGTCTCGGAGTTCGGCTTCATCCAGACCCCGTACCGCGTCGTCAAGGGCGGCAAGGTCACCGACGAGATCGTCTACCTCGACGCCTCGCAGGAGGCCCAGTACACGATCGCGCAGGCGTCCGAGCGGATCGACGAGAAGACGGGCAGGTTCCTGCACGACCAGGTGCTCTGCCGGTCGGTGCTCGGCGAGGCCGTGATGGCCTCCCCGAAGGAGATCGAGTTCATGGACGTCACGCCGGCGCAGATCGTCTCGGTCGCGACGGCGCTGATCCCGTTCCTCGAGCACAACGACGCCAACCGCGCCCTGATGGGCGCCAACATGCAGCGGCAGGCAGTGCCGCTGATGATCACGCAGGCGCCGCTCGTCGGCACCGGCCTCGAGTACCGGGCCGCCGTGGACACGGGCGACGTGGTGCTCGCCGAGAAGCCCGGCACCGTCGTCGACGTCGACGCGGAGACGATCGTCGTCGAGACCAAGGACGGGCGCGACGAGTACCCGCTGACGAAGTTCATGCGCTCGAACCAGGGCACCCTGATCCACCAGAAGCCGATCGTCGGGCTCGGCGACAAGGTGAAGGTGGACCAGGTGCTCGCCGACGGCAGCTCGACCGACGCGGGCGAGCTCGCGCTCGGCGCGAACCTGCTCGTGGCGTTCATGCCGTTCGAGGGCTACAACTTCGAGGACGCGATCGTGATCTCGGAGCGCCTCGTCAAGGACGACGTGCTCAGCTCGATCCACATCCACGAGTACGAGATCGACGCCCGTTCGACGAAGCTCGGCGACGAGGAGATCACGCGCGACATCCCGAACCGCTCGGAGGAGTCGCTCGCCCAGCTCGACGAGCGCGGGATCGTGCGCATCGGCGCCGAGGTCGGCTCGGGCGACCTGCTCGTCGGCAAGGTGACGCCCAAGGGCGAGACCGAGCTGACCGCCGAGGAGAAGCTGATCCGCGCGATCTTCAAGGAGAAGGCGCGCGAGGTCCGCGACACCTCGCTCAAGGTCCCTCACGGCGAGGGCGGCAAGGTGATCGACGTGAAGACGTTCTCACGCGAGGCCGGCGACGACCTCTCGCCGGGCGTGAACGAGCTCGTCCGCGTCTACGTGGCGAAGAAGCGCAAGATCGCGGAGGGCGACAAGCTCGCCGGCCGCCACGGCAACAAGGGCGTGATCTCGAAGATCGTCCCCGAGGAGGACATGCCGTGCCTCGAGGACGGCCGTCCCGTCGACGTCGTGCTCAACCCGCTCGGCGTGCCGAGCCGGATGAACATCGGCCAGATCCTGGAGACCCACCTCGGCTGGGCGGCGGCGCACGGCGTCTTCGCGCCCGAGGAGGAGCGGGGCGCCGGGACGATGAACGGCCAGAAGACCGGCGTGATCAACGCGCCGAACCCCTACCCGGTCGCCACCGCCGTCTTCGACGGCGCGACCGAGAAGGACGTCGACGACGCCCTCGTCAACTGGACGAAGCAGAACCCCGACTCGCCGATCACGTTCAACGTCGACACCAAGCGGCCGGAGGGCCGGCTCTGCTCGGGCAAGGTGCGCCTCTTCAACGGCAAGACGGGCGAGCCCTTCGAGCAGAAGGTCACCGTCGGCTACATGTACATCCTGAAGCTGCTCCACCTCGTCGACGACAAGATCCACGCGCGCTCGACCGGCCCGTATTCGCTCGTCACCCAGCAGCCGCTGGGCGGCAAGGCGCAGTTCGGTGGCCAGCGCTTCGGCGAGATGGAGGTGTGGGCGCTCGAGGCGTACGGCGCCGCGTACACCCTCCAGGAGATGCTCACGATCAAGTCCGACGACACCGTCGGGCGCGTGAAGGCCTACGAGGCGATCGTCAAGGGCGAGAACATCGCCGAGCCGTCGATCCCCGAGTCGTTCAAGGTGCTGCTGAAGGAGATGCAGTCGCTCGCGCTCGACGTTCACGTGATCTCGGAGGACGGCGGCGAGGTCGAGGTCCGCGAGGAGGAGGACGAGCTGCTGCGCGCTGCGGAGGAGCTCGGCATCGACCTCTCTCCGGGCTCGCTCCGTGCCGCGGCCCGCGCGCCCTCGGCCGAGGAGGTCGAGGAGGGCGGCGAGCGTCCCGACGAGGCCGGCGAGCTCGCGATTCCCGTCGACGAGGATCTCGGCGACCTCGTCGACAGCGTGATCGCGGATGACGACGACGACGCGGAGCCGCCCATCGCACCGCTCGCCGGAGAGCTCGACCTCGAGCTCCCCGAGTAAACGGACCAGAAGACCCGATTCCGTACCGACCGACTGAAGAAAGAAGGCGCGAGAGCACTTGGATATCAACGACTTCGACGCGATTCGAATCGGGCTTGCCTCCAGCAAGCAGATCCGCGACTGGTCGTCGGGCGAGGTAACGAAGCCCGAGACGATCAACTACCGCACGCTCAAGCCCGAGCGCGACGGTCTCTTCTGCGAGCGCATCTTCGGTCCCACGAAGGACTGGGAGTGCTACTGCGGCAAGTACAAGCGCGTCCGCTACAAGGGGATCATCTGCGAGCGCTGCGGCGTCGAGGTGACGCGGCAGAAGGTGCGCCGCGAGCGCATGGGTCACATCGACCTCGCCGCGCCGGTCTCGCACATCTGGTTCTTCAAGGGCGTGCCCAGCCGGATCGGCTACCTGCTCGACATCGCCCCGCGCGAGCTCGAGAAGGTGCTCTACTTCGCGGCCTCGATCGTGACGGCCGTGGACGTCGAGAAGCGCGCCGCCGACCTGAACGACCTCGAGGACAAGGTCACCGCCGACGCCGCCCGCATCGACGTCGACCGCGACGAGGCGCTCGCTGCCCTCGAGCAGCGGCTCGCCCGCAGGCGCGTGTACTTCGCCAAGGGCAAGGAGAAGGACTTCGACGAGGACGACGACTTCTGGGCCCGCGGCCTCTCGAACTGGGCCGAGGAGCAGGGGCTGCCGCCGCTCGACGAGGCCCGCTCGCTCGTCGGCGGCATCTTCGCCGACCTCGCGGGCTCGCTCTCGACCGAGGACTCGAAGAAGATCCGCGAGCTCGTCCGCAACGCCGCGATCCGCGACGATCGCAAGCTCACCCCGCGTGAGCTCGAGAACGTCGGGGCCGCCGCGCAGCAGATCCGCGAGGCGCTCGCTCCGCTCCGCGCGGAGCTCGCCGCGGCGACCGGCTCCAAGAAGGGCGCGATCACCAAGCACCTGAACCGCGTGATCGAGGCTCTGCTCGGCGGCGGAGAGCTGACCGAGGAGGACCAGGAGCTCGTCACCGGTGTCGACCTGAAGAACCTCGAGCGCTCGCGCGAGCTCGGCAACGGCCTCCTGCGCGACGTCCTCGACCAGGCGACCGACGAGTCGGACGTGCGCGAGCTCGCGAACGACCTCTGCCTGCGCACCGACGGGAAGATCTCGAAGGAGGACCTCGACGCGATCGTGCAGTGGTCGCTGAAGGTGCGCGAGATGTACCTCGACATGGAGTCGCGGCGCGAGGACGCCCGCGAGGCCGCAGTCGACTCGGTGCGCCGCCTCGAGCAGACGTGGCTGCTGTTCCGCGAGCTCGAGCCGAAGCTGATCGTCAACGACGAGCAGCTCTTCCGCGAGCTCAAGGACCGGTTCGGCTCCCCGTACGGCTTCGGCGTCTACTTCCGGGGCGGGATGGGGGCGGAGTCGATCCGCGAGCTGCTCAAGGACCTCGACCTCACCGCCGAGGCCGCGTCGCTGCGCGAGACGATCCGCACCTCGAAGGGCCAGAAGCAGCAGCGCGCGATCAAGCGCCTCAAGGTCGTGAGCGCGTTCGTCACCTCCGAGAACCGTCCCGAGTGGATGGTGCTCGAGGCGATCCCGGTGATTCCGCCCGAGCTGCGCCCGATGGTCCAGCTCGACGGCGGCCGCTTCGCGACGAGCGACCTGAACGACCTCTACCGGCGCGTGATCAACCGCAACAACCGCCTCAAGCGGCTGCTCGATCTCGGGGCGCCCGAGATCATCGTGAACAACGAGAAGCGGATGCTGCAGGAGGCCGTCGACGCGCTGTTCGACAACGGCCGCCGCGGCCGTGCCGTCACCGGCCCGGGCAACCGCCCGCTGAAGTCGCTCTCCGACATGCTCAAGGGCAAGCAGGGGCGCTTCCGTCAGAACCTGCTCGGCAAGCGCGTCGACTACTCGGGCCGCTCGGTGATCGTCGCCGGCCCGTACCTGAAGCTGCACCAGTGCGGCCTGCCGAAGCTGATGGCGCTCGAGCTGTTCAAGCCGTTCATCATGAGCCGGCTCGTCGAGCTCAAGTCCGTCCAGAACATCAAGGCGGCGAAGAAGTACGTCGACTCGATGACCTCGGAGGTCTGGGACGTGCTCGAGGAGGTGATCGCGGAGCATCCGGTGCTGCTCAACCGTGCACCGACCCTGCACCGCCTCGGGATCCAGGCGTTCGAGCCCGTGCTCGTGGAGGGCAAGGCAATCCAGGTGCACCCGCTCGTCTGCCACGCGTTCAACGCCGACTTCGACGGCGACCAGATGGCCGTCCACCTGCCGCTCTCCGCGGAGGCGCAGGCCGAGGCGCGCATCCTGATGCTGTCGTCTAACAACATCCTCTCGCCGGCGCACGGGCAGCCGCTCACGACGCCGACGCAGGACATGGTGCTCGGCTCGTACTACCTCACGTACTCAGAGCTCGACCTGCCCGCCCTGAGCGCAGAGAAGCTCGATCCGCGCCCGAAGCGGTTCCAGAACGAAGAGGAGGTCGCGTTCGCGGTCGAGTCGAAGCAGATCACGCTCCAGCAGCCGATCGAGTACCGCTGGAACGGTGAGCTCGTGCTCACGACCGCCGGTCGCGTGATCTTCAACTCGGAGGTGGAGCGCACGCTCGAGGCGCAGGTCGGCAACGGCTCCGCAGCGAACCTGCACAGCTTCATCAACCGGACACTCTCGAAGAAGGCGCTCGGCGACTTCATCGCGGAGCTCGTCGACCGCTACGGCGCGCACGCGATCGCGAGCGTGCTGGACACGATCAAGACGCTCGGCTTCCGCTACGCGACGACGGCCGGAGTCACGATCTCGAAGAACGACATCGTGATCCCGCCGAACAAGGAGGAGATCCTCGCCGGCTACGAGGAGCGCGTCCGGAAGGTCGAGCAGCAGTACGAGCGCGGTCTCATCACCGAGGACGAGCGGCACGAGTCGATCGTCAACATCTGGACCGAGGCGACCGACACCGTCGCCCAGGCGATGGAGGACACGCTCTTCGAGCTGAACCCGATCTTCATGATGGCCAACTCGGGCGCCCGTGGCTCGTTCAAGCAGATCCGCCAGCTCGCCGGCATGCGCGGCCTGATGGCGAATCCGAAGGGCGAGATCATCGAGCGGCCGATCAAGGCGAACTTCATGGAGGGCCTCTCGGTGCTCGAGTACTTCATCTCGACGCACGGCGCGCGCAAGGGCCTCGCCGACACCGCGCTCCGCACCGCCGACTCGGGCTACCTGACGCGGCGTCTCGTCGACGTCTCGCAGGACGTGATCATCCGTGAGCCGGACTGCGGCACCGAGGATTGCCTCGAGCTGCCGATCCACGTCACCGACGGCCTCAACAAGGCGCTGCTCGGCCGCGTGCTCGCACGTGACGTGCACACGCGCAAGAAGGACGGGACCGACGGCGCGAAGGTGATCGCGGCGAAGGGCGTCGTGCTCACCAACCCGCTGCTCAAGGAGATCGTCGAGGCGCTCGGCGAGGGTCAGGAGGACGCCGCGCTGCCCGTCCGCTCGGTGCTGAAGTGCCGTGCGGAGGCGGGGGTGTGCCAGGCGTGCTACGGCATCTTCCTCGCGACCGGCGAGATGTGCGAGATCGGCGACGCAGTCGGGATCATCGCCGCGCAGTCGATCGGCGAGCCCGGCACGCAGCTGACGATGCGGACGTTCCACACCGGCGGCGTCGCCGGCGCGGACATCACGCACGGCCTCCCGCGTGTCGTCGAGATCTTCGAGGCACGCAACCCGAAGGGCGCGGCCAGGCTGGCCGAGATCGGCGGGCGCGTGCACGTCGAGGACACCGAGCGTGGCCCGAAGGTCACGATCTTCCCCGACGGCGTCGACGAGAACGGCGAGCCGCTGCCCGAGAAGGAGTACCAGCTCCCGCGGCGGATCCGCCTGCTCGTCACCAAGGGCCAGGTCGTCGAGCAGGGCGACCCGCTCCACGAGGGGTCGATCGCCCCGGCCGAGCTGCTCGAGCTGCACACCCAGACCGGCAAGGGCTCCACGCCGACCGAGCTCTACCTCGTCGGCGAGGTGCAGAAGGTCTACAAGTCGCAGGGCGTCGAGATCCACGACAAGCACATCGAGCTGATCGTCCGGCAGATGCTCAAGAAGGTTCGCGTCGAGAACCCGGGCGACACCGACCTGCTGCCGGGCCAGCTCGTGGACAAGGTCGTGCTCGAGCGCGAGAACGGGAAGGTCGGCGCGAAGAAGGAGAAGGCGACGTTCGAGCCGCTGATCCTCGGGATCACGAAGGCATCGCTCGCGACGGAGTCGTTCCTCTCCGCCGCCTCCTTCCAGGAGACGACCAAGGTGCTGACCGACGCGTCGATCGAGGGCAAGGTCGACCGCCTGCTCGGCCTGAAGGAGAACGTGATCATCGGCAAGCTGATCCCGGCGGCGACCGGCCTCAAGCGGTACCGCTCGATCGAGATCGAGCCCTCCGAGAAGGTCCCGGTGTCCGCCTACGCGCGCGCCGAGGCCGAGGCGGAGCTGCTCGCGGCGCTCGAGGAGATCGGCTCGGTCGAGGAGGCGGAGGGCCTCGGCGGCCTCGGCCTCGACTTCCCGGCCGAGCAAGAGCCTGCCGACGAGTAGGAGACCGTCTCCACGCGGGGAATGCGGAGAGGCCGGGCAACGCGCCCGGCCTCTCACGTTATTGCTACACGTGCCGATGGGGTCATATGACCAGGAATAGGCTGCTTACAGCTCTCGGAGCGCTGGCCGTTGCCGCCGCGCTGGTGCCGGCCTCGGTCGGACGCGCGCACGCGGACGCGAACCCTTGCGGGATCCCGAGCTACAACACGCTCTGGATCGACTACGCCGACAGCTCGGTGCCGTTCAGGCTCGACGTCTTCGCCCGGCCCGGGGTGATCGGCGCCGTCTCGAACCAGTCGGCGTCGCAGGCGCTGCACGACCGTGGCGCCCTCTCGGTCTACTGGGACATGAATCTCAAGAACAGGGTGGGGACACCGAGCGCCCCGGCCGACCCGGCGACGATTCAGGCGAAGGCCAACAAGCTGTTCGACTTCGCGGTTGCGGCGACCGGCTGCTCGACGCCGTGGATCGCCGAGAACGAGCTCTTCGGCGCGGGGCTGACGACGCCCTGGTCTCAGACGAACACGACCTACCGCCAGAACGTCCTCGTCTACCTGCAGACGCTCGCGGCGCGCGGAGCCCGGCCGTTCCTGCTCGTCAACAGCGTCCCGTACACCGACGGGACGGCCGGCGACTGGTGGCGCCAGGTAGCCCAGGTCTCGGACATCGTCCGGGAGGTCTACTTCCCCGCGCCTGCGATCTGGAAGCAAGGCCCGGTGCTCGGGTCGCGCTTCATGCGCGTCGCCTTCCGGAAGGGGATCACCGGCTTCACTTCGATCGGGATCCCGGCCGCGCGGGTCGGGCTCATGCTCGGGTTCCAGACTCAGACGGGCACGGGCGGACGCGAGGGGCTCGAGCTCGACAAGTGGCTCCAGACGACGAAGTGGCAGGCGCTCGCCGCGCGCCAGGCCGCCGAGGACCTGCACTTCTCGACGGTCTGGTCCTGGGGCTGGGGGACCTTCGGCACGCGCGGGGTCGACCCGGACAAGCCAGCCGCGGCCTGCGTCTACCTCTGGACCCGCTCTCCGACGCTCTGCGACGGCCCGAGCTGGGCGGGGGAAGGCTTCGACGCCTCCCTCACCGAGGGGCAGATCCGGCTTCCGAGCGGGATCGTCTGCTCGATCGGCAGCTCCAAGATCGCCGCGGGAGAGCTCGGGCCGCTCGTCCAGCTGACCGGCGACCGCGACCTTGCATTCACCGCGCTGCTCGAGCGAATCGCGGAGCGGAGGGTGGTTCCGGTCTCCACGGCGCAGATACTCGCGGCCGAACGAACGGTGATCGCGGCCAGATTCGGCGGCAATGCCGCCGCGTACCGCGGCGCTCTCGCTGCCGCACACGCGACCGTGCCGGCGGCCCGCCAGATCCTCGCCGACCAGCTTCGGCGCGCCCGGATCGAGGCGACGCTCCCGAAGTCGTCGCCGAGCGAAGCCGCGATCGAGACGTTCTACCTGGGCTATCCGGATCTGCTCGTGCGCTCGGTGGAGACCGTGCCGGCAGCGCCGTGGCTCGGCGGCAAGACCAAGGGCTACGCGCTCTCCGAGCTGGCGCCCGATGCGCTGTTCGGCCTGCGCTCGGACGGCCGCTCCACGGTGCGCACGCTGAACGGGAGCTTCAAGGTGCACGCGCTCGGCGGTTCTGTGCCGCTTGGCTCGCTCCCGCTCGCCCAGGTCCGCCCAGCGATCCGGTCGGCGCTGCAGGCGTTCGCCCAGGGTGCGACCTTCGAGAGCTGGACCGCCGCCCGCCAGACCTCGGTGCTCAACCAGGCCACCTGCCTCGGCGACAACCTGCCCGCCCCCGGCTCGGTCGACCTCTCGCTCTTCGTGCCCTTCCTAGGCCCGACTGCGCTCGGCGGCTGACGAGCTCCTTCCTCTAGGCGGAGCTGCTCGCCGCGGCGACCTGGCCCTTGCCGGCCTCCTTCGCCTGGTAGAGCGCCGTGTCGCCCCGCTGGAAGAAGCGGGTCGCGTCCTCGTCGCTGCGAAGCTCGGCGATCCCTGCGGAGATCTGGAGCTTCCCGGCGCCGCCGATCGGCCGGGACGAGATCGCCTCGAGCAGCCTGCGGTAGAGCTGGTCGGCGTCGTCGAGCGTCGACTCCGGCAGGATCACCGCGAACTCGTCGCCGCCCACTCGACAGGCGATGTCGGCAGAGCGGACGACGGAACGGATGCGGTCCGATGCGTCGGCGAGAACCGCATCGCCGGCCAGGTGTCCAATCCGATCGTTGATCGCCTTGAATTCGTCGACGTCGAAGACGATCAGGGCCAGACGACGGCTGTAGCGGCGGGCCCGTGCGACCTCACGCTGGAGCGTCTCGTGGAAATAACGGCGGTTGTGGAGGCCGGTGAGCGCATCCAGGTCGGCGAGTGCGCGGGCCTCTCGAAAACGGTGTGCGTTCTCGATCGCGGGACCAGCGTGGCCGGCGAGCTGTTCGAGCTCGAACACGTCATCCTCGCCGAACGCGTGCGCGCGAGAGCGCGAGTAGACGGTGAGGTAGCCGAGCTCGCCGGAGCTGCCCGACAGAGGCACCGCGAGGCCCGCGTGGATCGCGGCGCCCTCGGCGAGTTCTCCGAGACCGAAATACTCGTACCGAATGAGCACCGAGCGAACGGGGCGGCCGTCCGGCGGCCCGACTCCCTGTCGCTGCTCGGCCTCGTGCTCGGAGAGCCCGACCGTGCCCACGATCGGCGTTGGTCCGAGCGCGTGCAGCGCGACGAGCGCCGCGTCGACCCCCGCGAGCGCGACAGCCGTGTTGAGAGTGCGCGAGAGAACCTCGTCGAAGTCCAGCGTCACGGCGAGATCCGACAGTTTGCGGGTGCGGCGGCCTTCCTCCTCGGCGCGTTCGAGCGTCTGTGTGAGGTCATCCATCATCGCGTCCATCCGCTCGTTCAGCTCGGCGACGGCCGCGACGACACGGTCGTCGGCACCCCGTCTGGAGTGGCGGCGCGAGACCACCGCGCGAAGCACGATGAAGACGCCGACCGCAGCGACCGCTGCGAGCAGTGCGATCGCGACCAGCGCGATCGTCACATCGGTTGTCCATGCCGTAGTCATCGCCCCCGTCGCAGTAGGTGGAACAGGCCTTCCTGGCGCACTGTAGTCCCGTCAACGCCGCCTGGGTATGATTTGCAACCCATACGGCTGCCGCCCCGACGGTATGGCCGTTTCTGGTACCATCGGCGCTCCGGTCGGCAGGGCCATCGGCTCTGTCGGCTGTCCGCGTGTGAAACAACAGATTCAGGAGTGATGTGCCGACCGTAAACCAGCTCGTCCGCAAGGGTCGCAAGGTCCCGAAGGCGAAGACGAAGACGCCCGCGCTCCGCGGTGCGCCGCAGAAGCGCGGCGTCTGCACGCGCGTCTACACGACGACTCCCAAGAAGCCGAACTCCGCGCTGCGCAAGGTCGCGCGCGTCCGGTTGACGAACGCGATCGAGGTCGGCGCCTACATCCCTGGTGAGGGGCACAACCTCCAGGAGCACTCCGTCGTGCTCGTCCGCGGCGGCCGCGTCAAGGATCTCCCGGGCTACCGCTACAAGGTGATCCGGGCCGCGCTCGACGCCTCGGGCGTGCCCGATCGCAAGCAGGGCCGCTCCAAGTACGGGGCCAAGAAGGGTTCCTGATGTCGCGCCGCGCTGAGATCTCGGTCCGGAAGCTCGATCCGGACCCCGTATACAGCAGCGTCCTCGTGGCGCAGCTGATCAACCGCGTGATGCTCGACGGCAAGAAGTCCGTGGCCGAGCAGATCGTCTACGACGCGCTCGAGCAGGTGGGCGCGAAAACCGGCAAGCCGCCCGTCGAGGCGCTCGAGCAGGCCGTGAAGACGGTCACGCCGGTGCTCGAGGTCAAGAGCCGACGCGTCGGCGGCGCGAACTACCAGGTGCCAGTCGAGGTGCCGCAGCGCCGCGCCCGCACGCTCGCCGTGCGGTGGATCGTCACCTTTGCCCGCGACCGCCGCGAGAAGCAGATGGGCGAGAAGCTCGCCAACGAGATCATGGACGCGATCAACCAGCAGGGTGGCGCGTTCAAGAAGAAGGACGACATCTACCGGATGGCGCAGGCCAACAAGGCCTTTGCCCACTACCGCTGGTGAGCTCCGTGGCCGTCGCGACGACAACTGCGCTCGACCGGGTCCGCAACATCGGGATCATGGCCCACATCGATGCGGGCAAGACCACCACGACCGAGCGGATCCTCTACTACACCGGCCGCACCCACAAGATGGGCGAGGTGCACGAGGGTGCCGCGACGATGGACTGGATGGCGCAGGAGCAGGAGCGCGGGATCACGATCACCTCGGCGGCGACGACTGCGTCGTGGCGCGACCATCGCATCAACATCATCGATACGCCCGGGCACGTGGACTTTACCGTCGAGGTCGAGCGCAGCCTGCGCGTGCTGGACGGCGCGATCGCCGTGTTCGACGCCGTTGCAGGCGTCCAACCCCAGTCGGAGACCGTCTGGCGCCAGGCCGACCGCTACAGCGTCCCCCGCATTGCCTTCATCAACAAGATGGACCGCACCGGCGCGGACTTCCTCGCAGCCGTGCAGTCGATGCGCGACCGCCTCGGCGCCACCGTGGTGCCGATCCAGCTCCCGATCGGCGAGGAGGAGCACCACAAGGGCGTCGTCGACCTCGTCGAGATGAAGGCGACGATCTACGAGGACGACCTCGGCGAGAAGTTCACGGTGGGCGAGATCCCGGCCGAGCTCGCCGACGCGGCGCACGAGTACCACCACCTCCTGATCGACGCGATCGCCGAGCACGACGACGAGCTGATGGAGACCTACCTCGGCGAAGAGGAGTCGGTCACTCCGGACATGATCCGCCGCGCTCTGCGGATCGGCACGCTCGCCGACGCCTTCACGCCCGTCCTCTGCGGCTCCGCCTTCAAGAACAAGGGCGTGCAGCCGCTGCTCGACGCGGTGATCGACTACCTGCCGAGCCCGCTCGACGTCCCGTCGATCCAGGGCATCGATCCGAAGAGCGAGGCCGAGGAGACGCGCGACGCGTCGCTCGAGGCGCCGTTCTCCGCGCTGGCCTTCAAGGTCATGTCCGATCCGTTCGTCGGCAAGCTCACCTACTTCCGCGTCTACTCCGGCAAGCTCAAGGCCGGCGACCGCGTGCTCAACACGACCACCGGGAAGACCGAGCGGGTCGGCCGCATCCTCCAGATGCATGCGAACCACCGCGAGGAGCGCGAGGAGATCGGCGCGGGCGAGATCGCCGCAGGCGTCGGCCTCAAGTCGACCACGACCGGCGACACCCTCGCCGACGAGAAGGCGCCGATCGTGCTCGAGTCGATGACCTTCCCCGAGCCCGTGATCTCGGTCGCGATCGAGCCGAAGACGAAGGGCGACCAGGACAAGCTCTCGGCCGGCCTCGCGCGCCTCGCGGAGGAGGATCCGACCTTCCGCGTCGCGGGCGACGAGGAGACGGGGCAGACGCTCATCTCCGGGATGGGCGAGCTGCACCTCGAGATCATCGTCGACCGCCTGATGCGCGAGTTCAAGGTGGATGCCAACGTCGGCCGCCCGCAGGTCGCGTACCGCGAGACGATCGGCAAGCCCGCCGAGAAGATCCAGGGCCGGTTCGTCCGCCAGACCGGCGGCTCGGGTCAGTACGGCGACGCCGTGATCAACCTCGAGCCGTTCCCGGGCGAGGGCTACGAGTTCATCGACAAGATCGTGGGCGGCAAGATCCCGAAGGAGTACATCGGGGCCGTCGACGAGGGGATCCGCGAGGCGATGCAGTCGGGCGTCCTCGCCGGCTACCCGGTCGTGGACGTCAAGGTCACGCTCATCGACGGCAGCTACCACGACGTCGACTCGAGCGAGCGCGCCTTCAAGATCGCCGGCTCGATGGCGTTCAAGGAGGCGATGAAGCGGGCCAAGCCCAAGCTCCTCGAGCCCGTGATGGCGGTCGAGGTGGTCACGCCCGAGGACTACCTCGGCGACGTGATCGGCAACCTCAACTCCCGCCGCGGCCGCGTCGAGCACCTCGAGCCGATCGGCAACGCGCAGTCCATCCGGGCGAGCGTGCCGCTCTCCGAGATGTTCGGCTACGCCACCGACGTCCGTTCGATGACGCAGGGCCGCGCCACGTTCACCATGCAGTTCGATCGGTACGAGGAAGTACCGCAGTCGATCGCGACCGAGATCATCGGGTCGCAGACCAGCTAAGGAGAAGGAGAGAATGGCCAAGCAGAAGTTCGAGCGCTCGAAGCCACACCTCAACGTCGGCACGATCGGGCACATCGACCACGGCAAGACGACGCTGACCGCCGCGATCACCAAGGTGCTCAGCGAGACCGGCACCGGAACCGCGGCGACGTCTTTCGACGAGATCGACAAGGCGCCGGAGGAGCGGCAGCGCGGGATCACCATCAACACCGCGCACGTCGAGTACGAGACGGAGAACCGCCACTACGCGCACGTCGACTGCCCGGGCCACGCCGACTACATCAAGAACATGATCACGGGCGCCGCCCAGATGGACGGCGCGATCCTCGTGGTCTCGGCCGCAGACGGCCCCATGCCGCAGACGCGCGAGCACATCCTCCTGGCCCGCCAGGTCGAGGTGCCGTTCATCGTGGTCGCGCTCAACAAGGCCGACATGGTCGACGACCCCGAGCTGCTCGAGCTCGTCGAGCTCGAGGTCCGCGAGCTGCTCTCCAAGTACGAGTTCCCCGGCGACGACATCCCGGTGGTCCAGGTCTCGGCGCTGAAGGCGCTCGAGGGCGACCCCGAGTGGACGCCGAAGATCCTCGAGCTGATGGAGGCCGTCGACACGTACATCCCGGAGCCCGTCCGCGATGTCGACAAGCCGTTCCTGATGCCGATCGAGGACGTGTTCACGATCACCGGCCGCGGCACCGTCGTGACCGGCCGCATCGAGCAGGGCCAGATCAAGTCCGGCGACGAGGTCGAGATGGTGGGCATCCACCCGGAGATCGCGAAGACCGTCGTCACCGGCCTCGAGATGTTCCAGAAGACGCTCGACTTCGCCCAGGCGGGCGACAACGCGGGCGCGCTCCTGCGCGGGATCAAGCGCGAGGAGGTCGAGCGCGGCCAGGTGCTCGCGAAGCCCGGCTCGATCACCCCGCACACGAACTTCGACGCCGAGATCTACGTCCTCTCGAAGGAGGAGGGCGGCCGTCACACCCCGTTCTTCAACGGCTACCGGCCGCAGTTCTACTTCCGCACCACGGACGTGACGGGCTCGATCAAGCTCCCGGAGGGCCAGGAGATGGTCATGCCGGGCGACAACACCCAGATGACGGTCGAGATGATCCAGCCGATCGCCATGGACGAGGGTCTGCGCTTCGCCGTCCGCGAGGGCGGCCGCACCGTCGGCGCAGGCGTCGTCACGAAGATCCACAAGTAGAGAAGAGACGTTGGCACAGAAGATCCGCATCCGCCTCAAGGGCTATGACCACACCCAGCTCGACCGGTCGGCGCAGTCGATCGTCGAGACGGCGCAGCGCACCGGTGCGACCATCACCGGTCCCGTGCCCCTGCCCACCGAGAAGAACGTGTACTGCGTGATCCGGTCCCCGTTCAAGGACAAGGACTCGCGGGAGCACTTCGAGGTGCGCACGCACAAGCGCCTGATCGACATCCACTCGCCGACTCCGAAGACGGTCGACTCGCTGATGCGGCTCGACCTGCCGGCCGGCATCGACATCGAGATCAAGCTCTAGGTGACGGGATGAAGGGCATCGTCGGCAGAAAGCTGGGTATGACGCGGGTCTTCGATCCGGAGAGCGGCGTGGTCACGCCGGTCACCGTGATCGAGGCGCCGCCGTGCCCGGTCGTCCAGGTCAAGACCGTCGAGACAGACGGCTACGAGGCGGTGCAGATCGCCTACGAGCAGGTCGCCGCGCGGAAGATCACGAAGCCGGAGCTCGGCCACCTCCAGAAGGGCGGTGTCGCAGGCGCCTACCGCCACCTCGTCGAGCTCCGCGGCGGCAACGGGCTCGCGCTCGGCGAGTCCGTCACCGTCGAGGCGTTCCAGCCGGGCGAGAAGGTCAAGGTCTCGGGGATCGGGATCGGCAAAGGCTTCCAGGGCACGATCAAGCGCCACAACTTCAAGCGCGGCCCGAAGAGCCACGGCTCGCACAACGTCCGCGCCCCAGGCTCGATCGGCGCCTCGGCCACGCCCTCGCGCGTGTTCAAGGGGATCAAGATGGCCGGGCGGATGGGCGGCAAGCGCGTGACCCAGGTCGGCCTCGTGATCCACGCGGTCGACCCGGAGCAGAACCTGCTGCTCGTGAAGGGCTCCGTGCCCGGGCCGAAGAACGGCTTCGTCGAGGTGCGGGAGGTGACGCGGTAGTGGCCGCTCCGAAGGCTCCCGTTCTCGGGGGCTCCGCCAAGAAGGACGTCACGCTCGAGGCCGAGATCTTCGGCGCCGAGGTGAAGCCGCACCTCGTCCACGAGACGGTGCGGGCCGAGCTCAACGCTCATCGCGCGGGCACGCGCGCGGCGAAGAGCCGCGGCATGGTCGCGGGTGGCCGCGCGAAGCCGTGGCGCCAGAAGGGCACCGGCCGCGCCCGCGCGGGCACGATCCGGGCCGGCCAGTTCACCGGCGGCGGCGTCGTCTTCCCGCCGAGCCCGCGCAGCTTCGAGGTCAAGGTCAACCGCAAGGCCCGGCGCTCCGCCCTGCGCGGCGCGCTCTCGAGCCATGCCCAGGCCGGCACGCTCGGCGTCCTCGACGCGTCCTCGTTCGAGGTGCCGTCCACCAAGGTCGCCGAGAAGCTGCTGGCCGACTGGGGCAAGGAGACGCCTGTGCTGGTCGTCGCCACCGAGGACGAGGCCGGCCTGATCAAGTCGTTTCGCAATCTCGACCGCGTGCTCGTGACGCTGGCCTCGGAGCTCGAGGTCGCCGGCGTCGTCTGGGCCCGCTCGCTGCTCGTGACCGAGGCGGCGCTCCCACTGGTGCAGGTGAAGGCGACGTGAGTCTCCATCCGAACGAGGTCCTGCTGGCGCCGGTCGTGTCGGAGAAGAGCTACTCGCTCATCGCCGACCGCAAGTACAGCTTCAAGGTGCACAAGGACGCCCACAAGACGCAGGTGCGCCAGGCGGTCGAGGAGCTCTTCGGCGTGAAGGTCACCGCCGTGAACATCTCGTCGGTCAAGGCCAAGCCGAAGCGGCGCGGGGCCTTCGCGGGCACCCGCCCGGGCTGGAAGAAGGCCGTCGTGCAGGTGCGCGAGGGCGACACGATCGAGATCTTCGAGGGGGCCCAGGTCTAGTGGCTCACCCGGCAACATTCGGCGGCGCCCGGCCCGCGATCACACGGCGCCATTCGGCGTCCTCAGTCGCGCCCGTGCACTCGTGCACGAGCGCTCCCTGCGTCCTTGCCTGGCTTGGTGCTCGCGAGCCGGGCATCCACCAATGTCACCGGGAGAGCCACTGATGGCGATTCGTAGATACAAGCCGACGAGCCCGGGCCGCCGCTTCATGAGCGTCTCCGCCTTCGAGGACGTCACCAAGAGCGAGCCCGAGAAGAGCCTGCTCGAGCCGGTCAAGCGCAAGGGCGGCCGCAACAACTACGGCCGCATCACCACGCGCCATCAGGGCGGCGGTCACAAGCGCATGTACCGGGTGATCGACTTCAAGCGCCGCAAGGACGGCGTGCCGGCGAAGGTCGCGGCAATCGAGTACGACCCGAATAGATCAGCCAGGATCGCGCTCCTCCACTATGCCGACGGGGCGAAGGCCTACATCCTCGCGCCCGCCGGGCTGCGTGTCGGCGCGAAGGTCGAGTCCGGCCCTGCCGCCGACATCAAGCCGGGCAACGCGCTGCCGCTCGACGCGATCCCGACCGGCACCATGATCCACAACGTCGAGCTCCAGCCGGGCAAGGGCGGCCAGATGGCCCGCAGCGCCGGCTCGTCGGTCCAGCTCGTCGCGAAGGACGAGGGCTACGGCGTGCTGCGCCTCCCCTCGGGCGAGATGCGGCGTGTCCCGCTCACCTGCCGCGCGACGATCGGCCAGGTCGGCAACGCCGATCACCAGAACATCAACTGGGGCAAGGCCGGCCGCTCGCGCTGGCGCGGCAAGCGCCCGTCGGTCCGCGGCTCGGCGATGAACCCCGTCGACCACCCGCACGGCGGCGGCGAGGGCAAGTCGAAGGGCGGCCGCCATCCGGTCACCCCGTGGGGCGTGCCGACGCTCGGCAAGCGCACCCGCCACAAGCACAAGGCGTCCAACAAGTTGATCGTCCGCGGCCGCAGGCGCGGGAAGGAGAAGCGCTAAGTGAGTAGATCTTCGAAGAAGGGCCCGTTCGTGGAGGCCAGGCTGCTCGGCCGGATCGAGGCGATGAACACCTCGGGCGAGAAGCGGATGGTCAAGACCTGGTCCCGCACGTCCACGGTCTTCCCCGACATGGTCGGGCACACGATCGCGGTCCACGACGGCCGCAAGCACGTGCCGGTCTTCTTGACCGAGCAGATGGTCGGCCACAAGCTCGGCGAGTTCGCGCCGACCCGGACATTCCGCGGCCACTCCGGCGACCGCCAGGCGAAGGTGAAGCGCTAGTGGCGACGGTCGAGAAGACGGACGTTCGCGCCACCGCCAAGTGGGTGCGGATCTCGCCGCGCAAGGCGCGCGTCGTCGCGGAGCACATCCGCGGGCGCAGCGTGCCCGAGGCGCGCACCGTGCTCGCTTTTACGCAGCGGGCCGCCGCGGCCGAGATCGCCAAGGTACTGAAGTCCGCCGTCGCAAACGCGGAGGCGAACCACGGACTGGTCGGCGACGAGCTGCTCGTCTACGCCTGCACGATCGACGAGGGGCCGACGATCAAGCGTTGGCGTGCACGCGCGCGCGGCCGCGTCGCCCGCATCCGCAAGCGCACCTGCCACATCACGATCCGGCTCGCCGAGAACCCGAAGGCGAACCAGAGGCGCGCCCAGAGCGCGCAGGCGCAGGCCGAGGCCGCGCCTCCCGAGTCCGAGTCGAAGCCCAAGCGCCGCTCACCGGCGAAAAGAAGGAGGCGGCTGCGTAATGGGCCAGAAAATTCATCCCGGCGGGATGCGCGTCGGCGTCATCCACGACTGGAAGTCGAACTGGTACACGGGCAAGAAGGAGTTCCCGCAGTACCTCCTCGAAGACATCAAGATCCGCGAGCACATCACCAAGAAGCTGTCGCACGCGGGCCTGTCCGACATCCTGATCCGCAAGGACAAGCAACGGATCACCGTCGACATCTTCACCGCGCGCCCGGGGATCGTGATCGGCAAGTCCGGTGTCGAGGTGGACGCGCTCCGCAAGGACCTGCATGCGCTGACGCACAAGAACGTCCACATCAACATCAACGAGATCAAGCGCCCGGAGCTCGACGCGAAGCTCGTCGCGCAGTCGATCGCCGAGCAGTTGCAGAACCGCGTCTCGTTCCGCCGCGCGATGAAGCGCGCGCTCGCGTCGGGGATCCGCTCCGGTGCGCAGGGGATCAAGATCGTCTGCGCCGGCCGACTCGGCGGCGGCGAGATGAGCCGCTCCGAGATGTACTCCGAGGGCCGCGTGCCGCTGCACACGATCCGCGCGGACATCGACTACGGCTTCACTGAGGCGAAGACGACCTACGGCCGCATCGGCGTCAAGGTCTGGATCAACAAGGGTGAGATCATGCCGGAGGGCTACGAAGGCGTCTCCACCGGCGACCAGCGCCTCGGCGACCAGGATCAGGCGCGCCGCCGGCGCGGCGGCCCGCAGGAGGGCCTCGGCGCCTCGCGCGAGAGCGCCCGCGGCCGCAGCCAGGACCGCGAGGGTCTCGGGCCGGTGCGCCAGCGTCGCCGCGGCCCGGGCGGAGGCGGCGGAGCCGGCGGTGGCGGGAGCCGTCCCGGCGGTGCACGCCGTGGCGGCGGAGGCCGCGATCGCGCACCGCGCACGCCCGACGCAGACACGCCGACGCCGACAGACGAGGCCGTGGTCGAGCCGGTGGTCGAGATCGTCGAGACCGTCGAGGCCGACACGCCCGCGGCCGCTCCCGAGGAATCGGGGAGTGAGAGCTAGTGCTGCTGCCCAAGAAATCGAAGTACCGCCGCGTCCATCGCGGCCGCCGCAGGGGTCTCGCCAAGGGCCAGTCGGACGTGCAGTTCGGCGAGTGGGGCCTCAAGGCCATGGACTGCGGCTGGATCACCAACCGCCAGATCGAGGCCGCCCGGATCGCGATGACGCGCAAGATCAAGCGCGGCGGCAAGGTCTGGATCAACGTGTTCCCCGACAAGTCGTTCACCAAGAAGCCCGCCGAGACCCGGATGGGCAAGGGGAAAGGCTCGCCCGAGGGCTGGGTCGCCGTGATCAAGCCCGGGCGCGTGATGTTCGAGCTCGCCGGCGTGCCGGAGCCCCTCGCCAAGGAGGCGCTGCGCCTGGCCGCCCAGAAGCTGTCCGTCAAGAGCAAGATCGTGAAGCGGGAGGCTGATCCCTTTGCGAGCTAGAGACCTGCGGGACCTGACCGACGACGAGTTGGCGCTCAAGCTCCACGAGTCGAGGCAGGAGCTGTTCCACCTCCGCTTCCAGTCGGCGACGGGCGGGCTCGAGGACTCCTCGCGCCTGCGGCTGACCCGGCGCGAGATCGCCCGCATCCTGTCCGTCCGCAACGAGCGCGAAGCGCAGCTGGAGACGAAGTAGAGATGGCCGAAGAGAAGCCCAAGCGAGCACCGAGGAAGAAGAAGGAAGACGCCGTGGTCGAGGCGACCCCGGTCATTGAGGAGGAGACGCCCGCGGCAGAGGCCGCGGCGGAGGAGCCTGTCGCCGAGGAGACGGCGTCCGAGCCCGTGGCCGAGGAGCCTGTGGCCGAGCCGCCTGTGGCGGAGGAGCCCGCGGCCGAAGAGGCGGAGCCCGAGCCGGTGGCCGAAGAGGCACCTGCAGCGGAGCCCGTCGCGGAGGCGCCCGCCGAGGAGCCCGTCGCCGACGAGCCAAATGCTCATGAGCACAAGGAGCCCGAGCCGGTAGCCGAAGAGGCGCCTGCCGACGAGCCCGTCGCCGAGGAGCCCGTGGCCGAGGAGCCTGTGGCCGAGGAGCCTGTGGCCGAGGAGCCTGTGGCCGAGGAGCCTGCCGCCGCGGCAGAGCCCGAGGCCGCCGCGGAGGAGGCGCCCGCCGAGGAGCCGGCGGCCGAAGCCCCGGCAGAGCCGCCCGCACCCGCGCCCCAGAGTCAGCCGAAGCCGAAGCGCAAGCACGTTCCGCGCAGCGAGCGCCGCAAGCGCTCGAGGCCGGTGCGCGAGAAGCCGGCGACCCGCAAGCCGATCACCCGCCTGCCGAAGCCGGAGGGTGAGCGCGGACGCAGCCAGGAGCGGCAGGGCCTCGTCGTCTCCGCGGCGATGGACAAGACCATCGTCGTCAAGGTCGACACGGTGAAGGCGCACCGGATGTACAAGAAGGTGATCCGCCGCTCGACCAAGTTCCACGCCCACGACGAGGGCAACGTCGCCAAGGTCGGCGACGTCGTGCGGATCGTCGAGACGCGTCCGCTCTCGAAGACGAAGCGCTGGCGGCTCGCAGAGGTCGTCGAGGTGGCCAAGTGATCCAGCAGGAATCTCGCCTCCGCGTCGCCGACAACACCGGCGCCCGCGAGCTGCTCTGCATCCGTGTGGTCGGCGGCTCGAAGCGCCGCTATGCCCGCGTGGGGGACGTCATCGTCGGTACCGTGAAGACCGCGACGCCGCAGGGCACGATCAAGAAGGGCGAGGTCGTGAAGGCCGTCGTGGTGCGGACGAAGAAGCCGTACGGCCGCGACGACGGCACCCTGATCGCGTTCGACGAGAACGCGGCCGTGATCATCGACGCCCAGAACAATCCGCGCGGCACCCGCATCTTCGGACCTGTCGCGCGCGAGCTGCGCGAGAAGAACTTCATGAAGATCGTCTCGCTCGCACCGGAGGTGCTCTAGCAGTGTCAACGACCATGAAGATCCGCAAGGGCGACCTCGTCCAGATCCTCGCGGGCAAGGACCGCGGCAAGCAGGGGCGCGTGCTCGAGGCGCGCCCGCGTGACCGCACCGTGATCGTCGAGAACCTGAACCTCGTCAAGCGCCACACGCGGCCGAAGCCGATCAAGGACTCGAGCCGGATGGGCGGCCCGCAGGTCGTGCCGGGCGGGATCATCGAGAAGCCGTCGCCGGTGAACGTCTCGAACGTGATGATCGTCTGCCCGACCTGCAAGCGCCCGACCCGGGTCGGCACCTCGTCCAAGGAGCACAAGGGCGAGCACGTCTCCGTGCGGAACTGCAAGCGGGCCGACTGCGGCCAGGAGATCGACAAGTAATGGCGACCACCAAGACGAAAACCAAGCCGAAGGCGGACGCCTACGTGCCGCGCCTCAAGCAGCGCTACGAGGACGAGCTCCGCGAGGCGCTCAAGGCCGAGCTCGGCCTCTCCTCGATCATGGAGGTGCCGCGCATCACCAAGATCACACTCAACATGGGTGTGGGCGAGGCGAAGACCGAGGCGAAGCAGCTCGACCAGGCGATGGACGAGCTGACGACGATCGCCGGACAGCGCGCACAGGTTCGCCGCGCCACCAAGTCGATTGCGAGCTTCAAGCTCCGCGAGGGCATGGCCGTCGGTACGCGCGTGACCCTGCGCGGCGATCGCATGTGGGAGTTCCTCGACCGCCTCGTCTCGGTCGCGCTGCCTCGCATCCGCGACTTCCGCGGGCTCAGCCCCGACTCGTTCGACGGGCGCGGCAACTACTCGCTCGGGATCCGGGAGCAGATCATCTTCCCGGAGATCGACTACGACTCGATCAGTCAGGTCCGCGGTCTCGACATCGCGATCACCACGTCCGCGCGGAACGACGACGAGGCCAGGGCGCTGCTCCTGGCGCTCGGCATGCCGCTCGCCGGAGAGAGAAGGGAGCAGTAACGCATGGCGAAGAAGTCCCTCGTCGTCAAGGCCGCACGGACGCCGAAGCACCCGACGCAGGCGCACTCGCGCTGCAACAGGTGCGGCCGCCCGCGCGCGGTGTACCGCAAGTTCGGCCTCTGCCGGATCTGCCTGCGCGACCTCGCCCACCAGGGCGTCATCCCCGGCATGACGAAGAGCTCGTGGTAGGAGGCGAGCGATGCTGACCGATCCCGTAGCCGACATGCTCACCCGGATTCGCAACGCGAACCGGGCGATGCACGACAAGGCCGAGATGCCGACCTCCCGCATGAAGGAGGAGATCGCGCGCATCCTCAAGGAGGAGGGCTACATCAAGGACTACTCGGTCAAGAAGGGCGAGTCCTTCGATACCCTGGTGATCGAGCTGAAGTTCGGCCGGAACCGCGAGCGGGTGCTGACCGACCTGAAGCGTGTCTCCAAGCCCGGCCGCCGCGTCTATGCCCGCAAGGACCGCCTCCCGCGCGTCCTCGGGGGTCTCGGCACGGCGATCCTGTCCACGTCCACCGGTCTCGTCACGGGCCGCACCGCGCAGGAGCGGGGCGTCGGCGGCGAGGTCGTCTGCTTCATCTGGTGACCAAGTGAGCCGAATCGGAAGAAAGCCAATCGAAGTGCCCGCCGGCGTCGACGTCGTGGTGGAGCCTGGGCGCGTTCAAGTCAAGGGCCCGCTCGGCGAGCTCTCCCAGCAGGTGCCGACGAGGATGGCGATCGAGCGCGAAGGCGACACGATCACCGTGACCCGGCCGACCGAGCGCGGCGAGGACCGCTCGCTGCACGGTCTCACGCGAACGCTGATCGCAAACATGGTCGAGGGCGTCACCCAGGGCTTCACGAAGACGCTCGAGATCCAGGGCGTCGGGTATCGGGCAGGGATGCGCGGCACAGACCTCGAGCTGAACGTGGGCTACTCGCACAGCGTGATCGTGAAGCCTCGGCCCGGGATCAGCTTCGAGGTGCCCGTGCCGACCCAGGTGATCGTCAAGGGCACGAACAAGCAGCAGGTCGGCCAGACCGCGGCCGAGGTGCGCAAGGTGCGCCCGCCCGAGCCCTACAAGGGCAAGGGGATCCGCTACACGGACGAGGTCGTCCGCAGGAAGGTCGGGAAGCGCGCATGAGCACCCTCACGAAGCGCGAGGCGCGCCAGCGCCGCCAGCGCCGCATCCGCGGCAAGGTGTCCGGCACGGCCGGGCGGCCGCGGCTCGCCGTGTTCCGCTCGAACGCGGGCATCTCGGCGCAGCTCGTCGACGACGGCGCCGGCCGCACGCTGGCTGCGGCGTCCTGGCTCAACCTGAAGAAGTTCAAGGGCACCAAGACCGAGCAGGCGAGCGAGGTGGGCAAGCTGCTCGCCGCGAACGCGAAGCAGGCCGGCCTCGAGTCGGTCGTCTTCGACCGCGGCGGCTATCTCTACCACGGACGGGTGAAGGCGCTGGCCGAAGGCGCCCGCGAAGGAGGACTGAAGTTCTAGATGGGAATTGACGTTCAGGAGACGAGAGAGCTCAAGGAGCGCGTCGTCGAGATCAACCGCGTCGCCAAGGTGGTCAAGGGCGGGCGGCGGTTCTCGTTCACGGCGCTCGTCGTGATCGGCGACGAGGTGGATCGCGTCGGCGTCGGCTACGGCAAGGCGCGCGAGGTCCCGCTCGCGATCACGAAGGCCGTCGACGACGCCCGCAAGAACCTCTTCACCGTGCCGAAGCACGGCACCACGATCACGCACGAGATCCTCGGCCGATTCGACGCGGCGCGCGTCTTCCTGCGCCCTGCGAGCGAGGGCACGGGCGTGATCGCCGGCGGCGGCGTGCGCGCGGTGCTGGAGCTCGCCGGGATCCGCGACGTGCTCGCAAAGAGCCTCGGCACCACGAATCCGATCAACATGGCGAGGGCGACCGTGGACGGGCTGCGCAACCTGCGCCGCCCCGAGGACGTCGCCCGCGCCCGCGGCAAGACGGTTGCCGAGGTGCTGCCGCTGCCGAGGGTCGCCAAGACTGCGCCGGCCGACGAGGTCGTCGAAGTCGTCGAGGTCGTCGAGGCGGCAGATGCCGACGCTTAGGGTCACTCAGGTACGAAGCCAGATCGGCCAGACCCCGCGCCACCGCGGCACGCTGCGCGCGCTCGGGCTCGGCAAGATCGGCCGCAGCGCCGAGCACAAGCCGTCTCCCCAGCTCGACGGGATGCTCCGCAAGGTCCGCCACCTCGTGAAGGTCGAGGAGCAGTAGCGTGAGCGACGAGCTGAACCTCCACAGTCTCAAGCCGGCGCAGCCGCGCAAGGATCGCAAGCGCGTCGGGCGCGGCCTCGGCTCCGGCAAGGGCCGCTACTCGGGCCGCGGGATCAAGGGTCAGAAGTCGCGCGCGGGCTCGCACATGATGCGCGCGGGGTTCGAGGGCGGCCAGATGCCGCTGCACATGCGGGTCGGCAAGCAGAAGGGCGCGACGTCGAAGGACGCGATGCCGATCGTGCCGTTCATGACGGGCACCGCTCCGGTGAACGTGCGCGACCTCGAGGGGCGCTTCGATGCGGGCGCCGAGGTCACTCCCGAGTCGCTCGTCGCGGCCGGACTGTTGAAGAACACCAAGATCGACGTCAAGATCCTCGGCAACGGCGAGCTGACGAAGAAGCTGAGCGTCAGCGCGCACGGCTTCTCGAAGAGCGCGCGCGAGAAGATCGAGGCGGCCGGCGGCACGGTGACGTGGCTGCGCGGCGAGCCCGTTCCCAAGAAGGTCAAGCACCACAAGGCCGCGAAGCCCGCCGTCGAGGAGCCCGAAGAGGACGAGGCGACACCGGCCGAGGCGCCCGCGGACGAGGCGCCTGTCGATGCAGACGCCGCGGGAGAAGCGGAGCAGGACGCCTAGGTGTTCAGCTGGATCACCAACGCGTGGCGCGTACCCGAGCTCCGCAAGCGCGTCCTGTTCACCGCGATGATCCTCGCGGTCTACCGCTTCGGCTCGTGGCTGCCCGCGCCGGGGATCGACTCCCAGCAGATCCAGAACTACTTCAGCGGCAACGGCGGCACGATTCTCGGCCTGCTGAACCTGTTCTCCGGCTCGGCGCTCTCGCGCTTCTCGGTCTTCGCGCTCGGGATCATGCCGTACGTCACCGCCTCGATCATCCTCCAGCTCCTGACCGTGGTGATCCCGAAGCTGGAGCAGCTCCAGAAGGAGGGCGAGGCCGGCTACGCCAAGATCAACCAGTACACGCGCTACCTCACGGTCTGCCTCGCCGCCGCCCAGTCCACGGGCTACGCGTTCCTCTTCAAGCGCGAGGGCGCGCTCCAGGCGAACACGGGACGGCTGGTGCTGATCATCGTCACCCTGACCGCGGGCACGACGCTGCTGATGTGGATGGGCGAGCTGATCACCAAGCGCGGCGTCGGCAACGGGATCTCGATCCTGATCTTCGCCTCGATCCTCTCGACCGCGCCCGCAGGCATCAACGCCTGGCTCAACGGCGGCCCGATGGAGAAGCTCTTCTTCCCGCTCGTCGCGCTCGCGATCATCGTGGCCGTCGTCTACATGCAGGAGGGCCAGCGCCGGATCCCGATCCAGTACGCCAAGCGCATGGTCGGAAGGCGGATGACCTCCGGTGGGTCGACCTATCTGCCGCTTCGCGTGAACATGGCCGGGGTGATCCCGGTGATCTTCGCGGCCGCCGTGATGGCGTTCCCGCCGACCGTGGCGCAGTTCTTCCCGCAGACGCAGGGCTTCATCAACTCGCACTTCACGCCGTCGAGCCCGTTCTACCTCCTGCTCGAGGCGTTCCTGATCGTGATCTTCACGTACTTCTACACCGCGGTCCAGTTCAACCCCGTCGACCAGGCGGACAACCTGCGCAAGTACGGCGGCTACATCCCGGGCATCCGTCCCGGCCCGCCGACCGCGCAGTACCTCGACCGTGTGCTGACGCGACTGACGCTCCCCGGCTCGCTGTACCTGGCCGCCGTCGCGGTGCTTCCTGCCGTCTTCATCCGCTACGCGGGCTTCTCGCAGGCGACAGGCCGCGCCCTCGGCGGCACCTCGGTGCTGATCGTCGTCGGCGTCGCGCTCGACACGATGCGCCAAATGGAGTCGCAGATGATGATGCGCAGCTACGAGGGCTTCCTCAAGTAGCGGGCGGCCGTTCGATGGAGATCCTGATTCTCGGCCCTCAGGGGTCGGGCAAGGGGACGCAGGCCAAGCGCGTTGCGTCCGAGTACGGCTACGTCCACATCGCGACCGGCGACATCCTGCGCAAGGCGGTTTCCGAGGGCACCGAGCTCGGAAGGCGGGTGGAGCCGATCCTCGAGGCGGGCAAGCTCGTCGACGACGACCTGATGATCGAGCTGATCCGGGCCAGGCTGGACGAGCCCGACGCGGCCGAGGGATTCGTGCTCGACGGCTTCCCTCGCACGCTCCCGCAGGCGGAAGCCCTCGACGCGATGCTGGCCGAGATCGGCCGGCCGCTCGTGGTCGTGTTCGAGTTCCTGATCTCGGATGACATTTGCATCCAGCGTCTGCTCGCCCGCGCCCGGCTCGAGGGCCGCACCGACGACACCCCCGAGGCGATCGCCAAGCGACTCGAGATCTACCACCGCGTGACCGAGCCGGTGGTGGAGCACTACCGTGCGACCGGAAAGCTCGTCGGGATCCACGCCGACCGCCCGGAGACCGAGGTCTTCATGGAGCTGCAGGCTGCGCTCGACCGCGCGGGTGTCGCGTGATCATCCGCAAGTCCGCCTCCGAGCTCGAGCAGATGGCGCGTGCAGGACGGGTGGTCGAGGGGACGCTCGCGCTCGTCGGGGAGCATGCGCGCGCGGGCGTGACGACAGCCGAGCTCGACGCGCTCGCCGAGGACTACATCCGCTCGCAGGGCGGCGTGCCGAGCTTCAAGGGCTACCGCGGCTACCCGGCTTCGATCTGCTCCTCGCCGAACGAGATGATCGTGCACGGGATCCCGGGGCCGTACGCGCTCGCCGACGGCGACATCCTCTCGGTCGACGTCGGGGTCACGCTCGGCGGCTTCGTCGGCGACTCCGCCTACACCTTCGCGATCGGCGAGATCTCGCCCGACGCGCAGCGGCTGCTCGACACCTGTCAGGCTGCGCTGGCCGCGGGGATCGAGCAATGCCGCGCCGGCAACCGGCTCTCCGACATCGGCCATGCGATCCAGACCGTGACCGAGGCGGAGGGGTTCGGGGTCGTCCGCAGCCTCGTCGGCCACGGGATCGGCCGCCAGATGCACGAGGAGCCGCAGATCCCGAACTACGGCGAGCCCGGACGCGGCCCGAAGCTCGCCTCGGGGATGGTGTTCGCGATCGAGCCGATGATCACCTTCGGCGCGCCCGAGGTCGTTCTCCACGACGACGAATGGTCGATCTCGACCGCCGACGGATCGCTGGCGGCGCACTTCGAACACACCGTCGCGATCACCGATGGAGAGCCACGGATCCTCACGAGAGCCGCAGCCGGTTTGCTACGATGAGCAGCCGCGCCGCGCTTTGGCGTGCCCTCGAAGACGAAACGAGAATGCCAGTCAAGGAAGAGAAGATCGAGGTAGAAGGCGAGGTCGTGGAGGCGCTCCCAAGCACGATGTTCAGAGTTGCGCTCGACGGCATGCCAGGAACGGTGCTCGCAACCATCTCCGGGAAGATGCGCAAGCACTACATCCGCATCCTCCCCGGCGACCGCGTCAAGGTCGAGCTTTCCCCGTACGACCTGACCCGTGGCCGCATCACCTATCGGCACCGCTAAGAAGGATTCCCATGAAAGTGCGCCCGTCCGTAAAGCCCATGTGTGAACGCTGCCGTGTGATCAAGCGGCACGGCACGACCATGGTCATCTGCACCAATCCCCGCCACAAGCAAAGGCAGGGGTGATCCGCTGATGGCGCGCATCGCCGGAGTCAACCTGCCGAACCAGAAGCGCCTCGAGATCGGGCTGACGTACATCTACGGGATCGGCCAGCCCACTGCCCACAAGATCTGCCTGGCGCTCGAGCTCTCGCCCGATGCGAAGGTGCGCGACCTCACCGACGAGGAGGTCACCGCGCTCCGCAACTACATCGACCAGAACCTCGAGGTCGAGGGCGACCTCCGTCGCGAGCGCACGCAGGCCGTCAAGCGACTCCAGGAGATCGGGGCCTATCGCGGCCTGCGCCATCGCCGCGGCCTCCCGGTCCGGGGGCAGCGGACGAAGACCAACGCGCGCACGCGCAAGGGGCCGAAGAAGACCGTCGGCCGCGGAAAGAAAGCGAAGGCGTAGATGGCACCTCCCCGGAGAGCAGCGACCAGAGGTCGCACCCGCCGCCGTGTCCGCAAGAACATTGCGATCGGTCAGGCGCACATCAAGACGAGCTTCAACAACACGATTGTCTCCCTCACCGACAAGGAGGGGAACGTGATCGCGTGGGAGTCGGCCGGCTCCGCGGGCTTCAAGGGCTCGCGCAAGTCGACGCCGTTCGCCGCGCAGGTCACCGCCGACTCGTGTGCCCGCAAGGGCATGGAGCACGGTCTCCAGAAGGTCGAGGTGTTCGTGAAGGGCCCCGGCTCCGGGCGTGAGACGGCGATCCGCTCGCTCCAGGCCGCCGGGCTCGAGATCCTTGGCGTCCGCGACGTCACCCCGCAGGCCCACAACGGGGTTCGCCCCCGCAAGCGGAGGCGCGTCTAATGGCGGCCTCCACCCGACAGACCCGCACTCGCTGGCTCGCTGCAAAGCGGCGCCAGGCGGCGTCCTCAGTCGCGCCCGTAGCCTCCGGCCACGAGCACTCCCTGCGTCCTTTCCTGGCTTGCTTTTCGCGGCCATCGAGCACGGTTCTGTCGGGCGGTGACCGCTAATGGCTCGCGACCTGGGCCCGAAGTGCCGTATCTGCCGCCGCGAAGGGATGAAGCTGTTCCTCAAGGGCGAGCGCTGCCTGACCGAGAAGTGCGCGATCGAGCGCCGCAGCTACCCGCCGGGCGAGCACGGCCGCGGCCGCATCAAGCAGAGCGAGTACCTGATGCAGCTGCGCGAGAAGCAGAAGGCGCGCCGCTTCTACGGCTTGCTCGAGAAGCAGTTCCGCAACTACTACACGAAGGCGAGCAAGGGCTCGGGCATCACGGGCGAGACACTGCTGCGGATGCTCGAGACGCGCCTCGACAACGTCGTCTACCGGCTCGGCTTCGCCGCCTCCCGCGCGCAGTCGCGCCAGCTCGTCCGCCACGGCCATTTCCACGTCAACGGGCGCCGGGTCAACATCCCGAGCTACCAGGTCAAGCCCAACGACATCGTCACGGTGAAGCCCGGCTCGTCTGCCGAGCAGGTCATTCGCGACGCGACCGACCTCACCGCCTCCGTCGCCCCCTGGCTCCAGGCCGATCACGACGGGCTGACGGGGAAGATCCTCAAGTATCCGGAGCGCGCGGAGATCGACACGCCCGTTCAGGAATCGCTCATCGTCGAGCTCTACTCGAAGTAACGAAAGGACTGCTTTGGCTACCCGTATCAGCCTGATGGAATTCCAGATTCCGAAGATCGTCCACGAGGAGATCAACGAGAACCGTGGTGTCTTCGTGATCGAGCCGCTCGACCGCGGCTTCGGCTACACGTTCGGCAACTCGCTCCGCCGCGTGCTGCTCTCGTCGCTCGAGGGCGCCGCCGTGACGTCGGTCAAGATCGAGGGCGTCGCGCACGAGTTCACGACGCTTCCCGGCGTCCGCGAGGACGTGACGGACCTGATCCTCAACCTCAAGAACCTGATCTGCCGGCTCCATGGCGAGTCGCCCGAGATCGAGGTGCACATCGCCAAGAAGGGCGCGGGCGCCGTCACGGCGGCCGACATCGAGGCGCCGGCCGAGCTCGAGATCCTCAACCCGGAGCTCGAGATCGCCAACCTCTCCGACAAGGGCAAGCTCGAGGTGACGCTCACGATCGGCCGCGGCCGCGGCTACGTCCCGGCCGAGCTGAACCGCGGCGTCGAGACGACGATCGGCGTCGTCCCCGTGGACTCGATCTTCTCGCCGGTTCGGCGCGTCTCGTACGACGTCGAGGCCGCGCGCGTCGGACAGCGCACCGACTACGACAAGCTCACGCTCGACGTCACCACCGACGGGTCGATCGACCCGCGCGAGGCGATCGGCCAGGCCGCCGAGATCCTGATCCGCCAGCTCGCGATCTTCACGGACATCGAGAAGATCGAGGGCTTCGGCGAGGCGGCTGCAGCGGCCGAGCTCGGCACCCCCGAGGTCTCCCTGGCCCACGGGATGGAGAACTTCCCGATCGAGGAGCTCGAGCTCGGCGTGCGCTCGTACAACTGCCTCAAGCGCGTCGGCATCGAGACGATCGGCGATCTGGTCACCAAGAGCGAGGGCGAGCTCGCCGCGATCCCGAACTTCGGCAAGAAGTCGATCGAGGAGGTCAAGGAGACGCTCGCGACTCACGGCCTCACGCTGCGGGGGGACGAGGGCTAGTCCCATGCGTCACCAACGCTCAGGGAAGAAGCTCGGCCGCGACTCTTCGCACCGCAAGGCGCTCTACGCGAACCTCACGGGCGCGCTGATCGAGCACGGCCGGATCAAGACGACCGAGGCGAAGGCGAAGGCGGTGAAGCCGGTCGCCGAGCAGATGATCACGCTCGGCCGTCGCGGCGACCTCCACGCGAGGCGCCAGGCGCTTGCCTTCCTGCGCTCGAACGACGTCGTGCACAAGCTGTTTGCGGACGTCGGCCCGCGCTTCGTCGACCGTCCCGGCGGCTACTCGAGGATCGTCAAGCTCGGCGCTCGCCCGGGTGACGCAGCCGAGATGGTCTACCTCGAGCTCGTCGACTATACGCCGTAGCTCCGCCGACGGCACAGAATCGACACGAAGACGCGCGCCTCCGGCGCGCGTTCTCGTTCTACGCTGTGGATAGGGCGGGGGCCACCGGCCCCCGGCGGAAAGGGACACGAGGGACCGTTTCGACCCGGTGCGCAACCCACTAGGCTCGAACTGACGTGGCCTTTCTGTTCTCGATCTTCCTCGCCGTGTTCGTGGTGCCGTCGCAGTGGGCGATCCCGGTCGTGCTCCTCGGCGGGTTGGTCGAGGTCGCCGAGGCGCTCTTCCTGATGCGGTACTCACGCCGCCGCAAGGCGAGCGTGGGCGCCGAGACGATGATCGGCCGCAGCGCCCGGGTCGACACGGCGTGCCTGCCGGAGGGGCAGGTCTGGATCGACGGGGAGCGCTGGGCGGCCCGCTGCGAGGGCGGCGCAGCGGAGGGCGAGACCGTGATCGTGCGGGGGAGAGAGGACCTGACGCTGATCGTCGAGCGCGAGGGCTGACGTGCTCCTGCGGCTGACGCTCGAGTACGACGGCACTGCGTTCCACGGCTGGGCGCGCCAGCCGGGCCTGCGAACCGTCGAAGGAGTGCTGGGCGAGGGGCTCGACCGCGTGTTCCCGGCCTGGAGCGCGCTGCACGTCGCCGGGCGCACCGACGCGGGCGTGCACGCGCTCGGCCAGGTCGCGAGCCTCGAGGTCGAGGGAGGGCCGCCGCTCGAGCACGCGGCGGACGCGCTCAACGCAGCCCTGCCGGGAGACGTCGCCGTCGTCGCGGCGACAGAGGCGCCTCCCGGCTTCCACGCTCGCTTCTCCGCCCGCTCGCGGAGCTACCGCTACCGGATCAACCGTCGCGCGACACCCTCGCCGTTCGAGGCGCGGCGCAGCTGGTGGCTGCCGCATACGCCCGACGAGGAGCAGCTGCAAGCCGCAGCGGCGCTCCTTCCCGGCGAGCACGACTTTCGTGCGTTCACGCCGTCCGAGACCCAGCACGAGGTGTTCGTGCGCGTGGTGGAGCGGGCGGACTGGCGGCCTGCCGGCGACTCACTCGAGTTCGAGATCACCGCGGACAGCTTCCTCCGCCACATGGTGCGCACGCTCGTCGGGACGATGATCGACCTCGGGCCCGACGAGCTCGCCGCGCTGCTCGAGGGCGCGCCGCGCGAGCACGCCGGCAGGACCGCGCCGCCCCACGGTCTCTACCTCATCGGCGTTGCGTACGATCAGGAGCAGTGAAGCTACCGGTCATCCTGTTCGATCTCGACGGCACCGTGATCGACTCCGGCGGGATCATCCTCGCCTCGATGCGCCACGCGGCGACCACGGTGCTCGGGCGCGACTACTCCGACGACGAGCTGATGGCGGCGGTCGGCGGCCCCGGCCTCGAGCACCAGATGCGCGCGCTGGACCCCGCCCGGGTCGACGAGCTCGTCACGGTCTACCGCGCGCACAACGAGGAGCTGCACGAGACCCTGCTGCCGTGCGCCGGCATGGACCTCGCGCTCGAACAACTGAAACGGGAGGGCCGCAGGCTCGGGATCGTCACCGCCAAGCGTCGGATCACCGTCGAGCTCGCGTTCGAGCATGTCCCGTTCGGCCACCTCTTCGAGGTCGTCGTCGGTGGGGACGAGACGGAGCGCCACAAGCCCGACCCCGAGCCCGTGCTGCTCGGGCTCGAGCGGCTCGGCGCCCGCCCGGAAGAGACCGCGTACGTCGGCGACTCGCCGTTCGACGTCGCCGCCGGCAATGCCGCCGGCGTCTTCACGGTCGCGGTGACGTGGGGTCGGATCCACGGGCGCGAGCGGCTCGAGGCCGAGCGCCCGGACGCCGTCGTCGACACCGCCGAGGAGCTCCTTGCCGTCCTCGCCTGAGAACCGCGCGGCCGAGCTGCGGGAGCAGCTCAACGATGCCTCGTACCGCTACCACGCGCTGGACGACCCGACGCTCACCGACGCCGAGTACGACCGGCTCTACGACGAGCTCGAGGAGCTCGAGGCGGCCCACCCGGAGCTCGTCACGGCCGACTCGCCGACCCAGCGCGTCGGCGCGCCGCTCTCCGACCGTTTCCAGAAGGTACGGCACCTAGCGCCGATGGGCTCGCTCGAGAAGGTCACGACCGACGAGGCGGTGTTCAAGTGGGGCGAGGACGTGCGGAAGCGGCTCGACTCGGACGAGCCGGTCGTGTACGTGCTCGAGCCGAAGATCGACGGCTCGGCGATCTCGCTCGTCTACGAGAACGGCGCATTCGTCCGCGGCGCGACCCGCGGCGACGGCCAGCAGGGCGAGGACGTGACGCCGAACCTGCGCACGATCCGCGCGATCCCGCTCGCGCTCCGCGATGACGACCCGCCTGCCTTGCTCGAGGTGCGGGGCGAGGTCTACATGCCCCTCTCCGGCTTCAGGGCGCTCAACGAGCGCGCCGCCTCCACGGGCGAGCGGATCGCGCCGAACCCGCGCAACGCCTCTGCCGGCTCGCTGCGCCAGAAAGACCCGTCGATCACCGCGAACCGGCCACTCTCGATCTGGGTCTACGGCTCCGGCTTCCGCGAAGGCGTCGAGTTCGACTCGCACTGGGAGTCGCTCCAGTGGCTGCGCCGGCGTGGCTTCCCTGTCAACCCGCACACGGTGCGGCTCGAGTCGCTCGAAGAGGTCGCCGAGGCGTGTCGCGCGTGGGAGACCCGTCGGCGCGAGCTCGACTACGAGATCGACGGGATCGTGATCAAGGTCGACTCGCTCGAGCAGCAGGCGAGGCTCGGCTCGCTGCACGAGCGGCCCCGCTGGGCGCGCGCCTACAAGTGGGCGCCGATGACGGCGACCACGCGCCTGGAGAAGATCCACATCCGGGTCGGCCGGACGGGCGCCCTCAACCCGTGGGCCCAGCTGGTGCCGGTGGAGGTCGGCGGCGTCACCGTCTCGCGCGCGACCCTCCACAACGAGGAGGACATCAACCGCAAGGACATCCGCGAGGGCGACGTCGTCGTCGTCCAACGAGCGGGCGACGTGATCCCGCAGATCGTCGGCCCCGCCGGCCCTCACGCGAAGGGCACGGTGCCGTTCAGGATGCCCGAGCGGTGCCCGCTCTGCGATACACCGGTCGTGAAGCCCGAGGGCGAGGTGATGCACCGCTGCCCGAACCCGGCCTGCCCGTCGCGAGGGCTGGAGACGCTGATCAACTGGGTCACCGCAGCGATGGACATCGACGGCGTCGGCGAGCAGTTCGTCCGTCGGCTCTGGTCGCTCGAGCTCCTGCGCTCGATGCCCGACCTCTACCGGCTCACGAAGGAGCAGCTCGTCGAGCTCGACGGCTACGGCGAGATCTCCGCGCAGAACGCGCTCGACTCGATCGAGCAGTCCAAGGCGCAGCCGTTCTCGCGTGTCCTCGTCGGCCTCAACATCCCGGACGTCGGCTGGGTGACCGCACAGACGCTTGCGCGCCACTTCGCCACGATCGACCGGCTTCTCGACGCCAGCCCGGACGAGCTGCAGGAGGTCGAGGGGATCGGCCCCGACCGCGCGGAGTCGATCGCCGAGTGGTTCGAGGACGAGCAGAACCGCCGCCTCGTCGCCGAGCTGCGCGAGCTCGGGCTCCGGTTCGAGGCGGGCGAGGAGGAGCGGCCGGTGGAGGGCCCGCTGACGGGGAGCCAGTACGTGATCACGGGCACGCTCGAGAACTACACGCGCGAGCAGGCCCGGGCCGCGCTCGAGGCACTCGGCGCCAAGGTCTCGGACAACGTCTCGAAGAAGACCGCGGGCGTGATCGTGGGCGAGAGCCCGGGCTCCAAGGCGGCGAAGGCCGAGAAGGCGGGCGTGCCGATCCTGGCCGAGGCCGACCTCGAGGCGCTACTGAGAAGCTAGAAGCGTCGCGAAGCGGTCCTGCGCCGTCCGCGCCCAGGTCGTCGAGACCGGATGCCCGTTCTGGAGCACGGCGAAGACGTAGCGGCGGCGCACGTAGCCGGCGAGGGCGGACGCCTCGTTGGTCGTCCCGGTCTTGGCGATCACGTTGCCCCTGGCCGGCGCCGCCCTCATCCGCCTCTCCAGGGTGCCGCTCACACCCGCGACCGGCAGTGCCGCGACGAGACTGGGGCGGATGTCCGGATCGAGCCACGAGGCCTCGAGGATCGCGACGAGAGCCTGCGCCGTGAAGCGGTCGAGCAGCGAGAGCCCCGAGCCGTCGACGATGCGCACTCCGGCGAGCGGCACGCCGACGTTCGCCAGCAGCTCCCGCACGGCTGCGGCTCCGGCCGAGGTGCTGCCACGATTTCCGTAGAGCGCGCCGAGCTCCTTCAGCAGCAGCTCCGCCGTGAAGTTGTCGCTCTCGCGGTCCATCAGCGTGACGATGCGGGCGAGCGGCGGCGAGGCGAGGGTCGCGAGCGGCAGGTCCGCGGAGGCGGCGACGCCGGTGCGCGGAGCGCCGGCCACCGCTACGCCCGAGGCGCGGAGCGCCTGGTCGAGGAGCCGCGCAGCCGCCAGCGCGGGGCGGGTGGCCATGATGCCCCGATACATACCCCGATCGACAGAGAGGGCCGAGAGCGGCGGAGACTCGTCGCCGTAGAACGACGCCTTCCAGCCCGGCGCGGTGCGCACGGCGTCGAAGAAGCTCTCATCGCCGACGATCGAGCCGGTGACCCGGACGATCCCGGCGGCACGGACCCGGGAGGCGAGCCGCCCGAGCCCCGCGCTCGAGAGCGTCGGGTCGCCGTATCCCTTGAGCACGAGGTTGCCGCGCCACGTCCTTCCGTCGAGGGCTCCGTCACCCAGCACCTCGGTGTTGATGCGGAAGTCGGGGCCGAGCGAGGCGAGCAGCGCGTAGGTCACGGCGAGCTTTTCGGTCGAGGCCGGAGCGAGCGAGGTGGACGCGTTTCGCCCGAACACGACCGTGCCGGTGCGGAGGTCGACCGCAAGGCCGGCGGTCGACGTGGACGCCACCTCGGGGACGGAGAGCGCCTGCGCCAGACGAGGTGCGAGCGGCGCGTCGGCGGCCGGGACCGCTGCGGCAGCCACGAGCGCGACGAGGCAGGCGAGGAGAACGAGGGACACCGGGCGGCGGCGCACGCCGGGCATTCTTCGTGCGACCAGGCCTTTCGTCAAGCTGGGACCGGCGGCCCGTCGTGATAGGCCGTGCGGCCCATGGCCGTGCCGGTCCGGCGCGCGGATAATCGTGACGTCGATGGACGAACGGCTCGTCACGCTCACGCACGAGATCGAGGAGCTGCTCGATGCATCGTCGGAGCCGTCGTCAACACGTGTCGAGGATACGCTCACGACCGGCTACGCACGCGCGCTCGAGCTGGAGGCGCGTCGCGCACGGCTGGAGCGGCGGATCGGCGAGGAGGCCGCAGCGCCCGAGCCTTCGCTTCCCGAGCTGAGCGCTCTCTCGAAGGAGCGCTCGCGCGCGGACGGCGAGCTCGAGCGCCTCCGCACGTTGCTCGCGTCGCTCCGGCGCCGCATCTAGACCAGCCCGGACCGTACGGCATAGACCGCCGCCTGAATGCGGTTCTCGAGCTGGAGCTTCATCAGGATGTTCGAGATGTGGTTCTTGACGGTCTTCGGGCTGATGTGCAGCCTGCGCGCGATCTCCGCGTTGTCGTGGCCGCTCGCCGCCAGGCGCAGCACCTCGAGCTCTCGCTCAGAGAGCTCCGCGTTGATCGTCTCGGCGATCTCCGGAGAGACGCTGGTCGCGCGGACGTGCTGGAGCACCTTGGCGGCGATGTGCGGCGAGATCAGAGCCTCCCCGATCGCAGCCGACTCGATCCCGCGCACGAGATCCTGGACGGACGCGTCCTTGAGCAGATAGCCGCAGGCGCCCGCGAGGATCGCCTCGACGACGTCCTCGTCACGGTCCGAGATCGTGAGCACGACCACGCGGGCGAGCGGGGAGGCGCCGGCGATCCGGCGGGTTGCCTCGACCCCGGTGATCCCGGGCATGTTGAGATCCATCACCACGACGTCGGGCGCGAGCTCACGCGCCGCGCGAACCGCGTCGGCACCGTTCGCCGCCTGGCCGACGACGGCGACCCCCTGTTCCTCGAGCAGGTTGCCGAGCCCCGTCCGGAAGAGATCGTGGTCGTCGACGAGGAGCACCCGGGTCGCGTCGGTCGGCGCCGTGCGCGCGGGCTCCACCATCATCTAGCGAAAGGTGATCACGACCGTCCGGCGGCCCCATGCCCGCGCCTGGGCGAGCGTGGGGAACCAGATGTCGAGTCGGGGACCGATGACCGACGTACCGTGGTCGGCGGCCACGGTCTCGCCGTATCCAGGGACGAAGAAGCGTGTGCCGAACGGGATCAGGCTCGTGTCGACGGCCGCCACGCCCCAGCCGACGGGGAGGCCGCTCGAGGTGTAGCCGGGCAGCGAGTAGGCGGTCACCGAGACGGTCATCGTCTGCCCGGGTTGCGGGCCTGCTTCCGGCGGGGGCGTGAGCGTCGCAGCCATGGCGTCCGCCGCGCGCGCCTCCTGGTCGAGCGCCGCGATCCGTGCCCTGGTGAGGTTCTGCTGCGCCGCGAGGGAGCGGACGTAGGCCGCGCGCTCGGCGCGGGCCCGCTCGAGCGAGTCGGAGGTCCTCGCCGCGGCCGCTTCGAGGCGGGCGAGCTCGGCCTCCTCCGACACAAGGACCTGCTGCATGCGCGCCAGCTCGTTTCGCGCCGAACGCGTCTGCACGATCACGCTGCGGTTCTGCTCGGCGGCCCTGGCGATGCCGTCGAGGCCCGTCATCATCTCGTCGAGTGAGCTCGAGCCGAGGATCACCGCGATCGGGTCCGCGTCCCCGGCCATGTACAACGCCCGCAGCCGGTGGCCGAGCTGGCGCTCGGAAAGACTGAGCGCACGGTGCGCGATCGCGAGCCGAAGGCGCAGCGACGACCCCTCGTGCCTCACCGCCGCCGAGCGCGAGCGCACGCTCGCGAGGTGGTCGCGGGCCCGCGAGAGTTGCGTCTCGAGCGAGAAGAGTGAGAGGACGGCCGCCCGGTGCCGCATCTCGGTCCGGGCCTCCTGTTTCCGCAGGTCAGCAGCTCCCGGTGGGGAGCCGGCGGCTCCGCCTGCCAGGACCGCAATCGCGAGCAAACCCCCTGCAAAGACCGCCACGAGGCTGCTCGGAGCACCCGAAGAGCGCACTCGCACGAGGGCCGGACCCTACCACAGCCCGGGTCGAATTCCCCGCCGGTACATTGCAGTATTGATAACTTTTTAGGAGCTTTGTGGCCGGTTCGCGGTTGCGGCTGTCAGGTGCGGTTGGTAGGGTCGAAGTCTGTGACGCCCCGGCACACACCGGCGCGCCTGCAAGCGGACCTCGGAGTGCGGCATTAGAGCCGGGGCGAGACAGGCGCCACTGTTGCTCGTCTGCCTCACGGCCGCTCTGCTGGTCGTAGGCTCGGCGACCGCCGACCCGTCGATCGGCGCGAAGCAGTCGGAGGCCCAGTCCGTGCTCGCCCAGATCAACCAGATCGACCAGCAGCTCGGGCTGAAGGTCGAGGCGTACAACGGGGCGCGGTACAGGCTCGGCCAGATCGAGCACGACCAGCAGGTGAACCGCCACGATCTCGCGGTCGCGCGCAGCAACCTCAAGCGTGCTCAGAAGCGCCTGGCCGCCCGGCTCGTCTCGCTCTACACGGCCGACCACCAGGACACGACGCTCGACGTGCTGCTCGGTGCGAGGAGCCTCGACGACCTCCTGAGCAATCTCGACACCGTCAACCGCGTCTCCGACCAGGACGCCGAGGTGCTCTCCCAGGTGATCTCGTTCCGCAAGCTCGTGCGTAAACAGGAGCGCCAGCTCGCCGACCAGCACGCCGAGCAGGGCCGCCTCGTCGCAAGCCTCGCCGCCGAGAAGGCGCAGATCGAAGGCCAGCTCGCGCAGCGCCGGCGGCTGCTCTCGTCGATCCAGGGCGAGATCGCACGGCTCCGAGCGGCCGAGCACACGCGCCAGCTCGCGCTCGCGACCGCGGCGCGCGCACGCCTCGCCGCCGGCCCGCCGCCGAGTGCGGGGATCGGAATCGGCGCGCTGACACCCGACGGAGCGAGCGTCGTCCCGGCCTCCCCGTACGGCGGCGTCGTCGGGATCGCGATGCAGTACCTCGGGACGCCGTACGTCTGGGCAGGCGCGAGCCCGGCGGGCTTCGACTGCTCCGGGTTCACGATGTATGTCTTCGCGCAGGTCGGCGTCTCGCTGCCCCACTTCTCGGGCGGGCAGTACTCGATGGGCGTGCCGGTCGCGTACAGCCAGCTCCAGCCCGGGGATCTCGTCTTCTTCGAAGGGCTTGGCCACGTCGGCATCTACATCGGCGGCGGCCAGTTCATCCACTCGCCCCACACGGGCGACGTCGTCAAGATCTCGAGCCTCGCCGAGGCGTACTACGCCGGCAGCTACGTCGGCGCGCGCCGCATCCTCTAGCGACCGTCCCGATCCGAGTACAGCTCGTCGATCTCGGCGGCGAAGTTCTCCTGGACGACCCTTCGCTTCAGCTTCAGGGTCGGCGTGATCTCGCCCTCCTCGGCGGAGAAGTCGCGAGGGAGGATGCGGAAGCGCTTGATCTGCTCGTAGCGTGAGAGCTCGCCGTTCACCTCGTCCACGAGCGCCTGGATCCGCTCCTCGATGTCGGGCAGCGCGCGGGCGTCGTCCTCGAGCGTGATCAGCGCGCTGACGTACGGTCGCCGGTCGCCGATCACGACCACGTGCGAGACGTACGGGGAGCCCTTCAGCAGGTTCTCCAGGTTCGCCGGGGCAACGTTCTTGCCGCCCGCCGTGATCAGGATGTCCTTCTTGCGGTCGGTGATCGTGACGAAGCCGTCCGCGTCGATCGCTGCGACGTCCCCCGAGCGGAGCCAGCCGTCGTCGTCCAGCACCGCCCGCGTCGCCTCGGGATCCTTGAAGTAGCCCTGGAAGACCGTCTCGCTGCGGATCAGCAGCTCGTCGTCCTCGCCGAGTCGGAGCTCCGTTCCGGGGAGCGCCGGGCCGACGGTGCCGAAGCGGTAGTTGTCGGGCCTGTTCACCGTCGCGGCCGACGTGCACTCGGTGAGGCCGTAGCCCTCGAGAATCAGGATGTCGAGCGCGTGGAAGAACTCCGCCACCTCCTTCGCGAGCGGAGCCCCGCCGGAGATGCCGACACGGAGCCTCCCGCCGAGGCGCGCCTGGACCTTCGAGTAGACGAGCCTGGAGGCGAGCCGGTGCTGCGCCGCGAGCGAGGCCGGGATCGGCCGGTGTGCGACCTTCAGCGCGCTCACGCGACGGCCGACCTCGACGGCCCAGTCGATCAGCCGCCGCTTGACGCCCGTCGCCGCTTCGAACTGGGCCAGCACCAGCGTGTGGACCTTCTCGTAGACCCGGGGCACGCTCGGGAACACGGTCGGCCCGACCGTGAGCAGCGCGTCGGCGACCTCGAACGGATCGGGGCAGAACGCGATCGTGAAGCCGACGTAGGGGCCCGAGAGGTGCATGAGCCGCCCGAAGTTGTGGGCCAGCGGGAGGAAGAGCAGCATCGAGTCGCCCTCGACCGTGAAGTCGTCCAGGTCGTCGACGACGGCCACCATCGCGTAGTAGTTGAGGTGGGAGATCATGCACGCCTTCGGCGGCCCGGTCGTCCCGGAGGTGTAGATGTAGGTGAAGACGTCGTCCTCCTGGATCGCCGCGACCGCCGCGTCGAGCGCCTGCGGGTGCTCGGCCCCGTAGGCCCGCCCCCGTTCGGCGAGCTCGTCGAGGCCGGCGAAGGTCAGGACGTGTCGGAGCTGCGGGCCTCCCTCGAGCTTCGCGAGCTGCTCGTCGTCTTCCACGAGCACGCCGATCGACTCGGAATGCTCGAGGATGAAGTGGCAGTCCTTCGGCGAGCTGTTCGCGTAGATCGCGGCTGTGATCGCCCCGACGCACGCGGCGGCGAAGTCGAAAAGGGCCCATTCGAGCCTCGTCGAGCCGAGAATCGCGAGCGTGTCTCCCTTGCGGATGCCGAGGGCGAGCAGGCCGTTCGCCAGGGCGTCGACCCGTTCGGCCGCCTCGCGCCACGACACTTCGCGCCAGGAGTCGCCTTCCTTGACGAGGTAACCGGGCGTCGAATCGTCGCGCGCAGAGCCCCTGCGCCACAGCTCGGCGATCGTGCGCCGGACCGGAGCCCCGGGCGGGGCGACGGACGGCGTCTTCGTCAGAGGCCCGGTCATCTCTGTCAAGCTTACGGCAGGCAGGAGGCGAGGCAATATAGGCGAATTCGTCCGGTCCCCCTAGACTTCGAGGTCACATGCGCACCACCTGGAACGGCGCGATCAGCTTCGGGCTGGTCACAATCCCAATCGGCCTTGCGATCGCGACCGAGCCGCGCGCGAAGGCGTCCGACGTCACCTTCCGGACGCTGCACCGCGAGTGCGGGACGCCGATCAAGCAGAAGCGCTGGTGTCCGTTCCACGACCGCGAGGTCGGCCCGGACGAGCTCGTGAAAGGCTGGGAGGTCGCCAAGGGCCAGTACGTGATGATCGAGGACGAGGAGCTGGAGGCGATCGAGGTCGACACGACGCCGTCGATCGACATCGAGCGGTTCGTCCAGCTGGAGGAGGTCGACCCGATCTACTTCGACCGTACCTACTACCTCGCCCCGTCGAGCCAACCTGCGGCGCGGCGGCCCTACGCTCTGTTGCTCGCGGCGATGCGCGAGACGAACATGGCGGCGCTCGGCCGCTTCGTCCTGCGTGGCTCGGAGAAGATCTGCCTGATCCGCCCGTACGGTGAAGCGCTCGCGCTCGAGACGCTCTTCCTGGCCGAGGACATCCGCTCGAAGGCCGAGATCGAGGAGGCGGTCGAGGGGGTCGAGGTGAAGGACGCCGAGCTCGATCTCGCGCGCCAGATCATCGCGAGCCTCGCCGCGCCGTTCGAACCGGACTCGCTCGAGAGCCACTACCGCCGTAGCCTCCACGAGCTGCTCGAGGCGAAGCGAAGCGGCGAGCCGATTCCGGAGCCTCAGCCGGTGCCCGAGGCGACGCCTTCGGCCGACCTGCTCGAGGCGCTGAGGGCCTCGATCGCCGAAGCGAAGAAGCCGGTCACGAAGAAGCCCGCGCCGAAGGCACGGGCCTCCAAGGCTTCGAAGAAGAGCTAGGCGGCGGACTGCGACGGCGCGCTGAGCGCCTGCAGCTGCGCCTGGAACAGGAACTTGTCGATCTTGCCGTGGTAAATCGGCACGCCCTCCTGCATGCACACGCGGATTACCTCGTCGCGGTCGAGGCCGAGCTCCTTGGAAAGCTCTTCGGGCGTGAGGTGATTCGGCATCAGTGCTCCTTCCGATCGGGCACGAAAAAACCCGCCGGCGCAAGGCGCTCAGACGGGCTCGGTCGCTGCTCCTGTGTTGTTGACGGCGCGACTCAAAGAGCCCGCCCTCCGAAACTGCTCATCTGGTCGAACTCTACTATCGACTGATGACGGACGCAAAGCGGATTGCCGGGCTCGAGGAACGCCGTGCCGGGGTGGCCGGCGCCTCGCTGCGCTACCTCGTCGGTGGGTCCGGGCCGCCGCTCGTGCTAGTCCACGGCCTCGCGGGCGCGGCCGCCAACTGGGTCGAGCTGGCGCCGCTCCTAACCCGCCGTCACCGCCTCTTGATCGTCGAGCTGCCCGGCCACGGGGGCTCCGAGCCGCTCCCCGCGGCGCCCACGCTCGACCCGTACGCCGACTGCGTCGTCGAGCTCGCCCGGCTCGAGGGGCTGCTTCCGGCGCCGCTGGTCGGCCACTCGCTCGGCGGCGCCGTCGCACTTCGTGCCGCCGAGCGGCACCCCGGTGAGGTGGCCGCCGTCGTCCTGCTGGCCGCGGCGGGGATCAGCTCGGCGAGGAAGACCTTCGAGGGATCCGTCACGTACGCGCTGCTCGGGCGGCCCGGCCGCTTGGTCGCGCCGTTTCGGAAGTTGATCGCCCGTGCTCCCTGGGCACGGTGGCTCGTGTTGGGCCACTGGCAGGTCGACGATCCGCCGGCGCTCTCGGCCGCGGCGACGGAGGGGTTCCTCTCTGGACCGGCGCTTCATTCCGACGTCCGGCAGGCCGCGCAGGCCCTTCGGGCCGGGGACGAGCGCTTCGGCCTCGACCGCGTACGCTGCCCTTGCCTGTGCGTCTGGGGCGCGAACGACCGGATGGTCCCGCTCGGCGACGGCTTCGACTACGCGCGCCGGCTCGGCGCGCCCCTGCGCGTGATCGCGGGCTGCGGCCACCTGCTGATCGGCGAGCGCCCGGGCGCGTGCGCTCACGCGATCGAGAGCTTTCTACACGGGATTGGGGATCTCGAGGAACTCCCATTCGAGCCCGAACTCGGCGCCTAGGACCTCCGCGAGCGCCTGTACGCCGAGCCGCTCGGTTGCGTAGTGCCCCGCGGCGACGAAGGTGACGCCGAGCTCGCGCGCGCTGTGGAGGGACGGCTCCTCGGGCTCGCCGGTCAGGTACACGTCGTAGCCCTCGCGTGCGGCCGAGATCAGGTCGTGCCCGGCGGAGCCGGTCGCGATCGCGACCCGCCGGACGGGGTCGGGCCCCTCGGCGAACACGAGCGGCTCCCGCCCGGTCGCCCCCTGGACGCGCTCGACGAGCTCGGCCAGCGGGAGCGGGGCGGGCAGCCGGCCGCCGACGCCGAACTCGAGGAACGGCCCCTCGACCTCGACCCCGAGGCGCGCGGCGAGCCTGCCGGCGTTGCCGAGCTCGGGGTGCGCGTCGAGCGGCAGGTGGTACGCGGCGAGGGTCAGGTCCGCCTCGAACAGCGTCTGGAGGCGGCCGCGCTGGCGCGCGTCGACGACGAGCGGCTCGTTGCGCCACCAGATGCCGTGGTGGACGACCAGGAGCTGGGCTCCCGCCGCCGCGGCCGCGCGAAAGAGCTCGAGCGAGGACGACACCCCGCAGGCGAGCTTCGTCACCTCGCGCGCGCCGAGCACCTGCGCTCCGGCGGGCCCGAACTCGCGGTAGGAGCCGACGTCGAGCAGCTCGTCGGCGAAGGCGAGGATCTCGTCGCGGCGGGCCACCGGCGCATTCTAGGATGTCGCCGATGGGTGTCCGCTTCCGGCCGCTGCGCGAGGACGAGTACGACGCCTTCTACGCCGAGGCCGTCGAGGAGTACGCCCGCGACCTGGAGGAGAACGGCGGCTTCACGCGTGAGCACGCTCGGATCAAGTCGGTCAGCGACCACGAGAACGTCCTCACCCAGGGGCTCGCGACCCCCGGCCTCTTCCTCCACGTGGTCGAGGACGACGAGGGCCGCCGCGTGGGGATCGTGTGGTGGGCGATCCAGACGAGCCAGGTCGGCATGCGCCGCGCCTACCTCTACGCGATCGAGATCGACGAGGCAGAGCGCCGACGTGGCCTCGGCCGCGCGGCGATGCTCGCGCTCGAGGACGAGGTGCGCGAGCACGGGCTCGCCCGGATCGAGCTGAACGTGTTCGGCGGCAACGAGGTCGCGCGCGGGCTCTACCGCTCGCTCGGGTATGCGGAGTCGGCCGTCTACATGGTCAAGCGCCTCCCCGCTGGCTAGGTCGTCGCCCCCTCGAACGGCATGGCCGCGGCGTCGTCAGGCGCCGAGAGGAACTGGACGCGGTTCGCGACCACCTCGATCGCGCTCCGGCGCTTGCCCTCCTCCTCCCAGGAGCGGCTGCGCAGGCGCCCGTCGACGGCCACGCGCTTGCCCTTCGCCAGATACCGCTCGCAGGTCTCGGCCTGCTTGTTCCAGACCGCGATCCGCACGAAGTCGGCACCTCCGGCCGGCGTCGGGCGGTCGACGGCGAGCAGGAAGCTCGCCACCTTCTTCTCCTCGCCGAGGTCCTTCAGCTCGACCTCGCTCGCGAGGTTGCCGATCAGGGTCACGACGTTCACAGGGTTCACCTCCGTTGTCGGTAGAGACAACGTAGCGTGACAAGTGTGTCGCGTCCGTGTCGGAAGCGCGCCGAGTCGCTAACCTATGCCCGCTCGGGGTGTGGCGCAGCCTGGTAGCGCGCTCCGTTCGGGTCGGAGAGGTCCCCAGTTCGAATCTGGGCACCCCGATCGAGCAGGGCCCTGTCCGGCGCGGTCGGCAGGGCCTTCGGTCTGTCTAATCCACTTCGCGCACGCGTGCGCTCACGAGCGGCAGCAGCCAGAGGAGCGCGCCGAGCGTCGCGCCCACGGCGATGATGGCCTGCGGCGCGAACAGGCCTGCGAGCCCGGCCGCGACGAGGTAGCCGACCGGCGTCAGCCCGAACGAGCCGAAGAAGTCGAGGCTGATCACCCGCGAGAGGTAGCCCTCCGGCACGAGCTCGGTCACCATCGTCATCCAGAGCCCGATCCCGACGCCGATGAAGAAGCCGCGCACACTCGAGGCGGCGGCCGCGAGTGGGAACCACGGCGAGACCGCGAGCAGGAGCATGAACGCGTCGTTGATCGAGAAGGCGGCGAAGCAGAGGATCGCCCGCTTCCGGCGCGGATTCACGTGTGCGTAGGTGAACGAGCCGAGCACCATCCCGACCGCCTGCAGGCTGAAGAGCAGCCCATAGGCGCCGATCCCGAGGTGGAAATGCGTCCTGACGAGACGTGGCAGCAGCGACTGGTACGGCGTCATCGCGACCATCAGGATCAGTGTCGTCACGAGGATCCCGCTCCAGAGCCAGGGCACGCTCGCGACGTACCGGAACCCGGCGGCCAGGTCACGCCAGGGCCCTTCGGTCGGCTCCGCGTCGAGCCTGCGAGGGCGGGCCAGCCAGAGGAGCGCCGCCGAGAAGACGAAGGATGCTGCGTCCAGGGCGAAGACCGTGGTCGAGCCGGCCGTGCCGTAGACGAGTGCCGCCAGGGCCGGTCCGCCGATCGCAGCGGTCTGGCGCGCGACGTTCAGCATCGAGTTCGCCGAGGCGAGGAAGGGCTGCTCGACGACGAGGGGCACGATCCCGCCGAACGCGGGCTGGAAGAAGCCGTCGGCGAGCCCGATCAGCGCCACGAGCACGAGGATGGCCCTGAACGAGAGGCTCCCCGTCGCGTCGAGTGCCGCGAGGATCCCGACGAGAACGGCGCGCGCCAGGTCGGAGCCGATCATCAGCCGGCGCCGTGGGTAGCGGTCCGCGATCACGCCGCCGATCAGAAGCGTCGTCAGCAGCGCCGCCGACTGGATCGCGAGCACGACCCCCAGCGAGCCGGCCGAGCCGGTCAACGTCGTCACATACCAGCCGATCGCGACGAGGAAGGCCATGTCGCCCGCGAAGGACACGGTCTGCCCGCCCCAGAGCAGGCGGAAGTCCCGGCTGCGGAACGCCGAGAGCGCGCTGCTGCTGAAGCCGGGCTGCATCGGGGGTCGAGGCTATCCTCTCCGCCGTGCCGGATCGGACCCTGGAGGCCGTGCTCTTCGACGTCGACTTCACCCTCGTGCGGCCCGGCCCGGACCTCGGCCCCGAGGGCTACGTGCGCCTGGGGGAGCGGCACGGCCTCCGGCTGGACGCCTCACGTCACGACGAGGCGCGGCTCGCCGCCTTCGCCGAGTTGAAGCGCCATCCCGAACTCGAGCACGACGACGAGGTCTGGATCGTCTTCACCGAGCGGATCATCCGCGGGATGGGCGGCGACGCAGAGCGCGCTTACGAGTGCGCGGCGGAGATGGTGGCCGCCTGGGAGGACCACGACAACTTCGAGCTCTACGACGACGCGTTGCCCGTGCTCGACGAGCTGCGCGGCCGCGGACTCAAGCTCGGGCTCGTCTCGAACACGAGCCGCGATCTCGAGGCGTTCGTCGTCCACCACCGGCTCGAGGTGGACGTCGCGATCGGCTCGCGCTCGCACGGGAAGACGAAGCCAGACCCGACGATCTTCCGTGCCGCGCTCGACCGGCTCGCCGTCGAGCCCATCGCCGCGGCGATGGTCGGCGACTCGGTCGAGGACGACGTCGAGGGCGCCCTTGCGCTGGGGATGCGGGCGATCCTCCTGGACCGCGAAGGGCGCTATCCGGAGCTCGAGCCGCGGATCACCGGGCTCGGCGAGCTGACGGCGGCTCTCCGCCTCTGAGAGCTATCCGACCGGACGCTGTTCCAGGAGCACCTCGAACTGCTCGACGCTCACGCGGCGTCCGGACCACTCCTGCATCAGATCACCGAGCCGGCGCGGGATCTCCTCCTCGAACACCGGCTCGGCGGCCTTCAGGTTGTCCTCGCTGTCGAACAGGCTCACCGTCACCACCTTCCCGCTCGAGCGATCGCCGAGGTTGATCGTGCCCTTCCAGCCGGGCATCGCCTGGAAGATCGCCTCTTCGCGCTGACGCGCGGCGTCCTTCGTGCGCTCGACGGCTTCCAGGTCGACTCCTTCGAACGTTGAGACCCGAGCGAACACGGCTACCTCCTTTTCGACGATTGCTACTCGCTAGAGCCCGAGCTCTCGGCGCCAGGCCGCGGTGTGCTCGCCGAGCGCTGGGGCGCGGCCCTCGACCTGCGAGCCGAACTCCGCAGCGGCCTCCTCGAGCGTCGCCACGGGCCCGACGCACACCTCCTCGCCGTCGAAGAGCTCGAGCCACTCGGCGAGCGGGCGTGACGCGAGCAGCGCGGCGAGGTCCGGCAGCTCGGGCTCGAACGCGCGGCCCGCCCACTCCTCACGGCCGAGCACCTCGCAGAAGCGCTGCCAGAAGCGCGGCTCGAGCGCGGCGACGGTGAGAAACCGGCCGTCGGCGGTGGGGTAGGCCCGATAGCAGGCGACGCCGCCGGTGAGGAAGCGGGGCACGGGATCGCCGCCGAGGCGGTGGGCGACGAGCCGGTGCGAGCCGTGGGTCATCGAGACCACAACGTGGCCGCCGAGGCCGGTCCGCTCCCGCTCGAGCAGGGCTGCCAGGATCTCGGCGACCGCCGCCAGCGCGCCCGCCGCCAGGTCGGCGACCTGCACGGGCGGCGGCGCCGGGGCCGTGTCGGCGAGCGCCCCCGCCCAGCCGAGGTAGTTGAGGTCGTGCCCGACGCGCTGCTCGTGAGGCCCGCCGACGCCGAAGCCGGTGAGCGAGCACCAGACCGTCCGCTCGGCCCGCTCGAGGCCGAGCCGGGCCGTGACTCCCGGACGGAAGCTCTCCACCACGACGTCGGCCCGGGCGATCAGCGCGCGACCGAGCTGCGGCTCGGCCTTGAGGTCGCACACGACAGACTCCTTGCCTGCGTTGAGCGCCGCCTCCCACGCGGGCGCCGCTTTGCGCAGGGCGTCGCCCTCCGGCGGCTCGAGCCGCACCACGCGCCCGCCGAGCCGCGCGAGCTCGCGCGTCGCGTACGGCCCGGGGAGGAGCCGGGTGAGGTCGACCACGAGGAGCCCGGCGAGCGGTTGCACCGCCGCCGATTCTCTCACTACACTCAAACGACGTTGACTGACCGGTCAATCGCCCAGGAAGAGAAGCGCCGGCTGATCCTCGCCGCCGCCGTCAAGGTGTTCGCCCGCAAGGGGTACCACACGTGCCGCGTCGGCGACATCGCCGAGGAGGCCGGGAGTCGCGCACGGGCTGCTCTACCACTACTTCTCCTCCAAGGACGAGGTGCTCGAGACGATCTTCCGCGAGACCTGGGCGGAGCTGCTCGAGGCGATGCGCTCGGTCGGGGAGTCGGACGCGCCGGCGGCGGAGCAGCTCCGCCGGGTCGGCGCGATCCTGTTGCGGTCGTGGCGGCGCGACCCGGAGCTCGTGACGGTTCTCGTACGCGAGGTCGTCCGCAGCGGCGATCTCGGCAGCCGCGTCGTCGAGCGCGACGAGGCGCTGGAGGCGATCGAGCGGATCGTCGCGCAGGGGCAGGAGCGGGGAGAGTTCAGCACGGAGCTGGACCCGCGGCTCGCGAGCCTGATCGTGTACGGCGCGCTCAGGGAGATCCTGACCGGCTGGGTGCTCGGCCGGCTCCCCGACGGCGACGAGGAGATTGCGCGGGCGGAGCGGACGTTCACGGAGCTGTTCGTGAACGGGTTGGCGCTGCGTCAGTCGCCTGTGCAAACCTGACGCGATGACGACGGCGACCCCGAAGGCCGCGGGCGTCCCGGCGACCTTCGGGTGGCGGCTGCCCTGGGTGCTCGGGCTGGGCGCGTTCGGGCTCGCGTTCTCCATCACGACCACGGCCGCGTACCTGCCGCCCCTGCTCGGCCGCTTCACGGACTCTCGCACCATGATCGCGGCCGTCCTCGCAGCGGAAGGCATCTTCGCGCTCACGCTCCCCGTCGTGATCGGGCCCTGGAGCGACACGTTTCACACGCCGCTCGGCCGGCGGCGCCCGTTCATGCTCGCCGCGCTCGGGCCGATGGGCTTCTGCCTCGCGCTGATGGCGTTCATGCCGAGTCTCTGGACGACGACCCTGATCGTGCTCGCGTTCTTCTTCGCGTACTACGTCTACGAGCCGCCCTATCGCGGGCTCTATCCGGATCTGCTGCCTCCGTCGGCCTACGGGCGCTCCCAGGGCATCCAGCACGTCCTGCGCGGGCTCGCGCTCGGGCTTGCGCTCGTCGGCGGCGGTTTCCTCTTCCACGTCTGGCAGCCCGCGCCGTTCCTGATCGCCGCGTTCGTGACCACGCTCGCGTGCGGCGCGGCGATCGTCTTCGTCGTGGAGGACGGCGGCCACGGCCGCGTCTTCGAGGGCGTCCGTGCCTACGTCGCGCGCAGCTGGCGCATCACGCGCGGGAACACCGACGTACGGCGCTGGCTGGCGGCCAATGCCGCCTGGGAGGGAGCGTTCGCTGCCGAGCGGACGTTTGTCGTCCTCTACATCACGCGCGGCCTGCACCAGCCGCTCTCGACCTCCTCGGCGGTGCTCGGCACCGTCGCTGCCGGCTACATGATCGCCGCGGTCCTCTCGGGGCCGCTCGGCGACCGGGTCGGGCTCGCGCGCGTGATCTTCGCCGCCTCGTTCGTCTACGGCGGTGGGCTGGTCGTCGCCGGCTTCGCGAGCTCGTGGCAGGACTGGTACTACGCGCTCGTCTTCCCGGTCGCGATCGCGGGCGGCGCGGTGATGACGCTTGCCTGGGGCCTGCTCTTCATCCTGATGCCGGAGGGGCAGCGGGGCGCGATCTCGGGCCTCGCGACCTGGACGAAGGGCTTCGGGCTCATCGCCGGGCCGCTGATCGCGGGCGCCCTGATCGACGTGCTCTCTCCATACCTGCCCGCCACCAACGGATACCAGATCCTCTGGCCGATCTGCGCGGTGCCGATCCTCGCCGTGATCCCTCTCGTCTGGATGCTGATGCGCGCCGAGGCTAGAAGCAGGGTGAGCGCCCATACCGCATGAGCCCGAAGCCGTAGAGCTTCTGGTCGACGACGTAGAAGGCGGTGAGCGTGGCACCGCGCCTCAGGAGCAGTGACGAGTAGCCGACGCAGTTCTCGAGGGGCATCGGGCCGTACAGCTGAGTGATCTTCGCCGCCGGGTCGCCGATCGTGAGCCCCTTCGGCGTGCGCCAGCCCGGCGGTGACCAGAGCGTGAAGAGCGCTGCGGCGGTGCCCCGTCGGAACTCGACCGCGGCTCCGTGTTGGGTGAACGGCCGGTAGGTGAAGTACCAGGTCGGCGACGGGCAGCCGCGGCAGAGCCCGTAGCGCGAGCCCCAGGCCGCGCTCACCTGCGGTGCGGTCATTCCGAGCCGGAGGCCGCCCAGGCTGACGCTCGGGACCACGAGGCCTGCGCGCGGCGGTGCGCCCGCGGCGGTCGCGGCGAGCAGGAGCGCCGTGGCTGCGGTTGCGGCGAGGGCGCGCACGCTCACATACTTGCGGACGTGGACGTCTTCAACCTCTTCGACGGCGGGCTCGACCACGAGCGCGCCGAGCCGGAGGGGTGGCGCTGGCGTGCGGCGATGCTCGGGCCGAAGCTCGGCGCCGCGTTGCTCGGGGCGACCCTCTACGAGCTCGAGCCGGGCGAGCGCACCTTCCCCTACCACTACGAGTGGGGCTGCGAGGAGTGGCTGCTCGTGGTCGCGGGCACGCCGACGGTGCGGACGCCCGAGGGCGAGTGCGAGCTGGCACCCGGGGATACGGTCTGCTTCCCCGAGGGGCCGGCGGGCGCGCACCTGGTCTCGAACGTGAGCGACAGCGCCGTCCGCGTCCTGATCCTGTCGAACAAGGCTCGCCCTGCCGTGGCCGTGTACCCCGACAGCGACAAGGTCGGGATCTGGACGGACGCCGAGGACAGCGCGTTGTTCCGGCGCGGCACGAAGGTCGACTACTGGGACGGCGAGCTCGACTCTCCTAAAGGGGTCTGACCCTTTTCCGAGGGTTGGGAGCTTTGAGGAGGTTCGGTCGTCCGCTCTGGACGGGTCGAGCAGGCTCGACCTCGTTCGACCTCGGATCGAGGCTCGCTAGGCGGTCGCCAGGGCCGGGCCCCACGACACGATCGGCGACATCTCGCCCGTGTGCCCGTTCAGCCGCCTGTACCCGAGCGCGTGCTCGGCCTGCAGCATCTTGTGGATCTGCGTCGTGCCCTCGTAGATGATCGGCGCGCGCGCGTTGCGGAAGTAGCGCTCGATCCCGTACTCGGCCGAGTAGCCGTACGAGCCGAAGACCTGGATCGCCAGGTGCGCGGCCTCGAACGCCGACTCGGTCGCATGCCACTTCGCGAGGCCGGTCTCGCGCGTGTTGCGCTTGCCCTGGTCCTTCATCCACGCGGCCTGCAGCACGAGCAGCTTCGAGGTCTCGTAGCCGAGCACCATCTTCGCGATCATGTCCTGGACGAGCTGGTAGCGGCCGATCTCCTGGCCGAAGGTCTCGCGTTCGCGCGCGTAGGCGGTGCAGCGCTCGAGACAGGCGCGGATCACGCCGACCGCGCCCGCGGCGACGGTGAAGCGGCCCTGGTCGAGCGAGTGCATCGCGATCTCGAAGCCCTGCCCCTCCTCGCCGAGGAGGTTCTCGGCCGGAATCTCGACGTTCTCGAAGAAGAGCTCGCCGGTCGAGCCGGCCCAGACGCCGAGCTTGTTCTCGGTGTCGGCCGTGGTCACCCCGGGCCAGGTGCGCTCGACGATGAACGCGGACATGCCCTTGTGCCCCGCCGAGGGGTCGGTCTTCGCGACCACGAGCTGGTGGTCGGCGACGGATGCGTACGAGATCCAGTTCTTCTGGCCGTTCAGGACCCACGTGTCGCCCTCGCGCCGCGCGCTCGTCCGCATCGCCGCGACGTCGGAGCCCGCACCCGGCTCGGTGAGCCCGAAGCAGCCGAGCTTCTCGCCCTTCGCCTGTGGCACGAGGTAGCGCTGCTTCTGCTCCTCGGTGCCGTAGCGGAGCAGCGAGGAGGAGTTGAGGCCGACGTGAACCGAGATCAGCGTCCGGAAGGCCGCCTCGCCGCGCTCGATCTCCTCGCACGCGAGTGCCTCGGAGACGTAGTCGAGCCCGGCGCCGCCGTACTCCTCCGGGATCACGATGCCGAGGATCCCGAGCTCGGCCATGCCCTCGATCAGCGACATGTCGAGCTTGTGATGGATGTCGTTCTCGACCGCGACGGGGAGCACGCGCTCGTCCACGAAGGCGCGAACGGTGTCCTGGATCAGCCGTTGTTCGGCGGTGAGCTCGAGATCCACGAGAACGAGTCTACGGGCTCGTGCCGCCTCGTCGCTTGAGTCTCGCGCGTATAGCCCGTACAATTGACTGACCGGTCAATCGAACGCGGAGCGGAGACACCATGGCCACACTCGAGCAGGGCGTCGGAGGCGGGATCTCGTTCGGCCTCACCGACGAACAGAAGGCACTGCGCGACCTCGCGCGCGAGTTCGCCGAGAAGGAGATCCGGCCGAAGGAGGCCGAGTACGACGAGAATCAGACCCATCCGGCCGACGTGATCGCGAAGGCCCACGAGGTGGGCCTGATGAACCTCCACGTCCCCGAGGCCTTCGGCGGCGCCGGGCTGGGCTGCTTCGACGGGCTGCTGGTCGGCGAGGAGCTGTACTGGGGTTGCTCGGGGATCGGCACGTCGATCACCTGCAACGGCCTCGGCGCGGGGCCCGTGGTCGCCTTCGGCACCGACGAGCAGAAGCGCCGGTGGCTCTCGCCGCTGCTCGAGGAGCCGCTCCTCTGCTCCTTCGGGCTCTCGGAGCCGAACGCGGGCTCCGACGTCTCCGGGATCCAGACCACCGCGGTGCGCAAGGGCGACGAGTACGTGATCAACGGCTCGAAGATGTTCATCACGAACGCGGGGCACGCGGCCTGGGTTGTCGTCTTCGCCTCGACCGACAAGAGCAAGGGCCACAAGGGCATGAGCGCGTTCGTCGTCCCGACCGATCTCGAGGGCGTCGTCGTCGAGAAGCACCTGGTCAAGATGGGGCAGCGCTCGACCGACACCTCGGCGATCGCGTTCAACGACGTGGTGATCCCGGCCGCGAACAGGCTCGGTGAGGAGGGCGAGGGCTTCAAGATCGCGATGACCGTGCTCGACTTCACCCGCCCGGGCACGGCGATCGGCGCTGTCGGCGTCGCCCGCGCCGCATTCGAGCATGCGGCCGAGTACTCGAAGGAGCGGGTCGCGTTCGGCCAGCCGATCGCGATGAACCAGGGAGTCAACTTCCTGATCGCGGACATGGCGACGAAGATCGAGGCCGCACGGCTACTCTGCTGGCAGGCCGGCTGGCTGATCGATCAGGGCCAGCGCGCGACGCTGCAGTCGTCGCACGCGAAGCGCTTCTCCGCGGACTCCGCGATGGAGGTGACGACCGACGCCGTCCAGATCTTCGGCGGCTACGGCTACATGAAGGAGTACCCGGTCGAGAAGCTGATGCGGGACGCGAAGCTGTTCCAGATCTACGAGGGCACCTCGCAGATCCAGCGCCTCGTGATCGCGCGCGAGCTGCTCATGCCGAAGTGAGCCTGGACGTATCCGTCGGGATCGGGTTCGAGCCCACGCCTGAACAGCGGGAGCTGCAGGCGCTCGCCCACGAGTTCGCCGAGCGGGAGCTGCGGCCGATCGCCGCGGAATGGGACGAGCGGGACGAGTTCCCGCCAGACCTGCTCGCGAAGGCGGCCCGGCTCGGGCTCACCTCGTACGCCGTCCCCGCCGAGTACGGCGGCGGCGGCGTCGGCGCGGTCACGGCAGCGCTGATCGCCGAGGAGCTCTCCTGGGGCTGCGCCGGGCTCGCCTCGACGATCCAGGCGACGATGTTCCTCGTCCGCCCGCTCGTCCGCTACGGCACGCAGGAGCAGCGCGACCGCTACCTCCCCCGGCTCGCGTCGGAGGACGGGTGCCTCTCGGCGATCGCGTTCACCGAGGCCCACGCGGGCTCGGACGTGGCCGCGATCAGCGCCGCCGCCCGCCGAGACGGCGACTCCTACGTCCTGTCGGGCGAGAAGGTCTACATCACGAACGGCGGGATCGCGGAGCTGACGATCGTCTTCGCCAAGCTCGACGGCGCGATCACCGCGTTCATCGTGGAGCGGGACGACCCGGGCGTCCGCGCCGGCCGCAAGGAGCGCAAGCTCGGCCTCCGTGCCTCCTACACCGGCTCGCTCGTGCTCGACGAGGCGCGGATCCCGGCCGACCGCCTGCTCGGCGAGGAAGGACAGGGCTTCGTCGTAGCGATGGACTTCTTCGAGCTCTCGCGCCCGCAGGTGGCGGCCGCCGCCGTGGGCGTCGCGCGGGCCGCGTTCGAGACGGCGACGGCCTACGCGCGCGAGCGTGAGGCGTTCGGGAAGCCGCTCATCGCGAAGCAAGGAGTGTCGTTCAAGCTCGCGGAGATGGCGATGGAGGTCGAGGCGGCCCGCCTGCTCGTCTGGCGCGCGGCGGCGGCAATCGACGCGGGCCGCGACGCGGGCCTGCTGGGCTCCTTCGCGAAGGCCTTCGCCGCCGACACGGCGATGCGGGCCGCCACGGACGCGGTGCAGGTGCTCGGCGGCGCGGGGATCATGCGGGAGCACCCCGTCGAGAAGTGGCTGCGCGACGCGAAGGTGTTCCAGATTGTCGAGGGAACGTCCGAGATCCAGCGGCAGGTCGTCGCCACCTATCTGAGCCACGGCTGGACCGAGCGCCCGCGCGACTAGGCTCCTCGAAGGACCGGCTAGTATCGGTCGTCGGTGCAGGTCGACGCGAGAACGTCTCCGCTTCAGATTGGGCGCTCCCGGCCGCGGCGCAGGCGTTTCCTGCTCGCGAGAGGGCTGCTCGTCGTTGCCGTGCTCGCGGTCGCCGCGCTCGTCGTGGGCTTCGCCTTCGCCGGCTCTACGGGGCGGATCGCCGCAGGCGTCACGGTCGCGGGCGTCGACGTCGGCGGGATGAGCCCTGCGCAGGCGCGCGCCGAGCTGGAGCACCGCTTCTCCTCGGTCGAGCCGCAGCCGGTCACGTTCACCGCCGCGGGCCATGCCTTCAAGATCAGCCCCGCCGAGCTCGGCGTGAAGCCCGACTGGGACGCGGCGATCGCCGAGGCGCAGGACGCCGGAAGCGGCTCCGGCCCGCTGCGCGGCTTCAAGCGCCTCGCCCTGCGCCTCTTCGGGAGCGACGTCAAGCTGCAGCCTCGCGTGTTCCAGGCTGCGCTCGTGTACGAGCTCGACCGGCTCGCGCGCGACGTGGACGTCTCCCACAGCGACGCCTCGGTGCGGCTGCGCGGCGGGCAGCCCGTCGTCGTTCCGGGCCGCGCCGGCGCCGAGCTCGACACCAAGGCGGCCGGACCGTTGATCCTCGCGTCGCTCGTCGGCCTCCAGGAGGGATCCGTCGCGCTGCCGGTGCGCATCGATCCAGTGCGGGTGACGGCGGCGCAGCTGGCCCCGGCGGCGGCCCGAGCGCGCACCGCGCTCTCCGCACCGGTGTCGCTCTCCTACGGGCTGGCACGCTGGCGGCTGACGCCCTCGCAGCTCGCGCCGCTGCTGGCCCTTCCGCACGACGGGTCGGCGTCGCTCGGCATCGCCGGCCCCGCGGCCGACGCCTACTTCTCGAAGCTGACACGGCTCGTCGAGCGCGCGCCCCGCAATGCGAGCTTCGCCGTCACGGCGGCCGGCGGCATCCGCATCGTTCCCTCCAAGCCGGGCAGCATGGTCGACGTCCTCGCCTCGTCGAAGAGGCTGCTCGCGGCCGCGCTCTCACCGGTCGACCGCGTCGCACGGCTCGTCGTCGTGGAGCAGCAGGCGAAGCGGACGACGGCCGACGCGAAGGCGATGGGGATCAGAAGCCCCGTGTCGACCTACGAGACCTACTTCGGGGGCGTCCCGAACCGGATCCACAACGTGCAGCTCGTTGCGCATCTCGTCGACGAGCAGCTGATCCGGCCGGGAGAGAACTGGTCGTTCAACGGCGCGACCGGCGAGCGCTCGGCGGCGAAGGGCTTCCTCGAAGCGCCCGTGATCATCAACGGCGAGCTCGAGACGGGCCTCGGCGGCGGCGTCTGCCAGGTCTCGACGACGGTCTTCAACGCCGCCTTCGAGGCGGGGCTGCCGATCACGGCGCGCACCAACCACGCCCTCTACATCAGTCACTATCCGCTCGGCCGCGACGCGACCGTCAACTACCCGAACGTCGACCTGCGCCTCACCAACGACACGCGCCACTGGCTCTACCTGCGGACGTTCGTCACCGACTCGTCGCTGCGGGTGACGCTCTACGGGACGCCCGTCCACCGCCGCGTCGAGTCCACCGCCTCGCCCCTCGTGAACACGGGGCCGATACCGGTGAAGAAGGTCAAGGACCCGACACTGCCGAAGGGCAAGACGAAGGTCGAGACGCAGGGTGCGCCGCCCCAGGCGACGAGCGTCGAGCGCAAGGTCTACGCGCCGAACGGGAAGCTGCTCTACGACAACGTGTGGCACTCGTCCTACCGCTCCACACCGACCGTGCTGCTCGTCGGCACCAAGCCGAAGCCGAAGCCGAAGCCGAAGGAGAAGCCGGGCACCGGGGCCCATCACCCCGTCGCGCCCGTGCCTACGACTCAGCAGTAGCGATCGCCTCGGCGAACCACACGGGGACGCGCTTCGGGCGGAAGGTGACCGCGTCGACCGTCGCGTGGCGGGTCCAGCCGTCCGCGAGCAGCTCGCCGTCCCGCTCGATCGCGTACTCGTAGCGGAAGCGCGCGCCCTTGATCTCGGCGCAGCGCGCGTGGACCGAGACGACGTCGTCGAACCGCGCGGGTGCGTGGTAGTCGATGTGGGTCTGGGTCACGAGCGCCTCGATCCCCCGGTCGCGGATCGCCTGGTAGCCGCCGGCGTACTTCGCGAGGTAGTCGACCCGCGCGACCTCGAACCAGACGATGTAGGCGGTGTTGTGCGCGACGCCCTGCGCGTCGGTCTCAGCGAAGCGAACGCGCACCTCGGTCGAGAAGTGGAAGCCCTCCATCGGGTCAACTCTAGGGCGCCGCCCGGCGGGTTGCGCGCGCTCTGGCGGCGGCGAAGCGGCGCCATGCGGCGTCCTCGGTCGCGCCCATGTGGCTTCACGTGAGCGCTCCCTGCGTCCTTGCCTGGCTTGCTTCTCGCGCGCCAGAGCATCACGCCACCCCACCGGGCAGCACCCTAGAATTGATCCGTGTCCGACGTCGCGCGCCTAGTCGCGCTCATCCGCGAGCGACGGCCGTGCCTCGTCCTGACGGGCGCCGGCGTGTCGACCGAGAGCGGGATCCCGGACTTCCGCTCGCGGACGGGGCTCTGGGCCGAGTTCGACCCGTACGACTACGGCTCGATCGAGTCGTTCCGCGAGAACCCGGCCCGGATCTGGGAGTTCTACGGGCCGCGGTTCGGCGTGCTCCTCGACGCGGAGCCGAACGCGGCGCACCTCGCCCTCGCGGAGCTCGAGCGGCTCGGCTTCGTCGAGGCGGTCGTGACCCAGAACATCGATCTGCTGCACGAGCGGGCGGGGAGCCGCGACGTCGTCGAGGTGCACGGCTCGATTCGCACCTCGTCGTGCCCGCGTTGCGGCGCGGTGTACCCGCTCGAGCGCGTGCTCGAGCTCCTGCCGGTCCCGCGCTGCGAGGCCTGCGAGGCGGTGCTGAAGCCCGACGTCGTGATGTTCGGCGAGCTGCTGCCCGAGTCGGCGATCGAGCGGGCGTTCGTGCTGGCGGGCCAGACACGGCTGCTGCTCGCCGTCGGCTCGTCGCTCGAGGTCTACCCGGTGGCCGGGCTGCCGGTCGAGACGCTCGAGGCGGGAGGCGACTTCGCGATCGTGAACCGGGGGCCGACGGGGCTCGACGCGCGCGCCTCGCTCAAGCTCGACGCGCCGGCGGGCGAGACGCTCGCCGCCGTGCTCGCGGAGCTCCGGTGAGGGAGTTCGACGTCGTCGTGGTGGGGAGCGGCTTCGGCGGCAGCGTCGCTGCGCTGCGCGCGTCCGAGAAGGGCTACTCGGTGTGCGTGCTCGAGGCCGGGCGCCGGTTCCGGGCCGACGACTTCCCCCGCACGAGCTGGGACCTGCGCCGCTACCTCTACGCGCCCCGGCTCGGCCTCCACGGGATCCAGCGGCTGACGCTGCTCCACGACGTGCTCGTCCTCTCGGGCGCCGGGGTCGGCGGCGGCTCGCTCGTCTACGCGAACACGCTCTACGAGCCGCTCGAGGACGCCTGGCCCGACCCGCAGTGGGACGGCGTCACCGACTGGAAGGCGGAGCTCGCGCCTTACTACGCGGTCGCTCGGCGAATGCTCGGCGCGGTGAGCGTGCCGTTCGAGACCCCAGCCGACCTCGTGATGCGCCGGGTCGCCGAGCGGATGGGCGTCGCGGGCACCTATCACCAGCCCGAGGTCGCCGTCTTCTTCGGCGAGCCGGGGGTGGAGGTGGACGACCCCTACTTCGGCGGGGACGGCCCCCGGCGGGCCGGGTGCATCCGCTGCGGCGGCTGCATGGTGGGCTGCCGTCACGGAGCCAAGAACACGCTCGACCGCAACTACCTCCACCTCGCCGAGCGTCTCGGCGCGGTCATCCTCCCCGAGCGCGAGGCGACGCTCCTGACGCGCTCCGACGGAGGCTGGGAGGTGCGGGCCGAGCGACCGGGACGGCGGCGCGGCGAGGCGGAGCGCTTCCGCGCCGGGCAGGTCGTGCTCGCGGCCGGCGTGCTCGGCACGGTCTCGCTGCTCCTGCGCTCCAGGCTCGGCGGCCCGCTCGTCGGCGAGCGCGTGCGCACCAACTCCGAGGCGATCGTCGGCGCGACCGCGGACACGCGGAGGATCGACTACTCGACCGGTGTCGCGATCACCTCGTCGATCCATCCCGATTCGCAGACGCACATCGAGCCGGTCCGCTACCCGCGCGGCTCAAACGCGATGGGCCTGCTCGGCACGGTGCTCGTCGACGGTGGAGCGGGGACGCCGCGCCGGCTGCGCTTTCTCGGCCAGGTCGCGCGCCATCCGCTCGCGTTCCTACGGAGCCTCTCGGTGCGGCGCTGGTCCGAGCGCACGATCATCCTGCTCGTGATGCAGTCGCACGACAACGCGCTGCGGCTCCGCCTGCGGCGGGGCCGGCTCGTCAGCTCCCAGGGCGACGGCGCGCCGAATCCGAGCTACATCCCGGCCGCGAACGAGGCGGCGCGCCTCACCGCCCAGGAGATCGGCGGCCGTCCGGGCAGCTCGCTCAACGAAGTGCTGCTGGACGTGCCGACGACGGCGCACATCCTCGGCGGCGCCTGCATCGGCGCCTCGCCCGAGACCGGTGTGGTCGATGCGTACCATCGCGTCTACTCGGATCCGGGCCTCCACGTCGTGGACGGGGCCGCGGTGAGCGCGAACCTGGGCGTCAACCCGTCGCTGACGATCACTGCGCAGGCCGAGCGCGCGCTCGCGCACTGGCCGAACAAGGGCGAGCCCGACCTGCGGCCGCCGTTGTGAAGCGCGCGCTCCTCGTCGCGCTGTTCCTTACCGCCGCCGTTGGCGCGTCCGCTGCGAACGGCCCTAACCCGATCTCCCAGCCGCCGCTCGACGGCTGCGCCCGAGACCCCGCCGCGCTCGTCCAGGGGCTCGCCCCCGGGCTCGTGTACGTCAACCGGGCCTCACAGCCGCAGTGGCTGGGCGGGGCCGTCGACGCCGTCGTACCGGGCGACGACCTCGAGATCGGCGTCGAGCCCGACCCGGCCTTCTCGTTCCTGCTCGCCGCCGGTACGGCGCGCCTTCCGGCCGCACGCGACTCGGTCGCCGTACCGAAATTCGCGTGGCCGGAGCCCGGCGACCGCGTCCAGGCGCTCGGCTCGTGGGTCTGGAACTGCACGAAGTGGAAGCCGGCCGGCGAGAAGACCGAGCTCCACCCGTTCCGCGCACTCTGGCTGCAGCGCGCGGCCGCGGCGCGCAGCCCGTGGGGGGAGGCGGAGGGCGATCTCGTCGTCTCGACCGACTCGACCGAAGCCGGCGCGGACGCAGACTGCGCCCTGCAGTCGATGGGCGATTCGACGGCGTACCTCGCGTGCCTCGCGACCCGGCCGCGCTGGCAGGACGTCACCGGCACCTACCGCTTCGTGCTGCCGGCGCCGCCGAAGCCGCCCGGCGCCGGGCGGCTCGCGCTGCGGGTCGTCGAGGGCGGCGGCGCCGCACCGTCGGTTGCGCTGCGGGCGGGCTCCGCCATCGTGTCGCTGAACCTCGCCTCGGCGCCGGGCGAGCGCGTCGTCGTCGCGAAGCAGATCTTCCTCGGCTGGACGAACGTGCCCGCGGCGGAGCTCCCGCAGCACCTGCACATCTCGTTCCGCAGCCCGCTCGAGCCGTCGACCTGCGACGCTGCCGGGGCCTGGGGCCTCTGCTCGACGAACCGGCCGATCGACGTGTACCTGCCGCGGGGGACGCCCTGGCGGCTCGCGGTCTACTCGCCCGCGGGGACGATCACGCACCGTTTCGTCTCACCGGTCGCTTCGCTGGGCCTCCACCGGGACCGAACGAAGAGCTTTGCTCTGACCTACGTCGTCACGCGCGTCAACGACGCGCTGAAGCGGGCCGCCGCGCAGCCGCGCTAAGGTCTCCGTTGAACCGCGACCCTAGGAGTGTCATGGCTACCACGAAGAAGGACAAGGACCTGCTGGCGCGGCTCGCCGACGCGGGCGAGGACGCGATCGTGCAGCTCACCAAGACCGCGGCAGGAAAGGCGCTGGTCGACGCCGCGAACCAGACGCGCAACCGCGTCGACGAGCTGGCGAAGCGCGTGCGCGGCTACGAGGCGCTCGAGAAGCGCGTCGCCGTGCTCGAGAAGCAGCTCGCCGCCCAGAAGAAGAAGCCGGCTGCCCGCAAGAGCACCGCGCGCAAGCCCGCGGCGAGCAAGCCAGCCGCACCCAAGTCCTAGGGGACGCGCAGCCGCAGCGCGCCCGGCACGACCTCGAAGCGCACCGGCGTCGTTCCCGGCTGCTCACCGTCCAGCTCCACCGGGAGCGGCTCCTCGGCGTCGACGGTCACGACCGCGCCGCGCAGGAGCTCCGCCTTCGGGTGGGGCAGGTGCCTGCCGCTGTAGGCCTTCGGAAGCGTCGTCACGAGGTCCCGCTTGCTGAGGTCCCCGAGTAGGAGCACGTCGAAGAGCCCGTCGTCGGGCACCGCCTCCGGGCAGATCTTCATCCCGCCGCCGAAGTAGCGGCAATTGGCGACGATCACGTCGTGCATCGTCGCCTCGCGGGTCTCGTCGTCGACGGTCACCGTGACGTCGTCCGCGTGCCAGCGGGAGAAGACGGCAAGCGTCGACCACAGGTACGAGGCCTTCCCGCCCAACGCCTTCGACGACTCGTTCGTGCGCTTGGCGATCGCTCCGCTCATCCCGGCGCTGGCGACGTTCGCGAACCAGCCCACGGCCTCGCCGCCCGCCCAGGCGCGGTAGGTGACGCGGCCGAGATCGAGGGTGCGCACCCGGTCGCCGAGCGCGACCGCCGCGGCCTCGGCGGGGCGGGTCGGGATCCCGAACTCGCGCACGAAATCGGTGCCGGTGCCGCGTGGGAGCACTGCGAGGTCGACGCCCTCGCGTCCTGCGAGCGCCTGGGCGGCCTCGTTGACGGAGCCGTCGCCGCCGACGACGACGAGCAGTGTCGCTCCGCCGTCCGCCGCGTCACGCGCCAGCTCGGTCAGGTGCCCGCGATGATCCGAGAAGAGTGCGTCGCCCGACAGGCCCGCCTGGGCGAGCCGGTGGGCGAGCTCCGGCCAGCGCCTGCCCGTCGCCCCGTTATCGGAGGCCGGGTTGACCAGGAAGACGACGCGGTCGCTAATCGCCGGTCGCTGCGGCGAGCGCGACGCGCGTCATGCGGTCGACGGCAGCGCGCAGCTCGTCGTCCGAGATCCGCTTGAACTCGCCCTCGACGACGATGTCGCTCACCGTGAGCAGGCACCCCGCCTGGACGCCGCGGAGCGCGCCGACTGTGAACAGCGCTGCGGCTTCCATCTCGACCGCGAGCACCCCTCGCTTCGACCACCGTTCGTACTGTCCCTCGTCCGGGTTGTAGAAGAGGTCGCTGGAGACGACCGGGCCGACGTGCATCGGCTGGCCCATCTCCTTCGCCGCGTGCACCGCGCCGTGGATCAGCTCCCAGCTCGCCGTCGGGCAGTGCGGCTCGTTGGCGACCAGGTGCATCGCGGTCGAGTCGGCCGGCACCGCCGAGAGCGCGACGATGAGGTCGCCGAGGGTGTGGCTGGGCTGGAGGCCGCCGCAGGTGCCGACGCGGAGCAGCTTCTTCACGCCCAGCTGGGTCAGCTCCTCGAACACGATCGTCGCGCCGGGGCAGCCCATGCCGGTGCCCTGCACCGAGACGCGGGAGCCCTCGAAGGTGCCGGTGTAGCCGAGCAGGCCGCGCTCCTCGTTGACCTGGGTGACGTCGGAGAAGTAGGTCTCGGCGATGTACTTGGCCCGGAGCGGATCGCCGGGCAGAAGGCAGGAGTCGGCGTAGTCGCCGGGCTCCGCTCGCAGGTGGATGGGCATGGCGCAACCCTAACCGCTAGCGTGACGCGGGTGCTCGCCGTGCCGCGGATCGAGCAGGTCCTCGCGTTCTGCGCGGAGGATCCTGTCGAGCGGGTCTTCCTCGAGGACGTCGCGCGCCGCGGACTGGGCCGCTTCGTCGCGGTCGAGCGGGTGGACGGCTCGCTCGCCGCCCTCTGTCACGCCGGCGCGAACGTCGTCCCCTCGGGCGAGGGCTGCGCGGCCTTCGGGCAGGCGGCGGCGCGCGCGAGGGCGCGGATGATCATCGGCGACGAGCGTGCCGTCGGCGAGCTGTGGGAGACCGCGAGCGACCTCTTCCCGGCGCCGCGAGACGACCGGCCCGGCCAGCCGGTCTACGTGCTGCGCGAGGCCCCGGAGCCGGGCGGGACGGGCCTTCGCGCCGCGGTGGCCGAGGATCTCACCCGGCTCGTCCCGGCCTGCGCGGCCGCGCACCTCGAGGAGCTCGGCGTCGATCCCCTCGCGGCCGACTCGGAGAGCTTTCGCTGGCGGACGCGCGTCCAGATCGAGGAGGGGCGCTCGTGGCTCTGGGAGGAGGGCGGCAGGATCCTCTTCAAGGCAGAGGCGTCGGCCTGGACCCCCGCTGCGGTGCAGCTCCAGCAGGTTTGGGCAGATGTCGAGACTCGCGGCCGCGGCTACGCAAGGCGCGGCCTGCAGGACCTCTGCCGGCTGCTGCTCCGCGACACGCCGGCCGTCTGCCTCTTCGTGCGCCCCGAGAACGAGCGCGCGATCCGCCTCTACGACGCGATCGGGATGCACCGTGACGGCGCGTTCCGCAGCCTCGTCTTCTGACGAGTAGCTTTCGACCTGTGGCGGAGCGGCACATCCTGGCGGCGGGAGGCGGCTGGCTCGATCCCGAGCGGCGCGCGCTCGACGAGCTGATCGCCGGCCTGATCGGGAAGGAGCGGCCGCGCGTCTGTTGGCTGCCGACCGCGAGCCGCGATTCGGAAGTGTCGACGATGGACTTCTACGCGGGCTTCGGCGGCCGGGCCGAGACGAGCCATCTGTTCCTGTTCGAGCGGGAGGTCGCCGACCTGCGCGGGTTCCTCCTGGCGCAGGACGCGATCTACGTCGCTGGAGGCAACACGGCGAACGCGCTCGCCGTCTGGCGCGTCCACGGCGTCGACGCGATCCTGAGGGAGGCCTGGGAGCGGGGAATCGTGCTCGCGGGCGTGAGCGCCGGGATGATCTGCTGGTTCGAGTGCAGCGTGACCGACTCGTTCGGCGCGCTCGCGGCGCTCCACGACGGGCTCGGCTTCCTCGCCGGCAGCGCCTGTCCGCACTACGACGGCGAGCCCGAGCGGCGCCCGACCTACACCCGGCTCGTCGCCGAAGGGTTCCCGGGCGGCCTGGCCGCCGACGACGGCGTCGCCCTGCACTTCAACGGCACCGAGCTCGAGGAGGTCGTCTCCTGGCGGCCGGGGGCGCGCGCCTACCGGGTCGGGCCGGAGGGCGAGACGCCGCTCGACGCCCGCCTCCTCCCGTGACGGAGAGGCTCCTGCTCGCCCGCCACGCCGAGAGCGAGTCGGGAGTCCTCGGCGCGGTCAACGGCGACCTCCGCTCCCCGTCGCACCTCACCGAGGCCGGCCGCCGGCAGGCGCGAGCGCTGGGGCGCTCGCTCGCGGGTGAGGCGATCGAGCTCTGCGTCACGAGCGAGCTCCCGCGCACGGTCGAGACGGCCGACCTCGCCCTCGAGGGGCGCGGCGTGCCGCGGCTCGTCCTGCCCGACCTGAACGAGATCGGCTTCGGCGCCTTCGAGGGCGGCCCGCTCGCTGGCTATCGCGTCTGGGCGCTGGCGCACGGCTCCGAAGAGGATGGGCCGGGCGGCGCCGAGAGCCGCCTCGCTGCGGCCCGGCGCTTTGCCCGCGCGTTCCGCGAGCTGCTCGGACGCGAGGAAGGCACGGTCCTGGCCGTCATGCACGCGCTCGCGATTCGTTACCTGCTCAGCGGGCCGGCAGCGTATGTCGAGTCGGTCCCACTCGCCGAGGCGCACGTCCTCTCGCACGACGAGGCCGCCGCGCTGCTCGAGCGGCTCGAGGCGTGGACGGAGGCGCCGACATGGTGAGACGGTCTCCCCGAACGAGTGATCGAGGGGCTTCGCCCCCGCCGCCGATAGAGGGCGCGAATGCGTTTTCGTGGCCTTCCTGCGGCGGGCTGCGTCCTCCTCTGCGGAATCGCTCTGCTGGGGTCGGCGTGCTCTAACCCTGCGCCCCTGGCGCACACGTGCTCGGCGACCGACCGCCAGTTCATCGACACCGCCCAGACGTCGATGACCGGGCTTGGTCTGATGGCGGACCAGTTCCAGCAGGGTATGGGCTCGCCGAAGGATGTCGCCTCGGCCGCGTCGCTCGCGGCCCGAAACGTGAAGGCGACACAGCCCAGCGACTACTCGTTGCGCCACATCCAGACTCTGATGGGCGCGATGTTCACCGAGTACGCGCGCGCGATGAACGCCGAGGCCAAGCACAAGGATGCGGGGCCGCACATCCAGCGCTCGTACGGGCTCGCGAACTTCGCACACGACGTGCTCGTGCAGGCCGAGCCCGGGCTGAAGGCCCGCGGCTGCGACGTGTCGCCGCTTCTCTAAGCTCTCGGGCATGGAGGTCCGCGCAGGCGGAGGCGTGCTCGTCGAGGATGGCCGGGTGCTCGTCGTGCACAGGCCCCGCTACGACGACTGGAGCCTGCCGAAGGGCAAGGCGAAGCCGGGGGAGAGCTACCTCGACTGCGCCCTGCGCGAGGTCGAGGAGGAGACCGGCTTCCGCTGCGAGCCGCTCCGCGAACTCGGCGAGACACGCTACGAGGTCGCCGAGGGCCCGAAGACGGTGCGCTACTGGCTGATGGAGCGCCTCGACGGCGAGTTCGAGCCGAACCACGAGGTGGACGAGATCCGCTGGCTGGCGCCCGCCGAAGCGGCGGAGCTCCTCACCCAGGAGCACGACCGGGGGCTGCTCGCGCTGCTGTCAGAATGAGCGCGTGGAGACGCTCGCACGGATCGAGGAGCACGTCCGCCGGCACGAGCTGATCCCGCCCGGCGGCGAAGTGACCTGTCTCGTCTCGGGCGGCGCCGACTCGACCTGCCTCTGGCACGCGCTCGGCGCCCTCGGCTACCGGGTCTCGGCGCTCCACGTGAACCACGGGCTGCGGGACGTGGAGTCCGATGAGGACGCGCGCTTCTGCGGCGAGCTGATGGGCGCGGAGGTCGTCGAGGTCCCGCCGGCGCGCACGGAGGCCGAGCTGCGCGACCTGCGCTACGCGGTCGCGGGCGACCGCCTGCGCGCGACGGGCCATACGGCCTCCGACCAGGTCGAGACCGTGCTCTACCGGCTCGCGACGAGCGGCACCACCCGCGGGATCAAGGTCAGGCGCGAGGACGGCGTCGTGCGCCCGTTGCTGCCGCTCTGGCGCGAGGAGACCGAGGCGTATTGCCGCGCGGAAGGGCTGGCGTGGCGGACCGACTCGACGAACCCCGACACCGTGCGTGGCCTGATCCGGTCCGAGCTGCTTCCCTCCCTGCGGCGCCTCCACCCGGCGGCCGAGAGGAACATCCTGCGCGCGGCCGAGGAGCGGCGCCCGCTGCCGCCGGAGCTCGCGGAGCTGCTCGACGCACCGGTCGGCTCGAAGCGGCTGGACCTCGGCGGCGGCGTGCAGGCCGTGCGCGAGTACGACCGCCTCTGGCTCGAGCGGAGCCCCGTTGCGCTCGACGGCGAGGTCCAGTGGGGCCCCTGGCGGATCGCCTCCGAGCTCCCCGGGCTTCGGGTACGGTCATGGAGACCGGGCGACCGCCTTGCCGGGCGCTCGAAGAAGATTCAGGATGTATTCGTCGACGCGAAGATCCCCCGTTCCGAACGCGAGACCTGGCCGCTCGTCGTCCGCGGCGAGCATGTCGTGGCCGTGCCCGGGATCGTCGAGGCGCCGGGCGTGAGAGCCGTCCGTGAGTAGTGCAGAGCTGACGCACGGGGTCGGCGAGGTCCTGATCGAGGAGGACGCGCTCAAGAACCGGATCCGCGAGCTCGGCGAGGAGATCTCTGCCGACTACGCCGGGCGCGACCTGCTGCTGATCGGGGTCCTGAAGGGCGCCGTCTTCTTCATGGCCGACCTGATGCGCCGCCTCACGGTCGCCTGCGAGGTCGACTTCATGGCGATCTCGAGCTACGGCGCGTCGACCGACTCGTCGGGCGTCGTCCGGATCCTGAAGGACCTCGACATCAACATCGAGGGCCGAGACGTGCTCGTCGTCGAGGACATCATCGACTCGGGCCTCACGCTCTCGTACCTGATCCGCAACCTCGAGGCCAGGGACCCGGCGAGCCTCGAGGTGTGCGCTCTCCTGACCAAGCCGGACCGCCGCGAGATCGACGTGCCGGTGCGATATGTGGGCTTCGAGATCCCGAATCGCTTCGTGATCGGGTACGGGCTCGACTTCGCGGAGAGGTACCGAAACCTGCCCTACGTGGCCGTTCTCCACCCCGACCTGATCCCCGAGGGCGCCTAGGAGCGTCGGTTGGGGGGACGGCAGCCGAGGATTTGGCTGCTACCCTCCGAACCAGGAATCCCGTGAGTCGTTTCTTCCGCAGCGCCCTCTTCCCGCTGATCGTGATCGCAGCGATCGTCTGGCTTGCCACGCAGACGCTCGTCACCACGGGCAAGAAGGCCGAGAAGACGACGTACTCGGCCGTGATCAACCAGGCCAAGAACGACCCGGCCTCGATCCGCGAAGTCGTCTTCAACCCGAGCAAGCGCGAGATCGCGGTGTACGGCGCCGACGGGAAGAAGCAGATCGTGCACTACCCGAGCGATCAGTCGCAGGTGCAGTTCCAGGACACGCTGCAGAAGCAGAAGATCGCGTTCGACTCGAAGGGCACCGGCTCGTCGCCCTGGTGGTCGATCCTGACCTCGCTGCTCCCGTTCGTGCTCCTGTTCGGCTTCTGGATCTTCCTGATGAACCAGGTGCAGGGCGGCGGCTCGAAGGTGATGAGCTTCGGCAAGAGCCGCGCCAAGCGGATGGCGCCCGACTCGCCCAAGACGACCTTCAAGGACGTGGCCGGCGCGGACGAGGCGGTCGAGGAGCTCCAGGAGATCAAGGAGTTCCTCGAGAACCCGAAGAAGTTCCAGGCGCTAGGCGCCCGGATCCCGAAGGGCGTCCTCCTCTACGGCCCGCCGGGCACCGGCAAGACGCTGCTCGCACGCGCGGTCGCCGGGGAGGCGGGTGTGCCGTTCTTCTCCATCTCCGGCTCCGACTTCGTCGAGATGTTCGTCGGCGTCGGCGCGAGCCGCGTCCGCGACCTGTTCGAGCAGGCCAAGCAGTCGAGCCCGTGCATCATCTTCATGGACGAGATCGACGCCGTGGGCCGCCATCGCGGCGCCGGCCTCGGCGGCGGCCACGACGAGCGCGAGCAGACGCTGAACCAGCTGCTCGTCGAGATGGACGGCTTCGAGATGAAGGACAACATCATCCTGATCGCCGCCACGAACCGCCCCGACATCCTCGACCCCGCCCTGCTGCGCCCGGGCCGCTTCGACCGCCAGATCGTCGTCGACCGCCCCGACCGGGTCGGCCGGCGGAAGATCCTCGAGGTGCACTCGAAGGGCAAGCCGCTCTCTCCCGAGATCGATCTCGACTCGCTCGCGGCCGGCACCCCCGGCTTCACGGGCGCCGACCTTGCGAACCTCGTCAACGAGGCTGCGCTGCTCGCCGCGCGCTGGGGCAAGAAAGTGATCGACCAGTCGGAGCTGGAGGAGGGGATCATGCGCGTGATCGCCGGGCCCGAGAAGAAGGCCCGCCTGCTCTCCGAGAAGGAGCGCAAGATCACCGCCTACCACGAGATGGGACACGCGATCGTCGGCCATTACCTCGAGGGCACGAACCCCATCCACAAGATCACGATCGTCAGCCGCGGCCAGGCGCTCGGGCTCACGGTCTCGCTCCCGCTCGAGGACAGGTACCTGACCACGAAGTCGGCCCTGATGGACGAGATGGCGATGACGCTCGGCGGCCGCGCGGCGGAGGAGATCGTCTTCCACGAGATCACGACCGGCGCCGCGAACGACCTCGAGAAGGTCACCGCGACGGCGAAGGCCATGATCATGCGCTACGGGATGAGCGAGAAGCTCGGCCCGCGCGTGCTCGGCCGCAACCACGACATGCCGTTCCTCGGCCGGGACATGGGCAACGAGCCCGACTACTCCGACGAGATCGCCCGCGAGATCGACGACGAGATCCGCCGCGTGATCGAGGAGGCGCACGAGGCCGCTCACCGGGTCCTCACCGAGCACATCGACGACCTGCACCGCATCTCGGCGGTGCTGATCGAGCACGAGACGATCGACGCGGATCAGTTCGAGCGGCTGCTCGCAGGCGAGCCGGAGCAGGCGGTCTTCCCGGACGAGACGGAGAACACGCCGCCCGAGGCGCCCGCCGAGGAGAAGAAGCGCGCGCCGAGCACGCCGAAGACCCGTCCGTTCCCGCTTCCGGGCGCGACGATGCAGGGCCCGGACCCCGAGCCCTCCGCCTGACCCCGCGCCCGCCGATCGAGTCTCGGTTCCCCCGCCCGTCGGTGATGGGGATCCTCAACGTGACGCCCGACTCGTTCTCGGACGGAGGCGTCCACTTCGGCGACCCCGACGCGGCCGCGGCCTCGGCGCGCAGGATGGTCGAGGCGGGCGCCGCGATCGTCGACCTCGGCGGGGAGTCGACGCGCCCCGGCGCCGACGGCGTCTCGCTCGACGAGGAGCTACGCCGGGTCGTACCGGTGCTCGAGCGGCTCGAGGGGGTCCCGGTCTCGATCGACACCGCGAAGGCGGAGGTCGCGCGACGGGCTCTCGCCCTGGGGGCGGAGCTGGTCAACGACGTGACGGCACTGCGAGGCGATCCCGAGCTTGCCGGCGTGGTCGCCGACTCGGGCGCCTACCTCTGCCTGATGCACATGCGGGGCGAGCCGCGCTCCATGCAGCGCAACCCGGTCTACGAGGACGTGGCCGCCGAGGTCACGACCTTCCTCGAGGAGCGCCTGGGCGCCGCCGTCGATGCAGGCCTGCCCGAGGAGCGGATCTGCCTCGACCCGGGAATCGGCTTCGGCAAGACGGTCGAGCACAACATGGAGCTGCTGCGCCGCCTGGGCGTGGTCGCGCAGCTCGGCCGCCCGCTCCTCGTCGGCGTTTCGCGCAAGAGCTCGCTCGGCCGGCTGCTCGGCGACCCGGACGCCACGCGCGGCACCCTCGCCGCGAGCCTCGGCGCGGCGGTGAGCGCGTTCGACCACGGCGCCTCGATCTTCCGCGTCCACGACGTGCGTGAGCACGTCGAGGCGCTCACGATCGCCGCGGCGGTGGAGGGATGATCTCGGTCGAGGTGATCGGGCTCGAGCTGCACGGCTTCCACGGCGTCGACGAGGACGAGCGCCGGGACGGCCAGCGCTTCCTGTTCGACGTCTGGCTCGACGTTCCGGACACCGCCGCCGCGAGCGACCGGATCGAGGGCGCAGTGGACTACCGCGAGGTGGTCGCGTGCGTGCGCGAGGTCTCCGACGGCCGCACGTTCCACCTCCTCGAGGCGCTCTCTGCCGCGGTCGCGGACGAGGTGCTCGCGCGGTTCCCGGTCGAGCGCGTGCGGGTGCGCGTGCGCAAGCCCGACGTGAAGCTCGGCATCCCCGTGGAGCATACGGCCGCTACGGCCGAGCGGGCGCGGTCCTGATCGTGATCGTGTAGTCCGCGTCGAGCGCGGCGCTGCCGGTCGGAAAGTAGACGTCGGGGTAGACGACGATCGCCTTCTTGCCCTTGTTCGTCCAGCGGATGGTCTCCGCCTGCGCGCTCGGCCTGGCGCTCACCCCGAGCAGGTCGCGCCGGCGCGCGGTGCCCGTCTCGGCCACCGTCGCCGTGAACGGCCCCCACAGCTCGAGGTTGACGTTCGCGTCCGGCTTCATCGTCACGGTCAGCGCCGCGTGCGCGGGCACCTTGATGCGGTAGACGTCCTCGGGGTCGTCGGTGACGTCGGCGCGGGCCTTGAGCACCCCTTTCACGAGCGGCTTCGCGACGGGGAAGAGCCCGTGCGCCTTGATCTGGTCGAGGTCGTCGTTCGGCTCCTGTGGGTCGATCGGCGGCGGGCTCATGGAGAGCGCGTGCGGGATGTCGAGCAGCCCGAAGCCGGTGTCCCGGTCCCAGCCGTCGTCCCAGATGTCCTTCGCCGACCAGCGCATCAGGTCGTAGACCTGGGTCTTCTCGAGCGTGGGTCGCGCGGTCCAGACCCAGGCGGTCGCGCCGGCTACGAGCGGCGACGAGAAGCTCGTGCCGTTGAGCGTCGTGTAGCCCGAGGGGTCGTCGATGAGCGGCACCGCGACCGGGATGTCCACGCCCGGCGCGGCGAGGTCGACCGCCGAGGAGGAGCTCGAGAACGAGGCCGGCTTGTCGTCCTCCGTCGTGGCGGCGATGGTCAGCACGTGCGGGTCGTCCGCGGGGTACGAGAGCGGATTGCCCTTTTCGAACTCGTTGCCGGAGGCGGCGACCGAGATCGTGCCGCGACCGAACGCGAGCACGATCGCCTGCGCCATGAAGAAGCTCTTCTCGGGGCCCCCGAGGCTGAGGTTGATCACGCCGCGCCCGGCCAGCGATGCCTGGGTGATCCCCTGGATCACCGAGGCCTCGTCGATCGCGTCCGACGGGCTCGAGTCGAAAGACCGCAGGACGGCCTGTGGATACACACCGACGATCCCGACCCCGTTCACAGGCGCGGCGACCACGGAGCTCACTGCGGTGCCGTGCTCGTCGCTCTGGCCGACGACCGTTTGCTGGTTGAGCACGGTCGTGTTCGGCCGGCCGGCGAACTCGGGGTGCGTCAGGTCGAGGCCCGCGTCGATCACGGTCACGGGCAGGCCCGGCCCCGGCGGCACGACCGTGTCGGCGCCGATCTTCGGGATCCACCACTCCGTCGGGACGAGCGGATCGGTCACGTCACGGCGTTCGAACGGCTGGAGCATGCGCCGGTCGGGCCCGACGGCGCGCACCGCGCCGGCTGCGGCGAGCCGCGGCACGAGGCGGACCGCCGCCGCCCCGGGCACCTTCCACAGGCGCAGCGCCGACGAGACCAGGGTCGCGCCTGACGCCTGGAGCGCGAAGGCGCCGCTCTCTCCCTCCAGCTCGACGAGTGCCGGGCCTTGCGCCCCGATCGCCTGGAGCGCCCGGTGGCCGGGCAGAGGAGGCGGAGCGAGGCCGCGCGCCGCTTGCGCGGGAGCGGCTCCGAGCGCGAGCAGGACCGCGAGAGCCGCGAGCGAGCGCATGGTGTCAGGGTAGCCTCCCGGACCGTGGCGCGTGCCTACATCGGCCTCGGCTCGAACCTCGGTGACCGCGAGGCGGCGCTGTGGGGCGCGCTCATGCTTCTCGGCGAGGATGTCGTTGCCGTATCCTCCTTCCGCGAGACCGACCCGGTCGGCTACCTCGATCAGCCGCGGTTCCTCAACGCCGCCGCGGCTCTCGAGACCGAGCTCGATCCGCGCGCGCTGCTCGAGCGGCTGCTCGAGGTCGAGCGCGAGCTCGGCCGCACCAGGGACGGCCCACGCTTCGGCCCGCGGACGATCGACCTCGACCTGCTCCTGTACGGAGACCGGGTGATCGACGAGCCGGGCCTCGTCGTCCCGCACCCGCGCCTGGCCGAGAGGCGCTTCGCGCTCGAGCCGCTCGCCGAGCTCGACCCGGACCTCGTCGTGCCCGGCCTCGGGAGAGTGACGGACCTCCTCGCCCGGCTACTATGAGCGCATGTCGCACATCGACGAACTCGACGAGTTCGAGGCCGAGCTCGAGCTCAGGCTGAAGAAGGAGTACACCGCCGTCTTCGGCCTCTTCCGCTACTGCGTGCTCACGCAGGACGCGACCTACCTCTGCAACAAGCTCGACCTCAAGTACGTCCCGCAGCCGAGTTACCCGTTCTTCCAGCTCAAGATGGAGGACGTCTGGGTCTGGGACAAGAACCGGCCGACCCGGATGATCCCGCGGGCAGAGGTCTACAGCTCCAGCGACGTCACCGTCGAGGAGCTGCGCGGCGAGGGCGACGAGCCCAAGCTGACCGCCGAGGCGCTCGCCGAGCGGATCGGCGAGTCGCTCGGCACCGACGAAGACACCGCCTAGGCCAGGCTCGCCACGGCTCCCTGGTAGATCGCCATCTGGGCGGCGATCGCGTCGCCGACGAAGCCGCCGACGACGCCGAAGCCGTCGACCGTGAGCGACGCCCGCGTGTTGAGCTGGTTGAACGCGTCGCTCGTGCGAACCGCGGCGAGCTTGTCCGCGTCCCCCCGCAGCAGGAAGAAGCCGCCGAGATCGCCGCCGTGCGGCTCGAGGAACGCGACCTCGAAGCTCTCGATCTCGCCCCGCTCCTTGAGCCCCGTGTAGTGGGCGACCGCTTCGCCGAAGACCTCGACCGCGGCGTTCTCGCGTCCGCGCACGGGCTGGTGCCAACCGATGAACAGGACCGAATCGGCCATGTCCGCCTCCTTCGCTCGACAACGTTGGCAGGATACGCCCCATGCTTCTCGCGGTCGACGTAGGCAACACCCAGACCGTGTTCGGGCTCTACGACGGCGACACACTCGCCGAGCACTGGCGAGTCGCCACGGAGGAGCACCGCACCGGCGACGAGCTCGGGATCATGCTCGGCCGGCTGCTCGACGTGAAGACCGTGACCGGCATCTGCCTCTCCTCGACCGTGCCCGCGCTGATCCGGGCGTACGAGGAGTGGGCAGAGCGCTGGACCGGGGCGCCGCTGCTCGTGCTCGGCCCGGGCACGAAGACAGGGATCCCGATCCGCTACGACGACCCGCGCGAGGTCGGCCCCGACCGGATCGCGAACTCGGTCGCCGCGCTGGAGCGCTACGGCGCGCCGTGCATCGTGGTCGACTTCGGCACCTCGACGAACTTCGACGTCGTCTCGCCGGCGGGCGAGTACGTCGGCGGCGTGCTCGCGCCGGGGATCGAGACCTCGATGGACGCGCTCTTCGCCCGTGCGGCGCGGCTCGTGAAGGTGGACTTCGTCGAGCCGTCGGCGGTGATCGGCAAGACGACCGCGGCCGCGCTCCAGTCGGGGCTCGTCTACGGCTTCGCGGGCCAGGTCGACCGGATCGTCGAGCAGATCCGCGGCGAGCTCGGCGCCGAGGCACGCTGCATCGCCACCGGCGGCCTCGCCGACCTGATCGCCCCGCACGCACGCACGGTCGAGAAGGTCGACCCGTGGCTCACGCTGGAGGGGCTTCGCCTCGTGTGGGCCCGGAATACCTAATGCTCATGAGCACAAGGAGCTCTTAGCCGCCGCCGTAGACCGAGATCGGCAGGTCGAGCAGGACGTCGTCCCCGCTCGGGAGGGTCGCCTCGAGCTGCTCGAGCACAGCTGCGGCGCCCGGCGCGGCGGCGAGCAGGCGCGCCTCGACCTCCTCGGTCGAGTCGATCTGCGTCAGCTCGCTCTTGAACCGGCGCGGGAAGCGGCCGTGGCCCAGGTACCAGCCGTAGAACTTCTTCAAGAAGCCCGAGGCACGCCGCTCGCCGAGCTCGCGCACGGTCTCGCGGATGAAGAGGATCAGCTCGGCGGCGACCTCCTCGCGGCTCGGCTCGCCGTCGGCCTCGCCGAGCAGCTCGCGCAGCGCCCACGGGTTGCCCTGCGCGGCGCGGCCGACCATCACCGCCGCAGCGCCGGTCGTGGCCAGGACGGCCTGGGCCCGGGCGCGGGAGGTGATGTCGCCCGAGGCGACGACGGGGACGTCCACGAGAGAGACGAGCTCGGCGGTGAGCGAATGGTCGGCCCAGCCCGTGTACATCTGCCGTGCCGAGCGCGGATGGAGCGTCAGGCTCGCGGCTCCGGCTTCCACGAGCGCCGGCCCGACCTCGAGGCAGGTGCGGGACCCATCCGCCAGCCCGCGCCGCATCTTCACCGAGACCGGGACGGAGACCGCCTCCGCCACTGCCTCGACGATCGCGCAGGCGCGCGCCGGGTCGTCGAGCAGCGTGGCGCCCGCGCCGGTCTTCGTCACCTTGCGCACCGGGCAGCCGTAGTTGATGTCCACGATGTCCGCGCCCGCCGCCTCGACCATGCGCGCGGCCTCCGCCATCGCGCGCGGCTCCGAGCCGAAGATCTGGATCGCGAGCGGATGCTCGTCGGAGGCGACGCGCAGGTAGCCGAGGGTGCGCTCGTTGCGGTGCTCGATCCCTGCACAGCTCACCATCTCCGAGCAGACGAGCCCGGCGCCGAACCGCCGTCCCTGGCGGCGGAACGCCTGCACGCTCACTCCGGCCATCGGCGCGAGCACGAGCCGCGTCGGGATCTCGACGGGCCCGATCGCCCACGGCTCCCTGAGATCGATCTGCATCTCGCGGATGGTAGCCGCACGGGCTTGACGGCGATCGGGGGCCGCGTGTACCCTACCCGGCCGCTTGGCCGCTTAGGAACGCCCGGCGAATGACTTTCAGGGAGGCCCGTTGAAGGAAGTGATCCTCACTCCCGAGGGGTACAAGAAGCTCGCGAAGGAGATCGAGTACCTCTCCACCGAGAAGCGCCGCGAGGTCGCCGAACGGATCAAGGTCGCGCGCGAGTTCGGTGACATCGCGGAGAATGCGGAGTACGACGACGCGAAGAACGAGCAGGCCTACGTCGAGGCCCGCATCGCGATGCTCGAGGAGCGGCTCGTGAGCGCCCGGGTGATCCAGAAGAAGGACATCGCCAAGGACGTCGTCTCGGTCGGCTCCACGGTGCGCCTCAAGGACATGGATGCGAACGAGACGATCGAGTACCACATCGTCGGTTCGGCCGAGGCGAATCCGGCCGAGCAGAAGCTCTCGAACGAGTCGCCGGTCGGCAAGGCGATCCTGGGCAAGAAGAAGGGCGAGACCGTCGAGGTGACGGCCCCGCGCGGCTCCCTCAAGTTCAAGATCATGGATATCAAGGCGGCTTAGGTCTCCCGGTCGGCGGAGCCGGCCTCCGCGACGGCCGGCCGGGAGCGATCTAGGCTCCTCGTATGGCCGCTACGCATCCATCGGTCAGGCCCCTCCCGGCGTCCGAGTTCGCTGCCGCCGGGAGGATGCTGGCGCGCGCCTACCTGCACGATCCCCAGTTCGTCTACGTGCTCCCGGACGAGCGCGAGCGGCTCCGGCGCAGCCCCTGGTTCTTCTCCGCGGTGCTTCGGTACTCGGCCTCGGTCGGGACGCTGCTCGCCGCCGACGGGGGCGTGGCGATCCTGATCCCGCCGGGCGGTCACGTCGCGTCGCTCGGGCGGATGCTACGGAGCGGCCTGATTGCGGCGCCGCTCCGCCTCGGCCCGTCCGCGCTCGGCCGTCTCACCGCCTTCGCGGCCGCCTCGCGCGACCTCCGGGCCGCCGCGATCCAGGGCCCTTTCTGGTACGTCGGCGGGATCGGCGTCGACCCGGAGCGGCAGGGCGAGGGGATCGGCACCGCGCTGATGGAAGAGCTCGGTGCTCTCGCCGGGGATCCTCTCTGCCTCGAGACGGCGAGTGAGCGGAACGTGGCGTGGTACGAGCGCCTCGGCTACACCGTGATCGCAGAGGGCCGCGTCCCGGACGGCCCCCCGATCTGGTCAATGAAACGCCTTGTAGGCTCCGGGGTCTGATGCTGCCGAAGCGCTTCTCCGATCGGGACGAGATCGCGGTCGTCCGCGCGGAGGCCGAGCAGCTCGAGGCCGGCCAGGAGGCCGAGTCGAAGCGCCGCATCGCCGGGCGCGTGCTCGCGCGCCGCGAGATGGGGAAGCTCGTCTTTCTCGACCTCGTCGACCGCAGCGGCCGCATCCAGCTCCTGTGCCCGGTCGAGCGGACGGGCGAGGTCGACGTGCACCTCGGCGACATCGTCGGCGCGACCGGCTCCCCGGCCCAGTCGAGGCGCGGCGAGCCGTCGCTCGCGGTCGATTCGCTGGAGCTGCTCGCGAGGATCCGCGCGCCACTCCCCGACACCTTCCACGGCCTCACTGACGTCGAGCAGCGCTATCGCAAGCGCTACCTCGACCTGCTGATGAACGAGGATGCCCGCCGCCTCTTCCTCACCCGCACGAGGATCGTCTCCGCGGTCCGGCGGGCCCTCGACGAGGACGGCTTCGTCGAGGTCGAGACGCCGATCCTGCAGCCCCGCTACGGCGGCGCGTTTGCGCTCCCGTTCGTGACTCGCAGCAACGAGCTCGACCGGGACATGTACCTGCGGATCGCGTCCGAGCTGTACCTGAAGCGCCTGATCGTGGGCGGGCTCGAGCGCGTCTACGAGATCGGCAAGGACTTCCGCAACGAGGGCATCTCGTTCAAGCACAACCCCGAGTTCACGATGCTGGAGTGGTACGAGGCATTTGCCGATTACAGGGACACGATGCTGCGGATCGAGAACCTCGTCGAGCGCGTCACCCGCGAGGTGACGGGCGGCACGACCGTCACGTTCAGGGGCCACGAGATCGACGTGAAGGCGCCGTGGCATCGCGTCAGCTTCGTCGAGGCGCTGTCCGAGCAGGGTGTCTGGTCGCGCGACGCCGACGAGCTGCGCGCGCTCTTGCAGGCCCGCGACGTCGACACGTCGAATGATCCGACCTGGGCGAAGCTCGTCGACCACGCCCTCACCCGCTTCGTGGAGCCGAACCTGATCCAGCCGACGATCGTCCACGACTACCCGATCGAGCTCTCGCCGTTCGCGCGCGCGACCGACGCCGATCCGACGATCGTCGAGCGCTTCGAGTACTACATCGGCGGGATGGAGCTCGGGAACGCGTTCACCGAGATCAACGACGCGGAGGAGCAGGCAGAGAGATTTGCGCTACAGCAGGCCGAGCGGGCGGCGGGTGACGTCGAGGCGGAAGAGGGCGATCCGGATTACGTCGAGGCGCTCTCGTACGGGATGCCGCCCACGGGCGGGCTCGGGCTGGGGATCGACCGGCTCGCGATGGTCCTGACGGGGGGCGACTCGATCCGCGATGTGATCCTCTTTCCCGCGCTCCGCGACCGCGAATGATCGACCTCCACTCGCACATCCTGCCGGGCGTCGACGACGGGGTGGCGACACTCGCGGAGGCCAGGGCGCTCGCCCGGGCGGTGTTCGCCGACGGGGCGACCGCGATCGCGGCCACGCCGCACGTGCGCGATGACTGGCCGACCTCGGCGACCCGGATGGAGGAGGCCGTGGCAGCGCTGCGGCGGGACTTCGCGGAGCAGGGAATCGAGCTCGAGGTGCTCACCGGCGGAGAGCTCTCGCTCGAGAGGCTCGCGACAATCGGAACCGACGAGCTGAGGCGGTTCTCGCTCGCCGGCTCGGAGCGCTACGTGCTCGTCGAGTTCCCGTACACGGGCTGGCCGCTCGGACTGGAGAACGCGGTCCACGACCTCGGCGCCTCCGGGCTGACCGCCCTGCTCGCACACCCCGAGCGGAACAGGACCGTCCAGGAGGAGCCCGAGCGGCTCGAGCGCGCGATCGACGCCGGGGCTCTCGTCCAGGTCACCGCGTCATCTGTCGACGGGCGGGGCGGAGCGGCCGCGCGGACGGCGGCGCGCCGGCTGCTCGAGCTCGGCTTCGTCCACGTGCTCGCGAGCGACGCGCACCACCCGGCGGTCCGCGAGGCCGGCCTTGCAGCCGCCGTGGCCGCGATCGGTGACCCCGAGCTGGCACGCCACCTCGTCCAGGAGGTGCCCGCGGCGATCGTGGCCGGGGCCTCGGTTCCCGCGCCGGCGCGGCTGCGCCGTCGTGCCCGCCTGGCATCGTTCTTCGGATCGAAATGAGAAGCTCGCCCGTGAAGAGGCGTGGCCTCCGCTATGCGATCGCAGCGGTCGTCTTCGTCGCGGTCGTCACGGGCGCGGTAGCTGCGTGGGCTCTGACGGCGCCGACACGGTATGTCGCGCGCGCCCAGGTGTTGCTGACCCCGATCGCGGCGGGTGATCACACCTTCGACGGCTTCAGCGTCCTGCGCGAGTCGTCCGACGCCGGGCGCGCCGCGCGGACCGCGGCGCTCCTGTTCGCGACACCGCAGGTCGCCGAGGGAGTGCGCGTCCAGCTCGGCCTCGACCAGAGCGCCGCCTCGCTGTTGAAGAGCGTGAAGGTGACAGCCGCCCCCGGCCGCAATCTGGTCACCGTGGCCGCGTCGGCGGCCGGGCCGCAGCGCGCGGCCGATCTCGCTAACGCGTTCGCGGCCCAGGCGATCGCGGCCCGCACCGCCCACTTCTCGAGTGAGCTGCAGACGGCGATTGCGCGCGCCAGGTCACGCCTGGCGGCGATCCCCCCGGTGCAGCGGGTGCTGCCGGCCTCGCGGGCGCTCCAGGAGCGGCTCGGGACGCTGAACGGGCTCGTCGGCACCTCCGACCCGACCCTCGAGGTCGGGAGCGCGGCGACGGCTCCTACGACCCCCGAGCGGACGCGGTCGCTCGTGTGGATCCCGGTCGCCTTCGGGGCCTCGATGCTCCTGGCTCTGCTCGTGCTCGCCGCGGCTCTGCTGAGCGGCCGCCGGGCGCACAGCCGTGACGCCGAGGCGAAGCAGCTCGCTGAGAGCATCGACGGGCGGATGGGCGAGCTGCTCGCCGAGCAGGAGCGGGTGGTGCAGGCGCGGGAGGGCCTGAGCGACCTCGAGGCACGCGACCGGAAGATCGTCGCGCGGGAGCGCGAGCTCGACCGGCGGATCTCTGCGGTCACCGCGCGGGAGCTGGTGCTGGCGAAGCGCGCAGGCGAGCTCGGGGCGCGCGAGCGGGAGGTCGAGCAGACGGCCGGCGAGCTCGACAGGACGGCCTCCGAGCTCGAGGCCCAGGCCTCCGAGCTCGATGCCCTTGCGGGTGAGCTCGACGCGCGAGACGCCGACCTCGAGCAGCGCGAGCGCGAGTTCGCGCTGCCGCCGCGCCAGGCGCTCGCCTCGGTCCCGGCCCTCTCGCCGACGCCGGCGCCCGCGCCCACGCCGCTCCCCGTGCCCGTCCCGAGACCGGGCCCCGGTCCGGCGCCCGCGCCGATGCCGGAGCCCGAGTTGCCGCCCGCGGCCGTGGCCGAGGTCGTTCAGCTCCGGGTCGGGGCCGGGTTCAACCTGATCGAGCTCGAGCACCTCGTCTCCGCCCGCGGCCAGGAGTTCCCGGACAGGGCCGTCGAGTGGACGTCGTACCTCTTCTTCCTCCGCGACTACTCCAACGTCGACGGCGCCCTGCCGGAGTCGTTCGACTACCTGATCGAGGACGTCTTCGCCGAGCTGATCCAGGCTCGCAGCCTCTAGGTCTCGACGAGGACGGGCTTCGAGCGCTCGTATGCGATCACGTCGGCGAGGATCCCGTCGAGATCGAGCGTCGGCCTCCAGCCGATCGCACCGTTGACCTTCTCGAGCGCCGGCTTGCGGTGGAGCATGTCCTCGATCCCCTGCCCGTAGGCCTCCTCGAGAGGGATGTTCACGAGCTCGGAACGCGAGCCCGTCGCCGCGAGCACCCGCTCGGCGAGCCCGAGGATCGAGATGCTCTCCTGGGAGCCGACGTTGTAGATCTCGCCGGAGAGCTCGGTCGCTCCCATCAGGCCGGCGAGCGCGCGGATCGTGTCCTGCACGTGGCAGAAGCAGCGCGTCTGGTTGCCGTCGCCGAAGATCTCGAGCCGCCGGCCGCCGAGCGCCGCGCCGACGAAGCGGGGAATCACCATCCCGTAGCGACCGCTCTGTCGGGGGCCGACGGTGTTGAAGAGCCGGACGATCACACAGTCGAGGCCACGCTCCTGGTGGTAGGCGAGCGCGAGGAACTCGTCCATCGCCTTCGAGTCGGCGTACGCCCAGCGCCTCTGAGTCGTCGGCCCGTAGATGCGTCGCGCACCCTCTTCGAGCGGCGCCTCGTCCTGGTGGTCGCCGTAGACCTCCGAGGTCGACGCGATCAGGACGCGCTTGCCGAATCGGTTGCACTCGTCGAGCACGTTCTCCGTGCCCTGCACGTTCGTCACGAGGGTTCGCACCGGCTCCTCGACGATCAGGCGCACGCCCACGGCTGCGGCGAGGTGGTACACGACGTCGCACTTGTGGACGAGCTCGTTCACCACGGAACGCGAGAGCACCGAGTCCACCGTGAGGTGGAACTCCCGGTTCTCCATCAGGTGCTCGACGTTCCGGCGCGAACCGGTGGAGAGGTCGTCGAGGACGAATACCTCCTGTCCGTCGGCGAGCAGCAGCTCGGCGAGGTGCGAGCCGATGAACCCGGCCCCGCCCGTGATCAGCGCCTTCACGAGGGCGGAGCCTACCGGGAAGCCCGTAAAGCTTCTGTGAAAGCTTGCGCCGTCTTAACGGTGGCGCCCCCGGGCCTTAACCCAGGGTCGGATCCCTGGGCTACTATTGGGGTACCTCGACCCGAGGGCGATTCGCGTTTCCGGGTCCAGGGAAAGGGGTGTTGAGGTCTTGTTCGAGCGATTCACGGAACGGGCACGCCAGGTCGTCGTTCTCGCCCAGGACGAAGCGAGGGCCCTGAAGCACAACTACATCGGCACGGAGCACCTGCTGCTCGGCCTGCTCCGCGAGGAGGAGGGTCTCGCCGCGCGCGTGCTCGAGTCGCTCGACATCACCGTCGAGGAGGTGCGCGCACAGGTCGCCCGGATCGTCGGGCAGGGCGACGAGGTCACCACCGGCCAGATCCCGTTCACGCCGCGCGCGAAGAAGGTGCTCGAGCTCGCGCTGCGCGAGGCGCTCTCGCTCGGCCACAACTACATCGGTACCGAGCACATCCTGCTCGGCCTCGTGCGCGAGAACGAGGGCGTCGCCGCCCGGATCCTGCTCGACTTCGACGCCGACGCCGAGAAGATTCGCAACGAGATCATCCGCATGCTCTCCGGCCCCGGCCGGCGCCAGCAGGGCCAGGGCGGCCCCGCCGGCGAGAAGGCGAAGAGCTCGAAGCTGCTCGACCAGTTCGGCCGCAACCTCACCAAGCTCGCCGCCGAGGGCAAGCTCGACCCCGTCGTCGGCCGGCAGACCGAGATCGAGCGCGTGATGCAGATCCTGTCGCGCCGCACGAAGAACAACCCGGTCCTGATCGGCGAGCCGGGCGTCGGCAAGACGGCCGTCGTCGAGGGCCTCGCTGCCCGGATCAGCAACAACCAGGTGCCCGAGCTCCTGAAGGGGAAGCAGATCTACACGCTCGACCTTGCCGCCCTCGTGGCCGGCTCGAAGTACCGCGGTGAGTTCGAGGAGCGCCTGAAGAAGGTGATGAAGGAGATCACCCAGCGCGGCGACATCATCCTGTTCATCGACGAGCTCCACAACCTCGTCGGCGCGGGTGCGGCCGAGGGCGCGATCGACGCGGCCTCGATCCTCAAGCCGGCGCTGGCACGTGGCGAGCTGCAGACGATCGGCGCGACGACGCTCGACGAGTACCGCAAGTACCTCGAGCGCGACGCCGCGCTCGAGCGGCGCTTCCAGCAGATCCGCGTCGAGGAGCCGTCGGTGGACGACACCGTGCAGATCCTGCGCGGCCTGCGCGACCGTTACGAGGCGCACCACCGCTGCAAGATCTCGGACGACGCGCTCTACGCGTCGGCGTCGCTCGCGGACCGGTACATCCAGGACCGGCACCTCCCAGACAAGGCGATCGACCTGATCGACGAGGCGGCCTCGCGTTTGCGCATCAAGTCGATGACCGCCCCGCCGCGTTACCGCGAGCTCGAGGACGAGATCGAGAAGGTCCGCAAGGACAAGGAAGCCGCGATCGAGGCCCAGGAGTTCGAGAAGGCCGCGTCGCTCCGTGACAAGGAGCGCAAGCTCACGCAGAAGAAGCGGGAGCTCGAGGAGAACTGGCGCAGCGCCGAGGGCGAGGAGGAGCAGCCCGAGGTCGGTGAGGAGGAGATCGCGGACATCGTCTCGATGTGGACGGGCATCCCCGTCTTCAAGCTCACCGAGGCCGAGTCCGAGAAGCTCATCAAGATGGAGGACGAGCTCCACAAGCGCGTGATCGGCCAGGACCAGGCGATCGTCGCCGTCTCGAAGGCGATCCGCCGTGCGCGCGCCGGGATCAAGGACCCGAAGCGCCCCACCGGCTCGTTCATCTTCCTCGGCCCCTCGGGCGTCGGCAAGACCGAGCTCGCCCGCACGCTCGCCGAGTTCCTGTTCGGCGACGAGGACATGATGATCCAGGTCGACATGTCCGAGTACATGGAGAAGCACTCCGTGTCCCGGCTCGTGGGCTCGCCTCCGGGCTACATCGGCTACGACGAGGGCGGGCAGCTCACAGAGGCGGTCCGCCGCAAGCCGTATTCCGTGATCCTGCTCGACGAGGTCGAGAAGGCGCATCCGGACGTGTTCAACATCCTGCTCCAGATCCTGGAGGAGGGGAAGCTGACCGACAGCCAGGGCCGCCGCGTCGACTTCCGCAACACGATCGTGATCATGACCTCCAACATCGGGGCCGCGCAGATCTCGAAGAACCAGTCGCTCGGGTTCACGATCGGCGACGAGTCGGGCCTGTCCTACGACGACATGAAGAGCCGCGTGATGAGCGAGCTCAAGAAGGTCTTCCGGCCCGAGCTGCTGAACCGCATCGAGGAGATCATCGTCTTCCACAAGCTCGAGAAGGACGAGATCAAGGTGATCGTCGAGCTGATGCTGAAGCGGCTGCGCGAGCAGATGGCGCTCCACGAGGTGACGATCGAGCTCACCGACGAGGCGAAGGACCTGCTCGTCTCGAAGGGCTACGACCCGGCGATGGGCGCCCGGCCGCTGCGCCGCGCGATCCAGCAGCTGATCGAGGACCCGCTCGCCGACTTCGTGCTCGGCCGCACGCTCGAGCCGGGCTCGACGATCCTGATCGGGCGCAAGGCCGACGAGGAAGAGGTGGACATCACCATCCTCCCGGCCGACATCAAGCCCGAGCAGGTGACGGTGCCGCCCGACGAGCCGCCCGCAGAGCCCGACGAGACGCCCGAAGCCGTCGAGTAGCGTCCAGGTCTAGGAGAGCTGCCAGGCGTCGCCGCGGAGCAGCGGCGTCGCGGTGCCGTCTGCGGCGAGGCCGTCGACGTCGACGTCGGGTCCGCCGATCATGAAGTCGGTGTGGACCGTCGCGTGGTTGACACCGCGGGCGAGTCGCTCGTCGGTGCTCCAGCTCTCGGCATCCTCGACGTTCTGCACGATCGCGGCGCCGTAGGCGATGTGGCAGGTCGCGTTCTCGTCGAAGAGCGTGTCGAAGAAGACGAGGCCCGTCTGGCCAACACGGCTCGTGCCGTCCACCAGCGCGACCTCGCCGAGGAAGGGCGCCTGCTCGTCGCCCTCGAGCTGCCCGCGCACGGCCTCGGCGCCGCTCGTCGCGTTCACCGCGACGATCCGGCCGGCCTCGAAGCGCATCTCGAGATCGCGCACGATCGTTCCGGCCAGGCCGAGCGGCTTCGTCGAGCGGACGACGCCCTCGGTGCGCCGGTAGTCCGGGGTCGTGTAGACCTCTTCGGTCGGCATGTTCGGGATATGGCGGCGGCCCAACGAGGTCTCGAACGACGCCGCCTTCCAGATCGAGACGGGCAGGAGGCCGACCGTCAGGTCGGTGCCGGGGCCGCTGAAGTGGATCGCGTCGAAACGCCGTTCGTTCAGCGTGGCCGCGCGGGCGAGGAGCCTGTCCATGTGCTCGTTCCACGCGGCGACCGGGTCGGGCTCGTCGAGGCGGACCGCCTTGCCGAGCGCGTCCCAGAGCCGCTCCACGTCGGGCTCGCCGAACACGGTCCGCGCCCAGCCCTCGTTCGGGTAGGCCACGATCGACCAGTTCACGAGCCGTTCGTTCAGCAGGCGTAGGTTCTCCTCGGCGAGCGCGACCATCCGTGTCTTGCCCACGCGGGCTCCGTCCAGGTCGCTAAGGAGCTCGGGATCGGGGTCGCCCGTGATCAGGATCATCGCGCCGTGCTCCTCGGCGAGTGTCTTCGTCCGCTCGAGCAGCCACGGCGGCGTCCACGTGAGGATCTCCTCGTCGGCCTGCTCGATCATCTCGCGGCGCACGTGCTGGTCTGAGTAGACCACGTCCACGTAGCGGGCGCCGGCGGCATACGCCGCGCGGGCGATCGCCCGCGCCAGCGGCGCGTGCTCCACGAAGCACTGGACGTTGAGCGTCTGCTCCGGGGCAACGTTGGATCCCACTCGCACTGCAAGCTCCGCGTAGCGCTCGAGCCGCTCGTCCGGGATCATGTTTCGGACCCTACCCAGTTTCGTGACAGAGCCGTCGGGACCCGCCCCTAGACTGGCTGCATGGCGAAGGCTGCAGTCACTTACGCGTGTTCGGAGTGCGGCTACACCGCCGGGCGGTGGTTCGGGAAGTGCCCGGGGTGCAACGAGTTCGGCACACTCGTCGAGGAGCGCGCGGCTCCGGTCGAGAAGCCCCGGCGTGGTGCCGGCGCCGAGCCTCGCCCGCTGCTCCGGCTCGTCGACGTCGAGGTCGAGGAGGCGGCGCGGATCACGACCGGGGTGCCCGAGCTCGACCGGGTGCTCGGCGGTGGGCTGGTCCCTGCCTCGCTCGTCCTCGTGGGGGGCGAGCCAGGCGTCGGCAAGTCGACGCTGCTCCTGAGCGCGCTCGCCGCGATCTCGCAGGAACGGCGCGCGCTGCTCGTCACCGGCGAGGAGTCGACGGCGCAGGTGAAGCTGCGCGCGCAGCGGCTCGGAGGCGCCGAACGGGTCGAGATCCTCGCCGAGACCGAGCTGGACGCGATCTGCGCCACGCTCGAGACGGAGCTGCCGGACGTCTGCGTGATCGACTCGGTGCAGACCCTGTACGCGCGGGAGGTCGGCTCGGCGCCGGGATCGGTCGCGCAGGTGCGCGAGGCGGCAGGCCGCCTGCTCCGTGTCGCGAAGGAGTGCGGTGTCGCCACGATCCTCGTCGGCCACGTCACGAAGGACGGGTCGGTCGCCGGGCCGCGCGTGCTCGAGCATCTCGTCGACTGCGTGCTCCAGTTCGAGGGCGACCGCTACCACGCCCACCGCGTGCTCCGGGCGACGAAGAACCGCTTCGGCTCGACAAACGAGATCGGTGTGTTCGAGATGACCGGCGCCGGGCTCGTCGGCGTCCCCGACCCGTCGGAGCTGTTCGGCCGCTCGGCTGCCGGCGAGATCGGCGCCACGGTCGCGTGCGCGCTCGAGGGCTCGCGGCCGATCCTGCTCGAGATCCAGGCGCTCGTCGCCCCGACCGACCTCGCGATGCCCCGACGCGTCGGCACCGGGGTCGATCCCAAGCGGCTCGCGATGATCGTCGCCGTGCTCTCGCGCCACGCCGGCATCGCTCTCGGCTCGGCCGACGTGTTCGTGAACGTCGCGGGCGGGGTCCGGATCGACGAGCCGGGCGCCGACCTCGCGATCGGCCTGGCGATTGCCTCGGCCGCCCGCAGCAGACCGGTCCGTGAGGCAACAGCCGTGTTCGGCGAGATCGGCCTCACCGGACGCCTCCGCGGCGCCTCCCAGGCCGACCGGCGACTCGAGGAATGCGCGAAGCTGGGGCTCGAAGCCGTGGTTGCGCCGGCCGGCACCGCTGGGCGTGGCAAGATGGAGGTCGTTGCAGTCGACACGCTCCGGAGGGCGATCGCCGTTGGGCTCAGCGCACAGGGATCCGAAGCAGCCGATACCGGACCGTAGCCCGCAGACGCTCGGCTTCATGCGGATGCCGTCGGGCCATGACCCGCGCCGCGACCCGCACCTGCTCGAGTCGATCGCCCGTATCGCCCCCGGCACCGAGCTCCGCCAGGGAATCGACGACATCATCCGCTCGCACGAGGGCGCGCTGATCGTCGTCGGCGAGCCCGACGAGCTCTCGTTCATGTTCTCCGGAGGGATCAGGATCGGGCTCCAGTTCACGCCGCAGCTCCTCTTCGAGCTGGCGAAGATGGACGGCGCGATCATCGTCACCGACGACGTCGGGCGCCTCTCGCACGCGAACGTTCAGCTCATGCCCGACCCGACGATCCCCTCGAACGAGACGGGGACGCGTCACCGCACCGCCGAGCGCGTCGCCAAGCAGACCGAGGCGCTGGTCGTCTCGATCTCCCAGCAGCGCGAAACGGTCACTATCTTCGTCGGCCAGCAGCGCTACCAGCTCGATCCGATCGCCGACGTGCTCGCGAAGACGAACCAGGGCGTGGCGACGCTGGAGACGTACCGGCTGCGCCTCGACCAGGTGATGACCCGGCTGACGGCACTCGAGTTCCAGAGCGCGGTCGTGCTCGACGACGTGCTCGTCGTCGTGCAGCGTGCCGAGATGACGACGCGTGTCGCGGAGGAGGTCGAACGCGACTGCGTCGAGCTCGGCTCGGAGGGGAGGCTGATCCGCATGCAGCTCTCCGAGCTGATCGGCGAGGTGCCGGCCGAGAAGGCGGCGGTCGTGCGCGACTACTGCGTGGAGGACGCCGACCGCGCGCTCGGCGTGCTGTCCCAGCTTCCGTACGCCGAGCTCGTTGACATGGAGGTGCTGCAGGAGGTGCTCGGCTACCCGCGCACGGTCAACCCGCTCGATCACTCGGTCGCTCCGCTCGGTTACCGGATCCTCTCGCACATCCCGCGGCTGCCGGAGTCCGTGATCCTTCGCGTGGTGACCGACATGGACGGCCTGGAGTCGATCGTGCGGGCGAGCCAGCGCGAGCTGGAGGCGGTGGAGGGCATCGGTTCGGTGCGGGCCCGCGAGATCCGCGAGGGCCTGCGGCGGCTGCAGGAGCACAACCTCGTCGACCGCTACCTGCAGCTATAACCACCCCGAGACCTGCCGCTGAGCAGGGCTTTTCCAAAACGCCCTAAAACAGTGCGTTTTCCAGCGATTTCCGCTATACTAGCGGGGTTCCTGGCCGGCGGGTCCCCCCGTCGGCCTTTCTTGGCGATATAGCGGAGAAGGGGGAGGTCAGGCTTTGTTCGATGTCGGCGACAAGGTGGTGTACCCACACCACGGAGCAGGAACCGTCGTGAAGAAAGAGATGCGCGACGTGTTGGGCGACAAGCGCGAGTACCTGACCATTCAGATCCTCCACAACGACATGACTGTCAACGTGCCGACCGAGAACGCGGAGCGCGTCGGGCTCCGCTGGGTGATCGATGAAGAGATGGTCGAGGTGGTCGTCAAGGCGTTGTCCGGCGGAAGCACGGACATGCCCAAGAACTGGAACCGCCGCTTCAAGCACAACCGCGACAAGATGAAGACCGGCGACATCCTCGAGCTGGCAGAGGTGGTGCGCAACCTCTCGCTGCGGGACCACGAGAAGGGTCTCTCCACCGGCGAGAAGCAGATGTTCGTGAAGGCGAAGAAGATCCTCGCGAGCGAGCTGATGTACGCCAAGGGCATGGACGAGGAGCAGGCCGCCGAATGGCTCGAGGAAGTGCTCGCCGAAGTCGGGCCGGCCAAGAAGAAGACCTCCAAGGCCAAGGCGACGGCGGCAACAGCCTCAGTCTGACGACCTGGGCGATCGTGGCCGCCGCGGGAAGCGGCGATCGGCTCGGGGCGGAGCATCCGAAGGCCTTCGTTCGTCTGGGCGAGCTGCCCATGCTCGCCGAGAGCCTGCAGCGGCTCGAGGACTCGGCCTGGGTCGACGCGATCGTCGTCGCCGCGCCCCCGGGCTGGGAGGAGCCGGCGATCCTGCTCGCCGAGGAGCTCGGTTGCGGCAAGGTGCGCGCGTGCGTGACCGGCGGCGAGACCCGGGCCGAGTCGGTCCGGCTCGCGCTGGCCGAGGTGCCCGAGGACGCAGTCGTCGTGCTCGTCCACGACGCAGCACGGCCTTTCCTCCCGGAGGATGTGCTCGCGCGCGTGCTGACCGCGCTCGGGGAGGGCTGGGACGGGGTCGTGCCGGCGCTGGAGGTCCCGGACACGGTGAAGCGGGTCGAGGGCGAGCGCGTGGTCGAGACGCTCGACCGCGGCGGCCTCGTCGCCGTGCAGACTCCCCAGGCCTTCCTCGCGCCGGTGCTGCGACGGGCGGTCGAGCTGGGCGAGGGCACCGACTGCGCCTCGCTCGTCGAGCGCTCGGGCGGCCGCGTCACCTGGGTGCCCGGCGACCGGCGGCTGCTCAAGGTCACCACGAGGGCCGACCTGGAGCTGGTCGAGTCGTGGCTCTGACAGCCGATTTCGTAACGACGACGGCCCGCGCTTCGTCGTGAAAGGGGAGCTACAGGCGGTCTTCTTCGACGTCGGCGAGACCCTCGTCGACGAGGAGCGCTACTGGCGGCGGATCGCCGAGGCGGTCGGAGTGCGGCCGCACGTCCTCTGGGCCGCGCTCGGCGTGACGATCGCCCGGGGGGAGGAGCACCGTCGCGTGTTCGACTATCTCGGCGTCGAGGCGGTGCCGGGCGCGCCCGCCTATTACGAGCCGGAGGATCTCTACCCGGACGCGCTGCCCGCGATCGCAGGGCTCCGCGAGCGCGGCCTGTTCGTCGGCGTCGCCGGGAACCAGTCGACAGAGCTCGAGGACTGGTTCACCGCACAGGGGTGGGCCGTGGACTACGTCGCCTCGTCGCAGCGGCTCGGCGTGAGCAAGCCGGACCCCGCGTTCTTCGGGGCGCTCGTCGCCGCGGCCGGCTGCGAGCCTCCCCAGGCGGCGTACGTCGGCGACCGCGTGGACAACGACGTGCTCCCCGCGAAGGCCGCCGGAATGGTCGCAGTCCATGTCCGCCGAGGCCCGTGGGGCTATCTGCAGGACGCCTCGGTGGCCGACGTCAGGGTTGACTCGCTGGCCGAGCTGCCCGAGGCTCTTGGGCTGTGAGTCGCCCTGTGCCAACCTCCTTTGCTCGCCGTTCCGCGGCGTCGGGCGGTGGCGGATCCGAGCTCCGCCCGGCGGGAGCCGCCGCCGCCGAGGGGCGCGCGTGAGCGAGCTCCGGGTCGGGATCGGGTTCGACGCGCACGCCTTTGCGGCGGGAGTGCCGCTCGTGCTCGGCGGGGTGCGGATCGAGCACGCGCAGGGGCTCTCCGGCCACTCCGACGGCGACGTGCTCGCGCACGCGCTCACCGATGCGGTGCTCGGCGCCGCCGCGCTCGGCGATATCGGCTCGCTGTTTCCGTCCGGCGACCCCTCGCTCGCCGGCGCCGACTCGATCGGCCTGCTCGCGCACGCGTGGGCCGAGGTCGAGGAGGCCGGCTGGCGCCTCGTCAACGCCCAGGTCGTGCTGATCGGCCAGGAGCCGCGGCTGGCTCCGCACCGTGCGGAGATGAGCGGGCGGCTCGCGGGCGCGCTCGGCGTCGAGCCGGAGCGCGTCTCGGTGCAGGCGACGACGACCGACGAGCTGGGGTTCACCGGCCGGGGTGAGGGCCTCGCCGCCCAGGCCGTGGCGCTCCTCGAGCGCTAGCGGGCCGCACACACGGCGCGATTCGGCACAAAGTCGGCACAGACGCGTGCGTCGCGCACAGGTAGCGTCGACAGTGGGACCTACTCCCCACCCAGGGTGGGGACCGTGCAGTTGGGGTCGGAGGGTGGGGACCGTGAAACTAGGTCGGGAGTGCGACGAGCCCGGCCTCGACGCGAACGAGCCCGTCGCGCGAGAGCGCGGTGACGGCCTCGTCGTCCAGCTCGTCCAGGCGCCGCGGCGCGTCCGCCACGAGGCGCAGCACCGCCGCGCGGCGCTGGCGGAACGAGCCCTCGAACGGCGACTGCTTCCGCAGCGGCTCGTAGCGGCGCCCCCGCGAGGGACACTCGCCCGCGAGGGGGCACGCGCCGCAGCGCGGCACACGCGCGAGGCAGACGGTGGCGCCGAGGTCCATCAGCGCGGCCGCGTGCTCCGGCCCGAATGCGTGGCCCGTCCGTTCCTGCACGCGGCGCACGTTCACGTCTTCCGGGAGCACCGCCTCGCCGAGGGCGAAGTTCCGTAGCGCAGCGGCGGTATAGGGGCCGACCCCGGGCAGGTCGGTGAGGTCGTCCGGCCAGCCGCGCTCGGCGATCACGCAGGCCGCGCGGTGGAGCGCGAGCGCGCGCCGGTTGTAGCCGAGCCCCTGCCACTCACGGATCGCTTCCGCAGGCGACGCCGCGGCGAGCGCCTCCGCGGTCGGCCAACGCTCGAGCCAGGCCAGCCAACGTGGAATCACGCGCTCGACCTGCGTCTGCTGCAGCATCAGCTCCGAGACGAGGATCGCGTAGGGGTCGCGCGTCCGGCGCCAGGGCAGGTCGCGCCCGTTCTCCCGGAACCAGGCGAGAAGCGCGGCCTCCACGATTTGGACTCTACGGATTCCACCCGCCGGGGGTATACTCGCGGCCCCCGCCGGAGTGTCCGAAACAACGGCGTGGGCCGTGTCCCCCGACGCATCCGGCGCGCGATCAGGATGCGATCCGACGACTCTGCGAGGTGGATCTCGCACCTAAGGAGGGAACTGTGAGGCGGACGACGACGATATTCATCGCGTTGGGCCTGATCGTGCTCGTGGCCGCCGGCACCGGCTACAGCTTCCGCTCGACGAGCCCGCAGCGGAGCACCCGCGACGCGGCGCAGCAGGCGCACACAGGTGGCACGCTGAAGCTCGTGGCGAAAGCCGCCGCCGGCACGATCGATCCGCAGGTCAACTACACCCTCGAGTACTGGCAGCTCTACCAGGCGACCTACGACGGGCTACTGGCCTTCACGAAGGCCGGCGGCAACGCCGCCTTCACCGTCGTGCCCGACCTGGCGGAGAACCTGCCGACGCCGACGAACGGCGGCAAGACGTGGGTGTTCAAGCTCCGCAAGGGGATCAAGTTCTCGAACGGCAAGACGGTGACCCCCGACGATGTCGTCGCCTCGTTCCAGCGGATCTTCAAGGTGAAGAGCCCGACCTCGGGCTCGTTCTACGCCGGGATCGTCGGCGCGAGCGCGTGTCTGAAGACGCCGGCAACTTGCACGCTCAAGGGCGGCGTGATCGGCAACGACCAGGCCAACACGGTCACGATCAACCTCGTCGCTCCCGACTCGGAGTTCAAGTACCGGATCGCCGTCCCGCATGCGTCCATCGTCCCCGCGGGCTCCCCGCCGAAGGACGTGGGCACCAAGCCGCTCCCCGGCACGGGCGCGTACTACTTCTCGTCGTATGACCCGAACAAGCAGCTCGTGCTGAAGCGCAACCCTTACTTCAAGCAGTGGTCGAAGGCAGCGCAGCCCGCGGGCTATCCGGACGAGATCATCCAGTCGTACGGCCTGTCGGCGGAGGCGCAGATCACCGCGGTCGAGAACGGCCAGGCCGACTGGTCGTACGACAACGCGCCCGCCGACCGCCTCCCCGAGATGGGGACGAAGTACCCGAGCCAGGTGCACATCAACCCCCTGACGGCGTTCTGGTACGCGCCGATGAACGTCAACCTGGCGCCGTTCAACAACCTCAAGGCGCGACAGGCGGTGAACTACGCGATCGACCGCAACGCCACAGTGAAGATCTTCGGCGGGCCGAAGCTCGCGTCGCCGTCGTGTCAGGTGCTCCCGCCCGGCTTCCCGGGGCACAAGGACTACTGCCCGTACACGAAGAATCCGGGCACCACGTGGTCGGCGCCCGACCTCGCGAAGGCGAAGGCACTCGTCAAGGCATCCGGAACCGCCGGCCAGAAGGTCGCGGTCGTGACGGCGGACGACGAGGTGAACAAGGCGATGGGGGTGTACCTCCAGAGCGTGCTCAACGAGCTCGGCTACAAGGCCACCGTCAAGCCGATCTCGGGGAACATCTTCTTCACCTACGGGCAGAACACGAAGAACAAGGTGCAGATCCAGGTACAGCAGTGGTACCAGGACTACCCCGCCGCGTCGGACTTCCTCTACATCCTGTTCGGCTGCGAGTCGTTCCACCCCGGCAGCGACTCGAGCATCAACTTCTCGGGTTGGTGCAACAAGCCGATCAACGACCAGATGCACAAGGCGCTGAACCTCGCGATCACCAACGAGGCGGGCGCCAACGTCCAGTGGGCCAAGATCGACAAGCAGGTGACCGACCAGGCCCCGATGGCGACGCTGTTCAATCCGAAGCACCTCGATTTCGTCTCGAAGCGCGTCGGCAACTTCACGTTCAGCAAGCAGTTCTACTGGCTGGTCGACCAGTCGTGGGTCAAGTAGGGAACCAGGCCGGGGCCGGGCGCGAGCCCGGCCCCGGCTCGATCACCGCCCAGTGAGCGAGACCCTCGTCGGGGGGGTGCCCGCGGAGCCGGCCGCCCGTCCGACGGCCGGGGCCGGTCCATGGGTGCTCGCGTGGCGCCGGCTGCGGCGCAACCGGATCGCACTGGTTGCCCTCGGCGTCTTCTTGCTCATTGCCCTCGTGTGTCTCGCGGCACCCGTCTACGCGCATGACATCGCCCACACCGATCCGTTCCGGTCGAACCTGAACGGCACGACGATCGTGAACGGCAAGAGAGTGCCGATCATGCAGCAGACCACCGGCGGGCTCGGCCTCGGCGTGACGCCGATCGGGCCGACGTGGGATCCCCGCCACTACATGCTCGGAGCCGACTCCCAGGGGCGCGACGTCGCAGCGCGGCTGCTCTACGGGGGGCGCAACACGCTGATGATCGGGATAGCCGCCGCGCTCGTCACGTGCCTGCTCGCGACTCTGATCGCCATCATCGCCGGCTTCTTCGGGGGGCTCACCGACGGCGTCTTCTCGCGCGGGCTGGACGTCATCTGGGCGTTCCCCGTCTACCTGTTCGCGATCTGCCTGTCGATCGTCCTGCTCACGTCGGGCGGGCTCGAGCTCGGGCCGGTCAGCATCCAGGCCGGAAGCCTTGCGCTGCCGATCTTCATCATCGGGATCGTCTACATCCCGTACGTCGCGCGGCCGATTCGCGGTGAGGTGATTTCGCTGCGCCACCGCGAGTTCGTCGAGGCAGCCGAGGGGCTCGGCGCGTCCAACTCAAGGCTGCTCTGGAGCGAGATCCTCCCCAACGTCGCGACAACCGTGATCGTATTCATCCCGATCATGATCGCGCTTGCGATGCTGACCGAGGCGGCACTCTCGTTCCTCTCGATCGGCGTGCAACCACCCGCTGCAAGCTGGGGGACGATCATCAACGACGGGCAGGATCTCCTGTACACGAGGCCCGCGGTCGCCCTCGCGCCGGGGATCGCGATCGTGCTGACCGTGCTGGCGCTGAACGTGTTCGGCGACGGCGTCCGTGACGCGCTCGACCCACGGGCGAAGCACCGGATCGGCGCCTGATGACGCGCACCGTCTTCCGCAGGCTCCTGTCGATGATCTTCGTCCTGTTCGCGCTCAGCGTGCTCGTGTTTCTGATCTTCTTCGCCACCCCCGGCGTCGACCCGGCCGCGCGTATCGCCGGCCGCAACGCGGACCAGCAGACGCTGAAGCAGGTACGTCACGACTTCGGGCTCGACCGGCCGATGCCGGTTCAGTACCTGATCCTGATGAAGAAGCTCTTCGTCACCCGCGATCTCACCTCGTTCGTGAATCGCGGCCAGCTGGTGTGGCCCCAGATCACGGCGGCCATGCCGGTGACCCTCTCGCTCGTCTTCGGCGCCGCCGTGTTCTGGCTGATCTTCAGCGTCGCGATGGGGCTCGTCGCAGCAGTCTTCCGCGGCACCCCGGTCGACTCGGGGGTGGTGGTCCTCGGCCTGATCGGCATCTCGATACCGGTCTTCTGGCTCGGGGAGGTGGTCAACCTCGCCAGCCAGAGCCGCCTCCACGACACGTTCCTCTTCTCGTGGGTACCGCCGCTCGGCTACGTGCCGTTCACGGTCTCGCCGGTCGGCTGGTTCAAGGCGCTGCTCCTGCCGTGGATCACCCTCTCGATCCTCTACATCGGGATCTACGCCCGCGTGCTCCGCTCGAGCCTGATCGAGTCGCAGAGCCAGGACTACATCCGCACCGCACACGCCAAGGGGCTGACCGGCCGGCGGGTCATGCTCCGACACTCGCTCCGCACCTCGATGGTCGCCTACGTCAGCCTCTTCGGGCTCGACTTCGGTGCGCTCGTCGGAGGCGCGGCGCTCCTCACGGAGGTCGTGTTCAACCTGCACGGGATCGGCTGGTTGACCTACCAGTCGCTCCAGAACTTCGACCTTCCGGTGATCATGGCCACGGTCATGTACGCGGCGTTCTTCGTCGTCGTGGCGAACGCGATCGTCGACCTCTTCTACGCGGGGCTCGACCCCCGGGTGCGGCATGCCTGAGAGCACGTCCGTGCCGCTCCTGGAGGTGCGCGACCTGCGCGTGTCCTTCCACACCGAAGACGGCCTCTTGCAGGCCGTCGACGGGCTCTCGCTCTCGATCGCTTCCGGCGAGGTGCTCGGCATCGTCGGCGAGTCCGGCTCGGGCAAGACCGTGTCCGTGCTGGCCGTGATGAGGCTGATCCGCGACCCGAACGCGGTGATCGAGGGGGAGGTGCTGCTCCGCGGCCGCGACCTGATGAAGCTCTCCGCGAGTGAGATGCAGGCGGTCCGCGGCGGCGAGATCGCAATGATCTTCCAGGACCCGATGACCGCGCTGACCCCGGTCTACACCGTTGGGTGGCAGATCGCCGAGCAGCTCCGCGCGCACGAGGAGATGACCAGGCGTCAGGCCCGGGCGCGGACGGTCGAGCTGCTCGGCTCGGTGGGGATCTCGAACCCGGAGCGGCGTGCGGACGACTACCCGCACCAGTTCTCGGGCGGGATGCGGCAGCGGGTGATGATCGCGATGGCACTCTCCTGCAGCCCGGCGCTCCTGATCGCGGACGAGCCGACGACCGCGCTCGACGTCACGATCCAGGCCCAGATCCTCGAGCTGATGAAGCGGCTGAAGAGCGAGTACGGCTCCTCGATCCTCATCATCACCCACGACATGGGCGTCGTTGCCGATCTCGCGGAGCGCATCGTGGTGATGTACGCGGGCAGGGTGGTGGAGGAGGGGCCGAAGGCAGCCGTCTTCCGCGACACCCAGCACCCGTACACATGGGGTCTGCTCGGCTCGATCCCGCGCGTCGACCGGCCGCGCGTCCGCCGCCTGGCCGCGATCCCGGGCGCCCCGCCTTCGCCGCTCGTCTCCGACGAGGGCTGTCGGTTCGCGCCCCGCTGCCCGTACCGCTTCGAGCTCTGCGTGACGAGGCCCGAGCTGCGCGAGCGGGTCGGCCCGGGCAGGCGCGACGCCTGCCATCTCGACCCCGCGGTCCGGCCGGCCCTGCGGCAGGCCTCCCTGAGCGGCGAGCCTGACCGCGAGAGCGCATGAGCGCCGGTGCGGATCGGCCGGTGCTGCTCGAAGCGGTCGACCTGGTGAAGTGGTTTCCCGTGCGCTCGACGTCGGTCCGCCGCGAGACGCGCGAGTACGTCCATGCGGTCGACGGCGTCTCGCTCGCGGTGCGCCGTGGGGAGACGCTCGGGATCGTGGGCGAGTCGGGATGCGGAAAGTCGACACTCGGACGGCTGCTGGTGCGCCTGCAGGAGCCGACTAGCGGGACGATCACCTTCGACGGAACGGACATCACCGCACTCTCCCGCCGCGAGTTGCGCCCGTTCCGCCGACAGATGCAGATGATCTTCCAGGATCCGTACGCGTCCCTCAATCCGCGCAAGCGCGTCGGACAGATCGTCGGCGACCCGTTCCGTATCCACCGCGAGGGTGCACGCAACGAGATCTCGGGGCGCGTGCGCGAGCTGCTCGAGGTCGTCGGCCTCTCCGCCGACCACATCAACCGCTACCCGCACGAGTTCTCGGGCGGGCAGCGCCAGCGCATCGGCGTCGCCCGCGCCCTCGCCCTGAGCCCCCGGCTGATCGTCGCCGACGAGCCCGTCTCCGCTCTCGACGTGTCGATTCAGGCACAGGTCGTCAATCTGCTCGACGATCTCCAGGACGAGTTCCACCTCACGTACGTCTTCATCGCACACGACCTCGGCGTCGTCCGCCATGTCTCCGATCGGATCGCTGTCATGTACCTCGGCGTCGTCGTCGAGACGGGCGCGGTCGACGCCCTCTTCGAACGGCCCATCCATCCGTACACGGAGGCGCTGCTCTCGGCGATCCCTGAGATCGAGACGGACGAGCAGAACGGCGGGCAGCGTGAGAGGATCGTGCTCGAGGGCGAGGTGCCGAGCGCGATCAACCCACCGAGCGGCTGCCGCTTCCACCCGCGCTGCCGCTACGCAACCGAGATCTGCCGCACCGAACAGCCCGTGCTCACCGACTACGGCAACGTGCACCAGGCCGCCTGTCACCATCCGCTCGGCGGCGCGAACACCACCACCACCGGAGGCTGAGATGACACACCACGAAGGACGGATGGAGTGGCGCGGCCACGAGACCTGGTACCGGGTCGTGGGCGAGCTCGATGCGACGGCGCCGCAGACTCCCGTCGTGATCTGCCACGGCGGTCCCGGCGCAGCGCACGACTACTGTGAGCCGATCGCCGATCTGAGCAGGTCGGGCCGCGCCTGCGTCCTCTACGACCAGCTCGGCTGCGGCAAGAGCGAGCTCCTGCCCGATGCGCCCACTGACTTCTGGACGCCCCAGCTCTTCAAGGACGAGCTGACCGAGCTCACCCGACATCTCGGGATCTCGGATCGGTACGCCATCGTCGGCCAGTCCTGGGGCGGGATGCTGGCGATGGAGTACGCCCTCGACCACCCCACCGGGCTGCGGGGGATGGTCGTCGCCGACTCCCCGGCGAGCATGACGCTCTGGGTGTCGGAGGCGAACCGCCTGCGCGCGGATCTGCCGCTGGAGGTCCAGGAAACGCTGACCCGGCACGAGGAGGCCGGCACGACCGACGACCCCGAGTACGAGTCAGCGGTCGCCGTCTTCTACGAGCGCCACCTCTGCCGGGTGCCGATGCCGGACTGCGTCCAGCGCAGCTTCGCGCAGATCGCGGCCAACCCGACCGTCTACCACACCATGAACGGCCCGAGCGAGTTCCACGTCGTCGGCTCGCTCACGGGCTGGGACATTACCGATCGGCTGCACGAGATCACCACGCCGACCCTCCTCGTCTCGGGCCGCCACGACGAGGCAACCCCGCTGATAGTGGGCCAGGTCCACGAGCGGATCCCGGGCGCCGAGTGGGTGATCTTCGAGGAGTCGAGCCACATGCCGCACGTCGAGGAGCCGGAGGCGTTCCTGGACGCCGTCGAGGCGTTCCTGAGGACGATCGACTAGGCCGACGGCACCACGAGCCCCGCCGGGAGCCGTCGTTCCTATTCGCCGTAGAGGTCGTTCCAGCCGACGACGCGCCACTTAGCGTCGTCGGGGCAACTCTCGCGGGCGTAGGCGATCGCCGCCGTGACCGTCGGGCCGCCGCCGATCGCGTCCCAGCGGCGTCCGTCGACCGACTCGAACTCGACCCTGAGGACGTGCTGAACGGTCACCGGCCGCGCAACGTGGGGCGGAGCGAGTCTTTCCCTCGCCGGGTCCCGGGTGATGGTCGTCGCCGTCATGACGCTGGGGCGAGGCCGTGGCGCCGCATCACGTTGCCGAGCTCGACGGGGTCGGGCGGGCCGCCGGCCGCCGCCCGCACGACCGCGGCAGTCTCACGGAAGTAGTCCGGGCCGAGGACACCGGGGCTGACGATCGCAAGCGCGGTTGCCTCGACGTCGCCGAGGTTGTCGAAGCGATGGACGGCACCGCGGGGGATGCAGACGACGTCGCCTGGGCCGATCTCGACCCGCGTGCCCTCGATCGTCCAGCTCAGAACGCCGCGTAGGCCGTAGATCGTCTCCTCGTAGGCGTCGTGGCTGTGGGCGACCGGAACCTTCGAGCCGGCCGGAACGTCGAACTCGAAGACCGCGACGGTCCCTCCGGACTCGTCGGCCTCGACGAGGAACCGGATCGCGAGAGGCCCGATCCTGATCTCTTCATGCACTGTCGTGGACATCTTCAACCCTTTCTCTGCTCAAGGTGGTAAAGTATCTTTACTTTACATGGCAGATGACATCTCGTCAAGGATTTTTACGAAATCCACCAAGACCCAGTCCCCCGGCCCGCCGCTCATCGGCGCGCTGCTCCGGATGCCCTGGGAGACGGTGCGTCAGCGGATGCTCGAACGTCTCCATGAGCGCGGGTTCGACGACCTCGACGCGCGCCAGGTCACCGTCCTCCTTTACCCAGGCCCGCAAGACATGCGGCCTTCGGACCTGGCTGCCCGATTGCGCATGAGCAAGCAGGCGCTGAACTATCTGCTCGGAGAGCTCGAGGGCCGCGGGTACATCACTCGTGGCCCTGATCCGGAGGACATGCGATCGAGACGGATCGCGATGACGCCCCGGGGCGACTCGGCGCTGCAGGCGATCCGCGAGGCCGTCACCGACACCGAGCGTGAATGGGCCCGGGAGCTCGGCCCGAAACGGTTCGACGAGCTGCGCGCCTTGCTGCTCGAGCTGAACGAGCTTTCCTGACGTTCGCGAAGCGCCGCGCCCCGGACGGGTCGCAGGTACCATCGGTCACGAAGCTCGAGCGACCCTCTCTGTAGGAAGGACAAGTCATAGGAGTTCGTGTCCCCCAGAAGGTGTCGTTCGACAACGGCGGCGAGTTCATCCGCGAGACCCGTCGCGAGGTCGAGCTCTACCTGCAGTCCCGGTGGACGCGGGTGAGCGGGTACCTCCAGCTCTACGCCAAGACGATCGTCGCGTTCGGTCTCTTGATCGCATCCTGGACGACCCTGATCTTCCTCAGCCCCGGCATCTGGCTCGGCCTGCTCTGCCTCGTGGGGCTCGCGGCCGGTGCGACGCTGACCGCCTTCTGCGTTCAGCACGACGCAAACCACGGCGCGTACTTCACCAAGCGCCGCTACAACCACCTGATGGGGTGGACGACCGACGCCTTGCTCGGCTTCTCGAGCTACGCGTGGCGCGTCAAGCACAACGTCGCCCACCACACCTACACCAACGTCGACGACTACGACGACGACATCAGCCAGGTTCCGTTCGCCCGGTTCATGCCCCAGCAGAAGGCGCGCCCCTGGTACCGGCTCCAGCACTACTACATCTGGCCCCTGTACACCCTCATGGTGCTGCGCTGGCAGACGGCCGGCGACATCGCGGCGTTCGCCCGCGGCAGCATCGGTCGCAGCCCGCTTCGCGCCCCGAAGCGCTGGGACCTCGTCGGGCTCGTCGCCGGGAAGGCGATCTTCATCGGCTGGGCGCTCGTCGTGCCGATGCTCGTCTATCCCTGGTGGGGGGTGCTCGGCGCCTACGTCGTCTTCGCGATGATCATGGGGCTGATCACGGCCACGACCTTCCAGCTCGCGCACTGCGTCGAGGAAGCCGACTTCGCCTCGGTCGAGGAGCTGAGCGGGCCGAAACGCGTCTGGGCCGTCCACGAGGTGGAGACGACGGTCGACTTCTGCCCGCGGAACCCCGTGCTCACGTGGATGCTCGGCGGGCTCAACTACCAGATCGAGCACCACCTCTTCCCGCGGGTTCCGCACACGCACTACGCGCGGATCGCCGAGATCGTGAAGCGCAACTCCGAGAAGCACGGGGTTCGCTACACGGCTCAGCCCACACTCTGGTTCGCTCTGCGGTCGCACTTCCGCCACCTGCGCACGATGGGGCGCATGGGGCTTCCAGTCGACATCGAGATGGGGTAGCGCAGGGCGCGATCGGGTCGCGCTTTTCACCAGAAACTTAAGCGGACCTGCTTCCCTGTGTTGCTCAAGCCCGCGCAAAGAGGAGGAGCGCAGACGTGAACACCCAGACCGAAGGAGCTCCGGGCCCGACCCCGGAGGAGGCGAAGGAGCGGCTCGAGCAGGCGCTGTTCGAGATCAGACGCGTGATCGCCGGGCAGGACGCGATGCTCGAGCGGGTGCTCGTGTGCCTGCTCGCTCAGGGGCACCTGTTGATCGAAGGCGTCCCGGGCCTCGCGAAGACGCTCACGATCAAGACGACCGCAGGTGTGCTCGGCGGCTCGTTCGCCCGGATCCAGTTCACGCCGGACCTCGTCCCGTCGGATCTCGTCGGAACCCGCATCTACCGGCCGGGCGAGGGCTCGTTCGACACCGAGCTCGGGCCCGTGTTCTGCAACTTCCTGCTCGCCGACGAGATCAACCGCGCCCCGGCCAAGGTCCAGTCGGCGCTGCTCGAGGTGATGCAGGAGCGCCAGGTCACGATCGGCCACACGACCTACCCGGTGCCGGCCCCGTTCCTCGTGATGGCGACCCAGAATCCGATCGAGTCCGAGGGCACGTACCCCCTCCCGGAGGCGCAGATCGACCGCTTCATGCTCAAGGTCCTGATCGGCTACCCCGAGCACGACGAGGAGCTCACCATCGTCCAACGCCAGCTCGTCTCGGCACCGGAGCTGCGAGAGGCGCTCACGCTCGCCGAGCTCGAGGCGCTACAGGCCGCCGTCTTCGGCATCTACGTCGACCCGTCGCTCGTCAGCTACGCGGTCACCCTCGCCGACGCGACCAGGCAGCCCGCCGCACACGGCCTTCCCGAGGTGGCCGAGTACATCGCCTACGGCGCGAGCCCCCGCGGCCCGATCAGCCTCGTCCAGGCGTCGAGGGCCCTGGCGCTAGTCCGCGGCCGCGACTACGTTCTCGCGGAGGACCTCCACGCGCTAGCGAAGGACGCGATGCGCCATCGCCTCGTCCTCACCTACCAGGCGCTCGCCGAGGAGGTGAGCCCCGACAGCATCCTCGACTCGGTCCTCGCGGCCGTGCCCGCTCCCCAGGTCGACCTCGCGAGGACGAGCGCTGCATGAACCCGGCTCACTCCCTGGCACGGGCTCCGACGCCCGACCGGCCCGGCCCCGGGGCGATGCCGGTTGCGCTCCTGCGCGCGCTCGACGTCCACATCGGGCGCAAGATGCAAGGCCTGCTCGCCGGCGACTACCGGTCGTCGCTCCAGGGCGACGGCACCGAGCTCGCGCAGGTCCGCCCGTACGCCGACGGTGACGACGTTCGCCGGATCGACTGGAACGTCACCGCCCGGACCAACGAGCCTCACGTGCGAGTACACGTGGCTGAGCGCGTCCTGGCCACCTGGCTCGTGCTCGACACCTCGCCGTCGATGCGGTTCGGCACCGCCGACCGCCGCAAGGCCGACGTGGCCGAGGGCGTCGCGATCGCGATCGGCCATGTCGCGACCCGCAGGGGCAACCGGCTCGGCGTGGTCTCGTTCGGCGACGCCGACCCGCGGACGATCCCGCCGAAGCAGGGGCGCGTCGGCCTCGTCGGGCTGCTCGCGGCTCTTCGCGCCGAAGACGAGGCGGAGGCCCGCCCGGTCGGGCCCACGTCGCTCGGCGAGGCGCTGGCCAGGGCCGGGTCGGTCGCGCGCCAGCGGGCGCTCGTCGTCGTCGTCTCGGACTTCCGCGGCTCGTTCGACTGGCGCGGGCCGATGCTCGAGCTCGCCGGTGGCCACGACGTCCTCGCAGTCGAGATCCGGGACCCGCGCGAGCAGGAGCTGCCGAATGCCGGTGAGCTCTGGCTCGTCGACCCCGAGACCGGAAGGCAGCTCCGCGTCGACACGCGGGATGCGAAGCTCCGCGCCAGGTTCGCCGCAGCCGCCGCCGAGGAGCGGAGCGGCCTCGCGCGGACACTCGCCTCGCTGGGCGTGCGCCATGTCGTCCTCTCCACCTCGGGCGACTGGCTCCGCACGCTTGCGGTCTTCCTCAAGAGGACGAGCCGGTGAGCTTCCAGTCGCCGCTCTGGCTGTTCGCCCTGTTGATCGTTCCCTTGCTCGTGGTCGGGTACATCCTGCGCGAGCGCCGGCGCGCGTCGGACGCCGCGCGCTTCGCGAGCCCGGCGCTGCTCCCGAACGTCGTCGACCGGCGACCGGGAATCCGGCGCCACCTGCCCGTCGTCGTGCTCCTGGTGGCCTTCTCCGCGCTGGTCGTCGGCGTCGCGCGGCCCCACGCCACGGTCAGTGTCCGCCGCGAGGAGGCGACGGTCATTCTGGCCGTCGACGTCTCCAACTCGATGCGGGCGAACGACGTCAAGCCCACGCGGCTCGGCGCCGCCCAGGCGGCCGCCGAGGCGTTCGCGGCCAGGGTGCCGAAGAAGTTCCAGGTGGGCGTCGTCACCTTCGCGAGCCGCGCTACGGTGGCGCTGCCGCCGACGACCGACCGCTCGCTCGTCCGCACGGCGCTCACCTCCCTGCACTCGAGCGGGGGCACGGCGCTCGGGGACGCCGTGGCGCTCTCGACGCAGCTCGTGCAGCGCCAGCGCGCGAAGGACGGGACGGTGCCGCCCGCGGCGGTGCTCCTGATCTCCGACGGGAAGCAGGACGGCGGCACCACGACGGCGGCGGCCGCGGCGGCGAAGGCCAAGGCGGCGCACATTCCCGTCTACACGGTCGTCGTCGGCACGCCGAACGGCCAGATCCAGCAGAAGCTCACGGGCGGCTACACGGCGACGATCCAGGTGCCGGCGAACCCTGCCGACCTGCAGGCGCTCGCCCAGACGACCGGCGGCCGCTTCTTCGCCGCCTCGAGCGACACGGGCGTCGGCGACGTCTACAAGCGTCTCGGCTCCAGGCTCGGTCACCGCTCGATCAACCGCGAGATGACGGACGTCGTCGGCGGCGTCGCCGCCGTGCTGCTGCTGCTCGGCGGCGGGATGTCGGCGCTCTGGTTCAGGAGGGTGATCCCGTGAGGCGGATCGCCGTGCTGGCCGCGCTCGCCGCCTCGGCGCTGGTGCTCGGAGTCGCGCCCGCGGGCGCGACCAACGAGTGCAGGGGCCTGATGGTCTGCGTGCCGGTGGCCGGGCCGTGGGTGGTGGTGCCGACCGGCGGGGGAGTGCCGCGGCCGCGCGTGGAGTACCAGCTCTCGTGCCCGAAGGGCTTCATCGCGGGCGGGCTCGACGCCGAGCTCAGCGACCGCGCGATCGACCTCGGCTTCCTCGGCGCCGTGGGTGCGCCCGTGAACCCCGGGATCACGACCTCGCGCGACGTGGTCTTCGTCGCCTCGTACGTGGGAGCCGCGGCGCGCGCGCCGAGCTTCCGGCCCCACCTCGGCTGCATGCCGACATCCGGTGGAGGTGGCCGGATCCCGACCGCTGCGGCGGTCGTCGCGCCGGGTAAGCCCACGATCCGGCGGGTCCGGAACGTCACGCTCAGGTCGGGCGGCGTCCAGCGCGTCGTGCAGGGCTGCGTTGCGGGCGAGCGGCTCGTAAGCGCCGCGCACGCCGTCGGCTTCTACACCGCCACGCCGCCGGGCGAGGCGCTGATCTCGAACGTGTCGGCCGTGCAGTCCGTGCGCGGCGGGCGCGTCGTCGTCACCGTTCGCTCGGGCACGGCGCTGCTCGGTGTGCGCGCCGTCGTCCAGGCCGAGGCAGTCTGCGCGGGCGGCAAGTGAGCTTCGGCAGCCCGTACCTCCTGCTCTCGCTGCTCGCCGTCCCCGCCGCGATCGGGATCTACCTGCTCGCAGAGCGCCGCCGCATGCGCTACGCGGTCAGGTTCACGAACATCGAGGTGCTCGCCGGGATCGTGCCCCGCCGCGCGTGGCGTCGGTACGTGCCGGCGGTTCTGTTCCTCCTCGCCCTGACCTCGCTCTGCCTCGCGCTCGCGCGTCCGCACGTCAAGACTTCGGTCCTGAAGGATCAAGCGACTGTGATCCTCGTCATCGACGTCTCGGGGTCGATGCAGGCAAAGGACGTCAAGCCGACACGGCTCCAGGCGGCAGAGGAGGCGGCCCGCGCCTTCCTCGAGCACGCGCCGAGGGGCTTACGCATCGGGCTGGTCGCGTTCGCCGGCGAGCCCCAGCTGGCGACCCCGCCTACGACCGACCACAAGCTCGTGCTCCAGGCGCTCGATACGCTGGACATGTTCCCCGGCTTCGGCGGCACGGCGATCGGCGACGCGCTCGCCGCCGCCGTGAAGGCCGGGCAGCAGGCCGTGCAGGCGCCGCCCAAGCCTCCGCGTGGGACGATCGCCTACGTGATCCCGACGGCGACCAAGACGACCGGGCCGCCGGTCTCGATCCTCTTCCTTTCCGACGGCGCGCAGACCCGCGGCACGCTGCAGCCGCTCGAGGGGGCAGCGCGCGCCAAGGAGGCCGGGTACCCGGTCTACACCTTCGCGCTCGGGACCCCGGAGGGGACACTCACTCGTGGCTTCGGCCCTTACGCGCGGACGATCCCGGTGCCGCCCGACCCGACCACACTGAAGGCGATCGCTGAGACGACTGGAGGACAGTTCCTCGCCGCGACGAGCGCGGAGCCGCTCAAGGCCGCATACTCGAAGCTCGGCTCGAAGCTCGGCACGACCGCCGGCCGTACCGAGGTGACCTACAAGTTCCTCGGCGCTGCGGCCCTGCTCCTGCTCGCGGCAGGTGTCCTGTCCGCGCTCTGGGCTCCGCGCCTACCCTAGCTCGGCACTGCTCCTTCTAGACTCCGGAGCAATGGTACGCGTCCGTTTCGCGCCGAGCCCCACCGGCACGCTGCACCTCGGCAGTGCGCTCTCGGCTACCGCAAACCGCACGTTCGCCGACGAGCACGGCGGCACGCTGCTCCTGCGGATCGACGACACCGATCCGACCCGCACGATCGAGGGCGGGGAGGAGGCGATCCTGGCCGACCTCGAGTGGCTCGGGATCGGCTGGGACCAGGGGCCAGTGCGCCAGAGCGACCGCGCGGCGCGGCACCGCGAGGCGGCCGGCGAGGTCTCGGGCGCCGAGGAGGACGCCGAGGGCGCGCTTCGCTTCGGCAAGACGACGCTGCTCCGGGCCGACGGCACTCCGACCTACCAGCTCGCGAGCGTCGTCGACGACATCGACCTCGGGATCACCCACGTGATCCGCGGCTCGGACCACCGCGACAACGCGCCGCTCCAGGCCGGTCTCTTCCGTGCGCTCGGCGCCGAGCCGCCGGAGTTCGTCCACCACGGGCTCCTGCTCGGCCCCGACGGGCACAAGCTCTCCAAGCGCCACGGCGCGACCTCGGTCGTCGACCTGCGCGAGGAGGGGATCCCGGCCGGGGCCGTGCGCGCCTACCTCGACGAGCTCGGGCTGCCGCGCCACGACGTCCACTTCGACCCCGCCCGCATCCGGCGGCTCGCGGTCGAGGCGATCGCGGAGATGAGCGACGAGTCGCTGGCGGCGCAGGCCGGCGCCCCGGTCGAGCTCGCGCCCGCGCTGCGCGGCGCGCGTGACCTCGTCGAGGCGCGGGAGTGGGCAGGCACGATCCTCGCGCCCGAGCCCGCCGTGCTGCCCGACGGCTCGGCCGCGACGCTCGAACGCTTCCGCGAGCTGCGCGAGGCGGCGAACGGCTCGCTCGATCCCGCGCAGGCGCGCGCTCTCGTGCGCGAGCTGAAGGCGGTCGGCGGCAACCTGCGTGCGCTCCGCCTCGCCCTCACCGGCCGCGAGCACGGGCCCGAGCTCGCGACCGTGATCGCCGCGCTCCCCCGAGACGAAGCCCTGCGGCGGGTCGATGCGGCTCTATAGCACCCTCTCGCGCCGGATCGATGAGCTGCCGCCGCCGCCCGGCACGATCGGGATCTACACCTGCGGCCCGACCGTCTACCAGCGCATCCACATCGGCAACGCTCGCCCCTTCGTGCTCTCGATGTGGCTGCGCTCGTGGCTCCGCCACCAGGGCTACGAGGTGACGCTCGTCGAGAACATCACCGACATCAACGACAAGATCTACCTCGCGGCGCCCGGTCACAGCGCCGAGCTCGCGGCCAGGGCGACGGAATGGCACCGGGAGGACACCGACCTGCTCGGGCTCGGCCGCCCCGACTTCGAGCCGAAGGCGACCGAGACGATCCCCGAGATCATCGAGCTGATCGAGGAGCTGATCCGCGACGGCCATGCCTACGCGACCGGCGGTGACGTCTACTTCCGCGTCGGCCGCTATCCGGAGTACGGCGCGCTCTCCGGGCAGCGGCCGGATCAGGTGCAGGAGCAGGAGGACGAACGGAACCCGCTCAAGGAGGATCCGCGGGACTTTGCGCTCTGGAAGGCGAACAAGCCCGACGAGGACACGTGGTGGGACTCGCCGTGGGGGCGCGGCCGCCCGGGCTGGCACATCGAGTGCTCGGCGATGGCCGAGAAGTTCCTCGGGGACCCGTTCGAGCTCCACATCGCCGGGCTCGACCTCGTGTTCCCGCACCACGAGAACGAGCTGGCGCAGTCACGGGCCGCCGGGCGCGAATTCGCGCGCATCTGGATGCACCACGGGATGCTCGAGCTGACCGGCGAGAAGATGTCCAAGTCGCTCGGCAACATCGAAACCCTGCGCGAGGTGATCGAGCGGTGGGGCCGCGAGACGGTGCTCCTCTACTTCCTGACCGCGCACTGGCGCAAGCCGATCGACTTCTCCGACGAGACGATGGTGCAGGCGTCAGCCCAGGTCGAGACGTTTCGCAACGCCTTCCGCGGCGAGGAACGGGCCGGCGGCGACTGGGCACAGTTCGCGGCCGCGCTGGACGACGACTTCGACACGCCCGCGGCGCTCGCGGTCATGCACGAGTGGCGGCGGGCCGGACAGCTCACGCTGCTCCGCGACGCCCTCGAGGTCTTCGGCCTCGGCTCGCTCGCCGACGAGCAGCCGGCACCTGCCGAGCTCGTCGAGCTCGCGACCAGGAGGCAGGAGGCGCGCGAGGCGGGCGACTACGCCAAGGCCGACCGCTTCCGCGCGGAGATCGAGGCCGCAGGCTGGGAGGTGCGCGACGAGTCGGGCGGCTTCAGGCTCGTCCCGAAGTGAGCCGCGACCTCGTCTACGGGCGCCGCGCCGTCCACGAGGCACTGCGCGGGCCGAGGGAGGTGCTCGAGCTCTGGGCGACCGAGCGCGCCGAGAAGAGCGAGCCCTGGCTCGCGGAGGCACCGCTACGCCTTCAGGTCAAGCCGGATCGGGCCCTGTCCGAGGCGGCCGAGACCCGTGACCATCAGGGTGTCGTCGCCTGGTGCTCGCCGTACCGTTATGCAGACGCGTACGAGCTCGCCGCGGCCGAGCGGCCGCTGATCGCCTGCCTCGACCAGGTCTCCGACCCGCGCAACCTCGGCGCGGTGTGCCGCAGCGCGGAGGGCGCGGGCGCGACGGGAATCGTGCTTCCGGCGCACGGCTCGGCGACCGTGACCGCCGCGGTCTGCAAGGCCTCGGCCGGCGCGGTCGAGCATCTGCCGGTCGCGGTCGTCACGAACCTCGCCCGCTGGCTCGGCGAGGTCAAGCGCGGTGATCTCTGGGTCTACGCGGCCTCGGGCGACGCCGAGACGGCGATGTGGGACGCGGACCTCACCGGCGGCTCGATCCTCGTCTTCGGCGCCGAGGGCAAGGGGATCCGCCCTCTCGTGCGCCGCACCTGCGACGCGGCGATCTCGATCCCGCTGCTCGGCCGGGTCGAGTCTCTGAACGTGAGCGTCGCCGCGGCGCTCCTCCTCTACGAGGCGAGGCGCCAGCGCGGTGCCTGAGCCCACGCTCTACCTCTTCCTGCGTGGGGGAACCCATGGTTCCCCCACGAGCCCCCTCCTTCACGGTTCTCGCATGCGCGCGCCGCTTGGGCTCCCGCCGGGCGAAGCCCGGCTCCGCCCACCGACGGGAGCGCTTGGCCAGGTGTCGGACCAGCGCCGGGATCACTGCGTCGGTGCCTGAGCCCACGCTCTACCTCTTCGACGGCTACAACCTGCTCCACGCGGGCGGGTTCGCCGACCCGCGCGAGCTCCGCGACCTGCTCGCGAGCTACGTCGCCACCGAGGGCGCCCAGGGCGTGCTCGTCTACGACGGGGTGGGGCGGGACGAGACGATCGGGCCGCTCGAGGTGCGCTACGCCGAGCACGCCGATCAGCTGCTCGAGAAGCTCGCGGCCGAGAACCGCGCAGTGCGCCCGGTCTGCGTCGTCTCGACCGACTCGGCCGTTCGCGGCACGGCCGGGCGGCAGGTGCAGACGCTGACCTCGCAGACCTTTCTGCACGACCTCGATCCGGTCCAGCTCGCGGGCGAGCGCCCCGGTCAGCTGCGCGACCGGCTCGACCCCGAGACGCTCGCGCGCCTCGAGCGCATGCGCCGCGGCGAGTAGCGAACACACGTTCGTAGCAGGTTGGGTCCAGTGCAAAGGACTTGTAAACGGTTGGACCCGCTGCTATGTTCTGCCTCAACCTCAGGGTGAGGCTTGGGCGGACGCGGAAGACGACCGCTGCGAGAATCACCCGCAAACCAACGGGAGATGCCGATGTCTGCTCGCACGGCCACTGCAGCGCAGACCGCTCAAAAGGCTCAACGAGAGCTTGAGGATTTGCAGCTCGTGCTCCGTGCCCGCAACGGCGACGGCGCCGCCCTGGACGCCCTGATGAGGCGCTACGCAGGTTTCGTCCGCCTCAAGGCGAGCAGCTACTTCCTCGCCGGCGGCGACTCCGACGACCTGATCCAGGAGGGGATGATCGGCCTCTACAAGGCGATGCGGGACTTCCGCACGGACAAGGAGACCTCGTTCCGCAGCTTCGCCGAGCTGTGCGTGACGCGCCAGATCATCACCGCGATCAAGACCGCGACCCGCTACAAGCACTCCCCGCTCAATACGTACGTCTCGTTCAGCCACACCCCGGCGGGGCAGGAGTCCGAGAGCGAGTGCACGCTCGGCGACGCGCTCCCCGGCCCCGGCGTGGACGAGCCCTCGGTGTGCGTGATCTCGACCGAGGAGCTGCAGAGCCTCGTCTTTGCGCTCGGCAGCGGCCTCTCCCACCTCGAGTCGGACGCGCTTCGCCTCTACCTCGAAGGCTCGTCCTACGAGGACATGGCCGAGGAACTCGGCTGCGACACGAAGACGATCGACAATGCGCTGCAGCGGGTGAAGCGGAAGGTGCTGATGCACCAGAAGTCCCGCGAAGTCCTGGCCTAGGGCTACCCTCCGGCTGTAAGCCGGAGTAGCTCAGCTGGTAGAGCAACGCCCTTGTAAGGCGGAGGTCGTGGGTTCGAGTCCCTCCTCCGGCTTAACCCGCGAAAAGTGTGAAGCACTTTTCGCGGATGAACGCGCTTGTAAGGCGGAGGTCGTGGGTTCGAGTCCCTCCTCCGGCTTAACCAGCGAAAAGTGTGAAGCACTTTTCGCGGATGAACGCGCTTGTAAGGCGGAGGTCGTGGGTTCGAGTCCCTCCTCCGGCTTAACCAGCGAAAAGTGTGAAGCACTTCTCGCGGATGAACGCGCTTGTAAGGCGGAGGTCGTGGGTTCGAGTCCCTCCTCCGGCTTAACCCGCGAAAAGCGTGAAGCACTTCTCGCGGATGAACGCGCTTGTAAGGCGGAGGTCGTGGGTTCGAGTCCCTCCTCCGGCTTAACCCGCGAAAAGCGTGAAGCACTTCTCGCGGATGAACGCGCTTGTAACTCACGGGCTCCGATGGAGGCGGCCGTACTCCGAACGAAGGCCGAGCGTGGCCGGATTGATTCTTGGGCCTTCCGGCCCGCATAATCGCTGCAATGTCCCTGCAGGAGGAAACGGCGGCTGCCCGCGTTCTCGCGGAGCGGGCGCGCTACGTGGCACGCGGGGTCTCGACCCCTCGCCTCGTGGTTGCGCGTGCGTTCGGCGCGCGGATCGAGGACGTCGACGGGCGCAGCTACATCGATTTCGCCGGCGGGATCGGCTGCCACAACCTCGGCCACAACAATCCGGCCGCGGTCGCCGCGATCCACGAGCAGGTCGACCTCTACCTCCACCAGTGCTTCATGGTCGGCACGTACGAGCCCTATGTCGAGGTCTGCCGCCGCCTCGCCGAGCTCTCGCCCTGCGGCAAGGGCGAGCAGCGCTCGCTCCTCGTCAACTCCGGCGCAGAGGCGGTCGAGAACGCGGTCAAGATCGCTCGCACCGCGACCGGCCGGCCCGCGGTCGTCGCGTTCGACAACGGCTTCCACGGCCGCACGCTCCTGACGATGACGATGACCTCGAAGGTCGTCCCCTACAAGAAGGGGTTCGGCCCGTTCGCGCCGGAGGTCTACCGCGCTCCCGCGCCGTACCCCTACCGGGGCATCGACTCGGACGAGGCGATCCATGCGCTCGAGCTGCTGTTCAAGGTGGGGGTCGACCCGGAGTCGGTCGCGTGCGTCGTGCTCGAGCCGGTGCAGGGGGAGGGCGGCTTCATCCCGATGCCCCCGGACTACCCGGCCCGCCTCCAGGCGCTCTGCCGCGAGCATGGAATCCTCTACGTGGACGACGAGATCCAGGCCGGCTGCGCCCGGACCGGCCCCGTGTGGGGGATCGAGCACTACGAGGGAGTCGAGCCGGATCTGCTCGTCTCCGGCAAGTCGCTCGGCGGCGGGATGCCGCTCGCCGCGGTGACCGGCCGCGCCGAGGTGATGGACGCCGTCGACCCCGGCGGGCTCGGCGGCACCTTCGGCGGCAACCCCGTCGCCTGCGCCGCTGCCGTGGCGGTGCTCGAGGAGATCGCGACGCCCGAGTTCCGAGCCAGAGCGACCGAGCTCGGCGAGCGCATGCGCGGCCGGCTCGAGGCCCTCGCGGAGCGCACGCCGACGATCGGCGAGGTGCGCGGCCTCGGCCCGATGCTCGGCGTCGAGCTCGTCGCCGACCGTGACTCCAGGACTCCTGCGCCCGCGCTCGCGAAGGCGGTCGTCGACGCCGCGTTCGAGCGCGGCCTACTGCTGCTCTCGTGCGGGACCTACGGCAACGTGCTGCGGACGCTCGTGCCCCTCGTCGTCACCGACGAGGAGCTCGAGCAGGGCCTTGGGATCCTGGAGGAATCGCTTGCTGACGCAGGCGCCGGCGCTGCCTGAGACCGGCACAGAGCTCGACGTCCGTGTCCTCGGCGTTCGCAAGACGTACGGCGAGGTCGTCGCGGTCGACCACCTCGACCTCGACGTCCGCCGGGGCGAGTTCTTCACGATGCTCGGCCCGTCCGGCTCGGGCAAGACGACCACGCTGCGACTGATCGCCGGCTTCGAGCGGCCTGACACGGGACGGATCGAGCTGCGCGGCGTCGACGTCGCGCAGAAGCCGCCGTACGAGCGGCCGGTCAACACCGTGTTCCAGGACTACGCCTTGTTCCCGCACATGACCGTGGGCGAGAACGTCGAGTACGGGCTGCGCGTCCGGCGGGTCGGCAGGCGCGAACGTCGAGAGCGTGCCCTGGCGGCGCTCGAGATGGTGCGGCTGCAGGACTTCGACCAGCGCAAGCCGGTGCAGCTCTCCGGCGGCCAGCGCCAGCGCGTCGCGCTCGCACGCGCGATCGTGAACCGGCCCGAGGTGCTCCTGCTCGACGAGCCGCTGGGCGCGCTCGACCTCAAGCTCAGGCAGGAGATGCAGATCGAGCTGAAGAGGATTCAGCAGGAAGTAGGGATCACGTTCATCTACGTGACGCACGACCAGGAGGAGGCGTTGACGATGAGCGACCGGGTCGCCGTCTTCAACGCCGGCAGGATCGAGCAGATCGGCACGCCCGGCGAGATCTACGAGCACCCGGCGACGGTGTTCGTGGCCGGGTTCGTCGGTGTCTCGAACGTGATCGAGCGGGACGGGCGCCGCTACACGGTCCGTCCCGAGAAGATCCGGGTCACGACCGGCTCCGAAGGCGAGCCGGGCACGATCCGGGACGCGGTCTATATGGGGCCGGTGACCCGCTACATCGTCGAGCTCGACGCAGGCGGGGAGCTTTCGGTCCTGCACCAGAACCTCGAGACGTCCCATTCGGACGTCGCGGCAGCACACGGTCAACGAGTCCGGCTCGCCTGGAGCCCGGACGCCATGTTCGAGATCAAGGAGGAGCAGTGAAGGTACGCATCCGCAAGCGGCACGCGGTGTTCGCAGCGCTCGTCGTCGCCCTCTCGATTCCGGCGGCGGGCAGCTCTCGGGCGACGGGGCTGCCGACGCAGGTCGGCCCCGGCGAGGGCAAGCTGACGATGGTCGCGTGGGAGGGCTACGCCCAGGACCAGTGGGTGAAGCCGTTCCAGAAGCAGACCGGCTGCATCGTCTCGCGCAAGTACGCCGGCTCGTCGGACGAGATGGTGACGCTCATGCGCCAGGGCGGCGGGGGTCAGTACGACCTCGTCTCGGCGTCCGGCGACGCGAGCCTGCGCCTGATCTACGGCAAGGACGTGCAGGCGGTCAACCCGGCGCTGATCCCCGGCTACAAGGACTTCATTCAGCCCCTGAAGTCGCCGCCGCACAACACGGTCGACGGCGTCCACTACGGGATCTCGCTCCAGTGGGGCCCGAACACGCTGCTCTACAACACGAAGCTGGTGAAGCCGGCCCCGACGAGCTGGGCCGCGATCTACAGCCCGAAGTACAAGGGCAAGGTCACCGTCCCGGACAACCCGATCCAGATCGCCGACGCGGCGCTCTACCTCTCGAAGACCAACTCGGCGCTCGGGATCAAGGATCCGTACGAGCTGAACTCGACCCAGTTCAACGCGGCGATCGCGCTGCTGAAGAACCAGAAGCCGCTGATCAAGAAGTACTGGGCGCTCGCCTCGGACGAGATCGACCTGTTCAAGAACGGCGACGCGATCATCGGCGCCGCGTGGCCATACCAGACGAACACGCTCCAGGCCGCCAAGGCCCCGGTGAAGGACCTGATCCCGAAGGAGGGTGCGACCGGCTGGGCCGATTCGTGGATGCTCTCGGCCAAGGCGAAGCACCCGAACTGCGCCTACAAGTGGATCCAGTGGGTCTCGACCCCGCAGGTGCAGGCCCAGCAGGCGGTCTACTTCGGTGAGACGCCGGCAAACACGAAGGCGTGCCCGTACATGGACAAGATCCAGAAGGGCTCGTGCGCCAAGTACCACGCGAACGCACCGATCGGCTACTTCCTGAAGATCAAGTTCTGGAAGACGCCGATCGCCGATTGCGGCAACGGGCAGAAGAACTGCATGGACTACACGAAGTGGCAGCAGGCCTGGACCCAGATGAAGGGGTAGACGCTGGCCTCTGAGGCACCTGCGACGGCGGGCTCCCCGGTTCGGGGGGCCCGCCGTCACGTCTCGGGCGTCTTCTGGCGCCGGCCGTTCCTCAAGGCGGGCGCCCTTCTTGCCGCGCCCGTGGCGTGGTTCGTCCTCGTCTACCTCGCCGCGCTCGTCGCTCTCTTCATCTCGGCGTTCTGGACGGTCGACCCGTTCACGGGCGACCTCGTCCGCCACTGGAACCTCGACAACTTCCGCACCCTCTGGGACTCCCCGGCCTACCGTCACATCGCCTTCCGCACGATCGGGATCGCGGCCGCGGTCACGCTCGTCGACGCGGTGCTCGCCTTCCCGCTCGCCTACTACATGGCCAGGATCGCCTCCCCCCGGACGCGCACGCTGCTGTTCGTGATGGTGCTGCTGCCGCTCTGGTCGAGCTACCTCGTGCGCGTCTACGCGTGGCGGCTCATCCTCAGCCAGGACGGCGTCCTCAACTGGGTGCTGCACGGCCTCGGGCTCCCCTCGGCCGGACTCGCGTACACGAACACCGCAGTGTGGATGGTCTTCAGCTACGTGTGGCTCCCGTTCATGGTGCTGCCCGTGTATGCCTCGCTCGAGCGCATCCCGGACAGCTACCTCGAGGCCTCCGCCGATCTCGGCGCGCGTGGCGCGTCGACGGCCCGCCGGATCGTGCTGCCGCTTGCGCTCCCAGGGCTCGTCGCCGGCTCGATCTTCACCTTCTCGCTCACCCTCGGCGACTACATCACGCCGAAGCTCGTGGGCGGCCCGAGCTCGCAGTTCATCGGCAACGTCGTCTACGACTCGGTCGGCGTCTCCTCGAACGTCCCGTTCGCGGCGGCGTTCGCGCTCGTGCCGCTCGCGATCATGGGCATCTACCTCCTGACGGCGCGCAAGCTCGGCGCATTCGAGGCCTTGTAGTGGAAACCAGGGGCACACGGATTGCGCTTCGCGTCTGGACGGTGTTGGTGATCGCGTTCCTCTGGCTGCCGCTGATCCTGATCATGGTGTACGCGTTCAACAGCTCGAACGTGCAGAGCTGGCCGATCGCCGGCTTCACGACCCACTGGTTCGGCGTCGCGTTCCACGACCAGGAGGTGCGGGACGCGCTCGTGCTCTCGCTGAAGGCGGCGCTGCTCGCGAGCCTGATCGCGATGATCCTCGGCGCGGCCGCGGCGTTCGCGATCCACCGCTTCAAGTTCTTCGGCCGGGAGACGATCTCGTTCGTCTTCGTGCTGCCGATCGCGCTCCCGGGGATCATCACCGGGATGGCGCTCAACTCGTTCTTCGTCACGGGCGGGCTGAGCCTCTCGCTCTGGACGATCGTGATCGGGCACGCGACCTTCTGCGTGGTGATCGTCTACAACAACCTGCTGGCTCGGCTGCGGCGGACGTCGCCCTCGCTGCTCGAGGCCTCGATGGACCTCGGCGCCGACGGCTGGCAGACGTTCCGGTTCGTGACGCTGCCCGTGATCTCGACGGCCTTGATCTCGGGTGGCCTGCTCGCGTTCGCGCTCTCGTTCGACGAGGTCGTCGTGACCTATTTCACGGCCGGCGCCCAGAACACGCTGCCGCTGCTGATCTTCGGCTACATCCGCCAGGGCCAGCAGCTGCCCGTCGTGAACGCGGTCGTGTTCGCGATCATCCTGGCGACGGTGATCCCTGTCGCGATCGCCCAACGGCTCACGCAGGACTCCGGGATCCTCCGGCGCCGCTAGAAGCGCGGTCGGGGTTCAGACCCGCGAACAGGTCTGGAACTCTTCGTCCACACCGTGGTCGATTTCGTCCGCGTTCGCTTCGGACGGCGTCCTTCGCCGGTCGATGGAGCCGAGGGGGTCAGGTCAGGAACAAGACTGGATTGGACATTGGCAGGGGTCTGACCCCGCTCAGCCGTCGTTAGAGCAGCGGCTCGAGATCGGCCCAGAGCTCGTCTGGATCCTCGAGCCCGACGCTGAGCCGCAGCAGGCCCTCGGGGACGCGGTCGCCCTCCCAGCGGGCGCGGGCCTCGATCAGGGTGCGCGTGCCGCCGAGGCTCGTCGCGTTCGTGATCATACGGACGCCGGTCTCGACGCGGCGCGCCGCCTCGGCGTCGGCGACGTCGAACGAGAGGAGGCCGCCGAAGCCGGCGTAGCGGACGATCTCGACGGCGGGGTGGCCCTCGAGGCGCGGCACCAGCTCGCGCGCGCTCGCCGTCTGACGCTCGACCCGGAGGCGCAGGGTCTCGAGCCCGCGCAGCAGCAGCCAGGCCGGGTCGGGCGCCGCGACGATCCCGGTCACGGTGCGGAAGCCGTGGAGCTTCGTCGCCGCCTGCGGGTCGCGGCAGACGACGACGCCCAGCAGCACGTCGTCGTGGCCCGCGAGGTACTTCGTCGCGGAGTGGAGCGCGAAGTCGGCGCCGTGCTCGAGCGGGCGCAGGTAGATCGGCGTCGCGGCGGTCGAGTCGACGACCACCGGGGCCGGGTGCGCCGCGGCCGCCTCGAGGTCGGGCATCGTCAGGAACGGGTTCGACGGCGCCTCCAGCCAGACGAGCTGGGCTCCCTCGGGCGGCGGCCCCGTCTGGTCGAACTCGACGAAGTGGAGCCCCCAGCGCTCGAGCGTGCGGAAGAGGACGCTCGTGCCGAAGTAGCAGCCCTCAGCGAGCGCGATGGTGTCGCCCGGCGCGAGCTGCGAGAGGACGAGCGCAGTCGTCGCGCCCGCCCCGGAGGGGAAGAGCAGCGCGGTGCCGTTGTCGAGCTCGCCGAGCGCACGCTCCGCCTCCGCACCGGTCGGATGACCGTAGCGCTGGTAGTAGAACGCGCCGGGCTCGCCGTCCTCGTAGGGCCAGATCGTGGAGCGGTCGAGAGTCATGAAGCGAATTTACACGCGCCGCGAGGGCTTAACGCACGCGCCATGGGCGCTTAATCCCACCCGGATACAAGTTCGAGCATGAACAAGTCATCCCGCTTCCTCAGTTTGCTCGTCGTGGGCGCACTGGCACTTCTCGTGCTCGGCGCCTCGTACGCAGCCACCAAGCGCAAGGCGGCACCGAAGGCGCAGCAGTCGTCGTCGGTCGCCGAGCAGCTCCAGCAGGAGTACGAAGGCGTCGTCGACGCCGTCGAGCCCTCCGTCGTCCAGATCCAGACCTCCGAGGGGCTGGGCTCCGGCATCGTCTTCGATTCGAAGGGCGACATCGTCACGAACAACCACGTCGTCGGCACCGCGAAGACATTCAAGGTCACTCTGGCGAGCGGCAAGCAGGTGAGCGGCACCCTCGTCGGCACCTTCGCGCCCGACGACCTCGCCGTCATCCACGTCGACGCGGCCGGCCTCAAGGCGGCCAGGTTCGCCGACTCCTCCAAGCTCAAGGTCGGCCAGATCGCGCTCGCGGTCGGCAACCCGCTCGGCTTCCGCTCGAGCGTCACCGACGGCATCGTCAGCGCGCTCGGCCGCACCGTTGCGGAGCCCGGCGGCGCCACGCTCCCGAACGTGATCCAGACTAGCGCCGCGATCAACCCCGGCAACAGCGGCGGCGCCCTCGTCGACCTCGACGGCGCCGTGATCGGCATCCCGACGCTCGGCGTCAGCGACCCGCAGATGGGCGGTGCGGCGGCAGGCATCGGCTTCGCGATCCCGAGCAGCACGGTCACCGACATCGCGGGCCAGCTCGTGAGCAACGGCAAGGTCACTAGCTCGCGTCGCGCCTACCTCGGCATCCGCGTCGGCGACACCTCCGGCGGCAAGGGAGCGCTCGTCGGCGCCGTCACCGCCAAGGGCCCGGCTGCGACCGCGGGGATCGTCGTCGGCGACCGGATCGTCAGCGTCGCCGGCCAGAAGACTGCGACGACGTCCGACCTCGGCAACGTCCTGGCCGGCCTCAAGCCCGGTCAGAAGGTGTCGATCCAGCTCCTCCGCCAGAACGGTTCCCACGTGACGGTCTCCGCGACGCTGGGCGAGTACCCCGGCTAACGGGTTACGCTCTGGCGGCGATGGCCGCGACTCAGGGTGACGGTACGGAAGCCAAGCTCGCGCAGCTCCAGGAGCTGCGCGAGCAGGCGCTTCATGCCGGCAGCGAGAAGGCGGTCGCCAGGCAGCGCGCCGAGGGCCGCCTGTTGGCGCGCGAGCGGGCGGAGAAGCTCTGCGACCCCGGCTCGTTCGTCGAGCTCGACCGCTACGTCCGCCACCGCGAGTCGAACTTCGGGATGATGGCGAGGCGTCCTTACGGGGACGCCGTCGTCACCGGCCACGGGACGGTGTTCGGGCGCAAGGTCTTCGTGTTCTCGCAGGACTTCACCGTGTTCGGCGGCAGCCTCTCGGAGGTCTTCGCCGAGAAGATCTGCAAGGTGATGGACATGGCGGTGCGTTACGGCTGCCCGGTGATCGGGATCAACGACTCGGGCGGCGCGCGCATCCAGGAAGGCGTCGTCTCGCTCGCCGGCTACGCCGAGATCTTCTGGCGCAACGTCCAGGCCTCCGGCGTGATCCCGCAGCTCTCGCTCGTCGTCGGCCCGTGCGCAGGCGGCGCGGTCTACTCGCCCGCGATGACCGACTTCGTGTTCATGGTCGAGGGCTCGTCGTACATGTTCATCACCGGCCCCGACGTGGTGAAGACCGTCACAGGCGAAGAGGTCTCGTTCGAGGAGCTCGGCGGCGCCACCGCGCACGCCTCGAAGTCGGGAGTCGCGCACTTCGTCTCACCCGACGAGGAGGCGTGCCTCGAGGACGCGCGCTACCTGCTCTCGTTCCTGCCTCAGAACAACGTCGATCCGCCGGTCTTCTCGGCGCCGACCGACCCGGCCGACCGCGAGGACGCCGAGCTCGACACGCTGATCCCGGACAGCCCGCATAAGCCCTACGACATGCACGAGGTGATCAGGCGCGTGGTCGACGACGGCGAGTTCCTCGAGGTGCATGAGCGCTTCGCCGAGAACATCGTCTGCGGCTTCGCGCGGCTCGGCGGCCACCCCGCCGGGATCGTCGGCAATCAGCCGAAAGCGCTCGCGGGCGTGCTCGACATCGACTCCTCGACGAAGGCGGCGCGCTTCGTGCGCACCTGCGACGCGTTCAACATCCCACTCGTGACCTTCGTCGACGTGCCCGGGTTCCTGCCCGGCACCGACCAGGAGTGGGGCGGGATCATCCGACACGGCGCGAAGCTCCTCTATGCGTACTCGGAGGCGACAGTGCCGAAGCTCACGGTGATCACGCGCAAGGCCTACGGCGGGGCCTACGACGTGATGAGCTCCAAGCACATCCGCGCGGATTTCAACTTCGCGTGGCCGACGGCGGAGATCGCGGTGATGGGGCCGGAGGGCGCGGTCAACATCATCTTCCGCAAGGAGCTCGACGGCGCCGACGATCCGGAGGCGCGTCGGGCCGAGCTGATCGCGGAGTACGAGGAGCAGTTCGCCAACCCGTACGCGGCCGCCGAGCGCGGCTACGTCGACGACGTGATCGAGCCGCGCCGGACACGCCCGGTGCTGATCGATGCGCTCGAGACCGCGCGCACGAAGCGCGAGCCGCGCCCTGCGCGGAAGCACGGCAACATCCCGCTTTGACGGTCAGGCCTGTCCGCGACTCCGACCTCGAGGCGGTCGTGGCCCTCGTGTGCGAGATCGACCCGGCCGCGGCGATGACGGTCGACTCCCTCTCCGCCGAGCTCGCCACGCTCCCCGGCGATCGCTTCGTCGCCGAGGTGGACGGCGAGGTCGTCGGCTGGGCGCCCGCGTTCCATCGCGCCGGCGGGGCGGTCTCGTTCTGGGTCGGCGTGCTGCCGGCCTTCCGGCGCCGTGGGCTGGGCGGCGCGCTCTTCTCGGCGCTGGCGCCGCAGCTCGAGGGCGTCCGCTCGCGCGGGTACGCGGACGGCGAGGACGGGTGCCGCTTCCTCGCGGCCCGCGGCTACGCCCCGGCCGGGCAGCTCCACCTCGCGACACTCGACCTCGCCGCCGCCGAGCTTCCCGACTCGTCCGTCCCGGGCTTTCGCGCAGTCCCGCTCGCCGAGCTCCTCGGCCGCCTCCCCGACGTCCACCGGCTCTACTCGGCCGTCCGCGCCGACATTCCGCGCGAGCACCCGATCGCGCCCGTGCCCTTTGCCGAATTCGTGTCGGAGATCGAGGGCGGGCTGTTCGACGCCGACGCGAGCGTCGTCGTGCTGGAGGAGAACGAGCCGGTCGCACTCTCGTTCTCGATGACCGACCGCGAGCACGGCCGCGCAGACACGGACCTCACCGGCACGCTGGCCGCCTATCGCGGCCGAGGGCTCGCCCGCTTCGCGAAGACCGACTCGCTGCGCCGCCTGCGCGGGCTCGGGATCCATACCCTCGCGACCGCCAACGACGGCACGAACGAGCCGATGCGGGCGCTCAACGAGAGCCTCGGCTTTCGCGAGGCCGCGCTCTGGACCCGGTACGCCCGCTAGATCTACCCTACGCTACGGAGGCGGAGACGCTCAGCTCGGCGCCGAGGTCTGCCGCGAACGCCGCGACGACCTCTGGGTCGAACTGGGTGCCGGCGCAGCGGGCGAGCTCCCGGAGCGCTTCGTCGTCGCTGAGCTGCCGCTGGTAGACGCGCTCCGAGGTCATCGCGTCGTAGGCGTCGGCGACGAAGATGATGCGCGCGCCGAGCGGGATAGAGTCGCCGTGGAGGCCGTCGGGGTAGCCCGTCCCGTCCCAGCGTTCGTGGTGGTGGAGTACCCACTCGGCGACCGGATCGACCCCGAGGCTCTCGAGCATCCTGAAGCCGATCTGGGGATGGCGCTCGAGCACCATCCGCTCGGGATCGGTGAGCGGGCCGGGCTTGCGCAGGATCTCCTCGGGGACCGCGAGCTTGCCCAGGTCGTGGAGGCTCGCGGCGAGCCTGGTCAGCTCGACGAGCTCGGCGTCGGCGCCCAGCTGGAGCGCGATCCGCGCGGCGAGCTCGCTGACGCGCTGCGAGTGGCTGCCCGTGTAGGCGTCGCGCGCGTCGACCGCCTTGGCCAGGCTCGCCGCGGCGCGGTAGCGCGCGGCTCGGTCGGGCCCTGCGGCGAGGCGCTTGAGCTCGGCCAGCTCGACCACGTCCGGCCGGTAGAGGCGCACGCGGTTCTTGCCGCGCTCCTTCGCCCAGTAGAGCGCCGAGTCGGCGAGGCGGATCAGCTCGTCGCGGCCGACCCCGTGCGCCGGATAGGTGGCGATCCCGGCGCTCACCGTGACCGAGCCGACGTGCTCGAGCTTCATCCCCGCGATCCGGTCGACGATCGAGTTGCCCGCTGCGAGCGCCGCCTCCTCGCCGTGGCCGGGCAGGAGGACGGCGAACTCGTCGCCGCCGAGGCGGAACGCCTCACCGCCCTGGCGGAGGCGGCTCGACACCTGCGCCAGAACGCGGTCGCCCGAGGGGTGGCCGAAGCGGTCATTGATCTTCTTGAAGTCGTCGATGTCGACCAGGCAGACGGTGACGGGAACCTTCTGCTCCTCGGCCTCGACCAGGGCCTGCTGCAGCCGCTCGTGGAAGTGGCGGTGGTTGCCGAGGCCGGTCAGCGGGTCGGTGAGGGCGAGCCGCATCGCCTTCAGCGCGTGGAACGTCGAGCGCTGGTAGAGCGCGATCGCGAGCAGCGGGCCCGCGAGTGCGATCGAGAGGGCCGGCGCGCGCTCCCAGAGCACGACGAGGGTGAGCGAGCCCGACGCCATCAGCGTGAACGGCACGATCGTCCAGCGCACGTTCTTCCTGACCGTGGCGAGGTACGACTCTCCGTGGCTGAGCGCCAGGAAGCTGCTCACGAGCAGCATGTTCACGGCGTAGAAGACGAACGCGCAGACCGCGATCCGCAGGACGAGCATCCAGTCGCCCCCGCCACGGAGCGGCTCGATCGCGATGCCGGCCGCGAAGCCCGAGAGCGCGAATGCCGCCGCGTTGGAGAGGATACGGATCGGCGGGCGGTGCTCGATGATCTGCATCACGAGCGGCGCCGTGAACACGATCAGCACGCCTGCGGCCCAGCCGAACAGGTCGATCGCGGCGACGCCGAACACGAACGTGAGCGAGACGCCGTTGGCCTCGACGCCGTCGAGCGGCACCGGGAAGCGCTCGGCGATCGTCGATGCGACGAGGAACGCGACGATCCCGATCCACGTCGAGAGGCTCTGGGGCGTCCGGGCCAGGGTGATCGCCGCGGCCAGGACCACAGCAAAGCCCCCGATGCATACGGGGGCGATAACTGCGAGGAGCCGCGGCGGGATTCCCGCCCGAACGCTCACTCCGCGAGGCTTACCAGGTGAAGCCCGAGGTATCGAAGCTGTCCAGGCTGATCAGGCCGAAAGCCGCGAAGGCCGAGATCAGAGCCAGGACAACGACGAGAGCAACGAGCTTTGGGTGCCACTGCAACATGCTTATCTTCCTCCTTGGACGCCAGTCGTGACGATTCTCAACCTTTGCCCGGCCCGCGTAATCCCCCGATGGAGGGATTTCGGCTCAGGAAGGGGGTATGGCGTCTTCGAGGGGCCTGCGGCCCCATGCGAAGTGCGTCTCGTACCAGCCGGTGAGCGGCGCGAGGGCCACTCCGGTGCTTCCCGCCTGCACGAACCAGCCGTTTCCGAGGTAGATCCCGACATGATCGACCTGGGCGGGCTTCGACCTGGGCCCTTTCGTGCCGAAGAACGCGATGTCGGCCGGTTGCAGGCCGGCGAGGGCGATCCGCTCCTGCGGGGCGGCCTCCGCTGCCAGCTGAGCAGTCGTGCGCCCTGTGACCGTGTCCGCGAGGCCGGGGAGGTCGGGATAGGCCTGCAGCCTGTAGACGCGCCAGACGAGGCCCGAGCAGTCGAAGCCGGCCTTCTCGCTCGTGCCGGCCCAGACATACGGGAAGCCCACGAACGAGAGCGCCGTGTGCAGGATCTCGCGCTGTGTCGCGGTGAGCGCCGGCGGCGAGAAGGTGGCGGCCGCGGTGCGTGCGTACGTCTGCTGCGCGCCGGTCCAGGCGAGCATGCGCGCGGCCGAGTAGGCGGCCTCGGCGCGGGTGGCGGGACTGTTCGGCAGCGGCTCGAGGTAGTCCTGTGCGGTGGGGTGATTCGTCCGGAGCCCGAGCAGCCGGGCGACGGTCTCGGTACCGAGCCGGCTCGGCGGCGCGAGCCCAGCGGCGCGCGCTCCGGCCTGGAAGCTCGACGAGACGTCCGTGAGACCTGCGGCGCGGACGAGGCGTGCGTCGAGCGTCGTGATCGTGACCGGCGAGGTGCTCGCGGTCGCGAGCACGGGCTGTCCCGTGAGCCCGCCGACGAGCGCGCCGAGGTCCTGGGCGGTGAGCGGATCGTCGGGCCGGAACGAGGCGACATCTGGTGCGAGCAGCCCGTGGCGGACCACGGTGACGATCTGCGGCTGAGCCCACGAGCCCGGCGCCGTGGCCGCGTGGAGCGCAGCGGGCACGACGGCGAGAGCGCAGAACGCGAGGACGATGGTTCGGCGGCTCATCCCGGTTCCCATCGGCCGAGCCCCGGCGGGTCCTTAGTCTTGGCGGCATGGAGCTGAAGATCACGCCCGAGCCGACGCCGGAGGAGCGCCGCGCGATCGAGCTCGCGCTCGCGGCAGGCGACGACGAGGAAAGCGCCTGGGCCGCGTCGCTAGACGGCGGCGCGGCCGCGCAGCAGCCCGGGCGCGAGCCGGGCGTAGTCGAGCCCTGAGACCCACGTCAGCACGAGCGCGACCAGGAGGGCCCACCACGCGACCCCGTCGCTCCACGCACCCGCAGCCGCGAAGCCGCCGATCCCGGCCGCGAGCGCCTGCGCCCAGGTCTTCAGCTTGCCGAGGTCCCGCACCTCGAGCGTGACGCCGCGCTCCATTGCCGCGAGCCTGAGCCCGGAGACGAAGAACTCCCGCGCGATGATCAGCGCCACCATCCAGCCGGGGAACGCGCCCTCGCCGACGAGCACGACGAGTACCGACATCACAAGGATCTTGTCGGCGATCGGGTCGAGCAGCGAGCCGAGAGCGGAGGTCTGCCCGCTCCTGCGGGCGATCCGCCCGTCGAACCAGTCGGTGGCCATGGCGACGCCGAAGACGACCGTCGCCCAGTAGTCGTGGTTCGGGAAGTCCCAGACGTAGAGGACGATCACGACCGGCACGGCGAGCATGCGCGCAACGGTCAGCTGATCCGCGAGTCCCACGGCGATAGAGAATATGCGCAGGTGGCCCTATTCTCGAAAGTGCTCGTCGCAAACCGGGGCGAGATCGCGATCCGCGTCTTCCGCACGCTGCGTGAGCTCGGGATCGGCTCGGTCGGCGTCTACTCCGATGCCGATCGCTCCGCGCGGCACGCCGCGTACGCCGACGAGGCCTACGCGCTCGGCGGCGAGACCGCGGCCGAGAGCTACCTGGTAGTGGACAAGCTCATTGCTGCCGCCCTGCGCGCCGGGGCCGAGGCGGTGCATCCGGGCTACGGCTTCCTCGCCGAGAACGCGGGCTTCGCGCGCGCCTGCGAGGAGGCGGGCCTAGTCTGGGTCGGCCCGCCGCCGGAGGCGATCGAGCTGATGGGGACGAAGACGGTCGCGCGCGAGACGATGCGGGCGGCGGGAGTGCCCATCGTCCCGGGCACCACCGACCCCGTGCGCTCGGCTGCGGATGTCGTGCTCCTCGGGGAGGAGCTCGGCTACCCCCTCATCGTGAAGGCCGTTGCCGGTGGGGGCGGCAAGGGAATGAAGCTCGTTTACTCGGCCGAGGAGGCCGAGCGCGCCTTCGAGTCGGCGGGCCGCGAGGGGCAGGCGTTCTTCGCCAACGGCGACGTCTACGTCGAGCGCTACCTCGTGGATCCGCGCCACATCGAGGTGCAGGTGCTCGCCGACGGACACGGCAACGCAGTCCATCTCGGCGAGCGCGACTGCACGATCCAGCGCCGCCACCAGAAGCTGATCGAGGAGACGCCGTCGCCGGCCGTGAACGAGGAGCTGCGCGCACGGATCGGCGGGATCGCCGTCGACGCCGCCCGCGCGGCCGGCTACTGCTCGGCGGGCACGATCGAGGGGCTCCTCTCCGCGGAGGGCGACTACTACTTCATGGAGATGAACACCCGCATCCAGGTCGAGCACACGGTGACCGAGGCGGTGACCGGGATCGACCTCGTGCGCGAGCAGCTGCGGATCGCAGCAGGCGAGCCCCTGTCATGGACCCAGGAGGCGATTCAGTTCAACGGGCATGCGATCGAATGCAGAATCAACGCCGAGGACGTCACCGCGGGGTTCATGCCGGCACCGGGGACGATCACCGCCTACCGCGAGCCGTCGGGGCCGGGCGTGCGCGTCGACTCGGGCGTCGCCGCGGGCTCCGAGATCTCGCCGCTCTACGACCCGATGATCGCGAAGCTGATCGTGCACGACGTCGACCGCGAGAGTGCCCGCCGGCGGATGCTGCGGGCGCTCGACGAGTTCGAGCTCGGCGGCGTGAAGACGCTGCTCGGCTTCCACCGGGCCCTGCTCCGCCACCCGTGCTTCGTCGAGGGCGGCACCTGCCACGGGCTGGTCGAGTCGGAGGAGCTGGCCGCCGCGGCCGCCGAGCTCGAGCGGTCACCGGCGGGGGAGGCCGCGACGCTGAACGGCCGCGTGCGCGAGCGGGTCACCCAGGTCGAGGTCGACGGGCGCCGCTTCGACGTGAAGGTGCTCGAGCCCGAGCCGCCCTGGGTCGAGCTCGCGCACCGGCGGGCCGAGCGGCGGCGCACCGCCCGTGGCGCCGCCGACGAGGAGGTCGTGAGCCCGATGCAGGGCACAGTGATCGCGGTGAAGGTCGCCGAGGGGGACGAGGTGAGCGCGGGCCAGGTGGTCTGCGTCGTCGAGGCGATGAAGATGGAGAACGAGATCGTCGCGCACCGCGACGGGGTGGTCTCCGCGCTCAGAGTCGCGGAAGGCCAGTCCGTGCGAAACGGCGACCTGATCTGCATCGTCGGCTAGAGGCAGGTCCGAGTGCCTGACCCCGGGACATGTCCGTCAAGTGACTTCTGGACCTGCGCGGAGCGGACACGAGGGGTGTGCGCAAGCCCAGGAGTGAAGCGGCCTTCTGTCCCATTGGGCCACGTCCCGGTGCCTGACCCCCGGCCATGTCCCGGTGGGACATGAGCGGGCGCACTCGTCACAGGGTGCGCCGGTAGGCGCGGAACGTCCACGTTGCGAACGCGGCCATCACGAAGGTGAGCACGGTCAGCGCCAGCCCACGCGTCACGACCACCGTCCAGTCCGTCCCGGGCAGGATCGCCTCGCGCGCCATCACGACCCCCCAGTTCACCGGGTTGAACTTCGCCACGGTCTGCATCCATGGCGGCATCTGCGTCGCCGCGAGCAGCGTCGAGGAGAGGAAGAGCAGCGGCAGCCCGATGAAGTTGGCGACCGCGATCATCGTCGCCTCCTTGCGCGTCAGCAGCGCTATCCCCTGCGACATCCCGGCGAAGGCGCTGTTCACGAGCACGCCCGCGAGGATCACGACGAGCACGCCCAGCAGCCCCTGGCTCGAGCGGACGCCGAGCACGTACGAGACCGCGATGATGATCGTCGCCTGGATCGCCGCGGTGATCGCCGAGCGCACGATCTGGGAGACCACGATCGACGAGCGGCGCACCGGCGTCGTGAGGAAGCGCTCGATCACGTCCCGGTCGAGGTCCTGGATCATCGCCATCCCGCTCCACGTCGCGCCGAAGAAGGCGTTCATCACGACGATCGCCGGCGCGAGGAACGTGATGTACGACTGCGTGCCGAACCCGCCGAGGTGCGTGACGTTCTTGAACAGCTGCCCGTAGAGGAGCAGCCAGACGAGCGGCTGGATCAGCAGGAGGGCGATCCAGATCGGCTCCCGCATCAGGTTGCGCGCCTGCCGCCCGACCATGAACCAGGTGTCGGAGAGCGAGTTCACGCGCCCTTTCCGTTGACGGCACGGTCGTCCTCGGCGAAGTCGTAACCCGTGTAGTGGAGGTAGACGTCGTCGAGCGAGGGCCGGTGCGAGGCAACCGCTTCGACGGAGATCCCGTTCGATTCGAGAGCGGAGAGGATCGAGGGGATCGCGCGGGCGCCGCTGTCGACGCGCATTCGCAGCACCTCGCCGTCGACCGTCGTCTCGTGCACGCCCTCGAGCAGGCCGACCACCGCCTCGGCGCGGACCCGGTCGCTGTCGGCCAGCCGGACCGAGACCGCCTCCCCGCGCAGGCCGCGCTTCAGCTCCTCGGGCGTCCCCTCGACCACGATCTTGCCGCGGCTCACGATCGCGAGCCGGTCGGCGAGCTGGTCGGCCTCCTCGAGGTAGTGCGTGGTGAGGAGGATCGTCAGCGACTCGCGGTGGGCCAGCGTCCCGAGCTCCTCCCACATCGCCGTGCGCGCCTCGGGATCGAGACCCGTCGTTGGCTCATCGAGGAAGAGGACGCTGGGCCGGTGGACGAGCCCGAGCGCGATGTCGAGGCGCCGCTTCATCCCGCCCGAGTAGGTGCGCGCAAGCCGGTCCGCTGCGTCGGAGAGCCCGACGAGGTCGAGCAGCTCGTCGACGCGCCGCTCGAGCGCGCCGCCACGGAGCCGCTGGATGCGGCCCTGGAGCATGAGGTTCTCGCGGCCGGTCGCGTCGCGGTCGACGCCGGAGCTCTGCGGCACGTAGCCGATCGAGCGCCGCACCGCGTTCGGGTCGCGGACGACGTCGTTGCCGGCCACGACCGCGCTACCGCCGTCGGGCTTGGTCAGGGTCGCGAGCACGCGGACGGTGGTGGACTTGCCGGCGCCGTTCGGCCCGAGCAGCCCGAACACCTCGCCCTCGCGCACCGCGAAGCCGACGCCGTCGAGAGCCTGGACCTCCCCGTAGCGCTTGCGCAGCTCCGTGACGACGATCGCGTCCACCGGGGGCCGAGTCTATCCCCGCTTGTAGAGTCTCTTCGCCGATGGATCTCTACGAGTATCAGGGCAAGGAGCTCTTCCGCCGCTTCGGGATCCCGGTCTCCGAGGGCCGCCTCGCCTTGACTCCGGACGAGGCGCGGCTGGCGGCCGAGGGGCTCGGCGGCCCGGTCGTCGTCAAGGCTCAGGTCCTCACGGGCGGCCGCGGCAAGGCGGGCGGGGTCAAGCTCGCGGTGAATGCGAAGGACGCCGAGGAGAAGGCCCGCGCGATCCTCGGCCTCGACATCAACGGCCACGTCGTCCACAAGCTCTGGATCGAGCGCGCCTCGGAGATCGCGAAGGAGTACTACCTCTCGATCACGTTCGACCGCGGCGTGAAGAAGCCGCTCTTCATGCTCACGAAGCAGGGCGGCGTCGACATCGAGGAGGTCGCGCGGACGAGCCCCGACGCGCTCGCGCGGCTCCACGTGGACGCGCTCGAGGGCTACCAGCCCTACCAGGGGCGACGCCTCGTCTACGCGGCCGGGATCGACGACCCCGACGAGCAGAAGCAGATCCTCCAGATCGTCGGTCGCCTCTACAGCGCGTTCGTCGGCTGCGACGCGATGCTCTGCGAGGTCAACCCGCTGATCGTGACGCCGAACGGCGAGGTGAAGGCGCTCGACTCGAAGTTCACCGTCGACGACAACGCGCTCTTCAAGCACCCCGACATCGCCGCGATGCGCGATACCGCCGCGGCCGACCCGCTCGAGACGTTCGCGCGCGAGAAGGGGGTCACCTACGTGAAGCTCGACGGCGACGTCGGCATCCTCGGCAACGGCGCGGGGCTCTCGATGTCGACGGTGGACGTCGTGGCGCACGTCGGCGGGCGGCCCGCGAACTTCTGCGATCTCGGCGGGGGCGGCAGCGCACAGGGAGTGGTCGACGCGCTCGAGGTGATCACGCGCGACGAGCAGGTGCGCTCGATCTTCTTCAACATCTTCGGCGGCATCACGCGCTGCGACGAGGTCGCGCGCGGGATCCTTCAGGCGCTGGACGAGATGGACATGAGCGCCTATCCGCTCGTCGTCCGGCTCGACGGCACGAACGCCGAGGAGGGCCGACGCCTGCTCGCCGAAGCCGCGCGGCCGAACGTCCATCCCGAGGCGACGATGCTCGACGGAGCGCGGCGCGCGGTGGAGCTGGCGAGCGGATGAGCCACTGGAATGAACGAGCGGAGCAGTACCGGACGAGCGACGCGCACCGCGAGGGGCCCGATCTCGACCGGCTCGTCGAGTGGGCCGAGCCGGGGCCGGGGGTGACGGCGCTCGACGTCGCGACCGGCGGCGGCCACGTGGCGAGGCGGCTGCGCGAGGCCGGCTGCACGGTGGTCTCGTGCGACCCCGCGCCGGGGATGCAGGCCGACGTGATCTGCCGCGCCGAGTACCTCCCGTTCGACGACACGAGCTTCGACGTCGTCGCCTGCCGCGTCGCCGCGCACCACTTCGATGACGTCGGCGCCGCCGTGAAGGAGATGGCGCGGGTCGCGCGCGGCCGCGTGATCGTGGTCGACACCACCTTCATGGGCCATGACGTCGAGCAGGCGGAGAAGCTGCGCGACCCGAGTCACGTGCGCAACTACGACGAGACCGAGTGGCGCGCCCTCTTCGCCGCCGCCGGGCTCGAGGTCGAGGAGGTGGAGTTCTTCGACAAGTCGTTCGCGCTGCAGGCCTGGCTCGACCGGACGGGATGTCACGGCGAGGATGCCGAGCGCGCGACGGCGCTCCTGGGCGACCGCGTCGAGGACGGGCTGATGCGGCTCGACCGGATCGCGCTGAAGGGAGCACCTCGCTAGTGGCGATCATCGTCGACACGGAAACGCGGCTCGTCGTCCAGGGGCTCACGGGCTCGGAGGGCCGTTTTCACGGCGTCCGGAACCGCGACTACGGGACGCAGGTCGTCGCCGGAGTCACGCCGGGCAAGGGAGGGCAGGACGTCGAGGGAATCCCGATCTTCGACACCGTCTCCGAGGCGGTCGCAGAGACCGCCGCGAACACCTCGATGATCTTCGTGCCCGCCCGCTTCGCCGCCGACGCGATCTACGAGGGCGTCGACGCGGGGATCACGACGGTGGTCTGCATCGCCGAGGGCCTGCCCGCCCACGAGATGCTCCGCGTCTACACCTACATCCGCCCCAAGGGGATCACGATGATCGGCCCGAACTGCCCGGGGGCGCTCTCGCCGGGGAAGTCGAACGTCGGCATCATCCCCGCCGAGATCTTCCGCGAGGGCGCGGTAGGGCTCGTCTCCCGCTCGGGCACGCTGACCTACCAGATCGGCCACGAGCTGACCCAGCTCGGGCTCGGCAACTCGACCATCGTCGGGATCGGCGGCGACCCCGTGGTCGGCTCGTCTTTCATCGACGTCCTGGAGCGCTTCGAGGCCGACCCCGAGACGGAGCTCGTGGTGATGGTGGGCGAGATCGGCGGCGACGAGGAGGAGAAGGCCGCACGCTACATCCAGGAGTCGATGACGAAGCCGGTGCTGGCCTACATCGCCGGCTTCTCCGCGCCGCCCGGGAAGACGATGGGCCACGCGGGCGCGATCATCTCGGGCTCGTCCGGGACGGCGCAGGCGAAGAAGGACGCGCTCGAGGCGTGCGGTGTGCAGGTCGGGACGACGCCGACCGAGGTCGCGCAGATGGTGGCCGACCGGGCTTGAGCGGGCCGGAGCGCTTCCGGGCACTGCACGAGCGGGAGCGGCTGTTCCTGATGCCCAACCCATGGGACGTCGGCTCGGCGAAGCTGCTCGCGTCGCTCGGGTTCGAGGCGCTCGCGACGACGAGCGCAGGGTTCGCCTGGTCGCTCGGCAAGCTCGACCAGCACGTGACCCGCGACGAGCTCGTGGCGCACGTGGCGGCTCTTGCGGCGGCCACGGACCTGCCGCTCAACGTCGACAGCGAGCGCTGCTACCCGGACGACCCGGGTGGCGTCGCCGAGACGGTGAGGCTCCTCGCAGGGACGGGCGCCGCGGGCTTTTCGGTGGAGGACTGGAACCCGGTCGGCGGCACCATCGATCCGATCGACGTCGCAGCGGCGCGGGTCGCGGTAGCCGCCGGCGCGGCGAACGGCCTCGTGCTCACCGCCCGCGCCGAGAACCACATCCACGGGGTCGACGACCTCGACGACACGATCGCGCGACTGCTCGCCTACCGGGACGCGGGCGCCGACGTGGTGTACGCGCCCGGCCTCTCCACTGTCGAGCAGATCGCGGCCGTTGTGACGGCAGTCGGGATACCGGTGAACGTGCTCGCGCTGCCGAACGGCCCGACTGTCGCCGAGCTCGCCTCGACAGGAGTGCGACGGGTCTCGACCGGCGGGGCGCTGGCGCGGGCCTCGTACGGCGCGCTTCTCGCAGGCGCGCGCGAGCTGTTCGGCGAGGGCACCTCGCGTTATCTGGCGGGAGCGATCTCGAACGACGAGCTGAAGGCCGCGTTCGAGTGAAGATCGCGAACCGCGACCGCGACTGCCCGCCGTTCACGACCGCCGACGGCTCGACGATCCGCGAGCTCCTCCACACGGGAAACCAGAGCCTCGCCGAGGCGACACTCGAGCCAGGGCAGGAGACGCAGCGCCACTACCATCGCGTCTCCGAGGAGCTCTACTACCTCGAGGCGGGCGAGGGCGAGATGGAGCTCGACGGCGAGGTAGCGCCGATCGGTTCCGGCGACGCGATCCTGATCCCGCCCGGCGCGTGGCACCAGATCCGGGCCACGGGCGAGGGCACGCTCCGCTTCCTGTGCTGCTGCGCGCCGCCGTACTCGCACGACGACACGTACTTCGAGTAGCCCCGGCCCCGGTCCGTAGACTTGACCGCATGACGATCGCGTTCGCCAGGGGCGCGCCGGCGCCGGAATGCCTGCCCGTGCAGGAGCTCGCCGACTGCGCGAAGACCGCGATCGAGCAGGACGGCGTCGCGATCCTCTCGTACGGCGCCGGCGGCGGCTACGGGCCGCTGCGCGAGTGGATCGCGCAGCGCCACGGCGTCGAGCCCGGCCGGGTCCTGCTCACGAGCGGCTCGCTCCAGGGCTTCGTCTTCCTCGCCCAGCACCTCGTCGGCGTCGGCCGGCGCGTGCTCGTCGAGGGGCCGACCTACGACCGGCCGCTGCTGATCCTCGCGCGCCTCGGCGCCGAGATCGTGCCGCTGCCGATGGACGACGAGGGGCTCGACCCGGACGGGCTCGCGCACGCGCTCGCCCATGGCGAGAAGCCCGCGCTGCTCTACACGATCCCCACCTTCCAGAACCCGAGCGGGCGGACGCTCTCGACCGAGCGGCGCCATCGCATCGCCGAGCTCGCGGCGGCGCACGAGCTGCTCGTGCTCGAGGACGACCCGTACGGGCTCGTCCGCTTCGAGGGCGAGGCGCCGCCGACGCTGTTCGAGCTCGAGGGCGGCGTGAACGTCGCCTACTCCTCGTCGTTCTCGAAGACGATCGCTCCGGGAGTCCGGGTCGGCTACTTCGTGCTGCCGGCCGACCTGGCGGCGGCGCTCGAGGCCGTCGCTGTCTCGACGTACATCTCGCCGCCCTTCCTGAGCGAGGCGGCGGTGTTCGAGTTCATCCGGCGGGGCAGCTTCGACCCGAACCTCGTGCGCGTCCGCGGGCTGCTCGGCGCGCGGCGCGACGCGATGCTCGCCGCGCTCGAGCGCGAGTTTCCCGCCGAGGCGCGCTGGAGCCGCCCCGACGGGGGCTACTTCCTCTGGCTCGACCTGCCGGGCGGGGTCGACGCCGGCGAGCTGCTCGTGCGCGCCACCGCCGCCGGCGTCACGTTCGTCAAGGGCGCCGACTTCTTCCCCGGGACGGGCGGCGAGAGCTCCGTCCGTCTCGCGTACAGCTTCGCGTCGATCGAGGAGATCGGCGAGGGGATCGCGAAGCTCGCCGAGCTACTTGCTGCCGCGCCTACGCCGTCGCGCGCGTAGCGGCGCCGCGAGCAGGCCGGCGACGAGGCCGAGCATCAGGCTGAGGAAGATCACCCAGGCGAGCGCGATGCGCGTGGTCCAGAAGACGAAGTGGACCTTCACCCGGCCCGTGTTCAGCAGCAGGAACACGACGGCGTAGACGACGACGACCGCGAGGGCGATCTCCGCGGCACGGCGCCTGCGCGACCTCCGCTCGGCGGGTGCCTCCCCGCTCACCGTCTAGGCTGCCGCGTGCGCGGGCTGCGGAGCCGCGAGCGTGCCGAGCGGCCTCGGGACAAGACGGGGCTGCCGCGGCGGCACGAGGGAGCCCATGCTGTTCGCGCGGAACGTGGGGCAGGGAGTGTCTCCGGGGAGGGCGCAGAGCCCCGCGCACCGGAAATAGCAATCCTTGCAGCTCAAATCGACTCGCTTGCTCATTCTCCCCTTTGCTCTGCTGCCTGCCGACCCCGCCAGACAAGTCCAGATCATACGGAGAGCCTGCCCGGATGCAAGGGTAGGCGGCGGGACAAACCGTGCATTTTGCGGGAGTTTTATTTCGGCGTCATGTGCACTTCACCGGCAGTGTTGCCAGCGCATGCAACGCCTGTTGAAAACTGCTGACAGGGACAACGCGCACCCGTCCCGCGAAGCGCTTCGCCTCCTCGGCGTTATCCCCAGCCGGGACGAGGAAGACGTCGATGCCGGTGCGCCTGACCCCGATCATCTTCTGCTTGATGCCCCCGATCGGGAGCACGTCGCCCGCGAGATCGACCTCGCCCGTCGCCGCGACCTGGCAGCCGTGGTCGACGTTCCGCCCGAGCTTCTCGAGCACGTCGAGCGCGAACGCGAGCCCTGCCGAGGGCCCTCCGACGCCGCCGGCGTTGATCTTCACCTTGCGCGGGAGGCGGATGTCGGCGGCCTGGCTGACGATGATCCCGATCATGCCGCGCTTCGAATCCTGGGGGTCGGCCACCAGCTTGACGTTCACCGTCTTGCTCTGGGCACCGCGCTTCAGGCCGAGCGCGACCGCGTCGCCGGGCCCGTAGGAGCCGAGCAGCCTGCGCAGGTCGGTGAGCTGGCGGACGGGCTTGCCGTCGACGGAGACGATCACGTCGGTCGGCTGCAGGAGCCCGGCCGCGGGCACCTTCGGGCTCACGTCGTCGACGAGCGCGCCCGTCGGCTTCGCGTACACCTTGTAGCCGGCCGCCTTCAGCGCGAGCGCCGCGGCGATCTGCTGGGAGCGGGTCATCTCGAGCTGGTCCTGCTGGGCGCGGGCGGAGTCCGAGACGCCGGGCGCGAGCAGGGCGGAGGCCGGGACGATCTCCGCGCCCTCGCGCAGCCACGGGAAGAGCTTCTCCGCGAGCGTCGCCTTGCGGACGAAGATGTCGACGAAGTAGATCGCGCCGCCGTCGGACGTCCGCGTCGCGCCCTCGACGGACACGAGCGGGGCGACCGGGTGCGCACGGTCGGGCAGGAAGATGTAGCTCCCGGACGGCGCAAACCAGAGGATTGCCGCCACGGCCACGAGCACGAGCAACAGGGCGGCCGCAACTTGGGCCGGGCGGCGGAGGCGGTGCACTTTGAGAGCTTAGAGAAGCCCGCGCGTTCGCCCGCCGTCCACCCGCACGACGGCGCCGGTCACGTAGCTCGCCCGCGCCGAGGCGAGGAAGCAGACGACATCGCCGATCTCCTCGGGGCGGCCGAGCCGGCGGAGCGGGATGTCGGGCCACTCGGTTGGGAGGTCCCTGCCGGCGAGGCGTGAGCGGGTCAGCTCGGTGAGGATGCCGCCGGTCGCGATCGAGTTGACGGTGATGCCCTTCGGCCCGAGTTCGTCGGCGAGCGTCTTGGCCCAGCCGATCACCCCGGGCCGCACGGCGTTCGAGGTCGCGAGCCACGGGATCGGCTCGGAGACGGAGATCGACTCGAGGTTGATGATCCGGCCTGCGTCGCTGCGCTCGAGCCACGGCAGGCAGTGGTTGGTCAGGTCCACCGTGGAGAGGAGGAACGCCTCGAACGCCGCCCGGAGCGAGTCGGCGGTGAGCTCGGTGGCCGAGCCGGGCGGTGTGCTCGGCCCGTTGTTGACGAGGATGTCGATCTTGCCGAAGCGCTCGATCGTCTCGGTCACGATCCGCTCGCGTGCCTCGGCGACGGTGAGGTCAGCCACGATCGGCAGCCCGCCGAGCCGTTCCGCCTCGAGCACGAGCCGCTCGCGGCCGCGCGCCACCATCGCCACCTGCGCCCCCTCCGCGGCGAGTGACTCCGCGCAGGCGAGCCCGAGCCCCGAGGAGGCGCCGCAGACGACCGCGACGCGGCCGTTGAGGCCGAGGTCCACCGCTACTTCCTCTTCAGGACGCTCACGACGTCGGCGACCGCGGCGGCCGAAGCCTTGACCATGCGCTTCTCGTCGGCGCTCAGCTTCAGCTTCACGACCTCCTCCACGCCGCCAGCGCCGAGCTTGGCCGGTACGCCCATGTAGAGACCGTTGATCCCGTACTCGCCCTGGAGGTACACGGTGCACGGGAGGACGCGCTTCTCGTCGAGCATGATCGCGTCGACCATCTGCGCGGCCGCCGCGCCCGGCGCATACCAGGCGGAGGTGCCGAGCAGGTTCACGATCTCGCCGCCGCCCTTGCGCGTGCGCTCGACCATCTTCGCGATCTTCGCCTTCGGCACGAGCTGCTCGAGCGGGACGCCGCCGACGGTCGTCGCCGAGACGACGGGGACCATCTGGTCGCCGTGGCCGCCGAGCACCATCGCGGTCACGTCCTTCACGGAGGTGCCGGTCTCCCACGCGATGAACGCCGAAAAGCGCGCGGTGTCGAGGATCCCCGCCATGCCCACGACGCGCTTCGTCGGGAAGCGCGAGACCGCCTTCGCGACGTGGCACATCGCGTCGAGCGGGTTCGAGACGACGACGATCGTGCACTTCGGCGAGTGCTTCACGACCTCCTTCGTTACCGCGCCGACGATCGCCTCGTTCGTGGTCACGAGATCATCCCGGCTCATCCCCGGCGAGCGGGGCTTGCCGGCCGTGATCACGACGACCTCGGAGCCGGCCGTCTCCTCGTAGCCGTTCGTGCCGATCACGTTCGGCTCGAAGCCGAGCACCGAGCCGGCCTGGTTCATGTCGAGCGCCTTCCCCTGAGGGAAGTTCGGGATGATGTCCACGAGCACGACGTCCGCGTAGTCGCGGCGTGCGAGCTCGAGCGCGCAGGTGGCGCCCACGTTGCCGGCGCCGACGACTGTCACTTTGCGTCTCATAGTTACTACTGCTCCAGTTTCTCGATGATTGCGTCGGCGTACTCCGCCGTGCCGACGGCCGTCGGGTCGTCGCGATTCGGCTTCAGGTCATAAGTCACGTTCCTGCCCTCGGCGATCACGGCTGCGACCGCCTGCTCGAGGCGCGTCGCGGCCTCGCGCTCGCCGAGGTGGTCGAGCATCAGCTTCCCGGAGAGGATCATCGCGGTCGGGTTCACCCTGTTCAGGCCCTTGTACTTCGGGGCCGAGCCGTGCGTCGCCTCGAACACCGCCGCCTCCTCACCGATGTTGGCGCCCGGCGCGACCCCGAGCCCGCCCACGAGCCCGGCGGTGAGGTCGGAGACGATGTCGCCGTAGAGGTTCGGCAGCACGAGCACGTCGAACTCCTCGGGCCGCTGGACGAGGCCCATGCAGACGGCGTCGACGAGGTTCTCCCAGGGCTCGATCTCGGGGTAGTCCTTCGCGACCTCGCGGAAGACCGAGAGGAAGAGGCCGTCCGTGAACTTCATGATGTTCGCCTTCGTCACGCAGGAGACGCGCTTGCGACCGTGCTCGCGCGCGTACTCGAAGCCGAAGCGGGTAATCCGCTCGGAGGCCTCCGGCGAGATCGGCTTGACCGAGATCCCCGAGCTCTCCGCGATCTGGCGCGACTGCATCGTGTTCAGCTGCGCGATCACCTGGCGCGCGGCGTCGGTGCCGGCCTCGTACTCGATCCCGGCGTACAGGTCCTCGGTGTTCTCGCGCACGACCACGAGGTCGACGTTGTCGTAGCGCGAGCGCACGCCCCGGTAGCTCTTGCACGGGCGCAGGCAGGCATAGAGCTCGAGCTCGTGGCGGAGCGCGACGTTGACCGAGCGGAAGCCGGTGCCGATCGGCGTGGTGATCGGGCCCTTGAGCGCGACGCGGTTCTCCCGGATCGAGGCGAGCGTCGACTCGGGGAGGGGAGTGCCCTCGGCTTCCATCACCTCGACGCCGGCCTGGCGCACGTCCCATTCGAACGCGACGCCGGTCGCCTCGAGCACCCGCCGGGTCGCCTCGGTGAGCTCGGGGCCGGTGCCGTCACCAGGGATCAGCGTCACGCGGTGGGCCACGCGGGCGATCATACGTAGAGTTCGGGCGATGACGCTCGCGGAGGCAGGAGCCCAGGCGGACGAGCTCGCGGCGCAGGGTGCCGAGCGGGAGCTTGCCGACCTGCGCAAGCAGTGGGACGAGGAGGTCGAAGCCTCCGCGCGCTCGGCCGACTACCGCGTGCGCGCGCAGGCCTATCGCGCGATCGGGCAGTTCCGTTTCAAGCAGAAGCTCGAGCTCCTGAAGCGGGGGCTCGAGGACGAGAGCCCAGCCTGCCGCGGCTCGGCGCTGATCTCGCTCGAGCTCCTCTCGCGCGACCAGCCGGGTGTGGTCAACAAGGAGCGGCCGCTCCTGCACCACCTCGTGGCCGCCGACCCGAACAACGCGATCAGGCGTCTCTCCGTCCTCTGCCTCAAGAACGGCTCGCCGCAGGCCGACACGATCGTCCTCCTCGAGGGGATCGCCGGCGACGACGAGGCCGATTCGGACCTGCGCCAGAGTGCGCGCAAGGTGGCCGAGCTGCTGCGCCGCCGCTCGAAGGCGCGCTAGTTCCGGACACCTGCGGTGCCAGGCCTTCGGCCGTGTCCCGAGCGGGCACCCTCCGAGGCTGCGACTGGTATTGCGCCGTACCGCCCCGAAGCGGCGGTCGACCCAAAGGGACATGGCCCGGGGTCAGGCACCCGGACTTGGCCGTTCGGGCCGGGTGGGCTTGCTCGCGGGGCGCCGCCGCCGGGCGTGCGGGTGCGCCTGGAAGTAGAGGTCGCGCCGCCGCCGGTCCGAGACGTGCGTGTACAGCTCGGTGGTGGCGAGGTCGGCGTGGCCGAGCATCTCCTGCACGCTGCGGAGGTCGGCGCCGCCCTCGAGCAGGTGCGTCGCGAAGGAGTGGCGCAGCAGGTGAGGGTGGACGCGGCCCGGCTCGAGGCCGGCCTTCTCGGCGAGGCGGCGCAGGATCAGGAAGGCGCCGGCGCGGGTGAGCGGGCCGCCCTGCGCGTTGAGGAACAGCTCGGGCCGGTGGCGGCGGTCGAGGTAGGGGCGGCCGTGGGCGAGGTAGCGGCGCAGCGCCTTAGTCGCCTCGCGGCCGATCGGCACGACCCGCTCCTTCTGTCCCTTGCCGACGGCGCGTACCAGTCTGCCCTCGAGATCGACGCCGCCGCGCTCGAGCCCGATCGCCTCGCTCACGCGCAGGCCGGCGCCGTAGAGGAGCTCGACGAGGGCGGCGTCCCGGAGCGCTCGCGGAGTCGTCCCGAGAGCGGCGTCGATCAGCCGCTCGGCCTCACCCGGCGAGAGGGTGCGGGGCAGCGTGCGCCGGCGGCGCGGTAGATCGAGCTCCGCAGCAGGGTTGTCGGGGCGGGCGCCGAGCAGCTGCTGGTGGCGGTAGAAGGAGCGGGCGGACGCCGCGCGGCGCGCGATCGTGGTGGAGGCCAATCCCCGGGCGCGCAGGTCGGCGAGGTACGACTCGATCTCCTCGGTCGTCGCCGAGCCGGGCCCGTGCTCGAGGAATGCCGCCAGGGCGTCGAGGTCGCGGCGGTACGCCTCGACCGTCCGCGGAGCCCGGCGGGCGGCGAGCAGGGCGAGGAACCCCTCGACGTCAGGATCGCGGGTGGGAACGGTCATAGACCTTCCTCAGTCGGCGGCCGTCGACGTGGGAGTAGAGCTGGGTGGTCGAGAGCGAGCTGTGGCCGAGCAGCTCCTGGATCGTGCGCAGGTCGGCGCCGCCCTCGAGCAGGTGGGTGGCGAACGCATGGCGGAGGCGGTGCGGGTGGGGGAGCGTGCGGCGGAGGGTCGAGGTGTCGAGTCGACGGCCGCGCACCGAGAGGAAGAACGCGTCGCACGCGCCGCGCGCGAGAGCGGGGCGGGCGTCGCGGAGGTACCGCGCGGCCCAGTAGGACGCCTCCTCGCCGAGCGGCACGACCCGCTCCTTGCCGCCCTTGCCGCGCACGTGGACGTGCTCCTGCTCGAAGTCCACGTCGGCGAGGTCGAGCCCCACCGCCTCCGCGCTGCGGAGCCCGGCGGAGTAGACGAGCTCGACTAGCGCGCGGTCTCGGAGGCCGCGTGGGCCCTCCTGCTCGAGCGCTGCGAGCAGCTGCTCGACCTCCTCCGGCTTCGGTGCGTCGGGCAGGCGCCGCGCCCGGCGCGGCGCGAGCGCGACGTCGGGAACGTTCGCGGGGCCGAGCGTGAAGCGGAGGAACGAGCGCACCGCGGCGAGCTTGCGCGCGACGGTCGCGGGAGAGCGCTTCGGCCTCCCGCGCCCCAGCTCGGCGGCGTACTCGGTCAGCGCGCGCACGTCCACGCCGTCGACCTCGATGTCGCGGCGGTCCAGCCAGCCGGCGAACTCCGCGAGGTCGCCGCGGTAGGCGCGGCGGGTCGCCTCGGCGAGCGAGGGGCTCTGCAGGAAACGGTCGACCTCGGCGCGCGTGTCCACCCGGCCGGATTCGCCGTCAGGCCTCGATCTCCCCCGGTAGCGCCGAGTAGAGGACGAAGTCCATCCGGCGCCCCAGCCGCGGGTTGTACCGCGACGACCGGATCACGCCCTCCCGGCGGAAGCCGGCCTTCTCGGCCACCCGGCACGAGGCGACGTTCTCGGCTTCGGCCCGCACCTGGATTCGCTCGAGCCCTAGGGCCTCGAAGCCCCACAGCGCGACCAGCCGGAGCGCCCGCGTCGTCAGCCCATGGCCCCTCGCGGGCGCGCTCAGCCAGTAGCCGATCTCGGCCGAGGCGCTGTCGAGGTCGATCGAGTTGAAGCCGAGGCCGCCGACGACCTGCCCGGTCTCCGCGTCGAGCACGGCGAACGGCGCGAACTGGCCCGAGCGCCAGGCCTCGGTCGCCCGCGCGACCCACTCGCGGGCGTCCCGCCTCGTGTACGGGCTCGGCATCAGCTCGAGCCAGCGCTCGATCTCCGGGTCGCCGTTGATCAGGCCGGGGAGCACGGCCACGTCCTCCTTGCGCCACGGCCGGAGGGCGACGACACCGTCGCCGAGCGGAGGGTCGGGCGGGCGGATCATGGCCGATCGTACCCCGACCGTTCGGCCGCGCGCAGACGGGCGTTTCAGATAGCTTCCTCGGACGTGGAGAAGACGCACGACGTTCTCGTGGTCGGGGCCGGCTGTGCCGGGATGCGCGCCGCTATCGAGGCACACGACGCGGGCGCCGACGTCGCGATCGTCTCCAAGCTCCATCCGACCCGCAGCCACTCCGGCGCGGCGGAGGGCGGGATCAACGCGGCGCTCGGGAACGCGGGCGAGGACAGCCCCGAGTCCCACGCCTTCGACACCGTCAAGGGCTCCGACTACCTCGGCGACCAGGACGCGATCGAGATCCTCACGAGCGAGGCACCCGGCGACATCTACCAGCTCGAGCACTGGGGCGCGGTCTTCTCGCGCCGCGAGGACGGCAAGCTCGCTCAGCGCCCGTTCGGCGCAGCGGGCTCGCCGCGCACGATCTACGCGGCCGACATCACCGGCCACGTCCTGATCCAGGTGCTCTACGAGCAGCTCGTCAAGCGCGAGATCACCGTCTACGAGGAGTACTTCGCCTGGAAGCTCGTCGTCGACGGCGGCCGTTGCACCGGCGTGATCTCCTGGGACCTCCTGAACGGCGGCCTCAAGACGATCGGCGCCGGCACGGTCGTGCTCGCCACCGGCGGCGCCGGGCGGCTCTACCGCGCGACGACGAACGCCTACGCGTGCACCGGCGACGGGATGGCGATCGCGCTGCGCGCGGGCCTGCCGCTGAAGGACATGGAGTTCATGCAGTTCCACCCGACGACGCTGTACCCGTCCGGGATCCTGATCACCGAGGGCTGCCGCGGCGAGGGCGGCTTCCTGCTCAACAAGGACGGCGAGCGCTTCATGAAGCGCTACGCGCCGAACGCGCTCGAGCTCGCCTCGCGAGACGTCGTCTCCCGCTCGGAGCAGACCGAGATCGACGCGGGCCGCGGGATCAACGGCTCGGTCTTCCTCGACCTGCGCCACCTCGGCGCCGAGCGGATCATCGAGCGGCTGCCCGGCTCGCGCGAGCTGGCGATGACCTATGCGGCGGTAGACCCCATCTACGACCCGATCCCCGTCAGGCCGGGCGCCCACTACCACATGGGCGGCGTCGAGACCGACAACGACGGCGCCACGGAGCTGCCGGGCCTCTACGCGGCCGGCGAGGTCGCGTGCGTCTCGGTGCACGGCTCGAACCGCCTCGGCGGCAACTCGCTGATGGAGACGATCACCTTCGGCCGTCGGGCCGGGCGCGCCGCCGCCGAGGCTGCGCTCGCCGCCGCGGCTCCGACCCCGGTGCCCGAGTCCGCGGAGCGCGACGCCGAGCGCGAGATCCAGGCTCTCGTCACGCGCCAGGGCACCGAGCGGCCCTGGCAGGTGCGCGACGAGCTCGGCTCCTCGATGCTCGAGAACTTCGGCGTCTTCCGGCAGGGCGAGAAGATGGAGGCCCAGCTCGAGATCATCGCCGGCCTCCGCGATCGCTACGAGAGCGTCTACGTCGAGGACAAGGGCGAGGTCTTCAACAGCGATCTCACCCAGATGATCGAGCTCGGCTACCTGCTCGACCTCGCCTCCGTGATGCTCACCGCCGGCCTCGCGCGTACCGAGAGCCGCGGCGCCCACTCGCGCCCGTACGACTACCCTGACCGGGACGACGAGCACTTCCTCAAGCACTCGATCTCGCGCTGGAAAGACGGCAGGCCCGAGCTGACCTACAAGGAGGTCCGGATGACCAAGTGGGCGCCCGAGGTGCGCAGCTACTGATGAAGATGGCGCTCAAGATCTGGCGCTACGAGGCCGCCACGGGCCAGAAGGCGCTGAAGGAGTACGAGTTCGACGCGCCCGATGAGGCGACGCTCCTCGACTGCCTCGACATCATCAAGGACCGCCACGACGGGACGCTCGCCTACCGCAAGAGCTGCCGGATGATGATCTGCGGCTCGTGCGGGATGCGGATGGACGGCGCGGCCGTGCTCGCGTGCTGCACGCGGATGTACGAGATCGCCGACGCGGGTCGCGTGCCGACGATCTCCGCGATGGGGAACCTGCCCGTCGTGAAGGACCTCGTGGTCGACATGGAGCCCTTCTGGACGAAGTTCAAGGCGATGAAGCCGTGGCTCCAGCCCGGCTACGCCGAGCCGCCGGAGGGCAAGGAGTACCTGATCACCCAGCCCGAGATGAACCCGATCCACAAGGAGTCGCTGTGCATCAACTGCGGCTGCTGCGTCTCGGAGTGCAACGCGATGGACTCCGACCCGGAGTTCCTCGGCCCGCAGGCGCTCGCGAAGGGGATGCGGTTCGTCGGCGACCCGCGCGACCACGCGACGGTGGAGCGGCTCGAGGAGTACAGCGGCCAGCATGGGATCTGGGAGTGCACGCGCTGCTACTTCTGCAACGAGCGCTGCCCCAAGGGCGTCGACCCGCGCGACGCGATCGCGAAGCTCGGGGCCGAGGCCGTGCGCCTGGGGGTCGACCGCGACATGGGCGCCAAGCACGCGAAGTGGTTCGTCACCTCCGCGAAGACGACGGGCTGGCTGCGCGAGACCGAGCTCGTGCCCAAGACTCAGGGCGTCGTCCGCTCGCTCAAGGACACGAAGTTCGCGATCGACCTCGCGAAGCACGGCAAGGTGCCGTTCCCGTTCCCGCCGCACGTGGCGAAGGACGTCGACGAGTCTCGCGCGCTCTACGACCTCGTGAAGGCGCAGGGCCGCGACGGCGCGACCGGGATCGTGCAGGGTGAGAAGGCGCTCGCTGCGCTCGACCACGGCGTCCACGGCGAGGAGCGCGACCCGTACGGGCCCGGCTCGTTCCCGCGGCCCTACCTGCCCGGCGACGAGGAGGCGACACCGTGAAGAAGGTCGCGTACTACAAGGGCTGTCTCGCCTCGCTCTCGGCGAAGGAGCTCGACTCGGCGACCCAGGCGCTCGCGCCGAAGGTCGGCCTCGAGCTCGAAGAGCTCGAGTCGGTCACCTGCTGCGGCGCGGGCGACATCCACGAGGCGGAGCCCGACTACTACCTCCACCTCAACGCGCGGATCCTTTCCTACGCCGAGGCGACCGGGGCCGACACGCTGCTCACGATCTGCAACGTCTGCACACTGAACCTCCGGCAGGCGAACTGGCAGCTCCGAAACGACGAGGAGTTGCGCGGCCGCGTCAACGAGAACCTGCAGTCGGTCGGCGTCCCCGCCTACAACGCGACCGTCGACGTCCGCCATCTGCTCTGGGAGATCTCCGAAGGGCCCGGGTACGAGCTGCTCCAGCAGGCCGCCCACAAGGGGCTGAAGGGGCTGAAGATCGCGCCGTTCTACGGGTGCCAGATCCTGCGCCCGTCGAAGCTGCTCGGCTTCGAGGACCCAGACAGCCCCTCGTCGCTCGAGCGAATCATCGAGGCCTGCGGCGGCACCGCGATCGACTACCCGGCCAAGAAGAAGTGCTGCGGCTTCCCGATCATCCAGGCGCGCGAGGAGACCGCGCTCGGCGAGCTGATCCAGCCGATCGAGCAGGCGAAGGAGGCCGGCGCCGACGCGATCGTCACTCCGTGCCCGCTCTGCCACCTCTCGCTCGACGCCTGGCAGTCGAAGCTGAAGAAGCAGACCGGCAAGGACTTCCAGATGCCGATCCTGCACCTCTCGCAGCTCGTCGGCGTCGCCGCCGGAATCCCGGACTCGGAGCTGAAGTTCAAGCGTCACGTGGTCTCGGTCGCTCCGGTGCTCGAGAAGCTCGAAGCGTAAACCGCCTCACAGTCGCGCAAGTTTTCCGGCGTACGAGCGTCTTCTCACCCGGAGGGGCGGATTCCGGCGCGGTGACCCTACGGGGACACCGCGCCGGAGCTCTATCTAGGGTCCGTTCCGTGTGGATCGCTGCCGCAGTCGTCGTCATCGCCGCCGCCGCGGTCGCGTGGGGCTGGTTCGAGGCCGGCTGGGTGCGGTACCGGGTGCTCGACGTCGAGGTGCCGGGGCTCCCGTTCGAGCTCGAGGGGATGCGGCTCGTCCATCTCTCCGACTTCCACCTCGGCGTGCCGTCGCGCGGCGAGGATGCGGTCGCGCGTGCCGTCGACTGGACTGCGGCGCGCGACCCGGACCTCGTGCTCGTGACCGGCGATCTGCTCACGCGCCCGCGCGGGGAGGCGCGCTTGCGCGGGCTCGTGACGCGGCTGCCGCGCTGCTACGTGATCCTCGGCAACCACGATCTCGCGGTCAGCCGCGACCCGTTCTCCGTGCCGGCGCGGGTGGACGAGCTCGGTTCGGCGACGCTGCTCTCCGACGACGGCCGCCTCGTCGAGCTGCGCGGCCGGCGCGTCTGGGTCGCGGGCGTCGACCCGGCCTCGCGCGGCGACGAGACGGGCCTCTCGGCGGACGCCGACCTGCGGATCCTGCTCACGCACTACCCGAGCGCGATCGACCGGATCGAGCCCGGCTCCTTCGACCTCGTGCTCGCCGGGCACATGCACGACGGCCAGATCTGCATCCCGTACCCGGGCGGAAAGGTGCGCCTCGCCCACCTGCGCGCGCGTTACACCCACGGCCTTTACCGCCGGCCCGGCGGCCTCCTCCATGTCTCACCGGGGCTGGGCACGACATTCGTCCCGTTCCGCTTCTGCGCCCGCCCCGAGGCGACCGAGTTGGTCTTACACTCAGCGTGATGGAAGGCCACGCCTCGATCTCGAGCGACATCCTCGCGAGCTACGCCGCCGACGCGGCGCGCGAGGTCGGCGGAGTCAGCGGGCTCGTGGAGAGCACCCTCTACCGCCACCGCGGCGTGCGGGTGCTGAACGAGGACGGCGTCGTCCGAGTCGAGCTCCACCTCGCGGTCGACTGGGGGGCGCCGATCCCCGAGCTCGGGCGGGCTGTGCAGGAGCGGGTAGCCAGCTACCTCGCGCGCATGGCGGACGTCCGCCCCGAGGCGGTGGACGTCGTCGTCGACGAGATCGGCCCGCCCGGCTAGTGGCCACCCGGGTGCAGACGCTGAGCCGCGGGACGCTCGCGAGCGCGCCGGCGGTCTGCCGGGACTGCGTCTGGTGGCAGTCCCGCTCGGGGCGCACGACCGACAAGGAGAAGTGGATCGAGCGGGTAGAGGACGGGCCCGGTGCCTGGGGCACCGTCTACCAGGACGGCGAGGGGCGGCTGCTCGGCTCGATGCAGTACGGGCCGGCGCACCTGTTCCCGCGCGCGGCCGAGCTGCCGGCCGGCCCGCCCTCGCTCGACGCCGTGCTCGTCACGTGCGCATACCTCGTCGACCGGTCGAGCCCGTGGGTGATGCAGTCGCTCTTCCTGGCCGCGATCGGCGAGGCGCGCGATCAGGGCGCGGCGGCCGTCGAGGCGTTCGCGTACCGCTATCCGGAGGGCGAGTCGGCCTACGAGCGCTTCCAGGTCCACAAGACCGTCTTCCCGCGCGACTTCCTTTCGGACTTCGGCTTCCACACCGTGCGCAGCCAGGGGCGCGTCGAGCTGGCGCGACTCGACCTGGGCGGCCTGCAGCCGGTCACCGAGGGGCGCCGCTCCCACGTCCTGCGCGTCGTGCGCGAGGCGTTCTTCCCGCAGCCGGTGCCGGCGCCTCGGCCCTAACGGCCATCTTGTCCTGCCCTCGTCATCGGGGCACGGTCCGACAGTGTTTCGCCGCACTTCGCTGGATCGGGTCGAGGAGGATCTGACCGCCGCGCTTGTCTGGCCGACGCAGCTCGACGCTAAGCTGGACGAGATCCGTCACCTGCTCTTGGAGGACGAGGATGAAGAAGAGGATTCCCCGGGACCCTGAGCTCGAAGCCGTGTGGGCCGAGCTCGACACGTGGACGCGAAAGCGCGTCGCCGGGTTCTTCGAGCGCATGGCAGCGGAGGCGGCGCGTGAGGAGCGCCGTCGTGCGCGTTTGCGGCGGCTGACGTTCGGGTTGCTCGGGCGGTGAATGCGCAGCCGAAAGCCAATGTCCTCTGCCTGATCGGGACGCGGCCCGAGGCGATCAAGATGCTCCCCGTCGTGCTGGCGCTGCGCTCGAGCGCGAACTTCGTCCCGGTCGTGGTCACGACGGGTCAGCACCGCGACCTCGTCGATCCGATCCTGGCGCTCGCCCACATCACGCCCGACTTCGACCTCGAGGTCGGACGGCCGGGGCTCACTCTCAACGAGCTCGTGTCGACGGTGATCTCAAGGCTCGACGGCTTCCTCCGCGAGCGGTTCGACGCGACCGGCGCTGCGATCGCGACCCGTGAGGAGGTCCTAGACGGCGGCTTCCCGGTCGCGACCCTCGTGCACGGCGACACCTCGTCGGCCCTCGCGGCGGCGATCGCCTCGTTCAACCTGCGGATCCCGGTCACTCACGTCGAGGCCGGGCTGCGCACACGATTGACGCTCAGCCCGTTCCCGGAGGAGCTGAACCGCCAGGCGATCTCGCGGATCGCCTCGTTCCACCTCGCGCCGACCTCGACGAACGAGGAGAACCTCGTCCGCGAGCGGGTCCCCTACGAGCAGATCTTCGTCACCGGCAACACGGGCATCGACGCGCTCCAGTTCGCGTCCACCCTCGACGTCGAGTTCGAGGACCCGGCGGTCGGCGAGGCGGTCGCCTCGGACGACCCGGTCGTTACCGTGACCGCGCACCGCCGCGAGAACTGGGAGGGAGGGCTGGCCCGGATCGCCGAGGCGATCGGCCGCCTCGCGGTTGCGCATCCCGGCACCCGCTTCGTCGTCCCGCAGCACCCGAACCCGCTCGTCCGCGAGCAGCTCGGCAAGCCGTTGTCCGTCCACGCCGGCGTCGTCCTGACCGAGCCGCTCTCATACGCGCCGTTCGCCAAGCTGATGGCCCGCTCGACGCTGATCATCACCGACTCGGGCGGGATCCAGGAGGAGGCGCCCGCGCTCGACGTCCCGGTGTTAGTTACTCGCGAGAGCACCGAACGCGGTGAGGGTGTCGAGGCGGGCACGCTGCGCCTCGTCGGCACGGACCCGGACAGGATCGTCGAGGCCGCGACCCTGCTCCTGACCGATCCCGCCGAGCACGCGGCGATGGCGGCCGCGGCCAACCCGTACGGCGACGGGCGCGCGGCGGAGCGGATCGTCGCCGCACTGGAGTACCTGGCGGGCCTCGGTCCGACTCCCGTCCGTTTCGGCCCGGGGTTCTCGCGCAAGGCGGTGCTGATCGCCGCGGGCTACCCCGGCGGCCGGGACACAGCGTCCGGCGTGCCGCGGGGCCTCGCGCCGGACCGGAGCGAGGAGGCCGATCGGTGGGTGGGACGCTGATCTCGTTCACGGGCCCGTTCGCCGGGCTCCCGACCTGGGCACACTGGCTGTTCTTCATCGTCTTCGTGATCATCATCACGGTCTGGATCTGGACGCTGGTGCTGTTCGTCGCATCGCGCCGGGCGCTTCGGAAGGCCCCTCCCCCGGTGGGCTCCGCCGACGAGCTGCTCTGGGTGTTCCTCGTTCCCGCCCTCAACGAGGAGGTCACGATCGCCGACAGCGTCGACCGGCTGCTCACGGTAGAGGCAACCAATCGAGCGATCCTGGTGATCGACGACGGCTCGACGGACGGAACCGGCGCCGTGCTCGCCGGGATCAGGGATCCCGACCTCGCCGTCCTTTCGCGCGTCGCGCCGGACGCACGCAAGGGAAAGGCGGCCGCGCTGAACGCCGCGTGGCGCCATCTCGACCGGCTCCTCTCGTCCGGGCGCTGGGCCGGCTGGCCGCGGGACCGGGTCGTGGTCGTCGTCGTCGACGCCGACGGCCGGCTCGACCCGGCCACGCCGGGCTTCGTCGCCGGGCGCTTCGCGAACCCGCGCCTGGGCGGGGTGCAGGTGCTCGTGCGGATCTACAACCGCTCGCGCCTCCTCACCTGGTTCCAGGACGTCGAGTTCTCCGTGTACGGCTTGCTCTACCAGCTCGGGCGCTCGCCCGCCGGGATCGCCGGGATGGGCGGGAACGGCCAGTGCAACCGCCTCGTCGCGCTCGACTCGATCGCGGACCCCGAGACCGGGGGCCCGTGGCGCGACCGGCTCACCGAGGACCAGGATCTCGGCCTGCGCCTGATCGAGGCGGGCTGGCTCTGCGAGCAGGAGCCGCGGGCGAGCGTGAACCAGCAGGGCCTGCCCGGGCTGCGGAAGCTGTTCCGGCAGCGCACGCGGTGGGCCCAGGGGAATCTCGAGGCGATGGGCCACCTCGGCGCGATGTGGGGACTCGACCGGCCGTGGTACGTGCGGTTCGACCTCGTCGCCTATCTGCTGCTGCCCGCGGTCCACGCGGTCGTCGGCGTGGCCTTCTTCGCGAGCATCGTGCTCGCGGTCACCGGCACTGCGAGATTCTGGGGGGACCAGGACTGGTGGGTGCTGATCTTCTTCTTCCTGCTCGGCTACGGCGGCGTCCTGATGGGCTGCATCGCGCGCGGCGCGAGCTTCGGCCCGCTCGGGATCGTGCGCGGGATCTTCCTCGCGCCGATCTACGCCGCCTACACGTGGCTCTTGTGGCCGGTGCTCGCCCGCGCCGCCGTGCGTCAGCTCACGCACCGCAGCGACTGGGCCAAGACCGCGCGCGAGCCCATCGGTGGCGGCGGGCAGTGAGGCCAAGCGTAGAACGCTCCCGAAGGGCGAAAATGAGGTGCGGGCCGCGCCGCCGCGGCGCCCGATGGCGGCCCATCGGCGCTGCGAACCAGCGTGGCCCGCACTCGATGTCGGGGTCTCTGCCAGCTCCCCAACTCCAAGCGTCGACCGTACAAGTTGGGAGTGGCCTGCGTGAAGGGGGAGGCCTCTCAACCTTTGTGCAAAATGCGGAAGGATCGTTCGAGCCGGGCCTTGTCCTGACCGTCGGTGCTGATCTACGCCTCAACGCCAGCCGGCGGGGCGATCATTCCGGACAAGGTCTGCGTCTTCGTCCTGCGGCGAACTCTTCGGGCGAGCGACAGGGTGAGCAGGAGTGTGCATGCCGCCGTCGCTACGAGGAACGCTGCCGCGATCCGCTGGAGTTGACCCCCGGGCAAGACCGCGTAGATCGCCAGGAAGAGGAGGGCAGAGCTCGTCCAGGCGAGCGCCGCGAGTCGGCCTCGATCGAGTGCGAGCAGGGCCTGCGACAACGTTGCGGCGGCCAGGTAGCAGCCGACACCTGCCCCGAGAAGGGCCAACGAGTCACGTCCGGCGGAGAAGCCGCTCCCGTACATCATCCCCATCGCCTGGGGGCCGATGGCCGCGGCGAACGCCGTGATCGCGATCGCCGTGCAAACCAGAATGACCGCGGCGCGCCGGAGCGTCGCCCGGAAGAGGGCAGTGTCCTCGAGCGCCTGAAGGCGCGTGAGGTTCGGTAGGAGGGATGCTGCAACTCCCTGGAACATGTAGACAGGTATGCGAACCAGCATCGTCGCGGCAAAGACGAGTCCCGCTGCCTTGCTCGCCCCGGGTCCGCCTCCGAGCATGACGAGAAGTGGCCCTCCGTTCACCAGAACCTGGTCGGCAGCCGCGATGATGCTCACCGGCGCGGCGAATGTGAGCGCGGCGCCGAGATCGAATCGGTCACCGGTGCCGGGGCGGGCCAGACCATGGAGCCACCGCCGCCCAACCCAAAGCGGCACCATGAAGCCGCCTACCGCAGCGGCTGCGATCGCCGCCGCCGCCACGCTTTTCGAGCCGACCACGATCAGCGGCAAGCCGATGGCCAGCCGTGCGACCGCATCGGCCATCAGGCAGAGCGCGTATCCCCGGAACCAGCGTCCGCCGGCCATCACCCCTCGAAGCAGATACTCGAGTCCGTAGATCGCGGTTCCCGCAAAGAGCATCGCGGTCAGAAAATTGCTGCCCAGAAAGAGCGTGTCGCGCACCGGGGCCCACGCGAACGCCGCCACGATCGAGCCGACAGAGATGACAGCCAGGTAGATTCCCGCAACCGAGCGCAGGACGGTTCGAACCTCGCTGTGACGGGTGAGCCGATCCGCGATGGTGCGCGTCGTCGTCTGCTCCAGGGGCCGAAAGAGCACCACCACCGCGAGGTACAGGCTTCCCCAGAGCACCCCCACCTGGCCGTAGGCCTCCGGGGTGAGAGCGCGCGCTGCGAGCACCAGGAATACGTACGCGAGGATCCCGGAGCCGAGGGTCGCGGCAGAGAGCAGGCCAACACCTGGAAGCCGGCCCTGCCGCTCCGCGGAGTTCGGACCTGTCTTGGCCATGGTTGCGGCGGCGCTCAGCGGGCCTTCCCCCGAGCACCCGTAAGACGCTTCCCCCTGGTGCAAGCGATCCGCCACGGCTCACTACAGCATTCAGCGTCAGAGCGGGCCGGTGAATCCCCGGAGGATCAGGTTTGGCAGCGGATTCAGGGCTGGCTTCGGGGCGGGCCAACCCCCCAAGTGGCTAGGTGCCCCGGCACGCGGTGGGTATTCCGTTCTGGTCTAGCTCAAGGCAGCAGCACTTCCTAGTCTCGGATCGTAGTGGGTGTGGCGGGTGGGCGATTGCCCCCCGTCTTACACGAGGGGGCAGGGATGCAGACAGAACCAAGGACAGACGCGACCGGACTGGCGACCCCTCGGGACGTCCGCATCGGGCAAGCGCGGCAGCCTTCCACTGGGAGCGTGCCCGAGCCTCCGAACATCTTCGTCATCCCGGCTCTCAACGAGGAGCAGAACCTGCCGAGGCTGTTCGCGGATCTCGAGAGCCGGCCTGAGCTCTTCCCGGCCGGCAGCCGCGTGATCGTCGTCGACGACGGCTCGTCCGATCGAACGCCGGAGATCGTTCTACGGTACAGCGGCCCACTGCCTCTCGAGCTCCTCCGATTCGAACAGAACCGGGGTCCGGGAGCTGCCTTTCGCGCCGGCTTTGCCGCGGCGCTCGAGACATGCCCGGACGACGCGCTCATCGTGACGCTCGAGGCCGACACGACCAGTGATCTCGACGCGCTGCCGAGGATGATGGATCGAGCTGCTGACGGCGCCGACCTCGTCCTCGCCAACTGGACGATGGTCAACGTCAACTCCAGGCGGCGCATCCTGAGCGCCGGCGCCGGATTCGTCGTGCGTCACGCGCTCGGTCTCGACGCCAAGACGGTCTCATCGTTCTTCCGCGTCTACCGGGCAGGACTGCTGCGCGCCGCGTTCGCCCGGTACGGGGACGATTTCATCCGCGAGCGCGGCTTTGCATGCAAGGCCGAGATCCTCGCCAACGTCGCGCGGATGAACGTGAGAATCGAGGATGTTCCCGTCGATCTCGACTGGGCACGGCGCGAGGGCGAGAGCAAGATGCCCGTGCTCCGCACGATGCTCGCCTACTCACGGATGCTGACGCGCCAGCGCGTGGCCAGAGCCTCGGCGACAAGATGAGCCCGTCGTCTGTCGCCGTCGTCGGTGGCGGCATTCTCGGGATGACAGCCGCGTATCGGCTGGCACAGGCGGGAGCGGAGGTCGAGGTGTTCGAGCGGGCCCCCGATCTCGGAGGTCTCGTCGGCTCCTTCGACTTCGGCGGACACGCCGTGGACCGCTTCTATCACGTGATCCTGCCGTCCGATCACCGCGTGATCGGGCTCGCCGAGGAGCTCGGGCTCGGCGATCGATTCCGATTCCGGCCTACCAGGGTCGGCTTCTACGATGCCGGGCGGCTGTTCTCGATGACATCGCCGAAGGAGTTCCTCACGTTTCCGCTGCTGAGGCCGCGAGACCGTATCCGTCTCGCCGCGTTCGTGGCTCGCTGTCAGATGCAGTCCTCGTACGAGCAGTTCGACGGCCAGCCGCTGATGGACTGGCTCGAGCGCCGGTGCGGCCGGCGAGTCGTGGAACGCCTCTGGAAGCCGCTTCTCGATTCGAAATTCGACGGGCGCTTCGAGGACCTCCCCGCGACCTACATCTGGGCGCGAACGCGGCGCATGGGAACCACCCGTGACCGGTCGGGCCGAGAGGTGATGGGCTGGCTCGAAGGCGGCTATCAGTCGTTGATCGACGCCCTCGAGCGCGAGATCAGCGCCATGGGCGGCCGAGTGCACGCGGGCACTGAGGTCCAGCAGATCACCGCCGCCCCGGACGGCGGTGCGGGTGGACTGGTGGTGGAGGGCAGATACAGGCCATACGACTTCGTCCTCTGCACCCTTGCGCCCCCCCAGGCCAGGACGCTCCTCGAGCCAAGGCTGCTCGAGTCCGCACCCGAGGACCACTGCCGTTACCTGGGCGTCGTATGTCTGTTGCTGCGCACAGCCAGGAGCGTGAGTCCGTACTACCACCTCAACATCACGGATCGAAGTATCCCACTGACCACCATCGTCGAGACGACGCACGTCGTCGATCCCGAGCAGGTCGGGGGCTCTCTCCTCTATGTCACCAAGTACGTCGACCCGTCACACCCCGACCAGCAGCGGCCACGCGACGAGGTCGAGCGAGACTATCTCGCGCTTGCCCGGAGAATCTTCCCGGACCTGCGCCAGGACGAGATCCTCGGCTCTATTCTCCAGCGCGCACGAATCACGGAACCGGTGCACCTGATCGGGGGGGCCGCGCGCCTCCCGGATATGTTCTCGGTGCCGCGGCTCGCGCTTGCGTCCACGGCGCACGTCTACCCCGAGATCGTGAGCGGCCAGGCGGTCACCGGTGTGGTCGAGCGTGTCGTGCCCGGGATCCTCGAGCGGCTGGCGGCCGAGCAGCGCGCCGCTGCCTGAGGTGCGCGTGAACCCGCTTCGGGAGCTTCCACTGCGGTCTAGCCGATCGGCTAGCTGCCTCCACGCGCGGCGGGTTTTCCGGTCTGGCCTGGAAGGGTCGCCCCGGTCTTCCTACGCTTGGATGGCTGCGGAGCGGCGATGAGCCGCTTCCGCTCCAACGACGAGGGGATCACCATGAGGACGACAGGCGCAGAAGATCTCGGGGTTGGCAGGAAATACAGATGAGGCGAGTTGGCGTAACCGGAGCCGCCGGATTCATCGGATCCAACCTGTGTCAGCGCCTGCTGGCGGACGGATACGAGGTCGTGGGAGTCGACGACATGTCCTACGGCTCGATCTCGAACCTCACGCCGCTCCTTGACGACCCCGCATTCCAGTTCGACGTTCTCGACTGCACGCGCCAGCGCCCGTTGCGCGCGGCATTCGAAGGTTGCGACGCGATAGCCCACCTGGCGGCGAAGAAGATTCCGCGGTTCGGTGGGACTCTCTCGACTCTCGAGGTGAACGTCGCGGGTGTGCATGCCGCGTGTGAGGTTGCGCTCTCGCTCGACGCGGACCTGGTCCTGACGTCGACGTCAGACGTTTACGGAAACGCGACGCCACCGTTCGTCGAGGACGGCGAGCTCGTCATCGGCCCTCCGACGACGAAGCGCTGGGCGTACGCGGTCTCGAAGATGTACGACGAGCACGTTGCGCTGGCGATGGCAGACGAACGCGACCTCCGCGTTACGATCCTTCGACTGTTCAACGCCTACGGTCCCAGGAACCATCTGAGCTGGTGGGGCGGCCCGGTCGTCACGTTCATCGAGTCGCTTCTCGACGGAGAGCCAATGGAAATCCACGGCGACGGGCATCAGACCCGGACCTTCACCTACGTCGACGACACCGTCGACGGCATCGTTCGCGCCCTCACGCGCCCCGAGACTCGCGGCGAGGTCATCAACCTCGGCGGAACCGAGACCTTGACCGTCCTCGAGCTTGCCGAGCGCATCCAGGGCGAGCTGTTCGGACAGGCCCGAGGCCCGCTGCAGGTCCGGTTCGTCCCCTACGAGTCGCTCCCGGGCAAGTATCAGGACGTCAGGCACCGCGTACCGGACACGTCCAAGGCACGCCGACTGCTCGACTTCGAGGCCCGGGTGTCGCTCGAAGACGGTCTGCGCCGCACCGTGGAGTGGCACCGTGACCTTCGCGACTCCGGCCTAGCGGCTGCCGAAGCCTGACTCGAAGCCCGGCTGAGTCCGAACGCAGCCAAAGCCGCCTGCCGGCTCCCGTCTTGCCGACTCCGCTAGGTGTTCTCTAACCGGCCGTCGGCGCGAGGTAGCGCGCATACGGCATCGCCATCACCGGCTCGGCCTCGGAGAGGAGAGCAAGCTCGATGGCCTGAGCCGCGCGTTGGCTGGCAAGCCCGTCCCAGAGGGGCGGCACGAAGCTCCGCCGCGGGGCTTCAAGGCGCCGCGGGATCTCGGCGATCCTCGAGGGATCGAGGCCGAGGATCACGTTCGTCCCATGGGTGACCGTCACTGGACGCTCCGTGTTGTCCCTAAGGGTGAAGCACGGGATGCCGAGAGCCGTCGTCTCCTCCTGAACGCCGCCGGAGTCAGTGACTACTGCTGCGGCCCCGGTCTGGAGAGAGAGAAACCGACGATACGGCAAGGGATCGATGAGCTGGACCCGGTCTTCCTCGAAGCCGGCTGACCTGAGGCGTGCACGCGTCCGTGGATGGACAGGGAAGACCACCGGGATCTCTGCGGCGACCTCCTCGAGAGCCTCGAGCGTCTGACCGATCAGGATCGGATCGTCCACGAGAGCGGCGCGATGCAAGGTGACGAGCACATAGTGCCGTCGTTTCAGGCCGAACTCCTCCCAGACCGCGAGGTCGCGCGCCTCTTCGACGTTCGCGAGGAGCGTGTCGATCATCGTGTTGCCCACGAAGGCCACTGCATCGCCGCTAATCCCCTCGGCGGCCAGATTTTCGTTGGCCTCCTCCGAGTGCGTCAGCAGCAGGGAGGAGAGGTGATCCGTGAGCCGGCGGTTGTGTTCCTCGGGCATGCGCGAATCGAAGCTCCTCAGTCCCGCTTCGAGGTGACAGACGGGGACATGGAGCTTCGCGGCCGCGAGCGCCGCCGCGAGCGTCGAGTTGACGTCGCCGGGGACGATCACGAGATCGGGCTTCCAGTCGATGAAGACATTCTCGAGCTCCACGAGAGCTCTCGCAGTCTGAGCTCCGTGCGAGCCCGATCCGACCGTGAGCTGGGCGTGGGGCGTCGGAAGTGGCAGCTCGGCGAAGAACACGTCGTTCACGTCACGGTCGTAGTGCTGCCCCGTGTGTACGAGGCGCTGCTCGACGTTGCCCCGCCGCTCGAGTTCGGCGTAGACGGGTGCAACCTTCATGTAGTTCGGCCGCGCGCCGACTACGTGGACGACAAGTTGACGCATTCGCACAAGGCATTGTCCAGCGGCTCGAACGATTGAACGACCCCCGATAGTCGAGTTGTGAGGCTGGAGTTGTGCAGCTCACGCGAATCCGGCGCGTGGACCCCACCGCACGGGGCCGCACGGCGATCCGAGCCCGAGAACGGCGAAACCTGACCATCTGGGGATTGTGCGCTTGGATCTGTTACCGCGACGATGCGGGAGGTGCGCAAGACGCTCATCGGCTTCCTCGCGGCCGCACTCGGGGTGATCGCATGCCTCGCGGTCTGGCCTGCGTTCTCCAATCCTGTGCGCTGGACGCCCGACGGACTGTTCTACGAGGCGCGCATGCTCGAGATTCGCGGTGCCAGCCACGACATCGCCGTCAGGCGGACGTTCGAAGGCCCGATCTCGGCCGCGCTACGTGCGAGAGATCCGCACCACACTGGAAACCCGGCTTGGGTCAAGTACAACGAGCCGTTCTATGAGCGGCGCGTCGCCCTTCCCCTGGTCGGTGCGGCGGTCTACCCACTCGCGGGCGATCGGTCGCTCCTGTATCTCTCGCTCGGCGGCTACGTGGCGGCGATTCTTGCCCTCTTCGGCCTTCTGTTGCTCCGCTTCAGAGTCGCGATCGCGGCTGTGGTGACGGTTGCGGCGATCTTCCTTCCACCCCTCACCGCGCACTCCTCGTTCCCGCTCACCGACAGCTGGGGGCTCACTCTCGAGATCATTGCCCTCGCTGCGGCGATGCTCACCCTCGAGCGCGGACTGCGTTGGATTCCCCTTTGGATCGTCGCGATCGCAGTTCTCGCGTTCACGCGTGACAGCACGTGGATTCCCGTGCTCGGCGCCGGGTGGTGCGCTCTGCGCTACCGGTCGCGGGTGCCGATCACGCTGTTCGCGACGGGCATCGTTGCAGCCCTGCCGGCGCTTCTTCTTTTCAAGGCGCCGGTACGCGACCTCCTGGCGCTTCTCGTCAACCATTCCGAGCCGTCAGGGGACACGTCGTGGTCCTTCATCGCAAGCCACTACCCACGGGCCCTGCTCGAGCTCGTGCGCGCGAACGTCGGATTCCTCCGTCGCGGCGAGTGGTACACGGCGTTCTTCCTCGTCGGCGGGGTGCTCGCGCTGTTCCTGATCGTGTGGCGGCGCCGGATCAGCAGCCCTTCGACCACCTTGATCACGGCCGCCGCCGTTGTCGGCCTCGTGTATGTGCTCTCTGCTCCGGTGTTCAGCGCGTTCCGACTCGAGCTCGTATTCGTGCCCATGGCTGCCTACGGGCTTGCCCTCGCTGGCGAGGTCGCCGCCTCGCGGGTGGCCGAGCGCGACAGCGCGCTAGAACGGCTCGTCGTGCGAATCCCCGCGAGGGTGCGACGATCCTGATTTCGCGGGGCAGGCTCAGGCAGATCGGGCGAGACCGCAGGCGACGCTCTGCCCGTTCGGGCTCCATTCGAGCGTTCGTCGATACCCCGCGCATGGCCAGGCTGAGCCTGAACTTCGGGTCGTTGCGGCTATTTGCGTCGCGCGAGATAAAGAGCCTTCCGGTGGGAGAAGCGGACCTCTGAGCGTGCGCGCGACGACGAACTACACCCGGCGCTTCTGGCGATGGATTCCATCGTGGCCGCGGGCTGCGCTCGCGATCTGCGCCGTCGTCGTGGCCCTCGTACAGCTCAGTGGCTCGGGTGCTGCGATCACCGCCACGCCGGATCAGGTCGGCCAGTGGAGCGCCCCGGCGGCGTGGCCCCTCGTCGCGGTCAATATGGTGCTCCAGCCGAACGGCAAGGTGCTCGCGTGGGACGGTTGGGCCGACGCCCCGAACTCCGAGAAGCTCTGGGACCCCGGCTTCCAGACATTCCTGCCGGTTCCCTACGGGCGAAATCTCTTCTGCGCTGGGGCAGATGTTCTGGCGGACGGGCGGACGCTGATCCTCGGTGGCCACATCGACGCCGACCTCGGCCTTGCCGATACGACGATCTTCGATTCGAGGACCAACACCTACTTCCGAGGCCCGGATATGTCAGTCGGGCGTTGGTATCCGACCGCGACCCTCCTCCCGGACGGCAGAACCCTGGTCTTTGGCGGAGACAACATCGTCCAGGATCGTCCGGGAGCGGCGCATGCCTTCTCCGATGCGTCCGTGAACTCCCTTCCGGAGATCTACAACCCGAAGACGAATACGTGGACCGACCTGACGTCTGCCACGCTTACCTCGCCTCTGTACCCGTTCATGTTCGTGTTGAGCGATGGTCGCGTCCTCGACGCCGGGCCCGACACCGTGACACGAACGCTCGACGTCGGCGCAGGATCGTGGACGACGATCGGCAACAGCCCGTTCGACGGCATGAGCGCCGTCATGTACCGCCCGAACAAGATCATGAAGGCCGGCACGTGGGCCGACCCTGACTTCAACGGTGCCGCGGCGTACAACGCACAGGGACGTACTGCCGTGCTCGACATGAACTCCGGGAGCCCGGCCTGGCGCGAAACCGCGGCGATGGCGTTCGGGCGCTCGTATGAGAATCTGACACTTCTTGCGGACGGGACGGTTCTCGCGAGCGGAGGCATGTCGACGTCCGACGGCACGGACCTCACGAAGGCGGTGCTTCCCGCCGAGATCTGGAATCCGGACACGGAGACGTGGACCACCGTGGCGTCGCTGCAAAACGGCCGGGAATACCACTCGACTGCGCTGCTTCTCCCCGACGGCCGAGTCCTGATGGCCGGCGGCGGTTCGCTGCCCGGCCGCGCTGTCGACCAGAAGAACGCCGAGATCTATTCGCCGCCGTACCTGTTCAAGGGTGCACGACCGACGATCACGTCGGCACCAACGGGGGCAGGCTACGGCGCGAGCTTCGACGTCACTACGCCGGACGCCGCACAGATCGCGAAGGTCTCTCTGATTCGTTTGCCCGCCGTCACTCACGCGTTCGACGAGAACCAGCGCTTCCAGTTCCTCAACTTCACGACCGGCTCGGGCAAGATCACTGTTCAGGCGCCTGCGACCGCCAATCTCGCGCCGCCGGGCGACTACATGCTGTTCGTCATCGACTCCAACGGCGTGCCGTCAGTCGCTTCGATCGTCCGCCTGTCGGCCTCCGGCGACACGACCCCGCCGACCGCGCCGACAGGTCTCACGGCAACGCCGACACCGGGACAGGTCGCACTGGCCTGGGGCGCCTCGACCGATGCAGGCGGACTCGCGAGCTACAGCGTTTACCGCTCTACCACGCCCGGCTTCACACCGAGCACGGTCAACAGGATCGCCCAGCCCACCGGTACCAGCTACACCGACGTCGGCCGGCCCGCAGGGACCTACTACTACAAGGTCACGGCCGACGACACCAGCGGTAACACGAGCCCGGCCTCCAATGAAGCGAGCGCAACGGTGCCGAGCGGGCCGTTGCCGGGTCTCGTGGCGGCCTACGGCTTCGACGAGGGGAGCGGCACGACAACTGCCGATCAGTCGGGAAGCGGTAACGGCGGCACGCTCACAAGCACGACGTGGGCGGGCGCGGGCGCAGGCAAGTACGGGAACGCGCTCTCCTTCAACGGCACGAACGCGTTCGTGTCGGTCGCCGACTCGAACTCGCTCGACCTCACGACGGGGATGACGCTCGAAGGGTGGGTCAAGCCGAACGCCGCCACGGGCTTCAGGACCCTCGTGGTCAAGGAACAGCCCGGAAACCTCGTCTACGGTCTCTACGCGAACTCCGACAGCAACAGGCCTCAGTCACAGGTGACGTTGGGAGGGCCGCCTGCGCGGCTCCTGGACGGAACGACGACGGTCCCAACAGGAACGTGGACGCATCTTGCGGTCACGTACGACGGCACCACCCAACGGCTCTACGTCAACGGCGCCCAGGTCTCGTCGTCGGCGGTCGCCGGCACGATCCTCACTTCCTCGTCACCGTTGAAGATAGGCGGCAACGCCATCTGGGGCGAGTGGTTCAACGGTCTGATCGACGAGGTGCGCGTGTACAACCGCGCCCTTGGCGTCGACGAGATCCAGTCCGACATGAACACCTCGATCAGCTCCCCGGATTCGACGCCGCCGAGCGCACCGGGCACCCTCACCGCGACGGGCGGGCTCGGGAAGGTCACACTGAGTTGGTCGGCGGCGACCGACAACGTGGGCGTGGTGAGGTACGACGTCTATCGCGGTACGGCGAGTGGGTTCACGCCGAGTGCGGCGAATCGGGTCGCGCAGCCGACCGGCACGACCTACTCGGATACCGGCCTGAGTGCGGGTACCTACTACTACAAGGTTGCGGCCGAGGACGCGGCCGGCAACGTCGGCCCGACCGGCAACGAAGCAAGCGCGGCCGCCACCGCCGACACGACCCCGCCGACGGTGCCGGCGAGCCTGGTCGCGACCGGAGGCGCCGGTCAGGTCGCGCTCACCTGGGGTGCCTCGACCGACGCGGGCGGCATCGCTCGGTACAACGTCCATCGCTCCACGACGAGCGGCTTCACACCGAGCGCAGCCAACCGAATCGCCCAGCCGACGGGGACGAGTTACACGGATACGGGCCTGGCGGCGGGCACGTACTTCTACAAGGTGACCGCGGAGGATGCGGCCGGCAATATCAGTGGCGCGTCGAACGAGGCGAGCGCGACCGTGTCGGTGGCGCCTCCGACCGGGTTGGTTGCGGCTTACGGTTTCGACGAGGGAAGCGGTACCTCGACGGCGGACCAGTCGGGTACCGGCAACAACGGCACGCTCAGCAACACCAGCTGGGCCGGCGCTGGTCTCGGCAAGTACGGGAACGCGCTCTCGTTCAACGGTACGAACAGCCTCGTGAACGTCGCCGACAGTGCTTCGCTGCATCTGACGACTGGGATGACGCTCGAGGCGTGGGTGAAGCCGACGGCGCTCAGCAGTTGGAACACGGTCCTCTTCAAGGAGCGCACCGGCTATTACGCCGACGCCCTGTACGCCAACACCGGCAGCAATCGGCCGTCTGCGAATGCTTATACGACCGTCGACAACGACATTCGTGCCACCGCGCAGGTGCCGCTCGCTACCTGGACACATCTGGCTGCCACCTATGACGGCAGTGTGCTCGCGCTCTACGTCAATGGTGTCCAGGCGGCGACGCTGATCGCCAGCGGCTCGATCATCAGCAGCACCGGTGCGCTTCGGATCGGCGGTAACACGATCTGGGGCGAGTACTTCAACGGCCTGATCGACGAGGTCAGGATCTACAGCCGCGCCCTCAGCGCCACCGAGATCCAAACCGACATGAACCGCGCGGTGACCAATCCCGACTCCGTGCCGCCGTCCGCCCCGGGTACGCTGAGCGCGACGGGGTCGCTCTCCTCGGCACAGCTGAGCTGGGGCGCCGCGACCGACAACGTCGGCGTCGCGAGGTACGACGTCTACCGCAGCACCACCAGCGGCTTCACCCCGAGCACCGCCAACCGGATCGCCCAGCCGACTGGCACGAGCTATACCGACACGGTCGCGGCGGGCACCTACTACTACAAAGTCGCGGCAGAGGACGCGGCCGGCAATGTTGGTCCGAGCTCGAACGAAGCGAGCGCGAGCGTCGGGGACTCGACGGCGCCGAGCGCACCGGGGACGTTGAACGCGACCGGTGGAGCCGGGACGGCGGCCTTGAGCTGGGGCGCGGCAACAGACAACGTCGGCGTGGTCAGGTACGACGTCTACCGGAGCACGACGAGCGGCTTCACCCCCAGCACTGCGAACAGGATCGCGCAGCCCACCGGCACCACCTATACCGACTCAGTCGCTCCAGGCGTGTACTTCTACAAGGTGGCAGCCGAGGACGCCGCCGGGAACATCGGTCCGGCCTCGAACGAGGCGAGCGCCACCGCTACCGGCGATGTGACCCCGCCGACGGCGCCTGGCGGCTTGGCGGCGCCGGTTGCCGGAAGCACGGTCAACCTGAGCTGGTCGGCGTCGACCGACAACGTAGGTGTGGCCAAGTACGACGTCTACCGCAGCACGACGAGCGGCTTCACCCCGAGCACGGCCAACAGGATCGCACAGCCGACAGGCACCACCTATAGCGACACCGGTCTGGCCATCGGCACCTACTACTACAAGGTGGCCGCCGAGGATGCCGCAGGGAACATCAGCCCACCCTCGAACGAGGCTAGCGCCGCCGTCGCCGACGCCACTCCCCCGACCGCGCCAGGCGGGTTGACGGCGACCGGGTCCGGGAGCTCCGTCTCGCTGAGCTGGACGGCCGCGACCGATAACGTCGGCGTCGTCAAGTACGACGTGTATCGAAGTACCGTGAGCGGCTTCACGCCGAGCACGGCCAATCGGATCGCGCAGCCGACCGGGACGAGCTACACGGATACGGGTCTCGGCGCGGGCACCTACTACTACAAGGTCGCCGCCGAGGACGCGGCCGGCAACATCGGCGCCAGTTCGAACCAAGCGAGCGCGACGCTCGCCGACACGACGGCCCCTACTGCACCGAACGGCTTGGGAGCGACAGGTGGTGCCGGGCAGGCGAGTCTCAGCTGGAACGCTGCGACGGACAACGTCGGCGTGGTCCGCTATGACGTGTACCGGTCGACGGCGTCGGGTTTCACACCGAGCCTCGCGAACAGGGTCGCGCAGCCGACCGGGACGAGTTACACGGATGCGGGTCTCGCCGCGGGCACGTACTTCTACCGGGTCGCTGCGGAGGATGCCGCGGGGAACGTCGGTGCGCCCTCCAACGAGGCGAACGCGACCGTAACGACGGCGGCTCCCACCGGGTTGGTCGCCGCCTACGGCTTCGACGAGGGGAGCGGCACCACCACTGCCGACCAAACGGCGAACGCCAACAACGGCACGCTGAGCAACACCAGCTGGGCCGGGGCGGGTCTCGGCAAGTACGGGAACGCACTTTCCTTCAACGGCACGAATAGCCTCGTGAACGTCGCCGACAGTGCTTCGCTGCATCTGACGACGGGGATGACGCTCGAGGCGTGGGTGAAGCCGACGGCGCTCAGCAGCTGGAACACGGTCCTCTTCAAGGAGCGCACCGGCTTCTACGCGGAGGCGCTCTACGCGAACACGGGCAGCAACCGGCCCTCGGCGAACGCCTACACGAGCGTCGACAACGACGTCCGTGGGACGGCGCAGGTGCCTCTCAATACCTGGACGCACCTTGCCGCCACCTACGACGGCAGTGTGCTCGCGCTCTACGTCAACGGTGTCCAGGCCGCGACTCTGGTTGTCAGCGGCCCGATCGTCACCAACACGGGTGCGCTCCGGATCGGTGGCAACACGATCTGGGGCGAGTACTTCAACGGTCTGATCGACGAGGTCCGGATCTACAGCCGCGCTCTCAGCGCTGCCGAGATCCAGACGGACATGAACCGCTCGGTCACGACTCCGGACACGACTCCGCCGAGCGCACCGGGCACGCTGACCACGACCGGCGGCCTCGGCCAGATCAGCCTCGCCTGGGGCGCTGCGACCGACGACGTCGGCGTCGCCAGGTACGACGTCTACCGCAGCACCACGAGCGGCTTCACCCCGAGCGCCGCCAACCGGATTGCGCAGCCGACCGCCCCCGGCTACATCGACACTGGTCTCGCCCCCGGCACGTACTACTACAAGGTCGCCGCCGAAGACGCGTCCGGCAACATCGGACCAACCGGCAACGAGGCGTCCGCGGCCGCGCTGGCCGACTCGACCCCGCCGACGGTTTCGCTCACAGCTCCCGGCGGGGGCGCGACGGTCTCGGGAGCCGTGAACATCACCGCGAATGCGTCCGACAACGGCTCCGTCGCCGGCGTGCAGTTCAAAGTCGACGGAGCGAACCTGGGGGCCGAGGACACCGCTGCCCCTTATTCGGTCTCCTGGGACACCTTCTCGTCGGCGAACGGACCGCACACGCTGTCGGCGGTTGCACGAGACGGCGCCGGCAACACGGCGACGTCCTCCGGCATCACGGTCACGGTCTCCAACACCGGCTCACCCGGTCTCGTCGGCGCGTGGGCGTTCGACGAAGGTACTGGAACGACCGTCGCGGATCAGTCCGGCAAGGGGAACAACGGGACCGTCTCCAACACCACCTGGGTCACCGGCGGCAAGTTCAACAAGGCGCTCTCCTTCAACGGGACCAGCTCGAGGGTCACGGTGCCCGACTCGGCGACCCTCGACCTGACGACGGGCATGACGATCGAGGCCTGGCTCAAGCCGACCACCAACACCGGCTGGCAGACCGCCGTCGTGAAGGAGCAACCCGGGAACCTCGCCTACGGCGTGTACGCGAACACGAGCGCCAATCGCTACGAGTCGGAGGTGTACGTCGGCGGTGCTACGCGATCACTCAACGGCACCAGCCAACTCCCCACCGGAACCTGGAGCCACGTCGCCGCAACGTACGACGGCACGACCTTGCGGGTCTACCTCAACGGCACACAGGTGTCGCAGCTGGCGACGTCGGGATCGATCGTGACGTCGACCTCTCCGCTCCGGATCGGCAGCAACGCGATCTGGGGCGAGTTCTTCAACGGCCTGATCGATGAGGTGCGCATCTACAACCGCGCTCTGAGCGCCGCCGAGATCCAGAACGACATGAACATCAGCGTCACCCCGGACACGACGCCTCCGACGGTGACGGCAAGAGCTCCGGCCAACGGCGCTGCGGGCATCAACGTCGGGAACCCGGTCACCGCGACGTTCAGCGAGCTGATGAAGGCGAGCACGATCACGACTTCGAGCTTCCAGTTGAAGGACGCAGCGAACACCGTCATCCCCGCGAGCGTTTCGTACAACGCGTCGACGAACGTCGCGACGCTGACGCCGCAAGTGGCGATGCAGTACGGCGCGACATACACCGTGACGGTCAAGGGCGGTGCCGGTGGAGTGACGGACTACGTCGGAAATGCGCTCGCCTCGGACGTCACGTGGTCGTTTACCACGGAGGCATCGCCCCCGCCGATGCTCGTCGTGGGGTCGACGGCGAACCCCTTCGGTCTGTATCTCGGTGAGATCCTGCGCAACGAGGGCTTGGACGCCTTCACGACGATCGACGTGTCGCTTCTCTCGCCGGCGCTCCTGAGCGGATTCGACGTAGTGCTGCTCGGGGACACGCCGCTCAACGCGACGCAGGTGTCGACGCTCAGCGGCTGGGTCAACGGTGGCGGCAACCTGATCGCGATGCGGCCGGACAAGCAGCTTGCCGGCCTGCTCGGCTTGACCGACGCTGCCACGACGCTCGTGAACGGCTACCTGAAGGTCGACACCAGTGCGCAGCCCGGAGCCGGGATCGTCGGCAGCACGATCCAGTACCACGGCACCGCGGACCGGTACACGCTGAACGGAGCGACGGCCCTCGCGACGCTCTACTCGAACGCGACGACGGCGACGGCCAACCCCGCAGTCACTCTGCGCTCGGTCGGCACGAGCGGCGGCCAGGCGGCGGCATTCGCGTTCGACCTCTCCCGCTCCGTCGTCTACACACGTCAGGGCAATCCCGCCTGGGCCGGACAGGAGCGCGACGGCGTCTCGGGGATCCGTCCCGATGACCTGTTCTACGGCGCCAAGAGCGGCGACGTGCAACCCGACTGGCTCGACACGAGCAAGATCGCGATCCCGCAGGCGGACGAGCAGCAGCGCCTGCTGATCAACATGATCACGCTCATGGACCGCGACAGGATGCCGCTGCCCCACTTCTGGTACCTGCCACGCGGCAAGAAGGCCGTGGTCGTGATGAGCGGCGACGACCACTCACCCACGCAGGCCACCGGGGGAACCGCCAGCAACTTCGACCGCTTCAAGGCGCTCAGCCCGCCGGGTTGCGTCGTCGCCAACTGGGAATGCGTTCGCACCACGTCGTACATCTATCCCAACAGCGCGCTGACGAACGCGCAGGCGGCCGGGTATCTCGCCGACGGCTTCGAGATCGCGCATCATCCGTTGGTCGCGTCCTGCCCCACGACTGCGATCACCGCAGCGGAGCTTTCCGCCTATTTCGACACCCAGCTCTCGTCGTGGGCCGCGAAATACACGAGCCAGCCTGCGCCGGTGTCGAGTCGCACCCATTGCGTCTTCTGGCCCGACTGGGCGTCGAACGCCAAGGTCGAGCTCGCGCACGGGATCCGGATGGACGCGCAACTACTACCACTACCCGGCAGCCTGGATCGGCAACAAGCCGGGCTTCATGAACGGCGGCGGCTTCCCGATGCGCTTCGCCGACCTCGACGGCAGCGTGATCGACGTCTATCAGGAGAACACGGCGATGGACGACGAGGCGTCGCAGGTGTATCCAGCCACGGTCGACACGCTGCTCGACAACGCCCTCGGGGCGCAGGGCTACTACGGTGCGTTCGGCACCAACATCCACAACGACGTCGCTGCGCCGCAAGCCAACGACGAGGCGATCGTCGCCTCCGCCCAGGCGCGCGGGGTGCCGATCATCTCCTACAAGCAGCTGCTCGACTGGACCGACGGGCGCAACAACTCGACCATCCGCGGCCTCAGCTGGAGCGCCGGCACCTTCACCTTCGTCACCACCGTCGGCGCCGGCGCCAACGGGCTCCAAACTCTCCTCCCGACCCAGGGCCCGACCGGCACCCTCAGCGCGCTCAGCTGCGCCGGCTCGCCGAAGACCTACACCCTCCAGACGATCAAGGGCGTCCAGTACGCCATGTTCGACACCATCACCGGCACCTGCCAGGCCACCTACTCGTGAGCCATGAAGCAGCGGTCCGCTAGTCGGTTGGCTAGGCCAACTTCTTGACCTTCGGCCGGTGCCGCAGAGGCATCGGAAGGCGATGATGAAGTCATGCGGCGCGGCTTGCGAGGGACGGCTGGACCAAGGGTTTCGACGAATCGATGATCTGATGCGTCTCCTCCTCGCAACCGTCGCAGTGCTCGGGGCCGTCCTCGTCTCAGCCGCTCCGGCGTGGGCCGCCCAGGGTCTCGTCGCCGCGTATACGTTCGATGAGGGGTCGGGCGGAGTGGTCAACGACGCTTCGGGCAACGGGCACCTCGGCACGATCTCGGGCGCGACCTGGACGACGGGGCACTTCGGCGGCGCGCTCTCCTTCAACGGCACGAATGCGTCGGTCCTTCTGGACGGCCTCGGCACCTTCTACCAGAGCGGGTTCACGCTCGAGGCCTGGGTGCAGAAGCAGAGCGCCAGCCGCAACGACGTCGCTGTCCTCGGCAGCTTCGCGAGCGACGGTGGCGGGCCGATGCTCTGGGTCGACCACATCGCGACTCACTACCAGCTCACGCTCGGCAACAACGGTCTCTCCGGTTACCTCGATTCCGGCCACAATCCGATCGCGGGCCAGTGGCAACACCTCGCCGCGACCTACGACGGCACGACCGCGCGCTTCTACATCGACGGGGTGCATGGTCGCCAGCCGGACCGTCTCGGTCCGGCGTCGGCACCTCCAACATCTGGCGGATCGGCGCCTACGGCAGCGCCGCGGGCGGGTTCTTCGACGGCTTGATCGACAACGTCCGCATCTACAGTCGCGCCCTGAGCGACGCCGAGGTCCAGACCGACATGAACACCCCGGTGACGATGTGGAACGCAGGCTTCCCCAGCGCTCCCACGAATCTCGCCGTCACCGCCCAGGCGCAGACGTCGGTGTCGGCCCAGTGGACCGCGTCCACCGACGACGTCGGAGTCACCGGCTACAACCTCTACCTCGACGGCACGCAGGTCGGAACCACGACGGGGACCTCGTACACCTTCACCGGCCTCTCGTGCTCGACGTCGTACCAGTTCGGGGTCGAGGCGGTCGACGGCTCCGCCAACGTTTCGCCCCGCACGCTCCTGACCGCTTCGACGGCGCTCTGCGACGTCCCGGTCGGCCTGGTCGCGGCGTACTCGTTCGACGAGGGTTCGGGTGGCCTGGTCAACGACGCTTCGGGCAACGGGCACCTCGGCACGATCTCGGGTGCGACCTGGACGACCGGACACTTCGGCGGCGCGCTCTCCTTCAACGGCACCAACGCCTCGGTCGACCTCGGTGGCCTCGGCACCTTCTACCAGAGCGGTTTCACGCTCGAGGCCTGGGTGCAGAAGCAGACTGCGAGCAAGAACGACGTGGCCGTGCTCGGTAGCTGGACGAGCAGTGGGGCCGGCCCGATGCTCTGGGTCGATCACGTCGCCACGCGCTATCAGCTCACGCTCGGCAACAACGGCCTCTCCGGTTACCTCGACTCCGGCCACAATCCGATCGCGGGCCAGTGGCAACACCTCGCCGCCACCTTCGACGGCACGACTGCACGCTTCTACATCGACGGGGTGCTGGTCGCGAGCCGCGCGGTGTCGCTCCCCGTCGGCAGCTCGAACACGTGGCGGATCGGCGCGTACGGCGCGTCGCCGACGGGCTTCTTCGACGGCCTCATCGACAACGTCCGCGTCTACGATCACGCGCTCACCGTCGGCCAGATCGACACGGACATGAACGTCCCGGTCACGGTCGTGGTGCCGCCGCCGGACACGACGCCGCCGTCGGCACCGGGGACTCTGACTGCGACAGCCGGCGCCAGCTCGGCGGCGTTGAGCTGGGGCGCGGCGACCGACAACGTCGGGGTGACGAAGTACGACGTGTACCGGTCGACGACCGCCGGGTTCACGCCGAGCGTGGCGAACCGGATCGCACAGCCGACCGGCACGAGCTACTCGGACACGGGCCTTGCAGCCGGCACCTATCACTACAAGGTGGCGGCCGAGGATGCTGCCGGGAACATCGGCGCCGCGTCGAACGAGGCGACGGCGACGGTCGCCCCGCCCGACACGACGCCACCCACGGTCTCGATCACGGCGCCGAGCGGAGGCTCCAGCGTGAACGGCCTCGTGACGGTCACTGCGAACGCGAGTGACAACCAGTCTGTGGCAGGGGTCCAGTTCCGCGTCGACGGGCACGACGTCGGCGCCGAGGACACCGCTAGCCCGTACTCGGTCGTGTGGGACACGCGCGGCGAGTTGAACGGGTCGCACACGCTCACCGCGGTCGCCCGCGACGGCGCCGGCAACACGACGACCTCGGCGTCGGTGGCCGTGTCGGTGAGCAACGCGGGCGTCTCGACCTCCGGCTTGCGCGCTGCGTACGGCTTCGACGACGGCTCGGGCACGAGCGCGGTCGACTCGTCCGGGAACAACAAGACGGCGACGGTCGTCGGCGGCTGGACGAGCGGTCATTTCGGCGGCGCTGTCTCGCTCAATGGCACGACCAACGAGGTCGATCCTCCGGCTCTGGGCACCTTCTACAAGACCGGCTTCACCTACGAGGCCTGGGTCTACAAGCAGTCGGCGAAGGTCGACGTCGGCGTGGTGGGGTCGTGGACGGCGGCCAGGCGCGGTGGCGCGATGATCTGGGTCGACCACATCACCGGCCACTACCGGCTCACGCTCGGGGGCACCTTCGGCAACTACCTCGACTCGGGTCAGGCGCCTGCGATCGGCCAGTGGCAGCACGTCGCCGCGACCTACGACGGCACCACTGCCCGCTTCTACATCGACGGTGCCCAGGTCGCGACCACGACCTACACCGGCAACGTCGGCGACTCGAACAGCTGGCGGATCGGCGCCTACGGTGCCACGGCGACGGGCTTCTTCGACGGGAACATCGACAACGTCCGCATCTACGACCGCGCTCTCAGCGCAGCCGAGATCCAGACCGACATGGCCTCCCGCATCCAACCCAACCAGGGCCCGCCGCCGGACACGACGCCGCCGTCGGCCCCGGGGACCTTGGTGGCGACTGCCGGCACCGGTCAGGTGGCGCTGGGTTGGGGTGCGGCGACTGACAACGTCGCCGTGACGAAGTACGACGTGTATCGGTCGACGAGCGCCGGCTTCACGCCGAGCCTGGCGAACCGGATCGCGCAGCCGACGGGCACGAGCTACACCGACACCGGCCTTGCCAACGGCACCTACCACTACAAGGTGGCGGCCGAGGATGCTGCCGGGAACATCGGCGCCGCGTCGAACGAGGCGACGGCGACGGTCGCCCCGCCGGACACGACGCCGCCGACGGTTTCGATCACGGCGCCCGCCGGAGGCGCAAGCCTGAGCGGCCTCGTCACCGTGACTGCGAACGCGGCCGACAATCAGGCTGTCGCCGGGGTTCAGTTCCGCGCCGACGGGCACGACGTCGGAGCCGAGGACACCACTAGCCCGTACTCGGTGGTCTGGGACACGCGCGGCGAGCTGAACGGCAGCCGCACGCTCACTGCCGTAGCCCGCGACGGCGCCGGCAACACGACGACCTCCGCGTCGGTCGTGGTCACGGTCGGCAACACCGGTGTCTCGAGTTCGGGCCTGCGCGCTGCGTACGGCTTCGACGACGGAACCGGCACCAGCGCGGCCGACGCGTCCGGGAACAACAAGACGGCGACAGTCGTCGGCGGCTGGACGAACGGTCATTTCGGAGGCGCTGTCTCGCTCAACGGCACGACCAACGAGGTCGATCCTCCGGCTCTGGGCACCTTCTACAAGACCGGCTTCACCTACGAGGCCTGGGTCTACAAGCAGTCGGCGAAGGTCGACGTCGGCGTGGTGGGGTCATGGGTCGGCGGCCAGGCGCGGTGGCGCGATGATCTGGGTCGATCACATCACCGGCCACTACCGGCTCACGCTCGGTAGCAGCTTCGGCAACTACCTCGACTCGGGCCAGGCGCCTGCGATCGGCCAGTGGCAGCACGTCGCCGCGACCTACGACGGCACCACTGCCCGCTTCTACATCGACGGGACCCAGGTCGCCACCACGACCTACACCGGCAACGTCGGCGACTCCAACAGCTGGCGGATCGGCGCCTACGGCGCCACCGCGACGGGCTTCTTCGACGGGAACATCGACAACGTCCGCATCTACGACCGCGCGCTCAGCGCAGCCGAGATCCAGACCGACATGGCCTCCCGCATCCAGCCCGACCAGACCCCGCCGACGGTGACGTCGTTCACGCCGCCGAACGGTGCAAACGCCGTGAACGTCGGCGTCCAGCCGACTGCGACGTTCAGCGAGCCGATGAATGCGGGCACGGTCACGGGTTCGACGTTCGTGCTGAAGGGCCCCGGGGGTGCGTCGGTCGCTGCGAGTGTCAGTTATGACGGGGTCGTCGAAGGTGGCGACGTTGACGCCGTCAGAGTGCGTTGCAGTTCGGCGTGGTGTACACGGCCAAGGTGAAGGGTGGCGCGGGTGGTGTGACCGATACGGCGGGGAATGCGCTCGCGGCGGACGTGAGCTGGTCGTTCACGACGGATGCTTCGCAGCCGACGATCCTCGTCGTGACGTCGGCGACCAACCCGTTCTCCTCGTATCTCACGGAGATCCTGCGCAACGAGGGTCTCGATGCGTTCACGACGATCGATGTCTCGTCTATCTCGCCGACGTTCCTGAGTCAGTTTGATGTGGTGGTGTTGGGGAATGTGTCGTTGAGTGCGGGGCAGGTGTCCGCGTTGAGTGGTTGGGTGAGCGCGGGCGGGAACTTGGTTGCGATGCGGCCGGACAAGCAGTTGGCGGGGTTGCTCGGGTTGACGGATTCGGGGTCGACGCTTGCGAATGCGTACTTGCAGGTGGATACGAGTGCGGCGCCGGGGGCGGGGATCGTGGGAAGCACGGTTCAGTTTCACGGGACTGCTGACCGGTATTCGTTGAGTGGGGCGACGGCGGTCGCGACTCTGTATTCGGATGCGTCGACTCCGACCTCGAGTCCGGCCGTGTCGTTGCGGTCGGTTGGCTCGAGTGGTGGTCAGGCGGCGGCGTTCACGTTCGATCTGGCGCGTTCCGTTGTGTATACGCGGCAGGGGAATCCGGCCTGGGCGGGGCAGGAGCGGGATGGTGTTGTTGGCGTGCGTCCCGACGACATGTTCTTTGGCGCCAAGGCCGGTGATGTGCAGCCGGATTGGCTCGATACGAGCAAGATCGCGATTCCGCAGGCTGATGAGCAGCAGCGGCTGTTGGTGAACCTGATCACCTTGATGGAGCGTGACAAGCTGCCGCTGCCGCATTTCTGGTATCTGCCGCGTGGCAAGAAAGCCGCGGTGGTGATGAGCGGCGACGACCACTCGCCGACGTACGCGCCCGGCGGTACCGCGAGCAACTTCGACCGGTTCAAGGCGTTGAGCCCGCCCGGGTGTGTGGTCGCCAACTGGGAGTGCGTGCGCTCGACCTCGTGGATCTTCCCCGACAGCACATTGACGAACGCGCAGGCGGCCGGCTATTTCGCCGACGGCTTCGACATCGACCTGCATCCGGTGATCGCCTCTTGCCCGACGACCGCGCCCACCCTGGCGGAGCTGGCAGCGGTCTTCGACACGCAGCTCGCTGCTTTTGAAGCGAAGTACACGAGCATTCCCGGCGCCGCAGTCGAGCCGTACCCACTGTGTCGAGTGGCCCGACTGGGTCTCCGAGGCGAAGATCGAGCTCGCGCACGGGATCCGGATGGACGGCAACTACTACCACTACCCGTTTGCCTGGATCGGCGACAAGCCCGGCTTCATGAACGGCGGCGGCTTCCCGATGCGCTTCGCCGACCTGGACGGGACCCTGATCGACGTCTATCAGGAGAACACCAACATGACCGACGAGTCGGGGCAGGCATACCCCGCCACCGTCGATGCGCTGCTCGACGGCGCGCTGGGCCCGCAGGGCTACTACGGCGCCTTCGGCACCAACATTCACACCGACAACAACGCGCCCCAGCCAGACGACGAGGCGATCGTCGCCTCCGCCCAGGCGCGCGGGGTGCCGATCATCTCCTACAAGCAGCTGCTCGACTGGACCGACGGGCGCAACAACTCGACCATCCGCGGCCTCAGCTGGAGCGCCGGCACCTTCACCTTCGTCACCACCGTCGGCGCCGGCGCCAACGGCCTCCAAACTCTCCTCCCGACCCAGGGCCCGACCGGCACCCTCAGCGCGCTCAGCTGCGCCGGCTCGCCGAAGACCTACACCCTCCAGACGATCAAGGGCGTCCAGTACGCCATGTTCGACACCATCACCGGCACCTGCCAGGCCACCTACTCGTAAGTCCGTCAGCGCCGGGTCGAGTCGGGGCGTGCGTCGTTCGAGTCGCCAGAGTCAAGCGCCGCGCGTCCGCGTCTCCATCAGCTCAGGAAGGCGCGACGAACCAGCCGAAGCGCGCGTTCAGGGGTCTGAAGAACGGCACGCGGAAGACGACGCTTCTTGATCGGCCGTCGCGCGGCTCCGTCTTCCAATACGCCGCCCAGAATCGGCCTTCTCTTTCGACGCTCGGTGTAGTGAGGGCCGCCCGTGTGGTGGACCTTCAGATCTGCCAGGACCGCGGCTTCATAGCCGAGGGCGCTCGATGTCGTCGATGTACGGGCCTCGTCCTGCCAGAAGACGTGCTTTCGTGCTCGTCGGAAACCGCCGACGCGCCGTACAGGTCCCGCGAGGTCATCGCGCACCCGCCTCCGGTTGGGCCCAACAGGAGCCTACGCCGTTCACGTCGTCCAGCGTGTACTCGTGAGGCCGGATCGTGTAGCCGGTAATGAGCAGAGACGTCGTGAGGATCGTCCTCGAGGTCGGCTGCCAGGAAGCCGAACGGTCGGGAGCCGCTCGAAACGCGTCGCAGGAGGGTCGCGTCCCAATCGAGCCGGAGCGTCGACGACGTCGTCATCGAGCTCGACCAGATAGGCCGAGGACGTCATGCCGGAAGGCCTCGGCATAGGCGTTCTGGCCGATGTTCTGCTCGTTGTGGACGATCGTCAGTCCGCGGATCGTCCAGCGTGTCGAGGTAGGCGTCTGTTCCGTCGCGTCGAGCCGTTGTTCCAGATCACGATCTCGCTGTGTCGCGGGCGATGCCCGCCGAAGGACGTTCTCGACGCACTTCTGGAGTAGGTGCACCCTGTTGTTCGTCAGGACGACGATCGCAATGCCGTCATCGCGGGCGCTGGCGACGGCAAGCGCCGAGGGCAAGAAGCTTTCCACCACCCGAATCGTAGGAAGGGCGTTCGGGCGAGCCCACGGTCGTCCGGATAGGTTCGCCCGCGGCGGCCACCTAGCCGAATAGCTAGTCGGGGTCTGGCTGTCCGGCCGTGGCCGCCGGAGGGATCGCGGGATACGTTGCTCCCATGCACTCCGTTGTGCGGAAGCGTTTCCTGCTGCGCGAGCGCGCGGGAGCCAGGGGCCGTGAGAGCCGTTGAGCCGGGACCCAGCGAAACGCGCTGACCTCCTGCTCGTCTGCTCGTCCGGCGGACATCTGGTGCAGCTCGTCGCGCTTCGGACAGCGTGGCAGGGATTCACGCGCGCCTGGGTGACCTTCGACAAGAGCGACGCGCGATCGTTGCTCGACGACGAGCGTGTCTTCTTTGCGCACGGACCGACGAACCGGAGCATCAAGAACCTCCTCCGGAACTTGATCGTGGCTTGGCGTGTCGTACGGGAGGTTCGGCCGAAGGTCGTGATCACGACCGGTGCGGGCGTTGCGGTTCCGTTTGCCTGGGTGGCGCGCCTTCACGGTGCGACGGTCGTCTATGTCGAAAGCCTTGCGCGGATCGAGGGCCCATCCCTCAGCTACCGGCTGATTGCGCCCGTCGCCGCCCGGCGCTACGTGCAATGGCCCGAGCTCGCGCAGCGGCTGCCGCGGTCGCGGTTCGTGGGCAATCTCTTCTCGGCAGGCACATGATCTTCGTCACGGTCGGCACGAACGAAGCCCGCTTCGATCGGCTCCTCCGTGCGGTCGCCGAGCTTCCGATCGACGAGGACTTGGTGATCCAGCATGGCCACTCATCGCCGATCGCCCCGGCGCACGCCGAGCTCGTCGAGTTCATGCCCTTCGAGTGCATGGTGGAGACGATCCGCAGCGCGCGGGTTGTCTTGACACACGCCGGGGTGGGCTCGGTCATGGTCGCGCTCGGAAATGGCAAGCGCCCGATCGTCGTCCCTCGGCTGAAGATGTTCGGCGAGGCGGTGGACGACCACCAGCTGCAGCTCGGCCATCGCTTCGCCGAGGCCGGGCTCGTGACGTTGGTCGAGGAGGCTGGGGGGCTCAATGAAGCTCTCGAGCTCGAGCAGGGCGCCGCGACTGTCCTGCCGGCCTCGAGCATGCTCGCAGCCGACCTCCGGAGCTTCCTCGAGGCCGCGATTCCCCGCGCGCCGGTGCCCGCATGAGCACGAACACGCAGGCGCACGGCTCGTTGGACACGATCGGGTCCCGGATCCGGAGTGGACTCGCGTGGAAGGCCGGCTCGCAGGCCCTGCTTCAGATCTCGCGCATGGTCGTCGCGCTCATCCTGGCCCGACTGCTCACCCCGCACGACTGGGGCCTCGCGGCGATGGTGATGGTCTTCTCGGGCCTCGTCGTCGTCTTCACCGACAACGCCCTGGGTACCGCGCTGATCCAGCGGCGAGAACTGCACCCCGGGGACCGTTCGACCGTCTTTTGGCTGAGTGCGGGTGTCGGTCTCCTTCTGGCACTCACCGGCATCGCGCTCAGTGGTCCATTGGCGCGCTTTTACCACGAGCCCGCTATCCGTCCGCTCTTCGCAGCGCTCTCGGTGGGCTTCTTCGTGACCTCCCTGGGGTCGACCCAGATGGCGCTCCTCGTCCGTGACATGCAGTTCCGCCGTCTGGAGCTCCGTCAGATGGCGGCGACGGTAGTCGGTGCCGTCACTGGAATCACGGTCGCGTTGGCGCACTTCGGCGCCTGGGCGCTCGTGTGCCAGCAGCTCGCAGAGGCGGTCACCTCGACGGCGCTCCTGTGGTACGTGACCCCTTGGCGCCCCTCGGTCACATTCTCGATCGCGAGTCTGCGCCGGCTGGGCGGCTTTGCGGGCAACGTCTTCGGCGAGAATCTCTTCTACCAGGCGGGTCGCAACGTCCCCGTCCTCCTGCTCGGGCGCTTCCTCGGCCCGGCATCGGTCGGCGTCTTCGCGCTCGCTACCAATGTGATCCTCGTTCCTTTCGTCCGTATCGCCGGGCCCCTCCAACAGGTCTTCTTCCCCGCGTTTTCGCGCATGAGCGACGATCGCGAGCGGATGGCCGATCTCTGGATTCGCGCCGCCCGGCTCGTCGGTGTGGTCTCGATCCCTGCGCTCGTCGGTCTGGTGGTCGTCGCGCCGGAGTTCGTGCAGGTCGTGCTCGGGTCCCGCTGGAGTGAGGCGACGCCCGTGATTCAGATCCTGGCAGTGGTCGGCATCATCCAGTCGCTCCAGACGCTGAACGGCGAAGTCCTCCTGGCGCTCAACCGCTCGGGCACGCTGCTTCGATTCACGATCTTCTGGTTCGTCTGCAGTGTCGGAGCGTTCGCAGTGGGAGTGCAGTGGGGCATCCTGGGTGTCGCGACTTGCTACGCCGTGGTAACGATCGTCGTCGAACCACTTCGCACGTACATCACCACGCGTGCGCTCGGGATCTCTTTCTGGAGATTCGTCCGTGCGTTCTCCGGTGTCGTTCAGGCGACGGCGGTGATGGCCGTGGTGCTGTTCGGGGCACGTGCTGCCCTGGGCACGGCAGGGCTGCCGGCGGCTCTACAGCTCTCACTTCTCGTCGCGCTGGGCGGGTGCGTCTACGTTGCCTGCTGCCTGTGGCGCGCCCCGGAGGTCACGCTCGAGATCAGAGGCGCTGTTCTCCGCCGACGGCCCGAACCGCCGCCTCGCGTCAATGCGCTCGAGCCTCGCCTGCTCGAGCGCTGATGGACGCCGAATTGCCTTCTAGCCGTTCGGCTAGGTCGCTGGGAGTCCAACGCTGGCCCATCGGGCGTAGCCACCCAAACCCCTCGTACCTACGATGAGGGTCGTGCTCAACGACGCTGCAAATCAGGACGTGGACACAAGGCTCGTTGCGTTGACGCCTCGTGAACTGGAGGTGCTGCAGTTGATCTCGGCCGGCCTGACGAACGCCGAGGCGGCGCAGCGTATGCATCTGAGCGTCCATGCGGTCAAGTTCCACCTCGCCGCGGTCTACAAGCGGCTGGGGGTGGCCAATCGGACCGAGGCCGCCGTGACGTATCTTCGTATCGTCAACGGTCGGCTCGACGCGAGCGTGCAGGTCGACTGAGGTGGACTTGCGCTTGTACGGCCGCGTCCTTTGGCGGTTCAAGCTGATCGTGATCTTGGGCTTCTTGATTGCGGTGGCGCTTGCCGTGTTCTCGATGGCTCGGGTGAGCACGAAGGGGATCACCTATCGGCAGGGGGAGCTGTGGTCGAGCACGACCCGTCTCCTCATCACGCAGAACGGCTTCCCGGAAGGGCGGCTCCAAACGGACCAGCCCACGTCCGGGGGCCAGATTGCCGACCCGAACCGGCTCAACTCGCTCGCGGTCCTGTATGCCGAGCTCGCTACCGGCGATCCGGTACGCGCTCTGATGCTCCGTGACGGCCCCATTGGCGGGAAGATCGTGGCGACTCCGGTGACGGTGGGGGACAACCACTTCATGCTGCCCCTCGTCGACCTCATGGCGATCGCGGCTTCACCACGACGTTCCATGGCGCTCGCGGCGCGCGGCGCGACCGCGCTCCGCACGTATGTGCGTGACGAGCAAACTGCGAACGCAGTCCCGACCGCCGACCGAGTGATAGTCCAGGAGATCGCCCAGCCGAAGAAAGCAAAGATCTTCCGCAAGCGTTCGACGACGATGCCGGCAGTCGTCTTTCTCGCCGTGATGCTGGTCACGATTGGTTTTGCATTCCTCCTCGAGAACCTCAGACCGCGCAAGCAAGAGGTGGGCGAGTCGACGGCGGTTGAATTGCGGCGCGCCAGCGTAAGTCCATGACGACCGCCCGGGCGGTAGGAGGAGAACCGTCGCATCCGTTCCGCTCCGACGCGGCGCGGGCGGGTTGTATCCCCGTCGCCCAGGAATCGTTGCTCTGGTTCGTGCAAGAGCCGGCCACTTGGCGGCCGTGATGCTCGGGTCGACGACCCGTTCCGGGCTGATGATCGGATGGCCGCGCCTCATGGCGGCACTGATCCTGATCATTCTCTTCATCCCGATCCGTGCGTACACGCTGCCCGTCAAGCTGCCGTTCCAGCTCGAGCCGTACCGTGTCTTCGTGGCGTTGCTCGTCCTTGCCTGGGGGGCGTCACTGCTTGTCGACCCACGCACGAGGCTACGGCAGACGGGCTTCGAGGCACCGCTTGCGGTGATCGTGGGATCGGTGCTCGGCTCGGTCGTGGCAAACCCGGGGCGAGTGACCAACGTCTCATCTCAAGTCAACAAGAGCCTGATGTTCTTCCTGACCTTCGTGCTCATTCTGTATCTGACGTTGAGCGCGATCCGCCGCTTCGACGACATCGACTACCTGACGAAGACCCTCGTTGTCGGCGGGGCCATCGTGGCCTTCTTCGCGATCGTCGAGGCACGCACGGGGTTCAACGTGTTCAATCACCTGGCGCGCGCAATTCCGATCCTGCGTCCCGACCAGCTCGAAACCGGCCCGGACATGAAGCGCTTCGGATCAGCGCGACTTCGCGTTTTCGGGTCGTCGCAACACCCGATCGCGCTCAGCGCCATGTTCGTCATGCTCACTCCGCTTGCGGTGTACCTCTGGCGGCGGTACCGGCAGCGGCGCTGGATACTCTGCGGCGCCGTGCTCGCGGCGGCGTGCCTCGCCACGGTTTCGCGAACGGGAATCCTGATGCTTCTCGTCGTAACGCTTGTGTTCCTGGCGCTGCGGCCTCGGGAGACACGCCGCTTGTGGCCCGCGATCCTGCCGGCACTCGTCGTCGTCCACCTCGTTCTCCCGGGCACGCTCGGGGCGCTCAAGCAGTCGTTCCTCCCTCCGGGTGGCCTCGTCGCAGAGCAGAGCAAGCAGCCGGGCACCAGCGGAAGCGGGCGACTTGCCGACCTCGGGCCTGCACTGCGGGAATGGAAGAAGGAGCCGCTCGCCGGGCAGGGATTCGGCACCCGGGTTGTCGACCCGAGCGTCGCGAACCCGAACTCGAACATCCTGGACGATCAATGGCTGGGGACGCTCCTCGAGACGGGCGCGCTCGGGATCTTTGGGTGGCTGTGGCTCTTCGTCCGCGCAGTACGGAGGTTCGGCGCCGAGGCGAAGCGGGACGATTCCGAGCGAGGCTGGCTGCTGACGTGTATCGCGGCCGGAGTTGCCGCATACGCCGTCGGGATGATGACGTACGACGCCTTCTCCTTCATCCAGGTCACCTTCCTCCTCTTCATCTTCATCGGCCTGGGCTCTGCGCTTCTGGCCGAACGGCCGAGTCCGGTCGCGGTCCGGATCAGACCGGAACCAGGCGGATCGGCACGACTCCCCGCTCTGGACCCGACCAACAACTAGGGGACGGAACTCTGTGGTCGACCGGGTAGAGGACCGAACCAGGTAGCGTTTCTTCAGACGACGAGACGGCGGCGGCGACCAACAGCCTCGGCCGCGCGGCTCGGCAGCCGACGAAGGCTCTGCTGACGCCTCAGGTAGCGGCGGGCGGCAGCATCCGCGCACTGTGGCTCTCGGTTCACTGCAGCCTGCGTATAACCCCAGATCATCGCGAGTGCTGCCGGTTCTCGTCGTGCCTGCCAGACCGCACGGAGCACGAGGTACCACGGCCGGTAGCCGAGGAAGCGCGCCGCGTGACCCTGCGCGAGCCGCGCTCGGTGTCGGGCGCCGTCCCGTTCCCCTTCGCGGCGATGGTGGTGGAAGGGCAGTTCCTTGAATGTGCGCGTCTTCCAGCCCCGCGCGTTCGCTCGGAACTCGTCGACGCCGTCCCAGCCCATGCGGTGCTCGAGCGGCATGACCTCCTCGAGACATTCGCTCCGGTAGGCCCGCGACGCCCCCCAGACGGTCGTTCCGGTCACATGGCGTTCGCGCCACTCGCCGTCCTCGAGCTCATGGCATGTGCCACTCGCGATGCCGAGTGCTGGGTCGGCTGCGAACTCGGCCAGGAGCCGCTCGAAGTAGTCCTCGTCGAACGAGGTGTCTGCATCGAGCTTCACAACGACGGTCGGGAGCTCTCCGAGGGAGTCGAGCCCGACCTCGAACGCGCGCACGATCGGACCGCCGCGAGCCTGACTGCCTGCGTCGAGCGACTCGGCACGGATCCAACGATGCTCGCTTGCGAGCTCGGACGCGATGGCGGGCGTCTCGTCGCTCGAACCGGTGTCGACGATGATCCACGCGGCCGGGAGCAGCCGCTGCCCGGCGAGAGACGTGGCCAGGCGACGGAGGTTGTGAGCTTCGTTGCGGACCGGAGTGACGACCGCGTACGAGGACGTCTCGCGGCTCATGCTGCGACTGGCGCTGGTCTATCGGGCCGCTCCGAGGCGACACCGAGTGCACGCGGCAGGTAGGACGAAAGCCAGACTTCGAGCATCAGGATCGAGAGCAGGGCATAGGCATTCCCGGTGTCCGTACCGTCGGCCTGGCGCTTGACGAGCTCCTCGACGCGCTTCCGATCGATCATGTCGCCATAGCAGGGATTCGGAGCCAGGAGATAATCGGCTATCGCCCCCTGGGACTGCGCACGGAACCAACCCTCGACCGCCGCATTGAAGAACCCGACCTTCGGCTTGTCGATGATTCGGTCGGGGATCAGGCCGCGTGCGACATGCTTCAGGACGTGCTTCGTCCGCGTCCGTCGGACCTTGTGCGAGCTCGGGATGGTCGCGCAGTACTCGACGACCTTGTGATCGAGGAACGGAACTCGCACCTCGAGCGAATGCGCCATCGAGGCCCGATCGAAGTAATGCAGCATGTCGTCGACAAGACCCAGTTGGCCGTCGAGGTAGAGCGTCGCGGGCAGAGGGTCGTCGGCGACGTCGCCCAGTCGCTCGGTAAGCGTTCGGAACGCCGCTGAGCCGTTGAGTTCCGCTAGAGGGCCGCGGACGAGCTGCTGGCGCAGGTCGGGGCCGATGTTCCTGCTCATCGCGAGCAGGCGCTCCGCCGCGCCCTCGGCTCGCAGCGTCTCCGATGCCCGAGCGAGCCTGGACTGGCGGGAGAGCAGAGCGGTTCCCGCTCCGCGGAGGGGTGATGGAACGCTGCGCCACATGCCGGCGATCGCAGCGGCGCGGTGCTTTCGGTAGCCGCCGAGCAGCTCGTCGGCCCCTTGGCCGGAGAGCGCAACCTTCACCTCCGTTGCAGCCAGCTCCGAGAGCGCGAGGAATCCGAGGGACGAAAGATCGGCGAGCGGCTCGTCCATGAACCAGACGAGCTCCGCGAGGTCGACGGTCTGCTCGGCGAACGAAAGCTCGAGCTCGTGGTGGTCAGTACCGAAGTACTCGGCGACAAGACGCGCGTCGGCGAGCTCGTTGCCCTCACCCGCCTCGGCGAAGCCGATCGAGAACGTCTTCACGGGCTCGCTCATCTGGCGCGCCATGAGCGCCACGATCACGCTCGAGTCGATCCCGCCGCTCAGCATGGCACCGAGGGGCACGTCGCTCATGAGCCGCATCTGGACGGACTCCTCGAGCCCCGACAGCAGCTGCTCGGCGCTCTCGTCGAGGCTGGCGGTAGTCGGGGCAGGCTTCGGATACTCCCAATAGCGCTGCACGCGGACGACGGATGGATCGACGATCAGGCGATGCCCCGGCATCAGCTTCTTCACGCCTGCCAGCGGCGTCATCGGTCCGGGCACGAAGCCAAGAGAAAGGAAGGCGTCGATGGCGTCATAGTCGAGCTCTGCGTGCACCAGTCCGCTTGCGAGCAGGCTCTTCAACTCGGAGGCGAACACGAGCAGATCGCCGACCTCCGCGTAATAGAGCGGCTTGATTCCGAGGCGGTCGCGCACGAGAATCGCGCGCCGCCGCTCTTCGTCCCACAACGCGATCCCGAACATTCCTCGCAGGTGCTCGGGGAATGCTGGACCTGCGTCTTCGTAAAGATGCGGAAGGATCTCGGTGTCACAGCGAGTCTGGAACCGGTGCCCTGACCCCGAGAGCCGAGAGCGGATTTCGGCGTGGTTGTACAGCTCTCCGTTCTGGACCGCCCAGATCCGCCCGGACTCGTTCGAGAACGGCTGGTGGCCTCCCTCGACGTCGACGATGCTCAGCCGACGGACTCCGAACGCGACCCCCGGGCTCATGTACGTCCCGCGGTCGTCGGGCCCGCGATGGGTCATCGAGTCGGTCATCCGGTCGAGAACCTCCGGCGCGACGACCCGACGGGGCTCGCCCCTGACCTGCACGATCCCGCAGATTCCGCACATGCCTTCAACGCTAGTTGCAGCGGGCCTGCGCCACGATGCCCTTTCGGCCAGAGCGCGGCACGGGGCGCCTAGCCGAACGGTTAGCTCTCGGTGCCCGAGCTCGAGATCGCAAGCCAAAGCGCCCGGGCGTGGCCCGCGCGGGTCGCTCGACCTCCGCGTGAGACGATCAGGTGTGTCAACGCGCCGAGCGCGATCCCCAGCCGCTCCACCAGAGCGGAGGTGCTGCTCCTGTGCTTGGCGGCGTAGCGAAGGCGGCTGGCCGCGAGGACGGGCAAGAGGGCCGCACGCGGAGCAGAGGCGCCGCCCTCGTGCACGACTCTGGCGGTCGGCTCGAAGATCAGGTCGTAGCCGGCATCCCGCAGCCTGCGACAAAGGTCGATGTCCTCGCAGTACATGAAGAAACCTTCGTCGAGCCCATTGAGCTCTTCGAGTACCGATCGGCGTACGAGGACGCATGCTCCGGAGACCCAATCGGGAGAGCCTCGGAGCGCGTACGCGTCCGCGTCACGAATCAGCTCGTCCACCCAGGGAGCCTGCGGAAAGAGCCTGTGCAAGAAGAGCGCCTGGGCGTAGGTCGAACGGAGACGGGGGAAGCGACGCTGCGAGTAGTCGAGTGCGCCGCCCACGTGTGTGATGCACGGCGCCGCAGCGCCGGCCGCGGGTGTCTGCTCTAGCACAGAAGCAAGTGATCCGAGAGATGCCGGATCGATCTGCGCGTCCGGGTTGAGGAAGAGGACGTAAGGCGCGCTTCCCGCGCGCCACCCGACGTTGCAGCCGTGGGCGAAGCCGCCGTTGCTGCCGAGGGCGATCGTCTCGACCCGAAGGCTTGCGACCTCCTCGAGGCTTCCATCGCTGGACGCGTTGTCGACAACGATGACGTGCGCCTCGTCCAGTGACGCGAGAGGCTCGACGCACGCACGCAACTGCTCGCGGCTGTTGTACGCCACGACGACGACATCGATCACGGGCGTGAGGCTACCAACGGCGACAGGCGCCCGCCTTTCGCGGCGATCTCTTGGAATCGGCCCACGTTCTACGGCTCCTCCCGTGGAGCCACCACTAACTCGAACCAGGGATCGAGGGTGAGTTCACCGCCACCGATGACGGGTCCCGTATGAGAGAGGCCGCCGCCACCTCTCGGCTTGATCGCCGCGCCTTGCCCGCACTCGTAGCGCTGGTCAGCCTGGGCGCGGTCCTCGTGTCGTCGGGTGCTCTCGGGGCGAACCCGGCACCTCGAGCTCAGGTGTCCTCGGTGCGAAGCACCAAGACGAGCATCACCGTCGCCTGGCGCAAGCTTTCCGGCGCGGACGGGTACGCCGTCTATCTCACCTCGAAGATCGTGCTCCGGACGCCGCACAGCCAGGTCACGCTCACCAATCTCCAGTGCGGGCGGACGTATACGGTCGGAGTCAGGCCGTTCGACAGGGCGGGCCGTGTGCAGTTCGCGCTGGCGAGCCGTCAGGTCGGGACGAAGTCCTGTAAGGACACCGTGGCGCCGACGAAGCCCGCGAGGCTGCGGGTTTCCCATCGGACAGCCACCAGCCTGACCCTGGTCTGGCGGCCGTCCAAGGACAACGTCCATGTCTCTGCGTATCGCATCAGCGTTGCCAACGGGCGCAAGCCTGCCGTAGTTGACGGCCCGCTCGCGCACATCGTCCGCACCTCTCGGAAGACGACGTACGTGATCGGCGACCTCGGCTGCGCGACCAGCTACACGGTGAGCGTTCAGAGTCTGGACACGGCCGGAAATCACTCCGGCGCAGCGAAGCTCACCGCCAAGACGAATGCCTGCCATACAGCTACGCCCGGGAAAGACCCGGCCGGCAACGACCCGACTGCGCCTGCCACTCCTGCGACGCCCACGACGCCGACTGATCCCGGTACGGGAGGCGGGGGAGGCGGCGGTACGACCGCCCCGGCTCCTCCTCCTGACACGAGCGCACCATCGATCCCGACCGGTTTACACTCGACCGCGATCGCCGCTACGAGCATCACGCTCGCCTGGACGGCGTCTACCGACAACGTCGCGGTTGCGGGCTATACCGTCTATTCGACAGGAGCGAGCCTCGGAACGAGTGCGACGGCGAGCTATACGGTCAGCGGGCTCACCTGTGGCACGAGCCGTTCCTTCACCGTTGACGCCTACGACGCGGCAGGCAACCGCTCGGTCGCCTCGACCGTGTTCAGCGTCTCCACCGCGCCGTGCACCGCAGGTGCCGACACGACGGCTCCTTCGGCCCCGGCGGGGCTGCACACGACCTCGGTGACCGGATCGACCGTCGCGCTTGCCTGGAACATCTCTACGGACGGCGTGGGTGTCACCGGCTACACGACATACGCGAACGGCGGCAACGCCGGTGCGGGCGCCGGGACGAGCCGCACTGTCAGCGGCCTCAGCTGCGGCACGAGCTACGCGTTCACCGTCGATGCCTACGACGCTGCGGGAAATCATTCCATCCCCTCGGCGGTGGTCAATGCCACCACCACCGCATGCCCGGACACGGCGGCGCCGTCCATCCCGACCGGGCTGCACACAACTGCGACGACCACGACGAGCGTCTCGCTTGCCTGGAGCGCCTCGACCGACAACGTCGGCGTGACCGGCTATACGACCTACCGGAACGGCACCGGCGTCGTCACGGGTGCGGCGACGTCCTCCATCGTCAGCGGCCTGGCCTGCGGGACCACGTACGCGTTCAAGGTCGATGCCGTCGACGCCGCCGGAAACCGCTCGGCGGCCTCCGGGGTGATCAATGCCTCGACCGGGGCCTGCGCCGATGCGACGGCTCCATCGGTTCCGGCCGGATTGCACACGACCGCTCTGACGACGACGAGTGTGACAGTTGCCTGGAGCGCCTCGACCGACAACGTCGGCGTCACCGGCTACACCACCTACTCCAACGGCGCCAGCGCCGGCACCGGCGCGCCGACGACGTCCACGGTTTCAGGGTTGACCTGTGGAACGAGTTACGTGTTTTCGGTTGATGCATTTGACGCGGCGGGGAATCATTCGGCGCGGTCGGCGACGTTGAGCGCGTCGACGAGTGCCTGTCCGCCTCCGCCTCCGCCGCCTGCATCGGGCCCCGCGGCGAATCTGTGGGTGGACGCGAACGGCGGCTCGTGTGTGCGCCAGGGCACGCCGGCGGGATATGTGGATGCGCAGGCTTGCTCTTGGAACGGGGCGTATCAGGCCTCACAGTCTGGCGATCTGGTCCTGGTCAAGGGCGGTAGTTACGGGAACGTGACGATCGGGCCGAACAGGTCGGGTTCGCCTGCGGTGACCTTCCGCAGCTGCGGCCGGTGAGAGTGTGGTGGTCGGTGATTTCGAGAACGGGAACATCAGCGGCAACACCGGTGGCAGCAACCTCAGCTTTGAGGGGCCGGTGAGTGCGCGTTCGTTCCGCTCCGACAAGGCGAGCAACATCGTGGTCGACTCCTGGCGGGTCGATTGTGGTGGCTGTGACGGGGTGCAGATCTTCCATATCGAGCAGGCCAGCAACGTGACGGTGAAGAACTCGGACATCAGCGACAACAAGAACAACAGCCTGATCTTCCTCGACGGTTCGAACCTGACGTTCGAGAACAACCAGATCCATGATGCGGGGCTGCCGAGTGGGTCGGGCGCGCATACGGAGTGCATGTATGCAAACAGCGTGACGGGCCTGACCTTGAAGCGGAACCACTTCTACCACTGCTCGGTGATGGATGTGTTCATCACCGGAGGCGGGAGCCCTGATGGTGGTTACATCGAGAACAACGTGTTCGAGAAGCCGTGGGAGAACACGGGAGTGATCTCGAACTCGGCGTTGGCGTTCCAGTTCCGCACCGGCGGTTCGCCTTCGCCGGATCCCAACAACTGGGACTTCCGTTACAACACCTTCGTCGGCCCGCTGAACATCTCTCCGTCCGAGAACCCGGTGGGGCCGGGTGGGATGCGGGTGATCGGCAACGTGTTCCTGTCAGACGATCCGTGCGGACAGTCGAACACGACCTATGACTACAACGCGTTCGTGACCGGATTCGGCTGCGGCACGCACAGCATCACCAACAGCCTTGCGACGTACCTCGGAGGCTTCGCCGGCACGGGCAGCCCGGGGGATTACAGCCTCCTGGCGGGCAGCGTGCTGCGTGACAAGGGCAACCCGTCCAGCTATCCGAGCCAGGACATCGCCGGTCACGGCCGATACAGCGGGAGCGCCCCCGACATCGGCGCCTACGAAGGCTGAGCGGATCCGGGCGCTGCCGGGCTCACCCGGCGATGCTCCGCGTTAGCCGCCGGTCAGAACGAACGTCGACTCGACGATGGGCGGGCCGTAGCGCAGATTCGGCGCCGACTCGAGAATCGGCAGGACCTCCCAGCGATAACTTCCCGGCAGGAATCGGAAGCTCTTTGGAAGGGTGAGACGTGGTTTCGTCGAACGAGTCTCGTACACTTTGGCGCCGTCCCTGAAGAAGCGGACGAGGTAGCCGCTCGCCTCGGCGTCGGCCGGCCACGCGAACACGCGGGAGGGGACAAAGGTCGGCGCCGCTTGGGATTGTGGCTGCGTCGGGGTGGTTCGAGGCGGCGTGTGTCCGTTACCCTCGACCGTAGGCGCAGGGGTTGCTGCCTTCGTGGTCGTCGTCGCCGAAGGCGCCTTCCCGGGAGCGGCTCCGCGCGTGACCGGGGCTCCGTTCGGCCGGGCCGGCTTCGCGTGCACCGGACCCGGGGAACCGTGGCTGGGCGGCGACTTTGTCTTCGTGATCGTGGGCAATGTTTTCTTCGCCGACTGCACGGGAACCTCAGGGGCGTGGTCCCCGCGACGCTCGCTGATCACCACCCCGGCCGCGCAGCCCGCAAGTACGAGAGCTGCCCCTGCGATCCACCAGCGCGCCCCTCTGCGTCGGGTTCTCCCGGGCAGGGAAGCTGGAGCAGCCGCTTGGATTCGAGCTCCCGGCGGCGGCTGCGAGGCCAGGTCGCTCGCATCGTCGTAAGCGGGGCGATGTGACGGGAACAACGGCAACTGCTCACGGGCCCTGCGCGCGACCTCGGGCGGGGATACGAGGACCAGCTCGGGGCTGATCGGCTCTGGTTTCGATTCGTCCTCGGCTTGACCGTCGTCGCCCCCGACTTGCACGAGAGGAGGCCGGAGTGCTGCGCCGAACTCCTCCTGGCGTGCTAGAGCGACGTCAGCGAGCAGCGCGGCAGCTTGATTCTCCTTCGATCCTCGACGCATCTGCATCACGGAAGTGTAGGGGGCCGGCAAGCTGCCATCACACTCCGGCGGGACCAGAGCCGGGTGCGGACGGTTCCCGTTGGACTCCGTCTGACCCTTCGTGTAGGGTGCCCCCCGTCGCAAAAGAAACGGGTGTTGCGCCAACCAGACGCCACACACGAACGAGCTGTTTCCGCTCCCTTCGAATTTCGAGACAGTTTCGGATTCCCCCCAAAAGGGTGAGTGGAGAGGCTTTAAAAGACCCGATCTGTACCTGCGTCAAGAGCAGGTCTCGAGGGAGAGAGGGATTAGTGCGGGGAGCCGCCCCCGAAAAACGTAAGTGCTGTCGTGCCGCGCTCGTCGCGCTCGCCGCCGCATGTCTTGCCGCCTTCATGATCGTGCCCGCTGCCACCGGCGCCACGGCGAGCGGTCCGGTTGTGGTTGGTACCCAGACGGTGGAGGGGACCGACGATCCCAACAACGATGGTGTCGCCGAGGCGTTCCGCACGACTGCTTCCGGGACAGGAACGGTGTCGGCGCTTCAGCTCTATCTGTCGAGCAGCTCGAGCGCGACAAGGGTCTCGGCCGGGATCTACTCCGACGCGGGTGGTCATCCGGGCACGCTGCTGGGGCGGGGTTCTGCGAGCGCGCACGGCGGCTGGAACGAGGTGCCGCTTTCTTCCGCGGTGAGTGTCAAGCAAGGCTCGGTCTACTGGATTGCGGTCATGGCCCCGGCGGGTGCGGGCACGATCGTGTTTCGGGATCAGCCGGGTGGAGGAGCGAGCGAGACGAGTCAGGGGTTGTCTCTGACCGATCTGCCGAGCACGTGGTCGACCCGGGCGAGCTGGCCGGATGGGCCGCTCTCGGCCTACGGTGTCGCCGACGTGAGCGTTCCGGCGCCGGATCTGCTGCCGCCGAGCGCGCCGCTTGGCCTCGCGATCACGGGCGCCGGCCAGACGAGCGTCTCACTTTCGTGGCCCGCGGCCACCGACAACGTCGGGGTGAGCGGCTACAGCGTGTATCGCAACGGTGCCGGCGTCGGCACCACCGCCTCGACGACGTACACCGTGTCGGGCCTCGCCTGCGGGACCAGCTACTCCTTCGCAGTCGATGCCTACGACGCCGCGGGCAACCACTCGGCCAAGACCACGGTCACTGGAGCAACCGCTTCGTGCCCGGCGCCGACGCCGACCGATAGGACTGCTCCTTCGCAGCCGTCGGGGCTGACCGTGAGCGCTCCGACCCAGACGAGCGTGACCGTGTCCTGGACGGCGTCGACCGACAACGTCGGAGTGGCCGGCTACGGCGTCTATTCGAACGGGGCGAGTGCCGGCTCGACCGGTTCGACCAGCTACACGATCTCGTCCCTCTCGTGCGGAACGAGCTACGCGCTTCGCGGTCGATGCCTACGACGCTGCCGGCAATCGTTCCGGCAAGGTGTCGATCAATGCCGCCACTGCGGCCTGCCCCAGCGTTCCAGCACCCGCACCCCAGGGAAGTGTCGCCGTTGTCGGTACGCAGACGGTCGAAGCCACCGACGATCGCAACAACGATGGTGTTGTCGAGGCGTTCCGTACGACTGCATCCCGCGGCGGGATCGGTTTCGGCGCTTCAGCTGTATCTGTCGAGCAGTTCGAGCGCGACGAGGGTTTCGGCCGGGATCTACGCAGACGCCGGTGGTCATCCGGGCCGGCTGCTCGGCCGGGGTTCTGCGAGCGCGCACGGCGGCGGCTGGAACGCGGTGCCGCTTGCCTCTCGCGGTGACTGTCAGTCAAGGCTCGGTCTACTGGATTGCGGTCATGGCTCCGGCGGGTGCGGGCACGATCGTGTTTCGGGATCGGCCGGGTGGTGGAGCGAGCGAGACGAGTCAGGGGTCGTCGTTGACCGATCTGCCGAGCACGTGGTCGACCCGGGCGAGCTGGCCGGATGGGCCGCTCTCGGCCTACGGTGTCGCCGACGTGAGCCTTCCGGCGCCGGATCTGTTGCCGCCGAGCGCGCCGCTTGGCCTCGCGATCACGGGCGCCGGCCAGACGAGCGTCTCACTTTCCTGGCCCGCGGCCACCGACAACGTCGGGGTGAGCGGCTACAGCGTGTATCGCAACGGTGCCGGCGTCGGCACCTCCGCGTCCACGGCATACACCGTGTCGGGCCTCACCTGCGGGACCAGCTATTCCTTCGCGGTCGACGCCTACGACGCCGCGGGCAACCACTCGGCCAAGACCACGGTCACTGGAGCCACCGCTTCGTGCCCGGCGCCTACGCCGACCGACACGACTGCACCTTCGCAGCCGTCGGGGCTGACCGTGAGCGCTCCGACCCAGACCGGTGTGACCGTGTCCTGGAGGGCGTCGACCGACAACGTCGGCGTGGCCGGCTACCGCGTCTATTCGAACGGGGCGATTGCCGGCTCGACCGGTTCGACCAGCTACACGGTCTCGTCGCTTTTCTGCGGCACGAGCTACGCGCTCTCGGTCGAGGCGTACGACGCCGCCGGCAACCGCTCCGCCAGGACGTCGATCAACGCCGCCACCGCGCCCTGCCCCGACACGCAGCCCCCGACCACGCCGACCGGGCTCTCCGCGAGCTCGGTCTCGACGAACGGGCTGACCCTGTCCTGGAACCCGTCCTCCGACAACGTGGCCGCCGCGGGCTACGGCGTGTACCAGAGCGGAACGACTATCGCCACGGTCGCGTCGACGAGCTACACCGTTACCGGACTCGCCTGCGGCACTAGCTACGCCTTCGCGATCGACGCCTACGACGCCGCCGGGAACCGCTCCGGGAAAGCCGCCGTCACGGCCCAGACCAGCGCGTGCCCCGTGGCCGGCCCATTGCTCGGCGTGCAGACGATCGCGCCGAACGACGATGCCAGCAGCGCCGGCGTGGCCGAAGCGTTCCGAACCACTGCAGCCGCCTCGGGCCAGCTTTCCTCGCTCAACGTGTACGTGTCGGGCAGCTCCACCGCTGGCTCGATCATCGGTGGTCTGTACACGGACGCGGGTGGCACCCCCGGAACGCTTCTCGCTCAGGGCTCCGCAGCCGCCCCGGCCGGTGGTTGGAGGAGTGTGCCGCTTCCGTCGCCGGTCGCCGTGAGCGTGGGCGCCACATACTGGATCGCCGTGCTCACACCCCCAGGTTCGGGCACGCTCGTGTTCCGTGACGTGATCGGCGGCGGGGCGAGCGAGACGAGCGCCCAGAGCTCGATGACGTCGCTTCCAACCGCTTGGAGGACTGGGCAGTCGTATCCCGATGGTCCGATCTCGGCCTACGCCCTCAGTGCCGGGCTCGGTGGAACGACTCCGCCTCCGGACACATTGCCGCCCTCGTCGGTGCTCGGAGTCGCAGTGAGCGGCGCGACGCAGACGAGCGTCTCGCTCGTCTGGACGCCCTCGTCGGACAACACGGCCGTAGCGGGCTACAGCGTCTACAGGAACGGCACGCTCTCCGGCTCGACGAGCTCGACGTCCTACGGCGTCTCCGGTCTTGTCTGTGGAACGAGCTACACGTTCGCGGTCGACGCTTTCGACGCTGCGGGCAACCGCTCAGTCCGAACGAGCATCACCGGCTCGACCGCTCCTTGCGGCGACGGCACCGCGCCGTCCGTTCCGGCGACCCTTTCATCCAGCGCGACCCAGTCGAGCATCACGCTCACCTGGGCGGCGTCCACCGACAACGTCGCCGTCGCGGGCTACGGCTTGTATCGGAACGGGACCGCCGTCGGCAGCGCGGTGACGACGAGCTACTCCTTCTCCGGTCTCACGTGCGGCACGACCTACACCCTTGCAGCCGATGCGTACGACGCAGCCGGGAACCGATCGGCGAAGGCGTCTCTGACCGCTCCGACGAGTGCGTGTCCGCCGCCGTCTTCCGGGCTCGCGAATCTGTGGGTGGACGCGAGTGGCGGTTCGTGTGTGCGTCAGGCGAGTCCGGCGGGGTATGTGGATGCGCAGGCGTGTTCGTGGAATCAGGCGTATCAGGCTTCCCAGACTGGTGATCTGATCCTGGTCAAGGGTGGGAGTTATGGGAATGTGTCGGTCGGCCCGAACAAGGCGTCGATCGGTTCGCCGGGCGTGACGTTTCGGACTGTGAGTGGTGAGAGCGTCGTTGTCGGTGATTTCGAGAACGGAAACATCTCGGGTACCGGCGGTGGTAGCAACATCACCTTTGCCGGCCCGGTGAGTGCGCGCTCGTTCCGCTCCGATACGGCAAACAACATCGTGGTGGATGGTTGGCGGGTCGATTGTGGTGGCTGTGACGGTGAGCAGATGTTCCACATCGAGCAGGCCAGCAACGTCACGGTGAGGAACTCGGACATCAGCGACAACAAGAACGACAGCTTGATGTGGATCAATGGTTCGAATCTGACGTTCGAGAACAACCAGATCCATGATGCGGGGCTGCCGAGTGGGTCGGGGTCGCATACGGAGTGCATGTATGCGCAGTCGGTGACGAACCTGACCTTGAAGCGGAACCACTTCTACCACTGTGCGGTGATGGATGTGTTCATCACCGGCAGTGATGTCGCGAACGGTGGTTATGTGGAGAACAACGTGTTCGAGAAGCCGTGGATGAGCACGGGTGTGATCTCGAACTCGGCGTTGGCGTTCCAGTTCCGCAACGGCGGTGATCCTTCGCCTGATCCGAGCAACTGGGACTTCCGCTACAACACCTTCGTCGGGCCGCTCAACATCTCGTCCGAGAACCCGGTCGGGTCGGGTGGGATGCGGGTGATCGGCAACGTGTTCCTGGCTGCCGATCCGTGCGGGAAGTCCAACACGACCTACGACTACAACGCATTCGTGACCGGGTTCGGCTGCGGGAGCCACGCCATCGTCAACAGTCTCGCGACCTACCTGGGCGGCTTCACGAGCACCGGTGACCCGGGGACGTACAGTCTCCTGGCGGGCAGCGTGCTGCGCGACAAGGGCAGCCCGTCGAGCTACCCGAGCCAGGACATCGCGGGCCGCGCTCGATATAGCGGCTCGGCGCCGGACCTCGGCGCCTACGAAGGCCCATAACCGCGAGCGTCACGGCACCAACTCCGGTCGCCGACAGGACGCACCAAGCCATACGCTGAGAGCCGAGAAGCCAGGAGCGCGGGACGCTGGTCTCCGCATGAGCCAGCACGTCGATCGGCCCGAGTTCTTACCTCGACCTTACGCTCGGCTGCGGCTCCGGTTACGCGTCGCGGCGAAGCTTCGCGCTGCATAAACAAGGCCTCCCGGTCGGGGCAGCCGTTTGTCTGCCCATTGTCCGAGATCTTGCCCGAAGATCCCTCGCTTTGGCGACCGGGTCGAGATCGATCCCGTCGATCGTGGTGACGTGAGGGTCACCGCATCTTCTTGCAGGAGCCGCTTCCTGTCGGTGGCCGTCACTCGCTTCCTCGAGTCCTTCCTGGAACGACCTTCCGAATAGGAGAACCCTGCCAGGCCAAACCACGAACTAGCGCAGGATCAACGCCCCTCCACGGGCCCGTGTGCCCATCGATTCTCCGGAGCCGTGCCGCTTTTCGGTTCCGAGCCGCCAACAACAGCAAGGAGCTTTGATCCATGAGTCATTCACTCACCCCCGTGAGTCGTCTCTTGCGACCGCGTCCCCTGTCCCTGATCTGTGCGGTCGTTCTCGGAGCGATCTCGCTCGTCCTACCGGGCAATGTCCATTCCGCGACTCCGTCCGGTCTCGTTGCCGCGTACTCGTTCGACACAGGCGCCGGTAGTACCGCCGCTGATCTCTCAGGCAAGGGCAATAACGGGACGCTCACAAACGTCACCTGGTCGTCTGCCGGGCGATACGGCTCGGCCGCGTCGTTCAACGGCTCGAGCTCGCTGATCACAGTTCCTGACTCGTCCACGTTGGACATGACAGGCAGCATGACGCTCGAGGCCTGGGTCAAGCCGAAGACGCTCGGGGCGACCTGGCGCACAGTCGTGCTCAAGGAACAGCCGAACGAGGTCGTCTATGCCCTCTACGCCAACTCCGAAACCTCTCAGCCGACCGGGATCGCATACACCGGTGGCGCAGAGCGGACGAGCCGGGGCGGATCGCAGTTGCCGGTCGCCGCATGGACGCATCTCGCGACGACCTGGAACGGTACCTCCGTGCGGCTCTACGTGAACGGCACTCTGGTCGCCTCGTACGCCGCGTCGGGCGCGATGCCGATCTCGACCGGCGCTCTTCGCATCGGTGGGAACAAGGTGTGGAGCGAGTGGTTCGACGGCCTGATCGACGAGGTTCGCGTCTACAACCGCGCCCTGAGCCAAGCCGAGGTCCAGAGCGATCTAGCGTCACCGATCGCGAGCGGCCAGACGCCTCCGCCTTCCGATACGAGCCCGCCGACCGTTCCGGCCGGACTCCACCCGACCGCGGTGACGGCGACCAGCGTCTCGCTTGCGTGGACCGCCTCGACCGACAACGCTGGCGTCACCGGCTACACCACGTATTCCAACGGTGCCAGCGCCGGAACCAGTACCGGCGCGAGCTTCACGGTCGGCGGCCTCACCTGCGGGACGAGCTACTCACTCGCGGTCGACGCGTACGACGCGGCCGGCAACAGGTCGGCGAAGAGCTCGCCTGTGAGCGTCTCGACGGGGGCTTGCCCGCCCGCCGCGCCGTCCCCGGATACCAGTCCGCCCACGGCGCCGACCGGTCTTGTGACGAGCGCCGTCACGGGAGCGGGTCTGACGCTCTCGTGGAAGGCCTCGACGGACAACGTCGGCGTGGTCGCCTACAACGTGTACGTCGGCAGCGGGAAGGTCGGCACCGCCGCGAGCACGAGCTACGCGATCTCCGGGCTTCTCTGCGGGACGAGCTACTCACTCGCGGTCGAGGCGTACGACGCGGCCGGAAACAAGTCGGCCAAGGGAACGCTCCTGAGTGTCGCGACGGGCGCCTGTCCACCGCCGCCAGATACGAGCCCGCCGTCCGTTCCTTCGGGACTCTCGGCGAACACAATCGCGAGTTCCAGCCTGAAACTCGGCTGGAATGTCGCGAGCGACAACGTCGGAGTCGCCGGATACACGACGTATTCCAACGGCGTCAGTGTCGGGAGCGGTGCTGCGACCAGCTCGACGGTGACTGGGCTCGCGTGTGGGACCAGCTACGCGTTCACCGTCGATGCGTTCGACGCGGCAGGAAACCACTCGGCTCGATCCGCCGTGCTGAACGCAACTACCAGCGCCTGCCCGGCTCCGCCGCCCGTTTCGGGAGCGTCGGCGAATCTCTGGGTCGACACCAGCGGTGGTTCGTGTGTGCGTCAGGCGAGTCCGGCGGGGTATGTGGATGCGCAGGCGTGTTCGTGGAATCAGGCGTATCAGGCTTCGCAGACGGGTGATCTGATCCTGGTCAAGGGCGGGAGTTATGGGAATGTGTCGGTCGGGCCGAACAAGGCGTCGATCGGTTCGCCGGGTGTGACGTTCCGGACTGCGAGTGGTGAGAGCGTCGTTGTCGGTGACTTCGAGAACGGGTACATCTCGGGTACCGGTGGTGGTAGCAACATCACCTTTGCCGGCCCGGTGAGTGCGCGTTCGTTCCGCTCCGACAAGGCCAGCAACATCGTGGTCGACTCCTGGCGGGTCGATTGTGGTGGCTGTGACGGTGAGCAGATGTTCCACATCGAGCAGGCCGACAACGTGACGGTGAAGAACTCGGACATCAGCGACAACAAGAACAACAGCCTGATGTGGATCAACGGTTCGAATCTGACGTTCGAGAACAACCAGATCCATGATGCGGGGCTGCCGAGTGGGTCGGGTTCGCATACGGAGTGCATGTATGCGCAGGCGGTGACGAACCTGACCTTGAAGCGGAACCACTTCTACCACTGCTCGGTGATGGATGTGTTCATCACCGGCAGTGGTGTCGCGAACGGTGGTTATGTGGAGAACAACGTGTTCGAGAAGCCGTGGATCGAATACGGGTGTGATCTCGAACTCGGCGTTGGCGTTCCAGTTCCGCAACGGCGGTGATCCTTCGCCTGATCCGAGCAACTGGGACTTCCGCTACAACACCTTCGTCGGGCCGCTCAACATCTCGTCCGAGAACCCGGTCGGGTCGGGTGGGATGCGGGTGATCGGCAACGTGTTCCTGTCAGGCAATTCGTGCGGGCTCGCGAACACGACCTACGACTACAACGCGTTCGTGACCGGATCGGGTTGCGGCACCCATGCGATCACCAACAGCCTCGCGACCTACCTGGGCGGCTTCACGAGCACCGGTGACCCGGGGACGTACAGTCTCCTGGTCCGGCAGCGTGCTGCGCGACAAGGGCAGCCCGTCCAGCTACCCGAGCCAGGACCTCGCGGGCCGCGTCCGTTACGGCGGCGCCGCGCCTGACCTCGGCGCCTACGAGGGTCCAGTAGGCTCGAGCTTCACCACGCGCGCGGGGTGGAGGGCGAAGCGCCGCCCTCCACCCCGCCAATACCTCGACCGACCGGCCCGACGATACTCTGGTACTCTCCGACCCTGCGGGTAGCCGCATCCTGTTGCTTATGCGCCTCAAGCACTTCTGGCTACCGATTCTCGTCCTCCTGACTGTCATCGCGACGTCGAGCGCGGCGCAGTCCAGGATTCAAGCTCCGCGCACCGAGCCTCGTGAGTCCTCGGCAACGGAGAGCTCTGCGAATCTGTGGGTCGACGGCGACGGCGGGAGCTGTTCGCGGTCGGCCACCCCGGTCGCCTACCGCGACCGAGCCGCGTGTGGCTCGATCGACACGGCGTGGGATGCCTGTCGGTCCGGCGACACGATCACGATCAAGGCCGGCAGCTACGGGCCCCAGGCGATCACCGGCGACAAGGCCGAGCCCGGCTGCACCGTCAGCGGTGAGAACGGCACGACCATAGGCGACCTCGGTACCGGCGGCGCCTTCTTCACGCTCCGCAACGTCACGATCGATGTCGGGAACGCCAAGCGTGCCGGCTGGGAGGGCCGAGCGAGCAATGTCACGCTGAGCAACGTCCGTCTACACGGCCCGTTTGTCAGCGTGGACATCTTCGGGGTCAGCAACGTCAGCTGGATAGGCGGAGAGCTAGGCACCGCCGGCCAGGCCGGCGGCCCGCGCGTCTGCGGCGAAGACGCCGAGCCGCTGCAGATCGGCGAGGCAGACCACGTCACGATCGATGCGATCCGATTCCATCCTCAGAGCGCGGACCCGACGCCAAATAGCTGCAGCGCGAACGGGTTCCACCTCGAGATGATCCGCCTCGACGGTGGCACCACCTTCTTTACGCTGCGGAACTCGACCTTCGACAACGGTGACCACTCGGGCACGGCTTCGATCTTCATCACGCAACCCGGCGACTCCACAGGCACGCCGCACGACCTCACGTTCGAGAACAACTTCTTCGGCACCAACGAGTCGGTCGGCGCCTTCGACGTTCACTCCAACGTCGCTGTCTGTCGCGCGTTCACCCTGGCGTACAACACCTTTCTCCAGTCGCCAGGCGTGTTCCAGTGCGGCTCGGCCGTCAACACGAGGTGGATCGGCAATCTCGGCGCGTTCGTCGCTCAACGCACGTGCCTCGGCACCTTCACCAACAACGTTTGGCAAGACTCGAGCCGGGACGCCTGCGGCACCGACAAATGGGTCCTCGGCACCCGGGGGCAGACGGACAAGCTCGGCCTCGGCGGTCCCGATGGCTTTCATCTTCAACCCGGCTCGCCGGCCACCAACGCCGGTGAGGCCGCCGGCTATTGCACCAGCACTCTCCGCTCGAAGGACCACGACGGTAGGCCACGCCAGATCGGCACCCGCTGCGATGCCGGCGCCGACGAAGACGAGGCCGGCCCTGCCGTGGTCGCGTCGCTTGCCGGCCCACGATGGCGCCGGACGCACTCCGGAGGCCGAATCCTGTGGCTCACGCTCCGCAATGGCGAAACCGTCGATGCCGACGTTCACCTACTTCACGGCAGCGGCACGATGGCCGCCGTGACGTACGAGGCGCTCAAGCCGGGAACGCGCCGGCTCATCCTCACTCTGGGCGAGAATGTGGTTGCCGGTGCTGCATCTGTCAGGGTCGCTCTGAAAGACGCCGCGGGAAACAAGCTGGTGATCGAGCGAGCCGTGAAGGTCCCGCGCTGAGCTCGAGGCGGCGGTGACTCCCTCAACCAGGCATATCGCCGCTCAACCCCGAACAGCGATGAGGCTTTTCGTGAGACCGAGAACCCGCTCGCGGTGGATCTCGGCGTTCGGGAACAATCTCCGCATGTCCTTGCTCGACAGGAGGGTGATCTCCTCCCACTCTCCTTTCGCTTGCCAGCCGAGCGTGAATCTCTTGTTCAGCGCGCGCCGGGCGCGCTCTGGCAGGAACTGGAACAGCGGCAACTGATAGTGCGGCTCGATCAGGAAGTACCGATTGGGGGTTTGAACGAAGTAGCGCTCCGCGACGCGCTCGATCTCTGAAGCAAACGCCCGCTGTCGTTCCCGCGGGACGTGCTCGATCACCGAGTTGGAGAACGCGACGTCGAACTCACGGTCGGCAAAGGGAAGCTCTGTCCCGTCCGCCTGGACGACCGTGACGTTCGTTGCCGACAGCCAACCGGTCGCGTCGGGGCGGAGATCGACGGCGACGATCGGATTGACGGTGTTGAATCGCTCGAGAGCTGCACCCCAGCCCGCTCCCACGTCGACGATGCGGTCGGTCGGCCGCAACGCGCAGAGGTGCTCGAACATTCTGTAGCGTCGCTCGCGCCACTGCTGGACGGTACCGCTGTTCTTCGCCCACGAGCGCAACCGATCAAAGACGAGGCCGCTCATCGGGCACGTTGTAACACAGAGAAGCCGCAAGGAGCCGAGCCGCCGGACAGCGCGGGCCCATGCCCCTATCATTGCGCCGTGCCGGAGGCAGCGCGTCAGGAAGGATCGGGCGGAAGTGGGCGGCGACTGCTCTTCCACTCGTACCACTTCCCGCCCATCGGTGGCTCCGGGGCGCAGCGGCCGCTGAAGATGGTGAGGTATCTCCCCGAGTTCGGCTATCAGCCCGTGGTGGTGACGGGCGGCGGTGCGACCGCAGACCGTTGGGCACCGGAGGACGGGACGCTGCTGGCCGAGTTGCCAGTCGGGGTGACCATCAACCGCCTGCCCGTGTCGGAACATCCGGAGACCAGCTCACGCTGGCGTGGCCGTGCAGAGCGGTGGCTCGGCGTCCGGTCGCCGTGGTCGCAGTGGTGGACGGAGGGGAGCACAGAGCTCGGCGTCGAGGCTGGGCACGGCGTGGATCTGATCTACGTGTGGATGCAGCCATACGACTCGGCCGAGGCGGGAGCGTCGCTTTCCCGAACGCTGAGAAGACCCTGGGTGGCCGATCTCGGCGACCCGTGGGCGCTCGACGAGATGATGGTCTATCCGACGGCGTTCCATCGGCGCGTCGCGCTAAAGCGAATGCGAACGCTTCTCGGCACGGCTGCGGCGATTGTCATGAGCACCCCGGAGGCTGTTCGCCGCCTGGTTGCGGAGTTTCCCGAGCTCGGCAACAGGCCGGTGGTCTCGATTCCGAATGGCTTCGACGCTGCCGACTTCGAGGAGAGCCTCCCGCCGCGAGAGAAGGCACCGTTTCGACTCGTGCACACGGGCTATCTCCACACAGAGCTCGCGCGGGAGCATCGACGGCGATTGCCGCTCCGGAAGGCGTTGGGCGGGAGCGTCCGCGGGCTCGACATCATGACCCGTTCTCACGTCTATCTCGTCGAGGCGATCAACCGACTCCTCGAACGCACCCCGGGGCTCGAGGAGACGTTCGAGCTCCACCTCGCCGGCGTGCTCACGGATGCCGATCGGGAGGTTGCTGCTCGATGCCCCGTGGTCCGCCTTCACGGCTATGTCACCCATGCGGAGTCGATCGCTCTGATCAGAACGGCCGACCTCCTCTTCCTCCCGATGCAGAATCTGCCGTCGGGCGTGCGCGCCACGATCGTCCCGGGCAAGACGTACGAGTACCTCGCCTCCGGCACGCCGATCCTCGCGGCGGTTCCTGACGGTGATGCCCGCGACATCCTCGATGCGGCGGGCAACGCGCGCCTGTGCCGGCCAGACGACGTGACGGGAATGGCCGCCGCGATCTCCGAGGCGGTCGACGACCATCGCACGGGACGGCCCGCCCGCCCACCCGATCCGGGAGTCGTCGGTCGTTACGAGTATCGAAAGCTCGCCGAGGAGCTCGCAGTCGTCTTCGACGGGGTAGTCGAATCAGCCGGGTGAGACGACCGCACTCAATACGCCCCGCGTCGGCCGAGGACGACGGGGATCGTCTGACAGAGGATCTTGAGGTCCCACCACAGCGACCAGTTCGTCACGTACAGGTAGTCGAGCTTCGTCATCTCCTCGAACGGGATGTCGTTTCGCCCGAGCACCTGCCACAGGCCCGTGATGCCAGGGGTCATGTCGAGACGCCGGAGCGCCCAGCCCGTGATCTGGTCGGCCTCGTAGACGACGAACGGCCGCGGCCCGACGAGGCTCATGTCGCCGCGAAGCGAATTCCAGAACTGCGGCAACTCGTCGAGACTCGTCCGACGAAGGAAGGCGCCGATCCGCGTCACGCGCGGATCACGTCCCTTGATCTTGAACAGCGGCCCGTCCACCTCGTTCATGTGGAGCACCTCGCTCCGTCGCTGCTCCGCGCCGACGTACATGGTCCGGAACTTGACGATTCGGAAGGTCGAGCCGAGGCGCCCGCGGCGCGGTTGACGGTAGAGCGCAGGGCCTCTGCTGTCGAGTCGGATGGCGAGAGCGATTGCCGCGAGGAGCGGCGAGAGCAGCAGCAGGACCGTGCCGGAGACGACGATGTCGAACGATCGCTTGAGGAGGCGCGCGCTGCGCCCGAGTCGCATCGGCGGCAGGGTGACGACCGGCATCCCTTCGATGTCGTCGAGGATCGCGTGGGAGGTGAAGATCTCGAAGTAGCGCGGGATTATCGAAACCTGCACGTCCGGGCGCCGCACGGTGCGGACAAGGTCGAGCGTCTCCTCGTGTGACCCGACCGACGATGCCAGAAGGACGCGATCGACCTCGTGCTCGTCGACGATACGAGCCACGTCACTCGGTGACCCGAGCAGTGGTCCGGGCGGCGCGCTATCGGTCTCGCCGTTGAGAAAGCCGACGACCTGGAGGCCGTACTCGGGATGGGCTTTCAGCTTCCGATAGACGAGGTTCGCGTCCTCACCGCTTCCTACGATCAAGAGCCGTCGTGGCTTCATCACGCGAGGGAAGACCCAGCTACGGATGGAGCCGCGGACGATCGGGATGAGGACGAGCGCTGCGACGAGGAAGAGCATCTCCTCCACCGCCGAGTAGATCCACCAGCCGAAGAAGAATCGCACTGCTTGCGAGACGACGAGGTAGAACAGCGAGCCGACGAGCATCGCGTGAAACAGGTCGCGCACCTCGTCGAAGCTCGAGATCGAGATCATCAAGTTGTCGTTCCCGTACAGGTTGTACGCCGTGAAGACGCCGGCCCACACGATCGGCGCCGTCAGGACGACGAGAGCCAGGAACCACGTCGGTGCGGAAACGGGGGGCAGCGGAGCAATGCGGTCGGCGATCACGTAGCACGTCGCGTAGGCGACGATCAGGGCGCAGATGTCGCCGATCGCCAGCATCCAGGTCCGGCCCCGCTGCAGGCGGTTCGGGCTGGACGCCGTGGTCAGCGAAGGCGCGCGGAGGACCTCCGGCTGGACGCCTGTCTCCCCGAGGCGCGCGCTCACGAATGCACTCCGCGCTCGACCCCGTGTGATCTCCGGTGATACGCCATCGCACTCACTCTAGGAGCGAACGCATGTCCAGCTACAGACCAGAACGCGAAACTGTCCGCCGGACGAGGAACTAGCCGATCGGTGGGGTTAGACGGAGCCGTCCCGGGAAGAACGTGGTGCCGGGAGCGCTCATGCTTCGTCGCGCCACCCTGGTGGAGCTCCGCCAAGGCTCATTGAGCTTCTGTCTTTGCGCTACGAACGGCGGCGGCAACAGCAGCATCCGCCGCTGTACCGTGATCCGCGGCGAGACTAGCCTCTTGTACAGTTGGGACCCGTCGCACAGACGCCGAAACCGGAACTATGAGTATGGAGCACACGAGCATGTTGCGCCTGCGCTTGATGCAGCGCCTTGGCCTCTTGGAGCCGATCTTGCGTCTCGAGGCGTGGGCGTCAGGACATGCGCACTCGGGATCGACCGTGGCAGGTTCCGTCGATCGGTACCGGATGCCGATTCTGGTGTCGCCGCCAGCGTCACGCGCGACATTCGAACGCTGACCCGACGCCCGCGGCCTTAGGTAACTACGGCCGCCTCCCGACCAAACGGAGGCGGCCGCAGGAGCGCACCGGGGTGCACTGTCCGAAGTATTGACGGGCTGAAGCGATGTTCCGTCCCCTCTTCGAGGGACTCGTGCGGAGTCCTGTCTCGACAGAGAGGCGGGCCTCCCCGCTTGGTCACTGGGGCGGCCCGCCTTCCGCTAACTGCGGCGAACAGCACGCAGCAGCTCAACCGATCGTCGCGGCCGACGATACGGCCGTGCCGCAGACACTAACGCCGCTGTGCGGGCGGCAACTACTGGACGCTTGGCTCGGACTCGCCCTCACCAACCGGCGGTGCAGGAAGGAAAGAAACAAGCGATTACACGGACGGACCGGGCCAGTCGAATAGGGCGCCGGCGGGCTCTCCGGGGATTCTGCGAGCCCGCGCGGGCCCACGCACCTGTGGCCTTTGGCACCTTGGAAAAAGTATAGGTTTTCGCTCCGCTATTTACACACTCCGTCCAGTGCGCTAAAAGGCTAGGGGAGGGGGAGCACCCTCACCGAAAGGCGGCCCTTTCAGGGAGGTGTTGATAGTGCGTGGTAAGACCGCGGTTCTCTTGGACCCCCATCCGCTGTGGCTTGACGCCATGGTTGATCTGCTGGGGGACGTGGGAGTGGAGACAGTTGGACAGGCGACGAGTATCGACGACGCCGTCGCACTCGTCGGTGAGCATAAACCTGATCTGCTCGTTGCCGGGATTGACTGCTCCGGGCAGGATCAGGAGAGCCTGATGGGTCTGAATCGGGCAAAGGAGGCGCATCCGGGGATCAGATGCGTCGTGGTTGGGCAGGGGAACGATCGGCAGTCAGTCGAGGCAGCGTTCGCCGCCGGCGCTTCCATCTACTGCGTCAGAACGGCCGAGCGCGGTGATCTCGCATCCGCTGTTCGTCAGGCGTTCGAGCATTCGATCTACGTTGCCTCGACCGAGTACCGAGGTGCCTCGTCGACTCCGTCCGCGTATGGGCCGGAGAACGGGTTGACCTCTGAATTGACACGGCGCGAGCTGGAGATTCTCCAGCTGGTTGCCGAAGGGCACTCCAACTCGCAGCTCGCGAAGATGCTGTGGGTGACCGAGCAGACGATCAAGTTCCATCTCTCGAACATCTACCGGAAGCTTGACGTCTCGAATCGGACGGAGGCCAGTCGGTGGGCTCAGCTGAACGGCGTGCTCTCGGTGACGCCCGCCTTGCACCCATCGGCCGCGTAAGCCATCTGAGCGAGGGGGCGGGGATGGTCTCCCGCCCCCTCGGGTCGACACGATCGACCAGGCCAATTGCGTCGTGCAGCCTGAACGGAATGGTGGTGACGGGCGGCTGCGGAGGTACTAGGTTGAGTGCGTGCCGATGATCCATGAATGCGCGGTCGCGGACTGTTTGACTCTGACGATGGGGCAGATCTGTCTGGACCACGAGCTCGAACGTCAGAGGCTCCGGGCGGTTGACTCTAGCCCGCGTTCACGCGGTGATAGCTATCAAGAGGTCGGCAATCTGGAGCGCGTTCAGCGCGGCGCCTTTGCGCAGGTTGTCGCAGGAGACGAAGAGCACTAGCCCGTTCTCGACCGTGGGGTCGCGGCGGATCCGACTCACGTGCACCTCGTCGCCGCCGGCAGCCTCGCCCGGGGTAGGGATCTCGTCGACGCGCAGGCTCGGCGCCGCGGCGAGCAGCGCCTGCGCGGCTTCGGGCGCAAGCGGCTCGACCGTCTCGATCCAGACCGCCTCGGAGTGCCCGACCATCACCGGCACGCGCACACAGGTCGCGCTGATGGGCAGCTCGGGCAGCTCCAGGATCTTGCGCGTCTCGGCGCGGAGCTTCGACTCCTCGTCGAACTCGACGCCGTCGAACTCCCAGTCCATGCGCACCGCGTGCTGTTCCGCCGTCTCACCCCGCAGGCGATCCATCGCCGCGGCGCCCGCGCCCGAGACCGACTGGTAGGTCGCGATGCGCACGCGCGCGAGCCCGGCCGCGTCGTGCAGCGGCTTCAGCGCGCAGGTGAGCGGGATCGTGCAGCAGTTCGGGTTGGCGACGATGCCGTCGTGCTCCCGAGCGCGGAGGCCGTTCACCTCCGGCACGACGAGCGGAATCCCCGGCTCGAGCCGGTAGGCCGACGACTTGTCCACGCACGTCGCGCCGCCGCGGACGGCATGAGGGACGAGCTCGAGGCTCGCCGAGGTCCCGACGGAGAACAGGCAGACGTCGAGGTCGCCGGCCGAGAGCACCTCCGGGGTCGCCTCCTCGACGACGAGCGCGATCCCGCCGAATGGGACGGACGAGCCGGCCGAGCGCTCCGAGCCGAAGGCACGCACGTTGTCGTAGCCGCGGCTCGCCAGGAGCTCGAGCGTGACCGCACCGACTGCGCCCGTGGCGCCGATCACGCCGATGCGCGCCTCGCGAAGGGACTTCTGGGCTACAGCCATGCCTCGATTGTACGGACGGCTCGCGGTACAACTCAGGAATGGTCACCGGCCGAGGAGAGTCAAGTGCTCATGAGCACAAGGTTGCGTGGCGCTGGGCCGCCCCGATCTTCCTCACGGTGGCCCTCTTTCTGCTCCCGTGGACGGTCTGGCTCACCTGGGTGCTGCCATCCCGCCACGTCACCGAGCACTGGGACATCGCCTGGGCCGGATTCGACGCCGCACTCGCGGTCGCCGTCGCCCTGACGGGGATCGGCGTCTACCGCCGTGCACCCTGGCTGCAGGGAGCGGCGGCCGCCGCCGGGGCGATGCTGCTCGCGGACGCCTGGTTCGACATCACGCTCTCGTCGGGCGGTGCGAGCCGGCTCGGAGCCGTCGCCGAGGCTCTCCTGAGCGAGATCCCGCTCGCACTCCTTGCGTTCTGGATCGCCGCCGACACCGCCCGCTTCTTCGGACGGTGGCAGCAGCTCACATCTCGCGCCGGCCCGCCAGAGCCCGCCCGAGAGTGACCTCGTCGGCGTACTCGAGATCGCCGCCTACCGGCAGCCCGCTCGCGAGTCTCGTCACGCGAACGCGGTCGCGAAGCCGATCCGCGATATAGGCCGCGGTCGCCTCGCCGGTCATGTTCGGGTTGGTGGCGAGCACGACCTCGACGACGCCGTTCCGCTCCACGCGCGCGAGCAGCTCGTCGATCCGCAGGTGCTCGGGCTCGACGCCGTCGAGCGGCGAGAGCGCGCCGCCGAGCACGTGGTAGAGGCCCCTGAACTCGTGCGTGCGCTCGAGCGAGACCAGATCCGCCGGCTGCTCGACGACGCAGATCAGCGAGCGGTCGCGCCGCTCGTCGAGGCAGATCGCGCAGACGGCGTCCTCGGTGAGGTTGCCGCACTCGTCGCAGAAGCGGACGCGCTCCTTCACGTCGGCGATCGCCTCGGCGAGCGCGAGCGCCTCCGGCTTGGGCACCTGCAGCAGATGGAACGCGAGCCGCTGGGCCGTGCGCTGGCCGACGCCGGGCAGGCGCGTCAGCTGCGCGACGAGATTCTCGACCGACGGCGAAAGCACGCCGTCAGCCTAACTACCGGATCAGAAGCCGAGGCCCAATCCGCCCATCAGCGGGCCCATCTTCTGCTGCATCGCGGCCTCGGCCGCGTGCAGCGCGTTGTTCACGGCGGCGAGCACGAGGTCCTCGAGCATCTCGGGGTCGTCCGGGTCGATCGCGTCCTTCGCGATCTTGACCTCGATCACCTCGCCTGCCGCGGTCGCCTTCACGGTCACCATCCCGCCGGCAGAGCCCTCGACGACGATCGACGCGGCCTCCTCCTGCGCCTTCTGCATCTGCTCCTGCATCTGCTGGGCCTGCTTCATCAGCTTGTTCATGTCCATGCCCATTACGGCTCCTCCACTTCTCGGGCGTCGAACGTCTCTTTCATCAGCTCGTAGATCTCGTCCTCGCCCATCGGGCGCTCGTGGTGCTCGGCGGGCTCCCCGCCCTCGCCGGTCGCGAACGCCAGCGCGAGCCGGCGCCCGGTCACCTCGTACAGCGCGTCCTGCAGGAGGACGGCGTTCTTCGGGTCCTCGGCGAGTTGGCGGTGGAACGACGCGCTCTCGGGAAACTCGACGGTGAGCGTCTCCCCGGATAGCTCGGCCGGGTGGGCGAGACGGAGCACGGCGGCGGTCGGCATCGACTTCTGCTCGACCGCCGAGACGATCGTCCGCTGCCACGCCTCCTGGAGCTGCTCGAGCTCGAGCGGCGGCGCCTCCGAAGCGCGCTCCTCCTCCGGCGGCGGCGGTGCGGCGGCGGCCGGCTCGCCGGGTTCCGCCGGTCGCGCCGGGGCCGGAGCCGAGGGCCGCCCATGCTCGAGCTGCTCGAGCCGGTAGGCCATCGACTCGCGAGAGAGATCCGCCGCCGGGCGGGTCACCTTGACCAGCGCGAGCTCGAGCGGCAGCCGCGGGTCGCCGCCCTGGCGCAGGTCGTCGACGGCGACCGCGAGCAGGTCGCACAGCCGGACGACGGTCGCCTCGCCGAGCTGGTTCGCCTGCGCGCGCAGGCGCTCGCGCGTCTCCTCGGTGACGGGCAGCGAGTCGGGTACCTCGCCCATGTGCTGGACGAGCATCAGGTGTCGCAGGTGCTCGAGCAGGTCGATCACGAGCCGGCCCAGATCCTGCCCCTGCTCGGAGAGCTCCTCGACGAAGGTGAGCGCGCCGGCCGTGTCGTGGTCGACGATGAGGTCGCAGATCCGGTAGAGCGCATCCTCCTCGACCGCCCCGAGCAGCTGCAGCACGGCCTGGACGTCGACCTTGCCCTCGGTCGCGGCGGCGAGCTGGTCGAGGGTCGAGACCGCGTCGCGGAACGAGCCGCGCGCGGAGCGGGCGATCAGCGCGAGCGACTGGTCGGGCACCTCGATCCCCTCGCCGTCGGCGACCCGGCGCAGCAGCTTGACGAGGTCGGGAAGGCGCGGTCGCGCGAACACGAACGTCTGGCACCGCGACCGAACGGTCGGCAGCACCTTGCCGAGCTCGGTCGTGCAGAAGACGAAGAGGAGGTGGGGAGGCGGCTCCTCGACCACTTTCAGCAGCGCGTTCCACGCCGCGTCGGTGAGCTGGTGGGCCTCGTCGAGGATGTAGACCTTCTTCTGCCCCTCGACCGGCTGCAGCACGACGCGCTCGCGGATCTCGCGGATGTCGTCGATCCCTCGCTGCGACGCGGCGTCCATCTCGATCACGTCGAGCGAGGTGCCGTTCGCGATCGCGACGCAGGCATGGCACGTCTTGTCGGGCGTCGGCGTCGGGCCGTGGGCGCAGTTGAGCGCCTTCGCGAGGATCCGCGCCATCGACGTCTTCCCCGTGCCGCGTGGCCCGGCGAAGATGTAGGCCTGGCGCACGTCGCCGGACTTGATCGCGTTCGTCAGCGTGCGGACGACCGCCTCCTGCCCGACCACCTCGTCGAAGTCCTGCGGCCGGTACTTGCGGTAGAGCGCGGTCACCGAAGCGATTCAAGCAGAGAAGGCCCGGTCGCGCGCTCCGGCCTTCGAAGGGATCCCCCGGGAGGAACCTCCGTCGCTCGCTCGGGTGAGGCAGAACCGCGGCACCTGAGAGGGAATCCTTAGCGCTGCTTCCTTCCGGACCTGACGCGGTTCAGATGCTCTCAGTGCGCGGAACCTCGACCGTCAACGCTGCGTGCGCAGGCCCAAGCCCCGTTGAATCCGCCCCTCGGGCGGTGTTCGGTCCCGCTAGAGCGGGTTGCGGGTTCAGGGAACCGCTAGCTCCCCACCTAGCGCGACCGGGCACCGATATCGTATCATCGGACATCGTGTCAATCCGTACTTAGGGGGGCGAGTAGATGTCAGTGGCGGATGTGATGACTGTCCGGGTCGTGCAGGCCGCGCCCGAGGAGAGCGCGCGGGAGGCGATCAAGAAGATGCTCGCCGCGAACGTGGGCTCGATCGCGATCTGCGAGGGCCCGAGGCTCGTCGGGATCTTCACCGAGCGCGACGTGCTCCGCCTCGCCGGCGAAGGGATCGATCTCGACGCGACCCTGGTCCGAGACGTGATGACGGCGGACCCGGTCACGATGGAGGCCGAGAGCGACGTCCTCGCCGCGGCGCGCGTGATGAGCGAGCGCCGGATCCGCCACCTCCCCGTCGTGCAGGGCGAGAACATCCTCGGCGTCGTCGGGATCAGGGACGTGATGGCCGCGCTCGTCGAGCGGCTCTGGCGAGAGGGCGATCCGGATGCCCGCGATACCGCGCGCGAGCTGCTGCGACGCGAATCCGTCGAAAGTCCGGCCGCTTCGCGGCCATGACGACTTTCGGCGGGGCCTGCAGCTCTTTGGGTGGTCTCCGCGAGCGTTCGTGAGCCGCGCCCGCCATGTCGGTCGCGGCGACGGGTGCGAGCTCCTGCGAGGCGAGTCGTAGCTGCGGTAATCTGGGGCGGCTCGGGCGTATAGCTCAGCGGGAGAGCGCCCGCTTCACACGCGGGATCTCCGTCGAAAGTCCGGCCGCTTCGCGGCCATGACGACTTTCGGCGGGGCCTGCAGCTGTTTGGGTGGTCTCCGCGAGCGTTCATGAGCCGCGCCCGCCATGTCGGTCGCGGCGACGGGTGCGAGCTCCTGCGAGGCGAGTCGTAGCTGCGGTAATCTGGGGCGGCTCGGGCGTATAGCTCAGCGGGAGAGCGCCCGCTTCACACGCGGGAGGTCCCTGGTTCGATCCCAGGTACGCCCATCGCTTCAAACGGCTTGGTTGAGCCAAAAATCGAGAGTTGCTCACCCCCTTGACCACCTATTGACCACTCCCGTCGGCGGCGTCGGCCTCGTTTAGCGCCGAAACCATCGCGTCGAGCAGACCGACTGCGTCGCGAACCTCCGACGGGAACACGTGCCGGTAGCGGCGGTAGATCAGTCCGCCGCCGTCGCGGTGTCCGACCCGCTCGGCGATCAGCTCGGGCTTCATCCCCGCTCGCGCCATCAGCGAGATCGCCGTGTGTCGGAGCCAGTGGAAGCGGAAGTCCGCGACGATGATCGTCCGTCCGCCCGCGTTCGTCTGCTCATGCGCGAGCCCGGCCGCGAGGAGGGCCGGCAGCCAGATCGACCGGAACCCGTTCTTCGTGTAGACGCCTCCCTTCTCGTTCGGGAACACGAGCCGCGTCCCGGCCGGCCGAGCGAGCAGCTGCTCGCGCAGGAGCTGCGCCTCGAAGCGGGCGAGCGGGATCCCTTTCGCCCGACGGCCCTTGTTCAGGTCGCGCGGGATGACGATCTCCCCGGCGACGAGGTCGACGCGATCGTCGGTGAGCGTGACCGCCTCGGTGAAGCGGAGGCCGACGGTGCCGCAGAACGGCACCAGTCGCTTGATCCGCTCGGGCATCGTGGAGGCGATCTCGTGCAGTTGTGCCAGCTCGAGCGCGACGCCCTCCTCGGGCTCGTGGCGCACCCGCGCGATCTCGAAGATTCCGGGGTCGACCGTCTGGCCGCGGGACGCGGCGGCGCGCAGGCAGGCCTTCAGCAGCTCGAGCTCGTTCGCCGCCGCGACCGGTGCCGCGGCGGCTCGCGCCGCGACGCGGTCCTCGACCATCGCCCTGCGTAGGCTGGGGATAGAGACGTGGCGTAGCGGCTCCCAGGGCTTCGCGGACTGCTGAAGGAACGCGATCGAACTCGGTCGCAGCGGTCCGCTCCGACCGCCCATCGCGGCTTTCCGTGCGAGGTAGCCGTCGAGCTCCGTCCCGAGCGAGACGGGCTTCTCGCGGTACAGGTGCCCGAGCTTCGCGCGCAACCGCAGGTCCAGCTCGACCGTCTCGGCAGCTTCCCTCGTCGGCACCGTCATCTCGGGGAACGGACGGACGCGAACCTGCCAGCGCCCCTTTCCGCGCTTGCGGATTGCCATCAGCGAGCCTCCCTCCTGTTCATGGAGGACCGAGTCTCGCGCGCGGGCGCGAAAGACACCATCCCGGCGCGGTCCCGGTTCGCCTCCAGCCAGCACTGGATGGCGCTCTCGGAGTAGATGCGGTCGAGGCCGATGCGGATCGACTCGAGCTGCCCACGCTGCGCTGCGCGCCTGATCGTCTCCGGGTGCAGACCGAGCAGCTCAGCGAGCTCGGTGGTCTTGTAGTGCCGCTCGATCACTTCCTGCGTCCCGTCCGAGAATCATGGCGAAAAGGAGAACTGTAGCATAACTGCGACGACTACCACAGATGCTCCTGAGTGGATAGACTGCGCCACGATGACGACGGGCGACCTGATCCGCTCGGCAAGGACGCGGGCCGGGCTCTCGCAGGAACAGCTGGCTGAACGGCTCGGCATGCCGCGCAGCTCGATCGCGCGCTGGGAGACGGACACGGTTGAGCCGGGCTTCTCGACGCTGCGGCGTGTCCTTCAGGCGTGCGGCTTCGACCTGTCGACGACGCTCGTGGAGTTCGAGCGCGACCTGGAGCGCGACGCTCAAGTTCGAGAGGTGCAGCGACTCACTCCCCAGGAGCGGCTTCGCGGCATGATCGACCGGCTCGAGGAGCAATGAGTCCGGCCCGGTTCGATCCGTATGCGGTTCTGCGCGAGCTGGAGCGAGAGCGGGTTACCTACGTCGTGGTCGGCGGCCTCGCGCGGGTAATTCAGGGCTCGGACGAGCTGACGCGCGGGATCGACCTGACGCCGTCGCCGCGGCCGCAGAACCTCGAGCGGCTGCAGCGCGCGCTCGAGAACCTGAACGCGCACCGCCGCGACCGGAAGCCGCTCGAGCTCGGCGCGCTCGACCCCAAACGCGACGCCGTGCTCGCGCTGACCAGCGACGCGGGCGAGGTGAAGATCGTGCTCGAGCCGGCCGGCACGCGCGGCTACGACGACCTCCGCCACCGCGCGACCCGGGAACCGATTGGCGAGGGCCTACGCCCGCCCGTCGCCGGGGCGGGCGATCTCGTGCGCATGCTGGAGGCCCTCGGCCGCGAACACGACCGGCCCACGATCGCGACGATGCAACGCGTCCTCGAGCTCGACCGCGGCCTCAGCTGGGAGCGGTGACGGGTTCAGGAGTCGGTGGACCTACGACTTGCTTAGCGACTGGTTCGCGGATCCCTCGCGCTTGTTCGCGGGCGTTGGGGAGTGGTTGGGAATCACGGTGTCAGAGAGCAGGCGAAATCGGCCGGAGCAGTACCGGCAAAGACCGCTCTTCCTGTTCGCGCCGTCCCAGGTTTCGCTAGCAGGAACGGGATGGCTCCCGCTTCCCTCGCATGAGCCTTCGGGCGTGGGCACACGCAGAGCCTATCTCGCGACAAGCGCCGCTTCCGCGTGGTGAGCCATTGATCCCGGCACGTTCCCGGGCGAGGCACTCCTCGCCCTTGAGACGTAACATCGCCTGATGGCGATCGACTTCGAGGTACAGAGGCTTCAGATCGGCGACGTGATCCGGATCGATTCCTCGAACGGCGCGGGGGAGATCGAGGCGACGGTGGTCCGGGATATCGATCGCACCGAAACAACCGTCCGCGTCACATTGCGCGTCCGTGGACGCGAAGACTTCATCAACGAATGGCCGCTCGGCGCGATGGTCACCGTCGTCCGCGGTCCATAGCTCGCCGCGCGGCAGAGTCGCGTAGCCCGACGGTGAGGGCATCGAGCTTTCATCGAAGTCGCCGGAAACGATCTCCGCGGTCTAGCGCCGGGCCGGGCGGCCAGGCGAACGTTCGACCGGCTCCGAACGGTGCGCTGCCGAATTTGTCTTCACCTGGGTGAATTCGCCGCCGCGTCCACTGTGCCCGGTCGCGTCGCGAGGAGAATGGGCGCAATCGACAGGGAGGCGCACCATGTGGTGGGCAATCGGATTTGGCGGCTTGTTGTGGATCATCCTGGCCGTGACGCTCGGCGTCATGACGATCCGGAACGGACACGGGTGGATGTTCTTCTTCGGGATCTTCTTCCCGATCCTCTGGATCTTCGGCGCGTTCATGCGGCCGCCGGGCGCGGCAGCGTCCACGTACTAGTCGGCGATCGTATGAGCAGCCGCGAGAGCGCGGGGCGAGCCGGAGCCGGCCTCGATTCGCAGAGGAGGCGGTTATAGGCGAACAGCAGGATTCGCGGCTCGCCCCTGCGGGCCGGAAGGCTCGGGCCGCGCCACGCCCGAACCCTGTCGAACGACGGATGTCGAAGTTCCTCCGCGAGCCGCCGTCGGTTCGCACTGCCGCGAGCGTCATCGTCGTGGCCACGGCCATGGTCGTCGTCGTCGGCGGCGTCGCGATCAGGCTGTTCGACCACAGCGAGTACTCGAGCGCCTGGGTCGGAATGTGGTGGGCGCTGCAGACGGTGACCACCGTCGGCTACGGGGACGTGACGCCCGCCGAGTGGAGCGGCAGGCTGATCGCCGCGTTCGTGATGTTCGAGGGGGTCGCCTTCCTGGCGATCGTCACCGCGGCGATCACGTCGACTTTCGTCGCCCGAGCAGAACGCGAGCGCGACCAACAGGGCGACGAGGTCGCCGGCGTGACGACGGAGAAGGCTTGGGCCGAGGGCCGCTTCGACGAGCTCGCCGAGCGGCTCGACCGTCTCGAGTCGATGCTCCGGGAGCTCCAGGTCGTCGGGAATGAGGACGGGCCTCCCCGCGCAGGCGGGAGAGGCCCGTCGGGTCGTTCCTAGCGCCGGCGCGCCACGCGCCGTGACGTGCGGCGGGCAACTCTGCGAGCCATCATCTCTTTATCACCTCCGTTGGCGTCGTGAGCTCAGACCGAGGTCTTGGTCGGATGCATTGCGCCGAGCTCGTCGGCCTCCGCCGCGCTGACCACACCGATCGCGATCAGATCCTGCGGATGGATGAAGCCGTCGGCAAGGCCGATCCCACCGGTGCGCAGGATCGCGTCGCGAAGCGGCACCGCCCAGTGGTGCTCGAGCAGGATCAACGCCGCCGCCGAGTCGTTGGGGATCTCCTCCAGGATGTCCCACGCCTCCTCGTCCGAGAACGCATGGATCCCGTCGGCCGCCATCTCCGCGCCGAGCTCGGCGCCCTTCTCCATCCCCTCCTCACCCTCGATGCCCGAGGCCGATCAGCGCGGCCACCTTGCTGCCGAACTCGATCGCCTCCTCCTTGGTGAGGTTGCTGAGGTGCAGCACCTCCATCTCGCCCTCGGCGTCCTTGTGCACCGCCAGCGCGTCGATCACGCGCACGGTGTCGCTCTCGCGGAGCTTCTCGAGCTCCTCGATGATCTCGCCGTGGAACTCCGGGTGGTCGAACCCCAGCACCAGCAGCTGAACCGGTCCGATTGCCATGGTCTCTCCTTTCGTTGGTTGTTCAGTTCGCGTCGGGCTCGGCGCGGCCGCGGCGGCGCCGACCGACACGGTCGGCACCGCCTGCCGTTGCGCCTATTCGCGCCGAGACGCGAAGCCTCCGTAGACCGCCAGCCCGTAGATCACGAGGATGTCCATCGTGAAGATGCAAAGGGCCCAGAACGGGTAGGCCTGGATCCACGCCAGCTGGGCGATCGCGTTCAGCCCTGCGACGACGATCCCGAACCAGCGTCCCCACTGCGACCCCGCGACCACGGAGAACGCGGCGAGGATCGTCAGACTGCCGACGATCACCACGATCCACGACCACGTGTGCAGGTCGCTGAACACGAAGCGCGCGTCGTTGACGAAGAACGCCGAGCGAGAGAGCCCGACGATTCCGGCCAGCACCGCGAGCGTGCCGGCGAAGCCGAGCACGATCGCCGAGAACATGATCCAACCCGCGCCCTCCGGCTCGGCCGCGTAGTACGGCAGCTCCGGCTCGACCTTTTCGTCCGCCTTCAAGGCCATCGGTGTCTCGACGGATCCCACTGTGTCTCCTTTCCTCGATGGATTGCGGTCGCTACGCGGCCGTCTCCTGCAGCCGCTTGGAGAAGAACGCGAGCGCCTTCTTCGTCTTCGTCTCCTGCTCTCCGGAGAGGTCGATGCCGACCTTCGTCAGGAACACCCGCAGCTCGGTCCCGACCTGGAACGCCTCGGCCGGTGTGCACTTCGTCGACAGCTCGAGCAGCATCGAGTTGTCGGGATAGAGCCAGAGCTCTGCGACGAGCTTGCGCTTGAATCCCTCCGGGGCGAACTTCACCTTCAGCACCAGGATCGGGCCCAGGATCGCAAGGTCGTCGAGCGCGATCCCGTCGGGCGCATGCGCGGCGTAGAGGGCGCGCTGCTCCTTGGAGAAGAGCTTGTGCACCGGCTGCCTACCCGCCACTGCGTCCTTGACGTCCGTCGGGCCCATCGCGCGCTTCATCGAGCCCGAGCAGACGTAGGCGCCGCTCGGCATCGCGTCGACCTCGACACCGAAGTTCGGCGAGCGGCGCACCTCTTTCGGCAGCTCGTCCGGCACCACGGGCCGCAGCTTCACGACGGAATCGTCACCGCGCCCCTGCACGCGACGGGCGCGAACGACGAGGCCCCTCTGGTTGAGCGCCAGGTCGGGTGTGTCGAAGAAGTAGACCTGACGCAGCTGTCCGTCCATCGGATCGACTCCGAGCGCCTCACCCGCGCGGGTCCGGTCCGTCAGCGGGACGGTGAGCTTCAGCTCGACGCTGTCGGCGCCGGAGATCGTGCTGAGCAGCTCGGCGAGCTCCTGATCCGACAGCTTCGAGGTAACGACGGTAGAAGCCATTGTCCTTCCTCCTTTCTTGCTCTCGAGACTCGACGCTACGACACAGCGCCTGCTCGGTTGACGGACGGAGCCCGTTTCACCCGGGTGAACGAAACTCGCCGTCAGACCGCGAGGCTGATCGGGAAGCTGGCGATCCAGGCGAGCGTGGCGAGGAAGACGACGATGCCGAACGCGAGCAGGGCCCGGCGTAGCCCCGGTTCCTCGAGCTTGGTCGAGATGCCGGCGAAGAAGAGCGCCGCGGCGAAGAGCACGACCCCGAGCACGTAGTTCGTCGCCCGCTGGACGTTTGTGCGACCTTTCGCGGCCGCTGCTTCTGCCTGCGTTTCGAGTTGCTCGGCCTCTGCGCGCGCTGCGAGCCGGTACTGAGGCATCCGGAAGGGCGAAAGCGGTGCGCTCTGGTTCGTGAACGGCTTCGTCGCCACCCACGCCTTCACCGCCGGCTTGAACTCGGGCCGGAACCGTCTCGCGTAGAAGGCCGCGAGCTTCGTCTCGTCGTGCGCGACAGCTCCGATCCACTCGGTGAACGTCGTCAGGTCCAATTCGGTCTGGGTGTTCGCGAGCGAGTCCGCCTTGGCCGATTCGACCCGTAACGCTCCGGCGCGGCTGAATGCCTTCGACTGCTCCCCGTTCCACCGGCTCGCCTGGTAGCCGCTCCAAGCGGTTGCGACGGTCGCGGCCGCGAGCAGGATTGTCGCGACCAGCTCCAGCCGCAGACGCGGAGTCGTCCGCACGGTCACCCGCCGGCTCTCTTGCCGGTCGCGTCGCACGGGAGCAGGACATTGACGGCTATCGCCGAGAACGCTTGGTCGACAAGGTCGAGCGTCCGCTCCATCGCGACTGGCGTGACGCTGCCGGCGCCGGCATGGAACGGACGGTCCAGGACGGCCAGGAGGAGCAGCAGCGCTGTCACCGACGCCACCACGCCTCCCATCAGCATCGACTGGGGAACCCGCCCCTCGGCCGGGTCGGCGAAGAAGAGCATGTAGACGAAGATGATCCCGCCGATGAAGAAGAGGACGTACCAGAGCGGCGTGGGTATCACGCCGACCGAGCCATGGATGCGGTCGAGGCGCGCCTCCTCGCGCTGCGCATTCTGGCCGAGCCACTGGTCGTAGGCCGACTGCGCGCTCGCCGTCTTCGGCTCGACTGCCTTCAGCGTCTTGAACATCGCGACACCCCACGGGTTGACGTAGTTGCCGATCGTGCCTGCCCGCATCCGCGGCCACTCGTCGTGCACGACGTACCTCCCGTAGCAGACGAGCTGGCCGCTCAATGTCGCGGATGCCGGTGTCGGCAAGAGCTGCGCGGTCTCGAACTGTTGCCCCACCATCAACGCCTCGGTTTCGGCCCCGGCCTTTGTGCGGTCGTAGCTCGTGAACGCGAGGAAGACGATGAAGCCGAGCAGCACCGCGAAGCCCGTGGCGATAACGCCGAAGACGCCCGAGGCCCTGTCGCCGTCGGTGAAGCGGCTGCCTTCCGGCGCCGTGCGCCGCACGAAGAGCATGGCCGCGATCGCGAGGCCGGCGGCCGCGAGGATGATCAGAAGTGCAAAGACCAGGTTCAGAACACGCCCCCAACCTTGCTCGAGGAGAGCTTGTGAGGCGAGGCTACGACGCGGCCGCGCGCCGGCGTAACACACGCGGGCATTTCACCCGGGTGAACCCGAAGTCCAGTCGATTCCGACGAGGTGTCGGGGACAGGAACCTAGGCCACGCAGCAGCCGAACTAGGTAAGAATCTGACGAGGTGGCCGAGAATCGCGGTCAACGAAACAGGGGACGGCGTGCCAGCGACAGAGCGGACGCGTTACGACCGCTCGCCGAGGCGAAGCTCGCGGCCCCACGCTCGCGTCCCGGCGTGCTCGACCGGGCTAGGGTCCGCGAGGCGCTCGGGGCGAGGAACGACGGCGGGCTGACGCTTGTCGCCGCGCCCGCGGGCTACGGGAAGACGACCGCAGTGCGCGGATGGCTGGCGAGCCAGGATGCGGCCTTCGCCTGGGTCACTCTCGATGCGGCCGACAACGACCCGGTTCGCCTGTGGAGATATGTGGCGACGGCCCTCGACCGCGTCAGGTCGGGGCTCGGCCGACGAGCGCTCCAGCGACTGAGCGTGACCGGAAGCTCGATCGAGGATGCGGTCGACGAACTGCTGAACGGCGCGGCCGCCTTCGAGGACCGGCTCGTGATCGTGCTCGACGACGTGCATGCGGTGACCGACACCGAATGCCGGCGCTCGCTCGACCACGCGATCTCGCACCTTCCGGTGAACGTGAGCTTGATCTTGATCAGTCGCGCGGACCCGGCGCTTGCCCTGGCACGGCTGCGGGTCGCCGGGAGGCTGCTCGAGTTTCGGGCTGCAGAGCTTGCTTTCACGCCGGCGGAGGCGTACGACCTTCTCGTCACGGGGGCAGGCATCGATCTCGGGAAGGAAGAGATCGGCGTGCTCGTCGAGCACACCGAGGGCTGGCCGGCGGCGCTCGTGCTGGCCGGCCACTGGCTGAGCACGGTCGACGACCCGGCCAGGGCGGTACGAGAATTCGGGGGCGAGCACTTGTTCGTGGCCGAGTATCTGAGCGGCGAGGTGCTGGCATCGCTCGACGAGGAGCGACGCTCCTTCCTCCTGTCCGTCGCCGTGCTCGGAGAGTTCACGGCCGAGCTCTGTGACGCCGTTCTCGGCAGGACCGACTCGGCGGAGGCGCTGGCCGAGCTCGAGCGAGCGAACCTCTTCGTCCTGCGGCTGGAGCGAGGAGGCTGGTACCGCGTCCATTCGCTGTTCGCGGAGTACGCACGGTCACAGCTCGCCGTCGAGCAGCCGACTGCCGCGGCGTCCATCAACCGGCTCGCTGCCGAATGGCTCAGGGAGCGGGGGTTGTCGGTGGAAGCGGTCGCACACGCCTCCGCGGCAGGTGACGATGAGCTGCTCGCGGAGCTGCTCGTCGAGTACGCCATCCCGATGATCAGGCACGGGATGGGCCGGACGCTCCTGCACTGGGTCGGCACCCTCCCCGACGACGTCCTCGTGGTGTACCCGGAGATCGCCGGCTCCGGCGCGCTGGCCACCATCGTCGTCGGCGGGCACGCACTCGACCGCGGGCGCTATCTCAAGATCGTCGACGACGTCCGCGAGGCAGGCGATGCCGCGACCCCACTCCTCGGGGCCCAAGCGCTGATCGCACACGCGTTGGCACTTGACGAGGGCGTCGCGCGGGCCGTCGAAGACGGGCGAAAAGCGGTCGAGCTCGCGCACGAGGGCGGCGTCGACGAGGCGACCAGCGGGGCCTTGAGCGCGTATGCCCGCGCCCTCTACTTCGCCGGAGACCTGGACGAGGCGTGGGCCGTGGGGGTGCGCATGCTCGAGGAGCCGAGTGGTCGCCAACGCACGCCGAGTGTGATGCACACTCATGCGACGCTGGCTCTCGTCGACGTCGATCGCGGGCGGCTCGCCTCCGCAAGAGCCCACGCCGCAAAGGCGAGGACTGCGGCCGGCAGCATCCGCACCAGCCGCAGCTGGCTTGGTGCAAACGCGTGCGCCGCCGTCGGCGCCGTCGCGGCGGCCGAGGATCGCCTGGTGGATGCCGAGCACGAGCTGGCGCGGGCAGTGCATCTCTTCACGGACGAGGTACCGACACTCCACCACACCTGGGCGCTCGTGCTCCTCGCCGGCGTGCGCCTCCGGCGCGGCCGCCTCGACGATGCGGAAGCCGCTCTCCGCACCGCCCAGGACGCACTGGCCCGACTTCCTGACAGCGGGCGCGTACGCTCGATGGCCGACGAGCTGGAGCGGGATCTCGCCGCGGCGACGGCTCGTGCCCGCGGCGGAGAGGTGCTCGAGCCCCCCAGCGAGGCCGAGCTCGCGGTTCTCAAGCTCCTCGCCACCGATCTCTCGACGCGCGAGATCGCGGAGCGTCTCTTCCTCTCGGCCAACACGATCCGCTCGCACAGGCGGGCGCTCTACCACAAGCTGGGCGTGCACGCACGGGCCGCCGCCGTAGCTCGGGCGACGACGCTCGGCCTGCTCGATGAAGTGGAATCACCCGGGTGAACCGTGCCCATCCTGCCCGACCGGCCGGGCAGGAGGTCCAGTGTCCCCTATGTGGGCGCTCGAACGTATCAGCTGATAGTCGAAGGGGAGCTCACCGACCGCATGGGCGTTGTCTTTGAAGGCATGACCCTCACCCGTGCCGAGGGAAACACGAGACTCGTCGGGAAGGTCCGCGACCAGGCGGCGCTCCAGGGCCTCCTCCAGCGTGTATCCGATCTTGGGCTCACGCTGCTCGAGGTGATCGTGGTCGAGCCGGAATCCGCCCGCGCGTAGAAGCAGGCGTCGATGGAGTCTGCCCCGATTCCAGAGGTGCCGCCGTCCCGGCTCGAGCACTGGGTCCCGGGCGTCGGCGTGATCAGGCGATATCGACGCGGCTGGCTTCGCCCGGACCTCGTGGCGGGAGTGGTTCTCGCGGCGATCCTCGTCCCGCAGGGCATGGCCTACGCGGAGCTCGCCGGTCTGCCGGCGGTGAACGGCCTGTACACGACCGTGGCCTGCCTCGCGGGGTACGCGCTGTTCGGCCCTTCCCGGATCCTCGTCCTCGGCCCCGACGCCTCGCTCGGCCCGCTGATCTTCGCCGCGATCGCGCCCCTCGCGGTCACGAACGACCCCGCGGAGCTCGTCGCGCTCGCCGGGATGCTGGCACTGCTCGTCGCTGCGATCGAGATCGCGCTCGGGCTCGGCAAGCTGGGCTTCGTCGCCGACCTGCTCTCGAAGGAGGTCCAGGTCGGCTACATGATCGGGCTGGGCATCACGATCGTCATCGGACAGCTTCCCAAGCTGTTCGGCTTCACGACCGACGCCGACGGCTTCCGCAACGAGGTGCGGGCGTTCTTCGAAGGTCTCGACCAGCGCAACCGGTACGCGCTGATCGTCGGGCTGGTCTCGCTCGCCCTGCTGCTCGTCCTCCCGCGCTTCACCTCGCGCATCCCGGCCGTGCTGATCACGGTCGCCCTCTCTACTGCGGCGGTGTCGCTGTTCGACCTGACGGCGCACGGCGTGAGCACGGTCGGGTCGCTGCCGCAGGGCTTCCCCCGACCCCAGTTCCCCTCGGTCGACGTGGGCGACATCGGGCCGCTCCTGGCGGCGGCGATCGGCATCGTGTTCGTCTCGCTGGCCGACACGATCGCGACCTCGACGAGCTTCGCAGCGCGACGCGGCGAGGAGGTGGACGCAAGCCAGGAGATGATAGGGATCGGGGCCGGGAACGCCTTCGCCGGGCTCTTCCAGGGCTTCCCCGTCTCCACCAGCGGCTCCCGCACGGCGGTGGCCGAGCAGAGCGGCGCCAAGAGCCAGGTGACCGGGCTCGTCGGCGCGGCCGTGGTTCTCCTGATGCTGGTCTTCCTGCCCGATCTGCTGGCGAACCTCCCGAACTCCGCGCTGGCGGCGATCGTGATCGCGGCCGCGCTGTCCCTGATGGACTTCGCGTCTGTGAGGAGATTCCTGCGGGTCCGCACGTCGGCTTTCGTGATCGCGACGACGGCTGCGCTGGGCGTGGTGTTCTTCGGCGTGCTCGAGGGGGTCCTGATCGCGGTGGCATTCTCGATCCTCCTGTTCTTCAAGCGGAACTGGTGGCCCACCGGCCAGGTCCTCGGCCGGACCCCAGGCGTCGACGGCTGGCACGGCATCGCCGCCTACCCCGACGCCGTGCAGGTTCCCGGGGTCGTCGTCTACCGCTGGGAGGCGCCGCTCTTCTTCGCGAACGCGAACATCTTCCAACGCGAGGTCCGCCGGCTCGTCAAACGCTCAGACGCACGCTGGCTCGTAGTCCAGTGCGAGGCGATCAACGACATCGACGTCACGGCCGCCGACATGCTCGAGCGCCTCGACGCCGAGCTCAACGAGCGCGGCGTCCACCTGGTGTTCGTGGAGCTGCGCGGCCGACTGCACGACCTCATCACGCGCTACGGCCTCCTGGAGACCCTCGACCGGCGCCATTTCTACGACTCGATCGACGACGCGCTCGAGGACATCGCCGGCCCGGCAAGCGCGCTCGACTCGTATGACAAAGCGCCCTCACCCGGGTGATTCGCCCGCAGGCGCCGATTCGACGAGCGAGCGGGTGACATGCTCGTGTCGGCCGTGAGGAGACGATGACGACCGACACAGCCCCCACGACGAGCGCACCGCCCACTCCCCCCGGAAATGCGAAGCGCACGCTGACACGTGAGAACGTCGTGAAGACGTTCACCGACGTCGTGGCCTCGGCTCCGGTCCTGGTCCGGGCACTGGTCAAGCCCAGGATCCCTCGTTCGCTGCGCGAGAAGATCATGCTCGAGGTCAGCGCCGTCAACGACTGCCAGCTCTGCCAGTGGGGTCACACCCACCTGGCGATCGCGCAGGGCGTGTCGCTGGAGGAGATCAACCGGATCTTCGGGTACCAGAACGAGTCATTGGAGGCTCGGGACACGGCGGAGGCCGCGGCGATCCTGTTCGCGCAGTACTACGCGGAGAATCCCGACCGGTACGATCCGGAATCGATCGAAGACCTGCGCCCGTACTACAGCGACGCACAGATCGCCGAGATCCTCGCGTATGTCCGCGCGATCACGCTCGGCAACCTGACCGGTAACACGCTGGACCTACTCGCCCGCCGCCTCCGGAGCAGGAGGTCGAGATGAGCGACGTCGCCCCGGAGACACAGCACCAGGGCGAGCAATTCTCGCCTGCGAACCCGGCTACCGCAGGCGCGGCCGAGTTTGGCCCGATGACCGCCAAGGGCCTCCACCACCCGATCGTCGGGCAGCGGAAGAAGGGGTCGACAGGCATGCTGGTCCGCCGGCGACGTGACCTCTGGGCGATCTATCGCAAGCGCCGCCTCGATCCCGTGTTCCGGGAGGAGATCATGATCGCCGTTGCGGGCGCGAACTCGAGCCGCCAGTGCAGCTTCGCCCATCGGGAGTGGGCCAAGGCCGAGGGCATCTCCGCAGCCGACCTCGCCGCCCTCGAGGGGCTGGACACCGAATCGCTCGACGAGCGCACGTGGGCCGCCGTCGCCTGGGCCCAGGCACACGCCCGCAGCGACCTGACCGAGGCTCCGCCGGGTGTCGGCGCGAACTTCCGGCGGCTCTTCAGCCCCCAGGAACAGGCCGACATCGAGCTGGCCGTCCGGACGATGTACTGGCTGAACGAGGTCAGCAACGGCGTGGACGCCTTCCTGTCTCGCGCGAGGCGCAATCGGGTGCCGGGAAGCACCGCGCTCACCGAGCTCGAGGCGCTGCTCCTGTACGGAGTGGCCGTGCCTGCCCTCACGATCCTGTTCGGCGCCAAGCAGCGCCGAAGCCCCGTCAAGATCCTCCGCGGCATGAATCCCTTCTTCCGCGAGTTCGAGGCGCGCGGCCCCGACACGATCTCCGGGGCCGGCCCGAACTACCGCGGCTAGCCGCGACCGTGCCCACGCCTCTCGACGGTCCGGAATCACCCGGGTGACTCGGCCGCCGCCGCGGTCTCGGCCACGGCCAGCGTGGAACACTCGGGGCGTGGCTGACGGAAGCCACGTCGACCTACAACTCGACTCATGGAAAGGAGTCGACATCGCAAGATCCGTCTCGGCCAGCGTTGCGTCGCGTTGGTAACCAGGTTTATCCAGGCGACCGGGCCTGGCTCTGAAGAAATCGGCATCACCCCCGGTTGGGCGAGCCACCGGAAGGAGCAGAAACGATGAGAAGCCAGTTGAGGGATATGGAACCGGTTGACGACTTCGTCACCCAGAACACGCCGGGCCTGGAGATCTTCCAGGAAGTGTGGGGCGACACGCAGTGCGCCTACCACAAGTTCGCTCCGGGTACTGACTTCACGGCGCTGCTGGCGCCACTGCCGGAGGGTCTGTGCGGGGTTCCGCACCACGCCTACATCATCAGCGGCTCGATGTCCGTCATCTACAAGGACGGGAGCACTGACGAATGCAAGGCCGGCGACGTGTGCTACTGGCCGGCTCCGCACAACTTCAAGTCGGAGGAAGGCGCCGAGATCATCCAGTTCAGCGGTAGTGGCGCCCTGGCTGCGCAGGCCGCGGTCATCGAGGGTCTTCTGGCCAAGCAGGCACAGGCGTAGCGGTCGGAGGCGTCGACCGAACGCGGTTGTCAGGGTTCGGCCGCTTCGCTGGGACCGGGGCCTGCCCGGGTGGCAGGCCCCGCCGCGGAGTGGGCTGGCGGCCGTATCCGTGCCGAGGCGTTCTGAAGACGCTGGGCCGCCGGGCAAGTAACCCGGCGGCCACAGAGGAAGCAAACCCACGAGCCGGCAATTGAGCGGGCGTGCGGACGTCATCGTGATGGAGGCAGCTGGGTGATCTCGCCGTCGACCCCGGGCTCGCCGATCGTCGACAACCTGAAGGACACCGCGCCGAAGCTGACGACGCTGCCCGAGGGCTAGACGTTCGAGACCAAGGTCCTCGACAGGAACCTGATCCTCGACACGACCAAGTCGGACGGCTGGGCGTCGATCTCCGCGACGACCTGGACTGCACCTACCAGGGTTGCGAATACGACTCGGACACGAGCGCCAACTACATCCCGTTGGCCCCTTCGATGGACGCGGCGGCGCATGTCGGCGCCGGTCTTGCTGCCGTCTTTCCGCGCAACCTGCCGCACGAAACCCAATCACCTGGGTGATTCGCCCCCGGTTGCGGATCGGACGTGAGGCCGGGTGCAAAGCTCGACACGTGGCCGATCGGACGAGGAATGACCGTCCAGGCCCCTCACGCGAAGGGAGGTAAATCATGGTCTGGGCAATTCTCGTGTTCCTCGGGGTCCCGCTGTGGATCTGCGCGCTGGGGATCGCCGTCACGGTTCTGAAGAACCGGGGGCTGCGGAAGCGTCCCGGCGACATCCCGGTTCGCATGAAGCTGCCGGGGAAGACACGGTGGTCGCGCGGCCATGCGATCTGGGTGTCGGACGTGTTCGCTTGGCGGAAGAGCCCGGCGTCCTGGAACGAGGGCCTCGTCCAGGTGACGGGCGCGACGCTGAGAAGCCCGAGCGAGGAGGAGCAGCACAAGCTGCACCGCCTCGGCGAGGGCGTGCGGATCGCGACGCTCTCGTGCGCGAACGGCGACCTCCTGGAGGCGGCCGCCGTGCCCGAGCAGGCCGCCGGCCTCGTCGGGCCATTCGCACCAGAGGTGATCTCGGTAAGTGCTCCGAGGGCCTCACAACCGCTCGCCGTCCCACACACCTAACTGAAAGGAGTCGACCATGTCGACAGTCAGTTCTCCAGGAATGAAGCTCAAGACGGGACTGGATCCCCTTGAGCGGGTCCACCTCACGGATACTCGCGGTCTCAGCTTCCACGGAATGGGGGCCTTCGTAGGCACCGGGCGGACGCAGAGGGCGCACGTCTACACGGCGGCATCAATCCCCGTCGACCCCGAGGGCTACAAGAAGATCGATCCCGAGAAGCTCGCGCGCGAACTCGGCGTCGACATGTGCGCCGTCAACAGAGGCCGCTTCTGGATGATCGACGAACTCGAGTTCGCCGTCGGCGAAGTCCAGGACTTCCACGGCGTCGAGATGCGCTGGGCCGGCGACATGACCGGCGCCGAGATGCTCGTCCAGTTCCAGAACACGTACACACCCTCGCTGATCTATCGCAACACCAACTGGGTCTTCCACGCGGGCAAGCCGGTGTATCTGCTTCGCGAGCCGGAGGGTGCGACCTGGGTGTTGCAGGAGTACACGAAGGACGTCGACCCGAGTCTCACGGCCGACAACCTCCACGTACTCGGCGACAACTACAAGGAGCTGCCGGAAGGCTGGACGTTCGAGACGAAGATCCTCGACGAGGAGCTCTCGCTCGACACGGGTCGCGCCGGCGGCTGGGCCGCCATCATCCGCGACGAGTTCCACTGCACCTACCAGGGCTGCGGCTACGGCTCGGACAACAGCGCCAACTACATCCCGTGATCGCAACTTGAGCTATATGGCAAGGAGGAGACGATGACCACAGCGACGACGACGGCACCGACACACAACGGCCTCCCGATCGTGAAGGAGCGGCAGACGGGCCTCGGGCTCTACGTCACCGCGAAGGAGGCCTACGACATGTGGCAGGCGGACACCGAGGGAGTGAAGATCCTCGACGTCCGCACGCCCGAGGAGTGGGTCTTCACCGGCCATCCCCCGATGGCGACGCTGATCCCGTTCGCCTTCCTCGCGTACGTCTGGGACGACGAGAAGAAGGCCTTCCCGTGGTCGCTGAACCCCGACTTCGTCGAGCTCGTGAAGGAGCGGTTCACACCCGAGGACACGCTCCTCGTCACGTGCCGCTCAGGCGGCCGCGGGGCGATGGCGATGCAACATGCTGGCGGCCGCGGGCTTCACGAATGCCTACAACATCCTCGACGGGATGGAGGGCGCCGGGTCCGAGACCCCGAGAGCGTCTTCGACGGCATGCGCAGGAAGAACGGCTGGCAGATGTCCGGCCTGCCGTGGACGTACGACCTCGACCCCGAGCGGATGGCACTCCCCGAGCGTGAGACGGGCGAGCTCCATCCCGGCAACGCCGAGGACTGACAGCGAAGAGGGGCGGCGGCGGGGGCACCCCGCCGCCGCCCCAACAGAAGGAGCGACCGTGGACACCACATCCCCGAGTTCGGTGGCCGAGGCGGACGCCGTCCGGAGCGCCCTCAAGACGCCCCGGTCGGCCGCCATTGCGGGCATCGCCTTCTCGGTCATCTTCACGGCCGCGCTGGTGCTCGTCCGCACGGCCGTCCCCTCCGATCCGAGCGACGCGGGCAGCTGGCTCTCGGACAGCTCGCACCGCGACGGCGTGCTGCTCGCGCTCGCCCTCGTGCCGTTTGCAGGGATCGCGTTCCTCTGGTTCATCGGTGTGCTGCGCGACCGTGTCGGCGAGCACGAGGACCGGTTCTTCGGGACGGTCTTCCTCGGCAGCGGGCTGCTGTTCGTGGCCATGCTCTTCGCCGCCGCGGCCGTCGCGGCGGGCCTCGTCGGGAGCGCCGGAGACGGCGCCGACAAGCTCGCGAGCTCGGGCGCGTGGGAGTTCGGCCGGCGCATGTCCCACGAGCTGATGGTGATCTATGCGATCCGCATGGCCGCCGTGTTCATGATCGCGGCCTCGACGATCCTGCGTCGCCTGACGCTCGCGCCCCGCTGGCTCGCTCTCTCCGGCTACGCGATCGCGATCGTCCTGTTGGTGTCGGTCGGCTTCTTCCCCTGGATCGAGTTCGCGTTCCCGGCCTGGGTGCTCGCGCTGAGCGTCTACATCCTGGTGGTCGGCTCGGGGCGAGCCCAGGCCGCCGCCCGGGCGGGGTGAGCCGTCGGTGACGCTGGTCGCGGCCGGCGTGTACGCCGATCTGCTGCCGTGGGCGATCGCGATCGCGCTGACGCCGATCGCTGTCACGGCGGTCGTCGTGTTCCTCGGCTCGGAGCACGGTCTTCCTAAGTCGTTCGCGCTGCTCGCGGGCGACGCGGGAGCGATGGCACTGATCGCCGCGCTTGCCGTCTCGCTCACCGACGGCGGTGGGTTCGCAGAGGACGGGACCCCGGCGCACGAGATCCTAGTCGCCCAGCTGATCGCCGGCCTCGTGCTCGTCGCTATCTCGGCCTGGGGGATCCGGCGGCGCCTGAAGGAGCGGCGCGAGGGCGGGGAGCCCGCCTCTCAGGAGGAGCCGGGATGGCTGAAGGCGGTCGACAGGATCGGCGTGCCACTCGCGTTCGGGATCGGGGTGGGGAACATGACGATCAACGTCGGCAACCTCGTCTTCACCCTCAGCGGCGCCGCCGTGATCACGAACGCCGACCTGAGCTCGACCGACGAGGTCCTCGCGATCGCCTTCTTCGTCCTCGTCGCGACGTCGACCGTGTGGGGGCCGATTGCGATCTTCCTCGGCATGCCAGAACGTGCCCCCGTACTGCTGCGGCGCATCAAGGGCTGGATCGCCGCGAACGGCGTTCTCGTGCTCGACGGCATCTTTCTCCTGATCGGGCTCAACCTGATCGCTGCGTCGATCGCCGGCCTCGTCTGAAGGCGCCGGAAACGGCTGCACGAGGGCGTTTTCGATTCACCCGGGTGAGCGTCGCCGGGTCCCCCCAACGGCGGCGATCCGGGTCGTAGGCTCGGCCTCATGGAATGGGCCCTCGCCGTGATCGCGGTCACGCTGATCGGGTTCGGCGTCGTCTCGCGCCGCGTCGACGGCACCCCGATCACGCCCGCGATGATCTTCGTGGCAGTCGGGCTCCTGGTGGGAGTCGAGGCACTCGACCTGCTCGACGTATCGCCCACCGGGGAGCCGGTGAAGCTCCTCGCCGAGGCCACCCTGACCGTCGTGCTGTTCGCCGACGCGTCGCGGATCGACCTGCGGACACTCCGGCGCGAGTACGCCGTGCCCTTGCGCCTGCTCGGCATCGGGCTCCCGCTGACAATCATTCTGGGCGCCGTAGTCGCGGCGGCGCTCTTCGGCGCGCTCTCCATCCCGGAGGCGCTCGTCATCGCGGTCGTGCTCGCTCCCACCGACGCGGCGCTGGGGCAGGCGGTGGTCACGGAGCCACGGCTCCCGTCCCGGATCCGCCAGGGGCTCAACGTCGAGAGCGGTCTCAACGACGGGATCTGCGTGCCGCTCCTCTTCATCGTGCTGGCGGTGGCCGAGACGGACGCCGGCGAGGTCAGCGCCTCGCACGCCGTCCACCTGGTCTTCGAGGAGATCGGGTACGGCATCCTCGGGGGCGTGCTCGCCGGGGCGATCGCCGCCATCGCGATCACGTTCGCGAGCAAGCGGGGTCTCATCGAGCAGTCCTGGCGCCAGATCGTCCCGGTCGCGGGAGCGGCGCTCGCCTACGGGATCGCCGCGCCGCTCGGCGGCTCCGGCTTCATCGCCGCGTTCGTCGCCGGGATGACGTTCGGTGTCCTCCGGCGGCCGTCCGAGGACGGCGGGGGAATGTTCTTCTCGGACGAGGTGGGGGAGATGCTCGACGGCGTCACCTTCCTCGTGTTCGGCGCCGTGCTGCTCGGCCCCGCGCTCCATTCCCTGAGCTGGGAGATCGCCCTCTACGCGGTGCTGAGCCTCACGATCGTGCGGATTGTCCCGGTCGCGGTGGCGATGCTGGGCACGGGTGCGCGGCGTCCGACGGTCTGGTTCCTCGGGTGGTTCGGCCCGCGGGGGCTGGCGTCGATCGTGTTCGCCGCGATCGTCGTCCAGGATGCCGATCTGCCGCAGACCTCGACGATCGTGCTCACGACATACGTCACCGTCGGACTCTCGGTTCTCGTCCACGGGCTCACTGCTGCGCCGCTCGCCGACCGCTATGCCTCCTGGTTCTCGTCCCATCCGGCCGGCGCTGCCCCAGCGATGGAGAGCGTTCCCGCAGGCGCGCACCGCTGGCGGAGCCCCTCCGCCGCAGCTCGGGCACTGACGCCGCATGAAGGCTGAAGCGGCGCCGGCGGGGCGGCGCCGACTGCCGATCCTCGACTGGTTGCCCTCGTACCGGCGCGGGTGGCTCCGCCACGACGCGATCGCCGGGCTCGTCGTCGTCAGCCTGCTCGTGCCGGAGGGGATGGCGTACGCGCAGATCGCAGGCATGCCGCCGGAGACCGTGTTCTACGTGGTGCCGCCCGCGCTCCTCCTGTACGCGTTGTTCGCGAGCTCGCGCAGGCTTATCGTGGTCGTCTCGGCGACCCAGGCTTGCGCTCTCGGCCGGGGCGGTCGGCGAGCTCGCAACGCAGAGGACGGCCCGGTGGGCCGAGCTGACGGCGGCGCTCGCGATCATGGTCGGCGTGATCACGGTGGTGGAAGCCATCGAAGGCGTCTGAGAGAGCGGGGCATCGGACCTGAATTGCGAAACGAACCGGCGACGCGTCGGAAGTCGTGCCGGCCGAAGACTGCGCGCGATCGGGTCGCCGCCATAGGCGCCGCCATACTCAGCGGGCCCGGTAAACCGAACCGGATCAACCGATCAGCGAACCAGAACTGCTTCCGTGGGCTCGGGCTCGTTGTCGGTAGCCTCCTGCGCCGGAGCGCTGGCCGGCGCGGGTTCCGAGACGGCGGCCACGATGCTCCTCCGCCGATCCCGATGCAGGATCGCCATGACCACGGCGACGGCGCCGGCGGTGCCGGACACGAGGATCGCAATGCGCAGGCGGTGACGCTTCTTCGGCGTCTCCAGGATGCGGAGCCACTGGAGCGCTGGCCTTACCCTCTCCAGCACTGCCGCCAGATCAAACATCGTTTGGAACGGGCCAGTCATCGTGAACCTCCTTGCGTCGTACGACTTGGGAGACGTAAATCAGGCATGTGCGGCGCCGACCTATCGAACGTCGCGTCGGGCGGCCGTTCTCGATCCGTGCGGCGCGGAGTTCGTGTCTGAAGTGTTGTCCGGCGCGAGCGCCGAACGACTTCGGCGCCGTCGATCTCGACGAGCAGGAGCTCCTCTTCGGCTCCGATCGTCACCGCCGCAGTCGGATGTGAATCGAATGCCCGGTAACACGACCTGGCCGGTGCGCTGGAGAGCGTCGCGTGCATCGGTGTGAGTCTCCCGCGTCCCTGAAGAGCCGGCGCGGTTCCAGGTGACTTTCACCCGGGTGAGCGCCGTCGCGCCCTCGCCCCGCGCCGATCGCCGTCGTGGGCCTGGCGGTGTGCTGCTAGGCCCGCCGTCCGTTCGCGGGCCAATCATGGTTCGCCGACGAACCATTTCCATCTTCCGCGAAGATGCTCGAAATCCGGCGTCCGGCGTCGCGGCCTCGCCGCTTGCGAAGCTGCTCGCCGACACCTCCGGTGCCGTCGGCGACCGCGCCGGCCGCATCCACTGGCGATGCTCACCGGGCAGAGGGCGGCTCGTGCAGGTCGCCGCCGTGCCTTCGGACGCGCTCGTCGTGGATGGAGCTGTTGAGGATCGGCGCGGTCACGACGATCCGCCCGATGAGCCACATGTAGAACAGCAGGGTCGCACTGACCCCCAGCGCCCCGTAGAGAGACATCGACGACTCGAGCTTCGGCCCGAGGAAGTAGACGACGGAACCGTGCGTCAACTGGAAGCCGACGGCGACGAGCAGCGCGCCCGGAAGGAGCTCCTTCCAGGAAGCGGAGCCGTGGGGGAGCCTGAGCGAGACCCAAAGCCAAAGCCCGGTCAGCGGCAGCACCGTCAGCGCGGCCACCGCGAGCTGCTCGAGCTGCGACGTGTCGCGCAACCACCAGGTCAGCCCGATCACGGCTGCGAACCCGCACATGCCTCCGGAGAAGGCGAGCGAGCTCTGCAGCGGCTTCAGCTTCCGCGGAGGCTCATGCCAGACCAGCGAATGGATCAAGAGGAGCGCCCGCGCCCCGGCATACCCCTCGTACAGCAAGAGCGGCACCCCCACGAGCAGGAGCCACAACGAGTTGGTGTCGGCGGCGCGCGCCGCGTCCCCGACCGCGTCGACCATCGCCTGAGGCAGCCCGCCGGTCGAGACAGTCTCCTGCACGCTCTCGGAGTCGGCGAGCCCGAGCGCACCGCCCACGACCAGTGCGAACGGCAGGAACCAGAGGAAGAGCCGATAGGCGACGCCGCCGGCGAGGACGCTCGCCGCGACGCCGCGGTCCCGCTCCATCGCAGTGAAGGGGACGGCGATCGACGCGTGGCGCTCGCCCGCGCTCCGCGCCTTGGCGCTCCCGACGGCGATCGTGCTGCGAACGCGATCAGCGAAGCCGGGGTCGTCGGGCTCCGGAGGCTCGTGCGGTGTGCCGCGATTCTCTTCCGTGGGTACGCTCATCCCGTCGACGCGCGAGACGAAAGGGCGGCCGGCCGAGGCCGCCGCCCTGCGCGGCCGCGCAGTCTCTCCGACGTCTCGGTTGGGCTGTTCGTCATCAGGCTCAATACCGACGCTAGACTTCGTCCTCCGTCCGTTGAGCCCCGCACGCCCAATTCACCTGGGTGAACCGGTATTCCGAGAGATCTGCCGGGCGAAGCGAATCACCTGGGTGATTCGCCGGCGACTGCAGCCGCGACGACGAGTCGGGTGCGATGCTCGGGGCGGCGAAACCGCCGTGGAGAGCTCAATGAGACAAGAGGCTGCCATCCAACCTCGAACGTCGAGTCCGTCACTGCGCAACCGCGCCGCTTCGGCGGGAAGCGGTGCTGGCGCCGCCGGCAGAAAGACCGTTGACGCGCTAGTCGAGGCCGTCGGCGCCCTCGCGGACCATGCGATCGACCGCATCCTGCTCACAGACCGGAGCGTGACCTCCGCCTCCGAAGCCAAGCGCCTGCTTGCCGGCGAGGCGGAGACGGAGGCAGCGGCGGAGAAGATGCAGCGCGTCGTCGTGCTCGCAGTACCCGTCGTCCGCGTCCTCGCCCGCGGCGCCCGTTTCACGAAGATGCCATGGGCTCTTGTCGCCTCGAGCTCGGTCTCGATCGGCCTCTCACTGCGCACGGGCGTGCACGAGCTGCAGGTGCTGGCCTCACTCCTGGCGCACCGGCTGGAGGAGTCGGCTCGTGGCCCCGTTGACCCGCAACTCGTCAAGAAGCTCGCGATCGACCTGTACCTCGACCCGAAGCGCACTCCCGATCTCTCCGACGACAGGTTGCGTCTCGTTCGGCTCACCCGCAAATGGGTGCTGAGCGGAGCCTTCGGCCGGACGACGTCGAAGGGCGCCGGACGGGCGCTCGATGCCGCCGAACGACTCGACCCGGCCGCACTCTCCGCGCAGTGGGCGGCAGGCCCCGGCGCGATGGCGGGTCAGGCCGCTGCCGTGGAGGGCTCGCCGTGAGCCGCCGGGCAATCTTCTGGACCGTGGTCGGGCTCTCTGCGCTGATCCTCGTTGCCGTTACCGGAGCGATCCTCTACTCCTTCTTCAACGAGGAGCTGGTGAGCGGCTCCGCGGCCGTCGCCTACCTGACCATCTTCGGGCTCGTCTTCCTGGACGCGATCATCCCGATCCTCCCCGGCGAGACGACCCTGAGCACAGCCTCCGTGCTCGCCTCTCAGGGCGAGCTCGAGCTCGAGCTGGTCATCGTCGCGGGTGCCCTCGGCGCCATCCTCGGCGACTCCGCTCTGTACTGGATCGCGCGGACGGGCCCGGGGCGGTTGAAGGCTCGGCTCGAAACCTCCTCGCAGAAGGACGAACGGGTTGCCAAGGGCCTCGCTCTGCTCGGCAGATCGGGGCCGATCCTGATCGTCTTCGGCCGCTTCGTGCCGGGCGTCCGCTTCGCAGTCAACGCCTCGATGGGACTGACGGAGTACCCGTATCGGCGCTTCCTGCTCTACTCGGCGATCGGAGGGACGCTCTGGTCGGCGTACACCTGCCTGCTCGCCTACCGTGTCGGCAGTGCGCTGGAGGACTTCCCGATCGCCTCGATCGTCGTCTCCGGCGTGATCACGACCGGCCTCATCGCCATCGTCTACTGGATCGACCGTCGTCGGGCTGCCAAGGCCGAGCCGCCGCTGACACCGGACCCGACGGCGCGCTAGGGGGCGGGTGGGCTATCAAGGACGTACGCGACGGGCGATCCGGCCGGGGCGGGGCGTTCCTTGACGCGGTAGGCCACGATCAGCGCCGCCGGGAACAAGACCAGGCTGAAGATGAAGAAGCGCCAGAAGCTGTGCCCCTTGCGGCGAGCGACCCGGGCGGGCCAGAACGCGAGAGCGATCAACGCTGAAGTAACGAGCATCTTGACCTCCGTCCTTTCGCTATCAGGCTCGTAAGGGCGGGAGTCGCTACCCGTTTGAGCCCCGACTCTTCACTTCGGGGACCGAACGAGTATTTCCCGTCGGGCGGATGCCGTCCTCGGTAGTTGCCCGCAATTCTCCGGTCGTGACCGACCCTCGGTTAGTTCCTGGTCACCCGGGTGAAAATCGTCGGCAGCTCACCCGAAGGGTGACCAGCCGCATAGCGTGGACTCGACTTGCACACGCACGCTGGAGGTGACGGTGCTCGCTACGGTCGACTACCCACTTTCCGACGTCCTCTGGACGATGCTCGTATCGTTCACATTCACGTCGGTGATCTGCCTCTGGCTTCTGATCAGGGTCATGCCGCAGAGCGCAGCGGCGGCTACGCCAGAACGGTGACGCTCTCACGGCACCGACATCGCCGGGACAGGGCAACGCTCGACCCACCGTCCTTCCAGCGATGCCGAACGGTGCGCCATTCGCATTCACCCGAGTGATTCCGACCGCCGTCCTGCTCGCCGGATCGGCAACGGCGTAGCGTGGAAGCACCAAACGAGCGCGAGGAGGTTTCCCGTGTCAAAGACGCCCACCCAGGCGCCGCCTAGCACTGTCCCGGCGGCTGCAGAGCCGATCGAGGCCGCGAACCGCGGCAGCGTGGAGACGGCGGACGAGCACGGTCGCATCAAAGCGGTACAGGACTGGCTCAGCCGTCGCGCCGATACCAGCGTCGGCCGGCTGACGCTCCAGTGGTTCCGTGCCTACTTTCGGGCGAGCCACAACTCGGGGTGTGCCGCCTCGATCTACTCGGCGCTCTCGGTCCTCCCCGCGGCACTCGTCACCATCGCCTACTTCCACTTGTCGGAAAGCGACTCGAACGCAATGGCAGACCGACTGATCTCCCACCTGAAACTGGACAGCACCACGGCCGGCATCGTCCGCGACACGTTCGGGACAGCCTCCTCGAACGCGCTCGCGGCGACGATCACCGTCGCGATCAGCTTCCTTCTGTGGGGCATCGGCATCGGGCAGATCTACCAGGACGTCTACGCCCGCGCCTGGCGGATCAAGGTCGGCTCGATCGCGGACCAGGGGCGATTCACGGTCTTCTTCTTCGTCGTCACCGGCGCCGTCGCTCTCGCGGTCGCCTCGGCCGAACAGCTCCGCGAGACGGGCTGGTTCGTGGTTCTCCCCGTCTGGCTGATCGCCTCGACGGTGTTCTGGCTCTGGGTGCCGCGCTTCCTCCTGCACAAGAAGATCGGCCTGCGCGCGCTGCTACCCGGCGCGCTCCTCGCCTCCATCGTCCTCGGCGGGGCAGGCGCGACCTCGCCGTTCTACCTCGGAGCATCCTTGAACGCGAACGGAAGGGCGTTCGGCTCGTTCGGCGTCGTCCTCACCGTGATCGGCTCGGTGTTCATCATGATCACGATGTCGCTGGTCTGCGCGGTCTTCTCCCCGGTCTGGGAGAACTGGCGTCGGACCGAGCGAGAACGCCTCGAGGAGGCGCCCCCGGTCGCTGCTGATCAGGAAATCGCCGCGCCGCGATGAGCCCCGCGCCGCCCGCCGACGAGCGCGAACCGGTGGAACTGCCGCCGCCGCGCCGGACCCTGCTGCGGCGTTTCACGGCGTGGGTGGAGCGGGCGCACGCACTGCGACGGTCGGTCGAGGCGGCGCGCGGCAGCTCGCCGGCGCTCGACGCCACCTTCGAGACGATCGAGCGAGACTCCCGGATCGGCGGTGGGATGCTCGCCGGCGCTCTCTCGTACCGCCTGTTCGTGTTCTCCCTGCCGCTCGCGTTCTTCATCGTCTCGGGCCTGGGGCTGATCGGGCAGGCACTCGGCGTGGAGTCGAACGTCGTGGCGAACTCCGCCGGCCTCGGCGGGACAGTCACCAAGCAGGTCGAAAGCGCCTCCAGCGGTGGCTCGAACTGGTGGGTCGCCCTCACCTCGTTCCTCGTGCTCGTCTACGCGACGAGGGTCCTGCTGCGCGCCGTCGCCGTCGTGCACGCGCTGGCCTGGGACGGCTCGGCGGCCTCGGTCAAGGTCAGCTCCCGAACGCTCGCGATCTTCGCCGCGGCAATCCTCGGCCAGCTCGCGCTCGTCACCGGCGTCAGTTCCGCGAGTCGCGAGACGGCGGTCGGCGGCGTGATCGCACTCGTGGTCGTCGTGTTCGCCCTGGCCGGGCTCTGGCTCGTCGTCTCCCTGCAGCTGCCCCACTCGAGCGCGACCTGGACCGGCCTGATCCCGGGATCGCTCCTCTACGCGGTCGGCATCGTCGGCGTGCAGGTCTTCAACATCCTGATCCTCGGCCAGCTGCTTCAGTCGAAGTCGACCACCTACGGCGCGCTCGGGATCGCCGCCACGCTTCTCCTCGGCTTCTTCCTGATCGGACGCGTCATCGTCGGAGCCGCCGTGCTCAACGCAACCCTCCACGAACGCCGTTCACCCGTGCGCCGCCAGCCAGCGGCAGAGTCCCGAACCAGTAGAAGTTGGCGGGGAGCCGGCGGAGCACCGGTACGCGGTCGGAGTCGGTCGCGCTAGCAGGTCGACGCTCGAGCCGTCTGTTCAATGTCAGGGTGACGGGGGCGGCTACTATTTGTGCGACGCAGTCCTCATGCCGGGGTACGAGACGGGTACATCAGGTCGGGCACGTGCACTTACGGGCTGCCACCGCCACGATCAGCATCGCGGTCACGACACACCCTTATCGTCGCTTCCTCACGCACACACCGATGGGTTGAAGGCCACAGTCCAGCCAGTCACGCACTAGGAACAGTTGAGCGCTGTGCGTTGGGAGCCTGCCTTCGAGTCGGGGCCTCGAGTTCGTAGTGGCCGCGCGGCCGGGCGACGCCGTCAGCCTATCCAGCAGCAGATTGGTTGTTCTCAACGATCTTCAGGACCGTCTCGTAGCCGCCGCCGTTGATCACCTTGAAGCCGTTGCGATCAAGGATGTCCCGGGCCTTGCCAGCGCGCCCGCCGGTCTTGCAATAGGTCACGATCGTCCTGTCGCGCGGCAGTTCGTCCAGGTGGCGCCCGAGAACCAGCAGGTCGATGTTCTTCGCGCCCGGCACCATCGCCTTCCTCGCCTCCAGGGCAAGGCGGACGTCGACGATGCAGGCACCGCTCCTGATGGCTTCGGCGACCTCGCTCTCGGGACTGATCGACTTCGTCCCGGATCCCAGGAAGTGCTTGTCGAAGAATCTCTCGAGCCACTCAAGCATCTGGGTTCTCCTAGAGGTCGGACGCGCGCCCTCCTTCTCGGGGGCGCACAATTCACCAAGCATAGCTGAGGGGTTTCAAAATGCCGGTGTTCATGCGGCAGCTTGGTAGTACTCATGGAGGCGTCCGCCGACTCGGTCGCCAGGCTCCGTGATCCGAGCTGTTGGCACCCACAGCCTCCTGCATGAGCAGCCTCGCGGCCAGGCGCCTGGCCCCGCGGCCGGCGCGAGACGCCCGGCTACCGCCCGCCGCCGCGCCCGGTCCTAGGTGGGGCCTTCGCCCACGTCCAACCCACGCAGGAAAGGGCTAGGGATCGCAACGACCGCGGCGGAGTCCGAGATCGGAAGGCCAGCCGTGACCCGATCGTGCCGGACAGCACCTTCGGTGCGCGGCCAATGAGTTCGCCGATCGCGAGATCTCTGCCCGTCTCGCCGAACGACCACGGTCGATCTCGACCTCCCAGACCTTTCGGCAAGGAGCTCCCCGGTGGCCGAGAGTGAGCGGCGTCACGCGGGCGCGGAGCTAGCCGACGATCCGCATCTCGTAGCGGCTGATCTCGCCGTCGCGAATCGTCAGCTCGACCCGCCGGTCGCGTGCGTAACCGAACTCGCCGGTCTCTTTCAATCTGTACACCTCGTGGACTTCGAGGATGAGGCGGCCGTCGCCTTCAGCGACCCAGTCTCCTTTCGAGAACTCGAAGTCGAAGGTCTCGGACGGCTTGATCCAGTCGAGCTGCTCCTTGACCTCGTTTATCCCGCGCAGCGTGCGCTGTGGGGTAACCCATTCCACATCGGCGGCAAGCAGCGGATACACGGCGTCGAGGTCACCGGTCTGGACGGCGGCCTCAAGCGCCGCTCGAAACTGCGCAGCGATCTCCGCGTCCGACGCGGCCATCACTCGATCTTACGCCCCCTGCTCGTAATCGTCACTAAATGATGGACTGGCTCGCTATCGCTTTCCGGCTGATCAGCGCTCGAGGTCAAGGCCGGGTGCTTCCCGCTCGCGCGACAGAGAGCGCGAGCGGGAGGGCGCGAGGCTGTGATCCAGTGAAGGCAGCGTCCGTGGCGGCACGGGTTCGCGAGCCTCAGGCTCGGTGGGTCTACGGTCGGCCAGCCGAAGCGCCGCTCGTTGGAGGGCGATATCCGCGCGTAGCTCCGCGCCGCGTCTGCCATGGCCGCGCCAACCGAGCGCCTCGAGCTTCGCTTCTGCGCCGGCGAGTCGCTCCTGGGCTTGCGTCCGCGCCTGGTCGAGGCGCTGCTGTCGCTGGGTGAACAGGCGCGCGGTCGCGTCGCTCGGTCCGCGCGTCTGGTCGAGCGCGAGTGGCTCGGCCGAGGGGAGCGAGAGCGCGTGGCTGACCCGCTGTGCGGTGTCGGGCCGGTGTGGCTGGTGTCCGTGTTGTTCGGGCTCGTGAGTTGCGGCGGTGAGGTAGAGGCGAGTTTCCGTTCTTGCGCGGGAGCAGGCGACGTAGCCCCATTCCCGAAGGTGGCCCTCCTCCTGGAGGAGGACGAAGGCGCGCTCGACCGTCGCCCCCTGGGCCGCGTGGCCGGTGAGCGCGTAGGCGTGATCGAGATGGTCTGCGGCGTAGGCGAGCGGAATCGAGCGGAGCGACCCGGCGGTCGTCTTCAGCGTGAGCGACGAGGAGTCGAGTTCGACGATCGTTCCGCGCGTGCCGTTTCGGATCGCGGACGTCGGGTCGTTGCGGCGGCAGACGGCGAGGTCGCCGACGCGGAACTCTCGCTCTCCGAGCCTCAGCGCGTCGGGGCCGAGTCGGCCGGCGTTGAGCAGCCGCACGCGGGCGGCTCGGTTGAGGTCGCCGACGTCCTCGCGTCTGTGGGCGAGCATCACGGCTCCGGTGAGGTCGCGTTCGGCTGCCTGCCACCAGTCCTCGAGCAGACGCCGTTTGACCGCGAGCGCGTTGTCGTCGAGGTGGAGTCGCCCGCGCTTGACCGCGTGGGCGAGGTAGGGCTCTGGATCGCCGGCCCGCAGGTGGGCGAGCGCGGTCCGCTCGGCGGCGTCGCGCTGGCGGCGGTTCTCGGTGAGGCTGAGCGCGCCGAGCCGCTCGCAAAGCCCGGCGTAGAGTCCGCCCGCGCCGACGGCGGGGAGCTGACAGGGGTCACCGACAAGGATCGCCTTTCCGCGTGCCTGGTCGACCATGCGAAGCAGCGGCGCGAGGGTACGCGTGTCGCCCATGCCCGCCTCGTCGACGACCAGGACGCAATGACGGGGGAGGCCATGGTCCCTTGCGGCGTCGAGGAGTAGGCGGTGGAGGGTGGCGCTTCGGATGCCGGTGACGCCGGCGAGCTCGTCGGCGGCGCGGCCACTCGGCGCCGCCCCGATCACCGGGACCCCAGTCTCCTGGTACGCCTCGTTGAGCACGCGGAGGGCGCCGGTCTTGCCCGCACCGGCGACGCCCGCGATGCAGACGACCCGGTCGGGTCGCAGGGAGGCCTCGCGGACGAGCGCCCGCTGCTCGCCGGTCAGCTCGGCCCTCAATAGCGCTCGACGGAGAATCGTCTCGTCCACGCACGGCGCATCCGTGCCGCGGCCGGCGAGAGCAAGCTCGAGCGCCGCACGCTCGACCTCGAGCAGCTCGCGCGTCGTGAACCGGGCCGGCCGCCCCGGGCTGAGCTCGGGGCTGAGGAGCTCGATGCCGGGCAGGCGGAGGAGCTCCGCGGCCGAATCGAGCACCTGCTCGGCTGTGCCACCATCCCGCAGCAAGCCGGCCACCGCGCAGACGAGCTCGGGCATGGTGAAGGTCGCTTGCTTCTCGACAAGCCTGTCCAAGGCGAACAGATCGAGCTGCTCGCGATCGACTCGCGCACGACGCTCACGGTGCAAGTCGACCAGACCGAGCAGCTCCCGTCGGCCCAACCCGTGCTCGGCCGCACGCGCCTGCCATTCTTCGCGCAGCCGTGGCAGGTCGACCTGCTCCTTCGCCTCCCGGGTGGCGAGCGCGGCGACGCGGGCGGCTACGAAGCCTTCCGTGTCGTGAGCCTGCATGTACTCGACGAGCGACTGCCGTCTCGTCGAGAACGCCCGCACTACTTCCTCCGGTACGGCTTCGAGGTCGGCCATTCCCTTCACCGGCTCGGTCCAGCGCAGGCCGAGCCGCTGGGTGACCTCGTGGCGAAGCTGCGCCTCGTAGAGGTAGCCGGCGGCGAGCCGGTAGCTCTTCAAGATCGCCTTGCCGTCGAGCGCCCGCCACTCCCCGTCCACCGCACGAGCCATGTTGGCGACGATCACGTGGGTGTGAAGGTGCGGATCTTGCGCCCGGCTGGTGCGGTGTCGGAAGGCCGCAGCGACGAAGCCCTGCCCGTGCTCGCGGACCGCTCCGGCGTGGCCGCGGCGGACGACGCACGCCTCGCGCTCGAGATAGGCGAGCGCTGCTTGCCAGGCCGCCTCATGTGCCTCGCTCAGCTCGCGGCGAACGCGCTCGTCGTCGGTCAGCGCATGCAGCAGGCTGACGCTCTTCGGGCACGAGAAGACAAGGTCGTAGCCCGACACGGGCGCGAGCCGCTTCTGCTCCTCCCGCCACTCGCCTGTCTCGATGTCCAGCGAGCGCACCGTGATCGTCCGCCCGCGCACCGGCGACCGCAACCGGGCGTCGTCCGCGGGGTTGACACCGCGAAGGATCGTCCCCAGGTCGCCCTCGCCAACGACCCCGAGGAGCCCAAGCCCTTCAGCGGCGCGCCCAGCCCAGATCCCCGGCGACTCACCACGACCGGCGTAGTAGTCGTCGAGGCCTCCCGCGACCTGCTGCTCGTAGTAGGCCGCTTGCCCCAGGGTCAGCTTCGCCACACTCAGCACGCCTGCTCCCCTCCCAACCGCCAAGGGGCCGAGACGCATATGCACCACAGGTGCGTGCACAGTTCGGCGTTTACAGCCTGAGCAACGCCAGCTGACCACCTATTGACCACATCAGAACCTGTACAAAGTTGTTCAGGGCCGAACTGACCCTCCGGAGCTTCCCAGAAAAGAACCTGCAAAACGGACGATTTTCGCTCAGAACGGCGGACAGCGAAAAGCCCGCAGTGCTGCTTCGATCCCAGGTACGCCCATTCCGACCCTCGTGGCTACGCGGAAACCGCATGGTTACGCGGTCAGCGACGCCAGACAGGCCAGGAATGGCCGAGATCGTTGCTCGCACTCTGGACGACAAGCTAGGCAGCCCTCGCGAGAAGGGAATCGACGTCCAGTTGGCAATCGACCTTGCTCGCACGTCACTCTTCGAGGACGAACACGACGTCGCGGTCCTGGTCTCGGCTGACACTGATCTGTTGCCGGCGCTCGAGCTCATCGTCAAGCGTCGGGGTCCTTCAGCGGTCACCACGCACAGCGTCAGGAACACTGAACCAGAAGGCCTCATTCGGGCCTTACGCATGCGACTCCGGGCTAGTCACTTGGACTGCCACGCGCACATCCTAGTGCGGCCCAGGATCGACCAGAGGGGGCACACCCGCGACGCGGACAGGGACAAGAGCCCTCACTAGGCGTGGCCCGACTAGGTCAGCCTTGTGAGATAGGGAGCGGTAGTCGCCTTCTACCGCTCCTAACCCCCCGAATTGCCCGGACGCCCTTTGAGTCAGCCCGGCGGGAGTCCGCCCCGTCAACGGCTGCTCGTGCCCTTGTGAGCGAGCGTCCGGGTTGCGACATCGGATTGTGAAGGCTAGTTGCAGTTGATGCAACCTCCCGAACGTAAATTTAGGGCAGGATCGCACGCCGATCGCAGCGAAGGCACCCATCCCGGGGCGCGCGAGGCGGGCCGCAGCCTACGCGCCCCCGGGGAATAACCATGTTGCCGCGAATGTCCGATGTCCGAGGAATCGCCCGTGCAGGGAATTGCTGACTGCCGGTCGTCAGCGGAGGCCAAACTCGCGTAGTCGCCCCGCCCCCCGCGGGCTGTGGCGGATCAGTGTGCGGTCTGCGCGAGTAGGCGTCGCGGTTGCTCGCGTTCTTGTCGGACCATAGGCCGTACGCGACCTCTATGTTCGCGCCGTACCTGGCCACGGCTGATGCCGCTGGCGAGCGAGGTGGCCTCGCCCGACGAGTAGCAGAGAGCGGCTAGGTACCACCGGCTGTCCTTCGGGACGCCTTCGACCATCGCTCTCGCGAGCGGTGTCGTCCGTTCGGCCAAGCGCCCGGCCTTGTCCTCCGGCTCCGACTTCTTGAAGTGCACCGCGAACTCGTCCGACACGAGACATGGCGGCCTCGGCACGAACTTCCGCAACGGTGCGAGTCTGGTCTTGGAAGGCAGCAAGGTCGCCGCCGTGAGGCACGCCGCCATGTCGGTCGCGGCGGCGAGATGTCGCTAACCCATGGGCCGGAAACAAGAGAGGGGCCCGGCAAGCCGGGCCCCTCTCGGTCATGCGCGTCGGGTCGAGTTACGCGACCGTGACGCCGTTGCTCGAAGCGACGACCTTGCCGCTCGTGATCACGGGCTGGTTCGGGATCATCGTGTCGAGCTTCTCATCGCGGATCCACGTGGCGACGACCTTCGTCGACTCCTCGATCTGCTCAGGAGTCTCGAAGAGACCGAGCGAGCTGAAGACGCCGTTGCCGGCCTCGACGAGGTAGTAGCCCTTGAAGCCGGGCAGGGTGCGCAGCCGTGGGACGAGGGTCTCGTTGACCTTGGTGGTCAACTCGTTCGTACGATTCTGGTCCACACCGTCGTAACGACGAATGGTCGCAAACATGTGATGCTCCTTCAGTCCAATCTCAGGACAGGAGAGTCCAAGACGAACTCCCTGCTGCGCTCAGGCCAGGTTTGACAGTCGAAAAGGAAGGTGCACGGACCCCTGCGGCTTCAACGCTTGAACCAAGGCGCTGAGACCACCATATCTGCGATTCCCGAGCGCTGCGTACGTGTGTTCCCCGATCATCGGCTCCGCGTGCCCGTTCGCTGTATTGCCATGAAGTATGTTAGTATCGGATACGAGAAATAGGTATCCGATTTTTATATTCAATAGGAGCCAATGTCAGCCTACGAAGTCACGAGTTGGGATCTTGCGCCCGGACAGCAGATCGACCGCAAGAAGCTCCAGGAAACGTACGGCGGTCGCACACAGGGCAGCATCGGCCCGTCGAGGCGGAGCCCGAACGTATTCGTCTTCTCTGACCCTGTCGCCGGCGAACCACACGGCTACTTCGACGGCTGGCGCAAGGACGGCTGCTTCCACTACACCGGCGAGGGCCAGTACGGCGACCAGCTGATGAAATCCGGGAACGCCGCAATTCTGAATCATGCGGACGAGGGGCGGGCGCTCAGAGTCTTCACCGGAGCCCGCGGAGTGGTCACGTACGAAGACGAGTTCGACCTCGATCCCGATCAGCCGTGGTACGCGACGGAGGCCCAGGAGACGCGCAACGGGCCGGTCCGCAAGGTGATCGTGTTTCGCCTGAGGCCGAAGACGATCGCCCCCAGGCCGAGCCAGTCGAAGCTCGACGCGGTGCTCGAGGGGCAGGTGAGCGAAGTGCCGATCGAGGAACAGTGGGTCGAGAAGGCCTTCGTGGCGCCCAGTCAGGAGGAGCGCGAGACCGAGCGACGGGAGCAGAAGCTCATCAAGGCTCTGGAGGCGCACCTCAAGAAGAAGGGGCATCTCGTCCATCGCCTGAAGATCGTGCCGCCCGGCGAGGCCAAGCCGCTCTTCTGTGACCTTCGAGACTCGTCCGCGAACACCCTCGTCGAGGCAAAAGGGTCGGTGAGCCGCGAAGCAATCCGAATGGCGATTGGACAACTCGCGGACTACCGGCGCTTCACGGGCACGGACGCAAGACTCGGCGTGCTCGTGCCCGAGGCTCCGAGGCCGGATCTCCTGGCATTGCTCGCAAGCCAGGGCATAGCCGCAATCTGGCCGGTCGGCGGCGGCTTCGAAGACTCCGCCGATGGAAGCCTGGTCTGACACTCATGGATCTCGCCCTGTCTATCCAGGACATCGCCTCGGGTATGCGAGCCGCTGAGCCCGGGCCCGGCTGAGGATCCAGGCGCCCTTTTCCCGCAGCAGTTTTGAAGCTCGTCAACTAACCAGAACATCAAGCAAGTTGGAGGCTCGACGATGATCACGACACTCAAGAGATACGGCTGGACGGCAGGGGCGGCACTCGTAATCGCCGCCGCACTTCTCGCGCCGTCGGCCGGTGCCCGCTCGTTTGTGGCTCCCGTGAATACGTGTGCGCCGACGCTTTCGGGGCAGGCCGCTGTCGGCCGGACGCTCACGTCCAGCAAGGGGTGTTGGACGAACGGTCCGACGACGTTCGCCTATCAGTGGCTTCGTTGTGACGTGAACGGTGGGAGCTGTGCCACGATCATGGCGGCGACGTCCAACAGGTACACGTTGACGAGCACTGACGTCGGTCACACCCTGATGTCGCTTGTGACGGCCTCGAACGGCGACGGGAAGACGGGTCCGGTCAACTCGAAGCCGAGCAATGTCGTGTCGGCAGCGGCGGCTCCGCAGAACACGACGCCGCCCTCGATCACCGGCAAGGCGGTGGTCGGCGAGCTGCTGTTCGCCGACCCCGGCAAGTACACCGCCGGCATCCCCAGCACGTTTGCCTACCAGTGGGTGCGCTGCAACAGCGGCGGCGGCAGCTGCTCCAACATCTCCGGCGAACGAAGCCAGACCTACAGAGTCCGCAGCGGCGTTGTCGGAGACACTCTCCGCGTCGCCGTACGGGCGTCCAATCCGTACGGTTCGATCACCACCACCTCAGACCGTACGGCGGTCGTGACCGCGGTGCCGGTGGTGGTCGTCACGACCTCGATGACCGCGTCGAAGTCGGTGGTGACCTGCTGCGCGACCTCGGTCCTGACCGGAACCGTCTCCACAGGCAAGGCCGGTGAGCTGATCACGATCCTCGCGCTTCCATACGGCGAGCTGGCCACGACCCCGCTCGGCACAACGACGACCACCGGCGCGGGCCAGTGGACCTTCACGGTGCGCCCGGCGATCCAGACCACCTACACGGCAAAGACGAGCACCTCTACAGGAGCCCCGCTCACGATCAGCGTCCACCCCCGGGTAGGGCTCGGCTTCCAGCTAGGTGTCTTCAGCACGAAGGTCACCGGCGGCGCCGGAGCGACCTCGTTTGCAGGCAAGGTCGTCTTCTTCCAGCGCCGCAACTCCAGCGGCCGCTGGGTGACCCTCGACAAGGTCGTCCTCAACCTGAACTCGTCCGCCAAGTTCAAGGTGAAACTCCCACGTGGCACCTCCTACGTGCGGGTCTACATCACCAAGGCGCAAGCCGGCGGCGGCTACCTCGACGGCGTTAGCGCGACCCGTCGCTTCACCAGGTAGCCAATCATCGTTGCGTGTGGCCCCCGGCTTTGCCGCCCGGGGCCACACCGCGGTGCACATCACTCGCGTTCTCGTCGCAGCCCGTCGCTGACGACCTGACGGGAGTAGTTCGTCGTCGCTCCCGGTTCGAGCGTGCGCTCTCCGTTCCGGCGTCTGCGGGCGGATCCACCGTCCAGCGTTACACTCGGCACGATGGGTCCAGAGCCGAACGCGTCTCCGGAGCCAACGCCGGTTGCGGAACCTGCACCCGGTGAGCCTCGCGCTGATCGCCTACGGCGACACGGCCACCGGACTCTCCTCTATGTCTCCGCGTTCCTGATCATCGCGTTGCTCGTAGTCCTGATCGCACTCGTGATCGCGAACACGCGAAGCGTGAAGCTGAGCTGGGTCGTCGGCACGACCCAAGCCTCGCTCGTGTGGATCATCGTCGTGGCCGCCGTTCTCGGCTGGCTCCTGGGGCTCATTACCAGCGTCGTGTTCCAGGTCAGGACTCGTCGCCGGCCGACTGCATAGACGCGTCTGTCCTGCCATCGTCCGGCGTGGCGGCGTCCCATGCATCGTCAGGTGCGGGAGTACCGCTCGCACGGCGGATCGGGTCGAGCAGTAGATCACGGCGCGACGCGAAGTCGCTTGACCGCCCGGGCTCCGTGATAGTGGGCGCCTACGTTCGGGCGCGCACGGCGGATCGGGTCGAGCGGTAGATCACGGCGCGACGCGAAGTCGCTTGACCGCCCGGGCTCCGTGATAGTTGGGCGCCTACGTTCTCTGCCGCTCTCACGACGATGACTGGGGTGACGACGACTAGGTGTAGGACCTGAGGACGTTGTTCCGGTTGAGCGCGTGTAAGCGCTCGAGCGGAGCTTGGCGACTGAGGCTGCGGTGTGGTCGTTGTCGATTGTAGAAGTCGAGCCAGCCGGGGAGTGCTCGGCGTCGTTCGTCGCTGTTGCGGTAGATGGCGCCGTAGGCCCAGCCGCCGAGCAGGGTGCGGATGAAGCGCTCCGCTTTCCCGTTGGTGTGCGGCCGGTAGGGCCGAGTGCGGAGGTGCTTGATCCCGAGCACCTTGCAGGCGAGCGCGTGAATCGTGGCGCGGTAGGCGGGACCGTTATCCGTCATCAGCCGCTCCACCCGGATGCCGAAGGCGGCGAAGTGGGCGACCGCGCGGCGTAGGAAGCCAACGGCGGTGCAGGCTTTCTCATCGTCGAGGACTTCAACGTAGACGAGCCGGGTCGCGTCGTTGGAGTGCCCCCGCTTCCGTAGACAGCGGGTGGTTAGGCAGCTTCTTGTTGTTCCTCGTTCATTTTCTCGTAGTCGACCGGAGAGAGGTAGTCGAGCGTGGAGTGCAGTCTGAGCCGGTTGTAGAAGCTCTCGACGTAGTCGAAGACGGCTGTGCGAGCTTCGGCGCGGCTGCGAAAGTGTTGGCGGCGTAGGAGGTCCTTCGTCAACGAGGCGAAGAAGCTCTCGGCGACGGCGTTGTCGTAGGCGGAGGTACAGCCGATCGAGACGTCGATGTCGGCTTCTCGGCAGCGCTCGCCGAAGAGCACCGAGACGTACTGCTTACCTTGGTCGGAGTGATGGATCAGGCCGGGGCGCGGCCGTCGTCGCGCGACGGCCATCTCGAGCGCGTCGACGACGAGCTCGGCGCGCAGGTCGTCGCGCATCGACCAGCCAACGACGCGGCGCGAGAAGCAGTCGATGACCGTGGCGAGATAGAGCCAGCCCGCGGCGGTTGGGATGTACTTGATGTCCGCGACCCAGAGCTGATTCGGCGCCGACGGTGCGAAGTCACCGCCGACCAGGTCAGCGGCCGGCCGCACGCCCGGCACCCGGACCGTCGTCCGCGCCCGTTTCCGTGGCACCGCACCCGTGAGCCGCTGTGCTCGCATCAGCCGCTCGACCCGCTTGCGACCGATCCGGATCCCTTGCTGGCGCAGCGCGGCATGGACGCGGCGAGCGCCATAGGTGCCGCGGCTGTCACGGTGGACCGCCGCGATCCGCTCGCTCAACCAGGCGTCGGCGAGCGCGCGATCCGACGGCGGCCGCCGCTGCCAGGCGTGGAAGCCGGAGCGGGAGACGCCGAGCAGCCGGCACATCAGCGAGATCGAGTGGTTGGCCTTCTCCGCCGCGACGAACCGATACAGGCTCACCGCGTCTCGCTCTCCTTCGCGAAGAAGGCCGCGGCTTTTTTCAAGATCTCCCGCTCCTGCTCGAGCAACAGCACCCGCCGGCGCAACTCGCGCAACTCCTCCTGCTCGTCGCCGGTCAGGCCAGCGCGCTCGCCGCGCTCGATCTGAGCCTGCTGCACCCACAAGCGCAGCGACTCCCGCGACATCCCGAGATCAGCTGCGATCTCGCCCAACGTCTTGTCAGTTCGCGCGTACAGCGCCACAGCCTCACGGCGAAACTCCGGCGGGTACGGCTTCCGGTACTTCGGCTTCCTAGGCATGGCCAGACAGCCTTTCTGCCGGGCCGGATAGCCCAGCGCTCAGCTGTCCACCAAACCGGGGGCACTCCACGTCGACGCAGACGTGGACGTACTCCCAGCCGAGGTGATAGGCCCGCCGGTGCTGGCCACCGCCGGAGACCCGCCCGGTGACGCGGTGATCGGGCCTGCCGATCCGGCCGAGCTTCTTCACGTCGACGTGGACGAGCTCGCCCGGCCGCTGCTTCTCGTAACGATTGGGCGGCTCGAGCGGCTCAAGCCGCCAGAGCTTGCCGAGCCCGATTCGGGTCAAGATCCCCGACACCGTCGAGACCGCCATCCCTAGCGTCTCGGCGATCTCCGCGCCTGTCATCCGCAACCGGCGCAACGCGGCGATCACAGCAACACGACCCTCGGCTGTACGCAACGGTACCGAGACCGGCGCCGAGCAACGATCCAACAGACCCTGCTCACCCTCGAAACGGAAACGACGCAACCACTTCGAAACCGTACGCACGCTCACGCCGGCGGCCTCGGCCGCCGCCGCGAGCGTCCAACCGTCCGCTCAACCCGATCGACCGCAAGGCGACGGCTGTGCGGACAGGTCCTCGCGTTAGCGTGCAACTTCATCCGGATCACCCTCCTTGGAGCTGGTGGCTTGGCAGCTCCAGCCCCAAGGAGGCCCGGAGGAACAACGCAGGAATACAACTAGGGATCGAACAGCCTGGGCCGACCCTCGAATCAGACAGCTTGGGCTCAGGCTGGTTCGTCTTCGAGCAGGATGACGCTTTCCTGCTCGTTGGGGTCGGTGCGGGCGATCACGGCGCGCACCGGCTGGTCGGTCGGGTTGTAGGGCTGATGGGGGACGCCCGCCGGGATGTAGACGAAGTCGCCGGCCTCCGTACGCATCACCTGCTCGAGGTTGGGCCCATGGCGCATCTCCGCGGCGCCCTCGAGCACGAAGATCACGGTCTCGTGGGCCTCGTGATAGTGCGGCTTGGCGCTGGCGCCGGGCGGCATCTCGAGCAGATGCATGCAGATCGCGCGCGCGCCCGTGCTCTCGGCGGAGACGCCTGAGAAGTAGTCGAGGTCCTGCTTTCCGTGGAAACCGGTCCCGCCGCGGATGAGCTTGCACTCTGCCAACGAGGCAATCCTACGCCGCCGGAGGTCAGTCGAGCTCGTGCCATTGCGGGACCCGACCCGCGTCCGGAGCCGTCTCCGGACGCGGGGAGGCTGGAGTTACGGAAACGAGACGACGTTGACCGGGGTCGTGTCCGCGGGCGTCGGCGGGCCGAAGTCGTTCACGACATGGTCGATCGTCCCGTTGTTCGTGATCGACAGAGTGAGGATGTCGTGCAGCTTCACGCCCGGCTTCACGGGCACCTCGAAGGCGCGAGTCGCGTGGATCGTGGGATCCACGTTGAAGAAGCAGTAGCTCCCGAGGCCCCACCCTTCGTGCGTCTTGACCCAGCCGGCGACCTTGTACGAGGCCCAGCCGAGGACGCCGTCGTGCCGCCACGCAGCCTGGTTCGGCGGGTCGTACGGCATCTCGTTCTGGAACATGATCGTCTTGCCGTTCTCTCCGGCCCAGAACACCTCGTACTTCTGGTAGTGCTCGGAGAAGAGGCCCGTGGCTACGACGTTGTCGCCCGTGACGACGACGCCGGTGTCGGCGATGTTGAGCGTCCACCCGACGCCGTTGCCGTGGTCTGCGCGCCACGCCCAGATGTCGTCGAGGATCGTGTTGTCGCGGCCAACGATGAGACTCGTGACGGCCTTGCCGACGTGCGGCCCGCCGATACGGAAGAACACGTCCTGCAGCGCGCCTGGATCGTTCGCCTCGCTCGAGCCGCCGTGACCGTTACCGTCGTGCTTGTCGTACCCGCTCCAGCCGAGCGGGTCGCCGAACACGAGCAGCGCGGGCGACGTCCTGGGGCCCGCGTCGAAGATGAGACCGGCGATCTCGACGCCCCTGACGTCGTCGACCGTCATCGGGACGACGCCGTTCACCGCGGTGAGCGTGGCCATGCCGAGCCCGAGCACGATCGTGTCGGCCCGCTTTACCCTGATCGTCCTGTCCACGTCGTAGACGCCCGGCGTGAAGATGAGGTTCTTGCCGCGCGACAGCGCGTTGTTGATCGACTGGACGCTGTCGGAGGGCTTCGCGATGAAGAAGCTCTCGATCGGGAGCGAGCGCCCCGGCGTCTGGCCGGCGGCCCAGCTCGTGCCCGAGGACTCGAACTGCGCGTCGGGTACGTAGACGTTGAAATGGTTGTGCGAGTCCACGTAGAGGAACGGCCTCTCGCGCGACGCGGGGTTGGTGGCGAGTGTCGTGTAGGGCGGGACGGGGAAGGCCTGCGGCGGCGCCCCGAGGACGCCCGCGAAGACCTGGTTCCAGACGCCGTTTGTCCAGCCGTCGAGATCGCTGTTTCTGACCAGGTACTGCTGCTGCGAGCCGTTGACGATGGTGCTGCCCGTGAACTGCGAGTCGGCGATGAAGCCGCCGCTGGCGTAGGACGGGCCCGTGCAGTAGTCCATGAGCGTCGCGAAGCCGTTGACGTGGACGCGCCTCATCGGCGCGGCCTGCGAGGTCGCCCAGAACTCTCCGGTCTGGCAGCCTCCCTTGCCCGCGACGTTGATGGTCAGGTTCGACACCGAGCGCCAGAAGTTCACGAGCGCGGTGCAGCCGTCGGAGAAGCACTGGTTGTAGGAATCGATCGTGCCGTTCACGCTGACGTCGTTCGGCGAGCTGCCGAGTCCGGCAACCTCCTCGTAGTAGCCCACCTGGAAGTTGAGCGGATCCGCGGCGGATCCGTAGGTGCCCGGCATGAAGAGCAACGCGTAGCGCTCGGTCCCGAACTGGTTCGAGAGCTGCTGGGCGGCGATTGCGTCGACGGTCGCCTTGATCGCGCTCGTCGACATGCTCGGATCGAAGATCTTCACGTTCGGGCCGAAGTCGGGCGCGGCGGGCGTGGCGGGATGCGACGCCGCGGCGGCACCCGAGATCGCGAGCGCCCCGATCAAGAGAGCGGTTGCGAGGACCAAGCGGCTGGCGGGTGAGGCCATGGTGAGAACCCCCTCGTGTCGAAGCAGCTGCTGACCCCTTATTACAAGGCTCGGGTTGACTTGTCCAGCAGGGCGGGCGAAGAGCCGGCATCCCACCAGACGTGGTCCGCGTGCCGCCTAGTACCAGCGGCCGCGGACGAAGCCGCCGAAGGCGACCAGGCCGACGAGGGCGACTATCAGGCCGAGCCAGAAGCTCCAGAGGAACCAGATCACGACCCCTGCGATCACCAGCCCGCCGCCGAAAGCTCATCATTGTCTCGTCGGCGAACGCTGCCGATGTCGGCGATCGTGGGACAGTCAGTGCTGGCCCTTGTGGTGGCCCACCAGGAGGCAGCACCTGTCCGGCCGGAAACGACACCAGCCACGTCCGTGTCATCACCCGCAAGGCGGGCGACAGCACAGCCGTAGTTGCCACAACGATTCACGGGAACGGGCGTCGCCGATGCAGGCGCCCGTTCCCAAAGCGGCTGGGTAGGGACGCGATGCCCACTTGAGATGGGAAGACGAAGTCGCCGGCATCTCGAGCACGTGCATGCAGATCGCATTCGCTCCCGTGCTCCTCGTACGCCGCCGGCGCGACATGCCTTCGCCTGATCGACACGGCAAGCCGAGCCCGCCATGGACGCTAGCCGGGTGCGACCACGAACCTCGAGTCGACGATAGGCGCACCGTCGCGCGCCGTCGGATTCGAGCCGAGGACCGGTATGACCTCCCATCGGTACCGACCTGCCAGGAACCGAAAGCTGGGTGAGAGGGTTAGGTGGGGCTTTCGCAGGGTCGTCGCGTTGACATTGGCGCCATTCCTGTAGAACCAGACGAGGAAGCCGGTTGCTGCGGCATCGTCCGGCCACGCGAACACCCGGGAGGGAACAAAGGCCGGAGTCGGCCCGGCTGCCGGCGCAGTCTGGGTGCGCGCGGCCGACGGAGTGGTCGCTGTCCCGGCCGAGGTCGTCACCGCTGCCGGGGGTGCCTGAGACGTTGCTGTCGCGCCGACTGTGGCCGTTTTCGAGCTGGCCGACTTTGCCGGCCGCGAACCCTGGGAACCAGGACGCGCGTTCGGCTTCGTCGTCCCGGTCCTGGCAGGCGTGGTGGGGGTTCCGTGCGACGAACCTGTGGGAGTTCCCGATTCCCGTCCGACATCGCGCTCTCTGATCACGACGCCGGCTGCGAGCGCTGCGAGAGCCACGGCCGCGACGGCGATCGAAGCCGTCGTGTTCGAATAGGCCGGGTCGTCGAGGGCTCAGGCAGAGCGGCCGGCGCTGCTTCCGGAATGTCGCGAGGCACGGGCACCGGCCCTGCGACAACGATCGTCCTGTCGTCGTTGGGAGGCGGATACGACGGGAACGGAGGCAGTTGCTCACGCGCTTTGCGCGCGACCTCAGGCGAGGACACAAGGATCAATTCAGGACTGATCGGCTCGGCGTCGACGTGGTCCGTGGATTCCTGCCCGGCTCCCTCGTGAAGGTCGATATCTCGATGCATCTGCATTACGGATGCGCGCACTCCGGGCGCCGCTCGCGCGGACGGGTCGAGCGACTCTGCGTCATCGGTTCGTAGGACGCCGCACGATGTTCGAGTCCGCGTGTCTTCGGAGGCGTCACGCAGCGCCTCGCCCGATCTTCGACCATCGTCGTCAACGGGACATCAGTATAGGTCCTTGGGCGGTCTGACCGGTATCGCCGTGGGCGATCGAACCGACCTTTACACAGGGCTTTCGTTGCTCGCACCATCCCCTTACTTGGAGGCCGCTCTCATATGGAGTCAAGGAGACTCTGAATCGGGGGATGTAAGTTGTCGCGGGGCGTAGATCGACATGGATTGGTCCGGGCGTGCCTCTCGGGTGCACTCGCGCTCGGGTTGGGCGCGTGGCTGCGCAGGCGAGCGCCGCGGGACCACCTGCTGCGCCGAGCGGGATCCATCTCCTCGAGTCGACACGCTCGAGTGTCTCTCGGGTGGTCGGCCGTCGCCGGCGCGAACAGCTATCGGTTGTATCGGAGCGGCGTCGCCCTGGCCGACACGACCGGTGACCACGCGACCTGGGCGCACCTCAACTGCGATTCAACCACCGCTTTAGCGTCGAGGCGTACAACGAAAGCGGATCGTCACGCGTGTCGACTACTACGCCACCACTGCGCCGTGTGGATCGCCTGATGTCGTCGCTCCGACGAGACCCTCCCGGCTCGTCGCACTTCCGGCGTCGAAGTCCGGACTGAGTCTCTCGTGGGGACCGTCGACCGACGCTGTTGGCGTCGTCGGCTATGAGGTCTACGTGAACGGCACGAAGGTCGGCTCGACCTCGATCCCCAGGTACGAGGTCCGCGGGCTCGCTTGCTCACCCGTTATCGGCTGGCTGTCCGCGCATACGACGCTGCAGGCAACCGGTCGCGCGTGTGAGCGTGGTTCGCTCGACATCCTCGTGTCCGCCGACTGCGATCCCTCATCCGCAACCTCCCCACTATCGTCGGGTGGGGCAGACCTCTACGTGTCGCTCGCCGGCTCGGACTCGCGGCGTGCAAGCAGGCGGCTCCGTGCCGTTCGTTCGACCGGCTACCATCTGGCGAAGTCCGGAAGTCGAGTGTTCCTCATGTCGGGGGACGACGGCGGGCAGTCGTTGAGCTACACGCCGCTTTGGTCGGCGCGGCGGACAAGGTGGTATTCCACTGGCGCCGGGTGCGACGGCACGGAGTCGGGGGAGTTGTCGCTTCGTGCGGACGCGGGCAAACCGATCGCGAACGTGGAGATGGACAACATCGCGATCGACGACATCTACGTTCGGTACGTCGAGCACGTCACGTTCCGGAACGTCGCACACCTACTTCTTCGTCCGATCGAGCACCGCCGTGAGCTTCATCGGCGGCAGCTCCGGGCGTACACTACGGAAACAGCGACACGATCGGCTCGATCGGGCGAGGCACACCGGCCTCGACGAACATCTTCGTGGACGGCGTCCGCTTCCACGTCTTCAACAACGACCTCTCTCCCGGAACCCACACCGAGTGTCTGTTCATCCAGGAGTCGAGCGGGGTCACGATCCGCACTCGTCCTTCAGCAACTGCTGCGACTTCGACATCTACGCGATCTTGTTCGGTGGCTCGATCACGAACGTCACGCTTCAGGGAAACCGATTCGGCAAGACCGCGCCGCGGCTACGACGCCTTCAGGGCGAACGTCGGCACGTATCTCTTTCGCGACAACAGCTGGGTCAGGGGATGGCCACGATCGGCCGGTATCGGCGACCGATGTGGGAACCGCTTGGACTCGAGAGGGTTTGCGATGCCCGCCGCCTGCGAAGCTCTGTTAGCCAGGGGTGTGTCTCGCGCGCGTCAGCCCGAGCCGGTCCGATCGCTGTAGTCACCGTCGCGTGGTGATGGCGGCGTCGGAGTCGTCCGCCGTCGAAGTAGATGACGTCGAGTTGTTCGCGTTGTTGTCGCGCTGTGGATCGAACCGCGCGAAGCTGAGCCGTCGGTAGCCGCTTTGATCGTGTCGCCGGCCCGGGGCTGCCGGACTGCGGGGTCGGCGTCGCTACGGGGCTCAGTTCGAGCCGAGCCCGCGAGCTGGTACTGGTAGCGACTCGTAGTTGGCGTCGTGCCAGGAACACGAAATTGGCGTTCGTCGACGAGATGTAGTTCTGGGGCGTGTGGGCGAACTTTCGCGCTCGGATTGTTCGCCCCCGCCGTTCCGGAGGAGCGTCGTCTGACCAGGTCCCGCCCGTCGTCCGGTACCGCTTCGCCGTAGTCGTCTGCCCAGCCACTGTCCCGTCGATGAACACCGTCGGAGTGTTGTTCGTGTCGTGGCGATGCCGGGCCTTGATCGCTGTTGCCGTTCGAGAGGCGGGGAGTCCCCGCGCCACCGTCTCGGCCGCGCTCGAGCTCACGCCGGTGAAGTGGGCGTAGCCGATCGTCGAATGCGTCGCCGCGAGTTCGCGTGCCACGCGAGGTGGAGCGAGCCGTCGAGTGACGTGGCCATCGACGGGTGCGCGAGGTCGGCGCCGTTGACACGGCACCGGAGGCTCTAGCCGCCCCGACGCGCGTCGTGTAGTGAGCTGGTTCGACGTGCCGGACGTAGCGTAGACGACATACGGGGTGTCGTCGGAGTCGAGCGTCACGCGACTGTCCTCTCGGCACCTGCTGCTCCGGTGTCGCCTTCGCTGCCGATGAGGGTGCGGCTGCCCCAGGTGTGCGTCGGGTGGAGAAGGTCTGGTAGTAGACGTTTCGTTGTTCCGTTGAGGTATGCCATCCGATCTGGCCAGCACGATCGAGACGGACGTCAGGTCTAGAGGCTCGAGGCGGGTGAGCACGTGCAGTCGCCGCTTACGCTTGAGCTCGGGTGGCTCGCGGCATCTTGCTCGTCGAACCGGTCGGCACGGCGGGATTGCCGGCCTGGGCGCCGACGCCTTTCCGGACGCGGTGACGCCCTTCCGGCACTGATCCGTTGGCAGGGTCGTCGTCGGTCCGACGTAGACGGTGTTGCCGTGGGCGAACGAGTTCCCGTGCGATGCCTCGGAAGGGCCTGACCGTGACGCTGTAGACGTGCGGCGGGGACGGGTGTCGGTGTGACCTGGCCGGTGTTCATCCGTCCCTGGACGTTCGCGGCCGTCGCCGTTTGCCCGCCGTGTCTCTGGCGACGCCGACAGGACGTGTGTCCCGTTGTCGATCGAGCAGGTGTTCCAGGCCAGCGTGTACGGAGGCGATGCGAGCTCGGCGCCGAGGCTCGTTCCGTCGAGCTCAGCTCCGCTCGCGAGGCGGGTCGTCGGAGGCCGTGGCCTGCACGTTGACGGTGCCGGAGACGAGTGCACCGCCTGGCGGGCTGGTGTGCCGCCGGGGGCGGCGTCAGAGCAGGTGCTGCGTCGCTCGAGCTGGTGGTGGCGGCAGGTGTTCCGGTTGCGTCGTTGCGTCGTTGCGAGGTGTAGGTGGTGTTGCGGTGAGGTTGGTGAAGGGTAGTTGGTGGCGGTGGTGGTGGGATTTGTTGCCGTTGAGGAGACGTCGTAGCCGGTGACGGCGACGTTGTCGGTTAGGGGCCAGTGAGCGGCAGGGTTGTGGTGGTGGGGTTGTTGACTGCGAGGTTGCTTGGTGGGGATGGGGGTGCGGTGTCGGGTGTGCCGGTGTGGTGAGGACGAGTTGTGGGGCGTTTGCGCTTGACTCGCGTGAGGCGAGTGTGTCTCCATCCAGTAGGTTCCGACGAGGGCGAAGCTGTAGGTGCCGTTGCCGGTCACGGCCGGGGTAACGTCGAGTTGGATCCAGCTGGTGAGGGTGCCGCTTGGGAGCTGCTGAGCTTGGTGCCGAGCGCGGGGGCGTTGTTGTAGGTCAGGCTGGATTCGGCCCGCTCGTGTTGGGTGTCGAGTTGCGTCGAAGCCCCATCTGAGTCCAGAGTTGGCGAAGACGCGGAGTGTGGCCGACTGCAGGGGGCCGGAGAGGCCGCTCACGTTGAACTTCAGGTATGCGGTCTCGGCCGGGCTGGTCGCAGCTTGATCGTCGTCGCGGTGCCGAGTTGCTCGTTCTGCTCCCCAACGAGACATACGATCCTCAACAGCCGAAAACGTCGTCGAGCTCGGGCCGCAGGCCGCCGTGCTGACTCCGAGGGTCGCGCGAGTCGAGATGTTCCCCGCTGCGTCGAAGGCATCCACACCGAGCGTGTACGCGGTGCCGCACCTCAGACCGGTGAAGGTGTACCCGGCACCCGTCATCGCTCCGGCCGAGTTCCCGTTCAGGAACAGGTCATACCCTGCGACTGCGACGTTGTCGGTGGACGCCGCCCAGGTGAGCGGGAGGCTCGACGAGGTCGGGCTGGTGACCTTGAGGCTCGACGGCTGCGTTGGAGCCGTCGTGTCCGGCGGACAGGTCTTGTCTGAGCGGTCGTAGAGGCCTTGGCGGAGCGATTCGCCGCTGCTCGAAGCTCGACCGACAAGGTGTAGCTCTTTCCACAGGCGAGGCCTCCAACGGTAGCTCGTGTCGGTCGTCGTCGCGGCCGGAGTTGCGCCCCGTGCAGAGGCCGCCCCGGTACGCCCCGTTGTCGGTCGACGCGGCCAGCTCAGTGGATCGAGGTCGCGGTCGCGCCAATGTCGTGACTGCCGGCGTAGACGGTGCGGTCGTATCCGGACAGTTCGCCGTTGCGGTCGAGGTGGTGGTGGCGGTGGATGTGTTTCCGGTTGCGTCGTATGCGTCGATTGCGAGGGTGTAGGTGGTGTTGCAGGTGAGGTTGGTGAAGGAGTAGTTGGTGGCGGTGGGGCGGTGAGTTGCTGCCGTTGAGGAAGACGTCGTAGCCGGTGACGGCGACGTTGTCGGTTGAGGGGGACCAGGGAGCGGCAGGGTTGTGGTGGTGGGGTCGTTGACGGCGAGGTTGCTGTGGGGATGGGGGTGTGGTGTCGGGTGTGCCGGCGGTGGTGAGGACGAGTTGTGGGGCGTTTGCGCCTGACTCGCGTGAGGCGAGTGCGATCTCCATCCAGTAGGTTCCGACGAGGGCGAGCTGTAGGTGCCGTTGCCGGTCACGGCCGCGGTAACGTCGAGTTGGATCCAGCCGGTGAGGGTGCCGCTGGGAAGCTGCCGAGCTTGGTGCCGAGCGCGGGGGCGTCGTTGTAGGTCAGGCTGCACGGCCCAGCTCGTGTTGGGTGTCGAGCACGCGTCGAAGCCCCATCTGAGACCAGAGTTGGCGAAGACGCGGAGTGTGGCCGACTGCAGGGGGCCGGAGAGGCCGCCACGTTGAACTTCAGGTATGCGGTCTCGGCCGGGCGGTCGCAGCTTCATCGTCGTCGCGGTGCCGCAGTTGCTCGCTCTGCTCCCCAACGAGACATACGAACCCCAACAGCCGAAAACGTCGTCGTGAGACTGCCTGCCGAAGACGGAGGATCCCGAGGACTCCGAGAAGTACGCTCACGAGGAGGACGGCGAGCGCGAGCCTCGCCGCTCCTCGACCCTGCGACGCCTCGTCGCTCTACCGGTCATCGGCGGCAGAGCCGTTCTCAAGCGCGGCCAACCTTGGGACGTAGCGCTAGGGGGACGTAGCACCAGGCGATCTTCCCATACTCGTATGGGGACACCTAGTCGTCGGGGAGGTGCGTACGAGTCGCTGCGGCCCACTGCCGGCGACGTAACGTTCGCTAGCGGCTTCGCGAGGTGCCGCTCGGTCTAGCCTACTTCGGCTGAATGCGATGTGGGGTGGAGGTAGGTGGAGATGGGGGGCCCGTTGCCGTCGGAGAAGCCGTCGGTCTCTTCCTCGGCTGCCGGGTTGCCGTCGGAGAAGCCGTCGGAGTTCTGGTCTCCTGCCGCGTTGCCGTCGGAGAAGCCGTCGGAGTTCTGGTCTCCTGCCGCGTTGCCGTCCGAGAAGCCGTCGGACTGTTCCCCGCCGTTCTGGCCGTCACCCGGTTGGGCGGTGGTCTGGTCGTTTGCGGGCGGGGCGTCGGTGGGCGGAGTGTCGGCTGGTGGGGCGGTGGTCTGGTCGTCGGCGGGTGGGGCGTCGGCTGGCGGCGCGGCGTCTTGGTCGTCAGGCGGTGGGCCGGTGCTGGTGTCGTCGCCCGGCGGGGTGCTCTGGTCGTCGGTCGGTGCGCTCGCGCTGGTGTCGTCGTCGGCCAGTGCCCACGTGCCCGTGCCCTGACCGCCGCTCGGGGCGCTCTCCGCGGCTACGCCGGGATCGTCGGAGGCGTCGTCGGCCCGTGCGGCGGCCGCCGTGGCCGCGAACGCGGCCAGGGCTACCAGGAGAATGGCGAGGTGCCGCTTTACCACCGGAAGTCCTGCAATGTCTCAGCCGCGCGACGATAGAGGTCGAGGGCCGCCTGTTGATTCCCGCGACGGACGGCCAGCTCCGCCTGAGCAGTCCAGGCGGCGGCCTGGTGGCTGCCGGAGGATAGTTGACCGAAGCTCGCCTCGGCAGCGTTGAACGCCTCCTCGGCATCGTCCAGCCGCCCCTGCTCGAGGAGTGCGCGGCCGAGCACGAGCTGGGCGTTCCCGATCTCGTCGAGGAAATCCACCCGGCCGTCGAGGAGGGTCAGCGCATGCCGCGCCTGCTCCTCGGCCTGCTCGACGTCCCCGCTGCGGAGATGAACCTGTGCCAGCGAGGAGACCGCCTGCGCGGCGTCGACTTCGCTGTCGACCTCGACGGCGATGCTGAACGCCTCCTTCAGGAGATCGACTGCCTCGGCAGGCTTCCCGAGCAGGAACTGGAGGCCGCCGAGATTGTTCAACAGGCGGCCGACGTTGAGCCGGTCGTCCTGTTCCTCGTACAGCGCCTTGGCGCGCTCCGCGTGCGAGCGCGCGAGGATCCACTGCCCGTTTCGCTCGGCGATGATCGACGCCTGGAAGTAGCTGTGCGCCATGGAGCGCCGATCATCGAGTCTCAACGCCAACTCGAGCGCCCGCTCGACGTCCTCCCGCGCAGCCACCCAGTCGCGCTGCCGGCGGTAGCAGCGCGAGCGCCAGCGAAGCGCGCTGGCTACGAGTCGATCGTCGGTGACGCCCGAGCGATCGATCAGCTCGAGCGCGTCGCTGAGGAGAGCGGCGGCGGTCGAGATCGAGGACAGCTTGTAGCGACAGCGCCCGAGGTGGAAGAGGACCCTGGCGCGATCGAGGTCGGTGAAGGTTGCTCCTCCGGCCAGTTCCCGCGCGCGCTCGAGGAGCTCGAGAACCGCGTTCAACTCGCCGCAGTGGGTGCGGGCGGTCGACTCTGCGAGCAACGCCCGCAGCTCGAGCTCGGGGTGGCGGCCGGCCAGCGAGGCGGCGAGGCCGTCTAGACACGACAGCGCCTCCCCGGGCTGAGAGCTCGCGATCGCGGCCTCGGCGCGGAGCACCAGGCTCGCGGCGCGCTCAGACTCCTCCGAGGATACGCCCGTCTCCAGGTAGACCCGCTCGACGCCGAGCCGATCCGCCAGCCAGTCGAGCGTCTCCGAGGTGGGCCGAACCCGGCCACGCTCGATCTGGCTCGCGTACTCCTTCGTGAACCGGCCGTCCGCGAGCTCGGTCTGCGTCAGCCCGCGGGCGATTCTCAGCTGCCGGACACGCTCTCCCACCGCGGTGGGAGAGGTCGATTTGGACGAGGTCAGGAGCTGATCAGTCAGGGGGACCCTCCGTCGTGAGACTAAAGCAAAGTCGCGGCGGAAACGCTAACTGCCAAGGCTAGAAAAGTGAAGCGAGCAGGGGATCCCCCAAAAGGGGGATGGGTTAAGCGCGGCCGCCTGTGATTCCGTCCTAGTCCTGTCCGGATCAGTGATCCGGCGGCCTAATGCGGCAGGGCTGATCGTGCACCTGCAGGAACTTTCTCGGGAGGGCGGCCCTTCCCGCGGGAGTTCCTGCGCCGTTCTAGCGGCCGATCGAGACGATCCGGGCGCGCCACGAGTGCTTCGGCGCTTCGATCTCGACCTCGTCGCCGACCTTCGCGCCCAGGAGGGCGGTGCCCAGCGGGGAGTCGGGGGAGACCGCGCCGGCGCCGCCGACGCTCGAGATCTCGACCTGCATCTGCTCGCCGTCTTCGTCTTCGATCGTGACGTGGGAGCCGACCGCGACCTCGCCGCTCTCCGCCGCGGCGTCCTCGTCGATCAACACGGCGTTGTGCAGCCGCTCGCGCAGGATCAGGATCCGGCGCTCGAGCAGGCCCTGCTCGTTCTTCGCTGCGTGGTACTCGAAGTTCTCGGAGAGGTCGCCGAAGCTGCGCGCCGTGGCGATCGCCTGCACCATCTCGGCGCGCCTGGGGCCCTCGAGCTCGGCGAGCTCGGTCTCGAGTGCCGCCTTCTGGGCGGCGGTCAGGTGGTCGGACTTCCGTTCGTTCACGCGCGAGAGACTAGATGATCGATGCCACACCTGCCCGGGGCCTGAGGCTCTGTCCTCCGTCTCCGAGCCGTGGTAGGTTGCCGCCGATGCTGGTTGCCGCGGGCCTATCGACGAGCGCGAAGATCGTGCTGGGCGTCGTCGCCCTCGCCTTCATCGCCTTCGCTCTCGTCTCGGCGTTCGTGCTGCCGAGGCGCAACCCGAACTTTCCCGGTGAGAAGGGGGTCAAGGCGTACTCCCTCGTGGCGTTCGGGTTCTTCGTCGCGATGATGCTGACGGTGATCCTCGTCGCCAAGGAGCCGAAGGAGAGCTCGGCCGCCTCCGAGACGACCCCGGCCGCCACCGGCCCGAGCGCCGCCGATCTCGCGGCCGGAAAGAAGGTGTTCGCCTCGGCGGGCTGCGCAAGCTGCCACACGCTCAAGGACGCGAACGCCACCGGCAAGGTCGGGCCCGACCTCGATCAGCTCGAGCCTGCGCAGGCGGTGGTCGCCAAGCAGGTGACGAACGGCGGAACGGTGATGCCGCCTTTCAAGGGCACGCTCACACCGGAGCAGATCCAGGCGGTGGCGACCTACGTCTCTTCGGTCGCCGGCAAGACCTAGATGGTTGATGCCACACCTGCCCGCGTCTGGCTGGTGGCCCAGACACGGCGCAGGATCGTCCGGCTCGGCCTTGACCAGGCCCACCGGCCTGGCCTGCGGTCGATCCGAACGCCCTGCTTGGTCTGAGCCATCCCCAGACGCACCCGGGCATGGCATCAACCATCAGGCGCTAGACGCCGTACGCGTTCAGCAGGTTGAGCCACACCTCGCTGCGCGTCGGGAACGACGGCACCGCGTGGTAGAGGCGCTCGAGCGGGACCTCGCCGACCACGGCGATCGTCGCCGCCTGGAGGAAGTCGGCCACCTCAGAGCCGGTGACGGTGGCGCCGACGATCACGCCGCGGTCCTCGTCCACCACCAGCCTGAAGGTGCCCACGGTGCCGCGGCCGTAGAAGCTGCCGCCCGCGTTCCCCGACGTCTCCTGCTCGACCACGCGCACGCGGATCCCCGCTTCCTGAGCCGAAGCCTCGGTGTGACCGACGGCGCACACCTGTGGCTCGGTGAAGATCACCCGCGGCGAGTGCAGTCCGTCCGAGACGATCGCGCGCTCCTTGCCGAGGATCGTGTCCGCCGCGATCCGGCCCTGGTACTTGCCCATGTGCGTGAGCAGCGCCCGCCCGTTGACGTCGCCGATCGCGTACAGCCAGTCGGAGCCGGCGGCGCGGCAGCGGTCGTCGACGGGGATCGTCTTGCCCGGCTCGAGCCCGACCGTCTCCAGGCCGAAGTCGGCCGTCGGCGGACGGCGGCCGACGGCCACGAGGAGCTCGTCGCCCGTCGCGCTCCCGCCGCCCTCCAGCTCGACCGTGACACCGTCCGCGTCTCGGCGCACCGCGACCGCCTTCATCCCGACACGCACGTCGACGCCTGCGTGCTCGAGCGCCTCGGTCACCTGTGCCGAGGCGAAGGGCTCCTCGCGTGCGATCAGCCGCGGGCCGCCCTCGAGCACCGTCACCTGCGAGCCGAACGAGGAGAACGCCTGCGCCATCTCGACGCCGACCACGCCCCCGCCGAGGATCACGAGCCGGGCGGGGACCTCCTCGGCGACGGTCGCGTTCCGGTTCGTCCAGGGCGAGGCCTCCGCGAGGCCGGGGATCGGCGGCAGCAGCGGATCGCTGCCGATCGCGACGACGACGGCGGTGCGCGCGACGAGCGCCTCGTCGCCGACGAGCACGCGGCGCTCGCCGTCGAGCCGCGCCTCGCCGCGCACCACGGCGACGCCGCGGTCCTCGAGCCAGGGAAGCTGCGAGGAGTCGTCGAGCCCGTGGACGACCGCGTCGCGGCGGTCGAGCACTGCCCGCACGTCGAGGTCGCCGGTCACCGCCTCGGCCGCGCCCGGGACGCGCCTGACCTCCGCGAGCGCCTCCGCCGGCCGCAGGAGCGCCTTCGAGGGCATGCAGGCGAAGAACGAGCACTCGCCGCCGACGAGGTACCGCTCGACGATCGCGACCTCGAGCCCGGCCTCGCCGAGCCGCCCGGCGCAGACCTCGCCCGCCGGGCCGGCGCCGATCACGATCACATCGAAGGTCCGTTCGCTCATCGGGCTCTCCTCTCGGCCGACGCAGAGGGCCGCCCCGGCGGCGGCCCCCGGAAAGCGGAGAGGGCGGGATTTGAACCCGCGATCCACCTTTCGGCAGATACGCGATTTCCAGTCGCGCTCCTTAGGCCACTCGGACACCTCTCCGGGCGGGGCGACTCTAGCGCAACCGGCGCCCGTTCTCAGGCATCCAGCTCGTACTCCAGCGTCAACCGGTGCGTCCCCTCCTCGTCGACTGTGATCGTCCCCTCTCCGCGCAGGCCGCGCAGCTCCCCGGTGCCCGAGCCGGGGACGATCGCGCCGTCCGTCACGGCTCCTTCGGCCGAGACGGTGCCGCGGTGGTGGAGCACGAACGAGCCGCTGCGTCCGTCGAGACGGCCGGTGATGCGGTCGAGCGCGACGTACACCGCCGTGCCGGTCTCGGTCATCGCGGTCAGTAGCTCGGCCGTAGCCTCGCCCTCGAGGTCGCCCTCGAACCGTCTCGTGATGTGGATCTTCCCGAGGGCGGTCCCGTCGCGGTCGTCGTAGGTCTCCGCGTCATAGGTCTCGTTCACGAAGGTTGCGTCTGCACGCTTCACACCGCCTCCATTCGTTCTCGATTGAACCGGTCGAGCTCGGCGAGCGTGGGCGGGGTCGCGCCCGCGCGCGAGCACTGGAGCGCCCCGACGGCCGCGGCGAGCTCCACCGCTTCCTCCAGCTCGCCGCTCCCGAGGGCGCCGACCGCGTCGGCATCGAGGCGTCCGCTCGACCAGAGCCACCGGAGGAGCCCGGCGGTGAAGGCGTCGCCGGCTCCGACGGTGTCGACGACGTCCACGGCGGGCGACGCGGCCTCGGCGCGCGCGACGGCGCTCTTCGCCAGCGCGCCGTCCGCCCCTTGCGTGAGCACCGCGAGCCGGACGCCGCGCGCCAGGATCCCGTCGAGGACGTCCTCCGCGGGCACGTCCGGGTAGAGCCAGGCCGCGTCGGCGTCGCTCAGCTTGATCACGTGCGCGAAGCCCGCCCAGCGCTCGAAGCGGCGGCGGTACTCGTCCCGGTCGCCGAACACCGCAGGGCGGACGTTCGGGTCGACCACGATCAGCCGGCGCGGCGACTCCCGCTCGAGCAGAGCCTCGATCGTGGCCGCGGGCGGATCGGTCGCGAGCGCGAGCGTGCCCGCGCACAGCGCGAGCACTTCGGGCCCGAGTTCGGGCAGGTCGGCGAGCGCGAGATCGGCGTAGGACGTCCCCTCGAGATAGAACACGAACTCGTGGCCGCCGTCGTCAATCTTCTGGACGACGGAGAGCGTGGTGGGCGCGGGCCCGTGCAGGAGGTAGCGGCCGTCGACGCCGCTCTCGGCGAGCCGGGCCTCGAGCAGGCCGCCGAAGCGGTCGTGCGAGAGGCGCCCGAGAAAGCCGACGGGAACTCCGAGGCGGCCGAGGGCGACGGCCGAGTTGAACGGCCCGCCGCCCGGCAGCGGCCGCAGCACCCCGTCCTCCTCGATCAGGTCGATCAGCGCCTCGCCGACGGTGACGATCACGGCACCCATCTTGACAGAGGCGGAGCAAGGGGTTCATACTGGGCGAGCGGAAATGACAACGATGTCTTTCTGACGAAATGGCCGATTCGCCGCCACTTCTGCTCGAAGCCCGAGGAATCCAGAAGCACTTCGGACGGGTTGTCGCGCTCCACGACGGGAACTTCGCGCTGCGACCCGGCGAGGTTCACGCGATCGTCGGCGACAACGGCGCCGGCAAGTCGACGCTGATCAAGATCATCTCGGGCGTCTACTCGGCCGACGGAGGCGACCTGATGATCGACGGCGACCCGGTCACGATCGGGAACCCCCGGGAGGCCCGCGCGCTCGGGATCGAGACCGTCTACCAGGATCTCGCGCTCGCCGACGACCTCGACGCGGCCGCCAACCTCTTCCTCGGCCGCGAGGAGCTGCGGCCGCCGCCGCTCTCGTGGTTCGGCTTCCTCGACAAGAAGGCGATGCGCCTGCGCGCCGAGGAGGCGATGCGCCGACTCAGGATCGACATCCCGTCGGTCGAGACGCCGGTGCTGAGCCTCTCGGGCGGCCAGCGGCAGGCCGTGGCCGTCGCGCGCGCGATCGCCTGGGGCACGCGCATCGTGATCATGGACGAGCCCACCGCGGCCCTCGGCGTGCGCGAGTCGGGTCAGGTGCTCGAGCTGATCAAGGAGGTCAAGGCGCAGGGCCTGGCGATCATCATGATCAGCCACAACCTGCCGGAGGTCTTCATGGTCGCAGACCGGATCACGGTCCTGCGGCTGGGCCGAACGATCACGACCCTCGAGACCGCCAGCACGAGCCTCGAATCGATCGTCGGGATGATGACCGGGGCCGTGGAGGTCGCCGCGTAGGCGGCCGGGGCGGATGACAACGATGTCAGTCAACCCGGCCCGCCCCACGATGACCGACGTCGCCGACGCGGCCGGCGTCAGCCTCAAGACGGTCTCGCGTGTAGTCAACGGCGAGCCGGGGGTCCGCCCGGAGACCGCCGCCGCCGTGAACGAGGCGATCGCTCACCTCGGCTTCCGCCGCAACTACATCGCGCGGGCGCTCCGGCCCGGCCAGCGCTCGCACATGCTCGGTCTCGTGATCGAGGACGTGTCCAACCCCTTCTACTCTGCGATCTTTCGGGGCGTCGAGGAGATCGTCCGAAGCGCCGGCTACCTGGTGATCACCGCGAGCTCGGACGAGGACCCCGAGCTCGAGCAGGCGCTCGTCCGCGTCTTCTGCGAGCGGCGGGTCGAGGGCCTGCTCGTCGTGCCCGCAGCCGACGACCATCGGTACCTCCTGCCCGACCTGCGCGCCGGGACGCAGATCGTCTTCGTCGACCGGCCGCCGGAGATGATCGAGGCCGACGCCGTGCTGCTCGACAACGTGGGCGGCGCACGCAGCGCCGTCCGCCACCTGCTCGGGCTCGGGCACCGCCGGATCGCGATGCTCGGCGACGAAGGGCGCATCTTCACGGCCGGCGAGCGCCTTCGCGGCTATCGCGACGAGATGGCGGCCGCCGGGCACGACGTCGACCCGTCCATGGTCCATCTCGGCGCCCACGACGCCGATGCCGCCGAGGCGGCGACCCGCGAGCTCCTGGCACTCGCAGACCCGCCGACAGCGATCTTCGCCGCGAACAACCGGATCACCGTGGGCGCGATTCGCGTGCTCTGGCAGAACGGCTTCCGGACGGCTCTCGTCGGCTTCGACGACTTCGAGCTCGCAGAGTCCCTCGCGGTGCCGGCCACGGTGGTCGCCTACGACGCGGCCGAGCTCGGCCGCGAGGCCGCCAGGCTGCTCCTGCTGCGGCTGGCCGGGGACACCGGCCCGCCTCGGCGGGTCGTCCTGCCGACGTGGCTGATCGAGCGCGGGTCGGGGGAGGTGCGGTCGTGAAGCCGATCCGGCTGGGTGCCAACCAGCTCCATCACTTCTACCGGGGCGGCGAGCGGATTGCGCGCTTCCGGGGCATCCCGTCGGAGGACGCCTACGCGCCGGAGGACTGGATCGGCTCGACGACCGAGCGCTTCGGCGAGGATCGGCGCGGGCTCACGGTGCTCGCGGACGGCGGCACGCTCCGCGACGCGATCACCGTACGTCCCGAGCCTTTCCTCGGCTCGGCACACGTGAATCGATTCGGGCCCGACCCGTCGCTGCTCGTCAAGCTCCTCGACGCGGGGCAGCGGCTTCCCGTCCACTGCCACCCGGACCGTGCGTTCGCACACGAGCACCTCGGGCTCGCCACCGGCAAGACCGAGACCTGGCTGATCGTCGAGTCGGAAGACGCGTCCGTGCACCTCGGCTTTCGGGAGGATGTGGACGCCGACGTCGTCGCCGGTTGGGTCGAGCGCCAGGACTGCGACGGGATGCTTGGAGCTCTCCACGAGCTGCCGGTCGCGCCTGGCGACAGGGTCTACGTGCCCGCCGGCCTGCCGCACGCGATCGGCGCGGGCATCCTCCTCGTCGAGCTCCAGGAGCCGGCCGATCTGTCCGTGCTGCTCGAGTACGCCGGGTTCCAGATCGACGGGCCCCGCGACGGGCACCTCGGCCTCGGCTACGACGTCGCGCTGCGCTGCCTCGACCGCAGCGCGCTGGATCCCGGCGAGCTCGCGCACCTGAAGGCCGCCGCTGACGACCTGCCCGAGGCGCGCCCGGGCGTGACGACGCTGCTTCCGCCCGAGTCGGACGCGTTCTTCCGCGCCGAGCGGCTGCGCCCGAGTCCGGCCGCCGCGCTGGAGCCGGGGTTCTCGATCCTCGTCGCCGTCGCAGGCCGGGGCCGGCTCGAGACCGAGCGGGGCGGCGAGGTCGACCTCGCACGCGGCGACACCGTTCTGGTGCCGTACGCCGCAGGCGGAGCCGAGCTCACCGGCGAGATCGACGTGCTGCGCTGTCTACCCCCGGACCCGGAGGCGTGACGGTGGCCGTGACCGAGGATTCGACCACCGCCGGCCAGGCCCCGCAGGCGCCGGAGCCCAGGCACGCTTCGACCCGTGACCGCGTCCTCGGCGCGCTCGGCCGCTCGTGGCTCTTCTTCTTCCTGATCGGGCTGCTCGGCTTCTTCTGGCTCACGACGCCCCCGGGCACCTTCCTCACGTGGAGCAACCTGGAGCAGATCGCTCTCAGCACCTCGGAGGTGATCCTGCTCGCGATCGGCGAGACGTTCGTGATCGTCACGGCGGGGATCGACCTCTCGATCGGTGGGATCCTGTTCTTCTCGGCCGTCTGCGGGGGCGAAGTGATGCTCCACCTGTCCGGGACGAGCGCCCAGACGATCAACGGCGAGTACCCGCACGCCGCGTATGCAGTCCCGATCGGGATCGTCGTATGTATCGCCGCGGGCACCCTCTGGGGGTTCATCAACGGGATGCTGATCACGCGGCTGCGGCTGCCGCCGTTCATCGTCACCCTCGGCACGCTCGCGATCACGCTCGGGCTCGGCGACCTGATCGACGGAGGCTCGTACCTGCCGGCGCCCGTGCCGCCGGATCTCTCGGAGCGCTTCGGCAGCGGCAAGATCTTCGGCTTCTACGCCCCGATCTACGTGGCCGCGGTGTTCCTGCTGATCGCGCACCTGTTCTTCCGCTACGCCCGGTTCGGCCGCTACACGGCGGCGGTCGGCTCGAACGAGGAAGGCACACGCCGCACCGGCATCAACGTCAATCGCCACATCGTCAAGGTCTACGCGCTCGCCGGTTTCTGCGCTGGCGTCGCGGCAGTGCTCGACCTGGCGATCTATACGAACACGACGTCCGTCTCGCACCAGACCGACAACCTCAATGCGATCGCTGCCGTCGTGATCGGCGGTACGAGCCTGTTCGGAGGCGTCGGCACGATCATCGGCAGCGCGATCGGTGCCTTCATCCCGACCGTTCTCCAGAACGGCCTCGTGATCAAGGACGTCTCTCCCTTCTGGCAGGAAGTCGTCGTCGGAGCGACCATCATCCTCGCCGTCTACCTCGACCAGCTGCGCCGGCGGCGCGGCAACAACTGAGAGGGGGTGCCGCCCGCCCGACCGTGTTTCGCAACCGCACACCGTGAGAGGAGAAGTGCACCATGTCACGCCGCTTGATCGTCCTGTTCGTCGCGTTGACCGTCGCCGTCGCGGCTCTTGCCTCGACCGTGGCCCTCGGCGCGGACAGCGCCAAGGCGCCGACGGCACAGAAGGCGAACTACACCATCTATCTCGTCGCCGGAATCGCCTCCGACGCCTTCTACCTGACCATGAACAAGGGGGCCCAGGCCGAGGCGAAGAAGCTCGGCAACGTCAAGGTCGTGTTCACGGGGTCGCCCGCGGCGTTCTCGCCGAACACGCAGATCCCGTACCTCAACGGCGCGATCGCGCGCAAGCCGGACGCGATCCTGATCGCACCCACTGACAAGACGGCCCTGATCGCGCCGATCCAGCGGGCCATCAACGCCGGCATCCCGGTGGCCACGGTCGACACGTTCATCACCAAGCCGATCGCGTTCACCAACATCTCGACCGACAACCTCGCCGGCGGGAGGGCCGCAGCCGACGCGCTCGTCAAGGCGATCGGCGGCTCGGGTGACGTCGCTTCGATCAGCGTCAACCCGGGCATCAGCACGACCGACCAGCGTGCGCAGGGCTTCGCCCAGGAGCTGAAGAAGTACCCGAAGGTCCATTACCTGGGCATCCAGTACTGCAACGACGACCAGACGAAGGCGTCCAACCAGACGTCGGCGCTCATCGCGGCGCACCCGAACCTGAAGGGCATCTTCGCGATGAACGTCGTCTCCGGGAACGGCGTCACGCAGGCCGTGAAGGCCAAGGGCAAGTCGGGCGTCATCAAGCTCGTCGAGTTCGACGCAGGCCCGCCCCAGGTGCAGGCCCTCAAGGCCGGCACCATCGACGCGCTCATCGCCCAGTTTCCGTACGGGATCGGCCAGCAGGGCGTCTTCCAGGCATACCAGTACCTGACCGGGCACAAGGCCGGGATCGCGAAGCACTACGGCACAGGGTCGGCCACCATCACCCGGGCCAACGTCAACAATCCCGCATACAAGAAGTACCTCTACACGCCGTGAATCGGCTGCAGGACGACCGGTGGGCGCCGCCTCGCGACGCTCACCGCGTCCTGCCGACGAGACTCCGTGCCACTGGCTCTAGAGTAGTCGCGTGGGCCCGCGCCTGAATCGCCTGTTCGCCGCGGACGGCCGCTGTTTCGACGTCGCCGTCGACCACGGCTTCTTCGGCGAGGGGCGGTTTCTCGCCGGGATCGAGGACGCGGGCGCGGCGATCGCGACGCTGGTTGATGCGGCGCCCGACGCGATCCAGCTCTCGCCCGGGCTCGCGCCGCTGCTCCAGCGGATCCCCGGCCCGAAGCCGGCGCTCGTGATGCGCACCGACGTCGCCAACGTCTACGGCCGCGAGCTGCCGCGCCACATCTTCAGCGAGCTCGTGCCCGGCGCCGTGGAGCGCGCGCTCCGCCTCGATGCGGCCTGCGTCGTCGTCAATCTCCTCGCGCTCCCCGATCAGCCCGAGCTGCTCGCGATGTGCATCCGGAACGTCGCGGCCCTGCGCGCCGCCTGCGACCCCGTCGGGATGCCGTTGATGGTGGAGCCGCTCGCGATGCGGCTGGGCGGCGAGGGCTACGGCGTCGACGGCGACGTCGAGAAGATCGTTCCCGCTCGTGCGGCAGGCGGCAGAGCTCGGCGCCGACGTGATCAAGGCCGACCCGACAGACGACCTCGGCGACTACGGACGCGTGATCGAGGCCGCGTGCGGCGCGCCGGTGCTGACGCGCGGCGGCGGCCGCGCCCCCGACGACGAGCTCCTGCGCCGCACGGAGCGCCTCATGGGAGCGGGCGCCGCGGGGATCGTCTACGGCCGCAACGTGATCCAGCACGAGCGCCCGGCGGCGATGACGGGCGCGCTGATGGCGATCGTCCACGATCGCGTGCCCGCCTCCGACGCGCTCGCGCTTCTCGCTTCGTGAGCGAACGGGTCGTCGGCGTCGGCATCGTCGGCGGCGGCCTGATGGGCCGGGAGCTCGCGAGCGCGGCGGCGCGCTGGATCCATCTCGCCGAGCTCGGCGTCCGGCCCGAGATCGTGTCCGTCTGCGACACGAGCCCCGACGTGCTCGCGTGGTACGAGCGCCTCGAGCCTACGCCGCGGCGCGTCGCCGACTACCACGACCTGCTCGACGACGACCGCGTCGAGGTCGTCTACTGTGCCGTCCCGCACCACCTGCACGAGGAGGTCGTCATCGCGGCGCTTCGCGCCGGGAAGCATCTCCTCGGCGAGAAGCCCTTCGGGATCGATCTCGCCGCGAACGACGCGATCAACGCCGAGCTTGCGCTGCACCCGGAGCTGCTCGTCCGCTGCTCGTCGGAGCTGCCCTTCTACCCGGGCGGCCAGGAGGTCGCGAAGTGGATCCGGGAACGGCGCTACGGCTGCGTGATCGACGTGCGCTCGCTGTTCCTGCACTCGTCCGACCTGGACCCGGGCAAGCCGATCAACTGGAAGCGGATCGCGCGCTTCAACGGCGAGTACGGCTGCATGGGCGACCTCGGAATGCACGCGCTCCACCTGCCGCTGCGCGCCGGGTGGGCGCCGCGCGACGTGCGCGCAGTCCTCAGCAACGTCGTTCCGGAGCGATCTGACGGGACGGGCGGGACGGTGCCGTGCGACACCTGGGACAACGCGGTGCTGCTCTGCGACGTGGAGAGCGCCGACGGCTCGTTCCCGCTCCGGATCGAGACGAAGCGGATCGCGCCCGGCGAGACGAACACCTGGGTGATCGAGATCGACGGCACGGCAGGCTCGATCGCGTACACCACGAAGCAGCCGAAGACCCTGCGCGTGATGGACTACTCGCCGGGCGGCTCGCAGGCGTGGCAGACGAGCGACCTCGGCTCGGTCTCGGCGTACCCGACGATCACCGGCGCGATCTTCGAGTTCGGCTTCTCCGACGCGATCCTCCAGATGTGGGCCGCGTACCTCGACGAGCTGGAGCACGGCGTCGACGGGATGCGCCAGCCGTTCCGGTGCGCGACTCCCGAGGAGGCCGCGGCCACGCACCGGCTCTTCACCGCCGCGCTCGAGTCGCAGCGCACGGGGTCGGTCATACGGGTCGAGCGCTGACAGCTCCGGAAACCAAACCCCGCGTCACTACGTAGGTACCCGCGCGACCGAAGATGGGTAGCCGACGCCGATGACGGCGAGGCGGCGCTGCCATACCTTCGACGAGCCCGCACGAAACGGTCGTGCGATCCAAACGAGGAGATCATTCATGGCACTCATGCTGGATGAAACCGGGCCCGACCTGGACGCCGTCAAGCGGCGTCAGCAGGAGACCTGGGCGAGCGGCGACTTCGCGGTGGTGGCCGCCCGGATCGTGCTCGTGGCCGAGCAGCTCTGCGACACCGCCGACCTGCACGCCGGCTGGCGTGTGCTCGACGTCGCCACCGGGAGCGGCAACGCCGCGATCGCGGCCGCGCGGCTCGGCTGTACGGCGGTCGGCGTCGACTACGTGCCGGCCCTGCTCGAGCGTGGCCGCCGCCGGGCCGCCGCCGAGGGCCTCTCGGTGAAGCTGCTGGAGGGAGACGCCGAGGCGCTCGCGTTCCCCGACGGCCTGTTCGACGCGGTCACCTCGGTCTTCGGCTCCATGTTCGCCCCGGACCACTCGCAGGCGGCCGCCGAGCTGCTCCGCGTCTGCCGGCCCGGCGGCACCATCGCCCTGGCCAGCTGGACGCCGGAGGGCTTCATCGGCGAGCTCTTCCGCACGGTCGGCGCCCACGTGCCGCCGCCGGCGGGGGTGCGGTCGCCGCTGCTGTGGGGCACCGAGGGCCACCTGCGCGAGCTGCTCGGCGAGGGCATCGCCTCGCTCGAGGTGATGGAGCGAACCTTCACGTTCAGGTTTCCGTCGGCCGAGCACTTCGTCACGTTCTTCCGGCTCTGGTACGGGCCCACGGTGAAGGCCTTCGCGGCGCTCGACGACGGCGCGCGCGACGCGCTGGAAGCCGACCTCGTCGACCTCGCGCGCCGGTTCGACCGGCTCGGCACCGACGCGATCGCGATCCCCGCGACGTACTCGGAAGCAGTCGCGCGCAGGCGCTGACAATCACGAACCCATCAGGAGGTGGATCTCAAATGAGACCGATCGAACACCCGAGGGCGCTCGCGCTGAGTGTTCTCACCGGCGTCTTCCTCGCGGCGACGCTCGCCTTCGGCGCCCACCCTGCACTGGCCGCCTACACGGCGCGCGTGCAGGCCGGCACCCTGAAGATCACCGGCAACGCGGCGAGCGACAAGGTCGCTCTCCGGCTGGAGCCGGGGTCGCCGACGACACTGCAGGTCGACGTCGGCGAGGACGGCACCGCCGACTTCAGCTTCGACCGCAGCACCTTCACGGCGATCGACGTGGAAGCCGGCGCAGGGGACGACGAGGTTCGCATCGACGAGAGCGGCGGCTCGTTCACGGACGAGGCCGTCACCATGAACGGCGGCGCCGGCGACGATACGTTGCTAGGCGGCTCCGGGGCGGACATCGTCCTCGGCGGCGGCGGGAAGGATGTCGTGGATGGCAACCGCGGCAGCGATCAGGCCTCGCTGGGGGCCGGCGACGATCGTTTCCAGTGGGATCCCGGTGACGGTAGTGATGTGGTGGAGGGTCAGGGCGGCAGTGACCGGCTCGACTTCAACGGCGCCAACATCGGTGAGCAGATCGAACTGTCGGCCAACGGGCCGCGCGTGCGGCTGACCCGGAACATCGCGGCGATCGTGATGGACCTCGACGGGATCGAGACGGTCGCTCTCGAGACGCTCGGCGGTGCCGACACCGTCACGGTCGGCGACCTCACGGGGACCGACGTGAAGGCGGTCGATGTCGACCTCGATGCGATCGGCGGGGTCGGCGACGGCCAGGCCGACACGGTGATCGTGAGGGGGACCGGTGATGCCGACAAGGTCAACCTGTCCAATGCGGATGGGCGCCTGGTGGTCGGTGGGCTCGCCGCGCAGACACGGGTCAGTGGCGGCGAGGCGGCGCTCGACAACGTCACCGTGGCCACCCTCGAGGGGGCGGACTCGGTCACCATGACGTCCGCTGTGACGGCGGCGACGCCGATCGTCGTCGACGGCGGTGACGGCGACGACACCGCGCACTTCAACGGCACCGGCGGCGACGACCAGATCTCGATCGTCGCCAACGGCGCCACGGCGGCCACGTTCGCACCGGGCTCGGCGCTGCTCGACACGATGCCGACGGTCGAGAGCCTGATCGTGGCCGGCCTCGACGGCAACGACACGATCGCCGCGAGCAACGGCCTCGCCACCCTCGCTGCGCTCACGATCGACGGCGGCGACGGCGACGACACCCTGCTCGGCGGCGACGGCGCAGACGTCCTGCTCGGAGGCAAGGGCAACGACGTCGTGGATGGCAACCGCGGCAGCGATCAGGCCTCGCTGGGGGCCGGCGACGATCGTTTCCAGTGGGATCCCGGTGACGGTAGTGATGTGGTGGAGGGTCAGGGCGGCAGTGACCGGCTCGACTTCAACGGCGCCAACATCGGTGAGCAGATCGAACTGTCGGCCAACGGGCCGCGCGTGCGGCTGACCCGGAACATCGCGGCGATCGTGATGGACCTCGACGGGATCGAGACGGTCGCTCTCGAGACGCTCGGCGGTGCCGACACCGTCACGGTCGGCGACCTCACGGGGACCGACGTGAAGGCGGTCGATGTCGACCTCGATGCGATCGGCGGGGTCGGCGACGGCCAGGCCGACACGGTGATCGTGAGGGGGACCGGTGATGCCGACAAGGTCAACCTGTCCAATGCGGATGGGCGCCTGGTGGTCGGTGGGCTCGCCGCGCAGACACGGGTCAGTGGCGGCGAGGCGGCGCTCGACAACGTCACCGTGGCCACCCTCGAGGGGGCGGACTCGGTCACCATGACGTCCGCTGTGACGGCGGCGACGCCGATCGTCGTCGACGGCGGTGACGGCGACGACACCGCGCACTTCAACGGCACCGGCGGCGACGACCAGATCTCGATCGTCGCCAACGGCGCCACGGCGGCCACGTTCGCACCGGGCTCGGCGCTGCTCGACACGATGCCGACGGTCGAGAGCCTGATCGTGGCCGGCCTCGACGGCAACGACACGATCGCCGCGAGCAACGGCCTCGCCACCCTCGCTGCGCTCACGATCGACGGCGGCGACGGCGACGACACCCTGCTCGGCGGCGACGGCGCAGACGTCCTGCTCGGAGGCAAGGGCAACGACGTCGTGGATGGCAACCGCGGCAGCGATCAGGCCTCGCTGGGGGCCGGCGACGATCGTTTCCAGTGGGATCCCGGTGACGGTAGTGATGTGGTGGAGGGTCAGGGCGGCAGTGACCGGCTCGACTTCAACGGCGCCAACATCGGTGAGCAGATCGAACTGTCGGCCAACGGGCCGCGCATCCGGCTGACCCGGAACATCGCGGCGATCAGCGATGGACCTCGACGGGATCGAGCAGGTGGCCGTCCGCGCCCTCGGCGGAGCGGACGCGATCCTCGTCGACGACCTCAGCGGCACCGACGTCGACACCGTGGACGTCGACCTCGCAGCAGTCGGCGGCAGCGGCGACGGCCAGGCCGACACGGTGACCACGAACGGCACGAGCCGGCGGGACGTCGTCCAGGTGACGCGTTCGGGCCCGGAGGTGTCGGTCGCGGGCCTCGCCGCTGTGACCCGGATCGTCGGCAGCGAAGCTGCGCTCGACACGCTCCTGGTCCGGACGCTCGACGGCAACGACACGGTCACCGTCGCGCCGGACGTGGCCGACGTGATCACGCCGGTCGTCGACCTGGGCGGCGGGCAGTAGCAGACCGGCGCGGGGCCTTCCTCCGGGGAGGCCCCGCGCTACATCTGGAGCTCGGCTGCGCGCCGCGCGGCGTCGCGTCGTGACGTCGCGCCGAGTTTCGTCAACACAGCGGCGACGTGGTGCTCGGCGGTCCGCGGCGAGACGACCAGCCGCTCCGCGATCTCGGCATTCGTCAGCCCTTCGGAGACGAGCGCCAGCACCTCGAGCTGGCGGGCTGTCAGTCCTGCCGGATTGGCGCGCGTCGCCTCACGCGGTCCGGGGGGAACACGGAGCCCGAGCTCGCGCATTCGCTGGGCGACTCGCCTCGTCAGCGGGCCGGCTCCGAGCCGACGCGCGATGTCGAGCGCCTCGACCAGCGCCTGCTCGTCGTCGAGCAGCGAGAGCATCAGCGCACGGTCGTACGTCCACCCGATCTCGCCGAAGGCGTCGGCCGCTGCCAACCAGTCGCGCTCGAACATTGCTGCGAAGGGAGGAGCCACCGGCGGGTCGAGCCCGATGTCGAGCCCGGCGACAGCCGCCCACGCCGCCAATCGGCTCCCACCCCAGCCGGTACGGCGCCCGCGCGGTCGGACCTCTTCGACGAGCTGGTCGAACCGCTCCGCTGGCACCGGCGCGCCGGTCAGCAGCGCCCACTCGGTCGCGAGCTCGAGGACCGGTGCGAGCCGCTGGAACTCGCCGGTCCGGTCGGCCTGGGCCGCGAGGTCCGCGAGCTGCTCGGACGCGTCCGGATCGCCCCGGCGGATCGCGAGCTCGGCCAACACGGTCTTCGCGAGCAGCTGGGACACCGACACGCCCCGCTCGATCTCGTCCCCCGTGATGCGCTCCGCCTCGTCCCACTCGCCGGCTCGGAGGCGCAGCCAGGCGATCATCGTGGCCGCATACGAGACGAACGTGTGCTCCTCGTACTCCTGGGCGTATGCGAGCGCCTGCGTCCCGTAGCGGAGAGCCGCCTCGGCCCGCGCCCACAGCATCAGCGTGTAGGCGAGATTGACGAGCGCTCGCGCGGCCTCGTGCCGATCTCCGGCGGCGTCCGCGATCGCGTGCGCCTCGAGCAGCCTGGCGATCTCCGTTCGATCCAGCTGAAGCCTCGCGGTGCCGATGTTGATGAGCGCATGGGCGCGCGTCCTCTCGTCGCCGAGGCGAGTCGCGAGCTCGAGCGCCTGGTCGCCCCATGAAAACGCCTGGTCCGGGTCCTCCGAGAGCATCCCGAGCTGGGACAGCCCGCTGTAGGCGCGGCCCAGCTCGACGGACTCGCCGAGCGGCTCGAGGATCGCGATCGCCTCGCGCGCCTTGATCCGCGCTGCGTCGCCGTCGCCCGCGAACCAGTGAAACCGTGACAGGTCCCGCGTGCAGCGGCCCACAGCCGCGTCGTCGCCGAGATCGCCGTAGATCCGAATCGCACGCTCGATCGCGTCGAATGCGGCGTCGAGCCTGCCCACGACGTACGCCGTCGTCGCCAGCTCCTCGAAGAGCTCCGCCTGCGCCGGCGGAGACTGACGATCGGCGAAGTCCGAAGCGCGCCGGTAGTGGGAGTACGCCTCGCGATTCGCGCCGAGCGCCGCTGCCCGTCGCGCAGCCACGAGTGCGTAACGGGCGACGACGTCGTCCGCACCCGCTGCTTCGGCGTGGTGGACGATGTCGGCCGGATCCGCGTTCGAGTCGAGCAGGGCCTCGAGGATCTCGCCGTGGAGGTGCCGCCGCTGGACGATCGGGAGTCTCGATCTGATCGCATGTCGAGCCAGCTCGTGTCGGAAGCGGACATAGCCGGAGTCGACGTCGAGCAGCCGGCGGCGTTCCGGCTCCACGGCCGCGGAGGGCCACCCCGGCATCACCACGTCCAGCAGCGACGCGCGCACGCGTGTCGGAACGACCGAGACGAGCTCCACGAGGCGGCGGTCGGCATCGTCGAGCCGGGACGCGCGTCCCAGCACCGCATTCGCCACCGAGGGCGGAGGCTCGGCAGCGGTTCGGAAGGCCAGCACCTCCGTGACGTAGAACGGGTTTCCTCCCGTCATGGCGTACACCTCGTCCGCGTCCTCGGCGCCGGCGAGCGAGGCGACCGCGCTCGCGGACAACGGTGCGAGCTCGATGATCACGGCGTCGTCGGCGCGGATCGCACCGACGGTCGCGTGAACGGGATGACCGGGCGGCGCCTCTCCGCCCCGGAAGGTCAGGATGAGCAACGCCGGAAGAGAGCTGATCCGCCGACCGAGCACGGTGATCGCGTCGAGAGTGGCATCGTCCGCCCAGTGCACGTCCTCGAGCACGAGCGCCGTCGGCTGCGGCGGAAGCTCGAGCTCCGCGATCAGGAGCGAGTGGATGTCATGCGGCGCCGCGCCGGCGGAAAGCGCCTCCTCGAGCGGCGTCGAGACGCTCCCGACGAGGTCCCGAATCGGGCCGAGCGGTCGCGGAATCACGAGATCGTCACAGCTGCCGCACAGCACCCGTCCGCCGTCGCCCAGATCTTTCAGGAACCGGGTCACGAGCGACGTCTTCCCGATCCCCGGCTCTCCGGTGACGAAGACGACGCGGCCCCTGCCGCCGGCTGCCGCGTCCCGCGCTTCGGCGAGCGTCGCCAATGCCCCATCGCGCTCGAGGAGCTCCACGATTCAACGATAGACCCGGTTCGGCGCCCCGTCACAGTGCCGGCCGACCGTTGCAGCCCCGATTCGAGTCAGGTGGTGCCGTGGAGTCTGCTGCGCAGACGCTCGAGCTCCTCGTCTGTCCGGCCCGGTCGGTTTCGCCTAGGGCCTGGACGACGTCCGCGAGCGGGAACGGGAAGATGGAGCGCGTGACCGGGTTGCTGATGGTCGCGGCGTGGCACAGCCAGAAGCGAGATCAACTGGTTCGAGCTGCCCCTCAACTCCAGTACGGCCAGCACAGCTATCAGATCGGAGACGCGAATGAATCGCCGCCTCGCGCCTCTCGGGCGCGGCGAGCGATGTGCCGGACTGACTGCTGACGGCGGATGTAGGCGCGAGCGGCTGCATCCTCGCAGCGGGGTTGGCGGCGGGCGACGGCTGTTGACCAACCCCACAGCATCCCGAGAGCAGACAGCTCGCTGCGGGAATGCCAGAGGGCGCGCAACAGCAGGTAGTAGGGCCGGTAGCCCATGTAGTGTGCTGCGGCGCCCTCCGCGGCGCGGGCGCGGAACCGTGAGCCGTCCCGGCGCCCTCTGGGCCGATGGTGGCGAAAGCTCAGGCCCGTAACCACGAGGGTCCGCCAGCCCAGGAGCACCGCACGCACCTCGTCGATGCCGTCCCAGCCCATTCGAGGCTCGAGCGGTTGCACCTGTTCCCAGCACGCCCGACGGTAGGTTCGGCACTGCGCTGCCACCGTCGAGCCTGTCAGGTAGCGCGTCTGCCAGTGCCCATCCGTAAGCTCGCAGCGAGTTCCGCTTGCGATTCCGAGCCGAGTATCCGCGGCGAACGCCGCGACCAGCCGCTCGAAGTAATCGAGGGGCAGCGTGACGTCCGCGTCGAGCTTCGTCACGAGCTCGGTCTGAAGGACAAGCGTCCGCAGGCCTTCTCTGAGACTCAGCAGGTCGCGCCCCTCCCGGCGACCCTCGCGAAGCCCTGCGTGCTCGCGGCCGGTGCACACAAGCGTGATCCACGCATGTTCGCGCGCGAGCTCGGCGGCTAGGCGCGCCGTGGCATCGGCAGAGCCGTCGTCGACGATCACCCAGGCTGCGGGTGGCAATGTCTGGCCCACGACCGTCTTCGCCAGCCCCGCGAGGTTTGCCGCCTCGTCACGAGCGGGTGTGATCAGCGCGTACGAGAGGTCCAGCTCAGGGTTGCGCGGAGCGCGCGTTACGTCTTCGAAGCGCGGCTCTGACCGTGTGATCACGCTGGCGCGACGAACCAGTCGAAGTGCGCGTTCAACCGCCTGACGAACGGAACACGAAGGAGGAGGCGTTTGATGGCTGTACGTCGCGCGCGCATCGCCGCCGAGCGTCGCCAGTACTCCGTCTTCTCCGGTGACGTTGCGCCGTAGTGAGCTCCGCCGGTGTGGTGAACCTTCAGATCCGCGAGGACCGCGGCTTCGAAGCCGAGACGCTTGATGGTGGCGACGTACTCTTTGTCCTCGAGCCAGAAGACGCGCTTCTTGTGCTGGCGGAAGCCGCCCGCGCGTCGGTAGACGGCGCGGGACGTGATCGCGCATGCCCCCCCGGTTGGTCCCACAAGAAGTCGTACGCCGTTCACCTCAGTTGCGTTGTACTCGTAGATTCGGTAACGGCAATGAGTTGCGAGATCGTACGGATCGTCTTCGAGGTCGGCAGCGAGGAAGCCGATCTTCGGTAAGCGACGAAAAGCATCGAGAAGGATCGCGTCCCAGTGTGGGGGAGCGTGGACGACGTCGTCGTCGAGTTCGACGAGATACTCGGAGGACGTCATCTCGAACGCGCGCGCATATGCGTTCTGACCGATATTCACCTGATTCTGAACGATGGTCAGACGAGGGTCGTCGAGGGCGTCGAGGTAGGCGCGCGTTCCGTCGCTCGAGCCGTTGTTCCAGATCACGATCTCCTTCGTTGCCGCTGACGTCGAGCGCAGGACGTTCTCGACGCACTTTCGGAGAAGGTGGACGCGGTTGTGTGTCAGCACAACGATTGCGATGCGCTCATCCGACCCCCTGGCAAGGGCGCCGGAGGGCACCTCAAGACCCGAGAACGCCATCCAACGACCCTAGAACGCGGGCGCGCCCGGGGTCTACGACTGTCCGGCCAGGATTGCCCACGGACAGTGACCTAGCCGAATGGCCAGAAGAGCCGGCACACGAGGATGAATCTTGACGCGAGGTGACCCGATCGGGCCCGATGGCCAGGGATGTCGCACGCGCCTCGCCCGATCGGATCGGACAGCCGCCTGGAGTGTGGTGTCGAGTGCTCGTCAGCGAAGCCCCGCAGTGCGCGACAGTCGCGCGACGGTCAGGGCCCCGAATGACGGCCCGGGGCCACAGCGGGTCAGGTCGCGCCGGGCAGCCTGCCGCGCAGGCGCGCGAGCTCCTCGTCGGTCCCGGCCCAGTCGGCTTCGCCCACGGCCCGGGCGACGTCCGCGAGCGGGCTCGGGAAGACGTAGCGCGTGACCGGGTTGCTGATGTTCGAGGCGTGGCACAGCCAGAAGGAGAGGACCTGCGGCAGGACGCGCTCCGTGCAGCGTGACTGGCGACGGACCGCGGCCACCCACGCGGTGTCGGCCGCCCGCACCCGTTGCTCGTCGAAGCGCACGCCCTCCAGCGCGGCGCGGCGCACTGCCAGGCCGTTGAAGATCAGGCTGCGCTGCGCGTGATGCAGGCGGGCGCGACCCCGCTGGAGGTCGACGAACCAGCTCCGCGTCGGGCCGGCGAGCACTCCGTCGTCGCCCAGCGCGGCAGCGAGGATGGAGAGCTTGCGCGGATGCTGCCAGTCGTCGTCGTCGAACCACGTGATCAACTCGCCGCGCGCCGCCTCCACGGCGAGGTTGCGCTTGCGCGCGACGCTCGTCCCCGGCGGACAGCGCACGACGGTCACGGCCGGCTCGTCCGGCGCCGTCGTCCAGTCTGTCGAGCTGTCCACGATCACCAGCTCCCTGGCCCGGTAGTCCTGCTTCCGGTAGTTCCAGAGCAGCCACTCGCGGAAGGCCGGCCGGTCCTCGGTGACGCAGAGGCAGCTCACGAGCGCCCGGCTCTCCGGCGACGGCCGAATTATTGTCGGTCACGTATTGCATCGGCGGGCCGTGCGTCGTATCTTGCACGCTAGCCACGGTCAACTGGATGCCAGCCGGGTGCTCCTGCGGCCAGCGCTCGGAAGTTGCGTCCGCTTTTAGGGGGAGAAGGCCGCATGCCGACGCTATTGCACCCGGGCGTTTACGTCTCTGAGGTTCCTTCTGGCGCGCGATCGATCGAGGGCGCGCCGACGAGCACGACGATCTTCGTGGGGGAGACCGAGCGTGGCCCGCTCGGGCCGACGAAGATCAAGAGCCGCTCCGACTACGAGCGATGGTTCGGCGGCTACTTCCGCGTTCGCGACGACGCCAGCCCGCCGGACGGCCCGACACGAGTCCTGACGGCCTATGCGATCGACGGCTTCTACCAGAACGGCGGCTCGACGGCCTACGTGCTCCGCGCGATGGACGACGGCGGGATAGCGGGTCCCATAGACACTGCGACCCGCGAGGACATCGAGGCCAGTTCCCCCGGGCTCTGGGGCAACTCGGTCTCCGTTGCGTTCCTGGCCTCGAGCGGCGCGGATGACGATCGCTTCCGCATCGCGGTCGTCTACGAATCGCCTGAGACCGGCGAGCGGCGCCTCGTCGAGAGCTGGGACCGCCTGTCGACGGACCCCGAGGACGAGAACTACGTGGTCGACGTCCTCAAGCGCAGCCTCTACATCCGCTGGTCCGAGGAGGCGGTGCCGCCGGTAGCGCCGGTGCTCGACGTGTTCGGCTCGCCCGCGACCGACCCGGAGGAGAGCGACATCGTCGACAGCGTTGCCCTTCCGCTGATCGACGGCGCCGGTGGTGGCGGCACCCTCACCGCGGCCGAGTACGCGCGAGATTCTCGCCGAGGGCCTGGCCGGCGTCGACGACGCAGCGCTCCTCGTCGCCACCTGCGACGCGCTGCTGTCCACGGCCACCACCTCGAGCCAGTACCGGGACTTCGTCGATCAGTTCGTCGGCTTCGCCGAGGGCAGGCCGCGGCAGGACATCTTCTTCGTCGGCGACCTGCCGGGCGAGCGGACGGCCGGCGACCCGACCTCGGCGACGACCGCGGCAGTGGCCTCCAAAGACGCACTGACGTCGAGCAACTTCGCGGGCGTGTACTGGCCGCACCTCGTCGTCGGCGACGTCGTCGGTGTCGGGCGCAACCCGACGATCACCGTCCCGCCGGCAGGCTACGTCGCCGGGCTCTTCGCGCGCACCGACGGCCGCCGCGGCGTCTTCAAGGCGCCGGCGGGCACGGAGGCGACGCTCGCCGGGACGATCGCGATCGAGCATCAGCTCAACGATCTGCACAGCGACGACCTCAACCCGAAGGGCGTCAACGCGCTGCGCCAGATCCCCGGCGCTGGGCGCGTCGTCTGGGGCGCACGGACGATGATTCCCGAGCAGCGAGTGGCGCTACGTCCCTGTTCGCCGCACGGCGATCTTCCTGCGTACGAGCATCTACAACGGCATCCAGTGGGCGGTCTTCGAGCCCAACGACGAGCCACTGTGGGCGAGCCTGCGGGCGTCGATCGGCGGCTTCATGGAGACGCAGTTCCGCAACGGCGCATTCGCGGGGCGCACGCGCGACGATGCCTACTTCGTCAAGGTCGACGCCACCACGACGACCGAGATCGACCAGGCCGCCGGCATCGTGAACATCCTCGTCGGGTTTGCGCCCCTGCGCCCGGCCGAGTTCGTCGTGGTGAAGCTCAGCCAGAAGACCCAATCCGCCGCGTGAGGAGGCCGCCATGCCGCAGTTCTCGGTGAACACCCATCGGCTCGATCCGTACAAGAACTTCAAGTTCCGCGTCAAGTGGGACAACCAGTACGTGGCGGGACTCTCGAAGATGTCGGCGATCAAGCGTACGACGGAGGTGATCGAGTTGCGTGAGGCGGGCGGTCCCTCGATCGTGCGCAAGCTCCCCGGGCGCACGAAGTTCGAGCCCGTGACGCTGGAGTCGGGCCTGACGCACGACCAGCAGCTCATCGCATGGGCCGACCTGGTCAACTCGCCGCAGGGCGACGCCGCGATGTCGCTGAAGAACTACCGCAAGGAGGTCACCATCGAGGTTCTCAACCTCCAGGCGACGCCCGTGATGGCGTTCACGCTGCACCGCGCCTGGGTGGCCGAGTTCCAGGCGGTCCCCGAGATGGACGCCAACGCAAACGCGGTCGCGATCCAGACGCTCAAGCTCGAGTACGAGGGATTCTCCGTCGACCCGGCGGTCACCGAGCCGGCGGAAACCTAGCCCCTTCCGATGGCGATGCGGGAACGCATCGACAGCCCGCTGCGTGCGCTCGCCGCACGCCGCGAGGCGCGCCGCAGCCGTCGTCGGCGCGCCTTCAGCTGCGCGGCCTCTGACGGGCTGGGATGAGGAGTACCTCGAGCGCCACCAGGCCGAGCCGAACACCGCCCGCCTGTGCAACGAGGTCCTGGCTCTCTGCCTCGTCGCGCCGGGCGAGGACCCGGCGGGAGCGCGGCAGACCGTCCGGGACCTGCTGGTCGCCGAGCGCGACCGCGAGCTCGTTGCGCTGCGGCGCATGTCGCTGGGTCCGGACGTGAGCGCGCGCGTGCCCTGCCCGGCCTGCGGCGAGGTCAGCGAGGCCGACTTCTCGCTCGACGTGCTGCCGCTCGACTTCGAGCCGCCGCCGCGCCAGTTGAGCGTCGAGCTGCCGGACGTCGGCGAGGTCGTCCTGCGCCTGCCGACCGCCGGCGACCAGGAGGATCTGATCGACACCGGCCTGGAGGGCGAGGCCGAGAAGCGCAGTTGGCTGCTGGCACGCTGTCTGGAGCGCTACGGGGACCGTCGCGAGGGGTTCGACCTCGACTTCGCACGCGGGCTGCCGGTGCGCGCGCGGAAGGCACTGGAGTCCGCGATCGAGGACTCCCTGCCCGACCTCGACCTCGAGATGGCCGTCGAGTGCTCGCACTGCAAGGCGCCGATCGTCGCCCCCTTCGACGTTCCGGTCTTTTTTTTTTCGAGCTGAGCGGGCGCGCTCACGGGCTGCTGCGGGACGTCTATCGCCTCGCCCGCGCCTGCCACTGGTCCGAGCAGGACATCCTCTCGCTGACACTGGATCGCCGGCTCGCCTACATGCTGCTGCTGGAGGAGGAGTCGGACGCCGAGCTCCTCGCCGATCTCGGCGCAGGCGGGCCGGCGTGAGAGGCGTGGCCGCCGGGAGAGGCGGGTGAGGGTGCCGTCGTTGACGCGCATCCTCTCGGCGCCGCTGCGCCCAGGGGCGGCTCGGCCGGCGCGTGCGCGCCGCGCCGCACCGCTCGTGCCGGCGCCCGTCGCCGGCAGGAGGCCCGGAGCCGTACGGTCGGACGACGACCGGTTGTCGCTGCGTCCCGGCGCCGCCACCCGCCGGCCATCGTGGGTGCTCGAGTTCTCCGCGCCGCCGGTAGTGAGCGCCGCGCAGGGCGGCGGCGCGCAGGAGCCCGGCCCGCAGGCGCAGGCATCGCGCCCGGAGCCCGTGGACACGCGTGCCGGGTCTTCCGCGCCCGCCCCGCCGCCGGCCCAGTCGACTCCCTCGCACCGGATGGCGGCACCCGCGACGGCGACGCCTGGCCCGGCTTCGAGTGCGCGGAGTGCAGCGACGCAGCCGGCGACGCCGGAACGCCCCGGCCCAGCCGCCACTCGGGAGCTCCGACGCGCTGAGCCCGCACCTGCGCCGCCGCCGGCGCCCGACGCTCCCGTGCGCCCAGCCGTCGGCCGGGCGAGCGCGCCCTCGCCCGTCCGCCCGGCGCGTCCGCAACCGCCCGCCCGGCCGCGCGGCGATCTCGCGGCCGCCGTGGCGCCGGAGGAGGCGCGGGCCGCACAGCGCCCCGAGCCCGCCCGTCGCGCGGAGCCGCGCGCGAGGCGAGCCCGCATTCGTCCCCACGGCCTCCCTCCGCCCCACAGCGGCGGCCCGCACACCTGAGGACACACGCCTCGCACAGCCGGGCGGCCGCGCCGACCGCCCTGCCGGCCCGGCGCCCCAGCCGCCGCCCGTGCGGCCCGCACCCCGGCGGCCGCCGCTGCAGCAGATCGTCCACGTGCACGAGTCCGCCCCGACTCCGGCGGAGCCGCGCCCGGTCGTCAGTCGAGTGCTCCCGTCGCCGCGGGCCGGATCGACGGCGGCGCCGGCACCGCAGCCGGCTCCGCGCCGTGCCGCGCCGCCCGTGCCTGCACGCGCTGCCGTCTCGATCGAGATCGGCCGCATCGAGATCCGGACCGCGCAGCCGCGAGCGGCCCAAACGCCGCCGCCGAGGCGCGTGAGGCCCGCGCGCCGGCACGTCATCGACCCAGGGCTGCGCCTCGGCGGCGGGCGGAGGTGGTAGGTGGCCGCGATCTTCAACGACTTGCACGACGTCGCGCAGGTCCTCACCGAGCACATCCGCGAGGAGGTCGGCATCGTCGACGTGCAGCCGGGGGCCCCGCGTGACGTCGCCTCCACGACCGAGGCGGCTGCGCGGATCACGCTGCTCTACACGACGCCCCAGCAGGTCCACCGCAACGATCCGGCCGAGCCCCAGCCCGACGGCACGCGGCGCTTCCCGCCGCTGGCGCTGTCGTGCTTCTACCTCGTCACGACGTCGGGCGCCGACGCCGACGACCCGATCGCGGCCCATCACGCGCTCGGCCGGATCATGACGCTGTACCACGACAACCCGCGCTCCAGCTGCCGCTGTCCGACAACGCGGGCGTCGCTCCCGGCGCGTTCACCGAGCTCGGCGAGGGCGAGCTGGCGGTCGTCCAGGTGCCGATGGTGCTCGACCAGATCGACAAGATCTGGACCTCGCTCGACGTGCAGCTGCAGCCGTGGGCGCTCTTCGAGGTCGTCCCCCGTGCAGCTCGTCTCCCAGCTCGACGACACCGGGCCGGCGCCGGTCGTCCGCCCCGGCGGCATCGGGCTCGACGTCCGCGCCGGCACCCGCCCGCTGATCGTGCGCGTCACGCCGGAGGCCGTGCGGCAGGGCGGCCGGATCCGCATCGACGCGATTCCAGCTGGGAACGCCCGAGTCCGTCTCGGTCGACGCCGTCGAGGTGCCCGTGGGCGACGCCTCGCTCCTGGTCGCGCCCGGCGGCACGCCGCTGCTGCTCACGCTCGACGACGGCGGGCTCGAGCTGCTCGCGCCCGGCGCCCACGCGCTGACGCATCCGCGCGTCGGGGTTCGTCTCCCGCCGCGGCGTGCTGCGCGTCGCGGCAGCGGCGGCGCCCGCCGTCGACGCCCCGGCCGCCCCCGAGCACGACCCGGCGACCGATCTCGTCCTGACCGGCGCGAACCTCGCCGACGCTCAGGAGGCGGTGCTGTGGCCCGACGTCGGCGTGACGGCGCCGACGGACGTCCACACCGTGCCGGTGAGCGCGGTCGCCGCCGGCTCGGTCACGGTTCCGTCGGTCGGCGGCCTGGCGACCGTGCCCGCCGCCCGCAGCCCGTGGCGGCTGACGATCCGCGTCGGCACTCAGGTCTACACGCCCTACGTCCTCGTGGAGCTCGGCTCGTGATCGGCGCCGAGCTCATGCGCGACGCGGCGCTGCTGGGCGCCGAGTGCCTCGTCGCAGTCCCCGCCGACCACGTCCCCTCGGCCGACGAGGGCTGGACCGCACAGCCGCACGCGCGCGCCGCGCTGCTCGCAGCGGCTGCGCGCGCACGAGCAGTCCGGCGATCCCGCCCGCATGCGGCTCTGCGACGAGCTCGGCCTGGACGCGAACGCCTACTGGCTCGTCATGCTCTGCGCCGCGGTCGAGATGTACCCCGAGGCGGCGGCGGCCGTCAGCCTGCTGGCCGAGGACGCGCGCGTGCAGCTGCCGACCCCGACGGTCGTCGCCCGGCTGCTGCGCGGCATCCTCGAGGTCCCGTTCGGCGAGGCGCTCTCCGCGGCGCTCGACGGCGGCGCCGCCCGGCGCCTCGGGCTCGTCGAGGTGCTCGAGCCCGATGCCGGGGCTGCCGCACAGCCAGCACGCGCTGCGCCTCGTGCACTCCGAGCTGGCCGCTGCGCACGACGACCCGTCCTCGCTGGGCGCGCACCGCGAGCTCCTGATCGCGACCGTGCCACCGGCCGCCGGGCCTGCGTTCGATCCCGAGCGCGTGCGCCAGGCAGCCCGCCTCCTCGAGCACCGGCGCCTGCTCGTCGTGCGCGGGCCGTCGCGCCGCGGCGGGCGCCAGATGGCCTGCGACATCGCCGCCCACCTCGGCCAGGTCGCGAATCTCGTCACGGTCGAGGAGGAGCTGCCGCGGCTCGCCGAGCTGTCGCGCCTGCGCGACGGGCTGCTCGTGCTCGACCTGCATGCCCTCAGCTCGGTGCCGCAGGCGCCGCTCGCGCGCCTCGGCGCAGGGCTCGGCTCGCTCGTCGTGCTCGTCGACGAGACCGCGGACACCGGCGAGCACGCCGCGATCGACGTCGGCGCAGTCGGCTACCCGGAGGCATTGCGCATCTGGGAGCAGCTCGTCGGCGAGGAGCGCGCGCAGGTGATGGCGGCGCAGTTCCGTGTCAGCGTCGAAGAGGCGCGCAGCGCGATCCGGGAGGCGCGCGACCTGCAGCAGGCGGCGACCGACTTCGGCGACGAGCACGCGGCGGTCGCGCTCGACGCCGTCGCCGGTCGGATCCGGGCGCAGGGCGCGCGGCGCATGGGCCGCCACGTCGGCGTGATCGAGACCTCCGCGCGTCTCTCGGACCTCGTCGTGCCCGACGAGCTGCGCATCCAGCTCGACGAGATCGTCGCCTGGCACCGCGGCAGCCACCGCGTGCGCTGGAGCATGGACGTCGGCGCCGCAGGACCCCGTCGGGACCGGCCTGACCTGCCTGATGGCCGGCAAGTCGGGCACCGGCAAGACGTTCGCCGCCCGCTGCCTCGCGGCCGAGCTCGGGCTCAACCTCTACCGCATCGACCTGAGCCAGGTCGTCTCGAAGTACATCGGCGAGACGGAGAAGGCGCTCGCGCAGGTCTTCGACGAGGTCGAGGCCGGCCACGGCCTGCTGCTCTTCGACGAGGCCGACGCGCTCTTCGGCCGCCGCTCGGAGGTCAAGGACGCGCACGACCGCTACGCCAACATCGAGGTCGGCTACCTGCTGCAGCGCCTGGAGTCCTACGACGGGATCGCCGTCCTGACCACGAACCTGCAGGGGAACATGGACGCCGCCTTCGTGCGCCGGCTGCGCTTCATCCTGCACTTCCCGGCGCCCGACCGCGAGCTCCGCCGGCGGCTGTGGGAGCGGTCCCTGCCAGGCCCGGAGTGGCGCGACGACGATCTCGAGCTCGACGCTCTCGCCGACCGCTTCCAGCTCAACGGCGGCGCGATCCACAACATCGGCCTGGCTGCCGCGCACCTCGCCGCCGCGACCGAATCGGGACGGATCACCTCCGCCCACGTCGTGCGCGCCACCCAGCGCGAGCTGCAGAAGACGGGTCGCCCCTCCGATGCCGTCGCGTTCGGCCCGCTCGCCGAGCTCGATCAGAGGAAACGGGGCTGCGCTGATGAGGCCGGTGCGTCTCCGGATCGATCACATCGCCGTCGAGATGACGGAGGAGATGCGCGCCGGCGAGGTCGAGCAGACGCTGCGCACCGCGCTCGCGCTCCTGGCCTCGCGGCTGGCGGCGGCGCCGCTCGGCGCCGGCAAGGACGCGCCGCTGCGGGCGCTCGAGCTGCTCGAGCTCGGGCCCGTCGCGCCGGACTGGCTCGCCGGTCCGGGTGCCGCCGCGCGCCTGGCCGACGAGCTCTACGAGCGGATCGTGAGGGCGCGCGTGAACGAGCTCGGATACCTCCGCGGGCGCCTTCATCGCCTACGAGCCCGGCGGCTACCCGGACAAGAAGCGCGTGATCCCGTTCCGCTTCAACCCCGAGTCGCTCTCGCGCTCGGTCACCGTCGAGGCCGGGCAGAGCGGCGGCGGCGTCGAGGGCGCAGCGCCCGGAGCGGCGGCAGCTCCCGCCGGCGAGGCGAGCGCCGACGCCGAGCGGCACGCTGAAGGAGAGCTTCTCGATCCAGATCCGCCTGGACTTCGCCGACCGCGAGCAGTCGGTCAGCGGCCTGGACGAGGAGTTCGGGATCGCGCCGGAGATCGCCGCGATCGAGGACCTGCTCTACCCGGCCGAGACGCGAGTCCGAGGCGAGCTCGGACGGCACCGAGCCCGTCCGCCCGGCGCGGCCGCGGCCGACGGTGCTGCTCGTGTGGGGGCGCAAGCGCGTCCTGCCGGTGCGGATCGCCTCGCTGAAGATCGACGAGTCGGTCTACAACAACCACCTCAACCCCGTGCGCGCAGAGATCGAGGCGTCGCTCGAGGTCCTCGGCGAGGCGGACGCCCGCAACGACCCGGCGGTCCGCTCGGCGCTGGACCACACGAACGCCGGCCGCCGGGAGCTCGCGCGCATGTACTACGACAACACGGCCTCGCAGGGCTCGAACATCCTGCCGCTCTGACGACATGATCGACCGCAAGAGCAGATACAAGTCCACGCCCGTCCTGACCGTCGACGACGGGCGCGGCGGGACGCAGCCGCTGCTGGACCTGCGCGAGACGCCGGCCGTGACCGGCGTGCTCCAGGTCACGCCGACCGACTCCGACCGCCTCGACCTCCTCGCGTGGCGCTTCTACCGCGACCCGACGCGCTTCTGGCGCATCTGCGACGCGTCGAGCCAGCTCGACCCCTTCGACGTCGTCGCTCCCGGAGAGCCCATGCCGATCCCGCCGGACAAGTAGATGCCGTCCCCGCGCGTCAACATCCTCGTCGCCGGCTCGCCGCTCGAAGCCGCGGTGCTGGCGCAGATGACGCGCGCCGAGGTGCGCGAGAGCGACTGCGACCCGTCCGTGCTCGCGCTGCGCTTCGGGCTCGTCCAGCGGCCGGACGGCGAGTTCGGCCCGCTCGACGACGATCTGTTCGAGCCCGGCGACGGCGCTCGAGCTTCGAGCTCGAGCCGCCGGGCGGCCTGACGCAGCGGCTCTTCGAGGGCCCGATCACGCACATCCGCCCGCACTTCGAGACGATCGAGTCGAACGCCTACGTCGAGGTGCTGGCGATGGACGCGGCGGTCATGCTCGACGCCGAGGAGCGCGTCGTTGCCTGGCCGAACATGAAGGACAGCGACGTCGTCTCGCAGGTGCTGTCGGGCTACCAGATCCCCGTGCAGGCGGACGACACCTCCGTCCTCTACGACGAGGACCGCCAGCTGCTGATGCAGCGCTCCACCGACTGGCGGTTCCTCCAGCACCTCGCCCAGCGGAACGGCGCGCGCTTCTACTTCGAGTACGACGGGGCGCAGGAGCAGGTCGTCGCGCACTTCGGCGCGCCCGACGTCGACGGCCCGCCGCAACCCGACGTCGTGCTGCTGCAGGACGGCAGCTGCCTGAACTGGGCCGACCTGCAGCTCGTCGCGACAGGGCCGGTCACGATGACCGCCGCGGCGCTCGACCCGATCGGCAAGCAGATCGTGCGCGGCGACGGGACCGTCGCGCTCTCCCTGCTCGGCGACGACGATGCTGCCGCGGCCGTCGAGTCGGGGCTGAAGGCCGCCGGGGCGACCGCCTCCCTCGCGTTCGTCCGCGATCCGTTCCCGCTCGACGAGGCGATCGGAGCCGAGACGACCGCTGCGACCGACGCCGCGCGCTTCGTGATCGAGCTGCGCGCAGAGCTCGATCCGTCGCTCTACCGCGGCCTCCTGCGCGCGCGCCGGCCGGTGCTCGTGCGCGGGGTCGGCCGGCGCTTCTCGGGCATCTACTACGTGCAGTCGGTGCGCACGACGCTCGAGGGCGCGACCCTGCTCCAGAGCTTCGTCGCGACGCGCAACGCCACAGGCCAGACCGGCCAGGAGGACTTCGGACAGTCAGCCGAGGAGGTGCCGGCCCAATGAGCGAGCCCTACGGCGAGAGACCCGGCGGCTGGTCGGTCGACCGATTCTTCGGCAAGTACGAGGGCGTCGTCACCGACGTCGCCGATCCGAAGAAGATCGGCCGCATCCGCGCAAAGGTGCCGGCGGTGCTCGGCGAGCAGGTCGACAGCGGCTGGGCGCTGCCCTGCGTGCCGGCCGGGGGCGGCAAGGAGCGCGGGATGCTCTTCCTCCCGCAGGTCGGCGACACCGTCTGGATCGAGTTCGCGGCCGGTGACGTCAGCCGTCCGATCTGGGTCGGGACCTTCTGGGGGGCGCCCGACAGCACCGGCGGCGCCGACGATCTCGGCACCGAGACGGGCCCCGAGGCGCCGACGGGTGACGGCGGCAAGGAAGCCACGCCGACGCTCAGCGTCCTGAAGACGAAGAGCGGGCACGAGCTGACCTTCGACGACGACGGCGAGGTCGTCCTGCTGGCCAACGGCAACGGCAAGAGCTCGATCCGGTTCGAGCAGGACGGCTCCGTCGTGATCACCGCCGAGAAGATCAAGCTCGGTGCGTCGGCGACGGAGAAGGTCGTGCTCGGCGACACGTTCATGAGCTTCTTCAACCAGCACACCCATCCGACCGGCGTCGGCCCGTCCGGCCCGCCCACGCAGCCGATGGCCTCGAGCCATCTCTCGGCGAAGGTGACGACGGAGTAGCCCGTGGCGCTCGTGCCTACCGCCCTCGCCTCGAGCCTCGAGTCGCAGCTGGCTCGTGCCCGACGGCGACTCGTATCCCTCCAGTCCCGCCCAGTCGGGCGACAAGTTCGCCGCTGCCGTGTCGAGCTGGTTCGGAGCGGCGATGGCGGGGCCGTTCCCCTGCTCGACGGCTGCCGCGCGGCGCTCGCAGCTCGCGTCCTCCGCGACCGCGGCGATCCAGGCCGGCGATCCCTCGCTCGCCGGCATGCAGCTGGCGATCGGGCTGATGGGCTACATGGCGGGACAGGTGTTCGGCCCCGGCGTCGCGTCGCCGCCCACGGCCGTGAGCGCCGCGCAGTCGGCGATCACCGCGGTGTTCTCGAACCTCGACCTGCCGAACAGCGCGCGCGCGAACCAGATCGCCACCGGTGTCTACACGCTGGCGATCTCGACGATCGTCGTGTTCCCGCCCGTCATCTCCCCGCCGACCCCGGTGATGTGATGGCCGAGCTCTTCGTCTACCAGCCGTTCAAGCTGCGCGACGATCGCGGCGCGATCGCGGTCACCGACGACGCCGACCGCCACCTGCGCGACAAGATCCTCGCGGTGCTGTTCACGGCGCCGGGCGAGCGCGTCAACGCGCCGCGCTTCGGCGTCGGCCTCGACCGCACGGTCTTCGAGGCGCCTCGACGAGCTGACGATCGCGGCGGTCGAGTTCCGGATCGCCGAGGGGATGCGCCGCGAGCTCGGCGAGGAGGCGCTCGATCGACGGCGTCGACGTCGAGACCGACCCCGAGAACGGCCAGCTGCTGATCTCGATCGACTACCGGCGCCGCTCGGATCGCAGCCCGCGCAACCTGGAGATCGTCCTGTGAGCGACGCGCCCCTCAGCTGGGACGGCGGGCGGCTGGACGGGACGCCGTGGCAGGGGATCCGCTTCCTCTCGATCGAGTTCCACGAGGGCGAGGAGCACCCGGCGATCGTCACCGCGCACCTCAACCGGCCCGTCGGCTCCCTGACCGCCGACCACGTCCTCGTCACCGGCGGCCGGCGGCTGCCCGTGCCGCCGTACGAGGTCGCGTTCGCCGGCCACACGGTGACGATCAGCTTCCGCGGGATCGGCGACCATTCGCCGTACGCCGTCGAGCTCACCGACGGCGGTGGGGCGCCGCTGCACCCGTTCTTCGCCTCGGCCGAGTTTCGCTTCACGATCGACTGCGACGCCGGCGACTGCCGCGAGTCGCCGACCGAGGCGACGCCGCCCCGCCGTCCAGCCGCCGACCGTCGACCTGCTGACGAAGGACTTCAACGGCTTCGTCGGCCTGCTCGCCGACTGGGTCAAGGTGCGCAACACCGCACGTCGCCGACCTCTCGGGCGCGAGCTTCGAGCGCGTCCTGCTCGACCTCCTCGCCTGGGCCGGCGACATGCACAGCTACTACCAGGACCGCGTCGCCAACGAGGCCTTCGTCGAGACGGCCGGCCAGCGCTTCTCGCTGCGGCAGCACGCGGTTCTGCTCGGCATCCAGGCTCGACGACGGGCACGCGCCGACGACGCTGCTCTCCTTCGACGTCACGGCCTCGGGCTTCGTGCCCGCCGGCCTGCAGGTCCGGATGCGGACCTCGCCGGACGAGGTGCCGGTGAGCTTCACCGTCGCGGCGCGCACGCGCGTGCTGGCCGAGAACGCCGAGCAGCCGGCTGCGGGTCGCCGCCTTCCCGGGCGCCGTCGACGCCGAGCTGCCCGCCGGCGCCACCGAGCTGCTGCTCTGGGGCCACGACGTCCAGCTGCAGGCGGGGGACCGGCTGGCCTTCGTGCAGGGATCGTTCGCGCAGGTCGTGACGCTCGCGGCGGCGCCGCTCCGGCTGGAGGCGCCGGGCTGGGTGCGAGGACCCGTCGCAGAGCTTCGACCCGCTCACCGACCCGCCGGCGAAGGTCACGCGGCTGCGAGTGGAGCGAGCCGCTCGCACAGGCCGTCCAGCCGTGGGGCGCGCAGCCGCTCGTGCTGCACGCGCAATCTCGCCGACGCCGTCTACGGGACGCCGCGGCGCGCCGTCGTCGACCCCTACGCGGATCCGCGCCGGGACGAGATCGCGATCAGGCTCACGCGCCGCACGAGCATCGTCACGCGCCAGACCGCCGGCGACGGGTACCTGCTGCGGGCGCTGCGCGTGCCGGAGTGGCCGGTCGTCCACGACGACGACGGCACCGGCTCCAGCCTGCCGGCCGTGCTGGTCACGATCTCCGGCGACGACGTGGACGCGGGTCGACCACCTCCACAGCTCGCGCTCCTACGACCTGCACTACACCGCCGAGGCCGACGAGGAGGGCGCCGTCTGGCTGCGCTTCGGCGACGGCGTCAACGGTCACGAGGTCGCGCTCGACACGCCCGAGCAGCCGTCCGCCGAGATCGAGCTGAGCTACCGCATCGGCGATCCGGTCGCGGGCAACGTCGGCCTCGGCACGCTCGTCGAGATCGTCCGCCCGTCACCGGCACCGACGAGCAGGTCGCGCTCGACGCGCTCGGCACCGTCGGCGTGACGAACGTCCTGCCGGCAACGGGCGGCCGCGAGCCGCACACGCTCGCGCGCACGAAGGAGGAGCTGCCGGCGTCGCTGCGCCACGGCCCGCTGCAGCGGGCGGTGGCGCTGGAGGACTACGCCACGGTCGCGATGGACGTCGCCGGGCGTCGGCCGCGCGACCGCGCGCGCGCGGCGGCGGCCTCTTCAACACCGTGATGGTGCTCGTCGACCCGGAAGGCGCCGACGACCTGGACGAGGGCCTGCGCCGGCGCGTCTACGACTACGTCGACGCGCTGCGGATGACCGGTCGCGAGCACGTCGTCCTGGCCGCCGAGTACGTCCCGCTCGAGGTCGAGCTCGTCCTCTGCGCCCAGCCCGGGTTCGCGCGCCACCTCGTCCGCGACCGCGTGCTGGCGGAGCTGCGGCCGGGCTCCAGCGAGCGCCCGGGGTGGTTCCATCCCGACCGGCTGAGCTTCGGCGACGCCGTGCGCCTCGGCGACCTGCTCGCGTTCGTGCAGGGCATCGCGGGCGTGCGCTCGGTCGAGGCGACGATCTTCCGCCCGCTCGGCGACACCACGGGCCCCGCCGTGCGCGACATCATCCTGCTCGGCCGCACGAAGGTCGCCCGCCTGGATGCCGACCCCGACTTCCCCGAGCACGGCACGCTCGAGGTGCTCGTCGCCGGGCTCGACTGTCGCCGGCGCCCGGTGCCGGCCGTCCGTCGTCTGGCGCATCACCGGCATCGTACCGGCACGAGGGCGGCTCGCCGCAGTTGCGCATCCGCGCCGTCGGAGGCATCCGCCTGGACGGCGACCGCCTGGCGGATGAACGTCGAGGAGGTCGTCGCCGCGATCGGGCGAGGAGAGCGCTTCTACGTCGAGGAGCCGATCGGCGACCCGGTCGACGTGACGATCGCCCACACGGCCGAGGGCCGTGTGTACCTGCGCACGCGAGGCCGACGGCGACGTGCCGAACAACCTGCTCGCCCTCCCGGAGCTGCCCGATGACTGAGCCGACGCCATGAGCCGACCGCCGTACCCGCATACCTCCGAGTCGACCGGCCGCGAGCAGACCGGCGATCTCGACCATCTGGACTACCTGCCGCTCGAGTACGCGGACCTGCTCGCGCTGCAGGAGGAGCTCGCGGTCACGCGCCTGCGGCCGGCCGCGGCCGCAGACGGAGGGCGAAGTCGAGGAGGCCGACTTCGCGCGGACGTTCATGGAGCTGTCGGCGCTCGTCGGCCACGTGCTGTCCGTCTACCAGCGCCAGTACGCGGGCGAGGCCTACATCAGCACGGCCCAGGCGCCGAGCAGCCTCGTCCGCCACGCGCACCGGCTCGCCTACGACCCCGACCCGGGCCTCGCCGCCAGCGGCTACGTCGTCGCTCTTCACGAAGGAGCTCGTCAGTGGCACGGTCGCGGCCGGGCTGCCGCTCGCGAGCGTGCCGCTCGGCGAGATCAAGGCGCAGGACTACGAGACGCGCGACGACCTCGTCGTCGACGCGGCGCTCAACGAGCTCGTGCCGCTCGCGCGCGCAGCGGCCGGTGGCGATCGCGCCGACGCGACCGAGCTCCGCCTCGCAGGGCGTCGGCCACGGGCTCGAGGCCGGCGACAGGGTCGCGCTCGTCGGGCCGCAGTGGCGCGGCTTCATCGTCGAGGAGGCGATCGAGGATGCCGGGCGAGGCGACGACGACCGTCCGCCTCGACCGCGCCGTCGGCGCCGCGATCGACGTCGCTGCCTCCGATCCGCCGCCCGCGCTGCTCGCGCATCCGGCGCTCGCGCTGCGGCCGTTCGGTGCCGACGCCGACCCGGCGCTCTTCCCGCCCGCCTACGTCAAGGCCGCGACCGGAACCAAGCCGACGCCGTTCCCGAGGTACTGGTACGACGTCCAGCGCGCCGACGGGGCGGGCTACAACGCCGCCGACGTCTACCTCTCCGAGCAGGTCGCCCATCCGCTCGCCGGCGGGTACGTCCTGCGCTCGACGGGCGACCGGCTTCGCGGTGCTGCAGGTGACGGCCGAGGTCGTCGCCGCCGTGACGATCAACCGCGAGGTCGCAGGAGTCCTTCACGACGCAGACCGTGACGCTCACCCCGACGGCGGGCGGCGGCTTCACGAGCACGCTGACCCCGGCCACCGGCACGCAGACCGTCGCGGGCCACGTCTCCGGCACCGTCACCGCGATCCGGGTCGCCGACCAGGCCGGCGCGCCGGTCCTGCGGTCCGCCCAGCCGTTCCCGGCCGAATGGCTGGCGGACTGGGCCGTCGAGGCGGCGCTCGCCGCCGAGCGAGCCGAATCCCGACTCCAGTCGCCGAGCCGCTGGAGCTCGCCGGCCTGCTGCCGGCGCTCACTCCGGGACGGCCGCTCGTCTTCAGCGACCTCGCCGAGACGGTGGCGCAGGTCGTGGCGATCCGCCGCGCCGAGCTGGACGCCGGCGCAGGTGTGACCCGCATCTGGTGGGACCCGGTGACCGAGCCGCCGGCCGACCGGCTGGCGCCTCGACGACCTGAAGATCTTCGGCAACGTCGCGCGCGTCTCGCACGGGCGCACGGTGCAGGAGACGCTCGGCGGCTCGGACGGCGTCTCGGCCGTTCCAGCGCTTCGCGCTCCGCGAGTCGCCGGTGACCGTCCTGCCGGGCGTCGCGGGCGGCGAGCCGCGAGCTCGAGGTGCGGGTCGACGACATCCTGTGGGAGCGCGTGCAGGACTTCGCCGACAGCGGTCCCGACGACCGCCACTACCGAAGCGTCACCGACGAGGCGCTCGTGACGTCGGTCGTGTTCGGCGACGGGCGCAACGGCGCCGTCCCGCCGTCGGGGAAGAAGAACATCGCGGCCGTCTACCGCGTCGGCCTCGGCCGCGCCGGCGACGTCGAGCCGCGGCGGCTCAGCCGCCTCAAGCGCGCGCACCCGCTGCTCGACCGCGTCGTCAACGTCACGCCGGTCTCCGGCGGCGCGGAGCCGGCCGACGCCGAGGCGATCCGCTCGCAGTCGACGCGCTGGATCCGCACCTTCGACCGCGCCGTCTCGGTCTCCGATCTCGCCGACCTCGCGCTGACGATGCCCGGCATCGCGCGCGCCGCCTCGCGCTGGGACCAGGCGCGTCGGCGTCGTGCTCGTCGTCGCCACCGCGGCGGGCGAGACGCCCGCCCGCGCTGGACGCCGTGCGGGCGTTCCTCGACGCGCGCCGCGACGTGACCGTCCCGCTCGTCCTGACGCGGGCCGAAGCCGCGCGCCGTGCACATCGCCGTCAACGTCGAGCCGGATCCCGCGTACCTCGTCGAGGTCGTCAAGGACGCCCTCCGCGCGGCGCTGCTACGGCGACGACGCGGACGCGCCCGGCATGTTCACGTTCCCCGCCCGCGGGCTCGGGCAGCCCGCCTTCCTCAGCGAGGTGTACGCCCGCCTCGAGGCGGTGCCCGGCGTGATCGGGGTGCGGGTCGACCGCTTCGAGGCCGACGGCACGGCCGGCGTCGCGCGACGTCATCACCGCCGACGTCGACGAGTGGCTGCGGCTGGAGCCCAACGACCTCGACGCTGACGACCTCGCTCGCCGGGGATCGCGTCATGAGCGACTACCCGTACGACGACGACGTCCTCGAGGAGGTCGCGCGCCGGCTCTACGAGGCGCTCCCGGCGATGTACCGGGTGCCCGACGAGCCGCCGGCCGGCCGCGGCGACCTGCAGAGCCTGCTCGAGGTGCTGGCCGCGCCGCTCGCGGTCCTGCGCCAGAGCATCCAGGAGCTGCACGCCGACCTCTTCATCGACACGGCCGCCGACCGGATCGTCCCGTACCTCGCCGAGATGGTCGGCACGCAGCTCGTCTTCCCCGACGCGGAGTCGAACCGCCGCGACGTGCGCGGCACGGTCGGCTGGCGCCGGCGCAAGGGGACGCCCGCGGCGCTCGAGGAGATGGGCGGCGAGCTGACCGGCCAGTCGGTCGTGCTGCAGGAGGGCTGGAAGCGCATCCAGCTCGCGCAGGACCTCAACCTCCTGCGCGCCGAGCGCGTCGTCGCCGACCTGCGCCCCGCCGTCGTCGCCGAGCAGGCGACGGGCCCGCTCGACGCGCTCTTCCACGCCGTCGACGTGCGCCGGATCTCGGCGACGACGGGGCGCTACCACCCGCGCCACGTCGCGCACTGGCTGCAGCCGACGATCACCTTCCCGCTGCGCGAGGCGACCGCCGTCGACCGCTACCCTCGCCGACTCGGACGTCCGCTACGCGATGGACCCGCTCGGCGTGCGCCAGCCGCTGCGCGCGCGGCGGATCGCCGGCGACCGCGAGCCGTTCGTCGACCGCATCCAGGAGGAGCACTTCGCCGCGACGCCGGAGCGCTGGTTCGGCGCGCCCGGCGGCTTCACGGTCCGCGTCTGCGGCCTGCCGGGCGGGATCGCGGGCACCGAGGGCGACGAGCGCGTCGCCGACGTACGCGTCGCCGGCCGGCAGCTCGGCCGCGGCGACGTCACGCTGACGGCGCTCGAGCTGCCGTCGCGCGGGTGGCGCGGCCCGGTGCGGGTCGAGCTCGGCCTGGCTGCCGTCTCCGGCGCGGGCTCGGGTACCTGGCGGCCGAACCCGGCGGCCTTCGCGGCCCGCGCGGGCATCGACCTCGACGCGGCAGGCGTCGTCGGCTCGGCCACGGCCGGCGGCGGCGGACCGCGGCGGCGTGCGCGTGCCGATGCTGCGGCTGAGCCCGCTCGGCGGCGCTCCCGGGCGCTTCTTCCCCGGCGCGACGCTCGAGATCGCGAGCGCGGCGCCCGGATCGACCGCGGCGGTCGAGGACTCGCGAGCTCGCGCGCGAGGGCTTCCTGCGCGGCGTGCTCCACGTCTCGATCCCGCCGCTCGAGATCCGCGGCGAGCGCCTGCTGCACGTCGCCGCTCGACGGCAGCCTCTACGAGGCGGCGCAGCGCCGCCGGCGCCCTGATCGACATGCCCGAGGTCGACGGGCGACCTGCAGCTCGCGCCCGCGGCGCTGCTCGCTTGCCGGGCCGGGCGCGGCCTGGCCGCCGCTGCCGGCGCAGGCCGAGCCGCGGATGCTGAACCGCGTCCCGGCCGCGCCCGGCCGCGGCCCTGCCGTCATGCACGGCGCGCTGCCGCTGCGGCGGACGGGCGGGCGGCCTCGCCGACGTTCCGCCGACGAGCCGTGCGCGCTCGCCTTCGCCGTGCAGGTCGAGGAGCCCGGCGGGCCCGCGTTCCGGCCGTTCCAGCGCCTGGCCTGGACGGGCCGCGACCCGCGGTCGGGGACCTGGACCGCGCTCGACCGCAGACGGGCAGCCGGTCGGCGCCGCCGGCGTCGCCGCGGAGTACGCCGACGTCGCCGTGCTGCGCGAGGCCGACCCCGACCGCGTCGCCCTGGCCGTGCGGTTCGAGTGCTCGGAGGCCGGCGCGACGCTCTGCCCGGGCGAGGTCGCCTGGAGCGCCGACGACGGGCGCACGGTGCTCATCCACCTGCCCCAGCTCGACGCGGAGCCGCTCGCCGCCGGCGCGCGCGTGGCCGACGGAGGCGACGTTCGGCTTCGCGAGCGAGGCGGTGCGCGTCGGCGAGGACGGCTCGACCTGGGCCTCGGACTCGACCGCCGACCGGCGCGTCTCGCTCGGCGAGGTCGCGCCGATCGCCGAGGCGGCGGGCCTGCGGCGCCGGCGCGTGCGCGGGACGGCGGCTCTGCGCCTGGGACCGCGAGGACTGGACCGCGTCGCCGCCGGAGACGCTCGCGCCGACGCGGCGCGGCCGGCTCGACGTCGACGTCCTGCACGGCCTGTTCGCGTTCTCCGCCGACGAGCCGCCGCAGGCCTGGCCGGCGGGGCCCGGCGCGACGATCCCGCCGAACGTCACGACCGACTACGAGGAGGGCGCGACGATGCACGTCGGCGCGCGGCCGGCCGCGCGCGAGCCCGTGCTCGACCTGCGCCTGCCGCGGCCGACTCGCCTCGTGTCGCGCAGCGGCGCGCTCCATCCCGACGCCCCGGCGGACTGGCACACGATCCCGCGCTACGACTCGCTGCAGGCCGCGCTCGCGGCGGTCTCGGCCGCGCTGGGAGGCGCTCCTGCGCCGAGGCCGGCGACGTCTCCGAGGTCGTGCAGTTCGAGGACAGCGCGACCTATCCGGACGAGGCGCCGGTCTGGCCGGCGGCGCCGGCGGACGCGCGGTGCGGGCGGCGACGCGCCTGTCGCTGACGATCCAGGCCGCCGAGCGCGAGCGTCCGACCGTCCTCGTCGATCCCGGCCAGGGCTGGGCGCTGCCGGCTGCGGCGCCGCAGTACGCCTCGCTGACGCTGCGAGGCGTCGCGCTTCGGCGGCGACGGCTGGGCGGGCATGACGCTTCCCGCCGGCGGAGCGGGTCGCGCTCGAGTTCTGCAGCGTCCTCCAGGCCGAGAACGAGCTCGAGTTCGCCGACCTGGCGGCCGGAACGCAGGTGACGGTGACGCGCTGCGAGACGGCCGGGCTCGTGCTCGCCGGGGCCGGCGTCCTGACCATCGCCGACAGCATCGTCGACGCGCGACCGGCCGTCGCGCTCGCGCGCCCCGGTCGGCGAGGTCGAGCTCGACCGCGTCTCCGTCGGCGGGGAGGTGCTCGTGCGCGTGCTCGAGGCCTCGGAGGTGATCTTCGACGCGAGCGTCACCGTCGAGGACCGCTTCCACGGCTGCGTGCGCTACAGCCGGGTCCCGTCGGCCTCGAGGCTGCCGCGCCAGCACCGCCTCGCGTTCGACACGCCGGTGCGCGTCGTCTCCCGCAACAGGCGCGACGCGGCCTGGTGGCGCCTGCGGGAGGACTGCAACGCGGCGATCAGCCGCGGCGCGGAGAGCGGATCGGAGATGGGAGCGTTCAGCCTCACGCACCTTGCGGAACGCATGAGCGGCTTCGAGCAGAGGCTCGGCGAGTTCACGCCCGTCGGCCTCGTGACCGGAATCATCAGGATCGACTGAGGGGGCGACGATGCACGGCGACTACTCACGCGGACACGAACCGGATCGCAAGCGCGGCCGCAACTACCGGCGGGTCCTGCTGCAGATGGGGCGCCCGGTCCTGGACAGCGACGTCGCCTCGATGGTCGATGCACTGCTGGGTGAGGTCCGTGCGACGACGCGCGGCCTCGGCTGCGCCGCCGCGAGCCCCGACCTCGGCTTCCTCGTCACGCCGGGCCGGCTGCTGGCCGTGTTCGCGGAGGCGGCGGACGGCCTGACCGTGACGCAGGGCACGCCCGACGCCTGGATCGACTACCGCTTCCGCTACGCCGGGCGCTACCCGGCGCTGTACCTCGCCGCCACGGGCGACCGCGGCGCGGGTCACGCTGCCGCTCCTCCAGCCGCTCGACCCGGCGGCCGGGCCGGCGCGCGCGGCGCTCTGGGCCCGCGTCGAGTCGCCGACGACGATCCAGCGTCAACGGCATCGCGGTCAACCTCGCCCCGCACGTCGCCCGACACGCCTCAGCGGGTCGAGCTCGCGACGGGGAGCGCGACGCTCGATCCGCTCGAGATCGAGGTCCCGGCCGGAGGCGAGGTCTGGCTGTTCCTCCTCGAGCAGGACGAGGTCGCCGGCAGCGATCCGGCCTTCTGGATCGCGCCCGGGAGCTACCACGTCGACGGGCTCGTCGTCGAGACGGCGGCGGCGCCTTCCCGGCGCTCGCGCTTCCCCGACGCGGCCGGCTTCCCCTGGAGCGAGAGCTCCGCGTGCCGCCGCCGCCGCTGCACGGCCTGCTCGCCCCGGCCGGCCTGGCCGCCGGCACGCGACTCGTCGCCTACCTCGAGACCTGGGAGCGTCACATCACGGCCGTGGAGGATCCCGGCATCCGCGAGGAGGCGCTGGGCTCGACGGACACCTCGGCCCGCACCGAGCTCCTCGGCCAGGTCAAGCTCGCGACCCTGACCGGCGCGCTGCCGGCGGGCGCGGCGGCGGCCGGCGCTCTGCGGGCGGCGTTCGACACGGTCGAGGTCTCCGGCGGCCTGCTGACGATCGACGTCCCCGAGACGACTCCGACGACCGACCCGTGCGCGCTGCCCGAGGTCGCCGGCTACTCGGGGAGCGACAACCGCCTCTACCGGGTCGAGGTCCATCGCGGCGGCGGTCTCTCCCAGGTGCAGCTCAAGTGGTCGCGCGACAACGGCTCCGAGCTCTTCGCCGCACGCCTCGACGCGAGCCAGAACCTCGTCTTCGACCCCGGCACCGCGCTCGCGGCGGGCGACATCGTCGAGGTCCTCAGCAACGTCGTCGACCTCGGCGACGACGCGCTCGCCCAGGTTCACGCGGGCGGCTTCGTCCCCGCCCGACGCGCGGTCGGCCAGCTCGCGCAGCTCGCGGCGGTCGAGGTCTCGTCCTCGGCCGACGAGGTCGTCTTCCGCCTCGTCGAGCCCGACGACGTCGCGAGCCCGGTGTCGCTCGACGAGCGCTACGGGACGCTGCCGGACGCCGTTCTCAAGCTGCGCCGCTGGCACGGGCTCCTCGACCCGCAGCGCTCGCGGGCGGCGGCTCCGCGTCGCCCGGGCCGCACGTGCTCGAGGACGGGATCGGCGTCGAGCTGTCGAGCACCGGCTCCTACCGTTCCGGCCAGTGGTGGCAGTACGAGGCGCGCGTCCACGGCGAGAACGCGAACGGGCCGTGGCGGCCCGAGCCGCACGGCCCCGAGCGGCGATTCGCCCCTCTCGCCCTGCTCGAGTTCGACGGCCGCCGGCGAGCCGCTCCGGCTCCTCGCCTGGCTCGACGAGCGCTTCTCGCACCCGTGCGACCTCGACGCCGACGACGTCGCCTTCGCCGGCGGCCGCGTCGGCAGCGCGAGCGACACCGTCCAGGAGGCGCTCGAGGAGCTCTTCGAGCGGCCCCCGGAGATCGTCGACGCAAGCTGCGGCGAGCTCATCATCCGGCCCGCGAACGACCTGCAGACCGTCTTCGACACGATCGCGGAGGGCGAGGACCGGCGGATCTGCTTCCAGCCCGGCACCTGGACGGTGGAGGAGACGGTCACGATCGAGGGGAAGGGCGATCTCGTCATCTCCGGCGCCGGCGACGCGACGCGGCTCGGCGGCAACGTCGATAGCGTGCTGCGCTTCACCGGGTGCGGCCGCGTGCGCATCCAGGACCTGACCGTCGAGGGCGGCCAGGTCGGCGCCGTCGGCGACGGCCTGGCCGGCGCGATCGCCGCGATCGGCTGCGCGGGCCTCGACCTCGAGCGTGTCAACGTCTCCTGCGGCGAAGGCCTCCCGCGGCGGGTCAGCGCGGTCGAGGTGCGCTCCGAAGCTCCGGCCGCCAACGCGCCGGAGGTCCGCATCCACGACTGCCAGGTCGAGGTCGGCCACGCCCAGGTCGGTGTGCTCGTCGTCAATGCGGCGTCGGTCGACATCGAGGGCAACACGATCGTCTCGCCGCCGGGAACCCTGCCGCTCGTGCCGACGCTCTCCGAGCCCGAGATCGCCGGACGAGTGGGGCGGCTGCTCATCGACGACTACTTCATCGGGGAGACCGAGCAGGCCAACAACGAGCTGCTCGTGGGAAGCCCGGACGTCCTTGTCGAGGTGGACCCGGTCCAGGGTCGCAGGCGGTTCATCGTCCACCTCGAGAGTTGGGCTACCAGTTCATCACGTTCTCGACGACGCTCTCGCTGGCGCGGCGGCGTGGCGGCGCTCATCGAGGCCAACCCGATTCCCGGCAACTTCTCCAACAGCCCAGCCCCCGCCGGCTTCGTGGCCTCCAGCGTGCGCTCGTTCCGCCGTCAGCTCGTCAACAACATGTTCGACCGTCCCCAACACCCTGACGGTGCCGCCGGCCACGCAACGCTGCTGACGAGCATGGCGGCACGATCGCCGCGCAGAACAGCGTTCTCGGCGGGCGGCCAGGGCATCGTCCTCGGCGGGCTCGGCTCGCCGGTCGACCCGAGCTTCCCCGAGCCGCGGGTCCTCACCGGCGACCAGCGACCCGACGCTCGGATCGCCGGCAACCGGATCCTCGGCTTCGTCCAGGGGATCCACATCGCGACGAGCCGCAGGGAGCCGGGGCTCTCCTACCGGGTGACGATCGCCGACAACATGGTCCATCTGCGGGTTCCCGGCCTGGCGGGACCGCTACGGGATCTTCGTCGGCAGCGTCTATCCATCTGAGGGTCCACGGCAACAGGGTGGAGCTGCGCTCACCCGGGCCAGCGGGCTGGTCGACCGTGGCAGCTGGACGCAGTGCGCGTGTTCGGTACATTCGGGCCGCTGATCCAGGTGCACGAGAACAGCTGCTCGGCACGCGAAACGGCGTCGTCGCGCATGCCATCAACCACACCCGCGCGACGACTCTCGGGTGGAGATGGGCGGTGGCGACCAACGCTCACGTGGGAACGGGAGGAGGCGTCGCCGAGCAGATCAACTGGTGATGCGCGCGCGCCTTGCACGGCCGCGCGGACGGGTCTAGCATCAAGTTTGGTACGCGGGCGAGAGGAAGAAAGAATAGGAGTAAAAACAGCTCGCCGCGGGGGGTTCGAGTCCTCGGACAGGCGCCGAGTCTTCGGGCGAGGCGCCTGTCATTTTGATCGGATGGTCGAGCGCCGTGCCGATGACGAGTTAAGCGCGCGTGCCTTCATCCCGCAATCGTCGCCCACTCCGCGGCCTCGAGTTCGGCGAGTCCCTCCGCGGTCACCGCTCCCGGCGTCACGGACCAGCCACTGATGGCTCCGAGTGAGGCGTCCGTGGTTCCGCGAACCGGGTGCTGATAGCGGTCGTGCCAGTGAAGGTTACGGCGCGTCGCACGGCGTGTCAGCCGCGCTGCGTGCGACAGCGTCCCCGAGCAGATCGTGCAGGGACTCCAGTTGATGTCAGCGTGGATCTCGCGGACGTTGTTGGCGATGTTGGGTGTGCGCTCGAGGAACTCCTCGAACTGCCGCTCGGCATGGGTGAGGTTGTTGTCGGAGCGCGGGTCCTCGCTCGTGTTGTAGGTCAGCAGCTGGACGTGCCCGGATCCCGGCTCGGGCGGCAATGCGACACCGCCCGAGGTCGTTCGAGATCTACGGGACCGGCCCTTCGGGATCACGGGCGGCAGGCCGATACTGGTCGTCGTCATAACCGGGTTTCCGGCTTCGTCGAACTGGATCGCACCGCTTGGGTCACGAGCGGCGACCCGAGCGGGCGCGGGGAGGGCTCGCCTTCAAGCGACACGTCCGGGTCGATCATTTCCAGTGTGACTTCCATCACGACGGCTCGAGGACCCCCGAGGGAGGGGATCATCTCGACGAGCTTCTCGAAGTCACTGCCAGCGGCGTAGATCTCGTACTTGCCGTCCTCCGCCGGCCCGGGAGCTCCAGCGCGCTCAGGCCCGCCGGCTGCAGCTGCGTCCGTATCTCCGCGACGATCCCCTGAAGCTCCGCCGGCGTCTTCGCGTCCCTCAGACGCGTTCGCAGGAGGTCCTCGGCCTGCTTCTTCGGTCCGCCCGTGCCAGGCGCCTGATCGGGCGTCGGCTCCTCGCCTCCGAGCCCGAGCGCGTTCAGCGCCGCCCGCCCGAGCCGCATCGCCTGCTCGATCAGCCAGTCGAGCGCCTGGTCGATGATCTCGCGCAGGCCGCCGATGAACTCGGCGATCTTGCTCCGGGACGTTGCCGATGCCCGACCTGCTTGGCGAGGAAGCCGATCGCGATCGGGATGATGCTGGCGAGCCCCTGCTCGAGCATCTGCGCGCCGGGGACGATGTTGCCGGCCGCGACCGCCGCGAGCGTCGACACGTACCGGTTGAGGACCTCGAGCATGTCGCGCAGGTACTCGATCGCCGACTGCACCGCGTTGAAGAACGCGATGCAGCCGTTGATGATCGCCATGATCCCGGTGGGGTCGAGGAAGGTCAGCAGCTTCACCGTGGCCTGCGTGATGATCTTGTTCATGATCCACTCCGTGGCCATGCTCGAGGAGCGTGCTCCAGAGCGAGCCGAGCTGATCCGACACGAAGCGCCAGATCGCCGGAGAGCCCGTCGCGCTGGACGTCCTGGATGAACGTCCAGACGCCGGTGAGGGTGTCGATCGCGCCGCGGATCATCGCGACGCGCTCGGGGCCGATGTGCTCGGCGAGCTTCTCCCAGAGGTGCTCGGCCGTGAGGCCGAGCACCTGGAAGACGAGGTCGAGGATCGACCCGAGCGAGAAGTCGGTCGGCAGCGTGATGCCGAGCTGGCCGAGGCCGCGGAACAGCCACGCGACGAGGCCGTCGAGCAGGTAGCGCGAGGATGTTGTCGAAGAAGCCGGTGAAGCCGAGCTTGATCGCCTCGACCATGTTCATGAGGAAGCCGACCGGGTCGCGCCTGATGTCCGCGATCGCCTGCATCGCGTTGGTGATGACGCTCGCGAGCAGCTCCGACGGGAAGTTCATCAGCCGCAGGATCAGCGTCACCACGACCTCGATCACCACGCACGACGAACTCGATCAGCCGCGCCAGCGGCTCGCCGAAGAGGGCGAGGATCCGCCCGAACGCGCCGATCGGATCGAGCAGGTCGTCGAGCGTCAGCGTGTCCCAGATCCCGAGGAAGATCGCGGTGATCAGCTCGAGCGAGATGCCGAGCCGCGCCATCTCGCCCTCGATGCGCTCGGCCGCCGACGCCGATGACGCCGGACTCGGCGAGCTGGTCGTAGGTCGCCTCGCCGCCGGGCAGGAGCGTGATGAAGCCCTTGATCAGGTTCTCGGCCGTGCGCGGCACCTCCTCGCCCGTGAACGGGTTCTGCCCGAGGATCACCGTCAGCAGGTGGAAGCCCGGGACGCTGGTGGGCGTTCTCGCTCAGCCAGCCGAGCAGCGCGTTCTTGATCAGCTCGAGGATCTTCAGGACGAGCGTCGGCCTCGAACTCGGCGACGCGAAGGACGAACGCCGAACGCGCGCTGCGCGAGCGCCGGCGAGGTTCGTCAGCAGGTCGGGCAGGTTCTGCGGCTGGATCGCCGCCCAGCGCGTCGGCGAAGAGCGCTCCGAGCTCGGTGATGAGGCTCGATGAACGTGGCGAGCTGCGTGTCGAGCCAGTCGGCGGTCTCCTGCAGCGTGCCGCGCTCCTCCATCTGCGCGAGCCGCTGCTCCTGGCCGATCAGGCGCAGGAAGTCGGCGATGATCTCGACCGTCGGCGCCTCGACCTCCACGCCGCGCAGCGGGTCGTAGTGCATGACCTTCTTCGCGAGGTTCCAGACCGGGCGCGATCTCGGGCGTCTCGAGCAGCGGCTCGGCGACCTCGGCGACGACCGAGCGGACGATCTCGAGCACGCGGTCGACGATCGACTCGACGAAGCGCCGACGTCGCGCAGGAACGCGTCGACGTAGCGCGTCGACGATCGCGACGTTGCCCTCGATGCCGTTGGTGACCGACAGCTCGCTCCAGGCGCTGTCGATGTCGCGCTTGATCCGCGCGAACGTGAGGTCGTGGGCGGCGAGGCTCTCGGAGACGAAGGTGAAGATGTCGCCGAGGACGTCGATCGCCTGCAGGACCGTCGCCGACCGCGGCGCCGAACGGGCCGTAGGTCAGCAGCGTGTCGATGAGCTCCTCCGGGCTGACCGGGACCGGCTGGTCGGTGAGCGGGTCGGTCCCGGTGATGTAGGTGAGCAGCGTGTAGCCCGGGATCGCGCGGACCGCGTCGCGGACACCGTCGAGGATCCAGTCCGGGATGACGTCGCTGACCGAGACGTCGGGGAGGTAGTCCGAGACGTCGCGCATGAGCGTCGTGCGGGCGGCCGGCGACGGTCTGCTGCTGGGCGACGTGCGTCGCCTCGTGGGCCATGAGCGCCGACGTCGGCCGGCGAGGACTCGGCGGCGAGGAAGATCGTCGAGCCGGACGTGAATGCCCGGGCGCTCAGGTCGCGCGCCGCCGCTGCGGCGTCCGGACCTCGGCGGACGCGGACGTCGGCCGAGATCGGCGCCGAGGTGCGGCTCGATCCGCTCCCGGACGGCTGCATCCAGCGGACTGCCGCCGCCGGGGGCGGCGACGACCGTCAGGGACGGTTCGGTGGAAGCCCACGGCTGGAGCCCGCGACGCGGGGCGCGGGCGGCGGCGCACGGACGGAAGCGCGCGCAGCGGACGACCGGCGGGAACGACGCCCGTCGAGCACGCGCAGCGGCGACGGCGTCGGCCTCACGCTCGAGCGCGTCGCCCGGCTTCGAGACCGAGAGCTTCGTCTGCACGATCGGTGCGTTGGCGGGCACGGTCTCGGCCGTCCGGCGGCCCGCGCGCGGTCGCTTCGACCGTGCGGGCCGGCGCCTCTGCGCCTGGTGCCTCCTCGGTGGGCGCGAACTCGAGCGCGGGCCGCGTCGAGCCGTCAGGTGTCGATTCCGGCGCGGCGGGCTCGCGCGCTGGCGACGAGCGTGCAGCGCCGGCAGCAACTCGCGCGCCCCGATCTGCTGCTTCGCCGCGTCGAGCGCGACCGCGAGCGCCGCGGTCTCCTCGGCCTCCAGTTCGGGCTCGGGCTCTGCCGGCGCGAGGGCGGGACGGCCGGCCTCGGCGGGACCGCGGCGGTCGGCGCAAGCGCTACTGCGTCATGCGCCTCCGGCGTGGGCGACGCCGTCGGCTCGGGAGCCGGCGCGGCCGCGTCACGAGGCCTCCGCGCCGGCGCGCGCCTTGCGCATGATCCGTGCGCGCGTCGTCAGCGCCGCTGCGCCCGGCGTTACCTCCGCCGTCTCGCCGCGCACGATCCGTTCGGCGGCTCGGTCGGCCTCGCGCTCGACAGGCTCGGACGGCTCGGAGCCCGGACCGCGGCCGAGCGCAGGGCCGTCGCCGCCGCCCTGCTGGACGACGTGGGTCAGCTTCGTGCGCGAGCAGGCGCGCCCCTCCTCGCTGTCGGGCCGGAAGCGGCCCGGCCCGAACGCGATGTGGCTCCCGATCGTCAGCGCCTCGGCGTCGTGCTCGTCGGTGAGGTCGGTCGCCTCGGCGTCGGTGTGCACGCGCACGTCGTCGAGCGGGACGGCGAAGGCGGCCTCCAGCCGCTCGCGCGTGCTCGGCGGCAGCGGTCGCCCGCCCGTCAGCGCGCGAGCTTCGGTGACAGGTGCGCGTGGCGCCGTCTCGGCCCGTGTTCGCGAGCTCGACGCCGTCTCGGCCGAGCGGCGAGCTGCCGGCTGGGCGTTAATGCCGCTGGGGCACCGCTCCCTCCCCTCGACCGTCTCGCGCGCCAGGTCGACGACGTTGTCGTACTGCTGGTCAGCGGCGGCCCGGAGCCGCGACGGCGCGGGACGGGCCTCGGCTCTCCTCGGCGGCCGCGCCTCTGCTCTGCCAGGTCCGCCCAGCGTCGACCGCGGCGTGGTCGTCATGCGCGACGGCCGTCGCTGCGTCACCTCGACGGCCTGCTCCGCCGGGAATCTCCACTCGCATTACCGCGGAGAACGTGCGCGGAGTGGCTGGCGCTGAACCGGGGCTCCGGCTTCCCCTCTCCGACGATCTCGACGCTGCTCGGCGGAGCGCCGGCACGTCGAGCGCGGACGACGGCGATCTCTCGGCGCTCCCTCGCGCAGCGCTTCGCCTCGACGCGGCGAGATGCGGCGTCCGAGCCGCCGGAAGTCGAAGCCGAACTGGTCGAGTCGCGTCGTCGTCCCCGCGGCCGCCGCCCTCCGTGACAGTGATCTCGTCTGCTCACTTGTCCTCGGACTCGGCGCCCGGCGATGAGCTGCTGGCGGCGCCCCGGCTCTTTCCGACCGCGAACGAGGCATGCAGGTGTCGAACATCGAGGATGACCAACGAGTCGCCGGCTCCGTGATCCGTGTCGCTGGTCGCGTGCTGCTCGGAGTGCCGAGCCGGCGCGCTCGCGCCCGGCGCGTCGTCGTCCGCGCGCCCGGCATCGGCTGCGCGTCTCGTCGACGATCGATCTCCCGGCGCCTCGCGCCGTGTAGCCGGCGTGCGCGTGCATCGGGTTGGCGCCGAGCTGGCGAGCGCCTGGTAGTCGCGCTGGAGCACGTACCGCGTATGGAGACGGCCGAGCGTCCCGGTGGGACGGATCGCCGTGATCGGCGTCGGCTGCCTGGACGCCGATCAGCTCCTTGCCGTCCGCGCGAGCAGGTCGTGACCCTCGCTCGTGAACGACTCGTGGATGGCGAGCGGGGGCGCCGCTTCAGCGGCGCTCAGGGGCGGGTGCGCCCGGAGTTGCCCCGGCGACGGCATCCTGCTGCTCCGCCGTTGGCTCGGTCGGGCGCTTGAAGCGGTCCCTCACCGCCTGCGCCTTGCCCTTGAAGAACTCCTTGCCGGACTGCAGCTTCGCCTTCCCGAATGCGATCGCCGGGCCGAGCGTCCGCCGGTAGACCTGCGCCGCGCCGAACACGACGGTGTCGACGACCCGGGTGATCGGCTTGCGCACGAGCGCGATGGTCGAGCGCATCTTCTCCGACAGCGCGCCGAGTCCGGCGAGGCGGGCGAGGAAGCCGATCGCCAGCGTGAGTGCGCCGGCCAGCGCCTTGTCGATCTTCTCGATCGCGACGGTTGCGTTGCCCTGTGCGATCGCGGCGATGGAGTCGAGGACTGCGTCGACGAAGTCCGCGATTTGCTTCGCGCGCTCGACGATGAACATGACGATCTGGTAGATCCCCTGGCAGGCCTTGATGAAGGCGGCCGCGGGATTCAGCAGCGCGACGATGTAGCTGATCCCGGCCCGGACGACGCGCTCCTCGATGTACTCCTTGATCTTCCCGATCACGAGGTCCTCGAGGTCGGTGAGCTTCTCCTGGATCCACGTCCACAGGCCGCCGACGCCGTCCTTCAGGAGCGTCTTGAAGACCTCGACCTTTTGCTCCATCTGGACGACAACGTCCTCCCCGAAGCGCTCAACGACGCGTCCGCGGATATTCGAGTAGGTCAGCCCGAGAACCTGCAGGACGAGGTCGACGATCCCGGCGAAGTCCAGCTGCGGGGGCATCGTGATCCCGACGCTCCCGAGCTCGCCGAAGAGCAGGTCCATCAGGGACTCCTGCAGGTGGGTCGGGAAGCGCTCGATGAAGAGGTCGAGGCCGCCCTTGACCGCGTCGACGAGCGTCTCGAGGAATCGGATCGGGTGAGCGACGATGTCGCCGATCGCGGAAGCCGCTTTCAACAGGACGCGGAGCAGGAGCTTCGTCAGCTCGTAGATCGTCTTGAGGACGCCGACAATCGCGTCGATCGCCTTGGAGACGAGGCCCTTGTTCGCCTCCTGCAGTTCCTTGATCCGCGAATCGAGGTCGTCGCGTGACTCGACGTACTTGCGGGCGACCGTGTCGACGAGCTCGTCGCGCTTCGCGTCGACGTCCGAGGCGAGCTGGTCGAACCGGTTGTCGAGGTCCCCTGCGACCTCGTCTGCCTTCGACTGCCGCGACTCCGGCAGGCTCTTGACGAACGCGCGGACCTCCTCGCGGCCCGCCTGGATCCGTAGGTGGGCCGCCCCGAGCAGCATGCCGACGACCACCGCGATCGCCTCGATCACGTGGTCCATCTCCTCGAGGTACAGCGCGCGCCCGTCGCGGTAGAAGTCGTTGACCTCGTCTGGGAGGTCGAAGAGCTTGTCCTTTAGCCACCGGGCGCCTCCGAACACGCCGCCGTAGCGGTCGGCCTTGTACGCGCGCATCTTCTGGTCGACGTACTTCTCGAAGTTCTCGCGGGCCTGCTTCTCGCCGGACGTGAAGATCGTGTCGACGCTCGAGTCGAGGGTGTCGAGGAGCGACTTGACGTCGGCAGCCGTCTTCTCGTGGATGTCGAGGATCGACTGGTGGACGTCGTCCTGGAGTTGCTCGTCGGCGGACTTCGTGTCGCCTTTCACGCCGAGCACGGCGTCCAGCGTTCCGGTGCGGGAGGCGTGCATGCCCTCGAGCTCTGCGCCTGCACCGGCTTCGGCCTGCGCGCGTCCGCCGGCGAGCACGACCTCCTCCTGCTTGCGGTACGCGGCGGGGTCGGCAGCCGCGTGGTCGCGGACTTCCTCGCGTGCGTCCAGCACCGCTGAGAACTCCGGCTCGTTCGCCTCGGTGAGTTGCTCGCCGGTGAGGTTACCCTCGGCCATCTTGGCGTCGATCTGCTGCGGCCCGGAGGAGAGATCGGTCCACCAGGGCGGCGCCGGCTTGGGCAGGGCTTCGGCGGCGCCGACGCCCGGCAGGGACCGGCCGGGTGCGTCGTTGACCATGTCGGTCACCGCCTTGGGCTTCTTGCCCTCCGGGTTGGGCGGCGCCTCGCTCGTCTCCTTGATGTCGTGCGCCGAGTCGGCCTTGCCGGTGGCGACGACCGCCTGGATCGCCGACGTTGCCTGGCCCGCCTTGCCCGACTCCTCGAACTCGTCGGCCTCTTCGAGCGTGGCGGGCGGCGCCATCCCCTCGATCTTCGCCTTGACGTCGCTCTTGAACCTTTCGACGTCGAACGGGCCGGGCTCCTGGTCGCCCATCGTCTCGACATGGGCGTCGGCGGCCTGGCTCGAGATGTCCTTCTGCGGGTCAGGCACCGAGGCACCCTGGGCGGTCTCGGCGCCCGCCTTGCCCGGCTGGTGGTCCTTCGTGCGCGCGGCGGCGCGCTCGGTGCGGGCTGCCATCGCCTGGAAGTCCGGGTCGTTTTCGGGGTTGCCGAAGGCGCTCGGCCGGGCTGCCGGCGCCGGGGCTGCGGCAACCTCGGGCGGCACGGCGGCCGGGGCCGCGGCTTCGGGTGCTGCCGCTTCCTCTGCGGCACCGGCGGCCGCGGCCTCCGGCTCCGGCGCTGCCGCGGCAGCGCCTTCTGGCGCGGCGGGCCCGGACTCGGGTGTCGCAACGCCCGCGAGTGCGGCGCCGGGAGCTGCGGCCACCGACGGCGCTGACTCGGGGCCGGGGGCCTCTGGAGCTGCGGCAGCTGCGGGGCCGGCGCGCGCAGGGGCCGCCGTTGCCTCGGCGCGGGCTGCTCGCTCCGGCGTCGCAGGAACGGGAGCCGGGGCAGGCATCGGCTCGGCCGCGGCGACGACGCGCAAATCGGGCTTCGCCTCCGGCCCGGCGCGGGCCGGAGCACCACCGGCTTCTGCCCTCACTCGGGGCTCCGGAGGAGCGGGAACAACGGTCAAGGCCGGCTTCGGCTCCGGTCCGGCGCGTGCCGGGGCAGCGGTGGCCTCGGCCCGCGGCTCGGGAGCGAGCACGATCACGGGCGCGAGCGGAGCGGCTGGGCCAGCGGGTGCCGGCTCGGTTTCGGAACGGGGCTCGCGCCGGCGGTCCCGGGCGTCGGCCAGGTCCACGACGACGGTCTCCGGAGCGGCGGCGACACGCCCGTCCTCGGAGGCGGCCAGTGCGCGATTGACGATCCGATCGCGGGTCGTCAACGACGCTGCGACCGGCGGCACGGCCGCGAGTGCCTCGCCGCCCGCGCTCGGAGCCGCCGGCTCGGCTGCGCCGAAGGACGCCTGCATCCGGGCCCGCGTGCTCTGCATCGGCGCAGGCGCGACAGCCGGTGCGGGCGCGACCGCGACCGCGGCCTCGCGCGCCGGCGCGCGGGCGGCCGATTCGGGGCGCGACCGGGACGCCGACTCGGGCGTCGCCGACCGGCGTGCAGCCGGGCTCGCGAGGCCGTTCATCCGACCATCCTACGCCCGTACGCCCGCTCCGAAAAGACCACGGCAAGCGTCTCCGTGTCATCATCGAGCCACCCGGCCGCACCGAAAACCGCCGCGAACGATGTCCACCGAAGCAACCGCGACTCCGCGCCCCTGCGTCGCCGTCCTCACGTACGCGCGGCCCGACAGCCTGGCCCTCCTGCTCGACGACATCGAGCGCGACTGGCCTGGCCCGGGCCTCGACGTTCGCGTCTACGACGACGCCACGCCGAACCCCGACTCGGCGCTCGACGAGCGGATCCGCGCGCGAGGGTGGAGCTACCGGCGCGCGGCGGTCAACCACGGCAAGCGCGGCTGGTGGCAATGGTGGAACACGATCCTCGAGGACCTGCGCTCCTCGCCGGCGCAGCTGTACTACGTGCTGAACGACGACATGCGCCTGTGCCGGCGCTTCTTCGAGCGCAGCGCCGAGCTCTGGGAGTCGATCGACGACCCGCAGAGGGCGTCGCTCTATCTCCACCTCTCGGCAGAGCGAGCCGAGCTCGGCAGCCGGTGCTGGACGCCGGTGCGGGCCGCCCGCGCTGGGCGCGTGGTTCACTCCGGCTGGGTCGACTGCGCCGCCTTCATGTGCGACCGCCGGCTCTTCGAGAGCCTTGCCTGGCGGTTGCATCCGGTCGCCGATCGGCGCTGGCACGGGAGGGACATCGCGAGCTCGGGCGTGGGGCAGCAGCTCAGCGTCCGCGCGCAGAAGTTGGGCCTGGGCATGTACCGCGTCGATCAGTCGCTCACCGCGCACGACGGCAGCCCGTCGCTGATGAGCGCCGAAGCGCGGCGGCGGTGGTCGATGGACACCGTCGCGTTCATCGACGGCGACGAGGCGGCGCGGAGCTGTCAGCGCCCGCGCCCGCAGGTATTCGCCTCGCTGGCGACCATCCCGGCGCGCGAGAGCGGGCTGCGGCGTGTCGTCGAGGCCCTGCTCCCGCAGGTCGACGCGCTCGGCGTCTACCTGAACGAGTACACCCGCGTACCGTCATTCCTCGACCGCGAGAAGATCGTCGTGGCGCGCAGCCGGGACCACGGCGCCCGCGGCGATGCCGGGAAGTTCTTCTGGGCCGGGACGAGGAGCGGCTACCAGCTCGTCTGCGACGACGACATCGACTACCCGGAGGACTACGTCGACCGGCTCGTCGAGGGCATCGAGCGGCACGGGCGCCGCGCGGTCGTCGGCTTCCACGGTTGCGTCCTGCGCGACGTGGTCGCCGACTACTACACGTCGCGGAGGCTTCTGCACTTCACGCGCGACCTCGCGACGGACAGCGCCGTCCACGTGCTGGGGACCGGCGTCGCGGGCTACCACGCGTCCGCGATCAGGGTCTCGCCGGAGGAATTCGCGGCGGCGAACATGGCCGACATCTGGCTCGCGCTGCTCGGCCAGCGCCAGCGCGTCCCGTTCGTTTGCCTGCGCCGTGCGGAGGGCTGGCTGTCCGAGCTGCCCGGCTTCCGCGAGGACTCGGTCTACGTGCGCGCACGCCGCCGCGCGGCCGTTCCCGGCGCCGGGCCGGGCCCGGAGACGCTGGCGGTCCGGCAGCACGGCCGTTGGGTGCTGGCAGAGCCTGCCGGGCGAGCTTCCACGCGAGTCGTCCGTCGGAAGCGCGACCGCGCGCGCGCGCAGACTGACGCACCGCGCCTGGCCCGAGCCGCGGCGCCCGGCCGTGCGCCCGCTCGTTCGCGTCCGCGTCACCGGGCCGCAGTGCGCGGCGACGCTCGTGCTGCCCGTGCGCGACCACATCACCGAGGCAGTTCAGCGCTCGGGGACCTACTACGAGCGCGACCTCCTCGACGCGATTCACGGCCGCGCTGTTCGGGGCGTCTTCGTCGACGTCGGCGCCCACTACGGCAACCACACGACGTTCTTCGGCCTGGAGTGCGGGGCCGACCGCGTGGTCGCGATCGAGCCCAGCCCGCTGGCCTTCGCGGGCCTGCTCGAGACCGTGGCCGAGAACGGCCTGGAGCAGGTCGTGACCACCCACCGTGTCGCCGCCCATCCCGTGTGGCGCCGGGTCGACGTCACGGGCCTGCCCTGGCGCCCTCGCCCCGGAGCGACGATCCGGTCGAACTCGGGTCGCGTCGGGATCGCGCCGGCGACAGAAGACGGCGACGCGCCGGGAGCCCCGCTGGACGAGATCCTCGACGGGGTGGAAGGCATCGGTCTCGTCAAGGTCGACGCCGAGGGGCTGAGCGCGGAGATCCTCGCCTCGGGCCGGCGGATGCTGCGGCGCGACCGCCCACTCGTCGCGGCCGAGGCCGCATCGGACGCGGAGCGCCACGCGCTACGCGCACTGCTCACCCCGCTCGGCTATCGCGAAGCGGAGCGCTACTGCTGGACGGCGACCTGGCTCTGGGAACCGATCGCGGGCTGTTAGGCACGACGCGCGGCACGGTCGAGCGCCTTCTGCGCCATGCTCCGCACATAGGAGTTCTCGTCGCTCTCGGCGAGCCACCTGAGATCACTCTCGTAGGCGGGAATCAGTGCGGGGAACCCCCGGAGCACCTCCGCGGCTCGGTACCGAACCCGCGAGCGTGGATCGTTCAGCAGCGCGCGGAGCGCGGACTGCACACGCGGATCCTGGCGTAGTTGCTCGGACGACCGGAGGTGGGCGGCGACGGCGATAGCCGCGCCGACGCGCTCCGCGGGCATCCTCGAGCCTGCGAACCGGAGCACGTCGTCGAGCTCGAGCAGGCCCCCGATGCCCGCGATCTCCTCGGCCGCGGCAATTCGCCCGTCCACCGGAGCGTCGTAGAAGCGGGACGAAACGATCTGGAACTCTTTCCGGATCGTCTCCTCGTCCGGTCTTGCGGTGCCGGGCGGCGCAGTCGACGACCCGACGCTCTGCGACGTGAGCGATGCCAGCTCGTCGAGTAGGGGCTCGATGAGATGATCCCAGCTCTCGTCGTTCAAGCGACGTGCCTGCCACTCCGTCAGCCCGCTGATCTCGACGGGAAACGCCTCTTTCGGCGGCATGTGCGTCTCACCGACGAGCAAGGGCACGATCGGTTTCTGCGCCGTGAGCGCGAGTTCGATCTCGCGCCGCACCCAGTCGCCGGCCTGGTCGATTCGACGCCGTCCCCATTCGTCGCCTTGCGTGATCCAGTTCGGGCTGATGACGACGATCACGACGTCGGCGCCGTCGATCGCATTTTCGAGCGCCGTCGGCCACCTCTCTCCCGCCGCGGAGGCCGAGGTGTCCATGTACACGCTCTCGTCGCCGAACCGATACCGGATCGCGTCGCGCACCCGGCCGGCCACGCTCGAGTCGGTCCGTCGATAGCACAGGAAGATCGGGCGGCTCACGCTGGACTCGCGATGCCTCTCGAGGAAGCCGACCTGGTGCGCATGGCTAGCGGGATCGTAGTACCAACCCGACGGCAGCAGAACGAGCCGAACCCCGCATCGTCCCCGGGCTTCGACTCGCAGCGGAGGGGGAGGGATTTGAACCCTCGATCCGCCTTACGACGGATAACGGTTTTCGAGA
>CAVRWA010000015.1:0-41364 GCA_963724805.1 uncultured Actinomycetes bacterium
TGAGTCACCGCGAGCGCGCTGACGCTGGATCCGGCGCACGACTGTTTGGGGGACGGTCGGGGGGCGACCGAGGCGAACGCCGCTCGCGCGTTTGATCGCGAGTGCTTCGCGTGTGCGTTGGCTGATCAGCCGGCGTTCGAACTGCGCGAAGGTGGCGAGCATGTTCGCCATCGCCTCCCCCGTCGGCGTCGATGTGTCGACGGCGCAGTCGAGCGCTACGAGCGCCCAGTGCTGCTTCTGTGCTGTCCCCATCAGCGCGGTGAAGTCGATCATCGAGCGCGAGAGCCGGTCGAGCTTCGCAACCACAAGCGCGGAGGCCTTCCCTTCTTGGAGGACACGGAGTGCCTCCTGCACGCCGGGCCGCTTCATGTCCTTGGCGCTGAAGCCGGCGTCCTCGATCACCTCGACGAGTTGCCAGCCGCGGCGCTCGCACTCGCTGATGATCGCGCGGCGTTGCGCCTGCAGTCCTGCACCGCTGCTTTTCTGCTCTTCGGTGGACACGCGGACGTAACCTAGGACTCGCATCGGAGCTAACTCCTCCTTTGCCGCGACCCCGGCGGTGTCAGCCGCGCGGGGTCTTATCTACAGGACAGAACTTACCGATCCTGTATAGCAAATCTTCCTATGCTGTACATCGCGTACGCCTTCGGGCGAGTGATCCTGCTAGGCCGCGGTAGGCGGGGTTGGCAAGGATCAGCTGGAGAGCGTTCGGTGACCAGCCGTGCTTGCGCGGCGCCGGCGCGCCCTCGGCGTCGAGCTGGCGGGCGATCGCGGTCGTGCCGCGCTTGCCCTCGACGTAGAGGTGGAAGATGCGACGGACGACCGGAGCCTTCACCGGATCGGGGACGAGCAGCGCGTTTGCGCGGGTGTAGCCGTAGGGGGTCCGACCACTCATCCAGCGGCCCTCGCGGACGCGACGTTCAAGGCCGGCGGTGACGCGGTCGACGATCGTGGCGTGCTCGAACTCGGCGAAGACGCCGAGCATCTGCAGCATCATCCGCCCGGCCGGCGAGCCGGTGTCGAACGGCTCCGTGGCGAACTTCAAGACGACGCCAAGCCGGTCGAGTTCGTCGGCCAGGCCAGCGAGCTGGCGCACCTTCCGGCTGAGCCGGTCGACGCGGTAGACCAGCAGCAGGTCGAAGCGCCGCTCGCGGGCGAGGCCGAGCGCCTGCTTCAAGCCAGGGCGGTCGAGCGTGACGCCGCTCGCCTGGTCTCCGAAGGCGTGGACGACGTGCCAGTCCTCCATGGCCTGGCAGTAGCGCTCCAGCCGCTCCGGCTGCGTGTGAAGCGACGTCGGCTGGTGATCCTCGTCGGTCGAGATCCGCAGGTAGAGGCACACCCGGGTCATTCCGACACCTCCTTGCGGGCGCCAGGTCGGTTCGCGGGTCGTGCATGAGACCATCGACGTCCGACATGCGCAAGTCGACGGCCGCCGGGCTTTCCGCCCGCGCGGGCGGTGCCTCGTTCTCCGTGTTTGCGTAAACCACTACGTTGTCGCGTGCTCTTCACGCCCTCGGGAACTGCCGCCGTGCACGGCTTTTCCACCACGGAGGGGGTTCCGGTCCGGATTGGACCCCAGAACGGACTCCAGAACGGCACCCAGAACTGACGGGGCATCCAGGCGGCCTCCTTCAGCGGGCCTTGCATGGCTCGGCGGATGGCTGCCGCAGCGAACAGGCCCGCGAGCAGCTCGGCGGCTTCGGCTTCCTGTGGAGTTGTCAACAGCTCAAGCCTTGGCGGCTGGAGCCTGAGCTCATTGCTATCGGTTGTCCGACGCAGCGGCACAAGCTCGCCGCCGCAGTTCGACGGGTCAGGGTCGGGCACTCGGCTGTCGGAGCCGGCGGAGGGCCTCCGGAACGGATCGTTGCTGTCGACGCTGACAGTCGGCTGACAGTTCGCTGACAGTGGAAGGCTTGGGAGCGTTACCGGGCAGGCAGCTGCGGCCGCTGCCCGGGGTACATGCTGAGGCAAGCCGATTGCACGAAGACAGAGGAGCGAGAGGCCTCGCTTGGAGCGCTTGTACTGCTACGAGGAGAAGGGAGATAATCCGCCTGAAGAGGCCGATCGAAAGCTGCGATGCCGAGAGTCGCTGTCAACGGGACCGAGCTCTATTACGAGATTCGGGGTACCGGGCCGCCTGTCCTCTTGATCATGGGAGCGACCGGGGACGGCGGCCACTTCGACGAGCTCGCGGACCTGCTGGCCGACGAGTTCACCGTCGTCAGCTACGACAGGCGAGGGAACGGGCGGAGCCCAGTCCCGGACGGCTGGGAGACGACCTCACCGGAGGAGCAGGCCGATGACGCGGCGGCGCTCTTGGATGCGCTCGGGACGGGTCCCGCGGCGGTTTTCGGCACGAGCGGCGGCGGCAATTTCGCGCTGTGTCTGATGGTCCGTCATCCCGGATCGGTGCGCGGGGCGATCCTGCATGACCCGGGGTTGTACGCTCTGGTCGACGACTTCGACGCCGTTCGAGTCCCTGTGAGGGCGCTGACCCAGGAGGCGATGGAGGCCGGCGATCCGCCGGCTGCGGTGGAGCGATTTTGGTGCTACGTGGCCGGAGACGACGGCTGGAACGGGCTGGCGCCTGCGCTCCGTGAGCGCCTGCGCGCTTCCGCCAGCACCTTGTTCGGGGTTGAGCTTGGGACCTACGAGCTCTACCTGCCCGGCGAGGAGGCCCTGGCCGGGCTTTCCGCGCCAGTGCGCCTGCTGGTCAGCGAGAACGGCCTCCCCTTCTTCGCCGAGATCGCCGGCCGACTCGGTAAGCGGCTGGGCGTCGATGTCACCAGCACTCCGGGCACGCACGCCGCGTATCACGACCACCCCTACGAGCTCGCCGAGGCAGTACGCCCATTCCTCCGTGAGATCAGCCGGGCGAGGAGCTAGAAACTCAGATCGCGACGGCTGCCGCTACGACCTCGCCGCCTTCTCCAGCCATGACCAGGTCGCGGTTCGCGCAATACCCTGCTCGGCTCACTCACGAAGCCCTGCGTAGGGGCTTCACGTTCAATGACCGCTCGGCCGCCGACGTGTGGATCGCGCCGCAACCTCAGCCGCCGCTGGCCCGCGGAGGCCGGGCAGATGGCGAATCCGCCCCGTGACCACCTGGCGTGGACGTCACTTCAGCAGCGTGGACGCGTAATCCGGGACGTAGCGGAAGAGCGACCGCGGCGGGCGCTCGTACTCGCCTGGCCCGGGCCTCGGCGGCAGCTCGAGCGGCGGCTCGATCACATCTTCGTACGGGATGATCGAGAGCAGGTGCGCGATGCAGTTGAGGCGTGCACGGCGCTTGTCGTCGCCCTCGACGACGTACCACGGCGCCTCCGGGATGTCGGTGTGCACGAACATCTCGTCCTTGGCATGGGAGAACTCGACCCACCGTGCGCGCGACTCGAGGTCGATCGGCGACAGCTTCCAGCTCCTCATCGGGTCCTCGAGCCGCGATCGGAAGCGCCGCTCCTGCTCCTCGTCGCTGACCGAGAACCAGTACTTGACGAGCGTGATGCCGTCCTCGACGAGAAGCCGCTCGAAGATCGGGCACTGATGGAGGAAGCGGCGGTACTCATCGGGCGTGCAGAAGCCCATCACGTGCTCGACACCGGCGCGGTTGTACCAGCTCCGGTCGAAGAGCACTAGCTCGCCCGCAGCCGGCAGGTGCGCGATGTAGCGCTGGAAGTACCACTGCCCCTGCTCTCGCTCGGTCGGCGCAGGCAGGGCGACCGTGCGCGCGACACGTGGGTTCAGGTACTCGGTGATCCGTTTGATCGCGCCGCCCTTGCCGGCAGCGTCGCGCCCCTCGAACACGATCACGACCCGGCGCCCGGTGGTGCGCACCCACTCCTTGAGCTTGACCAGCTCGCCCTGGAGGCGCGTGAGCTCGCGCTCGTACTCCTGGCGCGGGAACTTGGTCGCCGGGTCGTGCTTCATCTTCTTCGGCCGCTTCTGCGGCGGTGTGGACGGCTCTTCCATGCGCGTTGCGCCTCCTGTCGGCGCCCTGACTCTAGGCGAATGCGGCCTCGCCGCGACGGAACTCAGGTCCAAACCGAACAGGTCTTCCGCAGTCCGAGACGTTGCTCGCCGAACCCTTGCCTCTCGCTCGACGACGTCGTCTCCTGCCCTGTGCACCTGCGCGACCCGTCGCGCTTCCCGCGCCACAACGGGTCGAGCAAACGAGCACATGCGTACTCGTCGAGGAACCGGGACGACGTCGTGAGCGCGCAAGCGAGCGTTCCACCCGGAGGAACGCTCGGTGGGGCCCCTTTGAGGGCCCCACCGTCAATTCGGCTCAGGAGAATCGCCTTGACTACGGCGATCCTCAAGGATCAGCCTGTTCGAGTGGCTGTCCAGGTTTGGTTGCCCGATGTGCAGGAGTAGCCCGTCCCCTGGAAGGTGAAGCCACTGGTCTTGATCAGGGTTCCCGAGGCTGCGTCCCCGGTGAAGTGGCCCGTTATCACGACGTGCGTGGAGGTCTCTGTGGTGGTAGTGCCGTCGCTGATCGTGCCTTTGAAGGTTTCGTCGGACGTGAAGTTTCCCTGAGAGTCGATGGGGATCGTGAAGTCCCCGTAATCGAGGTTGCCTTGGGAAATGGTCGCCCCACCGCTACAGGATTGGTTGATCTGACCGGTGACGAGGTGGGTGACGCCGGTTCCGGCTGAGGTGACGTCGAACGCGAAGAGCGTCAACACTGAGTTCGTCCCGCTGTAGTGGCCCGGCCGTACGAGCGGGTCGTCGTTCTCTATCGTTCCGGTTGCCGATGCGACCGCGATCGTCGCGTTGACCGGGTTTGAGAGCACGACAACGAACGTTTCATCCGGCTCGTAAATCGTGTCACCGACAACCGCAACCTGGACGGCCTTGCTCGTCTCACCAGGCGCGAACCTGAGAGTGCCCCTCGCAGCGGCGACGTCGGCCGGCACAGTCGCGGTCCCGTCGGAGGTCGAGTAGTTAACGGAGATCGCCTGGGCGCTTGCAGCCGACAACGCCGGGAAGGACAGCATCGTCGTACCTGAGCTCCCCTCTTCGGTCGAGACGTCGTCGATCGACACCGACGGCTTAGCTGCCGCCCCCTGCACTCGGAACGCGGCGACCTTGGTGGCCGACTGACCACCGGCCGTGATGGTCACTCTCACCTTCAGCAACTTGCCGGCGGCGTTCGCCGGGACGACGAGTGTAAGACGGGCTACCCCGCCCTTGAACGACGTAGCATGCGTGATCACCGTCCCCGCGACGGAGGGAACGCAGATCATCCTCCCGCTCGTCAACGTCGCGCCGGTATCGCTTCGCGTCACCTTGAAAGAGACGGTGAAGCGCTTCCCGGCCAGCGGGTGTGCGGGAACCCTGATTGGCTGGCCGATCACCGGCTTCGCGACCAGTGGAGACCGCCCGGTACCTCTCGCCGTTTGTGCGCCAGCCGTCATCGCGACGCCGATCAACACAAACAGGCCAACGGACGCGAGTATTCGTCTTCTGGGGCTCATCGCGCCCCCTCCCTTCCTCGCGAGATGGGGGCTCCAGCGCGTTCGCCGCGCAATTGCGCCTCGCACGGCCGCAACGACGCCAAACGCGCCGGTAGCCAATCCCACATCCATCGCACGTTTGCGGCCTAATGTCCAGTCTAGGATGCTCTACGGCAACGGCGTCGACCTCTCGGGTGCTCTACCGACCAAGGTAGTCGCCGCGCACCGAGACGCCTCGCTCAAGGCCCCAGGGCAAACTCGCGGAGGGCGAGCGCGCGTTTCGCCCGCAGCCCGGCGTCGTCACCCGATTCGGCGAGCGCGCGAACAAGGGTGGCGATCGCGGCGGTTCCGCTCCGAGAGTCGTCGTCTTCGCCGCATGCAGCGAGCAGCCTCTCGGCCTCGGCTGCCGACTCGGTCGCTTCGTCGAAATGCCCCTCCCGCCGCCACAAGTCCGCGGTCAGAAGGTTTCCGCGGAAGGTGGTCGCTCCTCGACGGCTCGATCGACGAAGCGTTCAAGTCGATCAGCAAGTGGAACCTGACGAACGGCGCGTCTGGGCTGACCTTGGCCTGGCCGAGCATCCCGTGCTGGCTACCTGAGCGAGCGCGGCGCCGTAGACCGTGGCGAACCTCGTCTACACACTCTTCGTCGGCATCCCGGCCTGCGTGATGCTGATGACGGTCGGCTCGATCCTGTGCCTGACCGTCATTGGCATCCCGCTCGGGCTCACCCCGCTTTGCGCTCGGCTTCAAGCTCGTCACGCTGCCCCCTTTCGCGAGGCTGATCGCGAGCTGATCGGCAGCGCCGAACCGCCTACGGGATGCTGACGCCCGTGATCACGACCGGACTGTGGAGCGTGTAGTCGAGCTCGTCCGACTGGAGCACGCCGGTTGGCGTGATCACATCGACCGCCTTCGGGACTAGGCCGGGGTTGAACGTGCAGTGCGGGTCGGAGCTCGCCGCCGCGCAGACGCCGAACTGGAAGTCCTGCGGCGTCGGCTGGAAGCCTCTCGCCTGGTCCGAGCTGAAGCCGTCTTGGCCGGTGAGAACGACGGTGAAGCCCCAGCCCGGGCCGGGTGTGCCGAGCGACGCCTTCGTGACGCGGAACGTGATGATCCTCGAGATCTGGTTCGCGCTGATCGCCACGGTGCCCAGCGTCGCGCCCGAGGCGTCCACGTAACGCTGGCCGAAGCCCTGCACCTGGATCAGCCGGCTCCACGCGAACGGCGCGGCGATCTCGAAGTTGCGCGTCACATTTGCCGCGGCGGTCGAGGTCGTGGCGGCGCCGGGGACGCGCACGTACACGTCGACGAGCTGCGCGCCGAGCGGGCTGCCGAAGGTCGGCGTCAGGTCGCGCGTCCTCAGCCGGAAGATGATGTCGGAGCCGCCGTCGAAGACCTGGAAGTCCTGGATGTCGAAGGCGCCCGGCTTGAAGTTGTCCGAGGTCGGATAGGCGTAGTTGCCGGGCCCGTTGTCGTCGTTGCTCGGATCGGGCACGTCCAGGAGCAGCGTTCCCGGCACGAAGTCGAAGACGACGGAGCGCTGCACGTGCGCCGTGCCCCCACTCGCGCTGACCGCGACGACGTTGAGGACGGTCGTCCCGCCGGTCACCGGGACGGCGACGCTGAACGCGCCTGTCCCGTCGGCGGTGGTCGTCACGCTCGTCGTGGCCGAGTTCGCGTCCGTGTTGGTGGCGGACACGTAAACCTTGTTGCCCGGCGCCGTCGTGCCGGTGACCGTGACCGGCGAGGCGCTCACCGCACTCTGGTCGGCCGGGGTCGTCACCGTGAGCGGGGTCGTCCCCTGGGTGTGCTGGACATACCGCCGGTACGTGCTCTGCGGCCGGTCGACCAGGCGGCCCGCGCCGATGTCGGCGAACAGCCGCACGAACGACGCCGCCGACCAGCTGAGCGGGCTCGCCGAGCCTGCGGGCTCGCCGTCGACGAAGCCGATCGAGGCGGTCTCGGGCGCCGAGCCGAACGGCGAGGCCGCGAGGTTCGCGGACTCCCAGTCCTGCTCGGGAATGAGGCCGACGCCCCCGGCGAACTCGTCCATGCCGTCGAGCAGGGACGCCGCGCCGGACGAGTCGCCGGTCTGCAGCATCTGCTCCCCGCGCTCGGCCGACAGCGCCGGCCAGACGTGTCCGGTGCCGACGCCCGAAGGCGCCCACGGGCTGCCGTCGCTCGAGTCGTCCCCGTAGCCGTCGCCGTTGTAGCGGTGCCAACCCGGCCCGCTGTCGGTGTCGGAGCGGATCGTCGCGTCCACGACGGGCAGCGACGCGAGGATGTCCGGGTCGGTCGCGGACAGCTCGCCGAGCCGGGCAAGCTCGAGGAACCCGGCGTCGATGACCGAGCGCTGGTCGAGCGTCGGCCCACCGTTGCCGACGTTGTACGAGATCGCGGCGTTCGGATCGCCGGTCTTGGAGAGGCGGATGAAGTAGCGCGGCGCGAGCGGGCCGTTGGTCGTCACCGTCCAGCGCTTGATCGAGCGCTGGTAGTCGTCGGCGACACCGCGCCACACGGCCGCCGAGACCGGATCGTGATTGGCGTCGGCGAGTTCGGCTGCGGCAATGAGCCCGGCGATCTCGGCCGCGATCGTCGAGGGTGAGTAGCCGCTCTGCTCCTCCCAGCGCTCGACGCCGAAGGCGGGGCCGTGGCTCGCCACGAAGTTCGCGGCGGGCTTGATGTGGTTCGCGTAGAGCGAGGGATCGGTGAGGTGGAGCTCGTTCGCCATCACCAGCGGGTACGACGTCTCGTCCAGCTGGGTGCCGAACGAGTCCGGCGCCACCTTGCCGTTCAAGAGGCTGTTGCGCGGCATCGAGCCGTCGGCCTGCTGCTGGCTGTTGAAGAGGAAGAGCGTCGCGTCGCGCGCCGTGGCTTTGTCGCCGACGGCCATCAGGCCGGTCCAGATCTCGTACAGGTCCCGTGCGAAGACCTCCCGGTAGGAGCCGAAGAACGTGTTCTGTGGGTCGCCGGCCGAGATCGCCTGGCCCCAAGGTGACGCCGGCGCCGCGACGATCGCGCCCGGGAAGGTCTTGTCCTCTGCCGCCTTCAGCACGTTGGCGCTCACGAAGTAGGAGTCCTCGAGGTCGTCGGCCCGCCTCCGCCCGATCCCCCGAAGCCTCTCGGTCGGGTCGTTCAGCGTCCTGTCGTAGGCCTGCCAGCCCTTCTTCGTCTCGTATCGCGCCCTGTCGAACCTGTCGTCGAGCGCGCTCTCGGCCGTCTGGACTGCCTCCGCCTGCGTCGAGCCGAAGCCCAGCGCGACGGTGAACTCGAGCTCGCCGTCGTGGCCCTTCTTGCCCGCGACGCGCGCTGTCTGGACAACGTTGCCGTTACTCGCGCTCGCGTACGAGGTCGTGAGCGCGTGCGACGCGTCGAGCTCGACGAGCCCGTCCGAGCCGGCGCCCGCGAAGCCGTTGGTGTTCTCCGCGAAGGGCGCGTCGAGCGCCGCGTAGACAGGCTGCGCGTAGTCTCGGTTGACCGCTTGCGTGACCGTGTTCGGGTCGGACGAGACGAGCACCGGGTGGCCGGTGGAGGTGTCCGTCAGCGCAGAGTCGGCGCCGCCGTTCCCGCCCCCGCCGCCGCCGTTGCCGTTCACGGTCGGGTCGAAGCGGAGGTAGAGCTTCAGGTTGTCCGTCTTCTTCTTCGGCTTGAAGGACACCTTCATCAGGAGCGCGTTCTCGGCCGGATCGGTGACGTAGTCGGTCACGATCCGGTACTTCCCGCTCGCCGGCGTCGTCGTGACGCGGCAGCCCATACCCGCGGTGTCGTCGAGCTCCTCGACCGTGTACGTGGTGTCGCGGCCCTGCAGGTCGGTGAAGGTCGCGCCGTCGGTGACGAGGTAGCGCAGCGTCTCGACGTTCGTGTTGTCGATCGTCGGGTAGTAGACGTCGCTGAGCACGCCGCCCGCGACCGTGAACCAGACCTTGGACGTCGTGTTGCGCGCGGTGCCCAGGCAGTCTTTGCGGGCCAGGTCGAAGTGGGAGAGCGCGCCCGGTGCCCCCTGCGGATCGGCCACCGTGACGGTCAGGACGTGTGTCGCGGCGACGTAGCTGAAGGTGACCTTCGCGTGATCTGCAGGAACGGTGAACGGGATGTTCGATCCGTTCAGGACGCCGCCCTGGCCGTAGTTCTCCGCCCAGTCCTCGTTGATCGCGACCTTCGTCTCGTAGGAGCCCGCGGGGAGCGCGGTCGTGTCGAAGGTGTAGGTCCCGTCGCCGTCCGGATCCTCGAGCCAGGAGCGGAGACAGCCCGGGTCCCAGTCGCCCGGGCAGCCGAGCTCGGACTGGAAGCTTCCGGGCGCGACCGCGATCACCGAGCTCTTGTTGTCGGTGATCCAGTGGGTCTCGTGGTCGTAGTAGAACTTGACGCTGCCGTCCGACGGGAGGCTCAAGGGGATGTTCGAGCCGCCCGGCTGTGCGTGGAGGCCGTAGTTCTCCGTCCACGAGTCGTTGAGCGCCGCCTTGTACTCGTAGGCCCCGGCGGGCAGCGTGAACGTCCCTTGCCACACGTCGTCGCCCGCGTCGTAGGTGAGGTGCGTCGCCGCGCAGGCCGGATCCCAGTCGCCGGGGCAGCCGGCCTCCGCCTGGAGCGAGCCGGCGACCGTGACGGAGGTCGGATTCGGCGTATCCGACGCGGTCGCAGCGGGAAGCAGCACGAGCCCGGCCGCAACGAGCGCGATCAGAACGACGCGAAGCTTGCTCAGCTTGCCCGCCTCATTTCGGGACTGCCGCCGCGAACGACTTCACCACACACCTCCGGTCTCGCGAGCGAGTATACGAAGGTGGTGAGCTTCCGAACAGTGCCGCGACGAATTCCCAGTTCACCGGCAACGCGGCCGGATCCCTCGTATCCTTCGCCTCGGGCATGCTGACGCGGGCCGAGATCGAGCAGGCACAGGCACGCGCGGCCGCGGCGCTCGCGGAGGCCGGCATCGTCCTCACCCCTGCCGAGCAGCGCGAGATCGAGGTGGCGGACTTCGGCCTCTCCGAGCTCGAGCAGACCGGGCTCGAGGTGGTGGTCTACGTGAACACCCCGCGCGTCTGCGCGAAGGAGCTCGTGCTGTTCCCCGGGCAGACGTGCCCCGAGCACCTGCATCCGCCGTTCGACGGGACGCCCGGGAAGGAGGAGACTTTCCGGTGCCGCCAGGGCCGCGTCTACCTCTACACGGAGGGCGAGCCGACGCCGAAGCCCGCCTGCCGCCCCTCTCGCGCCGACCACGGCGCCTACACCGTCTGGCGCGAGATCGTGCTCGAGCCCGGCGACCAGCACACGATCCCGCCGGAAACGCTGCACTGGTTCCAGGCCGGGCCCGACGGCGCGATCGTCTCCGAGTTCTCGACCGAGAGCCGCGACGACCTCGACGTCTTCACCGATCCCGAGATCGGGCGCGCGACGGTCGTCGCCGATGGCTAGCGGCGCCCGGGCGCCGGTCGTCTGCGCCGGCATCGTCGTCGCGGACGTGTTCGTGCCGCTCCTCCCGCGCCTGCCCGAGCCGGGAGAGCTGGTCGCGACCGAGGACTTCGTGGTCGAGACCGGCGGCTGCGCCGCCAACGCCGCGATCGCGCTCGCGCGCCTCGGCGTGCGGGCCGCCGTCGTGGCGAAGGTGGGAGACGATCTCTTCGGCGACTTCGTCCACGACGAGCTGAGCGCGGCCGGAGTCGACGTGACCGGGATCGGCCGCGCGCCCGGCCTCGGCACCTCGAAGACGGTGATCGTCCCGGTGAGCGGAGAGGACCGCCGCTTCATCCACACCTTCGGCGCCAACGCGGCGCTCAGTGCGGCCGACATCGCGCCGGCGATCGCTGACGCCCCCGACGTGCTCTACGTCGGCGGCTTCCTCGTGCTCCCCGCCCTGCGGCAGGACGAGCTCGCTGCGCAGCTTCGACACGCGCGACGGGCCGGGACGCTCGTCGTGTTCGACGTCGCCGTTCCGTCGGGCGGGGCACTGTCGCTCGACGACGTCGCGGGCGTCCTGCCCGAGGTCGACTACTTCGTGCCGAACCACGACGAGGCGGCCGAGCTCACGGGAGAGAGCGACCCGCGCCGCCAGGCCGAGCGTCTCCTCGGGCTCGGCGCCGGCACCGTGATCGTCACGCTGGGCGAGCGAGGGCTCGTCGCCGCGAGCCGCGACGAGACGATCGAGCTGCCCGCCCCACGCGTCGACTTCGTCGAGCCGTCCGGCGCGGGTGATGCCTTCGACGCCGGGCTCGTCTACGGGCTGCTCCAGGGCTGGGACCTCAGCCGCTGCCTCGAGTTCGGCAGCGTGATCGGCGCCTCGGCGTGCACGAGGCTCGGCTGCACCGCCGGGCTCTTCACCCGCGCCGAAGCCGACGCCTTCCTCGAGAAGTGCCCCTCGTCCCGCTGACGACCCTGCTCGCGGACGCCCGCGCGCACGGGTACGCGCTCGGGTACTTCGAGGCCTGGGACGGCTACTCGCTCGAGGCCGTCGTCGAGGCCGCGGAGGCCGAGCGGGCGCCCGTGATCATCGGCACCGGCTGCCTCCTCGGGCATCAGCCCTGGTTCGACGGAGGCGGGATCGAGCTGTTAGGCGCCCTCGGCGGCGAGGTCGCCCGCCGCGCCCGCGTGCCGGTCGCCCTGCTCCTCAACGAGACGCACACGCTCGAGCAGTCGCTGCGTGGCCTCGACGCCGGGTTCAACGCGGTAATGATGCACACGGGAGGCCTTGCCTACGAGGAGGCCGTCGCCGGGGTGACCGAGCTCGCGGCCGCCGCGCACGCCCGCGGCGCGGCCGTCGAGGCCGAGCTCGGCAACCTGCCCGACGCGGTCCACGGCACCGCGTCCAGCCTCACCGATCCCGCGCAGGCCGCGTCCTTCGTCGAGGCCACGGGCGTCGACTGTCTCGCCGTCTCGGTCGGGAATGTCCACCTGCTCGCACACGGGAGCGCCGAGATCGACCTCGACCGGCTGCGGGCCGTGCACGAGCTGGTCCCCGTCCCGCTCGTGATCCACGGCGGAACGGGCTTCCCGGCCGACGCGATCGCGCCGGCGATCGCCGCCGGAGTGGCGAAGTTCAACGTCGGCACCGTGCTCAGGAGCGCGTTCCTCCGCGGGCTCACCGGAGCCGCCGCGGCGCTGCCCGCCGAGCCGGACGTCCACGCCGCGATCGGCTCCCACGGGCCGGCCGATGTACTCGAGGCCGGGAAGGCGGCGATGGCCGAGGCGGTGCGGAACCTGATCCGGCAGTATGGCGCCAGTGGCCGCGCAGCCTGACCTCGCCGGGCTGTACCGGCAGATGCTCCTGATCCGCCGCTTCGAGGAGACGGTCTACTACCTCTTCCTCGAGGGCGAGATCCCTGGGACGCTCCACCAGTACCAGGGCCAGGAGGCGGTCGCCGTCGGGATCTGCGACGTGCTCCGGCCGACCGACTGGATCACCTCCACGCACCGGCCGCACGGCCACGCGCTCGCCAAGGGAGTGACGCCGCGGGCCGCGATGGCCGAGCTCTTCGGCAAGAGCACGGGCTGCTGCGCCGGCAAGGGCGGCTCGATGCATCTCGGCGATCCTGCGGTCGGGATGCTGCCCGCGCTCGCGATCGTCGGCGCCGGCAACACCGTCGTCACGGGCCTCGGCCTCGCCTGCCAACTGCGGCGCAGCGACCAGGTCGCGGTCTGCTTCTTCGGCGACGGGGCCAGCAACGAGGGCGCCTTTCACGAGGGGATGAACTTCGCGGCCGTCCGCCGGTTGCCGATCGTCTTCGTGTGCGAGAACAACCTCTACGGCGCCTCCACGCCCTTCCATGCCGTCTCGGCCCTGGTCGACGTCGCCGACCGCGCGGCGGCCTACGGGATCCCCGGGCGCGTGGTGGACGGCATGGACGTGCTCGCCGTCCGCGAGGCGGGCGCCGAGGCGGTGGCGAGCGCGCGTGCCGGCGAGGGCCCAACGCTGCTCGAGTGCAAGACCTACCGCTTCGTCGGCCACAGCCGCAGCGACGCGCGCGGCTACCGGGGAGACGACGAGGAGGCGGCCTGGAAGGAGCGCGACCCGATCCCCCGGCTGCGCGCCGTGGTCGCCGAGGAGGCCGCGGAGGCGCTCGAGCGCGAGGTCGAGGCGGCGATCGACGACGCGGTCGAGTTCGCGCGCGCATCGCCCGACGCCGACCCGAAGGAGGCGCTCACGGATGTCTACGCCTGAGCGCCGCCTGACGATCGGCGAGGCGCTGCGCGAGGCGGTCGCGGAGGAGATGCGCCGCGACGAGTCCGTCTTCCTGATCGGCGAGGACATCGGGATCGAGGGCGGCTTCGGCGGCGCCTTCGGGGTCTACCTCGGCCTGCCCGAGGAGTTCGGCCACGACCGCATCGTCGACACCCCGATCAGCGAGAAGGTGATCGCCGGCGCCGCGGTGGGCGCCGCCGCGCTCGGGATGCGCCCGATCGCCGACATGCAGTACTCCGACTTCCTCTTCGAATGCATGGACGAGCTCGTGAACCAGGCCGCGAAGCTGCGCTACATGTCAGGCGGCAAAGTCTCGGTGCCGCTCGTGATGCGGGCCCCGGTCGGCGCGACGAACCGCGGCGCTCAGCACGGGCAGAGCCCCGAGAGCTACTTCGTCCACGTGCCCGGGCTCAAGGTCGTCTGCGTTTCCGACGCCTACCACGCGAAGGGCCTCTTGAAGAGCGCCGTCCGCGACGACAATCCCGTCCTCTTCTTCGAGCACAAGCTCCTCTACGGCAGCAAGGGGCGCGAGCAGGCAGGCCGGCTCGACCTGACGGCGGAGGTGCCGGAAGAGGAGTACCTCGTCCCGATCGGAGAGGCGGTCGTGAAGCGGGCGGGCGCCGACGTGACTGTCGTCGCCACGCACCTGGCGCTCTACCGGACGCTGGCGGCGGCCGAGGAGCTCGCCGCGGAGGACGGGATCGAGTGCGAGGTGATCGACCCGCTGACGCTGCTGCCGCTCGACACCGAGACCATCTGGGCCTCGCTGCGAAAGACGGGGCGGCTCGTGATCGTCCACGAGGACACGCTGACGGGTGGCTGGGGCGCGGAGGTCGCTGCGCGCGCCGCCGAGGAGTGCCTCTTCGACCTCGAGGCGCCGATCCGGCGGATCGCCTCGCATGACGTCCCGATGCCCTCGGCCCCGTCCCTCGAGGACGCCGTCGTCCCCTCCGTGGAGCGGATCAAGGCTGTGATCCGGGAGCTGCGCGACTGATGGCCCGGCCGGTGCGCATGCCACCGCTCGGCGCGACCTCGGACGAGCTGCGGATCGTGCAGTGGCTCAAGGAGGTGGGCGCGGCCGTCGAGCAGGGCGAGATGCTGCTCGAGGTCGAGACCGACAAGGCGACGCTCGAGGTCGAGGCCGCGGTCTCGGGCACGCTGCTCGCCGTGCTGCACGGCCCGGGCGAGACGGTCACGGTCGGCGAGGTGCTCGCCTTCGTCGGCTCACCCGGGGAGGACGTCCCTGCCGCCGAGCCGCCCGCGGAGAAGAAGCAGGCCGTGCCGGTCGCCCGCAGGCTCGCGCAGGAACACGGGATCGACCTGGCTTCCGTCCAGGGGAGCGGGCCCGCCGGGCGCGTCGAGAAGCAGGACGTGCTCGCGCTGATCGAGGAGGGCACCGTGGTCGAGCTGTCGCGCCACCGGCGCGCCGTGGCGGAGCGCCTGACGCGCTCGGTGCAGACGATCCCCCAGTTCAGCGTGGGGATCGACGTCGACATGAGCGGCGCCGCCGCGCAGCTCGAGTACGCCCGCTCGGGCGGCCTCGCAGGCCTCACCTACACGCACCTGCTGCTGCGGGCGACGGCCGCCGCGCTGCGCGAGCACCCCGCGCTGAACCGGCTCTGGGTGAGCGAGGGGCCGCGCCTGCGCCAGCTCGAGCGGGCCGACGTCGGCCTCGCCGTGGCCGGCGAGGACACGCTGCTCGTGCCGGTAATCGCCGAGCCCGACCTCCTCGAGCTCTCCGCCCTGGTCGAGCTGACCGAAGAGGCCGAGCGCCTGGCGCGCGAGGGCAAGCTCACCGCCACGCCGGTGGCGATCACGCTCAGCAACCTCGGCATGTTCGGCGTCGACCGCTTCACGGCGATCGTCGATCCCGACCAGACCGCGATCCTCGCCCTCGGCGCGGTCAGGGAGCGGGTCGAGCTCACCCTGACCGTCGACCACCGCGTCGTCGACGGCGTCCTCGCGGCCCGGTTCCTCGCCGCGATCCGCGCCCGGCTCGAAGGCTAGGTCGGCATCGCCCGCAGCCGGTCGGCCACGCGCTCGATCTCCTCGGTGGGGATGAGCCGGGGCTCGCCGAGGAGCGCGGCCCGGTAGTAGAGCGTGGCGAGCCACTCGAGCAGCACGCTGCGCGAGTAGGCATGCTCGAGCGAGTCGCCGAACGTGAGCGTGCCGTGGCTCCCGAGGATCACCGCGCTCCGCCCGCGGAGCGCGTCCATGGCGCTGCTGGCGAGCTCGCCCGTCCCGAAGGTCGCATAGGGCGCGACGCGAACGGGGCCGCCGAGCTCCGCGATCATGTAGTGGATCGCCGGCAGCTCGTCGACGACGGTGGCGAGCGCGGTCGCGTACGGGGCGTGCGTGTGGACGATCGCAGCCGCGTCGGTGGCGCGGTAGACGGCGAGGTGCATCGGCAGCTCGCTCGACGGCTCACGCTCGGCCTCGACGATCTCGCCGTCGAGCCCGACGACACAGATGAGACCGGGATCGAGCTTGTCGTAGTCGACGGAGGTCGGCGTGATCGCGACGAGGTCGCCGCTGCGAACGCTGAGGTTCCCGGCCGTCCCGACGACGAGCCCGTCCGGCCGAAGTAGCCCGGCGTGACGGACGATCAGTGTGCGTTCGACCTCGAGCAGCATCCTTGCACCTGACCTTACGCCGTGGGCCCGAGACGTGAGTCCTCGACGGGCACGTGACCGTCGACGTTTCCCGAGAGGTCCGAGCGGGTAGCGGACCAGGAACGGTGTCGATCATCGAGGAGGGATGCTGATGCGATTCTCACTGACCCGTCTTGGCAGGACCAGGCTGCTCGTGGCCGGAGCTTCGATAGCGCTCGTGGGCGCGGCCGCGGCTGTTGCCGGCGTCTTCGCCGCGGGAACCCCGGTGCGCGTTCCGGACAACCCGCTCGGAGCTTCGTCGGCAGCATGTTCGAACCTGGTCGCCCGATCGACGGCGGCCGGAAGCGTGAACTACCCAGGCGCCGAGGTCGAGCCTCACGTCGCCGCCGATCCGACCAACCCGAGCCACCTCGTGGGGGCGGTCCAGCAAGACCGCTGGAACGACGGAGGCTCGAACGGCCTCACAGCCGTCTACTCCACCGACGGCGGTTCGACGTGGCACCTTGCGGCGAGCCAGCCGCAGGTCTCGATCTGCGCTGGAGCCACCCCCGGCAGCCCGGGATACTTCGACCGGGCGACCGATCCGTGGGTGAGCTTCTCCGCCGACGGGAAGATCGCCTACCTGATCAGCGACTCGTTCAACGCGAACGGGCCGGCGTTCGGCGGCGCGAGCTCGATCATCGTCAGCCGCTCGACCGACGACGGCGTGACCTGGCAGGCCCCGGTCACAGCTCGCGTAGACGCCTCCACGACCGTGCTCAACGACAAGGAGACGGTGACGGCGGATCCGATCGCTCCGAACACGGCGTACGCGATCTGGGATCGGCTCGTCTCGCCGAGCCAGAACGCGAACCCGGGCGCCTTCAACCACTCGCCCGCATTCAGGGGCCCCATCCTGTTCTCGAGGACGACGGACGGTGGGGTGACGTGGAGCAACGGTCGCGTCATCTACGACCCGGGCGAGAAGAACCAGACGATCGGCAACCAGATCGTGGTGCCGGCCGCCGGGCCCGCCAAGGGCGTGCTGATCGACGGCTTCGACCTGATCCTGACGAAAGGCGGTCTCGGTAACAACCAGCGCGCCACGTTCTCCGTCGCCGTGATCCGCTCGACCGACGGCGGCGCGACCTGGTCAAAGCCGGTGATAGTCGCGCAACAGAACGTCGGCACAGTGAGCATCGCCGGGCATCCGGTCCGCAGCAGCGACGTGCTGCCCGAGTTCGCGGTCGGCCCCGAGGGGAACCTCTACGCGGTCTGGCAGGAAGCGAGCTTCAACGCGGCCGGCACCTCGAAGATCGCGTTCTCGGAGTCGACGGACGGTGGCCTCCACTGGACCACCCCGATCCGCATCGACCAGTCACCGGGCGACACTCCCGCCTTCACGCCGCAGGTGCACGCCGCCGCGGACGGAACCGTCGGCGTCGTCTACTACGACCTCGAAAGCGCCACGACGGCACAGCCGGGGCTGACGGACACGTTCATCGTCCACTGCCACGCGATGTGTGCAACCGCGGCGAGCTGGACGGCCAACGGCGAGACGAAGGTCAGCACCACAGGCCCCTTCGACATGACCGCCGCACCCGACGCCGGAGGCTACTTCGTCGGCGACTACGACGGGTTGACCGCTATCGGGACGACATTCGTCCCGTTCTACGACGTGGCCGCGCCTCTCGCGACCACCGGAGCGACCGACACGTTCTCGAACAAGGCCGGCTAGGCGGCCTCGACAAGCGACTCCGGGGCGCCCTCATCCTCACGAGGCGACGGGCGCCCCGGGAGTTCGCCTCGACTTGACCTTCATCCGTCCGCGCCCCGCGACCGGCGCATAGAGCACGGGTCCGGGATCGACTGGTTCGAGTCCAGTACTGCCGATCCCGCGAAGCCCGACGTGATATGGATAGTCACGGATCTCATCAGAGCGCTCTGACGATTGGGTGCTCCGACGCCGGAGTGCTGCGCGAAAGGACGACGATGTCCACCTCACCGAGAACCGGCTCGGCTCTTCTCCACCGCGTCGACGTGGGCGTCGCGTCCCCGACAGAGGGAGGGTGAATCGGCCGAGGCATGCGGTGTTCCCACCTGCGGCGATCCCTCCCACGCAACGGAAGGAGACGTGATGAGCGACCACGACACGGTCGAGGCATTCGAAGAGCAGCGGATGAGCCGGAGAGGTGTCCTCGTCAAGGGCGGAGTGCTGGCCGCAGGCGCGACCTTCCTCGGCTCGCAGGCCGCCGAGGCCTTCGGCGCCGCAACGGTCACCAAGACGAAGATCGCCGTGGTCACCCACGGTGACACGGGCTCGTTCTGGTCGGTGTTCAAGAAGGGCGTCGACCAGGCCGGAAGCGACCTGAAGGCTCGCGGGGTCAGCGTCAGCCAGGTCTACGCCAACAACGACGTCTCGAAGCAGGTGGCGGGGCTCAACCAGGCGATCGCCGCCAAGGTGAACGTGATCGCGACCTCCGTCCCCGATGCCAGCGCGTTGAAGGATCCCCTGACGCGCGCCGCATCGAGGGGCATCGAGATCATCACCGTGAACTCGGGCCTCGGCGCCTTCGACAACCTCAGGACGTACATGGTTCACGTCGGTCAGACGGAGGACGTGGCGGGCCAGGGCGCCGGCAAGGTGTTCAACGGCGCCGGCGCGAAGAACCTCGTCGTCGTGATCCACGAGGCGAGCAACTCGGGCCTGACCCAGCGGGCGGCCGGTGCGAAGAAGACGTTCACGGGGACGACCAAGGTTCTCGTGATCCCGAACGCAACAGCGGACCTGCCCGGGACGCAGCAGAAGATCTCCGCCTACTTCAAGGCGAATCCGAAGACTGACGCGTTCCTCGGTCTCAACCCGGACGTCACGGTGGCCGCGCTCAACGCGGTGCCCAAGGGCACGAAGGTCGGGACGTTCGACCTCAATCCGCAGGTGATCCCCGACATCCAGTCGAACAAGATCCTGTTCGCGATCGACCAGCAGCAGTACCTGCAGGGCTACCTGCCCGTCGTGTTCGCGTATCTGTTCGTGACCAACCTGAACACGGTCGGCAACGGTGCGCCGGTGCTCACGGGCCCCGGCATCGTCAACAAGGCGAACGCCGCCAAGGTCGCGGCACTCGCGAAGCAGGGAACACGCTAGGAACGCTCCCGCGGGTGGGCGGCCGGGTCTCCGTGCGCCGCCCACCCGCGACGAGCAGCCGATGACGAGATGACGCCGGCCCAGAACACGACCGCGACGGCGGACGAGCGGCTCGCGCAGGTCGGGCCCGCCGCCCGGGCGCTCAAGCGGCCCGACACCGGCGCCCTGATCGGCGCCCTCGCGGTCTTCCTCCTCTTCGCGTGGACGGCGCGGCAGGTGAACTGGGCCGGCGACGCCGGCGTCTGGAGCAGCTGGCTCAACACCGCGGCGTACGACGGGATCGTCGCCGTGCCGGTCGCCCTGCTGATGATCGGCGGGGAGTTCGACCTCTCGGCGGGCGTGATGATCGGCAGCTCGGGCCTGCTGCTCGGGATCCTCACCACGCAGGCGGACTGGAACATCTGGCCCGCGATCGCCGTCGTCCTCCTCTTCGGGATCGCGATCGGCTGCCTCAACGGCTTCACCGTCACGAAGACGAGGCTGCCGAGCTTCATCGTCACGCTCGGCACCTTCTTCATGCTCCGCGGGCTCAACGCGGGCGCCACGATCAAGATCACCGGCGGCGTCTCGATCAACAACATCGACGCAGCCTCCGGCTTCGCCTTCGCGCACAAGCTCTTCGCCTCGATCGTCTGGCCGCAGTACGGGCTCTCGGTTGCGGTGCTCTGGTGGCTGGGGCTCACGGCGGCGGGAGCCTGGCTCCTGTCGCGCACCCGCTTCGGCAACTGGATCTTCAGCTCCGGCGGCGACCCGGTCTCGGCCCGGAACGTCGGCGTCCCCGTCGCGCGGACCAAGATCCTGCTGTTCGTGATGACCTCGACCGTCGCCGCAGCGTGGGGGATCATGACCGCTGTGGGCCTGCGCGGGATGCAGAGCAACGAGGGCGTGGGCCGCGAGTTCGAGTTCATCATCGCCGCCGTGGTCGGAGGGTGCCTGCTGACGGGCGGCTACGGCTCGGTGATCGGGACGGCGTTCGGCGCCGCGATCATCGGCATGGCCCAGATCGGGATCATCTCGTCCGGCTGGGACTCGAACTGGGTGTACTTCTTCGAGGGCGTCGTGCTCCTGGCGGCCGTGATGCTGAACACGGCGATCCGGCGGCGGGCGGAGCGGGCGAGATGAGCGTGGCCGAGTCGACCGGCCATCTGCTCGAGCTCGAGCACGTCTCGAAGTACTTCGGGAACGTCGTCGCGCTGAAGGACGTCTCGCTCTACGTCAACGCCGGCGAGGTCACGTGCATCCTCGGCGACAACGGTGCCGGCAAGTCGACGCTGATCAAGATCCTCTCGGGAGTGCACCGGCACGACGGCGGCACCGTCCGCGTGGACGGGCGCGAGGTGCAGTTCGACTCCCCGCGGGACGCGCGCCACGACGGGATCGCCACCGTCTACCAGGACCTGGCGATGGTGCCGCTGATGTCGATCTGGCGCAACTTCTTCCTCGGCGAGGAGCCGACGAAGGGCCGCGGGCCGCTGCGCCGGTTCGACATCGCCCTGGCGAAGCAGGTCTCCCGGGAGTCGATCGGCGAGATGGGGGTCCAGGTGCGTGACGTCGACCAGACCTGCGGGACGCTCTCGGGCGGCGAGCGGCAGGCCGTCGCGATCGCCCGCGCGATCCATTTCGGCGCCCGGGTGCTGATCCTCGACGAGCCCACCTCCGCGCTCGGCGTCAAGCAGGCGGGGGTCGTGCTCCGCTACGTCGTGCGGGCGGCCGAGCGGGGGATCGGCGTGATCTTCATCACCCACAACCCGCATCACGCGTTTCCCGGTCGGCGACCACTTCGTGCTGCTCAACCGCGGCCGGGTGATCGGCGACCACGCCAAGGGAGAGGTGACGCGCGAGCAGCTCGTCCAGGAGATGGCCGGAGGCGCTGAGCTCGAGGCGCTCACGCACGAGCTCAGCGACGAGGCCGAGCCGTGAGCAGCCGACTGCTCATCCCTGCCGGCGACGACGAGCTCGAGATCACGCCCGAGAGCGCGGGCTGGGCGTTCTGCGGGCTGCGCGTCGTCCGGCTCGGCCCCGGCGAGAGCCGGCGGCTCTCGACCGGCGGTGACGAGTACGCGGTCGTCCCTCTCGCAGGCTCGGCGGCCGTCGAGGTGGACGGGCTCCGGTTCGAGCTCGAGGGGCGCGCGAGCGTCTTCGAGCGCGTCACCGACTGGGCCTACGCGCCGATCGGCGTCGACGTCGTGCTGACGAGCGAGCGGGGCGCCGAGGTGGCGCTGGCCTCGGCACGCGCCGAGCGCCGCTTCGAGACGGCGTACGTGCCCGCGGCCGAGGTTCCGGTCGAGATCCGCGGGGCCGGCCAGGCAACGCGCCAGGTGACGAACTTCCTCGCGCCGGGCGCGTACGACGAGGTCGACCGCCTCATCTGCGTGGAGGTGCTGACGCCCGAGGGCAACTGGTCGTCCTACCCGCCGCACAAGCACGACGACACACCCGGCTCACTGGCGAACAACGAGGAGATCTACTACTTCCGGGTCGGGCGCTCCGGCTCGGTCGAGACGAGCGACGAGGGCTTCGCCCTGCACCGGACGTATACGGCGGACGGCTCGATCGACGAGACGGTCGTCGTCCGCGACGGCGACGCGTTCCTCGTCCCGCGCGGCTATCACGGCCCCTGCGTCGCCGCCCCCGGCTATCCCCTCTACTACCTCAACGTGATGGCGGGGCCGAATCCCGAGCGGACGATGGCGATCGTCGACGATCCCGCCTACGGCTGGATCCGCGCTACCTGGGACGAGATGCCCACCGATCCGCGCTGCCCGATGACGACTGCGGTGGGCGTCGCGTGAGCTTGCGGGTGGGGATCGGTCTCGTCGGGTTCGGCTGGATGGGCCAGGCGCACAGCCGCTCGTACCGGCGGATCCCGATGCTGTTCCCCGACCGGGCAGGGGAGCCCGACCTCGTCGTGTGCAGCGACACGGTCGCGGCGCGCCGGGACGAGGCGGCGGCGGCGTTCGGCTATCGCGAGGTCACCGACGACTGGCGAAGCGTCTGCGAGCACCCCGACGTCGACATCGTCGTGGTCACGGCGCCGAACATGCTCCACGTCGACGTCGTCGAGGCCGCGTGCGCGTCCGGCAAGCACGTCTTCTGCGAGAAGCCCGTCGGGGGCACGCCCGAGCAGACCGCCCGGGCCGCAGCCGCCGCCCGCGCCGCCGGCGTGATCACCGGGGTCGGCTACAACTACCGCTTCGCCCCGCTCGTCCGCCACGCGGCGGAGCTGATCCGGGGCGGGAGCCTCGGCGAGCTCACGAACTACCGCGGCCGCTTCTTCTCGATGTACGGGAGCGACCCGCTCGGAGTACTGAGCTGGCGGTTCGCGCAGGACGAGGGGGGCTACGGCGTCTCCTCGGACCTGCTCAGCCACAGCATCGACCTCGCGCACATGCTCGTCGGCCCGATCGAGCGCGTGGTCGGGATGCGCGCCACGACCATCACGGAGCGCCCGATCCCGCAGCCGGGTGCCGGGCACTACGGCCGCGGCCGCGCGGGCGATCCCACCGGCCCGGTCACGAACGAGGACTACGTCGGCGCGCTCGCGATCTTCGCGAACGGCGTGCACGCGACGTTCGAGTCGTCGCGCACGCTGATCGGCCCGGAGAGCCAGATGGCCTTCGACGTGTACGGCACGAAGGGCGCGCTCTCGTGGAACCTCGAGCGGCTGAACGAGCTCCGCGTCTACCGCGCCGACGGCGGGCCGGAAACGGGGTACACGACGGTCTTCGGCGGCGATCGCTTCCCGTACCACGGCAACTTCGTCCCTGGCAGCGCGAACGGGATCGGGTTCGAGGACCTGATCGCGATCGAGGACTACGAGTTCCTGAACGCGGTCGCTCGCGACGAGCCGTACGAGCCGGGCTTCGCCGCAGCCCTCGAGTATGTCGCCGTGCAGGACGCCCTGATCCGGTCGTGGGACTCGCGGAGCTGGGAAGACGTGATCCCCATCCCCGTCGCGGCGGGACACGCCCGATGAAGACCGTCAGGCTGACGACGGCCCAGGCGATCGTCCGGTTCCTGATCGCCCAGCGAACGGAGATCGACGGCCGCGAGTCGCCGCTCTTCCCCGGCGTCTTCGCGATCTTCGGCCACGGCAACGTGACCGGGCTCGGCTTCGCGCTGGACGAGGCGCGGGACGAGCTGCCGACGCTCCGGGGCCAGAACGAGCAGGGCATGGCGTTGGCGGCGGTCGGCTTCGCGAAGGCGATGCGTCGGCGCCAGATCATGGTCGCCACCTCGTCGATCGGGCCGGGCGCGCTGAACATGGTGACGGCGGCCGGGGTCGCGATGGCGAACCGGCTGCCCCTGCTGCTGCTCTCGGGCGACACGTTCCAGAGCCGGATCCCCGACCCAGTGCTGCAGCAGGTGGAGCATTTCGGGTCACCCTCGACGACGGTCAACGACGCCTTCCGCGCGGTCACGCGCTACTGGGACCGGATCGTCCATCCCGCCCAGGTCGCCCAGTCGCTGCCGCTCGCGCTCGAGACGATGCTCGACCCGGCGGATTGCGGCCCGGCTTTCATCGGGCTCCCCCAGGACGTCCAGGCGGCGGCCTACGACTACCCGGAGCGGCTGTTCGAGCCGCGGCTGCACACGCTCCGCCGCCAGCGGCCCGACGCGGACGAGCTCGCCGCGGCCGCCGCAGCGCTCCGAGCGGCGGGGCGGCCCCTCGTCGTCGCGGGCGGCGGCGTCCACTACTCGCTCGCGGAGACCGAGCTCCGGCTCTTCGTGGAGAGCCACGGTCTGCCGGTCGTCGAGACCGTCGCGGGCAAGTCGTGCCTGACCGCGGATCACCCCTGCTACGTCGGCCCGATCGGCGTGACCGGATCCGACCAGGCGAACCGGCTGGCCGCGGAGGCCGACGTCGTGCTCTGCGTCGGCACCCGGCTGCAGGACTTCACGACCGGCTCGTGGACCGTGTTCGGGGACGCGGGCCTGACGTTGATCGGCCTGAACGCCGCGCGCTTCGACGCAACCAAGCACCTCGCGCTGCCGGTCGTGGGCGACGCGCGCGAGGGACTGCTCGAGCTGGGCGCCCGGCTCGGGGACTGGAGGGCCGGCGCCGACTGGGTCGCGCGCGCCGAGGGGGAAGCCGCGTCGTTCAAGGAGTTCGTGGCAGAGACCACGGCGCCGGGAGACGAGCCGCCGACCTACGCGCAGGTGATCGGCGCCGTCAACCGTCACGCCACCGAGTCCGACTACGCGCTCACAGCCGCGGGCGGCCTGCCGGGCGAGCTCAACGTGAACTGGCTCTCGAAGGGCGTCGCCACGTTCGACTGCGAGTACGGCTTCTCGTGCATGGGATACGAGCTCGCCGGCGCCTGGGGTGCGAAGCTGGCCCGGCCGGAGGGCGACGTCATCTCGTTCGCCGGCGACGGCTCGTACCTGATGCTCAACTCCGAGCTCTACAGCTCCGTGATCACCGGGCAGAAGCTGATCGTGGTCGTGTGCGACAACGGCGGCTTCGCGGTGATCGACCGGCTGCAGACCGGGATGGGCGGCCGCTCGTTCAACAACATGTTCGAGACGATCGGCGACGAGCAGGTCAAGGTCGACTGGGTCGCGCATGCGACCGCGCTCGGCTGTCGCGCCGAGGCGGTGAGCACGACCGCAGAGCTCGAGGACGCCTTCGAGCGCGCCCGCTCCGCCGACCGCACGACGGTGATCGCGATCGAGACGGCGCCGAACCGCTGGACGCCCGGCGGGGCGTTCTGGGAGGTCGGCGTCGCCGAGGTCTCCGACAGAGCCGAGATCGGAGAGGCGCACCGCCAGGTCGGCGAGGGCAAGAAGCGGCAGCGAGTCGGCTGGTGACCGCGGGCGACACGCCGATCCGGATTGCCGTCCTCGGGACGGGGCGGATCGGCGCCATGCACGCCGAGCTGCTCTCCGAGCAGGTCGCCGGAGCGAAGCTGGCGGCCGTCCACGACATCGAGGCGACGCACGCGCAACCCGTCGCCGAGCGGCTCGGCGTCCAGGCCGCGCGGAGTGCCGAGGAGCTCTACGAGTCGGCGGAGGTCGATGCGATCGCGATCTGCACGAGTACGGACACCCACGTCGACGCGATCGTCGCGGCGGCGGCTGCGGGCAAGGCGATCTTCTGCGAGAAGCCGATCTCGCTCGAGCTCGAGGAGGTCGACCGGGCGCTCGCGGCCGTCGAGGAGTCCGGCGTCTTCTTCCAGGTCGGCTTCAACCGGCGCTTCGACCCGGCGCACCAGTCGGTTCACGACGCGGTCACCGCGGGCACGATCGGCGACGTCCACCTGGTGCGCATCTCGAGCCGGGATCCGGCGCCGCCGCCGCTCGAGTACGAGCTGCACTCCGGCGGGCTGTTCCTCGACATGACGATCCACGACTTCGACATGGCCCGCTACGTCACCGGGAGCGAGGCCGCCGAGGTCTTCGCGCGCGGCGCGGTGCGGATCACGCCGGAGCTCCATGAGCTCGGGGACGTGGACACGGCGGTCGTGACGCTCGTGCACGCGAGCGGAGCCATCACCGTGATCGACAACAGCCGGCAGGCCGTCTACGGCTTCGACCAGCGCGTCGAGGCGTTCGGCTCGCTCGGGATGGCCGCGTCGGAGAATCCACTCGCCCACACGGGCCTCGTGCGGACGAAGGACGGCACGCAGGCCGCGACGCTGCCGTACTTCTTCCTGGAGCGCTACGTCCCCAGCTACCTGCGCCAGTGGCACGCGTTCGTGCGGGCACTCCGCGACGGGCTCCCCTCGCCGGTGGGAGGCGCGGACGGGCGCGCGCCGCTCGCGATCGGGCTCGCCGCGTTCCGCTCGCACCGCGAAGGACGACCCGTCCTGGTCGGCGAGATCGGCTAGTGCGCGTCCTCGTCACAGGCGGCGCCGGCTTCGTGGGCTCGAACGTCGTCGCAGCAGCCGCCGCACGAAGCGACGACGTCGTCGCTGTCGTCCGCTCGATCCCGCCGCTGCCGGACCCGGCCTGCCGGTACGTCCTCGCGGACCTGCTCGACGAAGCGGCGACCCGGGCCGCGGTCGAGGACGCAGGCCCCGACGTGATCGTCCACACCGCGATCCTCAACGACTTCCTCGGCATCTACGCCGACCGCCGGGCGGCGTGGGACAGCTACGTGGGCGTCACGACTACGCTCGCGGACGCCGCGAACGCCCACGACGCCGCCCTGCTCACCGTCTCGACCGACTGGGTCTTCGACGGCACGCAGGCGGGGGCGGACGAGGCGACGCCGCCGAATCCGATCAACTACTACGGCGTGCTGAAGGCGGCGAGCGAAGTGGTGACGCTCGCGCGGGCCCGGGAGCCAATCGTCGCTAGGATCGCCGGCGTGATGGGAACACACCGTGCCGGGCGCCGGGTGCCGCGCTCCCAGGATCCCGGGTTCGGCTATTTCGTCTCGGTCGTCGTCGACACGCTGACCGAGGGCCGCCCGTTCACGGTCTGGGAGAGCGACTCGATCAACATGGTCGCGACCCCGAGCCTCGCGTCGGTGTCGGCGGTCTGGATGCTCGAGCTCGCGGAGCGCGAGCTGCGCGGGGTCTTCCACTGCTGCGGTGGAGAGGCGACGACGCGCATGGGGCTCGCGCGCGAGACCGCGCGGGCGTTCGACGTCGACGAGAGCCTCATCCGGAGCGGTCCGCCGGACCCTGCCGCGCTGCCGCCCGCGCCGATCCCCTACGACACCAGCCTCGACGCCCGGCTGACCGCGCGCTCGCTCGAGCGTGAGCTGCCGTCGGTGCCCGAGCTGCTGGGCGAGTTCCGCGCCGAGCGCTCGCGCGTCGGCCCGCCCGTGGCGACCGAGGAGCCGCAGCGATGATCCGGGTCGCCAATGCGCCGGTCAGCTACGGGGCGTTCGAGATCACGGTCGGCGTCCTCCCGAACGTGCCCGGGCCGGAGGAGGTGCTCACGGCGATCGCACAGGCGGGCTACGAGGGCACCGAGCTGGGGCCGCCCGGCTACCTCGGCGACCGCGAGCAGCTTCGCGAGCGCCTCGAGCGGCACGGGCTCGGCCTCGCCGGCGCGTACATCCCGCTCCGGCTCAGCGAGCCCGATTACCGCGACGAGGACCTCGCCGCGATGGAGCTGACCCTCGACCTGCTCGGCGCGACCGGCACCCGCGAGGGCCTCCCGGTCCTCGCCGACGCCGGCTCTCCCGACCGGGCTGCGAACCCCGGCCGCGCCGCACTCGATCGTGGAGTCGGGCTCGACGACGCCGGCTGGAGCCGCCTCGCCGACGGGGTCGCTCGTGCGGTCGAGCTCGCCCGCTCCGCCGGCTTCGAACCGACGTTCCATCCCCACGCGGGCACGTTCGTCGAGGCGCAGTGGGAGATCGAGCGGCTCCTCGAGCTGACCGAGGTCGGCCTCCTCGTGGACACGGGCCACCTCCTCCTCGGCGGCTGCGATCCAGTGCAGGCGCTGCGGGACTGGCGCGAACGCGTCAACCACGTCCACCTAAAGGACGTGCAGATGGAGATCCTGCGCGAGGCGATCGCCGACAGGGCCGACATGCCCGAGGTCTGGCGGCGCGGGGTGTTCTGCGAGCTCGGCGCGGGCGACGTCGATCTCGACGCGTTCATCACGGAGCTCCGCGGATTCTCGGGCTGGCTCGTGATCGAGCAGGACTGGGTGCCGGGGCCCGACGACGACGCGGCCCGGGCGATCGAGGCGCAGGCGCGGAACCGGGCCTGGCTGGTCGAGCACGCCGGCCTCTGAGCCCGCTCGCCCTCGGTTGCGCGCCACGGGGCCGATGTCCAGAATGAATCGCATGACCGAAACCGGCCTCGACATGCGGCTGGCGCGCGACGGCGGGATCCCCGCGCGGACGCGGCGCGAGCTGCCGATGTTTCCCGGCGGGATGGAGCTCGGCGAGGAGGAGGCCGAGGCCGCCGCACGGGTGATCCGCAGCAAGAACGTCTTCCGCTACTACGGCGTCGGCGACGGGCCGCACGAGGTGGCCGACTTCGAGCGCGAGTTCTCCGCGCACATGGGCTCCGCCCACGCGCTCTGCGTGAACGCGGGCTCGTCGGCGCTGATCTGCGGGCTGATCGGCGCAGGCGTCGGCCGCGGCGACGAGGTGATCGTCCCGGCCTACACCTGGAACGCGAGCCCGAACGCCGTGATCGCGGCGGGCGCGACGCCGGTGCTCGCCGAGGTCGACGAGTCGCTCACGCTCGATCCCGAGGACGTCGCGCGCAAGCTGACCCCGAAGACGCGCGCGATCCTGCCGGTGCACATGCGCGGCGCGCCCTCGAACATGGATGCGCTGACGGGGCTCGCGAAGGAGCACGGGCTCGCGATGATCGAGGACGTGTGCCAGTCGGCCGGCGCGACGTACAAGGGCAAGCGCCTCGGCACCTTCGGCGACGCGGGCGCGTTCAGCCTCCAGTTCAACAAGATCATCACCACCGGCGAGGGTGGCGTGATGATCACCGACCGCCAGGACCTCTACGACCTCGCGATCGACGTCCACGACTGCGCGGGCTCGGTGCGCCGCGGAGTCGGCCTGCCGCAGTTCGCCGGCTGGAACTTCCGTGCCTCGGAGATCCAGGGCGCCGTCGCGCGCGTGCAGCTCACGCGGCTCGACGGGCTGCTCGAGCGGATGCGCGCGAACCAGGCCGCCGTGGCCGAGCGAGTCGGCGCGCTTCCCGGGCTCACGCTGAGGCGCGCGAACGACGCCGGCGGCGACGCGGGGATCTGCCTGATCGCGTTCGCGCAGACCGCGGCGCTCGCGGCCGACGCGGCCGACGCGCTGCGCGCGGAGGGCGTCGAGGCGATGCGCGTCTACTCGCCGGACTTCGTCGACCTGCACGTCTACCCGTACTGGAAGCCGGTGCTCGACACGATCGCCGCGGCGGGGAATCCCGCGCCCGACTGCCCGCGCACGCTCGACCTCACGGGCCGGGCGATCCACGTCGACCTCTCGCCGCTCTGCGACGAGCAGGACCTCGACGAGATCTCGCTCGCGTTCGAGAAGGTCGCCCCCGCGGTGCTCGCTTGACCGTACGGGTCGGCGTCGTCGGCGGCGGACTCGTCGCCCAGGCGATGCACATCCCCAATCTCTCGGCGCTTCGAGACCGCTTCACGCTCGCGGCGCTCGCCGAGCCGAGCGCGACGGTGCGCGAGGCGCTCGGCGCGCGCTACGGGATCGCGGGGCTCCACGAGGACTACCGCTCGCTACTGGACGCGGGCGGGCTCGACGCTGTCGTCGTCTGCTCTCCTGCCGGGACACACGCCGAGGTGGTGATCGACGCGCTCGGCGCGGGCCTGCACGTCTTCGTCGAGAAGCCGATGTGCATCACGCTCGCCGACGCCGACGCGATCGTCGCGGCGCGCGACCAGGCCGGCCGCACTGTCCAGGTCGGGACGATGAAGCGCTTTGATCCGGCTTACGAAGCGATGCTCGCTGCGCTGCCCGACACCGCCGCCGGCCTCCGCTACCTCAACGTGATCGTCAACGACCCGGAGTTCGAGCCGTACTTCGAGCCGGGCGACATCGTCCGCGGCGCCGACGTCCCCCAGTCGCTGATCGACGCGACGCGCAAGGCGGAGGCGGACCAGGTCGAGCAGGCGGTCGGCTCGGGCGACCCGGACGTCGTGCGCGCTTTCTCGGAGAGCTTCCTCGGCAGCCTCCTCCACGACCTCAACGTCGTCCACGGTCTGCTCGAGGCGATGGGCGAGCCGCTGCCGGCGAAGGTCGTCGGCGGCGACTGGTGGCACGAGGGCCGCGCGGTCTACGGCGCGATGGAGCTCGCGAACGGCGCGCGGGCGGACGGCGCGTGGATCCAGCTCCTCGACACCTTCGAGTACCGGGAGACGATCTCGCTGTTCTTCACCGACTCGGTGCGGACGCTCGAGTTCCCCTCGCCGTGGCTGCGCCAGTACCCGACCGTCTACCGGCACAGCCGCGCCGGCGGGCGGGCCGACGACGTGCGGATCACGCAGTCCTACGACGAGGCGTTCGTGCGCGAGCTCCGCCACTTCCATTCGTGCGTCGCCGAGGGGACGCCGTGCCGGACGCCGCCCGAGCAGGCGCGGCTCGACATCGACGTCCTCACGCAGATGTTCCTCGCCTCGCGGTGACGCGCGCCGCGATCGTCGGCGCGGGCTACATCGGGCGGGTCCACTCGCTCGCGCTCCGTGCAGTCGGCGTCGAGGTCGCGGCCGTGTGCGGGCGGACGCTCGAAGGCGCCGAGGCCTTCGGCGAAGGCCGGCCATACGCGGATCTCGTCGAGCTGCTGGACACCGAGCAGGTCGACGCCCTTCACGTCTGCACGCCGAACGATGTCCACGCCGAGCAGGCGCTCGCCGCCCTGGAGCGCGGGGTGCACGTGGTCTGCGAGAAGCCGCTCACGGTCTCGACCGCGGAGAGCCGGGCGCTGGTCGACGCGGCCGCCGAGCGCGGGGTCGTGAACGCGACCTGCTACCACACACGCGGGTATCCGCTCGTCGAGCAGATGCGCGTCGACGTCGCCTCGGGCGCGGTCGGCGAGGTGGCGTTCGTACACGGCCGCTATCTCTGCGACGACATCCTCTTCACCGCCTCGGGCTGGCGCCTCGATCCGGCCCGCTCCGGGCCGTCGTACGTCGTCGGGGATCTCGGCACGCACTGGCTCGATCTCGCCGAGCACGTGACGGGCCGCCACGTGACCGAGGTGCTCGCCGAGTTCCGCGCCTTCGGCGGCGGGGCCCTCGAGGACTACGCCTCGCTGCTGCTCCGCTTCGAGGGCGGCGCGACGGGCTCCCTCGTCCTCTCGGCAGGCGCTGCGGGCCGCAAGAACCAGCTCCTGTTCGAGCTCGAGGGGATGAAGGCCGGCCTCACCTGGGATCAGGAACAGCCGACCGAGATGCTCTTCCGACCGCTCGACGGGCCGAAGCAGATCGTGGTCAAGGACCCGGGCGCGAACGCGGAGTCGGCGCGCTCGATGTCGCGCTACCCGGCCGGCCACGGCGAGGGCTACGGCGAGGCGTTCCAGAACCTGTTCGAGGACGTGTACGCCGCGATCGCCGGGAAGCCGCACCGCCCGTTCCCCACCTTCGAGGACGGCCACCGCGGCGTCGCGACGGTCGAGGCCGCGGTCGCGAGCGCGCGGGACGGCGGCTGGGCACCGGTCTCGACGTAGCCGCCGGCGGGCGGTCTGACTCAGCGCGGGTCCGATTCCCCGCCTCCATTCTGCGGTCGTTTCGACAACGTGCTATGGCTAGCTTCGGCTCAGGCGAGAGCACGCTCGCGCAGGCAACACCCAAGGCAGTCAACCTGCCGTAGGTCTGGGTGGCCAGCACTGGGCAGAACTCGAACTCGGACTGACCGCGCCTCAGGCCACCTCGGCCATCGCCGACCCGGAGGCGAGCGCAGCCGCGTCGAAGCCTTTGACGATCAGCCATACCGCCAGAACCATTTCCTGCAGGGCCAACGGGACGAACAAGATATTGGCCAGGGTGGAGTTGGGATCCCCCGTCCATAGGAGTGACAAGCTCGCGATGAGAAACAGCGGCGCCGCGACGAGGCCCCACAGCGACAGCCACCGAGGGACGAGCCTTGACTGGAACAGCAGGTAGTACAACATCACGGCGCCGATCGCGAAAACCGACTGTGCCAGCGTCAAGGCGAGATCGGACGTCGACTGCAAGACGATGCCACTGGTCTGGAAGTGCGAAGCGTCGGGCGCTCCCGCGGCTGCGAACTCTCGACTCAGCGGGAGGAACGCCCAGGTGGCGAGCACGACCACGAGGTACATGCCGCACTCGGTGATCCTGGTGCCCACGTACCACAGAGCCAGCCCTTTCTTGACGCTCGTATCGGCTACCCGATTCAAGATCGGGTAGAACATGAACGCCACACCGGCGGCGGCGACTGCCCCCACCAGGTTCAGCAACGCCCACATGATCAACTGGCTCTTGTGCGTCGCGGCGTTGGCGAGGATCCCCTCACCGTCGTCCAGAGCACTCCAGGGCAATATGCTCGATACCGGGAACACGGTCGCCATGATCCACAGCACGCCGACCCAGATCGCAGATTTTCGTGCCGCCGTCTTGTCAGCGAACATCGGCGAAGGCGATATAAATCCGTCGTCGGTGGCAAACGGCCCGGCCGGAGTCTCATAGACCCGACCCGAGCGACGACCCGCATGAGTGATGGCTCCAGCGTACGCCCCGGGAGTGCGTGCCGTCTTCATCTGCAACCTCCTCTGTCGACATCTCGCCCAACACACGCGCGAGTTCACGCACTGTGAGAGAACTCGATCCGATGCTCCTACCCTTCCTTAGCTCGCGCATCGGGGCGCATTCGCAAACGCGCTGCCTGGAACTACGCAAGGCCCCCCGCCCAGCGCTCGGCGCACGCAACGTCACCGGAGCTCAGGCGTCATTCACGCACTCTGGCCCAGGCGAGTGGAGCTGGAATCGGTAAAGCGGCTGTGAGCGGCGCGTACTATGTGTGCGCGCCGCTCACACCGATCAACGTAGAGACCTGAACGCTTCTCGCAGCTCCGACGAGAAGAGCTCCGGCTCTTCCCAGGCGGCGAAGTGGCCGCCCTTGTCGACCTCGTTGAAGTAGGAGAGGTTGGGGTAGGAGTTCTCGACCCAGCTGCGCGGGGTTCGCCAGATCTCGCCGGGGAAGGTGGTGAAGCAGACCGGGAGCGAGACCTCCGGAGGGGCCTGGCCGGACGCACGTGCTTGAGCCAGGGCTTGTCCGTCCTCCCAGTACGACCGGGCCGCCGAGGCGCCCGTGCCCGTCAGCCAGTACAGCATGATGTTGTCGATGATGCGGTCCCGGGTGAGATTGCCCGCGGGCTCGCCGTCGACGAAGGCGCGCGAGATCTTGTAGTAGCTATCCGTGTCGTGGTCGAGCAGCCAGGCCGCCATTGCAACGGGTGAATCCAGCAGGGCATAGCCGATCGTCTGCGGCCGCGAGGCCATCTCCAGGAAGTAGCCGAAGCCGCTCTCCCTGAATGTGGCGAGCTGGTCCGCCGCGGCGCGTTCCTGCTCGGACTCCGCCGGCTGGGGGCCGGCCAGCACCGTCACGAGCAAGTTCATGTGGATACCGAGCAGGCCCTCGGGTTCCTGCCGTCCCATCGTGTCGGTGACGGCGGCGCCCACGTCGCCGCCCTGGGCGACGTAACGGCTGTAGCCGAGGCGGTGCATGAGCTCCGCCCAGGCCTGCGCGACGCGGCCGACGTTCCAGCCGAGCTCGGCCGGCTCGCTTGAGAAGCCGTAGCCGGGCAGGGACGGCAGCACGAGGTGGAAGGCGTCCTCCGCTTGTCCACCGTGTGCAGTCGGGTCGGTCAGCGGGCCGATGGTCTCGAGCAGTTCGATCACCGAGCCGGGCCAGCCGTGCGTCATGATCAGCGGCAGCGCGTTCTCGTGCGGCGAGCGCACGTGGACGAAGTGGATGTTCACGCCGTCGATCTCTGTCGTGAACTGTGGGACCGCATTCAGCCTGGCCTCGAGGCGCCCGAAGTCGTAGTCGGTCGTCCAGTAGCGCGCGAGCTCCTGCAACGTTGCCAGCTGGACGCCCTGCGACCGGTCTTGAACGAGCTCCTTGCTCGGCCAACGCGTCGCCGCGATGCGCCGGCGCAAGTTGTCGATCTGCTCCTCGGGAATGTCAACGTGGAAGGGACGGATCTCGGTCTGAACGGTGGTGCTCAAGAGTACCTCCTTGCGAACGCGGTGAATGGAACGCCGACGCGGAAGAGGCGGCCCTCGGTTTGCCAGTTGAACGGTGCGTGCCATGGCGACCTCCGTTCGACGACGGTGCTGATATGACCTAAATAAGCCGACGCCACATGAACACAACTGGCCTCCACGCGCGATGCCGAGTCTTCGATCTGACCAAGCGTTGATAGGACCGCTCAGGTGACATTCCCGACCGAGCCGTTTTCGAACCCGACACCGCCGTCGGGGGTTATTCGCGGACGCTGGCCCATGAGAGAGTCCTCTCACGCAGTAGTGGCTCCTGAGCTACTTCAAGAAATACGACGACAGGATGACGCTGCCGAGGATCAGAAGAACCGGGCCGACGATCGAGGCCCGGGAAGGCCGCCAGAAGAATGTGCCGAGTCGCCGGGACGGCCCTGTTTCGGGCGGTAGGGGGCTGTGGTGAGGATCCGCGATCTCAACTGGATGCAGCTCGAGACGTACCTGAGGAAAGACGACAGGATCGTCCTCCCAGTGGGCTCGACCGAGCAGCACGCCTACCTCTCCCTCGAGACCGACAATATCCTCGCCGAGCGTGCGTCTGTCGAAGCGGCTGAGCCGCTCGGCGTGCCGGTGCTGCCGGTGGCTCCGTACGGCGTGACCGGCTTCACTGCGTATCCCGGAAGCCCGACGCTCCGCGCGTCCACGCTTCTCGCAGTTCTCTCGGACGTCGTCGATTCGCTGCTGGGCCAGGGGTTCGCGCGCGTGCTCGTCGTGAACGGTCACGGCGGAAACACCGAACCCGGCAGGGACTGGGCGCGGGGTCGCGTTCGCGGATCGGTCGTGTGGCATGAGCTTTGGGAGGGCCGGCCGGACGAGATCGCCGCCGCGATCGATCCCGACTACGACCACGCCTCGTGGTCGGAGAACTTCCCCTGGACTCGGCTTCCGGGTGTGGTCATCCCCGAGCAGCGCAAGCCTCCGGTCGAATGGCCCGAAAACGGGAATCCGGAGACGTGGAGGGAAGCTCTCGGCGACGGCTCCTTCGGCGGCCTCTATCAGCGATCCTCAGAGGACGAAGGCCGACTCTGGGAGGCCGCGGTGCAGGCGATCCGAGAGCGGCTTGAACGGTGGGACGAATAGAGGCGCTGCCGGTCACCGCAGCAACGTGTTCGCGACGTTGAACGAGTACTTCGGGTTCAACGGAAACATCAGCTACCAGGTCCGGCCACCAATACCTGACTCAGGAAGAGTCAGCAACCGCGACTTCGCCGCGACCGGCCTGGGGTGCCTGCAGAGCGATCCTGGCCGAGAAGTGCTTACAGGACGTCTGCGAAGGTGGCGAGAGCCACCTCCGCAGTGTCTAGGGCTTCGCTTCGGATGACATTCCTGCACTCAATGTCAGGCTCGGGTTGTGGTGGCGTCTGATCGACGACGCAGACTCGGGTCGGCGGCGGCTGACTCTATTCCCGCATGTCGCCCCGTAGGTTGACTTGCCAGCGTTGTGTCGCCGCCGCCTTCCCGTGACCGTCGAGCGTGACCTGATAGGAGCGTGGCTGCTGCCTCGATTGAGGTCTGTCCGTCGCCGGTCGCCCCCGATGTTGGAGGAGGCGATCTGAATGATCGTGATCGGAGTGGACGTGCACAAGCAGTCGCTGACGGCGGTCGCCGTCGATGAGGCCGGGCGTGCGCTGGCGGAGCTGACGGCCGGTTCGGCGTCGGAGTTGCTCGTCTGGTCAGCGTCGCTCGCGTCGAGCGGCTGTGGGCGCTCGAGGACTGCCGACAGCTGACCCGTGGCTCGAGCGGACGCTCTCAGCGGCGGGCGAGAGGCTGGTGCGGGTACCGCCGAAGCTGATGGCGCCGCAACGCCGTGCCGGCCGCACGCGCGGCAAGTCTGACCCGATCGACGCGCTCGCCGTCGCTAGGGCGGCGCTGCGCGAGCCGCGGCTCGACCATCCGCGCGCGGGTGAGCAGCGGCTGCGCGAGTTGAAGCTGCTGGTCGATCACCGCGACGACCTGATCGACGAGCGACGGCGGGCTCAGCAGCGGCTGCGCTGGCACCTGCACGACCTCGACCCGGAATGGGCTGTCCCGCTTGGCGCGCTCGACCGTGCTGTCTGGCTCGATCGTGTCGGGCGCCGCCTCACACGCCTCGAGCAGACAGCGCAGGTACGGATCGCGCGGGAGCTCGTCGCCCGCTGCCGCAGCCTCACCCGCACGATCGGCGACCTCGATCGCGAGCTGCAGACAGCGGCCGCGCAGACCGCGCCGGCGCTCCTGGCGCTACCCGGCTGCGGCGCCATCAGCGCCAGCAAGCTGCTCGGGGAGATCGGACCGATCGAGCGCTTCGACTCCGACGCGCAGCTTGCCCGCCACGCCGGCGTAGCACCGCTCGAAGCGAGCTCCGGCAAACACCAACGCCACCGGCTCGACCGCGGCGGCAACCGCCAACTCAACTGCGCCCTGCACCGGATCGCGGTCACCCAGGGACGCGTCCACCCACCCGCACGCGCCTACCTCGAACGCAAACAAGCCGAAGGCAAAAGCCGACGCGAAGCACTCCGCTGCCTCAAACGACAACTCGCACGCACCGTCTACACCACCCTCAAGAACGAACCCCGCTTGACATAGGAGCAACACTCGGGCAGACCAGCGTTGTCTATCTGGGCGAGCTCGCCTGGAATACAGTCCCCTTGTCGGGAAGGCGGAAGGGCTCGGTCAGCTCGGGGACGCGGTCGGCGGCGTCCCTGCCGACAACGAGCGCCCGCACGTAGCGGACGAGCCGTTCGCGGGTCGGGAAGACCAGGACGGCGTCGCAGTCGACCTGCTCGACCCGGCGGAACGAGCGAAGGAGGAGGTCGCGGCCGTTCTCGCGGCTGAACGACAGCGGCGGATAGGGAGGAATCTGCTCGCCGAGGAGCGACTCCCACGCGGCGAGCCGCTCGGGCCCCTCCTCGTCGCTCCCGGTCGTCGCCAGGAACAATCCACCGGCAGCCAGGACGCGCGCGGCTTCGGCGATCGCCCGCTCCGGGTCGGGGACGTGGTAGAGGACCGCGCGGGCGGCCACGCAGTCGAACGAGCCGTCCGGGAACGGAAGCACTCGCATGTCGGCGAGAATCGCGGTCGCGCCGGCCTGCGTGGACAGCTCGACCATCCGCGGCGAGGTGTCGACGGCAACGACCTCTGCGTCCAGATGGGCGGTCGCCCATGCGCACAGCTCACCGAACCCCGAGCCAACGTCGAGCAGGCGCCGTGGCCGCGCGGCGAGGATCCGCGCCCGAAGGACATCGCCGTCGTCCGGCCCCTCGAGCAGCTCGTCGTAGGCAGCCCACCGCTCCCGCAACGCCTCCTCCGAGGCGTATTCCTCGGCAATCGCCTCAGGATCAACAAGCCAGTCGGCCACCTGCTTGGAGTATCGCTCCAACTCCCGCTCGGAGCGCGGCGACAGACCGAGGCGGGTCGCCTCAGGGGGTCAGACCCAAGAGGTCACGCGAAGTCCTGGACCCGGCCGGGTTGCAACGCGCGAGATCGTCTCCTACGCTCGTCGGACGCGACGGGAAAGGAGGGAGCTGCCGATGGAAAGGGACCAGAGGAATGCTCGGATCTTCGGGGTGCTGTTCATCATCACGTTCGTCACCTCGATACCGGCACTCGCTCTCTACCAGCCGGTTCTCGACGACCCAGCCGCGTACATTGCCGGCGGCGGCAAGGACAGCCAGATCTATCTCGGAGTGCTCCTCGAGCTCCTGCTCATCATCGCGAACGTCGCGACAGCCGTCGTGGTTTACCCGATCCTGAGGCGGCAGAGCGAAATCCTCTCCCTCGGCTACGTCGCCGCTCGTCTGGTGGAGTGCATGTTCATCGCAGCCGGCATCGTCTTCGTGCTCGGAATCGTGAGTCTGCGTCACGACGATCCCAACGCCTCGGCGTTAGCCGTATCGCTCGCCGCACTCAAGGACTGGACGTTCCTGCTCGGCCCGGGCTTCATCGTCGGCTGGGGGAACGGACTGATACTCGGCTACCTGATGTACAGCTCCCGCCTGGTGCCACGGGGCATGGCGATGCTAGGCCTCATCGGTGGGCCACTGATCATCCTTGCGGGGATCGGCGTGCTGTTCGACGCCTGGGACGCAGGCGGCACGGTGCAGAGCATCGCGACAATCCCGGAGTTCTTGTGGGAGCTGTCGCTCGGCATCTACGCCGCCGTGAAGGGGTTCAGGCGGGATTCTCCGATCCTCTCGCCGGCCGCGCGTTTGACGCAGCAGGAAGGTGCCTGAAGAGCGCCGTCAACTCGGGCCGATCAGGGGCTGGACGGCCGAGCGTAGAAGACGCGAGACCGAGCGAGCGCGCCTCGATCGAGCCCGCTCGGCCTGTCGGCGATCGCGGATCAGTTGAAGCTCGCGCATTGACTCCCGCTGCCGGGCGTCGAGCTGAACGACGTGTGGGTACATGGTCGACTCCTTCATGGTCGGCTGCATCGCGACGAGAGTACGACCGGCAGTGGCGCGGCGAAATCGGCCGCATGGCCGGGATTAATGGGCTCCTGCTACCGAGGAACCGGCGACCCGGCTGGGCCGGAGTCAGCGCCGCGGGGGTGCAAGACGCCCCTCGCCCGCGAGTCGTGCCGCGAGCTCGGTCCGCGAGCGGATACCGAGCTTGCGGTAGATCTTCGACAGGTTCCACTGCACCGTCTTCGGGCTGATGAAGAGCTCGTCGGCCGTCTCCTGATAGGTGCGACCCGACGCGATCAACTGGGCGACTCGCTCCTCTGTGGGCGTGAGCCCGGCTGCCGGCGCTCGGCCGCCGACGCGGGCGAGCTCGTCTTGCGTCTTCGTCGCCCACAGCGTTGCCCCGAGCCCGTCGAAGATCGCGAGCGCGTCCTCGAGGGCGTCGCGAGCCGAGCGTTTCTTCCGCCCGCGACGGAGGGTGCTTCCGAGCACGAGCAGCGTGCGCGCGCGCTCGAACGGCTGCCGGAGCCGATCGTGGGCGTCGAACGCTCGCTCGAGCTCTTCCTGGGCACGGCCCAGGTCGCCACGAGCGGCACTCAAGAGGGCACGACCACGGCAGGAGATCGCCTGCCGCCATGCGCTCTCGTGGGTCGCATCGAGCTGACCGAGCACCGCGTCGGCTTCGTCCAATCGGCCGAGCATGACCTTCGCCTCGATCGCATCGCCGTGGAAACGGAAGAGCGCCGGCTCGCAGAGCCCCGTCCGCGCGACCGCATCCGTCAGCTCGCCGAGCGCTCGATCCGCGTCGGCCGTGTTCCCGAGTGACAGCTCGAGGAAGCCCCTGACCGCGAGCAGCTCGCACGCGGCCGGCTGCGTCCCGAACGTGTCCGCAAGGGTAATGCCCTCCTCGATCTTCGTCCTGGCGGCTTCGACGAAGCCGAGGTGGGCGTCGACGAGCGCCTCGATCACGAGTGAGTAGGAAAGCTCGCTCGCCTGTCCACTTTGCAGGGTCGTCTCACGCGCTTCACGCGCGTGCGTGCTGGCCGCGTCCCAATCGCCGAGCATTAGCTCGAGACGGGCGAGATGGAAGAGGATGAAGGGGAGCGAGTGCTCGTCGCCGCGGTCCACGGCGGCCCGACAGAGCGCATCGAAGCGCTCGTGCGCCGCCTCGAGCTGGCCGTCCCATTGGAGGAGCAGCGCATGGATCCAGTCGGGTCGGCCGAGGATCTGCGACCACTCCGGGGGGTCACCGAGCCCGATGGCGCGCTCGATCGTTCCAAGTGGGATCGCGCGACCGCTCAGCGACTCGTAGAAGGCGACACTGGAGAGGGCGGCCGCGAGGAGCGCCGGATCGCCCAACGACTCCGCCAGCCCGAGCGCTGTGCTTGCGTGCGCCTCGGCGACGGCCAGACCGACGGTCGTGTGGAGGCACCAGGCAAGCCCCAGCTCGATCTCGATGCAGAGTGCGGCGTCGTCGGCGTCGGCCAGTGCGGCGCGGAAGACCTCCGCTCCGACGCTGTAGCCCTCCGTGTGGGCGCGCACCCAGCCGAGCCGCGCCAGCGCCCGCGCCCGTGCGTTGCCCGGCGGCGACTCCGCGACCACCTGCTCGAGCAGAGCCCTTGCGCGGTCGGGCTCGCCGGCTTCGAAGTAGCGCTCTGCCGCCTCGACCCGACGTCGTCGCGCGTCGGGCGCCTGCGCGACCGGCGTCAGTCGGTTCGCCTGCTCCAAGAGCTCGGCGGCAGCGTCCGGCGCACCTCGCGCCGCCGCAAACCGCGCGGCCTCGTCGAGCGCCGAGGCGGCACGCGTGTCCGGGCCCTCTGCGGCCAGGGCAAGATGCCGCCCGCGTTCCTCCACGTCGTCGACGATCTCGGCGAGGCGCGCGTGGAGCTCCTGTCTCTGCTCCGGTGCGATCTGCGCATACGCGACCGAGGCGAGAAGCGGATGAGCGAACCGCACGCGCTCCCCGTCGAGCTCGAGGATGCCCGCGCGCGCCGCCGACTCGACTGCAGTCGCGCACGTGTTTTCCCCATCAGGGCCTCGAGATGTCGGGTGGTGGGACGTGAGAGCGCCGCCGCGATCTGCGTCGCCTCGGTCGCGGATGAGTGAGAGAGGCGAGGCGGTCGCGCACGAGGGCCTGAAAGGTCGCCGGAAGCGTCAAATCAGGCTCGGACTCGAGCCCGCCGGGGCGCTGCAGCATCGCCCGACCGATCTCGAGCGCGAAGAAGGGGTTGCCGCCCGACATCTGCCGGAGGTAGGCGAGCGACCGCGCCGGAAGCTGCACATCCAGGCGGGCGGCCAGCAGCCGGTCGACCTCCGTCGGCGCCAGAGGCTTCGAGCCGCAACCGGCGTGTGCGATCTTCGGGAAGCGCCTGCTCGAAATCGAGAGGGGCTCCGGCCGGCCCCTCGACGCGTCTCGTGACCAGCAGCCCGATCGGCTCGTCCGTCAGACGCCGGGTCACGAACGCGAGCGCGCGCTCCGAGGGATGGTCGAGCCACTGGACGTCGTCGATCCCAACGAGAATCGGGCTCTGTCGGCAGAGCGCGCGAAGGACGCTGAGTGTGCCGACCGCCACCGCCCGCTGCAACGGCTGCTGCTCCACGGGCTCCCGCCGCAGCAGCGCCACCTCGAGCGCGCGCCGCTGTGGCTCGGGGAGCTCGCCGAGGATCTCGTCCGGTACCTCGGCGAGCAGATCGCCGAGCGCGGCGTAGGCGAGCTGCGTCTCCGCCTCGATCGGTAGGCACGCCAGCACCTGATACGAGTGCGCTGCGGCAGCCGCAAGGCCCTCCTTCCAGAGCGCGGTCTTGCCGATCCCGATCTCACCCTCCAGCAGGACGGCGGTGGGGCCGCCCGCGATGTCGCGCAGGAACCCGTCGAAACCGCTCAACTCCGCTTCGCGGCCGATGATCGTCTGCGGGTCGCTGGACACCGTGC
>CAVRWA010000016.1:0-70874 GCA_963724805.1 uncultured Actinomycetes bacterium
CAGCAAGCCTCGCTTTGGCTTCGTGCTGTGATTGGCGTCCAAGAGCGCGCCTCGTTGAGTTGGACGTTGGGCCAGCCTAGTCGCTGCCGACTCGGCCGATGACGATGGCGCGAATTGCCCTCTGCCTTGCCTGTTCGATGGCCGTTGTGGCGAGTCCCGTTGGCGTAGCGATTGCTGTTGGCGCGGCGAGTATGCGGCCGGTCGTGGGCGATGACGGGCGCATAGGCACTCTCCGCATCGACGTCTCTACGGAAGCGCAGGTACGGGCAACCTACGGTAATCCGGACCGAGTGGAAGACGAGTTCGTCCAGCCGGGAAAGGTTCTCGTTGGTCACACGCTCTACTTCCGCTGTGGTCATGGGTGCGAGACTGGCTATTCGATCAACAAGGCGACGGGCAGGCTGTCGGACTTTGAGACAAGTTCACCCAGTTTTGTGACCGAACGTGGCTCGCGGGTTGGGATGCCAGCGTCAGAGGCCGCTCGGCGTGAGCGGAAGAACCTTGGCCCCGTTTGCGGTTCGGACCGCCTCATCTACCCCCGCTGGGACTTGCGTCATGAGTTCGTGTTGGTCACCTCGGGCGGGAAGATACGTCAGATCGCTTACCTGGGACCCCACAGCGTCATCTACAGCGGCGTCTGCTGACAGCGGCACAGCCGTGGTGCCGCTCCCCGAGTTCGACCTGGTCGATGCAGCACGACCTCTTGTGACAGGAATCCTCGCGCGCACGCGCGCGCACGCGAGTGAGGCCAGATGCGATAGGCGATCGGCGCCGGGTTCGCACCCCACCCGCGGGAGCATTATCGTGGTGGGGCCTGCCGCCGGGTCGCGGGCGTGGAGAACGCCGGACGCCGAAAAGCTGTCAGTGCACCTGAAGCCGCCGCAACCGGCAGCGCTCTCGCACCAGGCACGGTTGCGTGAGCGCGAGCAGCCGAGGCACCTCCTCGGTGGGAGGCTGTCGTTTCTTGCCGGCGAAGTGGGCGACGAGATCCGCTCCGCTGGCGTAGTGCTCCCGCACGTCGTGATCGTCGATTGCCTGCTCGACCAGTCGTCCGGCGTTGATGAGTGTGTCGATGGCCGCGGTTGCGGCATCGGCCATGCGGAAGAGCGGTTCGCCGTCGATCTCGCACACGCCTTGCCCGCCGATCTCGACGGTCGGGTTGGGTCGGATCACCTGCGGGTCGAGCACTATCCCGCCCCCGGCTTGACGGCACGGACCATGTTGCCCAGGACGTGCACGACGCCCTCCGGGTCGACGCATCAGAGTGACCAGGAGAAGACGACGAGATCGAACGAGTTCGGTTCGAGCTCGATCGCCTTGCCCGAGGCGACCCGGTAGGTGACGCGTTGGGCGAATTCGGCAGGAAGCGCCTGTTGTGCCCGCGCGACGGCTTCGGCGTCCGGGTCGAAGGCGAGCACGCTCGCCGCCTCGCTGGCGATCCCGAGCGTGAGGCGGCCGTCGCCACACCCGAGTTCCAACACGCGGCAATCCCGGAAGTCGCCGAGCCGGCGCAGAGCGGCGAGGTGGGCTCCTTCCGGGTCGAGCACGGGCGTCACGGGCGGGTTCCTCATGCGCTCGGTTTGTACGCCTTCAGGCTGGTACCGCGGGCGCCGAACTTCTGCGCCTTGCGGCGTGTGTCCTCGAACTTGGAGCGCGCATAGGTGTCGACGAGCTGCCCGGTCTCGATCCGCTCGAAGCCGTGGCGCTCTAGGAGGTTGGCGTACGCTGCTTCCAGCAGCGCCCCGGCGATTCAGCCGGTCCAGAGGTCGATGTCACGTCGGCCTTCGGCGCTGACGGGGTTTTGGATCGTAACGTCGGCGATCTGGATCCGCCCGCCGGGTGTGAGCACCCGGAAGAGCTCTGCAAAGACGGCGTCTTTGTCCGGGATCAGGTCGATCACGCCGTTGGAGATGACGACGTCGAAGCGTCCCTCAGCGAACGGCAGCCGCTCGGCCTCCGCCTCGACGAACTCGACATTTGCCGCGCCTTGCTCGGCCGCGGCGGCGCGCGCCTTCTCGAGCATCTGCGGCGTCATGTCGATGCCGATGACAGAGCCCTGCTCGCCGACCATCTGAGCTGCGATGAGGGAGTCGGTGCCGGCGCCCGAGCCGAGGTCGAGCACACATTCCCGGGCGGCGAGCCGTCCAAGAGAGAACGGGTTCGCGACACCGGCGAACGACTCGGCAGCGAGCTCTGGCACGTTTGCAAGCTCGGGCGGGTAGTGGAGGTCTACGGCCCAGGCGCGGCCTGTCGGGAAGATGAAGTCCTGGTTGGGCTCGCGCGAAACCGCCGAGTAGGTCTTGCGGATCTCGGTCTTCAGGAGCTGAACGTCAATCTCGACTTCAACGGCCATCGACGGATCGTACGATGCCAGCCTAGATTCGGTTTCCGAGGGCGCATCGCCCGTCGGGGGCGCGCCGAAGCCTGTCGGCGGGAATCGTGAGTTTGCCGTAGCGGCGCCGACAAACGGAGGTCGGCACGATCTGAACCAGTGCGCTGCGAAACGAATCCGATTTGCGTGTCCGGTGCGTAGTGACGGGAATGCGCGTCGCGCCGGAGGTTGTCGAGTACCGAGACCTGAAGCAGGTCACGGCGCAGTCGCGGCACCGTCGACGAAAGGAGCGGAGTTGTTTCTGATCCACGATGAAGTAGTCCGACAAAGGAGGACAGTGTGAGCACCGTCACCACACCCGCCCGCGCCGCGCGCCAGGAGCTCACCGGCTTCGAGGGACGGCTGATCGGGCCCGAGGACGCCGCCTACGACGAGGCGCGCGCGGTCTACAACGCGATGATCGACAAGCAGCCGGCGCTGATCGCGCAGTGTGCAAGTCCGGCCGATGTCGCCATGACAGTCGTGTTCGCACGCGAGCACGACCTGCTCCTGGCCGTCCGCGGCGGCGGTCACAACGGCGCCGGCCTGGGAACGTGCGACGACGGCGTCGTCATCGACCTCTCGCCGCTGAAGGACATCGAGGTCGATCCGCAGGCCCGCACCGTCCGGGTGGGCGGCGGCTGCACCTGGGGCGAAGTCGATCGGGCCACCAGCGAGCATGGGCTGGCAACGCCGAGTGGGATCATCTCGACCACAGGGGTCGGTGGCCTCACCCTGGGCGGCGGCATCGGCCACCTGACCCGCAAGTGCGGGCTCACGATCGACAACCTGCTCGAGGCGCAGCTCGTGCTGGCAAGCGGCGAGCGCGTCCGCGTCGCCGCCGACGAAAACCCCGACCTTTACTGGGCGATCAGGGGCGGCGGCGGCAACTTCGGCATCGTCACCTCGTTCGTCTTCCGGCTGCACGAGGTGGGCACGGTCGTCGGTGGGCCGACGTTCTGGCCGGTCGAGGCCGGCGCCGAGGTGCTATCGGCTTACCGCGAGTTTCTCCCGGGAGCGCCGCGCGAGCTAAACGGGTTCTTCGCGTTCCACACCGTGCCGCCGGGGCCACCCTTCCCCGAGCCGATCCACCTGCGCAAGGTGTGCGGTGTCGTCTGGTGCTACGTCGGCTCGGAGGAGAAGGCTGCAAAGGCGATGGCCCCGTTCCTCGCGTCCGTGCCCGAGCCGCTGATGCACGGTGTCGGACCGATGTCACATGCGGCGCTGCAGGGCGCCTTCGACGGGCTCTACCCGCCGGGGGAGCAATGGTACTGGCGCGCCGACTTCGTCAAGGAGATCCCGGACGAGGCTGTTCAGATCCACGCCCGGTTCGGCGCGGAGATGCCGACGATTAAGTCGACGATGCACATGTACCCGATCGACGGCGCCGCGCACGACCACGGGCCCTCCGACACCGCGTGGAGCTATCGTGACGCGACCTGGGGTTCGGTCTTCGCGGGCGTCGATCCCGACCCGGCGAACGTGGACGTCATCCGGCGCTGGAGCACCGACTACTTCGAGGCGCTCCATCCTTACTCCGCCGGCGGCGCGTACGTGAACATGATGATGGACGAGGGGCAGGAGCGGGTGCGCGCAAGCTACCGCGACAACTACGACCGCCTCGCCCGCATCAAGGCGACGGTCGACCCCGACAACGTCTTCCGCGTCAATCAGAACATCCAGCCCAAGGCATAGAGCACAGCCCAATCGTTCCGTAGCAGCGGCGCCGACAGAGACAGAGGTGACCGCGGCGAAAGGCGAACCAAGCAGGCGGCCAGCCTGACCAAGACCATCGTTCGGGCTGGCCGCCAGCAGGCCCCGACGCCGAGCAGTCGTTGACCAGGGTGGGCTTCTCGTATCGCGCGCGCGTCGCGCGAGAGGGGCGGGCCTTCTTCGCCCCTGCGCGCGCTGGGCAGGCTCCGCCCGATGATGACTTCGAGGGGGAGGGCACCCCAGTCGTCTCCCGGGTCGCAGGCAGGTCAGGCCGACCGGGCGAGGATGCCTCGGACCGTTGCCGCGTACCATCGAGCTCCGCCCTGCGCGGTCGGCACGCCAGAATCGCTTAAGTCCTCGGCGATCTTCCGGAGTGATGCACGCGATACAAACGACTCGATCCGGGCACGTCTCGAATCGCGCGCCGCACAACCTGGCGTCAACCTGGCGTCACGAGAGACAGACGAGTGAGGCCCGAGACGAAGAAACCGCCCGTTTCCAGGCGGTTCCAGGACGGGAGCGACGGGACTCGAACCCGCGACCTCCGGCGTGACAGGCCGGCGTTCTAACCAGCTGAACTACGCCCCCGGGCGCCGCACGATTCTAGCCGAGCAGGTCGAGCGCGGCTTCGGGTTGCTTGAACGGGGGGATCACGTACACCCCCGCCGCCTTCTCGCGGCACTCGGCGTAGAGGGCCCGCGCGAGCTCGAGGCCGACCTCCGGCGCGTTCGGCCCCGCGGAGCGCAGCGCCTCCTGGACGTGGTCGGGAACGACGATCCCAGGCACCTCGTTGTGGAGCCGCTGCGCCAGCTGGTGGCTTCGCAGCGGCCAGATCCCGACGAGAAGCGGGATCGGCGAGCCGCCGCCGAGCCGGCGAAGGAGCTCGTCGAGTGAGTCGAGCTCGAACAGCGCCTGGGTCATCGCAAACTGCGCGCCCGCCTCGACCTTGCGCTCGAAGCGCTCGAGCTCGAGGTCGAGGTCGTCCGCGGCGGGGTTGACGGCGACCCCGACGAAGAACGAGGTGGGGGCGTCGATCGTCTTGCCCGACCAGCTCTCGCCCGCGTTGAGACGGGCGAGAAGCGCAGTGAGCCCGATCGAGTCGACCTCGTACACGCCCTGTGAGCCCGGGTAGTCGCCGACGGTGGGCGGGTCGCCCGTGACGGCGAGCACGTTGCGGACGCCCTCGGCATGTGCGCCGAGCAGCACCGACTCGAGCCCCATCACCGTCGTGTCGCGCGGGGTGACGTGCGGGATCGTCTCGATCCCGCAGCTGCGCTCGATCGCGACGGCGGCCATCAGCGCGTTCATTCGCGCCCGCGCCATCGGGTTGTCGTTGATGTCGACGAAGCCGACCCTGCCCGACTCCGCGAGCCGCCGCGCGACCGCCAGCATCGCTTCGTTGTTGCCGCCCTGCGGCGGGTCGAGCTCGATCGAGACGACCCATTCGCTCTCGCGCAGCGCACGCGCGAGGCCAGTCTCACCTTGCGCCGCGGGCGCGGCCGGGGCGAGGTCGCGCTGGGCGAGCACCGGCGGTGTCGTCGGGGCGCGCTCCCCGGCGACGGCCTCGGCGATCGCCGCGATCTGGGCGGGAGTGGTGCCGCAGCAGCCGCCGATAATGCGGGCGCCGAGGGCGCGGGCGTGAGCTGCGAACTCGCCGAAGTAGTCGGGAGTCGCGTGCGGGAAGACGATGCGGCCGCCCGAGCGGCTGGCGTGGCCGATGTTCGGCGCCGTCGCCAGCACGGCTCCGCTGCCGGCCATCTCGCCGAGTGCGGCGAGCGCGGCCGTCGGGCCCGCGCCGCAGTTCGCCCCGAACGCCGCCACCTCTAGCCCGCGCAGGCGCGTCGCCGCGTCACGCGCGGAGACGCCCGCGAGCGTCTCTGCGTCCTCGTCGTCGAAGGTGAGGAGCGCGACGACCGGCAGGGAGGAGACCGAGCGAACCGCCCCGATCGCGGTCACGAGCTGGTCGAGGTCGACGAAGGTCTCGACCGTGAACAGGTCGACGCCGCGGCCGTCCAGGAGCTTCGCCTGCTCGGCGAAGACCTCGGCGTCGTCGGCGCCGTGCTCGGGCAGCGGCCCGATCGAGCCGGCGACGAAGACGTGCTTCCCCGAGACCTCGCGCGCGTCGCGCGCGCACTTCACGCCCGCGCCGACGATCGCCTCGAACTCGTCCTCGAGATAGAGCGCGGCCAGCTTGCGTCGATTCGCGCCGAACGTGTTCGTCTCGATCAGCTCCGCCCCCGCCCGGATGAAGCCGAGGTGGGCCGAGACGACGCTCTCCGGCGCGCGGACGTTCGCCTCCTCGGGGCAGCGTAGGCGCGGCACCGCGCCGGAGAGCAGGGCGCCCATGCCGCCGTCGCCGACGATCACGGGCCCGCTCGCCAGCCGATCCAAGAACCTGCTCACGCGCGCCCCTCGCCGGCGTCGCTCCCAGCCCGGCTCCGCCGCCGCCTGACGCCGCTCGCGGCACCGTGCTCTCCGGGGCCGTACTACCCATACTGTCCCCTCCGGCCCTGCACCTCGAGCGGCGCCCGAGGAACGCGCGGGCAAAGACTGGATGAGGGCGCACGCTCTCAGGCTATCCGGCGGGTGAGTCAACCACCGCAGTCAACCGAGTTCGGGTGATAGATGAACCGGCAACCCATCCCCGATACTTGGGTCACACCGAGAGCGGGCCCCGATGCGGCGGGGGCCCTCTCGGAAATAGCTAGCCGAGGCCCCATGCGGCGGGGCATTCGGCCAAGCGGCCTCCCTAGGGAGACCGCCGGACGGGGCCGGGCGGCGGCCCCGTCCTGGCGTTCTGGCTCAAGTTGCAGCCCCGGGGTGCCGATCAGGACGATGAACCCCTCGGCCCGGGACTGACGGCAAACTTTCCTGCGGTACGGGGTAAGACGGAGCGGCGGGCCATGTGCCCGCCGTTTCGTGTTCTACGACGGGCAGCGGCCCGCGCGATACGCGGCAACGGCGCCGGAGTCGAGCGCCCAGGCCCAGCGCGTGCCCGTCCAGACGGCGGTCGTCGTCTGCTGGAACCCGGTGACCGCCCCGAAGCCGGCGATCTTCACGATCACGAGGAACGTGACCGCCGTGGATGTGCGCTGTGCGACGCCCGTGGCATGGAGCGACTGGCTGCTCGACCCGACATTCCGCATGGAGAGCGGGACGTACCCCGCGAACGTTGCCGAGGCCGTCTGGCAGGCGCTGAACTTCTCGCGTGGCACGAGCCTCTGCTGCCCGGGGTGCAGCAGATCCCACGCCTTTCCCCAGTCGCCGCGGAAGTCGGCGCGCAGGAGCTGGATCACCATCGCGTCGGGCTTCGGCGCAGCGGACGCCTGCGGGGCCGAGCCGAGCGCCGCGAGCGCGAGCGCCAGGATCACGACGAGGTTCTTCACGAGGGCCGGAAGAGCGTAGCTACTCGTGGATCACGCGCCCCTCCATGCCCCCGGCGACCGTGACGATCTGGCCGGTGACGTGGCCCGAAATCGTCTCGGAGGTCAGCGCGACGACCTGCGCTGCCACGTCTTCCGGCCGGGCGACCTTGCGGAGCGCCATCGTCCTGCTCACGCGGCGCACGGCCTCGGGATCGACGAAGCCGCGGGTCATCGGCGACTCGGTCCAGCCGGGCGCGACGGCGTTGACGCGCGCGTCGGGCGCGATCCGGATCGCCTCGTTCTTGAGGCTCGGCAGCAAGCCGTGGAGGATCGCCGCCTTCGCGGCGGCATAGTCCGCATGGCCGGCCTCGCCGAAGAGCCCGGCGGTCGAGCCGACCAGGACGAGGCTGCGCCCGCCCTGGCGCAGGAAGCCGCGCGCGGTCAGGAACGTCGCGGTCAGGTTCGCGCGCAGCGTCTCCTCCCAGCGGGCGAGCGGCAGCTCCCAGACGGGCACGTCCTCGCGCGGCCACATCCCGGCGACCGCGGCGCACGCACGGAGCGGACCTGCGGCCTCGAACAGCGCGTCGACCTCATCCTCGTCCGTGAGGTCGGCGCCGACGACGAGCGCCCCGCCGAGCTCGGCGGCGAGCGCCTCCGCGCGCTCCCGGCCGAGGTGGTAGTGGACGACGACTCTCGCCCCCTCCGTCGCGAACGCCCGCGCGCACGCCGCGCCGATCCCGCCCGAGGCGCCGGTGACGAGCACGGTCGTGCCCGCGAGTCCCGTCTCCATCCCGCAAGGCTATGCGAATTGACTTTGCCCCTTGCACCCAGGAAACTTCCCCCCTTCACGCTTTTGATCAAATTTCTGTGGACTACGTCATCGACTCCAGCACACTCCCCGCCGCCGCGGCGGACGGGGACACAGCGCTGATGCGCCGCACCTTCGACGCCTCGAACGGCTGCGAGCGGCTGGTGCAGGCCGTGGTCACCTGTGTGCCCGGTCGCGCCCGCCCGCAGGTGGTGCCGGCGGGTCACCAGGAGATCCTCTACGTGGTCTCGGGCCGGGGAACGCTCGACGTGGACGGTGAGTCGCATGTGCTCGAGCCCGATACCGGCGTCTTCCTCGTCGCAGGCGAGACCTGCGAGCTCGACAACCCCGGGCCCGAGCCGCTCGTGCTGGTCGGCGTCCGCGCGCCCGAGGATCGAGAGGCCGCCCTCGGTGGGCGCCGCGTGACGGTTCGCTTCGCCGACCAGCCCGAGCTGCGCGCGGACGACCACCGCACGTACCGCCTCCTCGTGAACGAGGACGCGGGCTGCTTCGACGTGACTCAGTTCGTCGGCATCGTCCAGCCCTACCGCGCCCCCGACCACAGCCACCCGTACGACGAGGTGGGCTACATCATCGAGGGCGAGGGGATCGCGCACATCGCGGGGAAACAGACGCCGATCGGTCCCGGCTCCTGCTTCCATCTTCCTCCGGAGGAGGTGCACTGCATCGAGAACACGGGCCCGGCGGTGATGCGGATCATGGGTGTCTTCCATCCGTCGGGAAGCCCGGCTTCGCGTTCGTACGACGCGGCCTCGGGCAACTAACCGTGCGCGGCGCTCGTCTTATCCAGTTGCTCTTGCTAGATCCATCATCAAGGAGGGTTCGATGAAGAGAAGGACAGGTCTTTTGGCGCTGCTTGCGGCGTTTGCAGCGCTCGCGGTCGTGGCCGCGGCCTACGCGAAGCCGGCCACCAAGGCCGCTCCCGCCGTGGCCGCCCGGTCCGCTGCGGTTCCCTGCTCCTCGGCCAAGATTGCGATCATGGCCCCGCTGACCGGCGATGCCGGGTTCCTCGGCGTCGAGCAGCTGAGCTGGGCCAAGTACGCCGTTCAGGTGCAGAACAAGCTCCTGGGCCTCAAGGTCGGCCTCTACCAGGGCGACACGCAGCTCGACCCGGCGCTCGCGTCGACGCTCGCGCAGAAGTACGTCTCCGACCCCAAGACGATGGCGATCATCGGGCCGTCCACCTCCAGCGCGGTCCAGGCGACCGGGCCGACGTTCGCCGCGGCAAGCCTCGTCGCGATCTCGCCATCGGCCACCCGGACGTCGCTCACCATCGGAAACCAGACTGCGGGCAAGAGCTTCTACCGCGACGTGCCCCACGACGCCATCCAGGGGCCGAGCGACGCTGCCTACATGGTCAACAAGCTGAAGGCGAAGAAGGTCTACATCATCGACGACCAGGAGTCCTATTCGACCGGTCTCGCCGACGCGGCGGGTGCGGCGCTGAGGGCGAAGGGCGTCACGGTCATCCGTGACTCCGTGAGCCAGTCGGTGACCGACTTCTCGTCGATCGTGACCAAGGTCCCGGGCGACACGGATGTCGTCTTCCTGCCGTGGCAGCAGGCCCCGCAGGCGCAGACCTTCGCGCAGCAGATGGCCGAGCAGGGCAAGAAGGCCAAGATCTTCGGCTCGGACGGCACGAACGCCCCGGACAAGTTCAAGTTCCCGGGCGCGTACGTGTCGAACTTCGCGCCGGACATCACCGGCATCCCGCAGGACAAGGCGCTCGTCGCCGGCTGGAAGAAGGCCAACCCCGGGACGACGGTCGGCAGCTTCGGCCCGCCGACCTACGGTGCCACCCAGATCGCGATGCTGGCGCTCAAGGCGGCCTGCACCGCAGGCGGGGGCAAGGTCACCCGCGCCGCCGTGCTCGCCCAGGTGCCGAAGGTGAAGATCAAGCAGTGGATCCTCGGCGGCTCGTGGGGCGGCTTCTCCAAGACCCATGACCCCGTCGGGGCCAAGTTCTACATCTTCCAGATCCAGTCGAACGGGAGCTACAAGCTCGTCGGCTGAGCCCTCGGAAGTCGCTTGACCGTGCGGCCCGGCCCAGTGCCGGGCCGCACGTCGTTTCGTGACAGAATCCCCCCTCGCCGGTGACGCAATTCGTCCAATTCCTCGTCGACGGGCTCACGCTCGGGAGCGTCTACGCCCTCGTCGCGCTGGGCTATTCGATGGTGTACGGGATCCTGAAGCTGCTCAACTTCGCGCACGGCGACGTGTACATGATCGGCGCGTACATCGCCCTCGGCGTCCTCACCGCGTTCGGCGGCGCCACGAACCCGGCGATCTCGATCTGGCTCGTGCTGGTGCTGATGTTCATCGTCGCGATGGTCGGTACGGCGGGGCTCGGCGTCGCGATCGAGCGGTTCGCCTACCGGCCGCTTCGCACGGCTCCCCGGATCGCGCCCCTGATCTCTGCGCTCGGCGTCTCGTTCTTCCTCGAGTACAGCGCCCAGCTGCTCTTCGGCGCCTCGCACCGCAGCTACGACGCGTTCAGCTTCGGGGGCGGCGCCCTCTTCTTCAAGGGGATCAGTTGGGGTCCGCTGCACATCTCGCTGCTGCGGATCGTGATCATCTCCTCGGCGTTCTTCCTGATGATCGCGCTCACGCTGCTCGTGAACAGGACCCAGATCGGCAAGGCGATGCGCGCGACCTCGTACGACCGCGAGGCGGCGGCGATGATGGGCATCGACGTCGACCGGGTGATCATGATCACCTTCATCATCGGCTCGGCGCTCGCGGGGGCCGCCGGGGTGATGTTCGCCCTGCGCGCCGACGCCTCGCCGCTGATGGGCTTCAACGCCGGCCTCAAGGGCTTCACGGCCGCCGTGATCGGCGGGATCGGCAGCATTCCGGGGGCGATGCTCGGCGGCCTGCTGCTCGGCCTGTTCGAGTCGCTCACGCAGGGCTACATCAGCGGCCGCCTGTCGGACCTGATCGTGTTCGCGATCCTGATCGTGATGATGATCGTGCGCCCGACCGGGCTGCTCGGGAAGGCGGACATCAAGAAGGTATGAGCACGGAACCGGGCATCGGGCGCGACGAGTGGGTCGCCCGCTCCGAGGAGCGGCGGCAGCGCAAGGGCTTCTTCGGCCCAGGCGCCGACGCCTTCATGCGCCTGCCCTGGTGGTTCAGGTGGGGCTTGTTCGTCGCGTTCGTCGCGCTGGTCCCCCTCATGTTCCCGAGCGGCTACGTCCGCAGGGTCGCGTTCGACACGCTGCTCTACATGCTGCTCGCTCTCGGCCTGAACGTCGTGGTCGGCTGGGGCGGGCTGCTCGATCTCGGCTACGTCGCGTTCTACGGCTTCGGCGCGTACATGTACGCCTGGCTCAGCTCGAGCCAGTTCGACATTCACCTCTCGTCGATCATCGTGATCCCGATCGTGGTCGCGGCGACCGCGATCCTCGGCTTCCTCGTCGGCCTGCCGTCACGGCGGTTATCCGGCGACTACCTGGCGATCGTGACCTTGTTCTTCCTCCAGGCCTTCCTCGTGCTCGTGATCAACGGCAACTCCCTTCTCGGGATCAACTTCACGAACGGCTCGAACGGGATCGCCGCGCTCGACCCGCTCCACATCTTCGGCCACAACCTGCCGGTCGCGCATGGAGGGCATCTTCAACGTCTGGTACCTCTACGTCGCGCTCGCGTTCTTCGTCGTCGTCCTGGTCGCTCTTCGCTTCGTCAACGACTCGCGCACGGGGCGTGCGTGGCGCGCGCTGCGCGAGGACCCGCTCGCGGCCGAGCTGATGAGCATGCCGGTCAACCGGCTCAAGCTGATGGCGTTCGCGTTCGGAGCGGCGACGGCCGGCCTCACCGGCACCATCTTCGCCTCGCTCAACGCGGGCGTCTTCCCCGCGAACTTCTTCCTGCCGCTCCTGATCACGATCTACGCGATGGTGATCCTCGGCGGCGCGGGCAGCCAGGCGGGCGTCGTGCTGGGCGCGATCCTCGTCAACGTGCTGCTCGAGGTGCTGCGCTCGCCCGAGCACTCACGCTGGGTCTTCTACGCAGTGGTGCTGGCCGCGCTGATTGCCTTCGTGCGGCCGTGGAAGTGGCTGGCGGTGGTGCTGCTCGGCACGCTCGCGTTCGGCTTCGTGGTGCGGGTGAGCGCCCATGCGATCGACCCGGCCTGGACGGGCGGAGCGACGCCTGGGTCCGACTCGGTCGGTCGGGCGATCGGCCACTGGGTCGCGGTCCCGACCACACTGGGTAGCGGCAAGGCGATCGCGTACGTCGCGCTGATCGCGATGGTCCTCGCGCTGACCACGCTCAAGGGGACGACGCGGATGCTCGTCATGATCCCGACGCTCTATCTCGGCGCATTCGTCTGGGAGAACGTCCTGGCGGAGAAGCCCGAGGTGACCCGCTTCATCCTCCTCGGCGCGCTCCTCGTCGGCGTGATGACGACCCGGCCGCAGGGGATCCTCGGCACCTCGCGCGTGGAGATCGTATGAGCGCGCTGCTCGAGCTCCGGGGCGTCTCCATGGCCTTCGGCGGCCTGTCTGTGCTGGACAAGCTCGACCTGGAGGTCGGCGAGGGCGAGATCGTGAGCGTGATCGGGCCGAACGGGGCCGGCAAGACGACGCTCTTCAACGTGATCACGGGGATCTACGCGCCGACGGCCGGTGAGATCGTGTTCGAGGGCAAGAGCGTGCTCGGGCTCGAGCCGCACCAGATCACGCAGCGGGGGATCGCGCGCACCTTCCAGACGTTGCGCCTCTTCCTCAACATGACGGTGCGCGAGAACGTGATGACCGCCGAGTACGGGAGCACGCGGGCCGGCGTCTTCCGCTCGATGCTGAGGACACCGGGGATGCGCCGCGAGGAGCGCGAGATCGCGCGCGCGGCCGAGGAGAAGCTGGCGTTCTTCGGCGAGCGGCTGATGGGCTACCGCTGGGACCAGCCGGCCTACAGTCTCTCGTACGCGAACCGCCGCCGGCTCGAGATCGCCCGCGCGACGGCGACGGGGCCGCGCCTGCTGCTGCTCGACGAGCCTGCGGCGGGGATGAACCCGGCCGAGACGCACGAGATCACCGAGCTGATCGGCAAGCTCCGCACCGACGGCGGCTACACGATCCTGGTGATCGAGCACGACATGCATGTCGTCGAGGGGATCTCGGACCGGGTCGTCGCGCTCGACCACGGCGTCAAGATCGCGGAGGGCTCCTTCGATCAGGTCGCGACCGACGAAAAGGTCGTCGAGGCCTACCTCGGGACGAAGGCGACGACCACGAAATGATGACGCCTCGGTGTGAGCCGCTGTTCGCCGGCGGAGCCGGGCTTGGCCCGGCGGGAGCCGAAGCGGCCGTTTCTACGAAGCGAGCCGTGAAGGAGGGGGCTCGCGGGGGAGCCATGCGTTCCCCCGCGCTAACGAAATGAGCCTGCTCAAGCTCTCGGGGATCAACACCTACTACGGGCAGATCCACATCCTGCAGGACGTGGAGATCGAGATCGGCGCGGGCGAGCTCGTTTCGCTGCTCGGCGGCAACGCCTCGGGCAAGTCGACGACGCTGAAGACGATCCTCGGGCTCGTGAAGCCGCGCACGGGCACGGTTGAGTTCAACGGGGAGAATGTCACCGGGCGCACGACGAGCCACCGGATCGGGCGCGGGATGGCGATCGTGCCCGAGAACCGCCGGCTGTTCGGGCCGATGACCGTGCTCGAGAACCTCGAGATGGGCGCGTACCTGAACCGCGACGGGGCCGGGCGCAAGGAGGACTTCGAGAAGGTCTACACCCTGTTTCCGCTCCTGTACGAGCGCCGCGGCCAGCTCGCCGGCACCCTCTCGGGCGGCGAACAGCAGATGGTGGCGATGGGGCGCGCGCTGATGAGCCACCCGAAGCTGCTGCTGATGGACGAGCCCTCGATGGGGCTCGCGCCCGTCCTGGTCGAGCGGAGCTTCGAGATCATCCAGCAGGTGCACGAGGCCGGCGTGGCGATGCTCGTCGTCGAGCAGAACGCGAACATGGCGCTCTCGATCGCCGACCGCGGCTACGTCCTCTCGACCGGCCGGATCGTGCTCCAGGGCAAGGCCGCCGACCTGCTCGAGGACGAGGACCTGCGCAAGGCCTACCTCGGCCGCTGAGCCCCAGACCGGGGTCAGACCCGGGAACAGATGTGGAACATTTCTTCCACACCGCAGACGGTTTCGTTCACGCCGGTATTGGACAAGTTGCATCGCTGAGTGACGGAGCAAAGAGGGCCGCGGCAAGGACACGGCCCGGCCGGCCACGGCGGGGGTCTGACCCCGACTGGGCCCGGGAGAGACGACCTCCGCAAGGCGTATCTGGGTCGTTAGCCCGCGGCCTCGGCCGAGCGCAGCCCGCGGATCGCCCAGAGCAGGAAGACGGCTCCGAGCGCGGCGGCGACGGCGAAGGCGGCGAACACCTCGGTCGGCGAGCCTGCGACGAAGCCGCGACCGGATTCGAGGATCCGCGTCATCGGGTTGACCACAGCGACGCCGTGGATCCAGCCCTCGAGCAGCGACAGCGGCACGTACACGGGGGCAAAGAAGAGGATCAGGAAGACCGGCATCTGCATGATCGGGCCCGCCTGCATCGTTCGCAGCCGCATCGCGACGCCCGCCGCCCACAGCGTGGCCGCGAAGTTCACCATCAGCCCGAGCAGGTAGAGGCCGGGGAGGTCGACCCCGCCGCCGCCGACCTTCATCCGCGCGGCGAACGCGACCACCGTGAGGAGGGACGCGGTCACGATCCAGCGGCCGAGCGCGGCGATCGCATAGCCGAGCACGATCCCGCTGCGGTGGGGAGCAGCGAGCATCAGCCTGCGACCGAAGCCGCTCTCGAAGTCGCGCGCGATCCCGAACCCGGTGAATACTCCCGCGAACGCCGCCGACTGGAGCATCACGAAGGCGAACTGGAACGCGGTGTAGCCGACGGGGAAGTCGAAGCCGGGGGCACGCTGGATCCCCGAGAGGCCCCCGGCGAACGCGGTGAAGAAGAACAGCGGGAAGACGAGCGACGGGATCAGCAGCGACTTGTTGTGGGTGAAGTTGTGCAGGCTCCGCCACGCAACGGCCTGGGCGACCGAGAGACCCTTCACGACCGCGCCAGCCTCTCGTGCAGCGCCCAGGCGGCCAGCGAGATCGCAATCGCGGCGAGGGCGGCGGCGATTCCGAAGCCGAGCGCGAGCGCCTGCCCGTCCCAGCCGACCACGATCAGGCTGCGCACGCCCTCGATCAGGTAGGAGACGGGGTTCGCGGTGGCGACGTCCCGGAACCACGTGACCGACATCAGGTTGCGCGGGATGGCCATCGACGAGATGAAGAGGAAGACGAAGAACGCGGGGAACAGGCCCTGGACCGCCTCGCCGGAGCCGGTCCTGAGCGCGGCGAAGAGGCCGAGCGCGCCGAACGCGAGCACGACGAGGACGAAGAAGACGAGAAGCACGAGGATCCCGAGCGGCCCCGACGCGAAGCGGACGCCGGCCGCGTAGCCGACCGCGATGTACACGGCCGCCTGGAGCAGGCCGAGCGTGACCGTACCGCCGAGCTGACCCACGAGCAGCGCTACCCCACGCATCGGTGTCAGCGAGAGCCGGCTCAGGAACCCGGTCTGGATGTCGCGCGCGAGATCCGTGCCGGTGTTCATCGTCGCGAAGAGCGCGCCCTGGATGAACGGCACCGCGAGGATGAAGGCCGTGATCGAGGTCGTCGGAAAGCCCGGGATGCGGGTCTCCGCCTTCAGGCCGCCGGAGTTGACCGCCAGCAGCATCAGGGGGAAGACGATCGGCGCAATGATGTTCGCGGGCTGCCGGAGGGTGCGCACCACCGACCGGCGGCCGAGCAGGTAGACCTGATCGGCGATCGTGACCATTAGGGGCCTCCCCGGAAAATGAACCAGGGCGCCTGACAGGCGCCACGCGCCGCGATGCGGCGTCCTCGGTCGCGCCGATATGCCTGCATATCGACGCTCCCTGCGTCCTTGCCTCCCGACGTGTGTCGCGTGTCCTCCACCGTGGCCACTTCCCGGAAAGGCCCCTAGGCCGGCTCCATGGCGAGCCCGCCGTGCCCCGGTTCGTCTTCGTCTTCGTCGGCGCCGCCCTCGAGCGAGTGTCCGGTCTTGGCGAGGAACACATCGTCGAGGGAGGGCTGGTGTAGCTGGAGCTGCCCGACTGCGATGCCCTCACTGTCGAACGTGCGGACGATCTCGGCGAGGTCGGCCTGGCCGGTCCGCAGCCGAGCGGCGACGCCGCGGATGGATGCGACAGGCTCCCCGAAGCGGGCGAGGATCGCGGTGGCGTGCGCCTGCTCCGCCGGGTCGGCCGGCACCACCTCGACGGTCGGACGGCCGATCTCCGCCTTGAGCGCGGCAGGTGTGCCCTCCGCCACGATCTTGCCGTGGTCGATGATCCCGACCCGATCGGCGAGCACGTCGGCCTCTTCGAGGTACTGCGTCGTGAGGAAGACGGTCACGCTCTCGTCCTTCGCGAGGCGACGCACCTCCTCCCACAGTGCCGTCCGGCTCTGAATGTCGAGGCCGGTCGTGGGCTCGTCGAGGAAGAGGATCCGCGGGCGATGGACGAGCGCGAGTGCGAGGTCGAGCCGGCGCTTCATCCCGCCCGAGTAGCCGCGAACCTTGCGATCCGCAGCCTCCGTGAGGCCGACCCGCTCGAGCAGCTCGTCCGAGCGTGGCCCGCGCTCGTGACGGGGCAGCGCCTGCAAGCTCGCCTGGAGGCGCAGGTGCTCACGGCCGGTGAGAAGCGGATCGAGCGCGGCCTCCTGGAGCGCGGCTCCGATCGCCTTCCGCACCTCCGGCCCGTGCTTGACGACGTCGAAGCCGGCGACGCGTGCGCTCCCCGACGTGGGCGGCAGCAGCGTCGTCAGCATCAGTACCGTCGTCGACTTGCCGGCGCCGTTCGGGCCGAGGAAGCCGTAGATCTCGCCCGGAGCCACCCAGAGGTCGATGTGGTCGACCGCACGCGGGCCCTTCTTGAACTCCCTGACGAGGCTCTCGGCCTCGATCGCGTGCTGCTCGTTCATGTCGGTAGTCTACCGAGATACTTGAGCTAGGCAAGTATCTAGGTAATCAAGTATTATCAGGTTGATGACCGTCGCCCGCGAAGCCCAGGAGCTCTTCTTCGAGATCGGGATGGTGCAACGGGCGCGGGTCGGCGCAGCCCTCGGCGAGCTCGGGCTGACGTTCGCGCAGGCGCACGCCGTCCGGCTGCTCGACCCGGAGCATCCGCTGCCGATGAGCGCGCTGGCCGAGCTCCTCGTCTGCGACGCCTCGAACGTGACCGGGATCGCCGACCGGCTCGAGGCCCGCGGCCTCGTCGAGCGCCGGAGCGCCGGCGGCGACCGTCGCGTGAAGGTGCTCGCGCTCACCCCGGCCGGCAGCGAGGTCCGCTCGCGGGTCTACGACCTCATGAGCGAGCCGCCGGCCGCGATCACCGCGCTCTCCGAGGACGACCAGCGGGCGCTCCGCGACATCCTCCGTCGCGCCGCCGAGCACCTGCACGAGCAGTCGTAGGTTTGCGCGTGCTCCGGCGTCTCAAGGGCATGCGCGTCGCCGCCGTACTGCTCGCATTTCTCGCCTTCGCCACGCCCGCCGCCGCCAAGCTGCCGCCGCTCCCGCACGGCTGGCCGAAGACGCTTCAGCTCGGGCTCACCGATTCGCCGGGCGGCGCGGCGGCGCTTCGCAAGTCGGCGCCGTTCGGCTTCCGCTACCAGTACCTCGCGGGAGGCGTGAACACGGGGCAGGGCTGGTCGACGTGGAACCCCGGCGGCTCGTTCGCGTCGATGTACGTCCGCGACTCCTGGGCGCACGGCGTGATTCCGGTGCTCACCTACTACATGCTCTTGCAGTCGAACCCGCACGGCGGCGACGAGGCGCAGACGGATCTCTCGCACCTGCGCGACGCACAGCTGATGCAGGCGTACTGGCAGGACGTGCGACTGATGTTCCAGCGGATACGGGGGACGAAGCCGGTCGTCGTCCACGTCGAGCCGGACCTCTGGGGATACATCGAGCAGGCGAACGCCGTCGCGCTCGGGTCCGCGTTCGCGCAGCAGTGGGTCTCGCTTCGCGACGCCCTCGCCCCGAACGTGATCCTCGCGTACCACATGAGCGGCTTCGGCACGAAGCACGACATCGTCTACGAGGATCCGCCCGACGCCACGGTGCGCGCCTACGCGACCGAGTCGGCCAAGTTCTACCTCGCCCTGCATGCGAAGTTCGACGTCTCCTTCGAGGACTACTCCGACCGGGATGCCGGCTTCTACGAGAAGGTCCAGGGCAACGCGAAGACGTGGTTCACGCCCGCCGACTTCCACCGCCACCTGCTGTACGGCGCCACCTTCGTGAGGTTGGCCGGAGTGCGGATGGCCGCCTGGCAGATCCCGCTCGGGAACACGTTGATGAGCGCGATGGACAACACCTGGGGCCACTTCCAGGACAACCGCGTCCAGTGGCTCCTCGGCGACTCGGGCCGCGCGCACCTCCGCGCGTACGCGAACGCGGGCTACGTGGGGTTCCTGTTCGGAGGCGGCGCGGACGGAACCACCTGCGCCTGCGACGGCCGGCACGACGGCGTCACGAACCCGCAGCCGATCAACGGGAACACGCGAGCGTCGCTCACCGCCGACGACGACGGCGGCTACTTCCGCGCGCAGGCGCGGGCGTACTCCAAGGGTGGGGCGCTCAAGCTCCCCGGCTAGCCTTCGGGCGTGACGTAGGCGGCGGTCAGCCCGCCGTCGACGAGGAAGGTCGAGCCGTTCACGTAGCTGGACTCGTCGGAGGCGAGGAAGAGCGCCGCGTTCGCGATCTCGCGCGCTTGCGCGAGGCGGCCCATCGGCAGGTGGATCCGCCGCCGCTCGTAGGCGGCCGGGTCGGCGCTGAACAGGCGCATCAGCAGCGGCGTCTCGACGGGCCCCGGGCAGAGCGCGTTCACGCGGACTCCCTGGCGCGCGAACTGCACCGAGAGCTCGCGCGACATCGAGAGGACGGCACCCTTCGAGGCGGTGTAGGAGATCTGCGAGGTGGCCGCGCCGACGAGGGCCACGAACGAGGCGACGTTGATCACCGAGCCGCCGCCGCGCTCGAGCAGGTAGGGGATCCCGTACTTGCAGCAGAGGTAGACGCCCTTCGCGTTCACGGCCTGGACGCGGTCCCACGCGTCGGGCTCGGTGGTCAGGATCGAGTCGTCGTCGGGCGGCATGATCCCCGCGTTGTTGTAGAGCACGTCGATCCCGCCGCAGCGCTCGGCGACCGCCGCGTAGAGCGCCTCGACACTGCCCGCGTCCGAGACGTCGACCTGGTGGAAGAAGGCGTCCCGGCACTCGGCCGCGGCCGGCTCGCCGGTCTCCGCGCTGACGTCGGCGACGCAGACTGTCGCACCCTCCTCGGAGAAGAGCTTCGCCGCCGCGCGCCCGATTCCGCCCGCGGCGCCCGTGATCACGCACACCTTGCCGTCGAGCCTGGCCATCGTCCTTCACTCCTCCGTCGAGATGAATACGTTCTTGACCTCCGAGTAGCTCTGCAGCGCGTGCATTCCGAGCTCTCGGCCGAAGCCGGACTGCTTGAAGCCGCCGAACGGCGTCGAGACGCGCACCGAGCTGTTGGAGTTGACCGAGAGGACGCCGGTCTCGAGCGCGCGCGCCACGCGCAGCGCCCGGGCGCCGTCGCGCGTCCAGATCGAGCCGGAGAGCCCGTAGGGCGTGTCGTTCGCGATTGCGATCGCGTCGGCCTCGTCCGCGAAGGGGATCAGCGCCGCGACCGGGCCGAAGACCTCCTCGCGCGCGACCCGGTCGTCGTTGGACGCCTCGACGAGCGTGCACGGGAACCAGAAGCCGGGGCCGTCCGGGACGCCGCCCTGGAAGAGAGGCGTGGCCTCGACGAACGAGGCGACGGTCTCGCGGTGGGCGGCGGAGACGAGCGGGCCCATCTCGGTCGCGTCGTCCTCCGGGTCGCCGACGCGCACGTTGCGTGTCGCCTCGACGAGCAGCTCGGTGAAGCGGTCGTAGACGGAGCGCTCGATCAGGATCCGCGACCGCGCGCAGCAGTCCTGGCCCGCGTTGTCGAACACGGAGTACGGCGCGGCGGCGGCGGCCTTCTCGAGGTCGGCGTCGGCGAAGACGACGTTGGCCGACTTGCCGCCGAGCTCGAGCGTGACGCGCTTGACCGTCCCGGCTGCGCCGCGCATCACCTCTTGCCCGACCTCGGTGGAGCCGGTGAAGCCGATCTTGGCGACGTCGGGGTGCTCGATCAGCCGCTGCCCGACGACGGAGCCCTTCCCGACGACGACGTTGACGACGCCCTCGGGGAAGCCGGCCTCGAGAGCGAGGTCGCCGAGCCGGATCGCGGTCAGCGGCGTGAGCTCGGCGGGCTTTAGCACGACGGTGTTCCCGCACGCGAGGGCGGGGCCGACCTTCCAGCTCGCGATGTTCAGCGGGAAGTTCCAGGGCACGATCAGCCCCACGACCCCGAGCGGCTCGCGGAACGTCATGTCGACACCGCCGGCGACCGGGATCGTCTCGCCGTAGTGCTTGTCGACGGCGCCCGCGTAGTAGTGGAAGACCTGGGCGACCATGCCGATCTCGCCGCGCGCGCCCGAGATCGGCTTGCCGACGTTGCGCGACTCGAGCCGCGCGAGCTCCTCGTGATGCTCCTCGACGAGCGTCGCGAGCCTTCGCAGCAGGCGGGCTCGGTCGGTCGGCGCGACCTTGCGCCAGGCGGGGAACGCCGCGCGAGCGGCCGCGACGGCGGCGTCGGTCTCCTCCACGCCCGCCCGCTCGAGCTGGGCGAGCCGCTGCTCCGTGGCCGGATTGAGGACGGTCAGCGTCACGGAGCCAGTCTAAAGCCGTGCTCAAGCGCGGGGCCGGTCCAGCCGATCATTGTGACTACCGTGGACAACACCACGACCTTTGATGCGGCGATCATGGAGCAGTTTGCGCAGCAGCTGCTGCGCAAGGCGGATTCGGTGCGGGTCGGTTCCGCGGTGTTCGGCGGCGTCGTCGGCGTGATCTTCGGCGCCGTCCCGCTGACGCCGCTCGCTTCGGTGTGGCCGATTCCCGCGATCTTCGGGTTCGCGACGATCCTGCTCGGGGCGCTGGCCGGTGTGCTGGTCGGGTACGTCGTGGGCGAGGGGCGCGCGTTCCGCCTTCGCGTCCAGGCGCAGACGGCGCTCTTCCAGGTCGACATCGAAAGACGGCTCGAGACGGCGCTGATGGTTCAGTCGCGGCTGATCGCAGCCGCTCTGGCTCCGCCCGTGGCCGCCTCGGCGCCGGCTGCGGCCGCGGCGCCCGTTGCGCCTGCACCAGCCCCGTTGGCTCCGACGGCGCCCGTGGCTCCCGCTCCGGTGGCTCCTGCCCCGGTGGCCCCCGCGCCGGTCGCTCCTCCGCCGCCCGCGCCTGCGCCCGCTCCCGCCGTCGCGGCCGTGTCGGCCCCGCCCGTGCTGCGCGAGGTCCCTGCGCCGGCGCAGGCCGGCGCTCCGGCCGAGGCGCCGCCGCTCTCGGACCCGGCGACCGCGCCGCCGTTCGCTACCGGCTAGAGGAGAGGCCTGACGCGCGGTAGTCGCGCGCCTGCTCGACGAGCGCGCGGAAGAGCGCGTCGTCCGCGCCGGCCTCGGGATGCCAGAGCACGCCGACGGCGAACTGCCGATCGGGGTCCTCGACCGCCTCGAGCGTCCCGTCCTCGGCCCACGCGACCGGCCTGAGCCCCTCGCCGACGCGGCCGAAGCCCTGATGGTGGTGCGATTTGACGGGCGCCCGCTCGCCGAGCAGCGAGCCGAGCGTCGTCCCCGGCTCGACCGTGACGTCGTGGTCCGCGAAGACACCCGGAGTTTCCTTGTGCTGCTCGCCGCCCACGACCTCGGGGAGGTGCTGGACGAGGTCGCCGCCGCGGGCGACGTTCAGCACCTGGCTCCCGCGGCAGATCGCGAGCACCGGCATGTCGCGCTCGAGCGCCGCCGCGAGCAGCGCGAGCTCGGCGGCGTCACGGTCGGGGCGCGTGCCCGTGGTCTCGGGGTGCGGGTCGGCGCCGTAGACGTCCGGGTCGAGGTCGGCGCCGCCGGAGAGGATCAGCCCGTCGAGCGCGTCGAGTGTCTCCTCGACGCCGTGCTCGGACGGCGGCACGAGCAGCGCCCGTCCGCCCGCGTCTTCGACCTTCTGGACGTACATGAGCGGAATCAGCGCAGCGGGCAGGTCCCAGGCACCCCAGCGCGCCTGCTCCGCGTAGGCGGTGATGCCGATGACCGGCCGCATCCCTCGAGTCTAGCGGGACAGGTCCGGAGGCCTGACCCCGGGACATGGTGCGAACAGACCTGTCCGCCGTCGGTCGAAGAGTCCCGTGCCGCGTGAATAGGCGCAACGCTCGCCGCCGGACATGTCCCGGTGCCTGACCCCGGGACTAGCCGCGTTCGAACATGCGCTCGCGCTCGTAGCAGGTGACGACGCTGTCGAACAGCTCCTGCTCGGTGCGCGCGTAGTTGAGGTAGTGGTCGACGACCTCGTCGCCGAGCGCGGCGCGCGCCATCGTGCCGCTCTCGAGCGCCGCGACCGCCTCGCGGAGGGAGTGCGGGAAGCGCTCGACGTCGGACACGTACGCGTTCCCCTCGACGGCCGCCGGCAGCGGCAGCTCGTTCTCGATCCCGTGCAGGCCGGCGGCGATGATCGCCGCGAACGCGAGGTACGGGTTCGCGTCGGCCCCGGGGATGCGCGTCTCGGCCCGGAGCGCCGGGCCCTTGCCGACGATGCGGAAGCCGCAGGTGCGGTTGTCGTGGCCCCAGGCCAGGGTCGTCGGCGCCCAGCTCGCGGCGGCGTAGCGCTTGTACGAGTTGATCGTCGGCGCGAAGAAGATCGCGAGCTCGCGCGCGCACGCGATCTGGCCGGCGAGGAACTGCTTGAACGTGTCGGACTCGCCGGCGAATGCGCTCTCGTCGCCGCGCCACAGCGAGGCGTGGATGTGGCAGGAGGAGCCGATCCCCGCGTGGTCCGGCTTCGCCATGAACGTGATCGAGCACCCGTTGAGGTGCGCGATCTCCTTGGCGCCGTTCTTGTAGACGACGTGGTTGTCGGCCATCGTGACCGCGCCGGCGTAGCGGAAGTTGATCTCGTGCTGGCCCGGCCACGCCTCGCCCTTCGACGTCTCGACCTGCATCCCCGCCGCCTGCATCCCGTTGCGGATCTGGCGGATCAGCGGCTCGTCGTAGGTCGAGGCGAGGATGTGGTAGTCGAGGATGTACGGCACCGACGGGGTGAGGTCGCGGTAGTGCTTCGCGTGCGCCTCCGCGTACGTCTCCTTGAAGATGAAGAACTCGAGCTCGGAGCCGAGCTTCGGCGTGAAGCCGAGCGCCTCCGCCCGCGCCACCTGCGCCTTCAGCACCTGGCGCGGGGAGGGCTTCACCGGCGAGCCGTCATGCCAGACGACGTCGGCCAGGATCAGCGCCGTCGCCTCGAGCCACGGGATGCGCCGCAGCGAGGCGAGGTCGGGCGCGAGCCCGAAGTCGCCGTAACCGCGCTCCCAGCTCGCCATCTCGAAGCCAGGCTGGGGGTTCATCTCCATGTCGAGAGTGAGCAGGTAGTTGCAGCCCTCGACGTCGTGGCCGCCGTCCATCTCCGCGAGGAAGAACTCAGCGTGGAGGCGCTTGCCCATCAGGCGGCCCTGCATGTCGGTGAAGGCGACGATCACCGTGTCGACCTCGCCGCTCCCGACGAGCTCCTTCAATTCGTCGTAGCCGAGCATGCGAGCGAGCATATATCCGTCCGGTGGAGTGACGACACTCCGGCCATGCGGCAGGAGACCGGGCCCGCGGCACTTGACAGGGATGTGGGCTTCGGGAGTGAATACCCCGGAGTTCCCGCCGTTGCGGACGCCGGGATCCGACAAGTCAAACGAGCAGGGAGGCGGCAGCATGAGTACCGAAGCGCCCGCACCTGGCGCGATCCACACGTCGGAGGACGAAAAGATCCTCCACCGGCTCGGCTACGCGCAGGAGCTGTTCCGCGCGATGGGCGCGTTCCGGAACTTCGCCATCAGCTTCACGATCATCTCGATCCTGGCGGGCTGTCTGACGTCGTACTACCTCGCCTTCCAGTGGGGCGGCCCGGTGGCGGTCACCTGGGGCTGGATCATCGTCGGCATCTTCACGACCTTCGTCGCGCTCTCGATGGCCGAGATCGCCTCCACGTACCCCACGGCCGGCGGGCTTTACTACTGGGCGTCGAAGCTCGGCAGCCCCGCATGGGGCTGGTTCACCGGATGGTTCAACCTGATCGGGCTGATCGGGATCACGGCGCGGTGGGCTACGGCCTCGCGATCTACGCGACCGCGCTGTTCAGACCTGCTCTGGGACACCGAACGACGATCGGCTCACCACATCTTCTATCTGTTCGTGGCGTTCCTGTTGGCGGCGACGCTGGTCAACGTCTTCGACGTCCGGATCACGTCGATGATCAACGGGATCTCTGCCTACTGGCACATGGCCGGCGTCCTGATCATCGTGTTCGCCTGCATCATCGTGCCCGAACACTCACCAGTCCGCGAGCTATGTCTTCACGCAGACGATCAACAACTCGGGCTTCGGAGGCCACACGTGGGGCGAGTGGCCCTTCTTCATGGTCTTCCTGATCGGCTCGATCGGGATGGCGCAGTACACGCTGACCGGCTACGACGCCTCGGCGCACATGTCCGAGGAGACGCACCAGGCGTCCCGCGTGGCGGCGGTCGGAATGGTCATGGGCCGTGATCGTCTCGGTGATCGCGGGCTTCATCCTGCTCCTGTCGATCACCTTCGCGATCCCCAGCCAGACCGGAGTGCAGGAGCAATATCACCTGCATCACGACGTACATCTGGCAGACCTCGATGGGAACGCACTGGGCGGAGGTGCTCCTCTTCATCGTCGTCTGCGCCCAGTTCTTCTGCTTGACGGCGTGCATCACATCCGGCTCGCGGATGCTGTTCGCGTTCTCGCGTGACCGGGCGGTGCCGGGCCACCAGTGGTGGCGCTGGGTCTCCAAGCACCGCGTGCCGGTCTACGCGGCGGTGGGCGATCGGCTTCGTCGGCTTCCTCCTGCTGATCCCGACCTGGTGGAACAACCTCGCCGGGTACTACGTGGGGACGTCGGTGGGGACGACGGGGCTCTACATCGCCTTCATCCTGCCGGTGATCCTGCGCTTCAAGGCGGGCTCGAGCTTCGAGCACGGCGCCTGGAGCCTCGGCAAGCCACTACAAGTGGATCAACATCCTCGCGATCATCTGGGTCGCGATTCATCACGGTGATCTTCATGCTGCCGACGTCTCCCGCCGGGATCCCCTGGAACGACGCCTTCACGTGGAACGCGGTCAACTACGCGCCGCTCACGATCGGCGGGGCGCTCATCCTGTTCGGCGGCTGGTGGCTGCTGTCGGCCCACAAGTGGTTCAAGGGCCCGGTGCGGATGGGCACCGACGAGGAGCTCGAGGTGCTCGAGGCGAAGCAGGAGGACGCGTTCCTGCTGCCTGCCGACACCGAGTACGAGGGCGCCGTAATCCGCTCTGCCGAGGCCGCTCTCCCGGTCGACGGGTGAGCGGCCTCGGCGATCCACCTTGACCTCGATTCGGCCACGCCATAGATTCGCGCCTCTGGCGGCGCGAGACAGGAGGGCCTGATGCACGACGTAGCGTCCCCGGCTCCGGCCGGAAGCGGGAACGAGGATGCGAGGCTCGCGAGCCTCGGCTACAAGCCGCAGCTCAACCGCGTGCTCGGCTTCTTCGCGAACTTCTCGGTCGCGTTCACGTACCTCTCGCCCATGGTGGGCATTTACTCGCTGTTCGTCCTGGGGGTCGTGGCCGCCGGCCCCGCCTACGTCTGGCTGACCTGGATCCCGGTGATCGGGATGCTCTTCGTCGCGCTCGTGTTCGGCGAGCTCGCGAGCCACTACCCGGTGGCGGGGGCGCTCTACCAGTACAGCAAGTTCTCGGTCGGCCCAGCGTACGGCTGGTTCGTCGGCTGGTTCTACGGGATCGCGCTCCTGATCACCGTCGCCGCGGTCGACACCGGCGTCGTCAGCTACGTCACGAGCCTCACCCACAACTGGTTCGGCTGGAACCTGAACCCGGCCGACCACAACACGGTCCTGATCATCACGGTCATCCTGCTCGCTATCCAGACCACGCTGAACATCACCGGCGCGAAGGTCATGGGCCGCGTCGCCCAGTTCGGCGTCTACGTCGAGATCGTCGGCACGCTCGGGATCGCAATCATCCTCGCGATCCACGGCTTCCACCACGGCCTCGGCTTCCTGTTTTCGACCCAGGGAGCGCAGCACGCGGCGAGCAACGCCTACGGGTTCGACTTCCACGGCAGTTGGACCGGGGCCGCGCTCATCGCGGTGCTGGCACCGGTCTACATCTTCTACGGGTTCGAGTCGGCCGGAGACATCTCGGAGGAGACAAAGGATCCCGGGCACAAGGTGCCGAAGGCGATGAGGTGGGCGCTGCTCTGGGGCGGGCTCGCCTCGTTCATCCTGATCGGCGCTCTCCTGCTCGCGATGCCGGAGACGAATCCCATCGCGGCGACGGTGAAGGGCGGCGGCGTCCCGTTCATCCTCTCCGAGCTGCCGAGCTGGCTGCAGGACTCGCTGCTTTGCCTGATCATCTTCGCGTTCTTCTCCTGCGGCACCTCGGTGCAGGGCGCCGGGAGCCGCCTCGCGTTCTCGTTCGCCCGCGACGGCGCGCTGCCGGGCTCGCGCTGGATCTCGAAGGTGAACAGCCGATTCAAGACGCCGATCAACGCGCTGCTCGCCGGCGCGGTGATCACCGTACTGTTCGCGCTGCTCGTCTACGCGACGCCGAGCAAGGACGTCAAGGTCTGGTTCGTCACGTACCCGGCGAACGTCAACGCGCTCGTCTCGCTCGTCTCGTTCAGCGTCAGCGGCATCTACCTCGCGTTTCTGCTGACCGTGATCGCGGCGATGGTGGCACGCGCCCGCGGCTGGGTGCCGGAGGGCGCGTTCACGCTCGGAAAGTGGGCGTGGCCGGTGATGATCCTCGGCGCGGCGTACCTGGGCCTGATGCTGGTCAACGTCGTCTACCCGTCGGGGCTCGCCAGCCCGCGCGGCTACTTCAACCTCGACTGGATCACCCTCGTCGTGATCGCGATCATCGCGATCGTCGGCGCGATCTACTTCCTGATCGGTCGGCCCGACAAGCCGCTGCGGACCCACTTGCACGACGAGCTCGAGCCGACCGGCGCCGAGCGCGCCGAGCGCGAAGGCTCGTGATCGATACGGAGGGCCGGCACACACCGGCCCTCCGGTACCGTTTGCGATGCAGGTGATCGCGGCTCCGGAAGTCGTCGACGCGTTCAGGACGAAGGTGGGAGGCTGTTCGTCTGGACAAGGTCGGGCCGCTGCTGCGGCGGCCGTGTCACGTACCTCGAGGCGGCCACCGCGGCACCCGAGCGAGAGTTCCGACGGCGCGGCGGCAACGGGTTCGAGGTCTTTCTCGACGTCCACCTCGGCCGCGAGCCCGAGGAGCTGCACGTCGAACTGCACGGCCGCCGCCGCACGCGGCTCGCCGCGTACTGGAACGGCTGCGCCTACGTCGTCTGACCCAGTCAGGGCCTGACCGTCCGAGTCCGGGCGAGCCATGTCCCGGTGCCTGACCCCGGGCCACGTCCGGCTGGTCCGCGTTCGCTCGGCGAGGTGCCATTGCCGACGAGGGCCGCGGAACGCAAGGACGCGGGAGTCGCGCCGGCACGTCGTGGCCGGCCACGGCATGGTGCCTGGCCCCGGGACACGCCTCTTCTAGCCGAGCGCGGCGCGAAAGCGCGGCTCTGCCGCGGTCCGGGCCAACCGCTCGAAGTGCTCGGCCGCATAGGCCTTGAAGTCCACGTCCAGCTCCGAGAGCGCTTGCTGGACGACTCCCCACATCGCCTCACGGAAGTCGCTCATGAACCGCATCAGGACGAAGCCGTCGGAGTCGTCGGCGCCGTAGGCGGCGAGGAAGCGCGCCTCGGCGTCCTCGTCCAGCTCGTTGTTGACCGCGAAGTTCCCGAGGTCGAAGTACGGGTCGCCCATCCCGGCGTACTCCCAGTCGACGATCCAGAGCTGCTTGCCGTCGTTGATGAAGTTCGCCGGAAGGAGGTCGTTGTGGCACGGGCGCTGCGTCACGCCGCTGCGAAGCCTCTCGATCGTGCGCGCAATCTGGTGCGCCGGCTCGTAGTCCACGGGCACGGGGACGCCGTGCTCGATCGCGGTCGCCCGGTACGCCTCGACGACGCGGAACGCGTCGAAGCGGCCGCCGATCCGCTTGGAGTCGTGAAACCGGCGCAGCATCCGCGCCACCTCCTCGACGCTGTCGATGCGGCCGGACTCGCCTTCGATGAAGCGGGTCACGAGGTAGCCACTCTGGTAGCGGAGCACCTCGGGCGCGATCCCGACCCGGGACGCCGCGATGCTCGCCTCGTGCTCGTTGTAGCGGTCGATCCCGAGCAGCTCGGTGTCGCGGCCGCCGATCCGGAGGACGTAGCTCTCGCCGTCCACCTCGACCTTGAAGTTGCGGTTCGTGATCCCGCCGCTCAGCGGCTCGATGCGGGCGTCTCGCCCCGGCCAGAGCACCCCGACCGCCTTCACGACCGCACGCGCTCCGAGGCCGGATCGAAGAGCGGCTCGGCGACGACCTCGGCTGCAACGCGCTCGCCGAAGCTCTCCACCTCGACCTCCCTGCCCGGAACTGCGTCGGCGGTGGGCAGGTAAGCGTAGGCGATCGAGCACCCGACCGTGTAGCCGTAGCCGCCGCTGGTCACGCGCCCGACGGGCCGCCCCTCGACGCGCACCGGCTCGGAGCCGAGCGCGACCATGCGCGGGTCGGCCAGGACAAGGCAGCAGAGCCGCCGCTCCGGCTCCTGCTTGCCGAGCAGCGCCTCGCGCCCGGTGAACTCGCCCTTGTCCAGCTTGACCGCGAAGCCGAGCCCCGCCTCGAAGGGCGTGTCGTCGGGGGTGATGTCGGCGCCCCAGACGCGATAGCCCTTCTCGAGGCGCAGCGAGTCGATCGCCTTGTATCCGCCCGCGACAAGGCCGTGCTCGCGGCCGGCCGCCCACAGCTCGTCCCAGAGACGCTGGCCGAGCTCGCTGGGGCAGTAGAGCTCCCAGCCGAGCTCGCCGACGTAGGTGACGCGAAGCGAAAGGCAGGGCACAGGCCCGACCGCGAGCTCGGCCGCGCGCATGTACGGGAAGTCGAGCGGCGTCGGGGTGAGCGGCTGCAGGATCTCGCGCGCCTTCGGGCCCCAGAGGCCGAAGCACGCGTACTGCGAGGTCACGTCGGCGACCGTGACCGAGCCGTCCTCCGGCGCGTGCGAGCGGATCCAGGCGAGGTCGTGCTGGCCGAACGCGGTGCCGGTGACGATGCGAAAGCGGTCCTCGGCGAGGCGCGTGACCGTGAAGTCGCACTCGATCCCGCCGTGGCGGTTGAGCATCTGGGTGTAGGTGATCGCGCCGACGTCGCGCGCGACCCGGTTCGCGCAGAGCGACTCGAGGAACGCGGCCGCGCCGGCGCCCGACACCTCGATCTTCGCGAACGAGGTCTCGTCGAAGAGGGCCGCGGCCTCGCGGCAGGCGCGGTGCTCGGCCCCGGTCGCAGGCGACCAGAGGCGGCCCGCCCATCCTCTTGGCCGCAGCGACTCGTCGCCGGCGGCCGCGTTCGGCTCGAACCAGTTGGCGCGCTCCCAGCCCGACTTCTCGCCGAAGGCCGCGCCGAGCTCGGCCAGGCGTGCGTAGGCCGGCGAGACTCTCAGCGGCCGCCCGGCCTCTCGCTCGTGGCCGGGGTAGCGCACGTCGTAGTAGGTCGAGTAGACCTCGATCGTGCGCGCGAGCGTGTAGGCCCGAGAGCGGTACGCCGAGCCGAAGCGGCGCGAGTCCATCTCCCAGACGTCGAGCGACGGCACCCCCTCGGCGATCCACTCCGCGACGAGCTTGCCCATCCCGCCCGCGCCCGCGAGCCCGTGCGCGCAGAAGCCCGCGGCGACCCAGAAGCCGCGCACGTCGGTGGGGCCGAGGATGAACTCGTTGTCGGGTGTGAACGCCTCGGGCCCGTTGATCAGCTTCACGACGTCCATCCCCTCGAGTCCGGGGACCCGGCGGATGGCGTTCTCGAGCAGCGGCTCGAACCGCTCCCAGTCCTCGGCGAGTAGCCTGCCGTTGAAGTCCGGCGGGATCCCGTCGAGCGACCAGGGGGCCGGGTCGCGCTCGTAGCCGCCCATGATCAGCCCGCCCGACTCGGGGCGGAAGTAGACGAGCAGCGACGGGTCGCGCATCGTCGGCATGTCGGTCGGCAGGCCTGCAGGCTTCGTGACGAGGTACTCGTGCGCCATCGGGATCAGCGGCACGTTGACGCCCGCGAGCGCCCCGAGCTCCTGCGCGAACATGCCGCCCGCGTTGACGACCACCTCTGCCTCGATCGTCCCCTTGTCGGTGATCACGCCGACGACGCGACCGCGCTCGACGGGGATCTCCGTGACGCGGGTATGCGTGAGGATCTCGGCCCCGCCGCGCCGCGCGCCCTCGGCGAGCGCGAAGGTGAGCTGCGAGGGGTCGATGTAGCCGTCCGTGGGGAGAAAGGCAGCGCCGAGCACACCCTCGGTGGACATCGGTGGGAACAGCCGCTGCGCCTCCTCCGCCGAGATCAGCTCGAGCGGGAGGCCGAACGTCTGCGCCCAGCCGGCCTGGCGGGAGAGCTCCTCGAGCCGTTCCGCGGAGGACGCGAGCCGGAGCGAGCCGACCTCGCGCCAGCCGGTCTCGAGGTCGACCTCGGCGCCGAGCGTGCGGTACAGCTCGACCGAGCTCATCATCATCTTCGTCAGCGAGAGCGAGCCGCGCAGCTGTCCCACGAGGCCTGCCGAGTGGAAGGTCGAGCCCGAGGTGAGGTCGGCGCGGTCAACGAGGACGGCGTCCGACCAGCCGAGCTTGGTCAGCCAGTAGAGGATCGAGCAGCCCCCGACCCCGCCTCCGATCACGACGACTCGCGCCCTGTCTCGCATCCCGGGCGACTCTAGAGTGTCAGGCCTCGCGAGGACAGTTCCTCGGCAGCGGCGTCCACGCGATCCACGGCCGGTTGGCCGGCGAGCCACTCGACGAGCTCGGCGACGCCCTGCTCGAGCTCGACCTGTGGCTCGTAGCCGAGCAGCTCGCGCGCGAGCGAGATGTCCGCGAAGCAGTGGCGGATGTCGCCGACCCGGTAGCGTCCGGTCGCCTCCGGGCGGATGTCGACACCCATCACCGCCGCCAGCCGCTCGGCGAGCTCCAGCACGGTCACGCTCGAGCCGCTGCCGACGTTGAGCACCCGGCCGTCCGCGGCGGGGGAGTCCAGCGCGAGCGCGAACGCGGCCGCGACGTCGTGAACCGAGACGAAGTCCCGCCGCTGCAGCCCGTTCTCGAAGATCAGCGGCGGCCGCCGGTTCAGCAAGCGCGAGGCGAAGATCGCGAGGACACCCGTGTAGGGGTTCGAGAGCGCCTGGCGCGGGCCGTAGGTGTTGAAGAGGCGAAGCGCGACCGTGGGGACGTCGTACGCGGAGCCGAAGAGGAGGCAGAGCCGCTCCTGCTGGAACTTCGAGAGCGCATACACCGAAGCGAGCTCGGGCTGCTTCGTCTCGGGCGTCGGCGCGAAGCCGCCCGGCGGCTCCCAGTCCCCGCGCTCGAGCTGCTCCCGGGTGCGCGGGCCGCCGGTGCCTTCGCCGTAGACGCTCATGCTCGAGGCGACGAGCAGCTTGCGCACCGGCCGCGTGAGGAGCGCCTCGCAGAGCACCGCGGTCCCCAGCTCGTTCGTGGCCGTGTACTCGGCGAGCTCGTACATGCTCTGCCCGACACCCACGCGCGCGGCGAGGTGGACGACCGCGTCGGCGCCGTCGAGCGCACGGCCCACGGCCTCGGCGTCGCGGACGTCGCCGACGGCGAGCTCCACCTCGCGGCTCAGGTAGTCCGGCCGCGCGGCACCCTCGTGCACCTGCTCGGTGAGGTTGTCGAGCGCCCGCACGCGATAGCCGCGCGCGAGCAGGGTGTCGGCGAGGTGCGAGCCGATGAAGCCCGCGCCGCCGGTGATCAGGACGAGCTCTCCCATCCGCGGAGAGCCTAGTGAGTACGATCGATGCATGCTTCCAAGCGTCTCGCCCGAGCGGCTGCGCGAGGTCGCGGGCGCCTTCGTCACCGGCGTCACGATCGTCACGACGCGCGCCGAGGACGGCCTCTTCGGCTGCACCGCGAACGCGGTTGCGAGCCTCAGCCTCGAGCCCCCGCTGATGCTCGTCTGCCTCGACCGCGCGGCCAATACGCACCCCCGGATGCTCGCCGCCAGCACCTTCGCGATCAACATCATTCGCGCCGGGGACGAGAACGTCGAGCTCTGTCGGTCGTTCGCCGCCAAGGCCGACGACAAGTTCGCGGGCGTGCCCCACACCCTCGGGACGACCGGCGCCCCGCTCCTCGAAGCGGCGCTCGCCACCCTGGAATGCGAGCTGGAGCGGACCTACGAGGGCGGCGACCACACGATCTTCATCGGCCGGGTGGTGGACGCGGCGGTCGGCGAGGGCGAGCCGCTGATCTTCCACCGCGGCCGCTTCTCAGGCCTGTAGGAGTGCCTGCAGCATCGCGGCGTTCGTCGGCGCCTGCGCGACGGTCTCCTCCTGCGGCTCGCCGAGGAGGCCGGGCGGCCGGGGCATCTGGGAGCGGCCGTTGTTGTTGAACATGGCGTAGACCGCCTCGGCCCGCTCGGCGAGCGAGCGCAGCTGCGGCACCCACTCGCGCAGCTCGTCGTCCGAGTAGAGATAGTCGAACCGCTCGGCTGCGCTGCGCGTGCGCTTGAACCAGGTCCCGGCGTTGCGTCCGTGGAACCGCACGTAGCCGGTGCCTGACGTGAGGGCGGTGACGGTGGGGAGGATCGAGGGCGGCGTGTCGGCGATCACGTAGGTGAGGCCGCGCTGCTCGAGGAAGGCGAGCGTCTCGGCACGGTTCGCCTCGTCGAGCCAGCTCGGGTGGCGGAACTCGACCAGGAGCTCGTGGCCCGCGAGCTCCGCCTGTGCCCACTCGAGATAGGCGAGCGAGGAGGGGCGGAAGACGATGTAGGGCGGCAGCTGGAACTCGATCCCGCCGAGCTTGCCCGTGAGGCGCAGCGGCTCGAGCGCCGCGACGAAGCGCCGGAAGACCTCGGCGCGCAGCTCCTCGGTGGGATGGTCGACGCGGCCGCGCTCGTCGGTCGCCGCCGCCTCGCGCAGGTCGGGCGGGAGCTGCTCGAGCCGCACCGGGTGGCGGGTCATCATCCCGAACGCCTTCACGTGCATCACGAAGCCCGCCGGCGTCCGCTCGGCCCAGCCGGCGACCATGCCCGGGTCCGGGAGCCGGTAGTAGGTCGAGTTCGCCTCGACGGTGTCGAACCGCTCGGCGTAGTAGCGCAGGCGCGCCTCGCCGCTCTTGACCGACGGCGGGTACCAGGCCTTGGTGAAGGACTCGTCCGCCCAGGAGCAGGTGCCGACGCGGATCACGGGCGGATCATCGCGATTCGCGGGCCCAAATCGGGGTCAGACCCCGGACATGGCCTGTGACGCTGCATCATGGAGAGAGGCGCCTTGTCGGTCGTCGGCGTCATTGTTCCGTCACATAGTCGTGACACATTCGTGTGCGGGTCTGACCCCGACGGTTGTGGATCACGCGGAGTAGCATCGCGGAAATGCGCCTCTACCTCGCAGGGCCGCTCTTCGCCGAGGCCGAGCGCGCCTGGATCGACGGGCTCGCCGCGCGGCTGCGGGCGGAGGGCTTCGAGTGCTTCGTCCCGCACGAGCAGTTCCGCGAGCTCGGGCCGCTCACCCCCGAGGCCGTCTACGCCGTCGACGCAGAGGGCGTGCGCGGCGCGAACGCGCTCGTCGCCTGGCTCGACGGCACGTCGGTCGACGACGGCACCGCGTGCGAGGTCGGCATGTTCGCGCAGCTCGTCGCATCGGGCGAGCCGCAGTACAAGGGGATCGTGGGGATCGTCACCGATCTCCGCGCGCAGCGCCGCCGGGGCGCCGTGCCCGGCGACGGGCTCAACCTCTTCGTCTCGGGCGCGATCCTCGCCGCCGGGCGCATCTGCTGGTCGGTCGACGAGGCCGTGGAAGCGCTCCGCGACTGGCAGGACGAGTGAAGTAGCCGAATGAACCACCTATGGGGGGAACCGTGAAGTGCCGCCCGGCAACTACAACTGTTCTTGCGTCTGCTCCGTTGCGACGGGAGCAGACGGAACACTTCGAACGACCGGGACGGCCCCGATGCGGCGGGGGTCGTCCCCCCTCCAGTGCGGCTATGCGACTCGACCAGAACACCCATGCGCTCGTGCTCTCGACGGCCTTCCTCACGTCGGTCAGCTTCGCGATCTTCGCGATGAACCTGATCGCGCTCGTCCTGGGCCACCTGCTCGCCTAGGGCGGGCGAGGCGGAGGCTCAGCCCTCGCGGCGCTCGACGCGCCGCGCCCGGATCTTGCGGCGGCCGACCATGTCGGCGAGCGCAGTCGAGATCCAGATGATCAGGGTCGCGAGCACGACCGTGCTCACGCCGTGGATCGACAGTCCCGACACGAAGACGTCGATGATGATCAGCGCGACGACCGTCGAAGCGAGGGCGAGCAGCCCGGCCGTGGCGACCGAGGGCTGGCGGATGAGAATGCGGAGCGCGATGAAGTTGACGACCCAGTGCACGACCCAGAAGAGGAGGGTCGAGACGACGATAGCCTTCGAGCTCGCCGAGAAGCCGCTGAGGAGCGCGACCGAGAGGACGATGCCGACGAAGATGCCCGCCAGCGAGGCGGCGAGCCGGATCCCCCACCGGGCGAGCATCGACTGATCGTAACGCAGTATTGACTCGCGGTCGCCGAGGTGGCATTGATATCGGCCAAGCAACGCCGGGGGCGGTGTGCGTGGGGCCACCAAACCGTTGCTGCGGCCGGGCTACCTGCACTGCGCCGAGCGGGTGGGCGCCGCATGATCGAGCTCCAGCTGCTCGACCGGTTCGAGGTGAGGCGTGACGGCGAGCTCGTCGCACTGCCGCAGAGCGCCCAGCGCCTGGCGGCGTTCCTGGCTCTCCACGAGCGCCCGCTGCAGCGGATCTACGTCGCCGGCAGCCTGTGGCTCGAGTCGACGGAGGAGCACGCGAACGCGAGCCTCCGCTCCACCCTCTGGCGGCTTGGCCGCCAGGACTGCCTCCTGATCGACGCGAACGGGAGCCTCGTCCGGCTCGCACCCGGCGTCGAGGTCGACCTGCACGAGGCGCAGGAGCGGGCACGCTCCGTGCTCCGCGGCGGCCGCGTCACCCCCCTCGGCCTCGATTGCCTCTGTCGCGCAGGCGAGCTCTTGCCGCATTGGTACGACGACTGGGTCGTGATCGAGCGGGAGCGGTTCCGCCAGCTGCGCCTGCACGCACTCGATGCGGTCTGCGAGTCCCTCACCGCCGCCGGCCGCTACGCCGCCGCCGTCGAGGCCGGCCACGCCGCGGTCGCCGCCGAGCCGCTGCGCGAGAGCGCCCACCGCCTCCTGATCCTGGCCTATCTCGCGGAGGGAAACCGCAGCGAGGCGACCCGCCAGTACCGCTCCTTCCGCGAACTGCTGAAGGCAGAGCTCGGCCTGGCGCCCTCGCCACAGCTCGAGGAGCTCGTCGCACCGCTTCCGGTTTGGTGACGCGGCGGTGACGGCGCGGGGTCATCATTCCGGGCGCGATGACCCCGGACGACGGGCGTGCAGGCGTGATGATCGTTCGCATCTGGGTCGAACAGGCCCATGAGCGGAGCCTGCGCGCGCGGCTGACGGAGTCGAGCGACCTGTCCTCGCCGGAGCAGACGACACGCACCGCCGCGAGCGTCGAGGAGGTGGTCGAGATCGTGCGGCGTTGGGCAGAGCAGTTTGCCGAGCCCTGATTGCTCGAGGGAATCCACGACGGATCGCCGGTTGACGGTCGTAAACTCCGACGATGCTCTCCTGTCCCCGATGCGGTGAGGAGAACCTCGAGCCTGCGCGCTTCTGCAGCGCGTGCGGCGGGCCGCTCGCCACGGAGGGTCCGTCCTTCGAGGTCAGGAAGACGGTCACGATTCTCTTCTGCGACCTGACCGGCTCGACGAGCCTCGGCGAGTCGCAGGACCCGGAGCAGCTGCGGCGGGTCATGTCCCGCTACTACGAGGAGGCGCGTGCCGTGCTCGAGCGGCACGGAGGCCAGGTGGAGAAGTTCATCGGCGACGCCGTGATGGCCGTGTTCGGGATACCGGTCCTGCACGAGGACGATGCGCTGCGCGCGCTGAGGGCCGCCCTCGAGCTGCGCCAGGCGCTCGTGGTCCTGAACGAGGAGCTCGACCGCTCGTTCGGCGTGCGGCTCGGGGTTCGCACCGGCGTCAACAGCGGCGAGGTGATCGCCGGCGACCCGTCGCGCGGCCACGCCTTCGTGTCGGGCGATGCGGTCAACGTTGCCCAGCGCCTCGAGGGCGCGGCTGCGGAGGGCGAGATCCTGATCGGGGAGCCGACCTATCAGCTCGCCCGCGACGCGATCCGCGCCGAGGTGGTCGAGCCGCTGCAGCTGAAGGGGAAGCTGGACCGGGTCCGTGCCTACCGCCTGCTCGACGTGACTTCCGCTGTCCTGCCGCGCGCACGCAGGTTCGACTCGCCGATGGTCGGACGCGACGGCGAGCTGTCGCTGCTCGAGGACGCGTTCGCGCGCTCGGTCCGCGAGCGGTCGTGCCACCTGTTCACCCTGCTCGGCTCGGCCGGGGTCGGCAAGTCGCGGCTCCTCTGGGAGGCGTTGCGGAACATCGGCGCCGACGCAGAGGTGCTGAGTGCGGCCTGTCTGCCGTACGGCGAGGGGATCACCTTCTGGCCCGTTCGCCAGATCGTGAAGCAGGCTACCGGTCTCACGGAGGAGGACGAGCCCGAGGAGGCGCTCGCGAAGATCGTCGCCGTCCTGGCGGGAGACGACTCGCCTCAGCTCGTCGCCGAGCGCGTCGCAGACGTGATCGGCGTGACCGAGGCGGTGGGGACCGCGGAAGAGGGCTTCTGGGCCGTACGCAGGCTGTTCGAGGCGATCGCGCGCCGGACGCCGCTGATCGTCGTGTTCGACGACCTCAACTGGAGCGAGCCGACCCTCCTCGATCTGATCGAGCACGTCGCCGAATACGCGCACGACACGCCGATCCTGCTGGTTTGCCTGTCCCGCCCCGAGCTCCTCGACGTGCGGCGGGGCTGGAGCGGCGGCAAGAAGAATGCCACCACGATCTTCCTCGAGCCTCTCTCCGAGCGCGAGGCGGACGCGCTGATCGACAACCTGATCGGCGAGGTCTCGCTCCCGAGGGAGGTGCGCGAGCGCATCCAGAGCTCCTCGGCGGGCAACCCGCTCTTCGTGGAGGAGATGTTCAGCATGCTGATCGACGACGGGCTCCTGCGAAGCGAGGACGATCACTGGGAGGCGGTCGGCGATCTCTCCGAGGTGCGCGTGCCGCCTTCGATCCAGCTCCTGCTCGCGACGCGTCTCGACCAGCTCGCGGCCGGTGAGCGGCGCGTGCTCGAGCGCGCGGCGGTCGAGGGCAACGTCTTCCACCTCGGCGCGGTCGAGGCGCTCGCCTCGGACGAGGAGCGTGCCGGCGTCGCCTCGTGCCTCGCCGGCCTCGTCCGCAAGGAGCTCGTCCGCCCGTACCGGGCGACGTACGCGGGAGAGGAAGGGTTCGCGTTCCGGCACCCGTTGATCCGCGACGCGACGTACGACGCGCTGCCGAAGCTCGTTCGCGGCGACCTGCACGAAGGTCACGTCGCCTGGCTCGAGAGCCGCGCCGGCGAGGCCGAGGAGCTCCTCGGCTACCACCTGGAGCAGGCGTTTCGCTACCGGAGCGAGCTCGGCACGACCTCGGCCCACGACGCAGAGCTGGGCGCGCGCGCCTCGCGGCTGCTGGCCTCCTCGGGGAGACGCGCACTTGCACGGGGCGACATGTCCGCCGCCGTCGAGCTGCTCGACCGTGCGCTCGCACTCCGCGACGATGAGTCGGGCCTCGAGCTCCTGCCCGAGCTCGGGGCCGCCCTCCGGGAGTCGGGCCAGCTCGCCCGCGCCGAGGAAGTGCTCGCCGCGGTGCCGGAGCGGGCGCGGCGGGCGGGGAAGCCCGGGATCGCGCTCGCCGGGCTCGTCGAGCGCGCAGCGCTCCTCTTCCTCAGCGATCCCGTCCAGACGGACCAGCTGCTCGAGGAGATCGAGGGTGCCGTCGCGGGGCTCGACGAGCTCGGCGACGATCGTGCGCTCGCCGTCGCGTGGACTCTGATCGCGCTGCGCTTCGGCCTCTGGAAGGGGCAGGTCGCCCGTGGCGAGGAGTCGTTGAACCGAGCGCTCGTACATGCCCGTCGCGCAGGCGACCGGCGGCAGGAGGCGACGATCCTGGGACAGCTCTGCTTCGCGGCCTGGGCCGGGCCGACCCCGGTGTCCGAAGGCATCGCGCGGTGTCAGGCGATCCTCGCAGAGTCGGGCGGCGATTCGCTGGTCGGCGCGAGCGTCGCACGATACCTCGCTCCACTCGAGGCCCGCCAGGGTCGGTTCGCCGAGGCGCGAGAGCTCGCCGATCGGGCCCGAGCGACCTACGAGGAGTTCGGCATGCCGCTCCTGGGGCAGGCTGCGACCGTCCTCGCCTACGGCGACGTCGAGATCCTCGCCGGTGACTACGACGCCGCCGAGCGGGAGCTTCGCAAGGGCTGGATCGCCCTCGAGGAGATCGGGGAGCGCGGGTACTCGTCGAGCATCGCCGCATTTCTCGGCCGGGCGCTCTACGGGCAGGGGCGGCTCGACGAGGCCGAGGAGATCGCGCTGACAGCACAGGAGCGGGCGGCGGCGGACGATGTCTGGTCCCAGGCGCTGGCGCTCGGAACGCGGGCGAAGGTCCTCGCGCGGAGGGGCTCGTACGCCGAGGGGGAGCTGCTCGCGCGCGACGCGGTCGCGCGGGTCGAAGCCACCGACGCGACCGATCTCCACGGGACGGCGCTCCTCGATCGCGCAACGGTGCTCCTGCTGGCAGGTCTCGACCAGGAGGCGGCGTCGTGCGCCGCCGGGGCATTGGAGCTCTTCGAGCGGAAGGGAAACGAGGTCGCGGGCGGCCGGGCCCGCGAGGCCCTCGCCCGCGCCGGTGCGCCGGCTACTCGGGCCTCGGAAGATCGAGGCGGTCGAACATCGTGAGATCGACGACCGGAGGCTCGAGCGCGGGGACGTAGAGCGTCGAGAGCGCGGTGACGTGCTCGGCGGCGAGCTCCGAGAGCGGCACCGTCCGGACCAGCGGCTCGAAGGCGGGGTACGGCGCGGCCTCGTAGACGGTCACCTCGTGGGAGCCCGGATAGTCCTCGAGCAACCGCTCGACGAGGACGGGGAGCCCCGAGGCCTGCGCGCCCGTCGCGGCTGTGTCCCGGCCGACGGTCCCGATCTGCCAGACCACGAGCGCCGCCGTCGGGTCGATGCGGCGTGCGTGGACGAGGAACTCGGTCGCCTCGTAGCTCTGGCAGCCACGTCGTGAGGGGTCGACGCCCAGGTCGGCGAAGAGGCAGTCCTCGGCCGAGACGCCGGGCAGCATCCGCGCCGGGAAGCCCTCCTCGCGTGCGCGCCGCACCGCGTCGTGGGACGGCGTGACGAAGACACCGGGATGGCCGTAGAACGCCACACAGACCTCGAGGCCCTCGCGCACACGGCGCAGGATCTCCTCGGCCATAGCCTCGTAAGCCGCCGCGCGGCGCTCGCCGACCTCGTAGAACCCGTGCAATGAGCGCGCGTTCGCGTTGAGGCTCTCGACGAACGTCTTCATCTCGGGCCCGGCCGCGAGGAAGAGCACGAGATCGGCGGACTCGAGCGCGATCCGCGCCTCGGCGGTGAGCTGGGAGCCGAACTGGATTCCCGTGCCGACGACGGTCAGCGAGCCGCCGTTCACGGATCTTGGATCTAGGTGACCCAGCCGGTGACCCAGATGGTGGCTTGCACGGGCCCTGCCGCCGCCGGCGCCCCTGATGACGCCGACGCGATCGCCTGGGCTGTCTCGAAATCGCCGTCCACGAGGATCCTGATCGCTTCGTCTTTCTCGGCCCCGGCGAACTCCGGGTGGCTGTCGAACCACCCCTCGATCGCCCGCCTCCGGTTCTTGAAGTAATCCGCCAGCAATTCGGGGGTTGTAGCCAGGGCAGTCAGGAACGCCTTGACCGCAGCATCAACGGGACCGGGGTCCCCTTGGTAGGTGCCCATCGCCGCCTCCAGTTGCTCAAGTTAGTTACAAGCGGCACGACTCTACTCCCGGCGTCGAGATGGGTCAACATTCGGCAAAGGCCCCGGACACCATGCTGTCGCCCAGGTCAGCGCGGTCGTCCTGCTCCTCGCGGGCCGGGACGTGGACCGCCACGTTCAGCCACGTCCGCTCGTTCCGGACGATCAGGCGATGCTTCGCGCAGCGCTCGAGGAACGCGACGACCTCCGCCTCGGAGACGCCGTCCAGCACCACGCTCGGCAGGTGCATCAGCTGGCGGAGCGTCTGCGCCCGGTCGCAGGCGAGGAACACCGCGGCCTTCCAGCCGACGAGCGCGGCGCGCCCCGGCGCGGCCGCCAGCTCGCGCCGCGTGTCGAGGATGTAGAGCGTCCCGTCCACGTCTTCGTGCATCGCGAGCATCCCGCACGCGGTGTCGACCATCCATGTCTTCGCGAGCTCCACCGCCTCGCGTGCGTGGACGTCGTCGGTGCGGGCGTCCGCGTAGTCGAAGTCGAAGTAGTAGGCGATCTCCATCACCTCGGGCTGCTCGAACGGATAGAGGGTGAGGAACGGGGCCATGGGTCGGATGTTCTCCATCCCGAACGCCTCGGGCTCGGCGTGGTAGGGGCTGAAGCGGTCTAGCCGGATCGGGCCGTAGCCGGTCGGCGGATCGAGGTGCCAGATCGCCTCGATCAGCTCGACAGTCTCCACGTAGTCGGACGCGGTCTCGCCCGGGAAGCCGTAGAGGAGGTTCCAGAGCGGCTTCACGCCGTACTCCTTGCACCACTTGAGCAGCTCGATGTTCCGGAAGCCGGTCGTGCCCTTGCGCATCAGGTCGAGGACGTGGTCGTTCAGGCTCTCGATCCCCGGCTGGATGAAGACGACCCCGGCGTCACGGAGCTGGCGCACGTGCTCCGCGGTGAGGTTTGCCTTGACCTCCCAGAAGAAGTCGGCGCCGAGCCGCGCCTCAGTCAGCATCGGCAGCACCGACTTGAAGTAGCGCATGTCGAGGATGTCGTCGACGACGCTGAACGTCGGCACGCCGTAGCGCTCGCGGAGCTCTGCGATCTCCTCCACCACCCGGTCGGGTGACTTGCTACGGAACGCCATCGTCGCCCCGTTGAGCCCGCAGAACGTGCAGTGGGAGCGCTCGCCCCACCAGCAGCCGCGCGCCGTCTCGACGAGCAGCAGGGGTGAGACCGCGGCGGCGACCGGGCTCGACCTGAGCTGTTCGAAGAACGGCTCGTAGTCGGGCACGGGCAGGACGTCGAGATCGGCGATCGAGGCGGCGGGCGCCTTTCCTCCGGCCGGCGGCCGGTCGCGCGACGTGACGCCGGCGATCCCGCCGACCCCGGCGCCGCGCCGCCGTGCCTCGAGCACGGCGGGGAACGACTGGTCGGCCTCGCCGGAGAAGGCAAGGTCGACGAACGGGAAGCGCCGGTGGAGCGCGACCCCCATCTCCTCCTCCCAGTTCGCACCGCCGAACGCGATCGTGAGGTCCGGATGCCTCGCCTTCAGCCGGGCTGCAAGCGCGAGCGAGGCGATGTTCTGCTGGAACACCGACGTGAAGCCGACCAGGGTGGCGGGCTCCCAGTCGACGGCCTCCAGCACGTGGTCGAGGAACGGCTCCACCGCGGCCCGGAGGCGCCAGAGGCGGGCGAGCTGGCCGTCGTCGAGCTGCCAGAGCCCGCGCAAGACGTCCTCGACGTAGGCCGCGTCCCGGTCGGGGTCCGCTCCGTACAGGGCCTCGGTGAACAGCCAGTCGCCGGCGAACGCCGTGTACGGCACGTCGCCGTTGAGCCAGTTGTACTCCCCGACGCCGACGCGCTCGGCGAACGGCACCCCGAGGTAGTGCGTCTCGCAGTCGACGCCGAGCCGCCGGCAGTGCGCCTGCAGGAGGCCGAGTGCGAGCGAGGGCCGCTCGAGCGCGCCGAACGGCATGCTCACGAGCAGGACGTGGTCGCGCCCGACGCGAGCCGGCCGCCGGGCCTGTCGCCGGCGGCCGGCAGTGCTCACCTCAGAGGTCCAGATTCGACGCTCCCTGGCCGGCGCCGGGCCTCGGTCCGATCGGCGAGATGATCGGCTCTCGCGAGATCGGCCTGATCGGGGTCACCGGCTCGATCGTCCGGGGCTGGACGGGAGTGGTGGCAATGATCGGCTCGATCGCCCGGCTGCGGATGATCGGCTTGTCCGTCCAGTGGAAGTAGAACGGGTCGATCGACGGGGCGACCGGCGTCACGCCGTCCGTGTGGAACAGCGTGCGCGTCGTGAAGTTCGCCGCCCGTTGGTAGGCGACCCCGTTCGGGAAGTTCGCGCTGTCGGGCGTGTTGTTCCCACAGAAGACCCCGTGGAAGTCCGTCCCCACCGCCAGCAGCCGGATGTAGTCGCCGAGGTAGGGGAGGAACGTCCGGGCCGGGGTGGCAGACGGCGCCGTGTGGAGCACGACGACCGTGGCCGCGGTGCTCCATGCGTTGGTGGTCAGCTCGAGCTGCGTCACCCAGCGGCTGCCCGTGAAGCGCTGGACCACCAGGCCCAGCCGGCCTTTCCCGTCCACGGCGAGGCTCGGGTTCTTCGCGTTCGTGATCGTGCGGATGTCGTTCGACCAGGTCTGGCCGCGGTTGGTCGAGCGGCGGACGTGGAGCGTCCAGTCCGTGCCGGCCACGCCGCCGACGCGATCGCACCACGCGATGTAGACGATGCTCGAGTTCGTGGGATCGACCGCGATCGAGAGGTCGCCGCCGAGGCGCTCCTGCCCCATGGTGGCGTTCCACTTGATGAACCGGCCCGTGACGACGCGCTTGCCGATCTTGCCGTCGCCGGAGTCGACGAGCGCGCTGAACGGATTGGCGCCCGAGCCCCAGTTGTCGTCGCGCGAGACGACGACGTCCATGGTGATGTTCGGGACCCCTCCGCTCACCCAGCGCTCGTGGACGGCGTAGACCGTCCCGTCGGCGTGGAGCGCGACGCGGATCGGAGGGCCGTCCTGACCGATCGTCGCCCGTCGCTCGACCGAGTGCGGTGCGAATCCGGCGGGGGCGGCCGCGGTCCTCGCGTCGAGCGAGAGATCGACGGTCGCCGTATGGCCGCTCGGCTGGTTGAAGTCGTTGTTGCCGACGTAGACGCGGTCCTTCGACGACTTGCCGACGACCACGCTGCCGGCGACGACCCACGGCTGATCCTCGTTCGCGCGGTCGACGAGGACCGTCATCGGGGTCGTCGAGGTGAAGGACGCCGTGCGCAGGATCTGCAGGTGCAGCGTCGTGCCGTTGAGGGTTCCCGCATAGAGGACGCCGCTCGTGGTCGCGAAGCCGACGGTGATGTCGGAGGTGCCGAACGAGCCGTTCCCCGGCACGACGGTGCGGAGCGACCAGGTGTTGCCACCGTCGGTGGAGACGTAGATCGGTGCGAACGAGCCGCCCATCGGGGCGCGCGTGAAGGCGGTGCCGACCATGTCCGTCGGCTTCGCCGGGTTGACGGCGAGGTTCGGCTCGCTGTCCTGGCTGGACTCGCCGCTCAGCGAGAACGGGATCATGTTGACGACGTGGATCATCTCAGCTCCCCTCTCCGCGCAGCGTGTCGAGCGAATTGACCGGCTGGAAGTCCTCCTGGTGGATGATCTCGAAAGGCGCGACCTTGCGCAGCCCCGGAACGGAGGTGTTGTGGAGGATCCAGAGCCCGCTCTGCCCGGCCTTGGGCTTCGGCGCGTCCCGCCAGCGCACGTCGAGGCTGTTGGCGTAGAGGACGTCGAGCATGCCCTTCTTGGCCTTGCCCTTCTCGACGTGATCGACGTCGAGCGTCGCCTTCCACCACAGGTGCGAGTGCTCTGCGAAGCCGACGTTGGGCACCTCCGCCAGCGCCGCGACCCGGCCGACCACGACGGCGTCGGCCGTCTTCACGTGGTCGAGGAGGCGCTGGTTGTCGATCTGATTCTGGAACTCCTGGAACGGTGCGGGCGCTCCCGGCGCCGCGGCGGCGGCCACATGGGGCTCGACGGCGTCGGCGGCGAGCCGGCCGACCTCGGCGAGCGCCAGACTGTCGCCGAACGCGACCGCGTTCGCGAAGAACGCGAACCTGGCGCCGACCTTCGGAACCGTGCCCCTCGCGGCGAGCTGAAGCGTGACGCGGCTGCCGGCGAGCTGCGAGAACGCCTCCGGCGCATGGAGCACCTGCTCGACGAGGACGATCGCGGTCCGACCGTTCACGGGCACGTCGGCCATCGTCGCCGCCCCGAGATGCTCGATCGTGCCGATGAAGCTGAACGCGGAATCTTGTAGGAGCTTCGGGATGGCCTTGGACTTGGCGGGAATAGCAGGCATCAATCGCCTCCTGAGTGTCTTCGAGTTTCGGGTTGGCCTAGGTGGTCGCGCTCTTCAAGTGCCGCCACTCGATCCGCGCACCGATCGCGAAGATCACGGTAGCGGTGCCCGTCACCGCCACGATCAGCCACTCGGCGTGGCCGTTGCCGTGGTCGGGATCGACGCGGAAGATCAGCTCGATCCACTCCTTCCACAGAAGGGTCATGAGAAGGAGGAGCAGGCTCGCGCACGCGAGGCCGACCAACGTCCAGAAACGCGTGGTCAACTGATTCATTCGCTGCACCCTTTCGATCGCCGGGTCGAGACTGGTGGTACGCCGCAGGCGTTCTCAGAGGGGTAGGCCCGGGTTAAAGCACATCGGTACCCGAGATACAAGACGAGACGCTCGCGACAGTCGACGTCGACTTGACGCCCCCGCCCGTGCGGCCCGGGAGGAGCTCAGGGTGTCTCGGCCACGATCTTGAGATCGACACACCAGGTGAGCGTCTCGAAGGCGGGAGGAGCGGGACGCTCCCGGGGTTGTCGGGGTCGGGAGGGAACTGCTTCACCGCCACCGCCAGACCGATCCCGCGCACGTTGTCACCTGCTGCGAGGCCGGCTCGGAACATCCTGTACGCGGGATGATCTTCTCGAAGATCTCGGCGCCATCCGGGCAGCTCGCTACGCCGTCGATCGGTCCAGGCCGGCAGGTCGCTCGAACGTCGTCATCATCCGTCACCGGGATGATCAGGAAGCGAACCTGGACATCACCTAGCAGCGCTCGTCGGCTGCTGATGAAGGGGCCGGAGATCCTGAGGTCGCCGTTCAACAGGATCGTCGGCGCGAAGAACCTGGCGGGCATGACGACACCACCGATCTGAGCCTGCGGGCTCGCGGAGGGAACAGGATGTTGCGGCGAGGGCTATCCGCATACCCTCAAGTGCGCATCGTCTCATACTCGAGCCAGCGCGTCGAGCCACGACCGTGTTCTCGTCTCGGCGACGGCGTTTCCCTTCTCGGTGTAGAGACGAAGCCCCTCGGAAACTGCTGCGCCGACCTCGTCAAGGCGTCCGGCTTCCTGAAGCACCTGCGCGAGGTCGATCCATGCGTCCGCGCGGGTATTGACGAAATCGGTCAGCTCTGCCAGCCTCACGGCCTCACGCGCGAGCCGCTCGGCTTCCTCGACGTAACCTCGCTTCGCAACGATCCTGGCGCGCGCGCCACGCCAGATGACCTGCGTGATGAGATCGTCGCGTTGCGGCCAGCTCCTCGCTGAGCTGCGGTGAAGCGCTCGGCCTCCTCATCGCGCCCCTGCACGAGAATCGCACTGCGCGAGGTACGCGGTCGTGGTCGAGAGGAACGCCGTTGTCGCCCATCTCCCTCGAGCGCGCGATAGCCGACCGAAGGCTTCGCTCTGCGGCCGCGGGGTTTCCCGCCAGCAGCTCGACGATCGCTTCTAGATGCGACACAGAGGAGTTCAGGGTTTGTCCGAGCTCCTCGAACACGGCATTGCTCGTGGTCAGGAGCGCGCGGGCAAGCTCGAAACGGCCGCCCATCGCGTGCAACCCCGCGAGCGAACGGAGTGTCCAGGCCTCCGAGGCGAGGTTCCCGCTGACCTCGGTCCATGATCGCCTCGCAGAGACGGATGCCCTCGGCGACGGGCACCGGTCCGAAGAAGATCGAGGAGGCAACCCAGTTCAGGATCTCGCTTCGCTCGTCCTCGTCGCCGGCACGACGGGCATGCGTCGGCGGCATGCTCCCACGCCTCGGCGGCCGCTGCTGCGCGAGCCTCGTTCCAGGTCAAGCCATGCCTGGAGCCGCCACGCTCGGCAGAGGCCGTGGTCGTCGCTGTAGTCGCTCGAAGACCGGGAATCACCTGCTCCACTACTCTCGTCGCCTCCTCGGTTCCTCCTTCCGCCACTCGCAGAAGCTTCAAGAACTGCTGCTGGACGAGTGCATGGGCCTCGGCGCAGTCGTCTCCTGCGGTCGGCGGCCAGCTGCAGCGCCTCGGCGAGAATCGACTCGGCTTCTGCGAGTCTGCCCGCCTCGATCAGGGCGGCCCCGAGCTCGGGCAGGAGGGCGGCGCGCCCGGACGTCGTCGAGCGCGAGCAGTCCCGCGGCTCGTTCGAGCAGGCCGATCGCCGCCGGGAGATCGCTGCGGGCGAGCGCCCTCCGGCCAGCCGACTCGAGTCGCTCGGGCGCCCTGCGCCGCGAGGGAAGCTGCGTGCGGGTCGATCGTCCCGAGGGACTCGCCGGTAGCGGTAGGCCTGCTCGAGGTGGTACCCGACGATCTCTTCGAATTCGCGCAGGCGCCCTTCGGCTGCGCGCTCGAGCCAGGCGGCAAATAGCTCGTGCAGATCCGCCCGCGTCGTCTTCGGGAGCGAGCGATAGGCGGCGTCGCGGATCAGCACGTGCCGGAACCGGTACGCCTCGTCTTCCTCGAAGCTCGCGTGCATCCGGTCGGATCAGGTCCCTGCGGACGAGCGCCATGAGGCCGCTGATCGAGGGTCGGATCGGGCGGGCCTGCGTCGAGCTCGCTCAACGCACTGCGGTGGAAGACCAGGCCTTCGACCGAGGCTCTCGTGACGACTGCCCGCTCGTCGGCCGGCAACGCTTCGAGGCGGGCAGCGAGGAGCGCGTGAATCGTCGACGGGACCGGAAGGTCGGAGAGGTCGGCCGACGCAACCCAGTGGTCGTCCTCCCGCGTCAAGCAGCTCGTCGTCGATGAGCATCGCCACCAGCTCCTGCGCGAAGAGTGCGTTGCCCTCCGCGGCCTCCGCGATGCGAGATTCCGTCTCGGTGGGGAGAGGCCTCCGTCGAGCAGGTTCGAGATCAGCTGGCGGCATTCGTCTTCGCTGAGCGGCTCCAGCAGGATCGAGGTGGAGTTCAGCTTGCCGCTCGCCCCAGCCGGGCCGTCGTGTCGATCAGCTCGGGCGTGCGATGCACACGAGCAGGATCGGGACATTCCGTGAGAAGTCCGCGACGTGCTCGACGAGATCGAGGAAGGTCGGCTCAGCCCACTGGACATCGTCGAAGACGACTACCAGCGGACGGTCGTGGGCGAGGGCTTCGAAGAGCTTCCTGACCGCCCAGAAGGTCTCCTCACTCCTCCCGCCTCCCGGGCCGCCGAGCCCCACCGTCTCGGTCACGCGCTCGGCGATCAACCCCGCCTTCTCCTCCCCGTCGTAGTCGGGCCGCGATCACGGCAGCCGACTGCTCGGCAAGGGTCGCGGCCGCCGGTCCGCACCGCCTCGCGCACCACCTCGGCCAGCGGCCAGTAGGTGACGCCCTCGCCGTAGGAGAGGCAGCGGCCCCGCAGCACCGTCACCCCGTCGTCAAGGGCTGCGACGAACTCCTGCACAAGCCGTGACTTGCCCACGCCAGCCGTGCCGAGCACCGTTTGCAGATGGCACGCCCGATCGCTGGCCGATGCTTCGTACACCGTGCGCAGCGCTCCGAGCTGGCGTTCTCGGCCCACGAGAGGCAGGTCGGACCTGCGGGCGTGTCCATGCTCCATGCTCGAGAACGGCGACGAGACGGAGGCGCATCGATGGTCGCCGACCCCTTCGAAGCGCGCCGACCAGCGGGCTCGACCAGCACTGCGTCCCTGACCAGTTCGTGCGTCGGCTTCGCCGATCAGGATCTCGCCGGTCGCAGCGGCCTCTTCCAGACGCTTGGCGACGTTGACGGCTTCCCCGGTGACGAAGAGATGACCTTGCGAGTGATCGCCCGCGATGACCTCGCCGGTATTGACGCCGATCCGCGCCGCGAGCCGGACGCCCCACACGCTCTCGAGGCTCTCATTGAGGCCTCCAGTGCCTCGCGCATCTCGGCTGCCGCCCGCACTGCTCGGAGCGCGTCGTCCTCGTGCAGAACAGGGATGCCGAAGACTGCGAGAACGGCGTCGCCGATGTACTTCTCGACGATGCCGCCGTGCCGCTCGACCACGCCGCTCATCTCCTCGAAATAGCGTGACATCAAGCCCTTGAGCGCCTCGGGATCGAGCTGGACGCTCAAGCGCGACGAGTCGACGAGGTCGGAGAAGACGACCGTCACCACCTTGCGCACGTCCCGCTCGTTCATCGTGCGCACACTCTGCGCTCAGGGCCCGGGAATGCGCAACCTCACGGTCAGCCGCGGCCGATCAGAGGCATCTTCGTGGCCATCACCGTCATGAACTGGACGTTCGCGGAGAGCGGCAGGCCGGCCATGTAGACCACGGCCTCGGCGACGTGCGCGACGTCGATCGTCGGCTCGGTCGCGACCGTGCCGTCCGCCTGGGGAACGCCGGTAGTCCCCATCGCGACGGTCAACTCGGTCGCTGCGTTACCGATGTCGATCTGCCCGCAGGCGATGTCGTACTTGCGTCCGTCGAGAACCGTCGATTTCGTGAGCCCGGTGACGGCGTGCTTGGTGGCCGTGTACGGAGCGGAATTCGGTCGCGGCGACGTCGCGGAGATCGAGCCGTTGTTGATGATCCGTCCTCCCCGGGGCGACTGCTCCTTCATCAGGCGGAAGGCACCCTGCGTGCAGAGGAAGGTGCCGGTGAGGTTGGTGTCGACGACCGCCCGCCACTCGGCGACGGTGAGGTCCTCGAGGGGGCGGGCAGGGGCGCCGATCCCGGCGTTGTTGAAGAGCAGGTCGAGCCTTCCGTAGTCCGTTCGGATCGCGGTGAAGAGCGCCTCCACGGAGCCCGGGTCGCAGACGTCGCACAAGTACGGGACGGCATCGCCCCCGGCTGCTGCGGCGGTCTCGTCCAGCGGTTCGCGGCGGCGGCCGGCGAGAGCGACGGTCCAGCCGTCATTCGCAAGGGCGATCGAGACCGCCTTGCCGATCCCGCTGCCCGCGCCTGTCACCAGTGCGATCTTCGTCACCGAACCCGCTCGTCCTCGAGGTGGACGCGGATGATCTCGGCAAAGCTCGTCTCCGCGCGGAATCCGAGCTCGTGGGCGCGCCGTGGGTCGAAGTTGCGCGGCCAGCCGTCGACGATCCGCATGATCGTCGGGTCGGGCTCGTGCCTGATCAGCCGGACGGCTTCTTCGCCTCCGACCTCTCGGAGCGCTGCGACCTGCTCCGCCACGGTGGCCGAGAGCCCGGGCATGTTCAGCGAGCGCCGGTCGCCGAGCGCGGCCGTGTCGAGTGTGGCCGCCCGCGCGAGGAAGTCGACCGCCGCGCGTGGGGACGCGAACCAGTGGCGCACGTCCTCCGGCACGGGCAGGACCGCCTCGCGGCCGCTCAACGGCTCGCGGATGATGCTCGAGAAGAATCCGGACGCCGCTCGGTTGGGCGCTCCGGGGCGGACGCAGATCGTCGGCAGGCGGATCGCGATGCCGTCGAGTAGCCCGCGGCGCGAGTAGTCGGCGAGGAGGAGCTCGCCGATCGCCTTCTGTGTTCCGTAGCTCGTGAGAGGCGCCGGGGCGTGGTCGTCTCGGATCGCCTCCGGAAACGGCGGTCCGAAGACCGCGATCGACGACGAGAAGACGACGCGCGGCCGGTAGCCGCCGCCGACCTCGCGGATCGCGTCGAGGAGGCGGCGCGTCCCGTCGAGGTTGACGCGGTAGCCCTTGTCGAAGTCGGCCTCCGCCTCGCCGGAGACCACGGCGGCGAGGTGGAAGACCACATCGGGTCTCGCGGAAAGGATCTCGTCTGCCACGCCCGGGTGCGAGAGGTCGGCCGTGCGTGCATCGACGTCGAAGCTCGCGTCGGACGGTGGAACGCACGGTACGACGTCGACCAGCGACAGCTGCGAGATCGCGGACGGGCCGAGCGCCCGGTCCTGCGCCAACCGCCTCGCGAGCTTCGAGCCCAGCATCCCCGCGCCGCCAAGGATCAGAATCCTCACCGGGTCACAATAGACAAGCGCTTGCGCTTTTCGTCTCGAGGCGGGATCATCCGTGTGTCGTGCTCCAGAGGATCAAGCAGGCGTTGGGCCTCGGCCCCAAGCAGCCCGTCGACGCGCCGAGCGCGGGAGCCGCCGCGCCGCCGCTGTCGCACGGCGAAGCGGCGTACAAGACCCAGCCCGCGACGCCGCCGCTGGCGCCGGGCGAGGCTACGTTCAAGGCGCGTCCCGCGACCGAGCCGCCGTTGAAGCCGGGCGAAGCGGCCCACAAGGCCACGCCCGGCGCGGAGCCGCCGCTCGCCGACGAGGGCGAGAAGTGACCGCGGCATCCAGCCGCGCCCGCTGCTGAAGCCGACGACGAACGTTCTCCTGGTCAACATGCCGTTCGGGTCGATGACCCGGCCGTCACTGGCCCTGGGGCTGCTCAAGAGCGAGCTGGGCGCGATCGGCGTCGAGGCACGGGTCGAGAACTTCGCGCCGGCCTTCGCCGAGCTGATCGGCGAGGAGGACTACCTCTACCTGTCGGATCAGGCCACGCCCGAGCTGCTCGCCGGCGAGTGGGTGTTCGCGTCGTGCCTGGCCGACGACGATCCTGCCCGCGCCGAGGCGTACGAGCGCCTTGCCGGCCCCACGGCCGAGCTCAAGGTGATCCGGGGCGCGCGGTCGAGGGCGGACGGCTTCCTGCGCCGCTGCGTGGAGAGCGTCGACTGGGACGCGTACGACGTCGTCGGCTTCACGACGACGTTCGCCCAGAACGTCGCCTCGCTCGCGCTCGCGCGCCGCGTCAAGGAGCGCTCTCCCGAGAGCGTCGTCGTGCTCGGCGGCGCGAACTGCGAGGGCGAGATGGGTCTCGCCCTCCACCGTTCGTTCCCGTTCGTCGATCTCGTCTGCGCAGGAGAGGCCGACCTCACGTTTCCCCGACTGCTGACAACCCTCCGAGATGGCGGCGACCCGGCGGAGATTCCCGGGGTCGTCGCCCGCCGCGCGGGTGACAGCGTCTACTCGAGCCTGTCGCCGCAGCGCGTGCACGACCTCGACGAGCTGCCCTATCCGGACTTCGACGACTTCTTCGAGCAGGCCGGTGCCGGGCGCCGCCGGGTGGTCGTGATGGAGACGGCCCGCGGTTGCTGGTGGGGGGACAAGCACCACTGTGGCTTCTGCGGGATCGACTTTCCGGAGAAGTACCGCTCGAAGAGCCCGGAGCGGGCGCTCGCCGAGCTGGTCGCCCTGCGCGACGCCTACGACGCGCAGGCCTTCGTGATGACCGACGAGATCCTCGACATGCGCTACTTCCGCGACTTCATCCCGCGCCTCGCCGAGCTGGAGGAGCCGGTCACCATCTTCTACGAGACGAAGGCGAACCTCACGAAGGCCCAGCTGCAACTGCTCGCCGGGGCCGGTATTCGGCAGATCCAGCCCGGCATCGAGAGCTTCAGCAGCCGCGTCCTCGGGCTCGTCGACAAGGGGGTGAGCGCGGTCCAGAACGTGCAGCTCCTGAAATGGTGCGAGGAGCTCGGGATCGAGGCACGCTGGAACATCCTCTACGGCGTTCCCGGGGAGGAGCCGGCCGACTACGCAACCGCGGACGCGACGGTCGACGCCGTCCGCCACCTCTGCCCGCCGCAGGGGTGCGGCCCTGTCAGGCTCGACCGCTTCAGCCCCTACTTCGCCGATCCGGCGGCGTTCGGGCTCGTGAACGTCCGGCCCGCCGCCGCGTACCGGCTCGTGTACGACCTGCCGGAGCCGGCCCTGGCCGGTCTCGCCTACTACTTCGACTTCGACTTCGCCGACGGCCGTGATCCGGCCGGCTATACGTCCGCTCTGCGCGAGGGGGTCGCACGGTGGCGTGCCGGGCACCGGGCGGGAGGCCTCGTCTACACTGACGACGGCGAGACGGTGACGATCGTCGACCGCCGGGGCCGTTGTACGACCGAGCGCGAGTACTCGGGCTGGAAGCGCGACGTCTACCTCTACTGCGACGGGAGTCGGCCGCGCAGCCGCGTCGAGGACCACGCGCTGGGGCGGGGCGCGAATGTCGGGCAGCTCCGGCGGTTCCTCGCCGAGCTCGCCGAGACGAGGTCGATGATCGAGCTCGACGGTCGCTTGCTGAGCCTTGCGGTGCGCTCGAGCGAGGAGGCAGAGGACGACCGTCTCGTCGTGTCAGCGGTCGAAGAGGGCGCCGGCGCGAGCTGAGGCCGGCCCGGGGCGATGCCGGTAGTGAACGGCCGGGCTCGTCCACGGCGTCACCTCGGCCTCGACCTCGACCGTCGTCCCGGCGGCGACCTCGTGAGGTGTCAGCGTCGAGAGGAACTGGCCTCCCCAGGCCGACGGGCGCTCCGGCGCGTACGGCGACGTCGTCAGCGTCGTCTGCCCGTCGAGGTGCACGGCAGCGTAGGTTGCCATCGCGTTCAGCATCCCGTCGCTCTCGACGTGCAGCGGCAGCGCCGCCTCGACCATCCGCGTCGGATCGGCGCTGCCGACCTCGAACTCCGCGACGCGCGCCTCGCGGGTCAGGATGCGGTCCGTGCGCTCCGGCGGGTGGCCGGGGTCGAGGAACTCCTTGTACGAGAAGTCGTCATAGGCTTGCGCGAACGCGGCTCGCGAGGCCTCCCGGAGCGGCGAGAGATCGAGCCCGAAGGTGGCGCTCAGGTCATCCGCGTCGCAGAGCCAGCCCCGGGCCGCTTCCGTCTCACGGGCGATCCGGCGCGAGTCGACGCCCACGGTGAGCAGCGTCATCCGGGCAGGCACGAGAACTCCGTCGACCCGGAGGAACCGGGCGGCCGCGTCGTGCATGTAGACGAGCATCCCCGCGCCGAGCGGGTCGGGGCCTATCAGGTCCGAGTAGACGACGTCGGCGCGCTCGGGGAGCTCGACGTCGAGCGAGTTCCCCTCGATGAACACGATCCGATCCTCCAGCCCGCTCGAGCGCGCGACCTCGCGGGCCACGTCGATCATGCTCGACTCCTCGATCGCGTAGACGCGGCGCGCCCCCGCGCGCACGGCGAGGCACGCGAGGACGCCGTGGCCGCAGCCGAGCTCGACCAGCACGTTGCCGTTTGCGCGGCGCTCGAGCACGCGCCGGTACGCGTCCATTCTCAGCGAGTCCCAGAGCATGGCTAGCTGCCTCTGCGGGTCCGCGAAGTGGCCGGAGGCGACCGTGCCGCCGCCTGCCGGCACGAGCACGCCGACCCGGACGAGATCGTCGATCAACGATCGCCTCGCGCCGAGACCGACGACCGACTCCGGATCGGCGGGAGTGGCGAACGCGTCGAGGAGGGCGACGTCGTCGAGCTCGATCGCGAGCCCCTCCGTCGCGCGTGCTCCCTCTACGATCAGCCGCCCGCCCGCGTCCCAGCGCAGTCGCGCGTTGCGGCTGAGCGCGAGGAGGCGATCGCCCGTCAGAGCGAGACCCAGCGCTTCTCGGCGGCGGCGCGCTCCATCGCGTCGCACACGGTCTGCGCCCGCAGCCCGCTCGCGAGGTCCGGCTCCCACGGCCCGCTCGGCCAGCGCTCGAGGTGGTCGGCGGCCTGGTTCACGAAGCTCGTCCCGTAGCCGACGCCCTGGCCGAGCGGCCACCAGTCGGGCGCGTAGGGGTGCGATGGGTGCTCGGCGCGGATGAGGCGCATCCCGTAGAGCCGCTCGTCGTCGCCGGCCTCGCCGAACCACAGCTCGTTCAGGCGCGGGTAGTCGAAGCGGAGCGTCCCCTCGGTCCCGTTCACCTCGACCCAGAAGTCGCAGGGTCGCCGCGCGCAGGTGCGCGCCATCTCGAACGCGCCGCGCGCGCCGCCGGTGAACCGCACGAGCGCCGACGACGCCTCGTCGACGTCGGCCGTGCCGCCAGCGCGCTCCCTCGTGAAGGTCTCCGACTGCGCCGCGACCTCGGCGATCTCGCCGACCATCCAGAGCGCGAGGTCGATCAGGTGGGAGCCGAGGTCGGCGATCGTGGTCGCGCCCATCCGTCGCTCGAAGCGCCAGTCGAACGGGATCTCCGGGTCGAGGAACTCGTCCGAGAGCCAGGTGGCGCGCCAGAGCAGGATCCGGCCGACACGGCCCTCGTCGATCATCCCCTTCATCAGCGAGAGCGCCGGGAGCCGCCGGTAGTTGAACCCGATCGCGTTGGGCACCCCGGCGCGCTCGACGGCGGCGACTGCGGCCGCGGCGGAGGCGAGGTCGGCCGCGAGCGGCTTCTCGCAGAGCACGGCCTTTCCGGACGCGGCGGCGGCCTCGACGATCTCGGGGTGCGTCCCCGGCGGCGTGCAGACGTCGACGATCTGGACGTCCGGTCGCTCGACGAGCGCTCTCCAGTCGGTCGTGACCTCCTCGACGCCGTACAGGCTCGCCGCGCGGCGGAGCGCGTCCTCGTCGCGGCCGCTCATCACCCGGAGCCGCGGGACGCAGGGAAGGTCGCGCACGTGTGGAGCGGTGCGCCAGCCGTACGCGTGCGCGCGGCCCATCAGGCCGTAGCCGACGATCCCGACGCCCACCTCGGGGAGAGCATTCATGCGACGTGACGTTATACAGTCGCGCCCGTGAGAATCGGGCTCCTGCTCGAGACGTTCCCCGACTGGACGCTCGACGAGATCATGGACTTCGCCGCAGGACGGTGCCCCGAGATCACGGACCTCGAGGTCAACGTCGGCGGCTTCGCGGGCCGACCGCACTGCCCCGTCGAGGAGCTGCTCCAGGATGAGGCCGCCCGCACGCGCTGGCTGCAGTCGATCGCGGGCCGCGGCTTCCGGATCAATGCCCTGAACGTCTCCGGCAACCCGCTCGACCCGCTCGAGCCGGGCCCCTCGCACGACCGCGAGCTCCGTGATGCGGTCCGTCTGAGCAGGAGGCTCGGGATCGACCGCGTCGTGGCGATGGTCGGGTGCCCGGCCGGCCGGGCAGGCGACGCGACCGCCCACTTCGACGCGGGGGGCTGGCTCCCGTACCTCGCCGGGATCTACGAGCGGCAGTGGGAAACCGAGCTGCGGCCGTACTGGGAGGAGCTCAGCGCCTTCGCGCTCGACGAGCACCCGGGGTTGCTCATCTGCATCGAGCTCCATCCGGGCACCGGCGCGCACAACGTCGAGACGTTCCTGCGGTTCGCGGCGCTCGGCAAGAACATCGCCGTGAACCTCGATCCGAGCCACCTCTTCTGGCAGCAGATGGACCCGCTGGCCGTGCTGGAGGCTGTGCCGCGCATCGGCAACGCCCACGCGAAGGACGCCGTGCTCAACACGGGCCCGCTCGCGCTGAACGGGCTCCTCGATCACCGCTGGACGGCGATCGATCCCGATGCGCCGTGGACGTTCGCGGTGCCGGGCCGCGGCCACGACCTCGACTGGTGGCGCCGGTTCGTCGCCGCGCTCTCCGCGCGGGGGGTCGAAACGATCGCAATCGAGCACGAGGATCCCACGATCGGCCCCGAGGACGGGGTGGTCGCCGCCGCCCGCCTGCTCGGCCAGATTTCGTAGAGGGTTGACAGGCGGAGCGTAGTTGTGGGAGCGTCGCAATCCGTTGCGCAACCGATTGAGCAAAGGTCGCGACGTAACGCTCGCCGACGTCGCCGAATACGCGGGAGTGTCCGCATCCACGGCCTCGCGCGCGCTCAACGGGCGGGGTGAGCTGTCGGACGAGACGCGTGCGGCCGTGATCGAGGCGGCCAGCGTGCTCCAGTTCGAGCCGTCGCTGCTCGCGCGCTCGCTGCGCACGCGCAAGACGTGGACGATCGGGTTCGTCGTCCCCGACGTCTCGAGCCCGTTCTACGCCTCGGCGCTGAAGGGTGCGCAGGCCGCGCTCGAGGAGTCGGGCTACCGCGTGATGCTGATGGACTCGGGCCAGGGCGCCGAGGGCGAGCTCGCAGCGCTGCGCACGCTCCTGAATCACCAGATCGACGGTCTGCTGCTCTCGACCGTCGGGATCCCGGTCGAGCGCTTCGAGCAGCTCGTGGGCAGGCGCGGGACGCCGTGCGTGTTCTTCGACAGCGTGCTCCCCGGCACGGGCGAGGGCAGCGTCCTGCTCGACAACGACGACGGGATCGACCGCCTCGTCGACCATCTGGTCGGGCACGGCCACGGCCGGATCGCTCTCCTCGCGGGGTCGCTCGACGAGTCGAGCGGAAGCCAGCGGCTCGACGCCTTCCACGCCGCGATGAAGCGTCACGGGCTCGACGTCCCGGAGGGCTACGTCCGCGGCGAGCGCTGGGCGACCGACGAAGGGTGCCGCGTTACGTTGAAGCTGCTCGACGCCGATCCGCGTCCGACCGCGCTCGTCGCCTCGAGCGTAGAGCTCGCGCTCGGCGCCATGTTCGCCTGCCGGGAGCGAGAGCTCACGATCCCCGGCGACCTCGCGCTCGCGACCTTCGACGACGCCTACTTCGCCGAGCTGCTCGAGCCCTCTCTCACCGCCGTCGGCTACGACCCGATGGAGGTCGGGCGCGCCGCGGCCATGCTCCTGGTGGAGGCGATGGGCGAGAGCCCGGGCGACCGGCGCGACCTCACCGTCCCCGTCACCCTCGTCGCGCGACGCTCCTGCGGGTGCACCGGATGAGCGCGACGCCCCCCGCAATCACCCTCCGCGGCGTCTCGAAGCGCTACGGCAACCAGACCGCGCTGCGCGAGATGGACCTCGAGATCGCCGAGGGCGAGTTCTTCTGCCTGCTCGGCCCGTCGGGCTGCGGCAAGACGACCACGCTCAACCTGATCGGCGGCTTCGTCGGGCCGACCACCGGGCAGATCCTGATCCGCGACCAGCGCGTCGACCGGCTGCCGCCCCACAAGCGCAGCGTCAACACCGTCTTCCAGTCGTATGCGCTCTTCCCGCACATGACGGTACGCCAGAACATCGGCTTCGGGCTCAGGATGGCGCGTGTCAAGCAGTCGGAGGCCTCCGGGCGGATCGAGGAGGCGCTCGGGCTCGTCGGCCTCGAGGACTACGGCGACCGGCTGCCGAGCCAGCTCTCGGGCGGCCAGCAGCAGCGCGTCGCCGTCGCCAGGGCGCTCGTGAACCGCCCCGCGGTGCTCCTGCTGGACGAGCCGCTCGGCGCGCTCGACCTGAAGCTCCGTAAGCGGCTTCAGGTCGAGCTCTCACAGATCCACCGCGAGATCGGGACGACCTTCGTCTACGTGACGCACGACCAGGAGGAGGCGATGTCGGTCTCGACGCGCATCGCCGTGATGAGCGAGGGCCGCATCCAGCAGGCCGGCAGCCCGAGCGAGATCTACTACAAGCCGAACAACCGCTTCGTCGCGGACTTCATCGGCGAGTCGAACTTCCTCGAGGTCGAGGCGTCCGGAGGCGACGTCCGGCTCGAAGACGGCCGCGTCGTGCCGTGCGTGACGAACGGCTGGAACGGAGGAAGCCGGGCCACGCTGATGGTGCGGCCCGAGTCGGTGCACGTGGGGGAGGTCGCGGACGCGCCCGAGGCGTCACTGCGCGGCCGGATCGTCCAGACGTCGTTTCTCGGGAGTCAGACGCGGGTCGCCGTCAACTGCGACGCAGTGCCCGTCCCCCTGACCGCAGCGCAGTTCGGGCGTGAGCGGAGCTCGGCCCGCGATCTCGCCCCAGACAGGGAGGTAGCCATCTGGTGGGACAAGGACGACGCAGTGCTATTGCCTGAAGAAGAGTCGACGCAGGAGGAGGAGTAAATGTCTCTGACCGAAGGACGGCTCACCCGTGCCGATCTGCTCAAGGCCGGTGGAGCGGGGGCCCTCGCCCTCACCTTCGCCCGGCCCGCGTTCGGCCGGGCGTTCCAGCTCGAGAGCACCACGCTGAACATGCTCACCTGGTCGGACCACTACGCGAACGACCAGCTCAAGGCGGTCGCGAAGGCGACGGCGCTGCAGGGTCGCCCGACGCTCTTCAGCGACAACGCCGACGCGTACCTGAAGATCAAGCAGACCGGGAGCCAGTTCGACATCGTCTCGGGCGACGCGCTGTGGGTCCCGAAGTACAACAAGGCCGGGCTCACCGAGTCGTTCGACCTCTCGTCGCTGCCCGTGTCGAAGCAGCTCTACTCGATCGCGAGGCAGTTCCCGTTCTGGAAGGACGGGTCGAACTACATGGGCTACCCGTTCTCGTGGTCGACCGTCCAGATCTACTACAACCCGAAGTACGTCAAGACGAAGCCCAACTCGTGGCACGCGATCCTCGACAAGAAGTACGCGGGGAAGATCTCGCTCGAGAACATCCCGACGGACATGATGGCCATCGCCGGGCGGGCGACGGGTGCCAGGGAGCCGTACGCGATGACCCCGGCCCAGATCTCCCGTGCCAAGGCGTACCTCAAAGAGCTCAAGCCGAACGTGCTCAAGCTCGCGTCGCAGAACAACGAGGTCGTCCGGGCGCTCGCCGACGGCTCGGCGTGGATCGGGATCACCAACCTCGGCACCGATGACCGCGTCAAGGACGCGGGCGGCCCGACGGTCAAGACCGCGTACCCGAAGGAGGGCACGATCGGCTTCATCGACTCCGAGCAGATCGTGTCGAAGTCGAAGAACAAGGACTCGTTCGAGAAGTTCGAGAACGCGATGCAGCAGGCCCCGTGGATCGCGAAGAACTTCATCACGAACGGGCGCCCGCTCTTCAACGAGAAGGCGTACAAGATCCTGGTCAACCAGGGCCACGGAGACCGGGCCCGCCGCCAGTACTACAACAAGCCGGAGAACGCCCTGAAGATGACGATCAAGGGCCCCGCCGGCGACGAGCAGGCCTACGTCGACGCCTTCAACGAGGTGTTCGGCGCCTGACCGACACGGCAACACCTGCCCCTACGGCCCCGCCGGTCGACGTGCCGGCGGGGCCGTCCGGGCGCCGGTTCTCGGATCTCGGGCAGTACGCGGGCTTCATCCCCGCGATCATCCTCTACGGCGTCTTCTTCCTCGCCCCGCTCGCGCTGATCGTCGCCTACAGCTTCTGGCAGACCGTCGACTACGACGTCGTCCACCACTGGACGACCGACAACTACCGCTACTTCTTCAGCGTTCCGACCTACATGCGGACGATGTGGGCGACGCTCTGGGTCGCGCTCGCCTCGACGGCGATCACGATCCTGATGGCGTTCCCGCTCGCCTACTGGCTCGTCCGCTACGTGCGCAAGAGCCTGCAGGGGATGTTCCTCGTGCTCGTGATCCTGCCGTTCTGGACGAGCTACCTGCTCCGCGTCTACTCGTGGCTCAACATCCTCGGCCCGGACGGCGGCATCAACCGGGTCCTCCGGTGGACGGGGCTCACGGACAAGCCGGTCTCCCTGTTCCTCTACGACCGGCCGGCGGTGATCCTCGTGCTCGTCTACCTCTACTTCCCGTTCGCGGCGCTGACGCTCTACGCGTCGCTCGAGCGGTTCGACTGGAACCAGTTCAAGGCGGCGCTCGATCTCGGCGCCTCGCCGCGGGTCGCGGTGACGCGGATCATGATCCCGCAGCTGAAGGCGGGGATCGTGACCGCGGTGATCTTCGTCTTCATCCCGATCCTCGGCGAGTACCTCGCGCCGCAGCTCGTCGGCGGCACGCGGGGCGTGATGATCGGGAACCTGATCGTCAACTTCTTCCAGGGCGCGCAGTACACGCGCGGCGCCGCCGCGGCACTGCTGATCGCGGTGCTGATCGTGATCCTGCTCGTGATCTTCCGCCGCTCGCTCGACGTGAAGGACCCCTACCGTGCGTGACGTCGAGGTCGTCTCCCGCCACGCCGGGCTCGCGCGCGCCGCGTTCACCACCTGGGCGGTGCTCGTCTACATCTTCCTGTTCGCGCCGATCCTCCTGCTCGTCGCGTTCAGCTTCAACGCGAACAAGTACGGCACGTTCCCGTTCACCGGCTGGACGCTCCACTGGTACGGCGAGGTATTCGGCGACTACCAGATCCAGGACGCGCTGACCACGTCGCTGAAGGTCGCGTTCGAGGTCACGATCGTGTCGACGATCGTCGGTACCGCGGCTGCGTTCCCGCTCGTGCGCTCACGGCTGCCGTTCCGGAACGGCGTTCGGATCGGGATGACGCTCCCGATCATGATCCCGGGGCTACTGATCGGGATCAGCCTCCTCGTCCTGCTCACCAACGTCTTCCACCTCCAGCTGTCGCCGCAGACGGCGGTGATCGGCCAGGCGGTGTTCACGACGCCCTTCGTCCTCCTGCTCGTCGCGGCGCGGCTGCAGGGGTTCGACCCGTCGCTCGAGCGGGCGGCGAGCGACCTTGGCGCTAACACCTACCGTCGGCTGCGCCACGTCGTCTTCCCGCTGATCGCCCCCGCAGTGTTCGCCGGCGCGCTGTTCGCGTTTACGCTCTCGCTCGACGAGTTCATCATCACGCTGTTCCTGATCGGCGCGCACAACACGCTGCCGATCTACATCTATACGCAGGTGAAGTTCGGGATCACGCCCGAGGTGAACGCGCTCGCCTCGCTCCTGCTCGGCGCCTCGGTGATCCTGCTCGCGTTCGCGTTCACGCTGCCGCTGATCACGAGGCGCGCCAGGCGTCGACGCACGGCCTAGTCAGACACGGCTGTGGATGAGTTGCTCCACTCTTGTTCGCGGGTCTGACCCCTTCGGGACGCATTTCCCCTGCACAGCGGCGAGTCGCCTTAACAAACGGGGTCAGACCCCAGGACACACTGATCACGAGGCGGGCGCGCCGCCGGCGCACCGCCTGAGACCGGGACGGCGTCGAACCGAACGCAGCCCTCGAGCTCGCGAGCGTGACTCCTAGGCTCGGATGCGGTTGACTTCTTTTCAGGAGCGATTGCACGGTGTCCAGCGACCCGCAGACGATCATCGGCCGCGAAGCGGAGTTGAGCGGTTTCGACGGGTTCCTGCGCGACATCGCGGGCGGCCCCACCGCCGTCCTGCTGGAGGGTGAGATCGGGATCGGCAAGACCGCGCTCTGGAAGGAGGGCCTTGCGGCTGCCGCAGCGCACTCGTATCAGGTGCTGGCGTGCCGACCCATCGAGGCGGAGACGCAGCTCGCCTACGCCGCGCTCGGCGATCTGCTCGCCGAGGTACCGGACGAGATCCTCGGCGAGCTCCCCGAGCCACAGCGGCGCGCGCTCGAGGTGGCGCTGCTGCGGCGGGAGCCCGTGGAGCAGCAGCCGTTGCAGCGGGCGGTGGCGGTCGGCACACTCAGCGTCCTTCGCGCGCTCTGCCGACAGAGCCCGATTCTCGTTGGGATCGACGACGTCCAGTGGCTCGACCATCCCTCGGAGCGCGCGCTCGCGTTCGTGACCCGGCGTCTGACGGACGAGCCGATCGGGCTGCTGGTCACGAGACGCGTCGAGGGGCCGGCCGGAGCCCCTCTCGATTTCGAGCAGGCGCTTCCCGAAGATCGCACACGCCGGTTGCGGCTCGAGCCTCTGGCGCCGACGGAGGTCGACCGGCTGCTGGCCGCCCGCCTGGATGTGCAGCTTCCGGCGCGGTCGCTCGCCTACCTCCGGCAGATGTCGGGCGGCAACCCCTTCTTCGCGCTCGAGATCGGTCGGGCGATGCTGCAGCGCCCCGGCGGGCTCGAGTCCGAGCCTGATTTGACGCTTCCGGCGACCCTTCAGGACCTCGTGCGCGACCGCCTCGCCTCTCTCACTCGATCCGCGACCGAGGCGACGCAGATCGCGGCGGCGCTCTCACGTCCCACCACCCGACATCTCGAGGCCCTGATGGGGAAAGACACGTGCGCGACTGCAGTCGAGTCGGCGGCGCGCGCGGGCATCCTCGAGCTCGACGGGGAGCGCGTGCGGTTCGCTCATCCGCTTCTCGCCTCGGTCGCGTATGCGCAGATCGCACCGGAGCAGAGACAGGAGCTCCACGCGCGCCTCGCCGAGATCGTCGACGACGTGGAGGAACGCGGGCGGCATCTTGCCCTGGCCGCAGAGGGCCCGGACACGCGTGCCGCCTCGGCGCTCGACGAGGCCGCGCGGTTTGCGGCGGCGCGAGGTGCGCCGGACGCTGCCGCCGAGCTCTTGGAGCAGGCGAACCGACTGACGCCGGTCGCGCAGGCGCCCGACGCGCGACGACGTCGGGTCGAGGCGGCAGAGCGCTACTTCGAAGCCGGCGAGCCCGACCGCGCAAGGGCTCTGCTCGAGCAGGTGGTCGCGGAGTCGCCGCCGGGCAACGCACGGGCGCGGGCGCTGGCGCGGCTCGGCTGGGTGCGCGCCCACACGGAGGGCTACAGCGTCGGAGCGGAGGTCTTCCGCGCCGCACTGGCCGACGCCGACGACGCCGCACTCTGCATCGAGATCGAGCTGGGGCTTGCCTGGTGCCTCCACACGACCGTCGGTCTGGCCGTCGCCGAGGCGCACGCAAGCACAGCGCTCGGGCTGGCGGAGTCGTTGGGCGATCCGGCGCTCCTCGCGGCCGCCCTCTCCAGTGTCGCCTTCTACGAGTCGCTGAGCGGTCGCGCGATCCCACTTGGAACGATCGAGCGCGCCATCGGGCTCGGTGACCCGCCGGAGTGGTCGCAGATCCTCGGCCGACCCGACTGGATCCATGCGCTGCTCCTCCAATGGGACGGCCAGCTCGAGGCGGCGCACGAGCGCTTCGATGCGCTCTGTCGGGCCGCCGTAGACCGCGGCGACGAGCACTCGCTCCCCTTCATCCTCTTCCATCTCGCACGTCTCGAGCTAATGCTCGGCGATTGGGACGCGGCCAGCACGCACGCGCGTGAAGCGCGTGAGACGACCCTGCAAAGTGGACAGGCGAGCGAGCTTTCCTACTCACTCGTGATCGAGGCGCTCGTCGACGCCCACCTCGGCTTCGTCGAAGCCGCCAGGACGAAGATCGAGGAGGGCATTGCCCTTGCGGACACGTTCGGGACGCAGCCGGCCGCGTGCGAGCTGCTCGCGGTCAGGGGCTTCCTCGAGCTGTCACTCGGGAACACGGCCGATGCGGATCGAGCGCTCGGCGAGCTGACGGATGCGGTCGCGCGGACGGGGCTCTGCGAGCCGGCGCTCTTCCGTTTCCACGGCGATGCGATCGAGGCAAAGGTCATGCTCGGCCGATTGGACGAAGCCGACGCGGTGCTCGGTCAGCTCGATGCGACCCACGAGAGCGCATGGCGGCAGGCGATCTCCTGCCGTGGTCGTGCCCTCTTGAGTGCCGCTCGTGGCGACCTGGGCCGTGCCCAGGAAGAGCTCGAGCGAGCGTTCGACGCCCACGATCGGCTCCGGCAGCCGTTCGAGCGCGCGCGCACGCTGCTCGTGCTCGGAAGCACCCTCCGTCGCGGGCGGAAGAAACGCTCGGCTCGCGACGCCCTCGAGGACGCGCTCGCGATCTTCGACGGGCTCGGGGCAACGCTGTGGGCGGCGAAGACGCAAGACGAGCTCGCCCGCGTCGGCGGCCGAGCGCCGGCAGCCGGGCTCACGCCCACAGAGGAGCGAGTCGCCCAGTTGATCGCGTCGGGTCGCACCTATCAGGAGACGGCCGACGAGCTCTTCATCAGCCCGAAGACGGTGCAGTGGAACCTGTCGAAGATCTACCGCAAGCTCGGCATCCGCTCGCGGACCGAGCTCGCGGCACGACTCGCGGGCGAGGGGCGTCTTGCACCCCCGCGGCGCTGACTCCGGCCCAGCCGGGTCGCCGGTTCCTCGGTAGCAGGAGCCCATTAATCCCGGCCATGCGGCCGATTTCGCCGCGCCACTGCCGGTCGTACTCTCGTCGCGATGCAGCCGACCATGAAGGAGTCGACCATGTACCCACACGTCGTTCAGCTCGACGCCCGGCAGCGGGAGTCAATGCGCGAGCTTCAACTGATCCGCGATCGCCGACAGGCCGAGCGGGCTCGATCGAGGCGCGCTCGCTCGGTCTCGCGTCTTCTACGCTCGGCCGTCCAGCCCCTGATCGGCCCGAGTTGACGGCGCTCTTCAGGCACCTTCCTGCTGCGTCAAACGCGCGGCCGGCGAGAGGATCGGAGAATCCCGCCTGAACCCCTTCACGGCGGCGTAGATGCCGAGCGACAGCTCCCACAAGAACTCCGGGATTGTCGCGATGCTCTGCACCGTGCCGCCTGCGTCCCAGGCGTCGAACAGCACGCCGATCCCCGCAAGGATGATCAGTGGCCCACCGATGAGGCCTAGCATCGCCATGCCCCGTGGCACCAGGCGGGAGCTGTACATCAGGTAGCCGAGTATCAGTCCGTTCCCCCAGCCGACGATGAAGCCCGGGCCGAGCAGGAACGTCCAGTCCTTGAGTGCGGCGAGCGATACGGCTAACGCCGAGGCGTTGGGATCGTCGTGACGCAGACTCACGATTCCGAGCACGAAGACGATGCCGGCTGCGATGAACATGCACTCCACCAGACGAGCGGCGACGTAGCCGAGGGAGAGGATTTCGCTCTGCCGCCTCAGGATCGGGTAAACCACGACGGCTGTCGCGACGTTCGCGATGATGAGCAGGAGCTCGAGGAGCACTCCGAGATAGATCTGGCTGTCCTTGCCGCCGCCGGCAATGTACGCGGCTGGGTCGTCGAGAACCGGCTGGTAGAGAGCGAGTGCCGGTATCGAGGTGACGAACGTGATGATGAACAGCACCCCGAAGATCCGAGCATTCCTCTGGTCCCTTTCCATCGGCAGCTCCCTCCTTTCCCGTCGCGTCCGACGAGCGTAGGAGACGATCTCGCGCGTTGCAACCCGGCCGGGTCCAGGACTTCGCGTGACCTCTTGGGTCTGACCCCCTGAGGCGACCCGCCTCGGTCTGTCGCCGCGCTCCGAGCGGGAGTTGGAGCGATACTCCAAGCAGGTGGCCGACTGGCTTGTTGATCCTGAGGCGATTGCCGAGGAATACGCCTCGGAGGAGGCGTTGCGGGAGCGGTGGGCTGCCTACGACGAGCTGCTCGAGGGGCCGGACGACGGCGATGTCCTTCGGGCGCGGATCCTCGCCGCGCGGCCACGGCGCCTGCTCGACGTTGGCTCGGGGTTCGGTGAGCTGTGCGCATGGGCGACCGCCCATCTGGACGCAGAGGTCGTTGCCGTCGACACCTCGCCGCGGATGGTCGAGCTGTCCACGCAGGCCGGCGCGACCGCGATTCTCGCCGACATGCGAGTGCTTCCGTTCCCGGACGGCTCGTTCGACTGCGTGGCCGCCCGCGCGGTCCTCTACCACGTCCCCGACCCGGAGCGGGCGATCGCCGAAGCCGCGCGCGTCCTGGCTGCCGGTGGATTGTTCCTGGCGACGACCGGGAGCGACGAGGAGGGGCCCGAGCGGCTCGCCGCGTGGGAGTCGCTCCTCGGCGAGCAGATTCCTCCCTATCCGCCGCTGTCGTTCAGCCGCGAGAACGGCCGCGACCTCCTCCTTCGCTCGTTCCGCCGGGTCGAGCAGGTCGACTGCGACGCCGTCCTGGTCTTCCCGACCCGCGAACGGCTCGTCCGCTACGTGCGGGCGCTCGTTGTCGGCAGGGACGCCGCCGACCGCGTCCCCGAGCTGACCGAGCCCTTCCGCCTTCCCGACAAGGGGACTGTATTCCAGGCGAGCTCGCCCAGATAGACAACGCTGGTCTGCCCGAGTGTTGCTCCTATGTCAAGCGGGGTTCGTTCTTGAGGGTGGTGTAGACGGTGCGTGCGAGTTGTCGTTTGAGGCAGCGGAGTGCTTCGCGTCGGCTTTTGCCTTCGGCTTGTTTGCGTTCGAGGTAGGCGCGTGCGGGTGGGTGGACGCGTCCCTGGGTGACCGCGATCCGGTGCAGGGCGCAGTTGAGTTGGCGGTTGCCGCCGCGGTCGAGCCGGTGGCGTTGGTGTTTGCCGGAGCTCGCTTCGAGCGGTGCTACGCCGGCGTGGCGGGCAAGCTGCGCGTCGGAGTCGAAGCGCTCGATCGGTCCGATCTCCCCGAGCAGCTTGCTGGCGCTGATGGCGCCGCAGCCGGGTAGCGCCAGGAGCGCCGGCGCGGTCTGCGCGGCCGCTGTCTGCAGCTCGCGATCGAGGTCGCCGATCGTGCGGGTGAGGCTGCGGCAGCGGGCGACGAGCTCCCGCGCGATCCGTACCTGCGCTGTCTGCTCGAGGCGTGTGAGGCGGCGCCCGACACGATCGAGCCAGACAGCACGGTCGAGCGCGCCAAGCGGGACAGCCCATTCCGGGTCGAGGTCGTGCAGGTGCCAGCGCAGCCGCTGCTGAGCCCGCCGTCGCTCGTCGATCAGGTCGTCGCGGTGATCGACCAGCAGCTTCAACTCGCGCAGCCGCTGCTCACCCGCGCGCGGATGGTCGAGCCGCGGCTCGCGCAGCGCCGCCCTAGCGACGGCGAGCGCGTCGATCGGGTCAGACTTGCCGCGCGTGCGGCCGGCACGGCGTTGCGGCGCCATCAGCTTCGGCGGTACCCGCACCAGCCTCTCGCCCGCCGCTGAGAGCGTCCGCTCGAGCGCACGGGTCAGCTGTCGGCAGTCCTCGAGCGCCCACAGCCGCTCAGACGCGAGCGACGCTGACCAGACGAGCAACTCCGACGCCGAACCGGCCGTCAGCTCCGCCAGCGCACGCCCGGCCTCATCGACGGCGACCGCCGTCAGCGACTGCTTGTGCACGTCCACTCCGATCACGATCATTCAGATCGCCTCCTCCAACATCGGGGGCGACCGGCGAGCGGACAGACCTCAATCGAGGCAGCAGCCACGCTCCTATCAGGTCACGCTCGACGGTCACGGGAAGGCGGCGGCGACACAACGCTGGCAAGTCAACCTACGGGGCGACATGCGGGAATAGAGTCAGCCGCCGCCGACCCGAGTCTGCGTCGTCGATCAGACGCCACCACAACCCGAGCCTGACATTGAGTGCAGGAATGTCATCCGAAGCGAAGCCCTAGACACTGCGGAGGTGGCTCTCGCCACCTTCGCAGACGTCCTGTAAGCACTTCTCGGCCAGGATCGCTCTGCAGGCACCCCAGGCCGGTCGCGGCGAAGTCGCGGTTGCTGACTCTTCCTGAGTCAGGTATTGGTGCCGGACCTGGTAGCTGATGTTGAACCCGAAGTACTCGTTCAACGTCGCGAACACGTTGCTGCGGTGACCGGCAGCGCCTCTATTCGTCCCACCGTTCAAGCCGCTCTCGGATCGCCTGCACCGCGGCCTCCCAGAGTCGGCCTTCGTCCTCTGAGGATCGCTGATAGAGGCCGCCGAAGGAGCCGTCGCCGGAGCTTCCCTCCACGTCTCCGGATTCCCGTTTTCGGGCCATTCGACCGGAGGCTTGCGCTGCTCGGGGATGACCACACCCGGAAGCCGAGTCCAGGGGAAGTTCTCCGACCACGAGGCGTGGTCGTAGTCGGGATCGATCGCGGCGGCGATCTCGTCCGGCCGGCCCTCCCAAAGCTCATGCCACACGACCGATCCGCGAACCGACCCCGCGCCCAGTCCCTGCCGGGTTCGGTGTTTCCGCCGTGACCGTTCACGACGAGCACGCGCGCGAACCCCTGGCCCAGCAGCGAATCGACGACGTCTGAAAGAACTGCGAGAAGCGTGGACGCGCGGAGCGTCGGGCTTCCGGGATACGCAGTGAAGCCGGTCACGCCGTACGGAGCCACCGGCAGCACCGGCACGCCGAGCGGCTCAGCCGCTTCGACAGACGCACGCTCGGCGAGGATATTGTCGGTCTCGAGGGAGAGGTAGGCGTGCTGCTCGGTCGAGCCCACTGGGAGGACGATCCTGTCGTCTTTCCTCAGGTACGTCTCGAGCTGCATCCAGTTGAGATCGCGGATCCTCACCACAGCCCCCTACCGCCCGAAACAGGGCCGTCCCGGCGACTCGGCACATTCTTCTGGCGGCCTTCCCGGGCCTCGATCGTCGGCCCGGTTCTTCTGATCCTCGTCAGCGTCATCCTGTCGTCGTATTTCTTGGTAGCTCAGGAGCCACTACTGCGTGAGAGGACTCTCTCATGGGCGAGTGTCCGCGAATAATCCCCGACGGCGGTGTCCGGCTCGAAACGGCTCGGCGAAGGTCACGTGAGCGGTCCTAACAATGCTTGGTCAGATCGAAGACTCGGCATCGCGCGCGGAGGCCAGTTGTGTTCACGTGGCGTCGGCTTATTTAGCTCATATCAGCACCGTCGTCGAACGGAGGTCGCCATGGCAAGCACCGTCCAACTGGCAACCGAGGGCCGCCTCTTCCGCGTCGGCGTTCCATTCACCGCGTTCGCAAGGAGGTACTCATGAGCACCACCGTCCAGACCGAGATCCGTCCCTTCCACGTCGACATTCCCGAGGAGCAGATCGACGAACTTGCGCCGGCGCATCGCGGCGACGCGCTGGCCGAGCAAGGAGCTCGTTCAAGATCGGTCGCAGGGCGTCCAGCTGGCGACGCTGCAGGAGCTCGCGCGCTACTGGACGACCGACTACGACTTCGGGCGATGTCGAGGCGAGGCTGAACGCGCTTCCGCAGTTCACGACCGAGATCGACGGGGTGGACATCCACTTCATCCACGTGCGCTCGCAGCACGAGAACGCGCTGCCGCTGATCATGACGCACGGCTGGCCCGGCTCGGTGATCGAACTGCTCGAGGCCGTCGGCCCGCTGACCGACCCGACCGCGCACGGTGGACAAGCGGAGGACGCGTTCGACCTCGTGCTGCCGTCCCTGCCCGGCTACGGCTTCTCCGGCGAGCCGGCCGAGCTCGGCTGGAACGTCGGCCGCGTCGCGCAGGCCTGGGCGGAGCTGATGCACCGCCTCGGCTACACCCGTTATGTCGCCCAGGGCGGCGACGTGGGCGCCGCCGTCACCGACACGATGGGACGGCAGGCGCCCGAGGGGCTGCTCGGCATCCACATGAACTTGCTCGTGACGGTGCTGGCCGGCCCCCAGCCGGCGGAGTCCGAGCAGGAACGCGCGGCGGCGGCCCAGCTCGCCACATTCAGGGAGAGCGGCTTCGGCTACTTCCTGGAGATGGCCACGCGGCCGCAGACGATCGGCTACGCCCTGCTGGATTCACCCGTCGCCCTGGCCGCCTGGCTGCTCGACCACGACACGGACAGCTACTACAAGATCTCCCGCGCCTTCGTCGACGGCGAGCCCGCGGGCAATCTCACCCGGGACCGCATCATCGACAACATCACGCTGTACTGGCTGACGGGCACGGGCGCCTCGGCGGCCCGGTCGTACTGGGAGGACGGACAAGCCCTGGCTCAAGCACGCGCGTCGGGCCAGGCTCCTCCGGAGGTCTCGCTCCCGGTCGGCTTCACCACCTTCCCCGGCGAGATCTGGCGGACCCCGCGCAGCTGGGTCGAGAACTCCTACCCCAACGTCACCTACTTCAACGAGGTCGACAAGGGCGGCCACTTCGCCGCCTGGGAAGAGCCGGAGCTCTTCTCGTCGGAGATGCGAGAGGCGTTCAGGTCACTACGCTGATCGGTGTGGGCGGCGCGCACACAAAGTACGCGCCGCTCACAGCCGCTTTACCGATTCCAGCTCCACTCGCCTGGGCCAGAGTGCGTGAATGACGCCTGAGCTCCGGTGACGTTGCGTGCGCCGAGCGCTGGGCGGGGGGGCCTTGCGTAGTTCCAGGCAGCGCGTTTGCGAATGCGCCCCGATGCGCGAGCTAAGGAAGGGTAGGAGCATTGGATCGAGCTCTCTCACAGTGCGTGAACTCGCGCGTGTGTTGGGCGAGATGTCGACAGAGGAGGTTGCAGATGAAGACGGCACGCACTCCCGGGGCGTACGCTGGAGCCATCACTCATGCGGGTCGTCGCTCGGGTCGGGTCTATGAGACTCCGGCCGGGCCGTTTGCCACCGACGACGGATTTATATCGCCTTCGCCGATGTTCGCTGACAAGACGGCGGCACGAAAATCTGCGATCTGGGTCGGCGTGCTGTGGATCATGGCGACCGTGTTCCCGGTATCGAGCATATTGCCCTGGAGTGCTCTGGACGACGGTGAGGGGATCCTCGCCAACGCCGCGACGCACAAGAGCCAGTTGATCATGTGGGCGTTGCTGAACCTGGTGGGGGCAGTCGCCGCCGCCGGTGTGGACTTCATGTTCTACCCGATCTTGAATCGGGTAGCCGATACGAGCGTCAAGAGAGGGCTGGCTCTGTGGTACGTGGGCACCAGGATCACCGAGTGCGGCATGTACCTCGTGGTCGTGCTCGCCACCTGGGCGTTCCTCCCGCTGAGTCGAGAGTTCGCAGCCGCGGGAGCGCCCGACGCTTCGCACTTCCAGACCAGTGGCATCGTCTTGCAGTCGACGTCCGATCTCGCCTTGACGCTGGCACAGTCGGTTTTCGCGATCGGCGCCGTGATGTTGTACTACCTGCTGTTCCAGTCAAGGCTCGTCCCTCGGTGGCTGTCGCTGTGGGGCCTCGTCGCGGCGCCGCTGTTTCTCATCGCGAGCTTGTCACTCCTATGGACGG